>NZ_CM143956.1:0-3927882 GCF_055361265.1 Pseudarthrobacter sp. TRD_SC_9
ATGACCGTTGACGAAGCCAACCACGCCAATACTGTTGGAAGTTCGTGGCGGCGGGTGGTCAGCCTCCTGGAACAAGACGATCGGGTTACTCCCCGGCAGCGCGGCTTTGTCATCCTGGCCCAGGCCCAGGGGCTCATCGGCTCAACCCTGCTGGTAGCCGTGCCTAACGAACTCACCCGCGAAGTCCTCCAGACGCAGGTCAAGGACGCCCTTGACGATGCACTGCATAACGTCTTCTCGGAGGACATCCGCTGCGCGATCGACGTGGACACCGATTTGGTTCCCATCCATGCAGAGCCGGAACCCGCCGTCGAACCTTCTTATTCGCCTGATCAGCTGATTGAACAGAAGCCGCAGCCCATGCTGCCCAGCACCTCACATGAGTTTGGCCGGCTGAACCCGAAGTACGTCTTTGACACTTTCGTCATTGGTTCCTCCAACCGCTTCGCACATGCCGCAGCAGTTGCGGTGGCGGAAGCACCCGCCAAGGCTTACAACCCGCTGTTCATCTACGGCGACTCCGGGCTTGGCAAAACCCACCTGCTGCACGCAATCGGCCACTATGCCCGCCGGCTCTACAGCGGCATCCGCGTCCGCTATGTCAACTCCGAAGAGTTCACCAACGACTTCATCAACTCCATCCGGGACGACGAGGGTGCCAGCTTCAAGACCACGTACCGCAACGTGGACGTCCTGCTGATCGACGACATCCAGTTCCTCGCCGGCAAGGACCGGACGCTGGAGGAGTTCTTCCACACGTTCAACTCGCTGCACAACAACAACAAGCAAGTGGTCATCACCTCGGACCAGCCTCCCAAGCTGTTGGCAGGATTCGAGGACCGCATGAAATCCCGCTTCGAGTGGGGCCTCCTGACCGACATCCAGCCGCCCGAACTGGAAACCCGCATCGCGATCCTGCGGAAAAAGGCGCTCAGCGAAGGATTGTCGGCACCTGACGATGCCCTGGAATACATCGCCTCGAAGATTTCCAGCAACATCCGCGAGCTCGAGGGTGCGCTGATCCGGGTGACGGCATTCGCCAGCCTGAACCGCCAGGCGGTGGACGTGGCGTTGGCCGAAATGGTGCTGAAGGACCTGATTACTGATGACGGCGCCCAGGAAATCACCTCCGCGCAGATCCTCACGCAGACGGCCGACTACTTCAAGCTCAGCATGGAGGAGCTTTGCAGCAAGTCCCGTACCCGGACCCTGGTGACCGCCCGTCAGATTGCCATGTACCTCTGCCGGGAACTCACTGACATGTCTCTGCCCAAGATTGGGCAGGAGTTGGGCGGACGCGATCACACCACGGTGATCCATGCGGACCGGAAAATCCGCGAACTCATGGCCGAGCGCCGTGTGATCTACAACCAGGTCACTGAGCTCACAAACAGGATCAAACAGCAGCAGCGCGACTCCTGAGCAGCTGCACTCCTACCTTATTAACAGGTGCATGTGGATAAGGCTGTGGATACTTAAGGGGACAACCGGGGTTAATGGGCTTAAAACCCTTAAGCGACCTGTGGATGGCCGAATCAGCCAAAAATGTTGTCCCCATCCACAGCCTGTTTAAAACACAGCCCACCCACAGTGGGTGAACAGGACTTAACCCCGGATTCCTACCGCGAGATCGAGTTATCCACAGTTTCCACAGGGGTTATTAACACTACTAATCCCAAGAAAATGAAATCCCTCAAACAACAATCAGGTTTCCAGGCTGCTCCGGCGGGTTGGACAGTGCTCCGCCAAACGGTCGGCACCGCTGACTGCCACCCTCAGGCCGCCGGGCAGGGATGGGAGAATCCCAAGTCTTCGGGCTAAGCTGTCAGCAGTTCAGATGACAGCAGCAATGAAAGGCGGCACCCTTCCGTGAAGTTCAGAGTCGAACGGGACGTCCTGGCAGAAGCCGTCACCTGGACAGCCCGGTCGCTGTCTCCCCGGCCGCCCGTGCCTGTTTTGTCCGGGCTTCTCCTCAAGGCTGAATCCGGTACGGTCAGCCTCTCCAGCTTTGACTACGAAACCTCCGCGCGGCTTGAGATCCCTGCAGACATCAGCACCGAAGGCACCATCCTGGTTTCCGGTCGCCTCCTCGCCGACATCTGCCGCAGTTTGCCTTCGGCCCCGGTGGACGTACAAACCGATGGCAACAAAGTGACGCTCACCTGCCGCCGAAGCAGCTTCCACCTGGCCACCATGCCGGAAGCTGAATACCCGGCTTTGCCATCCCTGCCGACCTTGAGCGGTACGGTCGCCGGTGACTCCTTCGCCCAGGCCGTTTCCCAGGTGATCATCGCCGCCAGCCGGGATGACACCCTGCCCATCCTCACCGGCGTCCGGATGGAAATAGAAGACGACCTCATCACGCTGCTGGCAACTGACCGTTACCGGCTGGCCATGCGCGAACTTCCCTGGAAACCTGTCACTCCGGGCATCTCCACCAGTGCACTGGTCAAAGCCAAAACGCTCAATGAGGTTGCCAAGACCTTGGGTAACAGCGGTGACATCAACCTCGCCATCTCCACTGACGACAGCCGGCTCATTGGCTTTGAAAGCGGCGGCCGGACCACCACCTCGTTGCTCGTTGACGGCGACTACCCCAAAATTCGTTCGCTGTTTCCGGATTCGACTCCTATCCACGCCACTGTCCAGACTCAGGAACTTGTCGAAGCCGTTCGCCGTGTCTCCCTGGTTGCTGAGCGCAACACCCCGGTCCGCCTCGCATTCACTGAGGGCCAACTGCACCTTGATGCCGGAACAGGTGAAGACGCCCAGGCCTCCGAGGAACTGGAAGCCCAGCTTTCGGGCGACGAAATTACTGTTGCCTTCAACCCTCACTACCTGATTGAGGGCCTGAGCGTCATCGAAACCAAGTTCGTCCGCTTCTCCTTCACCACGGCACCTAAGCCGGCCATGATCACGGCCCAGGCTGACGCCGACGGCGATGACCAGGGCGACTACCGCTACCTCGTGATGCCGGTCCGCCTCCCCAACTAGTCCCCACCGCCACCCTCGCCCCGCAAGCTCGGCAGGGAACCCTGGCGGTGTGGGCCCAGGCAGTTGGGCAACCCACCGTCCCACCAACGCAGAAAAGAGCTCACACCGTGCATATCGGACTGATCGGCCTTGGCAAAATGGGCTTCAACATGCGCGAACGGCTGCGCAATGGCGGGATCGAGGTCACCGGCTTCGACCGGAACCCGGACGTCACCGATGTTGCTTCCCTGGATGAGCTCCTGGCAGCAGTCCCTTCGCCAAGGCTGATCTGGGTGATGGTTCCGTCCGGTGCGATCACTGATGCTGTGATCACCGAGCTCGGCGAGAAGCTCACCGCCGGAGACCTGGTGATCGACGGCGGCAACTCACGTTTCACTGAGGACCAGAAACATGGTGCCGCGCTGGCTGCCAAGGGAATCCGTTTTGTCGATTGTGGTGTTTCCGGCGGTGTCTGGGGCTTGCAGAACGGTTACGGACTGATGGCTGGCGGTGTTGAGGCTGATATTGAGCGCGCCATGCCGGTATTTGATGCCCTCCGCCCGGAGGGCGAACGCGCCGACAGCTTTGTCCATGTGGGCGGCATCGGCGCCGGGCATTACGCGAAGATGGTTCACAACGGCATCGAGTACGGCCTGATGCAGGCATACGCCGAAGGCTACGAATTGCTTGCTGCCAAGGACATCGTTAAGGATCTGCCTGGGACGTTCCGCGCCTGGCAGAAGGGAACAGTGGTCAGATCCTGGCTCCTGGATCTGATGGTGAAAGCCCTGGACGAAGATCCCGGCCTGGAATCCATCGATGATTACGTGGAGGATTCGGGTGAAGGACGGTGGACAGTTGAGGAAGCGATCGCCAACGCGGTCCCCGCTCCTGCCATCACAGCGGCCTTGTTTGCGAGGTTCTCCTCTCGGGAAGACAATTCGCCTGCCATGAAGATGGTTTCTGCGTTGCGGCACCAGTTCGGCGGCCACGCCACCCGCCCCGCCAAATAAGACCAGTACTTCACCAACCCAGCCACGGAACATCGCCTCCGGGAATTTCGAAGCCATCGTGTACGTAGAGCATCTTTCGTTGACTGACTTCCGCAGCTATGCCCAGGTGGACCTTAAGCTCGGCCCGGGTGTGACAGTGCTGGTGGGTTCCAACGGGATCGGAAAAACCAACCTGGTGGAGGCGCTGGGTTACCTGGCCACGCTGAGTTCGCACCGCGTGAGTTCAGACGGGCCCCTTTTGCGCTTCGGAACGGAACGCGCATTGGTGCGGGCCAGGTTGGTTCGCGGCGAACAGTCCACGGTGCTGGAGCTGGAAATCAATGCCGGACGGGCCAACCGTGCGCGCATCAACCGCAGCAATCCAGTCCGGGCGCGGGACATTTTGGGCATCTGCCAGACGGTTCTTTTTGCGCCGGAAGACCTCGCCCTGGTCAAGGGCGACCCGTCTAACCGGCGCCGTTTCCTCGATGAACTGCTGGTCAGCCTGCTCCCGTGGCACGCTGCTACGCGCAGTGATTACGACCGCGTGCTGAAACAGCGTAATGCTTTGCTGAAATCGGCGCGGGCCGGCCGCTTCACCACTGCACACGAGGCCACGCTCGACGTCTGGGACCAGCACATGGCCAGGGCGGGTGCTGAGCTGCTGCATGCGCGGCTGGAGTTGGTTGACCGGTTGCGTCCACACCTGGCCCGCGCGTACGAACAACTTACGGACGCTTCCAAACCGGCTGACGCCATTTACCGGTCCACCCTCCAAAACATGATGGACGACGACGACGCTTCGGCCACTGCCGGTGCGGGCGATGAAGCGGCTGAACCCGATGACCTGCGCGGATTGACGGTGGACCAACTAACGGAGCGTTACGTTGCGGCATTTGCTGCAGCCCGTCCCCGCGAACGCGAACGCGGGATTTCGCTGGTCGGTCCGCACCGCGACGAACTGGAACTGGTCCTTGGCCAGGCGCCGGCCAAAGGATATGCGTCCCACGGGGAGACCTGGTCCATGTGCCTGTCGCTGCGGCTTGCTTCCTACTACGTGATGATGGACGATACCCGCACCGCCGGTTCCGCTCCTATCCTGATCCTGGACGACGTTTTTGCCGAGCTTGACGTGCAGCGGCGGCGTAAACTGGCCGCTATAGTCGCCGGCGCCGAACAGGTACTGGTGACGGCCGCCGTCGACGCCGATATCCCGGAAGAACTGGCCGGGCGCCGGGTGGCAGTCATTCCGGGAGGAATCGATGAGCAAGGATAAGGGCCTGCAGCCGGGCCGTGATCCGGACGATATTGATGCCCCGCAGGCTGCCCTGAACAGGATGCGTGAGGCTGCCGCCGCGCGCGGCGAGATCAGGCGGGCGGCACCGAGGAAAAGCGGCACGGCCAAGCAGCCCGGTAACCGAGGTTCAGGAAGCCGTGGCTTCAGCCAGTTCCACAGCACCGGCCGTGATCCCCTTGGTCTCGGAAAAGTAGTGGGCAGGCTCATAGCGGAACGTGGCTGGACGTCGCCTGTGGCAGTCGGTTCCGTGATGGCGCAATGGCCTGCACTGGTGGGGCCGGAGATTTCAGCCCACTGCACACCCGAGAGCTTCAACGACACCACGCTCCATGTCCGTTGCGATTCAACGGCCTGGGCCACGCAGTTGCGGTTGCTCAGCCACAGCCTGTTGGAAAAGTTCCGTACCGAACTCGGAGACGGCGTCGTTACCAGCATCCAGGTCCTTGGTCCGTCCGCTCCCACGTGGCGAAAAGGTGGCCGTAGTGTCAACGGGCGCGGCCCGCGCGATACCTACGGGTAACCAGGCAGGTTGGAAACTCTTGTGTATTCGCCAAACGGCGTGTAGGCGCTTCAGGGGACCTAAGGGCGTATAGGAACCCAAAGCCGGTACCCCGCGGGCCCTCTAGGCGCGATCTCTGGCCTTGTATAGGCACCTTAGCCTGCCGATCGTCCCCTGAATGCAAGGATCCCGGCCGTTTCACGATAGAATCAAGAGAGAAAACTGGGCGCCGGTAAAACGTTGACGAGTCCGTTTTTCCGGCTGCTTCACGCAGACGGAAATCGGACCTGCGTAACGGTTGGCCTGCGCCGGTGGTTTATGCCCGTCGGCCGATCCCTCCTCTGGAGCTGGTTCTGCCGGCCATCATCGAATACAGAGGAGTCGAAAGCGCCTGTGGCTAACGACAATGCAGAAACTCAGGCAGTTGAGCCCGGAAACGGGACGGAGCGGACGCCGGATACCCCCGATGCAACGGTGAAGCCGGATACACCAGTAAAAACTGAAACGACCCCCCGTGAATACGGGGCCAGCGATATCACGGTCCTGGAAGGCCTTGAGGCTGTCCGGAAGCGTCCGGGTATGTATATCGGTTCCACGGGAGCCCGTGGACTGCACCACCTTGTCTACGAAGTGGTGGACAACTCGGTTGATGAAGCGCTGGCAGGTTACTGCACCCACATCGAGATCGTTTTGCAGGCTGACGGTGGTGTGAAGGTGGTCGATGACGGCCGCGGCATTCCCGTGGACATGCACCCCACCGAACACAAGCCCACCGTAGAGGTCGTCATGACCATCCTCCACGCCGGGGGTAAGTTCGGCGGTGGCGGTTACGCCGTTTCCGGCGGCCTGCACGGTGTGGGTATCTCGGTGGTGAACGCGCTCTCCAGCCGGGTCGATACCGAGATCCGCAGGCAGGGCCATGTCTGGCGGATGCAGTTCGCCGACGGCGGCAAGCCCCAGGGTGGGCTGGTCAAGGGTGAAGACTCGGACACCACCGGCACCACGCAGACCTTCTACCCGGACGCCACCATTTTCGAGTCCACCGAATTCGACTTTGAAACGCTGCGTGCGCGTTTCCAGCAGATGGCCTTTCTGAACAAGGGCCTGCGCATCACGCTCACGGACGAACGCCTCGCCAACTCCACGGCGGACGACGAAGACCTTGACCTTGATGCTATTCCCACCGAGGGCGAGGTGGAAGCAGGCCACCGTACAGTCGTGTACCAGTACGACGACGGTTTGCTGGACTACGTCAAGCACCTGAACTCGGGCAAGAAAGTGGAGGTGGTCCACGAGGACGTCATCGCCTTCGAAACCGAGGACACCGACCGCAAGATCGCCGTCGAGATGGCCATGCAGTGGACCAGCGCGTACTCCGAAAGCGTGCACACCTACGCCAACACCATCAATACCCACGAGGGCGGAACCCACGAAGAAGGCTTCCGCGCAGCCCTGACCTCCTTGATCAACCGGTACGCCCGGGAGAAGAGCATCATCAAGGAAAAGGAAGACAACCTCACCGGCGATGACATCCGTGAAGGCCTTACCGCGGTAATTTCGGTGAAGCTGGCCGAGCCCCAGTTTGAGGGCCAGACCAAGACCAAACTGGGCAACTCCGAGGTCAAGGGATTTGTGCAGCGTGTGGTCACCGATCAGCTGGGCGATTGGCTGGAACGCAATCCCGGCCCCGCCCGTGATGTAATCCGCAAGGCTATCTCCGCCGCGCAGGCGCGCATGGCTGCCCGCAAGGCCCGCGATAATGCCCGCCGGAAGAGCCCGCTGGAGTCGTTCGGTATGCCGGGCAAGCTCTCTGATTGCTCCTCCAAGGACGCCGCCCGGTGTGAGGTGTACATCGTGGAGGGCGACTCGGCCGGTGGCTCAGCCAAGCGCGGCCGTAACCCGGAAACCCAGGCAATCCTGCCGCTGCGTGGCAAGATCCTGAACGTGGAGCGTGCCCGCCTGGACAAAGCCCTGGGCAATGCCGAGGTCCAATCCATGATCACGGCATTCGGCACCGGCATTGGTGAGGATTTCGACATCAGCAAGCTCCGGTACCACAAGATCGTGCTGATGGCCGATGCCGACGTCGATGGCCAGCACATCACTACCCTGCTGATGACGTTGCTGTTCCGGTACATGCGCCCGCTGATCGAGAACGGGTACGTCTATCTTGCGCAGCCCCCGCTGTACCGTATCAAGTGGTCCAATGCGCCGCACGACTACGTCTACAGCGACCGTGAACGCGATGCCCGCCTGCTGGCCGGCCAGGCCGCTGGCCACCGGATCCCGAAGGACAACGGCATTCAGCGCTACAAGGGCCTGGGTGAGATGGACTACACCGAACTTTGGGACACCACCATGGATCCGGACCACCGCACGCTTCTGCAGGTCACCATGGACGATGCCCTGGCGGCTGACCAGATTTTCTCGGTGCTGATGGGCGAGGATGTGGAGTCCCGCAGGAATTTCATCCAGCAGAACGCCAAGGACGTCCGTTTCCTGGATATCTAAAGCCTCCTAACGGCTCTTGATATTCCACGAACGACATATACCTGAAACGGAACATATAGAACATGAGTGACGAAACTCCCGAGACTCCGGATGAGTCTGCCGGTATTCCCGACGTCGTCCTGGAGGGCGATGTGCTGATCGACCGCGTGGAGCAGGTTGACCTGCAGACGGAGATGCAGCGGTCCTACCTGGACTACGCCATGGCCGTGATTGTTGGCCGCGCCCTGCCAGACGTCCGCGACGGCCTGAAGCCGGTACACCGCCGGGTCCTGTACGCGATGTTCGACGGCGGCTACCGTCCGGACCGTTCGTTCAACAAGTGCGCACGCGTCGTCGGCGAAGTCATGGGCCAGTACCACCCCCACGGCGACACCGCCATCTACGATGCCCTGGTCCGCCTGATCCAGGACTGGACCATGCGCTACCCGCTGGCCCTCGGCCAGGGCAACTTCGGTTCTCCCGGAAACGACGGTGCTGCCGCACCTCGTTACACCGAAACCAAAATGGCCCCGCTGGCCATGGAAATGGTGCGGGACATCGACGAGGAAACCGTCGATTTCCAGGACAACTACGACGGCAAGAACCAGGAACCCACCATCCTGCCGGCCCGGTTCCCCAACCTGCTGGTCAACGGTTCCTCTGGCATCGCCGTTGGCATGGCTACCAACATTCCGCCGCACAACCTCCGTGAGGTGGCCGATGGCGTTCAGTGGTACCTGCAGAACCCCACAGCATCACGTGAGGAACTCCTCGAGGAGCTGCTGCTCCGCATCAAGGGACCGGATTTCCCCACCGGCGCCACCATTCTGGGCCACAGAGGCATCGAGGACGCGTACCGGACCGGCCGTGGTTCCGTCACCATGCGCGCCGTCGTCAACGTGGAGGAACTCCAGGGCCGCACCTGCCTGGTTGTCACCGAGCTGCCGTACCAGGCAAATCCGGACAACCTGGCAGTGAAGATCGCCGAACTGGTCAAGGATGCCAAGATCCAGGGCATCGCCGACCTCCGCGACGAGACATCAGGCCGCACCGGCCAGCGCCTGGTTATTGTGCTCAAGCGCGATGCCGTGGCCAAGGTGGTGCTGAACAACCTTTACAAGCACACCGAGCTGCAGAGCAACTTCTCCGCCAACATGCTGGCGATCGTTGACGGCGTGCCCCGCACACTCAGCCTGGACGCTTTCATCCGGCACTGGGTCACACACCAAATGGACGTTATTGCCCGCCGCACCCGGTATCGCCTGCGCAAGGCCGAGGAAGAAGCACATATTCTCCGCGCCCTGCTCAAGGCACTGGACATGCTGGACGAGGTCATTGCCCTCATCCGCGCTTCCAATACCACCGAAGCAGCCCGAGATGGCCTGATGGAACTACTGGACATCGACGAACTGCAGTCGCGCGCCATCCTGGACATGCAGCTCCGTCGCCTGGCAGCCCTGGAACGCCAGAAGATCCAGGCCCGGTTCGCCGAGCTCGAGTCCATGATCGAGGAATTCAACGCGATCCTCGCCTCAGAGCAGCGTCAGCGCGAAATCATCTCCACCGAACTGGGTGAGATCGTGGCGAAGCACGGCGATGACCGCCGCACCCGGATTCTGATGGGCTACGACGGCGACATGTCAGTTGAAGACCTCATTCCCGAAGAGGAAATGGTGGTCACCATCACCCGTGGTGGCTACGTTAAGCGCACCCGCAGTGACAACTACCGCACCCAGCAGCGCGGCGGCAAGGGAATCAAGGGTGCGCAACTGCGTGGCGACGACGTCGTCGAGCACTTCTTTGTCACAACCACCCACCACTGGCTGCTGTTCTTCACCAACCTGGGCCGCGTCTACCGGGCCAAGGCGTATGAGCTGGTCGAGGCCGGCCGTGACGCAAAGGGTCAGCATGTGGCCAACCTGCTGGCCTTCCAGCCGGACGAACACATTGCCCAGGTACTGGATTTGAAGGACTACCAGCAGTCTCCTTACCTGGTCCTGGCCACGAAGCGCGGTCTGGTCAAAAAGACCCGCCTTGAAGATTACGACACCAACCGTTCCGCCGGCGTCATTGCAATCAACCTGCGCGACGGCGACGAACTTGTCTCCGCACAGCTGGTCTCCGAAGAGGACGACCTGATGCTGGTGTCCCGCAAGGGTCAGTCCATCAGGTTCAAGGCCACGGATGAGGCCTTGCGCCCCATGGGCCGCGCAACCTCTGGTGTTACCGGCATGAAGTTCCGCGAGGACGATGAACTGCTGGCGGCTGACGTGGTGAAGGACGGCTCGTTCGTCTTCATCGTCACTGAAGGTGGCTACGCCAAGCGCACCGCCGTGGAGGAATACCGCCTCCAGGGCCGTGGCGGACTGGGCATCAAGGTGGGCAAGTACCAGGAAGAGCGTGGCAACCTGGTGGGTGCCCTGATCGTGAACGAGGAAGACGAGGTCCTGGTGGTCATGGAAGGCGGCAAGGTAGTCCGTTCCTCCGTGACCGGCGTACCCGCCAAGGGCCGTGACACCATGGGCGTAATATTCGCCAAACCAGACAAGAACGACCGCATCATCGAAGTGGCACGGAACAGCGAACGTGGACTTGAGAGCGAAGAATCCACCGACGATGACGTAACGTTGGCTGCAGAAGCCGGTTCCTCCGAAGGATCCGCAGAGTCAGCATCACCGGCACCATCAGCTGACGGGGACGAGTCCCCGGAGGCATCGGAGGATGCTGAGCCGAACGAAGACAACACCGGAGGTAACGAGTGAGTAATTCCGACTCATTTCCCAGAACCGGCCGCACTACTCCAGGGTCTGCCGGACAACCGGCCCAGGCCCCGCGGGTAAACGCACCGGCCCGCCCGCCCCAGCAGCCTGCCGCCACCCGTACGGGTACCGGCTCAGGGCAGCAGCGCCCGCCTGCAGCAGACCAGCGGCCGGCGCAGGGAAACCAGGGCACAGGTGCCCGTCCGGTGGCGCGTACGGCGCCTGGCCAGCGTCCGGGTCAACCGAACCCGGGCCAGCGTCCCCCGCAGGGAAGCCAGGGAACTCCCGGACTGGTAAAGCCCGCCCCGAAAGCCAAGGTCCGCCGCGCCCGCCTGCTGGTGAGCAGGGTGGATCCCTGGTCTGTACTGAAGATGTCCTTCCTGCTGTCGGTTGCCCTCGGCATCGTGACTGTCGTGGCCGCGATCGTGCTCTGGACCGTGCTGGACCTCACCGGAATCTTCGACCAGGTGGACAGCCTCCTGGGCACCTTGTCCGGCACTGAAGGTGGGGGCTTCGAGCTGAAGAAGTTCGCATCCCTGGGCCAGGTGGCTTCCTTCGCCACCATTATTGCCGTCGTCAATGTGGTGTTGCTGACTGCCCTGTCCATGCTTTCGGCAGTGTTGTACAACATCTCCGCCACCTTGGTGGGCGGCATCGGCGTCACTCTTACTGACGACTGATTCCAGCGGTTTTGCCCCGATTTGAGATCGGGCCGGGATGTGCTGTAAAGTCATATCTCGGCCCGAAGGGGCATTGGGGGCGTATAGCTCAGGCGGTTAGAGCGCTTCGCTGATAACGAAGAGGTCCCAGGTTCAAGTCCTGGTACGCCCACGGAACTGTGCAGGTTCAAGTGGAAATCCCCGGCATTTCGGTGCCAGAGGATGGAAGATGAGGTGCGTGTGAAGAAGTTGCTGGTTATTGCAGCTGCCATCGCAGGCGTCCTGGTTTACAGGAAAGCACAGGAATCCGAAGCCCGGAAAACGGCGTGGAGCCAGGCAACCGACAAGGTTGACTGACCAGGCCGGCTGGTAGGAACAGTGGCAACAGCCACCCGATTGCCAGTGTATGATTGACGGGTTGCTTCTTATGGGGGCATGGCGCAATTGGTAGCGCACCTGCTTTGCAAGCAGGGGGTTCGGGGTTCGAGTCCCCGTGCCTCCACCATAAGGAAGTCCCGGACAGTGAAAACTGTCCGGGACTTTTGCTTTAAGCCGGGCACTACTGTTGGACTGTGAACTTTTTCCTCGCTGCCATAGGGGTCCTCGGTGTGGCCTCCTCGGGCCCGCTGATTGCAGCCACGCTAGGTGCCACCACCGTCAGCGCTCTCGCTATAGCCTTCTGGCGCAACGCGATCGGCGCAGTCGTGATGGCCGCCCCGACAGTTATCCGGGAACCACGGAGATTTGGAGCCGTCACGGCCCAGGAGTTCCGCTGGTCGGCGATTGCCGCCGTCGCGCTTGCCCTGCACTTTGCCTGCTTTATCACCTCCCTGCAGCTGACCTCGGTAGCCGCTGCCACCGCGCTGGTCTGTTTGCAGTCGGCGTGGATTGCCATCTTCCAGCTCCTCCGTGGGACGAGGTTCCGGTGGCAGGTGCCGGCGGGGCTTGGCATCGCCTTCGGCGGCGTCGTGGCGATCACGGGCTTCGACATGGGAACCTCGCCCGATGCACTCCTGGGTGACCTGCTGGCCGTAGCCGGCGGGGCTTTGGCGGGGCTATACACGTTGGCGGGCGGGAAGGCCCGGCAAACCATGACCACCGGCACCTACACGGCGTTGTGCTACGGGATGTGTGCTGTGCTGGTTGCCGTCCTGGCTTTGGTCTTTGGCCAGCCGCTGGTGGGATTCGAGGCTTCAGGCTGGGTGGGCATCATCGCGATTACCGTTTGTGCCCAGCTGGTGGGGCATACCGCTTTCAACCACTTGCTCGCCACCATGAGTCCACTGCTGGTGTCCATGATTATCCTGCTGGAGATTCCCGGCGCTGCCTTGCTGGCTGCGGTCTTCCTGGACGAGAAACTGCCGGCCGGCACCTACGCCGGCCTGGGGCTGATTCTGGTGGGGCTCGCCGTCGTGGTTCTCGGCCAGAAGCGGCGCCTTAGCCCGGGTAAGGACGGAAAACCTGGAACCAACGACGGCGGACCGGCGTTGGAGAAGCCGCTCGCCGAACTGGGGACAGACTGACTACTGCCCGCCGCGTCGGGCAGTCTGCGCTGTGTTCACGGTGTGGATGGCGCGAAGCAGTTTCGCCGGGAAATACACCGAGAAGAACACCACCATGGGCGCCTTCAGCGCCATTTTTTTGACGTTATGGGCCTTGTACGTCCGGTCAAAGCGCGTGACGTAGTACCGGTAGTCCCGTGGTGAGTCCTCCAGCCGGCGGGCCGACATCCCGGAAACCATGGCGGGCCAGTACTGGACCTTGAGCTCGTGCTCGGCCAGGTGCAGGGACAAATCGATGTCCTCATGCATCTCGTCCCTTTTATCAAGGCAGGTCTCGTCCCGGATGGTTTCCCAGGCTGAGCGGCGCAGTGCCATATTGGACCCGAAGAGGAAGTGATACTGGTGCTTGGCCAGCTTCAGCATCAACTGGCGCATTTTGTCGTCTGCCTTGAGGCCAAAGCGACGCATTGGCATGTCGTAATAAACCACAGGACCGGTGGCTGCCTGGACAATGGGGTCCTCGAACGCGCGCTGTACCTGCTCCACCCAATCAGGTTCAACAACTGAGTCAGCGTCGATGCGACCGAGGACATCTCCGGTGGCGTGGTTGAGCCCGAAGTTCCTGGTGGGAATCAGGCCCTGGTCCCGGTCCTGGCCGAGCAGGATGATGGGGCTCTCCGGGTATTCTTCCTGCATCTGCCGGACAATCGCAGCAGTACGGTCCTTGGACATGTTGTCCACCACGATGATCTCGTGGGCCGGAACGGACTGGTAGATGGCTGCGATGAGGCATTGCCGGATGACGGATTCCTCGTTGTAAGCCGGAATGACGAGGGACACTCGCAGGTTCTGGGCTTGATCGTTCAAGGCATCCTCGTCGGATCTATCGGCTGACATCATCATCAATCTAGCATCGTGGGACAACTCGGGCGCGCCCAAATGCGCCAGAGTAGATGAACAGCGAGCAAAACAAAGGAGGAGTCCCAGCCAGGGGACTCCTCCTTGTGGCATTCGTCAGGTGGCACTGCCTTTCGGCATCGGCCTACTTGTTGGTGCTGCCAGCTGCGCCGTTGTTCATGCCGGCGGCGATGTTCCTGACGGCAGTCTTAGCATCGGTGGCTGCCTTGGCGGCGTCTTCCTTTGCGTTCTCGGCAACATGCTTTGCCTTGTCCGCCGTGTCCGCTTTGTCCGCAGTGTCCGGTGCAGTCATGTCTGCGATCTCGGTTGCGGTGGCAACGTCCGAGACGGTGGAAGAGGAACCGGCCGGGACGGGAGCAGGCTTGGGGGTGACAGGTGACGGCGTTTTCCACGGATCTTCCACCGGGCGGGTGGCTTTCCAGGCTGCTACCGCGGCGGTGGCTGCGGCGGCAATGATGGCAAAGACCAGGAAGCCGCGGTTCTTCTTTGGCTTCTCCGGCTGCAGCTGGGTGGTAATTGCCTTGCTGGCAGCTTGGGCCTGCTCCTTGACGCTGTGCACTACGCCGGAGTCGGCGAGCTTTTGGGCTACCGCATCCACCCGTGCCGGCGTGCTTTCCAGGGTGCGGTGCACGGCGTCGGAAGCGACACCGATGCCGTCCGACAGTTTGGGCAGGTATTCCACCACGACGCGGTCGCGGGCGTTGAGGATGACCGGAGTGGCCTTATCAACGGCACCATGAAGACGGGGCGCTGTCCCTTCCACGACGTCATTGATGCGCGGCGCCAGGTGGGCGAGGCCGTCCTGCAGCCGGGGGGTGACAGTTGCAACGCCGTCGGCAAGGTTGTGTGCCGCAGACTTCAGTCCCTCCTGGATGCGGGGGGACGCAGTGTCAATCCCCTGCTGCAAACGCGGAACGGCCCAATCAACGGCGGCCTCAACGCGGGGGGTGGCCCAATCCCTGGCTTGTTCCACGGCCTCAATCACTGACAGTTCCAGTTCACGCGCCATACGATCCGTTTTCTTCACAACTACCTCCCGATTAATGTGACGGTTCTGGTGTTAGCCTACGTCGATTGACTGTCACCGGCTATTCGTACTGCTCACTCACAGCGGAGTTTCACCCAACGCGGAACTGGGCTGCGGGCCGTCGCCGCGTTGACCGTACATGGAAGAATAAAGGGCATGACTGCAATCGCAACTGCCAAAGCAACCATTCACACAAGCCTCGGCGACATCGTCGTCAACCTCTTCGGCAACCACGCGCCGAAGACCGTCAAGAACTTCGTAGGCCTCGCCACTGGTGAGCAGGCCTGGACCCATCCGGAAACCGGTGAGGACAAGTCGGGCACCCCGCTGTACAACGGCACCATCTTCCACCGCATCATCAAGGACTTCATGATCCAGGCCGGCGATCCCCTGGGCAAGGGTATTGGCGGACCGGGCTACAAGTTCGACGACGAGATCCACCCTGAACTGACCTTCAACGCACCGTACAAGCTGGCCATGGCCAACGCCGGCATCCAGATGGGCAAGGGCACCAACGGTTCACAGTTCTTCATCACCACCATCCCCACCGACTGGCTGCAGGGTAAGCACAGCATCTTCGGTGAGGTTTCCGACGACGCTTCCAAGAAGGTTGTCGACGCCATCGAAGGCGTAAAGACCGGCATGGGCGACCGCCCTGTTGAGGACGTCGTCATCAACAGCATCGATGTAGAACAGCTCTAACCCAGACATGAGCTATGGAATTCCGGCGGCGGATCCGTCCGCCCAGATCCCGGTCTGCCCACGTCACCCGGACCGGCCCTCGTATGTGCGTTGCCAGCGCTGCGGGCGGCCGGCATGCCCCGAGTGCCAGCGGGCGGCCGCCGTCGGATTCCAATGTGTTGACTGCATTAACGAAACAAAACGTGCGACGCCGGCAGTACGGTCCGTGTATGGCGGCGCCGTGACAGCCGGCAAACCCCTGGTGACTTTCGCCATCATCGCAGCCTGCGCACTTCTGTACGTCCTGCAGTGGATCATTCCGGCGGAGGCCGTGTTCAGGAATTTCGCCTTCGCCTCCGTCTACGCCACCACGGAATTCGGCGCTTTCCAGCCCTGGCGAATGCTTACGTCGGCCTTCCTCCATTCCCAGGGCTTCGTCCTGCACATCGTGCTCAACATGTACATGCTGTGGATGTTCGGCCAGGCCCTCGAACCATTGCTGGGCCGGGCACGGTTCCTGGCCCTCTACGTTCTTTCCGCGATCGGCGGCTCAGTGGGCTACCTCCTGCTCACGCCGATCCTTCCGCCCGGCGGTCCCGTGGGAGTGGTTGGAGCTTCAGGTGCCATTTTCGGACTCTTCGGAGCCATGCTGGTAGTGCAGCGGCACCGGGGCGGTGAAACCCGGCAGCTCTGGGTTCTGATTGCCATCAATGGTGTCATCGGCTTTATGGTGCCCCAAATAGCCTGGCAGGCCCACCTTGGCGGCTTGGTGGCGGGCGGACTTTGCGCGGCCGTTATCGCCTATGCCCCCCGGGGTCCCCGCAGGACCCTCTTCCAGGCAGCTGGCCTGATCCTGGTTCTGGCAGTGCTGGTGATTGCTGCCACCCTTCGGGTCGCGGCAGGCTGACCCCGTCCCCCCCATCACTCTTTAGCGGCCGCTGGGCGATCCCGACTCCCAACAGTGCGGTTGTTGCCGCGGGCGCTCCGGGCCTGCACCGCTTTTGGCCACAGCATGGACTTTTCCACAGCCTTTATCCACAGTGTTGGTAACTTACACGTCTGTAGTTCACCGAATCAAGGGCCGCCAGCCCCATGACGTCCAGGATTTCTGGCCAAGTTTCCGTGTAACACACTCGAGTATCCACAACCGTGGACAAACGAATCTGCACGCCCTGTGTGTATGTGGAAAAGTTCGGCCCCAATTGTTTATCTGTGGATAACCTTGGCACTACTGCCATTTTCCGGTGAAAATGCCCGGTCGGCGAGTAGATTTCAACAGGGTTGTTCACATTGTTAATAACTACAGTCGTGTAACCCGAGTGAATATCGAAGCCGTCTCCAGGCGGGAGAGGGGTTCGCCTAGGTAGTCTGGTCTGGGTTTATCCCCATCTGTGGATAAGTTGTGGGTAGCGTGATGTGCATAAGTGGACAACTAAGGGGACCAGCTATGGCGACTGCCAAGGAACACGTCTTTATGGATAAGCAGCACCCTGCCATCTGGCGGGCCATGAACGGACTCGGATTGAAGGTAAAGGAAGCCGCCGCCGAGGTGGGCTTTACTCCCATGCTCGTGGAGCTGCTCAACGTTCGTATTTCCCAGATCAACGGCTGCGCGTACTGTCTTGATGTCCACGTCAGGGATGCCCTCAAGGAAGGCGTCAGCGCCCGGCAGCTGGCTGTGCTTCCGGCTTGGCGGGATACCCAGTTGTTCACGGATAAGGAGCGGGCGGTGTTGGCGCTTGCCGAGAGCATTACCGGCCTGCCCCATCCTGCGGTGCGGGAGCATGAGGAGGCTTATGCCCGGCGCTATCTCAGCGACGAGGAGTTCTCCGCCGCTGCCTGGCTGGCGATTACCATCAATGGCTTCAACAGGGTGTCCATTACCAGCCACCACCCCGTGCGGTCGCCTGAGTCCTGAGCCGCCCCGCTGCGTTTTGCACAGCATTTTCCACAATGTTAATAACTCACCGCGATGTAGTACCGACGCCCGTCGCGGCAGCAACCACTGGATTCGGGGCTTTAATGACGTAGCGCGAGGAAGTTATCCACTCCTGTGGATAATTCTTGCCCCCAGCTGTGGACAGTCAGTTGCCCGGGGCCACGCGCCAGATTCCAGAGCTTCCCCGCCGGTGGCTGCCCACTACATGGGTATCCACCATCCCAATCGCTTCCATCAAGGCAAACATGGTGGTGGGCCCGACGAATGCAAAACCTTTCTTCCGCAATGCCTTGGATAAAGCAATGGACTCTGGCGACTGGGTCGGAATGTCCGCATGGCTCAGGGGCGTGGGCGTGGATTCGGGCTGGAATGCCCAGACGAATTCCGCGAGCCCGCCTTCGTCCCGGAGCCGGAGGGTAGCCTGGGCGTTCTGAACGGCGGCCCGGATCTTCAGCTGGTTTCGGACAATGCCCGCATCCTGGAGGAGCCGTTGGACGTCGTCTTCAGTGAACCGAGCCACCGCTTCCGGATCAAAGCCGGCAAACGCGGCCCGGAAAGCAGGGCGCTTGCGCAGAATAGTGGCCCAGGAGAGGCCTGCCTGGAATCCCTCAAGCGAAATGCGCTCATATACGCCCTGCTCATCACGAACGGGCATTCCCCACTCGGTGTCGTAGTACTCCCGCAGCAGTGGATCCGCAGACGCCCAGGGCGGTCTTGCCAGGCCGTCGTCTCCGGTCACAAGGTTGTTGGCTGCAGGCATGGTTCCCGTTCCTGGAGGATATTCGCTCATTGATGGCGTTGAAGTGGTCAGCGGCAGGAAAAACTCTATCTGTACCATTCAGTCATGGGGAACCTACAGCGCACCACTGACACCGGCGTCGTCCACCGGAATTCACGGCGGCCCTTGGCCTGGCTTGGAATCGCAGGAGTCCTCGCCGCTGGTACAGCAGCCTTCTATAGTCCGTGGCCGGCCGCCCTCACCATCAGGAGCATCTTCGCCAAGGGTGCCCGGAAGACCACGGCAGAAATGGATCTGTTCGCACCGGCGGAGGGCGTGATCGAACACCGCGGCCTCCCATACCTCAGCCACCACCGCGACCTGGCAGGAAACCGGATCCCAGGACGGTACGGACGCCCGCCGGTAATGGACATCTTCCTGCCGGAGGTGGGCGCCGACGTGACGAACGGGCCCAAAGCGCTGCCTACGGTGATCTGGATTCATGGCGGAGCTTGGTTGTCCGGCAGCAGTAAGGACGTGGCACCCTACCTGAGGATGCTGGCCAGCCGCGGGTACGCCGCCGTCGGGCTTGGCTACTCTGTTGCCCCAGGCAGCGGTTACCCGACGGCCGTGGCCGAGTTGAACAACGCACTCGCCTATCTCAATGCCCATGCCGCGGACTACGGGCTGGACCCGGGGCAGTTCATCCTGGCGGGAGATTCCGCCGGCGCCCAGCTGGCCAGCCAGCTCGCCGCCATGGCAACAAATCCCGGGTATGCCCGCCAGGTAGGCATGGAACCCGGCATCGAAGCGCAGCAGCTGCGCGGAGTCCTGCTGCACTGCGGCGTCTACGATCTTCAGGCACTCTCGCGGACCACCGGAATTGTTGGCTGGCGATTCAAAACGGCGCTCTGGGCCTACGCCGGGAAAAGGAGCTGGTCCAAGACGGCCGCCGCGAAAGATATGTCCACAGTGAACCACGTGACGGCGGCGTTCCCACCGGCCTTCATTTCCGGAGGGAACGGCGACGGCCTGACCGATGAACAATCAAAGGTACTGGCCGCACGCCTTACAAGCCTGGGTGTTCCAGTGTCCGGGCTGTTTTGGGACGCCGGACACGTTCCTGCCCTGCCTCATGAGTATCAGTTCCACCTGCAGTACGCCGAAGCACACCAGGCATTTGAGGAGTCGCTGGTGTTCCTGAATTCTGTTACCGGGAGGGAACCTGGGGCAATGAACCAGGCCGGAGCTAGGACCGCCAGCGAGTGGTCATCATAAAGCCAATAATGGCGATACCGAAGCCGGCCACGATGTTCCACGAGCCCCAGGCCTGGACCGGCAGGAGGCCTTCGCTGATGTAGTACGTGATGATCCAGAGCAGGCCCAGGATCATCAGGCCGAACATCACCGGTTTGAACCAGATGGGGTTCGGCTTATAGGTGTTGGCGGCGGGGGTAGCCTGGGTCGAAGCGGTGGACTTCTTGCGCGGCTTGGATTCGGGCACGGGCTCTCCTGGCGGACGGAACGAATATGGCTGACCGCAGCTTGGTATCCTGCAACAAGGAACATTGCCGGTGGTCCGCGATGGTCAGGTTTGTACTCTTCTAGCTGCCAATTCTAGCTGGAGTTCCAATGCCGCCGGTCCGCAGCGGACCGCCTTGGAGGAGTAATAGTGGAGCAGCAGCAAGGTGAAGGCCGCGAGCCGGGCAAGGCTTCTTCCGGCACCGGAATCCTGCGCAGCATGACCCAAGTGTTTGGTGAGCTGCTCATCACTGCCGGAATCGTCCTCCTGCTCTTCGTTGCCTGGCAATTGTGGTGGACCAACATTGAGTCTGACGCCCGGCAGAACGAGGTCATCGGGGAATTCGCCCAGGAGCTGGGAGACAGCCTTCCTCCGGCAACGGGAAGCGGCGAAGGGACCGGCGAGTCGGTGGACTACGGCGAGCCAGTAGTGTCACCGGCACCGATTGAGGCCGGGACGATCGGAATTATGTATATCCCGCGATTCGGCGACAATTACACCCGGCCTATCGTGGAAGGGACCAGCCAGGCCGTCCTGGACACACTCGGGCTAGGCCACTACAGCTCTACCTCGATGCCTGGTGCGGTGGGCAATTTTGCTCTGGCCGGCCATCGGCAAACGCACGGCGCGGTGCTGGATAACATCCACACACTGGTGCCCGGTGACAGGATCTACGTGCAGACAAAGGATGGTTTCTTCGTCTACGTCTACAGGAACGCAGAGATCGTCCTGCCTTCCCGCCTTGACGTGCTGTTGCCGGTGCCCACCCAGCCTGGTGTACCGCCGTCGGACCGCATTCTCACCATGACCAGTTGTAATCCGAGGTTCGGCGCCCAGGAGCGGATCATCGCCTACTCCGTGTTGGAGAGCTGGCAGCCGCTCTCCGCCGGAGTTCCCCCCGAAATTGCCAAACAAGTCAGCACCGCGCTGGGGATGGGATAATCATGTATGGATGGATTTTCCGGCATCTGCCGGGCCCGCTGTGGATGCGCATTTTCATGGCGGTGGTTCTCATTGCGGCCGCACTGGTCCTGATGGTTCAGTTCCTGTTCCCGTGGATGTCCCAGCTCACTCCGTTCACCGACTCAACGATTGGTTCCCCGCCCCAGCCATGACGACTACAAAAATCCTGGTGATTGATAACTACGACAGCTTCGTCTACACCCTTGTGGGATACCTGCAGGAACTCGGCGCTGAGACCACTGTGGTCCGCAACGATGACGTCACGCTCGCGGAAGTGATCGAACTTGCCGGCTCGCGTGACGGCATCCTGGTTTCCCCGGGGCCGGGTACGCCTGCGGAAGCCGGCGTCTGCATTGAGCTGATCAAATGGTGTGGCGAATTCAGTAAGCCGATGTTCGGCGTCTGCCTGGGGCACCAGGCACTGGCCGAGGCTTATGGAGGAACTGTCACCCACGCAGCGGAACTGATGCACGGCAAGACCTCTCCGGTGGAACACCACGGCACGGGTGTCTTCGAGGGGCTGCCCTCCCCCATCACGGCCACCCGCTACCATTCTTTGGCTGCCGTTCGCAGCACCATTCCGGACATCCTGGAGATCACCGCTGAGACTTCGTCCGGCGTGGTCATGGGCCTTCAGCACCGGTCGGCTCCGCTGTGCGGGGTGCAGTTCCACCCGGAATCCGTGCTTACTGAAGGCGGCTACCAGATGCTGGGCAACTGGCTCGAGTCGTTGGGAATGGCAGGCGCAGCCGAACGGGCAGCGAAACTCAGCCCCCTCATCCAGCACTAACCGCACGGTCTCCGCGCGCTAGTCGTCCGTTTTCTTCGGCTTGGGATTTCCGTTCGAGTTTGCCGGCGGATCCTTCGGTTCAGGGGTTTCCACCGGGACGGGCGGCGGGGCAGGAGCCTTGGCCACGGTGAGGGTGATGGTCCTGCCCGGTTCCACCTCGGCATCGTGGGGCTCACTTTGGGCAGTTACCCTGCCTGCCTCCACCTGGCCGTTCTCCACTTCGACAATGCTCGCTATGAGATTGAGATTCTTCAAGGCCTCCTGTGCCTCGGCCAGGGGCAGGTTGCGCAACTCCGGCATAGCCACTTTGCCTGTGGAGACAACCATCTCCACCTTGGTCCCCACGGCCACGCGTTGCCCGGCACCCGGGTTGGTGGAAATCACCACGCCTGCGGGGACCGTAGGACTGTGGGCCCGTTTCGTCCCGTCGGCCCCGGACAGCTGATGCTGGCGCAGCAGGTCGCGGGCAGCGGCTTCGGTCATGCCCACCAAACCATCCGGCACTGCGACGGAACTGGGGCCGTCGGAAATGTTCAGCACCACTTCAGCTTCCCGCTCCAGGATTGCGCCGGCGTCGGGTTCGGTACCGATGGCGATGCCCTTGGCAACGGTGGGATGCTGCATCCTTTTCACGGTGGGGCTGAGATCGGCTTTGTACAGCGTGTCAAGCGCCTCCACTTCGCTCAGCGAGGCTACCGAAGGCACTGAAACCGTGCTTACCGCGGCGGACGGAGCGTTGACGACGTTGTACAGCCACAGGCCGGCGCCGGCAAGGATCAGCAGGGTGAAGATCACCAAGGTGGCAATCCACGTGCGACGGCGGGACTTCTGCGGCTGCGTGCGCTCCCGTTCCGGAGGGAGGCCAAGGGGCATTTCGTCCGCATCCACGGCATTGTAGGCGGCCGCGAGCGGAGCGAGAGCTGTGTTGCCGTCTTCTTGGTCATCCCAGGCGTTGCGTTGCCGTCGGCTGACCGCAGGCTCATCGTCCAGGAAGCTCGCACCGGTGAGGGCGTAGGCTTCCGTAGGCGGCCCTGGATCGGCTGCTGCAACGTGGTGATGGGGATCCGTAGCTGCCTCGGCGGCGGACATCGCAGGCACCGCGACGCCACTGCGGGCCGCGCGGAGGGCACGCTGGAATGCTGCGGCGTCGGCGAAACGATCGGTCCGCTTTTTCTGCAGGGCCTTCACCAGGACGCTGTCCACGGCAGCTGTGACCTGGGGATTGTGGCTTGCAGCCGGCTCGGGGAGTTCACGGACGTGCTGGTAGGCAACGGAGACAGGACTGTCGCCGACGAAGGGCGGCCTTCCGGTGAGCAGTTCATAGAGCAGGCAACCAGCAGAGTAGAGGTCGCTACGGGCGTCAACGGTTTCACCCAGAGCCTGTTCCGGCGAGAGGTACTGGGCTGTACCCACCACGGCCTGGGTCTGAGTCATGGTCGCGGCGGAGTCGGCGATGGCCCGGGCAATTCCGAAGTCCATAACTTTAACATCGTTGTCCGTGCCGCAGACCATCACATTGGCAGGTTTGATATCCCGGTGGACGATCCCTGCCTTGTGGCTGTATTCGAGTGCGGAAAGCACGCCGAGGGTGAAATCGATGGCTTGGTCCATGGAGACTTCGCCCGCCCGGATGAGGTCCCGCAGCGTCTGCCCCGGGACGTATTCCATCACGATGTATGGCACCCGGACAGAATCCTCCGCCAGAGGGTCCTCGGCGTGCTCTCCGGTGTCGTAGATGGACACAATCGACGGGTGGTTCAGAGCGGCTACTGCCTGGGCTTCGCGTTTGAACCGGGCCTGGAACTGCGGATCCCGGGCGAGATCCGGCCGGAGGAGCTTCACCGCTACCGTGCGGCCCAAACGAGTATCGACTCCGCGATAGACGTCAGCCATACCGCCGCGCCCCAGCAGCTCACCGAGTTCGTAGCGGTCGCTCAGGACACGCCGGCTAGCCACCGGGACTTGGTCTTCGCGGTGCGACGGAGTAAGGGGTGAGTCGTTCATCGGGTTTCCTGGGAGCTACTGGCTGAGGATCGGCTGGCAGGTAGGCGGAGAGCCGGGCTGCTCACCAACGTTGCAGGCGCGGTTGGGGGTGGTACCAGGGGCTGCCGCAGATGTGGTGGTCTGCGCTGGTGTGGGTTCTACGGTGGGTTCGGGAGTGATGACAGGCGGGGGCGGCGGGGCAGTCGCATAGGTGATGGTGACGGTGGTTCCCTCTTCCACCAATCCTGCCGGATCTATTCCCGTTACCTTGTTGGGAGCCACGGCGGCGTCTTGTTGGGGGGCGAGCCGCACATCCAGTCCCAGCAGGGCGAGTTCGTTCTGCACCTCGCGATAGTCCCGGCCCAGGTAGGCCGCTGGAATGATGTTGACCATGGCAACCGTCGGTGCGGGCGGCTGCGTCGGGGTGGGCGCCTGGGTTTGTGTAGGCGGCGGGGTGGAAGCCCGGGTCGTGGCCGTGCTGGTCCGGCTGCTGGTGGTTGTTTCGCTCGCCGTGGTGCCACCGGACGGGAACAGGTTGGACTGGCTCAGGAAGTAACCTATGAGCGCGAACAGGATCAGCAGGATCAAGGCGATAAGCGGCCACGTCCACGGGCTGCGGCCGCGTTTTTCCGGCTCATCCACGGGCTCGTCAGGCTGGTCGTCTGCTTCCCATTCGCGTTCCGCGGCCAAAGCGTCCGCACGCGAGAGCGTGCTGCTCCGGGCCACGCCCTCAGGGGTAGCCGCAGCGGCGGCTGCTCCGGCCGCCGCAACCCCGGCGCCGGCGGCGCCAAGCACCGGCAAAGCGGAGGTCGCCGTCGTGGTCCGTTCCTGGTCCGGGCCGATCACGCCGGTGGGGGCGGTTGGGATGTCCACCGGTGCGGTGATGGGGCCTGTGGCTGCCTCGAAGAGGAGCATCCCGGGAACGGCGGCATGGGCAGCGTCGATGTCGCCATTGCGGATGGCCTCGGCAGCTTCCGCCAGTTTGATGGCGTTGGCCGGCCGGTTCTTGGGATCCTTGGCCAGCATGGACATCAGCAGCGCCCGAACCGGCCGGGGCAGTGTTTCGGGCAGCGGCGGCGGCGCGTCATTCACCTGGGCCAGCGCGATCGCGATCTGTGATTCGCCGGAGAACGGCCGGTGCCCGGAAAGGCACTCGTAACCAATAACGCCAAGCGAGTAGATGTCCGAGGAACCGGTGGCGGTCTGGCCTGTGGCCTGTTCAGGCGCAAGGTACTGGGCGGTTCCCATGACCTGGCCGGTCTGCGTGAGCGGGACCTGGTCCGCCAGGCGCGCGATGCCGAAGTCCGTTACCTTAACCTTGGAATCAGGGGTAATCAGCAGGTTGCCGGGTTTGATATCGCGGTGGACCAGGCCCTGCTCGTGGGCGGCGGAGAGCGCACGGGCGGTCTGGGCAATGAAGGACAACGTCCGGTCAGGTGAGAGCACCTGTTCGTGCTCAATGATGCTGCTCAGCGGCTGGCCGGGCACCAGTTCCATGACGAGGTAAGCCGATCCCTCCTCCTCGCCATAGTCAAAGACATTGGCGATGCCGGGGTGGTTCAGCAGGGCGGTGTGGCGGGCTTCGGCGCGGAAGCGCTGCAGGAAGCCAGGATCGCCGGTGTATTCCTCTTTCAGCACCTTAATGGCCACAATGCGGCCCAGAATGAGGTCCTTGGCCTTCCAGACCTCGCCCATTCCACCGATCGCGATCCTGGTGGTCAACTGGAACCTGCCGCCGAGGGTGATTCCCGATGTAGGCCTCACTTATTCAACACCGCCTCAAAAATCTTCTTCGCGTTCGGACTGGTTAGCTGTGCTCCGGTAGTGATGTCTACGCCTTCCATGACGATAGTCACAGCCACCTGGGGATCATTTGCGGGGGCAAACCCGGTAAACCATGAGTTGTTGAAGCCATCGCCCAGCTCAGCGGTTCCGGTCTTACCGGCCACCGGGATACCGTTGACTGCGGCGCCGTTGGCAATGCCTTCGCTGACCGCACTGGCCATCCACTCGGTGATCTGCCGGGCGATCTCCGGCGTGGTGGAGGTTCGGAGCTGGCTGGGCTGAGGCTCGTCCAGTACCCGCAGATCGGGTGACCGGACCGCTTTGACGAGGTTAGGGCTCATCTGCACACCGCCGTTGGCGATGGCGGAGGTCATCTGGTTGATCTGCAGCGGTGTGGCTCGAACGTCCCGCTGGCCGATGACGGATTGGGCAAGGCCAGGAGCGTCCAGCTCCTCCTCGGGGAAGAAGCTGGTCTCATACGGCAGTTTCAGCTGGTTGCCCATACCCTCACCAAAGCCGAATTTACGGGCCTGCTCGGCAATGGCGCCCTGCCCGAGGTCCCGGGCGATCGCCGCGAACGGTGTGTTGCAGGACTGCTGGAGCGCAAAGGCAAACGACGCCGTGTCCCGGGTATAGCAGTCTCCGCCAGCGTAGTTGGGAAGCGTGTACCCGATGCCAGGGAACGTCATCTGCGCCGGGTTTTCCAGCACGCTGTCCGCGTTGTACTTGCCGGAGCTAAGCGCCGCAGCGACGTCAACCAGCTTGAACACCGAGCCCGGGGCAAGCAGGCCACCCGTGGGGCCGCTGACGGACTGGTTGAGATTGATGCCCGGGACCTTGTTCAAGGCGTCGTAGTTGGCAGTCTCTGCGGCCCTGTCCTGTGTTGCAATCAGGTTGGGATCGTAGGACGGCTTGGACACCATGGCAAGGATGTCGCCTGTCTTGGGGTTGCTGACCACAATGGAGCCACGTTGGCCCTCAGGGATGAGGTCATATGCCAGTTGCTGGATGTCGGGATCAACGGTGAGCTCCACCGAAGCGCCCTGGGGCTGGTTGCCGAGGAACAGTTGGCCGATGCGGTCCAGGAAGAGCTGGTCAGAGTTGCCGGTCAGGACGTCATTCATGGCAAATTCAAGTCCGGTGGCGCCGTAGCTGCGGGAGAAGAATCCCGTGAGCCCGGCGTAGAGTTCCGGCTGGTTGTAGGTCCGCTGGAAGCCACAGGAGGCAGTGCCTTCAACGGATTCGGCGATAGGTGTTCCTGCCACGATGATGGAACCGCGGTCGTTGCAGTAATTCTGGAGCAGCGCCCGCTTGTTCAACGGGTTGGTGTTGAGGTCATCGGCACCGATTACCTGGACATAGCTCAGGGCGCCGAAGATCAGCGCGAACATGGCGATCGCGGCAATCCAGGAGTTGCGGATAGCCTGGTTCACTGTTGCTTCACCGCCTGGGTAGATACTGACTTTTGGCTGCCTGTAGCGTCCTGCGCGGGCGGCAGAGGCGTGGTGTCAACAGGCCCCCGGGCGGTATTGGAGATCATCAGCAGCAGGCCGACGATGATCCAGTTCGCCAGCAGCGAGGATCCGCCGGCAGCCATAAACGGAGTGGTCAGACCCGTCAGGGGGATCAACCGGGTTACACCGCCAATCACTACGAAGCACTGCAGGGCCAGGGCGAAGGACAGTCCACAGGCAAGGAGTTTGCCGAAGGCGTCCCTGGTGCCAAGGGCCGCCCGGAATCCCCGCGTGAACAGCAGCAGGAACATCAGCACAATGGCAAAGATGCCCACCAGGCCCAGTTCCTCAGCGAAGGAGGCAATGATCATGTCGCTATTGGCGAACGGCACCAGCCACGGCCGGCCCTGGCCCAGCCCGGTGCCCATCAGGCCACCGTTGGCCATTCCAAAGAGGCCCTGAACAACCTGTTCGCTGCGATCGTAAACCTCGGGTTCGAAGGCGTTGAGCCAGCCGTCGATCCGGAGCGCTACGTGCGAGAAGACCTGCGCGGCAACCAGTCCGCCGCCCACCAGCAACGCTACGCCGATCAGCACCCAGCTGATTCGGCTTGTAGCCACGTAGATCATGACGATGAAGAGACCGAAGAAGAGGACCGAAGAGCCGAGGTCGCGTTGGAAAATCAGGACGCCGATGCTGACCAGCCAGGCGGCGATCATGGGGCCCATGTCCTTGAACCGCGGGAATTGAAGCGGGCCAACCTTGCGGCCGGCCAGCAGGATCAAGTCCCGGTTTGACGACAGGTATCCCGCAAAGAATATAGCGAGGGTAATTTTGGCTACTTCGCCGGGCTGGAAGGTCATGCCGCCCACGCTGATCCAGACCCGGGCGCCGAGGATCTCACCGGCGGTGATGCCCGGAACCAGAGGCAGGATCAGGAGCACGGCACTGACCGCCAATGAAATATAGGTGAAGCGCCGCAACACGCGATGGTCTTTAAGGAACCAAATCACGACGATGGCAACTGCCATTGCCAGTAATGTCCAGCGCAGCTGATTATTACCGGTGTCATCGGTGGGCCCATCGAGACGATGGATCATGGCCAAGCCGAGGCCATTGAGGGCCACGACCAGCGGAAGTATTACCGGATCGGCATATTTTGCGCGAATCCTCAACACCGCGTGGAAGACCAGCGAAGCCACCGCCAGCAGGCTGGATTGGAACCAGAAATCGCTGTCGAAGGAGGAAGGATCGTCAATGCCCACCATGGCGCTGGCACCGATGCCGACAGCGAGGGCCAGGATCAGCAGGACCAGTTCAACATTGCGGCGTGGCTTGGGTACGGAGGTTATCTGCATCATGGTGTCCCCACGCAGCTTGGAGTAGCGGTTGGTGACGGAGAGACCGGCGTCGGCGCCGCGGCAGCAGTCTCGGTGGCCACCGGCGTGCCAGTGGTTGCCGATGGGCTGGGCGACGGCGGCAGGCACTCATCTTCGGGGGACGTCACGCCTGTGGTCTTGAGGTTCTGGACAATGCGCTGGGCATCGTAGAGGTCGCTGGCAGGTACTGTCTGACGAACCCGCTGCTGCGAAAACGCCGGGAGCGATTCCATGGAGATCTCCGTCACGGTCTCGAGCGTGGACAGTTGGAAGGGGCCAAGCCGCTGTGAAACCCCGTTGAAGATGGCCACCTTCGAGTCGTGTTCGCCAATGTAATACCGGGTCTGGGTCCAGGCATAGCCCAGCCACAGGCCTGTGGTGAGGATCAGCAGCAGAGCTGCCGCAATGCTGATGGTGACCCAGCGCCGCGGCCGGTTCAGCACGATGTCATCCTCTTGATCCAGGGGTACGGATGGCTCTGCTTTGTGCGTGAGCACGGTGGCGGCCCTGCGCGCTACGGTGCGGCCGGCAATGGTGGGGATGGAGCCGGTTTCGGCGGCGCTGGCCGCAGCGCCGACGAGGTCATGGGGACGGGATTCCAACTCCTCACGCAGCACCTCGGCGGAGAGGTGTTCACCGAGGTGCGGATCCGTACTGGTGCCTTCTGTGTTGTCTGCAGTTTCTGTGCGTCCATTATCTGCCGTTGGGGTGCCACCAGTGGCCGCCTCGTCGGAAGCGGGATCGGCAGCGGCGGCCTGAGCGGATGTGGCGCGTACGGAACCGGGACCGCCCACGGTGATGCCGTCGTCGCTTGTTTCGTCTGGGGAAGTGCCCTTGGCAGCAGGACTGGCGACGGCGGGAGGTTCAGCGGCCGCGGGATCCTCTTTGGAGGCCGTCACCGCCGGAACTATGTCCACCGCCGCTGTATTGACGTCGTCGGACGTTTGCTCGGCGATCTCCACCATCACGACGGTGACGTTGTCGGGAGAGCCAGCCTCCAGCGTGAGGTCAACGAGCGCTTCCACGCATTCACGGAGGTCCTTTGTTTCACGGACTGTCCGCTCGATCACATGGCCGGCCACGTAGTTCAGCCCGTCGGAGCAGAGCAGCCAGCGTTCGCCTGGCTCGACGTCCAACTCGTCCAGATCGAGTTCCGGACTCGCGTCGACGTCACCCAGGACGCGCATCAGGACGTTCTTGTGCGGGTGCGTCTCAGCTTCGTCCGGGCGGAGCCTGCCTTCGTCGATGAGCCGCTGGACGAAGGTGTGGTCAACGCTGACCTGCTCAAATACGCCATTGCGCAAGCGGTAGGCGCGGGAATCTCCGATGTGGGCGAAGTGCAGCTTGCCGTCCGCCAGCAGCAGGGCGGTGACGGTGGTGCCCATCCCGGCGAGCTTGGGGTTGATGTGGACCAGTTCGGACAGCAGGGAATTGGCTGTCTGGATCTCGTCCGCCAGGACCGTGGTGGCTTCACCGTTGTAGTCGTCATGGTCCAGATGGATCATGTCCAGGACAGTGGCGGCTGAAGCGACATCGCCGCCGGCGTGGCCGCCCATGCCATCGGCAACGACGGCAAGGTTCCGGCCCACATAGGCGGAATCGTCGTTTTTAGCCCGGATCCGGCCGACGTCGGAACGGGCAGCAAACCGCATGATCAGTGGCCGCGCGGGGACGGGATGGCCCTCGGCGGGATGGTCCTGGGAGGCCATTGCCTATGGCCTCAATTCGATAACCGTCTTGCCGATCCTCACGGGAACACCGGGCTCCATGGGCTGGGCGCGGGTGAGTTGCTGGTCTGCAAGGTAGGTTCCGTTGGTGGAACCGAGGTCCTCGATAAACCAGCGGCTGCCCTGCGGAAAGAGCCGGGCGTGCCGGCCGGAGGCGTAATCGTCCTCCAGGACCAAGGTGGCTTCCTGTGCCCGTCCCAGCAGGATAGGGCTCGCGGCCAGCGGGATGGTAGTGCCCTTCAGCGGGCCTTCGACCACTACCAGTTGCCGGGGCTGCTGGCGGGGAGGAGGCGGGGTGGTGACGGCCAGTTCCGGATTCTTGCGGACCTCGCGGGCGGTGGGTGTTCCAGCGGCGGCCTTGCGCCCGATCATCAGGTCGCGCCGCATGGCAGAAACGATGCTGAAAATCAGGATCCAGAGGAGGATGAGGAATCCGAAGCGGAGCGCCGTTACGGTGAGGTCGCTGATCTCATTCATGCACGGCTCCCGTTGCCCGCCGGAAGCAGGCGGAAGATAATCCTGGTGCGGCCCATGGTGATGGTGGAGCCGTCGGTGAGTTCCATGGTGCCGGCGACCTTGTGGCCGTTGACGTAGCTGCCGTTGGTAGACCCAAGGTCCACAGCCGTGCTGGAGCCGTTTTCGGTCCGGATCTCCAGGTGCTTACGGGACACGCCGGTATCGTCCACCAGGATGTCGGCTTCAGAGGAACGGCCAAGGATGACGGAGGCTGCATTCAGCGAGTAGCGCTGGCCGTCAATATCCAGGACAGGCTGCAGCCGGACGGGCTGTCGGGAAGGCGCGGCGGGGACATGGGGGCGGTGCGGGGCAGGACCTGCAGAACCGGAGGACTTCTCCGTCCTGGTGGTGATCTCGAAGTCGCCGGGACGCTGGGCTTCGTCACGGAGGAAGGAAATGCGTACGGGACCCTGCAGTGTGTATCCCTGGCTGCGCACATGGTTAATAACGACGTCGCACAGTTCTTCAGCCAGCGGTGTTCCCCATTCCTGGGCACGCTCGAAGTCCTCGTCGCTGAGCCGGACATCAAAAACATTGGGTGCCAGGGTACGGCCGGCGGCGACAGTCAACGCCTTGTGGTCCACCTCGCGGCGAAGCCGGCTGGCGATTTCGACGGGCTCCACGTGGGCTTTGGAGCCGGTGGAGAAGACGCCGCGGACGGCTTTTTCGATGCCGCGCTCGACTTTGTCCAGCAAACCCATGGCCCTTCTCCTTTCCTTCCGGCTGCTTGGCAGCCGTGTCCAGAACCTGCCGCGTGCGACGGTCCTTGCCCTACGGTTAAGTCACTGTCCGGCCTGCCGGAAGCAGGCGCTCTTACATCTGATACTACTTGCCGACCCCCGGAATGACCTTAATCGCCAACGTGCCGGACGCCGGAAAAGTTCGGCAAGTAAGGTCGTGTGCCCGGCGTCACGGGCTGCGGGACCGGGAACTGGAGAGGTTGTGTAGAGACCGCACTGTCTTCGCTGAGAGCATGGAGGTCGCTCAATTGGTGTTTTCGCGCAGGTGTCCGTTATGCTTGATCTCGCTGCTTTTACAGGGATGCGGTTCCGGGATCCGGGGCTGTGGCCAGGTAAAGAACAAGCAGTATGCATTTGCGCGCGAGTGGCGGAACGGCAGACGCGCTGGCTTCAGGTGCCAGTGTCCGAAAGGGCGTGGGGGTTCAAATCCCCCCTCGCGCACGCAATTGAAACACCCCGGTCTTCGGACCGGGGTGTTTTTCGTTTAACCCGAGCGGCCCGCGCCCGCATGAGCGGTGCGGACCAGCGCCGGTTATGCGGGCCAGGGCCGCTCGTAGCTCCCGGGCCCGGGGTCCCGGGGTCCCGGGAGCTACCGCCGGAGCGAGCCAAGGCCGGTGATCAGGGCCTCCAGGCCAAGGCCGAACGCGACGTCCGCTGGGCGTTCCTCCCCTTCCGCTGCGAAACTCTGGACAGCTGCCGTGAATCCCGGGGTGGACCCGGACATGGTTCCCGGATCGAAGATGTCCGCCGGGGCAGTGACGTCATACGCCGAGCCGAAGATGAAGGATTCCAGTGCCACAATGGCAGGCACAATCCTGGCTTCGGGAATGCCGGCGTCACGGAACCCTGTGCTGACCACTTCGTACATCGCCAGGGTCCGGGGTGCGTCGGTCACCGGCAACACCGCAATCACGGGAATGAGGGGCGTGTGGGCGGCAAACGCATCCCGGTAGCTCCAGGCCCAGGTGCGCACCGCGTCTTCCCAAGGACCGGAGCCAAAACCGGAGACGTCCACCAGGGACATCAGGTGGTCCTCCACCAGGACCAGCACGTCATGTTTTGATTCGACATGGTTATAAAGGGCCGACGGCGCCACGTCCAGCTTGCGGGCGAGGGCGGCCATGGTGAGGCCGTCATAGCCCTTGCTGCCGATGAGGTCCAGCGCGGCCCGGGTAATCCCTGAGAGGTCCAGCACTGCAGCTGCCGGCCGCCCGGCGCGGCGACGGGCGGCACCAGGAGGCGTGCCGGCGTCGTCCGCTGTGCGGACTTTCCGTTTTCCTGTTGCCGTTCCTTTACCTGCGGTGGAGTGTACTGCCGGCATTGCTGGCCTTTCGATCGGTTCCCCAGCATTATTCCACTGGCCGTCCAGCCGCTCTTCCGCAGCCGGGCGGTCGCGGCTATAGTGACTATAAATGAATGGCATTCATTTAGTGACCCGGATTACCACAACGGAGGGTCGCAGAGAGAGGACATCATGCAGAACCTGGAACGCGACGTCGTTATTGTCGGAGCCGGACCGTCCGGCCTCACCGCCGCGCGGCAACTGAAGAAGGCCGGACTGACAGTGGCTGTGCTGGAGGCGCGTGACCGTGTGGGCGGGCGCACCTGGACCGACACCATCGACGGTGCAATGTTGGAAATCGGCGGCCAGTGGGTCTCGCCCGACCAGACCGAGCTTCTGGCTTTGCTGGACGAGCTGGGCCTGGAGACCTACCCACGCTACCGGGACGGCGAATCGATTTATGTGGGCCAGGACGGCCAGCCCACCCGCTACACGGGGGACACCTTCCCGGTAGGAGCGGAAACCAAGGCCGAGATGGAAAAACTCATCGCGATCCTGGATGGTCTCGCCGCTGAGATTGGCGCCACGGAACCCTGGGCCCACCCCAAAGCTCGCGAGCTGGACACCATCTCCTTCCACCACTGGTTGCGCGCAAATTCCAGAGACGAAGAAGCGTGCAAGAACATCGGCCTGTTTATCGCCGGGGGCATGCTCACCAAGCCGGCCCACGCATTCTCGGCGCTGCAGGCAGTCCTGATGGCGGCCTCTGCCGGCTCCTTCAGCCACCTCACCGACGAAGACTTCATCCTCGACCGCCGTGTTGTGGGCGGTATGCAGCAGGTCTCGCTCCTGCAGGCAGCCGAACTGGGCAACGACGTCATCCTGAACAGTCCGGTGCGCACCATCCGCTGGGAGGAAGCGAACGACGGCGGCCCCGGCCGCCACGTGACCGTCACCGCGGACGGGGCAACAGTGCAGGCCGGATTTGTGGTCATGGCAGTGCCCCCGAACCTGTATTCACGGGTCTCCTTCGATCCGCCCCTGCCGCGTCGCCAGCACCAGATGCACCAGCACCAGTCACTCGGCCTGGTCATCAAGGTGCACGCTGTCTACAACACCCCGTTCTGGCGGGAGGACGGCCTGTCCGGCACAGGCTTCGGCGCCGACTCGCTGGTGCAGGAGGTCTACGACAACACCAACTACGGTGATGGCCGGGGCACCCTGGTGGGCTTCATCTCCGACGAAAAGGCAGACGCCGTATTCGAACTCAGTGCGGATGCTCGGAAACGGGCCATCCTCGAATCGATTGCCGGGTTCCTGGGCGACAAGGCGCTGACGCCTGAGGTTTACTACGAGTCCGATTGGGGTTCGGAGGAATGGACCAGGGGCGCGTACGCCTCCAGCTACGATCTTGGTGGACTGCACCGTTACGGCAAGGATCAGCACACGCCTGTAGGTCCGATCTACTGGTGCTCCTCGGACCTGGCAGCTGAAGGTTACCAGCACGTGGACGGCGCCATCCGGATGGGACGGAAGACGGCCGAACGGATCCTCGAGGCCGCCCGACTCACCGTCCCGGTGGCGTAAGCACCCTGGAAGATTGCGCTACGGCGTCTGGGGGTCGGGCCGCGCCCCTGCGGCGGCTTCGGCCTGCCGCAGGGCGTGCTCCAGACGCTCCACGGCCCGTGCATAGTTCTCCGGCTCGTCCGCAGGGCTCACGGCTTCTGCAGACCTCATGGCCCTGATCAGCTGGGCTGTCTCGGGCTGGCGGACGTCGGACATGGCCGGAAAGTCGATGGCCAGGGCAGGGTCCAGTTCATACCGCCGCCAGCTCTCGATGGTCCGCTGATGGCGTTCGACGGCGGTGCCAAGCCCGCTAAGTGCCCTGTTCCGCCGCCGTCGTTCCTGCTGGAGTGCAGCGAGCTGCGGGTAATTACGGTAGGCGCCGATACCGGCAGCCGCACCGGCAGTGGCTACCGCCAGGCCTGCCATGGGCGAAATGAGTGAAGGCAGCACGACGGCAGGAACCGCTACCGCGGCACCGGCGAAAAGATCCCAGAACAACTGATCGCCGACGTCGTCCGTCGGTGTAGTCCGGTGATGTCGGACAGCAAGCGACGTGGCTGCTGTGGTTACGGAAAGCACAAGGCCGCAGGCCAAGGCGGGCCAGAAGACCGCCACCTGGGTAATGACTTCCGTGAACATGGCACCTCCAACGCGTTCCCTGCCGACCGTCAAGGCTGCTCCTTCTATTGCAGCCCTGTCCGAACCGGTAGTCAATGGTTGTGCCTGGGGTCCTACACTGCCGCGGGGTAGCTGGACAGGATGTAATCGGCAGCGGCCGGCCCCTGCATTCTCAGCTGGGTGTCGTGGACCTTGACACCGCACTGGGCCATGCCGGCCCGGAAGGCCGCATCTGAGCGGGGCTGGATTCCCTGGAGGACGCACCAGCTGACGTAGAGGCCGTAGAGGCAGTCCGCCCCCAAGGGGCTGTCCGTCTCAGGATCGGCGATGGTGGCTTCCGTAAGGAAGGTCTGGAAATGCGAGGTGTCCATTCCTTGGCTCGATTCCGTCTATGCAACTTGTGCCGCCGTTTTGCTACAGCAGCTTTTCTGCTTCCGATGGTGCATAACACCGAAAGTGATCCGCCCGTAAAGGCGGCGTTGTGACCATGAATCTACGCCAGCTTCTACTCGCTGTCCAGCCACGTAACGGACTGTTCAGCTTCCCGTAACCAGCACCTCAGCTTCTTGAAACCAGCCACCCGAGCCGTTTGCTTTGCAGGCCGGTTGCCCTTAGCGCCTGGCTTCCTTCTCTGCCTTGGCGGCCTTCGCGGCAGCCTCTTCTTTAACGCGCTTGGCCTCTTCACGGACCGCGGCCTGGGTTGCCCGCTCGGTAACCAGCCACGCCGGAGGGGCCTGCAGCAGAGCGGTGATTTCCGCCGTCGTCAGGGCTTCTTCCACACCGCCACGCGCCAAACCACTGATGGAGATGTTGAGCTTCTGGGCCACCACGGGGCGGGGGTGCGGGCCGTTACGGCGCAGTTCGACGAGCCATTCCGGCGGGTTGGCCTGGAGTTCAGCGAATTCCTCGCGGGTGATGGTCGAATCCTGGAACTCCTGCGGTGTTGCCGGCAGGTAGATACCGAGCTTCTTCGCGACGGTGGCCGGTTTCATGGACTGGGAGTTAGCGGAAGTCATGCATCTAGGGTATCCGCCCGCCACAGGCCCGGGAGCACGCGGATGCAGCGCGGTACTGTGAAGGGGTGCCTGAGTCCAACGAATCCCGTCCCGAGAATCCCCTTGTTGATCTTCCTGTGGATCCTGCCGCTGACAGCCCCATAGCGCCTGCCGCTAATGCGGCCACTGATGACGCTGCCGGTGCTGCCGCAGGGGATCCCGTTGGTAATTCCGCTGCGCGCGTGCTCCGTTTCGCCTACGTTGCAGGGGTAACTCCGGGCAAGTGGATCCGGCGCTGGGAGGAGCGGATGCCAGGGATTCCGGTGGAGGCTTTTATGACCGACGACGCCGGGCAGCTGTCAGTGCTCCGTGACGGCTCCGCGGATCTCAGCTTTGTACGGCTTCCGGTGGAGCGCGAGGGCCTCAGTGTCATTCCCCTTTATGAAGAACAGCCGGCAGTTGTGGCGCCGAAGGGGCACGAGATCTCCGTCTTCGAGGAAGTGGAGCTCGACGACCTTTTGGAGGAGTCGTTCCTGGACGTCGCCGGGATGGGCGGCCCGGAGACGGCCATGCAGGTGGTGGCGACGGGCGCAGGGCTGGTAATCCTGCCGCAGCCCGTAGCCCGCCATTTCAACGTGCGGGACACCGTGGCGCGAAAGCTTAGCGGAGCCCCTGCCACCCAGATCGCTGTTGCCTGGCCCACCGATTCCACTGATGAGGTCATCGAGGAGTTCATTGGCATTGTCCGGGGCCGCACCGCTCACAGTTCCCGGCAGCCCTCTGCCCGGCAGGAGGAGCCGAAGAAGGAGCCAAAGCCGGACCGCCGCGGTACCGGCGCCAAGAAGCCCAGGGTGGCGCAACGCTACGCTCCCAACCCGGACAAGGGCAGGGGCAAAGGCTCACGGAAGAAGGGGAAGCGCTAGGCTTCGGGCACTGAGGTGCCTAAGCGCAGGCGTCCTTCAGGTTGTTCACGGAGTCTCCCGGCACTTGGTCTCCGGCGTCTGCGATCTGGCGCATCGGCGTCATAACGTCCTCCGGTACTCCCGCGGCTTCCGCAGCGCCTACCAGCCCGCTCAGCACCTGTTGCTCACTAAGGCTCACCAGCCCGTCTTCCACCAGGGCGCACACCTGGCCCCGGACCTCGTCAGCAGCCGCAGTGGCAACCTTGGAGGTGGCATCACTTACGGCGCTTTTGGCTGCTTCCTGGACCGAGCAGCTGGCCAAAAGCAGTGCCAGGGGCACCGCTGCGGTCAGGGCGGTGAGGGCAGAAAAGGTTCGGTTCATACTCCCAGCCTAACAACGGCACAATGGTGGAAGCCGGGGGTCCGGCTGGAAGATGCCTGACGGAAACGGGGTAACAGGCGCCATGACAGGCCGGAGCAGCGTCATCCGTGTGCTGTCCGTGCGCGCCGCAGGGTCCCGGGCCCTGCTGGCTGAACTCGCCGGTACCGAGGAGGTCCTTGCCTTGACGGCGGCCCTGCGGAAAGCGCCGCTTCCCGGCCAGGACCAGGTAGTGCCGGCAGCAGTTACCGTGCTGGTGATGGCCGAGTCCGCCCCGGCTGTCCGTGAACTCCGCAAGGCATTGCTGGCACTGGAACTGCCACCGCCGGACGAACAGCCTGCCGGTGCCGAAGTGGTGATCAACACCGTGTACGACGGCGAGGACCTCACCACGGTTGCCACGCTGACCGGGCGGAGTGTGGAGGCAGTTGTTAAGGCACATTCCGGGCAGCGGTGGGCTGCCGCGTTTGGTGGGTTTGCGCCCGGATTCGTCTATCTGTTGGGCGACGGCGGCCTGGACGTTCCCCGGTTGGACTCACCCAGGACGGCAGTTCCATCGGGTTCCGTGGCGCTGGCCGGAAATTATTCTGCGGTGTATCCGCGCAGTTCACCCGGCGGTTGGCGGCTGATCGGCCACACCGATGCCGTGATGTGGGACCTTGACCGTCCCGACCCCGCGCTGGTTAAACCGGGAGATTCTGTCCGGTTCCATCCCGTGCGTGAGTTGGTGCGGCTTGCCGGTCCTGCCGTTTCCAAGCCGGCTCCGGCCCGCGTCACCACCCCGGACGGACTGCAGGTTGTCTCCCCAGGCCTGCTCAGCCTGATCGAGGACCTGGGCAGGCCTGGCTTCGAAGACCTGGGAGTGCCCGCTTCGGGCGCCCTGGACCGGGCCTCCCTTCGCCGGGCCAACCGTCTGGTGGGTAACGAACCCGGTGCAGCCTGCATTGAAGCGGCTGGCCCCGGGCTGACCGTCCAGGCGGTGGGCGACCGGATTGTGGCCGTCACCGGAGCGCCCGCGTCCTTGCTGCTGCGCCCTGCCGCAACGGGTGCGCTCGTCGCTGAAGAGTTCGACGACGGTGGGGCACCACGGAGCGTACCGATGGCCGCGGCCTTTGTGCTCATGGACGGTGAAAGGCTTGAACTGGGCCCGACACCAGAAGGATTCCGTAGCTACCTCGCCGTGCGCGGAGGCATCGAAACGCAACCACAGCTGGGTAGCCGGGCCACCGACGTACTGTCCGGGATCGGCTCGTCCCCCTTGGCGGCCAGGCAGCTGCTGCCGGTTGGCACCCGCACGGCTTCCGGCGTCGTCGGCCCTCCTGAACCGCAACCGGACTACCCGGCTGCTGGCAGCATCACGGAACTCCGTGTCATCCAGGGACCTCGCGACGACTGGTTCGACGCCGCTGCGCTGGAGCAGCTGTGCGGGCAGGTGTGGTCCGTGACAACGCAATCAAACCGGGTGGGGCTTAGGCTGGCCGGCGAACCGCTGGTCAGGACCCGGGCGGGAGAACTGGCCAGTGAAGGCATGGTGGCCGGAGCGCTGCAGGTGCCGCCGGACGGCCGGCCCGTGCTGTTCCTGGCCGACCATCCGGTGACTGGCGGGTACCCGGTAATCGCGGTGGTGGCCGAGGAGGACCTGGCGCTCGCCGCCCAGGTCCCGCTGGGCGGCACTGTACGTTTCCGGGCCTTCCAACCGAGCAGCGCGCTGTGAAAAAGAAATTCTTTCAGGCATGTCGATCCGGTGCCCGCCCGTTCGACGCCATAGTAGAAGGACGCACAAGGCGTCCTCAGTTCAAGGAGAAGAACCATGAAATTCATGCTGATCATGCGCGCCACCGATGAAGCAAAAAAAGCCTACGAAGCGGCCGACTTCACAGAGATCATCAACGCCATGGGCGCCTACAACGAATCCCTGATGAAAGCCGGAGTGCTGCTGGCCGGCGAGGGGCTGGCCGATGACATAAGTGAAGCATTCGTCGTCGACTTCTCAGCCGAAAACCCCATCGTTACCGACGGTCCGTACGGCGAAACCCACGAACTGTTCAACGGCTTCTGGATCATCCAGACCGCCAGCAAAGAAGAAGCAGTCCAGTGGGCCAGCCGCTGCCCCCTGGGCCCGGGCAGCAAACTCGAAGTCCGCCGCGTCACCGACATGAGTGACTTTGAAGACTTCTCCGACAACGAATTCCTGCAAAAGGAAGCCGGTTGGCGCGAAGAACTCAACCAGCCCTAGCCACATGAACCGGGAACGCGCCGTCGTGAAGCCCGCGATCCAGCGAACACTGGACGCCGTGTGGCGCATCGAAAGTGCCCGGATCGTGGCTACGCTCGCCAAAATGACTGGCGATCTGGGCCTGGCCGAGGACCTCGCCCAGGAAGCCTTGATCGACGCGCTGAAGCAGTGGCCGGAGTCAGGCGCACCGGATAACCCGGGCGCCTGGCTCACGGCCGTGGCAAAACGCAAGGCAATCGATCTCTGGCGTCGCCGGGAACGGCTCGATGACCGTTACCGCACCATTGCCCACGAGCTCAAGGAGATGACCGAGGACCAGTGGGAGCCGATCCCTGATGACGTGCTCAGGCTGGTCTTCATCGCCTGCCACCCCGTGCTCTCGCGGGAAGGGCAGGTAGCACTGACGCTTCGAACCGTCGGTGGCCTGACCACGGAGGAAATCGCGCGGATGCTGCTTGTTCCCGTCGCCACCGTCCAGCAGCGCATCGTGCGGGCAAAGAAAACCCTGGCGGCCGCGAACGTGCCCTTCGACACCCCTGAACCCAACGAGTGGAACGAGCGCCTGAGTGCGGTGCTGGCCGTGCTGTACCTCATCTTCACCGAAGGCTATGCGGCCACGTCCGGTGACCGGTGGATTCGCACCGAGGTCGCCAATGAAGCACTGCGCCTTGGCCGCGTGTTGGCCGGTCTGCTTCCGCGGGAACCCGAAGTTCACGGCCTCCTGTCGCTCATGGAGTTTCAGGCGTCCCGGTTCGCCGCGCGGGTCAGGCCCGACGGGAGTCCGGTCCTGCTCCCGGACCAGGACCGGTCACGTTGGGACAGAACACAAATCAGCCGTGGCGTGGCGGCGTTGGCCCATGCGGATGCGGTTGGCCGTGGAAGAGGCAACTATTGCCTGCAAGCTGCCATCGCACAGTGCCACGCCACCGCCGCCAGCTTCGAAGAAACAGACTGGCACAGGATTGTGCTGCTCTACGAAGCCTTGGGACGGTTGGCCCCCAGCCCCGTAGTGGAGCTCAACTACGCCGTCGCGGTTTCTATGGCCACAGGCCCCGCCGCTGCTCTGACCATAGTGGACCGGCTGGCTGCCAAGGGCGCCCTCCGGCGCTCGCACCTGCTGCCGAGCATCCGGGGTGAGTTGCTCACCAGACTTGGAAGAACCGAGGAGGCCAGGTCCGAACTGCTCCAGGCGGCCGAACTCACCGCGAATGAGCAGCAAAGGGCCGTTCTACTCGCCAAGGCGTCCAGCCTCTGATCCACATCCGGCACGGCTAGGGTCCAGTGAGCCAGTGTGACGGGGCGCTCAAGCGGTGCGGCAGCGTGGTGGCGGCATCTCCCGAGGCCGCATTGAGCTGCGGCTGCGTCAGGTACAACGCCGCCTCGAGCCGGGCACCTCCGAGCTTCGCATCCCGCAGGTCCGCCCCCAGCAGGTCAGCACCGGAGAGTTCACAGCCGCGCAGGTCGGCGCCAATCAGTAGCGCGCTGCGAAGATCGGCCCCGCTCAACCGCCGGTGGCTGAGGTTGCGCCCGGCAAGGTCCGCTCCGGCCTCGATCTCGACGCCTAAATGCTCGTTGCCCGTGGCGGCAAAGCCGGCCCGGACCTCCTCGCTCACCTCGATCAGGACCGTTCTGACACGGAAGTGGAGGGTATCGACGTCGTACTTCAGCAGTGCGTCGACCGGCCCGGCAGTGAGGGTTTGGATGGCATGTGACAGGTGCCGGGCATCCTGCGCGAGGCCCGGGTCGAAGGCACGCCGTCCCGCCTCTTCCAGATGCCACAGCATTTCGTGCAACTGCCGGACGATTCCGAAGGCGGCAAACATCTCCGGCCGGCTGGACGGATCAGCGCTCCAGCTGACGCCCCTGAACAACTGCTGTGAAACGGCCTGGCCAGCGCCAAAACAGTCAAAGACTGTACAACCGCGAAAGCCACGGGCAGGAAGCGATGCGTGGATGGTGCAGGAGAAGTCCTCCGCCAGGTTGCCGCAAGGCGTGGCCGGCGGTTTATCGATGGCGAAATCAGCTGAGCGGCTGAATCCGAAAGCTGTGCAGCACAGGGCGAAGCAGTTGGCGCAGTCCGGGCGGAGGGCAGGGGAAGGCAGGGAAGTGGACATGAGGTACTCCTGGGGGTGATTTTGGCGATGGTCCGGGAGATGGGGCCCTTAACGGGGCCCCATCAGGGGACGTCGAATCACCACTCCGCACGGAGCGTTAAGCCTGCTGGACCGGGATGCCCGGTAATCGGACAGGTAGGTCAGGAAATCATCAAAGTAAGCACTGCTGCAAGCGTAACAAGGAGTTTTCGAAACAACGTTACGGTGAGGTCTTCCGCATGGCCGCGGCGCTCAGTACGCTGATGTGGGTGACGGAAAGAAGCCACGCGGGGGTGGATCAGCCGGTAGTCCCGGCAGACGGTATGCGGACGTTTATCCACGTGCTCGTGAACACCATGATCGCCAATGTCACCACCAGTTTCCTGTGGTTTGCACTGACATTCTGGGTGTACCTGGAAACACGATCGGTGCTGGCCACCGGCATCATCGGTGGCGCGTACATGCTCCTGGTGGCGGCGTTTGGCATCCTGTTCGGCGCCGTGGTGGACCGGCACCGCAAGCACCACGTCATGGTGCTGTCCAGCATCGTCACTCTTACTGCCTTCATCGCTTCCGGGTTCCTTTACCTCAGCCACCCTGAATCGGAACTGGTGGACCTGGGCGGCCCGTGGTTCTGGCTCTTTGCCGTCGTCATCCTGCTGGGCTCCGTGGTGGAAAACCTGCGGAATATTGCCTTGTCCACCACCGTGACGCTGCTGGTTCCATTGGAACGGCACGCTAATGCCAACGGCATGGTGGGCACTGTCCAGGGCATGGCGTTCATTGTCACCAGCGTCTTCAGCGGGCTGGCGATTGGGTTCGTTGGCATGGGGTGGACACTGGCCATAGCCATTGCCGCAACCTTGCTGGCCCTGGTGCACCTGATGTGGCTTCGCATTCCAGAGGATCAGCCCGTGGCGGATGGTGGCCGCCCGCCCACCATCGACCTTCGCGGCAGCATCAAGGTGATCCGCGGCGTTCCGGGGCTGTTTGCCCTGATTCTTTTCGCCACGTTCAACAATCTGATCGCCGGCGTGTATATCGCGCTGATGGACCCGTACGGTCTGACGCTCTTTCCCGTGGAACTGTGGGGCGTGGTATTTGGCGTTGCATCGACGGGCTTCATCATTGGCGGACTTGTAATAGCGAAGTGGGGACTGGGGCGCAACCCCATCCGCACCATGCTCCTGGTAGTCGCCGTCATGGGGCTGCTGGGCGCGTTCTTCACCATCCGCGAGTGGTGGTGGCTCTACGCGCTGGGTACCTGGATCTACATGATGCTGATCCCGGCTGTGGAAGCGGCGGAACAGACAGTCATCCAGAAGGTGGTCCCGTTCAAGCGGCAAGGAAGGGTGTTTGGCTTTGCACAGGCCTTTGAGTCCGCGGCCGCCCCCGTCACCGCATTCCTGATTGCCCCGATAGCCGAGTTCTGGATCATCCCCTACATGGACTCCGGCGCCGGACAGGCCACCTGGGGGTGGCTGTTGGGCGAGGGCGAAGCCCGGGGAATTGCCCTGGTGTTTCTCTTCAGTGGGTTGGCGATGGTGGCGCTGGCGCTGTTTGCCTTCGCCACGCGGGCCTACCGGTTGTTGTCTGAGGAGATGCGGCTCAAACCCGAGCCTTCTGAACCGCAGCCAGAATCGCCTGACCCAGCTCGGACGGACGGGTGAACTGTGGCCAGTGACCGGTGGGCAGGTCCACATATTCGACGTCGCGCATCTGCGCCAACTCTGCTGTGAACGGGTGCCCGGCAGCCAGAAATTCCTTCAGCATGGACGACGGGAACTCGCACGCGATGACGGTGGTGGGAACGTCGTAGCGGCCGGGCGTCGGCAACCGCGGAGATGATGGCGCCGCCACCGGAATGCCCCACCAACACCGGCTTTCCGTCCAGGGAATCAACAACGCGGACGACGGCGTCAACATGGTCCCGGAGGCCAATTCCGGAACGATCGGCGTCGGCGGACTCCAGGCCGGGCAGGGTGAGCGGGTGCACCGCATGGCCCGCCGCTTCGAGGGCAGGGGTCACCTCCTCCCAAGAGCTCGCGTCCAGCCAGAATCCGGGTACGAGGATGATGTCCATGCCGGTACCTTACCGAGTAACCGTCCCAACCAGGTAGCAGTAGTTGCCGTTCAGAAGGCCCTCAACGGCAACTACTGCTACCCAGTTGAGCGGCGATGGCGCAGGATGGACGCATGAGCGGAAACGGCCCCAACGGCAATGGAACTGGCGACAGCGGCCGCAGGCGATGGTTGACAATCGGAGCGCTGGTCGGAGTGGCGGCGCTCGTCGTCGGGCTGGTGGTTTTCAAGCCGTGGCTGCTGTTCGTTGATGTCCGCGTGGACGAGCAGTTGCCCACCGCGGCAGCCCCGGCTCCGTCCCCCATTACCTCCGGCGAGTCGTCCGCCACCGGTTCGCCGCCGCAGTCGTCCGTCCCTGTCCTTCCCGCGGGCCCCGTGGAACTGGCAACCGGCTCGCTGATCAGCCACGAGCACACCACCAGCGGCACTGTCCGCATCGTCTCCCAGCCGGACGGAACCCGGGTCCTGACCCTGGAGAACCTCGACACTTCCAACGGGCCCGACGTCCATGTGTGGCTGAGCGCCGCGGACGTGATGGAAGGGACGGCCGGCTGGTACACCGCGGGCGGAGCCGAGTACTACGACCTCGGCCTGATCAAGGGCAACCAGGGCAACCAGGTGTACACGATTCCCGCAGACGTGGACCTCACAAAGTACAAGGCCGTGGATCTGTGGTGCGTCCAGTTTGGCGTCTCATTCGGAGCAGCCCAGCTCCTTCCTAGGTAGCCGGTATGGGCGCTCCCAGGACTGCGTCCAGCAGCGTGTTGCGGAACTTGCCTTCCGGATCATGTGTGGCTGCCAGTGCGCGGAAGTCGGCGAACCGGGGGTACAGGGCTTCCCAGTCATGGCCTGTGGGCGTGAAGAGCTTGCCCCAGTGCGGGCGGGCGCCGAAAGGCTGGAGCAGCGACTCAAGTTCCGGAAGTACTGCCTCAACCTCGGCCTGCAGTGGCTTCCACGTGAAGTGCAGTGCCACGCTTTGCTGCCGGTAGAAGGGGCTGAACCAGTATTCGTCCGCGGCACCGGTCCGGATCTCCGAAACGAAAAGCAACGGCGAAAGCTTGCCGGAAATAGTCCGGACGGCTTCCAGCGCATCCGGTGCCTGCTCCAGCGGCAGGATGAATTCACTCTGGAGTTCCTCGCCGTTGCTGGGCGTGAACTCGTGGCGGAAATGCGGGAGCCGGTCAAGCCAGGGTCCCGGCTCATCCAGCTGGACCGTGCAGTTTTCGGCCGACATGTCCGGTAGCGGATGCCGCGGCCGGGTGGCCGCAGTGGCGCCGAACAGTCCGCCAAGGGCAGGCTCCGAGTCGAGGGCCTTGAGCCAGACCTGGTTGATGGAGTCGCCGGTGTAATCCGTGAACAGGCTGACGCTGTAGGCACTGGAAACCACGGCGCGGAAGTCCGCGAGAGCGGTGTCCCAGGGCAGGTCTTCGAGGACCCGTTGGCGCACCAGGAAGCTGGGGCGAACGGACAGTTCGACGGCGGTCACCACACCCAGGGCGCCGAGACCCACCACGCTGCCCAGAAAGTCGTCGCCGTCAGCCCGGGAGAGGGATACCTGCTCACCGGAAGCGCGGACCAGGTCAATACGTTCGACGGCGCCTGCCAGCGAGGGATTGTCCACCCCGGAACCGTGCGTGCCCGTCTGGATGGCACCTGCTACTGAGATGTGCGGCAGCGAAGCCAGGTTGTGGATGGCAAAACCGGACTTTTCCAGGTCACGGCACAGCGCGCCGTAGCTGACACCGCCGCTGACCCGTACCGTCTGACTCTGGGTGTCGAGTTCGATCTCCTGCGGCAGCGCATCCAGCAGCACATGCACGCCGTCGGTATCGGCCACCCGGTTGAAGGAGTGCCGCGAGCCTAAGGCCTTGATCCGGTCTGCGCCGGCCACCACTTCGGCCAGTTCGGCCACCGAGCCGGGACGCTGGACGTCCGCGGAGGAGTATTCGAGGTTTCCTGCCCAGTTCTTCATTAAGCCGACTTTCCGATCGTGTAAGGCGCTCCATCAACTGTCAGCGCTAACAAATTCAGTGTCAAGGTACTTCCAGCCGTCGGTCCCGGCCGCTGCGTGGAGCCAAACCGGGGCCGGAAACAGAGGCTGGTGGCCAATTCTATATCGTTGTAAATTTGCCGGATGACACTCGCGCCAACACCGCCCATGGGCTGGAACAGCTGGGATTGCTACGGCACCACCGTCACTGAGGACGAGGTGCTGGCCAATGCTTCCTTTATGGCTGAGCATCTGTTGCCCTACGGCTGGGACACCGTGGTGGTGGACATCCAGTGGTACGAACCCACCGCCCGCGCCGGCGGTTACAACGACGGCGCCATTCTGGAACTTGATGGCTTCGGACGCCAACTCCCGGCCCTCAACCGCTTCCCGTCGGCAGCGGGAGGGACGGGGTTCAGGGCACTCGCGGGCAAGGTTCATGGTTTAGGCCTCAAGTTCGGCCTGCACATCATGCGCGGCATTCCCCGGCAGGCAGTCCGGGACCGGCTGCCCATCGAAGGAACCACGTTCACTGCGGACCTGGCTGCCGATCAACAATCAGTGTGCGACTGGAATACTGACAACTTTGGGTTGCACCACGGGCATCCCGCCGCCCAGGCCTACTACGATTCCCAGATCCGGCTCTTTGCGGAGTGGGGCGTGGACTTCATCAAGGCTGACGATATGCTGGGCCCGTACTTCGACGCCGAAATCGCCGCCTATCACCAGGCCATCGCGCGGAGCGGCCGGCCGATGGTGCTGAGCCTGTCGCCGGGCCGGGCGCTATCGCTGGCGCGCCTGGAACACCTCCGCGGGAATGCCCAGATGTGGCGGGTTTCTGATGATCTCTGGGACGTGTGGGAAGACGTGGAGGCGCAGTTCACCAGGATGGCGCGGTGGGCTCCGCACCAACGCCCGGATGCGTGGGCGGACGCTGACATGCTTCCGGTGGGACGGATTGCGCTGCGTGCCGAGCGCGGCGAGCCGCGCTTGAGCCGACTCACGATGGATGAGCAACGGACCATGATGACGCTTTGGGCCATCTCCCGCTCGCCGCTGATGCTGGGCTGTGATCTGCCGTCCTCGCCACCCGAAACCTTGGAACTCCTTACCAACCGCGACGTACTGGACGTCCTGAATGCGAGCCGCAACAACCGTGAACTGCTGCGCGACAGGGACCTTGTGCTTTGGGCGGCGGAAAGTACGACGTCGGCAGAGCAGTTTGTCGCGGCCTTCAACACCGGGACGGTTGATACGATCCGGGTGATCCCGCTCGGCGACCTGGGGCTCCCCGACGCCCCAGGGAAGGCGACGGAGGCATGGAGTGGGAATGCCGCCGTCGTGAATCTGGAGAGCGGACGGCCTGCCCTGGAGCTTAGGATCGCTCCGCACGGTGTGCAATTGTTCCGCTTCAGTCCGTCGCCCCGCTAGCTGGAGCTGATGCTAGTAAGAGGAGGTCTGCGCCTGGCGCCTGCCGCGTGTTCCGGCGGCGAACGGTGATGAGCAGAGTACCTGCAATCGGCAGGGCCAGAGCCGCTCTGAGTGCTGGACGCGGGCAAGATGTTTGCTATTTGCTCTCACCAGATGAATTCCCTGCACGTACGCCCCCTCGCTGGTGGGTGGGACAAAGCCCAGGCGTCCGACATCGCTACTGCGCACGCCGAACTAAAAGGGCCAACTATACGATTGCCTACAAGATTATCTTCACGGGGGAGCCACGATGAAAGTTCTATGTGAATCAATCATCAATCCGGCAACTCTCGGTATTGAGCCCACCAGTCCTTGGGTGAGGGTCGGAAATTTATATGATGTTGTGGTGGTATACAACTCCGGCGGCGCCCTCAAGTTCAGAATCGTGGACGAATCTGGTACACCAAGTCTCTGGCCGTCCACAATGTTTCGTCAGGAGGATCCGACGCTCCCAGGTAACTGGGATTGTGAGTTCTTCAATGAACGCTTCACTCTCGCACCAAGGCCATTTCTGGAACCTGGTTTCTGGGAGGCCTATTACGACCGCGATCCAGAAGCTCAGAATCGTTTCGATGAGACCCTGAAAATCCTAAGGGGTGAGATCGAAGCGGAGTAACACCGGCAGCACTCCGGCGGGGGCATGGAGTGTCTCGAATCCAATTCCGGGGCTGTCCCACCCGGGGTGCCCGGCAGTAGCCTAAGGCGATGGGTGAGGTTTCGGATAGCCGGCAACAGGGGGTTGCCGCCCCCTCCAGAACTGCGGGGATACTCTTCGGGCTGGGCTTGGGCGGCTTCATCGACGGTATCGTCCTGCACCAGATCCTGCAGTGGCACCATATGGTCAGCCATGTCGATGAGTTCCCCACAAGCACGGTTGCCGGACTGCAGGTAAATACCCTGGCTGACGGTTTGTTCCACGTTGCCACCTGGCTCCTGGTTTTCGCGGCCTCGGTCGTCACGCTGATGGAGTGGCGCCGTGGACGGATTGCGCCAAGTTGGAGTTACCACTTTGGCCTGGTGCTGGCCGGCTGGGGGATCTTTAATCTGGTGGAGGGCCTGATCAACCACCATCTCCTGCAGATTCACCACGTTCGGGATGATCTGGGCGCTCCAGTGGCCTGGGATATCGGCTTTCTCGCCTTTGGGCTCGCGCTGGTAGTTGGCGGCTGGATGCTGCACCGCCGTGGGCAGCGGACTACCAGTGGGCAGTCCGTCCGATCGTGAACCGGGAGAAGGCTCAACGTCCGCGGGAGAATGCCGCCATCAAGATTGCGGTGACCGAGGCAATGAGCTGTGCCGCGATCAGAATGGCCGGCACCTCTCCTGCATACAACGCCAGCAGCACCGGCGCCATGGCAATCACTACGGTGTCTATACCTGCAGTAAATGAACGCAACTGGGCGCTGGGCACGGGACCAAACGGCGTTTCCACCGGCGGCCGGGACCAATCCGGGGCGCGTCGGTAGGCACCCCGGACCGCCCCCGCACCCATTCCCAGTCCCGCGATGGCACCAGGGATCAGAAGCGCGGGACCGGCGAGGCCCAGCAGCACCAGCCCGCCGGTCAGGATCCCCATCCACAGGGACAATGCCAGCGCGGGCAGCATCATCCTGCTCAGCCGGACTGCTGCCGGATGGAGCGGGAGGACGGCGTCGACGCCGGGTGCAATCGCCGTACGTTTGGCGACGGCACCCACAGCGGATGCGGCGGCGCAGCCAACCACCAGCAAAACCGCAAGGCGGGCTGGAAGCACCAGTCCGCCGTCGGCCATCATCACCGCGAGGCCCAGCACCAGGAGCGCCGCAAGCGTGCGCCACTGGGTGGCGTGTCGCAGGAAAGCTGTGCCATCAGCCAGTAGCAGCGCCGTCCAGGGCCGCCTGGCGGGAAGGGCGTAGAGACGCCGGAATTTTGCGACTGAAACACTGCGCGGGCTGCCGCCAAAGGCGCGCGTCAGCTCATTGACGTCCATGAAGAAGACCGCAGACCCCGCATGGCCGGCAACTGCGCCGCCGCGGGTCAGGTCCGCGCCCGGAATGGTGCCCAACCTGGGAGTGACAAACAGCCAGAGGGGTATGACGGCCACCAGCAGGACCAGAGCCGGCCAGGACACCCCGGCAGCGGCAACAGCGGGAAGAACGGAGGCGGCAATGGCCAACACGACTGTTGGCACGGGCCCGCGACGCCGTCCCGGCACCTGCCGCAAGGCGGACAGCAGCATCACGGCAGCCGCTGCCAGGCCGAACGTCACCGACCCCAGGACGTGCCCCACGGGCTGCGCGCCCAGGGATGTCAGCACGCTGAAAGGAAGGTACGCGCCGGCAGCACCCAGGCATAGCAGCAGCACGCGCACCAGGAAGCTGCCTTCCACCATCCGCCGCCGCCCGACAGGCAGGTCCAGCCACCAAAACCCTTCAGTCCTCCGGACATTGACGGGCCCGACTTTCCGGCTGAACGCAGCGACGGCCAGCAGTCCCGCAACCGTCAGGCCTGCTTGGAAGTACTCCTGCGGAATCATCACTGCGGCGGAGGAGGCGGTCCCTGGCTCAAGGACCAAATGCGTCCTGACCGCGAAGACCAGGGATCCCAGCATCATCAGGACGACGGCGAGACCCAGTCCCGTGCTGTAAACGTCCAACAGCACGTCCTGGTATCGGTGCTCCCGGCGGTTGCGCTGCCTGGCAGCGGTCCGGGTGAAGCGGACGACGTCGAACCCCGGGTCAGCCCCGGCCGTCCCGATTTTCGGGGCCATCACTGAGCGCGGGCAATGTCGGCTGCCGCCTGCTGCGGGGTCAGCTCCAGGACCGATTCGTTGATCATCAGGGCGCGTTCTGCCGTCCGGAGCAGCAGCTCCGGATCGTGGGTGACGAGCAGGACGCTACCGCCGGATTCGCTGTAGGTACGGATCCGGCCCGCGAGGCGCTCACGCATCACCGGATCAAGCCGTTGTTCGGGCTCGTCCAGGATGAGCAGCGAGGATGGCCGCACCAGGGCCGACGCCAGCAGCAACCGGCGGCGCTGTCCCGAGGAGACAAGGTCCGGGACGACATCCGCGCGATGATCCAGTGAGAAGAACTCCAGCTCCCTCGCGACCGCACCTTCGGGGTCCGGTACCGAATGTCCGCGGGCTACCAACTGGAGGTGCTCCCTGATGCTGAGCGACGGGAAGAAGATGTCCTCATCAAAAACCGCGGCTACGGCCCGGCGGAAGTTCACTGAGTCTTCATTGACGGGTAGCCCGTCGAACCGCACCTCGCCGTCAATTGGCGCCTGCTTGCCGGCAATCGTCCTGGCCACCGTTGACTTGCCGGCCCCGTTGAAGCCAACCACGGCCAGGACTTCTCCCGCCTCCAGGCGGGCCGTCACCGGACCACAGACGGGAACGCCGCCGTAGCCAACAGTCAGTCCCGTTATTTCCAGAAGCGCCCCCACCCGATCCATCCGTCCAATCTAGCGCGGCGGATCAGTGGAGGCCGCCCGGGAGCCCCCTTCCGCACCCGGTTGGGTGGGGAAGGAGGGGTGCCCGGGCCTACTTCACTGAGAGTTCGACGGCGTCCGTGGTCACCTTTCCGTGGGCGTTCTGGAACACAGCGCGGACCAGCAGTCCGTCCTGGTCTGCTGCCACCGCGGCGAACTCCAGCGTTGAGCGGTAAGTCCCTTCGTCCGTGCGTTTAGTTACCGGCTGGACATCGGCAGCCTGCCAGGTGCCGCCGTCGTCGGATGAGGTTTCCCAAACGGCAACCGGACCTGGCGTTCCCGTGGCTGATGCACTGAAGGAGGCCTTCTTTCCTGCCTTCGAAGCCGCTGCCTTAGGCTGTTTCTGCACCGCTGGCAGTTCCACGGTCTGGTCAAACGCCGGCCAGCCATCCACCCAGTTGATCTTCTGGATGCCAAGGGTGGGGAAGTAGGGGATCTCCTCGTTGGAGCCGTCGTAGTAGTGGAAAGCCAGGTAATCGCCGAACACCGACTGGCCGCCTGGCCCCGTTACTGCACCGTGTGAATCCAGGACCACCGAGCCGCCACCACCGAACATGTCACGGCCGTCCTTGTCCAGGTACGGCCCCTTCACGGACGTTGAGCGGCCCACGGCAACCTTGTAGGTGGAATCGCCGCCGCGGCAGCAGTGGTCGAAGGACACAAACAGGTAGTAGTAGCCGTCGTGTTCGGTGATGTACGGCGCTTCGATCGGGTTTCCGGCCATAAAGCGGTCAGCAATGTTCACGGTCTTGGACTGCCAGTCCGCCACCGGCTTGCCGCTGGGCCATTCGATCGGCACCAGGAAAATGCCGTACCAGAACGAGCCGATGGCCATATATGGCGTGCCATCCGCGTCCTCGATGATGCCGGCATCGATCGCGTTGAACGTCTTGTTGGGATTGTTCGGATCCAGGCCGGTTGCTGGGGAGGAGACCACCATGCCCTGGTCCACCCACTCGTATTCGGGATCGTTGGGGTCAAGGGTGGTATTTGTGGCCAGCGCGGTCAGGGAGTTGGCTCCGCCAAAGCGCGACGCCGAGTAGTACAGGTAGTAGGTTCCGTCATGTTCCGTAATTTCCGGAGCCCAGAGATTGTCCGGGAGCGCGCCGTCGGCAAAGTGCTGGTCAATCCAGGCGGGGATCCGGTCCCACACATTGCCGCTGTATGCCCAGGTGGTGCCCTGATCGTGTGAGGACCAGATCTGGATGGTGCCGCCGCCTTCCCGGTTCAAGCGCCCGGTGGAGTAGACGTACCAGGTGCCGTCGTCGTCGATGATGAGTGCGGGGTCGTGGATGGGGGAGGTTTCGCCCACAACGGTTTTGCCGCCGATAGGATCTGCCTGCAGCTTCTGCGTAGCAGCAGCTGACTCTGTGGCAATGCCGGGAGGCGGTGCCGTAACGGTGGGGAGTATGGCGGCGGTCAGGGCGATGCTGAAAACAGCCGCCATTCCCGCGGCGCGCGCTGCCCATGGACGTGACTTCGTCATCACGTGGTCCTTCCAGAAAGGTGGATGGGGAAAAGGGTCGGCAGCGGGGGATGCGCCCGGGCTGCAAAACTTGCAACGTTGTAACGGAAATATTGCATGGGGTGGCCCGAGCCGTCAAGGGTGGGTGCAGCCGCCAAAAATTAACTGGAAGTTCACCCTTGACGATTCGGCAGCTGCCGTGTGAAGGTTTCTTACAACGTTGCAACGAATCCCCCGGATGCCCGTCCGCCTTCCGCGGACAGTGGGGGCCATCACCACCTCACCCGTAACTGACTGCTCCACCCAACTTGGAAGGAACACGTGATAATGAAGTCACGTCCCATAGCCGCCACCCTGGCGCTCTTCACCGCAGCCGGCCTGATGCTGGGCGGCTGCTCCGCTCCCAGCGCGGAAGACAGCGGCGAAAAGAAGCTGACCTTTATGTTCCGCGGCGGCGAAGATGAGAAGAAGGCCTACGAAAAAGCTGTCGAGCAGTTTGAAGCTGCCAACGGCGTGGACGTGGACATCATCGTCACCACCGCGGACCAGTACGCCACCAAGCTCAAGGCCGCGATCGCCGGCAAGCAGATCCCCGATGTGTTCTACATCGGCCCGGGTGATGTGCAGGCTTACGTGCAGAACGGGATCGTTAAGGACATCACGGATTACGTGGAAGGCTCCGACACGATCGACCTGGACAACATCTGGGAGTACGGCGTGAACAGCTACCGGTACGACGGCAAGCTGGTGGGAGAAGGAGCCATCTACGCCCTGCCCAAGGACGTTGGACCCTTCTCCTTCGGCTACAACAAGACGATGCTTGAAAAGGCCGGGATACCGCTGCCGGACAAGGACAAGCCCTACACGTTTGATGAATTCGTGGACGCCGCCAAGAAGCTCACGGCGGACACCAACGGAGACGGCGCCCTCGATCAGTGGGGCACCGGCCTGAACGTACAGTGGAACCTGCAGCCGTTCGTATGGTCCAACGGTGGCGATTGGCTCAACGAGGACCGCACCAAGGTCACCGTGGACACCCCGGAATTTGCGGAATCCCTGCAATGGTTCGCCGATCTGCAGAACGTCCATGGCGTAACTCCGTCGGTGGCCGAGGCCCAGACGCTGGACACCTACCAGCGCTGGATGAAGGGTGAGATCGGGTTCTTCCCGATCGCCCCCTGGGACCTCTCCACCTACCAGAAGCTCGGCTTTGAATGGGACGTGATTCCCTACCCGGCAGGCGAAACCGGGAAAACGGCCAGCTGGATCGGCAGCCTGGGCATCGCGGTCTCGGAGACCACCAAGCACCCGGAGGAGGCCGTCAAACTGGTGGAGTACCTCACGGCCAACAAGGAAGCGCAGCAGAGCCTCGTGGACGCTGGCATCCAAATTCCCAACCTCAAGGACATGGCTGAGACCTGGGCCGCGGACACCACCACCAAGCCAGCCAACAAGGCTGAGTTCCTGGAAGTCGTGAAGGACTACGGCCGCGCGCTGCCCGGCGGCAACACGTTCAACGCCGAGTGGTACGACGAGCTCTGGACGAACATCCAGCCCGTCCTGGACGGCAAGCAGACCGCGGCGGACTACCTGAAGGAAGCGCAGCCCAGGATGCAGGAATTCCTGGACGCAGCCAACCAGCAGGCCGGCCATTAGCGCCCTCCTGCGGTAAGTCCTCCTGCAGTAAAGCAAGGTGCCGCGGCAGTACCCGAGTACCGCCGCGGCACCTGATCACTTGTCCTTCCCCCAGTACCACCTCCACAAATCATCGATCAAAGAGGATCCAGCGATGACCACCACCATCAACCGCCGTTCACGGCTCCACCGGAAGGAACACCAGGCCGCGCTGCTCTTTGTTGCCATACCGGTGCTTGGATTCCTCCTCTTCACACTTTTCCCATTGCTGTTCTCCGTCTACGCCTCCTTCACGAGCTGGAACGGAATTTCCGCTCCCAAGTTCAACGGCCTGGACAACTACATCAAAATGTTCGGCGACAGGTACTTCCTGAAGTCGCTGTGGAACACGCTGTTCATGATGATCGGCATCCCCATCGGCCTGGTGATCTCGTTGGCCCTGGCCCTGGCGATGAACCGGAAAATGCATGGCACGACGTTCTTCCGTACCGTTTACTACCTGCCGGTTATCTCCTCCATTGCGGCCGTAGCCATCCTCTGGCAGTGGGCCTTTAACGGCGACTTCGGCCTCATCAACCAGGGCCTGGGACTCTTGGGCATCGACGGCCCCAACTGGCTGCAGGACACGGCCACGGTGAAGCCTGCGCTGATCATCATGGCCATCTGGAAGGGTCTGGGCTACTCAATGCTGCTGTACCTGGCGGCGCTGCAATCCGTACCCCGGTACCTCTACGAAGCCGCTTCCCTTGACGGCGCCACGGCCTGGCAGCAGTTCCGCCACATCACGGTCCCCATGGTCCGTCCTGTCACGTTCTTCCTGATCGTCACCAGCATCATCGGCGGCTCGCAGATCTTCGTGGAAATCAACATCATGACCCCCACCGGCGGCCCCGAGTTCGAATCGGCAACCATCGTTTGGTACATCTGGCAGAAAGCCTTCGACAACCTTCAGATGGGCTACGCCTCGGCGATGTCAGTCATCCTGGGCCTGCTGGTGTTCATTATTACCTTCATCCAGTTCCGGCTTAACCGCCGCAACCAGTTTTCGATCGATTGAGGCAGGCAGCCATGTCGACACAGAATGTTGTGACCACCCCTCCGTTGGACCCTACGGAGGCCATACCGGCGACCTATCGCAAGAACGCACGGGGCGGAGCCGGGAACGGCAGTGCTTCCCGCGGCACCGGCCGGGGCGAAAAGTCCACCAAGGACAGGCTTCGGCTGGGTAACATCCTGACCACGCTGATCCTGTCCGTTGGTGCCATAGTCATGATCGCCCCGCTGGCCTGGACGTTCTCCACGTCGCTGAAGACCAAGGACGGCGTCTTCGAGCTTCCGCCGCAGTGGATCCCGGACCCGTTCGTCTGGGAGAACTACCTCCGGATCTGGACGGCTGGTCCGCTGCTGAGCGGCATCCAGAACAGCCTGATCGTGGCGGCGTCCGTCACGATCGTCGGATCACTTACCTCCGCGCTCGCGGCCTTCGCCTTCGCCAAGATGCGGATGCCCTTCAAGAACGCCATGTTCCTGGGGCTTCTGTCCGGTCTGATGATCCCGTTCCCGACTCTGATGATTCCGCAGTTCACCATCTTCGCCAGCATCGGTTGGGTGGATACCCTCCTGCCGCTGATTGTCCCAGGGCTTTTTGGCAACATCATCATGATCTTCTTCCTGCGCCAGTTCCTGAACAGCATCCCGGATTCGATCGTCGAGGCAGCAAGGATTGACGGCGCGTCCTACCTGCAGATCTTCTGGACGCTGATCCTGCCGGCCATCCGCCCCGCGCTCGCCGCGCAGTTCATCCTCTGGTTCATGGCCGTCTGGAACGACTACCTGGCGCCCATTATCTACTTGAACTCGCCGGGCACGCAGACGCTGCAGTTGGTCATCGCCAACTTCAACGCCCAGTACGCCATCCAGACGGATTACCCGCTGATCATGGCGGCGTCGTTCATCGCGCTGCTGCCGGTACTGATCGTCTTCGTCGTCTTCCAGCGCCAGATCATCGAATCCATTGCGCTTTCCGGATCCAAGGGCTGAACCATGCTGAACACTGAGACGGCACCGGCGGATTCCACTACCTGGGGCGCCCGGCACGCCCACGATCCCACGGTGGTGCGCGACGACGACGGCACCTACTACATGTTCTCCACCGACGCAGTGGCCAACACTAAAGATATTCCTGCCGGAGTACATATCCGGACCTCGCAGGATCTTGTGGACTGGGAGTACTCGGGAACGGCATTCGACGGCGTGCCCTCACCAGCCGCTGAATGGACCGGTGCACACGGCCTCTGGGCGCCGGAAGTAGTGCGGTGGCCTGGTAGCGGATGGCATATGTACTATTCTGCGTCCACCTTCGGATCCAGGACCTCGGCCATTGGGCTCGCGGTAGCACCATCTCCCGCCGGGCCCTGGGAGGACCGTGGACTCGTGGTGGCCACCCGCCACGATGAACATTCCCAGAACGCCATAGATGCCGCCGTCGTCCTTGACGCAGATGGCGCACCCTGGCTGACCTACGGCTCCTTCTTCTCCGGTATCTACATGCTGCCGTTGGACCGGGAGTCCGGAATGCCGTTGGTGGAGGGCGATCTTGGCACGCTGATCGCCCGGCGGCATCCCTCAGTGGATGGGGCGGTGGAAGGAGCCTTTGTCCTCTACCGGCCGGAGGAGGAGCAGTACGTTCTCTTCACGTCCTATGATTCGCTCTTCGACAGCTACAACATGCGGGTGGCTGTCTCCGACTCCATCACCGGCCCCTACCGCGACTTCCGGGGCGCTTCGCTGACTGATTTGGATGCTCCGCCGGCCCTGACCGGAACGAAGGTGCTGGGCAGCTACCGGTTCGACGGCGGCATTGGCTGGCTGGCGCCTGGCCACAACTCGGTATTCACCCAGGCCGGCCCGGACGGATCCCCTGAGCACTTTGTGGTGCACCACGTGCGTTTCGCCGACGACCCCAGCCAACATATGGCCCAGGTCCGGCGGCTGTTTTTCACTGCCGCCGGCTGGCCTGTGGTGTCACCGCAGCCTTATGCGGGCCAGGCCGTCGAGGTCTTGCCGAACCCGGAGCCCATTGCAGGTACGTGGCAGGTGCTCAAGTTTGCGCCTGAATCCACTGAGCTGGTGAAGGCCATGGAGCTTGAAGTTTCCTGTGGAGGAACGGAAGTGGTGGTATCCGACGGAGCAGCCGCGGCTGCCACTCTCATCATCAAGGGCGCTCCGGACGGCTCCGGGCAGGCTGTGGAGTTGGACGCCGTGGTTTTCGGTTCCTGGGACTGGGCCCGCGGACAGGCCGCGCTGTCCTTCAGCGGCATCGATCAGCACGGCACCGTCTGGTCCGGAACCAAGGGAGCGTTGGGATGAATGACGCACCGATGGGCTGGGCCGGGCGCGCCATGGAGTGGCTTGGCTTCGCCAGCAGGCTGGTCCTTATCAACGTTCTGTTTGCGGCCGGAGCCGTAGCAGGGCTGGTGTTATTCGGTCTCTTCCCGGCCGCGGTGGCAGCAACCACCCTGCTGGCACGGCTTCGTGCCGGTGCGGCGGGGGATCACCTGGTGCGGGACTTCATCACCGTCTACCGCTCACAGTTTTGGCACTCCAACCGGGTGGGCGGGATTTTCTGGATTGCCGGCGTCGTGCTGTTCCTGAATGTTTTCGCCATGCAGGGCGGCGGCTCTGCATCACCGGTGCACGGCGTGCTGCTGATGCTTGCAGCGGTTGCCGGGGCGGTTACGTTGCTGGCTGCCCTTGCTGCAGTGACCCTCTGCAGCCGATACCGGGACTCGGTCATCCGGACTTGGCGGACGGCATTCCTGCTGCCGCTGGTCTCGCCGGTGATGAGCCTTTCGCTGCTGGTGAGCCTGGTGGCATTCGCCGTCATCGCCTCGGGACTGACCGTCCTGGTCCCGTTGGTGGGGGTGTCGGTACCACTGCTGGCGTCCGGCTGGCTGGTGGGCCGCAGGCTGGACGGAATTGTTTCCGTGGACCAGACCCTTGCGGAGCCCGCCATCGCCTAAACCGCCTGAAATCTATCGCCATAGAACCCGTCAATTTTTACAACGTTATACAGAATAGGAAGAACCGTGACCACCACCTCCGCTACCGCTGAACAGGCCTCCTTGGCTGTTGTGGCACCAACTGTCATTACCATTGACCGCTCTGCCGTTGTGGCACCTGTAAGCCGCCGCATTTTCGGCTCGTTCGTGGAGCACCTGGGCCGCTGCGTGTATGACGGCATCTACGAGCCGGGCCACCCCACTGCCAATGAGGACGGCTTCCGGCTGGATGTCATTGAGCTCGTCAAGGAACTCGGCTCCAGCACTATCCGCTACCCCGGCGGCAACTTCGTCTCAGGCTACCGGTGGGAAGACGGCGTGGGCCCGCGGGAGCAGCGCCCGGTCCGCCGCGACCTGGCCTGGCACTCGCTGGAATCCAACCAGGTGGGCCTGGATGAGTTTGCCCGCTGGTGCAAGCTCACCGGCTCGGAGCTGATGATGGCCGTCAACCTGGGTACCCGTGGCATCGAGGCCGCCCTTGACCTGCTGGAGTACGCCAACCACCCCTCGGGGACCGCCCTGAGCGAGCAGCGCATCGCCAACGGCACCAAGGACCCGTACAACATCCGTATGTGGTGCTTGGGCAACGAGATGGACGGCCCGTGGCAGATCGGGCACATGTCCGCTGACAGTTACGGAAAGCTGGCCGCCCGCACCGCGTCCGCCATGAAGACGGCGGACAAAGACCTGGAGCTGGTGGTCTGCGGCTCCTCGAGTTCCTCGATGCCGACGTTCGGTGAATGGGAGCGGGTGGTCCTGGAACACGCCTACGAGCACGTGGACTACATTTCCTGCCACGCCTACTACCAGGAGCGCAACGGCGACCTCGGCTCCTACCTGGCATCGTCCCTGGACATGCAGTACTTCATCGAAACCGTGGTGGCCACTGCGGACCACGTCAAGCACAAGCTGAAGAGCAAAAAGACGGTCCAGCTTTCCTTCGATGAGTGGAACATCTGGTACCTGGACGAGCACCAGGCCTCCGAGGAAGTCAACGATGAGTGGGTCCACGCGCCCCGGCAGCTGGAAGACACCTACTCCGTGGCCGACGCCGTGGTGTTCGGCAACCTGCTGATCACCCTGCTGAAGAACCACGACCGGGTAGCTGCCGCTTCGCTGGCCCAGCTGGTCAACGTCATCGCCCCGATCATGACCGAGCCGGGCGGTGACGCCTGGCGCCAGACCACGTTCTTCCCGTTCTCCGTCACGTCCCGGCTGGCCAAAGGCGAAGTCCTCCGTCCCCGCATCGACGCCGGCACCTACACCACCGCCGTCTACGGCGAGGCGCCGCTGGTGGACGCCGTGGCCACAACCGACGCCGCCACCGGGGAATCTGCACTGTTCCTGGTCAACCGCAGCCAGACCGAGGCCATCGACGTGACCATCAACGTCGCGGACCTCAACGCCACCGTCATCACCGAGGCTGTGACGCTGCACGATGCGGACGTCTACGCCAAGAACACCCTCCAGGACCAGAACCGCGTAGGACTGAAAACACTCGACGGCGCCGTCCTCCAGGAAGGCACGCTCACCGTGACACTGCCCCCGGTGTCCTGGTCCGCCGTCGCGCTCGGCTGACTGAACGGGGACGGCCGCGAACGCGCGGCAGGGCCGCAATCCGCAGGGAACTACTGCGGGTTGCGGCCCTTTCGTCTAGGCCCTCTGGTCGCTTAGTTCTTTGGGTGTCCAAGGCAAAGATTGCGTGATAGTTTCCTTCGAAAAACAGAAGGAGGCGTTTGATGCAGTACGTCGTCTTGCAGGTGATCCTCAAAGAGAAAATGTGGGGAACTGGTTCGGGCAATCTGACTTCCCTGGAGAAGGCCATCAACGATCAGGCCGCGAAAGGTTATCGGCTCCACACAATTACCACGGCGAGCAGTGGGAGCAAGGGAATGATCGGCGGCGGTGACCGCATCCAGGCAACAATGGTGTTCGAGCGACTCGGGTAACGGCACGATCCTGGCTGACTGAGGGAATGCATCGTGAGCTCTCGGGAACCCTATCTCGACCGCCTGGCGGCCCGCGGCATGGATGCATTTGACCTCAACCATGGTTGAGCTTTTAGGGTGAAGAGCGTCGATCCATCGAACTAAGGTCCACCATGCCGCTCTCCGCTTCTCCTTCGTCTCTGCCTGTCACCGATCACTTCAAGGCCGCCTTCCGCGCCCATCCTGCTGGGGTGGCCGTGATCACTGCGACGGGCACGGAAGGAGTCGTTGGGCTGACGGCTTCGTCGGTGGCATCAGTTTCAGCCGTTCCGCCGATTCTCGCCTTCTCGGTTTCGGGCGGGCGGTCAGCTTCGCAGGTGGCGGCTGCGCAGACCGTGGTGGTCCATCTGCTCAGTGCTGATCAGCTTGAACTCGCCCGCATCTTCTCCATTCCCGGCACACCCCGGTTCACCGGAGGCATGGACTGGGAGCTACTGCCCACCGGCGAGCCTTATCTTCGCGAGGCGCCGTGGGCGCTCCGCTGCGAAATTGTCCACCGGGTGGCACTGGGCGGCTCGGTGCTGCTGGCCGCCAGCGTCCTGGAGGTCCTCTCTAACCCGTCGGATTCAGACTCGCTGGTCTATCAGGACCGGGCCTTTCACAGGCTTAGCCCTATCGAAGCTGTCTCCTGAGATACCAGAACGCGCCAGGGGTTTCCGTCGCCGCATAACGATTGAGCCCTATCAATCGACCTACCTGACGGCTCCCGCCATGATGGACTCATGCACCCTCTGGAATCCACAGTCAGCTTCGCGGCCTTCAGGCGGATAGCCGTCGCCATCGTAACGACGGCGCTCCTGCTGAGCGGATGCGCGGCTCCGGGCGGCAACGCCCCCCTGGCTGATGCTGCGGAGGTTGTCGATGGCTACGACTGCCTTGCTCCGAACCTGGGCGGCTGGATGCTCCCTCCCGATCCGTCCAGTTCGCCCGACCCGCTACACCCTGATGCCCCGGATCCTGGTCGGGTGCCGGCGGAATTCACGCCCACCACCGCTGTGCGTTGTGACCTGATGGCCAGCATCGACGACGCCGAGGGACGCTGGACTGGTGCTACCGAAGAGACCCTGGAGGGTGATCTGACAGCCCTGCTTGCAGCCCTGTCTGAGCCGGATGATGGGCCCTGGCCCGGTCCGTGTACGGCAGACGCCGAGCTTGTGCCCCCGCTCTGGCTCGTGGACGCAAGCGGGCGGGCGATCAATGCGCACTACCCTCGGGACGGCTGCGGCAAGACGAAGCCCGGCGTGCGCGAAGCCCTCGCCAAACTGAACGTGCTGGAGGCCGTGACACTTAAGCGGACACTGGTTGAACCGCGTGCAGCGCTCGACAGCGGATGCCCTGCAGGGTGGAAGGCTCCGTTCGCTGAGGGCACGCGCCTGTCAATCCCGTCGGAAGGTCCGCTCGCCGGACCTGACGGAGTTTCACAGATTTCCAGCAGCCCGCTGACTGTCACGGTGCCGGCCAGCCTCGACGCAATGCGGTGGTGCCGCTATGCGTCTGAACCTGCTTCATCGGGGGCGACCGGTCCGAGCGAGGCGCCGGCGCTTTCGGGGTCCGTCACTCTTCGAACGGGACGATTCGTCGCTGGCGGCATGCTCGACGCCGAAATCGCTCAGTTGGTTGCCGACGCTGCCGCCTCGGACCCGGTGCCGCGCTCCTGTGATGCCTCATCGACGTCGTTCCTGGAGCTCTGGCCGATCAAGGACGGGCGCGACCTCGGGATGACGCTCACTGCCGAACTCGATGGCTGCGGGTTGCTCTACCGCGAGGGAAGCGGCACCCGCCCGCTACCGGCCAACGTGTCCGAGATTCTCACTGCGCTGACCGCTCAGTGAGAGCGCGCTGACTTGCTTCCTTTCACACGGACGATGTGAACCTGTGGCACAGTGAGCACCATGACGCGAATCCTGATGATCGGTATCCATGCCAAGGCCCTCGACTACAGCAAACTGCCGCCTGAACTCAATGAAGCCACGATGACCGAGCGGATAGAGGCCGGCTTCGGCGCCACCCTCGCGGCCGGTTTTGACGCAGTCTCATGCCTGACTGGCACCGCGCCGGACGAAGCTGAAGCGCAGGTACGTGCGGCGTTCGCCCAAGATCAGTTCGGCTTGGTGATGATCGGCGGCGGCATCAGGATGATCCCTGAATACACCGAGCTCTTCGAGCGCATCATCAACACGTGCAGCGCAATGGCCCCAGGAATCCCCTTCTGCTTCAACACCTCACCTGAGACGACGCTGGAGGCATTGGGGCGCCATGTCCAGCCCGGATCGCCCGCCGTCAACTAGGTACCGTCAGCAGGGCCTTTACTGCAGGTAGGGCCTGGTGATGAGTTCAATGGCGTGGCCCGCGGGGTCCTTGAAGTACACGCCGCGCCCGCCATGTTCGGTATTGGTCTGGCCGGGAAGCCCACCGTAGACTCCCTGCCCGCCACGTGGAAAGCAGCGTGGGCAGGAAGCTAAGCGGGAGTCGTCAGGGGGTGGAGCATTTCCTCGACAAGTTGCCGGCAGACCTCATAGGCGGCCGCGCCCGGAGTGATGACCGCAAAGTGGTCACCCGAGGTCTCATGCAGTCTTGCGGGGTCCCCAGCGGCTTTGGCCGCTGCGACGTACGTCTCCGAGAGGCTGAAGGGGGCGGCCTCGTCCTCACGGCTGTGGACAGCGTGGACGGGTACGTGGATGGGCAAACGAGCGATCGGATCGGCAACGAGGTACCGCTCTGCGTTCTCCAGAGGTGTGGATTCCATCAGGTTTTCAACCGCACCGGCGCTGAGGCCCATGTGCCAGGCAGCAGTGAGATCCAAAATCCCGGCCTGGCTGACGACGCCTATGAGGGGTACGCGGGGGTTCGCCCCAGGAGCGCCGTCCGGGAGAGTAGGGCGGCCAGCTGCCCACACGGCCAAGTGACCACCTGCGGAATGTCCGAGGGCCGCTACCCTGGCCTGGTCCAGACCGTACTCCTGAGCGATGTCTTGGAGCGCGTCTGTTCCGGATGCGATGTCCTCAAACGTTGCCGGCCACCCGCCTGCCCCTACGGCTCCATCGGTACCGGCGCGCCGGTACTCAAGATTCCACACCGCAAAGCCTCGGGCGGCAAGGTCCAGTGCCACAGGCTCGCCAAGCTCAGCTGTGTACCGCTCCCGCCAGTACCCGCCGTGGATGAGAACCACAATGCCCGGCGGGCCGGGTTGCCTGGGTTGTCCCGGCAAAAACAGTTCCCCCCATTGATCCTTGTGGGGTCCGTAGGCAATTACTCTTCGCACTGGTGCCATCATGTCCCACGATCCTCACGCCGCTTCCGGTTGTGCCGGTGCTTTCCGGAAAGAAGCCGAGAATGGCAGCACCGTTGGAAGACACGATATCGCCAGATAATTCCAAATTCAATCCTTTGACGGCCGTCACACTAGTGATATTCTTTTTGCATGACCACCCCCAAAAACGTGCCTGGCACTGCTGTTCGGGATATCGAAGAGTCCGTACGAACCGATTTCCGCGACACAATGACTTACGGCCGGTACTTGGACCTGGACAGGCTACTCACGTCCCAGCATCCGCTCAGCAAACCGGAGCACCATGACGAGCTGCTGTTCATCATTCAGCATCAGACGAGTGAACTGTGGTTGAAGCTGATGCTGCATGAACTGAGGGAGTCACGGCGACTCTTGGACGAGTCCGACTTGGGTAAGGCATTGAAGTGCCTGGCACGGGTCAAGGCCATTCAACGCACGCTCACAGAACAGTGGTCCGTTCTGGGCACCCTCACGCCACGCGAATACGCCCAGTTCCGTGGAAGCCTGGGCAGTGCGTCTGGATTTCAATCCTTCCAATACCGCGCTGTCGAATTCATACTCGGCAATAAGAACGCCCACATGCTCAAGGTATTTGAGAACGAGCCCGAAGCTCACAAGATGCTTTCCGACCTCCTGGACGAACCGACCGTCTACGATGCCTTCCTGCGGGCACTGGCCCGGGAAGGGTACGGGGTAAGTGAGGACATCCTGACCCGGGATGTCAGGTTGCCGTGGGTCTTCCAGGAGTCGTTGGTCCCTGTTTTCAAGGAGATCTACGAATCGGAAGAGACCCCGTGGGGGTACTACGAAGCATGCGAAGACCTTGTTGACCTGGAGGACAACTTCCAGGCCTGGCGCTTCCGCCATCTGCGGACGGTTCAACGCACCATCGGCTTCAAGACCGGCACCGGGGGGTCCTCTGGCGTCGATTTCCTCAGGCGGGCTCTTGACCTGACATTTTTTCCCGAGCTCTACGCTGTGCGGACCGAAATCGGCAACTGACAGCGGCCGGAAACGACCTACGAAAATGAAAGATGAAGCATGAATTCCACAACCGAACTCTCAGCAGCCGAGTTGGACAGGTCCGACCCCCTAAGGCGCTACCGGGACCACTTTCTGGACTCGGCAGAAGATCGAGTGGTGGCCTATCTCGACGGAAACTCCCTGGGCAGGCCCTTAGCCATCACCCAGGAGCGCATGGCTGAATTCATCGACAAGGAGTGGGGATCGCGCCTCATTCGCAGCTGGGATGAGCGATGGATGGACGAACCGACTAACGTCGGCGACAAGTTGGGTGAAGTCGTGCTCGGCGCCGCCCCAGGCCAGACTGTCATCGGCGACTCCACCTCCGTACTGCTCTATAAGCTGATCCGGGCTGCCGTGGATGCATCGTTGCCGTCGGGCCGGAACGAGCTGATCCTGGACCGGGAGAATTTTCCGACGGACCGGTTCATCGCCGAAGGCATCGCGGCGGAACGAGGAGCCACAATCCGCTGGATTCAGCCGGATCCAGCCACGGGCGTCCGAGCGGAGGACCTGGCGGGCCTCCTTGGACCACGGACGGCAGCGGTGGTTCTCAGCCATGTGGCGTACCGTTCAGGCTTCCTGGCAGATGCCCGGAGCATCACGGCACTCGTCAAGGCTGAAGGTGCCCTGATGCTGTGGGATCTCTGCCACTCGGCCGGCTCTGTCCCGCTGCAACTCGATGACTGGGGCGTTGACCTGGCAGTGGGTTGTACGTACAAGTACCTCAACGGAGGTCCCGGGGCACCGGCGTTTGCTTACGTCCGGAGCGGGCTGCAAGACCGCCTGCAGCAGCCCATCTGGGGGTGGATGGGCGCGGACCAACCCTTCGGCATGTCACCGAGCTATGAACCAGCCGCGGGAATCCGCAGGTTCATCACCGGCACGCCGCCTATCCTCGCCATGCAGCCGCTCAAACACATGCTGGACCTGATTGCCGAGGCCGGCATGCCTGCAATCCGGGAGAAGTCTGTGGCGCTGACTGAGCACGCGGCCACACTGGCTGACCATTGGCTGGCGCCCCTTGGGGCTGAGATGGTCAGTCCCCGTGATCCTGAAGAGCGCGGCTCGCACATCACCGTTAATCACCCACTTTTTGCTGAAGTGACTTCACGGCTTTGGGAAAGGGGCGTGATCCCTGACTACCGTCCACCGCACGGGTTGCGGATCGGCCTGTCACCTCTCAGCACGAGCTACACCGAACTCGAAGCGGGCATGTCAGCCATCCGCGAGGTCCTGTCTGAGGTTATGTAGTGCCGGTTCTTGATGACACTTTCTCGCGGCCGGGGAGCGTGGTTTCCTTGCTTCGTACGACCATCGGCCTTTACCTTCGCCAGTGCGGTGGGTGGATGCCAACAAAGTCCCTGACTGATCTCATGGAGGTTCTGGACGTCCCGGTAGAACTAACCCGCACTGCCCTGACACGGCTGAAACAAAAGGGCGTCTTAACGGCGGAGGCACGGGCCGGGCAGAAGGGTTATGCCCTCACAGACTCAGCACTCGTGATGTATTCCCGAGGGGATCGGCGGATTGATTTTCCCCGGAACATGCAGCCTGACGACGCCTGGTGCCTTATCTCATTTTCCGTACCGGAGTCCCAGCGGGAGCGCCGGCATCAACTCAGACGCCACCTTAGTTGGATCGGTTGCGGTACGGTGGCTCCCGGCCTTTGGGTCTGCCCGGACTTCCTGCGGGAAGAAGTCAATGTGATACTGCGTGAGCTTGACCTGCAGCGCCATGCAGTTTTGTTTACGACCAGGACACCGGAAGTAACGGGGGACCTCAGGGAGACAGTCTCTCAGTGGTGGGACCTGGAGCATCTTGCCAGCCTTCACCGTGAATTTATCGCTGAGTACAGTTCCGTGGCTACCGGATCCGTACCTGTCAGCGCTGGAACATTCGCCACTTATGTGAAGTGCATTGACCGTTGGCGGGTGATCCCATATGTTGACCCGGGTCTTCCCGGGCACTGCCTTCCGGACGACTGGCCGGGGGTGCGCTGCATCGAACTCTTTCAAAGCATCCGGAAATCACATGAGATCCCCAGCCTGGAGTTCGTTCAGACGGTGGTGCCGGAAAACTTGAGAGTTGCTAGCCGCCCGTAGATTCCCTGGCAACCACGCGGAAGGCCGTCTCGATTTCCCGGGGCGGCCCGCCGTCGTTGTTCTTGATGCGCTCCAGCAGCATCCGGATGGCGGTCTCTGCGATCTCCACCCGTCCCGGATCCACGGTGCTCAAGGTGGGCAAGCTGTAGCGCGTCTCGTCGAGGTCGTCGAAGCCGATCACGGCGACATCGTCCGGGACCCGGAATCCGGCCTCCTGCAGCACGCGCACCGCGCCCTGCGCCAGGGTGTCGTTAAGTCCGAAGACGGCATCGAAATCCACGCCGCTGTCCAGGAGTTCGTGCATGGCGGCAGCACCGTTTGAGCGGTGCCAGTCCACCACATAGGCCACAATGGCGTCGTCGTACGGGATGCCGCGGGACTCAAGGGCCTCGCGGTAGCCGCGCAGGCGAAGGCCGGCCGAGCCGATCACTTCACCCTCATGGGCTCCCACCACGGCGATCCGTTTCCGGCCAAGGTCCAACAGGTGTTCGGTGGCGGCGCGTGAGGCGGCGATGTTCTGCATGGTTACGTGGTCTGAATTGCTGTCGAAGATGCGCTCGCCCAGCAGGACAATGGGCACGTCCGCCTTGATCAGGTCCACGTCTTCCTGGCCAAGGGCGAGCGGGCTGAAGATCAGGCCGTCAGACATCTTCAGGCGCGGGCTGGCCATGACTTCCAGCTCGCGGTCACGGTCTGCGCCGGTCTGTTCGATCAGCACCACCAAGCCATGCTTCGCCGCCACTTCAATCACGGCGTCGGCCAGCTCGGCAAAATACGGCAGCTTCAGCTGGGGCAGCGCCAGCGTGATGGCACCGGTCTGGCCGGAACGCAGGCTCCGGGCCGTCAGGTTGGGACGGTATCCCAGCTCCTTGATGGCGTCTTCAACCTTGGCGCGGGTAGTGTCCCGGACGTACGGATGGTTGTTGATGACGTTGGAGACGGTCTTAAACGACACACCGGCGACGCGCGCCACGTCGTGAAGCGTCGCTGCCATGATGTCTCTCCCTGACGATGAAACCGGGCCAAGCAGCCCTCAACTAAACCCTACAACGTTGCATCCTCACGTTCAGCATCACCGGAGACCGCTGAACGGAAGCCGGTCGATGCCGAAGGACAGCGGGATGGGGTCATCAGGCGGCCCCTTTCATCCGTGCGGGCGTTGGCGTGCCGCCTCGTATCGGCTGGAGGTGGTTGGACGTAGGGAAGAATTGATGCAGTTCAGCACACCCCTCACGTCAGGCAAGGACAGACCATGGCAACCACGACCTTCCGCCCGGAGTACATCTCCTTCGATTGCTACGGCACGCTGATCAACTGGGTGCAGGATCCGACTACTCGAAACATCCTGAACGGCCGGGTCCCCGAGCAGCTTATGCCGGCGTTCCTGCGGGACTTTCGCAACTACCGCTATGACCAGGTATGCGGGGAGTACTACGCCTACGAGCAGGTGCTGCAGGACGCCTTTGATCGCACCTGCCGGAAGTGGAACCTGGAGCTGACCCCCGACGCCGGCGCACAATTTGGTGCCGCGGTGCTGGGTTGGAGCGCGCACGGGGATGTCCCCGGACCGCTGAAAACCATGGGCGAGAACTACAAGCTGGTGATCCTTTCCAATGCCGATACCAGCTTCCTGGACGTCAATGTGCCGCGGCTGGGAACTGCCTTCCACGCTGTTTACACTGCCGAGCAGGCCGGGTACTACAAGCCGCGTTACCAGGCCTTCGAGTACATGCTCCAGCAACTGAACGCCACTCCGGAGCAGTTCCTGCACGTCTCATCGCACACGCGTTATGACCTGATGCCGGCCCACGATCTTGGTTTCACCAACACCGTCCTGCTGGACCGTGGCTTTGACCCGCAGTGCACGGGGTACAACTACACCACCGTGAAGTCACTGGCGGAGCTTAACGGGCACCTTGGGTTGTAGTTCTTGAGAAGTGTCCGGAGCTAGGGCGCGGAGTCGGCGTCGACGTCGGGCTTGTTGGGCCGGTAGCCTCCGATGGCGGCGCGGACGGCGCCTTCCTCGTGCTCGCCGTCCTTCTTGCCGAACGGAAGTGCCTTCAGCAGCGGGTGCACAATTGCCAGGACCAGGCTGCCCCAAATGATGCCGATGACGGCCGAGCTCAGGGTGTTCACCAGCCAGGCAAGGAAGCTGCCCACCACGGGAATCCCGACGAATGGATGTTCAAGGACATGAACCAGGTCATACGGGCCATGCCAGCCGAGGTCGTAGGCGCCCTGGAGCATGATGTGGCCACCAACCCAGAGCATGGCGATGGTTCCGATGAAGGTGATGGCGGCCAGCACGGCGGGCATCCCCTTGACCAGCAGTTCGCCGAAGCGCTTTGAACCGGCGGAGTCCTTGGTGGTCAAGTGCAGGCCGATGTCGTCCATTTTGACGATGAGTCCCACAGCGCCGTAGACGAGTACCGTAATAATGATCGCCACGACCACCAGGATGAGCGCCCGGGACAACAAGGAGTCGCTGGCCACCTCGTTCATCGAGATCACCATGATCTCGCAGGACAGGATGAAGTCCGTGGTGATGGCACCCTTGATGACCTTGGCTTCCGCCTGCGGGCCCCGCTCGACGGCCGGCGCTTTCTCGGCTTCGTGATGGCCCCGGAGCTTGTGCCAGACCTTTTCCGCACCCTCATAGCAGAGGTAGGTTCCGCCCAGCATCAGGATGAACGGAATCACACCCGGGATGAAAGTGCTGATGAGCAGCAGTGCCGGCAGGATGATCAGCAGCTTGTTCCTGAGCGAGCCCCAGAAGATCCGCTTGATCATCGGCAGTTCGCGGGACGGGTCCGCGCCGGACACGTACTGCGGGGTTACGGCAGCATCATCGATCACAACACCGGCGGCTTTGACGCCCGCCCTGGCGGCACCGGCGGCGATGTCATCCACCGAGGCGGCCGCGATGCGGGCCAGGGCTGCGACGTCGTCCAGCAGGGCTACGAGGCCGCCGCTCACCGCTGGCCTCCGCGCTGCTGAGGGGCTGACGGCTGGGCGTGGATGCTTCGGGCGAAACGCGTGATCGGCATGTTTGGATTATATGGTGTCCGGGAAAACGTCAGGTTCGCGAAGCGTCCGGTTTTGTAGCCTCGTCCATAGGGACGACGGCGGACTTACCCTCGCCGCGTGATGCCACGATTGCCTGGGCAGCGAAGGCGGCACCGCCTGCCAGCAGGCCCACGGCGCTGACGATGTAATACCAGCGCCCGTCTGCAGTCAATGCTGAGATGACGCCGAAAACAGAGAAGGCAATTGCGGCCAGTGACGAAATGAGTATTGTTTTCCTGCGCTTGTCCATTGGTCCGTCCTAAGCTCACCGGCGAAAGCCCGGCGCGGACCGGAAAACGTCAGGTCCGCAAAGCGTCAGGCATCAGTGTCCGCAGGTGGTCCCAGCGGCAGGGAATGGCTGCATCCACCAGTGCGCGGCTGTGCTCATGGGACGGCCCGGCGAAGAACGCCTGGGTTTCTGCCACTTCGATCACCTTGCCGTCCAGTAGTACGGCAACGCGGTCGCACATGTACCGGATGACGTCCATGTCGTGCGAGATAACCACCAGGGACAGGCTGTGCTCGCGCTGCAGGCGCAGCAGCAGGTTCAGGACGGTCCGTTGGGTCAGCGCATCCAGTGCGGAGGTTGCCTCGTCGCAGATCAGGATGGTGGGGTCCAGCAGCAGGGCCCGGGCGATGGTTGCCCGTTGCAACTGGCCGCCCGAGCACTGGCCCGGACGCCTGTCCAGCAGGCACTCGTCCAGCTCCACGTCTGCCATCGCCTCGGTGATCCGCCGGGTTCGTTCCGCGGGAGTGAGGTCACGCTGCCGTCGTAAGGGCGCTTCCATGCTTGCCCGGAGCGTCATCCTGGGGTCGAAGGAACCGTGCGGTTCCTGGAAAACCAGCTGCACGGCGGTGGCCGGGGGCGTTTTGCCGGCTGCGTCCTGGTGCCGGGTGATGGAGCCGCCGTCAGTTTTCTCCAGCCCTACGATGGCGCGGGCCAGGGTGCTCTTGCCGGAGCCGGACTGGCCCAATACACCCAGTATCTCGCCGTGTTGCAGGTTCAGGCTGACGTTGTCCAACGCCGTATGGGTGCGCCGACCCCTGCCAAACCGCTTGCGGGTGCCGGTGAGGGTGAGGACTTCCCGCGGAACAGGCCTCGGCCTCCGGCCTGTCTCGGGCGCCAACTGCGAAGCGGCCAGGAGCTCGCGGGTGTAGGCGGTCTTCGGCGCGGCAATGACGCTCGCCGTGGGGCCTTCCTCCACAATGGCTCCCGAGTCCATCACCAGCACCCGGTCCGCAAACAGTGCCACTGAGGCAATGTTGTGCGTGATGTACAGGATGCCCAGGCCGCGGTCCCGCCGTTCCCTGTCCAGCAGCTGCAATACCTGCCGTTCCAACACCTTGTCCAGGGCCGACGTCGGCTCATCCGCCAGAAGCAGCCGTGGCTGCCCTGCCAGTGCGACGGCGGTCATGGCCCGCTGCGCCATCCCACCGGAGAGCTGGTGCGGATAGGATCGGAAGCCCTTGGGTGCGTCTGCGAAACCCACTTCCCGGAGCAGGTCGACGGCGGCAGTCCTGGCAGCTGCCCCACGCAGGCCGCGGTGCACCCGCAGCGGTTCCAGCAGGTGCGCCCCGATGGTCCTGTTCGGGTTGAAGACCCGCTTGGGCTGCTGGAACAGCATTCCGGCCTCACCGCCGCGCACCGCGTTCAGTTCGGATTCCGCCGCCGTCGTGACATCCACGGCACCCAGCCGGACGGTGCCGGCGGTGATGGCCAGCTGCGGGGGCAGGAGGCGGACGGCGGAGAGTGCGGTGAGGGTCTTGCCGGAACCGGATCCGCCCACCAGCGCCACAAACTCGCCAGCCTCCACGGACAGGGACAGCCCGTGAATGAGCGACGCCGGTGCGGAACCGTCGGCGGCCGGCCGGAGGTTCCGGAGATTTTCGATGTTAAGGCCAGTTATCTCCAGCAGCGGCTTCATGTGCGGTCCGCCGTCGGCAGGAGGAGGGGCCCGGCAGCCATCCGAGCGGCGCGCTGGCCAATAAGGGTGACGCAGAGCGCCACCACGAAAATCGCGAGCCCGGGGGCCAGGATTCCCAGCGGCGCACGCTCGGTGTAAGGCTGGGCGGCGGCCATCATGGAGCCCCAGTCCGACTGCGGCGGCTGCACGCCCAGTCCAAGGTAGGACAGGGCGCCCACACTGATCAGCAGGTGGCCGAACCGAAGTGTCGCCTGACCCAAAATGGGTCCGGCCAGGTGCGGGACGACGTGCCGGAAAATGATGAACGACGGCGAGCAGCCCACCACGTGCGCCGCCTCCACAAAGCCGCGGCTGGAGACGTCATAGGCCAGCGTGCGGCTCAACCTGGCGAACGGCGTCCAGCCGGTGACCGTCAGCGCCAGCAAAAGCGGGCCGAAGCCGGTGCCGAGCGTCGCCACGATGAACAGTGCCACCACCATCTCGGGGACGGCGAGCAGGACGTCGTTGGTCCTGGTCAGGAACTCGTCCACCCAGCCGCGGCGCCGCGCGCTGAGCACTCCGATGGCTACGCCCAGTAGGCAGGTGAGCATGGTTGCCAGCGCGGCCACGGTCATGGAGAACCGCCCGCCCTCCAACAGTCTGCTTAGCGTGTCCCGGCCCAGGTGGTCCGTTCCCAGCCAGTGCTCGGCGGAAGCCGGGGCCAGCCGTTCGGCCAGGTTCTGCTGGGCAGGCGGATAGGGGTAGATCCATGGCGCGATTGCCACCGCGATGACCACCACGGCCAGCACCGCAGCGGCCAGGTGGTGTGTGCTGAACGGCTTACGCATAGCTGCCTTCCACCGCGGGGGTCAATGCCCGGTGCACAAAGTCGGCCAGGGTGGTGACCAGCACGGCCAGTGCCACAACCACCACCACGCCGCCCTGCGCCAGCGGAATATCGGAGTTCACGACGGCGTCGAACAACAGCCTGCCCATGCCCGGCACCGCGAAGATCACCTCAACGATCACCGAACCGCCCAGGAGCCCGGCGAACCAGACAGCAACCAGCGTGGAGAGCGGTACCAGCCCGTTGGGAATCACGTGATGGAGCACGGCCTGCGCCCGGCTCAACCCCCGGGCTCGGGCCGCGGGAACATGTTCAGCCGAAGCCGCATCGATCATCCCCGCCCGGACCGCGGACGTGAAGTAGCTGATGGGCCGCAGCGCCAGGGTCAGCGCCGGAAGCACCATGGATTCGGGCCCGCTCCAGCCGGCCGACGGCAGGACGGACAGCTTCAGGGCAAAGACCAGGACCAGCAGCGGAGCCACCCAATATTCCGGCATGGCAATAAAGGACTGAGTGACGGAGGTGATCACCCTGTCCACCGGCTTTCCGTGCCGGAGACCGGCCACGATGCCCAGCGGGAGGGAAACCAGGACGGCAAGGGCAAGGGCGGCAGCCACCAGGCTGAGGGTCACCGTCAGCGCCGGAAGCACCTGGTCTGCCACCGGCGTGCGGGAAACATGCGACAGTCCCATGTCTCCCGCGCCGATCCTGCCCAGCCAGCGGAAATACTGCACAACCAGCGGATCCTGCAGCCCCAGGCTGAGGCTCAAAGCCTGCACATCGGCGTCGTCAATAATGTTCCCGGACACCCGCGACCTGATGATGGTCCGTACCGGATCGCCGGGCGTGAAATACGGAATCAGGAAAACCGCAAAAGAGGACACCAAAACGGCGGCCACCAGGGTGGCCGTCCGTTTGGCGATGAAGGGGAACATACTCGCGGAAGGCGGCGGTTACGAAGCCGTCTTCGCGGTCTGTGCCGTCAGCACATAGCGGGACAACGGATCCTGGACATAGCCGAGCACGTTGCTGCGGACCGCGTCCGTGGCCTGTTCGTTGACCAGCCACACGTTCACTGCCTTGTCGGTCAGGATCTTCCCGGCCTGGGCGTAGAGGCTGTAGCGCTCGTCCGGATCGACGGTGGTGGCGGCCTTGGCCAGCAGCTGGTCGTATTCGGCGTCGCAGAAGTGGCTGAGGTTGTAGCTTCCCGAGCAGGTGTAGTCCGCCGTCAGGAAGCCCGCGGGATCGGCGATGTCGATCAGGCGGTTCCGCTGGCTGAGCAGCATGTCATAGTTGCCGGCCAGCACGTCAGGTTCAGCCGCGGCGTATTCCTTGGTGACGATGGAGACCGGAATGCCTACGGCCTTCAGGTTGTCCTGGATGACGGCGGCGACGTCCGCGAACTCGGCGCGTTCCACGATCGCGATGATTTCGAGGGGCCGGTCTGCGGTGTAGCCGGCGTCGGCAAGGAGCTTCTTGGCGCCGTCGAGATCCTGCTTCGGGGCCCCGCCCGTCTTGCCTGCCCACGGTTCCGAGGATGCGAACACTCCGGTTGCGGGCAGCGCCGCGCCCTCGTAGACGCTGGCCGCGAGGGATTCCAGGTCCAACGCATCCCGGATTGCGGTGCGCACGTCCACGTTGTCCAGCGGCGCCCGGCCGTTGTTCATGTAGAGAGTGGCCGTCCGCGGGGAATCGGCCTTCAGGACGCTGACGCCGTCGGCATTTTCCAGGGAGGACAGGCTGGCGGCCGGGATGGACATGGAGATGTCCGCCTCGCCGGTCTGGACCTGGGCCGCTCGGGTGGCGCCGTTGGTGATGAAGCGGATTTCCGCCCCGGCCAGCTGCACGTCGCCACCCCAGTAGTCTTCGTTCCGGTCCAGCGTCAGGGACTGCTGGGCAACTTCGGAGACGGGAACAAAAGGCCCAGTGCAGTGCCCGAACGGGTTGGTCCGCTCACCCTGGTACGCGGCAGGGGAGAGGATCCCGGAATTGACGCTGGCCAGCCGGTAGGGGACCAACGGACTTTCCGTGGGCGTGGTGACGCGCACCGTGCCCTCTTGCGGAACGGAGACCGAGCTGATGATCTTGCTGTTGAAGGCACGGGCCGGGACGGTTGCCTTAAGGACGTGGTTCAACGCCGTGGCCACGGATTCGGCGGTGAGCGCGGTGCCGTCCTGGAATTTCACGCCTTCACGGATGGTGAAGTCCCATTCGAGGGGGCTGTGCTGCTTCCACCCGGTGGCCAGCGAAGGCACTACCTCGCCCTTGGCCTGGTCGAACTTGGTCAAGGTTTCAAGGCAGCCGGACAGCGAGAGAATGTACGCTGCGTCCGATTCCACGGCCCAATCAGCTACCGGCGCCCGGAAGTTGTCCACCACAATGCGTTGGCTGGTGTCGGCCGCGGCGGTGCTGCCTTCCTGGGCCGGCTGCCCGGCGCTGAAGCCGCAGCCGCTCAACGTGAGGAGGGCGACGACGGCAAGGATGGGCCGGGACCTTTTGACTGGGAGCACGGGGGACCGCCTAGAACTGACCCGACAGCGCGGGAGGAGAGAATTGGGGAATCTTTAGGATAGCCTTACCTGATCGAAATCCCCGAATTCTCCGCTCCCGGCCGTGCAACGGGGAGAAAGCTAGCGGCGCTTCCGCTTGACCCGGCGCTCCTCCTGCCGTTCGGCTGCACCACGTTCGGCGGCACGCTGCGACTTCCCTGCAACAACCACCTTCTGGTGCGACTCCCGGTGATAAGCCCGCTGCGCCGCCGCGTCGGACCGGCGGGCCAGGGCAGCCAGTTCGCGCTGCATCTTCAGGTAGCTGTTCCAGCGGCGCTCCTCCAGGACGCCGTCGGCAATGGCTTCCCGCACCGCGCAGCCCGGCTCCAACTGATGGGCGCAATCGGAGAAGCGGCAGCGGGCTGCTAGTTCCTCCACATCACTGAACATGGCCTCCATCCCATGGTCGGCGTCGTACAGTCCGAAGCCGCGCACCCCGGGAGTGTCCATCAGCACCGTCCCGTTGGCCAGCGGCACCAGTTCCCGGGACGTGGTGGTGTGCTTGCCCTTGAAATCGCCGGAGCGGACGGTGCCGGTGTCCTGGACCGCATAGCCGGTCAGGGCATTGATCAGCGTGGACTTCCCGGCGCCGGACGGCCCCAGAAGAACCAGGGTGCCGTGCTCCGGAACGTGCGCCAGCAGCTCGTCGATCCCGTCGCCGTGTTCCGCGGAAGTGGTCACCACGTCCACCCCGGCAGCTTGCAGGATGACCTTCCCGACGACGTCATCGGCCACGTCCGCAAGGTCCGCCTTGGTGATGATCACCAGCGGAACGGCGCCGGAATCCCAGGCAGCTACTAACGTCCGCTCGAGCCGGTTATGCGTGAGCGGGCGGTCCACGGGGACCACTACGCCCACAACGTCCATGTTCGCCGCCAGCACCTGCGCCTCGGACGAGTCCTCGTACGCACGCTTCCGGGTGAGCTGGGAGCGGCGTGGCAGGACGTCAACGATCTGGCGCTCGCCGGCCCGGTTTGGCCCAAGCCACACCCAGTCACCGGTCACCGGAATGCCGGCATCCAGCGGGTATGGCAGATGAAGGATGTCGTCGCCGGCCGCCACCAGCACCAGGCTGCGGTCCACGCGGACCACCCTGCCGGCTTCCCATCGCGGGGTTTCTTCGGAGGTTCCACAAGTAGGTGGCGGGTTATCGTCAAAAAGCCGTACGACGGCGGCGTTGTAGCCATAGAGCGCCAGGCCGGTTTTAGGCGCGTTATTGGCAGGGTTGAAGGAAAGCTGGACAGAAGAATTTTTCACTGTGATACCTCGGGGCAAGTCCCCTGGCACCAGGACACCTTGGGCACATCAAGGCGTACGCGGGCAGTGCCCTACGCGGTGCGGAATCCGGGGACGGGGGTGGTTGACGTTTTGTTCACGGGGCACACGGCAACTCCACTCATCAAAACCACCTCCGATCTCTCCAGATTCTTACCGGGCACTTCACAGCTTTCCTGCGGCTGGTGGCCGGACCGGTTTCCAACTTTAGCCTCACTGGAGGCGTCGCGCCAGGGGTCCGGCTTCCCTATCTGGCGGCGGGAAGGGGTCGGTCCGGATTACGACGCTAGTGCAGCGTCCCTCATATGCGTTGCTTTGCCCGAATAAAGTCTTTGTCCGCCGGCGAGAGGGTCACCTGGCCGTGCTGGTCAGTGTCGACGCTAATACCGGCTTCTCGGGAGATCTTCTCGGCCATGGTGCGCGGCAGGATCACGCATCCGGGGTTGTCTGTCAGCCACTGCTGCGTTGCAGGGCTGAGACGGTCCCAGTGGTCTTTTATTCTCATGTCCATTGGATAGAGCCTCTTCGTGTTAGCCCGCGTGGGTGCGGGTCGACGCTGACCGTTTTGCTGGAGCCATTAGGAGGTTGGCTTTCAATTGTCCAACATGGACAGTGTCCCTTGCCGACATTGCCGTTACATGACGGCTCTATGACATTTGAGAACACAGGTCGACTGGCGCATGGCAGCCAATTCAATGCGTGGGTTACGTACCGTAAGGGTGTCGCTGAGCGAGGCAGTAAGCATATTTAGTAAGCATGCTTGCTTTAGGCTGTCTCAGCGTGTTTCATTGGCATTATGCATGGCTTCGAGACCAGGAGCCTAGGCCCGATGATGAGTGCCGAAGCATCATCCTCACCCTCAGCGCGTAGAAACAGCTAACAGCTGACGGAGACGGAGCAAGCTCCGGGGACATCGTCGTCCGGGGGTGCCCTTTTCACCCACAAAATCCGCTGGCCTGACACACCTCCAAGCCAGCGATGTTTCGAAGTTCAAAGGAGAACGTCATGATCAACACTGAAAACCTTTCCGCACTGAGCAGCTCAGGCGGCGACGTCGTTGGATCCGATGGAAGCAAGATCGGCTCCATCGGCCAGATCTACGCCGACGACGCGACCTCAGAACCGACGTGGGTCACCGTGAAAACCGGGCTCTTCGGATCCTCCGAATCCTTCGTCCCGTTGGATGACGCCACTCAAGACGGCAACGACATAGTCGTTCCCTACACCAAAGACAAAGTTAAGGACGCACCGAACGTTGCACCGGACGGTCATCTGGAACCTGAAGAGGAGGACCGCCTTTACACCCACTACGGACTCACCGGCGGCACCTCCTATGCCGACACCTCCTACGCCGGCACCGACCAGGGCGTAGCGGAGGACTACTCGGGCACAAGGGGCACGGTGGGGCATGACACCTCTGGGCCTACTACCGATGATGCGATGACTCGCTCGGAGGAGCGGCTCAACGTCGGGACCCGCAAGGAGCAGGTTGGACGTGCCCGGCTGCGCAAGTATGTGGTCACCGAGAACGTCACCCAAACCGTTCCTGTCCAGCGGGAAGAAGTTCGTCTGGAACGCGAGCCGATTACCGACGCGAACGTGGGCCGTGCCATGGACGGACCTGCCATCAGCGAGGAGGAACACGAGGTCATCCTCCACGAGGAACGGCCCGTCGTTGAGAAGGAGACCGTTCCAGTGGAGCGCGTGCGTCTGGGCAAGGAGGCCGTAACTGAGGAGCACACCGTCAACGAGGAAGTTCGCAGGGAAGAAATCGAACTCGACGATGACGGACGCGGCAGCCGGTAGTTCCCCTGACAGGGTGCAACTGCTGTGCGCTCGCGGTCAGCCACCACCCAGCGGGACTGCTCGGGCTCGCTGTGCCGGCGTCGGTGAGCCGCAGGCGCACCTGAGAACTCCGCGGCCGTAAAGGAATGGAACTTGGCGACAAAGAAGCGGGAAATCAGTCGTTGGTGAGCCTGTAGCGCTCGATCTGCTTCAGCCGCCGCAGGAGACTGTCACGCCGCGGGTGGGGGACGACGTCGGGAGCTTCCGCTGTGAGTTCAATGTGCTTGGTGCCGTACTGCCACAGCAGGAGGTCATCCAGCAGCCGGTCCGGACCGGGGGAGTAGCGGTGGTCCAAGGCCCTGCGGACTTCCGTGATGCGGTTGGCGCTGAGCAGGCCGGCCAGCTGCACGGTCTGGTTGAGTCCGTGGGCTGCCAGGAGCTCGGCGGCCCAGCCCCAGTCGTCGTCCACCTTCCGGTCCACGTGCGGCAATAGGGTGCGCCAGACATCCCGGATCCGGTTGGGCGTCAGCTGCGCGGCACCCTCGCCTTCCATGTCCCAGTAGCTGCGGACCTCTTCATAGCGTTCGTGAAGGTCCGCGAAAGCACCCTCCACAGTTTCCAGCATGGCGGCGGTAGCGGTGAACTGGCGGTCGAAGTGCGGGGTCCAGGCGCGGGGATCCTCCGCTTTGAAGCGGATGTCGTGTTCGATTTCGCTCCACGCGTGCGCAAAAACCGTGCGGATCTGGCACTCGAAGAAGTAGCTGCCGTTAGGCACGATGTCTGGATTGAAAACCTGCTGGTACGCCTTGACGGTCTCGTTCTGGATGGTACGCAGGATCAGGTGCCGGCTGGAGTAGCCGTAGGTGCCGGACTCGATCGAACCGATGTCCTTCTCGCGGTCACCGCGGCAGTCAAACAGCTGGCGCTGCCGCTTGATCAGGTTGGCCACCACGGCGTTTTCCGTGGGCAGCTTGGTGATAACGCGGACGCCCACCATGTCATTAAGCGTGCGGAAGGGATCCGGAAACTTCAGCACCGGCGGGCCGCCCGGCTCCAGGGGCTCTTCAGTCCGGGAGATCTTCTCGCGGAACGACTCCACTGTTTTGGTACGGCCGGTGACGAACAGCGGGGTCACCTCGGTGTCCTTCAGCATGCCCCGCAAGGTCAGCAGGACATCACGCGTAACCAGCTTCAGGGCAGGGCGGACCCGCTCGTAGAGTTCCACGTTTTCCTGGACGGACGGGCGCAGGGCGGGGTCCAGGCGTTCCCAGTTGCTAGCCATATCCCCAGCTTACGGCCGGGGACTGACACCAGTGACGCCTCGAGGTTCCCTTGGTGGAGGGCCGGCACGGGAAACGCGCACGGCCACACCCTTGACGCAGGTGCTTGATGCCCCACTTTGTAGGCTGACCAGCACTGGGCCTCAGCACTCGATGACGTTTACCGCCAGGCCTCCACGTGAAGTTTCCTTGTATTTGGTCTTCATGTCCGCACCGGTTTCACGCATCGTTTTGATGGCCTTGTCCAGGGACACCTTGTGGCTGCCGTCCCCGTGCAGGGCCAGGCGAGCAGCGTTGATAGCCTTGACGCTGGCGATGGCGTTGCGTTCGATGCAGGGAATCTGCACCAGCCCGCCCACAGGATCGCAGGTCAGGCCCAGGTTGTGTTCGATGCCCACTTCGGCAGCGTTTTCCACCTGGGCAGGCGTCCCGCCCAGAACCTCGCACAGCCCGGCAGCAGCCATGGAGCAGGCGGAGCCCACCTCACCCTGGCAGCCCACTTCGGCGCCGGAGATTGAGGCGTTGATCTTGAACAGGATCCCGACGGCGGCCGCGGCCAGCAGGAAGCGGACCACCCCGTCGTCGTTGGCACCCGGAACGAACTTTACGTAGTAGTGCAGGACGGCCGGGACGATCCCAGCGGCGCCGTTGGTAGGGGCGGTCACAATGCGTCCGCCTGCAGCGTTCTCCTCGTTAACCGCCAGCGCGAAGAGGTTCACCCACTCCATGGCCCGCAGCGGATCGGTGACGCCGGTGTCCGCGGTCAGGGTCTGGAACAACGCGGGCGCCCGTCGCCTGACGTTCAGCCCGCCGGGAAGAATTCCTTCCGCGGCACAGCCGTTGTCCACGCATTTGCGCATCACCGCCCACAGGGCCAGCAGCTTCTCCCTGAGCTCGGCTTCGCTCCGCCAGGAAAGTTCGTTGGCCAGCATGACGTCAGAGATGGACATCCCCTCCGTGCGGCAAATCTCCAGGAGCTGATCGGCGGTGGTAAAGGGATAGGGGAGGACGGTGGAGTCAGCCACCACACGATCATCGGCGTCGGCGTCCCCGTCGACTACGAAGCCGCCCCCAACGGAATAGAAGCTTCGTTCGCTCAGCACCGCCCCTCGGTAATCCAGGGCCCGAAAGGTCATGCCGTTCGGGTGGGCCGGAAGCGATTTGCGGCGGTGCAGCACCACGTCTTCGTCCCAGTTGAAGTCAACCCTGTGAACCCCGCCCAGCCACAGTTCAGCATCGAGGGCAGCCGCGGCCACCTGGTCATCGGCCGTGAAGGTGTTTACCGTTTCCGGATCCAGGCCGGTAAAGCCCAACACCACGGCCTTGTCCGAACCATGCCCCCGCCCGGTGGCGCCCAGTGACCCGAACAACTCGGCCTGGACCCGCTTGGTGGAACTCAGGAGGCCGTCGCCCTTGAGCCCGTCAACGAACAGCTTTGCTGCCCGCATGGGACCCACTGTGTGTGACGACGACGGCCCGATACCCACCGAAAACAGGTCCAGGACACTGAGTGCCATCTAGGGGACTTCCGGGGAGGCATACTCACGCATGGAGTCCAGGAGCCAGCGGCCCAGGAAATCAGCGAACGACGCGCGGGGGAAAAGCCGGAAGCTCTCATCGCCGGTTTTCCAAAGCACCACCGGGATGTTTCCGATCTCAGTGGACAGCGCCGTACCCGTAATGAAACTCCGCGGGTGCAGGTCCAGCGAGCAGCCCTTCTCCAGGACGGCAAGGGACTTTGGCCCGGTCAGCTCAAACGTGGTCCGGTTGGCCGAAAGGTCCACCACCTGGCCCGCGCCGTCAAGGAGTCCTTCGACGAGGGCCCGGATCAGGTCACCGCCAAGGGACTCGTGGGCTTCCATGGGCGCTACCACCAGGAATTCCGCCGGCCCCAGCCACAGCACGGACACTTCATCGGTGCCGGCTACGCCGCCGCACGTGGAAGGAAGTCCTCCCGTGACGGAAGCGATGCGCTGTCCGGCCTCGGTGCCAGGTCCTACCCGAAGGCCAACCATGGTCAGGAAGGGGACCTCGGACAGTTCCACGACGCCCTTGACCGAGCCGGCTTCAAACGCGCCTTTCAGGGGTGCCGCCGGACTGGTCCGGAGCGAGAGGTTCTTGGTATAGGTGGTTGCAGGAGCTGCTGTTTCAGCCATCTTTGCGGGTCCCTTCGGGGTCAAAAAGTACGGTTTCTCCGACAACCACATCCACCAGCTGGTCCCCGGCGGCAGCCACCAGGGTCTCACCGATGCGGTTCCTGCCGTTCTTGATCAGCGCCAGGCCGAACGACCTGCCCATTGCTGCACTGTGGTAGCTGGAGGTCACAAAGCCTTCCATCGGTACCGGCCCGTAAGCAGGGTTGGTGGAGCGGCCCTTTTCAACCAGCTGAGTGCCCTCCGGCAACCTCAGAGTCCGGTCTACCGGCAGCACGCTCACCAGGTGCCTGCGGTCTTCGCGCCGGGCGTCGGCCCGGGCGTAGGAGCGCTTGCCAATGAAGTCCTTGGCCTTGGAGACCACCCATTCCATGCCGGCGTCCTGCGGGGTGACGGTACCGTCGGTGTCCTGGCCCACGATCGGGTAGCCCTTTTCGGCGCGGAGCACGTGCATGGTCTCGGTGCCGTAAGGGGTGATGTTGAACTCTGCCCCCGCTGCGGCCACCGCTTCCCAGGTGTTCAGCCCGTACCAGGCCGGCACGTTGATTTCGTAGGCCAGCTCGCCGGAGAAGGAGATCCGGCAGACCCGCGCCCGGACCCCGGAGGCCAGGGTGGTCTCGCGGAAGGTCATGAACGGGAAGGCCTCGGGATCCAGCCCGCCGTCCGCTGCCAGTTCCGGGGCCACCTTCGCCACAACGTCGCGGGACTTCGGCCCGACGACGGCGATGGTGGTCCATTGCTCGGTCACCGAGGTGCACTGGACGTCGAGCTCCGGCCACTCGGTCTGCAACCACTCCTCCAGCCAGTCCAGCACCTTCCCGGCGCCGCCGGTAGTGGTGGTCATGAAGAAGCGGTCCTCGTCCAGGCGCAGGGTCACGCCGTCGTCGAAGATCATGCCGTCAGGGGTGCACATCACGCCGTAGCGTGCGGAGCCCGGGGCGAGCTTCTTGAAGGCGTTGGTGTAGATCCGGTTGAGGAACTCGCCGGCATCCTTGCCGCGGATTTCGATCTTGCCCAGTGTGGTGGCATCCATGAAGCCGACGGATTCGCGGACCGCGGCGCACTCCCGGAGCACGGCCGCATCCATATCTTCGCCGTCCTGCGGGTAGTACCAGGGCCGCTTCCACTGCCCGACGTCCTCGAAGAGGGCGCCCTTGGCGACGTGCCAGGGATGGATGGACGTGACGCGGGCGGGGTCGAACAGCTCGCCGCGCTGGCGTCCGGCCAGTGCTGCGAAAGCCACCGGGGTGAACGGTGCCCGGTAGGTGGTGGTGCCGATCTCGCCGATGCCGCGGGAGGCTTCACCGGCCTGGCGCAGTGCAGCGGCGATGACGCCGATTGCGTTGACGCCGGAGGTCTTGCCCTGGTCGTTGGCCGTGCTGATGGAGGTGTACCGCTTGATGTGTTCCACCGAGCGCATGCCGGCGCCCGTGGACCGCAGTACGTCCGCAACCGACTGGTCGCGCTGGAAGTCAACGAAGTGGTGGTGCCAGTCATCGGGCGTGCCGGACTCACCCGGGACCAGCCAGAGCTGGCGGGTGGGGGCAGAAGTTTTCGGTGTGGCCAGCGGGGTCGGCTGCGTGCCGGAGGTGAACCCGGCGGCGATGGCTGCCGAGGCCCCTGCGGAGGTACCTTCGGCCAGGCAGTCCTGAAGCTCGAAGCTCCCGCGGCCGGAACCCACAATCTGCTGGTTCGGCACCACGGTGCTGGGGATGAAGGCGGCCAGCTCATCGTCCCAGCGCAGCTTGCCCTGCCGCTGGGAGTGCAGGTGGACCAGCGGGCTCCAGCCACCGGAAACCGCCAGCAGGTCGCAGGCGATGTCCTCGACACCGGAGGTGAGTTCACCGGCGTCGTTAATGCTGCGGACGGTCACGCCGTCCAGCCGGCCTGTGCTTGTTCCGGCGGAGCCGGCCGACGTGTTGGCCACGGCGCTGCCGATCAGTACCCGGGTTCCGCTCTCGACGGCGGCAGCGGCCGTAGCGGTTAGCTGCGGCCGGGCGTCCACGACGGCGGCGACCTTGACTCCTGCGGACCGCAGGTCGGCTGCCACGGCGTAGGCACTGTCATTGGTGGTGGCGATGACGACGCGCTGGCCTGCCGCCACGGCGTAGCGGTTGAGGTAGCTGCGCACGGCGGAGGCAAGCATGATGCCGGGACGGTCGTTGTTCTCGAACACCAGCGGGCGTTCGTGCGCCCCGGGTGCGAGGACCACCTGGTTGGCCCGGATGTGCCAGATGCGCTGGCGGGACACGCCGGGGGCAGCGGGGGAGGAGAGGTGGTCGGTGCGGTTCTGGACTGCGATGACGTAGTTAGCATCGTAGGCACCAAAGGCCGTGGTCCGGTTCAGGACGGTGGATTCTGCTCCGGAGACCAGTTCAGCTTCCACATCGGCTACCCATTCCAGGGCGGGCTTGCCTTCGATCTGCTCTGCTAGCTCCGGCGTTGTTGACCCGGACAGCAGCGAACCGCCCAGTTCGGGCTGGTCGTCCAGCAACATGACGCGGGCCCCGGTGCGGACGGCTTCGCGGGCGGCGGCCAGGCCGGCCGGGCCGCCGCCGATGATCAGTACGTCGGTGTGGACGTACTTTTTGTCATACTCCGCCTTGTCTTCTTCGGGATCCAGGCGGCCCAGGCCATTGAGCCACTCCGCCTTGAGGCCGTCCACGAGGGTGACGGTGGTGGCGGGGAGCATGGACTCGGCCACGTGTCCGGGGAACCGGGGCTCAACACGGACCAGCGCGTTGGCTTCCTCCACGCCGGCGGACATGATGCCGCGGGCTCGGTCCTCGTACAGGGAGTTCCCTGCGGCAACGCGGCCATTGGCCAGCAGGGCCGAGGCAAGGGTGTCCCCGGGGTGACCCGTGAACTCCTCGCCGTCCACGGTGAATCGCCACGAGATGGTGCGGTCGATGCGTCCGCCGGCGGCGAGGCGGGCGTTCTGGGAAGTCACTTGGTTGCTCCTTCCGGGGCAGTGGCGCTGGCGCTGGTGCTGGTTGCGGAGATACTGGTGCCGGAGACGTCGGGCGCGGCGGTGCCGGTGGTGGTGCTGTCCGGGGCGGTGCTGGCGGTACCGGTTTCGGCAGTGACGGTTCCGGCCGCGTCCGGGCGGGGTGCGCCCATCGGGTAGATCGCCTGGATGTCGTAGGTGACGGTGTCGCGGAGCATGTTGAACCATTGCCGGCACCCGGTGCTGTGCAGCCAGCGTTCAGCGAAGGCGCCCTTGGTGTTGTCCCGGTAGAACAGGTACTGCGCCCATTCGGCGTCGTTCAGGTTGTTCGGGTTTTCCGGGTACGGGACGTGGGCCTGGCCGCCGTAATGGAATTCGGTCTCGTCACGCGAGCCGCAGTTGGGGCAGGAGATGAGCAGCATGTGCTTTGCCTTTCTATAGCGCCGGCGGCTAGTGGGCCACAGCGGCGGCGCCGTGTTCGTCGATCAGGGCGCCGGTTTCAAACCGTTCCAGCGCGAAAGGCGCGTTCAGCTTGTGCGGGGCGCCCGTGGCAATGGTGTGCGCGAAGGTCAGTCCGGCAGCGGGGGTCCCCTTGAACCCGCCGGTGCCCCAGCCGCAGTTCACGAACATGTTCTCCACCGGAGTGGTACCCACGATGGGGCTGGCGTCCAGGGTGGTGTCCACGATCCCGCCCCAGGTCCGCAGCACGTGCGCCCTGGCAAAGATCGGGAACAGTTCGACGGCGGCTGCCATCTGGTGCTCGATCACGTGGAAAGACCCGCGCTGGCCGTAGCCGTTGTAGGAGTCGACGCCGGCGCCCATGACCAGTTCACCTTTATGGGCCTGGGAGACGTAGACGTGCACGTGGTTGGACATGACCACCGTGGGGTGTACGGGCTCATGGAGTTCGGAGACCAAGGCCTGGAGCGGGTGGGACTGGATAGGAAGCCGGAAGCCGGCCATTTCAGCCAGCACGGAACTGTGCCCGGCAGCGCAGAGGCCCACCTTTTCGGTGTTGATGGTGCCCTGGTTGGTCTTGACGCCCACCACCTTGTTGCCGTCCTTGACGAAGCCGGTGACTTCGCAGTTCTGGATGATGTCCACGCCCAGTTCGTCACACTTGCGGGCGAAGGCCCAGGCCACGTGGTCGTGCTTGGCGATGCCTGCGCGAGGCTGGTAGGTCGCCCCCATCACGGGGTAGCGGATGTTGTCGCTGATGTTCAGGATGGGGCATAGTTCCTTGACCTGCTGGGGGTCCAGCCACTCCGCGTCCACGCCGTTGAGTTTGTTGGCACCCACGCGCCGCATGCTTTCGCGGACGTCGCCCAGGGTGTGGGCGAGGTTCATCACGCCGCGCTGGCTGAACAGGAAGTCGTATTCGAGTTCCTCGGGCAGGATTTCCCAGAGCTTGAGGGCGTGCTCGTAAATTGCCGCGCTCTCGTCCCAGAGGTAGTTGGACCGGATGATGGTGGTGTTCCGGGCCATGTTGCCGCCAGCCAGCCAGCCCTTTTCCAGGACTGCGATGTTGGTCATCCCATGGTTCTTGGCCAGGAAGTAGGCGGTGGCCAGGCCGTGCCCGCCGCCGCCCACAATCACGGCGTCGTAGGAGGACTTGGGCTCCGGGTTGCGCCAGAGGAAGTCCGGGTGCTCCGGAAGCTGTTCGGTGCTCACTGGGCTGTTCCGATCATTGCGTCTTCGAGCTCGCCCAACGCCGCAGCGTCGTCGAGGTCCCGGGAGAGGTGGGCGTAGAGGGGGAACCGGTCTGCAAGGGCGGTCACGCGGGCGCCAAGTTCGACGGCGGTGTCCCCGTCAAGGGTGCCGATGCCAGTGGTGCCGCTGCTGTTGGTGCCACCGCCGTTGGTGGAGTTGCCTGCAGCGGCGATCAACGCCGTCGCGATGATGTCCGCAACCTCTGCGAATTCGGCGGCACCGAATCCGCGGGTAGCCAAGGCGGGGGTGCCGATGCGGAGGCCGGAGGACACCATGGGCGGGCGGGGATCAAAGGGGACGGCGTTGCGGTTGACGGTGATGCCAATCCGGTGCAGGGCGTCTTCGGCCTGCTGCCCGTCCAGTTCCGAGTTGCGCAGGTCCACCAGGACCAGGTGGACGTCCGTACCGCCGTTGACGACGGAGATGCCTGCGGCGGCCACGTCCTCGCGGAGAAGCCTCTCGGCCAGGAGCTTCGATCCCTCCAGGACGCGTTCCTGGCGTTCCTTGAATTCAGGCGAACCTGCGAGCTTGAAGGCCACGGCCTTGGCCGCAATGACGTGCTCCAACGGACCGCCCTGCTGGCCCGGGAACACGGCGCTGTTGATCTTCTTGGCGTACTGTTCCTTGGCCAGGATCACGCCGCCGCGCGGGCCGCCCAGGGTCTTGTGGGTAGTGGTGGTGACGACGTCGGCGTACGGCACCGGGTTGGGGTGCAGCCCGGCAGCCACCAGGCCGGCGAAGTGGGCCATGTCCACCATGAGGTAGGCATCCACCAGGTCCGCGATCCGGCGGAATTCGGCGAAGTCCAGCTGCCGCGAATAGGCGGACCAGCCGGCCACGATCAGTTTGGGGCGGTGCTTCAGGGCCAGCGCCTCGACCTCTGCCATGTCCACCCGGAGGTCCGATTCACGCACGTGGTACGGGATGACGTTGTACAGCTTGCCGGAGAAGTTGATGCGCATGCCGTGGGTGAGGTGGCCGCCGTGCGCCAGGTCCAGGCCCATGATGGTGTCGCCCGGGTTCAGCAGGGCGAACATGGCGGCGGCGTTGGCCTGTGCGCCGGAGTGCGGCTGGACGTTGGCGAACTCTGCGCCGAACAGTGCCTTCACCCGGTCGATGGCCAGCTGCTCGACGACATCGACGTGTTCGCAGCCGCCGTAGTAGCGCTTGCCAGGGTAACCCTCGGCGTACTTGTTAGTGAGGACAGATCCCTGGGCTTCCATCACGGCTGACGGAGCGAAGTTCTCCGAGGCGATCATTTCCAGCGTGGACTGCTGGCGGTCCAGTTCCCTGTCGATGGCCTGGCTGACCTCGGGATCGACCACGGAAAGTTTCTCGTTCAGCTGCTCAACCACAGATGCTCCTTTTGAAATACCACTTTGCAGATAACTGATATATCAGTCTGGGTTCAATGGTATGATCGAGATCACAGTTGAGTCAATAGCCCGGCCAAACTGACCACCGGATGACGGCAGGCAGTAGGAACGGGAACCGAGGAAACGGAGCAGCGCCGTGAATGCACTTCTTGCCCTGGCCCCCGCGGAGGAGGAAGCTCCGTCGCAGGCGGAGGCTGCCTACCGACAACTGCGCGACAAGCTGATCATGCTGGACATCCGCCCCGGCGAGCCCCTCAACGACGGGCAGTTGGCAGCAGAGTTCGGGTTCGGACGGACTCCAGTCCGAGAAGCAATCAAGCGGCTGGAGGTGGACCACCTGGTGGTTTCCTACCCCCGCCGCGGAACTTTTGCCACCAACGTCGACTTCACGGAATTGGCTGACGTTTCGGAGATCCGGGAACTGCTGGAACCGCTGGCTGCCCGGCGGGCCGCCACCAGGGCCAGTGATGCCATCCGCCGGGAGCTGCTGCAGGTGGCAGACGCCATCGCCGGACTCGATCCCGGAATGGGGGAGTCGCGTGAGCTCATGCGTTACGACCTCATGGTGCACCGGCTGATCTACAAGGCAGCAGCCAACCCGCACCTGGAAGACACGCTGATCCGGTACGACAACCTGGCCACCCGCATTTGGTGCCTGGTCCTGGATAAAGTCCCCTCGGTGACCGGCCACATCACCGAACACGTGGACCTGCTCAGGGCCGTGGCGGCCGGCGATGCCGAGAAAGCCGGGGAGCTGGCCCTGCACCACGTCACCGGGTTCGAGGAAACGATCCGCACGGTGCTGTAGGCAGCCGGTGGTTAGCCCGTCGAACCCCCGGTGATCGAGCTTTTCGAGATCCCTTCGGGCTGGTTTCGACAGGCTCAATCACCGGGTGGAGCCTCAGGTGATCGCGCCGCCTGTCTACGGCCCGGTGTCAGATTGGTATCTAATGCTGTTCGCCAGTGGAGTGCAGGAAGCGGAATTCCTGACCCTATTCTGACGGCATTTCGATGATTGCCCGAAGTCAGGTTCGAGCGTACGTCACGGCCGATGTAACAAGCGCGAACTTGGAGGCACTCGTATGGGTTACGCGGTCACGGCCAGGCAGGGTCTTACACACGGTTGGCATAGGCGTCGGCAGTCAAGACGTTTGACAAGTTAGTAATAATTCGAAATGGTGTTGAAAACAGGTCCGCACTGGCGCGGTCCTGACAGTGAATTGGGGGAACTGTGAAAGATACACGCATGAGACTCATACTTGGCTTTGACGCCGGATGTATGGCCTGCAGCAAAATTGCCGATGACGTCGCTACGGCAACGGGTGGAAAACTTGAAGTCATGAGCCTCTCCTCGCCGGAGATGGTCGCCTGGCGTGTAGCTGCCTTGGGCGCCAATGCGCCTTGGACACCAACGCTGATTAAGATCAGCCCTAGGGGTGACGTCACGGCCAGGACGGGCGCGGCCATGGGAATTTCGCTGACAACCCAGCTTGGCTTGCGCGGCAGTTGGCGGATTCTGCAGAAACTTGGATCACTGCGTCAGCGCAGCGCCGCGAACAACCGCGGCCCCGAACACGGAGTGAGCAGGAACGTGTTCCTGCAAAGTGCAGCAGGTGTCGCGCTGGGCATTTCGATTCTGGCGGGCAACGGCACTGCTGCTGTGGCCGCACCCGGAAAGAAACAGCGCAACGAACACTGGTTTGATCAGCTCTCAGGCGTCTCCAAGGAAGACCTGACTGCGAGCCAGGCGCTTGCGGCATGGAAGAGTGCTTCAAACTCGCAGCACATGTCGCAGCTGATGCAGGTTGCCTCGGTCCGGTCCGAGGCCTCGGCAATGCGCAGCGGAAAAGTGGCGGGCATCGCGGTCTCGGAGCAAATGAATGATCTTCCCACCGTCAAAGGTGCCCGTCACGCACTTGCGGGCGGTGGCAGCATGCTGGCAGTCTCGTACGTCAATGGTGACACCGTCGTTGCAACATACGATGTCACCACGAAGGCGGGTACCACCAGGCGTCTTACCAGGGTCTTCCGGGTCACCGGGGAAGATACCTCACGGCTGATCGCAGAAGCTGACGACGGCGTGGCCACTGATGTCTCCGCCCTCAGGAACGATGAGATGTCACCGATGGCAAACGGGTGCCCCGACTGCATGTACCGGAGGTGTGATGAGCAGAACTGGGGATGTGTTCAATCGTGCTGCTACGGGTGTGCATTCGCTTGCGGCCTTCTGGCTACCTGCATTGCCTGTGCAACAGTGGGTTGCCCGTGGTGTGTCAGCCTGAACTGCTGCAACCGTTCTTCCTGCTACCCGATCGTCAGGTGCGGCCCCTACTAAGGAGTGATCATGTCACTGTCAGCCCAACAGGCAACACAGCCGGCCAAGCGCAAGGATGTCGTTCTCGGTGCGGCCTTCGTTTTGGCCACGGTTGCGGTCACACTGATCCTGTGGCCCAGCGGCAGTGTGCCGGCAGACCAGCAGCTAAGAGTGTTTCTGATCGGCTGGGCCGCGTGCGGCCTCATGTTGGCCGGCGCTGCCGCAGCACCGGCACTTCAAACCAACACAAAGGCCGTCCAAGCGGTTCTATGGCTCGGCCTGGGCTTGGTCATAGGCCTGTGCCTGGGCACGATCCCATGGAGTGACCTTGGTTCTGGTCCCTTGTGGCAGATCTGGCTGACCGGGGTCATTACTGTGGGATACGTGCAGCAGCTTCGGCTTCAGCGTCACAGACAGCGCAGGCAGCCCCGCCCATAGCCAGCAACAGCGAGTGAAAGAAAGCTCCGTCAGGAAACCCTGACGGGGCTTTCTTTCACTCGAGCTTCCCCGCAGTTTTGGGGGGCAGAAGAAGCCATCGCAGGCAATGCAGTAGGCGTGGCCGTCCTTCTCACGGGTTTTCCGTGAGCGGACCAGGAAGCAAGAGTAGGAGGTGAATTCATCCTCAGCCTGGGTAAAGACTTGCACTACGAGCTCTTCGGCGATGAACTCACCATCTTGTCGGGTCGGGCCTGGAAGGCATCAGCTTCCTCCAGCTCCCAGACGACAGCTTTGAAATCCGAAACAAATCCGGTTTGCTTGCAGGCCACGCCTACGTTGTGTCGGATGAGCTCGATCGAGTCGAGGGGCCACACACATGGTTAAAAGAGGACCTGCACCAGGATCGCTGAAGTCCAGGGAGGCGCCTGCGGTTGAACTACGCCCGGGTTTTCGATAGGGTCCACGGATGTCGCGCTTCAACTGAATGCCTTGAAGACCGTCGGCTGCCGCAGTAAGCGGGCACTGATCTTGGGGAGAAACCGCCCGTCATTGATCACAAGAAACCTCCATTCATGGGGGTTCCGGCGCTGTAGATGGCTCCGCCGGCGACGGCGACCTCTTCGCCGGCGCGCAGGATGGCCTCGATGGTGGAAATGTTACCCCGGAAGATCGGCGCGTCGTCGCGGACGGAAGCGACTGCGCTCGCCCAGCAAGGGCCTGTACTGATTTCACCCGCCACTAACGCCTTGAGAGTATTAGTCATGGCAACAAACAATGATCGTGAACCCGAGGTCGATGCAGAGTCCGGCCAGCACGGAGGTGTTCAGTCAGTAGACCGGGCACTGACGGTCCTTGAGATCCTGGCCCGGGACGGCCATGCCGGAGTGAGCGAAATCGCCGAGGAAATGGGCATCCACAAGTCCACGGTGTCGCGGCTCCTGGGCTCGCTGGTTAACAGGGAGATGGTCCACCAGAACAGTGACCGCGGCAAGTACCAGCTGGGCTTCGGCGTCCTGCGGCTGGCCAGTTCCATCCCCGGCAGGCTCAGCCTGGTGAGGGAAGCACGCCCGGTGCTCGAGACCTTGGCAGAGGAGTTCAAGGAAACCGTCAACCTTGCGGTGCTGCAATCCAATTTCGCCGTGAACGTGGACCAGGCCATGGGCCCTTCCACCCTCGCCACCTATGACTGGGTGGGCAGTTTGACGCCGTTGCACGCGACCAGCAGCGGCAAGGTCCTGCTTGCGGGGCTGCCAGCGGACGACCGTGCACGAATCCTGAAGGAAACCGGGCTGCCGGTCCGCACGCCCCGCACCATCACAGACAGGAAAGAGCTTGAAACCCAGTTACTTGACGTCGCCCGCCAGGGTTACGCCGTAGTGCGGGAGGAATTCGAAATCGGGCTCAACTCGATCTCGGTGCCGGTCCACAACCACGTGGGCGCCGTAGTAGGGGCCGTCAGCATCTCCGGACCCGCCTTCCGCTTCGATCCGGAAAACGAACCGGGGCTCCTAATCGGACTGAAGGAAGCCGGGCTGAAAATCAGCGCGCGGCTGGGCTACGCCCGCCACTAGTGCGCTCAGAGATCCTCCTCTTCGAGTCGGGAAGTGAGGATTCGATTGGCGTTAGCGTGCAGGATGCGGAGCGACTCCTGAATCAGGGGTGAGGCGATGCTGCCCCTGCGCGCCGCGGCGATAATGCGCCGCGTGGGTTTTGCATTTCCGGTGATACGTAGCCGGACCACGTTCTCGGCACCATGCAGAGGCGCCAACCGCGGCAGCAGGCCGACACCCAGCCCCGCCCCCACGAACGCGATCTGGGTTTCCCATTCAACGGCCTCGTGGGCGATTCGCGGTGTCACCCCGACTGCCGTGAACGCCGCGGTGAAGAGGGAATGGTAGGTGGAACCTGCCGCCTCCGTGATCCAGGGTTCGGATGCCAGTTCTTCGAGCGTCGCTGTTTCCTGTGAGGCCAGCGGATGGTCACCGGGAACAATCACGTCCAGCGGGTCGTCCAGCAGTACTGTCTGCTCGAATCGCGGATCATCCTCACCATAGGTGTCGGACTGCATGGCGACAATCACCGCGAGGTCGATACGTTCCGCGATCAACAAGTCGAAGCAACGGGCCGGATCAGCCTCAAGGACCTGCACCTCCAGGAGGGGGCGTGTTGAGCGCAGGGTAGCCGCCAGCGGTGCGAGCAGCTGGGCGGCTGCAGTAGAGAATCCGCCGAGGCCAAAATGGGGCTGCACCTGGTCCCCGGCCTCCATGGCTGCGGCGCGCAGGCCCTCCCATTGGGCAATGAGGGGATCCAGGCCCGCCACTATAAAACGACCGGTGGAGGTGAGCCGCACGCCCCGGCCGTCTTTCGTCAGCAGTTCCATGCCAAGCACGCGCTGGAGTTCCCGCAACTGCGCGGAGACGGCGGAGGGGGAATAGCCCGTGAGCTCCGCGGTCGCGCCTATGGTGCCGCACCGGGCAAACACGCGAAGAGTGATGAGCCTCGCATCGATCATGCACCTATTCTGCATGATTATCGTCAATAACTTGCGCTATTTTTGCAGCCGATGTGACCCTAATCTCATAAGTACCAGCTCTTCCACCACGCCGCTCGCACCCAACGCACCCGTGGTTGACACGCAACACCCATTTACCCCGCCTCTCGGGAGGAAACCCATGACTGCTTCAGTGAACGTGCCCCTCAAACCACGCGGAAAGCTCGCTGCATCATTGCCGGCCGAGCAGCTGGCGGAAATCACCGCGCTGTTTGAGTTCCGGCGCGCCGGCTACTCCCTCGATGCCCCCTTCTACACGGATCGTTCGATCTTCACCATCGACATGGAGGCAATCTTTGGCCAGCACTGGATATTTGCCGCCAGCACCGCCGAACTGCCGGAACCGGGCGACTACGTCACCGTCGACTACGGACCCTACTCCCTGATTGTGCTTCGCAACGACGACGGCGGCGTGAACGTCCTGCACAACGTCTGCCGGCACCGCGGCGCCCGCGTCCTGACCGAAGCTGCCGGCTCAACCGGAAACCTGGTCTGCGGCTACCACTCCTGGACTTATTCCCCCGAGGGCAACCTGATCCACGCCTCCGCCCCCGGGGAAGCGAAGTTCGACAAGAACTGCTTCGCCCTCAAGCGCGCCCACGGCCGCGAGGTCGCCGGCCTCATCTTCGTCTGCATTGCGGATGAACCGCCGACGGACTTCGACGAAACCGCCAAAATCTTCGAACCCTACCTGGCGCCCCACGATCTCTCGACGACGAAAATCGCGTACCAGCAAAACATCATCGAGGAGGGCAACTGGAAGCTCGTCATGGAGAACAACCGTGAGTGCTACCACTGCGACGGCCACCCTGAGCTCGCCTGCTCCCTCTTCCCCACCTGGGGCCTCACGGAGGGCCTGATCCCGACTCACCTGGAGGAAGTGTGGGACCGCAACAAGGAGGCCCAGTCCTCCCTCGAGGAGCGTTGCCGCCGCTACGGCCTTCCCTACGAAATTGTCGAGGAGCTTGACACGCGCATCGCGGGAATCCGCATCTCACGGGAATCTCTCGATGGAGAGGGTGAGTCATTCTCCGCGGACGGGCGCAGGCTTTCCAAGAAGCTGCTCGGCGACCTGCCCGACTTCCGCCTGGGCCGCTGCTCAATGCACCTGCAGCCCAACAGCTGGTTCCATTTCCTCGGCGACCACGTCATCACGTTCGGTGTTTTCCCCATCAATGAACACCAGAGCCTCGTACGCACCACGTGGCTGGTGGCCGATGACGCCGTGGAAGGCGTCGACTACGACCTGGAGAAGCTCACCTACACCTGGAAGCAGACGAACCTGCAGGACAAGGCGTTCGTGGAGCTGTGCCAGCAGGGCGCCGGCAGCCCGGCTTACGAGCCCGGTCCCTACATGAAGAGCGAATACCAGGTCGAGGCATTCATCAACTGGTACGTGCAGCGCGTGCAGGAGCACTTGGCATGATTGAGCTCCTTCCTGAAACGGCAATCCAGGAACCACAGCGTATTCGTGGTTTGGAGATGCCGTGGAACAGGGTCATGGGAAGCACCGAGACGCCCGCCCGGGCAGCCCGTGCGTTGGGCCCGTGGCGTCCACAGGAGTTCATGGCCGAATGCGTCGAGACCGTTCCAGAGGCCGGCGGCATGATGACCTGCGTGTTCCGCCGCTGCGATGGTGCGCCGCTGGCGTTCCGTGCGGGCCAGTACGTGAACGTCGCATTCCCCGTGAACGGTGAGGACCGGGAACCGGTGGACCGCAGTTACTCGCTGTCCAGTTCGCCCACCCAGCCGTGGACCTTCAACATCACGGTCAAGTCCGACCCCACGGGACTGGTCTCGCCGTGGGTGCATGAGAACGTCAAACCCGGCGCTGTTCTTGAGATGCTGGGACCGGTGGGAGCATTTCACCTGCCCGACGTCGACCGGCGGGCACGGTACCTCCTGCTTGCTGCCGGCGCAGGCATCACTCCCATCATGTCCATGGTGCGGACCATCCACTCCCTGCCCGGGCGCGCCGATGTTGTGATGCTTTACCACGGCTCGGACGCTGGAGGCTTTGCCTTCCACCGGGAATTGGCCTACATCGCCTCCGTGGACTCGCGCATCAAGGTCTACTACTCCTTGGGCAGCCGCAGCGTACCGGAGGGGTGGGAAGGGCTCAGTGGAAGGCTGACGGCGGCCATGCTCGAGGAAGTAGCCCCCGACGCCAATGGCCGTCAGGTCTACGCCTGTGGTCCGGAGGGTTACCTGAATACCGCCACCGAGCTCCTGCAGAAGGTCGGTGTCGACGAAACTTCCATACACATGGAGTTTTTCTCGGGAGATCGCCAGACGCTCCTTGAATACCAGGCAGAGGTGGCGCTTGCAGCCGACGTAGCGGAGGAAATCGCCGAGGAAATCGCTGAATCCGCCGAGGACTACTTTGAAAGCCAGCCCGCCGCGTTCGGGCTCTACGAGCCTGGCTACGATGCCAGTGGAACTCTGCAGGCCTCGGGGCTGCCGCTGGAAATCAGCGGCCCGGAAACACCCGGCTCCGAGCCCTCCGTCAACAGCCCGGGCGTAGAGCCGGAAGCCGGTTCCCCTGATGCTTCGAGCTTCGACACGGTGGGAACAGGCAGCCTCACCATGTCCTTCATGCGTACCGGCATCAATGTGCGGATCGACCCCACCGAGCGCATTCTCGAGGTTGCCCAACGGGCGGGCGTCAGGATTGGCGCGAACTGCAAGGAAGGCATGTGCGGCTCCTGTAAGGTCGTCAAGCTTTCCGGGGAGGTCGAGATGAACCACCAGGGCGGGATCCGCGCACGGGAAATCTCTGCAGGCAAGTTCCTGCCCTGCTGCTCCACCGCGCAGACGGACCTGATGATCGATGCCTGACCCCCGTTCCGGCTGCAAAGGCGCAGCCGAGACCTCACAGCACCAGCCCATGAATCCGAACTAAGGACTTAGACATGGCAATAAATACCGGTACCGCTATCCACGACGGCGTGGATGACCCAACTCCCGGCGTCGATAAGGACGCCGAACAACCCGAAGTGCACGAAAATGACGAACAGCTACTGCAGGAACTGCGCGAGAGCGAAACGGATCTCTCAGCAGGAAGGCGTCCCCGCCGCTCCCTCGAGGGCCTGGACAAGGTCACTTTCGGTGTAACAGGTGCCCTGGCCCTGGCCTTTGTCATCTGGGGCTTCGCGGGTTCCGCTTCCTTGAACACAGCCTCCACCGCCGCGCTGGGGTGGGTCATCGAGAACACCGGCTGGATCTTCGTCAGCCTGGCATCCCTTTTTGTTATCTTCGTCCTGTGGCTGGCGCTGGGGCGCTTCGGCAATATCCCGCTCGGCAGGGACGGTGAAAAGCCCGAGTTCCGGACTCTGTCCTGGATCGCAATGATGTTCAGTGCAGGCATGGGTATCGGCCTGGTCTTCTACGGCGTTGCCGAGCCGCTCTACCATTACGTCGCACCGCCACCCGGAACAGTCCAGGGAGTCAGCCCGGAGGCGATCCAGACTGCCATGGCAACCTCGATATTCCATTGGAGCATCCATCCCTGGGCGATGTTCGCGGTGGTTGGCATCGCCATGGCGTACAGCACTTTCCGGCTTGGCCGGCGCCAGCTCATTTCCTCGGCGTTCACTTCTCTCTTTGGGAAGCGGGCGGAAGGGCCGGCGGGCAAGGTCATCAACATGCTGGCCATCTTCGCCACCCTCTTCGGAACGGCCGCTTCCCTGGGCCTCGGCGCCCTGCAGATCGCCAGCGGCCTGCAGTTCAACGGATGGGTCGGTGAAATCGGATCCCCGGTGCTGGTTTTGATCATTACCGCGCTGACCGTGCTCTTTGTGATCTCGGCAGCTTCGGGCATCGCCCGCGGTATCCAGTGGCTTTCCAACATCAACATGGTGCTCGCCCTGGCGCTGGCGGCAATCGTCTTCCTTGTGGGGCCCACTCTGTTCATCCTCAACCTGATTCCCTCCGCCGTCGGCGATTACGTACGCGATCTGCCGTCCATGGCTTCCCGGACGGAAGCCGTCGGGGACGAGGCGCTTCGTGAATGGATGTCCGGCTGGACCATTTTCTACTGGGCATGGTGGGTGTCGTGGGCACCGTTTGTTGGTATCTTCATCGCGCGCATCAGCCGCGGGCGTACCATCCGCCAGTTTGTCACCGGAGTCCTGCTGGTGCCCAGCGTCGTCAGCGTCATCTGGTTCTCCATCTTTGGCGGCACCGCTTTCGATATCCAGCAGCGGGCTGATGCCACCTCCGACACTGGCGACGGCCTGGTCGACATCGTTGATGGCGCACCGAGCATCTCCTTCCAGGGCGCGTTGTTTGACTTGATTCGGAACCTTGACGTCCCGGTGGCGGCAGGCGTCGGAATCGCGCTGCTGGCCATGGTCCTCATCGGTATCTTCTTCGTCACCAGTGCTGACTCGGCCTCCATCGTCATGGGCTCACTTAGTTCCAACGGGCGGTTGGAGCCGTCAAGGCGGGTACTTATCTTCTGGGGAGTCCTGACCGGTGCCATTGCGGCTGTCATGCTGCTGGCCGGCGGGGACGACCCGAGTGCGGCATTGAACGGTCTGAAGAACATCACCATTGTTTCAGCGCTGCCCTTCGCCGTCGTCATGTTCCTGCTGTGCTTCGCTTTGGTTCGGGATCTGCGCCGCGACCCCATTTCCCTGCGTCATCGCCTGGCGGAATCTGTTGTTGATCGCGCTATCCGGGCCGGCGTCGATGAACACGGCGGCGTGCAGTTCGATCTCGTGACCAAACATGAATGCGACGAACACTGCGTCGAAGACAAGCGTTGCCCCGGCGATTCCACCCCAGGCCAAACGCCTGCTGTTTCCACCAAAACCACATCTGCACCTTAGGAGCTCCCCGTGACCATACTTCTTGAGAGCGTCCCGCCCGGCAATGCCACTGCCGCCGCGGGCGCCGCGTCCGCAACGGCCACAACCCGCATTGCCCAGTTCGTCCTCACCCTGTCCTGCCCGGACAAGCCAGGCATCGTCAGGGCAGTAACGACGTTCCTGGCTGACCGCGGCTTCGACATCGTGGAGCACCAGCAGTTTGACGACCACGTCAGCGGTAACCTCTACCTCCGCACCGCCTTCACAGCAGGAATGCCGGCAGAGCCCGACGTCGAGGACACCGTGGAGGTCCTGACCGAAGCGTTCCAGCCCATCGGCGAGGACTTCGGGATGAACTTCACCATTCATGACGGCAGGCCCCAGCGGCTGCTGGTGATGGTCTCGAAGTTCGGCCACTGCCTCAACGACCTGATCTTCCGCTGGCAGGCCGGCAGCCTGGGTGCCGAAATCGCCGTCGTGGTTTCCAATCATGAGACCCTTCGTCCCATGGCTGAGGCTGCCGGACTGACCTTCATCCACGTCCCGGTCACCGCAGAAACCAAGCCCCAGGCCGAGGCCAAGCTGCTGGAACTTGTGGAGGAATACGACGCGGACCTGGTGGTCCTGGCCCGCTACATGCAGGTGCTGTCCAACGAGCTCTGCGGAAACCTGCGCGGCCGTGCCATCAACATCCACCACTCGTTCCTGCCCGGCTTCAAGGGCGCCAAGCCCTACCACCAGGCCTACGACCGCGGCGTCAAACTGGTGGGCGCTACCGCCCACTACGTAACTGCCGACCTGGACGAAGGGCCGATCATCGAGCAGGAAGTCTTCCGGGTTGACCACAGCCTGGACGCCGATGCCCTGGTAACTGTCGGCAGGGACGCCGAAACCCAGGCTTTGGCACGGGCCGTGAAGTGGCACTGCCAGCACCGGGTCCTGCTCAACAAAACCCGCACCGTCGTATTCCGCTAACGCGAGACCAGGAGAAACATTTCATGAGCGCATCACCTCGCGTCGTCATCATTGGCGCCGGCATCGTCGGCACCAACCTCGCGGATGAACTTGCCAACCGCGGCTGGAACAACATCACCGTGGTGGAACAGGGGCCGCTTGAACTTGCCGGCGGCTCGACGTCCCACGCCCCCGGCCTGGTGTTCCAGACCAACCCCTCCAAGACCATGACCGAGTTCGCCCGCTACACCGTGGAGAAGCTCCTCGCCCTGAGCGCGGACGGCATCTCCTGCTTCAACCAGGTGGGCGGACTCGAGCTGGCCACCACCGAAACCCGCCTGCAGGACCTCTCGCGCAAGCTGGGCTACGCGACGTCGTGGGGCATTGAGGGCAGGCTGATTGATTCCGACGAATGCGAAAAGCACTACCCGCTCCTGAACAAGGGTGCGCTGGCGGACGGCCGCCGCGTCCTGGGTGGTCTCCTGGTGCCCACCGACGGCCTGGCCTCGGCCGCACGCGCCGTGCAGCTGCTGATTGCCAAGACCCGCGAAGCCGGCGTCACCTACCGTGGCTCCACCACCGTGACGGGGATCGAACAGGCCGGCGGCAAGGTCACCGGCGTCGAAACGTCCGACGGCGTGATCCCGGCAGACATCGTCGTCTCCTGCGCCGGTTTCTGGGGCCGCGAGCTGGGCAAGCTGGCCGGCCTCAAGGTGCCCCTGCTGCCGCTGGCGCACCAGTACGTCAAGACCACTCCGCTCGATGAACTGCGCGGCGTCAACGATCTCCCCAACGGGGCCACAAAGCCGATCCTGCGGTACCAGGACCGGGACCTGTACTTCCGTGAACACGGCAACCGGATCGGCATCGGCAGCTACGCGCACAAGCCCATGCCGGTGGACATGGGCAAGCTGCCCCGCGTTGGTGCGGAGGAGATGTCCGACCACAACATGCCATCCCGGCTGGACTTCACCCTGGAGGACTTCGCCCCGTCCTGGGAGGACTGCCAGGACCTGCTGCCGGCCCTGCGCCAGACCGAGATCAATGACGGCTTCAACGGCATCTTCTCCTTCACCCCCGACGGCGGACCGCTGATGGGCGAGGCCCCGGATGTTGCGGGCCTGTTCGTGGCTGAAGCCGTTTGGGTCACGCACTCTGCAGGCGTCGCCAAGGCGATGGCTGAGATGCTGACCGAGGGCCACTCCCGCACTGACCTGCACGGCTGCGAGCTGACCCGGTTCGAAGAGGTCCAGACCTCGGACGCGTACGTCAGCGAAACGTCGCAGCAGAACTTCGTGGAGATCTACGACATCCTCCACCCGCTGCAGCCCAAGGAGTCCCCGCGGGACCTCCGGGTGAGTCCTTTCAACGTCCGGCAGAAAGAGCTCGGCGCGTTCTTCCTGGAGTCTGCCGGTTGGGAGCGCCCGCACTGGTTCGAGGCCAACCGGCCGCTGCTGGAGGAACTGCCGGCCGACTGGCAGACGCCGGAGCGTGACGAGTGGTCCGCCATGTTCTCATCCCCCATCTCCGCCGCCGAAGCGTGGAAGACGCGCACCGCCGTCGGGCTCTATGACATGACTCCGCTCAAGCGGCTCTCCGTTGTTGGCCCCGGCGCGCAGGCGCTGCTGCACCGGCTCAGCACCGGCAACATCGCCAAGAAGCCCGGAGCCGTCACCTACTGCCTCCTGTTGGAGCACGACGGCGGCATCCGCAGCGACGTGACCGTCGCCCGGCTGGAGGAGGAAACGTTCCAGCTCGGCGTCAACAGCAACGTGGACTACGACTACCTGCGGGTCGAGGCCCGGAAGCAAACCGCCGAGGATCCGGCCCAGTGGGTGCACGTCAGCGACATCACCGGCAGCACCTGCTGCATCGGGCTGTGGGGACCGCTGGCACGGGAAGTCATCGGCAAGGTCAGCGACGACGACCTCAGCAATGACGGCCTGAAGTACTTCCGCACCAAGCAGATCTTCGTCGGCGGCATTCCGGTGACGGCCATGCGGCTCTCCTACGTGGGCGAACTCGGCTGGGAGCTGTACACCACTGCCGAATACGGCCTGAAGCTCTGGGATCTGCTCTACGAGGCCGGCCGGGAGCACGGCATCGTCGCCGCCGGACGTGGCGCCTTCAACAGCATGCGCCTGGAAAAGGGCTACCGGTTGTGGGGCACGGACATGACCTCCGAACACCACCCGTACGAATCCGGGTTGGGCTTCTCCATCGCCAAGGACAAGACAGGCTTTGTGGGGGCCGAAGCCCTGGCCGAGCGCAAGGAGCAGCCGGCGTCCCGGGCGCTGCGGTGCCTGACGGTCGACGACGGAACCTCCATCGTATTGGGCAAGGAACCGGTGTACGTCGGCGGCGTCGCGTCCGGCTACGTCACCAGTGCAGCGTACGGCTACTCGGTGCACAAGCCGATTGCGTACGCCTGGCTGCCAACCACTGTCGACGTCGGAGACGCCGTGGAAATTGAGTACTTCGGCAAGCGGGTTGCCGCCACCGTGACGGCGGAGCCGCTGTTCGATCCGGGTATGGAACGGCTGCGGGGCTGACACTTAGCTCCGGTGGTTCCGGTGGTTGAGCCTGTCGAAACCACGACGGCGACACTCCGCTCAGAGCGGGGTGTCGCCGTCGCTTTGCTATGTGGGCACGGAACTGTCACGACGTTGTTGCCGCTACTACGGGGCGCTAACCGCGCCCCAGGCTCTCGACAACATTGCAAACGCAAGCCAAACCGTCACTTCTGCTGCGGAGGTGACGGTTACTACTCCGGATGCTGAAACCATTATTCCGCCGACGAGCGGCGGTCAGCTCAGCGTGTCCAACACCAAAACTGGTTCCAAGATCGGGGTTGAGCTTCGTTCAGCGGCAACAACGCAGTTTCCGAAAAACTGCCTGCAGGATGAGGGGTCCATCCAGATCACTACCATTCCCCGCGCCCTGAGCTGACGGCGGGGTGTATCTAGCTTGGTTCAGGTACGAGGCAGTGCACCTATGAGCGTCGACGTGAAGGCCTCCCGTAGAGCATCACGGAGATCGAGGTGCAACACACCGAGCTCAGGCTCGTCCGCGTACGCGGCGAGGAGGCTGGGCGGCGGAGGTACGTAAGCCGACAGTGCCCCCGCCGAGACAAGGCTCATCAGGCAGAACAGTTGTGCCCCGTCGCCGAGTTCGGGAACATGGCGGAGTACGAGATCGGTCATGGTTGCAAGTTTGGCGAGTGAAGAACGCTTGTGCCGCTTGACCACTTCGACCGACACGTTGTGCTCCAGGACACCACCCTGCGCGCCGAAGAGGTCACACAGCACCACCCGGTCCGCCAGTGAATCGCTCAGGATCTCGGCCAGCTGGACCACCCGGACCTCCGGCGCAGCACCCGCCTGGATGCCCGCGTCCAGCTCCTCCGCCAGCTCGGTGAGCCAGCTTCCCAGGAAGTCGTCCAGCAGTTCGAGCAGCACCGCCTCGCGGGACTCGAAGTACCGCAGGACGTTGGACTTGGCCAGTCCCACCCGCCGGCTGAGCTCATTGAGGCTCACCTCGGCCACGGGCATCTCGCGGAGCATCGTTGTGGCCGTCTCCAAGATCGCCCGACGGCGGATCTCCCGTTGCTCCTCGCTTCGCGCCCGCTGGAATGTCACTCCTCGAGTCTACCTAAAGACCACCGGTCCCTTGACTTCAGACCGGCAGTCTCTTAGAGTAGCCCTAAATAACAGACCGACAGTTCTTTAGGAGCATCATGAGTAATGACTGGAACGAGCAGCACATACCCGACCAGCACGGCCGGGTGGCGGTCGTAACCGGCGCGAACACCGGACTGGGTTTCGAGACCGCCCGGATGCTCGCCGAGCACGGGGCATCGGTGGTCCTGGCCGTACGCGACGTCAGGAAGGGCAAGCAGGCAGCCTCCCGCATCAACGGCGACGTCGCCGTTCAGGCCCTCGACCTGACCTCTCTTCATTCAATCCGCTCCGCGGCGGCCGACCTGCGCGCCGCCTACCCGCGCATCGACCTCCTGATCAACAACGCCGGCGTGATGTACACGCCGAAACAGACCACCGCCGACGGCTTCGAGCTGCAGTTCGGCACCAACCACCTCGGCCACTTCGCGCTCACCGGACTGCTCCTGGACCGGCTCCTGGCCGTCCCCGGCTCCCGCATCGTCACGGTCAGCAGCACCGGGCACCGCATCCGCGCCGCCATCCACTTCGACGACCTGCAGTGGGAGCGTTCGTACAGCCGCGCCGCCGCGTATGGCCAGGCCAAGCTCGCCAACCTGATGTTCACATACGAACTGCAGCGCCGGCTCGCTCCACACGGCACCACGGTTGCCGTCGCCGCCCATCCTGGCGTGTCCAACACCGAACTCACCCGCAACGTGCCCGCCTCGATTCGGATACCCGTCACCTGGCTCGCACCGCTGCTCACTCAAAAGGCCGAGATGGGCGCCCTCCCCACTCTGCGCGCCGCCACCGACACCGCCGTCACTGGCGGCCAGTATTACGGGCCCGGCAACTGGGGTGAAATTCGCGGATACCCGAAGCTGGTCACCTCCAGTCATGACTCACACGACCAGATCGCCCAGCAGCGCCTATGGACCGTTTCCGAAGATCTCACCGGAGTGAGATTTCCCCTGGGTGTAAAGCCATAACCCCGCAGCGAAGGCGTCGCCGCGGGTGGTTTCATCGGGCGGGCCAAGAGTGGCCCATCAAAGTCGACCCGACTTCACACACAAGGAAGCCCCGTAAAGCATCAACGCCGTACGGGGCTTCGTTGTCTAAGCGGCTGTCAGCCTAGGAGCAGTCGGTCCTGATACTGCCGGGTCAGCGCCGCCTATTGAGCATGGCCATGATTCTGCCGGCCACGCCGCCAGTGCCGGAGCGTCCGCCCATGGCGCCTGTGGTGTTGGGCGTGCGCCCGGTGGCGTTCGTTCCGGTGCCGCGGACCGTACCGCCGGTGCCGGACCTGCCTGCGAATTTTCCAGCGGCATTCCTGATCATGCTTCCCAAGTTCATGTGAAACTCCTTAAGTCTTGATCCTGCCAACCGATATTCATCAGCGTGCTTACTATTCTAGCGCATTGATCAGCCTGGCCGGTAAGGGCATTATGATCTGCTGCGACCTGCCACTTACACGGATAGCCCTCGTCACGCCATTCTGAGGGAGGCGGTTCCCTGCGCGAGCTTGGTAATTTGCTGCCAGTCCTGGTTTTCGATGGCGCTGCGGGGGGTGAGCCAGCTGCCTCCCACGCAGGATACGTTCGGCAGTTTCAGATATCCCGGTGCGGAGTTCAGGCTGATACCTCCTGTTGGGCAGAACTGCACCTGGGGGATGGGCGCTCCGATGGCGGCGAGGTAGTCTGGGCCGCCAGCGGGTCCTGCCGGGAAGAATTTCATGGTGTCCAGCCCGCGTTCCAGCACAGCCATGACCTCGCCCACTGTTGCCACACCGGGCAGGATGGGGACGTCGAGGTCCAGCATGTGGTCCAGCAGGGATGGGGTCATCCCAGGGCTGACCAGAAACTGCGCTCCGGCGGCTACCGCTGCGTCTGCCTGGCCGGGCGTGAGGATGGTGCCGGCGCCCAACAGGATGTCCGGCACTTCATTGGCAATGCGCTTCAGTGACTCCAGCGCGCTTTGAGTGCGGAGCGTGAGCTCGATGATGCCGACGCCGCCGTCGGCCAGTGCCCTTGCAAGGGGAACGGCGTGCTGGGGTTCGTCAATGGTCACTACCGGGATGACGGGTGATACGTGAAGGACGCTGGTGGCATTAGCCATTGTTGATCTCGTTTCTCAGCCCGTCCAGGCCGTAGGTTTCGATGATGAGGTACCAGTGAGTGAGCAGCCCGGCGAAGGTGGTGTTGGCCGCAAGCCCTTCGTCGAAGATGCTTCGCATGGTGAGAAGCGCGGGGACGACCGTCGCGGTAGAGCGCTCATCTGGCAGGATTGCCTGAAGTTCCGCCGCGAGGGGGTCGTTTAGTTCCTCTAGGGGAGTGGTGGCGACGTGGTGCATCCAGGCGGCCACGGCGAGCGTAGCCCACCGCGGTTCCCGTCCGGCGTCGAGGTTTGCGCGGACTGTGGTCAGCAGCCGCAGGCCGATCTTTTGGGATCCGTCACTGCCCACCTTGGTGGTGGTATGGCCCAGGGCCGGGTTGGCAAAACGTTCCAGGACTTGGCTGCAGTAGGTTTCGCCGTCCAGGCCGTCAGGCAGGCTTATGGTGGGAAGTGCATCCTCGAACAGCATCAGCCTGCATGCCGTGCGGAAGGAGTCCTCAGCGACGGCGTCGCTGATGGTGTCCTTGCCCGTGGCAAGGCCGAGGTAGGCGAGCAGGGAGTGGCTGGCATTGAGCAGGCGCAACTTGGCTGCCTCCCACGCCGCGACGTCGTTGCTGAACAGCGCGCCGGCTTTCTCCCAGGCCGGGCGGTCCCCGGCGAAGTTGTCCTCGATGACCCACTGCATGAAGGGTTCTGCCACCACGGCGGCTTCGTCGCGCAGGCCGAGTTCGCGTTCGATGGTGTCGAGGTCGGCGTTGGTGGTGGCCGGGACCATGCGGTCCACCATGGTGTTTGGGAATGTCACGTGTGCGTCCAGCCAGGCGAGCAGTGGCCCTGCTTCTTCTGCAGGAAGGGCGGCGGCAAAGGCCCGGACAAGGTTTTCGGTCAGCTCCCCGTTGGCGGGCAAGTTGTCGCAGGAGACGACGGTGAGCGGACCAGTACCGGTGCGCTCCCGCTGTTGGATGCCTCGGGTGAGCTGCCCGATGGCGGTCTGCGGCGGGTGGCCGGCGAGGTCTGCCTGCACCTGCGGATCACCGGTGTTGAGCGACCCCGTGTGGGGATCAATCCGGTAGCCCTTTTCTGTGACCGTTAACGTCACTACCTGCGTCGTGGCGGCGGCGATCCGGTCCACCACTATCTCCGGGTGGTCTTTGCCGGAGATGGCCTCCACAAGGCTGGAGACCACTCGGTGAGGCGCGGCTCCGCTGCCCCGCTCAGCCACGGTGAAGAGCCCGTCCTGCGGTGCCAGTTGGCGTGCCACCGTGTCCGAACGCTGAGTCACCCCAACGATCCCCCACTCCGAGGAGCCGGTCGCGAGCATGGCATTCTCGGTGAACACCGCGGTGTGCGCGCGGGCGAAGGCCCCCAGGCCGAGGTGAACAATGCCGGGACGGAGAGTGCCGGGGGTCAGCAGCGGACGGTGGTTGCCGATCGTGGCAAGAGAGGCTGCGCTTAGGCGTGTGATGACTTTGCTCCCTCGGCCGGGCCGGCAGCATGGCCGCGGGTCTGTTCGAAGGTGGGGATAAACCCTGTCCCGCCCTTGCCGCCTACTGCCAGGGACGCTGCTGCTGCACCGTACCGGGCAGCAGCCGGAAGGGTGTCGCCAAGGACAATACGTGCGGTCAGCGTGCCGACGAAGGCATCGCCTGCCCCGGTCTGGTCCACGACCGCGGGGGCCGGTATCGAATCGATCCACATACTGTCCAGGCCTTCGCCTTCGAGTTGGACTCCCTTCGCTCCACAGGTTACGGCCACATTCACTGCCCCGAGGTCCCGCAATCTGGCGGCGGCCCCGGCTGCCGTGGAGCAGCCCAGGAGTGCTGACGTTTCACCTGGAAACGACGGGGTTACCAGGAACGTTCGCGGTGCCAGCTGCAGGAGCACCGCCGTCGCATTTTTAACGGAAGTCAGCCGGGGGCGGAAGTTCGGGTCAAACACAAAGCGTTTGGCAACCGCCGCGGCCTTAAGCACTGCAGCCCGGGAAGAGTCCGAGATGGCGCAGGCAATGCCGCCGGCAACTACTGCGCCGGCGGCCGAGAAAACTGCAGGGTCTACGTCTTCGGGGCTCAGGCTGGATCCCACGCTGCCGCTGCGGGCGTAGGAGAACTCACGCTGTCCGTCAGGGTCGCTGTGTACCAGGTAGACGCCCTGCTGACCGGTCCGGAACTTCAGGAGGTCCGGTGAAATGCCGAGTTCAACGATCCGGTCGGCGATCGCCTTGCCGAGGTCATCATCGGTCAGGACGGACAGGAGCCCCACCCGGGCGCCGGCCGCAGCAGCTGCAGCGGCGACGTTGAGGGCGTCACCGGAGATGCCGAGCTGGGCGGGTACGCCATGGGCGAGGGCCACGTCAGTGGCCACCTCGACCAGGATCTCCCCCATGACGACGACATCGAAAGGTTCTTGCTTGGAGTGGTGCTGCGCTGTATTGCTCACCAGTCATGCACCGATCCGTCGAGCCGCCGGTTGATGGGAAGGTATTTCGGGTCGAACGGGAAGCGTGCGGCGGCTTCCTCGTTGAACTCCACGCCGATGCCGGGAGTGTCCCCGGGGTGCATGTACCCGTCGTTGAAGGTGTAGGACGTGGTGAACACTTCATTGGCCGGCTCCCGGTGGCCCATGTACTCCTGGATCCCGAAGTTGGGGATGCTCATGTCCACGTGCAGCGCGGCAGCGAAGGAGGCCGGCGACAGGTCACCGGCGCCGTGCGACCCGGAGCGCACACCGTACAGGTCAGCAAGGGAGAAGATCCGGCGCAAGTGGGTGATGCCGCCGGCGTGCGATACGGAGGTGCGGATGTAGTCGATGAGCCGTTCCGTAATCAGCTGCTGGCAGTCCCAGATGGAGTTGAACACCTCGCCCACCGCGACGGGTGTGGTGGTGTGCTGGCGGATGAGGCGGAACGCCGACTGGTCCTCGGCCGGTGTGGGATCTTCGATCCAGAACGGCCGGTACTCCTCCAAGGAGGCGCCCAGTCTGCCTGCTTCAATGGGTGATAGGCGGTGGTGGACGTCATGCAGGACGTGGGTCCCGTAGCCGAACTCTTCGCGGATGTGGGCCATCATCCTGGGTGCGAAGTCCAGATATGCCGTCGTCTCCCAGGTATCCTCCTGGGGGACGTTGCCGCTGGCAGGCTCGTAGAGCTTGCCGTCCACGGGAGCGATGCCGTAGGTCTTCTCCAGGCCGGGAACCGCTGCCTGGGCACGGATGGCCTTGTAGCCAAGGTCCAGGTGGTGCTGGAAGTCCGCACTGAGGTCCTCCAGGGTGGACCCGCTGGCGTGGCCGTAAACCATAACGCCCTCGCGTGCAGCCCCGCCGAGGAGCTCATAAACAGGCATACCGGCAGCCTTGCCCTTGATGTCCCAAAGCGCGACGTCGATCGCGGCGATCGCCGTCATGGTCACCGGTCCACGGCGCCAGTAGGCGCCCTTGTAGAAGTACTGCCAGGCGTCTTCTATGCGTCGGGCATCTCGGCCGATCAGCAGTGGGCAGAGGTGCTCGGACAGGTATGAGGCCACGGACAGCTCACGGCCGTTCAGCGTAGCGTCGCCGATGCCTGTGGTGCCGTCCTCGGTTTCGATGATGAGCGTGACGTAGTTTCGTCCGGGTGACGAAACCACGACCCGTGCGTCGGTGATCTTCACTGGTTGGTCCTTCGGATATTGAGGATGGAGAAGTGGAACTAAACAGGCTGCTGGTCCAGGCCTCAACTGAAGCCCCGGGCCGACGTGTTGCTGCTGTCGCCAGCTTCCGGCCCGGTCTTGGCGGAGAACGGGTTACTTGGGATCGAGCCAGCCGAGCGGTGTCAGGATCAGCTCAGGGATCAGCGCCATGACTATGACGAGTGCCGTTTGTGCCAGGAGGTAGGGCAGCGTGGGACGGATGATCGCACCGACCTTGACGTTTCCTACGGCAGCAGCCACATTCAAGGAGGGCCCAACGGGGGGTGTGTTCAGGCCGATGACGTTAGCCAGGGTGAAGACGATGCCGAAATAGATCAGGTCGATTCCAGCGGCGTTGAGTAGTGGCAGGACGATCGGGGTGACGATCAGGATGGTCGGCACGACGTCCAGTACCAATCCCAGAAGAATAATGAACATCAGGAGGACGATCATCAGAAGTGTCGGGTTGTCGACGAGCCCGCCCAGGGAACGGGTGAGCACTGCCGGTACACCGGAAATCGCCATGTAGTAAGCCGCAACCTGCGCTGCAGCGGCGAGGAACATGACGACGGCCGACACCTTGGCAGCGGACCTCAAGGCTGCGAAAGCTTCCTTGATGTTGATTTCCCGGTAGACGAACACGCCGATGATAAGCGCATATACGACGGACACCACGCCGGCTTCCGTTGCCGTGAACACCCCGCTTCGCAGGCCGAACAGGATAATGACCGGGAGCAACAGCGCCCAAACCGCCTGGTAAGCCAGCTTGGCCAGTCCCCGGACCCCTACGCGGGGAATTTCGGACCTGATGTTCTCTTTCGAGCGCGCAATGAAGTACCAAACGATAAACATCACAATCGTCAGGTAGAGAGCGGGAGCGATACCGGCAAGGAACAGCGACTTGATGGAAACGCCCGCGGCGGCACCGTAAATGATCAACGGCACCGATGGCGGCATGATCGGCGAGACGAGGTTTGAGGAGGCGATCAGCGCGGCAGATCGTTCCCGGTTGTAGCCGTCTTTGACCATCATGGGGATGAGGATTGCCCCCAATGCTGCCGTGCTCGCCACAGCCGAACCTACCAGGCTGCCGAACAACAGGGCCGAGAGGATAGCGACGTAGCCGAGACCACCACGTACCCGACCGACGGTGGCGCTGGCAAGGGCAATGATGCGGTGTGTGAGGCCGCCACGGTTCATCAACTCACCTGTGAGGATGAAGAACGGGAGTGCCATCATGGCGACTGAATCAGTGCCGCGCAGTAGTTGCGCGGCCATGATCTGCGGGTTGCCTGAACTTCCGCCCATCTGCATGCCGGTAGCGGCAGAGGCAAAAAGCAGCGCGAACGCGATCGGTACACCGATCGCAATGGAACCGATGAGATACCCGAACAAGGGCGCAAGAACCTTCATGTCAGATACTCCTAGTCGATCGAGGTTCTTGTGCCGGCGGCACTGGTTTCGTCGTCTTTAATTGCAAGCAGTTCAGCGACAGGGCTTTTCATTATCAGCAAGCGGTACAGGTTCCCCAGCGCGATGAGCACGATGGCCATGCCGGTGACGACACCGGCCCCCATAATGAGCGCTCGCGGGTATTGGGTGGCAACCCACGCGTCGTTCCGGCTCTGCACGGCAAGATCCCAGCTTCCCTGCACGAGCAGCCACATCACCCAGATGATGATGAGTTGGACGACCGCGTAGAGAACCTTCTGGACCATCGGCGGGACATGTTCAAGCAGCGTGTCCACACCAAGGTGCCGATTATCACGGAAGGCGGCGACAGTGCCCAGGTAAACGAGGTAGATGAAAGACAAGCGTGTGACCTCTTCCGACCACACAAAGCCGGTTGAGAACGCGAAGCGCAGGACCACGTTGAGGAACATCAGGAGAACCATGAGGGCCAGCAGTACGGCCATCAAGATCTCCACCCCCCGGAAGAGGAAATCTAAGAATCTTGTCAATTTCGTTCCTTGTTTGAAGTGGTGAGGGCACTGTTGCCGATGCCCTCACCGTTGTTTGGTTACTTGACTTCGCGAATCCGCGAGGTGAGGTCCTCGGCCCATTCGTTGTCCTTGAGGAGCGTCTCGGTCAACGGCTCGATGCGCTCGATCATCTTCTGCCGGTCGGCTTCCGAGAGCGAAGTGACGGTCACGCCCTTCTCCTTGAGGAGAGCGCGGTCCTTATCCACGTTTGCGATGTAGTTGCTCCACGCCTTTTCGGAGGTTTTCTTGGCGGCGTCGCGCACAATTTGCTGGTGCTCTTCGCTGAGGCCATCCATGAACGGGGCGCTCACCACAAGCTCCAGCGTCGCGATGATGTGGTTGGTTTCAAGAAGGTAGTCCTGCACCTCATGGAAGGACTGGCTGATGACTGTCACCATGCCGTTGTCCTGGCCGTCGACGACGCCCGTCTCGAGTGCGGTGAAAAGCTCTCCCAGCGGAATGACCTGGGCGCTGGCGCCCAGGTTTTCGGCGAGCCCGATGTGGATGGGGTTGCCGGGCATGCGGAACTTCTGTCCTTCGAAGTCGTCCACGGACTCCAGTGGCTTGGAACTGGTGAAGGTACGCGCGCTGTTCGGCCCCCAGCCCAGGAGGTACGTTGACGGGAACTGCTCGTGGAACTCTTCGCTGAGTTCATCGGCTATTTCGCCGGTCCACACGGCCTGAGCGTGCTCCAGGTCGCGGTACAGGAAGGGCCAGTCGGAGATCAGCATCTTGGAGAACTCTTTGTTCATAGGCGTGCCGACGACGGCGACCTCAAGGGTGCCATTGCGCACGCTGTCCCACAGGTCAGCCTCGTTGCCCAACGTGCCGCCGTGGTGTACCTCGACGCTGAGTGCGCCGTCGGAGGCCGCTTCTATCTCCTGCTTGAAAACCTCATCAATAGCGGCCGCCATCGGGTGGCCTGCGTCCCAGGTGTCGGCGATGCGGATGGTCTTTGTCTCACCTGCATCACCGGCCCCGGATGAACCACAGGCAGCAAGTGATGCTGCCAGGGCAGTTGCCGTGAGGATAGTTACCAAACGCTTCATGTTAACTCCTTTGTTTGCGCATGGGCGGGTTTGTCTCTAAGCGGTTTGACGCCTTAGGCCTTAACCGCTGCCTTACTGGCTGGTGTTTGTTCGGCGTCTTGTGACGCGGGTGTCATCCGCTAATTCGCAGCAACACTTTGCTTGATCCGGAAGATCGATCAGCCGCCACGTCGAACGCTTTGTGGGCTTCGTCGATGGTGAACTCATGGGTGAGTATCGGGTCGACCAGAAGGCCGGCGGCGAGCAGGTCGATTGCTTCCGGCATCTCATGGACAAATCGGAATGAGCCGCCCCAGAGGATTTCCCGTGTCACCAAATCACCCAGTACGGCTGTGACCGACGTGGCCGGGAGGTTACCGACTTGAACAACGGCTCCGCCCCGAGCGGTGGAATGCAGGACTGAGCCCAGCGCCCCCGCAGCCCCGGACGCTTCGATCACCAGTTCGAATTCGCCTTCCAGCGGGGTCGTGGAGACGTCCACCGTCCGGTCCGCCCCGATCTTGGTTGCGATCTCCAGGGCGGCGGCTGACAGGTCGGCTGCTGTGACAGAGGTTGCTCCGAGGTGCTTCGCCACCGCCATAGTGAGCAGGCCAATAGGCCCGGCGCCGTTCACGAGGATGTCCCGCCCGGCCACGCCCCCTGGCAGCAGCGCTCCTGCCCGCCGTACAGCGTGCAAGGCAACCGCCAGCGGCTCGACGACGGCTCCGAGCCGGGTGCTTACATTGTCAGGCAGTGGCAATACCTGGTCGGCACGAACAACTTTGAGTCCGACAAAACCGCCGTCCGTGTGCGGATCGAGCGCGGCCGATCCGAAGTAGCGAACGTTCGGGTAGAGATTGATCCGGCCGCGGATCCGATCGGGTAACCTCCCGTCGCCGACCAGGGTCGGGGGCGATAGGGCGGCACGCTGCCCGATCTCGATGCCTTCCACCCCATCGCCAAGACTGACGACGCGGCCCGCGAATTCGTGCCCGAGGATCAACGGGTGCTTCAGCATGGCGGTCCCGGAAGCTCCCTTGGCCACGTAGGCCAGGTCCGAGCCGCAGATGCCGCCCCAGTCCACGGCTATCAGCACCTCACCGGAATCAGGCTTAGGCTCCGGCAGGTCATCCACCCGAAGGTCGGCCACGCCATGAACGACAACTGCCTTCAAGAACCTGCCCCCAACGCACGTAGCTGGCTGCCAGCCATGCTGCCGGGGGGAAGGGAAGGCGGCTGTGTCCTTGAATCCATGACGCTCCTTTGCGAAGAAAACAGTTCAAACTGTGAAGTACAGCACTTGTATGTAAGGAGAGTTTGGCAGAAGGACTGAGCTATCGTCAAGTGGCACAAGGAATGTGTTGCCCTGTCCCATACGGCAGGGAACAGCCACCATGCGGTGCCTGCTGCCCGCGACCCGGCGGGCGATCAGGGATTCGACTGGTGCGCGATAAGACCCCCGACTAGAAACCAGGTCGGAGGTCTACCTTTGGCACCCAATCACCGAGGGATCAATCCCACACAGCGACGCTCCGCCGGATCGGCACGGCGCCCGAGTTGGATGAAAACAGCTCCGGCGACCGGCGGCGTACACGCTCTATATCGGCAAAGACGGTACGTAGATGAGCGCGCATCAAGCTCCGGGCCTGGTCCCGGTCTCCTCGTAACAGGGCCTCCAGCACGTCAGTATGCTGGTCCCGAAAAACCTTCATCGAGGGATTCTCGGTCAAGCCGAGACGCCGTGCACGGTCAAGGTGGCCTTTGGCTGCCACCACGGTCGGCCAGATGCGCTCGTGGCCAGCGAGCCGGAGCAGGCCGTGGTGGAACTCCTCATCCAACCGGAAAAACGCCTCAGGATCGTCATCTGCGAGCTGCTGCTTAACCAGATTTTCACGCAAGGTCTCGACCTGAGCCGGATCCGGTTTGGCTGGAATGTCATCAAGGGAGGCCAACTCCACAGCTTCACGCAGGAATTGTGCGTCGGCCACGCGTTCGGGGTCCACCCGTGAGACAAAGGAGCCCACCTTGGGAAAAATCTGAACCAGGTCCTCCTGAGCCAGCAGGATCAGGCTCTCCCGGACTGGGGTCCGGGAGGTGCCCAGTTCAGCTGACAGTTCGTTCTCTGACAGTGGTGTCCCGGGAGCCAACTCGAGAGTCACGACTCGACGTCGTAGCTCCTCAAAGACGGTTCGTCGGCTGCTTCGGGCGGAATTTGATGGCATATCTTGATCATAGTGAACCGAGGCCGGGTAGCTTACAAGCGTTGGTGCGACCTGCTTGCATACAAGTTCTGAGACCAGCCCAGTGATGCCAATCAGCGAGCATAATTGGACACCCCGGAACCAGGGCCGCGGCAGCCGCCCTAGCCCGCCGTCGCCGGCTCCGGCACCCTTCCCGTTTCCGTCTCACCGGTCTCGGCCAGGTGGGGGACAAACCGGACGAACATCGCCTTGAACCCGGGGGTGTTGGATTCGCGGGCCACGTTTTCCTTGTGGACCAGGGCGTTGGCTTCCGGGAAGTACGCGGCGGCGCAGCCTTTTGCGGTGGGGTAGGCCACCAGGCGGAATTTGTCCGCTTGGCGGTCGTGGCCGCGGAAGGTGCTGACCACGTCCACGAGGTCCCGGTCCTTGAACCCGAGTTCTTCCAGGTCTTCGGGGTGGATCAGGATCACGCGGCGGCCGCCGGAAATGCCCCGGTAGCGGTCATCCAGGCCATAGAACGTGGTGTTGTACTGGTCGTGGCTGCGGATGGTCTGGAGGACCAGGTACCCCTCGGGCGGGGTGAGGTACTCCAGCGGGCTGACGGTGAAGCGGCCGCGGCCGATATCGGTGGCGAAGGAGCGTGTGTCCCTGGGCGGGTTGGGCAGCACGAAGCCGTTTTTGGTCCGGACGCGGGCGTTGAAGTCTTCAAATCCGGGCAGGACCCGGGCGATGTGGTCCCGGATTACGTCGTAGTCCTCGGCCATACCCTTCCAGTCCACGGAATGCTCCGGGCCGAAGGTCGCCTCGGCCATCCGGGCAACGATCACCGGCTCGGCCAGCAGGTGCTCGGAAACCGGTTCCAACCTGCCCTGGGTGGAGTGGACCACGGACATCGAGTCTTCCACGGACAGGAACTGGGCGCCCTTGGGGTGCTTGTCGTCCTTGTCCGTCCGGCCCAGCGTGGGAAGGATCAGGGAGGTCCGGCCGTGCACAATGTGGGACCGGTTGGGCTTGGTGGAGATATGCACGGTCAGGCCGATGCGCTGCATCCCCGCCTCGAGGGTCTCGGTGTCGGAGCAGGCGAGGGAGAAGTTGCCGCCCATGGACACGAAAACATCCACCTCGTCCCGTTCGAAAGCCTCCATGGCCTCTACGGCGTCGTAGCCGTGGTGCCGAGGGGAGGTGATGCCGAACTCGCCGTCCAGGGCATCCAGCAGCCATTCCTTCGGCTTCTCCCAGATGCCCATGGTCCGGTCGCCTTGGACGTTGGAATGCCCGCGCACGGGGCAGGCTCCGGCGCCGGGCTTGCCGAAGTTTCCCTGCAGGAGCAGGACGTTGACCATTTCCTTGATGGTGTCCACGGAGTGCGGCTGCTGCGTGACGCCCAGGGCCCAGCAGAAAATGGTGGCCTTGGAAGCGACCAGCATGGACGCTACCTTTTCGATCTGTTCCCGGGACAGCCCGGTGGCCTTCTCGGTTTCGTCCCAGTCCAGCTCCTGGCGGGCCTGGGCGTACGCGTCGAACCCGTCCGTCTGGGCGCCGATGAAGGAATGGTCGACGACGGTACCCGGGTTACGCTCTTCCTCCGCCAGCAGCAGGTGGCCCAGGGCCTGGAACAGCGCCAGGTCTCCGCCGACCTTGATCTGCAGGTACTCGTCCGCGAGGGGGGTGCCGCCGCCCACCACGCCGGACACGGTCTGCGGGTCCTTGAAGTTGAACAGGCCGGCCTCTGGGAGCGGGTTGACTGCCACCACCTTGCCGCCCTTGTCTTTGCACTCCTTCAGCGCGGACAGCATGCGGGGATGGTTGGTGCCTGGGTTCTGCCCCACCACGAAGATCAGCTCGGAGTCGTGGATGTCGTCCAGCGACACCGTTCCCTTGCCGATGCCGATGGTCGGATTCAATGCCGAGCCCGAGGACTCGTGGCACATGTTGGAGCAGTCAGGAAGGTTGTTCGTCCCCAGCGCCCGGGCGTACAGCTGGTACATGAACGCCGTCTCATTGGCCGTGCGGCCGGAGGTGTAGAAGACGCAGCGGTCTGCGGTGCTGGCCCGGACATGTTCGCCGATCAGCTCAAAAGCGTCCGCCCAGGTAATCGGCGAGTAGTGGGTGTCACCCTCGCGGATCACCACCGGCTCGCTGAGCCGGCCCTGGTTGCCCAGCCAGTACTCGGTCTTTTCCGACAGCTCCTTGATGGAATGCCGGGCCCAGAACTCGGCTCCGACGGTCCGCAGGGTGGCCTCTTCAGCCACCGCCTTGGCCCCGTTCTCGCAGAACTCCGCAGCCTTGCGCTTCTTGTCCGATTCCGGCCAGGCACAGCCCGGGCAGTCGAACCCGCCGCGCTGGTTCAGCCGCAGCAAGGACTGGGCAGTACGGGGCACGCCGGCTTGGGCAACCGCGCGCTCAAGGGCGACCATGACGGCTTTTACACCGGCGGCCTTGGTCTTGGGGGCGTGGACTTCGAGGTCATCTTCATTGATGTCCGCCACGGGGGCGGGCTGCTTACCGAACTTCACGGTTGCCATTCCTTACCGGCGCATGTCCTGCTGGTTTGTTGTCCTGCTCGAGTTAGTGCCTGTTGGCAGTAGCGCCACGAAGGCACGCCGGGCTTCCCGGCCCGCCACTCGGGCACCCTTTGTAAATCCGTTGCTACTGCGAAACCTTTGCCAGTGTTTCCTGTTCGGCCCCAATAGTGGTGTTGTCGCCATGCCCGGTGCGGACCACTGTCTCGGCCGGAAGGGGAAGGAGCCGTTCCCGGATGGAGGCCAAGATGGTGGGGTAGTCGCTGTAGGACCGGCCGGTGGCACCGGGGCCGCCGTTGAAGAGGGTGTCCCCGGTGAAGACCGTTCCTTCGCTCTCAAGGTAGAAGCAGGTGGAGCCGGGGGAGTGCCCCGGGGTGTGGATGGCCTTCAGGGACGCCCCGCCTACCTGGAACTCGTCGCCGTCGCGGTGGTACCGGTCCGGGCGGGTGTCCGGGTAGACCTGCTCCCAGAGGATCAGGTCCTCTTCATTGAGGCAAATGGGCGCGTCAACCGCTGCGGCCACCTCGCGGGCCGCCCCGATGTGGTCGTTGTGGGCGTGGGTGAGCAGGATCGCCAGGACTTTCCGGCCGCGGACCTGGTTGATGATCGCTGCGGCGTCGTGCGGGGAGTCGATGATGACGCATTCTTCATCGTTGCCGACGATCCAGACGTTGTTGTCCACATCCCAGGTGCCGCCGTCGAGCGAGAACGTGCCCGAGGTGACCAGGTTCTCGATAGTGACGCCCATCAGGAAGCCACCGCCACGGGAAGTTCCACGACCGAGCGCAGGACCTTGCCTTCGTGCATGCGGTCAAAGGCCTCTTCAACCTGGTCGATGGTGATCCGTTCGGTCACGAAGGCGTCCAGGTCCAGGCTGCCCTGTTTGTACAGCTGTACCAGCATGGGGAAGTCGCGGGAGGGCAGGCAGTCCCCGTACCAGGAGGACTTGAGCGATCCGCCGCGGCCAAAGACGTCCAGGAGCGGCAGTTCAATTTTCATTTCCGGGTTGGGAACGCCCACCAGCACCACGCGGCCGGCAAGATCGCGGGCGTAGAAGGCCTGCTTGTACGTTTCGGGGCGGCCGACGGCGTCGATCACCACGTCGGCGCCGTTGCCGGCGGTGAAGCCGCAGATAGCCTCGATGGGGTCTTCCTTGCTGGAGTTCACCCCGTGCGTGGCACCCAGGGACTGGGCCATCTGGATCTTGTTCTCATCAATGTCCACCGCGATGATTGTGGTGGCGCCGGCCAGTTTGGCACCGGCGATCGCGGCAATACCCACGCCGCCGCAACCGATCACGGCCACGGACTCACCGCGCTTGACCTCGCCGGTGTTGATGGCCGCGCCAAGGCCGGCCATCACGCCACAACCCAGCAGGCCCACGGCAGCCGGATCAACATCCTCGTCCACCTTGGTGCACTGCCCTGCAGCCACCAGGGTCTTCTCGGCAAACGCGCCGATGCCCAGCGCGGCGGTGAGCTCCGTGCCGTCCTCAAGCGTCATCTTTTGCGTGGCGTTGTGGGTGTTGAAGCAGTACTGCGGCTGGCCCTTGGCGCACGCCCGGCACTGGCCGCAGACGGCACGCCAGTTCAGGATGACCCGGTCACCCGGAGCAACCTCCGTCACGCCCTCACCCACCGCGCTGACCACACCCGTAGCCTCATGGCCCAAAAGAATTGGGAAGTCATCCGTGATCCCGCCCTGCTTGTAATGCAGGTCAGTGTGGCAGACCCCGCAGGTGAGGATGTCCACCAGCGCCTCGCCCGGGCCCGGATCCGGAACCAGGATGGTTTCCACCGTCACCGGAGCGTTCTTCTCCTTGACGACGACTGCTTTGACTTTATGGACCATTTGGGTGAAGTTCCTTTCCTGGGCCCGCGGGCAGCGGACAGCGGCGCGGGTAGAGACGTGCGTCCAACTGACAATACGCAATCTTGTCCAATTGCGTATTACACAACAAGACGCACATAGCGCGTACTCGCAATATGACAGCGATCACTCCCTGAAGTCAATAGAGCGCCATAGTTCGGTTGGTGACGAACTGCCTGGCCCCGCTTTCTGGCAGAGTATTGCCATGCTGACTGTTATTGGCGAAGGCCTGGTGGACGTGGTCCGGAGTGCCTCCGGAACGGAAGCGCATGTCGGGGGAAGTCCCCTTAACGTGGCCGTCGGGCTGGCCCGGCTGGACCACCCGGTGCAGTTCCTGGGCCGCTACGGACGGGACGCATACGGCGACGCCGTAGTGGCACACCTGCGCAGCAGTTCTGTGATGGTTCCGTTGGCACCGGATGAACTGCCTACCAGCGCGGCCACCGCCGTATTGGACGACGACGGCGCCGCCACCTACACGTTCGACCTCGCCTGGGAACTGCCCGGACTCGTGCAGCGGCTGCCGGTCCTGCTGCAGGGCACCACCCTGCTGCACACCGGATCGATCGCCACGATGCTGGCGCCGGGAGCCGCAAACGTGCTTGCCGCCGTCGAATATGCCCATCCTTCTGCCACGATCGGTTTCGACCCCAACTGCCGCCCCAGCATCATCACCGATGTGGCTTATGCGCGGGAACAGGCGGAAAAGTTTGTAGCGCTGTCCGACGTCGTGAAGGCCTCCGATGAGGATCTTGAGTGGCTCTATCCCGGCGTTGACCCGCTGGATTCGGCTCGGCGCTGGCTGGCATTGGGTGGGTCTGCCGGCCCTGCGATGGTGGTGGTGACCCGTGGCGCCTCCGGCCCGTGGGGGATCTGTGCTGCCGGGGAGGCTCAGGTGCCGGCTCCGTCCGTGCAGGTCGCGGACACTGTTGGCGCCGGAGACTCCTTCATGGCCGCTCTGTTGTCCGGCGTGGTGGACCGCGAACTGGACGGTGCGCAGAATCGCGAGGAGTTGCGTGCCGTGCCGGCGGAGGTTCTGGCCGCACTGCTGGGCCATGCCGCCAGAGCCGCAGCCGTCACCGTCTCGCGGCCCGGGGCTAACCCGCCGAGCCGCGCGGAACTGAACGCCGTCGCCCCGCCCAGCTAGGCAAGTTACTTGGCTTGGCGGCGCTTAAACGACCTTCGAGCGGCGCTCGACCAGGAGCGTGTCCTGCCATTTGCCGGCGCTCGGGCCGTGGCTCATCCGTGCGATGCGTTCACGCCGGCCTACCACTACAAATCCGTGTGCCTCGTGGAGTCGCAGGCTTCCCACGTTCTCCGGAAAAATGCTGGATTGAATGGTCCAGATACCCGCTTTCTCCGTGGATTGGGTGAGTGCCGCCAGGAGGCGCCCGCCGATGCCCTGGCCGCGGGATTCACCGGCCACGTAAATCGAGTGCTCCACCACCCCGGCGTACACGGGACGCGAAGACACGGGAGTAACTGCGGCCCAGCCCATAATCCGGCCTGACACTTCCGCAACCAGTCGGTGCTCCGGCAGGCGGGTGGCGTCGAAGCGCTCCCAGTCCGGGGCAGCGGTCTCGAACGTTGCCTGGCCGGTTTCGATCCCTTCAGTGAAGATCTCCCGAACCCGTTCCCAGTCCTCCGGAACCATCATGCGGACACTGACGACGGCGGTGGGCGGGAATTCAGGGACGCTAGTGGATGGCATGGGGCAATTATGGCCCCTATCAGGCATGTACTTGCCTGATAGGGGTCCCCGCAGTACGCGTACGCGAATGCCGCGCCAGCTACCTTGCCTGGTTGGACATGCGGGTCAGCCGGAAAAGACGGACCTTCCCCTGAACTGTCCCAGATGGCCATTCGGGCATTTATATCGGACCTCTCCCGCCACGTTCCTGTCGTAACTGAAGAGCCGGGCATAGACGTCGGGCCTGTTGTCTGCCCGGCATTCCGGACACTCCGCATAGACCTTCGTGCGGCTGAACGTTCCGGGTTTCGAACGGGAAGGGATCAATGCGCGCCGGGGAGAAAATCTGCCCGGGTAGCTGGGCCAGTTGCGTTTCCTGGCCCGGTAGTTCTGCCACGCCAGGATTGTTATGGCCAGGCTTGCTAATACTGCGAGGAAGAACGGCAATCCGGCAGACGCGGTGGCCGAGATTGCATTAAGGAACCCGGAAACGTTCGAAATTTCCCGCCACAATCCCCAGTTGATACTGGAGCCAAAGACAGTCCACAGCGTGGTGACAAAGCTAAGAACCGTGGAGGCAAAGGCGATTATCTGGGCTTTGGTCGAAGTCACCCAGCTGCGCTTCTCCTCCCGCAATTCCACCGGTACACGCTGACCGTCGCCGGTCTGGGCGTAGGTAATGTTTACGTCCCGGCCGGCCATTGGACTGTTATCACCAAGAGTTTGCCACCCTGGCTGGTTGAAATTGTGCTGGTCCCTCAAGTTTCCCCCATGCATCGATGCCTTATGTACCTACTCATCCTGCCTGAAGCGGCCCGAAATACGCCTAAAGAACGAGGCCGGCGCTGTGGTGGTGTGACAGGGTGGGTTCGTGAATTTGGATTTGATGGGAACGGAACCGCTGGCCGGTTTTGTGTTGCTGGGAGTACTGGCTGTGCTGGCGCTCATCGACTCGACGAGCTTTGGTACCTTGCTCATCCCGGTCTGGCTCATGCTGGTGCCGGGCAGGCTGAGGTACAGCCGGGTCCTTATCTACCTGCTGACCGTGGCGGTTTTCTACCTGCTGCTGGGAGCTGCCCTGCTCACCGTAGCCACCGCCTGGCTGCCGGAAATCGCGGCTTTTGCTTCCACCACGCCGTTCCTCTGGGCACAGCTCATCGTTGGGGCAGGGCTGTTGATCGGTTCATTCTTTATTGGCGGAAAACGTGCACGGGGACGCGGACCGGGCCGCCTTGCCCGGTGGCGGCAACGCGCAGTCAGCGACGCCGAATCCGCAGACGGACAGGGTGGCCTCGGGTCCCTGATGGCCCTGGGAGTCACCGCGGCCGGCGTGGAGGCCGCCTCCATGCTGCCGTACCTGGTGGCGATCGGGTTGCTGTCCACGTCGGAATTCACGGGCGGACCCGGACTTCTGGTGCTGGTGGGCTACTGCGTTGTGATGGTTCTGCCGGCGCTGGTACTGCTCCTTGCCCGGTCCCTGATGAGGAGCTGGATTGAGCGGGGTTTGGCCAGGATCAGCGGCTGGATGGAACGCAATGCCGCGGAAACCAGCGCCTGGATCGTCGGTATCCTGGGCTTCCTGCTGGCCCGGTCGGCCGCCGTGGAGCTCCAGCTCTTCGACTGGCTGCTGTAGTCCGGAAGCCGCTGCTGCCCGGTTTGGGCTACTCGAAACGGGTGACGGCCATTCCGGTACTGGTCCTCAACAGCCCAAAGGTGCTTACCAGCGCAGTGAACCCGATACCCAGGCTTAGCCCCAGGGCAATGAAGTACTCCGCTCCCGGCCAGTCCATCTTGTAGGCAGGCCCCAGCGAGGACACCATGATCCAGGCCACCAGGAAACCAAGCCCGACGGCAAGGAGCAGCACGGTCAGCAGCGGGACCGCTGCCTCGCGGGTAACGATCCGGCGGAGGCTCGAAGCGGGCATGCCCATCAGGCGCATCAGGCCGAGAATCCGTTTGCGGTCCAGCATGGCCGATGCCGTTGCCACAGCCAGCGAGATCGCGGAAATCGAAACGGCCACGAACATTCCCAGATAGGCCAGGGCTGACAGGCCCGCCACCAGGCGGGTACTGCCGGTCGCCGAATCGTCCAGGGGAGACATGGCCGGCGAGGCCGTCACTCCGGAAATCGCGAGCAGGGTCCTTGCCCGGTCCACGGAGTCCGGGGCGCCGTCGGTATGCACAATGACCGCGAACGGCGTCTTCCCCGCCAACACAACCGGCGAGGCGGAGGCAACCACGGGCTCCCGGTTCCAGTCGTTCAGGAAACGGCCATCAAGAACGGCAGTTCCGCCGTCGGGCACTTCCCCAACTCCCAGCCACGTTGCCTCGGCGGCGTCAACATAGATCTGTTCCCCGCTTTCACCGGTGCCGTAACCGCCGCTCGCGTAGGCAAGGGTGGCATGGAGTCCCGGCGTGGCGTCCACCTTTGCGGTGAAGGCATTCACGGCCACGGAATCGGCAGAAGGATCAACGAAGGCGCGCACGCTGGCGGGCTGAAGCACCCCAGGTGCGGCGGCGGGGGCTCCTGCAGTACGGATTGCGCTGGAACCACCGGCGAAAATGGACACCAGAAAAACAGCAATCACCAGCCCGGCTACGGACCGGAATGTTGCCGTCGGAGTGGCCATGATGCGGCTGGCGGCGATGACTGCGGAGGCGCCCCGGGCGAACCGCAGGCCTACCCGGCTGACCAGCAGCGTGAGCCAGGGACCAATGACCACCAGCCCGGCCATGATCAACACAAAACCGCCGAACATTATGGGGATCTCCCACCACGGCGACCGCAGTTCCGGGACCCCGGCGGCAGCCGCCAGGGTGCCCAGGCACAGGAATCCCGCCAGCAGCGGAAGCGCGCGCCGCGCCGTCGGCACCTGCTCGGGCATGGTTCTTGTGACCCCAAGCGGTCCCGTTCCAGAGGTCAGCGTCCGGTGCCCGGCCGCCAGCATAGAACCGAGTACGACGCCGGCAGCCACCACGGCAGCGGCTGTCCAGCCGGTGGCCAGATCATCCACAAAAACGCGGGTGCCGTTGACCGGGATCTGCGCCGCCAGTGGCCGCACCAGAACTGACAGGGCAATGCCGAGCAGTGCGCCGGCCAGGCTGGGGACGGCCGCTTCCGCGGCCGAAATGCGGGCCACAGTTCCCGGTGTCGCGCCTATCAGCCGCAGGGTGGCAAAGCGCTCCCGACGCTGCGCCGCGCCTAAGTTGCTGACGATGCTGATCAGCAGCAGGATCGGAAAGAGAACAGCCAGTCCGCCGAGGAGGAACGCGGTGCGGTAGGCGAGGGCATTGTCGCCGTAGGGGTTGGTGGTGAATTCGGAGACCAGGCTTACACCGCTGGAACTGTTTCTGACGGCCGACTCAGTGGCCCCCGTGACAACGATCAAGGAGTCCGGCCCGGGCAATGCCTCGTTGCCGATGGTCCCGGCAAAGGAACCGAAGCGGTCCGCCAACTGGTCGGCCGGCGACTGTTCAATGAGCTCCCACAGGGCAGGGGACGCGTAATATTCACCCGGCTTCGGCGCAGTCGGAACCCCTGGGATTCGCACAGAGGTGTCCGGGAGGGACGCCACATCCAGCCGGTTAACGACATTGTCCCGGAAGTGCTCGCTTGGCTTCGCGACCAGGATGGTGTCCGGGCCCAGCGGGATGGGTGCGACGACACTGTGCGGGTCTCCGTGTGCGGGAGGCTGGTAGGCGGAGCCGCCAGTTTCGCGAAGCCAGGCACCGCGGGCGTCGCGCTGGGCGAGGCCGTCGGCGGCTCCCCACAGCAGGAGGAGAAGGCAGACTCCGACGGCGACTCCGGCCATGATCCCCGCCAGCCGGCCCACTGCCGAGCGGGTTCCGGCCAGTGCCAGCCTGAGGACCGCGATGTTCATGGGGCCACCTGGTAGCCGGCGGCCACTGCGCCGTCGCGCACTAAAATTTCGCGGTCCGCGTACGCCGCGGTGCGGGGATCGTGGGTGATCATCACCAAAGTGGTCCCAGCCTCGCGCACCAGCGCCAGCATCTGGGTCAGCACATTCTCCGCGGCCAGCGAATCGAGGGACCCGGTGGGTTCGTCGGCGAACAGCACCTTAGGGGCAGCAACCAGGGCGCGGGCCACGGCCACCCGCTGCGCCTGTCCGCCGGAGAGCTCGGCCGGATGCTTGGATCCGTTGTCCTGCAGGCCCAGCCGCGCCAGGACTTCTGCTGAACGGTTCAGCGCCTCCCGCCGCCTGATTCCATTCAGCAGCAGCGGGATGCTGACGTTATCCAGGGCGGTGAGTTCGGGGAGCAGCTGCCCGAACTGGAAGACAAAACCGAAATCGGTGAGGCGGAGGCGGGCGCGTGCGGCCTCGTTCAGCGCGCTGATGGTGACGGCCTGCCCGACGGCGGGATCCGGTTGGTAGGTGACGGTGCCGCCGTCGGGGGTTATGACGCCCGCGAGGCAGTGCAGCAAGGTGGACTTTCCGGAACCTGACGGGCCCATCACTGCCAGGACCTCGCCCCGGCGCACATCGATGTCGATGCCCCGCAGGGCCTCTGTGGCGCCGAAGCTGTGCTGCAGTCCGCGGGCCGTGAGGATGGGTGCGGTTTCCGGGTGTGCGCTCATGCGTCGTGCAGCTCCTTCTTGAGTTGGGCCAGCCTTGCGCCGGTGAGATCGATCCAGCGGAGGTCCGCTTCGATGTGGAACAGCCCGTGGTCGCAGATGAGGACCTGCAGAAGGTCCGCGCCCTGCTTGAGTTTGGTCAGGGCGCGCATTCGGGACATGTGTTCGGCCCGCTGGACGTCCAGAAGCCTGGCGGCGTCGTCATCGATCAGGAGGGCAATGACTGTCTTGGCGAAAAGGTTGCTCTGCAGGGTCTCGGAGGGAACGTCAGGGGTAAACAGCCAGTTCCGGACCCGTTCCTGCCCCGTGGGGGTGATCTGGTACTTCTTCCGGTCCGGTCCGCCGCCCGTTTCATCGCCCAGGGCCAGGATGAACTCATCCCTAGCCATCCGCGCGAGTGTGGCGTAGACCTGCCCGAACGCCAGCGCCTTTTCTGTGCCGAAGTATCGGTCATAAGAGTGCTTAAGGTCGTAGCCGTAACTGGGTTGCCGCTGAAGGAGGCCCAAGAGGGCGAGTGAATTGTTCACAACTGGGACTATACACTGAGTGTATAGTTGCGGGTGTTGTTCAGCCATGAGGAAGTCGGGAGGCGTAACCGTCCCCGGTAGCGTGACCGACCCCAAGGGTGCACCATGTCCTCATGAAAGTTCCACCACAGAAGCGCCAGGAACCGGGCCACGTGGTCCTGCTGGGCGATTCGATCTTCGACAACGGCGCCTACGTTGACGGCGGCCCGGACGTTATCCAACAGCTGCGGCAGGCGCTGCCAGGCTGGAAATGCTCGCTTTTGGCTGTGGACGGCGACGTTATCGCCGGCGTTGCCGGCCAGCTCAAAAGCCTCCCCGTTGACGCGACCCATCTGGTGGTGAGCGCGGGCGGAAACGACGCCCTCGGCTATGCGCCCTTACTGCAGGAGCACTCGGGAGCCGTAGCCGAGGCCCTGCTTTTGCTGGGCAAGGCGAGGGACAGGTTCGACCCCGACTACCGGAGCATGCTGGCCGGCGTACTGGCACGGAACCTGCCGACGGCCGTGTGCACCATCTACGACACCCCGCCCTCAGAACCAGGCCAGAAGGTCATCAAGGCTGCGCTGTCCCTTTTCAACGATTCCATTACCCGGGCAGCGTTCTCGCGTGGAACATCGCTGATCGACCTTCGGCTGATCTGTAATGAAGACGCGGACTACGCGAACCCGATTGAGCCCTCATCCCATGGCGGGCAGAAGATCGCCCAAGCCATCGCAGCCTACGTCCTGATGGAACGTTCTGGCCCTTACTCAGTAGTGATAGGCGGGGCGCTGGATGTGTCACTTGTTCCGCAAAATCCCGCCGGCTGAACTGCGCGTTGCCGGCGGGAAGACGGATCAGTGGTTGTGCGAATCTCTCTGGTACACGTCCGGGATACCGTCCTGGTCAGCGTCCACCCGCTCTTCGGCCTCGGCCAACCGGTAGATCCGGTTCCTGGCCGAGAGCACCACGGCGGCCAGCAGCGCGGCAATCAGCGACGCCCCCAGGATGCCCACCTTGGCGTGGTCGTCCTGGATGGTGCCATGTCCGAAACTGAGTTCGGCCACCAGCAGGGAGACAGTGAATCCGATGCCGGCCAGCAGCGCCACGCCGAAGATGTCGATCCATCGCAACGATGAGTCCAGTTGCGCGCGGGTGATCTTGGTCAGCAGCCAGGTGGTTCCCAGGATTCCGATCGGCTTACCGGCCACCAAAGCAATAATGATGCCCAGTGCCACGGGGTCGGTCAATGCTTCGAGCAGCCCGGCTCCTCCACCGACGGCTACGCCTGCGGAGAAGAAGGCGAACAGCGGTACTGCAACGCCGGCGGAGATGGGGCGGAAACGGTGCTCGAAGATTTCGGCCAGGCCCGGACCGGCGGCCGGTCCGCCGCCGGCCTGGGACCGTAGGACCGGGATGGCGAAGCCCAGCAGGACACCGGCAACGGTGGCGTGGATGCCGGAAGCGTGGACAAGGGCCCATGTGACCATACCGAGGGGGAGCAGGATCAACCAGGCGGCAGCCGCCTTGGTGCCGAAGAAGTGGCGGTGCTTCTGGGCCAGCAACGCGTAGATACCGAGCGGAATGAGGGCCAGCAGCAAAGGGACGGGCTCGATGTGGTCCGTGTAGAAGATGGCGATAATGAGGATGGCGATCAGATCGTCCACTACGGCCAGGGTCAGCAGGAAGATCCGCAACGCGCTGGGCAGGTGCGAACCGATGATGGCCAGTACCGCCACCGCGAAGGCGATGTCCGTGGCGGTGGGAATGGCCCAGCCACGAATGGCCTCCGGGTGTGACAGATTGATAACCGTGTAAATCAGCGCCGGAATAATCACACCGCCCACCGCAGCCGTAATGGGCACCACAGACTTGCTGAACTGCCGCAGGTCGCCGGCCACAAACTCGCGCTTGAGCTCCAGTCCCACCAGGAAGAAGAAGATGGCCAGCAGGCCATCAGCCGCCCAGGTTCCCAGGCTCAGGTTCAAATGCCACGGTTCGTAGCCGATTTTGAAGTCGCGGAGGGCGAAGTAGTTCTCTGCCCACGGCGAGTTGGCCCAGATGATGGCGACGACGGCGGCAACAACCAGCAGGGCTCCGCCCACAGTTTCCTTGCGGAGGATGGCGCTGATGCGCAGTGCTTCTGAGTAGCTGCCGCGGCCTAGAACGGTGGAGCGGCCGGGGGTAGGGGTCTTGGTCATCAAGGAATCCTGACTCTTTGGGTCGACAAGGACTGTGCCGACCAGACTTCCCGGCTCACCAATTTCCACTGACCAGTCTACGGGAGACCGACGCCGGGCCTCACCTTGTGACCTTCCGCGCCGTCAAACGAAAGCAGGTAGCACTTGTTGCCCTTATGAACCGCTATAAGGGCAACAAGTGCTACCTACTTGGGAAACTAGAGGCCCAGTTCCTGCCGGAGCGCAGCCACGTGGCCCTCGGCGCTCACCTGGTACTGGGCGAGCTTGACCGTGCCGTCGCCGTCGAGCACCACGGTGGAACGGATAACTCCCTCGCGGATCTCGCCCTTGACCAGCTTTTCGCCCCACGCGCCATATGCCAGAGCGACGGCGTGGTCCTGGTCCGAGAGCAACGGGAAATTCAGCGCGTTGTCCCCAGTAAACCCGGCAAGGGCCTCAGGAGCGTCGGGGGAGATGCCCAGCACCTCGTAGCCCTTGCCCTGCAGCGAGGCCAGATTGTCGCGGAAATCGCAGGCCTCGGTGGTGCAGCCAGGTGTGGCGGCCTTCGGGTAGAAGTACACAATCACGTTCCTGCCCCGGTAGGAGGACAGCGAGACGGGCTTGCCGGAGGCATCCGGCAGAGTGAAATCCGGTGCGGTAGCGCCGGTCTGAAGCCGTGAGTTCAGGGCCGAACCGGTAAGTCCGGCGTTTGAAGACGGGGTCATGATTGCTCCTTGGGGGTCTAAGCAGGTAGTACCGGCGTGGGCCAGCCACTAGGCACAAGCATCGGTTCAGATGGAGTATTCCGCAGGTCCGCGGACGGTGGCCCGGGGCCCGGGGACAAACTGGTAGCCGACCCCTCGAACAGTGGCGATTGCGTGCCGGGCATTGCCGATCTTCCGGCGGATCCGGCCCACGTACACGTCGATGGACCGGACGGTGGTGCCAGGGAAGTGCAGCGACTCCAAGTGTGCGCGCAACTCCTCCCTTTCCACCATACGCGAACAATTCTGCACCAGGTAGCGCACAATGACGGTTTCAACGTCCGTCAGCGGCACCCGCTTGCCGTCCAGCAAAACCTCATCCCGGGACAGGTCGACGGCCACCGTGCTGGCGTGCTCCAGGCGTTCGGTTTCAAGCCGTGGCGCCGCTGGTTCCGGTGTGGGAACAGCTGCCAGGACGGGCGGCGCAGGCCGTGCTGCCTGCTCACGATACGAGAACGCGTGTTGCATGATTCGTCCCTACACTCCGCCGCGCCGAAGGAGCTTGCCGGTGGCGGTTTGTCCGTCCACCACGGCTCCGCGCAGGTAGGTGCGGCGAACGACGCCGGAGAGCGCCTTGCCGTCATAGGGCGTGATGGGGTTCTTGTGCTTGAGCTTGGAAACATCCACCACAAAGGCGTCGTCCGCAGCGAACACTGCGAAGTCGGCGTCGTAGCCCAGGGCCAGCTGGCCCTTGTTGGTGAGACGGGCCAAGGCTGCAGGCTTCGCGGACATCCAGGCAACCACCTGTTCCAGGGAAATCTCGCGGTGCCTGGCTTCAGTCCAGATCAGCGACAGGCCCAGCTGCAGCGAGGAAACCCCGCCCCACGCCACGGCGAAGTCGCCGTTCTCCAGGTCCTTGAGGTCAAGCGTGGAGGGGGAGTGGTCCGAGACGATGCAGTCGATGGTGCCGTCTTCGAGGCCCTTCCACAGCAGTTCCCGGTTTGATGCTTCGCGGATGGGCGGGCAGCACTTGTAGGCCGTTGCACCGTCCGGAATCTCCTCGGCCATCAGGGTGAGGTAGTGCGGGCACGTCTCCACGGTGAGGTTCACGCCGTCGTTCTTGGCCGTGGCAATCATGGGCAGAGCGTCCGAGGACGACAGGTGCAGGATGTGCGCGCGGGCACCGGTCCAGCGGGCCCGTTCAATGACCTCGGCGATTGCCTTGTTCTCCGCACCGCGGGGCCGGGAGGCAAGGAAGGTGGCGTACTGGTCACCGCCCGGGTGCGGGGCGCGGTCAATCGCGTGGGAGTCTTCAGCGTGGACGATCATGAGGGAGTCGAAGGACTTCAGCTCACGCATGTCCTCTTCCATCTCGTCCGCGTCCAGGTGCGGGAACTCGTCCACGCCGGAGTGCAGCAGGAAGCACTTGAAGCCGAAAACGCCTTCGTCATGCAGGGGGCGCAGGTCCGCCTTGTTGCCGGGGACGGCACCACCCCAGAATCCGACGTCCACGAACGCCTGATCCTCCGCCACTTCGCGCTTGAGCTTGAGCCCGTCCACGGTGGTGGTGGGCGGAATGGAGTTCAGCGGCATGTCGATGATGGTGGTCACGCCGCCGGCGGCCGCGGCCCGGGTGGCCGAAGCGAAGCCTTCCCATTCAGTACGGCCGGGCTCGTTGACGTGGACGTGGGTATCCACCAGGCCGGGGATCAGGGTTTCGTCGTCCGCGAGCTCAACGATTTCGGTGCCGGCCAGGCCATTGCCCAGAGGCTCCAGGGCCACGATCCGTCCGTTGCGGACGCCCACTTCGCGCGGGGCGATGCCGGCGGTGGTGAGGATGCGCTGGCCACGGATGACAAGATCGAATACTTCGTTAGACATTAAGGGACTCCTTCGGATCAGCCGCAACCAGGTTCACGCCGATGTGTTGACCTAATTCTTCAAGCAACCTGCCTGCTTCAGCTATGCATATCTCTATATTGCTTTCCCGGTCCGTGAGCGCATGGACGCTTTGGAAACCGGAAACTTCGAGCTGTTCGCGGCTGAGCGTGGTCCGCCCGCACACCGCGATGACGGGAACACCCGCCGCCCGTGCGGCGCGGGCCACACCCATGGGGGTCTTACCCAGCAGGCTCTGTTCGTCCAGGCTGCCTTCGCCGGTAATCACCAGGTCCGCTCCCGCCAGCCGATCTGCCAGCTTCGTGAACTGGAGCACGACGTCGATCCCGGGTTTGCGGGCCGCAGCCAGCATGGCGATGGCGGCAAAGCCCACACCACCCGCTGCCCCGGCTCCCGGGGCGTTGGCGGCGCGAAAGGCGCGGTTTTCCGGGCCTGCCGCGCCGAACTCGGCGGCGAGGACTTCCACAAAGCGGGCCAGTGCGGCGTCGAGGACAGCGACGTCCTCAGGGTTGGCACCCTTCTGGGGGCCAAACACCGCAGCGGCGCCTTCTGCCCCCAGAAGGGAATTATCTACGTCCGAAGCCAGCACAAAGCGGGCCTCGTCCAGGCGGACGTCCAGTCCGCTGAAATCTATGCTGTCCAGGCGGGCCAGGGCCGCGCCGCCCAGCGGAAGCTCGCTCCCGTCGGCGTCAAGGAACCTGGCGCCAAGCCCCTGCAGGAGTCCGGCACCACCGTCGGTGCTGGCACTGCCGCCGACGCCCAGGATGATGTGCCGGCGGCCGGCGTCCAGGGCTGAACGGATCAGCTGCCCGGTGCCCAGGCTCGTGGAAGTCAGTGCCGCCGTCGAACCTGGTTTTCCGTTGACCAGAACGTCAGGGGAGAGGCGGTCCAGTCCGGAAGCGGCCGCCATTTCGATGACGGCCTCGTGACCGCGGACCGCGTACTCGGCCCGGACAGGGCTGCCGTCCGGGCCGGCCGCCATGGTGCTGCGGCGGGTGAATCCTGAGCCGACGGCGGCATCGATGGTGCCCTCGCCGCCGTCGGCCACTGGTATCACTGTTATTTCCAGGGAACCGCCGCAGGCGGCCTGCAGCCCGTCTTCGAGGTGCCGGGCCACGTCCGGGGCGGAGAGCGAGCCCTTGAACTTGTCCGGAGCTATGACTATCCGCATTCGACGTACCTCCTTGGTTTTCCTGTACTAGTCCAGCAGGGCGATGAGCGCCGTGGGGGCGTCCTCGCCGTTGGCGGCCAGGTCTTCGAACTCGTTCACGGCGCTGATTTCAAGGCCCATGGAGATGTTGGTGACCTTTTCCAGGATCACTTCGACCACCACGGGAACCTTGAACTCGGCCATGAGCGCCTTGGCCTTGTCGAAGGCGGCCGGCAGGTCCGCCGGGTTCTCGACGCGCAGGGCCTTGCAGCCCAGGCCTTCGGTTACCTTGACGTGGTCCACGCCGTAGCCAGCCGCGGTTGCAGAGAGATCGGTGCTGTTGATGTTCTCGAACGCCAGGGATACGTTCTGTTCCATCTCGAAGCCGCGCTGGGACTGGCGGATCAGGCCCAGGTAGGAGTTGTTCACCACCACGTGGATGTAGGGCAGGTTGAACTGTGCGCCCACGGCCAGTTCCTCAATCATGAACTGGAAGTCGTAATCACCGGACAGGGCAACAACGGTCTCGTCCGGCTTGCCGCGAACTACGCCCAGGGCGGCCGGAGCGGTCCAGCCCAAGGGACCGGCCTGGCCGGCGTTGATCCACTTGCGGGGACCGAAAACGTGCAGCAGCTGCGCGCCGGCGATCTGGGACAGGCCGATCGTGGAAACGTAGGTGGTCTCCGGCCCGAACGCCTTGTTCATCTCTTCGTACACGCGCTGCGGCTTGATCGGCACGTTGTCGAAGTGGGTCTTGCGCTGCAGTGAGCCCTTGCGGTTGCTGCACTCGGCAACCCACCCCGAGTAGTCCGGCAGACTCTCTTTGCGCTCGCGGGCCAGTTCGATCAGGCCGTCCAGGGCTGCACCGGCGTCGGAGGTGATGCCCAGGTCCGGCGAGAACACGCGGCCGATCTGGGTGGGCTCAATGTCGACGTGCACGAACTTGCGACCGGCCGTGTAGGTGTCCAGGCCGCCGGTGTGGCGGTTTGCCCAGCGGTTGCCGATGCCGATCACAAAATCACTCTGCAGGAGCGTCTCGTTGCCGTAGCGGTGGCTGGTCTGCAAGCCAACCATGCCGGCCATCAGCTGGTGGTCGTCCGGGATGGCGCCCCAGCCCATCAGGGTGGGGATGACCGGGACGTTGAGCAGTTCGGCCAGTTCAACCAGCTGCGCGGAGGCGCCGGCGTTGATGATGCCGCCGCCTGCCACGATCAGCGGCTTGCTGGCGGCAGTCAGCATGTCCAGTGCCTTCTCCAGCTGCTTGCGGCTGGCCTTGGGCTTTTCCACAACCAGCGGCTCGTAGGCGTCGATGTCGAATTCGATTTCCGCCATCTGCACGTCAAACGGCAGGTCCAGCAGCACCGGGCCTGGACGGCCGGAGCGCATCAGCGCGAAGGCCTTCTGGAAGGCGCCCGGCATCTGGCCGGGTTCGCGGATGGTCATGGCCATCTTGGTGACCGGCTTGGCGATGGATTCGATGTCCACTGCCTGAAAATCTTCCTTGTGCAGCTTGGCAACCGGAGCCTGGCCGGTGATGCAGAGCATCGGGATGGAATCTGCCCAGGCTGCGTACAGACCGGTGATCATGTCGGTTCCGGCGGGGCCGGACGTGCCGATGCAGATGCCGATGTTGCCGTCCTTGGCGCGGCTGTAGCCGTCAGCCATGTGGCTGGCGCCTTCAACGTGGCGGGCCAGCGTGTGGCGGATGCCGCCGTGCTTGCGCATGGCGGAGTAGAAGGGGTTGATGGCGGCGCCGGGCAGGCCGAACGCCTCGGTGGCGCCTTCCTTTTCCAGGATGGCAACTGCCGCGTCAACGGTGCGCATCTTACTCATGGTGTACTCCTAAAAAGTTTTGGTGGTCGAGCCTGTCGAGACCTGGTGGTGGCCTGGCGGTTGAGCTTGTCGAAACCGGGATTTCGACAAGCTCAATCACCGGTTACTCGCGGCCGCTGAGCTGGAGGATCTGCTTGAAGAGTCCTGAGTGGTCCAGTGCGCCGTCGCCCTGGTTGACGGTGGCGGCGACGAGCTGTGCGACGACGGCGCCGAGGGGGACGGCGACGTTGGCTTCGCGGGCTGCGGAGGTGACGATGCCAAGGTCCTTGTGGTGCAGGGCCAGGCGGAAGCCGGGGTCGAAGTTGCGGTCCAGCATTTTCTGGCCCTTCTGCTCCAGGACCTTGGAGCCGGCGAGCCCGCCGCCAAGGACCTTGAGGGCGGCGTCGGTGTCTACGCCGTAGGCCTCGAGGAAGGCGATGGCCTCGCCGAGGACCTGAATGTTGACGGCGACGATCAGCTGGTTGGCAGCCTTGACGGTCTGGCCGGAGCCGGAGGGGCCGACGTGGACGATGGTCTTGCCCACTGCGTTCAGGACGTCCTGTGCGGCGTCGAAGTCAGCCGTCTCGCCGCCGACCATGATGGAAAGGGCGGCGTCGATGGCACCCGTCTCGCCACCGGAAACCGGGGCGTCCAAGGGGCGGATGCCAGCCTGCACTGCGTCCTCCGAAAGCCGCTTGGCGACGTCGGGGCGGATGCTGGATGCATCAATCCACAAGGTGCCCTTCTTTGCGTTGGCGAAGACGCCGTCTTCGCCGCTGACGACGCCCTCAACGTCGGGGGAGTCCGGCACCATGGTGATGACGACGTCGGCGTCTTTGACGGCGTCGGCGATGCTGGTGGCACCCTTGCCGCCTTCGCTGACGAGCTTGTCGATCTTGTCCTGGCTGCGGTTGAAGCCGGTGACGGTGTGGCCGGCCTTGACCAGGTTGACGGCCATGGGCAGGCCCATGATTCCGAGTCCGATCACTGCGACGTTGCTCATGGTGGTTCTCGTTTCTCTAAAGTCTGTGGTGGCGGAAGTTTGTGATGGGCCCACGCCCGCCGGGGTCCCCGGCCGAGCTTGCGAGGTTGGGGCGCGGGTGGGGACTACTGGGAAACGGGCTGGCGGATGGCCCAGCTGAAGGCTGTTTCCTGAGGTTCCTTGTATTCGAGGCCGATGTAGCCGTCGTAGCCGAGCTCGCGGCTGCGGGCGATCCATTCGCCGAGGGGGAGGGTGCCGGTGCCGGGGGCGCCGCGGCCGGGGTTGTCGGCGATCTGGATGTGGCCGAAGTCCTTGGCGTGGTTCTGGATGACGGATTCGACGTCGTCGCCGTTGACTGCCAGGTGATAGAAGTCCGCGAGTAATTTGACGTTGGTGGCGCCGGATTCAGCTTTGACGCGGGCGATGACCTTGAGTGCGTCTTCAGCGGTGAGCAGCGGGTACTTGGGTGCGCCACTGACCGGTTCGAGGAGGACGGTGCCGCCGATGCGGGCTACTCCTGCCGCGGCTGCGGCGAGGTTCCGGGCACCGATCTCGTCCTGCTTTTCGGCGGACTCGCCTTCGATGCGGTTGCCGTAGAGGGCGTTGAAGGCCTTGCACCCCAGGCGTTCGCCGATGCCTGTGACGACGTCGATGTTGTCCTTGAATTCGCTGGAGCGTTCCGGCCAGGAAACCAGGCCGCGGTCGCCGCCGGGCATGTTGCCGGCGTTGAAGTTCAGGCCGGTGAGCTGAACGCCGGCGTCCTTGATGGCGGTTTCAAATTCGTCTACCTGGGTGTCGGTGGGGACGGAGGTGTCGAAGGGCCACCAGAACTCGACGGCGTCAAACCCGGCGGCCTTTGCGGCTGCGGGCCGCTCGAGCAGGGGCAACTCCGTCAAGAGGATGGAGCAGTTCACTGTGTACGTCATCGTAGGTCCTTCCGGGGAGGGGCTTTGATCTAGATTCCTAGCTTCCTGGCCTCTTCGCCATTTCCGCTGTGTGGAATTTAGATTCTGCTTTATGAAAAGTTTAGGGAACGCGGGGATGCGAGTCAAGGGGGTGGCTGTCGTACGTTTATCCGTGCCCACGCAGCTGGGAGCAGCTGGACGAATCCGGGGAAAGAGTAAGAGTCAGCTAGCGGTTCTATACGTGCCGGCCCTTTGTGCGTCCTCATCACCACCCTCGAAAGGCTTTGCCGGCGCTGATCTTCTCAACGACCAAATGAACCGGCGATGAATGTTTTGATGCTCCCCCACGGTTTGAAGTACACCCATGCCATGGCAATGAAGGGCACGAGAAACAACCCAAGCGCAAGACATGCGCCCTCCGCATACGAATCTTCCGCGCTTTCTGCGGCTGGGTTCTCAGCGATCACAAAATTCCAGTTGAAGCCGAAAGCCCATGCTGCCGCCCCACCGGCAATGAAACTCAGGGCGACGATAGCCGTCCGGCAAAGCCTCAAAGGTTTGACCGAATAAAAAAAATTTTCAGATGACAGGCCCCATGGGGCGAGCGATGCTCACCGTGATGTCCGCATTCGCTCAGCTGGAGCGTGACCGGCTTGCGGAGAGGACCAAGGCTGGCATGGCCGCGGCTGCAGAGCATGGGCGGAAGGCCGGCCGGCGGGAAGTGACTGCCGATCATGTGAAGGGTCAGGCGCGTCAGGGACCTCAAGGCGCAAGGTCTCGCTCCTGCCGACATCGGGAAAATCATCGGTGCCAGCCGGGCGACGGTGTACCGCTACCTCAACCTCGCAGGAAATGATGGCGTTTTGGACTGAGAGAGGGGCGATTGCAGCTCTAGCTATCTTACAGGCGAAGGTCTAGGCAGAAAAAAACCCGGCCCAACGAGGGACCGGGTGAGTTATGCACTTAGCTTATTGCATACTGTAAGACGCTGCAAGTTGAAGCTGTAGTACAGGCGCATGAACGGCGGCTTACTCAGTGGTCTACCGAAGGATCTACCAACCGTTGGGGCGGGTGATGGTTCCGATGGTGGCCGGCAGTTGGTTGGAGGTGAAGTGGGTAGGTACCACCTGCCAGTTCCAGTGGGTTGAGGTGGGGATGTCCTGCTTCGGAATCTTGAGTGCTCCTGCTGTGAAGCCAGTGCTTGGGTTGATGACTGCCGTGGGCATGAGTGTTCGGACGTGTTCGACAGGGAAGCGGAGGTCACTATCGTTGGAGATGACCATGACTGCGTCGACCTGTGTGGTGAGGGCGTCGATGAGTAGGTGCGATGCCACGTTGACGTCGCTGCCCTTTTCCTCGGTGTGTAGGTAGGACACCAGGAAGTTGGCGTCTGGTACGTCGGCGCCGGTCGCGTCCTTGACCATTAGGGGCCAGGCCGAGCTGACGAGTTGAGGTGTGTTGTTCTTGCCACGAGTGGCCAGGGGGGCGTACTTGACCTTCTGCTGGTAGTAACCGCGTTCCACCCTGTCTGCCGAGCCGCTGTTCAGTAGGGCTCTGATGTATGCATCTTGGTGCTGGAAGCCGATCGGATCAGACGCAGCGCTGATAGGTGCGGTGCAGTACACCAGGCGGTCGATGGTGGCGTTGCTCCAAGTAGATGCGCCGTTCCAGCCCTTGGCAGTGGCCTGGTGTAGGTAGGTGTTGATGACAGCCTGTGAGAACGCCCGAACGTCCAGCCACCTCCACCCCTGAGTGGAAGCACCACAGTGGCCCTTGCCGCCGTAGTACAGATTGAACGCATCGACGTAGACCCCAACCCGCATCCCAACCACCCCTATCTCCGTAAGTCTTCGAGCACCCCGCATGATGCTGTCCCACTCTAGGGCTTGCATATGTAGTCGCGCAAGCGCATACTGTCTTACACGTACACGCAGACGGTCGATTGAAGAGGTGCATGAATGGCTACGGTAACTATTCGGTTGGATGAGAATCTTCGGGATCGTATTTCTGAAGAAGCGGATAAGAAGGGGATTACTGTCAGCACCTATGTCCGGGGTGCATTGGAGAACCATCTGATGTTCGCTCAAACGGCCGAGCTCGAGAGCCCACGTCCTCCTGATGCTGATGGCATCGATCTCTCGCCATTCCAGCGCAGAGTGTTGGTCCAGCTGCACAGGGCAGTTATGGCCGCTCAGGGACATCTTTCAGATGAGTACGACCGTGAGGAGGAGGGTCGACAGATCCAGATCCTTGAGCATGGGTTCGAGGGGGACTACTCCGATGAGTTCGCCGGCATCAATCCGCCTATGTCCCGTGCACAGTGCGAGTTGGTGTGGGACATTCTCGACATGTTCCGCATCCTCAATGCAAGCGTTGACGCCCTTGGCAGCGGGGAAGAGGGAGATGGATGGCGGAAGCTCGGCGTTCACCAACGGTACGGGTCCTTCCGCGGATTCGACGCCAACCATGCGGTGGAGCACAGGTTGCTGAGCTACACCAGGTTCCTGGTCAAGAACGGCCGGTGGGAAGAGCAGGCAGACTTCCTGAAAGGCCGTGAAAGGGGGAACTCGCATAGGCAGATGATCCCCACATACCGGTCGATGCTCAGCGTCTTCAAGCCGATCTGGAGCCAAACCGTGAAGAGCGGAACGCGGTGGCATCTCACGGAGAAGGATCTACGCACGGTGTTCAACGAGGTTCCCGGAGCAGGCCCAGACCACGACGAGGATTAACAGACCGGGTGGGTCCGAGATGCCTCATCCAGCCATCCTGAATCAGAAACCTCGAACGCAAGCAGTTTTGAGACGAAACTCGGCAACACAACTTATCAAGACAAACTGAGGGCCGTGATTTCGGGGGAGTGGCGGCGCGGTACTCGACCCGATCGCATGTCTTAGAACCTTTAGGTTTACGAGGCACCGCTAAAGCGGTCATGAAGTCGTAGGTCCGGCTGTTCGTTGGATTTCCCGGTACACGGTGGTCCGGGAGACGCCCATGCGTTCGGCGATCTCGCCTCGCGTGTATTCGCCGGCGTCGACGAGGCCAAGCAGAGGCTTGCGCTGGTGCTCCGAGAGCTTAGGCTGCTTGCTGCGGAGCCGACCTTTGGCTTTGGCGACAGACATGCCCCTGCGGGTTCAGGCGCGAATCAGGTCGGAATCGAACTCGGCCACGATGCCTAGAATGTTGAACAAGAGCCGGCCAATCGGGTCTGTCGGATCATAAATACTGCTGCCCAGACTCAGCGTGACACCTTTACGAGTGAGCTTATCGGCGATGTCACGGGCATCGATTGCTGAGCGTGCCGGCCGGTCGAGCTTTGTCACGACCAAAGTGCCGCGACGTTACCCGTTCATGGCGGTGTTTGTCGCCCGGCGGAAGTAGTATGTTACTTGTGACCGGCGTCCCTCCTTCCTATCCAGTTGAAGGAGAGAGCGAGAAAGCCGAACGTCCGAACAGCGCGACAAATCCCATGCCACGAGATCCGGCGTCCCGAATGGCCGGTGCCGGCGGTGGGGTCGCTGACAAACTGGGCAACAAGTACGAGCTGGCCTGGGCCATTCGTCACGCTCTGCTCTGCATCATGGACGAGCGCCGCAGTCTCACACTCGAAGAGATCGACCCTGAGCTTGCAGATGGTTCGGAGTTCACCTACATCAACGAGCACGGTGACGTCTCGGCGACCCAGGTGAAGCGCCAAAACAACATTACCGATCACTGGACGATTGCAGCGCTCAGAGGTCGCGGGGTCTTGGCAGCAGCTGCTCGTCACGTTGCGGCGGGGCGTGAGTTCCACTTCAGTTCTATGACTCCGAGCGGGGCGCTTCGCGTAATGGCTGGCCTGGCGCGGCAATCGGCGGACGCACAGCAGTTCGTAGCGCATCAGCTCACAACGGGCTTGAGACCAACCTTTGATGAGTTGACCGCGGCGAATGTCTTCGGAACTACTGAGGCGGCATGGGAGATCCTCCGAGGAATGTGGATTGAGGTTGAAGTCGAAGAGCAGCTGGTCACGACCAATGCCATGCTCGCTCAGGTGAGCTTGGAGGGGGCGACCGGCAACCTCATGGCAGTTGCCATAGGTGCGGTGCTGCTAGACAACCTGCGCAAGCGGATGACACGCCGTGAACTGCTTAACGCACTTGCTCGCGATGGCATCACACCACGCGGCTCCGACGCACGTCGAACGTCCCACGAGCGAGTAGTGGCGACGACCCAGAGCTGGCGCGGCACGATTGAGCGCGAACTGCTCTCGCCGCCGATTGAGAGGCAGGAAGCTGCAACTCTTGTCGACCTTATGGTTACAAAGCGCCTCGCTCTTGTCGTCGGCGCTGGCGGTTGCGGAAAGAGCTCTGTTCTTTATCAGGCGGCGGGCGAGTTCGAGGCGCAGAATGCCGAGGTACTGGCGTTCCGGCTTGACCGCCGCGGCGCTTTCGGTTCGACCACCGAATTGGGCACTCAGTTGGGTCTCTCGACATCGCCGGTCACGGCGCTGCGAACGGCGGCAGACGGCCGAGATGCCATTTTGATCATCGACCAACTTGACGCCGTGTCGCTAGCTTCCGGGCGCCTCTCGGAGCGCTACGACGTCATTGCCGATCTCATCCAAGAAGCTGCGGCGGTCGACGGCGTGCGCGTCATCTTGGCCTGCCGACTATTCGACGTCGAGAACGATCATCGCATCCGCAAACTAGATGCTCGGAACGATGTCGAACGCCTGACCATTGAGTCGTTGTCCGACGAAGCGGTGATGGACAGTGTCTCGGCCATGGGTCTCAATCCAGCCTTGCTGACGGCTTCGCAACGTGCACTCCTCAGGTCACCGCTCAACCTCGTCCTACTGGAAACGCTTGCCGACCAGCCAGTCGCCCTTAACTTCACCTCCCGAGGCTCGCTCTTCGAAGCCTTCTGGCAGCGCAAGGAACAAACCTCTGAGCAGCGGCGTCCTGGAACGCTGTTCAACGACGTCCTGACCCGGATCGCCAACACCGCGAGCGACCAGCAGACGTTGTCCGTCTCGGTCGAGATCCTCCGTCCTGGTGACTTCATCAGACATGCGCGGGTCCTCGCCTCCGAGCAGGTCATCGCGATTGAGGACGACCGCGTGTCCTTCTTTCACGAGACCTTTTTTGACTTCACGTTCGCCCGCCAATGGCTATCCCGGCAACAGACGATGGTCGATTTCCTTTGCGCCCAGGAGCAAGAGCTGTTCCGGCGCGCTCAGGTACGGCAGATTCTTGAGCTCCTCAGTGAGCGAGATCCGGATCGGTTCCGGACCGAGGTCGAGGCAGTCCTTAACAGCGCAGATGTTCGCTTCCACATCAAGGAGACGGTGGTCGCCGTCTTCGCGAACGTGAGCGCTCCGACGTTCGAGGATGTCGAACTTGTGCTTCGCCTTGCCGAGAAGGAATCCACGCTCATAAGACAGCTTTGGCGGCAGCTCGCACGTCCTAGCTGGTTCGAACGGTTCTACACCCTCGGCCACATCGAAGAGTGGCTCGACAGTGGCGACAGCACACTGCGAGAAAGGAGCATCGACTGGATGGGCAACGCCTGCGCCGAATATGAAGCCGAGGTGGTTGACCTCTTGAAGACGCGGTACCCGTCACCCGACTACGTGAAATGGCTCCGTTCGGTGACACAGCGCGCTAACCTGCACCAACACCGGCGGCTGTTCGAACTGCTGCTGGACGCAGTCAGTGCCGGCGAGATCAACGCGGCCGACCACAACCTCTGGCTTTCGGCACACGAACTTGCGGAACACAAGCCACTCTGGGCAGTCGAGATGCTCAAAGCCTGCTTTGTAGAGAGTCCGTCTGCGCTGGCCCTTGGTAGCGACGGCAAAGTAGCCCTCCTTGGCGTACATGAGTATGGCGCCACTCAAATGATCAAAGCAGCATGCAAAGCCGAGCCGCAAGCGTTCGCGGAGGCATTCGTGCCGCATCTGCTGGCAGTCATGGAGGCCACCCACTACGACCGCTACGAGCGAGATCTGGTTCGCGACCGGCGCTTCAGCCTGAGGTTCCGGACGGAGCGGAGCTACGGCAATGTCGATGACGCGTTGTATAACGGCGCGGCGGACGCGCTCGGACAATGGGCACAGACGTCGCCGGAGACCATCGAGTCGATGCTGCAATCCCTGGCCGCCAACGAACACGACGCGGCGCAGGCCTTGTTATATCGCGCTCTGATTGCTGGGGCCGACACCTTCGCCTCATGGGCAGCTGAGCTGATTCTCCAAGGAGGCACCCGCCTCGAAGCGGGATACCTTTCCGATGTGCATTGGCTCTCACGTGAAGTTGTTGAGGCCATCGCGCCGATCGTCAGCGACGAGGTCCACCTGCAGCTTGAACTACAGCTCCGCGACCTTCCCGCCACATATAAATCTCCCGACCCCCGTCGCAGGCTTCGATCGTTTGGCCACACCGCATTCAAGTTCCTGTCCGCGCTCGACCGCGAGCGGTTAACTTCAGTAGGACTTCGAAGACTGCAGGAGTACCAGCGCAAGTTCGCCTCGGATGTGCCCGAGTCCCCAACCGGCATCATCACTTACACGGTCGGGTCACCCATCGCCGCGGCAGCCACACAGAGAATGAGCAACGCGCAGTGGTTGAAGGCCATGTCAAAGCACGACAGCGATGATCGGGACTTCGGCAGCGAGGTCGGCGGCGCCCGCGAGCTGGCCGAGCAACTGAAGGCGCGAACGGCAGAGGATCCACATCGATTCGCTGGATTAGCCATGCAGTTGACCTCCGCGACCAACGAGGCTTACCCCGGTGCCATCCTGAGGGGCTTCGGAGAAGCATCCATTTCGGAGGACGCGCAGCGCGCTGTCTTCGACGCGATACGGCACGTCATGAGCCTCGGCCTCGATGATAGCGACCGCTGGCTTGGCTGGGCCGTCCGTCACGTCCTTAACGAGACACCCCTAGATATCGTGGCGATGGTCCTCGACCGGGCGCTGCATGCTCCTGACCCTGTCGACAACTCGCCTGCCTTCGTACGTGAAGACGATGAACACGCTGGACGTGACCTGTTCCAAAACGGCTTCAACACGTCGCGCGGGAGTCTGGCTGAATCGCTCGGAGACCTCCTGGTCCATGATCCGGATGGCACGCGCACGGAACTTGTAGCCCCCCATCTCCTGGAGCTTGCAAACGACCCAGTTTTGAGTGTCCGAGCCTGTGTTGCGCACACAATCGCTGCATGCCTACGGTATGCACGGGCAACGGCGTACGAGGCGTTTGAACGCCTCATCGAGGCCGACGATCTCCTCCTTGCCTCGGACATGTTGGACGACCTGATGATCTACATCGGCAACGCCGACCCGCAAGTCATCGATCCGGTAATCGATCGCATGCTCAGCTCGACAGCTGCAGAAGTCCGGAGGGTAGGCGGCGTCGTGGCTGCGTTCGGCGCGTTGCAATGGGAGCGTCCGGCGATCATGGATCGAGCCCTCGCTGGTGATGTAGAAGTTCGACGTGGCTTGGCTGGACTCTGCGCCGCTAGGGTTGATCGGTCCGCTGATTCAGCACTCGTGCTAACGACTCTGCGCCGGCTAATGCATGACGAGGACGATGAGGTTCGGAAGGAAGTTGGAAGCCTGGCCGGTCATCTCCGCGGGGACGACCTGCGCCCCTACGCCGGATTCTTGGCTGACTTGATCGAATCACCGAGTTACGTACACGCGACCCCGCAACTGCTCATCACACTGCAAGAAGCGCCGGACAAGGTCGACGATCTTGTTGACCTCGCTGCACACCGCTTCCTAGACATCAATGGCAACGACGTGTCCGATATGAGGACCGGTGTTGCCGGAGATGCTCACTACATCTCCGATCTGGTGGTTCGTGGGTTGGCGCAGACTCGCGACCGCGCCCGCATCAAGGCCCTGCTCGATATTCTCGATCGGTTGCTGGAACTCGGCGTCTACGGTGTCCATCGGGCAATCGACGGAGCCGTGCGCAGTTAGTCGATGACACCCCGTTTAGCCTTCCAGTCACCTCAGCGTTCAGGGTGACGGTGGCCCCTCTAAGGCCGGTGCAGGGAGCTGCGTTCCCCGGCGCAAAACGGGATCTGTCCGGTGTTTCCTCGTCGGGCGTGCTGCTGAGTGTTGCTCGGCATATTCGATCGGTGTGCTGAACTGGTCAGCAGGATCCTCGCCGGTCGGAGTGTGTGCACGGACCTCAACCAAGAGGTAGTCGTGGAGGTATCCCGCACCTACTTGCAAGGCTTACACCTCGAGTGCGATTGCCAACTTGTCTCGCCCGGGCGACTTCCTTCCCTCTAGAGACGATGGTTATCGGCTGCCGTGGCAAAGGTCCTTTCTGCCTTTATGAGGCAACCACTGCCGCTTACTCTTCGAGCACTCGCAGCCTGAGCACTCAAATCCTTTGTGCCCGTTCCAGTTCGGGCCGTGCAAAGCACCACGCAACCGGAATTGAGGAGTTGACGCCCTACAGGTTTTTGTACTGGATCACACATCAAAATTGCCTATGGTCGCAGGTCCTGCAGCAGCCTAAATCCGTGCCGGTCTACCGATGCGGACGCCGCGGATAGAAGCACGACGCCGGTCCCGGCCTCCCGGTCCATGCCCATCCACGAACGGAAGCCACCGGTTGCTCCGTTGTGCCAGGTGATGGCCCGTCCCTTGACGTCGAGGGTCATCCAGGCGGCGCCGATACGGGCGGCCGGGCCTGCAAAGTTAGTCGCAGGATCCAACGCCGCCATCCCTGGAGCCGAGCCATTCAGCAGCGCGAGGAGTAGTTCGCCCATATCCGCGATGTTGCTCCGCCACCCGCCCGCCGGAGCTAGGGCTTCGCCGGTCCAGGGTTGCATGGGCCTTCCGGATCTGCTGGTACCCGTCAGCGCGTTGACCCCCAGATCATCGGGAGAGTACGCGGCGTAAAAGGAGGTCAGGCCGAGGCGTTCGGTGAGGCGCCGGGCCACGAGGTCCCGGTAGCCGGTGCCAGCTTTGGCGGCAATGCCATGGCCCAACAGCTCGAATCCCAGGTTGGAGTAGCGGGCTGTTGGCGATGACAACTTTGTGTTTCTCGCCTGGGCCAGCAACTCATCAAGGGACTCGCCATACGGGTTCTCGCCCCGCAGCAACAGCGCCACCGTCCGCTTGAGGGTGCTGCCGGACTCGGCCAGCCGAGGCAGGCCGGACGAATGCCTGCTGACGGATTCCACGGTGACCCCAGCAACGGGGGAGTCCGCCAACGGCAAGAGCTCACCCAAAGTGGTGCTGGCTTGCAGCTCACCCCGTTCGAGTGCATCCGCGTAGAGCAGTCCGGTCAAGCCCTTTGAAATGGAGCCGATTTCGTAGTCGGAGCCTAGCGGAGCGTTGACGCTCGCCGTCGTCAATATCCCGTCCTGCACCCTCGCGAAGGCCGAGGCGCCAGGCTTTGACCACGGCGTGGAACGCTGCAGGCACGTCAAGAGTGCGTCTTGCGCAGCCTGATCACCGTAGAAGCGTAGGTCCTGCCGATTGTTTACTGTGCCACCGTTTCCACCCATGGCGCCAAGTATCGCAGAGCGCTGGTGACGCCACAGTGTCCACTTCGCGAATACTTGGCTGCACCCCAGCCGTTGTCAGTGCGGTGCGGCACACTATCCCTATGACCTTTGCAAACGTGGGAAGCCTAGTAGCCAAACCAGGGCAGCGCGATGCCGTGGTGTCCATCCTGCTCCGCCCTATGCCGGGGCTGAAAGACGCCGGTTGCCTGCTGTATGAGGTGGGCGTCAATGACGAGTCTCCGGACACCGTGTTCGTTTCGGAACTGTGGGAGTCACCCGAAGCGCACCTGGCATCGCTTCAGCTGGACAGTGTCCGGGCGTCCATCGCAGAAGCAATGCCGCTGCTGACCGGCGAAATGGGTGGCTCCCAGTTCCGGGTGCTGGGCTCGCCCCTGCGTTAGACGTGGTGGGCGTGCTGGCTACGAGCAGGCTGAGGCAATTACTTTACTAAATTAAGTTAATTGCCTACGCTGATGCCCGGACCAGGCAACGCGGCGTGGTCCGGAAGAAGACAGGACCACAATGAAACCTTCAGCTGAACTTCTTCGCCGTTTTCGAAAAAGCGGTGTAACCCTGCTTGTCGCTGCGCTGGCAGCGTCCACTTCCGCCACGGCTGTGGCGGCTCCACCAACGTTCCCGCAGGGTTCGGGCAAGGCGGAAAGTGTCTCCCTGGTGGATCCCGAAGCGACGCCCCGGACCGCCTCGCTCTTCTCATACCTGCGCTCGCAGCAGGGGAAGGGGATTCTGTTCGGACACCAGCAGGACACGGAATTCGGTGTCACCTTCGCTGCGGAGAACGCGGACGGTATGCTCTCGGACGTGCAGGCCGGCATCGGCGACCATCCCGCCGTCGTGGGTTGGGATTTTGGCCACCACGGTTACGGTTCGGCGCCGGGCAGCCCCACTCCGGAGGAGAACTTTGAGCACACGGTAGGCCTGGTCAAGGCCGCGGACAGGCTGGGCACCATACAGACCTTCTCCGCCCATATGGACAACTTCGTCACCGGTGGTCCGTTCAATGACACTGACGGCGCGGTTGTAGGCAGGATCATGCCCGGGGGCGATCACAACCAGCAGTTCACGGACTACCTGGACAGGGTGGCGCGTATTGCGCATGCCGCCGTGGATGACAACGGCGCTCCAATCCCCATGGTTTTCCGGCCTTTCCATGAAAACGCAGGATCGTGGTTCTGGTGGGGCGCAGCCCACGCGTCCGCCGCAGAGTACATCGAGCTTTTCCGCTACACCGTGGAGTACCTCCGTGACGTAAAGGACGTCCACAACTTCCTGTACTCATACTCACCCGGCGGCGGATTCAGCGGAATCAGCGATGTCTTCCTTCGCACGTACCCCGGCGACGATTTTGTTGATGTCCTGGGTTACGACAACTACGACAGCTCCAACGGGTCACAGCAGTGGCTGGATGGGTTGGTTGCCGATCTGGCCATGCTTTCCCGCCTGGCGGAGGAACGTGGCAAAGTAGCGGCGCTGACCGAGTTCGGCATCACCGGAGCCCTGAAGGAAAATGGCCAAAATCCCACACTGGACTGGTACACCAAAGTACTCGGGGCCCTGAAGGCAGATCCGAACCCCGCCGCATGGCCTGGATGCTGACCTGGACCAACTACGGGACCGGACAGTTTTTTGTGCCCTACCCGGCCACCGGGGACCTGCCGGATCACGAAATGCTGCCGGATTTCCGCGCCTTCGCAGCGGATGATTTTACGGTGTTCCGCTCTGACCTGTCCCAGGCCGATGTGTGGCAGCGCAAGGTGAAGACCGTCCAGCACCAGCCGGCTATGCATGTGTTGGCCCCGGTGGACGGATCCCGGATCACCGAAACGGAAACGACCGTCCGGGTTCGCGTGACCGACGCCAAGGCCAAGAAAGCATGGTTTACGGTAGGGGAGGACCCGGCGCGGCATGCCTTGGCCCTGGACACCGCCTCCGGCTACTACACGGGGACCTTGTCGCTTCTCCCCGAGGCGCTGGCCAATGTCCGGACCACCATCAGCGTCACCGCCGAACTGGCCAGCAAGGCCAGCCTGACGTCCGTACAGCATGTGGTGTTGGGCGAGAAGCCGGCCCCGGTAGCGGGGGTAGTGGATGATTTTGAAGACTACGCTAATGACGCCGAGCTCGGGGGCGCCTATAGCGCGGTCGGCGCCAACAAGATCTCCCTGTCCGCGGATCCGGTTGGCAGCGGGGCAAGTGCCCTCCGGTTCGACTACGATTTCACCCTGCAGAACTACACCGGGATCACCCGGCGCGTGGACGGCGACTGGTCCGCCTTCAGTAACTTTTCGCTGTGGCTCCAGCCGGATGGATCGAGGCAGAAGCTGGTACTTCAGCTGGTCTGCGGCGGAGTGGCTTACGAGGCCTACCCTTCCCTCAGCGGAACTTCTGCTCAGAACGTCACCATCCCGTTCGCTGACTTCCGGCCCGCTCCCTGGGACACCGCAAACGCCGACCGGCGCATCACAGCAGAGGACCTGAAAGACCTCTCGCAGTTCAACATCTTCATCAACCAGGTGCCCGGCGGGAGCTCAACCACCGGAACCATTTACCTGGATGACCTGAGGGCCAGCTAAGAAGGGCGGCGTCTCACGAGGGCTGCTGTGGTCAGGAAGGATGCGACAGGCTGTGCTGCAACATCAGCGCCGCCGCTCCCACGGATGCCGCATCTGATACCTGCGCGGACAGCCTCACTGAGACGCCGTGCTTGGCTGCAGCCAAGGCTTCATCGCGGAGTCGTTCCCGGATGAGAGACAAGTAGATCGATCCGGCAGTGGCGAACGAGGGACCTGCCAGGGTCACGGAGTCCAGGTCCAGGATATTGACCAGTGCTATGACCGCATCTGCGATGAAATCCGCTGACTCTTCAATGAGCTCCACGGAGAGACGGTCGCCGTGGACGGCGGCGGTGGCAATCGCTGCGAAGTCACCAAAGGTGTCGAAATCACTGGACAGGACGGCGGAAGTTCTCCTGCCGGACCCGACGGCGGCCCTGGCACGTTCCGCCACCGCTCGCGGTCCGGCGACCTCCACCAGCGTCTTCCCGGGGCTGTTGCGGTCGGCCTGGAATCTCACACTTCCCAAGGAGCCGGTGTTGGAGCTGGCACCCCGGTAGATGGACCCGGAAAAGAGCAACCCGGCGCTGATGCTCGCTCCCATATAAATGGTGCAATGAGCGGTCGCCTCGGGAATCGCACCGCTCCAGAAATCGCCCATGGCCGCGGCGGTCGCTACATTGTCCAGGAGTGCGGGCAGCCCGGACGCTTCCTGCAATGTGTCCCGGACCGGAAAGTCCTCCCACAGCGCCATGGTGGGGGAAGCGAGGATGGAACCGGCCTCCACATCCAGTACTCCGGGCGCCACAACGCCAATGCCGGCAACCACTTCCGGCCGGACGTCGGCAAGCTCCAGCAGGATGCCCACTTCTTCGGCCAACTGACCCAACACGTCCTCCGGCGGCCTCAACCGGGCTCCCCGGATCCGGGTCCTGGCCAGGACGGACCCGACGGCATCGGTGAGCACCACCACGATCCAGTCCGCGCCGATCTGGACGCCCACACTGCACCGGGCCAGCGGGTTCAGGTCAAGCAGGACGCGCGGCTTGCCCTTGCTTCCGGTGAAGGTCTTTTCGCCGGTTTCCACCAGGAGACCTTCGTCCAGCAATCCACGGACCAAATTGGAGATGGATGCCTGCGTCAGTCCTGTGCGCTCAGCCAGCGCCACGCGGCTGACAGGCCCCTCGGCGCGGACCCGGTCAAGGACCAGTGCCCTGCTGTTAGGTGCTGCTGAAGTAGGCGTGTGGACGATGGTCATGGGCGGATTGCGGCTCGGCTCATGTGCTAAGTATGGCCGGTGGGCGCCATACTTAGCACATGGAGATCGACGCGTCGACAACTGACCGCCCGCCGCGATTCGGCATCGCCGTGCAAAGCAGGAACGGGCCGCACGCCTCAGATCCGTTCTTCGAGGAACTGCTGGCGGGTATGGAAGAGGAGCTGGACCGGCACGGCGCCACAGTGTTCTTGAGACAATTCACCTCTTTTGACGACGAACTGCGTGCCTACCCGCTATGGGCGAAGTCAGGTGCTGTGGACGCCGTCGTGCTCGCGGATTCCACTGACGCGGACAAGCGGGCGGAGGTCTGTTGGACGGCCGGATTGCCAGTGGTGGTCCTGGGCGGTCCGCAAACACCCGGGGTGTCATTGGTGGACGTGGACAACTCCGGGGCAATGGAAATGGCGGTGGATTTCCTGGCGGACCTGGGGCACAACTTCGTGGGCCGAGTGTCCGGACCCACATACCTGCACCACACCAAGGCCAGGAGCGCGGCCTTTGACGGGGCGTTGGCACGGAAGAGTCTGCGGGGCATTTCCGTGGAAGGGGATTACACCGACGTCTCAGGGGTCGCCAGAACCAAAGAGCTTCTGGCAGGAGCCGAACGGCCCACTGCCATCGTCTACGACAACGGCGTGATGGCGGCAGCCGCCCTGGACGCTGTCAAGGAACTCGGCCTGACGGTTCCGGGAGATGTATCCCTGCTGGCCTGGGACGATGGACCGCATTGCAGGCTGGCGGATCCTCCCTTGTCGGTGGTTAGTCTGGACGTCTATGAGCTGGGCAGGATCACGGCCGGACTGCTGATGGGAACCTTCTCCGGCTCGATCCAGACGGTTGTCCATGTGCCTACCGGCCGCGTGGTTGTTCGCGGCAGCACGGCGCCGCTAGACGGTGCGGGCCCTGATCCGCGGGGGTACGGGCCCGCACCAGCAGGACTTTTTTAAGCCTCCACTGCATGCAGGACCATGGCCTGTGCTGGCCACAGCACTGGAATCTGCAGGCCTTCAGTGGCCAGGACCCTGCCAGGAAGGATCACTTCACCCGCTGAGAACCAGGGCGGTGTGATCCAGCCATGCCGGGCAGTGCCCAGTTCATTGCGGACCCGGACGCGGTATCTTTTGCCCGGATCCAGGCCGTAGAGCCGTACCTTTTCCGGCAGCGCATCCCTCAGTGTGGCCACGGAAGCGACAGTCCATACGCCTTCGCTGAGGTTCGGCAGGACTGCGCCGGTCACCCTGAGTGCAGGATCGGCGACGTCGGCATGTACCGCGGTGCCCGTGTGCAGGATGTGCCGCAGTTCCTTGTACAGCGCAGCGAAGGCCCGGACGGTCACCAGCTCTTCCTCGGTGCACTCCAGCAGGTTCCACTCGAACCCGGCAGATCCCATCAGGCTCGTTGCCGCACGGTAGGAAAAGTCCAGGACGCGCCCGGAACTGTGCGAATTCGTAGGGCCAACATGGCCGCCCACCTTCTCGGGCGGCAACAGCAGCTGGGTCCAGCGCTGGATGTCCTGGCGCTCGATCGCATCGTTGGAATCTGAGGCCCAGACGCGGTCCGTGAACTCCAGGATGCCAAGATCCGTCCTGGCCCCGCCGCTGGAGCAGGACTCGATTTCCAGGCCCGGATGTGTGGTCTTCAGCTCGCGCAGGAGACGGTAGACGGCCAGCATGTGCTCATGGGTGCCGGGGCGCCCGGAGTGCATCGGCTCAATCAGGTCCCGGTTATGGTCCCACTTGATGAAGTCGATGCCGAGGTCTTTGACCAGTGCTGAGATTTGGCCACGGACGTGTTCGAAGGCGCCAGGGTTGGCAAGGTCCAGCACGTACTGCGTGCGCCAGGACAGGCCCTCTTCAGCGGCCGTAAGGTGGCCGGGGTTGTGCAACAGCCAGTCAGGATGCGCTCTGGCCAGGTCCGAATCCAGGTTCACCATCTCAGGTTCAAACCACAGCCCGAACTCCATCCCGAGCTGGCGCACCCTGTCGGCCAGGGGCTGTAGGCCATCCGGCCACACGGCCTTGTCCACCACCCAGTCGCCAAGGCCGGTGGTGTCATCGCGCCGGGACATGAACCAGCCGTCGTCCAGGACAAAACGTTCGACGCCGACCTCGGCAGCGCGCTCGGCAAGCCGCAGGACGGTGGCGGGGTTGTGGTCGAAGTAGACGGCTTCCCAGGTGTTCAGCACCAACGGACGGGGTCCGGAGGGGTGGTGCGGGCGGGCACGCAGGGCGCCGTGGAAACGCGCCGAGAGTCCGTCGAGGCCGGCGTCGGACCAACTGAACCAGGCCTTCGGGGTGCTGTAGCTTTCGCCGTGCTGAAGGTTGATCTCTCCCGGACGCACCAGTTCCCCGGCGCCCAGGAGGATCGGGGCGTCCGTCATCCGGTCTGTGCGGTAGGTGACGTCGGCGCTCCAGCCAAGGTGGACCGCCCACATTTCCCCGCGGCGGTCACGCGGCCTGTCGATGCTGGCGATCTCCAGGTGCGGAGAGTCATGCCCGCCGCGGCCGCGCCGGGTCTGGCGGTTGACCGCGCCCTGCGGCATCTCAGTGGTGTAGGGGGCTTTCTCGCGGGTCCACCTGCCGGTGAACATGGTCAGGTGATCGGCAGTCTTTGGCACGGGCAGGACACTTTCCAGCCACTGAACCTCAACGGAGCCGCCGCCGCGGTTGGTGAGTTGGTGCACCACGGTGACCACGCCGCCGGTCTCCATGGAAAAGGTGCTGAGCAGCTCCAGCCCGGAGGCGTCGTCGGAAGCCCGGACCTGGGCACTGTCGGTGCCCTCCTCCACGGATTGGACCGTCCACCGGGGAAACAGCGGCAACGTGTCCCGGGTGGCCAGCAGTGCGGGGCGGCCGGCCCAGCCATCGCCTTCCTGGGGCAGGATGCTCAGCTGCCACGCGGCGTCGAGCGTTCCCGGCGCAGTCTGGCGGCCGCTTGCGGCAACAAGCTGCTCAAGGTCCGCGTCCTGGAGGTCGCCAAGATCGGCGCCCCAGTGCAGCACGGACGGCAAGCCACCGGGGAAATGTTGCAGGGCAAGGCTGGCACCATCGCGGCGCAGTACGGTGAAGCGGGGTGCGGACTGTGGCATCTGGTCTCCAATGAGTGAGATGGGTGAAGCTGACGGGATGTATTGCTGAGGTTCACAAGGTGGGCTGCCTCCTTGCGTTGGCGGCGTAGGGCATCCGGAGCACCTGCAGGGAGCCGCCTACTGCCGCAGCCAGGGAACCATGGGCGGAAAGGACGACGTCGATTGGCCTCAGTTCGCGGTTGAAGGCCGTTGTCTCCAGGACGTCGGAGATGCCTTGACGCATCATTGGGCCGGCGATCGAGAAGGCAGGTCCCGCCAGGACCACGGTGCCCAGGTCAAAGAGGTTAACCAGGGTGACGGCGGCCTGCCCCAGCCCCTGCGCTGCCTCGGCAAGCAGGATGTGGGCCCGTGCGTTTCCGGTGACGGCGGCCTGCGCGATCCGGTCGAAATTGACCAGGGTGTCGCCGGGGCTGCCAATGAGTCCCAGGCTGTTACTGAGGCCGGCGTCTGCCAGGGCCCGGGCAACCACGGCTGCACTGCCATAGCTTGCCTCCACGCAGCCCCTGTTGCCGCACTCGCACAGCGGACCTGAGGAATCCAGCGAGATATGGCCGATTTCCACGCTGTTTGAGCTGCCTCCCCGGTAAACCTCCCGGTCCACAATCACGCCGCCTCCCAGGCCGCTGGCCATGTAAATGACCCCGAACGTGTCCGCGGCGACGTCACCCAACCACTGCTCGCCCAGTGCAGCAGCAGTTGCGTCGTTTTCCAGGAGCACCGGAAGGCCGGTGAGCCGGGAGAGTGCAGGGGCAAGGGGGTGCCCGTACCAGGCCGGAGTGGGGCGCGGCGCCAACAGCTTTCCCGTCAGTCGGTCCTGCGGGCCATGCGTCACCAGGCTGATGCCCAGGACGCGGTTCAGCTGCACCTGTTCAGTTTCCAGGAGATCCAGGATGTTTGCGGCCAGCAACGCCAGCATGTCCTCGGGGCTGTTGCTCCCGGACCCCTGAAGGGTCCGCCGGGCAGCGAGCCGCCCTGCGAAGTCGGTGAGCACTACCGAACTGGTACACCTGTCCATCTGCACGCCGATCGCAAAATGCGCGTCCGACTGCAGCTGCAGGAGCCTGCGGGGCTGGCCGCCCCTGGAGCGGGCCTGCCCCACCTCCCGGACCAGCTCCTCATCCAGGAGTTCACGGACCACGTTGGTGATTGTCCCTGGCGTCAGGCCGGTGGCACCCACCAGCTCGACACGGCTGATCGTGCCGCGCGTGCGCATGATGTCCAGAAGCCGCGACCGCGTCGAAGGCAGAACTGGCGGGGTCAGTACCGCAGATGCCAACCCATGCCTCCGTTCTTTAGATACCGCGTCTCATTGCCCGGTGGTGCCGGGTACTGCCGGGCGGTGTGAACCAAATTCTTATCCATAATAACTTGACTGACTTAATTTAATCACCTAACTTTTTCATAGGCCGTGATGTACGGCACATCAAAGCAAGCCGGACACTGCGGACCGGCTGACTGAAAGGACCAGAGATGCTCCTCCCTACCCGAACCCGCGGTACCCGCCCGCGTCGAGCCGTTCTGGCCGTTGCTGCTGGCGCAACAGCCTTGGGCCTGTTGCTGAGCGGTTGCTCCGGCGGTGCTGGCGGCAATGCCGGGAACGCCAACGAGACTCTGGTTGCCTACACCGGCCAAGCCGGCGATTACCAGATCAACTTCAACCCCTTCTCCCCGTCCCAGATCGCCGGCCCCGGAGCCATCTTCGAACCGCTCTTCTACCTGAACAAGGCCGTCGGGGACTCCAAGCCGGAACCCCTTCTGGGGACGGAGTACACGTGGAACGAGGCCGGAACCGAGCTCTCCGTGACTCTGCGTGATGGCGTCAAATGGAGCGACGGCAAAGAATTCACGGCCAACGATGTTGCCTTCACGTTCAACCTGCTCAAGGAGCACCCCGCGCTGAACAGCATCGGGTTCACGGGATCGGTCTCGGCCACGGATGCCACCCATGTCACCTTTGCCTGGGATGCTCCGGCGTTCGTTTCCGGGCCGGACATCCTCACCCAGGCAGTCATTGTCCCGGAACATCTGTGGTCCTCCATGGACCCGGAGACCGATGTGGTGGAAAAGCCCGTGGGGACCGGCGCATACCAGCTGGCCGACTTCAAACCACAGGCGTTTACCCTCAAGGCCAACCCCACCTACTGGGGCGGCGAGCCTGCAGTAAAGAACGTCCGCTACATCGCTCTGTCCGGCAACACCGCCGGCGCCGACGCTATTGCAGCAGGGACTATCGATTGGCAGACGGGCCCTGTTCCGGATATCCAGAACGTATCCAAGAACTTCCCCAACTATGAGAAGCTCACTGTTGCCCAGAGTCAGCAGGTACTTGCTTCCTGTGCCAGTGTGCAGCTTGGCTGCACCGGCCCGCAGACCGATGCCGCTGTCCGCAAGGCCCTCTACCTGGCCCTCGACCGGACCCAGCTGAACAAACTCGCCTATGAGGACACCGCGGCGCCGATTTCGCCGTCGTTTGCCCTGGTGGACACGCAGGCAGAATGGATTTCGCCGTCCGTCAAACCCGTTACGGCACCTGCTGGCCCGGATGTCGCCGGTGCACAGCAGACCCTCGAATCCGCAGGCTGGGCCAAGGGCACCGACGGCATCTACGCCAAGGACGGCCAAAAGTTGACCCTGACCATCGAGGTGGTCTCCGGCTGGACCGATTACATTACGGCCATCCAGACCATCGCAGAGCAGGCCAAGGCAGCCGGCATCGACATCCAGGCCTCCCAGTCCTCCTGGAACGAGTGGACCGACAAACGCACCAAGGGCAACTTCCAGCTTGCCATTGACTCGCTGTGGCAGGGACCGGCCTCGGATCCTTACTACGTGTACAACTACTTCTTTTCCTCTGCCACCACCAAGCCCGTGGGTGAGAGCGCCGGCAACAACTACGCCCGGTACTCCAACCCCGCTGTGGACGCCGCTGTGGAGGGCCTGAAGAACGTCGGTTTCGAGGACAAAGCCGCGCGGCAGGAACACTTCAACGTAATCCAGCAAGCCCTGGTTGAGGAGATGCCCTACATTCCGGTCCTGACCGGCGGCACCACCAGCACCTGGAACAAGGCAAAGTTCACCGGTTGGCCCACCGAGGAGGACGTGTACGCCTTCCCGGCCGTGTGGTCCCGCCTCGACGCTGCCCAGATCTTCAAGACGCTCAAGCCCGCAAACGGGTAATCCGCGGTGTGCCGGGCGGGCAACCGTCCGGCACACCCATTCCCCCAACCAAGACCAGGTGCGACAGGTGCAACAGTGAATTACGTAATCCGAAAGCTCGGTTTTTATGCCGCGGCCCTCTGGGCAGCGCTGACCCTGAACTTCATCATTCCCCGAATGCTTCCGGGCAATCCGGTAGACATCCTGCTGGCAAAACTCCAGCAGCGTGGCGGCAGCATCACTCCGGAGACCCGAAAGGCGTATTCCATTCTCCTCGGAGGAGATGACACCGAGCCCATACTGTCGCAGTACTGGACCTACCTGGCCAACATTGCGCGCGGCGATTTGGGGGTTTCGATCAGCTACTTCCCGGCCAAGGTCACGGACGTCATTGGTGCCTCGATGCCGTGGACGGTCATCCTGGTGGGCGTCTCCACCATCCTGGCGGCGCTTCTGGGAATCATCCTCGGTGCACTGGTGGGCTGGCGGCCCGGAACCTGGATGGACTCCCTGGTGCCCGCCACCACACTGCTTGCTGCCGTTCCCTATTTCTGGCTTGCACTGGTCCTGGTCTACCTCCTGTCCCGTGGACTCGGCTGGTTCCCCGCCCAAGGAGGTTACGACGTCGTGCTTGATCCCGGCTGGAACATGCCGTTTATCTTCTCGGCGATTGAATATGCGGTCCTTCCGGCGCTGACGATTGTCATTGCGTCCGTGGGTGGATGGCTGCTGGGAATGCGGAACATGATGGTGTCCACGCTGTCCGAGGACTACGTCCTGACCGCGCGTGCCAAGGGTCTTCCGGAACGCTGGATCATGCTGAACTACGCGGCCCGCAACGCAGTCCTGCCCTCCGTGGCGGGCTTCGCAATCTCCTTGGGTTTTGTTGTCTCCGGTTCCGTGGTGACCGAACAGGTCTTCTCCTACCCGGGCATCGGCTCCAGGCTGCTGGCCGCCGTCACCAACAACGACTACGCACTGATGCAGGGCGTCTTCCTGTACATCACCATCGCAGTGCTGGCAGCAAACCTCCTGGTGGACCTCCTGTACAGCCTGGTTGACCCCAGGACCCGGGCCAGAGGCTAAGGACGGATTCACTCATGACTAACATCCAACCCCTGTCAGAACAGGCACCCGCCAGCCCAACGGAGGAACTGGCCACCCTCGCCAAGGAAAGCGGAAAGCGTCCCAAGGCTGCCTGGCGGCTGATGCTTCCCACCCCCACTCCCTGGCTGATCACCGGGCTGAGCCTGATCGGCGGCATCACTGCCTTCGGGATCCTTGGCCCGCTGCTGGTGGGAGACCCTTCGGCCATCAGCAACATCGGCCTGAGTGGTCCAAGCGGGGACCACCTGCTGGGTACCACCCAGACCGGCCAGGACGTCCTGGCCCAGCTGGCCCACGCCACCCTTGGTTCGCTGCAGATCGGCTTCCTGGTGGGCATCCTGGCCACCATCCTCTCCGCTTTCTTCGGCATTTACGGTGCCTACCTGGGCGGCTTCGCTGATGAGGTTTTCTCGCTGCTCTCCAACGTGTTCCTGGTGATTCCCGGCCTTCCGCTGGTGATTGTCATCTCCGGATTTGTTCCCCGGGAAAGCCGCGGGTTGTGGACCATTGCCCTGGTGCTGGCCCTGACCAGCTGGGCAGCCTCGGCCCGGGTACTTCGTGCCCAGACGCTGTCCGTGCGGAACCGGGACTACGTCGCGGCATCGAGGGTGTCCGGTGAAAAGCCGTGGCGCGTGATCGCCGTAGAAATCCTGCCCAACCTGCTTCCTGTTCTGGCCTCCCAGTTCGTCTTCTCGGTCATCGCCGCGATCCTGGGCGAGGCCGGGCTCTCCTTCCTGGGCCTGGGCGCCTCCAATTCCTCCACCCTGGGCACCATGCTGTTCTACGCGCAGAACGGCTTCGCACTGCCGCTGGGCGCCTGGTGGTGGTTCCTCCCGCCGGGCCTGATCATCGCCCTGTTCGGCATGGGCCTGTCACTGATCAACTTCTCCATTGACGAGATCATCAACCCCAAGCTTAAGAACGCCCGCATGGTGCGACGCCGTGCACGGCGGACGGCCCAGGCGGAGAAGAAAGCAGCAGTGTCAAAGAAAGCAGCGGTGTCATGAGCGCAGATCTGGCAACCACCCGCGAACAGGACCTCCGGCGTTCCGGACCGGTTCTCACCGTGCGGGACCTTAGCGTGGTCTACGAAACCGAACACCACGCTGTGGAGGCCGTGAAGAATGCGTCGTTTGAGCTGGGCAGGGGAGAAATTCTTGGCCTGGCAGGCGAATCAGGCTGTGGCAAAACCACCCTGGCTTACGCGATCAACCGCCTCCACCAAGCCCCGGCGCGCATCGCCTCCGGCCAGGTGGTCTTTCACGACCAGGATGGCGCGGACATCGAGCTGCTTGACCTGGAAGATGAGGCTCTCCGGCGCTTCCGATGGACCAAACTGTCCATGGTGTTTCAAGGGGCCATGAACGCGCTGAACCCGGTCCGTAACATCGGCAGCCAGCTTGATGACACGCTCCGGGCCCACAGGCCGGCCCTGTCCAAGGCTGAGCGGGCGGCCAGGTGTGCCGATGTACTGACGCGGGTGGGTGTTGATCCGGGCAGGCTGCGTTCCTATCCCCACGAGTTGTCCGGCGGTATGCGCCAGCGCGTGATGATCGCCATGGCCATGCTCCTGGAGCCGCAGGTCATGATCATGGATGAGCCCACCACCGCGTTGGACGTTGTGGTGCAGCGGGACATCCTGCGCGAAATCGTGCGGTTGAAGGAAGAACTTAACTTCGCCGTCATTTTCATCACCCACGATCTTCCGCTGCTGCTGGAAATAAGCGACCGGATCGCGGTAATGCTCCGCGGCGAAATTGTGGAGCTGGACAGCGCCGACAAGCTGTACAGCTCCGCTTCCCACCCCTACACCCGGAAACTGCTTGCCTCCTTCCCCAGCCTGAGCGGTGACCGGGGGGCCTTTATCCGGTCCGGGGAAACTGAAGACTTCAAGGAGCAGCCATGACCTCCGTTTCCGTTACCAACCTGACCAAGGAATATTCCCTTAGGAACGGCCTGCACCGGAGCAAGCTGACGGCCGTTGACCGTGTCAGTTTCGACCTGCTTCCGGGCAGGACCGTCGCGCTGGTGGGGGAGTCCGGCTCGGGTAAATCCACCATTGCCAAGCTGTTGACCCGGATGGAAAAACCGACGTCGGGCAAAATTTCCGTGGAGCTGGATGACAAAACCCCGGTAGTGGGTTCGATCTACCGGCGCCACGTGCAGATGGTGTTCCAGGATCCTTTTGCCTCGCTCAACCCGTTCCACTCGATCGAACACCACATTGCGCGTCCGCTGAAGATCCACGGCCGGACCCGCACCGCCTCGGAAACCCACAACCGGGTGCTGGAGATGCTGGACCGCGTCAACCTGACCCCGTCCGATGTGGTCGCCGCCAAGCGTCCGCACGAATTGTCCGGCGGTCAGCGCCAGCGCGTGGCGATTGCCCGTGCCTTGGCGCCGGGGGCGCAGGTGCTGATCGCGGACGAGCCCGTCTCCATGCTGGATGTCTCCATCCGGCTGGGTGTCCTGAACCTCCTGGGCCGGCTACAGCGGGAGGACAACCTCGCAGTCCTTTACATCACCCACGACCTGGCAACGGCCCGGCACTTCTCTGACGAGATCCTGGTCCTCTACCGGGGCAGGGTGGTGGAACGCGGTCCTTCGGACGACGTCATCCTCAACCCGCAGCATCCCTACACCCGGCTGCTGGCCGAGGCTGCTCCGGACCCGGAACGGATCGGCAGGGTGGCGCTCAGCGATAAGCCGGTGGACCGGAACGCCATTGATAACTCCGTCTGCTACAACCACAACACCAGGGAGTGGGAGCACATCGACAAGATGAACACCCCCGCCCTGAGCCACAAAAACCACTAGGACGTGAACATGATTGCCTCCCCATTGAACGACGGATGGACCGTAACGGCCATCGCCGGCCACACGCCGTCGACCATTCCCGCGAAGGTCCCGGCCCGGGTTCCGGGAACGGTGCATACCGACCTCATGGATTCGGGTCTGATCCGGGACCCGTACCTGGACTCGAACGAGGCGGAACTGCGGTGGATGCACGACGTCGACTGGCGCTATGAAGCTCCCCTCACCTTGGGTGCCGCCAGTTTCAGGGAACGCGTCGACCTGGTGTTCGACGGCGTCGATACAGTGGGTGCCATTCGGCTTGGCGGGCGGGAGCTGGGATCCACGGCCAACATGCACCGTTCCTACAGGTTTGATGTCCGGGCCGAAGCGGACGGGCAGGAACGCTCCCTGGAAGTTGATCTGCGCTCTGCCACTGCTTACGCGGAGGAGCTCCGGGCGCGACTGGGGGACCGGCCCAGCGCCTACCACCCTGTTCCGTTCAACTTTGTGCGGAAGATGGCCTGCAGCTTCGGCTGGGACTGGGGACCGGACCTGCGCACCGCGGGCCTGTGGAAAGAAGTGCGAATCGAACGCTGGAGCACAGCGCGGCTGGCGCAGGTGCGGCCACTGGTCACCGTGGACGCCGACGGCACGGGCAAGGTCGAACTGCACGTGACGCTGGAGCGCTCCGGTCTGGAAGAAGCTGCTGAACTGACGATCAAAGCCGGTGTAGACGGGATCGAAGCGACGGTTTCCGTGGACGCTTCGTCAACTGCCGCCGTCGTAAATCTTGACGTTCCCAACGCAGCCCTGTGGTGGCCTGTCGGATACGGTGAGCAGCCGCTGTCAGCGCTCCAGCTGTCCCTGGTGGATTCTGCGGGCGCCGAGCTTGATACCTGGGAACGCAGAATCGGCTTCCGGACGGTTGAGGTTGATACCTCCCGGGACGAGTTTGGAACGGCCTTTAAGCTCAAGATCAACGGGCAGCCCGTGTTCGTCAAGGGGGCCAACTGGATCCCGGATGATCACCTGCTGACCAGGATCACCCGGGCTCGGATAGACCGCCGGCTGGATCAGGCGCTGGGGGCCAACCTTAACCTCCTGCGCATCTGGGGCGGCGGCGTCTACGAATCCGAGGACTTCTACACCGCCTGCGACGAGCGCGGAATCCTGGTATGGCAGGACTTCCTGCTGGCCTGCGCCGCCTACCCGGAAGAGGCTCCGATCTGGGATGAACTGGAAGCCGAAGCCCGGGAGAACGTGGTCCGGCTGGCTCCGCATGCCTCGCTTGTCATCTGGAACGGCGGCAACGAGAACGTCTGGGGCTTCGAGGACTGGGGCTGGAAGGAAGAGCTCGAAGGCCGCAGCTGGGGCGGGCGCTACGCCCACGAACTCCTGGGCGGAATAGTGGCGGAGCTTGATCCCACTCGGCCGTACTGCGACAACAGCCCGTACACACCCGGCGCGAACCCCGAGGACATCCATCCGAACGACCCGAACCACGGAACCCACCACCAGTGGGAGGTCTGGAACCGGATCGACTACTCCGCCTACCGGAACGACATCCCGCGGTTCTGCTCCGAGTTTGGTTTCCAGGGCCCGCCGGCCTGGCGTACCCTGACTGACTTTGTCCATGCCAGCAGCGGAGGCCCGCTGGCCGACGCGGAGAACCCCAAGGAGGATCCAGCGTTCCTCATCCACCAGAAGGCGGACGACGGAAACGGCAAGCTGGACCGCGGCCTGGCACCGCACCTGGGCATTCCGGCCGGCTTCGAGGACTGGCATTGGGCCACGCAGCTCAATCAGGCGAGGGCGGTACGCTACGCGATTGAGCACTACCGGTCCTGGTGGCCCCGTACCGCCGGTGCCATTGTGTGGCAGCTGAATGACTGCTGGCCCGTCACGTCCTGGGCGGCCGTGGATTCACAGGAACGGCCCAAGCCGCTATGGCACGGCCTGCGCCAGGCCAACGCACCCCGGATCATCTCGTTTGGCCACCGCGAAGGGAAGCTGGTTGTGTCCCTGGTCAACGACACAGCCGAGTCCTGGCGCGGCGCGTTCGCGTTGAGCCTGCAGACCCTGGACGGCGTGGTGCTTGGCGAACGTGAAGAAAACGCTGACGTTGCCGCCCGGTCCGTTGTGATCCTCCCGGTACCGGCGGAGCTGTCGGTTCCGGTGGATGCTGCAGACGAGGCCCTGGTGGCCCGGTTTGGCAGGGAAGTTGCCGTCCACACTTTTGTGGAGGATATCGACCTGAACCTGGACCCGAACCCGCTGGAAGCATCGGCAAAGCAGGTCAGCGGCGGCTACGAAGTTACGGTCCGGGCTAAGTCCCTGGCCCGCGACATCACGCTGCACGTCGACAAAGTGGAGGCAGATGCACGGGTGGACCATGGCCTGGTGACGCTGCCCGCTGGCATGGAGTGGACCTTCTCGGTGGCCATCACGGGGAGCAGGTTTGATCCGGCTGAACTCCTGTCTCCTGCCGTCTTGAGGACAGCCAACGATCTGCGTTCCGTGCCAACTCAGCTCCATGGGGAGGTGCCGGTCCTGAACGCCTGATACACCCAACCGGCCCCGATTACTCCTGCAGAAAGCCCCCACTGTGATTTCCCATGTGCCCGTTCTCGCCATTGACGGCGGTCAGTCGTCAATCCGAACCAGGCTGGTGCCCAGAACGGGAACCCCGTTCGAACGGGAATTCCCGGCACTCCTGACAAATGTTCCACTTATGCCGCAGCTGGCAGCGGTAATCAGGGCAGTCCTGGCGGAGCGGCCTGTGGAACAGGTTCGGGTGGCGGCGGCACTGTCGGGCCTCACGTCACCCAATGTTGACGCCGAGGGAGTCTTGGCTGCCTGCCGGGGTCTTGGTGCCCGGTCCATTCGGATCGCACACGACTCGGTTTCAGGGTATTTGGGGTGCCTCGGTGACCATGCGGGGTCAGCAATAGCCGCAGGAACGGGAGTGGTCACTCTCGCAACCGGTCCAGGAGGATCTTCGCGGGTGGACGGCTGGGGGAACATCATGGGGGATGCAGGGAGCGGTTACTGGATCGGTCGCGCGGGCCTCGATGCGGCTATGCGCGCCTACGACGGACGAGGGGCGCAGACAGCGATCCTGGATGTCCTTCAACAGGACTTTCCGGATGTCGAAGCAGCCTATATTGAAATCCAGTCCGACCCCGAGCGCATCTCGTTCGTGGCCTCCTACGCCCGCAAGATCATTGACCTTTCCGAATATGACAGCGTCTCGGCACGGATCGTGGACCATGCGACGGACGAACTTGCCCTATCGGTCGGAGCGAGCCTGCGCAGCACGGGCTGGACGAGTTCATCCAGCCCCGCCATCAGCTGGGTAGGAAAAATCCTGTCCAGCCCCCGAATGACGGCGCCCCTGCACCGGAAGCTGATAAAAGCGTGGCCCAACGCCCGGATCCTCCCGCCAATGGGCGGACCACTGGATGGCGTCGTCCGGTTGGCCACCTTGCCATCGGGGCACGCCCTGCATTCCCAGCTGCACACAGCCTCCTGCCCCTAGGGGAGGGCAGAATGGGTTACAGGAACCCATAAGGAAACGAGAAAACCCATGAGCCTCAAGGAACGCCTCAAAGAAGACGTTGTCGCCCACATGAAGGCGGGAAACAAAACCGCGTTGAACACGGTCCGGAACGTCCTGGGCGAGATCAGCACCCGCGAGAAGTCCGGGAAAACCCCGGTAGAGCTGGACGACGCCCAGGTAACGTCCCTGCTGCAGAAAGAAGCGGCCAAGCGGCGCGACACCGCGCGCATCTATACCGAAGCCGGGGAGCCGGACCGGGCCGGCGCGGAAATCGAGGAGGCCGAGATCATCGAGGCCTACCTGCCCAAGGCACTCACACGTGAAGAGGTGGAGGCAATCGTGGACGCTGAAGTCGCGGCACTGAAAGCCGAAGGCCACGAGCTCTCCATGCGATCCATCGGCGCGGTGATGAAGCCGGTCACCGTCAAGGTAGCCGGCCGTTTTGATGGCAAAGCCGTCAGCGAGATCGTCCGCAGCCGGCTGGCGTAATCAGGCCTGGGGCTGCCGTGAACCGGAAAGCGTCACGAAGCCCGCTTGGGAAGAAGGTTCCGGGCAATCGACCGGAGTGCAGGAACGCGGCGGCCGGTGGTGGGGCTACTGCTGCCGGCCCGCCAGCCGCCCGCCACCTGGTTACTGGATGGATTCGGGGCGAATATGGTCCCCGTTGACGGGGTCTCAGCACCCGGACGTAGGGCCACCCGGTCCATGACCGCAGTGATGCATCGGTCGTAGAGTTTCGGAAAGAGACTGTGGAAGGGGATGAGGGTCCGCTGGACCTGCCCCACCACCGTCACCCGCCGCGGCCGCTTCGCGTTTTGCAATATTGCCCTGGCCACCCGTTCCGGGGACACCACGGGCGGTACCGGACGCACAGGCTTGCCGGTGTAATTTGCGGCATGCTGGTAAATGGGAGTGTCGATGGTAGCAGGCAGCACCAGGCAGACATGGATATCCCTGGCCTGGTGCAGTTCCTGACGCAGCACTTCAGTGAAGCCGCGCAGGCCAAACTTGCTGGTTATGTAGGGCGAAACGTAGGGCGAGGTAGCCTTTGAGTACACGGAACCGATGACTATCAGCGTCCCCCGGCCCTGCTTGCGGAAGTGCGGCAGGGCTGCCCGGGCGGTGTTGATCGTGCCAAACAGGGTTACCTCGATGACCTGGCGGAACACTTCCGACGGCGTTGATTCGAAAGTTCCGTAACTGAAGACCGAGGCATTGGCCAGGCAAACGTCGATCCGCCCGAAGGCCTGGACTGCCGCATCCATCAGGGCCATCACTTCAGGCTCCCGGCCGATGTCCGTTGGCACCGTGATTACCTCGGCGCCGTGGCCCGCGCACTCGGCGGCAACTTCGTCCAGCGTTTCAGTGCTTCGGGCAGCCAGGACCAGCCGCGCGCCGTCCTTGGCAAAAGCGTGGGCGGTGGCGCGGCCGATGCCGCTGGAGGCCCCGGTAATCACGACGACGGCTCCGTCGGAAAACTGCCCGGCTTTCGAGGGATCTTGCATCGCACTTGTCCTTAAGCGGCGTGTAGCCGGCGTCATCAAGGTTTGAGTATCACCTTGATGCAGTTGTCCTGCTTCTTTTGGAATACCTCGTAGGCGGCGGGCGCATCATCCAGTGGGATCTCGTGGGTAGCCAGGTCGGTGACGCCAAGCGGGTCAGAAGGATCCTCCACCAGTGGCAGTAGATCATCGATCCATCGCTTGACGTTGCACTGGCCCATGCGCATCTGGATCTGCTTGTCGAACAGGGTCAGCATCGGCATCGGATCGGCCATCCCGCCGTAGACGCCGCTGATCGAAACAGTGCCGCCGCGGCGGACAGCGTCGATGCTGGAATGCAGAACGTTCAGGCGGTCCACGCCCGCCTTCTCAATAACCTTTTGCGCGAGGGAATCAGGCAGGAGCCCCGCCGCCTGCTGGGCGAAAGAACCTACGGGTGATCCGTGTGCTTCCATGCCGACGGCGTCCAGGACGGAGTCAGGTCCTCGGCCACCGGTCATTTCGCGGAGCTCATCGCCAACGGTGTCGCTGTAGTCCATGGTTTCGACGCCGTACCGCGCCGCCATGGCACGCCGTTCCGGAACGGGCTCGATCCCGATGACGCGATACCCGAGGTGGATGCCTGCGCGGGCCGCGAACTGTCCTACCGGACCCAGCCCAAAAACGGCCAGCGTACCGCCGTCGGGAACGTCTGCGTATTTCACTCCCTGCCAGGCCGTGGGCAAGATGTCTGAGAGGTACAGATAACGCACGTCTGGCATGTCGGAACCGGCCTTGATGGGGCCATAGTCCGCGAAGGGCACCCGCAGGTATTCTGCCTGTCCGCCAGGGACGGACCCGTAGAGCTCCGAGTACCCGTAGATGCTGGCCCCGGTTCCCTTCTCCCGCACCTGGGTGGTTTCACACTGGGACTGCAGGTTCATGCTGCACATGAGGCACTTTCCGCAGGCGATGTTGAAAGGAATGACCACCCGGTCACCCACCGAGAGGTTTCGCACCGCGCTGCCCACCTCCTGGACGATTCCCATGGGTTCATGCCCCAGGACATCGCCCTTGTGCATGTAAGGGCCCAGTACCTCGTAAAGGTGCAGGTCCGAGCCGCAGATGGCGGAAGAGGTGATTTTGATGATCGCGTCCGTGGGCTCCTGGATGACAGGATCCGGCACCTCTTCAACGCTCACTGATCGCTTTCCCTGCCAGGTAAGTGCCTTCATGAATCAAAGCTCCCTCTGAAGATAAGCATGCTTACCAGTCCCAGTATGGTGATCTTTACTGTGGAAAGAAAGCACGCCGCATCATCAGCGGAAAGCTCTTTGGCAGGTCTTAGCGGTGGTCGTAGGTCAGGCAGTCCGCATTGTCCTTGCCGGGGCCCACATGCACTTCTGCGGCCTGGCACATCAGGTGGTCATTGTGAACGCACTCGGTGCGTTGGCAGGCTCCGACGTCAGCCAGCACCTTGGGCAAGCCGCCATGGCTACCGGTGTCAATGAAGGTTGCACAATGTGCGTGGTTTTCGGCGCCGCTGACGGTGATCGCGGCTGCGTTGCAGTTCGTGTGGTCGTTGAAGGAACAGTTGGTGACGCTGCAATCTGCGACGTGCGAGGTCATTGTGCGGTCCTTTCAATCGGCGGCAGGATCAGCCGCTCCGTGTTCACACGGTAGTCCTCCGGGGACGGATCAAAAAGACCCAAAACATTGACGTAATTCCGGGCCGGAACATGTTGGAGGAACCAGGTCAGGCATTGGTGAACGTTCGACGGCGACGCATCACCATCAGCGTGCCCGCTCCTGCAAGTCCGATCGACAGCGCCACAAGCGCGAGGGGGCCGGCACCGCCGTCTGGCCCCAGAGTGGCCGCCAGGATGTCCCGGCCCATCGCGAGCATCTCCTGGAAATCGCCCAGCGTCACCCTGGTGCCGAAGACATACCGGACCGAGATGAACAGCGCAGGAACCACCCACAGCAACAGCAGGTCCACGGCCCATACCCAGCTGCGGAAGACGGGGCGGAAGCCGCACCAGGCCAGTGCCACGCCCACGACGACGCCCGGCAGCCAGCGCAGCAGCAGTGGCACCACGGGGGGCGCGTTGGCGGCACCGCCGAGCATGCTGAACAGCCAGTCCCCCATCCACCCCGCAAATGGCACGGCCATCAAGCCAATGCCAAGGGCCACTCGGGTGGGGGATCTGGAAGCCAGGAGCAGCAGTGCCACCAGGCTGGCGGCAACGGAGGCAATAACGCCGGCCAGCAAACCCACCACATAAATCCTCGACTCAGTCCCCAACGCCAGGCCGGAGCCCACCACCGAGAACGACTGCACCACGGCCGTAACCTGCACCACCAGAACCCCGGCCGCAGCACACCAGGTGGCCAGCCGCCGTCGTGCTGGTGCCCACAGGCGCACCGCGAATCCGGCGACTGCGCCACCCATGGTGAGCAGCCCTACCAGCGTCGTCAGTTCGTACTGACTGAGGGGCAGGAGGGACAGTGGCATCTGGTCCGGCATGGTTTCGGTGGCCCAGAGGTTCTGCAATGGAAGCTGGGCGCCCGTGACCAGCCATGGCGCCAGGCCAAGCAGTCCGGCGGAAATCCCGAGGAGTACGGCCCGGAAGGCGTCCCGCCCGGGACGGGTCTGATGGGGAACGGCGTGGCTCATTTCCCAAATACTACTTCGATTGGATTAACCGCGATGCCGAATGGTTACCTGCAGGGTATTTCCGCCCCTTTGATGGAGCCTTAAACTGAAAACACTAAGCATGCTTGCTAATTTGAGGAGTGTTTCCCATGCGCAAAATTTCAGCCCTCGGGGTGGCGACGGCAACCATGATGGCCTTGGCCGGATGCACAGGAGGTGGTGGGGGAGGATCCACAACGAGCCCCACGGAAACGGCCACCGAAACCAGCGGTCACAAGGTGTACACCGAGGATGAACTCCGCGACCTCATTGCCGGTATGGAGGACGGGGACGGCAACGAGCTCAAGCTTTATTCCAAGGACCAGGTGGACCAGGGCCAGAACGTGGCCGATATCATCATGGGCAATGCCACGGTGGAGCCGGAGGAGTGCAAGGAAATCGCCACGGCCGGACTCCAGGACACTGTGGACAACGGTGCGGTGGCGGTTGCGGTGTCGGAGAGTGACCAGCCCCGCACCCTGTCCGCCCAGTCGGGCAGTGACGGACCTGACGCGGTCGAACTCCTCAACGAGGTGAGCGGCAAGCTGGACCAGTGCGCCACCTTCACAGTCGAAGTACTGGGACAAACCTACGAAGTCAGCACCGAGGAAGTGCAGGCCGATACTGACGCCGAGGAAACCTTCGGGACCGTCAGCACCCGCGCCGGCGCCGAGCACGAGATGCTTATGCAGGTTTCCGGCGCAGAAGGCCGGCTCCTGGTGGTGGCCACGAAGAGCGGTGCCAATCTGGGCGATAAGGACCAGAAGGAGCTCGAAGACCTGGTCAACGAAGTTCTGGCGAAGACCGACGACGGCGGCACCGCCACATCCAGCCCCACGTCACCGTCGACGACCGGTACCCGTAGCAGCACGGAGTCACCCACCGAGTCTCCGTCGCCGACCCAGTCGCCGTCACCGGAGCAGACAGTGACGGAATCGGCTCAGGTAAGCCCAACCGCCTCCTGAAGGCGGCTCAAGTAGGGGCCTACGGCGCCGCTTTCACCACCATGGCAGAGCCGCCACCACGGCGGAACGGCTCAGCCGCGGCCACCATGCTGCCGTCCGGCATAAACTCAATGGCCGTTGCCGCTCCGATTTCCGCAGCGGAGGTGAAGGCGTCGCCCGCAGGCCTCAGGGTGTGCCCGAACGGCGCCAGATCGTCCGCGTAGGCGTCAATGAAGCCGGGCTCGGCTGTGACCGCCGCTGTGTTCCGCTGCGATGCCCGCGGAGCCGCGAGGGCCTCCGAGATGCTCATTCCCAGGTCCACCCGGTTCAGGATGGTCTGCAGCACGGTGGTGATGATCGTGGAACCGCCGGGCGAGCCGAGTGCGAAGGCGGGCTCGCCGTCCTTGAGGACAATCGTCGGCGACATTGAAGAACGCGGCCGCTTCCCGGGCTGGATCCGGTTGGGGTCCGACTCGTTGTACACCGTGGAGAAGTCCGTCAGCTCGTTGTTCAGCAGGAAGCCGCGGCCCGGGACCACAATGCCCGATCCGCCGGTCTGCTCGATGGTGAGCGTGTACTCCACCACGTTGCCCCACTTGTCCGCAACAGTCAGGTTCGTTGTCGAGATGTTTTCTGTATCCGTTTCCTCGGCGAACGGTGCCACCCCGGCCGGGCACGCGCCGTCGTACGCTTCCACGTCACCCGGGGCGACGGGCTTGGGTGCCGCCTGCAGCGGATCAATCTCGCACGCGCGCTCCTTGCCGAACAGCGGGTCCGTGAGTTCGGCGGTGGGAACGTCCACAAAGGCCGGATCACCCACGTACCTGCCGCGGTCTGCGAAGGCCAAAGCGCTTGCCTCAAGGTAATGGTGCAGGGCGGAACCGGTGGACATTTCGCCAAGGTTGAAGGGCTCCAGGATGTTCAGCGCCTCGCCCACCGTGGTGCCGCCGCTGCTGGAGGGCGCCATGCCGTAGACGTCGTAACCGCGGTACTCCACGTGGGTGGGGTCCTGGTCCACCGCGGTGTAGTTGGCCAGGTCTTCGGTGGTCATGTACCCGGGCGGGACCGGGAGGGTGGTGGCGTCGGTGGTGGGCGGAGCCTGCACCGTTGCCGCGATTTCCTCAGCCAGCGGGCCGGAGTAGAAACCGTCGGTGCCCTGCTTGGCCAGGAGCCGGTACGTGGCCGCGAGCCCGTGGTTCTTGAAGACACTTCCGACGGCGGGAGCGTCGCCACCGGGAAGGAACAGCTCGGTGGTGGAGGTGAAGGCTTCGAAGCGGCCCTTGTTGTCCAGGGTCTGCTGGCGGAAGGTCTCATCCACCACAAAGCCGCGGTCCGCCACCTTGATGGCCGGCTTCAGGGCCTGGCCAAGGTCCAGCGTTCCCCAGCGTTCCAAGGCCCGTTCCCAGGTGGCCGGCGTTCCGGGCACGCCGACTGAGACGCCGCTGCTGACCAGGTCGCTGAAAGGATAGGTTGTGCCGGTCTCCGGGTTGACAAAGGCATCGTTGGGCATCGCCGCCGGGGCGGTTTCACGGCCATCGATGGTGCTGACCTCACCGTTGGCGGCGTCGTAGAACACGAAGTAGCCACCGCCACCGATCCCCGCGCTGTACGGTTCGGTCACGCCCAGGGTGGCCGCCGCGGCCACCGCTGCATCAGCGGCATTCCCGCCTTTGCGTAGCACCTCGATCGCGGCTGCCGACGCTTCCGGATCCACGGTACTCACTGCCCCGCCATAGCCGGTGGCCGTCGCCGTCTTTTCCGTCGCGCGGGGGTCCGCGAAGGCAGGACTGACGACGGCGCCACTCGCCCCGCCCAATGCCAGGACCGCCGTTGCGGCAGTCAATCGACGAATTACCTTCTTTTTGCTGGCGATGATCCTGGGCATAGTCACTCCCGAGTCGGTAGGCGAGTTTGTGCGTGGGCGTTACGGTACTCCCGCGCCGTATGGGCTGGCAACGATCCCGAAGTTCGGGCCCGGGCACAAATCACCCTTCTTTAGAGAATTCATCCGTGTACGCGCCGGGGTCTTCTCCACAAGAGGGGGATTTCCGGCCGGAACGGGCCAACGGCTCAGCGCAAGTTTAGGCGCATCAACACCCGCGGGAAGCCATTGAGCACGGATTCCGTGTCCGCGGCCTTGGTGAAGCCGCCCTGCTCAAAGAGCTTCCGGGTCCCTACATAAGCCATGGTCAGATCCACTTTGCTGCCCTGGTTGTCCACCGGGTAGCCCTCGATTACGGGTGCGTTGTAGCTGCTGGCCATCTCCACGGCGCCGGCCAGCAGGTGGTGCGCGATGCCTTTCCCGCGGTGTCCTGGCCGCACCCGGAAGCACCAGACGGACCAGGTATCCACCTCGTCCACGTGCGGGATCTTCCGGTTCCGGGCAAAGCTGGTGTCCGCCCGCGGGTGGACTGCTGCCCACCCCACAGGCGTGCCGCCGTCGTACGCTAAAACCCCTGGAGGAGGATCCTGGGAGACCAGTTCCTTCACCCGCTCACCCCGCTCCGGCCCGCGCAAGGACAGGTTTTCTTTGGACGGGATTCGGTAACTCAGGCACCAGCAGACGTTGGAGCCGGGGTTCTTGGGCCCCAGGACCGCCTGGACATCAGGAAAGTGGGTGGCCTGCCGGACTTCGATTGCCATGCCGCCATCCTGCCATCGCTGGCGGGCGTTGGGAACCACGGTTAGCGTGGGAGGATGACGGCAAACCACAGGTACGACGTCGGCATCGAGCACCTGCTCATCTCGCCGGGGCATGCCTACTTTGGCCGTGCGCGGGATGGTGCCGCGGACGTCGCTACTGTTGATGCCGAAAAGGCGACGCTCGTGGCGGGGAAGGGCATCGTGGGGGACAGGTTCTTCGGCAAGGCGGCTCACATGGACGCTGCGGTGACCCTGATCGCCGCCGAAGCTTTGGAAGCCATTGCTGTGGAGCTGGGGGTTCCGGCTTTTGACCCCCTCCTTACGCGCCGCAATGTGGTGATTCGTGGTGCCCAGCTGGCGCCGCTGCTGGGCCAGGAATTCGCACTGGAAACCGGCTCCGGTTCCGTGGTCCTGCGGGGTGGACGGCCGGCGCATCCGTGCGTCTGGATGGATCGGATGCTCGCGCCCGGTGCCCACGCGGCCATGCGGGGCCGTGGCGGCATCCGCTGCCAGGTGGTGGCCGGAGGTGAGCTGCTCCGCGGGCCGGCCGTGCTGGTGAGTCCGGTCCCGCTCGACGCGGGGCTGGCGGGGGAGACTGTGGTGCTGCGTCCGTCACGGCTTCCGTAACCCCTGGCAGCCGAGCCGGGTTCGGCAGTCAGGCTGCGGGTTGTGTCTGGTCTGTGTCTTCGAGCCCCTGACCTCCCTGGCCGGTTTTCTCTTTCTGCCAGGGCCACCGTCCGGTGATCTCCAGTTCCAGGGAGAAGCTCAGAAAGGTTCGGATCAACACGATGATGGCCAACACCCCAACGCTGTCGAAGGTAGGTGTTACGGCCACGGTGCGGATAATGTCCGCCGCAACGAGCAGCTCAAGGCCCAAAAGTATCGACCGGCCCAGCAACTGCCGATACTGCCGGTAAACCGACATTCGCCCCTGCCCGCCCTGACGCTCGGACGCCTTCTGGCGCCCCAGAGCCATTGGAACGGAAATGACGGCACCGACGACCATGACCGCCACCCCCGCGAAGTCCATATACTCGCCAAGGACCTCAATCACATGCCGGAAATCCATTCGCAGGCTCCTTCCGGCCTCGGCCGCCATCGCTGTTCCAGTTGACAATAGCCCCACCTTTCCCGGCGCATCAACAGGCGGAAAATGCACCACGCCGGGCAGCTTCGGCAGGTGCCGGTTCCTTGCCTGTTAGCCTGCTGCCAAGTCATCCCTCGAAGATGAGGACGGCCATGTGTGAAGACCACGGCGCAGGATACAAATCCAATCCGAGCAGGCGAGCGATTCTGGGCGTACTCGGGCTATTCGCTCTGGGCGTCCTGCCGGGCTGCGCGGCTCCGAGAAGCGCCAACGCAGACCCGCCTCTGACCCCGTCCCGAAAGCCCGGTGTGTCAGCCAGAGCCCGTCCGCCCCGGATGACTTTTGTCCCGGATTATCATTTGCCGCCGATCGTTGATGGTCTTGCGCCGGTGATCAGCAAAATCGAGACAGCACATCCGGTGGTTTTTCTGACCATCGACGATGGCAACGTCAAGACGCCCGAGACGGTCAGCCTTATGGCCGAATATGACTACCCGGCGTCCCTTTTCCTGACCCGCAATTCCATTGCGGACGACCCTGCATATTTCAAGGCGTTCGAGGCACAGGGAAGCCTGGTGGAGAATCACACGGTCTCCCATAACGTCTTTATGGTGCATGAATGGGGCTACCAGCAACAGCTCAACGACCTGACCGGCATGCAGGATTACTGTGTCCAAGAGTACGGGCGCAGGCCGAGGCTGTTCCGACCCCCGGGAGGCTCCTATTCAGGCGTCATGCGCGAAGCGGTTGCGGCGGCAGGGATGGACGCGATTATTCACTGGGAAGTCGAAGTGAATTCCGGTCACCTGATCTACCAGGTGGGCAACTCGCTCAGACCCGGTGACATTGTGCTGATGCACTTCCGGCACGAGTTTGCCGCAGACCTGGCAGCCTTCAGGGCGGCGCAATTGGCGGCCGGACTGGATGTGGTGCTCCTGGAGGACTTCCTGGGCGTCGCGTGAACCCTGCCTGCCCAATGCGGATAAGCTCTGGCCATGCCAGAAATTTCCCTGCCGCTGCGCACCGAGCGCCTGGTCCTCCGCCGCTTCGACGCGGCAGATCTTGACGCCTACTTCGCTTACCACTCCCTCCGCGAGACCGCCCGGTTCCTGCCCGGGGAAGCCAAGAGTTACACGGAGTGCATGGAGCGGGTGGGCGGCTACGCCAATTTCAGCTTCGAAAAGCCGGGCGACTGGGTGGTGCTGGCCATCGAGTCGGCCAGCTCCCCGGGAATCCTCGGCGAGGTAGTGCTCAAGTGGCTTCCCGGCAGCGGGCAGGGCGAGGTGGGCTGGAGTTTGTCCCCGGAAGCCCGCGGCAAGGGCTACGCCACGGAGGCTGCCGACGCCGTGCTGCGGCTGGGCTTTGAAGAGCTGGACTTCCACCGGATCAGCGCCACCCTGGATGCCCGGAACACGGCGTCCGCGGCCATCTGCACCAGACTGGGCATGCGCGAGGAAGCGCGGCAGATCGACAAGTGGCACTACAAGGGTGAGCGGGCCACCGAAGTCATCTTCGCCGTGCTTGCCGACGAGTGGAAGGTTGCCAAGGACCTGGCCGCGACAAAGCCCACTACTCCTTAAACAATTCCGCATCCTGGACGAATCCTTCCGGAAACAACGGAGCCCTACCTTGGTGAACGGACATGCGGACCGGCCGCACCGTCATCCAGGAACCGATAGGCACGCCCATGAATTCCGCCACGCCCGTCCTCGCAACTTCTCCTAAGAGGAAGCCGCTGTATTCCTCACTCTTCTTCCAGCTCCTGATAGCCGTCGTGGCGGGTGTGCTGATCGGGCACTTCTGGCCAACCATTGGTTCCGCCCTAAAGCCCCTCGGGGACGGCTTCATAGCCCTCATTAAGATGATTATCGCGCCGCTGATTTTCCTCGTGATTGTCACAGGTATCGCCGCCATCAGTGACGTTAAAGCCGTGGGTCGTGTCGGAGTGAAGGCTCTCATTTATTTCACCGGCGCCACACTGTTTGCCTTGGTTTTCGGACTGATTGTGGGGAACGTGGTCCAGCCCGGTGCGAGCCTCAATATCGACCCGGCTTCATTGTCCCAGGATGCGCTGGCGGCCAAGACAACCACCGCGCCGCCTGAAAACGTCGGGCAGTTCCTGCTTGGTGTCATCCCCACCAGCGTCATCGGTGCCTTTGCCAGCAACAGCCTCCTGCAGGTTCTGTGCTTCGCGGTGTTCTTCGGTGCGGCGATCGTAGTCGTCGGCCGTGAACGCTGCCGCCCGGTGCTGAACCTTATGGATACCGTCCTGGAACTGTTCTTCAAAATCATGTCCTGGGTGATGCGTATTGCCCCGGTTGGCGCTTTCGGAGCAATGGCGTTCATCATCGGCCAGTATGGGCTCGGCACGCTCAGTACCTATGCCCTGTTGATCGGTGCCTGCTACGGCGCCGCGCTTGTGTTCATCGGCCTCCTGTTTGTTGTGGCCTGGGTGTACCCGCGGGTGCCGCTGTGGCAGTTCATGAAGTACACCCGGGAGGAGTTTCTGTTGGCACTGGGGACCGCTTCCACGGAGTCCGTACTGCCCCGCATCATGACCAAACTGACCAATGCAGGCTGCTCCCGGGCGACCACGGGGCTGGTCATCCCCACGGGTTATTCGTTCAATCTGGACGGCGCCGCGCTGTACCTCTCGATATCGCTGCTCTTCCTGGCGCAAGCTTTTGGTTACAACCTGGATCTTGGCCAGCAGCTGGCCGCCCTGGGAATCCTGATGCTGACGTCCAAGGGCATGGCCGGCGTACCCGGCTCGGCCTTCCTCGCACTGTCCGCAACGGCAGGGGCGCTCGGGATCTTCCCGGTGGCCGGCGTCGCGCTCCTTCTGGGAGCTGACCGGCTGATGGATTCGATGCGCGTGGTGGTGAACCTCCTGGGCAACTGTGTGGCCACGTTCGTCGTCGCCAAATGGGAAGGCCAGTTCAACCGCGACGCGATGCTCCGGGCCTTCGCGGGGGAGGACACCACTGAAGGTCCGACGGCGGCTCCGGGCGGCGTTTCTCCCGCAGCGGAGGTGCCGGCCGGGGCAGCCGCGCTCCGGTAGTCGTCAGTCGACGACGGCGGCAACCGCCTCGATCTCGACCAACTGGCCAGGGTAGCCAAGGACGGTAACCCCGAGCAGTGTGCTGGGGGCGTCGTGGTTCCCGAAGGCCGCGCGGACAACGTTCCATGCCGTCACCAGGTCCGGCCGGGACGTTGATGCCACCAGCACGCGCGTGTTCACCACGTCCTCGAGACCGGCTCCGGCGGCCGCCAGCGCAACCCTGAGGTTTTCCATCGCCTTGGCGGCCTGCGCAGCAAAATTGCCCAAACCAGCGACCGAGCCATCCTGCTCCAGAGGGCAGGCTCCGGCCAGGAAGATCAGGCGCGCGTCTTTGGGTGCCGTGGCGGCGTACGCGTACTGCACCGAACCGGCGAGGTCCCCGGACCGGATGAGGGAAACTGAGGTAGGCATGGGACTTAGGCTATCCGGTGGACGGCGGGACGGTTGGGTGCCGCCGTCGAACTTTCCTGGTTCTACAGCGCGCGTGCATCGATGCGTGCAGGGGAGAAGGCTGCTCCTGTGGAGTAGCGCCGTGAGCGCTTCCTCACGAGAACATCCGGGTCCACGGTCGCAAGCTCGACTAGATGCCGCGCTACCGCGGAAGCCGCATGCAGGCAAAAATCAGGCGTGTGGGCAGGTGGGCCGGCGGATTCTGCCACCACTTCATCGACCAGGCCGTCCTGCAACATGGCGGCGGCGCCCACGCGTTGCCGCCGCGCCATCAACGCGGCATGGCTGGTGTCCCCGTACATGATGGCGCTGGCTCCCTCGGGGAGGAGCGGCGCCAGCCAGCTGCTGCCAAGGGCGATAATTCTGTCCGACGGAAAGAGTGCCAACGCGCCGCCCCCGGCGCCCTGGCCCAGGAGCAGCGTGATGGTGGGGACGCGCAGCTCCAGCAGGCGGGCAAGCGTCAAAGCGATCTCACGGCCCAGGCCGGCCTCCTCGGCCTCCCTTGAAAGGTCCGCGCCCGGAGTGTCGATGACGGTGAGCACAGGCAGTCCCAGGCCCTCGGCAAGGTCCATCCCGCGCCGCGCCTCCCGCAACGCCGTGGCACCAAGAGGAGCGCCGTCGTCGGCCGCTTTTCGGTCAAGCCCGACGACGACAACTCCCTGGTTGCCCAGCCTCGCCAGTGCCAGCGAAACAGTACCTCGCGAATTCCTGGCACTTCCTCCCAACGGGACGACATCAGCTGCGGTTTGGCTTAGGAAACTCCGCAGGCCGGGTCGCTGCGGAAGCCTCGACAGGGTTACTGAGGACCACGCGTCGATTTCACCGGTGCCCCGGTCAACCCACGCGGGCACGTCGTACCCGCTTGCCGAAGGACGGGCGTGAACCACGTTGAGGGTGCGAATGATGAACGGGCGCAGGTGCCGGGGCTCGATCACGGCGTCCACGATCCCGTGCGCGTGAAGGTTCTCGGACTGCTGGACGCCGACAGGAAAACATGTGCCGCGAAGCGCTTTGTAGACCTTCGGCCCGAGGAAACCGATCGTGGCCAAGGGCTGGGCTGCGGTGATGTGGCCCAGTGACCCCCATGACGCAAATACCCCGCCCGTGGTGGGGTGCCGAAGGTAGACCAGGTACGGCAGGCGGGCTTGTTTGTGGGCGTTGACGGCGGCGGTGATCCGGGCCATTTGGACAAACGCCGGTGTGCCTTCCTGCATTCTGGTCCCGCCGGAGACCGGAGAGGCCAGTAGCGGCAGGCCTTCGTAAGTGGCCCGTTGGATGGCCTCGGTGATCCGCGTTGCGGCACTGATGCCAATGGAACCACCGAGGAAAGCGAACTCGCTTAGGACAACCGCCACCCTGCTGCCCGCAATTGTCCCCTCACCAGTGATAATCGATTCGTCGTGGCCGGACTTTCTCCGGGCGGCGGCCAGCTCTTCCGCGTAGCCCTCTTCGATGGCCAGCCGGGGGAGGGGCCGATCCCAGGACAGAAAGCTTCCGTTGTCCAGGGTCAGGGCAAGTAGCTCCTGCGAGGCGATCCGTGCGGGCGGGAGGAGGGCGGTCATGCAGGTACCGTCTGGTCCAGCCACCGGGCAACCAAAAGGCTGTGCTGCCCCAGCAGGGGCGGAGCGGCGTGCTCATGACGGGTGGTTTCAACTCCGCCGTGCTCGAAGAACCGCAGGGGCGGACCCGGAAGCTCAATCGGGCCCAGCGTTGGATGATCCACCTCCACCACCAGTCCCTGTGACCTGGTTTGCTCCCATTCATAGACTTCCTTCACCGTCCGGACTTTCCCCGCGGGTATCCCCGCAGCTTTCAAGGCCGCGAGCAGGTCCTCAGCCTTGTGCGCGGAGAAATAACTCTCAATCCCGGCAACCAGCTCAGCGTGATTGGCCACTCTCCCTGCGTTGGAGGCAAATGCCGGATCCGCAGGATCCAGACCTGCAAAGGCCGCGAAACGGAACCACAGGCCCTCGGACCCAACGGCAATCTGCACCGCTCCGTCCGCACACCGGAACAGGCCGTACGGGGCGATGGAAGGGTGATGGTTTCCCTGGGCCAGCCCGGTTTCGCCTGCCACTGTCCAGCGGGTTCCCTGAAACGCGTGGACGCCAACGAGGGACGCGAGCAGTGAGGTCCGCACCACCTGCCCACGCCCCGTGCTTTCCCGCTCGAGCAGCGCGGCCAGCACCCCGTAGGCCCCGTAGATCCCGGCCAGCAGGTCTCCGATGGGAACGCCCACCCGCTGCGGATCGTCCGGGCCGGACCCGGTGAGTGACATTAGCCCGCTCTCCCCCTGGGCAATCTGGTCGTACCCGGCCCGCCCGCCTTCCGGCCCGTCGTGGCCAAACCCGGAGATGGACAGGACCACCATCCGCGGGTTGAGCTCCCCAATGGTCTGGGGGCTGAAGCCGAGGCGGTCCAGGGTTCCCGGGCGGAAGTTTTCCACCAGCACGTCCGCCATACGGATGAGCCGGCGCAAAGTGTCCGCACCGCCGTCGCTCTTCAAATCCACGGTGATGGATTCCTTGTTCCGGTTGCAGGACAGGAAATACGTGGACTGGCGGTCATCAGCATCACCCACAAAGGGCGGCCCCCAGCCACGGGTGTCATCGCCGCCCTCAGGGGTTTCGACCTTGATGACGCGGGCCCCCAAGTCAGCCATCATCATGGTGGCGTGGGGTCCGGCCAGGGCGCGGGTGAGGTCGACGACGGTGATGCCGTCCAGTGGTCCGGGCATGGAGCAGGGCCTTTCGAGAGCTTTGCAGGAAGAAGAACGACGGCGGTCAGGCGGGCTGGGGTGCCTTAGTGGCTGTGTCGTCCTCGGCTGCGCTGTCCTGCGATGTTTTGTTTCCGGATGCATGTTCGCGGGCGAGGTTGCCCAGGAAGTGGGCGCTTTCCTTTGGCGTCCGTTCCTGGGTTTCCCGGTTCACACCGATGAGGCCGAACTTGGGTCCGTAGCCAAATATCCATTCGAAGTTGTCGAAAGCGGTCCATGCAATGTAGCCGCGGACGTCGATGCCGTCCGCCAGGCATGCAGCCACGCAATCCACCGCGGCACGCAGGAACTCCACCCGTTGCGTGTCATCCTCCGTGGCCAAGCCGTTTTCCGTGACGATCACCGGAATGCCGGCAATCCGGTGGGCTTCCCGGATGGTTGCTTCCAGGGCCTGCGGGTAAATTTCCTCACCTGACTGGTTGAGTTTCGCTCCGGCAGGTGCCGGCGCCAGGCCGTCTGCAGTGAAAACCGTACGGCCATACGTCTGGATACCCACGAAGTCATCGCCCCGGGAAGCTTTGAGGAAACGTTCGTTGACGTCGCGCCGTACTCTGTCTGCGCGCTCCTCGCCGCCCTCGACGAACTGGATGTCCGTGTTGGCCAGCGTCCATCCCACCGGAAGGTCAGGCCGGTAGGCCTTGATCGCATCGCGGCCGGCTCGGTGCGCGCCCAAGCGGACATCGTAGGATTCCAGGGTTGTGGCGAACTGGAAAGATGCCACCTGCTGCGGCTCCAGGTTCAGCCGCTGTGCCGCGGAAGCGAACATCGGGAGCTTTGCACGGGACTCCTTGGAGCCGCCAGGAACCCCCAATTCCGTGAGCAGAAACGGCAGGTTGGGTTCGTTCAAGGTGCAGGCGACGCCGATGAGGTCACCCAGATGCGTCATTACCCTGTCGCAGTAGCGCGCAAAGAGCTCAGCCGTGCGCGGATTCTCCCAGCCACCTCGGGCGAGGAGCCACAGGGGGGAGCTGAAGTGGTGGAACGTCACTACAGGGGTAAGGCCGTGCTCGTGGCAGGCCTCAAGGACGCGGCGGTAATGATTCAGCTCAGCCTGGGAGAAGAATCCCTCTTCCGGCTCGATGCGTGCCCACTCCAGCGAAAACCGGTACGTGGTAAATCCGAGGCTGGCGATGAGGGCGATGTCCTCACGGTAGCGGTGGTAGTGGTCCACCGCGTCGAGGGATGGCTCGGAAAACATGGTGCCCGGGAGGTGCTCCAGGAACCAGATGTCGCTGTTGACGTTGTTTCCTTCCACCTGGTGCCCTGCGCTCGCGACGCCCCAAAGAAAGTCCTGAGGGAATGGTGATGCGGCGGTCATATGGATCCTTTCGGTTCAGCGCCCGGCTGGGACGCTCCGGGCTTCGCTGCCCTGGCTTCCATCCTTGCCCGCTTAGTGACCGGGGCCACAATACTTTTTCATTGAATGACATTCTCATGTGAGCACGAAACGCCCCCGGTCGATGCTTGGAAGGAGCCGGCGAGCTGCCAGCCCCCCAAGCTGTTTTCCTCCGTTGTCACATCAATGCAAAGGCGCACTTCATGAAACTTCTGAACTCCACTGCCCGTGCGAGCTCTGCCGTTCTGGCCGGGGCGCTCCTGTTGGGGACGCTGACCGCCTGTGGCGGCGGCTCGGCCCCAACTGCCGGAAAGGCTGACACCAGCACCCTGACCTATGCAGTCGAGTTTGACTCCGGGTCATTTGGCTACGATCCGCTGCGCGTCGCCGCAGCACAGCGCCCGTTCTTCGAGGGCCTGTACGAGAGCCTGATGACTCTGCAGGAAGACGGCTCTGCAGGTCCCGGGCTGGCTACTGCCTTCGAATACAACACAGACAACACGGTCCTTACCTTGACCCTTAAAGAGGGCGTTACCTTCACTGACGGCTCCACCCTCGACGCTGAGCTGGTGAAGGGCAACCTTGACCGCCGCTCCGATGCTGCCTTGAGCGCCTACTCCGCTATCGCACCGGGCGGCGCCCAGGAGATCACTTCCGTAGACGTCGTCAGCCCCACCCAGGTGGCCCTGACCTTCGCCAAGCCGCAGCCCGGCTTCGAAAAAAACCTGGCCTCCCCCACCGGCATGATTGTGGGCAAGGCAGGTGTTACTGACACGGCAAGCCTGGCAGCCACCCCCGCCGGATCCGGCCCCTACACGATCGACCCTTCCACCGTGAAGGGCAACAAATACGTGATGGTGAAGAAGGCCGACTACCCGGACGCTGCGAAGTATGCCTTTGACAAGGTGATCTTCAGCGTGGTTCTTGACCCCCAGGCCCGGGCCAACGCGCTGGTGTCCGGCCAGGCTGATGTTGCCCAACTCACCTCATCCACGGTGGAGTTTGCCGAATCCAAGAAGATGGGGGTCTCCCGTGTGGGCGGCACCATGCAGTCCCTAATCGCGTTCGACAAGACAGGCGCGACCACCCCGGCCTTCGCGGAGGAAAAGGTCCGCCGGGCCTTCCAGTACGCCATCAACCGGGAAGCCCTGGTGGAAGCACTCCACAAGGGTGACGCCCCGTCCTGGAACGCCTTGCCCAAGGACTCACTTGGCTTCACCGAGGAGTTGGAAACGGAATACGCCTACAACCCCGAAAAGGCCAAGGCACTCCTGGCCGAGGCCGGCTACCCGAACGGCTTCGAATTCACTATGGTGACCGCAGCGACCGTTACCGATATGCCGGTCATCCAGAAAGACCTCGCCGCCGTAGGCATCACCATGAACATCAAGGTTCCTTCTTCCACGGACGAGCTCTTTGCCTCCGTTTCCACCACGCCCATGGGATACCCCCCTCTGGGCTGGGACAACCCGGTGGGCCTGATGTACGGCGCCATCCTGAACGGCTTCACCAACGTGCACAAAGCCACCGACGAACAACTCAGCGCCGCCACCGGCGAGGCTGCCGCAGCCAAAGACGACGCAGCCCGCAAAGCAGCGCTGACCAAGCTCAACAAGCGCCTGGTGGAGTCCGGCTGGGTCATTCCCATCTACGAAATCCTCACCAACCAGGGCTACAACCCCGAGAAGATCGCGCCCGTGGAATTCGCCGGCGCCAACGCCTACCCGCTCCTCTCGTCCTACAAACCCGCCAACTGATACCGGCCCATGGCCGGCGGACGCTCCTCATCAAACAGGAGCGTCCGCCCGGCAGGGCCTGACCGATGGAGGTCACCATGGCACTATTCATCACCAAGCGCCTGCTGATGGCGCTGGCCACCGTGTTTGTGGTTGCTGTTCTGGCTTTCCTTCTGGTGCACGCAACGCCGGGCAGCCCGGGAGCGGTATCACTGGGCTCCGGTGCTACACAGGATGCCATTGCGGAGGTCAACCAGCGGCTCGGTTGGAATGATCCCCTCCTGGTCCAGTTCTTCAACTGGCTCGGTGCCGCGGTCCAGGGTGACTTCGGGATCTCGCTCATCGACGGACGATCAGTCAGCGGTGACCTGGCAAGCAGGCTTCCGGTCACGGCGTCCCTTGCTGCCGGTGCAACCCTGCTCAGCGCAATCCTGGGCATCGCGATGGGCGTGACTGCGGCCGTCCGCGGCGGCGCTGCCGAGCGGATCATCGGCGGTGTCTGCGGCCTGGGTGTGGCTCTTCCCAACTTCTGGGTGGGCATCATCTTCGTGTACGTGTTTGCGGTGCAAGCCTCCCTCTTCCCGGCCACCGGCTACGTCCCGTTTGAGGTTTCCCCCCGGGACTGGGCGCTGTCCCTTGCGCTGCCTGTGCTGACCCTGGCCGTGGGCGGCGCGGCGTTCATTGCACGACAAACCAGGGCTTCCATGCTTGAGGCGTTGCAGCAGGAACACATCCGGACCCTCCGGGCCACGGCCACCCCCACCTGGAAAATCCTGTACGTCCACGCCCTGCGCTATGCCAGCCTGCCAATCGTGGCAGGTATCGCACTGCAGTTCATCGGTTTGTTCGGCGGATCCGTCATCGCCGAGCAGCTCTTCGCCATGCCTGGCTTGGGCCAGGCTGTCCAGACCTCCGTCAGCACCCACGACGCCCCTTCGGTGCAGGGGGTGGTGGTGATTGCCACAGTGGTGGTGGTTGCCGTGAACCTGGTGCTTGAACTGGCCACCAAGTTCCTCGACCCGAAGTTGCGTACCTCATGATTCCCAACCTTGCCCCCACCCAGGCCGATTCGCAGGAACCGGCCACCACCGTTCTTCCGAGGACTCCCGGCCGCCGGGCCGTTCAGCGCCTCTCGGCCAACAAGCTCTTTTCTGCACCGGGTAGCATCGCCGGAGTAGTCTGGCTGGCCGCGATTGTGGTCGCCTCCCTGACGGCACCGCTTTGGCTGCCCTACAAAATCCAGGACCAGGACTTCACGGCTGTCCTTTCCGGACCGACCGCCGCCCATTGGCTCGGAACGGACGAGCTGGGACGGGATATCCTGAGCCGCATTTTCGCTGCCGCTGCCGGCACCCTGGGGACGTCCATGATTACGGTGATTGTCGCCATCGGTCTCGGCACGTTGCTGGCCATGCTGGCCGCCGCAGCGGGCGAACGGGTGGAGAACGTCATCAGCAGGGTCACCGAAATCCTGATGTCACTGCCCGGCACGGTCATCATCCTGGCTGTCATCGGCGTGGTGGGCACCAACATCCCATTGGTCATGGCCATTTTGGGCATCCTCATCTCGGCCGGTATCTACCGCGTGATGCTGGGTCAGGCAAAGTCCCTGCAGTCCCAGCTGTACGTCGACGCCGCCAAGGTGGACGGCGTCAGCACCGTGGGGATCAGCCTCCGCCACGTGCTGCCTGGCCTGACCAACACCATCGTGGTCCAGGCGGCCCTGATTTTCGCCGTCGGAATGCTCATCCAGGCCGGTCTGGCCTTTATCGGGTTCGGCCCGCCCATTCCCGAACCGAGCTGGGGCGGCATGATCCAAAGCGCGTCCCAGAACCTCTACAACGCACCCTGGCTTATGGTTCCCACGGGCGCCGTGCTTGCTTTGACGGTCCTGTCTGCCAACGCCATCGGCAACGCTCTCGGGAAGGCGCCAAACTCCGTAGCCTCCCACCTGCCTTCGGCGGCCGCCCGGCGCCAGCGGACGAAGTCCGTGAAAGCGGCCGCGGCACGTGCTGCTGCAGCAGGCTCCGGCAGCGGAAGCGATGTTGCCGGGAAGGATACGCTGATGGTCCGCAACCTCTCTGTAGGGGTGGACAATGGTGTCCCCCTTGTCACTGACGTCTCCTTCGATGTGGCACCGGGCACCGTCCTGGGCCTGGTGGGCGAATCCGGCTGCGGAAAGACCATGACCGCGTTGTCGCTGTTGGGGCTGCTGCCGTCCGGGGTGTCCGTGACCGGCGGTCAGATCCTCTGGAACGGCAAGAACCTGACCGCCGCGACGGACAAGGACATGGAAGGCGTCCGCGGCCGCGGGATCGCGCTCATCTCGCAGGAACCCATGCGAGCCCTGGACCCGATGTTCACTGTGGGCTACCAGCTGACCGCGGCCATCCGGCGTCTTAGGGCCATGGGCAGGGCTGACGCGAAGGCAGAGGCCCTGAACCTGCTGGAAAAGGTGGGCATCGTTGACGCCGCCCGCATCCTCAAAACCTACCCGCACCAGATCAGCGGCGGTATGGCCCAACGCGTGGCGATCGCCCTGGCACTCTCGGGCCGGCCGCGCCTGCTGGTAGCGGACGAGCCCACCACGGCGCTGGACGTCACCGTGCAGGCCGAGATCCTGTCGCTGCTCCGCAGCCTGGTGAAGGACACCGGCATGTCAGTGGTGATAGTCACCCACGATCTCGGTGTGGTGGCCGACCTGTGCGACCAGGTAGCTGTCATGTATGCAGGCGAGGTGGTCGAGAACGGCCGGTCGGACAGCATTCTGGACAATCCCCGCCACCCCTACACGCTGGCCCTGCTGGCTGCCGACCCGCACGCCAACCACGCGACGGACATGCCCGAACGGCTGGCCACCATCGAAGGCCAGGTGCCCCAGCCAAAGGACTGGCCCAGTACCTGCCGCTTCGCTGCCCGCTGCCAGTTCGCCGGCTCGGCCTGCATGGTTCCCATCCCGCTGTTGCCCTCCGGAACCGGGGACGGCCTGGTGCGCTGCGTCAAAGCAGATGAACTCGCCGTCGAAGGCCTGGACTGGGTGGCCACTGACGTACCCGCCCACCACGTTCTGAAGCTGGTCGACGCAGGAACTGCTCCTCCCGGACCGGCCACAATTCCCGCCGGACCGGAACACCGGACTGTTGAAAAGGATCACTTATGAGCACCGCAACGTCGATCCGCCCTGAATCGGCACGGCCCGCCGCCGCCCAGCCGCTGCTCGAAGTCAAGGACCTGGTGGTCCGGTACGGACGCGGCCGAAAGGCGGCCGGCACCCCGGCTGCTGTTGACGGCGTCAGCTTCAGCATCGCCCCCGGTGAAACCGTGGGCCTGGTGGGGGAGTCCGGCTCTGGCAAGTCAACCATCGGCAAGGCGATCTTGGGTTTGCAGAAGGTTACTGCCGGAACCATCACCTACCAGGGCAAGGACATTACTTCCGCGGGCGCGTCCCAGCGGAGGGCTTTGGGCGGGGAACTCCGCGCTGTCTTCCAGGACCCCAACTCCTCGCTGAACCCCCGGAACACGGTGGGCTCCTCGCTCGCTGAACCCCTCCGGCTCCGCGGCGTGAACGCGGCCGAGGCCCGTCAGCGCGCCGAGGACATGCTGGAACGTGTGGGGCTGCCCCGCGATGCCGTAGACCGGTACCCCAGCCAGTTCTCCGGCGGGCAAAGGCAGCGGATTTCCGTGGCACGGGCGCTCATCTGCGATCCCCAGCTGGTGGTCTGCGATGAAGCTGTCAGCGCCCTGGACCTCTCCACGCAGGCGCAGGTACTGAACCTTCTGGCCGATCTCCGTGAGGAACGCGGCCTCGGTTACCTGTTTATCGCCCACGACATCGCCGTGGTGCAGTTCCTCGCCCAGCGTGTGGTGGTGCTTTACCGAGGCCAGGTGATGGAAAGCGGACCTGCCGCCGCCGTCACCGAGAATCCCAGGCACCCGTTCACCCAGGCACTCGTTGCAGCTTCCCCGGTGCCGCGGCCCGCCGAGCAGGCCGCCCGCCGCGAGGCCCGTGAATCCCTGGGCGTTCGAACAGGCGCCGCTGCTACTCCCGCCCCGGGCGGGTGCCCCTTCCGGCTCCGTTGCCCGCTTGCAACGGACTTGTGCGCGACAGAACGTCCGGCCCTCCGGCTGGTGGGCGCCTCTGAAGTCGCCTGCCACTACGCCTCCTGACCAGTTCCCTTTCGATAACTTGACCTCCCCCGCCGCCGGCACCGACGGCCCAGCAGATCGGACACCCCTTCACATGACGCAGACCCCCTGGCTCGCAGCGATGATCACCCCTGAGCAGGACTTCGACGGCGCCCCGCGCCTGCGTCAGGAGTTCCGGCTGGCGGAGGGGCACGGCGCCGTGGCCAAAGCCACCCTCCGGGCAACCGCCTTTGGTGTCTACGAGGCTTTCATCAACGGTGTACCGGTAGGTGAAGATGTCCTGAGCCCGGGCTGGAGCTCCTACGAATGGCGGCTCCGCTACCGCACCTACGACGTGACCGCCCTGGTTGCCCCGTCCACTGTGCTGGGCGTGGAACTGGGGAACGGCTGGTACCGGGGCCGGCTCGCCTGGCACGGCAAATCCAACCTTTACGGAAACAACCTCGGTTTCTTTGGCCAGCTGGACATCGAGTTCGCAGACGGACACGTCCAATCGGTAGCGTCGGATACCTCCTGGCAGTCCGGCCCGTCCGCCACTACATCCAACGACCTCTACGACGGGCAGACCATTGATGCGCGCCGGAACCAGTCCGGCTGGGCCAAGCCGGGCTTCGATGCCGGCACCTGGACGGGCGTGCAAAAACTGGAGTTCGACGTCGACCGTCTGGCAGAGCCCGTCAGCCCGCCCGTGGTGCGTGCCGACGTCATCAAGCCGGTGGAGATCACCACCTCGCCCACCGGCAAAACGCTGGTGGACTTCGGCCAGAACTTGGTGGGCTGGCTTCGGTTCACAGTGCAGGGGGAGGCCGGTTCCGTCATCACCCTGCGGCACGCCGAGGTGCTGGAGGACAGCGAGCTCGGCACCCGACCACTGCGCTCGGCCAAGGCCACAGACACTTTTATTCTCTCCGGCGGGCAGGACGTCTTCGAACCCACCAAGACCTTCCACGGCTTCCGCTATGCCGAGATCACCGGCTGGCCGGGCACGCCCACCGCGGAATCACTTGAGGCGGTAGTGGTGCACTCTGACCTGGAGCGCACCGGAACCTTTGAGTGCTCCAACGAACTGGTCAACCAACTGCACCGCAACATCGTCTGGGGCCTGCGTGGCAACTTCCTGGACCTGCCCACCGACTGCCCGCAGCGCGACGAGAGGCTCGGGTGGACCGGTGATATCGCGGTCTTCGCTCCCACCGCTGCGTTCCTCTACGACGTCAAAGGCTTCCTGCAGGACTGGCTGCTGGATCTTGCCGTCGAGCAGAAGGCCGCCGACGGCTTGGTGCCCATCACCGTTCCGGATGCGCTGAAGTACTGCCCCCAGCCTGCCGAGTTCCCTTCACCGGAGTCATCCGCGCTGTGGAGCGAGGCGTCCGTCTGGGTGCCGTGGGCGCTATGGGAAGCCTACGGGGACATCAGCGTGCTGCAAGACCAGTACGAGTCCATGACCGCGCACACGCGCCGGGTGGAAACCCTGCTTTCACCCACCGGGCTGTGGGACCAGGGTTTCCAGTTTGGTGACTGGCTGGATCCCGACGCCGCACCGGACCAGCCGTGGGCCGCCAAGGCAGATACCGGCGTCGTCGCCACCGCCTGCATGTTCCGCACCGCATCCCTTACCGCCCAAGCTGCCCGGCTCCTTGGAATGATTGACGACGCCGCGTACTTCGAACAGCTGGCAGCCCGGGTCCGGGCGTCCTTCGCGGAGCACTACGTGGCGGCAGACGGAACTATCCACAGCGACTGCACCACGGTGTACGCCCTGGCGATTTCCTTCGATGTGCTGCAGACGCCGGCCCTGCGGGAGTTCGCCGGTGACCGCCTTGCCGAACTCGTCCGTAAAAACAACTACCGCGTCTCCACCGGGTTCGCGGGTACCCCGTTCATCACCGGAGCCCTCACGGACACAGGCCACAGCGAAGAGGCCTACCGCCTGCTCCTCGAAGAAGGCTGCCCTTCCTGGCTCTACCCGGTGACCATGGGTGCCACCACGGTATGGGAGCGCTGGGACTCCATGTTGCCTGACGGCACCATCAACCCTGGTGAGATGACCAGCTTCAACCACTACGCCCTGGGCGCCGTAGCCGGATGGCTGCATGAGGCCGTCGGCGGCATCAGCCCGGCAGCCCCGGGCTACAGCAAGGTACGGATCGCACCGGTTCCCGGCGGAGACATCGACTGGGCCAAAACGTCCCTCAAGACTCCGCACGGAACCGTTCGGGTGCAGTGGCGGCTCGACGACGGCGCCTTCCACCTAGAGGCGACGGTACCGGACGGGGTAGAGGCCGACGTCGTGCTTCCGGGTGAGTTCCGAACCGTGGGCGGCGGCACGCACCGCTTCAGCTCGGTTCTCCAGAGCGCTGCCCCGGTAACGGGCTGAACAGTCAGCGCAGGTTGTGGAATCAAGGTTCGACGGCGGCAAAGCACGTGATAAGCACGCGGCTACCGGCGGCACACCAGCTGGGACCAATGACGAGGCAATCAGGCGTCGCCTGCGGAAGAGGAAGAATTGAATGGCACCGAACTGGCAACGAATATGATCCGGATAGCGCCGCGTTGTCGCGTCATCCTCGACAATGACTGGGCGGGCGATCCCGATGGACTACTCGGGTTGGCGCACCATGCTTTGTCACCCGCCAACGAAATCGTGGCCATCACCAGCTCACTGACCAACCCGATGTTCGGCCCTGTGGAGGGCATGGCACGGGTTGGAGCAGACCTCGCTGAGGCTCTGCTCCTTGTTCTGAAACGCCCGGAGCTCGCCAGTGTCCGCTCTGGTCCGGACACTCCCTTCAGCGGGCAACCTCGGCAGACAGCTGCTGCGCAGGCCATTATTGAAGCCGCCGGAACAGCCGGGGATGTGCCTCTAATCCTCGTGTGTGCCGGACCTCTGACGAATGTAGCGGATGCACTCCTCCTTCAGCCTGACATAGCGGGCTCGATCACCCTTGCCTGGGTTGGGGGGTCAGCTGCGGGCGAGGACGAGGACGAGTACAACTACTACACGGACCCGGCCGCCGCGCGTTTCGTTCTTGGAAATCAACAACTCCCGGTGTGGCAGTTTCCGTCCGAGACTTACCGGAAGGTCGTCATATCGGTGGGCGAGCTTGACTACTCGCTAAGGGAAGCGGGAACTGGAGGCGCTTGGTTATGGAAGCGGTTCAATAGCCTTGTAGTGCCCGACTTCGTGAAGTTCGGCCCAGTATGGTGCCTTGGAGACAGCGCCCCCCTCGTCGTAACGGCGCTTGACGACATCACCTGCACCTACACTGCAACCAGCGTCACGCCGGACCGGAGAATGTACACATATATAGACACCAGGCTGATAGTCTCCGACTTTTTTGCGCGACTGAGGATGCGTGGGCACACGTAACCCTCGGTGCCCACTCACCCCTGGGAATCAATCCGTACGTCCAGGCTGACCTGCGCATGGTGGCCCAGGTTTCGGGACACGGCGCGAGCTGTAGCCCGAACGGCCGGGGCCAGCACGTTGGGCGGTGTGGCACCGTCCGGGACCACAACGGACAGGGCCGCCACAACGGCACCTTGCGCGTCAAAGACCGGGGAGGCTACCGATACGGTCTTTGAGGGGTAGGTGCGGCGGATCATGGCGATTCCAGTGCGTCGGACGTCCGAAAGGGTCCGGCGAAGCTGGCCCGCCGGCATGAATTCCACGCCGATTTCGTTCTCCGGTGGCCTTTGCAGCGTGGCTTCCTGAAACTGCTGGTCCGCGCCGGCCAGCAGCACCAGCCCCACGGCGGTGCTACGCAAAGGCGCTCGGCCACCCGCCCGGTACGCCGCTTCGGTGGCGTCCTTCGAGGACAACCGCTCTATAAGCACCGCATGCTCATTGTCCCGGACTGCGAGCAGGACGTGGTGGCGGGTCACCTCAAAGAGGTCTTCAAGATAAGGCAGCGCAATCTCACGCACCCCATGGCCCCGCGGTGACAAGGACGCCACTTCCCACAAGCGCACGCCGACGACGTACCGGCCGTCGTCGAGTCTTTCAAGTGCGCCCCAGGCCACGAGCCTGCCAATCAGCCGCAGCGCTGTGGGCGCGGGGATACCGGCGTGACGGGCCAGTTCTGAGAGTGTCAAGGCCCGACGACGTTCTGAGAAGACCGCGAGCAGGCTCAGGGCACGATCGATGACCGGTTCGCCCTGCTTGGGCCGCTTGCCGCGCACGGGAGGGGCATCTGTTTCGATGGGGGCGGTCATAGAGAACTTCCTGGAGCCTGTAAGTGACGAATCGTGGGATGTGAGCTACCTGACAATACTATTTCAACCAATGGAATCAAAGTATTTGCGGGGAAGTGAGGAGGCGGAAGCTGGAAACCTGGAGCACCCAAGTTCATAAAGCTCCCGCATGAGCCCCAAACCATCCGGCGTGGGCCTTGGACAATTCCGAGCCCCCACCGCGGGCGGGGCGCTCTGCAACACGAGCTATCGAGGAGCATACTTTGACAGTGCATGAGGACAACGACGTACTTGATTTTCCGTTGCAGGATACGGCGACGACAGCCCTGGCTATACCGGCCATACCGGTTTTTGACGCACCAGGGCAGGCCCGGCCGGTCTCGGACGTATCGTTTGTGCACCAGGAGATCACGTATGCCAAGGCCATCGGATTCCGGCCGCTGAAGATGGACGTCTGGTTGCCCCGTCAGTCCTCCGGCCCCGTCCCGCTGGTCCTTTGGGTGCACGGAGGTGCATTTCAGCTGGGGGACCGGCGGGAGCTGCCGCCAACGTTCGCGCCGGACTCGGTTTTCCGCCTGCTCAACGAGGCGGGCATCGCGTGCGCCACAGTGGATTACCGGCATTCCCTGGAAGCGCCCTTCCCGGCGCAATTGCATGACCTTAAAGCCGCCGTCCGTTACCTTCGGGAGTTTGCCGCGGTACTGAACCTCAACCCGGACCGGTTCGGAGCGTGGGGTGAATCCGCTGGCGGGCACCTCGTCGCGATGCTGGGGCTGACTGGAAACCGGGAAGACATGCATGGCGGTCTGGGTGCGCAGGGGCACTCCAGTGCCATCAGCGCCGTCGTCGACTTCTATGGTGTCTCCTCCCTTAGCGACGTCCCACCTATGGAAACCCCTGCAGGACTGTTTTCTGCTGCCCTGACTGCCGCCGTTCCGCCGGGAATGTCCCTGCAACCCAATCGCATGCTCATTGGGGGTTCGGATGACCCCGCGTTGCTGGCCGCCGCCAGCCCCCTCAGCTATGTGGGAGCGGGGGCGCCGCCGTTCCTGCTGGTCCATGGCGATCGTGACGGCTTGGTGCCCCATTCTCAAACCGACCTTCTTGCCGCTGCGCTGGCAGGGGCCGGAGTGGAGCATGAGGTGGTGACCATCAAGGGTGGCGACCACTGCTTTTTCGGCGCCGAGGATCAGATGGATACCATCCTCGCAAGCGCCGTTTCCTTCTTTTCGGAAAAACTGGGGCAATGACAGACCGCGGGACGGAGCGCACCGCTCCTGAAACGGACTCCGGAGTGGCCCCGGACGCCGGTTTTGCCGAATACCTGGCCTCTCCTGCAGGACCGCGGGTCCTGAACCCTGATGCCGTCCGTTCTCCGGGACCGGACGTTCCCATCCGCAACGTAGATGCGGCCGGCCGGCACGGTCCTGTCCCGGTCCGGATTTACGGGGAGGCAAGACAGTCGGGTGGCCCTGGACTGGTTTGGCTGCACGGCGGGGGTTTTGTCAGCGGGAGCCTGGACATACTCGAGTCGGACTACCTGGCGCGCGTGCTGGCGGACGCCGGCACGCCGGTCTTCTCCGTGGATTACCGGCTGGCCCGCGACGGCGTCAGTTTTCCCATTCCACACGACGACGCTCTCACTGGATGGTTCTGGGCGCGGAAGAACGCGGAGTCCCTGGGCCTGGACCCGGAGCTCCTGTGCCTTGGTGGTGCCGGCGCCGGTGGAAACCTCGCGGTAGGTGCCGCCCTGTACCTGATCGACGCCGGAAAGCCGTTGCCGGCAAAGCTCCTGCTGGCCTACCCGTTCCTGCATGCCGAACTGCCGGCACCGGCTAAGGGCCTTGATGAGGACGTGATGGCCGGACTTCCGCGGAGCCTGCGGTTCACCATGGAGGACTGCCTCCGGACCGCGGAGAACTACGTGGGTGGGCCGGTGAGCATAGCGTCGTCCTATGCCATGCCCGGCTACGCCGATCCCGCGGGCCTTCCGCCCACCGCACTGATCGCGTGCGAATATGACGACGCCCGCGGATCAACCGAGCTTTTCGCCTCTACTTTGGAACGAGCCGGCGTACCCGTCAGTTACTTCCTCGCCGAAGGCGGGGTGCACGGACACCTGCACCACACAGCGGGCCTGCCCGAGGGAAAGCCCGCCCTGGATTACCTTGCGGGGGAGCTGCGCTCGGTGGGGTAACCGGTCTGGCACCACTGGTGAGGGGCGCCTAATTACCGGCGCACCGGCACCCCAAGCCCTCAACTGGTCTCGACCAGAACTTTGACATCCCATGCGGATAACTCGAGTACATCCCCATAGCTGAACTCTTCTCCGGAGATGATGTCGCGGACTGCCGCGGGGAGCTTGAAACTACTCGGTGTCCAGGACCAGTTGTGCACAAAGTGCAGGCGGCGTCCGTTCCTGGCCGTGGCTCCGGTGACAGTTTGTGAGTCCGTGAGCGGCCGCCAATCGCCGTTGCCCTGCGCTGCCCACTGCAAAATGTCGGTGGCCATAGCCTCGTTGGGAACTGTGCCCACGTAGGTGATGTGGCCTTTTCCGTGGGCGTTGGTGGTCAGCGCAGGCCAGCGGCCGAAGTGCACGTGGTTGTAGGAAGCCAGCACCTGCGCTCCCTGGAGCTGGACACCGTCGATCCAGCGGGTGCCTGCCGCGCCTGGGCTCAAGGCAAAACCTGTTTCCTTTCCTCCGGCAACTCCTTGGGGTGCCGTTACCTGCACCGGCGTGGACAGCGTGCTGAACTCGTCATAGAACAAGCCGGCCGCCTCGGCGAGGTGGGCGGGCTTACGCTCCAGCCGGGCGCGGGCCTCTTCGTCCTGGTATCCGGTGCGGATGCCCAGGATGAGATGCCCGCCGGCCTGTGCGTAGGAGCGCAGCCACTGCAGTTCCTGGTCAGTAGCGATGGCAAAGCCGGCGGCCACCAGCACCGGCTGGGCGGCGGCATACGCTGCCGGGTCCAGCGCGGTCATCTGGCCAGGATGCAGCAGCCGTGACTGCAGGCCGGCTTCGAACGCGCCGCGGTAGAAGGCATCAAAGATGGTTTCGTAGGAGCGCGGATCTGGCCGATCTTCCAGGGAGAGCTGCGGGGCTTCCTGGAAGGACCACTTGGTGTCACTTGAATAGACCAGGACGACGTCGGCGTCGGGCGTGAGGCCGGTGACGAGGTCCCCGGCTGCGGCGAACTCGGCACCCAGTTCCTTTATTTGCTGGTACGTCCGGCCCGGCTCGAGGCTGTGCGGCAGCACCCCGCCCCAGAACGTCTCGGCGCCGAAGTGCAGGGTGTGCCAGTGCCAGTACTCGATCATGCTCGCGCCGCGGGAGATCAACGCCCAGGCAGCCTGCCGCCACTGTCCGTCATAGGCGGGCTCGTTCTGGTGGGCGTGCCCGATGGCCTGGGCGTTGGTCTCGGTGATCAGGAACGGCGCCTGCTTGGAGGAGAACATCCGGTCCGCCGTCGCATACAGGGACCAGGTACCTTCTGTGGTCCAGCCCTGGGTGGTGGGGCCGGCGGCCGGAAGGGCCAGGTGGTCCTGCATGCGGTAGTACGGGTTGCCCGCAGTGACATCGAGTCCGGCTGTCAGGGCGTCGTCCCGGAGGGTGCGGCGTTCATAGGAGATGCAGGTGGTGACGAACTGGTCAGCGCGGGCGTACTCGCGGACAACATCGGCCTGCCAGTGGATGAACGACGTGGTCAGTCCCGCCTGGAAGCGCCGCCAAGCCAGTGCATACTGCGGCTGTGCGTTGGAGTCCGGCGTCCACAGGTCCGCCCAGTCGGAAAGCTTGTGGGACCAATAGGTCAGGCCCCACTCGCTGTTGATTTTTTCCACGGTTCCGTACTGCTTACGCAGGTGTTCGACGAAGCGTTGAAAGACACCCGGGTTGTGGAAGATTTCGTTGCCGGGTTCGTTGTCCACCTGGAATCCGATCACGGCAGGGTGGCCAACGTAACGGGCGATGATCTTGCGGATGATCCGTTCAGCGTGGAAGAGGAACGCGGGGTGGGTGAAATCGATCTCCTGGCGGACGCCCCAGCCCATCGGCTGGCCGGTGGCTCGATGGACGTTGATTTCCGGATACGTGCGGGCAAGCCACGGAGGCGCTGCATACGTGGGAGTTCCCAGGATCACCTGGATGCCGCGCTGGTGCGCCGCGTCCAGGACGGGCTGGAGCCAGTCAAGATCGAAGAGGCCATTCTCCGGCTCCCAGGTGGACCAGACGGATTCACCCACCCTGATGACGGTGAAATGGGCCTCCTTCATCAGATCCATGTCGGCGTCGAGCCTGTCGGTCGGCTGGTATTCGTGATAGTACGCAGCGCCGAAAAGCACGCGGTCAGTGGGGAATGGCATGGTTGTGCGGTCTTCCTGTCTGGACGCCATGGTTAACCTTTCACCGCCCCCGCGGCGGTGAATTCGCCGGTGGCATCGACCCGGCAACGCAGGGGCGGACGGTTTGTGTTGGCAGGAGTGCCCCGGCCGGAACGGAGGAGCTTTCTTGGGCGGTGGAGCTCGGAAGATTCATGACGTGCGCCTTTGCATGGGTGAGAAGTCTTTGGACAGCTTCCTCAAGAGTCATCGAACCGGAACGCCCCCCAAAGGGCAATTTCAATCAGTGAAAAGTCGTTATCTCTTTCGAAGGGTAAGGGTCCCAAAGCGCTTTCGAAGCCTTTTCATTCAGTGAAACCCGCGGCGCACCCCCTTCCTGCCATGCCGCAATGTTGAATCACGACGTGGTCCACAACACAGGACCGCGCATGACAGGAACGGCGCGGTACACATGGAGTCGACGACGACGGCAGGGCGGGTCCTGAAGGGGATCGAATTTGCTCGTCATGAAGGTGCCAGCACGTTGCTGCTGGACCTGTATGCCCCCCTACAGATGCCTACCGGCACCGGCTTTCCTGCTGTAGTTCACTTCCACGGCGGCGGATGGCGGACGGGGGAGCGCTCTTCTCTCGGACCAACGGTCGATGCCACTGGCCTTAGCCCCATTGAGCAGTTGGTGGACGCAGGTTTTGTCGTCGCCTCCGCCGACTATCGCCTCAGCACCGAGGCAACTTTTCCGGCTCAAGTGCTGGACGCGAAAGCTGCCATCCGGTGGCTTCGGTCCCACGCGGCAGAGTACGGCGTGGACCCTGGCCGGATCTATGCCTGGGGTGATTCCGCCGGCGGCCACCTCGCCAGCCTGGCGGGCCTCACGGGCGGGTCAAAAGACTTTTACGACCCCACAGACACAACAGACGACGCCGTTGCGGCGGTCGCTGCCTGGTACCCGCCTACCGACCTCGTGAGGATGGGTGCACAAGCCCGGCCCGACGCCGTCGCAACAGCTGACGATCCAGGCTCGCGTGAGTCGCTGCTCATCGGGGCCCAGCCTGCTGATGCACCGGACAAAGCCGCAGCAGCCAGCCCCCTCACCTATGTGGGCGGGCACGCCCCGCCCTTTTTCCTGGTCCATGGCTCCCATGACCGCTTCGTGCCGGTGACCCAATCGGTCTCCCTCGCCGAAGCACTGGAAGGCGCCGGTGCAGACGTGGAGCTTCTCCTTATTGAGGATGCGGACCACATGTGGCTGTTGCCGGACAAAAGCCCGGCCGCCGCACAGCAGGCCACCAGCGCCACCATCAACTTTTTTCGCCGTCAGGCGCAGAAACCCTGACTTTGAACATCCCGCCGCACGGATTGTGCGCGGGCAAGAACTGAAAGGCCCCTCATGCAGTTTGTAGGCATCAACCACCACGGCGAATCCTGGGTCGCAGCTCTGGTGGACGCGCACCTCTTTCCACTGGCAGCCGTAACTGAGTTTTGGACCGATCCCGCCGGCTGGCAGGACAAGGCCGTCACGTTGACCGCCGACGTCGGGACGGGGTTGGTGCGGGGCAGCGTCACCGAAGTGCCGCTTGTACCTGCCTCGGCAAGGGTCATCTGCGTGGGGCTTAACTACAAAGCGCATGCTGCGGAAGGCAGCTACAAGGACCAGGAACTGCCGCCGTACCCCACCCTTTTTGGGCGGTGGACTGCATCCCTGTCCGTGGGTAACGTCCCGGTTCCCGTGCCTGCGGGCGAAGCGGGTCTGGACTGGGAAGGCGAAGTCGCAGCGTACATCTCCCGGCGGGTTGAATCGGCGGACGAATCCGAGGCTGAAGGATCAGTCTTCGGCTATTCCACCTTCAACGACATCACCTCCCGTACGGCACAGAAGCTCACCTCGCAATGGACCCTCGGTAAAAACGGTGACTTCAGCGGCCCGGCTGGACCCCTGGTCAGCCGGGACGAGGTGGGCGACCTCCGCGACGGCCTCCAGGTACGCACCCGCGTGAACGGCATTGAGGCCCAGAACGGCAACACCCGGGACATGATTTTCGATGTTCCGTCCATCATCTCGTTGATCAGCCAGACCTTCACCCTGCACCCCGGCGATGTTATTGCCACCGGAACTCCTGAGGGTGTCGGTTACGCGCGGACTCCGCAGTGGCTGCTTCAGCCGGGGGATACCGTCGAGGTGGAAATCGAAAAGCTCGGCACGTTGACCACCCCGGTTGGCGACGTGACCCACCGGAGCCGTGCCTGATGGTCTCCCTCCAGCTGGCGTCCGGGCAGGAGATTCCGGAAGAGGCCCAGGTCCTCATTGCGGGCGGCGGGCCCAGCGGGTTGTTCCTGGCGCTGGACCTGGCCGGCCGCGGCATCCCCAGTACGGTCATCGAGCCGCGGGACGCCGTGGACCACACCCGCCCCCGGGCCAAGACGACCAACGCGCGGACCATGACGCACCTGTGGCGGCTGGGCCTCGCGGATGTGCTGCGTTCCGCCGCGCCGCTCCCGGTCGACTACGCGCAGGACGTCATCTTCTGCACCGGCCTCACAGGCTCCGCAGCTTATGAGTTGCGCCGGTTCCGGAACGCGTTCCAGCTGGTTCCCGGCCGCTATGGCCCCCAACCCGAATGCGGGCAGCAGGTTCCGCAGCCGGTACTGGAAGTGGTGCTTCGCGCCGCTGTGGCCGATCATCCGCTGGTCACGTTTGTCACGGGCTGGTCAGTCCGGGAGGTTCGCGGCATTCGCGAGGCTGACGTTCTACAGATTCCGTACGCCGTCGTTGTTTCCAATGCTGCAGGCGACAACCGAACCATCAGGGCTGACTACCTGATCGGGGCCGACGGCGGGTCCTCCGCCGTGCGACGCAGCCTCGGCATGCGCCTGGAAGGAGGATCCGCTGCGCTGTCCAACATCAGTATCCTCTTCCGGTCCACGGAACTCGCCTCCGCGGTGACCCTGGATCCTGCCGTCCAGTACTGGGTGGTGGGGACGGACGTGTCAGGAATGGTGGGACCCATGGATACGGGGGACATGTGGTGGGCCATCATCCAGGGCGTCGCTCCTGACAAAGCCGTCAGTACGGGGGATGCGGGCTCTCTGGTGCGTTCGCTGGTGGGCGCGGAGGTTGACCTAGAAGTCCTGGCAACGGACCCTTGGACCGCGCGCATGTTGCTTGCCCCCGAGTACAGCAGCGGCAACATCTTCCTCGTTGGCGACGCAGCGCACCTCAATCCGCCATGGGGTGGCCACGGCTTCAACACGTGCATCGGTGATGCCGCGAACCTCGCGTGGAAGCTTGCTGCCACCCTCCGGGGTTGGGGCGGTCCTAAGCTCTTGGCAAGCTTCGGGCAGGAGCGGCGGCCGGTTGCTGCCCGCACTATTCGGGATGCGGCAACCAACGGCAAGGCCCTGGCTTACCATTTTGCGGACCCAGCCCTTCGTTCCGCCGGCAGCGCAGGCGAGCGGGCACGGCAGAATGCCCACGATGCGCTGGCCATAAAGCAGAGCGAGTTCGATTCCCTGGGGTTGGTGCTGGGTTACGCCTACCCGGATTCTCCCGTGATAGTTCCGGACGGCGCGCCCGTTCCGGCCGGCGAGTCGGTTCGTTATGTTCCCTCCGCCAGTCCCGGTGCACTGATGCCGCACGCCTGGCTGGAAGACTCCACCTCGGTGTACAGCCGGCTAGGTCAGGGCTTCACGCTGCTGGTTGACGACGGCGTGCTGAACGGGGTGCCGGCTGCTGCGGCTTTTCACGCAGTGCTGGAGGCCGGTGCCCGGCAGGGCATCCCGGTGACCGTTGCCGCCGTCGGGCCTTCCGAGGACGGAATTCCGCTGTCCGAAGTTTGGGCTGCCGATGCCGTGCTGGTGCGCCCGGACCAGCACGTGGCCTGGCGCGGCAGTTCCGCAGACGCTGCCGCCACAGCCCTGTCCGTTGCCGCAGGTTGGGCGCCTGCATCCCAAGAACAGATCAGGAGCACCCATGTCGACGCCGTCCTTCCGTGACTTCCTTTTCACCCCGGACCATCCCCGAGTGGCCGGAATCCGGGGCCTAACTGCCCGCGAGTATGCCGAAGCGGCCAAGACTGACTCCTTTGCGGGGCCCATGATCGAGGGCTGGAAGAAGCTGTACCCGCAACCGTTCGTGGGCATAACCAACGACGGCGTCCTCCGTCCTTCGCTGTACTCCCTGGTCCCTGCCCGGGCAGGGGAGGAAGCGCCCACGGCAGAGATGACGGCTGCCGCGGAAAAGCTGCTGGGCGTGGCGACGCCCGAACAGGAACGCACGCTGCGCTATGCCGTGGACGCGCCCGAGTGGCAGAGCTGGGCGAACCCCGAGTTCATGCAGCACGACACAGGGCTAAGGCTGGACGAAGTTGATCCCCCTGTCCGCGACGCGGCGCTGGCCGTCATCGAGGCGAGCCTGAGTCCGGCCGGTTATGAGCTTGTCCGGAACCTCATGCGGATCAACGGATTCCTGGGCGACCTGGTGGAACTGCCGTTGCTGATGAACGAGTACAGCTACAACTTTGCCCTGTACGGCGAGCCCTCCGGGACGGAGCCGTGGGGGTGGCAGATTTTTGGTCATCATGCGGCGCTGAATTGCCTGGTGGCCGGAACCCGGATGGTCGTCTCGCCCGTGTTTATGGGCGCGGAGCCGGACATGATTGATGAAGGCCCCTACCAGGGGGTCAAGGTGTTCAAGGAACGCATCATCCTGGCCAGGGAGCTGATGGCTGCGCTGCCGGCCGGGTTGCGCGAGCAGGCAACGGTGTACCGGGCGATGGTGGACACGGCAATGCCCGAAGGCCGGATGCATCCGGGTGACGAGCGGCATCTGGGCGGTTGCTTCCAGGACAACAGGGTGATCCCGTACGAGGGCATCCCCGTGGCCCACATGCCCGCCGAAGCCCGCGCGGTACTGGACGCCGTGGTGGATGATTTCATCGCGTACCTGCCGGAAGGGCCCCGCGCGTCACGCCGGCGCGAAATCCAGGAGTACTACCGGGAAAGTTTCTTCAGCTGGATTGGCGGCTGGGACGGCCAGGAGGCGTTCTACTTCAGGCTGCAGAGCCCAGTGGTGGTGCTTGAACTTGACCACCACACCGGGGTATTCCTCAGCAACGACGAGCCGGCACCGTTCCATATGCATACTGTCGTGCGAACCCCGAACGGGAACGACTACGGCCGGGAGTTGGTGAGGCAGGCGCTCGACGGCGGTTAGCCTGTCCGTTCCTCGGCTGAAGGTGACAACAGCGGCTGAAGGCGACGAAGCAAAGGGCCCGGACTTCCTCTCGAAAGTCCGGGCCCTTTGTATGCTGTGCTGCCGGGTACGCGCGCTGTCTAGATGTCCAGCCCTACGCGGCGCTGTGGCGGCGGTCCCACCACGGTCAGGTCCATCTCGGCCTGGGCCCGGCCGAAGCCTTCCATATCCATGAAGGGCTCGCCCCCTTCGGTGTACATGTGGTCCTCGGTGGGCTTGTTGAAGTACTCGAAGAAGCCGTTGAAGACGGACGGCGTAAGGAACCCCACCATCTGGGTATTGTGCGAGTCCAGCGAAAAGGAGTGGACCGTGCCGGCCGGGGCATGCAGAAAGTCGCCCTTGGTCAGGAGCATCTCGCGCCCGTTGGCGTAAAGCCACATCCGACCTTCAGTAACGAGGAAAACCTCCGTATGCAGGGAGTGGAAGTGCAGCGGTATGTAAGGTGTCTTGGCTCCCTTGGTGTGCACCGCGAAGTAGTTCGAGCCGGTGTTGGCCGGCCGGGACAGGTAGGTAAACATGGTCTGGTAGCTGACCAGGCGCTCGCCCTCATGCGCACTCAGGAAGTAGGGGCTCTGGACGGCCGGCAGGACGGCATCGCGCTTAAACGACGGTTCTACCCGTTTCACATCGGGGAACGTAATTCCGAACTCGGCTCCGACTTCGGCCTGCTCACGAAGGCTTGCCGTGTGGCCGGCGCGCACGGGCGGGACGTGGGAATCGATGGGCGTGCCCACACGCTGGTAATAGTCCTCTGCTCCGCCGGGCGTCATCCAGTTCAGGAAGCGGGTGTAGTGGCTGGCCATGCGGTAGGCATGGGGTGTTCCCGGGGGAATTACCACGGAATCACCCGGTGTGAGGATCCGGCTCTCGCCGGGGAGCCACACGTGCAGGATGCCGTCGAAAACGTAGAGGGTTTTGTGTTCCACCTTGTGGCTGATGAAGGGCGACTCGGCACCCATGCCGCCGGAGATGAAAGCGGCGCTGAAGATTCCGCCGGTGTCCGCGGCGCGCGCAATGACGGTGACGAGCTGGCCGTTGATTTCGTACCGGGCACCCTCGCCGGATGCCATGTAGTAGGGCACCGCTTCGCCCGGCAGGGTGTTGGCAACCGGCAGTTGCTGGTTCATTTCCTCCACGTTGAGGGACATGCTTCCTTCTTTCCAGGTCGTCCGGCCACGCCGGAATGTGACCTTCATCATTCCGCGTGGTGGAGGTGAGTACTAACCCGGTTTCCAATGGTTGGAAGACTGTTGTCCACTGGCGCTAATGATGGGATGCGGGCGGCAGCGTTAGGAGCTGGCACCGGGACTGCCCGGTCGAGTAAAAGTCACTGTCTCCGGATCGGGTTGAGCCGTTTCTTACATTTCCCCAAGTATTTGCAAACCGCGTTTCGCCCAGGCAATTTCCTGCTCGGCGCGGGCCAGTTGGCCTTCATAGGCGTAGATTTTGAAGCGGACGATCTGCTCCTGTTCCTCCTTGGCGTATCGGGCGAGGCGCCTGGCAAGCGTGGGATGTTCGCGTTTTTCGAGAGAGTCGATCATCTCGAGAGTCTGGAGGCGCTGCTGCTCGTAATGCGCAATATGGGCATGCAATTGAGTCGCCGCCGCTCCAGGGGGCGCCCACTCAAAGTAGGCGGCCTTGAGGCGGGCAGGATCCCGTTCCTGGACGTAGGTCAGTGGCGCATCTTGCCACTGCCTTAGAGCTTGCTCCCCGGCTGGAGTGAGCGCGTACTCCGTTTTGGTGGCCCCCCTTGTGCCCCATGGCACGGGCCGGCTCGAGAGCAGGCCCTCTTTGTGCATCTTTCGCAGTTCGGGGTAAATCTGCGAGTCGGGTGCATGCCAGACGTGGCCCACTGAGGAGCCGAACTGCTTAACGACGTCGTAACCCGTCAGCGGACCTGAGGACAGTAAGGCCAGCAGTGCCGAGCGCAGGGTCACGGGAAAGTCCTTCACATCGAAGTATGCGTTGCCTCCCAGCCTAGCTTTACCTACGGCCACAGTTGCGAACCACTATCTACATAGGTAGTCTGTGGTGCACACCACTAAATAGCTATCTGGATAGCTATTTGCTGACCGCCCGGCCCCCTCAACGACGAAGGACCGTTCATGACCGTCTCGGCCACGAAAACCACTAGTACTGCAAAGCTTCTGTCCTATCCGCTCAATGCCTGGTTCGCGGCGGGATGGGACCACGAGCTTACTGCCAAGGGCATCCTCGCCCGCACCATCGCCGGCCGCCCCCTGGCTCTGTACCGCACTGCGGATGGCAGGCCTGTCGCGTTGGCCGATGCGTGCTGGCACCGCCTGGCCCCGTTGTCGCAAGGCAAGCTTGTAGGCCGCGACGAAATTCAGTGCCCGTACCACGGCTTGCGCTACAACGCCGCTGGCCGCTGCACTTCAATGCCAGCCCAGGAAACCCTGAACCCCTCCGCTACCGTGCCGTCCTTCCCGGTGGTCGAGCGGTACCGCTACGTGTGGGTGTGGCTGGGCGATCCGACTAAAGCCGACCCGGGCCTTCTGCCGGATATGCACCAGATGGATAGCCCGGAGTGGGCGGGGGATGGCGAGACCATCCACGCCCCGTGCAACTACCAGCTTGTCCTGGACAACCTCATGGATCTCACGCACGAGGAATTTGTGCACAGTTCATCGATCGGGCAAGAGGAGCTGTCCGAGTCCGAGTTCGAGGTAACCCATGACGAGTCATCGGTGACGGTGACCCGCTGGATGCGCAACATCGATGCGCCGCCGTTCTGGCTGAAAAACATGAGGGACAAGTTCCCGGGCTTTGAGGGCAAAGTGGATCGCTGGCAGATCATCCACTACTACTTCCCGTCCACGATCTGCATCGACGTCGGGGTTGCGGAGGCCGGGACCGGGGCGCCTGAGGGCGACCGCTCGCGCGGAGTCAACGGTTACGTGATGAACACAATCACTCCTGAAACCGACCGCTCCTGCCATTACTTCTGGGCCTTCATGCGCAATTACCGGCTCGAGAGCCAGCTCATCACCACGCAGCTGCGTAACGGGGTGCACGGAGTCTTCGGGGAAGACGAAGCCATGCTTCAGGCACAGCAGGCTGCCATCGACGCCAACCCGGACTACGAGTTTTACAACCTCAACATCGACATGGGCGGCCTGTGGGTGCGTCGGCTCCTGGAGCGTGCACTCGAAGCCGAGGGCCGTCTCGCCACCCTGCCGACCGCCTGAGCTGAAGGAGGCACATCGTGGCTGATTCCCACCACATTCTCTGGCAGCAGGCCGTCGTCGACTCCGTGTCCGACGTTGCCGAAAACATCCGCCGTGTCGTCCTGCGTCCGGAGCTCCCTATGCCTGTGCGGCCGGGCGAGCATATAGACGTACGCACGACCATCGGCGGCGGGCAACACGTCCGCTCCTACTCCGTAGTCGATGCTGAGGAAGACGGCACGCATCTGGCCCTCAGCGTCTTCAAGACACCGACGTCCCGCGGAGGGTCAGTGTTCATGCACACACTCCAGCCCGGGCAGCTTCTCGAAGTCACCCAGCCGCTGCAGAACTTTCCGCTGCGGATCGGGGCGCCCTCCTACATCCTCCTTGCCGGCGGCATCGGCATCACCGCTATTGCCGGTATGGCCGCACTCCTGCGGCGCTTGGGCACGGACTACCGCCTGGTCTACGTGGCCCGTTCCCGTGAGTCCATGGCCTACCTCGATGACCTCGCGGCCCTGCACGGGGACCGCCTCGAAGCGCACATTGATGCGGAGGGTACCTCTCTAGATGTGCAGGCCCTTGTAGGCTCAGCGTCCGAGGATGCCGAGCTCTACATGTGTGGGCCCATCCGGCTCATGGATGCCGTGCGCCGCGCCTGGATGGAACGGGAACTCGAGCCAACGAGCCTACGCTACGAAACCTTCGGTAACAGTGGCTGGTACCAGGCTGAACCGTTTACCGTCCGGATACCACGGCTGGGGGTGGAGGCCTCTGTTGGCTCGGACGAATCCGTGCTCGAGGCCCTCCAACGCCAGGGCGTGGACATGATGTCTGATTGCCGCAAAGGCGAGTGCGGCCTGTGCCAGGTCAAGGTTCTTGAGCTCGCCGGGCGGATCGACCATCGCGATGTTTTCTACTCCGATCGGCAAAAGGAACCCAACACAAAGATGTGCTGCTGCGTTTCACGCGTGGTTGCCAACGAGCCGGGCGCAAATACGGCTCACCGCCCCGCTGTTCTCACCATCGACGTCCCCTGAGAGGCATCAGTACCATGGACATCCGAAAGCAGATCGACGCATCCAGAATGTCGTCGTACCAGTGGTTCATCATTGCAGTGACCACATTCCTCAACGCCCTCGACGGCTATGACGTGCTGGCCATGGCGTTCACAGCGACGTCAGTCACGAAGGAGTTCGGGCTATCCGGCGCGCAGCTCGGCTGGCTGCTCAGCGCGGGCCTCATCGGCATGGCTGTTGGCTCGCTCGTCCTCAGTCCTCTCGCGGATCGTTACGGCCGGCGTAAGATCCTCATTGTCGCGTTGGCCATCAATGCCTTGGGCCTCTTCCTATCGACCACGGCACATTCCGCCTTTGAGCTCGGACTGTGGCGGGTCATCACCGGGCTGGGCGTAGGGGGGATCCTCGCTTCTGCCACGGTGATCACGAGCGAGTACGCAAACGCCCGCCGCCGCGGCTTGGCCGTTAGTATCTTCACCGCCGGCTATGGCGTGGGCGCCACCCTGGGCGGCATGGGAGCCACCCAGCTCATCCCGGCCTTCGGATGGCGCTCCGTGTTTCTGGTCGGCGGCCTGTTGACCCTTGTGGGGATAGCCCTCGTTGTAGTCCTTCTGCCGGAGTCCGTTGACTACCTTCGCGCCCGGCGTCCCCGGGATGCCGTCCAGAAACTCCAGCGCATTGCCCGGCGCCTGCGCCTGGAGGGCCACGTGGAACTCGGTCCCGCACCCGTCAGCTCTGGAAAGCAGCAAGGCAGCGTAGCTAAACTCCTAAGCCCCCGGTACCGCACAGCCACCATCCTGCTGTGGATCTCCTTCTTCGTCCTCATGTTCGGCTTCTACTTCGCCAACTCCTGGACGCCGCGCCTATTGGTGGAATCGGGGATGACAGAGCAGCAGGGCATTATCGGCGGCCTCATGCTCACCATGGGCGGTACCCTCGGCTCGCTGCTCTACGGCGCGCTTACCACCCGCTGGGACGCACGGCAGACCCTGATAGCCTTCACGGTGCTCTCCTCCGTGACTCTGGTCTTGTTCATCACGACCACGCCCCTGCCCCTGCTGGCCTTCTCCTCCGGCGTAGTGGTGGGGATGCTCGTCAACGGCTGCATCGCCGGGCTCTACACCGTGGCTCCCGTGACCTATGAGCCCGGTGTCCGCACAACAGGTGTGGGCTGGGGTATCGGCGTCGGAAGGGTTGGGGCAATTCTCGCTCCGATCGCCGTCGGCGCCCTGCTCGACAACGGATGGAAGCCCCTGCAGCTCTACATCGGCGTAGCCGTGGTGGTCCTTCTCGCCGCTGTAGCGCTGCTCCGGCTGCGCCCCTACAGAGAAGCTGAATCCCCTGCAAACGGGGTGCCTGTGTCTACAACGACGGCGGGATGAATCACGGTGAGTGCCGTCCCCGGCCCAGGGACGGCACTCACGGCAGGCTAACGTGAATCCCAAGGGAGTCCCGGAACAAGGTGGCGCGCAGTTACGCGCCGGGCCAGCCGGTGTACGCCTCGGCGAGGTAAGCCATTCCGTTTCTGGAGGAGACCACAGAGTTAAGCTCGCCCAGTTGGCGGGCGCGGGAGAAGTCATCGGCGTCAGCCCGGGTGTGCAGCATGGTGGTCATCCAGTAGGAGAACTGCTGTGCCTTCCACACCCGCTCGAGGGCTCGGTCGCTGTAGGTCTCCAGCAGTAGGTTGGAGCCGGAGTTGTAATGGCTGTCCAGCCCTTCGAAGAGGACCTTGACGTCGTTAATCGCCAGATTGAGGCCCTTGGCGCCGGTGGGCGGCACGGTGTGTGCGGCGTCGCCGGCCAGGAAGAGGTTGCCGTAGCGCATGGGGGTCTGGACGAAGCTGCGGAACGGCAGCACCATCTTTTCGATGACCGGGCCTTCTTTGAGCTCAAAGCCGTTTCCGTTGACTCGGCTGCGGAACTCGGTCCATATCCGGTCGTCGTCCCACTCCGCCACGTTCTCGTTGGGATCGCACTGGAAGTACATCCGCTGGACCGTCTCGGTGCGCTGGCTGATCAGGGCGAATCCTTTGGCGGAGTTGGCGTAAATCAGTTCATCCGAACTGCGCGGAGCCTCGGCCAGGATGCCGAACCAGGCGAACGGGTACTGGTGGAAGTACCGCTTGCGGCGCACTTCCGGGATTTGTACCCGGCATTGGCTCCTGGAGCCGTCCGCCCCCACGAGGTAGTCCGCCCTGATCTCGCACTCCATTCCGTCGGCGTCAGTGAACCAAACTCTCGGCTTGCCCTCCAGGTCGTGCACAGAAGTGTCAGTGACGCTGTAGCGGACGTCGCCGCCGTCGGCCTTCCTGCGCGCGGCCAGGTCCAGGAACACGTCCGTTTGGGGGTAAAGCCACACCGACTCTCCTACAAGCTCCTTGAAGTCCACCCGGTGGCTCTCGCCGTTGAAGCGCAGCTCGATGCCGTCGTGCCGGTCCCCGTCCCGCAACACCCGGTCAGAGACGCCGCTATCCACCAGCAAGTTCACCGTCCCGTGCTCCAGAATGCCGGCACGGACGGTTTCGGAGATCTCCTTGTGGCTGCGGACCTCGATCACGGTTGAGTCGATGCCGGACTTTGCCAGCAGGTGGGAGAGCATCAGGCCCGCTGGCCCAGCTCCCATAATCGCCACCTGCGTGGAAAAAACTTTGCGTGCCAAAACTCGTCTCGCTTCGTTGCGGGGCCCGCAATGCGGAGCCGGTTGCTTCTTCTTGCCTCAGTGTGCGGCAGGCGCGACGAGCCAGGTAGCGGCAATTCCGCTCAATGGAGTGGTTCATTGGCGAATCCGCGCGAAATCCTGCGGCACCCAGGGCAACCCTAGACGGACTGGAGTTGCGCCTCGGCCACAAACTCCGAAAGCCGGGTGGCGACGTCGTGCGCTGATCCGTTGGCGTCCATCACGGTGAAGTTCCGGTATTCGGGCAGCCGCTGGTAGGCGGAGCGGAGCGCTGTGAGGTCCGCCAGTGACTCTTCATCGATTCCGCGGGCAGCAATGCGCTGGTACGCAGTGCCGGGCTGGACGTCAAGGTGGAGGATGGCATCCGGCGCGGGAAGTACCTGGAGCAGCCAGGGCAGGAACCATCCGCGCGGAAGGCCTTTGGTGCCGCGCAGGGCTAGCTGGCAGTGGAGGTGCCGGTCCATGACCACCAGGCCGTCGAACCGGGAAGCCTGCAGGTGGGAAAGCAGGACGTTGAAAACGCGAATGCTGGTTTCAACTGCATCCATGAGCCGGAGCGGCAGGCGGATTCCGGTCCTGGCGCTCCATCCGGTTATGGTGCGGCGGCCGGCGTAATTGGCCAGCAGCAGCGCGTCCTCGCCCCGTGACCTGGCGGATTCAACCACGGCCTGTGCCGCAGTGGACTTTCCGGAACCGTCGATTCCGGTCAAAACTATGATCACAGTGGCCTCCCTCCGCCACCTATACAACGCGGTGGAGGGAGGGATTGTGCCAAAGTGAGAGCAGGCTCACATCCTGCTACGACGGCGGAGGGAACCATTCTCCGAGGCAGTGCGTTAGGCGGTCCCTCGGCGCTGGATAAGCACCACGGCGTCGTCGAGCGTGGCTTCCGTACCGTCCGGGCCGGTGGCTTTACGGGCACGAACCTCCGCGATCCTCACCTCCCACAGCTCGCTGTCGAGTTCCAGCTGGGCGATCTCCTCTTCTGGAGTTAGGAAATGGTGGTTCTGATGGGCCTCAGCGGGCGCCCAGGGCGGAACGGCTCCGTGGGACACGATCAACAGGTGGCCGCCGGGAACCACGCAGGATGCTCCATTGCGGAGGATCTTTTCCCTGGTCAGGGCTACGGGGGAGTGGAAGAAGGACGCGGTCACCAGGTGGTACTCGTCCTGGCCGGCCCAGTTTTCCAGGTCGACGGCATCGAACTGAACGTTCCCGGGCATCGGGCCGGCGGCGCCGGCTGCGGCGGTCGCCCGGGCAACGGCGGTCCGGGAGAGGTCGAGGCCGAGCGCGTCCCACCCTTGCCGCGCGAGCCAGATCGCGTCTCCACCTTCACCGCAGCCCAGATCCAGTACCTTCCCCGGCTGGAGTCCGCTGACCACATCGGCCGTGGTGGCGTTTACCCGCCCGGACCAGATGGTCCCGGCTTCCTGATAGCGGTTTTCCCAGAAATTTACAGGGGTGGTGTCACCAGCGGCGTGTCCGCCATCAGTGGTCATGTCAGCTTGCTTGTTCTTGTGCATGAGAACCTCCTGCAGCAAGCCTTCCTGCGCATATACGAAAAGGCAAAAACTCTTGCCACTTCAGCAAATTTCTCCAACGCTCCTCGCTTGAAAACAGAAACGCACGACGTCGGAACCTCCCGTCGTCGTGCGTTTCCGTCTGTCTTGGTGGGGCTCAGCCCGGCAGCGGGGAACCGGTGAGGCGTACCTGGCGGTTCATGTCCTTGTACAGCAAGTAGCGGAACTGGCCCGGGCCGCCGGCGTAGCAGGCCTGCGGGCAGAAGGCGCGCAGCCACATAAAGTCGCCGGCCTCCACCTCCACCCAGTCGTTGTTGAGCAGGTACATGGCCTTGCCCTCGAGCACGTACAGGCCGTGCTCCATCACGTGGGTTTCCGGGAAGGGGATGACGCCGCCGGGCTGGAAGGTGACAATGTTGACCTGCATGTCATGGGCGAGGTCGTTGGAGTCGGTGAAGCGGGTGGTCTTCCAGACACCGTCGGTGTCCGGCATCGCGGTGGGCTCTACATCCTTCTCGTTGGTCACGAAGGACTTGGCCTCGTAGCCCTCAAGCCGCTCATAGGCTTTGCGGATCCAGTGGAAGGACACGATGTCCTGGGAGACGTTCTCTACGCCCCAGTCCGAACCGGCGGCAAGGTACGCGTAGCCGCCCTCTTCGAGTTGGTGCAGCTCACCGTCCAAAGTCAGGTTGACCCGGCCCTTGGTCACGAAAACGACGCCCTCGACGCCTGCCTCAAACTCGGCTTTGGGGGCACCGCCGCCTGCAGCAATCTCCACGATCAGCTGCGAGAACGTGGTGGCGAACCCGGAAATGGGGCGGGCAATGATCCAGGAGCGCGTGTTCGTGAACCCCGGCAGGTTGCTGGTGACGATGTCCGTCATCACACCCTTGGGAATGACCGTGTAGGCCTCCGTGACAATCGCACGTTCGGTGGTGAGGTGGGTCTGCGGCGGCAGGCCGCCCTGCGGGTAGTAGTAATTGCCCATCAGTGGATCCTTACTTGGAGGTGGACTGAGCCAGCCGCGGGTGCGCCAGGACGGTCAGGGAGGAAAGTTCGACGCCGGCCATCGCCTGGACCTCTTCGGAACCGATGGCTCCGCACTGGACGCCGCGCAGGATGAACCCTGCAAGGGCCCGAGCGGTGGCGGGTTCATCCATGACGCCGCCTTCAGTGCCGTCTGCGTTGTTTCGTTCCACGTAGGTCCGAAGCCGGGTGGCGGCGGCGGGGAAACCTTCGCGGTAGAACGCGTAGGAAGCGGCGAACCGGCTGGGAAGCTGCGCTGCGTGCAGGTCCCAGCCCTGGTAGTAGCCGCGCTCCAACGAACGGCGGACCAACCTACCGTGCAGCTTCCAGGCGTTCTCCACGTTCTCACCTACAGGGATGATGTTGGTGGAGCCGTCGGAAAGTCGAATGCCCGTCCCGGCAACCGCCAGCTGCATGACTTCCTTGGCGAAGTCGGCCACAGGGTGCTCCATGGACTGGTACTCCGCGGAGATTTGTAGCGAGGCAGAGTAGTCGTAGGTGCCGTAATGCAAAGCGCTGATCCGGCCCGGAACTACGTGCGGCAGCTGGGCCACCGGTGAGGTTCCATCCGGTCCCAGGATTAGCTGCGGGGTTTCCACCTGGACCTCGAAGCGGAGCCTGCCCGCTGGGAGTCCCAGGACCTCCTCCAGCCGGGTCACGGCGTCGTCCATTGCCTGTACCTGCGCCACTGTGGTGACCTTCGGCAGGGTGAGGATCAAGCCGGCGGGCAACTCGCCCAGCCGGGCCAGCGTGGACACAAACAGGTCCAGGGTGCGGAGGCCGCGGGCCCGGGTGGCGGCCTCGAAGCACTTGAAACGGATGCCGATGAAGGGCGGAGCAGTCCCGGCTGCGACCGCAGCGGCAACGGCCCGGGCGGCAGCCACGACGTCGGCGTCTTCCGCCTCATCACCGCGGTCCCCGTAACCGTCCTCGAAGTCCAGGCGGAGATCCTCGATGGGCTCCTCGGCGAGCTTCCGGGCCACGCGGACAGCGACGGCGGAGGCCAGCTCCGTTGGTTGGCCCAAGAGCGTGCCGAGTTTCTCGAGTCCGCCGTAGGCGTCTGCCGCCGCCAGCGCTGTGGCGCTCCAATCGGCCACGAACGACGGCGTGAACCGGTCCGCGGGGACGTAGACGGTGTGGATGGGCTGCCGGGTGCCGTCGTCGCCCGGGTAGTTGCGGTCCAGGAGCTGGTCCGTAGCCTCGAGGGCAGCGTCGATCCGGGCGAGGTCCGTGGGCGTCAGGGAAGTTCCGGCCACGACTCAGCCCAACAGTTCGTAGGCGGGAAGGGTGAGGAAGTCCGTGTAGTCCTCGGAGAGGCAGATGTCCGCAATCAGGCGGGAGGCAGGAGCGTAGAAGCTGGTGAAGGCTTCCTCGCCTACTTCGCCGCGGAGGCGTTCGGTCTCCTCGGCCAGGATCTGCTCCACCAGTTCCGGCGTGACGGTGGCGCCGGTGTCCGCCAGTACCGCCTTGTTCCGGAGCTGCTGCCACACCTGCGACCGGGAAATCTCCGCGGTGGCGGCATCTTCCATCAGGTTGTGGATGGCCACGGCGCCGTTACCGGACAGCCACACCGCTGTGTACGCCACGGCCACATACAGATTGGCGCGCAGGCCCGCTTCGGTGACCTGGCCGCCTGCGGAGGTAACGTCGATCAGCTGGTCTGCGGTGACGCTGACCTCGGGGCGCTGCTTGTCCAGCTGGTTGGGCCTGCCGTCCAGCACCGCATCAAACACTTCCCGGCAGGTGGGCACCAGGTCCGGGTGAGCCACCCAGGAGCCATCGAAGCCGTCGTTGGCTTCACGGGTCTTGTCCGCCCGGACCTTCTCGAAGGCCGCGGCGGTTACGTCCGGCTGCTTACGGTTGGGGATCACGGCTGCCATGCCGCCCATGGCGAAGGCACCGCGGGCGTGGCAGGTCTTGACCAGCAGTTCGGTGTAGGCCCGCATGAACGGCGCCGTCATGACCACGGAAGCGCGGTCCGGCAGCAGGAACTGCTCCCCGGCGTCACGGAAGTACTTGATGATGCTGAACAAGTAGTCCCAGCGGCCTGCGTTCAGTCCCGAGGCGTGGTCGCGGAGCTCGTAGAGGATCTCGTCCATCTCGAAAGCGGCCGGAATGGTCTCGATCAGCACTGTAGCGCGGATGGTGCCCTGCGGAATGCCCAGGTAATCCTGTGCGAAGACGAACACGTCGTTCCACAGCCTGGCCTCGAGGTGGCTCTCCATCTTGGGCAGGTAGTAGTACGGGCCGTGGCCGTTCTCCAGCAGCCGCCTGGCGGTGTGGAAGAAGTGCAGGCCAAAGTCCACCAGCGCACCCACGGTCGTTTCGCCGTCGAGCAGCAGGTGCTTTTCAGCCATGTGCCAGCCGCGGGGGCGGGTGACGACGACGGCGAGCGGTGCGTCCGTGCGCAGCCGGTACTCCTTGCCCTCCGGGGAGGTAAACGAAAGAGTGCCGGCGGCCGCGTCACGCAGGTTCAGCACCGATTCGACGACGTTGGCCCAGGTGGGGGTGCTCGCGTCCTCCATATCGGCCAGCCACACTTTGGCTCCCGAATTCAGGGCGTTGATGGCCATCTTGGCTGGCGCCGCCGGACCGGTCATTTCCACCCGGCGGTCCTGCAAGGCCGCGGGGGCAGGCGCAACCTTCCAGTCGCCGTCGCGCACGTCCCGGGTCTCCGGCAGGAAGTCGAGGCGGCCGGTGCGGGCCACCTCATCGCGCTTGGCAACGCGTGCCTTCAGGAGCTCGGCCCGGGTGCCTGCGAAGCGCTGGTGCAGCTCCTCGACGAAGGCCAGTGCCTCCGCGGTCAGAATCTCCCCTGCCCGTTCGATCGGCTGCGGATCGGTGACTGTAAGAGCCATGATGTGGTCCTTTCGTAGGGCTGCGGTCTAGGCGGTTACTGCTGTTGCTGCTGCCGCGTTGGCGCGTGCCGCGTTCGCAACAGCGGTGGCGACATCGGCGGCCACGTGCGGATCGAAGACGCTGGGGATGATGTAGCTGGCGTTGAGTTCATCATCCGCTACACGGCTGGCAATGGCTTCGGCAGCGGCAACCAGCATGTCCGGAGTGATGTCTGATGCTCCGGCGTCCAGCAGGCCGCGGAAGAATCCGGGGAATGCCAGCACGTTGTTGATTTGGTTGGGGAAGTCCGAACGTCCGGTAGCAACGACGGCCGCGTACTTGGACGCGAGGACGGGATCGACCTCGGGCGTGGGGTTGGCCATGGCGAACACGATAGCGTCTTCGGCCATGGACGCAAGCTGTTCCTCGCCGATGATGTTCGGTGCGCTGACGCCAATGAACACGTCAGCTCCCTTCAGGGCCTCGTGCAGGGTGCCGGAGAAGCCTTCTTCGTTGGTATTTGCCGCGATCCAGGTGCGGTGGTCGTCATCGTACTTTTCGCCGGAGTGGATGGCTCCGGAACGGCCGGCGGCAACGATGTGCTGCGCGCCCTGGGCCTTGAGAAGCTGGATGATGGCCGAACCCGCGGCACCGACGCCGGAGACGACGATCCTGACCTCGGAGAGCTTCTTGTCCACAACGCGAAGGGCGTTTACCAGGGCTGCCTGCGTGACGATCGCGGTGCCGTGCTGATCATCGTGGAACACCGGGATGTCCAGTTCTTCGCGCAGGCGTGCTTCAATCTCGAAGCAGCGGGGAGCAGCGATGTCTTCCAGGTTCACGCCACCGTAGACCGGAGCCAGGAGCTTGACGGTGCGGATGATTTCTTCGGTGTCCTGGGTGTCCAGGCAGACAGGCCAGGCGTCAACGCCGGCGAACTGCTTGAACAGCGCAGCCTTGCCTTCCATGACGGGCAGGGCAGCGGCGGGGCCGATGTTTCCCAGGCCCAGCACGGCGGAGCCGTCGGTGACCACGGCAATGGTGTTGCGCTTGACCGTCAGGTTGCGGGCCGCGGCGGGATCCTCGGCGATGGCCATGCAAACGCGGGCGACGCCGGGAGTGTAGGCACGGGAGAGATCGTCGCGGTTGCGCAGGGCTACTTTGGGGACGACCTCAAGCTTCCCGCCGAGGTGCATCAGGAAGGTGCGGTCCGAGACATGCTGGACCGTGACGCCGTCGAGCGCGTTGAGGGCGTCCTTGACGCGGGCGGCGTGGGCGTCGTCAGTAGTGTTGCAGGTGACATCAACCACCAGGGTGTCGTGGTGGGATTCGGTGACGTCAAGGGCGGTGATTGCGGCGCCGGCCTGGCCCACGGCGGCCGCGAGTTCGCTGGTGGCGCTGAAGCTGGACGGGGCTTCTACGCGCAGGGTGATGGAATTTCCGGGATTTGGGTTCGCCATTGAATGTTCCTCCTGGTTAGGACCCGTCGCCGGGCGGCCTGCTGAAACTGAATGTTTTCGTATTATGGATATTATTATCTACGTAGTGGAATTACAAGCTCAGGCGGCAATAGCTGCCTCATGCTTCTTTGAGGTATGTTGGGGTTCTACGGACTTTCACGATGTGGATATTGTTTGTCGCCCTGAGTCCACGTCCCACGTCCCCGGCTGATGCACAGGAGAACCGCTTATGGCCGAGAAAGCCAATGGAGGCGTTCAGTCAGTGGAACGCGTCTTCGAACTGCTGGAGCTGATTACCGACGCCGGCGGAGACGTCACGCTGAGCGAGCTTTCGTCCTCCACGGAGCTGCCGCTGCCTACCATCCACCGGCTGCTGCGCACCCTGGTCTCGCTGGGCTACATCCGCCAGCTGCCCAACCGGCGCTACGCGCTGGGGCCCCGGCTGATCCGGCTGGGCGAAGGCGCCAACAAGCAGCTGGGTGCGTTGGCGCGCCCGCAGCTGAAGTCCCTGGTGGACCGGCTGGGGGAGACGTCCAATATGGCTGTGCTGGATTCGGACATGGTGATCTACGTGGCGCAGGTTCCGTCACTGCACTCGATGCGGATGTTCACGGAAGTGGGCCGTCGCGCACACACCCATGCAACCGGCGTCGGAAAGGCCATCCTGGCGCAGCTGGAAGACGACGTTGTCCGCGGCATCGTGACCCGTGCAGGCATGCCTACACCTACCGACAAGAGCATTGGCGACGTCGACACCCTGCTGGCGGACCTGAACCTCATCCGCGAGCGCGGCTACTCCATTGACGAGGAAGAGCAGGAGCTCGGCGTCCGCTGCTTTGCAATGGCTGTGCCCAACGCCCCCACGCCCACGGCAATCTCGGTTTCCGGCCCCGTGTCCCGTGTGGACCAGGGCTTCGCGGACCGAGCCGTGCCGCTGCTCCGCGAGGCGGCCCGGACCATCTCGCAGGAGCTCAACCAAAGCTGATCCCCCTTCCCAACTAGGTAGCAGTAGTTGCCGTTTAGAGTGTCCTAAACGGCAACTACTGCTACCTACATTCGGGATCCGTCAGGTGGCGGTCGCCGCCGGTGGTAGCGTGACGGCTATGCACCTCATGTCCGACTCGAAGCGAGTATTGACCGCTTTAGGACAACGGACCTCCACCTCCGTATTGAACCCCGTTTCCCGCAATGTCCGCAGGACGCTCCAGGCGCTGTCACCGCGGCATCCCGCCCAGATCATTGTGCTTGGATTCGTGACCGCAATTGGCGTGGGAACCGGGCTGCTGATGCTGCCGGCCGCCAAACAGGGGCCGGGAGGGGCAACGTTCCTCGAAGCCCTTTTCACGGCCACGTCCTCCGTCTGCGTTACCGGCCTGGTTATCGTTGATACTCCGGTGTTCTGGACCGGCTTCGGCGATGTGGTGATCCTGGCCCTGATCCAGGTGGGCGGATTTGGCGTGATGTCCTTCGGTGCGCTGTTGGGCGTGCTGGTTGCCCGGCGGCTTGGCCTCCGTTCAAAGGTTTCTGCTGCCGCCGAGACTAAAAGCTCCGGGTTCGGCGATGTCCGCCGGGTCCTGCTGGGAGTCCTGAAGTTCAGCTTGGTGACCGAGGGTGCGCTGGCCATAATCCTGACCCTCCGTTTTATAGCCGGTTACGACTATCCGCTGGGCCGGGCCCTGTGGGGAGGCGTCTTCCACTCGATTTCGGCCTTTAACAACGCCGGATTCGCGCTCTACTCGGATAGCTTGATGGGCTTTGCCACGGATCCCTGGATTTGCCTGCCGATTGCCGCTGCCGTGATCATCGGCGGGCTGGGCTTCCCCGTCCTGTTCGAACTGCATCGCCAGTACCGGAAACCGGTCCACTGGAGCATGAACACCAAGCTGGTACTCGCCGGTTCGGGCGTGCTGCTGTTTTGCGGAACTGTGTTCATCACGCTGGTGGAATGGAGTAATCCTGCAACCCTGGGCGCCCTCCGGCCCGGCGAACGCATCCTGGCGGGTTTCTTCCAGTCTGTCATTACCCGCACCGCTGGCTTCAACAGCATCGACATCTCCCAGATGCACCCCGTGTCCTGGATGGGCATGGACATTCTCATGTTCATCGGTGGCGGACCCGCGGGAACGGCTGGCGGCCTGAAAATCACCACCTTCGCCGTACTGTTCTTCATTCTGGCCACCGAACTCCGCGGCGACACCGCGGTGAACATCTTCGGCAAGCGGCTGTCCCGGGCCGTGCACCGCCAGGCCATCACCGTGGTGCTGCTGGCCATCGCGCTGGTGACAGTTTCCACCATGTTCCTGATGCTGATTACGGACTTCGGCCAGGAGCGGATCCTGTTCGAGGTTGTTTCGGCCTTTGCAACAGTGGGACTTTCCACAGGAATCACGGCGGCGCTGCCACCTGCCGGCCAGGTTGTACTGATCCTCCTGATGTTCATCGGCCGGCTGGGCCCGGTAACCCTTGGGGTTGCCCTGGCCCTCCGTCCCCGTCCCGTCCTCTTTGAATACCCGAAGGAAAGGCCGCTCATTGGCTAGGAACATTTTCACCCGCACTGCTGAGCATGGTGCCCAGGCGGATTCCGTCGTCGTCATCGGCCTGGGCCGTTTCGGCGGCGCTCTTGCCCTGGAACTGGAGTCGCAGGGCACGGAAGTGCTGGGTATCGACGCCCGGGAGGACATTGTGCAGTCCTTCAACGGGCTGCTCACCCACGTGGTCCGTGCTGATTCCACCAAGGAAGAAGTGCTGCGCCAACTGTCCGTCCACGAATTCGACCGCGCCGTGGTGGGCATCGGCACCGACATCGAGGCCAGCATCCTGACCACGTCCCGGCTGCTCAAATTCAACGGTCCGCAGATCTGGGCCAAAGCAATCAGTGAGCCACATGCGGAGATCCTGGTACAGCTCGGCGTCGAACATGTGATCCGGCCTGAGCATGACATGGGCAAAAGGGTGGCCCACCTGGTCCGCGGATCGATCCTGGACTATGTGGAGTTTGAGGACGACTTCGTGATGGTCCGGAGCAGCCCACCTGCAGTGGCGCGGGACAGGCCGCTGGGAGTGCTGGGGATGCGCGACAAGTACGGCATCACCATCGTGGCTGTGAAGCGCGCCGGCGGAAAATGGGGGCACACCACCGCCCAGACAGTTCTCTATGACGACGACCAGATCATCGTGCAGGGGACCAAAAGTCTGGCCGAAAAATTTAGCTCCCTCCCTTAGCCCCCAGGTAAGACGGAGGGGCGGGTGCCGGTCAAGCCTATGCTTGAAGAATGGAAAGTGAAGGCGCGTCGCGCGAGCCGGCAAAGGCAATTGATCACCGGGCCCTCGCCGTTTCGATCATGGACATTTCCTTCGAAGTGCGGCGGAAATCGCACGAGGAAACCGGCGTGCTTCCACTGTCCGGAAGCGTCCTGGACGTCATCCGCGTCATTGAACGCCATCCGGGAATCACCGTCGCCGAGGTGGCTGCAAGGTTGGGCCGACAGCTCAGCAACACCAGTTCCCAGTTGCGGGAACTGGTGGACCGGGGGCTGGTGACGCGGACCCGCAGCGAGTCGGACAAGCGTTTTGTTGCCCTGCATCCCGCTCCCGAGGCGATCCGCATCAAGTCGGTTCTGGAGGGTGCCTGGGAAGGCGCGGTAGTCTCGGCCGGTTCCAGGCTCCTGCCGGCGGAGCGCAAGCAGTTGGCTGCGGCGCTTCCGGCATTGGAGCGGCTCGCGTCCATCCTGTCCGAGCCGGAGTGAGCAGAAGCACGTCAGCGTCCCCATCATCAATAGTTATACTTTTATAAGTAATTCTATTGAAAGTGGAGACCTGCGTGGAGACACAACTGGCAAGTGCCGAGACCCGGCCAGCCGAAAGAATCAACGGCACAGCCAACAAAGCCGGGAAAGGCAAGTGGACCGCCCTGGTGTTCCTGGCCCTGGCCCAATTTATGGTGGTGCTGGACGGGACAATCGTGAACTTGGCCTTGCCGCGCCTGCAAATCGACCTGGGCATCAGCGACTCAACCCGGTCCTGGGTGGTAACGGCTTACGCCCTGGCTTTCGGCGCCCTGCTGCTGCTCGGCGGCCGGATTGCAGATTTCTGGGGCCGCAAGCGAACGTTCCTAGTTGCTTCGGCCGGTTTCGCCGTCGCTTCCCTGATCGGCGGCGTGGCGCAACAAACCTCTGAGCTGATTGGCGCCCGGGCCCTGCAGGGCCTCTTTGCGGCATTGCTGGCACCGGCGGCACTGGCGCTCCTGACGGTGGCCTTCCCTGGCGGTAAGGATCGCGGCACCGCCTTCGCTATTTTCGGTTCCATCAGCGGAGTGGGCGCCGCTATCGGCGTGCTGCTCGGCGGGTTCCTCACCGACTACGTGTCCTGGCGGTGGTGCTTCTTTGTGAACATCCCCATCGCGGTCATCGCCTTGGCCGGCGTCTGGGCGAAGGTGCGTGAGAGCAAAGCCGACGGTCCCTCCAAGTACGATTGGCCCGGCGTCGTACTGGCTGCTTCAGGACTGGGCTCTCTGGTCTACGGCTTTACGAACGCCGAACACGGCTGGGACGCCCCGGAAGCCTGGGGGTTCATCCTCGCCGGCACGGTGCTGATGGTGCTGTTCGTCGTCGTCGAGAAGCGCGTGAAGCACCCCCTGCTGCCGCTGCGGGTAGCGACGGAACGCAACCGTGCGGCCGGCTTCCTGGCAGCATTCCTGTCCGGTGCGGTGCTGATCGGCGGCATCCTGTTCATCAATTACTTCATCCAGATCGTGCTGGGCTTCGCGCCGTTCATGGCCGGGCTGGCTTCCCTGCCCATGACGGCGGTGCTGATTGTGACCGCCGGAGTGGTGGCCAAGAACCTGCCCAGACTGGGAGCAAAGATTCCGCTCGCCGTGGGGCCGCTCTTCCTGGCGGCAGCCATGCTGTGGCTCACCCAGGTCAGGGCGGACAGCAGCTACGCGGTCATCATGCTGCCGGCCCTGGTCCTCATGGGTATCGGGCTTGCGCTGGTGTTTGTTCCTACGCAGAATCTTGCGCTCTTCGGGGTGGAACAGGACGACGCCGGCGTGGCCAGTGCCTTGGTGAACGCTTCGCAGCAGATTGGCGGTTCCCTGGGCATCGCCCTGTTCAGCACCATCGCCGCAGCAGCGACTGCTGCAACGGCCGGCCCCAGGCTGGAGGCACTGACAGCCGGCTACGCGGCCGTGTTCCTGTGGGCCGCAGTGGCTGCTGTCCTGATCGCGCCGCTGGGCCTACTGCTTATTACTATCTCCAAAAAGGCGTTCAGCGACGGCGATAACCGCCCGCAGGTCCACCTGGGCTGACCCGCTGGCCCGGGCAGGAGAAACCGCCATAATGTGACTATGGTCCCTGCCGACGGTCCCAGCCCCAACGAGCCGGTTCCTGCCCTCTGGCGGGAGCTGGCCCCGCTGTTGCCGGCAGGGATTGAGCTTGCGCAATGGTCCGGACCGCGCTGGTGGTGGGCTGGCCCGCTCGATGTTGAGGGCCTGGCCTTGGGCTCGCTCCAGGCGCTGGCCACGGTCGTGTCGGCAGGGGCGCCTTCGGCAGGAACAGCCCCCCGCATCTCGCTGGTGTCCGGGGGCGTTGCTGCCGCCTTCGCTTCCTTTGTGCACCTCCGGATTGACGATGCAGCCCCGGTGGGATTCGCGCCGCTGTCTGGATTCCGGCGCACCGCAGACGGCTGGGTCAGGCTGCACGCCAACTATCCGCATCATGAACGTGCGCTGCTGCAGGCCCTGGAAGTGACAAGGGCGGACGACGTCGATGCCGCCTTGCGGGATCGTCCTGCCATCGCGGTGGAAGAGGCAGTAACCGCACGGGGTGGGCTGGCGGCGGTGGTCAGGTCGCCGGAGGAGTGGGCACGATCCGCCCCCGGCCAGTCGCTTCTGGACGAGCCGTGGATCCGGATTGACACCGGCCCGGCCCCGCAACGGCCGGGGAACGGACGCACCGGCAAGGGCGTCCTGGATGGTGTTCGCGTGCTGGACCTGACCCGCGTGATTGCCGGCCCGTCCGGCACCCGGATCCTGGGCGCGCTGGGCGCCGATGTCCTGCGAGTGGATCCCCCGGAGCTGCCCGAGCTGGTTGAGCAGTACGTGGACACCGGATTCGCCAAACGCAGCGCTGTTGCTGACCTCAAACAACCCGATACCCTCAAGCGGATGCGGTCTCTCCTGGCTGAAGCCGACGTGGTGGTCACCGCCTACCGGGGCGGATCGCTGGCACGCTACGGGCTCGATGCCGCGTCGCTGCGGGCGGACTTTCCCGGGCTCGCGGTGGTTTCCCTTGATGCCTGGGGAGACCGCGGCCCGTGGGCAGGACGGCGCGGCTTCGACAGCATTGTGCAGGCGGCAACGGGCATCTCGCAGTTTTACGGCAGCGGCGAAGGCGGTGACTGGCGGCCCGGAGCGCTGCCGGTCCAGGCCCTGGACCATGCCACCGGCCTGGGAATGGCTGCGGCGGCCATGGCACTCGCATCCGCCCGTGCGAAAGGAATCAGCGGGTCCGCGCACCTCTCCCTGGCGCGCACCGCCCTGGAGTTGATGCGCCTTCCTGCGCCGCCGCCCGGCATGGAGCCGAGGGACCTGGACGTTTCGCTGCGCAATTGCCGAAGCGATTATGGTGGCCTCACCTTTGTCCCGCCGCCGCTGCTGGTCGACGGCCGGCAGCTCGAATACGGCTCCCTGCCGCAGCGCTATGGCAGCGCCTCGCTATTCTGGCGCTGAGCTGCTTGGGCGATTGACAGGAAAAGGTACGACGGCGGCACTTACCGAAGTGCCGCCGTCGTACTTTTAGTTCCTGTTCAGTTCGTACACATTCCTTGGAGCGTCAATGCTCCGATTTGGTGGTGGATTCGACGGGGACTTCGTTGCCGTCGCAGTCGATCAGCTTGCCGTTTTCGTAGCGGTCGCCATCGGCGAGCCACTTGAGGTCCTCCTCGCGCACGGCGCGGCCGGTCCCTGCCACAAAGACCGACTGGTTCTCCGAGTTCCCGGCCTTGAGGTGGTTGAACAGGAGGTTCAGGAGGATGGCCATCACCGCGGCGGAGCTGATGCCCGAATGGAAGATGGTGGCGAACCAGTCGGGGAACTTGTCGTAGAAGCTTGGGGCGGCGATGGGGATCATGCCGAAGCCGATGGACGCCGCCACGATGATCAGGTTCATGTTGTTCTTGTACTCAACCTTGGCCAGGGTACGGATACCACTGGCAGCAACGGTACCGAACAGGACGATGCCCGCGCCGCCCAGGACGGCCGTGGGAACTGCCGCAACGATGCGGCCCATCACCGGCAGCAGGCCCAACAGCACCAGGATGACGCCGCCCGCTGCAACAACGTAGCGGCTGCGGATACCCGTTACGGCAACCAGACCCACGTTCTGGGCGAAGGCGCTCTGGGTGAACGAACCGAAGACCGGGGCTACCAGGCTGGAGCCCATGTCCGCGCGCAAGCCGGCGGCTATCCGCTTGGAATCAACCTTGGTTCCAACGATCTCGCCGACGGCCAGGATGTCGGCCATGGTTTCGGTCAGGATTACCAGCACCACGATGGTCATCGAGATGATGGCGGCGACGTGGAATGTTGGCGCGCCCAGGTGGAACGGAGTCGGGAACGCAACAATCGGCCCTTCGCCTACCTTGGAGAAGTTGGCCATCCCGGTGATGACAGCGACGACCGTGCCCACGATCATGGCCAGCAGGATTGACAGCCGCGAAATGGTAGCGCTGCCAACCTTGCTCAGCAGCAGCACCAGGGCCAGGGTGATTGCCGCAAGGCCGATGTTGGCCAGGCTTCCGTAGTTCTCCGCGGTGCGGTTGCCGCCCATGGCCCAGTTCGCTGCAACCGGCATCAGCGTCAGGCCGATGGTGGTGATGACCGTGCCCGTAACTACCGGCGGGAAAAACCGGACAATCTTGGAGAACACCGGCGCAATCAGCAGGCCGATGGCCGCGGAAGCGATCACGGCTCCGAACACGGCGGGCAGTCCTCCACCACCGCTCACAATGGCCACCATGGTGGCGACGCTGGCAAAGGAAACGCCCTGCACCAGTGGCAGCTGGGAACCGAAAAACGGGATCCCAATAGTCTGGAGGAGAGTGGCGAGACCGCCCATGAACAGGGCCGCCGCGATCAGGATTCCGATGTCAGCGCTGGAAAGACCGGCTGCCTGGCCAACGATCAGGGGTACGGCGATGATTCCGCCGTACATGGTGAGGACGTGCTGGAATCCGTAGGCAAAGGTGCTTGCGAGCGGCAACCGCTCGTCTTCCGGGCGGGTTGACTGATGGCCTTTGCCGGCAGCGGCCGTAGCCGATTTCTTCTTGATGTTCATGGCAGACTTTCTTGGTTCATGGCAGACGCCTTCGTCTGGCTAACGTTGTCTGGCTAACAGGTGTGGCTGGTGTGATTTCGACGGGCTCAATCCCCGTCCGGGTGAGTTCGACAGGCTCAATCACCGTCCTGGTGGTTGAGCCTGTCGAAACCGTTGGATTTAGCAGAAGCCGGCGATGCCGTTCCAGGCGGCGCTGGCGGGGGCGGCGTCGTCGCGCAGGACTGTTGCTTCGATGAGCCCGTAGGGGCGGTCCGCCGCGAAGAAGACCTCATTGGGGTTGTCCAGGCCGAACGGCGTGAGGTCCACCAGGAAGTGGTGCTTGTTCGGCATGGAGAACTTGATTTCGTCAATCTCGGCGTGCGCCTCAAGCACTTTGGTGCCCATGTCGAACAGGGTCTGCTGGAGGGCGTGGGAGTAGTTCTCCGTGAAGCCTTCGAGCAGGAGTCCCTTGACGTCGTCGTAGTTCTTGTTGAAGTCCAGGGTGCTGAAATCTGTTCCGGTCTTGAAGCGCCAGCGCGCGGAAACGTCGGTGGCCAGAATGCGGTCGGTTGTTTCCGGCAGCGTTGTGTACTTGTCCTTGGGGTAGCCCACAAAGCCCGATTGGGTGGATTTGAGGACGGTCAGGTCCTTGAGCCCGGAGATGAGGTGCGTGGTGGCGCCGTCGCGGACCAGGACCGCGGTGCGGACTTCCTGGCCGTTGCGCACGAAGGAGTGGTCGTGCCCGGCGCCCTGGGCCTGGATACGGTCCCAGCTGTAGGACTCTGCTTCCCAGCGGCCGCCGGTGACCCAGTCGAAGCTGGACGTGAAGTGCTCGCCGAGTCGGAGCAGGAACGCTTCGGGTGAGCCCACACCTTCACGGGCGAAGGCATACACGGTGTTCTTCTGGGTGTCGGTTGCCACCACGTGGGCATTGTTGCCTTCGAGGTGCGCGGCCGCGAAGTCTCCCCGCAGCTGCGAGGTGACGTTGAGGTCTTCGATTTCGTGGCGGTCGGTGTCGCGGGTGATCTTGACGACCCGGACCTCGGCCTTTCCGTACTGGTTGTCGCCGAGGATGATCTTGCTGCTCATGGTCTGTTCCCAACTTCCGGTAAGTGGAACCTAGGCTCCATCACTGAAATTAAGCGCGCGTTTCAAGCGCGTTTCGGTGGCGCCGACCCAACAAAAAAGAGCCGGCATCCATTGATGCCAGCTCATTACAACCCTGCCTGCTGCTCCCAGGTTACGTGACGTGCGCCACGAATTAGCAACTAGCGTAGCCCAAGATGACAGTGAAGTGCATCACAATTTGGAAAATCCGATTGTGACCGGTGGACGGGCATCCATTGACTGCCGCGGCCGAGCGTTCTAGTCTTATTTCATATTACAAAACTTATTTCTCGCATTGCGGAATCAACAATGCGAGGGAGCGAAGCCACTAAGGAGGACATGATGGACCAGCACGATAAGGCAACCGTTGTACCGGCCCAGTCGGCCACCGCGGCAGCACAGGAGTTCTACCTGCCGCTGGGAGGCGGCACTGATCCTGATTTTCACCTGCCGGCAGACCGCGTCCACGTTCCCGGGCGCTTCTCGCGCTGGATCCACGGCCTTCCAGGCTTCAGCCGCCCGCAGGCCTAGACGGGCGGGGTCGTAGAGGAAAAATGCGGAGGGCCAGCATGGCCATAAGCGCAGGTACGGCCAATCCGAGCGCTGCGCCTAAAGCTACATCGTGTACGTAGTGGGCGCCCTGCAGGATTCTTCCGATGGCAACGAGGGAAGCGGCGCCGAGCGCGAGCCAGGTAACCAGAGCGCGACGGGTTGCGACGGAAATCACCAGCGCCGCCCCGAAAGCCAGAACCGCGTGATTTGAAGGAAGTGACCAGTCACCCAGGGCAGGACAGTCGCCCGCGAGGTTCCATAGCTGGCAGGGGCGGGGTTGTGCGAAAAGAAGCTTCAGGAGTTCGGAGAGAACGAACGCCAGAAAAATCCCCGCTGAGCAAGCGATGATCGCCGCACGCCGCGCGGTATGAGTCCGCCAGCAATGGACTAATGCGGCGAGGGTTCCACCGGCCAGCAGGATAAGAACTCCCTCGGAAACAAGTCCAATACCGGCTATTCCTGCGGCCGACGAAAGGCTCCGGGTGAGCGAGACGCTGAGGCTTCCCGGGACCGGGACCGTAAGGATCACAGCGATGAGGAACGCCATCAACGCCAGGGGCAGGCGCTGTTCGCGGGAAATCAAATTCATCATTCTCCGAAGCTACGCGGCCTCGGCAGGATGGGCATCCATCTGGAGTGCTAAGCGGACGGCCGGGGGCCTCATCCCTGGGTGGCATTCAGCCCACTATCCTGGCGCTGACCGCCTTGGGCGATTGTCAGGAAAGGGTCCGACGGCGGCACTTACCGAAGTGCCGCCGTCGGACCTTTTAGTTCCGGTTCAGTTCGTGGTCATTCCCGGTGGGCAGTCAGTGCTCCGGTTTGGTGGATGCGACCGGGACTTCGTTGCCGTCGCGGTCGATCAGCTTGCCGTTTTCGTAGCGGTCGCCGTCGGCAAGGCATTTGAGGTCTTCTTCCCGGAGTACCCGCTCGGTGCCGGCCACGAAGACCGACTGGTTCTCTGAGTTGCCGGCCTTCAGGTGGTTGAACAGCAGGTTCAGCAGGATGGCCATCACGGCCGCTGAGCTGATGCCGGAGTGGAAGATGGTGCCGAACCAGGACGGGAACTGGTCGTAGAAGCTCGGAGCGGCGATGGGGATCATGCCAAAGCCGATGGACGCCGCCACGATGATCAGGTTCATGTTGTTCTTGTACTCCACCTTGGAGAGCGTACGGATACCGCTGGCCGCAACCGTCCCAAAGAGCACGACGCCGGCACCTCCCAGGACGGGAGTCGGTACCGCCGCGACCACCCGGCCAAGAACGGGCAACAGGCCCAGGATCACCAGGATCAGGCCGCCGGCGCTGACCACAAAGCGGCTCTTGACGCCCGTGATGGCCACCAGGCCCACGTTCTGGGCGAAGGCGCTCTGGGTGAAGGAGTTGAACAGCGGGGAGATGGCGCTGGAGAGCATGTCTGCCCGAAGCCCATCGCCAATGCGTTTGGAATCCACTTTGGTGTCCACGATCTCGCCCACGGCAATGATGTCCGCGGAAGTTTCGGTGAGGGTTACCAGGATGACGATGAGCATGGAAATAATCGACGCGATCTCGAACACCGGGGCGCCGAAGGCGAACGGGGTAGGGAATGCGACGATGTCGCCCTGGCCGACTTTGGAGAAATCAGCCATGCCGAAAGCGAAGGCGATGAGGGTGCCCAGGACCATGGCCAGGAGAATCGACAAGCGCGAGATCGCAGCGCTGCCCACCTTGCTCAGCAGCAGGACAATCACCATGGTGGCGGCCGCCAGCCCGATGTTCGCCGTGCTGCCGTAATTGGGAGCCGTGCTGTTGCCACCCATGGCCCAGTTGGCCGCTACGGGCATCAGGGTCAGGCCGATAGTGGTGATGACCACCCCGGTGACTACCGGTGGAAAGAATCGGATGATCTTGGAGAAGAGCGGCGTGATCAACAGCCCGATCAACGACGCAGCGATGACTGATCCAAAGACGGCCTGGATGCCGCCGCCGCCATGCACGATGGCCACCATGGTGGAGACGCCGGCGAAGGAAACTCCCTGTACCAGGGGCAGTTTGGAACCAAAGAACGGAATGCCGATGGTCTGCAGGATCGTTGCCAGGCCGCCGACGAAAAGGCAGGCGGCAATCAGCAGGCCAATGTCCTGCGAGGACATGCCGGCCGCGGCGCCGACGATCAGGGGTGGAGCGATGATCCCGCCGTACATGGTGAGGACGTGCTGGAACCCATAGGCGAAGGTGCTTCCGAGGGGGAGCCGTTGATCCTCCGGCCGGGTCGACTGCTGGTTCTTGCCGGCGGCGGCCGCGGCCGATTTCTTCATGATGTTCATGGCAGACTTTCTTGGTTCAGGGCAGACGTCATTGTCCGGCCAACGGGGTCTGGCTAACAGTGTTTGCTACTGGGTGTGGCTGTGATGAGGTGGTGGGTGGTTTCGGTTTGGCAGAAGTTTGCTCATGGTCTGTTCTCAACTTCCGGTCAGTGGAACCTAGGTTCCATCACCGAAATTAAGAACGCATTTCAATCGCGTTTCCGGTGGCGCCGACCCAACAAAAAAGAGCCAGCATCCATTGATGCCAGCTCAGTGAACCTGTCTGCTGATCCAGGTGCCGTGACGTACGCCACGAATTAGCCACTAACCTAGCCCACGGTGGCGCTGAAGTGCATCACTATCTGAAAAACCCGATTGTGACCGGTGGCCGCGTATCAATTGATCCGGATTGGCATCTGCCGGCAAGACCGCGCCCATGCTCCGCACGCCTAGCCGTTCACTAGCCGGTGCGCCGAGGCGGAGTGCCTGGCGATGAGTTCGGGAATGTCCAGTCCCGGGATCTGGCCATCCAGCACCCGCCAGTGACCTGCCACCATCACACGGTCTGCCCGGTCGGCGCCGCAAAGCAGAAGCGCGGCGAGAGGATCGTGACTGCCGGAGAAGCGCAGGCCATCGAGCCGGAACAGCGCCAGGTCCGCCTGTATCCCCGGTGCGAGCTGTCCCAAATCCGGACGCCCAAGAACCGCAGCCGATCCCCGCGTGGCCCAACCCAGGGCGCGTTCCACCGGGACCTCTGCGCCGTAACGCAAGCGCTGCAAGTACAGTGCCTGCCTTGCCTCCAGGATCATGTTGGAGGCATCGTTCGACGCCGATCCGTCCACTCCGAGCCCAACCGGCACGCCCGCGTCCTCCAGTTCCAGGACGCGCGCCGTACCCGAGGCCAGCCGCATGTTGGAGGTGGGGCAATGCGCGACGCCGGTGCCCGCCGCTCCCAGCCGGCGGATCTCTGAATCCGTGAAGTGGATGCCGTGGCCCAGCCAGGTCCGGTCGGTCAGCCAGCCCACACTGTCCAGATAATCCACTGTGCGAAGGCCGAACATCCTCCGGCAGAACTCCTCCTCGTCCAGGGTTTCGGCGAGGTGGGTGTGGAGGCGCACATCCAGCCGCTCGGCCAGGAGGGCGCTCTCGACCATGATTTCCTTCGTCACGGAGAATGGCGAACACGGCGCCAAAGCGATTTGGATCATCGCCCCCGGTCCCCGTTCGTGGTACTGGCCCACCAGACGTTCACTGTCCTCGAGAACCACTTCCGGAGCCTGCACTGTTGACTGCGGCGGGAGGCCGCCGTCGTCCGCTCCCAAGGTCATCGAACCCCGGGTCAGGGTGGCGCGCATGCCCAGCCGACGGACTACCTCAACTTCCACATCGATGGCGTTCTCGAGGCCATCCGGGAACAGATAGTGGTGGTCCGCGGCGGTGGTGCAGCCGGAGAGGAGAAGTTCGGCCAGGGCCACTGTGCTCGCCAGCTCGAGGTCCCGGGGCGTGAGCCTGGCCCACACCGGGTAGAGGTTCTGCAGCCAAGGGAACAGCGCGGCGTTGGCGACCGGGCCCCACGCCCGCGTGAGGGTTTGGTAAAAGTGGTGATGGGTGTTGATCAGCCCCGGGAGCAGGACGTGGTTACCGGCGTCGAACATCATGTCGCAAGGAGCCGAAGGCTGTTGCCCGGCGGCCAGGACTTCGGCGATTATTCCATCGTGGACCACCAGGCCGCCGGAAGCGTCCAGCTGGTTGGCAGTGAAGACGGCCTGCGGGTTCCTGATCCAAAGACGGGAGGCGGAATTCTGGTTCATCGGGTTCCTTGCTCTGAGGTTGGCGGTGTACTTGCCAGCTCAGTGAACCTGTCTGCTGATCCAGGTGCCGGTGCATTGTCAGCGGCTTGGGGACCACCCTAGAGGCGTTGGAGCCCACCGGTCAAAGCGAGCAGCCAGGTGAACCGTCAGTTACCTTAAGCGAACGAGGTCCCGGAAAGCTACCCTGAAAGAACCTGATCTTGCGGATAACGGCGCTCCCGGGGGCTGCCGGGGCGCTGTCCTAACGAGGAAGCGGCAGGTTCACTGATGGCAACCTTACGAAGGGTCCCGCCGCTGGCATTGGTTGCCTTCATCGCTGCGGTCCTCCTTGGGTCGGCCAACTTTGTCGCGGTCCGGATCAGCAACCAGGAACTTGCGCCGTTCTGGGGCGCCGCCCTGCGCTTTGGCCTGGCTGCGGTGCTGTTTATCATTCTGGCCCTTGTCCTGCGCCTCCGATGGCCGGGTGGCCGGTTGCTGGCCCTTACGGCTGCTTACGGTGCCCTCGCCTTCGCAATTCCCTATGCCCTGATGTACTGGGCCCTGACGATTGCCACCGCCGGCTCCGCGGCTGTAGTCATGGCCGGCGTCCCGCTGGCGACGCTGCTTTTGGCAGTGGCCCAGGGACTCGAGCAATTTTCAGTGCGGGCGTTGGCAGGCTCCGTACTCGCCCTGGGCGGTATCGCGTGGATGGTCATTGGGTCACGGGGAATCAGCGTCCCACCGGAAGCGGTCATCGCCATGATTGGCGCAACCTTGGCCATTGGTCAATCCATCATTGTGGGCAAGCAGCTGTCCGGCAACCACCCCGTGATGACCAACGCGGTGGCCATGACCATCGGCGCCGGAATGCTGCTCACACTGTCCGCCTCGGTTAACGAAGTTTGGGCAGTGCCTGCCCGGCCCGATGTGGCAGCCGCGTTGCTGTACCTGGTGATTCTCGGGTCGTTCACTCTGTTTGTCCTGGTGCTCCTGGTTGTGCGGACCTGGACCTCCTCCGCGAGCTCGTACATGTTCGTCCTGTTCCCGGTAGGCACCATGGTTCTGGCAGCGTTGCTCATCGACGAACCAGTAACAGTTCCGGCAGCCCTCGGTGCCGTCCTGGTTGTGGCCGGCGTCTGGTTCGGAGCATTCGCCCGCCCCGCGGCCCCTCCTTCGCAACAACCTGCGAAAGGATCTTGATCAGGGTCGCGACGCAAGGCGTGGCCTGTCCCAGTCCCTCAGGACCATCCTTGAACGGGCACACGAGGATCAACAGGCGATGCCACGCAAATCCGGTTTGGGCGCTGGCCTGGTACCCAGGGTCAGCTGTTAACCGCCTCCAGCGAGGCGGACTTCGGGGTGCCGTTGAGGCTGAAGGTGTAAGTGTTCGGGCCGCTGCAGGTGACTGCGATGTTGCCTTTGCCCGTGTTGTGGCGGGCGGAGAGCTCGCTCACCAGGGAGTCAATGGTGTGGTTCATGGTTGACCGGTCCCAGATTTTGAGGGTCACGGCTTCAGTTTCAAACGTCATCGTTTTTGCTTCCATTCATGAAAATAGGGCCCCGCGCCTATGCGGAACCGCCTGAATCCATGGTGCCCAGAGCAATGATGCGGCTTCAAGCTGGATGCGGTTTGTTGCGAGTGAATCTCATCACAGCGGAATGAGCGGGGCCCATTGGGGACCGCACCCTGGCGCGCCGTGAACCAGTGGAAACAAGAATTTCACATCACGAAATTAAACTTCCAAAAACTATGGCGCAGATCACATCGAAGTGCTAATGTCGAGATTGCCAAGGCGGGCGCCCGGATCTTTCGGGAAGCTATCTACCAGGCGCAACTGAACCTTCAAATGCACATGCTGAAGCCTGGTAAATGCCGTACCGCTTGTTCTCCTCCGTGAGCCCCTGTCCGGATTTGCTGAGCTTCCGCACTTCAAGGGAGTCGCATCATGACCGCCACGGATCAACACATTCCGTCCCAGCAACCAGCACTGCCGGAAACCCAAGGGGCCCAGCAGTATCTCGCAAGGGCAATCCAACTCGCCACCGCCAACGTCCACAACAGCGGCGGACCGTTCGGCGCCGTCGTCGTCACCGCAGACGGCACAGCGTTCGACGGCGTCAACCGGGTCACTGCCAGCAATGACCCCACCGCGCATGCCGAAGTTACCGCCATCCGCACAGCATGCAGGGAACTGGGCACTTTCGACCTCAGTGGAGCGACGCTCTACACCAGCTGTGAACCGTGCCCCATGTGCCTGTCCTCGGCCCTCTGGGCGCGGGTGGAGCGCGTGGTCTTTGCCGCCGACCGGCATGACGCCGCGTCGGTCGGTTTCGACGACGCCGTGTTCTACGAGTACTTCGAGAACAGCAACCGCGACACCCTCATGCCGGTGGGCCGGTTGCACCTTACGGCGCAGGACGCGCCGGAAATCCTGGAACCCTTCAACACCTGGAACACGCTCGACTCCAGGATCGATTACTAGGGAAGGTGGCAGGGATGACACTCCTGAAGCCTGATCCGGCTGCAGTTGAGCCCACACCCGGATCCACCCCTCCGTCCGGCTCGTTCCTGGACAGCTTTTTCCACATCACCGCCCGCGGCTCCACCCTTGCCAGGGAGTTCCGCGGCGGGCTCGTGACCTTTTTTACCATGGCGTACATCGTCATCCTCAACCCGCTGATCCTGGGCGGCTTCGGCCCGGACAACGCACCTACGGACGTGGCAGGCAACTGGTTGTCCGCAGCGCAGGTGGGAGCCGTCACCGGCCTCACTGCCGGGGTGATGACCATCGTGTTCGGACTGGTGGCCAACCTGCCGTTCGGACTGGCCGCCGGCCTCGGCATCAACTCGTTCCTTGCTGTTTCGGTGATCCAGGATGTCACGTGGCCCGAAGCCATGGGGCTGGTGGTGATCAACGGCCTGCTGATTGTCCTGTTCGGTGTCACGGGCGCACGGACCGCAATCTTCCGCGCAGTGCCCAAGGAACTCAAGGCCGCCATCACGGTGGGGATCGGCCTGTTCATTGCGTTCATCGGGTTCGTGGATTCCGGCTTTGTCCGTCCGACGGCGGGTGGTCCCCCCGTTCAGCTGGGCACCGATGGCTCCATCACCACGCTGCCCACGCTGGTCTTTGTGCTCGGTCTTCTGGTGATGGGCATCCTGGTGGCCCGGAAGGTTCCGGGCGGGCTGCTGATCGGGATCGTCGCCTCCACAGTGCTGGCGGTCATCGTTGAAGCGGTCTTCAAAGTCGGTCCCGGCGGTCCGGATAACCCGGGTGGCTGGCACCTGAACACTCCCGTGCTGGCCAACCACCTGGTGTCCATCCCGGATCTGTCCCTGGTGGGCCAGTTCGATATGTTCGGCTCGTTCGGCAGGATCGGGGCGCTGGCCGCCACCATGCTGGTCTTCACCCTGGTGTTCACCAACTTCTTCGACGCCATGGGCACCATGACCGGACTCGCCAAGAGCGCCGGACTCGCCCACAAGGACGGCACGTTTCCCCGCTTGAAGTCCGCCTTCATTGTGGAAGGTATTGGCGCGGTGGCCGGCGGTGCGACGTCGGGGTCCTCCAACACCGTCTACATTGATTCCGCGGCGGGAATCGGCGAAGGTGCGCGCACCGGCCTGGCGTCGGTGGTGACGGGCGTGCTGTTCCTCGGATCCATGTTCCTGACCCCGCTTACCAGCGTGGTTCCGCTGGAGGTTGCGGCCTCTGCCCTGGTGGTGGTGGGCGCCATGATGATGGCGCAGATCCGCGAGATTAAGTTCAGCCGGTTCTCCGTGGCGCTGCCCGCGTTCCTGTGCATCGTCACGATGCCGCTGACGTACTCGATCGCCAACGGAATCGGCGTCGGCTTCATCGCCTGGACCGTGATCAGTGCGGCCTCCGGCCGGGCCCGGAAGGTGCATCTGTTGATGTGGGTGGTCTCGGTTGGCTTCCTGGTCTACTTTGCCCGCGGTCCGATCAACGTGCTGCTTGGCGCCTGATACCGCTGCTGCCGGACAAGCGCGACGCTTTCGGACATCCGCACCGGTAATCCCGGTTGCGGATGTCCGGCTGCGCAGCGCATTCCCGGCCAAGAAAAAGGAGTGCAGCAATGCTTGATTTGATGCCGTCCCTGGGCGGGTGGCAGCCCGTGGTCCGGGGGCAGCGATGCGCCGTGGCCACCGTGGTGGCAGCCGGCGGCTCGGTTCCCCGGCCTGTGGGCACCTCCATGCTGGTATCAGAGGCCGGCGAGACGCTGGGCAGCCTCTCCGGCGGTTGCGTGGAAGGCGCCGTGGTGGAGGCGGCACTGGAGGCAATCGACGACGGCGTCACCCGCCGCAGCTTCTTCGGCTACAGCGCCGCGGATGCCTTCGCAGTGGGACTCACCTGTGGAGGCGAACTGGAGATCCATATCGAGCCATTGACCCTTTCCCCACTGGCCGCCGGGGTACCCCGGCCGGCCACGGCGAACGGCCTGGCACTGATCCGCAGGGTGGACAGCGGCGGCCATGGCGCCGTCGTCGTGCCTGATCCTGTGTCGTTCATTCCCGATGATTCGCCCGAACTCGCCCTCTTGCTGGACGGTGATGCGGCCCTGATCCGTTCGGCGGCGGCCCAGCTTGGTCCATTGCTGCGCAGCGGGGGAGCGGGGCTGGTGCGCCTGGCGAGTGACGCGTGCCGCAAGCGCGCCGGCAGGGCGGGGGACCGTGGGGAGGAACCGGTGGAGCTGCTGGTGGAGAGCCGTCGCCCGGCGCCGCGCTTCCTGATCTTCGGCGCCAACGACTTCGGCGCAGCCTTGCTGCCGGCCGGCCAGCTCCTGGGCTACCACGTCACACTGTGCGATGCCCGGCCTGCCTTCACCGGGCAGGAAAGATTTGCGACGGCGGATTCGGTGGTCAGCGACTGGCCGCACCGCTACCTGGCTGCTGAGGCCGCTGCCGGTCGGCTCGATCCGCGCTCCGTGGTGTGCGTCCTGACCCACGATCCCAAGTTCGACATCCCACTGCTGTCCGCCGCGCTTTCCCTGGACCTGGCGTATGTGGGGGCCATGGGATCGCGGCGCAGCCATCTGCAGCGGGTCTCCGAACTGCTCGATGCAGGAGTGGCGGCAGGGCAGCTGGAAAAGTTGCATTCGCCGATCGGCCTGGACCTGGGCGCGGTGACGCCTGCAGAGGTTGCCGTCTCCATTACCGCGGAGATCCTGGCGTCCCGGACCGGTGCCACTTTGGCGGGAGTCGGCTCGCTCAAGGACGGCCACGGTCCCATCCACGCATCAATTCACGCATCCATTAACGCCGGGGAGCAACCATGGACATGAACACCATTGAGGCCGTGCTCCGCACCACGAATCCTGCCGATTTCCACGAGGGCGATGCCTGGCTGGCCGGCGGCACCGTGCTGTTTTCCTACGGCAGCTATGCCTTTGGGGCCAAGCCGTTGCGCCGCCTGCTGGACCTTGGCGACGCCGGCTGGCAGGCCGTGACCGTCAGTGACGACGGCATCAAGCTCGCCGCCACCTGCACCATCGCAGAGTTGTATGCCCTGCCTGAATCCTTGGGCGCATCCTCGGATCCGGGTGTCCGCAGCTGGCCCGGCCTTGACCTGTTCCGGCCCTGCTGCGACTCCTTCGTGGCGTCCTTCAAGGTCTGGAACATGTCCACTGTGGGCGGGAACCTTTGCACGTCGCTGCCGGCCGGACCCATGATTTCGCTCTGCGCCGCGCTGGACGGGACGGCCCTGGTCCTGGGCCCGGGCGGTGCCAGCCGGACAATTCCGGTTGCAGAGTTTGTTACCGGAGATGCCCGGAACTCCCTGGCACCGGGCGAACTCCTGCGCAGCATCCACCTCCCGGCGTCGGCACTGGCCGGGCGGGTGGCTTTCCGCCGGCTCTCGCTGAGCAACTTTGGCCGGTCTGGAGTGCTGCTGATCGGCAGGCTCGCGGATACCGGCGAAGGCACCTATGGGTTCGTCCTGACCGTCACCGCGGCGACTAAACGGCCCGTGCAGTTGCGGTTTGCTGCCCTGCCCACCGCAGACGAGTTGGCTGAGGCGCTCGCGGACGCCATCCCTGACGACCTTTATCACGACGACATTCACGGCCACCCGCAGTGGCGCAAGGACATGACGTACCGGTTGGCGGAGGAGATTCGCATGGAACTGGGCACGCCCGCGGCCCACGGCATCGACGCCGGGGTGCCCGTATCTGGTGACTTCTGGCCGCCCGCAGCTTCGCCGGCAGTTAGCCCGGCTGTTACAAAAGGAAAGGCCTGACCATGGGCATCGAGATCAACGGAGCCAGCACGGATTCCCGGCCGCGTCCGGGCCAATGCCTGCGGACCTTCCTGCGCGAAGAGGGCAACCTGGGCGTTAAAAAGGGCTGCGACGGCGGCGACTGCGGAGCCTGCACCGTCCACGTGGACGGCAAACCTGTCCACAGCTGCATTTATCCCGCGGTCCGGGCGGAGGGCCGTTCCGTCACCACGATCGAGGGTCTTCCGGAGGTGCCGGCCGGGTCACCGGACGATTCCGGCGCAGGTGGCCTGCACCCGATGCAGCAGCAGTTTATGGAACGCCAGGGTTTCCAGTGCGGGTTCTGCACCGCCGGGATGATCATGACGGCGGCAACGTTCGACGACGGCCAACTCGCCAACCTGCCGCGGAGCCTCAAAGGAAACCTCTGCCGCTGCACCGGTTACCGGGCTATCGAGGATGCAGTCTGCGGGCACGGCGGCCACGCCGCAAGCAAGGACAGTGCGACGGACCAGATTGGCCAAAGGGACCAGGCCAACCCAACGCGGCAGGGAGCCTCAGCAGGCGCACCCATCCCCGGCCAGGCCGGCGATGACGTTCCGGCACCGGCAAGCCGCGCCATCGTGACCGGCAAGGCCCGCTACACCCTGGACGTCCCGGCGGGGGAACTGCCGGGCCTTCTGCACCTGAAGCTGGTCCGCTCGCCGCATGCGCACGCCCGGATCATCAGCATCGATGCCCGGGCAGCCCTGGAAATCCCGGGCGTTGTGGCCGTGTTCACCCACGAGGACGCACCGGACCAGCTTTTCTCCACCGCCCAGCATGAGCTGTTCACCGACGACCCGGACGACACCCGCGTGCTCGATTCCGTGGTCCGTTTCATTGGGCAGCGGGTGGCCGCCGTGGTGGCCGAGTCGGTGCAGGCGGCCGAAGCGGGAGTCCGGGCCATCAAGGTCCAGTACCAAACGCTCGACGCCGTCTTCTCACCGCAGGAAGCAATCGCCCCCGGGGCTCCGGCCCTCCACGGTGACAAGGACCCGGCAGCCAGCCGGATCATCAACCCGTCCGGCAACGTGGTTGCGGAACTGCATTCGCACCTGGGTGACGTGGAGGCAGGACTCGCCAGTGCCGACGTCGTGCATGAACGGACGTACCAGACGCAGCGGGTGCAGCACACGGCGCTGGAAACGCACGCCGCGATTGCCCACCTTGACGAGGCCGGGCGGCTGCAAATCCGGACCTCCAGCCAGGTCCCCTTCCTGGTCCGCCGCACCATCTGCCGGATATTTGGGCTGCCGGAAGACCAGGTGCGGGTAGTGGCCGGCCGGGTGGGCGGCGGTTTTGGTGGTAAGCAGGAAGTGCTCACGGAGGACATCGTGGCGCTCGCGGCCCTCAAACTGGGACGGCCCGTGCAGTTGGAGTTCACCAGGACCGAGCAGTTCGTGGCCTCGACGGTCCGGCATCCGTTCACCATCAAGCTCAAGATGGGCGCCACCCGGGACGGCCTGCTCACCGCGATGCACGTTGATGTGCTGACCAACACCGGCGCCTACGGCAACCACGCGCCCGGAGTGATGTTCCATGGCTGCAGCGAATCGCTGGCCGTGTACAAGTGCGCCAACAAGAAGGCGGACGGCAAGGCGGTGTACACCAACATGATTCCGTCCGGAGCGTTCCGAGGCTACGGCCTGAGCCAGATGATCTTCGCGATCGAGTCCGGCATGGATGAGCTGGCGGCGGAGATCGGCATGGACCCGCTGGAATTCCGGCGCCGCAACATGGTCCGTGAAGGCGATGACATGCTCTCCACGCACGCGGAGCCGGAAGAGGACGTCCATTACGGCAGCTACGGGCTGGACCAGTGCATCCGCCTGGTGCAGGACGCGCTGGACCGCGGCGCCGAACGCTACCGCCGGGCTGGCCTGGACAACCTAAGCCCCGACTGGGCGATCGGAGTAGGAACGGCACTGTCGATGATCGACACTGTTCCGCCGCGCGGGCACTTTTCCCACTCGCACGTCAGGCTCCTGCCGGACGGAACTTACGTGGCCGACGTCGGAACGGCCGAATTCGGCAACGGCACCACCACAGTGCACGCGCAGCTGGCCGCCTCGGCGCTGAGCACCACGGCCGACCGGGTGCAGGTGCGCCAGTCGGACACAGACCTGGTGGAGCACGACACCGGCGCGTTCGGGTCAGCCGGAACGGTGGTGGCCGGGAAGGCGACGTTCGGCGCAGCGGAGGAACTGGCGGTCCGGATCAAGGCTTTCGCTGCCGGTATCCGGCAGGTCCAAGCCTCCGGTTGCGTGCTGGAGCCGGACGCAGTGGTGTGCGAGGGAACGCGGGTGCCGCTGGCGGAACTGGCGCAGGCGGCAGCGGATGCCGGCATCGAACTCGCTGCAGAGGGGCGCTGGGGCGGAACTCCGCGGTCCGTGGCGTTCAACGTGCATGGTTTCCGTGTGGCCGTGAACCGCGCCACCGGCGAGTTGGGCATCCTGCAGAGTGTGCAGGCAGCTGACGCGGGTGTGGTGGTGAACCCCCGGCAGTGCCGCGGGCAGATCGAAGGCGGCATCGCACAGGCGCTCGGTGCCGCGCTGTACGAGGAAGTAGTGGTGGACGGTTCCGGCAAGGTCACCACGGACATCCTGCGGCAGTACCACATTCCCACGTTCGCGGACGTACCACGCAGCGAGGTCTATTTTGCGGTCACATCCGACTCATTAGGCCCGATGGGGGCAAAATCGATGAGTGAGAGCCCGTTCAACCCGGTGGCTCCCGCGCTGGCCAACGCCATCCGGGACGCCACCGGGGTTCGGTTCAGCGAGTTGCCGATTTCGCGGGACCGTATTTACCTGGGGCTGAAGGCTGCCGGAGTGGTGGCCGTCGAGGCCACGTGAGAACGATGCTGGGATCTGGCCGCCAGGGCCCCGCCTGAACTGGAGGAAAATGCATGAGTGAAGCTGCCGGCGTCGTCACTGGATCAGAGACACCGCGGGTCGCCGTGGTGACCGGTGCGGGTTCCGGTATTGGCAGGGCCGTGGCCCAGCTGATGCTGGCTGGAGGTTACCGGGTGGTGCTGGCCGGCCGCCGTGAAGAGGCGCTACTGGAGACGGCACGGATGGCGGGGACAGACTGCCATCCGGAGTCGCTGGTGGTGCCGTGCGATGTGACGCAACCCGACGACGTCGAGCGCCTTTTCGCCGCCGCCACCTCGCGCTGGGGGAGGGTGGATGTGCTCTTTAACAACGCAGGCGTGTTTGGGACGGCAGGTTCCGTGGACGAGATCAGCCTGGCCGACTGGAACGCCGTGGTGGCAGTGAACCTGACCGGGTCCATGCTGTGCGCCGCCGCGGCCGTCCGGGCCATGAAGGCGCAGTCGCCGCAGGGCGGCAGGATCATCAACAACGGCTCTATTTCCGCCCATTCGCCGCGGCCCCGCACGGTGGCCTACGCGGTGACGAAGCATGCGATGACAGGCCTGACCAAGAGCATCGAACTGGACGGCCGCGGCTTCGGCATCACGTGCGGCCAGATCGACATCGGCAACACCGCCACGGACATCATGGACACGATCGGCGTGGGCGAGGGGGCGTTGCAGGCGGACGGCAGCCGCAAGGTGGAGCCCACCTTTCCTGTCGCTGACGCCGCCCGGGCTGTGCTCCTGATGGCTGGGATGCCGGCCACGGCGAGCGTCGGTTCACTGGTGGTGACGGCCGCGGGCATGCCGTTTGTGGGGCGGGGTTAGGCTCATTCCCTCGCGCTTGAAGATGCGTCAGTCCGGGACATTGCCGAGGTAACAGGAAGCTCAAAGTCACGGGTGGGCCGGTTGCTCTCAGCGTATGCGGCCACTGTCGATCCCGACGGCCGTCATGGCGTCCAGCTGCCGGGTGAGGTCCTGTTCGTGGTTTATACGTGTGATCCCAAAGTCCATCCGCGAACCGTACCGAAAGTTGTCACTGTGACCGTCGGATGTGCCGGCAGTTTTGGGACGACATCTGGGACAGTCAGGTTACGCGTGTCTATGCGGACCGGGATCCACGGGGAGTTTCCTACAAGGGGGGTCCCACTTCTAAGGAAGTAGGACGGGTAACGGTGCCGCGTTTAGGGCCCCTTCACCGGGGATTTTGAGGGACAGTGGATGCTGCCGTGGGGGACCGGCTTACGAGCACCGGCGAAGGGTACTTCTGTGAAAATGACGATATGAAGAAGTTCATGCGATCGCTGGCCAACAACATCCTCGACGACATCGGACCAGGGCGCCGACTCGTCGCAATCGACGGTGTAGATGGCAGCGGCAAGACATCCTTCGCCGCAAACCTGGTAGCGGAGATCCGGAACCGCCCCGTGACCGTCATCCACGCCGACGACTTTCTAAACCCGTCGTCCATCCGGCATGCCAAGGGACGTGCTTCACCAGAAGGGTTCTGGCAGGACACTTACAACTACGCCGCCCTGGAAAATCGGCTACTCAGACCGCTCGGCCCAAGAGGGACCGGCTGGTACTCACCGTCTTCCTACAACTCCGTGACCGACCGAACCGCGCAAGTGGACGTCCTGCTTGCTCCATCAGAAGCACTCGTCTTTGTGGAAGGCATGTTCCTGCACCGCGATGAACTGGCCTCCTACTGGGATGCTTCCGTTTTCCTGGACGTTCCTTTCACCGAAACCGCGGCACGAATGGCAGTTCGAAACGGCAGTAACCCAGACCCTGAGCACCCAACGATGCGCCGATATGTCGGAGGACAGCGCCTCTACTTCGATGCGGCACGACCGTGGGAACGCGCCACGTTCGTGGTGGATAACGCGGATTTCACGTCACCGAGAGTCATCAGTCCCGACATGGTTTCCAGTGCCCGGTGAGGGATCCCCTTACGGGCACCGTTGTGTCCCACTTCTAAGGAAGTGGGACACCGCCTGGCATCCCGGAAGTCGGGGTTGGGACTATTCTCTCGGCGGAGGAGTTTCGGGCATGGACGCGTTGGGCAGAAGCGCAAATGTAGCAAGGAACACCGACGTTCCGAGCAAACCCGCTGCCGCACCGAATATTCCGACGAAGATCGCGAAGACAGGGGGCGCTCTGTCAACGATCAGCTCATAGAGAGCAAAGGGTACGCTCATGGCGCCTCCGGCACCGGACATTACCAAGATCTGGGGAACGGCGTGTTTGGTCAGTTCAGAAACTTTTTTCCATAGAGGCCACCACACGAAAGCCGTCCAAGCTAAAGCCGAGACGAGAACCAAACATATTAGTAGAAGTAACGGAATCAACTCCGCGCCTGGCGGGGTCAGGAAAGCGGCAAGGACTAGGGACAGGAGCAGGCATGCGCCAGGCAGCGCCCAAAAAAACCTCGACTTTTCCAAATCTTTCGCAGCCCGCGGCATGGTCCTCCTACTGGTTATCGTGCCTGTCGTGCATTGATTGTCTCCGTTGCGCAGCTGTGCTCAAAAAGACAGTTGAATGAGGAGTTCGGGAGTCTGAACATGGGCACCCAGAACTCGGCTCCGGTGTTGTTGAAGCGCGCATATCCTTCGTGTGCTGGGGCTTGCTGACGATAGCCTACTGACTCAACGACGCCGCTGCGGTAAAAGCGGTTGACGACGTTGTATCGGATATTGCCTATCGAGCAGAAGGGGTTTCCTGCAGCGTGGTCGAATCTAACCTGGGCGTAGGATCCGCCCTTTTGGATCTCTTTGAAGTACATCTGTGATGCGGAGGCAGTCTTTGTTTCAACTAAGCTGCCGTTCTTGTATTTTTTCGTCGGCGCTACGTGTTTGAGATTGATCACGTCGTAGGGTGCAGCGTTATCCCAGTTGATATTGGTGAACATCATGGTCCGATAGTCGGGTGTGTCATACGGTGAGCCGATTCCGGGTGTGCGGTACGAACGGTTGTCACCGCCGAAGGTGATGCCCGACTGGCCAACCGCGTTGCATGAGGTGACGGCTGCAAGATTCAACGACACCTGCGCCTCGGGAATGAATGTTTCGTATACGAAGGCAGTGGTGTAAGGCTGATATGTGAAAGGTATCACTTTGACAGCACCATCCTCCGGAAGTGTCTGAACAGGGATGGTCCGCTCCGACGTGGCCTGCGCGGCGTCCACTCTACTATCCCTCACTTCGAATAAGTATCTGGTGTCGGGAGCAAGGTCGTGTGCCGTGTAGCTATTCGTGGTCGATGCCCGGACTTTCTGTCCGTCCTTGTAAATGTCGTACGTAATAGAAGGACTGCTGGCTGCCCATGTGATGCTCACTTTGGAATCGGTAGCTGCCGTTACGATCGATGGCTTCATCGCTCCCGTTGGTTTCGGAGCAGTCCCTCGAAGGACTAGTTCTTCCTGGATTGGTAGCGATCCCTGCTCAGCACCTTGTGTCCCGTCAACAGAAACAGGTGCATCGACAGGAGTCATTGCAGGTTCTTTCGCTGGCTTTTCGAAGAGAACAACGCGCACAGCATCCCCGTCGTTCGAAGCACCGGAAAAATGCTTTTCCCCTATATCCGAGGAGACCTCGCCAAGCGCTACCTTTTCTGCTCCAATCCGTACCGAAGGCTTTGATTGGAGCGACACCGAGAACGTGTCTTCTGACCGATTCTCGGCGTAGGCCATTGGGGCCGCACCGAATAACGAGAGTCCGCAGACCACGGCTGCGGACAACAATTTAATCTTCAATTCCACTCCTTGATGTTGAGTGGGAGTTGTTCCCCCTGAAGAAGTGTTGTGTAAGGGAGTTTTTGCTGCCAATACGAAATTGGGCAAATAAAAAGTTGAAATCATATCGTTAGCGGATATGACAAGCCTGCTTAGTAAACCAGCAAAAATGCTTGCGACCATGCAGCATCATCTAAGACGGAGGACGGCAAGGAGATTGCCACCGACGCCTCCACGGGCTCTGAAACGGTCTGGCTACATGCTCTGGCGCGTCACGAGAAGTTTCCTTGACAGTGGTCTCCGGTAGACAAGAGACTGAGCATGGTTTCACCGGCGAAACTGCCGGTCGGTATGCCCATTGGCAGACTGTGTACAGGAACCGCTCATTATCTAGGGGGAATTATGAAGCGACTCACCAGGACCGTCTTGGCCGCAGCTCTTGCCATCGGCGCCAGCGCCGCAGTGGCACTGCCCGCACATGCAGGCACCGATCTCAAAGCCACCACGACCGGGGCCTACGGATACTTCGGCGCGTACTCGGAAACTGTCAACGCCAAAGACACCCTTGAGGATGGATCCTCAGCCAGGGTCCGGCTGTACAACTCCAACACCGGCGCTCTGCTTACGACCGTTTGGGCCAGCGGCCTGAACGCGACCAACAGCGCCAATCTCAGCCTGGCTGAGGGCACGCCGGTCCGTCTCCAGGTCTGCAGGGTCAACAAGACCTCGGGTTACGTCTACAACTGCAGCACTGCCTTCGGCGGCGTCGCCTGATAGGCAGCTGACGATGTAGCCGGCTCCTGCCGGATGCATGAAAAGACCCTCTTTCCATTCCTGGCAGGAGGGTCTTTTGTCGTCTCAGCGTGAGTCCGGGAAGACTAAGGGGCCAGCGCCGGGTGGCTGGCCACGAAGGGTGTCACGACATACTTCAGCTCTCACATAGTGTCTCAATACCAAGGAAGTGGGACGCGGCTGTAGAGCGTTAGGTCATCTTCGCCGGTTAGATCATGCCCCGGCCCATGAAATCGTGACGGCGTGTACGGCGATCCGGAGCGTTTCCGTTTCCGTCTCTGCCGCCACGGCCTTGGCGGGCAGGGCACGGTCCATTATGAGGCCGTTGATCACGGTGGCAAGGAATCGTGCCCGCTGTTCGATTTCGCCAGCGGGAATCGAGTCTTCCTCGATGAGTGCGGCCAACCAACGCTCAATGCGGTGGCGACCCATGCGCTCGAGCGCGAAATAATTGGCCGCCTCGTCCTCGGAAGGGGGAGACATCACGTACGCCTCGTACAAGGCGCCCCATTGTTTTCGGGCTCGATCGCCGACGCCTACTTGCGCGAGCATCAGCTGCAGGCACGCGACGAGGCGCTCGGACGGCGGCAGCGCGTGATCGTTGATCGGGTCATCCGGGATGTCGACGTCATAGAGCCCGGCGATAACGGTGTCGACGAGGTCCCGCTGCGTGGGAAAGAAGTGCCGCAACGAGCCCGTGCTCACCTGAGCACGCGCGGCCACCGCCCGGACACTCAGTCGCGCGGTTGGGTTCTCGCCGAGCATCGTCGCTGCAGCAATCAGGATCTTGTCGCGCGTTCCCGGTTCTTTCGATCCAGCGGGTAAGCCACCCATTTCTGTCCTCACTCGTGACGCCTTCTATTGCAGTGTGCTACTTTATCCTCTCGGAGGTCTATCACACTGTACTAGTTGGAATCGGGGTTGGAGAAAGATGGAATTCAAGGGGTGGCGGTACCGCCGGGTGCGTACCGGGTCCGGTGAGCCGCTGCGGCGCTTGCGCTGGTGGCAAATGCTCGGCAGGTCTTTGCGCACAGTCTCGCTTCCTGCCCCTGACGGCACATCGTCCACCTACACGGTTGATGTTCGCCACGGCGGCGACCTCGCCGACGGCGAGGTACGGGCGCGCCTCTATGTGAACGGATCGTTGCACTCGTACTCGAAGATGCCGGCCCGCTTCGAAGTGCCTGGCGGTCACATTGAGGTCGCCATCAACGGCTTTGGGCTTCGCCGCTGCCACTACGTGCGCGCCGATGGTCGCGAGCTTCAGTTGACGCCCGACCCCGCATCCGCAGAAGGTCGTCGTGCCCGGTTGCACCACAAGCACCCCCGTCTGAGCCGGCTCGTCGGCGTCGTCACGACAACACTTGTCCTCGCGGGCCTGTGCGTCACAGTGCCGCAGATCATCGAATCGCTCACCCTGATCCCTCCCATCGCTGGCTCGATCGGAACCTTCACTTCTCCCGTGCAACTCCCGCTCCAGATCAACCTGCTCGTTGGACTCGGGGCCGTCATCGGCAGCACGGAGCGAGCCCTGCGGATGCGATCGAGCTGGATCGACGACCTCGCCAGCTAGCCTCCACGAAAGGAAGAAACCATGTCCAGCACCACCTCGAACTGGCTCCTCCGGCTCGACAAACCCGCTCCGACTCCCCGCGTTCCCCGCGCCGTCCAATACCACCGCGTCTACGCAGGGGAGAAACGCCGAATCCTCCGCGGCATCCTCGCGATTGTGTTGCTCGTCGTCGGCCTCGTCGTATTCGCCCGGCTGCGCGCACTCGGCGCCGCCGCCATCGATGCGCAGCTCCTCGGACGCACGGGCGCCACACCGCTTACAGGCACCCTCGTGTGGCTCATAGTCGGGGTATGAGAGTGGCTGGAATTCTCCCCTCAGACGCTCCTGACCCCCGTGCCGAATGGGCCGAGCGCCTGAAATTCATGCCCATTCCGGTGATGGGGCTCACCCCCCAACCGTCATTGGAGGACACCGACAGCGTCGGCGTGACCTACGGCCTAGATGATCGTGGGTACAACGAAATGACGGCGAGCATCACCTATACGCTCTGGCGAAACCCGGATGACCGCTCAGACCCAATAAACCTCGCAGACCTGGACGAGAAAACACGCAGATCGATCGAGGAAGTTCCGCCATGGCCTCGGCCCCCTTGGCTGATCGAGTACGTGGAGCGACTGCGTTACCCGCAACTTGTGGAGGCCGTGCGAACCACCTGGCACCGCGCTCCATCCGAGCGCTCTTCGGTCCGAAGCCTACTGGCTGACCATGTCAACCACATCCTGATGAACCAATTTCGGCAAGAGCTCTGGCCGGGCAGCAAACCATGGGACCAACACGCCCCCACAGTAACCGGCCGGATGATCAACAGTCAGGCTAGGACCGTCGTCGACGGAGTCGATATGCCCGGTGCGGAGGTCGATACGGACCCGTACGTCTACGGTATCGGAGCCCAACTGGCAGACGGCGGCGTGGTGACCGCAGTGCTTCCACGCACTGAGCTCAAGCACATCCAAGTCCAATTCACGCGCCGGAGCTAACGGCCCATCCAAGCACAGCACACCGAGTTTGACGGCCCCTAAACGTGAGTTGACGAGATTTCAGATAGTAGCTATATTTTTTCTCGTAAGAAAAAGAGAACGGAAGTTCCCCCGCTTGAGTTACCTGTTTAGGGGGAAGCACCGTTGCAGCAATACCTGGTCGTCGGACAGCTTGAGACGGCCAGAGCAACACCAGCAATACCTGGTCGTCGGACAGCTTGAGACGGCCAGAGCAACACCAGCAATACCTGGTCGTCGGACAGCTTGAGACGGCCAGAGCAACACCAGCAATACCTGGTCGTCGGACAGCTTGAGACGGCCAGAGCAACACCAGCAATACCTGGTCGTCGGACAGCTTGAGACGGCCAGAGCAACACCAGTAACGCGGGGCGGGCAAGTTGAGAGCATCCTTATGCATTCCTTGCCCGCCCCTATCGTTCGGGGTCTGCTGCCCGTCACAAGGGTCCATTCGTTAGTTGGAGGGCCCAAATAGACAGCTCGTAGTTCACGCGGACATCAAATTCTCGCGGAGCGCTGGCGTGGCCATCAGCGGCCGCCGGGCGGAGCTAGATGTCGGTAGCGGAACTTCGCGACGTCGTCCTAAATTGGGAGCCTTCATAGGTCGCGGGAAAGCTCACCCGCCGGTAGCGGACCGCCTTACGGGCATGAGTGAAGATCATCCACAGCAGCTTCTTCTTGACCAGCATTGGACGCAATCGACACCCCAGGCACCCGGCGGGCACCTCAGGAAGGATCATCTCTATGCGGAAGCTCGTGTACTACGTGGCCACGACCCTCGACGGCTACATCGCTGGCCCGGACGGTGCCGATCCAAGCGGAGCGGACTACTTCCCGCTGACGCCCGATGTCGTCCAGTACATCGTTGAGCACTATCCCGAGACTCTTCCCGGGCCGGCGCGAGCCGCCCTGGGTATCGGCAGTCCAGGTCGGACGTTCGACACAGTTCTTGAAGGACGGGCGTCCTACGAGATCGGCCTCGCCGCGGGCTTGACCGACGCCTACCCCCACCTTCGCCATCTTGTATTTTCGACCACGCTGGAAAGCCATGATCCCGCCATCGAGATCGTCCGTTCCGGCGCCCTGGAACGGGTACGCGCGCTCAAGGCCGAAGAGGGCAAGGACCTGTGGCTGGTGGGTGGCGGCACTCTCGCCCACTCGCTGCTGCCAGAAATCGACCGGCTCGTGCTCAAGCAGAACCGGTCGGTCATCGGATCTGGCATCCCGCTCTTCGACGGTCCGTTCCAGCCCCACATGTTCCGGCCTGTCGACGAGACCCTGCTCGACTCAGGCTTGCGGGTCCTCACTTACGACCGCGCCTGAATCCGCTCTGACAGATTCAGCCTGAATGAGACCGGTATGCCGGGCACCTCCGATGCCCCGGAGAGCGTTCCCCTTACGGGCACCGTTGTGTCCCACTTCTAAGGAAGCGGGACACCCTCAGGTAGGACGTCTGTCCAAAGTCAAAGTTTTTGACCCATGCTGCAACCTCGCTTTGGATTAAAATAACCCACGCTGGTATTTCGATTAGTTTGCTCTAACCCGGAGCGCTGTTCTCGTCTATAGATCTTCCTAGCACACGCGAAAGGCGCTGATTGGTCTCGAGTCCATCATGAGGGGTATACCGGCTGTGCCACTGACCGCCTGCTTCGAGCCAACGACGCCGGTAAGCCTCTATGCCTTGCGGCGTGGAGTCTTCGTAACCCCATTCGACTGCACAGCATGGACAGATCTCCGAGCTCGGACTCCGCCCGTCAGCACCCCAAGGTGGATCAGAAGGAAGGTAGCCGCAAACTCGACAGTAGACACTACCATTTCTGAGCATTAAAGTATTCCAAATTCGTGGCGTAGTTGTGTTGGGAAGCATCGGGTTCGAAGTAGGTTTTCGGTGCACCTGGGTGACTTTCGGGGAGTGACATTTAGGCCTCCATTGGCAATATAGCCGTTTCGGACCTCGGCCCAGGCTTGGGTACAACTCCCAATCACTTTGCCTCCATTCTGGAACATCCGACCGACATCCCAGGCCATGGCTGCCCGCGGGTCCTGAATGCGTACCTAGATGTCCCACCAGCGGTGTCCCAGCTCCAAGGAATTGGGACATTGCAACGGTGCAGCGTTTAGGGCCCATTCACCGGGCATTCTTCCGGGCGGGTCTTACGGGAATCCAGTAGTCCTGGAACGGTGGGGACTTCGATTGACGTTAGATGCTGCCGGTGAGGGACCGGCTTACGGGCGCTCCTGCGGACCGAATAGGCTGGCTGTTATGGCTCGAGTATTAATTACCGGCATGTCACGGGCAGGAAAAACAACTGTGGTGCAAGAGTTGTCCCGGCGAGGCTAAGGATGGATTGATGCATCTATGCCGTAGTCATCGTGCATGGTGAAATTAGTGCTTTTGCTCATTGATCACTGTATGCGCGGATCGATTCCCAACTTGGCAAGGCGTCGATAGATCGTAGCCCTGCTGATGCCTAGTTCAGCCGCGGCACTCGATACGGACATACCGGGTCGGGCCAAGATCCGCACTATTTCGTCGCGTTCGAAGCTTTCGATGCGAGACATTCTGCGATTAGCGGGACCGAGTATCTCCGGGGGGAGGTGCCGTACGTCAATCGTCTCCGTTATGAGGGCTGCAGCGTGTATCGCGTGGACTAATTCGTCGATGTTTCCAGGCCAGTCATGGCTGGTGAGTGCCCTTTCGGCTGCCGCGGTGAAGTCAAGGTCGCGCAGCCTGGTTTGGCGCGCCGTGTATCTGGCGAGGGGCATCACATCATTTGGTCTCTCGCGAAGTGCCGGCACGGGGACGACGGTTGCCACAGATCCTTTGAGTTCGTGCGGGACGTTTTCGAGGTCTTCGGCGGTGAAGGCGCAGAGAAGAGTAGGAGGTGCTTCGGATGTTCGTGATGAGGTGTGCAGGATGTTCCGGGCGTGTGTGGCGAGTTCTTGAGCGGCCCAGGCGGGGAGGAAGTCGGCGTTTTCGATGATGATCGCGGTGCCGGCTTTGGCGAGTTCGGGTGTCCAGAGCGCGAGCCAGGCTTCGACTTTTTCTGGTGCAGGGACGGAGGCGCAGAGAATCCGGCAGGTGGGATGCGCTCGACGGAAGGCCTGTCCGAGGAGCGTGGTGCGTCCGCTTCCGGTTTCCCCGATGGCTGCGACAATCTGTCCTGCTGTCAGGGCCGTCGTCGCCTGTTCAAGGGCTGCCGTCCAAGAGGAGGACATGGCACGCATAGTTCCCGCGGCGGGCTCGAGCCGGGGGCGTTGCACGCGGAACACTCCGCCGTGGGACTTTGAGGGCGGAGTCCGCCCCTGTGATCGGCTAAACATGAGGGTGGAGGTGTTGGTGGCCGCAGATTGGGCGAGGGCCAGGAGAAGTCTGGATGACGTTTTGGACCAGGTGGTGATGTTGACGCTTCCCTCAAGGCTGCCGGTGACAGGATCAATGACCGGCACTGCCGCGCAGGTGTAAGTGCGCAGGCTGGCGCTGTAGTGTTCTTCGGCGCGGACCAGGGTGGGCACCTTATCTGCCAGTGCAAGGCCGAGGCCATTTGTTCCGGCCTGCCGTTCTGAGAACGCGAAGCCGGGGGCGAGGTAGATCTGGTCCAGTGCTCGTAGAAGGGAGGAGTCACCGCTGAATCGGTTGAGGACCAAGCCCTCTGCGTCGGTCAGCATCAGGCTGAGAGGCTCGTTGGACAGTGTCTGGTGAAGACCAGCCAATACCTCTTGGCCGCACTGGAAGAACAGCGAGTCGTCAGGCACTTCGTCGGCCCAGACAGGGTCAACGGCTTCCGGGGACACCCCATACTCCCGGCTCCGCGTCCAAGACGCTATAAGCCGGCGCGAGTCCGAGGAGATTCCGTGGCTGCCGTATTCCTCTACTTCGGCCATAGGGGAGTCATTGCGGTCCGGCTCCATTGCCGACCTCCTTATACGTAGTCATCCTGACAATAACGCGAACGTCGGCCCGACAGGCAAAAGCACCTGTCTCAAATTGAGACGCCGATCACATCAACGAGTCGTGAAAAGCCCATAACGTCTTCTCGTATCACGACTACGGCAGTTGTGAGGAGATGGAGATTAGGCATGTACACCAAAGACGGCGAGAACTACTTCATCGTTGACGCTCACATCGCACTGTGGGATGCCCGCCCGGAAAACCAGCTCAATGTCCATGGCAAGCAGTTCATCGATTGCTTCTACGACTACCACCGCAACCTCTCCCCGGAGGAGGAGCTGTGGACTTACGAGGAATACCTGTACCAGGGCGGTAAGCGCCTGATGAAGGACATCTTTGAGGACGGCTATGTTGACCATGCGATCTTCCAGCCGGCTTACCTGGGAGAGTTCTACAAGAAGGGGTTCGGGCAGACGGAGGAGGCCTACAGCCTGGCCGCCGCGCACCCGAACAAATTGAGCTACAACCACTGCTACGACCCCCGTGACGGCGAAGCTGGGTTGGACAGGCTACGCGCGAACCACGAAAAGATGGGCTTCAAGGGCGTCAAGCTTTACACGGCGGAATGGCGTGGCGAGTCCCGCGGCTACAAGCTCTCGGATCCCTGGTCCTATCGCTACTTCGAAGAGTGCCGCAAGCTCGGCATCAGGAACATTCACGTCCACAAGGGCCCCACCATTCGCCCCTTGGACCGGGATGCGTTCGACGTCTCAGACATCGACCACGCCGCTTCGGACTTTACCGACCTGAACTTTGTGGTGGAGCACGTCGGCCTGCCCAGGCTTGAGGATTTCTGCTGGATCGCCACCCAGGAACCGAACGTCCATGGCGGCCTTGCAGTAGCGATGCCCTTCATGCACACCCGGCCGCGGTACTTCGCCCAGATCATCGGCGAGCTCATCTACTGGATCGGTGAGGACCGGATCCAGTTCTCCAGCGACTACGCCCTCTGGACGCCTCGTTGGTTGATCGAGCGATTCGTGGATTTCCAGATCCAGGAGGACATGACGGAGTACGCTCCGCTCACCATCGATCAAAAAAAGAAGATTCTCGGCCTGAACGCGGCGAAAATGTACGACATCCCGGTGCCGGCGGCCCTGCAGCTGCCCAATGCCGCAGAGACCGCGACGGGACCGCGACAGCCGGAGCGGGCAGACTTGGCGGCCGTGTGATGACGGACATCCAGACGCGGCCAGTCCTTCGTGCTGCCCTGCTTGAAACGGAAGAGATCTGGTGTGCTCTCAGCGCGGTGCAGGATCCCGAACTCGACGAACCCATCACGGACCTAGGGTTCGTGCGATCCATAGATGTCGTCCCAGGCTTCGAAGGGCCGGTAGTCAGCGTGCACCTACGTCTACCAACATCATTCTGCTCGCCGAACTTCGCGTACCTCATGGCATCGGACAGCAAGGACGCCATCACGGCCCTCGAGGGGATCGAGCGGGTCATCGTCGAGTTGGACGACCACCATGACTCTGACCTGATCAATGCAGGACTGGCCGCTGACGCAGGTTATCGGGGAACGTTCCGCCACGAAGCCGATGATAGCCTCGACGAGTTGCGGTGGACGTTTCGAAAGAAAGCGCACACCGCCGCGATGGAACGCTGCCTCACCGAACTTCTCCGGGCTGACCGGAATCTTCTCGAGGCGAACGTCGGAGGCGTCCGCGTGATGGACCTCCCGGCCGGACGCAGCAAGACAGCGCTCCTGCGCCGGCGTGCAGCCCTAGGACTGCCTACCCGCCCCGAGGCAATCGTCCTTGTCGATCATGAAGGGCACACCTATACGCCGGAGGCTGTGCCCATGGCACTGCGCCGTGCCCGGTCAACCCGTATCTCGATTGACGGCAACGCCCACTTCTGTCGGGGTCTGCTTCGCACCCGCTACACGGGGTCCGAGGCGGACCAGAGTGCCCGCCTCGAAGGCGCTGAACCCACCGACCACCACACCCTGCTTCCAGTCACTGTCAAGGAGATCCACGCGTGAGCACTATGCGAGCAGTACAAGTCGTCGGCTATCACGAAGGCCTGAAAATGGCAGAAGTTCCCATGCCGGAAGTATCGGGCCCTTGGGACGTTGTCGTCCGCGTCGGCGGAGCCGGGGTATGCCGAACCGATCTGCACATCCTTGAAGGACAATGGGCAGAGAAATCCCAGGTCCAGTTGCCGTACACAATCGGGCACGAGAACGCAGGGTGGGTCCATGCCATCGGCAGCGCGGTCACCAATGTTCAGGTGGGCGACAAGGTGATCCTCCACCCGCTCGTTACCTGTGGTCTCTGCCGCGCCTGCCGCTCCGGTGACGATGTGCATTGCGAGACCAGCAAGTTTCCCGGCATCGACACTCACGGTGGATACGCCGAGTATCTGCTCACCTCCGCCCGCTCGGTCGTGAAGATCGACGACTCGCTCGAGCCGGCCGACGTCGCCGCACTGGCCGACGCCGGCCTCACTGCCTACCATGCGGCGGCGAAAGCAGCCAAGCGCCTAACCCCACGCGACACATGTGTTGTCATCGGGGCAGGAGGCCTCGGCCATATTGGTATCCAGGTCATCAAAGCACTCACGCCCAGCCGTATCATCGTTGTCGACCGTAACCCGGCCGCGCTAGACCTCGCTAAGAGCATTGGGGCCGATGAAGGCGTCATCGCCGACGGCACACATGTGAAACAGGTCCTGGAACTTACCGGTGGCAACGGCGCCGAAGTGCTGATTGATTTCGTGGGTGAAGGTGGTGCAACCACCGAGGGCATCGCCATGACCCGGCAGGCGGGCGACTATTTCGTCGTCGGCTATGGCGAGAACATCAATGTGCCAACCATCGATTTGGTTTCCTCGGAAATCAACATAATCGGCAACCTCGTCGGCAGCTACAACGACCTGCAGGACCTCATGGCCCTCGCCGCGCGCGGAGCAGTCACGCTCCACACGCAGAAGTACGCTCTCGATGACTTCCCGCAAGCCATCAACGATCTCGACGCCGGCAAGGTCCGCGGCCGCGCCATTCTGGTGCCCTAATCTGCTTCACCACATATCCGAAAAGAAAGAGGAAAATTCCATGTCAGAAAATGAATCCCGTATTGCGCTGATCACCGGAGCCGGCCGAGGTATCGGCCGGGCGATAGCCGAAAGGCTCGCCGAGGACGGCTTAGACATCATCGTGGCCGATATACCAGGTGCGGAGGCGAATATCGACGAGGTGGTCACGGCAGTGGAGGCCCGCGGGCGTCGGGCCATCGGCGTCACCGGAGACGTGGCCAATCCCGAAGACATGGCACGCATTATCGCCGAGGGTACCGGGGCGCTCGGACATCTGTCCGTCTTCATCGCCAACGCAGGCATAGCCCAGGTGGACGAAATCCTTGATGTGAAGCCGGACGACCTGGACCGACTAATCGACGTCAACATCAAGGGTGTCTACTACTGTTACCAGGCGGCGGCTCGACGGTTCATTGCCCAAGGAACGGGAGGAAAGATCATCGCTGCCGCCTCCATCGTGGCATTCCGACCCTTCCCCGTACTCGCTTCCTACTCGGCGACGAAGTGGGCAGTTCGAGGCCTGACACAGGCAGCCGCAATGGAGTTCGCCAAGTACAAAATCACTGTGAACGCCTACGCACCCGGTGTTGTTGGCACCGCTATGTGGGATCTCATTGATGAGCGACTCACAGAGCGTGACGGCAAGCCGCGAGGCAGTGCCCTGCAGGCACAGGTGGATAACATCCTTGCCGGCCGGGTGTCGGAACCAGCCGACGTCGCCAAGCTCGTTTCCTATCTTTCAGGGCCAGATTCCGACCACATGACTGGCCAGACAGTATTGATTGATGGTGGCATCAACTTCTCCTGACGAGTCGCTGGCGTAGTGCCAATCCCTCCATCATGGTTCTGCAATAACGGCGGCGACGCACTTCTTCCCTTGAGGCGCGTTGCCGCCGTGTGGCAGTACTGGCCGGGTTCGCCATAGCAACAAGACCAGCTCATCTACTGTCGCCACACGTGTTGAATGGATCGAAAACTGAGCGCAAGATGGTTCCTTCTTGTCGAATCTACAAAGTCCCAGACCCCCTTCAAATCCTAGGAAGTGGAACGCCCTGGGAGGTCCTCTCGCAGTCTCCCATTGCACCATGCGCCAGATAGGAGTCTCATCCAGGAACACCGAATGTTTCCCACTGCCAGGGCTGCCCACCCGGAGGTCCGAAAGTTGGGCCGGTGGTTGTACAGCCGCGGCCGCGTTTCCCGTCTGGGGCAGTTAGCGCTCTTCCCCAGCCTGCTCAGGAGCTCTCGACTCCAAGAGTTCCCTGACATCCTGAAGGCTCGGGGTGTAATTTCTACGGGATTGAAGGGATATTGTCCTGAGACGGGGAAGAGATAGCAACGGGGACAGGTTGCCGTCGCTGATTTTGGTTGAGCCGTAGCCATGGAACTGTTCCAGCTCCGGCAAATCGGACAATGGCTGAATCGATTGGATTTCACCGCAATCCCCAAGATTTAGATACTGCAACTTCATGAGCCGCTCGAGGGGAGTGATGTCTCGGATTCCTTTGCAAGCAACCAGTTCGAGCTTCCTTAGCGGGGGTCTGGTTGGGGAGGCCAGGGATGAGATGTCGCGGAGCTGAGCCGCAAGAAATACCCCGAGTTCGGTGAGGTTTGCAAAGTCTTGTACTCCATCGAGGGAAACAACTTTGGGTCGATCCTTCAGGCGTATGCTCTCGAGCGCAGAGTTGGACGTGAACTCACGCAAGTCATGCCCATCAAAGTAGCGCAGGAATAGTTTTCTCAGCTCCTTCAGCTGTGGGAGTGTTTTCGACACTTGATCCCAATCTGCGCTGAGCCTCTCAATCTTTGGCAGTTGTGACAGATCAAGTGATGAGGTTGGTGCAGTCAGCACGTCCAGATCCCTCAAGGTCCCGGACAAGCGGTAAATGGGGGATAGGCCGGTGATGTTCCTCGCCAGTACCTTCAGCCTGGATATCGGCAACGCGTCAAGGAATTCAAGACTGGATTCGGCGAACCCCAGAGCAGTGTTGAGGACCAAACCGTCTACCGTTCCGGTAACTATGGCGTCTTCACATGCGGAGGTCCAGCGCCCCTTCACAACGAGGTCTGTTCCGCTCTCATACGGCTGTAACTCAAAGTCCAATAGATTTGTCCCTTCCGGCACAGCTGCTTCCAATACGGCTTTCGCTTCCTCACCTTTCACGGACCGGCAATTCGGTGCTTAGTCTGGCCGCCGTCGCCCAACCGGCAACTCAATCGCGGTGCACCGTCACGAGCGTAACCCTGCTCAGCGCTCCGGCATCCACCAGCGCAGTCATGAAGGTGCATGCTGGCTGCCGCCGCCGGTCAGTCGGGGAACCGGGATTCAGTAACCGCAGCCCGCGTGGAGACGTGCTGTCCCAAGGTATATGGCTGTGTCCGAAAACCAGCACGTCGGCATCGGGGTAGAGCGCTTCGCACCGCGCTTCCCGCCCCTTGGCTGCTCCTGTCTCGTGCACCATGGCAAACCTGACGCCCTCCAACGTGGCGACTGCCGTCTCCGGCAGCCGGCCACGGAGGCCAGGACCGTCATTATTGCCGTAAACACCCACCAGGCAGCGGCTGCGCTGTAGGAACGCGTCCAGCAGTTCCTCCTCCACCCAGTCGCCTGCGTGGAACACCACATCGGCACTTTCGACGGCGGTCCACACCTGCGGGGGCAACTCCCTGGCGCGCTTGGGCACATGCGTGTCGGCAACCAGCACAAGGTTCAGCGGCATACGCACATCCTGCCACGCAGGCATCCGGAAGGCGGAGGTTCACCTGCTTAGGCCAGGTCGGAGATTGATTCCAGAAGCCAATGCTCAGACTGGGGATCGTGGCGCAGTTCGAAGGTCCTCAACGGTGAAGACGTGGACCCGGCGTGAACCTGCACCCGCCAGTACTCCATGCTGACCAGGTCACCGGAACCGACGGGTGTGCGGCGGCACTCCGACGACCAGGCGCGCCGGCCGAACCAGTGCACAGGTTCAGCGGCGACGGGCCATACCCGGCCGTCGTAACGGACGGCGAGGGGAGTTCCGTTATCGGTGAACCGGACGTCCACCGGGACATCCGGGTTTGTTGTTTCCGGTGGCGCTGCGCAGGGGTGATCGGCATGGCGCCGCACCGGGTTTGGGCGCTGTGTGGGGGCTTCGTGTGCGAGGGTCATGTCCAGGGTTCTTTCGTTGGTGCTGCAGTATTTGTCAGGCGGCTTTGACGAGGGGGAGTTCGTCCCAGTGGGTGGTGTACCTGGGGGAGAGCATGTCCCGTTTCATGGTCCAGTCCGGGCCACCCCGGATCCCGCCGTGACCGAGGCCGATGGATCCGCGGCCGTAGCGTTTGGTGACGTCTTCCAGGAGGGCCCCGACGCGGCGTTCCTCGTGCGGGTTCTCGAACAGAGATAGCGGGGATTGGTTCCCGGAAGGGCGCAGATCCGTGACGATGATCCCGGCCCGGGCGTACCGGACGCCGTCGTTGATGAGCGGCAGCAGCGCGTGGGCTGCCTTGGTCAGGATGACAGGATCAGCGGTAGGCATCGGCAGCGGGACGCACACGGACGGAAATGAGGTGTCCCGGGGGTTGAAGTGTGAGGTGCCGGCGAACGCGGTGAGGACTTTGGCTTGTTGTCCGTGCTTGCCGAGCCTCGCTGAGGCTTGTTGGCCGTAGATGCTTAGTACTTGCCGTATATCCGCTGCCAAGGTGATGGGTTTGGCGAAGGAGCGGGAGAAAATCAGTTGTTCCCGACCCACGCGTTCTTCCTCCATCGCAATACAGGGCGTACCTTGCAGCTCGAGTACGGTACGCATCATGACGATGGAGAAACGGTCCCGGATCATCACAGGATCCGCCCGGGACAGGTCCAGGATCGAGTGGATGCCCAGGGCGTTGAGCCGTTTTGTCAGCCTGGCGGCCACGCCCCAAATTTCGATGACGGACAGGTACCCCAACAGCTTCTCCCGCTGCCCGGCCGGCACCGAATCCCAGTGGCACACTCCATTGAAGACGGGGTTGTTCTTCGCCCACTTGTTGGAGAGCTTCGCCAGGGTTTTCGTTGGGGCGATTCCGACGCAAACCGGAACACCAACGTTCCGCCGTACTGTCGTTTTCATGGTCCGGCCCAGTGCCAATAGTTCATTCGGGCTTCCTTTGACGCCGAGGAAGGCCTCATCGATGCTGTAGACCTCCAGCCAGGCCGAGTACCGGCCCAGCAGCTCCATGACCCGGGCGCTGATGTCTCCGTAAAGTTCGTAGTTGCTCGATTTCGCGATCAGGCCCCATTCCTTTGCCCTGGGAGCGAGCTTGAACCAGGGCTCACCCAATGGGATGCCCAGGGCTTTCGCTTCCGGGGAGCGGGTGACCGCGCACCCATCATTGTTGGAAAGCACAATGACCGGCCTGCCCTCCAACGAAGGGTCGAAGGCCCGTTCAGCCGAGGCGTAGAAACAATTCACATCCACGTGCGCGATCTGCGGCATGTGCCGCATCAGCGCCGGCTTAGACATGGTGAAGGCACCTGGTGGCCACGCCCCAGATGACCAGGTCAGACAGGGCCGGGACCCGGATATCCGGGTACGCCGGATTTTCGGCCTGCAGGACAACGCCGGCAGCTGTCATCCGAAGCCGCTTGACCGTCAGCTCACCGTCCAGGACGGCGATGACCACGCAGCCGTCCTTGGGTTCAAGTGCACGGTTCACGATCAGCTCGTCACCGTCACTGATGCCGGCGCCCTCCATCGAATCCCCGGACACCCTCACCACATAGGTGCTGGTGATGTCCTGAATGAGGTGCTGGTTCAGGTCGATCCGGCCGTCAAAGTAGTCCTGGGCCGGCGAGGGGTAGCCCGCGGCGACCAGCACCGGTGAGATCAACACCGACAGCAAAGAAGTACCCGCATCTATCACACGGGGACCGACAACAACGCCCACAACACACCCTCATTCGAATATATGTTCGATTAGATCAGTGTACGCGCTGCCCCCGACAGTAGTCATTCTGCTGGATGGCACGTCCAGAGAACGGTGCCGCGGGTTGTACCCAGTAGGGGACCGCTTTGAGCTGTGCGGAGGGCTCCACCTGCCCGGCAGTGAGCACGCTGGCGGGATTGGTCCGCAGCCCAGTTGCCCTAAGGAGCTTTTTCCATGCCGGGTATGGTTCGCCGAGCACTGCCGGCGCCGGCACCGTCCCCTGGAGAACCACCAGCTTCCACTCCTTGATGAGGATGAGGCCATTTACTCTGTGTGTTGGGAAAGGCGGAGTGCGCCGTGGGGACTGGCTTCCGGGCGCGTATCTGAAGTGTGCCTGGACTCGACCGTGTGATCAGGAACGGTAGGCAGGATCCTTTACTCCCTCATTCACCATGAGCCCGGCGCGATCAGGCTTCCTCTGTTGGGGTTCAGTCGCGTACTAAGACCCGCGGTGCGCTGCTTCATCGGGTTCTTCGAGGGCCCCGTGGTCGAAAGGTTTGCTCATGCGGTGGCCCCGGCATACCGGTGGCCCGTGAGTGACCTCAGTGACGAGCTAATCTCGGCCGGCTTTGACGTGGTCGAGACCCACCTCAGAAAGACCACAGGCCAACGGCCCCAGGTGGCAATCATCGCTCAACGTTCCTAACTGACAGTCACGGGATCCTCGGAGGCCTATCCCAACACCAGCGGCGTCCCGATTCTAAGGAACTGGGACAGTAGTTTCCTCGTCGCTTCTGTACGCCTCCGCGGGCGTCAGCGTTTTCAGCCGATAGGCGGCCGTGATGTGAGGAAAGCTCACAACTCCGGTGTCCGGTAACGCTGTTTGCTCACCCAGTCGACGGATTTTTGACAAGACGGAATGGCAGTCAGCCCTCCCCGAAACGAAAGTCCATGAACTTGCAAGTTGTATGAGTTGGTCGACGGTCAGGTCGTAGTTGAAGTGGAACTCCTTGCGTTCAAAGGAGCCTCGTCCGGCAAAGTCTGCAGGGACGCTTTGGGTCTGGTCCGCCGGCATTTCGTCAGGGTAGACGATTGACGCCAGATCCTGGACCCACGAGCTGGTGCGGTCCCATGTATGCCAGGCGAGCCCAATCGTGCCGTTGGGGGTGAGCGCTCGATCACATTCAGATATTGCCTCGGTCGGGTCCATCCAATGCCAGGCTTGGAGACAGGTGATGGCATCGACACTCTGGTCTTTCATAGGGATATTTTCCGCCGAGCCGGTGACCGGGGTAATGCGGGCGGCGATGTCGGGCGGGAGATCGTCGCATACTTTCATGAGGACGGAGAGCCTGTCACTGTCTGTATCGACGGCCGTGACAGCGTGTCCGAGGGCTGCGATGGTCCTGGTTCCAAGTCCGGTTCCGGCGCCGAGATCCAGAACAGATAGCGGGTATCCGCACGCGGATGATCCGAGCAGCCAGGAAATTACGTTCTCAGACCAGGCTGGGCGAACTTCATCATGCAGTGCGGGCCCATCCATTGGAATGGTTATTGCGCGCGGGCACTGCATGCCTGCCAGCCTAACGGGTCTTTCAGGAGCGGACGGGGCTCAGCGGTCCGGTGCCCTCCGGCTCCTGCCGATCAGCGGGACAGTGTGCAGGCTGTTGGGCATATTGATTCGATGGTGCCGGCGGCTTAGCGGTCGCTCCGAGCCGACCGTCGTAGGTTCGCGGTGGAGCGTCCCACCAGGGTTGTCCCACTTCCAAGTACACGGGACGATGGTGGTTTCGGCGCCTTCACGGGGCATATTTCGGGCGGGCCTCACGGGAGTCCGCAAGCGCCAGTCGAGGACGCTCTGGAACGCCCGTGCATGCCGTTGGGTCGGCCAACGGAGGACCGCCTTCCGGGCACGCGTCCCAGTCCTGTACACATGGGAGTATGACACCAGAGGCTCCAGAATCCACCGCTCAGGGCGATTGCCCATTCTGCTGCATTGTTAGTCACGATTCCAGGGATCAGATTTTCTTCTCCAGCGACGATGTTGTGGCCTTTCTCGATATCGATCCGGCTACCCAAGGGCACACCTTGGTAGTGCCACGTATTCACGCGGCCACCGCCTTCGACATGAGCGGAGAGCAATTCTCAGCCGCTATGAGAGGCGCCTGGCACGTTGCCAACCTGCTCAGACGACGGTTAAATCCCGAAGGCCTGACTCTGATACAGAGCAACGGCACCGCAGCGTGGCAGGACGTATTCCACCTTCATGTACACCTTGTCCCTCGTTATCAGGGAGACGACCTAGTACGCCCCTGGGCGAGTGGGGCGGGCACGCTTAAGAAGGTTGGATACGTCGACAATCTGAATGTTCTAACCGCTGATCTGAGAGATGCGAGCGGCTACGACGCGCGATCCGCCCGCTGAAGGATCCCTTGCGGCTGCACCATGCGCCAAATAGGGCTGTGAAACTCCGCCATCAATCCCCAAAAGTTTACGATCGAGATCCGGGGAGGAGTATCTCACCAGGGTTTCCACTTCCAAGGAAGTGAGGCACCCATGGGCCGGCGGGGAGTGTCCCACCAGGGTGTTCCACTTCTATAGGGAGTGGGACAACCGGAGCGGTCGGTACAACGTACCAAACGGGTCGCTGTTGCTAATGGGGTCGTCTACTGCGTAGGCGTAGCGGCTGGCGTTCATAGGGTCGGCTCGTTGGGTGAAGCTCGAATCAGACTGGGGGAGCGTTCAGGACCTGGATTTCTCTAGACTGCTCCTTTCGGCTGCGCCTGCCGGGGAAAAAGACCAGCGCGAAGATGAGCGCGAAGCCGATGGTGACGATGCCGAACTGCGGCAAGAGTCCGGATTCGAAGCCGATTCCTCCTACCGTGGCGATGGCCACGACCATCCCGAACTGACGGCTGGTGTTGAACATTCCCGAGGCCGCTCCACTGACTTCCCCCGGCGCTACGTGCATTGCCTGTGCACTCAGAGTGGATGCCAGCAGGCCGGAGGCGAACCCGACAAGAACCATGCCGATAACCAGAACAGTGGAAGGCTGCCCGCCGGAGGCTACGGCAGCCACAGCACCGAGACCTCCTGCGACCGTTGCGGCAGCGATGATCCGCAGCCGCCAGGCGGGTTGGCTGGCCCATACAGTCAGGTTGCCGCAGAGCCAGGCTATCGAGCAGGGCAGCACCAACATCCCGGCCCCCAATGGGCTGTCTGTCTGGAAGGTCGAGGCCCATAGGGTGAAAACGAGCAAAGACCCGTATGAACAGAACTGGTAGATGGCTCCCGCTGACGTGAGCCGGAGAAAGCTTCGGTCCTGCCACAATTGTTCTGGGATCATGGGTGTTGGTGCCCGCCGGTCCGCTGCAACCAGCCCGGCACCAAGGGCCACCACCAGTCCCCACCGCAGGACCAGGGCCCCGGTTGAGATCTGTTCGTGGGTCATCGAAATCAGCACCCAGGCGACGGAGAAAAGGAAACTCAGAAATAGCACCTGGCTGAGAACTGAGATACGTCGGGGTGTGTCGGCAGGCTTACTGTGACGGTTGTGAATGACCAGAAGGGCTATGGCGCAGACCGGCAGGTTCAACCAGAAAATGGATCGCCACGTCAGAGTCTCAGAGAGCACCCCGCCCAGCAATGGACCCAGAGCGATCGCACACCCGCCAACGACGCCCCATACCCCGACAGCGCGGGCCCGTCGGTTCCGGTCCGGTTCTGCGGCGGCGATGATCGCAAGCGTCATGGGGAGCATGAAGCTGGCAGCCGCCCCTTGCATCAGACGCATTCCAATCAGTACCGGGGTAGACCATGCCAGGGCACATCCGATGGAGCTGGTAAGGAAGGCCAGCATCGCCCAACGGTAGACACGGAAGGCACCAAACCGATCTCCGAGGACCCCTGACAGAAACAGGAAAGCACACAGCGGGATGGTGTAGCCGTCGAGAATCCACTGCAGGTCCGTGGTGCTGCCGCCAAGCTCCTCAACGATCTGCGGTACAGCAACATTGATTGCAGAGGCGTCGAAGGCGACCAAGAAGTTCCCAATGCTGACGGCAATCAGCAGGGGGATCGCCAGGCGTTGTGCCGCGGGAGGGGCCGTCATTGACGGGACCTGGCCTGTCGTTCGCGGGGCAGCTGTGACCGCAGAATGAACGAATGCGTCGGCGTTGGCACTCCTACCTCCTTGGCCCGGGCAACAATTGCCCCGTTTTGATCTTCCAGCTCTGAGGGCAGTCCTGCGGCAAGGTCACGCTGCATGGATGAGGTCGTCGATGGGTCGAAGCTATCTGTATAAACAGAAAAGACCTCTTCAATATCCTCAACAGAGAATTCCGCCCCGCAGGCACGAGCCACCGATGCGCACTCGGTGATGCCTTCCAAAACCATCGAGCGGGTTTCAGGATGGGCCCGGGTCACACCAACAGGCACACCGGACACGGCACCGACTCCGCCGTAGGAGGCGATGAGGGCGATTTTCTTCCACAGCGCCCGGTGAACGTCCTGGACAAGGGTGGCAGCCATCGGGGTGTCATTGAATGCGTCTACTACTTGCTCGGCGATTCCGGTGCCGGTGCCGACCGCATCGAAGAGCCCGACGCTGAGGTTCGCTTCTCCGCCAATAAGTTCAAGAGCCATCGGGCCCGTGCGCTTGACGATCACAACGCACGTTGTGGCGATCACAGGACTTTCGGGAAAGAGGCGTCGGGCAACTTCGGGCGCGTCTATGCCGTTTTGGAGAGTTACCAGGGCAGTTCTGTCACTGAGCCTGCCCTGAAGGCCCACCAGGGCTTTTTCGACCTGCCATGCCTTCGTGGCAATCAGCACAGCGTCCACCTCCAGCGGGGTGGTCAGCTCTGAAATGACGCTCACACCGGATACACGCTCCTGCTGGAATGCGCTGTCCAGCTGGATCCCGGTGTCCTCGGTGCTGGATCGGGATTTGAGGACCACATCGTGCCCTGCCTGGGCCAGACGTGCAGAAAAGTACAGTCCCATGGCTCCGGCACCGCAAATAAGTATCCTCATCGGCTCATCTTCTCATCGTGGTAGTCGAGCAGTTCCATGCCCAGCCTGCCGACATCGGGAAGCCTGACGATGGGGTTGTAGAAGTCCAGAATCTGCTCGTGCAGCTGGACGAAGACCTGCTGGCGGTTTTCGTACAGATCCTGCATCCGCGAGCTCAAAGTACTGTAGACGTCCGCGATCAGCTCTTCGGTGATACGTTCGGCCGGCACCCCGTTATCAATGAGGATCTGACGGATGTAGCTGGGAAATAATCCGATCTCGTTGATGAAGTACTCCACCTCACGACTTACACCAAGGTAGTCGGGGACGTTGACTATGCCGGCGTTCTCATTCAGTACAAGGAAACCGCTGACTGGTCGAAAGGGTGTGGGCGTCGTCAGGTAGGTTCGTTCAGACCAGCGGGCGGCGTCGATCAATCCATCGATGTCCAACGGCCCTGAATCCACAGTGATGTTGTTGTCGGCGAACACAGAGGCGATGGACTCAAGTTCGGCCAGGCCCGCCCTGTTACCGACACCGGCAACACCTCCTTCGATCATCTGGAAGCCATGGAAAATGCTGACCAGAGAGTTGGCGGTGCCGATGCCGCGGTCGTTGTGCCCATGGAGGTAGAACACAGTGTCCGGGTTGTCGGCAACAAGGTTCGCTGCAAGGACGGCGGTCGCGTCCGGGTAGAGGGTGCCTATGGAGTCATTGATCCGGATCAATGAAATGCCCTGTTGGCGGCAGCGTTCGATCTGGCTCATCAGGTGCGCGTACTTGTCCTCTTCGATGGTGTTGGAGAACGCGTTGAGCAGACTTGACCGTAAGGTGCCCACGCCGAGCGAGCGTACCCGCTCGGCTACCCGCTCGAAGAGATGATGGTGGGAGTCGATCTCGATCATGCCGATACTCACGTAAAGCCGCTCCAGCTGCCCGCGGGTCAGCGTGTCTTCCAGCGCCTGACACAGCGGTTCCCAGGTTTTGAGCGTGAGGTTGAAGGAAAAAGTAACGTCGGCCGGGATCTTGCCGGCGTCCTGGGCGCGCAACAACTGGTCAACAAAGATCGGTTCCAGAATCCCTGACCCGACATCGATGTCTTTTACTCCGGAGTTGGTGATCTTCATGACCAGCTCCAGTTTGTCAGCATTGCTTGCGCCAAAGGGTGCGCGTTCACCGCCTTCGCGGATTGTCTCATCGGAGATGGCCTTGATCGAAAAGTCGTTGTATCGGGGTCGGTGGGCTTTCGGAAACTGCAGCATGGTATCGCCTAACGCTCGATGGGAAGAGTGATCAGAGAAAAGGTGCAGGCCGTTGGAGGTCATCCAGTGTGATGAACCGGGTACGGCGGGTGCTGGCCACGGAGAGGGTCGCACCGCTGTGGAGTTTTACGGTTTTCAGGGTTACGCGTTGATTGGTATCGCTGAGATGAAGTTCGTTGGTAAGTTCCGGCGCGCCTGGCTGCCTGGCGTACCGCAGCAGGTCATTCAGGGTTCCTACGCCGGTTTTGACCAGTGCTTCAATCTGTGTCATGACCTCGGCAGAGGGCTCAGCCGACGCAGGCCGTGTATGTGGGATCAGGACATCTACGCCGATGCGTCCTGGTCCGACGGCGACGGCAACTGTCCCCTGGTGGTGGGACCAGGACACATCAAGGTTGCCGGGGTTGGGGATGCGCGGACGCCCGTGTCGGCCGCCGCAGACGGCGCAGTGCTGGTGTATTTCAAAAGCTGCAGCAGGGATGCCGTGCAGGTATCCCATCAGAAGCAAAGCAGCTCTCCGGACGGCTGTGAAGTCCTCGCGGTCCTGTGCCCTGGTAAGTCTGCGGCAGCGATCCGCGTCGGCCGCGGCAAGAGGCGGACCCTCGATATTCCGCAGCACGTCATTACTGAGTGCAATTGCGGTGAAGGCGTCCCCCAATGTCACCTTCACCGCCGTCACCGAATCATCTGGCTGCCGCCAGTGATTGGTGGGGTATCGACTGACCGAAAACATGCTCAAGGTCGTCAACACATTTCAGAAGGAACCCACGGGTGAGGCTTGACAAGTTGAAGGCTGGGTCTGATCCCAGCGCAACAGTGAGTTCCGGAGATCCGATAAAGGAACCGAAGGCAGGCGCTTCCGGCTGTGAAAAGCCTTCCAGCAGCGGCTGCACCGAAGCGCGCTTATCGTCCTTATCCAAGGCATTGAGAGCCACGGTGAACCTGGCAAACCAGTCAGCGTAGGGCCCGATCCGGGTCAGCGGTATCCCCATCTCGATGAGCCAGTCCACCATAGTGTCCAGGGACACGCCATCATCGAACGGGTTCACCAGGTGGTAGGTGGCAAAAGCCCTGTCCTGGCGTTCTCCTGCCAACGAGAGCGAAGAAATTGCCTTGGCAACAACATCGACAGGAAGTCCGTCGTAGTGGGCGCGGCCGCCTTCGTGGGTGTAGAAGGACGCAGGTGCAAGCCCTGTCCTGATCAGGCTGTACAACAGCCGCGTGAAGGTGTCGGGGACGTTGATCTGCCCCCGATACTTGGAATGGGCCAGGATCATGCTGGACCGGATGACGGTGACGGGCAGGTTGTATCTGTCGTGGGCGTCGCGCAGGAGGACTTCACCGGCCCACTTCGTCGCTGCATAGCCATCGACAATGCCGCCGGTTGTTTCAATCTCCGGGAGTGCCTGGCGGATGTCGGAGACCTCATCCAATGGGGCTGCAGGCCCGGTCAGGAGTGCCGTTGCAATGCTGGACATGAACGTCACAGGCTTCAGCGTCCCGGTCAGGGCCAGGCGGATGATGCCGGCGGTCCCGCTGACGTTGGAGGCAAAAAGCTCCCGGTACGGCAGAGCGTGGTTGACCATCGCTCCCGCGTGGATGATCCCACTAATACCGCGGCAGAGCTGTTCCCAAGCCGGATCATCGAGCCCCAGCCGGTATTCGGAGATGTCGCCGGCGATGACATCGAGATTTGAGCTGAGATGATCGAATTCAGCGAGCAGGGACTCAGTGGTGGAGAACGTTTTTCGTAACCGGGCCCAGGCCGCAGCATCGTCACTGGCCCGAATCAGGCAGGTTACCCGGTGGCGGGTACCGGCGAACTCACGCAGTTTTTGCAGACACAGAAAGCGGCCGAGGTAGCCGCTGGCACCGGTGATCAGGACTGATTCTGCAGCACCGGGCGTGGCCGGCCCACCCGGGGCAGGAATCTCATTTTCAAAGAACCGGGGGAGTATCAGGTCAGCTGCCTGGAGGCGGTTGGCCTCAGCACCGTGGATCTGCTCAAAAGACGCCGTGTCACGGCCGTCCGAGAGGCGTTTGGCGTCAATGTACCCAGCCAATTGGCCGATTGTGTAGGACTCGCTGGCAATGGTGTCCACCGGGACGCGGACGCTGTAAATCTGCTCGAGCAGCCGGGACAGATAGACGGCAGTGAGCGAGTCTCCGCCCAGGTCACGGAACTTTGCTGTTACTGCGATGTCTTCCACATCGCTTTGCAGGGACACAGCGATTGCCGTGCGCACAGTGGATTCAGTCTCATCGGCAGCGCCGTGGGCCACCAGCAAATCAAGAAGTTCATCCTGACCTGCCTTCATCTCCTGATACAGGGCGATGAGCCTGGGCCGGTACTTTTCGGTCAGGCGGGGCCGTACAGGCTTCCGGTGGTCCGAAAGCAGCCCGTTGGTTTCGCTGAAGGGCTCGAAATCCACGAGGACGGCGGCCGGGATCTCATAGGAGTTCAGGCCTTCCTCAGTGGCGGTGTTCCTGAGTTCGCGCAGAAGCCTCTTCTGGATGGCCGTCGCGTCGTCATTGAGTTCAGCACGCAGATCATCGGAAGGGACAACGACACCGACGATAGAGGACTGGTTGCTTTCCCCATAGAGAAACACCTGGCGGACGATGTCGCTTCCCGCGGTGTACTTGGCCTCCAATGATGGCAGCGCGACGAATTCCCCCTGGGAGAGTTTGATGATCGCGTTCTTGCGGTCGATGATCCGCACGTTGCCCTCGGGGTCGACCGCAGCAATGTCTCCGGTGCGGTAGTAACCGTCTTCGGTGAAGATTTCAGCATTGAGTTCAGGACGGTTGTAGTAGCCGGGGACCGTCGACGTGCTCTTGACGAGCAGCTCTCCACGGGCATCAGGCCGGTCAGAGGAAAAGTACCCTAGCTCCGGAACGTCCTGAAGCCGGTAGTCGATGACCGGGGGACGCAGGAACCGGCCATCGGCGAGGACGCCGCCGATCTCGGTCGTGCCATAAAGCTCGTGCAGCTCGATGCCGAGCAATGATTCCATGAAGCTCTTCAGCTCCGCCGACACCGGGGCGGAGGTGCAGCTGGCCCACTGGACCTTGCCGCCCAGGATGTTTTCATGCATGTCCGCCAGGACATCGGCAGCATCCGCATCGTGGAGCCGGCGCTGGTATTCCTGGTGCAGCAGTTCACACACCCTGGGAACCAGGGACAGCTCAGTTGGCCGGGCAAGGTTGAGGTCGTCAAAAAAGCTGGACAGGTTGGTCGTGGACGCAAAGCAGGTTAGGCCACCACGGGCCAAAGTGCTCCTGACCGACGAGTGGCCGGCGACGTGGCTCATCGGCATGTAGTGGAAGTTGACGATGTCGGCTGCTTCAGCGAAAAACTCAGACCAGCCTTCCCCGCCCCACATCTCAGCTACCAGTCGCTGGGTGTACATTGCACCCTTGGGCGTGCCGGTGCTGCCTGAGGTGTACAGCAGCATCGCGAGCGCATCATCAGAGCTGTTCTGTCCCGGGTCCGGTATGAACCCGTCGTCATCCAGGTCGATGTCCAGCGTCTCGGGGACCATCGGGATGTTCTTGGCCAGTGTTGCGACAGCGTCACGGTGCGCTGCCTCGCCGCCGCGGTAATCAAGGACAATGAACCGCTCGATGGACGGGTTTGCCGTAACCAGGAGTGTGGCACGTTCCAGCAGGGCGACCGTGACAGCCAGAAGCCGCGGAGTGGTTTCTGCGATGACTGCGTTCTGCTGCTCATAGGTGCCGCTGGTCTGCAGCGGAACAGTCGTGATACCAGTAAAATTTGAGGCGAAGTCAACGGTTGTGTAGTCAATACCGGCGTATCCCAGCATGGCGATGCATTCTCCGGGCGTGATCGGAGTGCAGTCGGAAGCACCACCTTGCAGCTGGCTTGCCACTGCTGTTACGCGCCTGCCCAGGGCACGGTAGGAGAGTGTCTCGTAGGAGTCCAGGACGCGGTTGTCCATGCGGTTGAGCTGGTCGTTGGTGACAGGGATGGGCCGGCGTTCGGCCAGTGCCGGGCGATCACCGAAGTGGGAGAAGGCAGATATCATTCTGCTCCGGAGACGCATGTTTCAGTGCTCCAACGAGTGCTGCAAGGGTGCGGAGCTGAGCCGGCTGGACGTGATGGAGCGCCTGTCGGGCACAGGCAGCGGATCCCGGAACCTGTTGGGCAGAACGTTCAGCCCGTCCCGTGATGCGTCATCGTTGGGCGTGTAGACCTCAAGACGATGATCCGGGGATTCGGGCTGCAGCCAGACCTGGTAGTCGACATCCAGGGTCCCGATGGTGGGGTGCGAGAGCAGCATGTTTCCCACGGTGCAGTCTGCGACGTCGCCCTCGGCCCAAAGGCTGGCGAACTCACTGCTCTTCATGGCCAGTTCGCCGATGAGTTCGGCGAGCCTGGCATCAGTGGGATACCGGCCCGAGGTCAACCGCAGGTACGCAACATGGATGCGTGCGAGTTCCTTCCAGTTGCTGTACAGGTCCCGGGTAAGCGGATCAAGGAAGAACAGCAGGGGAACCGAAGGCCGCCGGTTGATGTCCATCGGAGCCTCGAACGGCAGGTGCTCAAAGAGCAGTTCGTGGCCGGAATGGTTCCAGGCCAGGATGTCCCCGCGCCGTCCCAGGACAACAGCCGGGACAGTTTCATGCAGTGACTCAAAGAGCGATATCACCCTCCGGTGCGGCTTCTCCAGGGGATCGCGAACCATCCGCGACGACGACGACGTGGTATTGGCCAGGTTGTACATGTGGACACGCTCGGCGTCTTCAAGCCTCATGACGGTGGCAAGAGCATCCAGCACCTGCATGGACGCAGTCCGGGTCTGGTCCTGTTCAATTCTGGTGTAGTAGCCGACGCTCACGCCCGCCAGGCGTGCCAGCTCTTCACGACGGAGGCCGGGCACGCGCCGGGGTGCGTTACCGGGATCAAGACCGATCGAAGCGGGGTCTGTCTTGTTGCGCCGCGTCTTCAGGAAACTGCCGAGAGTGCCTTTCATAATTTCAGGCTAGTCGTGTGTGAAGCGCGTTTGGGTGGCCGAGGGTATCCCTGTTTGGTGCACCCAGTCGCAGGCAGCCGGCCTGCGTTCACAGACAGGGGTAACGTCGACCCCAGCCTGATCACTTAACCTCACCGGGGCGGGGTTGGTGCGGTCATCATGCTTGTACCGCAAGACCTGATTCTTGGGAGAGGCATGTACTCTTTGGCGCCGGGCTCTGCAGCAAAACCATGGCCGAACTCCTGCCCTGTGACACGACAATAAGCACCGCGGCAGAGTCCACTGGCGGGTACACCTGTTATGGGTACTCATAGCCGGTGTATCCATTGCTGCGAGTACCCAAGACTGTGGCCTTGTTGTACCCCTGCTGATCTCCAAGCATGAAGGACATGGATGTCATTCAGCAGAGCGGTAAACCTAAAACAGATTCAGCCCCACGCAGATCGTGGTGGGGCCTTATTGCCACCCTTGGCCCGGTCCTGGTGGTGGCCATGGACGGTTCGATCCTTTTCTTGGCCATGCCCAGCATCAATGAGGCCATCCGGCCCACCACAGATCAAAGCCTCTGGATCCTGGACATTTATGGTTTCGCAGTGGGCTCGCTGCTTATCACCTTCGGCAATCTTGGCGACAGGTTCGGCAGGAAAAAGCTCCTGCTCATCGGAGCCACAGTCTTCGGCATCGGATCCCTGTGCGGAGCACTGTCTCCGACCCCTGAACTGCTGATCGCTTCCAGGGCGCTGATGGGCCTGGGCGGCGCAACACTGTTGCCTTCCTGCCTGGCCGTCATCAGTGAGCTGTTCCAGAACCCGGCACAGCGTGCCCGGGCGATCGGTATTTTCGCCGCGACATTCGCTGCAGGGTTCGTTATCGGTCCCATCGTCGGCGGCCTGCTGCTGAACCACTTCTGGTGGGGCTCGGTCTTCCTCATCAACATCCCTGTCATCGTGCTGTTCCTGTGCCTTGCACCGGTTCTGTTGAAAGAAGTCCATGGCTCCCGTCCGGGAAAGATCGACCTGCTCAGCGTGGTTCTGTCCTCCATCGGCCTGTTGGTCGCAATCTACGGCGTCAAACACGCTGCCACCTACGGCATCGACGGCCTGAGCGCCGTAACGATCACAGCCGGCCTTGCGCTGACTGTTGTGTTCATCCGCCGTCAGAAGCGACTACAGCTTCCGTTGCTCGATACGGGCCTGTTCAAAGAGCACGTCTTCGCGGTGGCGATCCTGACCGGGTTGCTTTCACTGTTTGTATGGTCGGCGGCCGCGTACCTGAGCATGAACTACCTGCAGTCGGTGCTGGGCCTGTCCGTGTTGGACGCCGCACTCCTGGCCATCCCGGGCGCCATTGTCCTGACGCTCACGTGCGTACTGACACCGCGTCTGGTCGAACAGGTAGGTGTCCGGAAGGCCCTGCTGCTGTGTCACTTCTCCATGGGCCTGGGAATGCTGCTGCTGTTGTTCACCAACGACACCACAGGTGCGCTGTTCTACGTGGCCTCAACCATGGTGGCCGGCGTCGGTTTCGGTATCTCCTTCAGCCTTGTCGCCGATACCGCTGTCTCAGCCGTTCCGGAGTCACGGGCCGGATCCGCCGGTGCCATCGCCGAAACCAGCAACGAGATTGGCAACGCCCTCGGAATCGCCCTGCTGGGATCGCTGGCCACAGTGGTCTTCCGCGCGGTGTACCCCGGCGAAGAAAGCGGCATCGGTGAAGTCCTGGACCGCCACGGCGCCGGATCAGAAGCGTTCATGCAGGCACAGGAGGCTTTCCTCACCGGGTTCCATACGGTCGCGGCCGCGGCTGCAGTGATCTGCATCGGCCTGGGAATTCTCGCCATCCGTTGGCTTCCCAAGACTTCCGACTTCCAGCGCCAGCACCAAGACCAGGACCAGCACGTCTGAGCATCACAGCAGACTTCATTAGCAGCCTCGGCTCACCAAAACCTTATTGCCACTTTTTCACTGGAAAGAGACTCGAATGTCTAGCAACAACACTGCCCTGATCACGCCTGTCGAAGAAATACGCAACACCATAGCCGCGCTGCCGGCACAACAGCAACCGGACTGGGGTGGCGATGACAAACACAGTGAAGCCATAGCTTCCCTCGAAGAGTCGGCGCCGCTGGTGACGGAGGCTGAAATCCTTGATTTCCGGAGCAGGCTCCGGGAGGTAGCTGAGGGCGGGTCGATCATCCTGCAGGCCGGTGACTGTGCTGAACCTATGACCGATACCTCTCAGGATGTCGTGGAACAGAAAGTCCTCGCCCTGGACATCATGAGTCAGCTTCTCAGACACACCACGGGCCTGCCGGTGCTGCGTATCGGGCGTATTGCCGGGCAGTTCGCCAAGCCCCGTTCACAGACTCACGAAACAGTCAGCGGCTCACTGATCCCGACGTACCGCGGAGCGCTGGTGAATGACCCTTACCCTTCAGCCAGAGCGCGGGAACACGAGTCCGAGCGTCTGGTGAGGGCACGGGCGGCGGCGGAGCTGATCACCGGGCACCTCCGCTCAAGGAACGCCGAGAAGATCTGGACGAGCCACGAAGCGCTGGTGATGGATTACGAGCTTCCGCAGATCAGGCCCACCTCCAACGGACGGGTGATGCTGACATCAGCCCACACCGTGTGGATCGGGGCGCGGACAAACCAGATTGACCACGCCCATGTGGCATTGGCGGCTGCCGTCATCAACCCCGTTGGATGCAAAGTCGCGGCCACGACCACCCCGGAGGAACTGGTTGAACTGGTTGAAGCCATCAATCCCGAACGGAAATCCGACAAGCTGATGCTGATCGCCCGTATGGGCGCGGCCATCGATAAGCTCCCCGAGCTCATGGAGGCAGTAAAGCGCCAGGGACAGCCGGTTATCTGGCTGTGCGATCCGATGCATGCAAACACTGTTACCGCCGCCGACGGACGGAAGACACGTTACGTGGAGGACATCAGGCATGAGTTGGTCCGGTTCCAGGAGATTGCACAGGCCGCCGGTGTGATTGTCGGGGGAGTGCATCTGGAAACGACCATCGATGATGTCAGGGAATGCCTGGTCAATGAAGAGGAGACCCGGTATGGCGACGACCCATACACCACGCTCTGCGATCCGCGGCTGACCGTCCGGCAGGCACTGGATGTGCTGAAGCACTGGCAGATGGGGGCGTAGCCATGACCAACGTTCACTGGGATCAGGCACAGACGATCAGCTACGACACCCCTAGGCCCGACGAGTATCCCGAACCGGTGGTGCACTGGCAGGCGTCGGCTGCCACGTCGGTGCTGCTGGTCCATGACATGCAGCACTACTTCCTGCATCGTTTCGATGTTCAGGAACAGCCTGCCGCCGGCCTGGTCGATAACATCGAACGGGCCATCACGACGGCCAGGAGACTCGGGATACCGGTCATCTACACAGCGCAGCCCGGCAACATGACACCAGAGCAGCGCGGCCTCCTGAAGGATTTCTGGGGACCGGGAATGACGGTTGCACCCGAACACCGCCGTGTCGTTGACCGTCTCGCCCCGGAGCCCGGGGATCTTGTGCTGGATAAGTGGCGGTACTCGGCATTCGCGCGTTCAACGCTGGAAGAGCATCTGCGCGCGATCGACCGGAGCCAGCTGGTCATTTGCGGTATCTATGCCCACGTCGGAGTGTTGGCTACGGCTTTGGATTCCTACACCCGCGACATCGAGACCTTCGTCCTGGCAGATGCTGTGGCTGATTTTGACCGTAACCAGCATCTGAACACTCTTCACTACCTGGCCCGCACCTCTGCGCGGGTGGTACCTACTGAAACTGTCTTGAACGAATGGGAAAGCAACAATGAAAGCTGACCGTGACGATGCATTCGCGCTGATCATGCAGGACGGCGTTGTACACCGCTACGACGGCGATTCCGCCCTGTTTGATGACATTGAGCAGGCCCAGGGTGAGTCCGATGAGCTGATCCTTGCCCTGCCGTTCCGCCAGGCGCTGTGGGGGAACAGGCCCATGTCCGGCCCCGAGCGACTGGCCCGCCGGCATGTCTCCGCAATCCGGGTGCTGGGCCACAGGGAATGGAGCGTTGAGGAGTTCCTCCTGACCGGTGAAGCATTAGAGACCCGACTTCATGGCGGGGAATTCGATGTCAGCGATGAGGATTATGCAGAGCGGGTCCGGTCGGTGGTGGATCACGAAATCCGGGCCGGCCACGGTTCCAACTTCGTGCTGCACCGCACGTACCGCGGCCGGATTGCCTCCAGGGACGTGGAGACGGAGATGGCGATTTTCCGGTCCTTGCTCCGCGGCGAATCCGGAGCCTACTGGACGTTCCTGGTTCATTTCCCGGACCACACCCTGATCGGTGCCAGCCCGGAAGTACATCTAAAACGCGACACTGACGGATTGACCACCATGAATCCGATCTCGGGAACATACCGGTTCCCGAAGGGGGGTCCTGATGAAAGCTCCATGCGGACCTTCCTTCAGGACCCCAAGGAGCGCAATGAGCTGTACATGGTGGTTGATGAGGAACTGAAGATCATGTCGGACCTTTGTGATGACCGGCCGTGGATCTCAGAGCCGAACCTGCGCTTCATGTCCAACCTTGCGCATACGGAGTATTACATCCACGGATACAGCTCGCTGCCCTGGACGGCGGCACTGCGCGGATCCCTGGTAGCGCCGACTGTCCTCGGCAGCCCGCTTGAGTCAGCATTCCGCATGGCCCACCGCAACGACCTGAGTCCGCGGAGTTATCTGGGCGGGGTGCTGGCCCATGTGAGGGGTGGTGGGGACGGAAGCTTTGATTCAGCCATCCTTATCCGGACGGCGTGCATTGAAACCACCGGTGAAGTCTCGATTCCGATTGGCTCCACTATCGTCAGGGACTCGGACCCGGCGATGGAAGCAGCTGAAACAGTGGCAAAGGTTTCCGGAGTGCTGGCGGCGTTTTCCCGTCCGAACCAGAAAGCATTACGCTCCCTGGCGATCGAAATCCTGGAGGAGAGGGTTCACGACGTCGCCGGCTTCTGGGTCAGGGCCGGTGGCCGGCATGACGGTGCTGCTGGGAAGCTCAAAGCGGTAGTGGTCGATCATGAGGACCGCTTCACGGGAATGCTCGCAGCCCATCTGAAATCCTTGGGGCTGGAAGTCTCCGTGGTTACCGGAACTCCCACGCCTGAACAACTCGCAGGCATTGACCTGCTGGTGCTGGGGCCCGGTCCCGGTGATCCCAACGACGAGTCCGATCCCCGGATCAGCTCAGCCCGGAAACTGGCCCGGTGGGTGGTGGAAACACGGCAGATTCCCACTTTGGCTGTGTGCCTGTCCCACCAGCTGGTCAGCCGGGAACTCGGCTTCGAGGTCAGGCGCCTTCCCCAGCCCAATCAGGGAAGCCAGCGGAACATTTCACTGTTCGGAGAGGAAGTGCGGGTGGGCTTTTATAACTCGTTCAGTGCCTACGACACCGGGGAGCATAGCCCTGATGTGGAAGTGGCCCGGGACCCGGTGACGGAGGAGATTTATGCGCTCCGGACTCATGGGATCATCAGCCTGCAGTTTCATCCGGAATCCATTCTGAGCGTGGACGGGGCGGAGGTGTTACGCAGGTCGGTTGCAGCTCTCGTGAGTGACCTCGCTGCCGCTGCGTAACCAATAGGACGCGGTCAACCGGTCCGGATACACCGGATCCGCGTTTACTTTGGCGAGGAGGTTCCCGGTATATCCCGGGGCCTCCTCGCTTGTTCGCTGACGTCCAGCAGACGCCGCCCGTCCTTCGCCAAAGGATCCTTTGCCTGGGAGGGCACCTCGCCCTTCGGCGGCACGATCAATCGGGCCTCGGCCGCGAAGGCCGCACCCAAGGCCAGGAGAACCTACGGGAAACCAAACACGCCGGCATCCGGCTCTGACTGAGCTGCGTCTGCTGCCTTAGCGAAAGAACACTGATGGACAAGTACCTCGACTGGAAGAATCTGATCGGGCTGCCCGTTGAAATACGCCGACAGGGAGAAACGCTTGCGCGAGGTGTCGTCGAAGACGCCATGGCTGACTCCTCCATCCTGTGGCTGGCGCCATACGGAGCTCAACAGCGCACCATGTACGAAAAATCCCTAAAGCACGAAATGTGGGTTGATGTGAATATCGTTCCAAGGAAACGAGCTGGCCCGTCCTAACTTCGATTGTGAGCTGCCCCGGACTGTGCATCTCTACGGACCACCAAACCTCGTGATGAACGCATTATTGGCACTATCGAGGAACTTCGATCTAAAAGTCCCGGATTCAATCCAAAGGCCGGAACGGCGTGCGGCACCTGGTAGCCATCGAGATTGTGGAGAGCTAGCTGATTCAGGGAACTGAAAAGGTTTTCGAATGCACTAAGCCTGCCGGTTAGCGCTGGGCAGCGCCGGTTTCCAGCAGAGCAGGCCGAAACTGACGACCGCTCCTGACCAACCACCTGCGGGGGCGGGGCAGGAGGAGTCAGTGGCCCTGGCTGAGCGCATCATTCAACCGCCAGGTGAGCCCGGAGCGCCTGAGGCGTCAATGAGTCCCTGGAGTGACCTTCGCGTGCTGAGAAGCGAGGCAATTCGAGCGTCATAGTCGTTGAGGTGCTCCTCAAGGACGGGTACAGCGCAGGGGGCCAGGCGGCCAGGTTCATAGATGCAGTCCATCAGGTCACGGATGACGCGGATGGGTAGCCCAACTCCAAGCAGCTCACGGATGTGCAGGACCTGTTCAACGGCGCTGGTTTCGAACAGTCTCTGCCCGGTCGATGACCGGTGCCCCGGAAGAATGCCTTGATTTTCGTAATAGCGCAGCAGCCTGGCACTGACCCCGGTACGTGCTGAGAGCTCTCCCACCCGGAGCAAACCCTCGGCGCTTGCAGTTGTCACTAGTGTCAACTCCTACGTTGTATGCATGATCTCCAAAACGTACTTCAACGGTAAGCCTGCCAGCATTGACGACCTTGCCCCGCTGGCGTTCGCGGGGTACGCGCACTTCACAGCCATGCAGGTGCGCAATCGGGCAGTCCCTGGACTTGATCTCCACCTCGACCGTCTGCGCACCGCCAGTGAAGAGCTCTTCGGACGGTACCTGCCAGACGAGCACATCCGCGAGCTCCTTTCGTCCGCCGTCAGGTCCACGCCGCCCGACGTCTCATTGACTGTCTTTGTCAGTTCACGGCCTGGGGAGTTCATGCGAAGTCAGGGGAAGGCGGAGCTCGACGTGCTCATGAAAGTCACGGACCCCGTCACGCCGTCCACAGGACCACTATCCCTTGATGTCGTGTCTCATTCACGACACCTTCCGCACGTCAAGCATGTAGGGGAAGTAGCAAAGACCCAGTTTCTTCGCTACGCCAATCAGCGCGGCTTCGACGACGCCATGTTCGCAGATGCCTCTGGCTACCTCAGCGAAGTAACGACATGGAACATTGCGTTCTGGGACGGGCGATCAGTGATCTGGCCTCAAGCTGAGGTGCTGCCCGGGATCACCATGCAGATCCTGAAGCGCCAATTGTCCGCCCGCACCGTTGAGCAAGTCACCCGCCCGATCCGTACAGCGGACCTAAGCGAAGGACTTGCTGCCGCGGTGATGAATTCGTGGAGTCCGGGCATCCCTATTGAACGCGTCGCTGACCATAAGCTTGCCGAGGCCCGTGAGCTGACTGACCTCCTGCACGAGGCGTATGCATCGGAGCCGCCCGTCAGCCTTGAGTAGCCGTGATGGAATGGGCCAATGATCCGACTTGCTGAGAGCGATGATTTGGAGCACCTCCGGGACATCGAGGTCGCGGCGGGGGAGATGTTCCGTGCCCTTGGGATGGATCCGATAGCTGACGACGATCCGCCCGCCTTGAGCGTGCTTCGGTCCTATGCCAGTGCAGGACACGCTTGGGTTACTGAAGGCAGTGCAGGCCAGCCCGTTGCCTATCTCCTTGCCGGCGTCATGGAGCGCGACGTGCACATCGAGCAGGTGACGGTGCTCCCCTCATCTGCCAGGCAGGGCATTGGCCGGGGCCTCATTGAAAATCTTGAGCAGTGGGCAAGGAATTCCGGCGCCCGACGGCTGACGTTGACCACTTTCAGGTTCGTTCCCTGGAATGCCCCGTACTACGCGCGGCTTGGTTTCAGTGAGGTTCCGGAAGCGCATTGGACGGACGAAATCCGGCGGCTTGTTGCTGCCGAGATTGCCCACGGGCTGCATGCCTGGCCACGGCTGGTTATGGCCAAGGAGCTGCCGCCCGCTTCCCTGCCTCAGCTGCCGCGGTAGCTGGAGAACGAGAACGGGCTGAGCAGCAGTGGTACGTGGTAGTGCGCTTCCTCGGCCCGGACGGAGAAGGTCAGCACCACCTCCGGGAAGAAGGTTTCTGTTCCGAGCGACTCAAAGTACGACGCCGTCTGGAACTCCAGGCGGTATGTGCCGGTTTCAAGCGCTTCCGGGCCGAGGTCCTTAACCCGGCCGTCGGTGTCGGTGACCGATTTGCCGATGGTCTCCCAGCAGGCTGAATTCCTGGCCAGCAGGGCCACGGGGACACCTGTTGCGGGCTTCCCGGTGGTGGTATCCAGGATGTGGGTGGTGATGAATGAAACGCTCATTCGCTGATAACTCCTTCTAACCGGAGCAGGGCAATCTGCCGTAGCTGCTCCTGGATAATGGGTTCTTCCTCGGCGGGCGTGTGCCCCAGCCGTTCCTGCAGGGCCTCCAGAATTTCAGGCTTGCTGCGTCCGGCCGCGCGGATCAGGAAAACCTGCCCGAACTTCTTTTCGTACTCAGCATTGCCGGCAGCGAGGGCGGCCATGGTTTCGGCGCTCGCCTCGCCCAGGCTCTGCTGTTCCTTCTGGGAGAACCTGGCTTCGGTGCTGTTGCCGGCTGCTTTCTCGCCGATGCGGGGGTGGTGGGCCAGTGCTGATTCGACCTCGTCAGGCGTGAAGGGCCGGGCGGCATCTGCAGCGGCCGACCTGAGCTCAGCCACAGTGCCAAACGGCCGGGCGTCCACCACCTCGTGTATCCAACGCTGGATATCGAGGCAGGGCCGCAGGACGGATTCCGCGGCGGCGCGGTCGGCCTGATTGAATTCGGCGAGCAACATCGGGCACCCTTCTTCGGGACATCTCCAGCAGAGTATTTCATATAGCGGAATTAAAATTCCGAATAACGTAATGTTACTGGACTCGGTGTGTCCTGCGTCAACTGCGGCCACGATGCGGTCCATCGTAGACTGGCGGGATGCGGTTGGTAGCGAGTGACATGGACGGAACGATTCTGGGGCACGACGGCAGAATCAGCAGCCGAACCATTCGTGCCTTCCATGCTTGCCGGAGGGCGGGTATCCAGCTGGTGTTCGTCACCGGCCGGCCGCCGCGCTGGCTCAAGCCGCTCGAGGAACAAATGGGGCATACCGGTACCGTCATCTGCTCCAATGGGGCGGTGGTGTGGGACTTCGACGCGGAGCGCGTCATCTCGGCGGAGCTGATGGCCCTGGACGATGTCATGGAGATACGCCGCGTCATCAAGACACTTCACCCGTCAGCCCTGTTCGCAGCCGAAACCCTGACCGGCTTCCACCTGGAGCCCGGCTTCATCGAAAACGATTCCAGTGAGCTGCTGGCCCAGTTCACCCCGGCACCCCTGGCCCAGACCCTTACTGCCGATGACGGCGTCGTGAAGTTCCTGGCGGTGGTCCGGGAGGGCAGCGCGGATGACTTCCTCGCGGAAGTGGCTCCCGCCGTCGGGCATCTGGCCGCCGTGACGCATTCGGCGCCAAACGTGGCCATGCTCGAGATCTGTGTGTCCGGCGTCAATAAGGCCGTTGCCCTGGCCAAGTATGCCCAATCCCTGGGCATCGACGCCGCTGACGTGGTGGCGTTCGGGGACATGCCCAACGATATCGAGATGCTCCGCTGGGCCGGCCACGGATATGCCATGGCCAGCGGGCACCCTGAAGCCATCCGGGCGGCAGGGCAGCTGGCGCCCGCTTTTGACGACGACGGTGTGGCCCAGGTCCTTGAGGCCAGGCTCGCGGCGCTTGGCATCTCCTCCGTTCATAACTGACACCTGGGTATCACCTCGCGTTCACCTGAGGGGTTTACGGTAAAGCTCAGTTCATGAGGCGACGACGAAGATTCTGGGGAAATCATGGGACGCAAAACAAGCCGTAAACTGCTGGACGCACCAGAGCACCTGGCCCAGCCGGCCTCGCACTGGAAGAACCTCCGGCCGGGCGACCGCGTCAAGGTCCGCCTCGCTCCCGGGTTTGAAACCGGCGGCCTGGTCGAAGACATGACGCCGGACCACAGCACCGTCTGGGTCCACCTGGATGAGGGCCGCGGACGCACCCTGCTGCACTGCAGCGACGGCGTGGACATTCTGCCGCACGGCTGACCTGCGCGGAGTACGCTTCAGAATGTGATTGATCCGCTGCCGTTCTTCCTCCCGCCGGGAACCATTGCCATGGCGCATCGTGGGTTTTCGCAGGAGGGACTGGAGAATTCGCTGGGCGCGTTCCGTGCCGCCGTCGCACTCGGGTATCAGTACCTTGAAGCGGATGTCCACACCACGTCCGACGGCGTGGTTCTGCTTTTCCACGACAGTACCCTTGACCGTGTCACCGGTACGTCCGGAAAGATCGCGGAACTGTCCAGCGCTGAAGTGGGCAAGGCCAGGATTGGCGGCCGTGAGCCGGTGCCCACACTCGTCCAGCTGGCGGCGGAGTTTCCCGACGTAAAGCTGAATCTGGACGTCAAGGACTGGAATTCAGTCGGGCCGCTGGCGCAGGCGATTGAGGAACTAGGTTTGCATGACCGCGTCCTGGTGGCCAGTTTTTCGGACCGCCGACGCCGGGCCGTCCTGCGGCGGCTCGGCAGTCCGGTGGCTTCGTCCGCCGGGGTGGTGACGAATGCCGTGTTTGTGCTTCTGGGGCCGCTGCTTCCGGCGGGCTTGAGGCGCCCGCTCATGTCACGGTTGCTGCGCAATGTCCATGCGCTGCAGGTGCCCGTGCGGCAGTGGTTTGTGCCGGTGGTTACCGCCGGTATGGTTCGCCGCGCGCACGAAGCCGGCCAGCAGGTCCACGTCTGGACCGTCAACGATCCGGCGGAAATGCGCCGTCTCCTGGACCTGGGCGTGGACGGGCTGGTCACGGACCGGGCGGACCTGCTCCGGAATGTGCTGCGGGAGCGCGGTGAGTGGGCTCGCGCCTAGCCGGGACTATTCGCCGTCGTTATGCAGTGACCCCGGGGCCGAAGTGTCCGGTTCGCCTTCCTGCTGCCGCTCCTTGTCCATCGCGTTGGAGCCTTCGCTGAGCGAGGAGTGAACTTCGACGTCGTCGTTCGGGTCTGCCGGGTCCGGGACGGTTCCTTCCTTTCCGGCTTTGTCCCCGCTCTTTGATGCCTCCTCCGCCGGGGTGGAGGTTCCGGCCAGGTCCTCCATCGCGTTTTCGGCGGCCTTGCCGATGCTGTCTCCGATTCCCATTTGCGTACTCCTTCTCGTAAGGGTGCGACTGTCCCGCTACCCGGGGCGGCCAACACCAGAATAATCAGCAGGCTTACGATTATTCCATAAACGACAAGGAATCCGCCCAGGTTGTTCCTCACTTCGAGCCCCTGCTGAGGAAGGTGAAGAAATATTGGGGTGCCGACCGCCGCGGCAAGCGCTTTCCCCGAGGTAGCTGGCAGGATGTACCCATGCGCATTCTTATTGCCCCGGACAAATTCAAGGGCTCGCTTACCGCTGCCGAAGCTGCCAGTGCCATCGCCGAGGGTGCCCTGCGGGTGTACCCGGATGCCGTTGCCACCCAGTTCCCGATTGCCGACGGCGGCGAAGGAACATTGGAGGCGGCCGTCGCAGCCGGCTACGAAGAGCGGCTGAACGCGGTGGTCGGCCCGGTGCTGGCGCCGGTCGGAGCAGCCTGGGCACTCCGGAAAAACGACGCCGGTACTGCCACGGCCGGCACCACCGCCGTCATCGAAACCGCGCAGGCCTCCGGGCTGGCGCACGTTGAACCCACCCGCGAAAACGCGCTCCGCGCGCACAGTTACGGCTGCGGCCAGCTCATTGCGGCGGCACTGGATGCCGGTGCCACCGAAATTGTGCTGGGACTCGGTGGTTCGGCTATGACCGACGGCGGCAGCGGTGCCCTCCGTGCGCTCGGCCTGAAACCGCTCGATGCCGCCGGCAATGTGGTGCCGCTGGGCGGCGGCTTCCTTGCCGACGTCGTGAGCCTCGACGTCTCCGGACTGGATCCGCGCCTTGCCGCCGTTACTTTCCGGATTGCGGTGGACGTCCGGAATCCGCTGTACGGTCCGGATGGCGCGGCACATGTGTTCGGACCGCAAAAGGGAGCCGACGAGGACGCCGTTGAACAGCTCGACGCCGGCCTGCGCAACTGGGCATCGGTGCTGCGCGAAGCAACCGGCCGGGACGTTAACATCCCGGGAGCCGGCGCGGCAGGCGGATTCCCGGCGTCTTTCCTTGCCTTCACCAATGCCCGGCTGGAAGGCGGCTTTGCACTGGTGGCCGGCCTTACGGGGCTGGCGGAGCAGCTGGAGCAGGCCGATCTGGTGATCACCGGCGAAGGATCCATGGATTCGCAGTCCCTGACCGGGAAGGCCCCCATTGCCCTGGCGCATGCCGCCCGTGAACGCGGGATTCCGGTGATAGTGGTGGCGGGCCGGATCCTGGTGACGCTGGAGGAGCTGGCCGGCCACGGGATCGAGGCCGCCGCGCAACTGCTCGACATCGCGGCAAGCCCGGATGACGCCGTCGCAAATGCTGCCGGTTACCTCACCCGGGCGACCACCCAGGTCCTCGAAGGAGCCTGACACGCGGCACGGGGCGTCTTAGGCGCCGGTTTCCGAATGCGGCTCGTCCACGGGTTTAGACTCGGGCGAGCCCTTTTCGCGCAGGTACACCGAGGCGCCCACCAGCACCGCAACGGCCAGAAATTCGCTCTGCCAGTTCTGGAATGATTCGAACCAGAAACGGCTGGTGCCCGCGTACTGCAGCGCCGTGACGGTCTCCCCGCCATGCACCTGCTGCTCCTCGTTGTAGGCATCCGCGCCGCCGATCGCGTGCAGCACTATGGAAGCGAAGAACAGGCTGAACAGCAGGATGGACAGGGAGTGCTCGTAAACCTTCAACACCGGCCCGCCCTTCTTGACCGGGCCCGGAATGTCTTCCTTGGCGAACGTATCCCGCCGATCCGCGTCCTGGTCGGCCTCGGGACCAATGGGTTTGGACTCCGAGGAACCCTTCTGGAACAGGAAAATGTGAGCACCACGTACATGCCCATCTAGAGGAATTCCGACTCCCAGTTTTCAAAGGTCGCCTCGATGAATTCACCCGTACCCATAAAGCCGAGAACGGAGACGGCGGGCTGGCCGTGTGCTGACTGCTCCTCGTTGTGGTTCGCGGCACCTGTCAGGATCATTCCGCCAGAAATCCTGCGAACAGCCCGAGGTTAACCAGCAGCGGGCCGTGTTCCTTAACCCACTTACTCATCTTCAGTCCCTCCCCGGTGTGTTGGTGAACCATCGATGGTGGTCACGGCGCCCCTGCTCAGTCTGCTGGGCACATAAACCATCATGACCAGCAGTACGGCCAGCAGGACTCCTCCGGCGATCAGTCCGGCCGTCCGCCCGGCAACAACGTCAAAGACCAGCGCTGCCGTCCCCGTGCTCAACAAGCCGACGCCGGCGAGCGCTACCTTGGTGAGGATGTTCGCGCTGGTCACCAGCTTTTCCTTGAGCCGCTTGCGGAACAGCCGTCGGTGGATGCTGACCGGGACCAGGATGCATGCCGTGGTCAGCGAGGCGATCACTACGTTGGTGAGGTAGAGCCGGATCTGGAAGTCGTCCAGGGTGGTGAACCGTTCCTGGAAGGGGAGGGTCAGCAACAGGCCGGCGAGGATCTGGACGCCTGTTTGGAGTACGCGCAGTTCCTGAAGGAGTTCGCCCCAGTTACGGTCCATCCGTTCTTCGCGCGTCTCGTTCCGGCCACTCTCCGCGTTTGCCTGCAGGTTCGACATCACCGCTCCTTCGCAGCCCGTTGTGAAATTTCAGCCCGTCCCCGGTGCTCCAAACCTAGGCCGATGCCGCAGCGCTTTCAATGATTTGGTAAGTTTACTGACTAAATTGGTGGAAAGCATGGACGCGCGCCGAGGGCTGCGTTAGCGTCGAGGGGAATGGCGATTGATGTGAACGGTACAGGAGGAAATATGAGCGAGAACCAGCAGCACGAGCCCGAAGAGGAAGTCGGCGGCTACGGCACTCCCACCGCAGAGCAGGAGGCGGGCGGCCAGCAATTTGCCCAGCCACGCGAAGAAGAAGACTTTGACGCCGCAGGCCTGAACCAGGACACGTCCGACGGCGAACGGTACCCCACTGCCGCGCCGACCCTGAGCCATTTTGATCCGGAGGAACAGGACAGCTCGGGTGAACCGGGAGCCGGCCGCTTTGGCGGGACCGATGATCAAAGCCACGCGGAAATGGAAGCGGGAGAGCCCGGCTTCGAGCCGGTGCAGCAGGAATCTGCGGCGGACCAGGCAACAGGCCGGCAGGGATTTGGTGATGCAGGGGTGGAAGCGGGGGAACCCGAGGACAGTGGAGAAGACGTTGAGGATGAGGACGTCATCCGGCCGTCCTCCGATGCTGAAATGGACGAAGGCAACACCGAGGAACGCCCGCCAGGGGTTCCCTTCACATCGGAGCCGACGGAGGAAACGGCGGAATAGCCGCCGGCACGGAGCTGGGCCTCACATAAGAACTGATCACTGGGAAGTATCAGCGTGCACCACAGTCATCGCTGACATCCCACTACTCCCGTCATGGGATGTCAGCGATGATCGCAGCCAATGCCCGGTACCGGGGTGGTTAGCAAGTACTGCGGTACTCGCTGATTTGCAGGCTTAAGGCAGGCGGAGGGCAAATGAACTGCTCGTAGCGCAGGTCGTCGTCGATAAAACGCTTCAGCCACGAGATGCTGTGCTTCGCGATGGTGGTGTTAGAGCTGTTGGGGGCGAAATGGCTGGCGCCGCGCAGTTCCAGATATGCCTTCTCGGGCGCTGCCGAGAGTGACTCGTAGAACGGCTCGGAGTGCAATCTGACGGGTGCGGTCTGATCGTCCTCCGCGCCGATGATCAACGTCGGCGTCACCACTTCTGGCCAGGTCTTGTCGGAGTTGTACGGAGCGAGCGGGATCACTGCCTGCAGGCTGGGGTCGTCTTTTGCGGCCTCAAGTGACCCGCCACCTCCCATGGAGTGACCCATAACGCCCAAACGCGTCGGGTCTATCCGGTTACGGACCGAACTGCTGGTGGTGAGGTAGCTCAGGGCGGCCCGAAGTTGATCACCGCGCGAACTCGGTTGGTCGGAGGTGGAAATGGTGTCGATGGTAAACACAACAAAGCCCTGCGACGCGAGGCGCGGCCCCAGCCAGGAAATACTGGACTGGCGTGCGGTGTATCCCGGCGAGATCGCGACTGCCCCGAAGGTGCCCGCGCTGGTGGTCGTGGGGTAATAGATGGTGCCGCCTCCAAACCCGCTCACGGCATAGCGGGAGACCGTGGTCTCAGCAATTGCAAACGACCCGCGGGTGGCTTCGATGCTCGCCGTGGTGGGCGCCGGACCGCGCTCGTAGGGATTCGTCGCAGCATGGGCGGGTACCTGGATGCCAAAGACGGTCGCTGCGATAACCATCGCAATCGCCATAAGTCTCGCGTGATGCCTACCCGTGTTTTTCAACATTCACTGTCCTTAAGAGAATCGGGCTCGTGCCTGTATTCGTCCGCACGTGGGCTCGCGAAGGGGCGGCGATGCCAGCTTTTGATTGGTCAATGTGCACGCTACAGATGCTCTACCAACTGGTCAAGCTATTTTTGAGGAAAGAACCCCATCTGTCATCTTGGGTGGGTGAGGTCTAGTGTCATCTTGGTGAAGGAATCAATCGATGGCCGGCGGTTGCGATATGCACACCGCCGCGCGGAGCTGTTGAGCGCGGCTACCGAGCACGCTCTCGAGTTTGGACTGAGCGACCTTACTTTGCGCAAGATCGCAGATGCTGTCGGGGTGAGCCACGCAACGCTCGTCCACCATTTTGAGTCCCGTGACAAACTCATCGCCGAGATCGTGGAGCGGGTGCTCACGGAGTCTTTTTCGTCTCCGGACCTTGTCGTTGGCAATGAGCACCCGCTCCGCGCTATGTGGCACCGTGCGCTGGCTCCTGAGGGGCGGCGGCACGTGCGCCTTTTCATCGCCATCACTGGTAGTAGCCTGTACGGATCACCCCTATACGCGGGCGCCGTGGAGCGTTCCATCCGGAGGCGTACGGAGCTCATTGCCAGCGCCATCGAAAGCACGGGCCGCTCGAAATCTGAGTCAATGACCTCGGCTACTATCATCCTCGCCGTGATGCGAGGGCTGATGACTGACCTGCTTGTTACGGGTGACCAAGAACGGGTGACTGCAGCCTTTGAGGCGTTTTTGGATTCCGAAGCGTCGTCTGTCCGCTAGCGGTCGACTCCAGAGTGTTCCGGAAAAGTTCTTGACCTGGGTCCCTTACAGCCCGCACCTACCGGACGAGGCAGGGCCGTTTGGGGTCGAAGGACCAGCCGTCGATGTAGTACTGCATGCCGATGCTGTCGTCGCGGGCGTCGAGGCCGTGAGCCAGGTACAGCTGGTGTGCCTTGTCCAGGGCTTCGCGGTCCAGTTCGATTCCAAGGCCGGCGGCGGTCGGGACTTTGATGGCGCCGTCGTTGATCTGCAGTGGTTGCTTGGTGAGGCCTTGGCCGTCCTGCCATATCCAGTGCGTGTCCAGGGCGGTAATTTCACCGGGTGCTGCGGCGCCGGTGTGGGTGAACATGGCCAGGGAAATGTCGAAGTGGTTGTTGGAGTGGGATCCCCAGGTGAGGCCGAATTCGTGGCACATCTGGGCCACGCGCACCGAGCCGTGCATGGTCCAGAAGTGGGGGTCGGCCAGCGGGATGTCCACCGCGTTGCTGCGGATGGCGTGGGACATTTCCCGCCAGTCTGTGGCGATCATATTGGTTGCCGTCTTGAGGCCGGTGGCGCGGCGGAATTCGGCCATGACTTCACGGCCGGAGAACGCGCCTTCGGCCCCGCAGGGGTCCTCGGCGTAAGCCACGACGCCCTGCATCCGGTTGCCCAGCCGGATGGCTTCTTCCAGGAGCCAGCCGCCGTTGGGATCGAGCGTGACGCGGGCTTCGGGGAAGCGCTTGGCCAGAGCCGTCACCACATCGACTTCGTCGTCGCCGGACAGCACGCCCCCTTTGAGTTTGAAGTCGCTGAAGCCGTAGCGTTCCTGGGCTGCTTCTGCCAGGGCGACGACGGCCTCCGGCGTCATGGCTTCTTGGCGGCGGAGCTTCTCCCACCGGTCGGCCGGCGCGTCCTCCACCAGGTAGGGAAGGTCGGTACGGGCATGGTCACCGATGAAGAACAGGTAGCCGAGCATCGATACGGAGGTGCGCTGCTGCCCGTCGCCGAGCAGTTCCGCGACCGGGACGCCGAGGAACTGGCCGTGCAGGTCAAGCAGGGCGGACTCGACGGCGGTGACGGCGTGGACGGTGGTGCGCAGGTCGAAGGTCTGCAGGCCGCGGCCACCGGCGTCCCGGTCAGCGAACGTTGCTGCCACTTCGCGCAGGAGCGAGCGGTAGCGGGCCACCGGCTTGCCTGCAATCAGGTGTCCGGCTTCTTCGATGGTGGTGCGGATTTTTTCTCCGCCGGGAACTTCACCCAGTCCGGTTCGGCCGTGCGAATCGGTGATGATGACGACGTTGCGGGTGAAGAAGGGGCCGTGTGCGCCGCTGAGGTTCATCAGCATGCTGTCGTGGCCTGCTACCGGGACTACTTCGACCCCGGCGATGGTTGGCTGGTTGCTCATGCGCTGACCTGTGCTTTATCTTCTGCCAGGACTACGGCACCGTCGATGAGGCGGTTGACCTTCCAGGGGTTCGCGTCTTGCAGGGGAACCGGGAGGAGTTCCTGGGGGAGGTTCTGGTAGGCGACGGGGCGCAGGAAGCGGTTGATGGCGAGGGTTCCGACGGAGGTGGTGCGGGAGTCGGAGGTGGCGGGGAATGGGCCGCCGTGGATCATGGCGTGGCCGACTTCGACGCCGGTGGGCCAGCCGTTGATGATGATGCGGCCCACTTTCTGCTCCAGTGCCGGGATGAGGGGCGCTGCGGTGGGGTAGTCCGATTCGGTGAGGTGCAGTGAAGCTGTGAGTTGGCCTTCCAACCCGTTGATGGCCTGGAGCAGGTCCTCTGACGTGTCGTAGCGGATCACCAGGGACGCGGCGCCGAAGATTTCCTCGTGCAGGACGTGGTTGGTGACGAAGTCGTGGACCTGGGTTCCGAAGATTGCGGGGGCCGGCGCGTTTTGTGTTGCACCCTCCTGCCCCTTGCCGATGAGGTCGACGCCTTTTGCCTTGCCGAGGGCTTCGGTGCCGGCGTTCCAGGATCCGGCGATGCCTTCGGTGAGCATGGTCTGCCCTGGGATCGCTGATACTGCGCGGGCGACGGCGGCTGCAAGTTTGTCGCCTGCCTCGCCGGCGGGGGCGAAGAGCAGGCCGGGGGAGGTGCAGAGCTGGCCGGAACTGGCAGTCACGGAGGTGATGTACTGCTGTGCCAGCGCGTCGATCTGTTCGGCGGAGCCGTTCAGCGCACCTTCAAAGACAAAGACCGGGTTCAGCGAAGACATCTCCGCGTAGACGGGGATGGGCTCGCGGCGGGCAGCGGCCGTCTTCATCAGGGCGATGCCGGCTGTCTGCGACCCGGTGAAGCCGACGGCTTTAATGGCGGGGTCCGCGACCAGAGCCTGGCCGATGCTGGCGCCGGGGCCGTAGACCAGGGAGAAGACGCCGGGGTGGAGGTTGAAGTCCTGGACGGCTTTGACGATGGCGTGGCCGACGAGTTCGCCGGTTCCGGGGTGGGCATTATGTGCTTTGAAAACCACCGGGCAGCCGGCAGCCAGGGCGGAGGCAGTGTCTCCGCCCGCCGTCGAAAAAGCGAACGGGAAGTTGCTGGCACCAAAGACGGCAACGGGTCCCAGCGGAATCTGGCGCTGGCGGATATCCGCGCGGGGCAGGGGCGTACGTTCGGGCAGCGCCGGGTCAATGCGGACCCCACGGAAGTCGCCCTTGCGGACGACCGTTGCGAAGAGACGCAACTGGCCGGTGGTCCGCGCCCTTTCGCCCTGCAGCCGGGCGGTGGGCAAGCCTGTTTCCTGGCTGGCCCGGGTGATCAACTCCTCACCGATGGCCTCGATGTTATCCGCGATGGCGTCGAGGAACCCTGCATGGGTTTCCGGTTCCAGCGTGCTGAAGGAGGGGTAGGCCTCGGCCGCTGCGGCGGTCGCTGTGCGGAGCTGCTCTTCAGTGATGAGCGAGTAGGGCGGATCCAGCTGTTCGTTGGTAGCCGGGTTGAAGCCGAAGGCTTTTTTCGCGTCGCCGACGACGGTCTGTCCGGCAATCAGGGAGTGTCCGGTAAGAGTCATGAAGGGTTCCTCCTGTGAAACGGTGATCGGAATCAGGAAACGCGGGCGATCAGGGCCTTGAGGTCCGCGAGGTCCTGCTCTGCGAGGTTCTGCAGCGGCGGACGGACGGGGCCGGCGGACCGGCCGATGGCATCCAGCCCGCCCTTGACGATGGAGACCGAGTAGCCCTTCACGCGGTCACGGATGTCCAGGTATGGGATCACGAAGTCGTTGAGCTTTTTGTTGACGGCCACACGGTCGTTGTTGCGCACGTCCTGGTAGAAGTCCAGTGCGAACTGCGGGACGAAGTTGTACATAGCGCTGGAGTAGGTGCTCATGCCCAGCTGCAGCAGCGGCAGTGCGAAGGTCTCGGCAGTGGGGAGGCCGCCCAGGTAGAAGAGCCGGTCACCAAGCTTGGCATAGACGCGGGCGTCGTGCTCAAGGTCGCCCACACCGTCCTTGAAGCCGATGAGGTTTTCGTGCCGGTCCGCCAGGGTGGCAACGGTGGTGTCCTTGTAGATTGCGTTGGCGCGGTTGTAGATGATGACGCCCAGGGAAGTCGCGCGGCAAACTGCACTGACGTGCTCAATCAAGCCGGCCTGGTCTGCCTCCGTGAGGTACGGGGGCAGCAGGAGGATGCCTTCGGCACCGGCAGCTTCGGCCGCCCTGGCATTCTCGATGGCCTGGACAGTGGATCCGCCGGCGGAGGCGAGCACAGGAACCTGCCCACCTACTTCCTCCACGGCAGTGCGGACCACGCGCTCGGACTCGGCCGCTGAAAGGGAGAAGCCCTCACCGGTGCCACCGGCAGCGAACAGGCCCGCCACGGGGAAGCTCACTTGCCAGGCCAAGTGCTTGCGGTAGTTCTCCTCATCGAACTGCAGCTCTGCGTCGAACGAGGTCACGGGGAAAGACAACAAGCCTTCCTTGAGAGTGTCCGCGAGTTCCTGGGGTGAATACTTTGCCATGATTTTGTCCTCCGATTTGGCGCCAATGTTGCAGGCGTGGGGTGATCGATGATGCAGCCATATCCCAGAAGCGCGAACTGGCGTTGGGTCCGGGCGAGGCGGGTGTGTCAGACACGTGGACCGACGTCGGCCTTTACCGCTGTTACAGGGCAACCCGCTTCGAGAATGACGCGCTGGGCGGTGCTGCCGAGAAAAAGCTTTCCTACGGGGGACCGGCGCCGGACGCCGATGACGATCAGCTCGACATCCTCCTCGTAGGAGGCGTCGATCATCCAATCTGCGGCGTCTATGCCCTCGCCAGAGAGCAGTGAGGCCTGCACTCCTGTCGCGGCTGCTGCGGCCAGGGCTGCCTGTATATCCAGGTCCGTCTCTGAAGAACCAGCGGCCACTGTGGGGCCCAGGATCTGCAGGGAAGTCTGGCGCAAGGCAGCCTCTGCAATGGCGGCACTCAAGGCGGCGCGTCCCTCCTCGGTGGCTACATATCCCACGGCAATGCTCATGCCTGCACCGCTGTCAGAACGGAACCCGTGAGCACGAAAGAGCGTAGGTTCGCAAGTGCGAGATCGGCCATTGCTGCCCTCGTCTCGTGGGTCCCACTGCCCAGATGGGGCAAGAGGACCACGTTGTCCAGTGTGAGTAGATCCTCCGGTACCTTCGGCTCGTCGGCGAAGACATCCAGGCCCGCTCCCGCCAGTCGCCCGGCCAACAACGCCGCAACCAGCGCTTCCTCGTCAACCACTGAGCCGCGGGCAACATTAATCAGAAACCCTTCAGGGCCTAGGGCCTCGATGACGTCCGCATCCACCAGCCGGACCGAATCCGCACCTCCCGCAGCGGCAACAATGAGGACATCGCATCCCATGGCAAGTTCCCGGGCGGAAGAGGCATACCGGTAGCTGACTCCGTCCACCTGATTGCGGCTGTGGTAGCTGATGTCACAGTCGAAGCCTTCCAGCCTCTTCCCGATCACGCGGCCGATCCTGCCCAAGCCCAAGATTCCCACCCTCTTGCCACTTGCTTTGGTGGCCAAGGGAAAATTGCCTTTACTTAGCCAGTCACCGCGGCGAAGGAAGCGGTCCGCGGCGCTAACCCGGCGCAGCACGTCCAGGTAGAGGGCGATGGCGGTATCAGCCACGCAGTCATTGAGGACATCGGGGGTATTGCTCACAGCAATACCGCGCTCGGCGGCCTGAGCTGCGTCCGTGGTGTCATAGCCGACGCCGAAATTGATGACAGCGCGCAGGTTAGGAAGGGAGCGCATCAGGTCCGTCCCGACGCCCACTTTCCCGGACGTCACTGCGATTTCGACGGAGTGCGCGTTCAACCGCAGGAACTCCTCCCGTTCGCTCTCGGAATCGGGAAGCCTCAGCGCGCGGTAATCGCTCAGGAGCGAATCCTGGACGAGTGGCATGAGGGGCCCAACCTGCAGGACAGCGATGTTCTTCATATCTGCACACTAGGTTTCACATGGATGCAGGTCCAACACGTAAATGACATTGATCAATGCCCTAACGGTATCAATTGGCGGGAGCCCCGGAATCACGCGGAATCCGGAAGCCTTTCCACCCGCCTGCCCTTTTGGATCCACGAACAGCGGGTTCGTATGAGGGGGTTCACCGCCGCAACATCCTTGTGGGGCGGCTCACACCTCATCTAGCTTGAGTCCAGCGCCGCGCGAAAGCATCCGATGTTTTAGCACAAGAACAACCCGCTGCCGTATGTATCAATTTCGGAGGAACCCAACGATGTCTTCTTCAAAACTCCCCTTCCCAGCTGCTGTGTTCAAGTGGCCCGCCCTGGCATCCGTAGCGGTGCTGGGATTGAGTGGCTGTTCCGTCGCCAATTCCGAGGCCGGAACAGCGGCTTCCGATACTGTTCGGGTCGTCCTGGCCCAGGAACCGCCTACCCTTGAGGCCTGCGAATCCAACCTGACTTCCACCGGCGTAGTGGTGCGATCGAACGTTACTGAGCCCTTGATCGAACGCAACCCCCAGACTGGCGAGCTTGAGCCAAAGCTTGCCACCGAATGGAAGGCCACCGGTGACAACGAGTGGACGATCACCTTGCGCGAAGGTGTGACCTTTCAGGACGGCACTCCGTTCAACGCTGAGGCCGCCGCCTTCACCATCGAAAGGGCAGTCAACTCAAAGCTCGGCTGCAACGTGGAGGGCTACGTTTTTGGAGATGCCGACCTTGTGGTGAAGGTGGCTGATGCAACGTCCCTGACTGTCACCTCGCCCGAACCGGATCCCATCCTCCCGCTGCGCCTTTCCTTCCTGGAAGTCGTGCCAACGTCTACCAGCACAACTGAGAAGGTCAGGGAGCCGATCGGTACCGGTCCATACAAGATTGAAAAGTGGGACGCGGGCCAGAAGATCACCTTGTCGAGTTGGGACGGTTATTGGGGAGACAAGCCGGCCTACGCCAAGGCCGAATACCAGTGGCGCTCCGAGAGCTCGGTTCGTGCGGCGATGATCACCAGCGGCGAAGCAGATCTGGCCATGAGCCTGAGCCCTGACGACAATATCGGTGACCTCGGAGTGGACTTCCCCAACAACGAGACTGTCGCGCTGCGGCTTGATGCCAATGAGGCACCGCTCAATGACATCCGAATCCGCCAGGCCATCAACTTCGCCATCGACAAGGAGGGCATTGTCAACTCCCTTTACCAGGGCAAGCACGAGGTAGCCGCCCAGCTGGTTCCGGAGGGCATTGTGGGCCACAACTCCGAGCTGAAGGGCTGGGCCTTCGATCTCGACCAAGCGAAGTCCCTCGTCGCTGAAGCCAAAGCCGATGGCGTGGACACCTCCGCACAGATCTCCCTGGTAGTCCGTAGCGCTCAGTTCCCTAAGATCACCGAACTCGGCCAGGTCCTCCAAGAGCAGCTCAGCCAGGCAGGACTGAATGTGAAGTTGAAAATGCTCGAAACGAGCCAGCACCTGACCTACCAGGTCCGTCCGTTCGCTGAGGATGAAGGCGCGGTCGCGATGATGACCCAGCATGGCAACCAGGCTGGCGACGCAGCGTTCACGGTGGACCAGTACATGTTCTCGAATGGAGCACAGAGCTACTTCGGCACCCCTGAATTTGACGCGATGATCAAGGAAGCGGACGCTGCCTCGGGTGATGACCGCAAGAGCAAGTTCGAGGAGATCTTCGCCTACCAGAACGAGAAGATCACTCAGTTTGCGCACATTTCCCACCAGACCGGCATTCTTGGCAAGTCCAAGTCCGTCAACTACTCACCCAACTCATCAACAGGTGATGAGCTGCGTGTTTCGGAAATGACGCCGGCAAACTAGCCGGGACCTCCCGGAAAGAAGGACAGCCATGCTGATCTACTTGAGAAAGCGCATTGTCTCCAGCGCCCTGCCGCTGGTGGTCGTGATTGTCGGCGTGTTCGCACTCGCCAGAATGACGGGTAACCCGGCCAGCCTGTACCTGCCGCTGAACGCCACCCAACAGATGCGTGATGACTTTACGGCACGTAATGGGCTGGACCAGCCATTGTTGGTCCAGATGGCAGATTACTTTGGTGGAGTGCTTCAGCTCGACTTCGGGCAGTCGCTGCGCACCGGGCAGGATGCGGCTGCCATGGCGCTGCGTGCCTTTCCGGCGACCCTCCAGCTGGCGGCCATTACCATGGTCCTGGCCGTGCTGCTGGCCCTGGTGGTTGGTTGTTGGGCGGCACTGAAGCCCAATGGCATCGCCGACCGGATCTCAAGTTTTGTCTCCATGGCTGCAGCTTCAATCCCGGACTTCTGGCTGGCGATCGTTGGAATCTGGGTCTTTGCCATCACCTTGGGCTGGCTTCCGACATCAGGTGTGTCGGGAGCCGGTGCCTGGGTGCTGCCCATCGCCACACTTCTTCTGCGGCCTTTCGGCGTGCTGGTTCAGATTGTTCGGGGTTCCATGGTCTCGGCACTGTCGGAGCCCTACATAAAACTTGCCCGCAGCCGCGGGGCAGGGGAGTTTCGGGTCGTGACGCACCATGCCCTGCGCAACGCGGCTGCCCCGGCCCTGACTGTTGCCGGCGACCTGACTGTGGGCCTGGTCAACGGCGCTGTCGTGGTGGAGACCATCTTTGGTTGGCCAGGCATCGGCAAACTCATGATCGATTCGATCCTGCAGCGGGACTTTGCAGTCCTGCAGGCGGCAGTGCTACTCACCGCCGTCGCGATTTTCGCCCTGAACATCCTCATCGACATGGGCTATGCCCTGCTGGATGCGCGTGTCCGGCCCGTCACTGCCAAGGCTTAGGAGCAGTTATGAAAAGTTCATTCACTGAAGACGTGCTTCCGGAGCAGAAGCCTGCAGCCGGCGCTGAGGGGAAGGACGACAATAAAGACGGAAAGCTCAGCCTCTTTCGGCTCCTGCTCAAGGATCGCTTTGCTACTGCTTCTGCCTTGGTCCTGATCCTCGTCGGCATGACCGCCCTCATCGGGCCCGCTGTGGTCGGTGATCTCGCCACCAAACAGAACCTGCTGTTCGCAAACAAGGCTCCGTTCACGCTGGCGCATGGCTGGGAGTACTTTCTGGGCAGCGATTCGCTGGGCCGCAGTATGCTTGCGCGGCTGGTGGTCGCCAGCCGGACCACCCTTTCGGTGGCATTGCCCGCTGTAGCAGTTGCGCTGCTCATAGGTTCCTTGTGGGGCGTCTGGGCCGGGTACCACCGCGGCTGGCGGGAGAACGTATCCATGCGCATCGCGGACGTCATCATGAGCTTCCCGTCGCTTCTGCTGGCCGTCGTGGTCCTCTACGTGTTCAGCCCCAGCGCCGCGAACATCGTTTTGATCCTGGCACTTACCCGCATACCCATCTACTTGCGTACTGCGCGGGCGGAGTCGTCCGAGCTGCAGAGCAGGACGTTCGTGGATGCTGCCCGTACATTCGGCGCGAAACCCAATGCGATCATCTTCCGGCACGTCATCCCTGTGGTGCTGCCCACCCTGTTGACGCTGGCCACTCTTGAGTTCTGCTACGTCATGCTTGCAGAGTCATCATTGAGCTTCCTGGGCATCGGCATCCAGCCACCGGATGTCAGCTGGGGCCTGATGGTGTCCCAGGGAAGGCAGTACCTCCAGACGGCCTGGTGGCTGTCAATCTTCCCTGGTGTCGCCATTGTGATCACCACCATTGCTGCCAATGTCCTCGCCGCCTGGCTCCGTATCGCCACGGACCCTGCCCAGCGCTGGCGGCTTGCCCTTCCCCGTAAGCGGCTCATTGCCCGCATTCCAGTCAAGGAGGCACAGCCGTGAAAGCAGCTGCCGAACAAGCACCCACTGCAAGTTCCCGTACCGACGCAGGGGCAGCGCACCTGCGAACGAAAGCCCATGACGTGGTCCTCACGGTCCGCGACCTGGCGGTCGATATCCGAACCCACCGGGGGACGGTTCGTGCCGTGAACAGCGTAGGTTTTGAGGCCCGTGCCGGCGAGACGCTGGCGTTGCTTGGAGAGTCGGGCTGTGGCAAATCCATGACGGCGAAGGCGTTGGCAGGCATTATGGACCCCGTCTGCGACCTGGCCGGCGGAAAGATCGTCCTCAACGGGACAGACCTGGCTGCCCTCAGTCCCAAGCAGCGGCTAAAGTTTGCCGGCCCTGAGCTGGGCATTGTCTTCCAGGACGCCCTGACAGCTTTGAACCCGGTCTATACGGTCGGTACCCAGCTGGGCGAGGCCTTCCGGATCCACCGCGGCCTCAACGCCAAACAGGCACGGGCAGAAGCCATTGACCTGATGAAACGTGTGGGGATTCCAGAACCGGAGTCCCGGATCAATTCTTATCCCCACCAGTTTTCCGGTGGCATGCGCCAGCGAATCCTCATTGCAATGGCGGTAGCGCTCAACCCCCGTCTTTTGATCGCCGATGAGCCCACCACTGCCCTGGACGTCACCGTTCAGGCCCAGATAATGCAGCTCCTGAGGACGCTCCGTGAGGAGGGCCAGATGGCTGTCATCCTCATCACCCATGACCTTGCGGTGGTGGCCGAGGAGGCAGATTCTGTGGCTGTAATGTACGCAGGAAACGTCGTGGAAAGCGGGCCGGTGGCGGAAGTGTTCGCGGATCCCCGCCACCCCTACACCAAAGGGCTCCTTGAATCGGTGCCCGTGCATTTGGAACGTGGCGCCCAGCTGAAGTCCATTCCGGGCAGCCCGCCCGAACTTCACGACATTCCCGCCGGCTGCGTGTACCAGTCCCGCTGCCCCATGGCGCGGGAAATTTGCAGGGCTGAGCGGCCAGTGCTGCGTCCAGTCGTTGGACTGGGCAAGGGCGCATCCAAGACCAGCATTCCCGCGAGTGTTCCTCCCGGGAGTGACGGGCGGCCCACTCGGGCCGCCGCCTGCCATTTCAGCGAGGAGATCACCAATGTCTGAGCCGCTCCTGAAGATCGACGGCCTCTCCAAAACCTTCCACGTGGCCAGAAGTGCCAGCGGTAACACGAGGCTTAAAGCGCTGGACGGCATCAGCCTCACGGTGGGCCGGGGTGAAACCCTCGGGTTGGTGGGCGAATCCGGCTGCGGCAAATCCACCCTCGCGCGCACACTGATGATGCTGGAAACGCCCGACGACGGCACTGTCACCTTTGAGGGGACAAACCCGTTCGGGCTTCGCGGCAAGGAACTGTTGAACTGGCGGCGGCGGGTGCAGATGGTCTTCCAGGATCCTTTCGCCTCCCTCAACGCCCGCATGAACGCAGGCGACATCATTGCTGAGCCCTGGGCCACCCACCGCAGCCTTTATCCGACGTCCCGGGAACGGGAAGCCCGTGTCCGCGAACTGCTGCACATGGTGGGACTACGCCCATCCGACGCCCGAAAGTCACCGCAGGAGTTCTCCGGCGGTCAACGCCAGCGGATCGGCATAGCACGGGCCCTGGCACTGAATCCGGATGTGATCATCCTCGATGAACCCGTTTCCGCCTTGGACCTTTCGGTCCAGGCGCAGGTGCTCAACCTGCTCAACGAGCTGCAAAGGGAGCTGAATGTTTCCTACATTTTTATCTCTCACGATCTGACAGTGGTACGGCATGTGGCGGACAGGGTGGCTGTGATGTACCTGGGCAGGATCATCGAGACAGGGGAGACTGAGGAGGTCTTTGACCATCCCCGCCACCCATACACAGCAGCCCTGATGTCAGCGTCGCCCAAACTCGATGTCAGCGGGGTAAGGCGGGACAGGATCGTCCTCAAAGGCGAACTCCCCTCACCGCTGGACCCGCCATCCGGCTGCCGCTTCCGCACCCGGTGCTGGCAGGCCCAGGACATCTGCGCCACCATCGCGCCGGAACCACACGTCGTCACAGCCTCTGACGGCAGGCGGCACGGCGCCGAATGCCACTTTCCGCTCAGTTCGATCAAGGGCCTTACCGGCGCCACTGCCACGGCCTTGTGACGGGCAGCGAGTATGCGGTCATTGCGGGCGTGATCTTCCTGGCCGCGTGCCTGCAGGCGTCCAGCGGCTTCGGCATGGGAATGCTCGCCGCGCCGGTGATCGCCATGGTGAAACCGGAAATGCTGCCCGCTACGTTGATACTCCTTGCCTTGCTCGTGACCGTTCTTGTAACGGTGCGGGAGCGTCAAAGTCTTGACCTGCGCGGCACGGGCTGGGCGTTGGCAGGCCGGATTCCGGGCAGCTTCCTCGGCGCCTGGCTGGTGGCTGCGGTCTCCAAAGAGGGGCTCGCCTGGGTGGTTGTCGTTGTTGTACTGACGGGCCTGCTGCTGGCCCGCCTCGGCTGGGCGCCCCGGCCTGTGCCGTTGAACCTCGTGGTTGCGGGGGCGGCTTCGGGCATCATGGGGACGGCCACTTCAATTGGCGGCCCACCTATGGCCCTGATGTGGCAGCGGCACAACGGCCCCAAGTTGAGGGGAACCATGAGCGCCTTCTTTATGGTCGGCTCATTCATTTCAATGGTGATGCTTTGGATAGCCGGAGCGGTAACAGCAGAGCTACTGGTACTTGCCCTGTCGATGGTCCCGGCCGTTCTGGCCGGCTACGTCGCTTCCCGTTATGCCAACCGGTACCTTACGGCAGGACGGCTGAAGGCGCTTGCCCTCGCGGCCTCGGCGCTGGGTAGTGCTTTGCTGATTATTCAGCTGACTATATTTTCCTGATCGGAACCCGGGCGGCCCACTACATTCATCAGCTTCATGCCCCGGGCAAGCCGGGCCACGTTGGCGGCGATATCGGCTGCCCGGCGTTCGAAGGTCACCCGGGCATGGCCCGAGTGATGTGGGGTAAGGACGGTGTTTTGGAGTGAAGCAAACGGCAGAACGGATGATGGGGCCGCATCACCTTCTGGAGAGCCCCACCAGACGTCGATACCAGCACCGGCAATCCGCTGCTCCTTTAAAGCGCTGAACAGGGCAAACTGATCGACTACCGGGCCGCGGGCTACGTTGATCAGCAGTGCAGTGGTCTTCATCGCTGACAGTTCTGCTGTCCCGATCATCCCTTCCGTCCCTGCAGTCAGCGGGACCGTCACCACAACGACGTCGGACGTTGACAGCAGGTGGTGGAGTTCGCTTTCCCCCCCGATCCAGTCCAGGTGTAATCCGGCAGGGAGAGGCGCCAGGGGATTTCGCCGTACGGCCTGCACCTTCATCCCCAGCGCTCCCGCCACCCGGGCAGTCTCCGCCCCGATAGTGCCCAGGCCCACCAGTCCCATTGTCAGGTCCGTGAGGACGGGATGGAAAGGTACATCGGCAGCGGTGGCGATGGTGCGCCACTGCCCGCGCCGTACCGCGCTGTCAGCTGTGGCCACGTTCCGTGACAGCATCAGGGTGACCATGAGGACATGCTCCGCAATGGGCCGGGCGTGGTGAAAGGTATTCGCAACCTCAGTTTCCGGCGCGAGGCCCTGCAGGCAGATCTTGTCGTAGCCTGCCCCGGTAACGTGGACCAGGCGGGCTTTGGACGCAGCCTCGGCTTCCACAGCGCTGAGGGAAGAGCAAACGACGACGTCGGCGGCCGCCAGCGCTTCCAGCCGGCGCCGGGCAGTCCAGTCCGCGGCCATCTCCCAGTGGTGCGTGCCGCCGTCGGTCCGCAGATTCTCTTCAAACCGGCTGATGATAGCGTCCGTGACAACGATCCTGAGTGATTCCGCGTCACGGTCATCAGCCGGGGGCGCCGCTACCACCGGGGACTCTGCAACTCGTAGGACGGGTGCACCCGTTTCATGTAGCCGGTGTCATCGCGCTCCCGAACGCCGCAGTCCAGATACTGGCGGTGCAGGCGCTCCAGGGCATCGTGGTCCACCTCGACGCCGAGGCCCGGGCCGGCAGGCACTCCAACGGAGCCGTCCTTAATGGAGAGCGTACCGGCGAAGATCACGTCCTCAGTGGGATCCTTCCATGGCCAATGGGTGTCACACGCGTAGGCCAGGTTCGGGGTGGCTGATGCGAGATGAACCATTGCGGCAAGGCTGATCCCCAGGTGGGAATTTGAGTGCATGGAAAGCCCCAGGCCAAATGTTTCGGCGACGCCTGCAAGTAACTGGCTCCTCCGCAGGCCACCCCAGAAATGGTGATCTGAGAGGATGACATCCACAGCGCCGGCCTCCAGGGCAGGGGCCACGTCTGCGAAGCTGACGATGCACATGTTGGTTGCCAGCGGCATCCCTACTGCCCGGCGCACAGCCGCCATGCCTTCGATGCCGGGAGTGGGATCCTCGAGATACTCCAAGACCCCATCCAACTCCTTTCCCACCCGGATGGATGTCTCCACGGTCCAGGCTGCGTTCGGATCAATCCGCAGCGGCATAGCGGGGAATTCGTTCCGTAGGGCTTGAATGGCTGCTATTTCCTGTTCCGGCGGGAAAACACCGGCCTTCAGTTTCAGCGCCGTAAAACCGTAGCGGTCCACCATGGTACGGGCCTGCCGCACGATACCTTCCGGGTCCAACGCTTCACCCCAGGAGTCATCCTCCTGCCCCGGGTGCCCGGCCCACTTGTAGAACAGATAACCGCTAAACGGCACTGCGTCACGGATTGCTCCGCCCAGGAGATCGCTGACGGGTCTGCCCAAGAGTTTGCCTTGGACGTCCAGGGCTGCAACGTCAAAGGCGGACAGGACGCGGTCGACGGTGCTTGAGCCGGTGACCATTCCGCTCATGCCGTGACCGCCCTGGGTTACGTCCTCCCGCAGCGACTCCGCAACGTGGCTTCGCAACTGGTTGATGTTGAAGATGTCCGTACCGGGCAGAGCTGCCGCGGCGAGCCTCAGCCGGCCGATATGGCCCGCGTCACCATAGGTTTCACCGAAACCTGATACCCCTGCATCCGTCCTGACTTCAATGATGGCCCGTAGGGCGAAGGGCTCGTGTACGCCCACAGTATTCAGGAGCGGTGGGTCCTTGAAGGCCACGGGGGTGATCGAAACAGCGGTGATCCTGGCCTGGTTAAGGTGGGGGGCTGGAATATCTTCATTCGTCACGGCGGTGTACTCCTGGTGGTCGGCCTTGCGGAAGTGGTCCTGATCACCGACCATAGGGGAAGCCATCCATGCACGTCCAAGCCATTTTGTGCACTCAACTATCCAGTAAAGGTATGAATGTTTTCACTACTCCAGTTGGAGGCCTTTGTGGCGGTTGCTGAGGAACTGCATTTCGGTGCCGCCGCTGAACGGCTCAACATGACGCAACCACCCTTGAGCCGCCAAATCCAGATCCTGGAGAAGAAACTCGACGCTCTGCTCTTCAGCCGGACCAGCCGCAAGGTGGAGCTCACAGCCGCCGGCGCAACGCTGCTGCCCCGGGCCAGGCAGATCCTGGACATGTGCATCAAGACAGATCTGGATGTGCGCAGGGTCTCGGCCGGCCAGGCAGGAGTCATCACCGTGGGTTACACAGCCATTGCCGGGCAAAGTGCCCTTCCGATGATGCTGCGGAAGGCGGCGGAGGGTATGCCTGGAGTGTCTTTCGTCCTTCGTGAGCTCGTTTCAACGGATCAGATGGACGGGCTCGTAAAGGGGACAGTTGATATTGGCCTGCTCCGGCCAATCGTGGCCCGGCCCGGCGTGGTGTCCAGGCCCCTGATGCAGGATCGGCTGGTGGTGGCACTGCCGGAAGGCAGTTCGATGCTCGGCAACACCGGAGTGGCCCCGGGCGAGCCCCTGCCCTTGGGGTCCCTGGACAGGCGGCCGCTGCTGATGTATTCCACCAAGGAGGCCCGCTACTTTCATGACCTCGTATTGCGGCTGTTCGCCAGCGCGGGTGCCCACGCAAATATCACGCAGTACGCAAGCCAGGTCCCGGCTCTCCTCGCATTCGTGCAGGCCGGCCTCGGTGTAACGCTGGTGCCCGCCTCCGCCATGGCCTTTGCTCCACAGGGCGTCGACTTTTATGAGATCGACGGGCGGCACGGCATCCGGGAACTGAACCGGGCAGACCTGGAGTTGGCATGGAATGAGGAGACAGCCAATCCAGCCGTGCTGAGACTGCTTGAATTGATCGAAGTGGCAACGCAGGAATCCGGTGGCCGCTAGACCGGGACCTTCTCTGCTTCTTCGCCTGACGCTGCTTTCTCCCGGTAGGACGCCTCTGCGGCCGGCAGGGCTTCCGGCGTCCGGTCACGCCTCCCCTTGCCGTACTTGAAGTGGAAGAGTACGTAGCAGGCGATGGTGAAGAGAGCGCCGAAGTACAGCGCCGGGGCCTGGGTGGGATCGAAGCCGATGCCGATCATCGAGCCAAGGCAGGCCACAAAGGCCAGGATCGGGACCAGCGGGAACAGTGGCGCCTTGTAGGGGAGGGCGGAGAGGTCCCCGCCATTGCGGACGAAGGCGCGGCGGTGGAAGAAGTGCGACGCCACAATGGACATCCACACGGCCACGGTGGCGAAACCTGCCACAGACGTGAGTATCAGGTACACGGTGGTGGGTGCCACCACGCTGCTGATCAGTGATGCCAGGCCGCCAAGGATGCTGACCACCAAAGCGAGCATGGGGATGCCGCGCTTGGTGAGCTTGCGGAACGCTTTGGGCGCGTGCCCCTCGCTGGAAAGTGAGAAGAGCATCCTCGCGCAGGAGTACAGGCCGCTGTTGCCGGCGGAGAGCAGTGCCGTGATGACGACGAAGTTCATGATGTCCGCGGCATACGGGACACCGATGGTGGCGAAAACCGTCACGAAGGGGCTCTCATCGAGTCCGGCCTGCTCGTAGGGGATGGTGGCGGCGATCACCGTGATGGCGCCGATGAAGAAGATCACCAGGCGCAGGACGGTGGTCCTCATGGCCTTGGGGATATTCTTCGCCGGATCGGTAGTCTCGCCGGCGGCCACACCGATCAGCTCGGATCCGGAGAAGGCAAAGAACACCACCAACACCGTGACCAGCACGCCGGTGAACCCGTTCGGGAAGAGCCCCTCGCTGGTGGTGAAGTTCTCAAACAGGTGGGGGTAGTTGCCCTCCGCCATCGGATGGAAGCCAAGCAGGGCAGCGCCGCCCAAAATGATCAGGCCGACGACGGCGGCGACCTTGATCATGGCGAACCAGAATTCGCTTTCGCCGAAGACGCGGGAGGAAATGGCGTTCATCCCGAACAGCACCGAGGCAAAGAGCAGGCACCAGATCCAGACGGGAACGTCCGGGAACCAGCGCTGCATCAGCAGGCCGGCGGCCGTGAATTCCGAGCCCAGTGCAACCGCCCAAGTGAGCCAGTAAAGCCACGCCGTGGTGAAGCCGGTGGCCGGGCCAATTGAACGGGCAGCGTAGATGTGGAACGCGCCCGACACGGGATAGGCGATGGCCAGCTCGCTGAGGCAGGACATGACCAGGTAAACCACGACGGCGCCGATCAGGTAGGCGATCACCGCGCCGAGCGGACCTGCCTGGGAGATCGTGTATCCGGAGCTGACGAACAGGCCCGAACCGATCACGCCACCGAGTCCGATCATCACCAGGTGGCGGGCCTCCATGGACCGCCGGAGACCCGGTTCCTGCGGATGTGCCGTGCTGCCGGTCAGGTCGGCTTCTTGCGGGGCGGCGCTCATGGATCCTCCGTGAGGTTGGTACGTCGGGCAAAATCGGGCGCAAGGAATCGGTTTGGCTGATGCCGGATTTGGCCTTCAGGGTACTCGGGGAGCGCCCGTCCGGACCATGCGCGGTGATCAAGTTAGCACGCAGTCGGCGTCGCATGAGACGCAGGCCACATTCGCCAAAAACGCTCGTCGTTGGGATGGAACGACGCGGGGTGAGCAACAGCAGGGCTGATGCTCAAGTGACTTTGTTGCAAGTATCGCTGGCGTATGCTGGGAATTCGTTCCGGACTAAGCCTGTGACCTGGCCGGTTCCGGTACCGCACGGGCATCAACCATCTGCGCACCGCTGGCCACCCCCGAGAGTCCGCGCTTCCTGGTCAAGGGAACGGCCACGAATGCGGTAAACAGCACCAGCCCGGAGAGGGTATCGAGGACGGGCAGCGGGAGCACCGCGGCGAGGAACGCAAGCAGCGTGTAAAGACCTCCAGTGGCGCTTGCCCGGAGGAGCCGCCGGGCTGGTGTGCCCGCCTGCCACTCGGGCGTCAGCCACACCGCACGCTGGCCCAAGGATGCTCCGGGTGCAAAGAAAGCGGGCAGGTAGAACACCAGGAACCCGGGAACCAGGAGGGCGAGGACCTGCGTGGCTGGATCCTCTGGGGCGGGAAGCTCCATGCCCAAGACGATCAGCGCTATGCGGTACAGCACCACAAACGTGAATCCCAGCAGGCTGAGCGCAGCGTAATCGATCACCATACCCAGCCACCGCCGCCACACTGTGACCGGCCGGCTCTCGCGCCGGGTGACGAGGAGTTCTTTCCGCTGAGGCATGAACCAGAGCAGGAATGGTGCGAGCACTGCGCCAATCAACGCCCCGAGGGTGTTGGTCATGAGGTCGTCCACGTCGCCCACCCGGTAGGCGCAGTCGTAGAGGCCCCACAGCCCGGTGTACTGCGTCAGTTCGATCACCAAGGACGCAGCAGCGCCGGAGAGCACTGAAACCGGCATGCCCCATGACAGGAACCGCCGGGCAATGACACCCCAAGGAATAAACAAGATGACGTTGAACGCCACCTGCAAGGTGGCGTGGCTGGTCAGTGTGCCGGTGACACCCAGTCCCGCCGTTTCCCGCCGGATGTCCGCGACAAAGGCGAAAGGAACGCCTTGGAACACACTGCCGCCCGGCGGGCACAGCAATGAGGCCGGGTCAGGTAACGGGAGCAGGGTGTAGGCAACCAGCCCTACCCCGTAGATGCTGAGACCTGCGGCGCCGAGGAAACGAAGCAGGGTGAATCGGCCGTACATCCGGTACTGGATGGCAACGATCGGCACCATAAACGCCATGAAGAGCATCGCTCCGCCGATGACGCCTACGTACGCCGGCCAGACCCACTCGCCCACAGCTCCCCCCCAGACTATTGCCGCACTCCAAACAGGTTCATCCTAACGGGGACGAAACAGCGGCCGGCCTGCTGTTAGCGCTTCTTCCCGGCCCGCTTGGCCGCCGCGTTTACGGCCGACGTGACCGCAGGCGGACGGCCCTTGGTTCCAGATTCCGCTTCGGTTTCCGGCTCGGCGACGGTGCCGCGCCAGCGCGCAATGGCCTTCATGCCGTGATAGATCACCAGGGCGGCCGCGGAACCCAAGGCGATTCCAGTGAACGTCAGCTCTCCCATGGTCCACGTGTAGTCTGCGATGCCGATGATCAAGGCGACTGCCGCCGTCGTGAGGTTGATCGGGTTGGCGAAGTTGACCTTGTTCTGCACCCAGATCTTCACACCCAGGATGCCGATCATGCCGTACAGCATGGTGGCCGCGCCGCCCAGGACGCCGGCGGGAACGGTGGCAATCAGTTCACCGAACTTGGGCGAGAAGCTCAGCAGGATGGCGAAGACGCCCGCAACCCAGTAGGCCGCCGTCGAATAGACCTTTGTAGCGGCCATGACGCCGATATTTTCCGCGTACGTGGTGGTCCCGGAGCCGCCGCCGAAGCCTGCGAGTACGGTGGCGGCGCCGTCTGCCATCAGCGCGCGCCCGGAGACGTCGTCGAGGTTCTGACCGGTCATCGCCGCGACCGACTTCACATGTCCGATGTTCTCAGCCACCAGCACCAGCACCACCGGCACGAACAGGCCCACCACGCCAAGGTGGAATTCCGGCGTCTGAAAGTGCGGCAGCCCGATCCACGCGGCGGCATCCATCTTTTCGTAGCTGACTTCACCGCGCAGCATGGCCACGACGTAGCCCACCACCACGCCCACCAGGATGCTCAGCCGGCCCAGGATTCCCCGGAACAGGACGCTCACCAGGATGATCGTGGCCAGCGTGACCAAGGCGGTGACGGGGGCGGCGTCAAAATTGTTCTTTGCCGCCGGTGCCAGGTTGAGCCCGATCAGCGCCACGATGGCACCGGTAACGATCGGCGGCATCAGCCGGTTGATCCAGCCCGCGCCGAACTTATGGACCACCGCACCAATCAGGGCCAGCACGACGCCGGCAAGCACCACTCCGCCCAGCGCACCGGCAACGCCGTACTGCTGCTGGGACGCTGCGATGGGTGCGATGAACGCGAAGCTGGAACCGAGGTAGCTGGGCACCCGGCCGCGGGTGATCACCAGGAACAGCAGGGTGCCGATGCCGGAGAACAGCAGTGTGGTGGCTGGCGGCATGCCGGTGATGATAGGGACCAGGAACGTCGCGCCGAACATCGCGACCACGTGCTGCATGCCGACGCCGATGGTCAGCGGCCAGGAAAGGCGTTCATTGGGGGCCACCACGTGACCAGGCCGGATGGATTTGCCGTTGCCGTGCAGCTTCCAGTTGGTTCCGAGCATGCTCATGGGCGGAGGCCTTTCAAAAATGTGGGGGAGTGCAGCCGGAGGGCTTCAGGTTCGCTGCAACTTTACCGCCACAGGGCCTGATGCTGTGGCGTGTGGGGAAGCTCACTGCGCGGAAGGGAAGTGGCGGCGGTGATACCCAGTTGAAGCCGGGGACAGCGAATCATCCGGCCAGCCCGATATTTGGCCCCACGAAAGGGACCCTCAATGACCATTGCCCACGAAGAAGCCATCATCGATTCCGCCGCCGTAGACGCAATCTTTGCCCAGGCCCGCACCGCCAGCTCCTTCACTGGCGAGGTGACCGAGGACCAGGCCCGTGCCATCTACGAGCTCACCAAGTTCGGCCCCACCGCGTTCAACTCCCAGCCGCTGCGCATCACTTACGTGCGGTCTGAGGAAGCCCGGGCCAAGCTGGTTGACGCCATGATGTCCGGCAACAAGGCCAAGACCGCTGCCGCTCCACTGGTCGCCATCCTCAGTTACGACACCGCCTGGACCGAACAGTGGGACACCTTCCTCCCCGGCTACAACGCGCCCAAGGCCATGTACGACGCCGCCCCCGACTTTGCCGCCCAGACCGGCAACAACAACGCCCACCTGCAGGCCGGCTACTTCATCCTCGCCGTGCGCTCGCTGGGCTTTGCCGCCGGCCCCATGACCGGCGCGGACTTCTCCGCCATCGACGCAGCCTTCTTCCCGGAGGGCGAGCAGAAGAGCTTCCTCGTGGTCAACATCGGCCAGCCGGGCCCGGACGCCTTCGGTGAGGCCAAGCCCAAGTTCGCCTACGAGGACGTTGTGCGTACCGTCTGACTCTCGGTTTTCGTTGCGGATAATCCTCTGCGACGCGCAAATGCGCTGGCGCTCCCATAGATATACCGGGGCCCAGCGCATTCGTGTGTCGTCAGGTATTTTGCGCGTGTCCGCTACTTGCTAGGGAACTGGGGTGTTACCTAAAAGCCCGTTGAAGTACAGCACAGCAAATACAATCACGAAAAGAATCGTGATGATGGGTATGGCCCACGTCTTCCACAAATTCTTCACAACGGTCAGCCGATCACGCCGTCCACGAGGGCCTTGGCTTCCGCCTGCACCTGCTTGAGGTGCTCCTCGCCCTTGAAGGACTCGGCGTAGATCTTGTAGACGTCCTCTGTGCCGGAAGGCCGGGCCGCGAACCAGGCGTTCTCCGTCACCACCTTGAGTCCGCCGATCGCCGCGCCGTTGCCCGGTGCTTCCGTCAGTTTGGCCAGGATCGCCTCGCCCGCCAGCTCAGTGGCAGTGACATCCGACGCCGACAGCTTGCCGAGTGCCGACTTCTGCTCCCGCGTCGCGGCGGCGTCGATCCGGGCGTAGACGGGTGCGCCGAACTGGTCGGTGAGGCCCTTGTACAGCTGGGACGGCGACTTGCCGGTGACAGCGGTGATTTCCGAGGCCAGCAGGGCAAGCAGGATGCCGTCCTTGTCGGTGGTCCAGACGCTGCCGTCTTTCTTGTTGAAGGAGGCGCCAGCGGATTCCTCTCCGCCGAATGCGCCTTCGCCGGAGAGCAGCCCGGGGACGAACCACTTGAAACCGACAGGCACTTCAACGAGCTTGCGGCCCAGGCTTTCGGCCACGCGGTCGATCATCGAGGAGGAGACCAGGGTCTTGCCGACGACGGACGCCGGGTTCCAGCCGCTGCGGTTCCGGTAGAGGTAGTCGATGGCTACGGCCAGGTAGTGGTTCGGGTTCATCAGCCCGCCCACTCCATCAACAACGGGAGTGACGATGCCGTGGCGGTCCGCGTCGGCGTCGTTACCTGTGGCGATGTCGAACGCCGACTGTCCGTCCGGCGAAGCAGCCATCCGGTTGATCAGTGAGGCCATCGCTGACGGTGACGAGCAGTCCATACGGATTTTTTCGTCCCAGTCCAGGGTCATGAACGCCCACTGCGGATCCACAGCCGGGTTGACCACCGTCAGGTTGAGGTGGTGGCGCTCGCCAATCTCGCCCCAGTAATCCACAGCGGCGCCGCCCATGGGATCGGCACCGATCCGTACTCCGGCGTCGCGGATGGCATCCAGGTCTAGTACGGACGGCAGGTCATCCACATAGCCGCTGAGGAAATCGAACTTGCCGGTGCTGTCCGCGTTCAGGGCCTCGGCAACCGGAACCCGCTTCACACCGCGGAGGTCGTTTTCCAGGAGTTCGTTGGCGCGGTTGGCGATCCAGCCGGTGGCGTCAGAATCGGCGGGGCCACCGTGCGGCGGGTTGTACTTGAAGCCGCCGTCGCCGGGCGGGTTGTGGCTGGGTGTAACCACAATGCCGTCAGCCTGCGGGGCTCCTGCGGCTGCCTTGTTGTTGTAGCTGAGAATGGCGTGGCTCAGGGCCGGCGTGGGCGTGTAGCCGTGCCGGGCGTCGATGAGCACCTGGACGTTGTTGGCCGCGAGGACCTCCAGGGCGGAGTTCTGCGCGGGCTCGCTGAGCGCATGGGTGTCCTTGGCCAGGAACAGCGGCCCGGTGATGCCCTGCCCGGCCCGGTATTCCACAATCGCCTGGGTGATCGCGAGGATGTGCTTTTCGTTGAACGATGCCTTCAGGCTGGATCCGCGGTGCCCGGAGGTTCCGAAAACCACCCGCTGGCCGGGATCGGATAGGTCAGGGCTGACGTCATAGTACGCGTCAAGAAGAGCCGTGATGTCAACAAGGTCCTGGGGTTGGGCAACTGTGCCCGCTCGGCTAGCCATTGAACCAGCATGCCAGACCATACGCGGAGGAAAAACGATCGGCACCAATTCCCGCTCCTGTGACGTCATCCCCCTGCTTGTGCCTAAAACCCGAGCTGGGATGCCACCTGAAGCAGCAGCAACTCCGATCCCGCCGGTCCAACAAGCTGGATTCCCATCGGCAGCCCCATTCCGTGAGAGCCGCCGGTCCAGTACACCGGGAGTGTGATTGCCGGCAGGCCGCAGACGTTCACCATGGAGGACCATGGCGCGAATTCGCACTGCCTGCGGTAGTCGCCGTCGGCATCGTGGGGCCACTCAGCCGCCGGCCAGGGAGCGCTATTGTGCGTTGCCCCGGTGAACCAGCCCACCGGGCGCGGGGTCTGGGCCAGGGAAGGCATCAGCATCAAATCCCAGGCGTTGTACTGCGTGACGGTATCCCGCTCGAACTTCCGCAGGAACGCCAATGCTTCATTGAGCTTGGCGCTGCTGCGTTGCTGGGCACGGCGCCGGAAGGTCCGGGTCAGCGGGGTCAGCAGCGCCTCCCGGTGCGGGCTGATCCGGGCATTTCCGACGCCGGCAGTCCAGGCCGTGGTGAATGCAACCGGGTAGCGGTTGTCGTAGCGGATGCAGGTTTCGGTGACTGTGTGTCCGGCGTGCTCGAGCATTTCACTGCCCTTCCGGAGCGCGGCGAGCGCCTCCGGTCCGGTCTCGAAGGGGAACGAGCCGGCCCACGGACTGTCCAGGGTCACACCGATCCGCAGCGGTCCCGGTCCGTGGTCCACGGCGTCCAGGAAACTGCCGTTGCTGCCCGGCAGGGACGGCACCAGCGCATCCATCATCAAGGCGGCGTCCGCTGCACTCCTGGCCAGCGGACCGGCTACCACCAGGCGGGCCGGATCACCGGAACTCTCGCCGGTTGCCACCACGCCCCGGCCCGGCTTCAGGCCCACCAGCCCGCAGGCGGCAGCCGGGATGCGGATGGACCCGCCGCCGTCGGTCCCGGGCGCAAAAGGAAGGAGCCCCGCGGCCACGGCGGCAGCACTGCCTCCTGAGGAACCGCCGGAACTGCGGGCAGCGGAATAGGGATTGCGCGACGGCGGCGCAATCCGGTTTTCGCTGTAGGCCGTCAGTCCGAACTCCGGAACCTGGGTCTTGCCAAGGGAGACGGCGCCCGCGGCTTTCAGGGCTGCCGGCAGGGCGCCGTCGGCAGGAGCGGGTTTGTGCTCCAGCGCAGCGCTCCCGTGAGTGGTTACAACGCCTGCCACATCCGTCAGATCCTTGAACGCTACCGGCATTCCGTGCAGGAGCGGCAGGCCGTCCCTGCCGCTCCTGGCAAGCCGGGCATCCGCTGCCCTGGCATCCGCCATCGCCTGCTCCGCCGTAACGGTCACGAAGGCACCCAGCAAAGGATTCTGCTTGTCGATCCGGGTGAGGAAATGCGCTGTTGCCTCGCGGGCGGACAGCTCGCCGGTCCGAAGCGCGTCCCTTAGCCGTACGGCCGGCATGTCGTGGATTTCGGTCGGCGCGTCGGATAACTGCTCAGCGGGCAACGGTCCTCCTCGGGGTCTTGGGGAAGCTTAGCGGACTCCTGCCATGAGCTTCCGGATAGCCGGTGCGCCGGCCGCCAGGGCAGCGGCGAGCACCACGGCCGCGCCGCCAATGCCAAGGAAATACGGAAGTTCGTTGTCAGGGTTGTACAGGCCGGCCAGAATCCCGGCGAGCGTGGTGCCCAGGGAGACCGAGAGGAAGAACAAGGCCACCATCTGTGTGTGGAAGGCCTTGGGGGCAAGCTTCGTGCTCACCGACAGGCCGATGGGCGAAAGGAACAGTTCCGCGAGCGTAAAGAGGAAAAGGATTCCCACCAGCGCCGGCAGCGGCGTCTTTCCGGCCCCCGACAGTGGGATGAACGCCAGGAAGGCCAGGCCCATCACCAGCAGGCCCGCGGCGAACTTCACGGGTGAGCTGGGCTGCTTCTGGCCCAGCTTGGTCCACAGGGCTGCCATGACACCGGCGAAGATAATGATGAAGACCGGATTAATTGACTGCACCCATGCTGCTGGCATCTCCCAGCCGAAGAGGTTCCGGTCCAGCTTCTCCTCCGAGTACACGGCGATGAACGTGAACTGCTGCTGGAACAGCGCCCAGAAACCTGCTGAGGCGATGTAGAGGGGGATGAAGGCGAGCACCCGGCTCCGTTCCACTGCGGTTACTTCACGGCTGCGGAAGATCAGCGTGAAGTAGATGATCGAGGCGCCGATTGCCGCATAGGCCATGGTGCGGGCGAGGTTCTCCGCATGGACGATCCCCGTGACCAGAAGAAGCATGATTACGGCGATGATTCCCAGGAAAATCAGGCCGTAACGCTTGCGGTCTGCGGCCGGCAGGGGATTTGCTACGTGGTGTGCTTCGGCCGGCAGTCTTTTCCGGCCCAGTGAGTAGATGCCCAGGCCGATAGCCATGCCAACGGCCGCGGCGCCGAAGCCCCAGTGGAAGCCATTGCTTTCCTGCAGCCAGCCGGTCACCAGCGGTCCCGACAGGCCGCCAAGGTTGATGCCCATGTAGAAGATGGAGAAGCCAGCGTCACGGCGTTCATCCTTTTCGCCGTATAGCGTGCCCACCAATGAGGTGGCATTTGCTTTCAGGCCGCCGGAGCCGATGGCCACGAGGATCAGGCCCGCAGTCAGGCCGGGGATGCCGGACAGGAGGGCAAGAGCCACGTGGCCGGCCATGATCAGCATGGCTGAGCCGAACAGGACCCGTTCGGAACCGAACACCCTGTCAGCCAGCCAGGCTCCCAGGATTGTGGAGAGGTATACGCCGCCGCCGTATGCGCCTACAAGGGTCGCTGCGAGGGCCTTGTCAATCGACAATCCGCCCTGGTCGGCCGTGAAGTACATGTAGTAGAGGAGGATTCCCTGCATTCCGTAGAAGGAGAAGCGCTCCCACATTTCAACGGAGAACAGGCTGGCCAGCATCTTCGGGTGCCCGAAAAATGCGGTGTCGCCGTGGCTTTTGGCCGGGACGACGGTGTCTTGGGAAGTGGTCATTTACCCCATGCTGGCATCGAAAACCCGTTATTGTCACATTTTTGCCGTCCCTGGGCAACCATTTTCCGACGGCTGGACCGGGTCCATCAGAACTTTCTGGCTTGGCAACCTCGCGTCAGAAGCCCCAGCACCGCATTCTCGGCTGCTGCGGTGAGGGCTTCGACGGCAGGCTTCGGCTGTAGGCTGGAGAAAAGCATAATTTCCGAGGGGGAACCATGACCGAACAACCGAACCAGCGCCCGGAAGGGTCCGGCCCGGCGGATACCCCGCCATCCTATGAACCTCCGGCTTTCGTGCCGCCGCAGGGCTCCGAGGTTCCGCCACCCCCGCTGTATAACCAGGGCCAGTACGGCCAGGACCCCTACAAACCGAACCAGTTCAACCAGGGTTACAACCCAGGTCAAGCCGGGGCGCCGTACGGTCAGGAACAGTACGGTTCCACCCCCTATGGCCAGCCGGGCCAGTACGCCCAGCCGGGCCAGCCTGGCCAGTACGGTCCGCCCATGTACTACGGAGCGCAGCCACAGCCCAAGGGCCTGAGCATCGCCAGTCTGGTATGCGGCATCGTGGCCGTGGTCATCGGCATTATCATGCTTCCGCAGATTGCCGCCATCGTCACCGGTCACCTCGGGTTGAAGCGGGAACCAGCGGGCAAGGCACTGTCCGTCACCGGTCTGGTGCTGGGCTACCTGTGCCTGCTCGGTTACGGCTTTTTCTGGGTGCTGGCTATCGTTGGCATGACAATCGCCAGTTCCACATACAGCTACTGAAACCCCGGCTTTCCGGCGCCGGCACTGCCGACGCCAGGCTTTAAACAGGAACCCTGAGACCTGAGATTGAGGACTGCCATGAGCGATTTCGAGACCGTTAACGTCACCGGGCTGCCCGCCGATGCCACACTGCTGGATGTCCGCGAGGACTACGAATGGGTGGCCGGCCATGCTGAAGGCGCCCTGCACATCCCCTTGGACCGGCTGCCGGCCCGCCTCTCCGAGCTGGACCCGGACCAGGACCTGTACGTCATCTGCCGCACGGGAGGGCGCTCGTTCCGGGCCGCCCAATGGCTCGTTGGGCAGGGCTACTCCGCGGTGAATGTTGCCGGCGGCATGGACCACTGGCTGGAAGCGGGCAAGCCGCTGGTCTCGGATAACGGCCTCAAGCCGATTGTCCTTTAGGCCTGCCCCTAGCCTTCGCCGCCCCGTTCGCGCCACGCCCGGCCGGGGTACTTCCTTGGTCGTCAAACAATGCGTATGCTTACTTGATCCAAAGGGCGAAGGGCCCCAGTGAAGGGAGTGCGTCATGCCAGAGATGAGCATTGACAACAACGACGGCCAGGGAATCATCGTGAATCCCAAGCCGACGGCAGACAACCAGGACTGGGACGGGGACGAAGCCGACCGCGCCGACCGCCTTCGCTTCGAAGAGGAACAGGCCATGATCCGGGAACAGTCCGAGGCCCGCGCCGCCGCCAAGGCTGCTGCCGAGGAAGCTGCCAAGAAGGCGAGCTAGGATTCCCGGAGGCCTGGTGATTCCGCCCCTGCCATCAGCGCCGGGCCCACCACAGTGGGCTTCACCCTGATCAGCAATGACAGCGGATCGATAGTTACGGTGACCTTTGTGGCCTCGCCATGGGGGTCACCGTCGAGTTGGGTGGGCATCGGCTCGGCACACTTGATGACGATCTTGCTGGAGCGGTAAACAGTCATGAACGGCAGCGTTCCGCCGTGCTTGAAGACGATCTTGAAGTACATGATGAGCCAGCCGGCGAAGCTGCGCGGACTCATCACCACAACGTCCAACACGCCGTCATCAATCATTGCCTGCGGAATGAAGTCAATACCGCCGGGGATCAGGCCGCAGTTGGCGAAGAGCACCGAGCGGATCTTCCGCACCTGCTCAGGGCCGTCGTCCAGTGTGATCGAAACCCTTTTCCGCCGGCCCGGCAGGTGGCGCACTCCTGCTTCTGTGTACGCGAGCCAGCCCACGGCCTTCTTCAGTTGCGCGTTGGTATCGCCCACCACCTCGGCATCCATCCCTATCCCGGCGATCACCAGGAAGCCGTGCTCCGAAGACGTGCCGGTCCAAGCGTTTTCGATCTTTATCCGCGCGGTGTCAATAAAGCGCTGCTGGCCATGCAGGGCGGTCTGCACATTGGTGTGGAGGTCGTTCAGGTCCACGCCCACATTCCGGGCCAGCAGGTTGCCCGTGCCCAGTGGAATCAGGCCCATGGCCACTTGGGTGCCTGCGAGTGCCTCAGCCACGGCGCGGACGGTGCCGTCCCCGCCGCCCACCAGTATGACGTCGGCCCCTTGCGCCAGTGCCTTACGCGCCTGTGCATATCCCGGCTCCTGAGCCGTGGTTTCGTAAATGTGCGGCTCCGCCCACCCGGCGGACAGGCAGGCCCGCTGGATCAGTGTTTTTGCCTCGGACGAGCGGTGTTTGACCGGGTTGAGGATGAGGGCCACGCGTTGCTGGCCGGGAGCCATCCCCTGCGGATCGTCCTGCACGGCACTGCGGGTGTGGCGGGCCTTGAGCCGGCGCACGCCCCACCAACTGGAGACGATGAACACCACGCCCCCAGCGATCAGAAAGATTATGATCCAGTCGCCCATGGTGGTTCAACACTAACCCGCGTACGGCACGCGGCTGCCCTGCGCAGGTGGCGGGCAGTCGGCCGGTGCCGCATTCGATACCCTTATCTGGTGATCGACGTAAAAGAACTCAGCGAAAACCCGGACAAGTTCCGTGCCAGCCAGCGCGCCCGCGGCGCCGACGAATCCGTGGTGGACGCGATCATTTCCGCCGATGCCGGCCGCCGTGCCGCACTGATCCGCTACGAGAACCTTCGTGCCGAGCAGAACCTCTTCGGCAAGAAGGTGGCGCAGGCAAAGGGCGAAGAGAAGCAGGCGCTGCTGGCTGAGGTCCGCGAGCTGGCCAACGCGGTGAAGGCTGCCTCCGCCGAGGCCGATGCCGCCCAGGCCACCCAGGAGGAACTCCTGCGCGTGATCCCCAACCTCGTCGAGGACGGCGTTCCCGAGGGCGGCGAGGACGACTACGTGGTGGTCAAGACTGTTGGCACACCCCGCGAGTTCACCGACTTCGAACCGCGCGATCACCTGGAAATTGGTGAGCTTATTGGCGCGATCGACATGGAGCGCGGCGCCAAGGTATCCGGTTCCAGGTTCTACTTCCTTCGCGGTGTAGGTGCCCGGCTGGAAATGGCGCTGCTGCAGATGGCCATGGAGCAGGCAATCGACGCCGGTTTCGTCCCCATGATCACACCTACCTTGGTACGTCCGGAGACCATGCAGGGCACGGGCTTTGACGTGAAGCACGACGCCGAGATCTACCGGCTGGCGGAAGACGACCTGTACCTGGTGGGTACCTCGGAGGTGGCCCTGGCCGGCTACCACGCCGACGAGATCCTGGACCTGTCTGCCGGCCCCGTCCGTTACGCCGGCCAGAGCTCCTGCTACCGCCGCGAAGCCGGCTCGCACGGCAAGGACACGCGCGGCATCATCCGCGTCCACCAGTTCAACAAGGTGGAAATGTTCATCTACACCACGGTTGAGGAAGCAGCGGCGGAGCACGCCCGCCTCCTGGCCTGGGAAGAGGAAATGCTGGCCAAGTGTGAACTGCCCTACCGCGTGATCGACACCGCCGCCGGTGACCTGGGCATGTCCGCCGCCCGTAAGTTCGATTGCGAGGCCTGGGTTCCCACGCAGGGCGCCTACCGTGAACTGACCTCCACCTCCAACTGCACCACGTTCCAGTCCCGCCGCCTGAACATCCGAGAGCGCACGGTTAATGCCGAAGGTGTCACCAAGGGCACCCGTCCCGTGGCCACCCTTAATGGAACGCTGGCCACCACGCGGTGGATCGTGGCTATCCTCGAGCACCACCAGAACCCCGACGGTTCGGTCAACGTGCCCATGGCCCTTAGGAAGTACCTGGGCGGGCTCGAGGTATTGCCGGTCCTGTAGCCGCTACTTTGGGTGAAACCATTTATCCCCCGCTAGTGGAGGATTCCCTGCCGCGTACGCCGGTGAATTCTCCACTAGCGGGGGATTTTCCTTGACCGGGACTCCACCCGCAGCCCGGCGCCCTCGAGTTTCCGCGTGAGCATCCGGGGGTTGGAGGCGGTTTCCCAATCCCAGCGCACCACGGAAAAACCCATGGCACGCAGGCGGTCCTCGCGCTTTTTCTCGGCGAGCACGGCTTCCTTGGCCGTTTGGCTGCCCAGGTATTCCGGGCGCAGGTACTTGGCATCGCCGTCGAACTCCCCGACGATGCGCTGCGCCCGCCAGAAGAAGTCCGTCCGCGCCACAAAGCCGGCAGCATCGTGGAACTCGGCCTGCAGCTCCGGCGCCGGGAATCCCAGCAGGTGCATGTTCGCCCGGCTCAGGGATTCGCCGGCGGAACCGGACATGGGGTTGGCGAACTCAAGAACGCCCGATACCCAGCGCCGCCTGGCCGCGGAGGGCAGGTACGCGGCCGTAGCAGCCAGCTCGTCACGCGTCACGGCGAGTCCCTTGAAGCGCTCCGGGCTGATGGCGTGATCGGCTGTGACCACGGCTTGGGCGAACGGCGACCGTGCCAGCACATCGATAATGGTCTCCGGCAGTGGCGTGACCGGCAGGCCTCGGCGGAGGATGGCCCGGGGATGGCAATGATGCCGGAAGACGCCGTAACCGCGTATCCGTTCCAACCCGGAAGTGCCGGCGTTGCGTTGGAAGGCGGAGCCGGTGGTGGGCGGCTTCCGCCCCGCGTGCGACGCCGTTGCCCCCGCCAGATGGATATGACCCGGGACTCCCACCAGGTTCAGGCCCCAGATGAGCGCCGCGGTTTCGTAGCAGAACAGGCTTCCCGGCAGCTCCAGGGAAACTCCGACGGCGGTACGCGCGTAGCGCTCCCAGGGTTCCAGCGCGATCCACTTGGCTTTGTCGAAGTAAATTCCCCGGCGCACGCGGACCAGTTCGCCCCGTTCGTAGCGAAGGCTCAGCGTCCGGGTGTCGCCCCGTGAACGCCGCAGTTCGGCCGCCACAATAAATCCGTCCGTTTCAAACATGGCTCCATAATGTGGCGGAGAGGGGAAGCGGGGAACCGGGCAAACGCGCCATGTGGACAACTCGGGAAAATCACCGCCTTCTGGTGGAATCCCCGCCGCATACGCCGGTGAATCCTCCACTAGCGGGGGATTCGGTAAACATTCACGCTGTGGGAAGCCTGTGGGTATTTACCCGGAGTTCATGGCGGCAGTGGCCTACGTCCTAGGCTCCGGGCAGGGGTTTCTGGTCTACTGGAGGCATGACTATTTTGACTGAATCCTCAGTCGCTGGCACCGAAGACCAGCGAAACACAGAAATCCGAACCGAGCGCAAAGCCGCCTTGAATGGCAAGAGCGCCCCGCGGCTTATGGTGGCCCTGGATGTTGACGGGACCCTGGTGGACCACGACGGCCACATGTCACCCGCCGTCCGCGAATCCGCGCAAGCCGTTGTTGCCGCCGGCCACGAGGTAATGATCGCCACCGGCCGTTCACTTAATGCCGCACTGCCCATCATCGAGCAGATCGGCATTGACCGCGGGTACGCCGTCTGCTGCAACGGCGGCGTGACACTCCGGCTGGATCCTGAGCTGGAAGCCGGCTACGAGGTCATCCACAAGGCAACTTTTGATCCCGCTCCAGCCTTGCGTGCCCTGCGGAAGAAGCTGCCCACGGCCAAGTATGCACTGGAGGACGAGGATGGCAACTTCCTGGCCACCGAACGCTTCGAAGATGCCAGTTTTGGCGTGGAAGCAATCGGTGTGGACTTCCAGACCATGCTGAAATCCACTGCCGTCCGTGTGGTGGTTTTCAGCAGCCAGAACACGTCCGAAGAATTCCAGGAAGCTATCGCGCAGGTGGGCCTGGCAGGGGTGACGTACTCCGTCGGCTGGACGGCGTGGCTGGACATCGCCGCGGCGGGAGTCACCAAGGCAAGCGCCCTGGAATCCCTCCGGGTCCGGCTGGACATCGATGCCGGGAACACCGTGGCTATCGGCGATGGCCGTAACGATATCGAGATGCTCAGCTGGGCTGGCCGCGGAGTGGCCATGGGCCAGGCGCCGGAAGAAGTCCTGGCTGCCGCGGATGAAGTGACCAAGTCAGTGTTAGACGACGGTGCAGCAGCCGTACTGCGTAGCCTCGTCTAAGCACTGCGCCAGTCAGCCCGGGAGACAAACAGGCCCGGTTAGCGGACCTCGAGGATCAGCGCCAGCAATCGCGCAGCGGCTGGCCGGGCGGCGTGTTCTTCATTCCACTGTGAGCGGGCCACGGCCTTACTGACTGCCTGGGTGCTGATTCCCAGCGCCTGTGCCACGGCCTTCTGTTGCCCGCGCACACCGGGGGTGAGCAGGTCCAGCACCCGCCACTCGGCCTGGCTGCGGTCGCGCACAATGTGGCCCAGGAGCCGCAGCACGGCTTCGGCTTCGGTGGTCAGTTCGGGCAGGGGCCCGTCAACGGCGACGGGAACCCGGTCTTTGCCCTGCCGAAGCCGGTCCACTGCCCTGCGGGCGTAGATCAGGCCATGCCCGGAGGCGTCCTTGATCTGGTTGGGCAGCGGCTCATTAAGGGGGCCCACGCCGATCCCCACATACCATTCGCCGGCCCGCAGGGCAATCAGTGCAGCCTCGACTGTCTGGTGCGGGCAGTCCAGAACCCCCTGGACCTCGTCTTCGATGGAGCGGTCAAAGTCCAGGCGTGCAGGGATATGCCGAAGTTCCTTCAGCAGCTTGGGAACCAGGTCGCCATCGCGCCGGCTGTCCGTCTGGTTAATTGTCAACGTGAACATTGTGGATCACAGACTACCGGCTGGTAGCACTCCGACGGTATGGGGAGCCATGGCGGGGTTTCCCTCAGGCGAAATGATGTGATGCGATGGGAACACGCGCCACTGCCCACTCCGTGGAGGGAACCCGATGACCCTTGATCCAGGCTCCACCGTCCCAGAAGATGAACTTGAACTCGTGGACCGCTGGTGGCGGGCCGCAAACTACCTCTCCGTCGGCCAGATCTACCTGCGGAGCAATCCGTTGCTCCGCACCGCGCTTGAAGCGGAGGATGCAAAGGCGAGGCTTCTGGGCCATTGGGGTACTACCCCCGGGTTGAACTTCGTCTACTCCCACCTGAACCGTGTCATCCGCCGCGACTCACAGGAGCTGCTCTTTGTGGCAGGTCCCGGACATGGCGGCCCCGCCGTGGTCGCCAATGCCTGGCTGGAGGGTACCTACGCGGAGATCTACAGCCACGTGGGTAATGACGAAGCGGGCCTGGCTGAACTCTTCCGCCAGTTCTCCTATCCCGGCGGCATTCCAAGCCACGCGGCTCCGGAAACTCCCGGCTCCATCCATGAGGGCGGCGAACTGGGATACGCCCTGGCCCATGCCTATGGGACGGTGTTCGATAACCCGGAGTTGATCACCGCCGTCGTGATCGGCGATGGTGAGGCGGAGACCGGACCGCTGGCGGCCAGCTGGCACTCGCACAACTTCCTTGATCCGGAAGCTGACGGCGCGGTGCTGCCCATCCTGCACCTGAACGGCTACAAAATCGCCAACCCCACCGTGCTGGCCCGGATGCCGGAAGAACAGCTGGCTGAGCTGCTCCGCGGTTACGGGCACCGGCCGCATTTCGTGACAGTCAAGGACCCGCGGGATACTGCCACCGCGCACGCCGATTTCGCTGCCGCGCTGGACGCCTGCCTGGCGGAGATCCGGGAAATCCAGTCCGAGTACCGGGGCGGGGGCAGCCCCGGGGGTGGGGAACGCCAGGGCCGGCCCGCCGCGCAGTGGCCCATGATCGTACTGCGCTCGCCGAAGGGCTGGACCGGCCCGCAGGAAGTGGACGGCCTCCCCGTGGAGGGAACGTGGCGTAGCCATCAGGTGCCACTGACCGAGGTGCGGACCAACCCGGATCACCTCCGCCAGTTGGAGGAGTGGATGCGAAGCTACCGCCCGGAGGAACTGTTCGACGACGGCGGGCGGCTTCGTGCCGACGTCGCGGCCAACGCGCCGCAGGATGATTTCCGGATGAGCGCCACCCCGTACGCCAACGGAGGGGTCCTGCTCCGGGACCTTAAGCTGCCTGACTACCGCAAGCACGCCGTCGAAGTTTCCACGCCCGGCGCGGAAAAAGTGGGTCCGATGGGCGTCCTGGGCGGTTGGATACGGGACGTGATCAGTCTGAATCCGGACAACTTCCGGCTCTTCGGCCCGGACGAAACGGCGTCGAACCGGTTGCAGGACGTGTACGACGTCACCGACAAGGTGTGGCAGTACCGGATTGACGACGTCGACGAGCACCTTGCGCGTGCTGGCAGGGTGATGGAGGTACTCAGCGAGCACTTGTGCCAGGGCTGGCTGGAAGGGTACCTGCTGTCCGGGCGGCACGGAGTCTTCAGCTGTTACGAGGCGTTCATCCACATTGTCGATTCCATGTTTAACCAGCACGCGAAGTGGCTCAAGGTGCACCGCGCCCTACCGTGGCGCCAGCCCATTGCTTCGCTGAACTACGTGTTGTCCTCGCACGTGTGGCAGCAGGACCACAACGGCTTCAGCCACCAGGATCCGGGCTTCATCGATCACGCCGTCAACAAGCGGGCAGAGGTGATCCGCGCCTACCTGCCACCAGACGCGAACACGCTGCTGTGCGTAATGGACCACTGCCTCCGGTCCAGGGATTACGTGAACATCGTGGTCAGCGGCAAGCAGCCTTCCCCCGCCTGGCTGGGTCCGGAGGAGGCGTCACTGCATTGCCGGCGCGGGCTGGGAATCTGGGAGTTCGCCGGTTCCGAGATTGCGGGGGAGGAGCCCGACGTCGTTCTTGCCTGTGCCGGTGACGTCCCCACCGTCGAGACAGTGGCCGCCGCAAAGCTGTTGAGGGAAGGTGTGCCGGACCTCAAGATCCGCGTGGTGAACGTGGTGGACCTGATGCGGCTGCAGGACTCCAGCGAGCACCCGCACGGGCTCCACAACCGCGACTTTGACGGAATCTTCACGGCGGACCGGCCGATCATTTTCGCTTACCACGGCTACCCGTCGCTGATCCACCGGCTGACTTACCGGCGCACCAACCAGGCCGGGCTGCACGTGCGAGGCTACCAGGAGGAAGGCACCACCACCACGCCTTTCGACATGGCAATGCTCAACCGGATCGACCGCTTCCAGCTTGCGATCGATGCCCTCGACCGTGTTCCCGGCCTCGCCGCGAAGTGCGCGTCGCTGCGGCAGTCCCTGCAGGACCGCCGGATACTGGCGCGCGAGTATACGCGCGAGCACGGCGAGGACCCGGACTGGATATAACCGCCATTTAGCCACCGGCCGGCCTGCCCTGCCTGATGGCAGGGCGGGCCGGTTGCATTAGAAGCGGATCGCGTCGATGACCTTGACCCGCACGGCTACCAGCGCCGGAATTGCTCCGGCCAGGGCGCCCACCAGGATGGCTGCACCGAGGCCCAGCATGGCCGCCTCCAAAGGGAACGGCGGAAACTCGGTCAGCCCCGGCGCGATCGTGGATTCGATCCATGGGTTCTTGACCACGGCAACGGCGAGCATTACGCCCGCAATCCCGGCCACCGCCGTCGCAACCACGGACTCCATCATCACGCCCACGAAGATCCGCTGGGACGTTGCCCCGAAACTGCGCCGGATGCCGATCTCACGTACCCGGTACCGCACAGTGACCATGGAGATGTTCAGCATGCCGACGGCTCCGAGAAGCATGACCAGCCCTGCAATCCCTGCCACGGCCAGCTGCACCATGGCGAACGGATCCCCGTAGCTGGCGTAGTCCCGGCGATCGACCTGGGCCTGCATGCCGGGGAACTGCTGCTGGAGATCCGCAGCTATGGCGGCCTTTAGTTGCTCAGCCTGGGTGTCCTGGACCCAGATCTCGAACTGGCTGGACATCCCTTGGCCGCCGGACGATACGCCTGACTTCTCTGCGGCCCCGGTCAGCATGTAGGCCGACGGCGGCATGTCCGGATACGCATTCGGAACCACTCCGATGATCACGGCTGTTGTTTTCCGTGGACCGGCCAGCGTCACCACGGGATTGGTGGTGAGGTTGGGCCGTCCCGCGGCATTGTAGAAGTTCTCTGAAACAACCAAGGCGGGCGCGAACCGTTGCTCATCCGTGTCCTCGAACCAGTTGCCACGGGTCATGTCAACGCGGTGGATCACTCCGTAGCCGGGGTCAACCACCTGAAGCTGTACTGGCTGGACGCCGTGCGGAAACTGGAAGTCGTGTTGGGCCTGGGCTACGTTGCTGGAGTACTTGATGCCGTAGCGTTCCTGGATGCCGCGGAAGGCCTGGCTGAGCTGCTCAGGGTCCGGCGTGGTGGGACCGTACACGCCGAGGTTGAGTGTTGCGGAGCGGCCGCCGTTGCGTTCTGATGAGGCTTTGTAGCCCTCGCGGACCAGGTTTCCCATCCCCACCACCGTGGTCAGGGCGGCAACAGAAAGGGCCACGCCGATCAGCGCGAGCAGGATACGGGTCTTGTTGATCCGCAGTTCCTGCCAGGCTTCCACAATGGTGGACACCAGGCCCGTCATGCCACCGCTCCTGCGGCTGCACCGGCGGAAACTCCCGCTGGATCCGGGAAGGACGGAACCTCCGTTGCCGTCAGGACGCCCGCTTCCAGCCGGTAGCAGGCGCGGGCCAGGGCGGCCACGTTGGTGTCGTGAGTGATGGTGATCAGGGCGGAGCCGGATTCCGTTGCCACGGCGTCCAGCAGGGCCATCACCGTTTGCCCGGTTTCGACGTCGAGTGCTCCTGTTGGTTCGTCCGCGAGGATCAGCCGGGGCTTCCGGACCAGGGCCCGCGCGATTGCCACGCGTTGCTGCTCGCCCCCGGAAAGCATGTTCGGCATCACGTCCGCCCGGGCGCTGAGGCCTACCCGGTCCAGCATTTCCAGGGCGAGTTCGCGGCGGCGCCAAAAGTCGGCACCCCTGGCGTAGAGCAGTGGGGTGATCACGTTGTCCAGGGCGCTCCGGCCGGGAAGCAGGTTGAACTGCTGGAATACGAAACCTACGGAAGAGCCGCGGAGCCTTGCCCGGGTGTTGCTGCTCAGGTGGTCCACGGGCTCGCCCAGGAACCGGATTTCACCGGTGGTGGGCAGGTCCAGCAGGCCGATCAGGTTCAACAGGGTGGACTTTCCGCCGCCGGACCGGCCGATGATGGCCGTGTGGTCGCCGGCGTGGACGGCGAGGTCGATGCCCTTGAGAATGTGCAGTTCCGCATCGTCGGGGAGCCTGACGGTGCGGGTCACTCCTGTGAGGGAAACCAGTTCCTCCATGGCTACCCTCCCATCGGGTAAGCCATGCCGAACTGGGGCCCGGAAGGCACCTGGGCCGGGGCGCCTGGAATGAATTCGAGGACAAACTCGCCCTCTTCCAGCCCGGAAACAACCTCTACCCGGGAGCCGTCGTTAAGGCCCAGCTGGACTTTCCGTTCTTCGGACGGGCCAGAGGCAGCTGATCCGCCGGGAACCCCCTTGCCGGGACCGCCCTCCACTGGACCCCCGGCTGCTGCCGTAGGGGGACCGCCGACCGGCCCGCCGCCGTCGAGAATTGCTCCATCCGGGGCGGGACCGCCCTGGACGGGACCGCCCTGGACGGGACCGCCGGCGGAAACCCAAACGATGCCGTCCGTGACGCTGCCCTTGACAGCGGTGAGCGGAACGGTGACTACATCCGTGGACTGGCCGGCTGTGACAGTCATGGTGGCGCCCAGCCCCGCGAAGACCTCAACTCCGGTGGGGACGGCGCAGCTGATGGTTCCCGTAGGTGTACCGCTCTCCGGAGGGCCGCCCCCCATCATGCCGCCCGATGTTGCGATTGGAACCCCACGGCTTACCCCGCCGGCTCCTCCTCCGCCGGAGGGGCCGGCCGCGCCGCCGGCAGTACTGGCGAGGCTCTTCAGCGTTACGGCCGAACAGGAAAAGGGAGCAGGACCGCCGACGACGGAGATCACCGCGGAGCCGGGTTTGGCCAGGAGCCGGTACTGCTGGGCGGCGTCGATCGAGCCGCTGACGGTAAAGGTTCCGGGGTTAATGCTTGCCGTCGATTCGCCGACGCCGACCTGCTGGTCGAGCAGGACCGTGAGGGTTTCCACCGTGCCGGAGGTGGGAGCGTGGACGTCCGTGTAGGTGTACACCGGGGCGGTGCGGACTGGCGTGGTGCGGACCGGTGCCGACGGCACTTCGCCTTCCGTCTCCACTGCCGGTGGCGTTGAGGCTTCGGCCGGCGGCTCGGGCTGGACTTCGGTGCGCACCTGATAAAGCGGCGCATTCGCCAGTACCTCATCGCCCGGCGAGACGTGCAGGTAAATGACGGTTCCCGCCGTCGTATTCTTCACGGGGATGGCGGCGTCGCTGTCCACGGTGGCCTCGACCTCTACGGTGTTGGTTACCGTTGACCGGGTTGCCTGGACCACCGGAATTGCCACCTCCGCGGAAGGGCCGATGGCATCCTGTTCCGTCTTCATGCCATCGATGAACGCGATCTTTACCAGTGCCACGGCAATCACGGCAAAAATCGCCAGCCACGCCACCGGCATCACAATGCGCCTGAAAATCCTCATACTGCCCCCATCAGTAACTCCCGTCAGACCAGCTCTGCGGGAGTGTGTCGCTCCACACCATATACTGAGTACGCACTCGGCGCATGTCACGGGAGCACGGCTTGGACCGGCTACACCTCCCGGTACTCCAGCACGCCAGGAATGTCGCCCCGGGTGCCCAAGTCCTCGCCCCGGGCGAAGTCCGCCCAGATCCGGCGGACAGTACGCCCGGTGGCGTCGATCTGCTCCCAGGACAATCCCGAAAGCAGCCCAACGCCTTCCCACGTGTCCCTGGCGCCGAAGAGCAGTGGCAGGTCCACGGTGTGCGCGGCGCCGAAAATCGTCCCCGGCGCGTGCCAGGTCAGGAGGTAGCGGTGGGCTTTGCCACCGGCTCTGGCGTGCCGCCTGGCAAATTTCCGGGCTGCGTGGCCGTAGACGGTCTCCGTTACCACCCAGTTGACGGCCCGCAGCATGGCTGCACCCACCATCGGAACCCGGTGCAGCCTCGTTAGCAGCGGACTCCGCGGCAGGAACAGCCGGGCCTCTTCGGAAGTGTGCCCGATCAGGACTTCGATTCCTGGCGCTGTTTGCTTCCACGCGGCTTCAATGGCGGACTCCTGGGGCAGCGGAGCATGCCCGTACTGCGTGCCGAAGGGCATGGCGGCCAGCATCCCGAACTTGCGCGACACCTGGGCTACTTCCTGTTCCATGGCCACCACGTCCATGGCGGGCGTTTCTTCGGTGACGGCTTCCGCAGCGATGCCCATGGCGGCGTTCATTTTCGCGCGGCCCCGGGCGATGCCCAGCGGAGCGCTCTGGATGATGGCCCGCTGGAACAGTGAGGGCGCTTCCGGCGTCGCCATCAGGTGGGCCACGGCGTCGCCGCCCGCCGACTGGCCGAAGGCCGTCACCCGCCCGGGATCGCCACCGAACGCGCTGATATTCCTTTGCACCCACCGGAAGGCCTCGAGCTGGTCCAGCAGGCCCAGGTTCCCGGGCCGGCCGTGGCGGGTAGCCAGGTACCCGAACAGGCCCAGGCGGTAGGTCACCGAAACCACCACCACCCGGTTCTCTGCCACCAGCCGTGCCGGATCGAAGATGGCAAGGTCCCCGGAGCCCGTCGTGTAAGAGCCGCCATGCAGCCACACCATCACGGGCAGGCGCTCGCCTTCGGCCAAGTCAGCCGGCATGGTGATGGAGAGGTTTTGGCAGTCCTCGCTGCCCGGAAGTTCCCCGTAGCGGGTGCCCAGGACGTCATCGAGGAAAGGCACGGGACCTTGGGGGCAGGCCGGGGCGGGCGACGTCGCAGCCAGGGGTGTGCTCCAATCAGGAGCGGGGGCCGGAGGCTGGAAACGGGCGGCAGTGGCGTAGGGAATGCCGGTTGCCCGCACGACGTCGCCGTCCCGCCATCCAGTGACCGGGCCGCAGGGCGGAGTGAATGCAGGGTCAAGGTGCAGGGCTGCGGTCATGGCTTAAGGATTTCACAACAATCAGACGCCGACGGCGGGTGCACTGCTCTACGAACCACTGGACCAGGCAATGAGTGTCCGCAGTTCTGAGGCAACCGATTGCGCATCTCGCCCGTCCGTGGCTACCCGACGCACCCAGCTTGGCGTCAGGGCATCGAGTTCGCGCGCCCTGGCATCGCTGCGCTTGACGTGCTCCAAGAGCTCGTCCCCCTGGCTCCGGCTCCTCAGTCTTGCATGAGCCGTCGCGTCACTTGAGGTCAAAAGCACTGCCGTAATTTTGACGTCCTCACCCATGGCCGCTGCCAGCTGTTCTGTGTACCTGACGCTTACGGTGTTGGTGTAGATCATCCGCCGGTACCCGAGGGCGCGATAGTTACTCCACACCGCAGACAGGTTCCGCTCGGCCAAGTGGTGTTCCCAGGGAGCGGGATGCGCGAGGTCGAGGGTGTCGCCCTCGATCACGCAATGCTTGACGTCCTGTTGGGAAAGCTGCGCATGGAGCTCAAAGGCTACGGAACTCTTTCCGACGCCGGAACGCCCGCCGATAAAGAGCGCTTCAGTCTGCCTGTTCACTTCTTGAGTATGGTCCAGAAGTTCCATCTACGGCGAGATCCAGGCCGCATAGTGCTGCCGCGTCGGAACGTTTACTGCCCATTCATGCATAGTCTTCCGGGTGTTCCCCTGGCTGGGTCATAGTGGCCAGCCGGGCGGTTTATCGAATCGATAGCACTACTGCCCGTATTTTGGCATCGGCAGCTATAGGCTTGCCGGACATGCTTCGATTCCAGGCAGAAATGAGTACAGATCGTGCGTAAATTGAAGACTTTGGTTGCCGCCGCCGTCGCCGTCACCTTCCTTGCCGGATGTGGCGGCGGCTCCGCGTCGCCCGCCGCCTCGGGTGATGCGTCCACGGCACCGGCTGCAGGAGGCAATGAAACGCTTGTTGTCTACACCAACTCTAACGGTGAAGGCCGCGGGGAATGGTGGACGGCCAAGGCCAAGGAGGCCGGATTCACCATCGAGATCGTCGGCGCCGGCGGTGCCGATGCCACCAACAAACTCATTGCAGAGAAGAACAACCCCATCGCGGATGTGGCGTTTGGCTTGAACAATATGTATTTCTCCCAGGTCAAGGCCGAAGATGCCCTTGAGCCCTACGAGCCCGCCTGGGCGGCAGACGTAGACAAAGAACTGGGCGACGGCGAAAGCTACTGGCCGTTGGTGAAGCAGGCCATCCTCCTTGGCTACAACTCAGACAAGGTTTCCAAGGATGCCGCGCCCCAGGACTGGACGGACCTCTGGACCAAGGATGAGTTCAAAACCCGCTACGAGCGGGTCACCGGGATGGGCACCGCCACCGCACAGCTGGTGTTTGCCGGTATCCTCAGCCGCTACCGTGACGACTCCGGCGATCTTGGCATCTCGGACGAAGGCTGGCAGCAGGTGGAGCAGTACTTCCAGAACGGCAGCCCCGCCGTGGCCAAGACCGACCTGTTTGCCCGGATTGCCTCCGGTGAAGTGGACATGGGCCAGATGCCGTCCTCGATCATCACCGAACGCGAAAAGACCTTCAAGGTCAACGTCGAAACAGTGATCCCCTCGGTGGGCGTTCCGCTGGCCGTAGAGCAAATTGCCTTGGTGAAGGGCACTGACAAGAAGGAACAGGCCCAGAAGTTCATTGACTGGTTTGGCAGCGCCGAGGTCCAGGGCGAGTTCGCGCAGCAATTCAACTCCATGCCGGTGAACACGGCCGCGGCAGAGAAGGCCAACGCGGAGGTGGTGGACTTCTTCGCGGAGCTCAAGCAGCAGGACATCGACTGGGATTTCGTCCAGGAGAACATGGGTTCCTGGGTGGAGAAAATTGAACTCGAGTACATGACGTAACCCTCCTCAACCAGCCCGCCGCTCCACCAGACAGGTTTGCCATGATCCGCTTTGACAACATCGAAGTTTCATTCGGCGACTTCACCGCCATTCCGCAGCTGGATCTGCACGTGCGCCCGGGGGAGTTCTTCACTCTCCTGGGCCCGTCCGGCTGCGGAAAGACGACGGCGTTGCGTACCCTGGCGGGGTTTATCCAGCCAACAGCCGGGACCATCCACGTGGACGGCAAAGACGTTACGCGGCTCCCCAGCGACAAGAGGCAGGTGGGCATGGTGTTCCAAAACTATGCCCTCTTCCCCAGCATGAGCGTGTACGAGAACATCGCCTTCGGGTTGCGGGTGCGGAAGGAAAAGACAGCGGCCAGCGACCGGATGGTGCGCGACATTGCTGCCCGGATGGAACTGACTGATGAGCAACTGGCCAAGAACGTTTCGGAATTGTCCGGCGGGCAGCAGCAGCGGGTAGCTGTGGCGCGCGCTCTGGTGCTGCAACCGAAGATCCTGTTGCTGGACGAGCCCCTGTCCAACCTGGACGCCAAGCTTCGCCACCAGCTCCGGCAACAGCTCAAGGACCTGCAAAGCGAATTCGGGATCACCACCGTGTACGTGACGCACGACCAGGACGAGGCCCTGGCCATGAGCGACCGGGTTGCCGTGTTCAACAAGGGCGTCGTGGAACAACTGGGAACGCCGCAGGAAATTTACGACCACGCGGCCACCGAGTTCGTCTGCAACTTCATCGGTGACAGCTCCGCCCTGACCCCTGATTTCGTGGCGGAAGTGAACTTGAGATCAGGGGCGCAGCTCAATACCGATGCCAACTCCTACCTGCGGGTGGAAAAGGCGACGCTGACGGCGCCGGCAGAAGGGTCCAACGGCGGCGTTGTCGGGGTACCCGGCGCAGTGGTTTCCCGCACCTACCATGGCCTGCACAGCCGTTATGTGGTGCGCAGCCACGGCGCCGATATCCGGCTGCTGGTCAGGGAGGACGGCGGCGTTCAACCCGAGCCCGGGACGGAAACCACCATCTACCTCCAGCCCGGGCACATCCTGCAGTATCAGCCGGACACCGGCGTTGCCCTCCGGGAGCGGCAGGCGGCAGTCGCACCATGAGCAGCACGCCCGTCCGCCAAATGCTCCGCTCGCCCTTCGTTCTGATAGTCGGCGCGATCCTGACCTGGTTCATCGCTGCGTTCCTGGTGTGGCCGAACCTGAACGTCCTGATGACGACCTTCTTTCCCGACGGAAGCTTCTCGGGACGCGCGGCGGAAAAGCTATTGTCATCCGAGCGCGCCATGAAGTCTTTGGGCAACAGCTTTATGCTGGCGGTGGCGCTGTCCGTCACGGTCAATGTTGTGGGCCTCTTCATTGTCCTGGTAACGCACTACTTCAAAATCCGGGGCTCACGGATCCTCTTCCTGGGCTATGCCACGACCTTTATCTACGGCGGGATCGTGCTGGCCGCCGGGTACAAGTTCATCTACGGCGATAAAGGGATCGTCACGTCCCTGCTGCTCTCTGTGTTTCCGGGCATGGATCCGGCCTGGTTCTCGGGCTTTTTCGCCGTGCTGGTCGTCATGACGTTCGCCACCACCACTAACCACATGCTGTTCGTGGGTAACGCACTCAAGGGCATCGACTACCAGACCATTGAGGCGGCCAGGAACCTGGGGGCCTCAACGTGGACCATTCTGCGCCGCATTGTGCTGCCGACGCTCAAACCCACCCTGTTTGCCGTGACCATCCTGTCCTTCCTCACGGGGCTGGGCGCGCTGAGCGCACCCCAGGTGCTGGGTGGCCGGGAGTTTCAAACCATTACGCCAATGATCCTGACCTTTGCCAACAGTGCCACCTCCCGGGACCTGGCTGCGCTGCTGGCAGTGATCCTGGGTCTGTCCACCATCCTGATGCTGGCAGTGATGTCCAGCCTGGAAAAGCGCGGTACCTACCACTCGCTGTCCAAGGTGTCCTCGGTGCTGCAGAAACAGCAGATTTCCAGTCCTGCTGCCAACGCTGCCGTGCACATCGCCGCATACCTTCTGTTCGCGCTCTACACGCTGCCCGTAGTGCTGATCGTGCTGTACTCGTTTGCGGACGGCGCCGCCATCCAGACGGGTCGGATCAGCCTGGGGAGCCTGACGCTGGACAACTATGTGCGTATCCTCACCCAGGAGTCAGGCCTGCGCCCCTTCATTGTCAGCGTCGTGTACAGCGCACTCGCGACTGTGATTGCCGTGGGCGGTCTCTTCTTTGTAGCGAGGCTTTTGCAAAAATACAGGAACTGGGTGGCATCGACATTTGAATACCTGCTGCATATCCCCTGGATCCTGCCTTCGTCCCTGCTGGCCCTGGGATTGATCATTAGCTACGACCACCCCAACCCGTTGGTGGGCGGGGCTGTCCTCACGGGGACCACCGTCATCTTGCTGATCGCTTTCGTGACGGTCAAGATCCCCTTCACCCTCCGGATGCTCAAGGCATCCTTCGCGTCGGTCAACACCTCAATGGAGGAGGCGGCGGCCATCATGGGCGCCAAGACCCTCTACGTTTTCCGGCGGATACTGCTGCCGCTGGTTCTGCCGTCTGCCGCAGCCATCGCGGCGCTGAACTTCAACACCCTGCTGGATGACTACGACACTGCAATCTTCCTGGCCCACCCGCTGGTCCAGCCGCTGGGCCTGGTGATCAAGGCGAACACCGACGGCGCCGAAGGGGTGGAGGGGGTGGCCAACACGTTCGTCTACACCGTGCTGCTCATGGTGATCACCGGAGTGACCATGTATCTGGTCTACGGCCGTTCCGTCAGGAAGGGTACATCCAAACGACGCCTGCCAGTGGCCGCGCCCGGCCCCGGCGCCACGCCGGCCGCCGGCTCCGCCCCGGTTGAGGGCAGCAGGGAGAACACAGCTCCGGTGCGCTGATAACTGGTGGTCGAGCCTGTCGAGACCGGGTTAGTTCCGGTGGTCGAGCCTGTCGAGACCGAGGTGGGATTTCGGCAGGCTCAACCACCAGCAGGAGGGACTAGTGCCCTGCTGCCGGAACGTAGCGCTTGATGGACGCTTCCAGCTCGGCTTCCGCCGCGGCGCGGTCGCCCCAACCCTCGGCCTTGACCCACTTGCCGGGCTCCAGGTCCTTGTAACGGGTGAAGAAGTGCTCGATTTCCTTGATCAGGAATTCGCTGACATCGCTGACTTCCTGGATGTGGTCAAAGCGGGCGTCAACAGGAACGCACAGCACCTTGGCATCGCCGCCGCCGTCGTCCGTCATGTTGAAAACACCGATGGGGCGGGACTCGACGATGACGCCCGGGTGGAGGTCAAAGTCCTGCAGGAGCACCAGTGCGTCCAGCGGATCGCCGTCCTCGCCCAGCGTGTTCTCGAAGAACCCGTAGTGGGTGGGGTACTGCATGGAGGTGAAGAGGACGCGGTCCAGGCGGACGCGGCCGGTCTCGTGGTCAACTTCGTACTTGACGCGCGATCCCTTGGGGATCTCGATGGTCACGTCATGCTTCATGGAATGCTCCTCGGCTAGTGCAGGGGGTTCGCGGCAACGATGACGCTTTTGCTAAAACAAAGGGCTGTCAGTGCCGCCGACTACTATTGAGGATATAGCGATAGCCCCCTGTTTCAGGAACTTGTGGGGAATTCAGGACTGAGGACCAGCAGCACTATGACGTCATCGAAGGGGGCAGGTGCCGGTCCGGCGCCGGGCAAGGTGCTGCGCGGCAATTGGCCTTTGGCCCTCCTTCTCGTCTTTGCCATTGCGCTTGCCGTTCCGGCCGGCGTTTCGCTGATCCCGGGCTTCAGCGGTCCGCCCGTTCCTGCCGCCGTGGAACCCGTCCCCACTCCTGCCTGGCAGCAGTTGCCCATGGCGCCGGCTACCCGCGGCGGCGTTTCCTCTTTGCAGGCCACCGCTCCTGTTCCGCAACCTGCCGTCCTTGCCGCTGGCCTGGAACCTTTGTTAATGCCCGACGGCGGAGGTGACTTCACGGCGCACGTGCAGGATGCGCTCACCGGCGAAGTCCTGTTCAGCCGCGGTGGAACGGAAGCGCGGGTGCCGGCGTCGAACACCAAGCTCCTGACCGCCGCGGCAGCCCTGCGCACCATGGACCCCGCACGGCGCTTCTCCACCACAGTGCTGCAGGGTGGGGAACCCGGAACCGTGGTGCTGCGCGGCGGCGGTGACGTCCTGCTCTCCTCCGGCGATTCCGCTCCGGACCAGGTGATGGGCGCCGCCGGACTTGGCACCCTCGCGGCGAATACTGTTGCCTCGCTGCAGGCCGCCGGGATCAACGGTGCCGTCACCGTCCATGTTGACGACTCATTGTTTTCCGGCCCGTCATTGAACCCGGCCTGGGATTCCGGGGACGTCGCGGCCGGCGAAACCGCGCCGCTCTTCCCGCTCGCCCTGAACTCAGCCAGGTTCAATGCGTCCGTCACCACCGGCCAGCGGCCGCAGGACTCCGCGATGGCCGCTGCGGAGGCGTTTGCTGCGTCCCTCCGCAACCTGGGTGCCGCCGCGGGACTGGTGGTGACAGCCGACGTCGGACGTTCAGTTGCACCCACGGACGCACCAGTGCTGGCGGAGGTGCAGTCCGCGACTGTTGCGGAGCAGGTGGCACTCATGCTGGAGACCTCTGACAACTACCTTGCCGAGGTGCTGGGCAGGATGGCCGCGCTGGCCGCCGGCCTGCCCGGGAGCAATGACGGCGCCACGGCAGTTGTACTCGCCGAAGTGGAGAAGATGGGCATCGCCACGGCATCCATGGCGCTGGCGGATGTCTCCGGTCTGACCATGGCGAACCGCGTTTCCGCAGCCCAGTTGACGGCAGTGGTGCTGGCCATGACGTCAGGCGCGGACAGCAGGCTGAGGCACGCACTTCCCGGCTTTCCCGTGGCGGCGCTGACAGGAACGCTGGACGGCCGTTATGGCGCCAGTCAGTCCTCAGCGGCCGGCGCCGGCCTGGTCCGCGCCAAGACCGGAACGCTTAACACCGTGCTGGCGCTCAGCGGGTATGTGGTGGACGCTGACGGCCGGCTGCTGGTCTTTTCGTTCGTCGGCAACGGGTTGACTCCGGGCGCGGCAGGGAACAAGCCTGCCCTGGACCGGGCCGCCACTTTGCTGGCCGGCTGCGGCTGCCGCTGAGCCTGCTCCGGTTCGCCGGTCAGCGAACTTAAGGGCGCATGCACAGGCTGCTGTGATGTTATGGGAGTATGGCGACTCCCCAAGCTAGTCCTGTGCCCGCGCCGGCCCTCATCAACTGGGAGCTGGCCGCCTCAACCGCCGCCCGGCTGACCCCCGCCGGACCGCAGCTTTCCCCGCGGGAGATGGGTGACGCCGTCGGTAATCTCCGGCTGATGGCGGACCGTTCGGTGGGCTACGTCCACCAGATCACGCGGCTGGAGGCCGCGCGTGACCTGCGTGACTCCTCCGTGCTGGTGGTGGACCGCGCCACCTGGGCCAAGGCCAACACCCAGAGTTTCGCTGTGATGCTCAAGCCGGCCATCGAGAAAATGCTGGAGAGCCGTAAGGGTTCCGTAGGCCCTACGGCGGCGGCCATCAGTGGAGCCGTGACGGGAAGCCAGCTGGGCGCCATCCTGGCGTTCCTGTCCAGCAAGGTCCTGGGCCAGTATGATCCCTTCGCCGCGCTGGCTGAAAACTCGCACGCCCCTGCAGCAGGCCGGCTGCTCCTGGTGGCCCCGAACATCATCTCCGTGGAACGCCAGCTCAACGTGAGCCCGGACGACTTCCGGCTTTGGGTGTGCCTCCACGAACAGACGCACCGGGTTCAGTTTGCCGCCGCGCCCTGGCTCCGGCACCACATGCTCGCCGAAATCGACGGCCTCAGCGGCCACCTGCTGGGCAATGTCGACTCGCTCATGGAACGTGCCACCGCAGCGGCTAAGTCGCTAAAGGACCGCAACGTCGCGGGGGAGACTCCAGGCCGCGGTGCCATCCTGGACCTGTTGCAGGATCCCGAAGAGAAAGCCGCACTTTCCAGGCTCACCGCGGTGATGAGCCTGCTGGAAGGCCATGCGAACGTGGTGATGGACGCCGTGGACGCCAGCATTGTGCCGTCCGTCAAAACCATCCGGCAACGCTTCAACGCGCGCGGTAAGGACCGTGGCGCCATCGAGAAATTCCTGCGCAACCTGCTGGGCCTGGACGCCAAGATGAAGCAGTATTCGGACGGTGCCAAGTTTGTCCGCGCCGTGGTTGCCGTGGCCGGAATGGAGGGCTTCAACCGGGTGTGGGAGTCGGCCCAGAACCTGCCCAGCGAAGAAGAGATTCACGATTCCGCCCGGTGGATTGACCGGATGGGTTTGCGGTGACCGAAGGTTCCGCCGGTTCTGGTTCCGCCGGTTCTGGTTCTGCCGGTGCCGGTCCTGCTGCAGGAGGACCTGCAAGCGGCCGACGGCGGCCCGGCCGTTTGGCGCCGGTCGTTGGCACTGCGCGCAAGGCTCTGGCGGACGCTTTGGCGGCGGCCGGCTATCAGGAACGGGTCCTTGTAGCGTGCAGCGGCGGTCCGGATTCGCTTGCTTTGGCAGCTGTTGCCGCCTATTTCGCCCGCCGTGGCCATGTGCAGGGCCACCCGATCACCGTGGGTGCCGTGGTGGTTGATCACCAGTTGCAGCCCGGTTCGGCGGTTGTTGCTGCTTCGACTGCTGTTGCCCTGAAGGAACTTGGCCTGGACCCGGTGCTGGTCCGGGCCGTAGATGTCGCATCAACCGGTGCGGGACCTGAAGCTGCTGCCCGCGATGCACGGCACGCCGCCCTCGAAGCCGCTGCCCTGGAACTCAACGCCGGTGCCGTCCTGTTGGGCCACACCCTGGACGACCAGGCTGAGCAGGTGCTGCTGGGCCTGGCCCGGGGGTCCGGTACCCGCTCGCTCGCCGGGATGCGCCCGGCCCGCGGGATCCTGCTCAGGCCCTTCCTGGGCCTGCGGCGGGCGGACACCCTGGAAATCTGCGAGGCCGAGGAACTCAATCCCTGGCATGACCCCACCAACTCTGACCCCGCTTACGCCCGCTCCAGAACCCGGGTGGAAGTGCTTCCGTTTCTGGAGGAAAAGCTTGGCCCCGGTGTTGCCGAATCTCTGGCCCGGACGGCCGCCATCCTGCAGCTGGACGCCGACTACCTCGACGACACCGCCAGCCAGGCTTATGAACAGCTGGCGGAGCGGCTGGACGGTGGCATCGACCTCCCTGAGGCCGCCTTGAGCGCACTTGCCCCGGCCATCAGGTTCCGGGTGATCGCCAAGGCCGCTGCCGACGTCGGCGGTCAACAGCCCAGTTACCAGCGGCTCCTGGCGGCAGAGGCACTGCTTCGCCGGACCGGTTCGGCCGGTCCAGTGGAACTGCCCGGTGGCGTCAGTGTGTTCCGGCTCTCACTCGCCCAGCTGGATGCCCACTCCGCGTCAACCGGCCAAGAGGGGGTTCCCCGGGGAGCCGCCCGCTGTGGGAAGCTTGTATTCCGGCCTCAAAAACCGCCCCAAATATAGTCCCCGCATCTATACAGGAGCCATTGGTGGATTCAAACGACGTCACGGCAGATCTCAAGCACGTTCTCTATACCAAGGAGCAGATCCAGCAGAGGATTACTGAGCTCGCTGCGCAGATCGACAAGGACTACGAAGGCCGGGAACTTCTAATTGTCGGCGTGTTGAAGGGTGCTGTAATGGTCATGGCAGACCTCGCCCGCGCGCTGCACAGCCACGTCTCCATGGACTGGATGGCCGTCTCCTCCTACGGCTCGGGTACCCAGAGCTCCGGCGTGGTCCGGATTCTCAAGGACCTGGACACTGACCTCATGGGCAAGGATGTCCTGATCGTGGAAGACATCATCGACTCCGGCCTCACGCTGTCCTGGCTCAAAACCAACCTGGAATCCCGCGGCACCGCCTCCGTGGAAATCTGCACGGCGTTCCGCAAGCCCACGGCCGCGAAGGTCCAGATCGACGTGAAGTACGTCGGCTACGACATCCCCAACGAGTTCGTGGTGGGCTACGGCCTGGACTACGCGGAGAAATACCGCAACCTGGACTTTGTGGGCACCCTGGCGCCGCACGTTTACGAGTAGGCCGCACTTCTGCCTGCCTGCCCTATGCTTCCGGCGGCACTTCTGCACCACTTCGAGGCTTCCCGGCCTGGCCGAGCCCAGTGAACCCGGGGCGGGGGATCTTCTCGGTGGCCAAAGTGGTGCAAATCCGCGGTTGTTTGGACCAGCCGCTTGGACTTGCTTCAGGGTTAGACGGCGGCTGGTTGCTAGTGCGCCAGACGCGGAGGCGTAAGCAGGGTTTGCGTGATCTGTGCCAGCATGTGCTCGGGCCTATATAACACATCCTCATACGCATACCTCAGCACCCTGTAACCCAGTGCAGCGCCGATGTTGTTGCGTCGAAGATCCTTCTTAAACTGCTTTTTGTTCACGTGGAATGCAGCGCCGTCGATCTCCACGATCAGGCAGCCGTTCACCAGGAAGTCCACATAGCCGATTCCCGCCAGGTACACCTGGGTCTCCACCTCGAAACCATGCCTCCGGAACAGGACCCGCGCCACGGTTTCCAGCAGTGAATCTGCACCGGCTTCCACCAGGTCCAGGACCTTACGGGCCTGGCCGTTCCTGGCTCCGGGGAGAAGGCTGCGCAGGAACGCCGGACTGGATTCGCCGCGCTTGCAGGCTGACTCCACCATCACCAGGGCCTCCAGTTCCGGCAGGCATTGCAGCGCGTGGACAAGGACATCCTTCAGTGCCAGCACCGGTGGCTGCAGGGCACTGGTTTTCCCGTCTATCCGATGCGGGACGTGGTCTGTGCCCAGCCGCCTGTGAGTAGAGGCAAGGTGTAAGCGCTTGGCCGGCTGGAGGGTCCACAACCGGTAATGATCCGCTGCGGACAGGCAGGTCAACGCCGCGTTGGCCGTCATGGCAGCCAGGAATTCCCAGCGGGCACCGGCAACGTGATAGACACCCTGCCGGCCGCGAAGGATCCGCCGGGCGCGCAGGGCGGACTCAATATGGTGCCTGGAGAAGCCTGCGCGGCGAAGATGGGCCAGCCTCCCCACTCCGCCCTGCCGTGCAAGGAAATCTGCCGCGTCCATGGCTCCAAGTTTCCGGCAAGCCCTGGGCCGCCCGGCACGCTTGAAGCCTTCTATGTGGATAAACCTTGCCGCAGTTCTGCGCGACTTTGAGCTGGTCGAGGAAACCTTGCGAGGCATTGGCCCAGCTCAAGGTGGTGCGCCCGCGAGAGTGGCTGGCATAACGGTGCAGAAGTGCCGGCACCCAACCGTTTCCCTGACACGGCCATGTCCCCGCTACGCCCAGAGGGAACTTTTGACCTTGACTATGCGTGAACTAATGCGGACGGTGTATAGCTAGTAGCTGACGCAGCACCCCACGCGCGCTCAGAGGATGCGCCGTGCAGCACTACCAGGAGGGACGGGGCCAGCCCCCGATCAGATGAAAGCTAAGAGTTTCTTCAAGGGTCCGGGCATCTGGATTGTCGTTGTTATCGGCTTGATGTTGATTGCCTTTGCAACGCTTGCGCCCGGCGGTTCGGCTCAAATCGATACGGACCGGGGCCTTGAACTTCTTGACGAGCCCGGGGCAGTGGAGCAGGCGAAGATCCTCGACGGCGAGAATCGGGTAGACCTGACGCTGAAGGACACTCTGGTGATTGACGACCAGGACAAGGGCAAAACTGTCTACTTCAAGTTCGTTGATGCCCGCGGCCTTGACGTGGTCGAGGCCGTTACCAAAGCCGAACCCGCGGAAGGCTTCACTGATCAGCCTCTGGAGAGCAACTGGTTCTCCGGACTGCTCTCCCTCCTGATTCCCGTCCTCCTCCTGGGAGCACTCTTCTGGTTCCTGATGACCCGCATGCAGGGTGGTGGTTCCAAGATCATGCAGTTCGGCAAGTCCAAGGCCAAGATGGTCAGCAAGGACATGCCGCAGGTGACGTTCGTGGACGTTGCCGGTGCTGACGAAGCCGTTGAGGAACTGCAGGAAATCAAGGAATTCCTCCAGGAACCGGCCAAGTTCCAGGCAGTTGGTGCCAAGATCCCCAAGGGCGTGCTGCTGTACGGCCCGCCAGGTACCGGAAAGACCCTCCTGGCCCGCGCTGTCGCAGGTGAAGCTGGCGTCCCGTTCTTCTCTATCTCCGGCTCGGACTTTGTTGAAATGTTCGTCGGCGTCGGTGCTTCCCGTGTCCGCGACCTCTTCGAGCAGGCCAAGGCCAATTCGCCCGCCATCATCTTTGTGGACGAGATCGACGCCGTCGGCCGTCACCGTGGTGCCGGCATCGGTGGTGGCAACGATGAACGTGAACAGACCCTCAACCAGCTGCTCGTGGAGATGGATGGCTTCGACGTCAAGACCAACGTGATCCTGATCGCCGCCACCAACCGCCCGGATGTGCTGGACCCCGCACTCCTTCGCCCGGGCCGTTTTGACCGCCAGATTTCGGTGGAAGCGCCGGACCTTGTGGGCCGCGAACAAATCCTGAGCGTCCATGCCAAGGGCAAGCCGATGGCGCCCGGAGTGGACCTGCGCGCAGTTGCCAAGAAGACGCCTGGGTACACCGGTGCGGACCTGGCCAACGTCCTTAACGAGGCCGCCCTGCTGACAGCCCGCTCCAACGCTAACCTGGTCGATGACCGCGCATTGGATGAGGCAATCGACCGCGTCATGGCCGGTCCACAGAAGCGCAGTCGGGTCATGAAGGAACACGAGCGCAAGATCACCGCGTACCACGAGGGCGGCCACGCCCTGGTGGCGGGCGCCCTGCGCAATTCGGCCCCGGTCACCAAGATCACCATCCTGCCCCGTGGTCGTGCCCTGGGCTACACCATGGTGGTCCCGGATAACGACAAATACTCGGTCACCCGCAACGAACTCCTCGACCAGATGGCCTACGCCATGGGTGGCCGCGTCGCTGAGGAAATCGTCTTCCACGATCCGTCCACCGGCGCCTCGAATGACATTGAAAAGGCAACCGCCACCGCCCGCAAGATGGTCACCGAATACGGCATGAGTGAGCGCGTTGGCGCTGTACGGCTTGGCCAGGGCGGCGGCGAGCCCTTCCTGGGCCGCGATGCCGGCCACGAGCGCAACTACTCAGACCAGATCGCGTACGTGGTGGACGAGGAAGTCCGCCGGCTGATCGACCAGGCCCACGATGAGGCCTACGCCATCCTCACCGAGAACCGCGACGTGCTGGATCAGTTGGCCTTGGAGCTGCTGGAACGCGAAACCCTTAACCAGGCAGAGATCGCCGAGATATTCACTGACGTCCGCAAGAGCGACTTCCGCGAAGTGTGGCTTTCCAAGGAAACCCGGCCCGTGCAGAGTTCCGGTCCGGTGGAGTCCCGCCAGGAAAAGGCAGAGCGTGAAGCCCAGGAGGAAGCCCGGAAGGCACGCCTGGAGGAACCGTTGGATGCCCAGCCTCCGCATCCACAGGGAGTTCCGGCCGAAGACGCCTTCCAGACCCCCGGGAACAATCCTGACGACCAGCACGGATAAGCTGGTTCTGTGACTTCCTTCGACGACGACGACGACTTCCCCGCTGCCTTCCCGGGAAACGGGGACGTCCTTCCGCCCCAGACACCCGGGAACGGGCTTCCCCTTACCCCGGTGGACCGGCCCCGGATTGAGGCGGCCGTCCGCGAAATCCTGCTGGCGATCGGCGAGGACCCGGACCGCGGCGGGCTGGTGGACACCCCAAAGCGTGTGGCGAAGGCGTACTCGGAGGTGTTCGCCGGACTTCACCACGATCCGGCGGAAGTCCTGTCCACCACCTTCGACCTGGATCATGAGGAACTGGTCCTGGTCAAGGACATCCCGTTCTACTCCACGTGCGAGCATCACCTGGTGCCGTTCCATGGGGTGGCCCACGTCGGGTACATTCCGTCGCACGACGGCAAAGTTACCGGGCTGAGCAAGCTGGCCCGACTGGTGGATATCTTCGCGCTCCGACCGCAGGTGCAGGAGCGGCTGACCACCCAGATCGTCGAAGCACTGGTCAGCCACCTCAAGCCCCGTGGTGCCATAGTTGTCGTTGAGTGCGAGCATATGTGCATGTCCATGCGTGGTGTCCGTAAACCTGGCGCGAAGACTGTCACCAGTGCCGTGCGCGGGCAATTGCATGATCCGGCCACCCGGGCCGAAGCAATGAGCCTCATACTCGGAAGGTAAGAACCAGCCCATGGATTCACTAGCAGCGGCGCCTGGAACCGGGCCCGCGACCAGCCCCATGCCCATTCTGCGGAAATCCCGCCGTCCGGCACGGATGTCCGATCTTCCCACCGACCGCACCCTGGTGATGGGCGTCCTCAACGTCACCCCTGACTCCTTCAGCGACGGCGGAAAGCACCCCACCGCCGACACCGCCATCGCCGCAGGCCTGCGGATGTTCTACGCCGGCGCTGACATCATCGACGTCGGGGGCGAATCCACCCGCCCCGGAGCCGAGGACGTCACTCCTGAAGAAGAACAGCGCCGGGTGATCCCCGTGATCCAGGCCCTGGTGAAGGCCGGCGCCCTGGTGAGCATCGACACCACACACGCCAGCACGGCGGCAGCGGCCCTCGAAGCAGGAGCCACCATCATCAACGACGTCTCGGGCCTGACGATCGAGCCCGGGATGCCGGAGCTCGTGGCCCGTTCCAAGGCGCCCTACATCCTCACCCACCGCCGTGGCGATGCCCGCACCATGACCGGGCTGGCTGACTACGACGACGTTGTGGCAGACGTTGTTGGCGAGCTGTCCGGAGTGCGGGACAAGCTATACGCTGCGGGCGTCTCTCCGGAACAGATCATTGTTGACCCGGGCCTGGGTTTTTCCAAGAACGAGGATCATAACTGGCAGCTGTTGCACGGCCTGGACTCGTTCCAGGCCATGGGCCACAAGGTGTTGGTAGCCGCATCCCGCAAGCGGTTCCTGGGCAGCCTGCTGACGGTTTCCGGCAAGACTGCAGCCCCCGAGGAACGTGACGGAGCCACCGCAGCAGTCACCGCCATCAGCGCCTTCAAAGGCGCCTGGGCCGTACGGGTCCATGATGTCGGGCCCAGCCTCGACGCCGTTAAGGTGGCCGCCCGTATCGCGTCACCCCGTCCGAAAGACTGACCATGGACAAGATCACGCTGACGGGGGTAGCCGCCACGGGGAACCACGGCGTGTTCGAATTTGAGCGGCGGGAGGGCCAGCCGTTTGTGGTGGATGCCTTGCTGTACCTGGACTTCAGTAAGGCCGCGGCCTCCGACGACGTCCTGGACACTGCCCACTACGGCGAGGTGGCGGAACGGATCAAGGGCTGGATCACCGGCAAACCGTTCAACCTCATCGAAGCACTGGCCGTAGCCATGGCTGAGGACTTGCTGGCGGCGTTCCCCCTGCAGGCCGTGGAAATCACGGTGCACAAGCCCAAGGCTCCCATCGAGGTACCTTTTGGTGATGTTGCCGTGACCGTGCACCGGAGCCGGGCGTGAGCGGTTACGTAAAGGCCGTCCTGGCGCTGGGGAGCAACCTCGGCGAACGTAACGACACCCTCTCCGGCGCGGTCGCAGACCTGGTTGATCCGCCGGAAGTGCGCCTGCTGGCCGTCTCACCCATAGTGCAGACCAAAGCGGTGGGCGGCCCGCCGGGCCAGCCCGACTTCCTGAACATGGTGGTTACCGTGGAGACCTCGCTGTCCCCCAGGGAACTGCTGCAGCACTGCCAGGCAGTGGAACACAAGCACCACCGCGTCCGGGAGGTGCGCTGGGGGCCGCGGACGCTCGACGTCGACATCATCGTGTACGGCAACGTCACCAGCGATGATCCTGAGCTCACCCTGCCCCACCCGCGTGCCGCCATCAGGGCTTTTGTGCTCTACCCCTGGTCCCTGATTGAACCGTCAGCCACGTTGAATGGTGAACGCATCAGCGAGTTGGCCGCCCGTGCCGCGGACTATCCGGACCTTGCCCCGTTCGATGGATTCGGGGATTTTGACGGACTGCCCACCGCAGGGGCGGTTGAATAGATTTATGAAGCCCATCGAGCCCGTACGGTTGCTCCTGGTGGGGCTGTCGCTTGCCCTGGCCGGTTGGTTCGCTACGGTCCTGACCAGCCGGTTCGGCCTGTCCACGCCCGTTCTACCGGCCACGGCCCTTGCCACCATGGGCGTCATCATTGTGATCACGCTGCTGCTGGGCCTTCGCGTGCTGCGCTGGCGGAACAGCCTCAGGGACCGCCAGGGAAACAGCGGCAACGGTTCCAACGGCACGAAGCCAGGCAACCCGGCCAAGCGGGGAGCCGCTGCCAAAAAGGCCATGCTCAATCCGCTGCTGGCCGCCCGCACCGTGGTCCTGGCCCAGGCCTGCGCGTATGCCGGCACAGTACTGCTTGGCTGGCATGCCGGAATCTTCCTGGACCAGCTGCGTGTCTGGAGCATGGGTGTCGGCGGGGGAATCATCTGGCTGGCCCTGGCCATGGCCGTCGGTGGTCTTGCCATGATGGCGGTGGGTCTGCTGGTGGAATGGTTCTGCAGGATTCCACCGGATGATATGCAGGGGGACGAACCCGGGACTCCGGGGGAAACTGAGGGGGAAGGCGAATATGCCTATCGAGGCGATTGATCCGCACGGGATAGCGTGGCAGCGGGTGTCGCCGAAGTTCCTGAAGCTACGGCTGATCTCCTGGGCCATTGGCTCAGGCATTGCACTGGTGCTGCTTTCCCTGCCATTGGTTTTTGTGCAGCTGGGCTGGTGGTCCTGGCCGCCGTTGTGGATCGCCGTGGCCCTTCCGGTGCTCGCTGCGGTCATCGCTGTGTGGGAGCTCTTGCTGATTCCGCGCCAGGTGCGTGCTATTGGCTACGCCGAACGGGAGGATGATCTCCTGATCCGCGGCGGCATTATCTTCCAGCGCACCATGGTGGTTCCGTATGGCCGGATGCAATACGTGGACATCGGCGCGGGCCCGGTGGAGCGTTCCCTCGGCCTGTGCACTCTGAAACTGCACACTGCCGCTGTGGGTACCAACGCCACCATCCCCGGGCTTCCCGCCGCGGAGGGTGCCCGGCTGCGGGAGCAGCTCACCGCCCGGGGTGAAGCCAGGCTGGCAGGCTTGTGACAACGCCGGACCCCCGCGCCCCAGAAGGAACGGCAGAGGCAGTGGCAGAGTCAGCGGTGCAGCCTGGCCCCCCAGAGCCAGTGCAGCAGGGCGCCGAACAAAAAGCGGACGACGGCGAGTGGTCGCGGGTACATCCGGCGTCACCTTTCGTGCGTGGCTGGTTGGCGCTGGTGGCCATTGTGTTCTTCGTGGGACGGGACTCGTTCGAGAGGCTGCTGCAGGGCGGGCCCGTACTGGAAGACGAGCTGGCCCGGCGCGGACCGTGGCTGCTGGGCATCGGCGGGGGGCTGCTCCTCCTGGCGGTGGGCGGCTTTGTGCTGAGCTGGTACTTCACCCGTTACCAGGTTTCTCAAGGCTACGTGCGGGTCAACTCCGGTTTTATCTTCCGGCAACAGCGCCAGGCCCGGCTGGACCGAGTGCAGGCAATCGACGTTGTGCAGCCGTTGATGGCGCGCATTTTCGGGCTCGCGGAGCTCAAATTCGAGGTGGCTGACGGCGGCGAATCAGCGGTCCGGCTCGCCTTCCTGAAGATGGACCAGGCCAGGCAGTTGCGGGCCACGATCCTGGCCCGCGCCGCCGGAGTTCCGCACGATCCCGAACAGCAAACGGTCCAGGCACCTGAGGCGCCGGAACTGCCGGTGCTGACCGTGCCGCCGTCGCGCCTGTTCGGTTCGCTGCTGTTGGGTGAGCAGACCATCGGCATCACCGTGGGCGCCTTGGCCTCGGTGGTGTTGGCGAATCTGACCGGCAGCTCCGTCTTTTACCTTTATCTGGTGCCCGCCGGGCTGGGCATCGTGGCGTCCTACTGGTCCGGGTTTAACAAGGGTTACAACTTCACGGCAGCCATTTCGCCCGATGGAATCCGGCTCCGGTACGGCCTGCTGGACACGCAGGCGCAAACCCTGCCGCCGGGACGGATCCAGGCGCTCAAGGTGGTCCAATCGCCGCTGTGGCGGCCGTTCGGTTGGTACAAGGTCCACGTCAACGTGGCCGGTTACGGGATGGGTCCGGACAGTCCTTCCCGGACCACGCTTCTTCCGGTGGGCAGCTTTGAGGATGCCATGCGGATCCTCGCCCTGGTGTTGCCTGATCCGGGCACCGACCGGCCCGGGGAGCTCTTTTCGGACGGTATGCACGGAGTGGATTCCGACGGCGGTTTTGTCACCTCGCCGCGACGCATCCGCCTGCTGGCTCCGCTGGGCTGGCGCCGCAACGGGTTCGCCTCGACGGACACGGCGTTGCTGCTGCGTTCCGGACGCTGGTGGCGGACGCTGGTGGTGGTGCCGCACCAAAGGACCCAGTCGATGGCGCTGCAGCAGGGGCCGCTGGCCCGCCGCTTCGATGTAGTGGACCTGGTCCTGCACACCACCGCCGGTCCGGTTTCCCCGAGGCTGATCCAGGCGGATCGTAAGCTGGCCGCGCAGCTGTTCGACGAGCAGTCGGCCCGGGCCCGCGCGGCGCGCAGGAAGCAAACCAGCGAGCAGTGGCTGGCAGCGGTGGGTGCGGGGCCGGAACTGGCGAAGCTACGGCAGGAGCAGGAGCAGGCGCTCGCGCAGCACCCGCAGGATTCGCCCCACACTCCGCCCGCAACACAACAGCCTCCGTACGACGATCGACAGGAACACATCAGCAATGGCTAAACCGGGACGGCTGGGCATCGGAATTATTGGCGCCGGCAAAGTGGGCGCCGTTCTCGGTGCCGCCCTGCGCGCGGCCGAACATGCCGTCGTCGGGGTTTCTGCGGTAAGTGACGCCAGCCTGGAACGGGCGGCCGCGCTGCTGCCCGGCGTTCCGGTAATGGCCGTTGAGGACATTGTGGAGCGTTCCGAGCTGGTGATCCTGGCTGTTCCGGACGACGCCCTCGAGGGTCTGGTGGACGGTCTGGCCAAGCTCGGCGCGTGGCAGGCCGGCCAGCTGGTGGCACATACCTCCGGCAGGTTCGGCGTGGGCGTCCTCCATCCCGTGCGGGTGGCCGGAGGCATCCCCTTGGCGCTGCACCCCGCCATGACCTTCACCGGCATGAGCCTGGATCTCACCCGGCTGCCCGACTGCACTTTCGGCGTGACCGCCGACGCCGCCATGCTGCCCATCGCCCAAGCGCTGGTGGTGGAGATGGGCGCCGAGCCTGTTGCCATTGCCGAGGCAGACCGGGTGCTGTATCACGCGGCACTGGCCCACGGTTCCAACCACATGGTCACGTTGGTGGCGCAGGCGTCCGAGCTGCTCAGGACCGTGGGAGTCCAGGATCCCAGCCGGATGCTGGGGCCCCTGCTCCGCGCCACCTTGGAGAACGCGCTGGCCTCCGGTGAATCCGCCCTGACCGGACCCGTTGCCCGGGGTGATGCCGGAACGGTCGCCGCCCACACTGCGGCCTTGACTGAATTCGACGACGGCGCGTCCGGGGACGTGCTGCAGGCTTACCGTTCCATGGCGGAAGCCACAGCCCGGCGGGCTGAGGTGCGCGGCCTCCTCAAAGCGGGGCAGGCGCAAGCGGTCCGCGCGGCGCTGGGCGGTCATTCCCCGGAGGATGACACTGGTGGACCCGCTGATTCTCCTGGTCCGGACACACCCGAAGGGCATACGTAAATGGGCATCAAGCTGGTCACCACGGCGGCGGAGCTGCGGGCCGAAAGTGCCCGCCTTTTGGCGGCGGCAGGGGCAGGAGAAGCAGGAGCGCCCTCTCAAGGGCTCGTGCCCACCATGGGGGCACTCCACGCGGGGCACGCGCAGCTGGCGCGTACCGCCGTCGAGCATGACGACGTTGTGGTGGCCAGCATTTTCGTCAACCCGCTCCAGTTCGGTGAGGCGGTGGACCTGGACCGCTACCCCCGCACCCTGGATGCTGACCTGGCACTGCTGGACGCCGAAGGCGTGGACCTGGCGTTCGCGCCGTCTGTGCATGAGGTTTACCCGGGTGGCCTGCCGCTGGTGCGGATCACGTCCGGCCCGCTGGGTGAAAAGTGGGAGGGTGCCTCCCGGCCGGGGCACTTCGACGGCGCGCTGACAGTCGTGGCCAAGCTGCTGCATTACGGCCTGCCGGGCCTTGGTGAGGCAGGCTATCGCGCCTACTTCGGCCAAAAGGATGCCCAGCAACTGGCGTTGGTGCAGCGCATGGTGGCGGACCTGAATTTCCCGGTGGATATTGTGCCCGTTCCCACCGTCCGGGACGCCGACGGGCTGGCGCTGTCCAGCCGCAACCGCTTCCTGTCAGCCCAGGAGCGGGATGCTGCACTGGTGCTCTCGCGCGCACTCCGGCTGATCGGGGAGCGCGCTGATGCGCACCTGCCGCTTGACCTGGATTCGGCCCGGGCGCTGGTGGAGTCCCAGCCGTTGGTGGAACTGGATTATTTCGACGTCGTTGATCCGCTCACGCTCGAACCGCTGGCCGAGAACTGCAAGGACACCCCGTTCCGCGGCGAAGGGCTGGCGCTGATTGCGGCAAAAGTGGGTCCGGTGCGGCTGATCGACAACGTGCCCCTGGAGTCGTAGGGGTACTGGAACTGAACAAAGTAGTCAGCTTGCTTATTACTTAGGGCTTTCCTAGTCTGGTTGCTGTCAGGCACAAAACTCTCAATCGAGTCTCGAACCGAGGAACGACCATGACAGAGAACATTTCAGGCAAGAAAGTCGCATTCCTGCTGACGGACGGCGTGGAGCAGGTGGAGCTTACCGGCCCATGGCAGGCTGTGACGGAAGCCGGCGGACAGCCCACACTGGTTGCCCCGTCCAGCGGGCGGCTGCAGGGGTTCAACGGCACCGACAAGGCGGACACCTTCCGGGTGGACCTCACTGTCGCCGAGGCCAGTGCCTCGGAGTTTGACGCTCTGGTGATTCCCGGCGGCGTGGTGAATGCTGACCACCTGCGTGTGGACCAAGACGCCCAGAGGTTTACCCGGGAGTTCTTCGAGCAGCACAAGCCGGTGGCCTCGATCTGCCACGGACCGTGGATGCTGATCGACGCCGGGGTAGCCAAGGGCAGGAACGTCACCTCGTATCCCACGCTGGCGACCGACCTGAAAAACGCCGGCGCCAACTGGACCGACCAGGAAGTGGTGGTTGACCAGGGACTGGTGACCAGCCGCAACCCGGGTGACCTCCCGGCCTTCTGCAGTGCCATGCTGGAAGAAATCCGGGAAGGACAGCACGCCGGACAGACCGCCTAGCGCGGACAATGTTCCCCCAGGGTTAATAAATTTTCCCCGCAACGGAATTACTCCAGCGGGTAGAGTGTTGGAGTCTGCAGCGACTACGCCAGAACACTCATCCCAAATCTCCCTGGGGGAACATCCATGTCCACAGAAGTCTCTTCCGACGCGCGCGGTAATCCCGCGAAAGTATCGGAAGCTAAGCCAGCCGCATCCGGGAAGATGTCCCGCGAATCGGTCACGATTATTGCCACGCTGCTGGTAGCCACGTTCGTCGTTATCCTCAACGAGACCATCATGAACGTGGCCCTGCCGCGCCTGATGGTGGACCTGGGTGTCGACGCACCTACCGTTCAGTGGCTGTCCACCGGCTTTATGCTGACCATGGCGGTTGTCATTCCCACCACCGGCTTTATCCTGCAGCGGCTCTCCACCCGCGCCGTGTTCATGCTGGCCATGGGCCTGTTCTCGACCGGCACCGCGTTGGCAGCCATCGCCCCGGACTTCACCGTTCTTCTCCTGGCCCGGATCATTCAGGCCGGTGGCACCGCAATCATGCTGCCCTTGCTGATGACCACCATCCTGACGCTGGTCCCGGTGGAACGCCGCGGCTCGGTCATGGGCAACGTCAGCATCGCCATCTCGGTGGCCCCGGCCATGGGACCCACCGTGTCCGGACTGATCCTTGAGCACTTTACCTGGCGTTTTATGTTCGTCTTCGTGCTGCCTGTGGCTATTGCGGCCTTCGCCATCGGTGCCAAATACCTCACCAACGTGGGCGAAACGGAGAAGGGAAAGCTGGACTTCCTGTCCGTCATCCTGACTGTTCCGGCCTTCGGCGGCCTGGTCTACGGGCTGAGCCAGATCGGCGGCGGCCATGGCGGCCAGGCCGGTCCCAGCCCCGTCGCCATCGGTGCGCTGGTAGTGGGCCTTCTTGCGCTTTCAGCGTTCATCGGACGCCAGTTGGGGCTGCAGAAGGGGAAATCGCCGCTGCTGGACCTGCGGGCGTTTAAGTTCCGCATGTTTACAGTCTCGGTCCTGTTGATGATCGTGGCCATGATGGCGCTGTTCGGCGGCGTGATCCTGCTGCCGCTCTACCTGCAGGAAGTCCGCGGCCTGGGTTCACTGGAAACCGGGCTCTCGCTCCTGCCCGGCGGCCTGGCCATGGGCCTGCTGGGGCCGTTCATTGGACGCCTGTTCGACAGAGTGGGCCCGCTGCCGCTGACACTCACCGGTTCCATCCTGCTGGTGCTGTCCCTGTGGCAGTTCTCCATGCTCGACGCCGGCACCTCAATTTCGTGGATCATAACCCTCCACGTGGGGCTGAGTTTCGGACTGGCGCTCCTGTTCACGCCTGCCTTCACCACTGGCCTCAACCCGCTTCCGAAGCACCTGTATTCGCACGGTTCGGCGATCATGAGCACCACGCAGCAGGTTGCCGGTGCGGCGGGTACTGCGCTGCTGGTGTCCATCTACGCGGTGGTTTCGGCGTCCTCCGGAATTGTCGCCGGCATGAACGCGGCATTCTTTGCGGCTACCCTGATCTCGGTCGCGGCGATCGTGCTCTCGGCCATGATGCGCAAGACCGAAGGTGCCGGGCCGGGTCACGGAGCCCACTAATCCAACTGAGTAGCAGTAGGTGCCCTTTACAGACCTGTAAACGGCACCTACTGCTACCTACTTGGGCGGGGCAGGCGCGGGGTGACGCACGGGCGGGAAGTTACCCTGCGAAGAAGTCGCTTAGCTCCGTGATCAGCTTGTCCGGTGCCTTGATGACGCCGTCGTGGCCGTAGCCGGTCAGGATCGTGTAGCTGGAGCCGGACAGGACGTCATGGATCTGGCCGCAGGCCACGCCAAAATGCGCCGGGCTCTTTTCCCCCACCACGATCAGCGTCTCCAGCGGCAGTTCCAGGAACGGCTCGGCTGGCATATCCGCGGCAATAATTGCCTTGATTTCCCTGACCCCGGCGCGCATCAGTTCGCGCATCTGCTTGCCCGCGTGGGTTCCGGCGGTGAGTTTGTGCGCGATGGTCAGCATGGACAGCGGCATCCGGGCGAACGCTCCACCGGTTTCCAGGCCCTTGGTCAGCACGGCCAGCGCCCGGTCGTCGTCGCCGGCGGTTGTGGCGCGCTCGTACTCGCCAGTCCAGTCAGCCTTGACGCTGTGGTTGACGGAGACGGCCGGATCATAAACAGCCAGCCGCTCCACCGGAAGGGTGCGGGCCGCGTGGAGCGCAACGGCCCCGCCGAAGCTGTGCCCGAGGACGTCGGTGCTGGACGTGTGCTTCATGACGGTGTCCAGGTCCCGGATGTCCGCTTCCAGCGTGTAGTCATCCGGCTGGGGACTGGAGGCGCCGCGCCCACGGCGGTTAAAAGTGTGCACAGGCCGGCCCAGCGCGGCACTGAGTTTTTGAGCGAAACGGGTGTAGTCGGCAGCCGTCACCATGGAGGCTGCCACCACCACGACGCCGGAACCTGCGGAGGCGAGTTCGGCACCGGTTGAGAACAACTCCAGGGTGCCGCCGTCGGGTGTGGTGATAATCTCGCGGGTCATGCTCCGAGCCTAACCGAGCAAGCCGGGTGCCCGCACGACTGCATGGCTGGACTGCGCGAAAGTATCCGAAGTGTCACCGTCAGGAAACTGCGTTCAGGAACCGAGCCATCCGCATGGCCAGCCGTTTTCCCGGCCGGAGCGGTCCCTCGTGCAGCTGCCCCGGCACTACAGCGAAGTCCACGGCGGGCGAGATGGCCGCGAGCTGGCGGCCGGTCTCGGCAAAGTATCCAGGACTCCAGCCGCCGGTGAGCATCAGTGTGGGTGTTGTCATTGAAGCGAAGTCGGCGGCGTCCGCATCAGCATCCAGGACGGCCCGCATTTCCTTCACAGCAGTGGGCAGCAGCTGCCGCATCTCAGCGCCCAGCCGCGTGCGGGCGGAAACGATGCTCAGCATCCGCAGTGCACCCATGGGGAGGTAGGACACCGGCCCGGCGGTGCCAAGCCCCTGTACCAGGTGCGCCCAGGCGTGGTTCATCTGGCCGGCGGTGACGGCTACCTCCAGCTCCGGCCGCCACCGATGGTGCAGGCTGCCGTCCAGCGACACCGCGGCATCGTAGGTCACCAGCCGGCCGATGGGCAGGGTCAGCGCGGCCTGCAGCGCCACGAAACCGCCGTAGCTGTGCCCCACGACGTCTGTGGAACCGGTGGCCGCCATCACTGCGGCGAGGTCGTTGATCTCGGTCTGGACCGAGTAGCCGTTTTCCTGGGGGCTGGAACCGGCGCGCCCGCGCCGGTTGTAACAGTGCACCGGCCGGCCCAGCAGCACCCCCAGGTTATGCGCAAACGGGCGGTAGAGCTTGTCCGTGACCAGGGTTCCATGTACCAGCACGACACCGGAGGCAGAGGACGGCGCCAAGCCCGCCGTCCGCTGAGCTTCTGCCTGTCCCCTGGAGAGAGGACGGCGCTGCACAGGCACAGTTTCAGGGCGGGTAAAGGAATGCAGCAGCAGCCGGCCGCCGTCTTCGGAATCGACTGTCCACGTCTCCACCTTTTGAGTGTATGCCCGCCGCCCCGGTCTCCGGGCAGGTCGGGCGTAATAGCCGCTCCGGCGGGGAAGGCCGGGGAAGCGCTGCCGGTACTACCGGTAAACTTGGGAATTGTGACTTCACAAAACATCCCCGGAACGGCCCCTGCCCCGAAGAACGCTCCCGAACCCGTTGATGCCAGCGAACAGATGCGCATCCGGATGGAGAAGCGCGCCAAGCTGATCGAGCGCGGTGTTGAGGCCTACCCGGTGGGAGTTGACCGCACGCACTCGCTGGCTGAAATCCGCGAGAAGTATGCACACCTTGAAGCGGACGACACCACGGGGGACATCGTGGGCGTCACCGGCCGCGTTGTCTTCATCCGCAACACCGGGAAGCTCTGCTTCGTCACGCTCCAGGAGGGCGGCACAGACGGCAAGGGCGCCCGGCTGCAGACAATGCTCAGCCTGGCCAACGTAGGCGAGGAGTCGCTGGCGGAATGGAAAGCCCTGGTGGACCTCGGCGACCATGTTTTTGTGCACGGCGAGGTCATCTCCTCCCGCCGCGGTGAGCTTTCCGTCATGGCCGATTCCTGGGCCATGGCGTCAAAGGCGTTGCGCCCGCTTCCGGTACTGCATGCGGACCTGAACGAGGAAACCCGCGTCCGCCAGCGCTACGTTGACCTGATGGTCCGGGATGAAGCCCGCCAGATGGTCTACACGCGGGCGGCGATCACACGGTCAGTCCGCGAGACCCTGCACCGCCACCAGTACGTGGAGGTGGAGACCCCCATCCTGCAGCTGGTCCACGGCGGTGCCACTGCGCGCCCGTTCGAGACCCACATGAACGCCTTCGACCAGAAGATGACGCTGCGCATCGCCACCGAGCTGTTCCTCAAGCGGGCAGTGGTGGGCGGCATCGACCGCGTTTACGACATGGGGCGGGTGTTCCGCAACGAGGGCGTGGACTCCACCCACAGCCCGGAATTCAGCACCCTTGAGTGTTACGAGGCGTGGGCTGACCAGTTCGTGATGGCCGAGCGGATGAAGGAAATAATCCTCGACGCCGCCGATGCCGCCGGAGTGGGCCGCACGCTAAAGACGGAGGCAGGAGAAATTAACCTGGACGGCGACTGGGCATGGCTGCCGGTCTACCCGGGACTTTCGACGGCGGTAGGCCAGGAGATCACTCCGGACACCGGCGTCGAGGTACTTCGCGAGCTCGCGGCGAAGCATGAGGTAAAGGTCGATCCAAAGTGGGACGCCGAAAAGCTGGTGGTTGAGCTCTTTGGGGAAATCGTTGAGCCCACACTGCTGAACCCCACGTTTGTCTACGACTACCCGCCGTCCGCCCAGCCGCTGGCCCGCCAGCACCGCACCGATGACCGGCTCATTGAGGCCTGGGACCTGATCATCGGCGGCATGGAGCGCGGTACGGCATTCTCCGAGCTGATCGACCCCGTCATCCAGCGCGAACGGCTGACCGAACAGTCCCGCCGTGCCGCTGCCGGCGACGAAGAGGCCATGGCGCTGGATGAGGACTTCCTGCGTGCCCTGGAATACGGCGCCCCGCCCATGGGCGGCATCGGCCTGGGTATTGACCGCCTGGTGATGCTGTTCACCGGAGCCGGTATCCGCGAAACCATTCTTTTCCCCCTGCTGAAGCCTGAGGCTAACTGATCGTGGAATACGTGGCCGTACTGCTGCCGTCACTGGTAGTTGGTTTGTTGTTCTGGTTTGCCATGAAGTCGATCTTTAATGCGGACAGGGCCGAACGCCGCGCCGAAGCCCAGGCCCAGGCCGAGGCCGGTGACGTGGCAAATTCCTCCGACGGTAACGAATCCGGAACCGGAAAATAAATAATCCCGCATTCTCGGGACAGGCTTTACGGTCGTGCCGGGAGCCGTCACTTTGACGTACCGCCATTTTCGGGATCATAATTTGTAGGTAAAGCATCCAGCTTTTCTGAAAGCTCAAGTTTCCAAAAGGAATAATTACATGGCACAGAAAGTAGAAATCATCCTCGTAGATGATCTGGATGGGGGATCTGCGGACGAAACCGTTCGCTTTGGCCTGGACGGCGTTAATTACGAGATTGACCTGTCCTCAGCCAACGTGGAGCAGCTGCGCTCCGGACTGGAACGTTTTGTTGCGGCTGCGCGCAAGGCGTCCGGGAGTAAGGCTCCTCGCGGCAAAGCCGGCGCGGCGCGGAATCAGGATTCAGCCCAGATCCGCCAATGGGCGCGTGAGCACGGTTACACCGTGAACAGCCGCGGCCGGATCCAGGCTGAAATCCAGGAGGCTTACCAGAAGGCGAATTCCTAACGGACCGCTTCTACGGTTTCAACCGCGAACAGGGGTGTCCCGCCGCAAGGCGTGGCACCCCTGTTTGTTTCCGGTTTCCAAAATTCAAGGCAGTGGTTTCCTGACTACAGCTGCCAGCAGAAATTCGCCGTCAAGCATCCAACGGCCGGTCCACCTCAACAATGACAGGTCGGCAGGCTGATTTGCACGGATTCGGATAATGACGCTGAAGGAGCCGTCCACATTAAGCCAGGCTGCGGCCTGATTCATGGGCAGCCACGTCTTTGTCAGCGGAAACCACGCCTTATATGCGGCCTCCTTGGCACAGAAAAGAAGGGTATCCCAGTGCAGGCCTGGATTGGTGGAATGCAGCCTGGCAACCATTCGTTGCTCGGCAGGGCTGGAAATCAAGTCCAGGACCCCTGCCGGCAATGCTTTATGCGGTTCGGCGTCGAGGCCGGCAGATCGGCCGGCACTGGACCGGCCCACAATGGCAGCCCTGTAGCCGGAACAATGCGTGATGCTTCCCGTCAGTCCCGCTGGCCAGGCGGGCCCTCCCTGCGGCAGGCGTGGAATGGCTGCCGGCGCGTGGCCAAGCATCCCCATGGCGCGCCGGGCACACTCCCTGGCCAACACCGACTGATACCTGTTCGCTGCCAGCGCCGGCCCCACGAGTTCTTCTTCGCCGGGCCAGGGAAGTGACTCCTGGTCCGGGCCCCGATGTACGGAGAGGTGGAACCCGGGCGGGAGGAAGGATCCTGGCCGGGACCCCGGTCCGGATCCGGGCGGGGACCCCTGACCGGAACCGGGAGCGGACGAGGGGAGGGGAGCAGACCGGAGCGAAGTGGCCGTCATGGCACCGCCACGGCTGTCCAGGCGAAGCTGAGGGAGATGATGGAAGCCAGCGAGATCCAGGTCCTGTGGATGTTCCACCGGGTCCATTTCCCTTCGAAGGAGGCCCTGGCGCGGCCCGGATCACCTGCCCGTGCTTCAATGTCCAGGCGGTTGTTCAGCGGGATGTTGACCGCCATGGTGATGCCGAGGGTGACTGTGTAAAGTGCCCAGGCCAGCGTCGCCGGCCAGGCTGCGGCGAGGCCGTTGCTCCAGGAGTAGATGGACGCTCCGGCCAGGGCCAGGAACGCGCCGAAGAAGCTCAGTGCGAACCAGGGGTTCTGGATGGCTGCATTGATCCGGGACATGGCGCTGACAAACGTGGCATCATCCGTCCTGCGCAGTCCGGGCATCACCGAACAGGCATAGGAGTAATAGAGCCCGCCGATTCCGGCGAGGGCAACGGAGGACGCTGTCAGAAGGATGATGAGGATGTGCATGGCTCCGGTCCTGTGCCGGGGGACACGATGCCCCCGGCGGTCGGTGATGGATACGGCCCTGGTCGGGGCGCGCGGGCTAAGTGATGGAAACGCCGCCGTCGATGCTGATGACCTGGCCGGTCATGTAATCGGCATCAAGGAAGAACCCCATACTGGAGGCTACCTCGGTGGTGGTTCCGAACCTGCCCATCGGACACTTGTCCCGGATGCCGTCCTTGACCGAATCGGGCAAGGCTTCAGTCATTCCGGTGATCATGAAGCCCGGCGAGAGGGCGTTAGCAGTGACGCCACGGCGCGCGCATTCGGCCGCCAGCGTCCGTGTCATGCCAATGACCCCCGCCTTGGATGCGGAATAGGCGGTCTGGCCCGCGGTGGCAATGATGCCCGACGGCGACACGATGTTGATCACCCGGCCCCACCTCTGGCTCAACATGTGGGGCAGGCATACGCGGCTGACGTGGAAGGTTCCCACCAGGTTGGTGGCGATGACCTCCTGCCAGTCCTCCGGCGCCTGCATGGCCATCAGCGAGTCCTTCCGGAGCGCGCCGTTGTTCACCACTACGTCCACCGGGCCCAGCCCGGCCTTGATCTCCTCGTAGAGGGCAGTCACGTCAGCCCAGGAAGCGACGTCCCCGCCCACCACGAGGGACGGGTTCAGCAGCCCTGCGGCCACCTCTTTCGCTGCCTGTTCCGAACGGTTGTAGTGCACTGCCACCCGGCAGCCGAGCTTGTCCAGTTCGATGGCGAGGGCGCGGCCCAGATCCCCGGAGGCACCGGTGACCAGGGCCACCGGTGATTCCGGCCGGCCGCGGACGGGTTTGCGGGGCGCGTTCATTTCCCGCCCCAGGTCATGAGGACCGAACCCCAGGTCATGCCCGCCCCGAATCCAGCCAGCAGGAGCAGGTCGCCTTCGTTGAGGCGGCCGGAATCCAGGGCTTCGGAGAGGGCAATGGGAATGGAGGCAGAAGCGGTGTTGCCGTACCGCTCCAGGTTGGTGAAGATTTGGCCCTGTTCCAGGCCGGTGTGGTTCGCGATGGAGTTGATGATGCGGATGTTGGCCTGATGCGGGATCACCAGGTCGATCGCGCCAACGTCCTTGCCCGCAGCCTGCAGTGTCTTCCTGACTGTGGCCACCGTCAGGCGGACGGCATTCAAGTAGATCTCGTTACCGTTGATCTTCGCGTAGTGCAGGCCGTCCCGGACTGCCTCTTCGGTGATGGGCATCCGGCTTCCACCGGCCAGCGCCTGCAGGCTTCCGGTACGTGAACCATCCGCTCCGAGGTCCCATGAATGGATCCAGTCCGTGTCTCCGGGCGTCAGCACAACGGCTCCTGCGCCGTCGCCCACCAGGATTCCCAGGTCCCGGTCAGCGGGGTTGGTGGTGAGGGAGTGCGTATCGCTGCCAATGAGCAGGATGGGCCGCGGATCGATCTGCATCAGGGCCGAAGCCATGATCAGGCCGTACACAAAGCCGGCACATTCGGCGTTGACATCGTGTGCGCTGCCGGCAATCTGCAGTTCGTGGTGGACGAAGGCGGAGGTAGCCGGAGATGGCTGTTCCGGAGTCGCCGTGGCAACAATCAGGTGCGCAACGTCGGTTCCCGTCAGCCCCGCCCGTTCAAGGGCGCGGCGCCCGGCCTCGACTGCCAGTGACGCCGTGGTTTCACCGTCCTGGACGTGCCTGCGCTCGCGGATCCCGCAGCGGCTCACGATCCAGTCCTCGTCGACGTCGAACTTCCGCGCGATCTCGGCACTGGTGACCGTGTTGTCCGGGACGGCGGTGCCCCACCCCGTGATCTGTACGTAGGCCATGGCTCAGCGGGCTGAAACCGGGGCGCCGGCCACTGCCAGGAGGCGGTCATGGACCAGCTTTAAGGTGGTCTTGCCGTCCTCGTTCTCGAACAGTGCAGCGTCTGCCTTGATGTCCGGGAAGTCGTTCTGGAAGCTGTAGAGCCACTCCATGAGGTCCATCGAATCGACGTCGGGAATCTGCATGAGGGGGACGTTCGGATCGATGTCCTGGGCACCGGAAACGGATTCGAGCTGGCTTACCAGGTCTTCGAGGGCAGGAATGTTCATGGCGGTTCTCCTTGTGAATGGTTCTGACCGGATACGAAGACCGGCTGCGGCAGGTACTGCGGCAGCAGGTCCGGGACCAGCCAACTATCGGAGCGCAACGCGGGCGCAATGCCGCCTTACGGGCGCACGGCTCCGGCCGGCATGCGGTGGCGTTGCGCTTCTCTTGCGGCCTGCCGCGAGCCTCTTCACAGAACCAGCGGGATGGAAACAGGCCATCCACGGGATGAGAGGCAGAACCATGACGACGTATCACGAGCAGGCGCCGGAAGTACTGGAAGCGGACAGTTCCGGCGGGGGAAGCACCCCGCATATCCGTGTGGCCATCATCGGAGCGGGTTTCTCGGGCCTTGGTGCTGCCATCAGGCTGGAGCAGGAAGGGCTGGGCGACTACCTGGTCTTCGAACGGGCGGAAGAGCTGGGCGGCACCTGGCGGGATAACAGCTATCCGGGCTGCGCCTGCGACGTTATGTCCCTGTTGTACTCCTACTCGTTTGCCCAGAACACGGAATGGAGCACAACTTTTGGCAAACGCGACGAGATTTTCGACTACCTTCTGGACTGTGCACGGAAGTTCGGCGTGCGTGACCGGATCCGCTTCAACCACTCTCTCGAATCTGCGCGCTGGGACGAAGCTGCCCAGCTGTGGCGCCTGACTACGTCGCAGGGGGAATACACCGCCACCTTGCTGGTGACTGGGACCGGATACCTCAGCGATCCGGTCCTGCCGGATATCAAGGGCCTTTCCGGGTTCACCGGCGAGATTTTCCATTCCTCCAACTGGAACCATGACCTCGACCTGGCCGGAAAGCGCGTGGCGGTGATCGGCACCGGCGCCTCGGCCATCCAGTTCATCCCCAAGATCCAGCCGCAGGTGGCTGCCCTGGACATTTACCAGCGGACCGCGGCCTGGATCGCCCCCAAGCCCGACCGGAAAATCCCGGCATCGCAGCTCTGGATGCGGCGCAACCTTCCCGGCTACCAGAACTTCCGCAGGAACTTCAACATGTGGGGCAGGGAAATCCTCGCCTTTATGATGGCCCGGCCCGCCATGATGCAGAAGACGCTGCAGGGTTCGGCGCTGGGGCACCTGCACAAGCAGGTACAGGACCCGGAACTTCGGGAAATCCTGACGCCTTCCTACACCGTGGGCTGCAAGAGAATCCTCTTCTCCAACGACTACTACCCGGCGATCAGCCAGCCAAACGTGAAGACCATCGGCGGCGGGGTCGACGAAGTCCGGTCAGGGCTGGTGGTGAGCGGCGGCAAGGAGCGGCCCGCGGACGTCATCATCCTGGCCACCGGATTCCAGGCAGTGGAGCGGCCGGTCGCCAAGTTGATCGAAAGGGCCGACGGAACCACCTTGGCCCAGGCCTGGTCCGAACGGATGTCCGCCTACGCCGGCACCACCGTTTCCGGATTCCCCAACCTGTTTATGCTCCTTGGCCCCAATACCGCCCTGGGACATTCTGCCCAAACAGTGATGATTGAGGCCCAGCTGGAGTACCTGGTTTCCGCCATGAAGACCATGGACAAGCGTGGACTCAGCTCAGTGGATGTCCTCCCGGAGGCGCAGGCCAGGTACAAGGACTGGCTGAACAAGCGCTTCGAAGGAACAGTCTGGGCCGCCGGCAACTGCGTGTCCTGGTACCAGGACAGCAACGGCGAAAACCCGTCCATCTGGCCCACGTACACCTGGCTGTTCCGCAAGCACACCGCCACGTTCAAAGCGAGCGACTACCGACTCACGGCCGGCGCAGGCCTGCGGCCGGCAACCGCTGCCGCCACTTCGGCCGGCTGACCACCGCACGCATCAGCGCCAGCCATACCCCCAAAGACCAGCAAGCCAAGACAAGCCCAAGAAGAAGGAATCCCATGTCAAACTCATCCTTTGCCCGCCGTACCCTGCTCAAAGGCGCGGCAGCCGCCGTCGTTGGCTGGAGCGTGTCCCAAGCCGCCTGGACCACCGATGCCGCGCATGCCAGCGATGTTTTCCGGACACCGCGGCTGGACGGCACCCTTGAGCTCTCCGACGCTGCCCGCTCCGGGTTCTCCCGGGACTTCGGCCGGTTCACCACCGCCCTTCCGGCGGCGGTGCTGCGCCCCGGCTCGGTCAGGGACATACAGGTAATGGTCCGGTTTGCGCAGGACAAGAAAATCAAGGTTTCGGTGAACGGCCAGAGTGGAGATAACTCGGAGACGGAGTCACACTCCAACTACGGCCAGGCGCTGACCCCGGGCGGCCTGCAGATCGACGCCCAGGGCCTGTCCACCATCCACTCGATCTCCGCCAGTTCGGCCTGGGTGGACATGGGCGTTACCTGGGCACGCCTGGTGGATGCGTCCCTGCCGCACGGCCTGACCGTGCCCGCGCTGACTGACTACCTGCACCTGTCCATTGGCGGCACCGTCTCCGTGGGCGGCGTGGGTGCCAGCGTCCAGCGTTTTGGGCTGCAGAGCGACATCATCAGTGAAATCGAGATCGTCAACGGCCGCGGCGACGTCTGCCGCGCTTCCCGTACCCAGAACCGCAGCCTTTTCGAAGCCGCAATGGCCGGTGCCGGACAGGCCGGTGTCATCACCAAACTTCGGGTGCAGCTGGTCCCGGCCAAGAGCACCGCCACCATCACCAACCTCTTCTACAGCGATATCGCTGCCTATGCTGCAGACCAGAAGACCCTGATGGCAGCAGGCCTGTATGACCACCAGTCCGGTGAAGTGATACGCACCGCAGATGATTCCGGCTGGATGTACAAGATCGAGCTCGGCTCCTACCTCACGCCGCCGGAGCAGGGCCCCTCAACCGAAGTCCTCGAAGGCCTCAACGACACCCGGGAACTGCGCACATCCTTCTCCCTTCCTTACCGGGACTGGGCCTTCCGCATTGACGAGTTCGCCGGTTACCTGAAGTCAGCAGGCCATTGGGAGCAGAAGAAGCCGTGGCTGAGCCTGCTTATTCCGGGCGACAAGGTAGTGGAGTTCATCAGCGCAACCATGCCGGAACTGACGCGCGGTGACCTTGGTGACGGATTCTGCCTCCTGTCCCCGCTTGATCCGGCGAAGATCACCAGCCCTATGTTTGTGTTGCCGGAAAGCGCTGACGGAACAGTTTTCTTCTTCGACCTCCTCAGCTTCCATGGCCCCGAGGTCACCGGTTTTGACGAGATGCTGGAACGCAACCGGCGCCTGTACGACCGCCTGGTTGCCATGGGCGGCAAGCGCTACATCATCGGTGCCGTGCCTCGGATGACTGCAGCGGACTGGCGCCGCCACTTCGGCGCCAAGTTCGCCCTGCTCGAACGAAACAAGGCGGCCTTCGACGCGAAGTACCTCTTTGCCCCCGGCCAGAACTTCTTCGGGTAAGCCGGGCGTGACCATGAGTGCCAAATACAACCTGACTGACCAGGCAGTCATCTCCGCTTCCCCGGAGCGGGTATGGGAAGCCCTGGTGGCCGAACTCGGCGGGGCGCGGAAGTGGTGGGCCGCGAAGAACGATTTCATCCCCACGCACCTCACGCCTGACGAAACAGGCGCATTGACCAGGATGGAAGTCAGGCCCAACGGTGCCGGCAAGCCGGGGCCGGTCCTGCGCTTCACGGCCAGGACCACCCGGGCAGTTCCGGGCGAACTTCTCGCCATGGACTACATCAGCGGAGTGTTTACCGGGACTGGCGTTTTCCGGCTGCGGCCGGACGGCGAAGGCGGCACCGTCCTTGCCATGGATTTCGTGGCCAGCCCGAAAGGCTGGCTGAAGGCACTGGCCAAGGTCACGGACATCGGTGCAGAGCATTCCGCCGGGACCCTGGCGGCGTTCAAAGTGCTTGACCGCGTGCTGGGCAGTGGCCCCGATGCGTCCGGGCGAGATGGGCAGCCACCCTTTCAAGGCTGGGAAGGAACAGTCTGGGAAGGAACAGTGCAGTCCGACGACGGCGCTCGGCTGGCTGTGGTGGACAGATGGCCCCACAACGGCGACGGTACGTCACAGCCGCCAGGTGCCGCCGTCGTACTGGTCCATGGCTGGGGCGGCAGTAAGGAGGCCTGGGACGAAGTGTCAGCTGGTCTGCTGTCCGCGGGGCACCGCGTAGTGGCACTGGACCTGCGCGGCCATGGCAGCTCAACAACCGGCAGCGCGGCACTTTCCCTGCACCTTCTGGCTGAGGACATCGCGGGGGTTCTTGAGTCCCGAGGTGTACAGAGTGTGGTCCTTGCAGGACAATCGGGCGGCGGGCTTGCAGCCCTCCTGTTCGCCGCCCGGGAGGACTCTGCCGTTGAACTGCACGGCATGGTGCTCCTGGCTGCAGCAGTACATGGACAGGAAGTATCCCGTCCCGAGCTTGTCCTGATGGGCAGTGCATTGTTTTCACGGCTCCTCAGGATGCCCGCGCTCGCGGAAAGGATCCTCGCGGCCACCATGGGCCCCAGTGCCGCGTTTGCCGGACGCCAGGCCGTGGCCGGTTCACTTTCCCTGGTAAAGCCGGCGGTACGCCGCGCCTTCTTCGAGCTGATTCCTGGACTTGACCTTCGGGACGAGGCGTCCCGTCTGACCCTGCCCGTTGTCCTGATGGCAGGGGCAGAGGACCGTGTGGTGCCGCCGTCGGTCATCCGCAACGGTGCCGCCAGCTTCCTCCGGCCGCACTTCATCGAGGTGCCGGAGCGCGGACACATGCTGCATGTTGAAGCGCCGGATGTGGTGGTGGAGGCCATTGTGCAAATGCTTGGCAAACGTCCGGCAAATGCCGCTTCCGGCGTATACGGGAGCGAATGAAGGTGAGTGGACAGCGTATGTCAGGCACAGCCCGTAATTGGTTCGATGGAGTTATGGAAAACAACCAGCCCACTGTGGCAACTGACCTGACCAACAACGGCACCATCCTCGTCATCGGCGGAACGGGCAAAACCGGCCGCCGCGTGGCCGAACGCCTCACGGAGCGGGGCATCCCCGTCCGGATCGGATCACGGAACGGCAGCCCGGCTTTCGACTGGGACAAGCCCGATACCTGGGACGCCGCTCTGGAAGGCATCAGCGCCGCTTACGTCACCTACTACCCGGACCTCGCGTTTCCCGGCGTCTCCGAACTCATTGCCGATTTCTCCGCAGCCGCAGTGGCCCACGGCGTCAAGAAGATTGTGCTGCTCTCCGGCCGGGGCGAGGACGGTGCCTTGGCCAGCGAGGAATCCGTACAGAACTCGGGCGTTGCCTGGACCATCGTGCGGTGCAACTGGTTCAACCAGAACTTCAATGAGAGCTTCTTCCTGGGCCCTGTCCTGGAAGGCGTCATTTCCATCCCGGCCGGAGATGCCGTGGAGCCATTCATCGACGCAGATGACATCGCTGACGTCGCGGTAGCTGCGTTGACCGAACCAGGCCACGACGGCCAGGTCTACGAACTCTCAGGTCCCCGCCTGTTGGGCTTCCACGAGGTGGCCCGGGAGATCAGTATTGCCTCAGGCCGCGAGATCATCTACAGCCCGGTGACGGCCGCCGAGTACGAAGTGATCCTGGCCAAGGAGGGGCTGCCCCGCGATTTCGTGGACCTGTTCACCCTGATTCTGGACGGACGCAACGCTTCCCTGACGGATGGCGTGCAGCGGGCATTGGGCCGTGAACCCAAGGACTTCAGTGAATTTGCCCGTGAAGCGGCAGCCACCGGCGTCTGGGCCACGGCCGACGAAGCAGTAACGGCCGGATCCGCCAGCCGCTGAAATGAGTACCATCCTGAGTTCCGGAACCATGCTTCTGGCTGGCACTGACCAGGCTAACCTGCACTGGCTCACCGGGCAGCTGGGCTCCATTACCGGAGCCCGGCTGTCCGGGGCCGGTGCGGCGGAAGCCATGCCGGCCGCCTTGACCGGTCCGGAATTGGTGGCGGCACATTTTGATACCAGCTACGACGTCGTACAGGCAGTGGAACGCCTCATGGCGGCAGCCTCCGACGCCGGAGTGCCGGCAACATTCGCTGTTGCTGCGTATGGCTGGGGGAGTACGGGAGATCCCGTTGATGCTGTTGCAGCAGTCGCGCTGGCCCGCGCGCTCCTGGCGGCAGCACCCACTGGTGCAGCCGTGACCTGCGGCTCTATTGCCATGGTTGCCGGTCCATTGCTGACGCCGGGCTTTGAACTCGTCCTGGCCCAAGACATTGTGGCCGGGCATGCCGGCCCGGTCTTCCGGATCCAGGCCAGGCCCGGTGGCGGAGAATTTGTTTCGCCGTGCATTGAGTGGGCCCGCAGGCATGCCTCCCATGAAGGGTCCCGGGGAGCGGCGGTTGCCACCCCTGGAGCCAGCCGGTTTCCACGCCTGGTCATCGCCCGTGCAGGTGGACCCATTTCCGTTGAGTCTGCAATCGCCGGGCTGGCGCTCCAGGCACATGCGCATGGCGGGGTGGTACTCAGGGCAGACCGCCGGCGCCCCAACAACCACGGCGGCATTGTGTTGCTGGACTTGATGACCCAACTGCTCCCCGCCAACGGGTGGAGTGGTGCCGGCGGTCCCTGGCAGCCTGCCTCGGCGTCAGGGTTTGCACGGATCGACGAACTGGAAGCCTGGTTGCAGTCGGTTGCCCGGAAAGGCCCGACCACCATTGTGGTACCGGATCCCGGTGCCCTGGACGACATCAGCCGCGTGCTTATTGAACGGCTGCTGCAAGACGATTCACTCCCTGGTTTCTCCGTGATCACCTCACAGCCTGGGGAGGCAGTCTCGGAGGAATTGGGGCTCCTCATGTCCAGGGTCCGCCGCGTGGATATCCTGCACATGCAGGTCAGCCCTGCTGCATCCCCACGGCAGGCACGGCACCCGGATCAGCAGTATGGCCGGCAGGGGCAGCATACGCCGGGACTGCATGCTCCGGCGCGGCGTCCGCAGGGCCACGGTGGCGCATCAGCCGGGAAGACTCGGCAAGCAGGGCTTCGATGAACCGCCGCTCACCGGGCCGGCCGCGGGCCTGAAGAGTGGCGGCGAGTTCCAGCTGCGCCAGCGCCACCCAGGGCCGGGCGGACATGGCTGACAGGCCGGCAATGGAGGCTGTTGCCAGTTCCTGCGCCAGGTCCAGGTCCTGATTGATCCTGGCGAGCCTGGCCAGGTGGTAGGAGACCGGTCCGGCATAGCTGAAGACGCTGTGGCACGCTGCGAGGTTGCGCAGCGGTAAGAGCAGTCCGAAGAGCCGGCCGGCTGCCACCGGATCTGCCAATTCCGCTGCAGTGATGGCCATCACCGCCAGGGAGTGCAGCGCCTCGTCGCTGTCCGGAGTGCCCAGTGGTCCAAGGAGCAGGCCGCGGAGCCTGAGTCTGGCGGTTCCAAGCTGGCCGTCCAGGAGGTCGCGGAGGCAGTCGTCGGCGCGGTAAATGCCCGGGTAACCGCCGGGACCAGGAGGGTCCGGCCAGCGTTCTGTCCCGGGATCGGCCTGGCGGCCTGTGGACGGAGCGCGGAGCCACCGGCCAATGAGCAACTGGCGGCCTGGGCCCGGGCCCTGACCCAGGCGGAGAAAGGGACCGGCGATCGCGTCGGCAGTCAGGCGGTTGTCCGGGCGCCATGGCTGGTTCCACAGGCCATGCGGGACCGTTCCGCTGGTGATGTGCATCATCAGGGCAAGTCCATCGGTGAGGTAGCCGAACCGTTCGGGCTCACCTTGACTCATGACGGCTGTGCGGAGCTTGCCGGACCAAACCGCCAGATCATCAGCCTTGCCCAGGATGGCGGCGGCAGCTGCACCGTGTTCCGCAGCAAGGAGTTTTCCCTCCGGGTGGTCCGCATCGGATGCCAGCCGCCACAGGTCCTCGGCAAGCGCTGCCCGTTGCGTGACGCGTTCGGGCGCCACAGTTACGGTCAGCTGCCTGCCCAGTGCTTCAATGGCGCGTTCCACAAGGGCAGGCGGGGGGCACTTGGTTCCCCAAGCGCTCACACGTGCCATAAAGCGTCCCAGCACATTGCCCATGGCCGCTGATTCAAGGGATTCAACCGGCAGCCGTGACAGGTCCTCGGCCACGAGGTCCGCGAGCGCTGCCGCTTCGCCGCGCAGATGCGGCACTCCTGCCAGGTGGTCGGCCAGGTCGCAGGCGCCTGCCAGAGCAGTCTCGATTGCCCCGCTTTGCAGTGCAAGGAGGGTGCCATCACGCAGGTTCTCCAGGCCGTCAGTGGGAGAGTGCGCAAGTTCAAGCCTGCCCAGTGCCGTCAAGGTGCGGGCCCTCAACCGCGTGTCGTCCGGGGCGGCCAATCCCAATGCCTGCCGGTAGAGGCGGATGGCTTCACAGGTGTGGCCCCGCTGCTCTGCGGTTGCAGCAGCCTCGCGGCAGGCCTCTGCCGTCTCCATCTGGCGGGATGCCTGGCCTTCTTTGCCCAGCCTGTTTTTCGCCAGCAGCTGGTTGGCCAGTTCGTGGACCCCGCCCTCCGGGTCATCCCGGTGCACGTCACGGAGGATGCTGATCAGGCGGGTATGGATTTCAAAGCGCTCGGCCGTGCTGAGGGCGGCATACACGGCTTCCCGCAGGATTCCGTGCCGGAACCTGTAGCAGTGCCCTTCCCGTTCGGCCGCCTGGCCGGCGTCCACGTCATCCAACAGGAGGCCGGATCGGACCAGGGTGCCAATGGCGCGCGCTGCGGTGTCGGAAGATCCGTATGCCCTGGCCACCACATCGAATCCGAACGCCAAGCCGTAGGCCGCGGCGTACCGCAGCAAAGCCGCGGAATCTGCGTCGAGACCGTCTGTCCGGGCATGGACGTAATCAATGACCAATGGGGAAACACCGACGTCGGCCGGGGCCTGCGTTCCAGTGTCGGGGAGCAGTGCCGTCAGCAGGAAAGGGTTGCCTCCGGAGCGGTCCAGCAGGTGGCCGATTCCGGGTCGAGGGCTTGGACCCTGGTGCGGCAGGCTGGTCACCAGCTGGTGGACCTCATAGGGCGTGAACGGCTCCAGTTCCGCCATGGTGCAGAAATTGGGTTGCGGCAGTTCATGGCCGTGGCGCACGAACGCGGCTGCACTTCGGGGTGAGGTGGCGGCCGCAACCACCATCAGCCGAACCTGCCTGCCTCCGGTGTGGAAGATCAGCCGGCGCAGGACTTCAACGGTGGTCTCGTCTGCTGTGTCCACATCATCGAGGACCAGCACCAGGGGCACACTGGCGGCCACGTCCAGCACCAGCTCGGCAAGCTCGGCACCGAAACTGCCCGCCCGACGGTCAGGCTCCGGGTCCCCCGAGTAATTGGCGACGATCTGCCCGAGCCGCTTCCGGGTGCCCGCGTGGACCGATCCGGGCTCTGCGGCGTCGGCTGCGTCCGCGAAGCTGCTGGCCAGCGCGCATCCCCTGTCCGCATAAGCCTGGCAGTGGACGGGGATCACGGCGACGTCCGACTGGCTCAGGTGCCGGCCGAATTCGTGCAGCAGCCGGGACTTTCCGATTCCCAGCTCTCCGGTCACCAGGACCAACTGCACTGAGCCTGCCTGGCTGGCCTTAAAGGCCCGGTCCAGCGTGTCCAGCACCTCGCGCCTGCCTATGAACGGACGACGGCGTTGGGCAGCTTTTGGTGGTGCGTCGGCAGAGGCCGGGGCAGATCCCAGCACCTCGTAGTACAGCTGTTGGGTCTCCTTTGAGGGGTTAACGCCGAGTTCGTCGCGGAGCTGCCTTCGCAGCGCAGTGTAGGTGGAGAGGGCATCACCGCGGTTTCCGGCGGCCAGGCTGGCACTCATCAGGCTTCGATAGGCGCTTTCGCGAAGCGGGGCCCTGCCGATCAGCTCAGCCGAGTGGGAGATGGCTGCGCCGATCTCGTTGGCCAGGAGCGCAGCACGGGAAGCGATCTCCAGTCCTTCATTAGCCCGGCCCGCCAGGTGCTGGCGGACGTGCGCCGCCCAGTCACCTTCCCGGTTCGCAAGGAACGGGCGGCGGAAGCAGCGCACGGCATTTTCAGCCTGCCGGAGCGCGCGCTCGGGATCCTCCAGGTCCGCACCGGCCAGGGCAAGTTCCTTCTCCGCCTGCTCCACGTCGACGCAAATCGCGGCCGGGAGCTGGAGATAGTACCGGCCGCCATGGGAGACGAGGTCCGCGCCCGGAACGGCGGACATGGCCAGGAACCTCCGGATCCGGCTGACCACGCTTCGCATTGCGGAAGCCCAGGTGTCAGGGAGTCCTTCAGGCCAGATGACGTCCGCCAGTTGTTCACGGGTGGTGCCGTTGCCCTGCCGGTCCATCACCAGCCTTGCCACGGCGGCCTGTGCCTGAGCACTGGCCAGCCGCACGGGCTGCCGGCCCGCAGTGACCAGGCACACCGGACCGGCAAGCCTCAGCTCCGTGGTGGGCTGGTTTGTGCCGTGGCCGAGTGCCTGGCTGTTGTCCTTTGCCTTGCTGCTGTTGCTGTCCATCTGCAGATCCCCCATCTCCGCTGCCGGTTAGCCGCTCAGGCGTCTCTTCCGGATGCCGGCAGGCTGGCGGAAGCCGCCGCCGGTGACGCCGCACGGTGCCGGCCCGCAGCCGACAACACCAGGGCGCCTGCCGCGGCTACCGACAACGCAGCACGCACGTGGTTGCCCGCCGTCCATTCAGTCAGGAATCGATCCCACGCGGCGGGGGCGGATGCGGCGGCAGGGCTGAGTTGCTCCAGGACGTTGTTCCTGGGCACGTGGAAGGCGATGGTCAGGAGGAATCCGCCCAGGTACATGCCGGCACCGGCGGACCGGAGCCTGGAGCCGGGGATGGTACCGGCGCGCACGCCTTCCTTGGCCAGGATGTAGGTGCTGAGGGCGGCGGTGCCGAAGAACAGTGACATAAACGGCCACATCACGGCATCCTTGTTGAACTGCTGCATGCGCTCGATCGCTTCACTGGCCGGCAGCTTGGCCAGCGCGGGTAAAACGTTCAGGGAGAATACGCTGTAGACGGCACCTACTGCGCAGGAGCCAAGTCCTGCAGTCAGCGCAATCAGGCGGGGCGTGCGGGCCATGCTGCCTCCTAGTTGATACTCGGTTGATAGTCAGGTAACCGCCAGCTGTGTGGCGTTCCTGCCCACCTAAGCTTGGTTGGGTGAACGGAGACTTTACATTATCTGAACAATCAGTTTCATAACGGATAGTCTACGATTTGAGCTATGGATCCCCTCTCTGACTTCCTCGACGGGCCACGGGCCCGCAATGCGTTCCTGCTCCAGGTCAAGATGTCGCCACCCTGGGCCATCCGGGTCGAGGATGATGCCCCGCTGACGGTCGTGGCAATGCTGAGCGGTTCCGCCTGGTTTTCCCAGCGAGGGGCAGATCCCCTGCTGCTGGAACCGGGGAGCCTTCTGCTGATCAGGGATTCCGCTGCCTACGTGCTGGCGGACCAGCCGCATGAACGGCCCAGCTACTTCATCGGCGTGGACCAGAATTGTTCCGGGTCCAATGGCGAGGACCTCGCCCAGGACCTCAGCACAGGGCTGCGCTCCTGGGGAAACGACGCCGGCGGGCGGGACTCGATGCTGGTGGGGACGTACCGGAGCAGCGGCGAAGTAGGCGACATCCTGCTTTCGTCCCTGCCGCCGCACGTGCTGGTCGATGCTGCCGGGAACCCCATCATCGATGTCCTGAGGCAGGAGATCCATCGGGACGGTGTGGCCCAGGCGAGCGTCCTGGACCGGCTCCTGGATCTGTTGCTCATCAGCGCGGTCCGCACCTGGACGGCCGGGATTTCTGACGCAGAGCATAACTGGTTGACGGCAGAGCGGGACCCGGCCGTGCAGCAGGCCATCCGGCTGATCCACAGCTCCCCGGACAAGCCCTGGACGGTTGGTTCGCTCGCCGGCAGTGTGGGAGTGTCCAGGGCTTCGCTGGCCCGTCGGTTCCACGAACGCGTGGGCAAACCGCCAATGACTTACCTCAACCAGTGGAGGCTGGCCAAGGCCGCAGACCTCATGGCAGATCCGCAATTCACGTTGACCACCATCTCCCGGCAGGTGGGGTATGCCAGCCCGTTCAGCTTCAGCACTGCATTTAAGAAGCGCTACGGCGTGAGCCCGCAGGAGTACCGCCGTAGGCAGCCCGTGGCCGCTGGTGTGGGTGGGGCACCCGCGGGCCTCTGACGCCCCCCGAAGAACACCTGTTGCGCTCGCGTTGCGGTGGCTGTCCTACAACAGTCCTAACCGCAAACACCGGCCCCGGCCGGCCTGGACCCATGGTCCCGGCCCCGCTTGTCCGGTCTCAACAGGAGGACACACGCGATGACCGCAACCCTTGCATCCGCATCCAGGGACAGACTCGACGCCAAGGTCCAGGGCACCCACCGGCGCGTGAAGGAACTCGAATCCGAGCCGAACCGCCGCAACAGCTTTATGCCGTATATTCCGGTGGCGGGCACTCCATTCGTAGATCTTTTTGGCGAGCGGCTGCTGATGATGTCCGGGTACAGCTACCTCGGACTCAGCGGGGATCCGCGGGTCAACGAGGCAGCCAAGCAGGCGTTGGACACCTACGGTACCGGAGCCCACGGCGTGCGGGCACTTGCCGGGACCACACCCCTCCACGAGGAGCTTGAAGCGGAGATCGCGCGCTTCAACGGCCGCGAATCGGCGCTGGTCTTCAGCTCAGGCTACGCCGCCAACGTAGGCACCGTGGGAGCCATCTGCGGCCCCGGAGACCAGGTGTTCATCGACAAGTACGACCACGCCAGCATTGTGGACGGCTGCCAGCTCAGCGGGGCCACCGTCACCCGGTTCCGGCACAACGATCCAGAGCACCTGGACCGCCGCCTGCGCGACGCTCCAGCCACTGGAGTCCGGCTGGTCATCGTTGACAGCGTCTACTCCATGGACGGGGACATCGCGCCGCTGCCGGCCTTGCGCCGGGTCTGCGACGAACACGGTGCGCTGCTGATGGTGGACGAAGCCCACGCCATGGGTGTTATCGGAGCAACGGGCCGGGGTATCGAGGAACACTTCAATTACGAGGTGACGGCGGACGTCAAGCTGGGGACACTGTCCAAAGGCATTCCCTCCATGGGCGGCTGGGTGGCCGGTACTCCTGACTTCATTTACCACCTCCGCTATGCGGCACGCCCGTTCCTCTTCTCGGCATCACTGGGTCCGGCGCAAAGCGGAGCGGCCCTCGCAGCGGTACGCATCCTGGACCAGGAACCCTGGCGGGTCAGCCACATCCAGAAGGAGTCAGCAAGGTTCAGGACCACCATGTCCGCTGCCGGCATGCAGACCGGAGCCAGCGAAACAGCCGTTGTTCCGCTCATAATCGGTACTGACCTGGAGGCCTACGACTTCGCCACGGCCTGCCGTGACGAAGGGATCGTCGGGTTGCCTGTGGTAACACCGGCCGTGCCTGTCAGCACTGCCCGCCTGCGCATTGCCATCACTGCCAGCCACTCGCCCGAGATCATCGATGAGGCCACCCGCGGCTTCCTGCGCGCAGCCGAGCGCTGCGGCCTGATTGGCGGCTAGGGCTACGCCATGGGCAGCCAGACCATCATGGTGACGGGCATAGGCCTGGTCACCCCCGCAGGCAACACCGTGGACGCTTTCTGGGACGCGCTGCTTGCTGGAAAGTCCTTGGCGGGCTATCTCGAAGGGCCCGCCTTCGCCGGCCATGCCGTCCGGTTGGCCTGCCGGGCGGAGGAGCCCGCCGTCCCTGCCGGTATCTCCGCCAAGGAGTTGCGCCGTCTCGATCCGTTCTCCAGGTACGCCTTGGTGGCAGCCATGAACGCATTCAGTGACGCCGGATCCCCGGAAACCGAGCCGGTCCGGACGGCGGTAGTAGTGGGTAACGCAGTGGGCGGCCGGCACACCAGCGACCAGCAGAGCGGCATGTTCCACACCGCCGGGGCGCAGGGAGTCAGCCCGCTGATGCCGTTGATGACCATGCCGAACGCGGCGGCCGCCATGATTTCGATGAAACTGGGCACCATGGGCCCGGCCCTGACTCTCGCCACTACCTGCGCCAGCGGCGCCGACGCGATCGGCCATGCCATGGCCCTGTTGCGCGCCGGAGTTGTGGACGTTGCCATCGCCGGTGGCTGCGAGGCAACGGTGACGCCCGTGACGCTTGCGGCGTTTGCCAATATGGGTGCGCTGTCCGCCCGCAACCACAGTCCGGGCGAGGCGTCACGGCCCTTCGATGCCGGCCGGGATGGCTTCGTCATGGGGGAAGGCGCGGCCTTTGTAGTGCTGGAGCGCCAGGAGGACGCCACAGCACGAGGTGCACGGACGTACGGTTCCGTGCTGGGTTATGCAGCCACCGCGGACGCCCATCATCTGGCCATGCCCCATCCCGAAGGCCTTGGCGCCCGGAAGGCGATGGAAGCCGCGCTGGCCAGCGCCGGCGTCGGAATGGATGAAATCAGCCACGTCAACGCCCACGGTACGTCCACCCGGCTGAACGACAGCATTGAGGCGCACGCGCTGAACGCCGTCTTCGGCAACAACGTTCCGCCGGTCACTGCCACCAAAGGGGTTACCGGGCACCTGCTCGGCGCCGCCGGGGCAGCCGAGGCCGTTGCCACACTCCTGGCCTTGCGCCACGGGGTTGTACCGCCGGTAGCCAACCACACCATCACCGACCCTGGAATTGAGCTGGATATCGTGAAGACTGAACCACGGAAAATCGCTGCACTGCCTGCCCTGTCCAACTCGTTCGGCTTCGGCGGACACAACGCATGCCTGGTGCTGGCGCCATGAGCATCCTGGCGGCAGAACAGGAAGCAGCCTCGGGAACGGTTGCCGGCGTGGTCACCGTCACCGAAGTGGCAGCCACGGACATCACTGCCTACCGCGCCGCGGCCCGGAGCCTGTTGTTCAACAGCAGCGGCCGGGCCGCCAGCCCGGTGCACGGCTTTACCGTCTCCCACCCGGCCTTCAACCAGCTCATCGACCAGCTGGTTCCCGGCCCCAAGAGCATTGTCCACTTGCAGCAGGAGCTGCGTGCGGTGCGCGCCATGGTGCCCGGGGACGTCATCACCACCCGCGCTGACGTTGTTGCAGTGCGGGCCGAACCCCAAGGCTCGCGGGTCACCATCAACTGCCGTCAAACGGACGACGGCGGCGCAACAGTGACGGAGCTGAAGGCAACGGTGCTGGTGGTTGGCTACCAGCACCCCGACTCCTTCGGCGGCAATCCCGGGCATCCTGCGGTGCCAAAACCACTGCCGGACCAGGACGCCTTCACCTTCGAGGTAACGCCTACCGAAGCCTTCGTAGCGGCGTACGCCGATGCCTCGGGTGACCACAACCCGATCCATACGGACCCGGCGGCGGCCCTGGAAGCCGGTTTTCCCGGACCTATCGCCCATGGAATGAGCAGCATCGCGGTAGGCTGCGAAATCGCCGCAGACCATTTTGGCGGCGGTGACGTGGGCCGGATCATCAGCCTCGGTGCCCGGTTCTCCGCCCCCATCCTGCCCGGCGAGCCGCTCCTGTTTTCGTTCCGGCCTACCGTCCTGGAAGGCAGCTTCGCCTTCTCCTGCAACACCCCCCGTGGTCCGGCCGTCAAGGCGGGATGGATCAGTATCCGCCCTGCGGACGCGCAGCCATGAGTGGACTTGCGCAGCGGATCCTGGCCCACGCTTCAGCGAGGCCCGAAGCGGCAGCCCTTGTGGAAGGCGGCGCCGTCGTCAGCTACGGTCAGCTGCTGGCCCTCGCGGACGAAATGACCGGGATGCTGGCTGGCGCAGGTCCGCTGGCCATCCTGGCGCACAAGGGCAGCGAGGCGATTGCGGCTGTGCTGGACTGCCTGCGGCAGGACCGGCCGTTCCTGCTGGTTTCGCCCCTGCTTCCGGCGGCCACCAGGGACCACCTTCTTGCAGACTCCGGCTGCACAGCCATCCTGAACCCGCAGGCGCGGGGCCTGGAACTCCTGGCCCCGGACCGGCGGCCCGGGGTGGCCGAGGGTACCGGCTTTATGCTGACCACCTCGGGATCCACCGGCACCCCGAAGATTGTCCTCCTGGACCATTCGGCGGTGGACAGCTTTGCCGCCTGGGCAGGTGCTGCCTTCGGAATCGGCCAGGGCACTCCTGTGCTCAGCCTGGCACCACTGAATTTTGACCTGTCGCTGCTGGACGTCTGGGCCACCCTTGGGCACGGCGGGACCGTTGTGTTGGTTCCGCCGGCCAAAGCGGTGGACGGCGCCTACGTGCTGAAGCAACTGGTGGACCACCGGGTGGAAGTGGCGCAGGGCGTTCCCATGTTCTTCCAGCTGGTGGCTGATGCCGGCCAGGACCAGGGGAGCGGGGCACTGCGGCACCTGATCCTGACCGGTGATGAAACTCCCCACCACACCCTTACGGCCATGCGCAGGCTCTTTCCGGCCGCCACCCTGCACAACGTCTACGGCTGCACTGAGACCAACGACAGCCTGATGCACAGCGTGCCGCCAGAAGCGGAGCTGCCCGTTCAACTCCCTGCGGGCACGCCGGTTGCGGGAGCCGAGGTCCTGCTGGTGGATGACGCCGGCCGGGAAGTATCGGGTCCCGGCGACGGAGAGCTGCTGGTCCGCACGCCATTCCAGGCCCGCGGCTACCTGGACCCTGCCCTGAACCAAGGGAAGTTTGTCCAGCACCCGGGCGGGCAGGGGCCATTCTTGCGCAGCGGCGACCTTTTCCGCCGCGACGCCGACGGCGGGCTGAAGCTGCTGGGCCGGACAGACCACCAGGTCAAAATCCGGGGCGTGGCTGTCAATACCGCCGAGGTGGAGCGAATCCTGAAGCTGCACGCCAACGTGGGTGCGGCCGCCGTGATGACCGCCCCGGATCCCGTGGGAGGACGGCGGCTGCTTGCCGTCGTCGAACGTAAAAGCGGATCCGCAGTGTCCGGACTGGAACTGCGCAACCACTGCGCCACCCACCTCCCCAGAACCGCTGTGCCTTCGCAGTTGAGGGTCACAGATGCGGCCCTTCCCCTCACCACCACCGGCAAGATCAACAGGCTGCAGGCCCAACGGGACTACTTCCCGGAAACCGTCTGACGCCACCACCTGATCCACAAAACCCGCGCAAACCCACGCAAGCCAATAAAAAGGAGCACCACCATGAACGCCATCACCGAAATCCGCACGTACGTCATCGAAGAGTTTCTGCCAGGCACCGGTCCTGAAGAAATCACCGAGGACATGGACCTGCTGAACAGCGGGATCATCGACAGCCTGGGCCTGCTGAAGATGATCGCCTGGATCGAGACCAACTTCGACGTGTCCGTTGGCGACGAGGACCTTGACCCGGAGAACTTCAGGAGCCTGGCCACCATGGACCAGTTCATCACCAACGCCCGTTTGAAGTCAGCTGCCCTGAAGTCAACGGTCTAGCGATGCCCGGTCAGGTTCTTGAGACCCTGATCCGCAGGCAGGAGAGCGTTTCTGCGGAGGAATGGTCCCGTTTCTGGGCAGAGGTGGGCTCCGGCCGCGCCAACCAGGCCGAAGTGGTGGGGGTTCTGGCGTCCGCCGCGACCTGGCTGCCGGATACTGCCACCATCCTCGCCTTCATCGAGAGCCTGGCGCCGGAACCGGGAGGAACGCCGGCCCGGGACACCGTGAACATCGTCGGCACGGGCGGCGGGCCGGCCACCATGAACATTTCGACGGCGGCCGCGTTCGTCGCCGCGAGCACCGGCGCGGCCATCATCAAGACGGGATCCCGGTCCTACGCCAGCGCCCTGGGCTCCGTGGACCTCCTGGGCCGCGCCGGCATAGTGACTGCGGCCGACGGCGCGGAAACCGAGCGGCACCTGGACGAGTTCGGGCTGGCATTCGCCGGCCAGTATGTCTACCCCAGGGAGCTGACCAGGCTGGCCCGGCTTATTGTGCCGATCGGTATGAAGACGTTCGGCAAGTTCCTCAACGTTGTCGGCCCGTTCCTGGCAGACGTTCCCGTACGGGCCCAACTGACAGGGGTGTCGGCGAGGGCACCGCTGGCCATGATCCGCGAGCTCGCCCAGGTCCACCGGCCACACCCGGTCTGGGTCACGTCCAACGACCACGGTGTGGACGAGCTGCTGAGCTTCACGGCCAACAGCGTCTACCGCCCGGACGGCACGGTGGAGCACCTCGAACCCGGCTCCGTTGCGGACCCGGGCGGGCGGCTCGCGGACCTTGAACCGGTGGGTGCGGATGCCGCCGTCGGGCATTTTATGGACGCACTGGACGGGACAGTGAACCCCACAGTCACCAACACCATCTGCCTGAACGCAGCGGGGTTGTTGCTTGCCGCCGGCCGGGAACAGAACTGGAATTCCGCATTTGATGCCGCCATGGACAGTGTCCGGTCCGGGCAGGCGCTGGCCCTTGCCAGCCGGATGACGTCCCAGGCAGCAACGTCCCAGGCAGCAACCGCCCGGAAAGGGATTCAGCCATGACCGCTTTTTTCACCGGCACCACCAACAGCCCCGGCACCGTATTGTTCCTTAACGCAGGCGATCCGCCCCTTGACCAGCTTCACGGCCTGGTGCTGGATATGGACAAGGCCGGCATCGACTGCCTGGAACTGGCTGTGCCCTTTCCGGACTCGGTCACGGACGGCATGGTGATCCGAAGGTCTGCCAGCCGCGCCATCGAATCGGGGATCACCCTGGCGCAGGTCCTGGATTTCATCCGTTCCATCAAGCCACAACTGGACAGGCTGAAGATTGTGCTCCTGGCTGACTGGAGCCACACCGTCAAGGGCCCCGGAATGGCCGCCTTCCTGGCAGCAGTGGCAGCATCCGACGCGGACGGTCTCCTGATCCACGCCCTGCCGCCCGTCCTGCGGAAGGACTTCCTTGAAGCCGCGGCGGAGAAGGGGATTCCCGTGGTGACAACGTGCTACAGCATCGTGTCCCGCCCGGAAACCCTTCAGGAAGCCGCCCAGGCAGCCACCGCCTATGTGTACCTGGTGGCCAAATACGGGCGCAGCGGAAGCCGGCCTGACGAGGGCTATGCGGCGTTGCGGGAAACCGTGGCGGAGCTGCGCGCGTATGGGCCGGCAGCCATTGCTGTGGGATTCGGCGTGACGGACCGCGCGGACATCGACCAGCTGGGCATCATCGGCGCTGACGCCGCCATCATTGGCACGGCGGCAGTAGCAGCCGTGGAGGATGGGCTGGCCACAGGCCGGCTCCGATCCGTATTCAACACTTTCCTGGACAAGGTTTCACCCCCAAATATCAAACAAACTGAAGGGAAATCCCATGCTCATTCGCAGGCGTGAAGACGTAAACACCGTCAACTGGGGAAACGGCACCAGCAGCCGGCTGCTCGTAGAGAACGACAGCATGGGCTTTGCTATTGCCCACACTGTTGTTAAGGCAGGGACCAGCTCCATGCTGAAATACTCGCGGCACCTGGAGGCCTGCTACTGCATTTCCGGGTCCGGCGCCGTGGTGGAAGTTGACGGCACGCGCCACGAGATTGTGCCCGGGGTGCTCTATGCGCTCAATGAACACGACGCCCACCACCTCCAGGCATCCGAGCACGAGGACATGCAGCTGATCTCGGTTTTTAATCCGCCCATCCGCGGGGACGAGACGCACACCCTTGATCCCTCCGGCTTCTCGGCCTACTAGGAGCCTGCCATGACAGCAACTGCAGAGCGGGCCGGCCACGTTGGCACCGCAATCCGCGGGCTGGGCGAACAGCTCAGCGCAGGCCATATCGAGAGAGACCGGCTGGGGACCTTCAGCCGGGAATCGTGGGACGCGCTCCGGGCCACCGGCCTGCTGGCCATGCCCTTTGATCCGGAGTACGGCGGAGCGGGGCGGTCCATCCGGGAAACCATGGACGCCCTGGAGATACTGGGCGAGGTGTCCCGGGACAGCGGCCTGGCGTTCTCGGCCGTGACCAGCATGGCCAGCTCGGCCACGCCCCTGAACGATTTTGCCGGCGCCGAACTCAAAGGCAAGTATCTGCCCGGGCTGTGTTCCGGCGAACTCATCGGCGCCCATGCCATCACGGAACCGGAGAGCGGCTCAGATGCCCTCAGGATGCGCACGACGGCGGTGCGGGACGGCGGTGACTACGTCCTGGACGGCCGGAAGTGCTTCATTACCAACGCCGGGCTTGCTGATGTGTACGTTATCTACGCCAAGACCGCCGAGAACGCAGGCCCGCTTGGCATCACGGCGTTCCTGGTGGAGGCCGGCACACCCGGCCTGTCCACTGGAGACCCGGTACAGAAGATGGGGCTGGGCACTTCGCCGATGGCCGACGTCGTACTGGAATCCTGCAGGGTTCCGGCGGGCAATGTCCTGGGCCGGGTGGGCGGCGGTTTCCTGGTGCTGGACCATGTGATGGAACGGGAGATCCTCTACTCGTTCATTGTCAATGTGGGCGAGATGGCCAACAGACTGGCGAGGTGCGTAGACCAAGCCAGGACCAGGCAGCAGTACGGCAGGGCGATTGGCGGCTACCAGCAGGTATCGCAGAAAATCGTGGACATGTCCATTGGAACGTCCACGTCCCGGATGTGGCTGCATGAGGCGGCACGCCTCATCTCCGAAGGCAAACGCGCAACCCGTGAAGTCTCAATCGCCAAACTCCTGACCAGCCAACACAACCTCGCATCAAGCCTGGACGCCGTGCAGGTGTTTGGCGGCAGGGGCTACGTCACGGAGTCCGGACTGGAAATAGAGGTCCGGAACTCCATTGCCGGGTCCATCTATTCGGGCACCAATGAGCTCCAGTACAACCGCATCGCCTCCATGATCGGCCTGAAATGAGCCACGGTATCCAGCTGAAGGCTTGCGGAGCCACCACCAGCAATGAACTCCATGCCCTGGCCGGCGGGGGAGCCACCCTGGCTGGCCTGTGGTGGCGGATTCCAGGCTCCAGGCGCTCGCTGGCCGACGATTCCCTGGTGGAACTCGCGGCAGCCTGCCGGGGGATAGACGGGCTGCACCCCTGCCTTGTAACGTTTTCTGCCAACGCCGTGGAACTGGCAGCCGTTATGAACCGGGCCGGAATCCGGTGGGTGCAGCTGCACGCCTTCCAGACGCCCAAAATGGTGGCGCAACTGCGGAGCCTGCTGCCTGCGGACGCCGTGATCGTCAAGGTCTTCCACTTCCAGGGTGCAGCCTGCCTCGAGAAGCCGTATTACGGGGCCTACAAAAGGGCAGGAACCGACGTCGCGATTTTCGATGCAATGTCTCCTGACGGAATGGTGGGCAGCACCGGGCACGAGATTCCGCCGGATGCCTTGCTGGCCGCCGCCCTCGATCTGGACCTGCCATTCCTCGCTGCGGGCGGGATCAGCCCCGACAATGCGGGAGCACACGCCGGGCTCCGGAGCCTCCCAACGTTCCGGGGGGTGGACGCGGACTCCGCCACCAGGGGACCGGACGGAAGCTTTTCCGCTCCAAACATCGAGTCCATCGGCGCAGCCTGGCTGGGAACCGGTGCCCGGATGCCTGCGGGAGCAGCAGTATGAACGGCTTTATTGACGCCGTGCTGGCCGGTCCCAGCCCGCTCATCATGGAAATCAAGAAGAACGACGCCGACGGTACAGACCTGCTGCACGGCCGGTCAGTGCCGGACGTCGTTGCCGCCTATCACCGCGCGGGGGCACCTTGCCTTTCCGTGGTGACCGGCCGCTGGTTCGGCGGTGACCAGGACCTGCTCCGCGAAGTTCGGGGGTTGACAGACCTGCCCATCCTCCAAAAGGACTTCATAACCCGTCGGGGGCAGCTGGAAACCGCCCGGCGGCTGGGTGTTTCCGCAGTGCTCCTGACCGCCCAGCTGCTGCCCGCCAAGGGACTCAACAGCCTCGCCGGCCAGGCACTGGAACTGGGGCTGGTGCCTTTTGTCGAGGTGGTGTCCGAAGAGGAGATTGCTTCGATCGAAAACCCGGCGGATGTGATCATTGCCGTGAACAACAAGGACATTCGGGGCAAGGAGAAGGGCGCGCCGGACCTGGCCCGAAGCGAACGGCTGATTGATGCTGTCCGGGCAGCGGGTACCCGGTGTCCCGTCAGCGCCAGCGGGGTGAATTCGCCGGCGGCGGCACTTGGCTTGCTGGACGCCGGCTACCAGGCCCTCCTGGTGGGCACTGCCCTCTTGGCCGGGCAGGACCTGGCGGACTGGGAAGCGGTAACCAGCGGCAACTTCCGCACCCGGGAGCCGGCGTGACAGGGTCAGAGCCGCCGGTTGTCTTCTGCCTGCCGCCCGCCGGCGGATCAGTGGCCACCTTTCGTCCCTGGCTGAGGGCGGCGGGAGAAGGCATTGTCCTGGAACCGCTGAACGTCAGGCTGATACAGGCCCAGCTTGCCGGGGACGGCGGAAAGGTCACCCTCATCGACCTGGCGGCAGCCATCGCCGATTCGCTGCCCGCCGACCGGCCTTTCATCCTGGCCGGCCACAGCCTGGGCGGCCTGCTTGCCTACGAGGCTGCGTTCGAATTGTGCCGCCGCGGCGTCCGGCTCCCTGAATCCGTACTGGTCATGGGCAGCCGGCCGCCGCATAACTCTTCGGCTGATGTTTTCGCACCGATGATCGAACTGGGTGATGAGGACTTCCTTGATGCCCTGGAGGCTGTGGGCGCAGTGAACCCGGAGTTGCGGACCAGCCCCATGCGTCCCCTGTTCCTTCCCGCCCTGCGAAATGACCTTCGGATCATCACCACATACCGGCCGGACCTGGCAGCGCGCCGCCGGGCCCCGCTGCCCGTACCGCTAATTGGCTGGTGCGGTACTGCCGATCCGCTGGCGCCTCCGGACGTGGTCCACGGCTGGGAGGATTACACCCTTTTCCCGGAACTTGAAGCCTTCCACGGCGGGCACTTCTTCCCGTTTGAGGAAGCCGGCCGATGCCTGCAGGCCCTGGAATTACTGGCCGGGGTTTCCCCTGTGGCGAACACGCTCCACAACTTGAAGCCAGCCACGTAGCATCAAAGTACGTCGTAGCTAGGAGTGTGGCGAAATGTTTGAGCGATTTACGGACCGTGCCCGTCGCGTAGTTGTGCTTGCCCAAGAAGAAGCACGCATGCTGAACCACAATTACATCGGAACCGAACACATCCTGTTGGGTCTTATCCATGAGGGTGAAGGCGTTGCGGCTAAAGCTCTGGAGTCCTTGAGCATTTCGCTTGACGGCGTCCGCGAGCAGGTACAGGAGATCATCGGACAGGGCCAGCAGGCGCCGTCCGGTCACATCCCGTTCACACCGCGCGCCAAGAAGGTGCTGGAGCTCTCGCTTCGCGAAGCCCTGCAACTGGGCCACAACTACATCGGCACGGAGCACATCCTGCTGGGACTCATCCGCGAGGGTGAGGGTGTTGCGGCGCAGGTGCTGGTCAAGCTCGGCGCTGACCTGAACCGGGTGCGCCAGCAGGTTATCCAGCTGCTCTCCGGCTACCAGGGCAAGGAAAGCACCGGCGCAGGCGTCGGTTCCAGCCAGCCCGAAGGCACCCCCGCCGGTTCCGTGGTGCTGGACCAGTTCGGCCGCAACCTGACCCAGGCAGCGCGCGAAAACAAGCTGGATCCTGTGATTGGCCGCGAACAGGAAATGGAACGCGTCATGCAGGTCCTTTCCCGCCGCACCAAGAACAACCCCGTCCTGATCGGCGAACCCGGCGTCGGCAAGACTGCCGTCGTCGAGGGCCTGGCCCAGGCGATAGTCCGTGGTGACGTTCCGGAGACCATCAAGGACAAGCAGCTGTACACGCTGGACCTCGGGTCCCTTGTAGCCGGCTCCCGGTACCGCGGTGACTTCGAAGAGCGCCTGAAGAAGGTTCTCAAGGAGATCCGTACCCGCGGAGACATCATCCTCTTCATCGATGAGATCCACACCCTGGTTGGTGCAGGCGCAGCGGAAGGCGCGATTGACGCGGCCTCCATCCTGAAGCCCATGCTGGCCCGCGGTGAGCTGCAGACCATCGGCGCCACCACGCTGGATGAGTACCGCAAGCACATCGAGAAGGACGCAGCGCTGGAGCGCCGTTTCCAGCCCATCCAGGTCAAGGAGCCCTCGGTTGCACACGCCATCGAGATCCTTAAGGGCCTTCGCGACCGCTACGAGGCACACCACCGCGTGACGATCACCGACGGCGCCCTCGCCTCGGCCGCAAGCCTTGCCGAACGCTACATCTCGGACCGCTTCCTGCCGGACAAGGCGATCGACCTTATCGATGAGGCCGGCGCACGGCTGCGCATCCGCCGGATGACCGCTCCCCCGGAGCTGAAGGCCATGGATGAGCGGATAGCCGATCTCAAGATGGAGAAGGAGTCCGCAATTGACGCGCAGGACTTCGAAGGCGCCGCGTCGCTCCGCGACAAGGAACAGAAGCTGATCACCGAGCGCTCCCAGAAGGAACGCCACTGGAAGTCTGGCGGCATGGACGACATCTCCGAGGTTGATGAGGATCTCATCGCCGAGGTGCTCGCCAACTCCACCGGTATTCCGGTCTTCAAGCTGACCGAGGAAGAGTCCTCGCGCCTGCTGAAGATGGAAGAGGAACTGCACAAGCGCGTTGTCGGCCAGGACGAAGCCATCAAGGCGATGTCCCAGGCGATCCGCCGCACCCGTGCAGGCCTGAAGGACCCCAAGCGTCCTGGCGGCTCGTTCATCTTCGCCGGCCCCACCGGCGTCGGCAAGACCGAACTGGCCAAGGCGCTCGCGGAATTCCTCTTCGGTGAAGAGGAAGCCCTGATCACCCTGGACATGTCCGAGTACTCCGAGAAGCACACGGTCTCGCGGCTCTTCGGTGCCCCTCCGGGCTACGTTGGCTACGAGGAGGGCGGCCAGCTGACCGAGAAGGTCCGCCGTCGGCCGTTCTCGGTGGTGCTGTTCGACGAGGTTGAGAAGGCCCACGCTGACCTCTTCAACTCGCTCCTGCAGATCCTGGAAGACGGCCGCCTGACCGATTCCCAGGGCCGCGTGGTGGACTTCAAGAACACCGTGATCATCATGACCACCAACCTGGGTACCCGGGATATCTCCAAGAGCGTTGCCACCGGCTTCCAATCGGGCACGGACACGCAGACCGGTTACAACCGGATGCGCGCCCGCGTCACAGAGGAACTGAAGCAGCACTTCCGTCCCGAGTTCCTGAACCGTGTTGACGACGTCGTGGTGTTCCCGCAGCTGACGCAGGACGAGATCATCGAGATCGTGGACCTGTTCGTAGGCCGGCTGGAAAAGCGGCTCAAGGACAAGGACATGGGCATCGAACTCACCACGGCAGCCAAGCGGCTCCTGGCCACGCGTGGCTACGATCCTGCAATGGGTGCCCGGCCGCTGCGCCGCACCATCCAGCGCGAGATCGAGGACCAGCTCTCCGAGAAGATCCTGTTCGGTGAGCTCCACGCCGGCGACATAGTGGTGGTGGACGTGGATGGCGAAGGAGACGACGCCAAGTTCACGTTCCAGGGCAACGCCAAGCCGCGTATCCCAGAGATTGCCCCGATCGTGTAGCAATCCGCAACCGCGGCAGTAACCGCAAAGGCGTCCCCGGCTGGAAACAGTCGCCGGACGCCTTTTGCGTTTTCCCCGCACGTGGCAACCATAGGATAGGCGTGTGACTGATTCCTTCCATATCCGCCCTGCCCGTACCGGCGATGTCGCCGCCATCAAGGAACTCGTGGCTCCGTTGGCCGAGCAGCGGATCCTGATGGCCAAAGAGACAGTCGCCTATTACGAGAGCCTGCCGGAATTCCGGATCGCCGAGGCCTCTGACGGCACGGTCATTGGCTGCGGCGCCTTGCATGTGATGTGGGAGGACCTGGCGGAGGTCCGCACCCTGGCAACGGATGAGTCCTGGCGCGGCAGGGGTGTGGGGCATGTCCTGGTGGAGCGGCTCCTGGAGGAGGCCCGGCTGCTGGGGGTCTCGCGGGTCTTCTGCCTGACCTTTGAGGTGGACTTCTTCAAGCGGCATGGCTTCGAGGTCATGGCCGACCAAAGCGCTGTGGACCCGGTGGTGTATTCGGAGCTCTTACGCTCCCATGATGAGGGCGTGGCGGAGTTCCTTGACCTTGCCAGGGTGAAGCCGAACACGCTGGGCAACACGCGGATGATCCGCCAGCTGGAAGGCTAAGAACACACCCGGACCTTCCGCGCTGCCGTCTCCGGGTAGTAGGGTCAAGAGCGCACTCTCCAGGAAGCCAAACGAAGCCCAGGAGCACCATGAAAAAGCTCATCAATGATCCCAAAGCCGTGGTCGCAGAATCCGTTGAAGGATTCGGGATGGCCCATCCAGACCTCGTGACCGTCAACACCACACCGGCGTTCATCACCCGCAAGGACGCGCCGGTGGCCGGCAAGGTGGGGCTGGTGTCCGGGGGCGGCAGCGGTCACGAACCGCTGCACGCCGGTTTCGTGGGACGTGGGATGCTCGACGCCGCCGTGCCCGGGGCGGTGTTCACCTCGCCGACGCCGGATCAGATCATTCCCGCCACCCTCGCCGTCGATTCGGGTGCCGGTGTGGTGCACATCGTGAAGAACTACACTGGTGACGTCCTGAATTTCGAGACTGCGGCAGAGATGGCCGAGGCCGAAGGCGTGCAGGTCCGCACCATCCTGGTCAACGATGACGTTGCGGTAGAGGATTCGCTGTATACCGCCGGCAGGCGGGGTGTTGCCGGCACTGTCCTGGTGGAAAAGATCGCGGGAGCGGCCGCAGAACGCGGTGATGACCTGGATGCCGTGGCCGCACTGGGCGGCCGGGTGAACAACAACGTGCGAAGTATGGGCGTTGCCCTGTCCGCGTGCATCGTGCCGCATGCGGGCCGGCCCAGCTTCGACCTGGAAGAAAACGAAATCGAGATCGGCATCGGCATCCACGGCGAGCCAGGCCGACACCGGATTCCCATGGAAGGCGCTGATGGAATCACGGACCGCCTTCTCGGGCCCATCCTGACCGACCTTGATGTCAAGCAGGGGGAGAGCGTCCTGCTCTTTGTCAACGGCATGGGCGGAACGCCGCAAAGCGAGCTGTACATCGTCTACCGCCGGGCCGCCAAGGTCCTGGAAGAGCGAGGCATCACGGTGGCGCGTTCGCTGGTGGGCAATTACATCACAGCCCTGGAAATGCAGGGCTGTTCCATTTCCGTCCTCCGGCTGGATGATGAACTGACCGAACTTTGGGACGCGCCCGTCCGCACGGCCGCACTGCGTTGGGGAGTGTAAGCATGGGGCTGGATACCAAGTGGGCTTTGAAGTGGCTGGAACTCTCAGCTGAGGCCATGAAGGAAAACCGTGGCCGCCTGATCGATCTGGACAGGGCCATCGGGGATTCTGACCACGGCGAGAACATGGACCGGGGGTTCCAGGCGGCGATGGCCAAGCTCGCAGAGGCACCGCCGGAGAGTCCCGCTGCAGCATTGAAGATGACGGCCATGGCGCTGATGTCCAGCGTTGGCGGGGCCGCCGGTCCCCTTTACGGGACCGCCTTCCTGCGCGCGTCAACGGCGCTGGGTGACGCTGCCGACGTCGAACCTTCGCTGCTGGTGGATGCGCTGGAGGCGGCGCTCGGCGGCATTGTGGCCCGGGGCAAAGCCGAGCCGGGGGACAAAACCATGGTGGACGCGTGGACGCCGGCGGTGGAGGCTGCCCGGAAGGCAGCCGGCGATGGCGCCCCGCCGCGCGAAGTCCTCCAGGCGGCTGCTGACGCTGCCGCATCCGGGGCCGAAGCCACGGAGCCCCTGGTCGCCCGCAAGGGCAGGGCGAGCTATCTTGGTGAGCGCAGCGCCGGGCACCGCGATCCCGGGGCGGAGTCCAGCGCGCTGATCCTGCGGGCGGCCGCGGAGGCGGCTCTGTGAGCGTGCGGCTGGTAGTGGTGTCGCACAGCGAAAAGATCGCCGACGGCGCCGTGGAACTTGCCGGGCAAATGGCACCTGACGTGCAGATCCTCGCAGCCGGGGGAACCGGTGACGGCAGGATCGGCACCAGCCTGGAGAAGGTCATGGAGGCCTTGGACAGGGCAACAGGGGATGAGGGAACCGTGGTTCTGGCCGATCTTGGTTCTGCGGTGATGACGGCCGAATCCGCCATTGAATTTGCTGAGGAGGCCGGTGAAATCCTGCTGGCGGACGCCCCGCTGGTGGAAGGACTCGTGGCGGCTGCGGTCGCCGCCCAAAGCGGAGCCGATGCCAAGGCCGTCCGGGAAGCGGCTGAAGCGGTTGCGGCCACATTTGCCGGTGCCGGACGGACCCAACCAGGGGACCCGGAAGTAGAAACAGGCACAGCGGATGGCGCGCCCGATGCCACGCCAGACGCAACAGGGGATTTTGAACTGGTGAACCAGGCGGGGATGCATGCCAGGCCGGCGGCGAAGATCGCCGGTGGAATTTCCTCGCTGGATGCCGAAGTGAGCATCAACGGCATCGATGCCTCCTCGATGACGGGGCTGATGACCCTCGCCGCGGGGAGGGGCTCCGTGCTGCGGGTGGAGGCGTCCGGACCGGATGCCGAGAAGGCCGTGGAGTACGTGGGCGACCTGGTGCGGTCAGGCTTCGGCGAGACCTGAACTGAGGCCGTCCGCGTCAAGGGTGACCGAGGCGGATATGAAGCGGCCGCATTGTTCGCCGTAGGGCGTCGACACGATGGGCGTGATGGTGTGGGTGCGCAGGGGCAGCGGCGCGCCGTCACTTCCTACGCCGGTCAGGGTCACGTCCACCGGCGATTCGGTAAGCGGCCCCAGCAGCAGCATGCCCCGCAGAGTCCCGTCAGGCGAGGCAGTGGCTGAGCAGACGCCATGCGGGCCCCCACGGGGATCGCATTCCCCGCCCACACTTACGGAGCCCGGCTGCAGGTCCAGCGGGCCCTCGGTGCAGGTTCCGTCCTGGCAGGCCTTCAGGTGCAGCGACCGGACCTGCGGCACGTAGGCGCGGTCAACGGTGACGGATACGACGGGCGCCGCAGCGATTTCCGGGCACACGGCGTCCCCGGGCGAACACGCGGCGGTGAGTAACGCCGTCGTAGTTGCCATCAGCAGTACCGCGGCCCTGGACATGGCTCCATGGTATTCCCGGAGCGCTGGACCGGCACTGGTTAATCGGGGAAGATGCCGATGAAGAAGTAGAAAGCCACTGCCATGGCTGCCATAAAGGGAATGGCGCAACCAAGAGTCTGCCTTGGTTTGTCCGACTGGTGGAAGGACTGGTTGGGATTCGCCGGGTTGTAGGCCACCTCGAGGATGCTCCCCGGGACGGGAATTTCACCGCCCGGAATCTCCGACTGACCCGCGAAGAGCGTCCCGTGCGAGTCCAGAAACTGGTAGGCGGTGAAATAGCGTCGGTTCCTGTTGGCACCGCCCGCGCCCCTGCTCCAACCGGCGATATGGCCTGTGACAGTTGCATTCGTCCGCGGCCAGTCGGCGGTTTCCCGCTCGTGCTGCCGGCTCCTGCTCACCATCTGGATGGCCGAGAGCACCGCAACCACCACAAACACCGCCCACCCGACGTACATTACGGTTCTCATGGGTCCGCCCGGATCGGCATGGTCAGGGCTGGAACAGCGGCTGTCTCAGTCACTCAAGAAAGTATGCCAGTTGCGTGGCGGCACTCCTGGCGAAGGTGCGGTCACGACGGCAGGCTGTAACCGGCGTCGGACATCTCTGCCAGGCCGTCGGAGAGCAGTCCCAGCAGAGCGCGGTCCAGCTGCTCCGGTGGCGCGTTGAGCCGGTGCAGGGCTGCCAGCGGAACGGCGATGCCCTCCGGGCCCAGTCCCAGGTCCGCCGGCGGTGTCAGGAACAGTTCCGCGGTGACGGGGGAGTCCGCCTGCCGCAGCACCGCCATCACGGCTCCTCGAACCTGCCTGTCCGTGCCGTGCCATGCCTGCCCTTTGGGAATGTACGACGGCGGCGGCTCACCTGCCAGACGCCAGGCACAAACGCTCCGGACCGGGCAGTCCGCGCACTTGGGGGAGCGGGCCGTGCAGATCACGGCGCCCAGTTCCATAACAGCAGCGTTCCAGCGGACCGACGGCCCGGCGTCGACAGGCAGCAGATCGGCGGCCAGCCGCATCTCCGCTGCGGTCAGCGCCTGTGCCGGGAGGGCTGTCCCGCTGAAGAGCCGTGCATGGACGCGCCGGATGTTGGTGTCCACTACTGTCTGGCGGCGGCCGTATGCAAAAGCGGCGACGGCGGCAGCGGTGTAGCTGCCCACGCCCGGCAGGGACAGCAACGCTTCATAGTCCTTGGGAACCTCGCCGCGGTGGCTGTCTGTAATCGCGACGGCGGCGGCGTGCAGCCGCAGCGCCCGGCGCGGGTAGCCCAGCCGGCCCCAGTGACGCACCGCTTCGCCTGCGGGCTCAGCGGCAAGGTCCGCGGGAGTGGGCCAGCGGGACAACCAGTCCTTCCAGACGGGCAGCACGCGCACCACAGGGGTCTGCTGCAGCATCACCTCGCTGACCAGGATTCCCCACGGTGTGCAATCCTCCAGACGCCAGGGCAGATCGCGGGCTTCGGCAGCAAACCAGTCGGTGATGGCTCGATGGATGGCAGGCGTGACCGGAAGTGCCTGGCGAAAGATAGGAGTGTCCATCGACGGGGCGGGAGTTATGGCATTAGCTTTGATGCACACACTGTAGTTGATGCGCCGGGCAGGAGGCGATGAACATGGCAAAGACACCGGGAGCAGCACCACGGCTGGCCAAAGCACTGGCCATTGTCCTGGGGGCGGACCAGGTCACTATCCGGCTGCGGGCCTGGGACGGCTCGGAATCCGGTCCGGAGGGTGCGCCGCTTGTTGAATTCACCTCGCGGCGGGCGCTGCGGCGGATCCTCTGGTCACCCGGGCAGCTAGGCCTGAGCCGGGCGTATGTTGCTGGCGAAATAGTGGCGCACGGAGACATCTTTGCCACCTTCGCAGCGTTGAGTTCACAGGGCAAGTTCGCGGAGCCGGGCCCCTTCAGCAAGCCAACAGTCGCGGAGCTCAGTACGCTCATTACCACCGCCATCGGGCTCGGCGCGTTGGGGCCGGAGCCTGCACCGCCGCCAGAGGAAGTGAAGATCGAAAAGCACGGCAGGAGGCACTCCAAGAAGCGCGACGCCGCGGCAATTTCACACCATTACGACGTCGGCAACGACTTTTATGCCCTGGTGCTCGGTCCGTCAATGGTCTATTCCTGCGCGGTCTTTGACAGTGCGGAGACCCCGTTGGAGGCCGCCCAGGAAGCCAAACTTGATTTGGTTTGCCGGAAGCTGGGGCTGAAGCCGGGAATGCGGGTGCTGGACGTGGGCTGCGGATGGGGCAGTTTCGCCCTGCACGCCGCGAAGCGCTACGGGGTGAAGGTCGTTGGCGTCACGCTGTCCGGGGAGCAGGCGGAGAGCGCACGAAAGCGCGTGGCGGAAGCCGGGCTGACCGATCAGGTGGAGATCCGCGTCCAGGACTACCGGGACGTGATCGACGGGCCCTACGACGCAATCAGCTCCATCGGAATGTCAGAGCACGTCGGCCGGGCACAGCTCGCTCGCTACGTCTCGCAGCTGCACGGCCTGCTGCGCCCCGGCGGCCGGCTGCTCAACCACGCCATCTCCTGGAATGCCGGGCCTGCCGCAGAGGACCCCGATTCATTCATTCCCCGCTACGTATTCCCCGACGGAGAGATGCTCAGCCTCTCCGGCATGGTGGTTGCCCTGGAAAGCGGCGGGTTCGAGGTGCTGGATGTCGAGGCCCTGCGCCGTCATTACGCCCTGACCCTCCGGGCCTGGGTACGGAACCTCGAAGAGAACTGGGACGAGGCGGTGCGGTTGACCTCTCCCGGGCGTGCCCGGGTGTGGCGGCTGTACATGGCATCAAGCGCCTTGGGCTTTGAAGAAAGGCTTACGGGTGTGAACCAGGTGCTCCTGCAAAAGCCCGGCGGCGAGGATCCGCCGCTGCGCCGGAGGGAGTGGATTTAGGCGCCCATTGAGTGTGCATATCCCCGCAATCTAAGAAATTAACAAACGACCGTTCGTGACCGTATGATCAATCCATCAGTACACACGTAGGGGCGGTCAAGTGTTGTCGGTTGAGAGAGATCACCTAATCCTGGACATCGCACGGCGCGACGGCCGGGTACTGACCATGGCGCTCGCCCGCGAGCTAGGGATATCGGAAATTACCGCCCGTCGCGCTATCAACAGGCTGTGTTCCGCTGGCCTCCTGCTCAGAGTGCATGGGGGTGCGACGCTGCCCGGCCGGGACAGCCGCAACTCTTCGCAGGCTTCGGTCACGGGTCTGGTGGTGCCCACGTCAGATTACTATTACGCCCGCGTCATCGCCGGGGCGGAAATTACCGCCGGCTCGCTCGCTACCCGGCTGGTATTGGGGGTCACCCACTACGATCCGAACACCGAAAAGGACCGGGTGCGGCGGCTTGTCGAACTGGGAATCCGCGGGCTGCTTCTCACTACCAGCAGCTATGAACCGTCCGGCGGACAAACGGGGAAATGGCTGGATTCCCTTGCTGTGCCTGTGGTGTTGATGGAACGGTCTTTCACCTACCCGGAGACGTCAAAGGAGTATGACAGCGTCCAATCGGACCATTTGTTCGGCGGGGCCCTCGCCGTCCGCCACCTTGCGCATCTGGGACATCGGTCCATCGGCCTCGCCATGCATGAGGAGACGCCCACGGCCGGCAGGCTCAAGGCAGGCTATCAACAGGCGGTGGACCAGCTCGGCCTGCATGTGGCGGCTCCCTACAGGGCGTTACCCAATATCGCGCTTGACCCGGCAGGCACCGACGCCGCCCTGAATGCTTTCCTGGACGACTGCCTGGAAACAGGAACGACGGCGGTGATTGTCCATGTGGACACACACGCTTCCAGGTTGGTGGAGCTCGCGGCCTCAAGGGATATCCCAGTCCCTGAACACTTGTCCGTCGTTGCGTACGATGACGAGGTTGCAGCGTTCTGCGCCGTTCCGTTGACTGCCGTTTCCCCGCCAAAGCGTGCTGTTGGAGCAACCGCAATGATTGTGCTTGACGCGCGCATCAACAGCGGGGACTCCGGCGACATGCCGACGCAGCACGTTTCCCTGCTTCCACGGCTGGTAGTCCGGGAATCGACGACGGCTCCGACCTGCTGACCGAATGTGATCGATCGGGCAGATTTCCATTGACCGAAGGGTGATGCCGCGTGACGATTAAGCAGCAAGTCGCCGCTATTCGAGTCTGTGCCTACCGGGAGCCCTTATGTTTCGCCGATCACCAGCTTCAAATCAACAGTGGTTTGAGCTTTTAGTTTCTGCATTCGGTCGGCCGAGTGGCAGCGCGAAATGACCGGCTTACGTTTTCGACCGCGGGTAGCCTTTGCCCTGCGCTCGCCGGAGCTGATGAATCAGCTGTTCCCGCAGGATGTGCTGCAGCACCTTCGCTCTGTTGCCGATGTTGTCCACGAACAACCGCTGGCGGAATTTCATTCTGCAACAGCGCTGCGCGTGTTATCGGATGTTGACGCGGTTATCACTGGTTGGGGAGCACCACCGATAGATACACGGGTCCTTGATGGCGCACCGCGATTAAAGCTCGTTGCCCACGCGGCCGGAACCATCAAGCAGCATGTGCACCCGGCGTGTCTGGACCGGGACGTAGCTTTTACAACGGCTGCCCAGGCGAATGCGGTCCCTGTCGCGGAATTTACCTTGGCGTTCATCCTCCTGGCCGGGAAAAAAGCGCTTTACGCTGCCAGCGGGCTGCGCCGGTTGCAGGAGGATTTTGACCCAAAGGTCCTTCCCGCAGATGTGGGAAACTGCGGGAGCACCGTGGGTATCATCGGCGCCTCCCGAACGGGCCGGCTGGTTCTAGAACGGCTCAAGGCCTTTGATCATCGGGTTCTCCTCGCGGACCCCACCGTGAGCATCCATGAGGCGGAAGCACTGGGGGTTACCCTGGTGGGCCTCGATGACCTGATGGCACGAGCAGATACGGTCTCACTGCACGCACCCTTGCTGCCCGGAACGGTCGGGATGATTGGGAGGCATCAGCTGGAACTCATGAAATACGGGGCCACGTTCATCAACACCGCGCGCGGTTCGCTCGTAGATCAGGAAGCACTGGAATCGCTGCTCCTGACCGGGCGGATCAACGCAGTATTGGACGTCACTGAACCCGAGCCTTTGCCCGTCGGCAGCGTCTTGTACAAGCTGGACAATGTGGTCCTCACCCCCCACATCGCAGGCTCCGTGGGTAACGAACTTCGGCGTATGGGTGCCGCGGCCGTTGCCGAGGTGGCCCGTCTCGCCGAGGGGCGGGACCAACTGTACCCCGTGCGGAGCTCCGAACTGCAGGTGGTGGCATGACATCGCGGACTGGTGCTGCAACTGCGAATCTCCAGCTCACCGCCCCGGGAGAACCGGCAGCACGATCAACCAACAATTGCGGAGACACAGTGAACGTACAACACGCCCTCAGCTACGACTACTCACCGTGGACTTTCTGGCCAAACGCCTCCGATGCTGAAGGCCAGGCGCAACTGGAGCACCAGAAACTGCTAGCGGAACAGGGCACTGTCAGGATAGGTGAGAACGCGTTCATCTCACCTACGGCCATGGTGGATCCTGAGAAGCTGATCATGGGTGCGGAGTCGCTGATCGCTGCGCATGCCTACGTGACCGGCGTGATTGAGATGGGCGGGAACTGCACCGTGAACGCCTTCACGGTGGTCCGGGGCGCGGTCAGCATGGGCGACGCGGTCCGGATCGGCGCCCACACCTCAATTCTGGGGTTCAACCACTCAATGGATCCATCCGAGCCCGTCTTCCGGCAACCGCTCACCAGCAAAGGGATCCAGATCGGCGATGACGTCTGGATCGGTTCGAATGCGGTGGTGCTCGACGGCGTCACTGTAGGTTCCCATGCAGTCATCGCTGCCGGGGCGGTCGTCACCAAGGACGTACCTGCCTGGGCAATCGTCGGCGGTAATCCAGCCAGACAACTACGCGACAGAAGATCCACGTCGGCAGGGCGGCCTGCCGTCAGTGGCGAAAGACTGGATACCAGGCTTGCCCGTTTCGCCGAAATTGCGCGTGCCGAGGCCCCAGAGATCATCGCCGCATCCTGGGAGCACCGCGACGGGCGGGGACGCTTCGTGGACCAGCCGGGGGCGGCACCAACGGTGCGTGCCCACTGCGACGCCATCGAGCTTTACGATCTTCTCCTCCGGTCCTCGCCTCCTCAGTTGACGCCTGAAGAGCACGTCCGCGCTTTGGCCTCCCTCCAGGACCCGATGACGGGTCTTGTTCCGGAGTTCGGAGCAGACGGGCTTCCGCAGGAGCGCGAACCGGCTTTTGGCAACGGGCCCGTGACGTATCACATCCTCTCCGTGGGATACGCCCTGGACCTCCTTGGAGCCCGTTTCCCCTACCCGATCAGGGCTACTGCCGACGTCGGGCCCTCGGAGCTGACGGAAGCGCTGGACACGCTGCCCTGGCGGAAAGAAGCCTGGGAATCGGGGGCCTGGGTTGATGCATGGGGAACCGCCACCTACTGGAACCTCGCGCAGAACCACCCTGGAGCGGCAGGTTCCCTCGAGGCGCTCTTCGGCTGGCTCCTAACCCGGATCAACCCCGCAACAGGAACATGGGGCACCCCGTCAGATGACACGCGGCTGAAAATAGTCAATGGCTACTATCGGCTAACCCGCGGAACCTTCGCCCAATTCGGGCTTCCGGTTCCGCACGCTGAAAAGCTGATCGACACGGTACTTCTGCACGGCGCCGATCCCCGCTACTTCGCCCACGGAAAGCAGAACGCCTGCAACGTCCTGGATGTTGTCCATCCGTTGTGGCTGGCCCGGAAGCAGACCAACCATCGTGAGCAGGACATCCGGGCTTGGGCTGCCGCCCAACTGGAAGAAGCCCTGACCCACTGGCAGCCGGGCGCCGGAATGGCCTTCAGTGTGTCAGCAGACGCTGGCAGCCAGAACCGGGCAGGACTCCAGGGCACCGAGATGTGGCTCGCCATCATCTGGTACCTGGCTGATGTGGTGGGATCGGCGGAAGCGCTGGGCTACCGGCCCCGCGGCGTCCACCGGCCCGAACCGGCCTTCCTTCTGCCCACAATGTAAACGCACTACCCAAACCATCACACGCAGTACTGTTGCCGGTTTCCGGCAGCAGCCTGTGCCGTGCCAAGTGCACTGCAGTAACAGAGCAAGGAGGCTCTCATGACTATTAACCGAAGGACGTTTATCACCACCATTGCGGCCGGATCCGCATCCGCCGTAGCCCTGGCTGCTTGCGGCGCCTCGACATCAAGTCCGGACGGTTCTGCAGAAAACCCGATTACCCTGCGCTACACCTGGTGGGGCAATGAAGACCGGGCAGAACGTACTCGCAAAGCCATCGCCCTGTTCGAGGAAAGCAACCCCGGCATCAAGGTCAACGGCAATTTTTCGGACGGTGCGAGCTACTTCCAGCAACGGGCGACGGAGGCCGCCGGTGGCGGCCTGCCCGACGTCATGCAGTTCGACCTCATTTTCCTGCGCGACTACGCCCAGCGTCAGCAACTGCTTGATCTTGGCACGGTCAACATCGACACCAGCGGCTTCGAGAAATCGCTGCTTCCTTCGGGGCAGGTCCGCGGTAAAACCTACGGGATCCCCAACAGCACCAACGCCTTCGGAGTGTTCTACGATCCGGCAAAGCTCGCTTCCCTGGGCGTTGCTGAGCCGGACGGAAACTGGACTTACAACGAATACAAGGAATTCCTCCGGGAGGTGGGTTCCAACAGTGGGGGGACGGTCTATGGATCGGCGGACTTCACGGGCATTTGGTGGATGTTCAACATATGGCTGCGGCAGAAAAACACCGAGGCGTTCACCGCCGACGGCAAGCTAGGCTTCACAAAAGACGATCTCCGTGAGTGGTGGAATCTGACATCCGATTTGCGCGGCACACCTGCCCTGATACCCGAAGAACGGGTGGCACAGGTGGCTCCCAAATCCCCTTTCGGCGCCAACCTGACAGCAACGGAAATGTACTGGGACAACCTCATGGCCGGCTATATGTCGGACAGCGGCGCCAAGGACCTGAAGCTCCTCCCGGTGCCATCGGACAGCCCCGACAACCTGGGACTGTTCCTGAAGCCGTCACAGCTGATGGTGGCCAGCGCCAAAACAAAGAACAAGGACGGCGCTGCCAGGTTCATAAACTTCATGGTTAACGACCCTCGGGTGGGGGATATCTTCAAAACATCCCGCGGAATCCCCGCATCCAAAGCCCAACGCGATGGGATTACCTACACGGGAACGGACGCCGCCGTCATGGCTTACGAAAAGTCCATCGAGCAGTACCTCAAGGACGCCCCCGAGCCTCCAATTGTCGGCTTCGGCACCCTCGAAACCTCGTTCAAGCGCGTTAATTCAGACCTGAACTATGGGAAGGAGTCATTGGACAGCGCGGTCGACTCGTGGTTCAAAGAAGCTGAAGACCTCATAAAGCAGAACGCCTGAGGTGCAGCTTTCCCACCGCACCGTTGGCCCGCCCTACGGCGTGGGATACCCGCGGAGACAGCGGGCGTCCTTAGCCTAGGAGAATGGTCAGGCAAGGTAAATCGTCAAGCGGCAAGTCCCGCCCCGCAGCAAAGCGGCCCGCGAGCGCGGCGGTGTACAGGCGTCGCCGGCTGGTTGTAGGTGGTGCCTTCCTTGTGGTGTTGGCCATGCTGTTGGCCATGCTCGCTGCTGCCGGCGCATTCAGCGGATCCAGCCAGCCGGCGTCGTCCACGCAAAGCACCTCGCCGGCAGCCGCCGAGACTGCGCCAGCCGTGGACCCGCCGTCGGCCCCCAGTGCAGAGCCAAGCCCCACGGCGCCGTCCACGCCCACTTGTGACCAAAGCCTGGTTTCGGTAGCCGCGGCTACGGACAAGACCACCTACGCAGCGACTGAAATGCCCATGTTGACGCTGCAGGTTACCAACGGCGGAACGGTTGCCTGCGAAGTGAACATGGGAACGTCGCAAATGGAGTTCCTGATAACCAGCGGCACGGACAGGATATTCTCCTCCCGGGACTGCCAGGCAAAGAGTGAGGACCTGGTGAAGATAATCCAGCCGGGCCAGAGCGAAAGTGCCAATTTTCCTTGGCAGCGGAACCGCAGCGTGGAGGGCTGCGAGCCCGTCGCCGCGGTGCCCGGATCCGGCGGAGCGTACTACGTGTATGTGGCTAAGCTGGGGGCCCGGACCAGCCAGAAAGCGGTCTTCCAGCTCGAATAGCCCAACCGGCTGGCATTTAACGTTGTGAAAACGGGGGCGGAGTCCAGTGGTCGTTGCAACACCCTACTGAGGGGTTGTTGTTGTGGTCGATGGTCGTTATACACCGCGTGAGGTTCGAGAGCGGCTGATTGAGTTGGTGGCTGCGGGGGCGTCGATGTCAGGAGCGTGCCGGCTGGTGGGCGTGTCACGGGAGGCCGGCGCGAGATGGTGGCAGCAGGCTGGGGGCATGAACCTTAGTTTCGGCCGTCTGGGTGGCATCGATGTCCTCGTGAGCGTGGAGGGCCCGTCGGGTCCTGGGCATCCATTGAGTCTGGACGAGCGAATTCTGATACAGACAGGAATCGGGGCTGGGCACTCGCAGGCGAGGATCGCTTCCGGGTTAGGTCGGCACCGTTCGGTGGTCTGTCGGGAACTGAGGCGTAACACCGGTCCTGATGGTGTCTACCGTGCCCGGGTGGCTCAGCAGAATGCCCGGTTCAAGGCCCGCCGGCCGAAGGCATTCAAGATCGTAAGTGCTGATCTGTCAGAGGCGATCGAGGCCACGCTCAACAAGGGGTGGAGTCCTGGCCTGATTGCGAAGATACTGCGGCAGGAGAACCCTGATGATAGAAGCATGCAGATCAGCCACGAGACGATCTACCAGTGCTTATACGTCCAGTCCCGGGGCCAGCTCCGCAAGGACTCCGGCTCGGCAATTGGGACCCTGGTCGAGCGCAACACACGGTTCGTGATCTTGCTGCACTTACCAATCGACCATACTGCCGAGTCCGTCACCGAGGCGATGCTACGGGAAATGGCGGTTCTTCCCGAGCACCTGCGTCGGTCAATCACTTGGGACCGGGGAACGGAAATAGCTCAGTTCGACCGGATCCGGATGGAACTAAGTGCCCCGGTTTACCTCTGTGATCCGCATTCGCCATGGCAACGCGGAACGAACGAAAACACGAACCGGCTACTACGCCACTGGTTCCCCAAAGGCACCGATCTTGGTTCCCATACCGCAAAGGACCTCGCCGATGTAGCCCAGGTGCTCAACCAGCGGCCCAGGCCCACACTGGGCCTGGACACGCCAGCTAACCGAATGGCTAAACTACTCGAACAAGCCGCGGCATAAGCCGCACGTGTTGCAAGGACCCCTTGACATCAACGGGTTATGAGTGCGTTAAATGCCAGTCAGTAGAGGGCTACAGGAACCGGTCCAGCAGGCTGGCTTCTGCCATCCGGCTGAGTCCCTCGCGGACCGTGCGGGCGCGTTGGTCGCCGATGCCGTCCACGGTCATGAGGTCCTCGATGGTGGCAGCCATCAGGTGCTGCAGACCCCCGAAGTGGTCCACCAGCCTGTCCGCCACGGCCTTGGGAACGGCCTTGAGTCCGGACAGCAGCCGGTAGCCGCGCGGCTGCACCACGGCGTCCAGGCTGTCCACGCCGCCGGCGAAGCCAATGATCCCGGCAATTTTGCCAAGGTCGATCAGTTCAGTGGGGCCCAGGTTCACCAGGGCGCTGACCGCGCCGTCGATGTCCTCAGGAGAAGCGTTCGGGCCGGCGTAGTCGCGAATGATGACGTCACTGCCCGGTCCACGGCCCACCGTGAGCTCGTCCAGCTGCAGGGACAGGAGGCGGCCGTCCTCGCCAAGCTCCAGGACGTACTGCGAGATTTCCTCGGAGATCCGGCGCACCATTTCGTGGCGTTGGAGGGTGACGGCGACATCCCGGACGGTGACCATGGCTTCGATTTCCAGCGCGGACAGCGAGCTGGTGACCTGGTCCAGGCGGGACCGGTAGCGCTCCAGCGTGGCGAGGGCCTGGTTGGCGCGGGCCAGGACTTTCTCGGAACCTTCCAACACGTGGCGCAGGCCGTTGACGTACAGCGCGATGATCTGCATGGACTGGCTCACGGAGATCACGGGCACACCCGTCTGGATGGCCACGCGCTCAGCAGTGCGGTGCCGGGTGCCGGATTCCTGGGTTTCGATGCTGGAATCGGGGACCAGCTGGACCGCGGCGCGGAGGATGTTGCCGGCGTCCCTGTCGCAAATGATGGCACCGTCCATCTTGGCCAGCTCACGGAGCCTTGTGGGGGAGAAGTCGATTCCGATGTCGAAGCCGCCCGAACAGATGGATTCGATGGTGCGGTCCGAGCCAAGGACGATCAGCGCGCCGGTCCGACCGCGGAGGATGCGTTCGAGGCCATCGCGCAACGGCGTGCCGGGAGCCACCCTGCCCAGAGTCGCCTTGAGCGATTCTTCGGGGCTCCGAGCCATGCTTGTTTCCCTTCAATGGTGCAGGCCAATGCCTGCAAAGATGCCGTTTTCGGCGGTCTGTTGGCGAGAGGCCAAAGTGCACGTTTTCCCGCAAGCACCATGATAGAGGTAAAGATCGCCAACAACCGCACGGGCAAGCCCCAAAGTGCCCCGTCGGGGAGTTTCGAGACCGCTACCGGAATAGGGTTCGACGGCGGCCGGCCGGTGGGCATTTTGCCCGTCCTTCGACTCAGGCAGTGCGAGGTGCGACCGACGGCGTTTCAGCGGTCTGCGCTGGTACCCAGTGCGATTGGATGGACGACTGCCAGCGGCAGCCGCCCGCAGGGCAGTACGAGGAGCTCCGCGCCTGCGTACCAGTCGCCCCGTGGACGTACGGTCTGCCCTGCAGCCAGGGAGTAGGGAGCCAAAAGAGTGCCCGCGGCCAATTGGGCATCCGCCGAGACCACCACCCTGCCAGCCTGGTTGACCAGGCTGGCAGCCGGATGCAGCGCCCTCAGCATCGGGAGAAGGTGGTGTTCCAGTGACTCAACAAACACATCTGCACCTGCCACTCCCACCCTCCGGCCTGCTGCCGCCACAGGCACTGTCATGGTCACGGTGTATTCATCCGTGCATAGGAAATCGACATATGGCCCGGTGACGTGTGACTGCCCGGTTTCCATCGGCCTGGTGAACCATTCGCGCCGCATGTAGGTCTCTGATGCGGAAGTCGCTGACAGCAGTACCAGCGGTTCCATAGCTTCGCCCTGCCACCAGGCCATGTGCCAGGCGGCATCTGCCAGGGCGTCTTCTGCGGCCACGAATCCAGCTCCGACTACGGGCGAGCGGCGGCCTTTCACCAGGGCGGCTGCCAAGGGTCGCGTGACTACATTGAGCTGCTTGGCCCGCGGGGGATGGCCCGGATCGTGGAACAGGTCTGCCAGCACAGGCACCCAGCCTGAGACTTCAGCGAGAATGTATTCGAAAAAACCCGTTACTCGGCTAAGTGGATCCACCGGACCTTCCTCGGCCCATTCGGTCACGGCGTTCATCCTGTCCTCCTTTTGGTGTCATCCGGTTGAGAGTCAACAAGCCGGGCGTGTTCGTCAATGAGAGCTGTCAGGCCCGTTCGGATCTGGGTAGTCACAGCCTCGCGTGCGGCGGCGGCATCTGCTGAGGCCACCGCGTCGGCGATACGCTCGCACAACTGAACCATGGTGGCGTCGAACTCTCCGTCTTCCTGCAGCAGCAGCATCAGTGGACCGAACTCTTTATGAAGCCGGCCGAACTCACGCGTCAGCCGCGCAGACTGGCTCAACGCGGCCAGTTCGAGGAAGAATTCTCCTACCGCGGCTCCCCCGAAGCCGCGACCGCGTAGCATCCCGTGCAGTACTCCGGCATCCTCGGGTCCCGCAAAGTCGGCTGCGAGCTCGGCCGCTGTCGCTGCAATAGCCCGGTAGTGAATCGCAAGGTCGCGAACCTCTACCCGGCTCATACCCCGAAGGCGGGCACGTACCAGTTCGGCGCGGCGACCAGCAGGGACAGTAACGTAGGTGCCGCCTTCACGTCCTCGGCGGGTCGTCACCAGCCCGTGCGACCTAAGTCCGACGAGGGCCTCCCTTGCCGTGACCGTGGCGACGCCCATCATGGAAGCCAATTCAGCTTCGCTCGGGAGGCGATCACCGTCCCGCAGCACGCCGGCCGCGATGCCCTCGACGATTCTGTCCTGCACCCGCTGAGCCTTACCCGCCTCACCCAATGGGGCAAAAACGGTGGAGAGCATGCGCTGACGAGGCGACGAGTTTTGAGGCATAACTTCAATCCTTCCTGAGCCGCCGCCACTAACTACACATTGCGTTACCAAATTTACATGGTGTGATGCTCTTTACATATAGCATCTGGTTCCATATGTTTAACTTCCTGATGTGTAGCCCGCATCACAGTCATCGTTGGGAAGGACCTTAGCCGTGCAAGCCACAGCATCCCCCGCTGCTTCCGCAGCCTCTGCCCCGGAAACCCCGGACCCCGCTGGCAGGCCCGCCATTGCGATGCGCAATGTGGTGAAAACCTTCGGGGAGTTCGCTGCCGTCAAAGGCCTGGACCTGGACATTCGGAGGGGTGAGTTTTTCTCACTGCTGGGGCCTTCCGGCTCCGGTAAGACCACCGTGCTTCGTATGATTGCCGGCTTTGAACTGCCCACCTCAGGCCGGATCGACCTCGGTGGACGCGACGTAACCCGCCTCGCGCCGTTTGAGCGCAACGTCAACACCGTTTTCCAGGACTACGCCCTTTTCCCCCACCTCAGCGTGGCGCAGAACGTTGAGTACGGACTGAAGCTGCGCAAGACCGCTCGAGCGGAGCGAAGCAGGCTGGTCAAAGAGGCGTTGGAGATGATCCGGCTGCCCCACGTGGCGGACAGGCTGCCCTCGCAGCTTTCGGGCGGCCAGCGGCAGCGTGTGGCCCTCGCCCGAGCCCTGGTACTGCGTCCGCAGGTGCTGCTGCTGGATGAGCCGCTCGGCGCCCTGGACAAACAACTGCGCGAGCAGATGCAGGTCGAACTCAAACAAATACAGCGCACCGTGGGCATCACGTTTGTTTTCGTTACCCACGACCAGGAAGAAGCGCTCACGCTTTCTGACCGTGTTGCGGTCTTCAACGAGGGTGTTGTCGAACAAGTGGGCACGCCGGAAGACCTCTACGAAAGACCCCGCACCCGCTTCGTCGCTTCCTTTCTGGGCAGTACCAACCTGGTGGAGGGCGAATTGGCACGGCAACTGACAGGTTCCACAGCGCTGCTAAGCATCAGGCCGGAGCGGATCCAAGTTCGGAACCTCAATGACTCTTCACCTATTGCGGACCATGTCTCCAGTCTGGAAGCGGTAATCGAGGAGATCGTCTACACGGGTCCGGCTACGCGCTACGTGGCACGCACCGACGGCGGGCAAACCCTCATCGTTCAGGAACAGAACAATTCCCGTGCGTCCGGAGCAAGCCGTGGGGACCGCGTCCGGCTCCAGTGGCCGTCCCGCTTCAACTACACCGTTTAGTTCTGCGCCATCTCTGTTATCACCACGCACCACGAAAGAAGGTACCCATGAATACGACCAAAGCCCTGCCGCTCGCAGCACTTGCCGCACTCTCCCTGGTTTTGGCCGGATGCGGCGGCTCGACACCCGCGGCATCAAGCGGCGGCATCCAGGTCCCCGACATTCCTGCTGCCACTGAGGTAGGGGCGTCCGAAGGCGAAGTCAACATCATTGCCTGGGCCGGTTTCGTTGAAGATGGTTCCACCAACCCCGACGCTGACTGGGTGACCGAGTTCGAGAAGCAGACCCAATGCAGCGTCAACCGGAAGGTCGGCGCAACCAGCGATGAGATGGTGCAACTGATGCGCACCGGTGAATATGACCTCGTCTCGGCATCCGGGGACGCATCCCTGCGCTTGATCGCGGGAGGTGATGTTGCCCCTATCAACACGGATCTGATCCCCAACTTCGGCAACATCGTCGATGGCCTCAAGGGCCAGATTTACGACACCCTTAACGGCAAGAGCTACGGAGTTCCCATCGGCCGTGGTGCAAACGTGTTGATGTACAACACAGAAGCAGTTCCGGAAGCTCCGGACTCGTGGGAAGCCACCTGGGATCCGAACAGCGAGTACGCGGGGAAGGTCATGGCCTACGATTCCCCGATCTTCATCGCTGACGCCGCCGTCTACCTGATGGCGACCCAGCCGGACCTGGGCATCACCAATCCCTACGCGCTGGATAAGGATCAGTTGGCTGCGGCGGTTGAGCTGCTCAAGTCCCAGAACAAGATTGCCGGAGAGTACTGGAACGACGCTCTGAAGGCAGCCTCTTCCATCTCATCAGGTACCGCTTCACTGGGTACCGGATGGCAGGTAGTGGTAAACATCGCCCAGGCCGACGGCGGCAAGGTCGGGTCTGTTCTGCCTAAAGAAGGTGCTACCGGCTGGTCCGATACCTGGATGCTGTCCTCAAAGACGAAGAACGCCAACTGCGCGTACAAGTGGATGGACTGGGCCTCCAGCCCGGACGTAAACGCCAAGATCGCCCAGAACTTCGGCATGGCCCCGGCGAATGCGCTCGCCTGCGAGGGTTCCAAAGAGAACGAGGAACACTGCGCCACCTTCCACGCTACTGACGAGGACTATTACAAGCAGGTCTGGATGTGGACCACTCCGGTCGAGCAGTGCATTGACGGCCGAACCGATGCAACCTGCACCAACTACCAGGAGTGGACCAAGGCCTGGACAGAGGTCAAGGGTTAGAAGCAATTCGTCCGCTTCCCCATTCAGGCGTGGGCAGGGCGGCGCGCTGCGCCACCCTGCCCACGCAGTCAGCACCCCACTCCGAAGGAGGAACGGCGGGTAAACCCGCCGATAACCGCCATGGCAGCATCTACGATCGAGCCGGAGGTAATATCCGGCGCCCCCACGCCGGACGGTCATCCCCGCCGACACGGCGACGGTATCTCCAGGCTCCTTTACGCCAGGCCGAAGCTCAGGTTGACCGCGTTGCTGACCCTTCCGCTGGCATGGCTCGGCGTGCTGTACATAGGGTCGCTTGTCCTCTTGTTTGTCACTGCGTTTTGGACAACGGACACCTTCACCTCGAAGGTGATCCCGGCATTCACCCTGGACAATTTTCTGGAGATCCTCACGGTTCCCGCCTATCAGCTCACTGCCCTGCGCACGATCGGAATCGCGTTTGCCGTGACCGTCCTGTGCGCCGTGGTGGCACTGCCGCTTGGCCTGTACATGGCGAAGGTGGCATCTCCAACGGTGCGTGCCGTGCTCGCAGTCGGCATAACGCTGCCACTTTGGGCAGGCTACCTGGTGAAGGTGTTCTCGTGGCGGATCACGTTCATGAATGGTGGTCCGCTCGATTGGCTGTTGGCGCCGTTGGGCATGACCGGCCCCGGCTACGGTACCCCGGCCCTGATAGTGACTTTGGCGTACTTGTGGTTCCCTTACATGGCCGTTCCGGTGTATTCAGCGTTCCGCCAGATCCCGGACAACCTATTTGACGCCTCTTCAGACTTGGGTGCGAAAGCCTGGGCAACTGTCAGGACCGTGGCCATCCCGCTCCTCAAGCCGGCGTTCATCGCCGGGTCTATCTTCACCTTCTCCTTGAGCCTGGGAGACTACATCGCGGCGCAGTTCGTAGGCGGCAAGACGCAGGTCATTGGCACCGTGATCGCCTCGAATATCAACTTGAATCCTCCGCTTGCGGCCGCATTCGGCACGGTGCCGATCGTCGTCGTTGTCCTGTATCTATTCCTCGCCCGCAAGTCCGGCGCCCTCAAGCAGCTTTAGGAGCCCGAGTCCATGAGATTTTCATCCTCCGCCAAACTTTCCTTGCGGCTCTTCGCCGGTCTGATAATGGCAGCCATCTACCTGCCGCTGATGCTGGTAGTCCTGAATTCTTTCAATGCCTCAACGTCCGGCACGTTCCCCATCACTGACTTCACTACCCGTTGGTGGAGCGCCGCTTTCCACAACGAAGGCGTCAGGGAGGCACTCTGGACCTCCCTGCGGGTTGCCGCACTGGCCACGATCATCGCCCTCGTGTTGGGTACCATGATCGCCTTTGCGCTTTCGCGCTACGAATTCTTCGGCAAGAACACTGTGAATCTGTTGGTCGTACTCCCAATCGCATTGCCAGGCATCGTTACCGGCGTCGCCTTGAACAACACCTTCAAGACGGTGCTTGAACCGATCGGCATTGGGCTGGGACTGTTCTCCGTGATTGTGGGGCACGCAACATTTTGCATCGTGATGGTCTTCAATAACGTGCAGGCCCGGCTCGGCCGAATCAACAGGGGACTGGAAGAGGCGGCCATGGACATGGGAGCCAATGTAGTGAAGACCTTCTTCACGGTTACCTTCCCGGGCTTCCGGTCCGCTTTCGTGGCGGGTGGGGTGCTGGCGTTCGCGTTGAGCTTCGATGAGATCGTAGTAACCACATTCACCGCTCCTCCCGGGACGGAGACCCTGCCGATCTGGATCTTCAACAACATGGCCAGGCCCAATCAGGCGCCGGTCGTCAACGTGATCGCTGCCCTGCTGATTCTCGCGTCCATGGTTCCGGTCTACCTCAGCCAGCGTATGACCGGAGACCACAAGAAATGACTCAGGTGACGTCCAGCCGGGCAACGTGGACCGCCAAGGCGCCGGGCAGCGGCATGGAAACGAGGCTCAATGAGCCTGGCTGACCATCGTGAGGTGCCAGGTCAGGGCCGCTGTCCCGCCGCCCGCCGGCGGGACAGCCGCTCAAGATCCCTGCGGACCTCCTGCAGGGAAGCAGCGCGGTTCTCCGACCGGTGCGTCTTCTCCGGCCTGCGGGTCAGGGCCGGCGGAGCATCCGGCGCTGGCTCGCTTTGGGCCGGAGGCACAGCTGCGGTGGCTGCCGCCGGAACAGCGGCGCCGGACGAAGCCAGTGGATCAAAGAAAAGGCCTGAAAGGGCTGCGGAGGACATGACGGATCAGTCCCGTTCCGAACGTGAAAAAACCCCAATAATTGTGTTCACCGGACCAAAGTACCTGGCGGATATTTCGCCGTCTTGAATTCAGCGTTTCGCCCGGGTTAAGTGGCGCCTTCGGCCGCAGGCCACCCCTGCGATAAACTGGAACTTGGCTTGTCAGCCGATCCATTCCTGCCAAAGCCTCCCAGATGCAAATACTGATGCGAAGTCAGATGCAAAACCCAGTCAAGCGCCCCAACAAGGCGGCAGGTTCCCCGCCGCAGCGAAAGTAGCACCGTGTCCCAAGATGTCCTGAGCCCCGCCCGAGTCCACGAGATTCACAAAGAGGCGGCCCGGCGTCGGACCTTTGCTGTTATTTCCCACCCCGACGCCGGCAAATCCACACTTACCGAGGCGCTGGCCCTGCACGCAAAAGTCATCGGCACAGCCGGCGCATCCAGCGGCAAGGCCAACCGCAAGGAGACTGTGTCCGACTGGATGCAGATGGAGAAGGACCGCGGTATCTCCATCAGCTCTGCGGCCCTGCAGTTCTCCTACCGGGACACCGTGATCAACCTGCTGGACACCCCCGGGCACGCGGACTTCTCCGAGGACACCTACCGGGTCCTGGCCGCCGTCGACTGTGCCGTGATGCTGGTGGACGCAGCCAAGGGACTGGAAACCCAGACCATGAAGCTCTTCGAGGTCTGCAAGCAGCGCAACCTCCCCATCATCACCGTGATCAACAAGTGGGACCGCCCTGGCCTGGACGCGCTGGCGCTGATGGACGAGATCACCGAGCGCACGGGCCTGCAGCCCATGCCGCTGACCTGGGCCGTAGGCATCTCCGGCGACTTCCGTGGCGTCTGGGACCTGAAGAACGATCGCTTTGCCCGTTTCGAGCGCAACAACGCCGGGGCCAAGATTGCCCTCACCGAGTACCTAACCCCGGAGGAAGCCGCGGAAACCCAGGGCAGCAACTGGACGGACGCCGTCGATGAAGCCGGCCTGGTCATCGAATCGAACCTGGAGTTCGACGTCGAAAGCTTCCACGCCGGTGAGGCCACGCCCATCCTCTTCAGCTCTGCCGCCCTGAACTACGGCGTCAAAGAACTCCTGGATGCCCTGGTCGACTTCGCCCCTCCGGCCGCCCCCCGCCCGGACGTCGACGGCGAACCCCGCCCCGTTGAGGCTCCCTTCTCCGGCTTCGTCTTCAAGGTCCAGGCCGGGATGAACAAGGCCCACCGGGACCACGTTGCCTTTATCCGCGTCTGTTCCGGCGTTTTCGAGCGCGGCATGGTGGTCACCCAGACCCGCACCGGAAAGTCGTTCGCCACCAAATATGCGCAGCAGGTGTTCGGCCGCGAACGCGAAGTGATTGACGAGGCCTACCCCGGCGACGTTGTTGGCCTGGTGAACGCGTCCTCGCTCCGTGTGGGGGACAGCCTGTTCGTCGAGGAACCCGTCGAATACCCGGCCATCCCGTTGTTCGCCCCCGAACACTTCCAGGTGGCACGGTCCAAGGACCCCAGCCGCTTCAAGCAGTTCCGCCGCGGCATCGAGCAGCTGGAGCACGAGGGCGTCATCCAGGTGCTCCGCTCCGACGTCCGCGGTGACCAGGCGCCGGTGCTTGCCGCCGTCGGCCCCATGCAGTTCGAGGTGGTGGAGGACCGCATGGCCCACGACTTTAGCGCCCCCATGCGGTTGGAGCGCCTGAACTACTCCATGGCAAGGATTACGACGCCGGACGCCATGCCGGTGCTCGCCAACGTCCAGGGGGCTGAGGTGCTGCTGCGGTCCGACGGCGAGTACCTGGCCCTGTTCAACGACGTCTGGGCCCTGCGCCGGATCGAGAAGAACTACCCGGACCTCAGCCTTGCGCCGATCGGAACGCACAACCCCGCGAAGTAGGGATCAACCCCCGCTGACCTTTTGGACCAGCGCGTCCAGGATGGCCAGCTGGCCCTTCACTAGCTTGATGCGGGCATCTGCTTCGCTGAACCAGCGGGCGTCGTCGATTTCCGGGAACTGCTGCACATTGCCCGAACCCTTGGGCCATTCGAGGGGAAAGGTGTTGCTGGCGATGCGCTCCGGCCGGAAATCGGATTCTGCCGCGAACACCGTGATGATCTTGCGCGAAGGCTGGCGGAATTCCCCGAGCGGTACGTAGCGGGCCACCGGGGGAGGAGCGCCCATCTCCTCCTCAAATTCACGCAGGGCCGCCACCAGGGGATCTTCGTCCTCGAGGTATTCGCCCTTGGGGATTGACCAGGCACGGGCGTCCTTCCTGGACCAGAACGGCCCGCCCATGTGGGCGATCCATACCTGCAGTTCCGCGGCGTCCTGTTCCCGCGCAACCGGTACCGCAGAATGCCGGTACAGCAGAATGCCTGCGCTCCGAACTGTCATTGCCCCTCCAAAACCAGTTGCTGTGTGTGAAAAGCCTGGCTGCTAGCTCCCGATCAGCAGGGTCAGGGCCTCGGTCAGGTGTTCCACTTCGCGCACGGAGAAGCCGGCCGGAATAGGACCTGGCCCGGTGTGGCTGGCCGGAACCACGGCGTGAGTGAAGCCCAGCCGGTGGGCCTCCTGGATGCGCTGGTTGATTCCGGGCACCGGCCGGACCTCGCCTGCCAGCCCCACCTCACCGAAGGCAATCAGCCGGATTGGCAGCGGCTTGCGGGCCTTCGCCGAGGCCACGGCCAGCGCCACCGCCAGGTCCGTGGCCGGTTCGCTGAGCTTCACGCCGCCTACCGTGGCCACGTAGGAATCGTCCTTGTGCAGCAGGCAGCCGGCCCGCTGCTGCAGCACCGCCAACAGCATGGAAACCCGTGAACTGTCCAGCCCACTGGTGGCGCGGCGGGGCTGCGAGTTGGCGCTTTCCGCCAGCAGCGACTGCACCTCAGCCAGGAGTGGGCGGCGGCCCTCCATAGTGACGGTGATGCACGTGCCGGACACGGGCTCCTTGGTGCGGCTGACGAAAAGCCCGCTGGGGTCCGCCAGGCCCACAATGCCGTCCTCGTTCAGGTCAAAGCAACCGACGTCGTCTGTGGGGCCGTAGCGGTTCTTCACTGCCCGCAGCAGCCGCAGCCGGGAATGCCGCTCACCCTCGAACTGGCACACCACGTCCACCAGGTGCTCCAGCAGGCGTGGTCCGGCGATGGAGCCGTCCTTGGTTACGTGGCCGACCAGTAGTGTGGTCATGTTGCGGCGCTTGGCCGCAGCGATGATGGACGCCGCGACCTCACGCACCTGCGAGACGCCACCGGCGCTGCCGTCCACATCCGCGCTGCTGAGAGTCTGGACCGAGTCCACAATGAGCAGCCGGGGCTCGATCTTTTCCACCTGTCCCAACGTCTGGCCAAGGTCCGTTTCCGCGCTGAGGTACAGCGAATCAGCGACGGCGTCGATCCGTTCCGCGCGGAGCTTCACCTGCGCCGCGGATTCTTCGCCCGTCACGTACAGGACGTCCTGGGCGGTGCGGGCAAACTTGGCGGCAACGTCCAGCAGCAAGGTGGACTTGCCCACGCCTGGCTCACCGGCCAGCAGGATGACGGCGCCCGGAACCAGGCCGCCGCCCAAAACCCGGTCCAGCTCATCAACGCCAGTGGGCAGGAATGCCGCGGTAGTGGCGTCCACCTCGGCAATCCGGCGGGCCGGCTGCAGAACTGTTGTTGCCGCCGTCGTGCGTGCTACAGCGGTACCGGATTCCTCAACAGTGCCCCAGGCCTGGCACTCGCCGCAGCGGCCAACCCACTTGACCGCGGTCCAACCGCATTCGGCGCATTTGTAGGCGGGCGCCTTGGCGGCCCGGGATGTCTTTGTTGCCATGCGTTCCACCCTAGCTGCGGGGACAGACAAAGACGTTCGACGGCGGCAAAGGGACGCTGACCGGAATGCGTAACTTTTAGCCGCACCAAATGCCTCAGCCCTTGAGTCTCCGCGGTGCGGACAGCCCGGGAAACGCAAAAGTTGCGCAATCTGGTCTCAACCCGGGAGAGCAGCGGAACGGAGTCCTAGAGAGCGCTCTCTTGACAGTGATGCCTATCACCCCTACGGTTATGGAACTTGCAAGAGAGCGCTCTCTCGCCCTTCCAAGAACGTCCCCCACAAAGGAGTGATCGTGAAATTCTCACGCCGCAATACCGCTGCCGCAATAGCGGGAGCAGCAGCCCTGGCCCTTATGGCTTCAGGCTGCTCCAGTAATTCAGGACAGACAGCAAGCGCAGACAACCCCTTGGAACTGACGGTCACCACCTTTGGAACCTTTGGCTATAACGACCTCTACGGGGAGTACGAGAAGGCCAACCCCGGCATCAAGATCAAGGCCACCAACATTGACCGCGGCGCCAACGCCCGCACCGACGCCTTCACCAAGCTGGCAGCAGGCTCCGGCCTCAGCGACGTCACCGCCATCGAAGAAGGCTGGCTCGGCTCCATCATGGAGGTCTCGGACCAGTTTGTTGACCTGAACGAGCACGGCGCAGCGGACATCAAGGACAACTGGGTGGACTGGAAGTTCAAGCAGGGCACCGATCCCGAAGGCCGCGTGATTGGCTATGGCACGGACATCGGACCGCAGGGCCTCTGCTACAACGGCAAGCTTTTCGAAGCCGCCGGCCTTCCCAGCGACCGCGCAGCCGTAGCTGAACTGTTCGGCGGCGAAGATGCCACCTGGGAGAAGTACTTTGAGCTGGGCAAGCAGTACAAGGCAGCAACGGGCAAGGCCTGGTATGACCAGTCCGGCTTCGTCTGGAACTCCATGGTGAACCAGATGGAAGAGGGCTACTACACCAAGGACGGCGAGCTTAACGTCGACGGCAACTCCGAAATGAAGGCCCGCTTCGAGATGCTGGCCGACGGCACGGCCTCCGGCCTTTCCGCGAACCAGACGCAGTTCGATTGGGGCAACGGCAAGGCCTTCACTGACGGTTCCTTCGCTACGTTCGTTTGCCCCGGCTGGATGCTGGGCACCATCAAGGGTCAGCTTGAATCTGCAGGCGGCGGGGCAGATAGCGGCTGGGACTTCGCCGACGTGTTCCCCGGCGGCGCCTCCAACTGGGGCGGTGCCTTCCTCTCCGTACCCAAGACCTCGAAGCACCCCGAAGAAGCCGCCAAGCTCGCAGCCTGGCTGACCGCTCCGGAACAGCAGGTCAAGCAGTCCGCGGCCGCCAACAACTTCCCCAGCACCCTCAAGGCGCAGGAAAAGCTGGTCAAGGATGCGACGCCCAACGTGATCTTCAACAATGCTCCGACCGGCGTCATTCTGGCCAACCGCGCCAAGGGTGTCGTGGCCCAGTTCAAGGGTCCGGACGATTCAGTGATCCAGGAGAACGTGTTCGGTCCGGCCCTGAAGATGCTCGACACCGGAACCGCCGGCGCTGATGCTGCGTGGAAGGAAGCACTCACGCTCCTCAACGACCTGGTCGTCAACAACTAGCGAACACCATGTGCGGGTCCTCCGGCGCACGCCGTGGGGCCCGCACATGGACTGCGAAAGAGTGCGAGAGAACATGACAACCACTGTGAACCGCCCGGCCAGTACTCCCCGAGGGAGCGCCGTGACAAAAGCCAAGCCCACCTTCAAGCAGCGCCTGAACGTCTTCGACGTCAAGGCATCCCCCTACCTCTATATCGCCCCGTTTTTTATCCTCTTTGCGCTGGTGGGTTTGTTCCCACTCGTCTACACCTTCGTCGTGAGCCTCTACGACTGGCACCTGTTGAAGGGCCAAGGGGACTTTGTGGGGCTGGGTAACTTTGTGGAAGTCCTGCAGGACCGCTTCTTTTGGAATTCGCTCGTCAACACCTTGAGCATTTTTCTGCTCTCTGCCATCCCGCAACTGGCGGTGGCGCTTTTCCTCGCCGCCGTGCTGGACCAGAACCTGCGGGCCAAGACCTTCTGGCGCATGAGCGTCCTGCTGCCCTACGTCGTCACTCCGGTGGCGGTTGCCATGATCTTCACCAACTTGTTCGGAGAGCAGTACGGCCTGATCAACAACATTCTGGGCAACTTCGGCTTGGATCCCGTGATGTGGAAGAACGAGACTTTCCCTAGCCACGTCGCCATCGCCACCATGGTGAACTGGCGCTGGACAGGCTACAACGCGCTGATCCTGTTGGCGGCAATGCAGGCAGTCCCACGCGACCTGTACGAGTCGGCAGCCCTTGACGGCGCCGGGGCCCTGCGTCGGTTCTTCAGCATCACGCTCCCCAGCATCCGGCCCACTATGGTGTTCGTGGTTGTTACCGCCACCATCGGCGGCCTCCAGATCTTCACCGAACCGCGCCTGTTCGATCCGGTAGCCGCAGGAGGTTCGCAGCGGCAGTTCCAAACCACCGTCCTGTACCTCTGGGAGATGGCCTTCCAGCGGCAGAACTTCGGCAAGGCCTCAACCATCGCCTGGCTCCTGTTCCTCATCATCGTCCTGTTCGGCGTATTCAACTACCTGATCTCCCGAAGAATCGCGACGGCGGATGGTCCCAGGGTTCCCAAAACCCGGCTGACGCGTGGCGACCGGAAACGCATTGAAAGGACCAAACGATGAGCATCATCGACAGGATGCGGCCCGGCGGTACCGCCGCTGAAGCTGCCGCCACCAAAACCGCTGCCGCTGCAGGGCGGGCCGCCGGTCCTGTGCCGCTCCGGCAACGCCTCCTGGGATCCGGCACGCGACCCGGTTTCCTCAGCTACGGCCTGCTGCTGGCTTTCCTGGTGTCCTCGGCATACCCGCTGTGGTGGTCTGCGGTCATCGGCAGCCGCTCCAATGAGGCATTGGGCGAGACCTGGCCGCCGTTGCTCCCCGGCGGAAACTTCTGGAAGAACGTGGCCGAAGTCTTCGACACGATTCCGTTCTGGCTGGCCCTGGGCAACAGCGTGCTCATTTCAAGCATCATTACGATCTCCGTGGTGGGCTTTTCAACCCTGGCCGGTTACGCCTTTGCCAAGCTCCGTTTCCGCGGCCGTGACGGACTCATGCTCATGGTGGTGGCCACCATGGCCATTCCTACCCAGCTGGGCATCATCCCGCTCTTTATGGTGATGCGGACCCTGGGCTGGACGGGCGAGATCGGCGCCGTGGTGGTACCCACCCTGGTCACCGCCTTCGGGGTGTTCTTTATGCGGCAGTACCTGGTGGACGTGATCCCCGACGAGCTGATTGAATCCGCCCGCATGGACGGTGCCAGCATGATCTCCACCTTCTGGCACGTCGCCATCCCGGCCGCCCGCCCCGGCATGGCCATTCTGGGCCTGTTTACGTTCATGACCGCTTGGACCGATTTCCTCTGGCCGCTGCTGGTGCTGGACCCCGGCAATCCCACTCTTCAAACGGCGCTGAGCCAGCTGCAATCAGCACGGTATGTGGACTATTCTGTGGTCCTGGCCGGTGCAGTTCTGGCCACGCTCCCGCTGCTGGTGCTCTTCGCACTGGCAGGCAAACAACTCATATCAGGAATCATGCAAGGAGCAGTGAAGGGCTAATGCCAGCACCAACGAATACACGGCAATGGCCGGAAGGCTTTATCTGGGGATCCGCGACGGCGGCAGCACAGATTGAGGGTGCCGGCCACGAAGGCGGCAAGGAGGATTCCGTATGGGACGAGTTTGCCCGCGTCCCGGGAGCAATCGCCAACGGCGAGAACCTGGAGCAGGCGGTGGATCACTACCACCGGATGCCGCAGGACGTGCGGCTGATGAAGGAACTCGGCCTGGATTCCTACCGCTTTTCCACCAGCTGGGCACGGGTGCGCCCGGGGGACAGGGAAGTCAACCGCGAGGGGCTGGACTTCTACTCCCGCCTGGTGGACGAACTGCTGGAAGCGGGAATCCTGCCCTGGCTGACCCTGTATCACTGGGACCTTCCGCAGGCGCTTGAGGAAAAGGGCGGCTGGGCCAACAGGGACACCGCCTACCGGTTCGTCGAGTACGCCAATGATGTGTACGCGGCGCTGGGGGACCGGGTGCAGCACTGGACCACATTCAACGAGCCCTTCTGCTCGTCGCTGCTGGGTTACGGCTCAGGAGTCCATGCGCCGGGCCGGCAGGAACCACGTGCAGCCATAGCCGCAGTGCACCACCAGCACCTCGCGCACGGCTTGGCCGTTAACTCTCTGCGGGAGCTCGGCGCGCAAAATCTGGGCATCACCCTGAACCTGAGTAACTCCATCCCGCGGGACAGCAACGATCCCGTTGATTTGGACGCGGCCCGTCGTTTCGACTCGCTGCAGAACCGGATCTTCCTGGATCCTATCCTTCGCGGCAGCTACCCTGCGGACACCCTGGCGGACCTGGCACCTTTCGGGCTCCAGGAAGTCATCCAGCCCGGCGACCTGGAGATCATCAGTGCGCCCCTGGAGTTCCTGGGCGTGAATCACTACCACGATGACCTCATCAGCGGGCACCCCGCGGACGAGGGCGGCGACGGACATTCCGGCGGTGCTGAGCGTGCAACCTCATCGCCGTGGATCGGTTCCGAGCACATCTCGTTTCCCAGCCGGGGGCTGCCCCGTACGGCTATGAACTGGGAGGTGAACCCGGACGGCCTAAGGAAACTCCTGGTCCGCCTGGGCGAGGAGTACCCGACGCTGCCGCCGCTGTACATCACGGAGAACGGTGCAGCTTACGAGGACACCGTCAGCCCGGACGGTGCCGTGCACGATGAGGAACGGACAAAGTTCATCCTGGACCACGTCGCAGCAGTGGGTGAGGCAATCGATCAGGGCGCCGACGTCCGCGGTTACTTCGTGTGGTCCCTGCTGGACAACTTCGAATGGTCCTGGGGTTACGGCAAGCGTTTCGGCATCATACGGGTTGATTATGAAACGCTGGAGCGGACAGTGAAGGACAGTGGCAAGGCCTATGCCCGGCTGATCGCGGCCTCGCGGCAGAACCTACAGCAGCACGCCTGATAACGGAAACCCACTCCGGGCCGGGGGGGGGCTTCCCCTGCCAGCCTAAACTGGAGTCCCTAGGGATGGCTGGAGATCACGGAGTGACCATAGTGAAGCAGGACCACAGCGGCAGCCGGCCGGCGCCCACGCTTGAAATGGTGGCGGCGCTGGCCGGGGTCTCCCGTGCCACCGTTTCACGTGTAGTCAATGAGGTGCCCAGCGTCGACCCGGACATCGCTGCCAAGGTGCGCACGGCGATCCAGGCGATCAACTACACGCCCAACCGTGCGGCCAGGTCGCTGGCCAGCCGGCGGCCCAATTCGGTGACGTTGATCGTTCCTGAATCGACGTCCAAGGTCTTTGCTGACCCGTTCTTCGCTTCCGTGGTGCAGGGTGTTGTCCTCCACTTGGCGGACACCGACTACACGCTGAATATGGTCATTGCTTCCGAAACCAAGCCGGAAAAGACCCGGGCCTTCCTCCTGGGTGGGAATGTGGCAGGGGCCCTGGTGGTCTCGCACCACATGGGGGACCGTTCCTGGACCCACCTGAGCGAACGGTTGCCCATGGTGTTTGCAGGCAAGCCCTTTGGCGAAACCGCCAGCTACTACGTGGAGGTGGACAACGAAGTTGCCGCAGAGGGTGCTACTGCCGTACTGGCCGCCCGCGGCTGCAAACACCTTGCAACTATTGCCGGACCGCAGGACATGCCGCCGGGTGTGGACCGGTTGAGTGGCTGGCGAAAAGCCGTGACAGACGCCGGCCTGGACGATTCATTGGTGGAATACGGCGATTTCACCCTGGCTTCCGGCGCCACCGCCATGCGTCGGCTGCTGGACCGTGGCAAGCCGATTGACGGTGTCTTTGTCGCAAACGATCAAATGGCGGCGGGCGCTTATACCGTCCTGCACCAGCGGGGCCTGCGCATTCCGGAAGACATTGCGGTGGTGGGGTTCGACGACGACTCCTTTGCGACGTCCGTGACCCCGCGACTGACCACCGTGCACCACCCCATCATTGAGATGGGCAAGAAAATGGCGGAGACCCTGGTGAGCCTGATTGAAGGTAAACCCACGGAACATGTCACCCAGATCCATACCTCGCTGGTGCTAAGGGAATCTGCCTAGCACCTGCGTTCCTCCTCATTGACGGCAGGCTACCGAAAGGCATTCCCATGACATTGACTGCGGACCGTCCCCTGCGCTGGGGCGTTGTAGCCACGGGCAGGATCGCCCACCGGGTGACCAGCGACCTCGCCCGCCTGGAAGGCGCCGTGCTCCACGCCGTCAGCTCACGCACGGAAGCGGCGGCAAGCACCTTCGCCGCTAAGTTCGGCTTCGCGGCCAGTTACCACGACAAAGCGGGAATTACCGGCTTCCAGCAGCTCTTCGATGACCCCCTGGTGGACGTCGTCTATATCGCCACGCCGCACGCCCAGCACCTGGAGGTGGCCCAGGCGGCGTTGAAATCCGGCAAGCACGTGCTGTGTGAGAAGCCACTGACCGTCAATGCCCGGGAAACACAGGATCTTGTCCGGCTGGCCGGTGACGGCGGGCTCTTCCTCATGGAAGCGGTATGGACCAGGTTCCTCCCGGCAACGCAGCGCGCCCTCGAACTGCTCCGGTCCGGTGCGATCGGCGAGGTCCGTTGGGTGCAGGCAGATTTGGGATTTGCGGCGGCCTATGATCCCGCGGACAGGCTGTGGGACCCGGCAGCAGGCGGGGGAGCGCTTTTGGACCTCGCGATCTATCCACTCACCTGGGCAATCGGTGCGCTTGGTTTCCCTGCCGGCCTCAAGGCTGCCGGGCATCTCAACGAGGACGGTGTTGACGTCCAGAACACCTTGGCCCTCAGCTACCCGGACGGCGCGTCTGCCCAGCTGACCTCCTCGCTGCAGGCGAACGGGCCAGGCATGGTGACCATCAGCGGCAGCAAGGGCTGGCTGCGCACCGGCTCTCCGCTGTACAACCCCCGCCAGCTGGAGGTTTGTGGCCAGGACGGCGTGCCCCGGATTGAGCGGTTCGAGGAAGACACCGAAGGCTTTATCCACGAACTCCGCGAAGCGGGCCGGTGCATCCGTTCCGGCCTTCAGGAGAGCCCGCTCATGCCCTGGGCGGACAGCATCAGGACCATGCAGCTCCTGGACGAGGCACGGCAGCAGATGGGCGTCAGCTACCCCAACGACCAGGCAACCTAGAGCTCCGGCAGCAGGTCTCTGGCCTCCTGGCCGTCCATTCCCGTGGCCTCCAGCAGGTCAACCATGAGCGGCCGGAGCAACATCACCACGGTTTCGCCTTCCAGCCGCTCCACCCCCAGCATCTTCGGGTGGACCCGCAGCGCAGCCTCACTCAGGTTCCGTCGGGCGGTGCGCAGATGGGCGCGGCGGGCGCCGTCGTGGGTTTCTGCAAGGCCCAGCGAGAGTTCGTCAATAGCGGCGGCGGTCTCCTGCAGTACCTCCGCGATCGCTTCTGTGGCGGCGTCGGACAGGGCTGCATGGTTGATGGCGCTGGTGAGCCTGCGGGCGAAGACGCGGCTGTTCCGCAACGCGAGGTCGATGAAATCGAGGGACTGTTGCAGCCGCTCCAGCTCGTCACGATGCCGTCGGTAGGCGGGGGAGAGCGTAGCTACTTCGCCGGAGGATCGCAGTGACTGCCTCATGCCGTCAACCAGCGGTTGGCAGCTGCGCCCGCGCACCAGGGCATGCCAGGCCAGGGTGGAATCGCTCTTGGCCAGGCCCTCGGCGCATTCACGAAGCACCTCAGCCAGCTCGTGGAGCAGGTTTCGGACGTCCTTACGCGGTTCCCGGCGGGGATCCCTGGGAATCAGGATGGTGACTATCAGGGCAAAAAGCCCGCCCACCACCGCGTCGAGGCTGCGGGTGAACGGGCCCCCTTCAGGGGCCGGCAGCAGCACCACCAACAACGACTGAAGCGCCAGCTGGGTGGTGAAAATATTGCCGCTGTCCAGGAATCTGGCCAGCAGGATGGAGAAAAGAAGTACGACGGCGGCCTGCCAGATTCCGCTGCCGAGCCAGTGCAGGAGCAGGTCACCTACAGCGATCCCGATGGTGCAGCCCAGGCCAACCTCCACCACACGCCGCAGCCGGGGTTCACGGGAGAAGCCGAGTGCGATCAGCGACGACGTAGCTGCAAACAGCGGACCGGAATGGCCAAGCACATACTCCGCGAAGGCGTAGGCACCCACCGCGCAGACCGTCATCTGGATCGCGGGAAGCAACGAATTCCGGCTTCGGATGACGCCGGTGCGTAACCGGCCATGCAGGAATCGCCTGCTTGTGCTCAGACGGTTCGCGAGGGCCATGAGACCAGTGTATTTGCCAGGTGGATAACCTAAGGCTTGCGTCCGTAGAGGCGATAGCGCCTCTGGGTCACTCGCAGGGGGCCACGCCGGTCCAGTTCCTGGAGGGTTACCCGGTGGTCATCGATGCGGAAGCCGGGGACGTTCCAGGGGACCAGGGCCATGAACGTCACCAGTGCGTCCAGATCGGCAAACTCCATGGAGCCAGACCATTCCTCGGCCAACTCGACGGCGAGCCCCGCTTTGGTCCAAGCTTCCCGTTCAACCGCAAGGCGCGCCTTCGGATACTGCGGCGTGGCGCCGAACCAGTCGCGCAGTTCCTGCGCATCCCGCCCGTCCACCTGCTGGCTGAGGAGTGTCCCGCCCGGCGCAAGGACCCGCGCGGCTTCGACGGCGTCGAACGGCTCGTGGCTGGACATGATGAGGTCAAAGGAAGCATCGTCGAAGGGGAGCGTGTCTCCAGCGTGGGCGTTGTACTCAAAAACCTCGACGCCGATCGGGGCGAGGTTCCTGCGGGCCACCGCTACGTTCGGTTTCCACCCCTCCGTGGCGACCAGGTGTGGAAGCCGGCCTACCGGCGGCTGGGAGGCCAGGCGCAGGATGCGTTCGCCGCCCCCGGTGCCCAGATCCAGAACGCGTTCCGCGGTACGTAGCCTGTCGAGGCAGTCAGCTTCGAAATCCCATGGCGGATTGTCGCTTTCCACCCGCCCATCGAGGATCGAAAAATCCCAGCCCTGCATCCCGGCCGTCGCGTGAACTTGGCGGAGACGGTCCAGCAAGTCGGCACGTGTCATGGAGCCATTGTCCACTTGCCATTCCACGCCATAAATCCGAGAATGTGATCTATGCAATAGCGACCCGGCAGATGTAACCCACTGTCCCGCCGTCGTTAACCTTCCGTTCATTCTGGGAGGCCAGTCTCGTAACCCTGCGCGCCTAACTTCAATTGAGGTACAAAACGTACGCATCGGCGTGGCGGGCAACCTCCGGATCCTCCACCCACATGAGATTCCCTGGAAGGGGCACATTCAGTGAAGGCACAACGCTTTGGCCGCCACGCGGCACTTGCCGCTATCGCAGCCGGCGCACTCGCGCTTACCGCCTGTGGTTCAGACAACGTCACCGGCAGCGCGCCCACCAATAACTCCACCGGCGCTGCAGTAACCGGCACGCTGACCGGCATCGGCTCCTCCGCGCAGGGCGCGGCAATGGATGCCTGGAAGACCGAATTCGCAGCCGCCAACACCGGCGCCACCGTGCAGTATTCCCCGGACGGTTCCGGTGCAGGCCGCAAGGCGCTGCTGGATGGCTCGGCCCAGTTCGGCGGCTCTGACGCTTACCTGAAGGACGAAGAGTACGAGTCCTCCAAGACCATCTGCGGCCCCGAAGGCGCGCTGAACATCCCGGTTTACATCTCCCCGATCGCCATCGCGTTCAACCTGCCGGGGATCACCGAACTCAAGCTTGACGCCACCACGGTTGCCAAGATCTTCCGCGGCGAGATCGCCACCTGGAACGATCCCGCCATCACCGCCCTGAATGAGGGCGTCGACCTTCCGGATCTTGCGGTCACCCCGGTGAGCCGCTCCGATGATTCCGGTACCACCAGCAACTTCACCGACTACCTCGCAGCTGCTGCTCCGGAGACCTGGACGGACAAGGCTGCAGGCGTCTGGCCTGCTTCCCTGCAGGGCGAAAACGCCAAGGGCACCTCCGGCGTGGTCAAGACCGTCACCGACACCCCCGGTGCCATCACCTACGCTGATGACTCCGCTGTCAGCGGCAAGCTGGGCGTAGCGCAGATCAAGGTTGGCGAGACCTTCACCAAGATCTCCGCCGAAGCCGCCGCCAAGGCTGTTGACGCCGGTACCCCCGTTGAAGGCCGCACCGCCAACGACCTTTCCATCAAGCTGGACCGCAAGACCACCAATGAGGGCGCCTACCCGATCGTCCTCGTCTCCTTCCACATCGTTTGCTCCGCTTACGACAGCCAGGAGACCGTTGACCTGGTCAAGGCCTTCGAGAACTACGTAGTCTCGGAAGAGGGCCAGCAGGCAGCTGCTGACTCCGCCAAGTCGGCACCGCTTTCCGCGGAGCTCGCAGAGAAGGCCGTCAAGGCCATCGAAACCATCAAGGTCAAGTCCTAATACCTGGCTTTGAACCAAGTTCCCCGCCGCGCCGAGAGGCGGGGCGGGGAACTTGGCTTTGTCCGCCCAGCTTTCAGCTGTCCCAGCGCCACCACAATCCGAAGGGTCGGGAATGACCGCCACCTCCCTGACAAGTTCACGAGCTGCCGCAGGCCGCGCTGGTGACAAAGTGTTTTCCGGGGCAACCATGGCCGCCGGCTGCCTGATCCTGGCTGTCCTGTTCGGTGTTGCCCTGTTCCTGGTGGTTCAGGCCATTCCGGCGCTCACTGCCCCCGCGGACGAGATCCAGGGCGGTGAGGGCTTTTTCGCCTACATCTGGCCCATCGTCATCGGCACCCTGATCGCGGCGCTGATTGCCCTTACCATCGCCACTCCTATCTCCATCGGCGTGGCACTCTTCATCTCCCACTTCGCACCACGGCAGCTGTCGTCCGGCCTGGGCTACGTCATCGACCTCCTGGCGGCAATTCCTTCCGTGGTCTATGGCGCCTGGGGTGCCGCCTTCCTGGCTCCGCAGATCTCACCGGCATACATCTGGCTCGCGGAGAACATGGGCTGGTTGCCCATCTTCGCCGGACCCGCCTCCGCCACCGGCAAAACGATCCTCACCGCAGGCATTGTCCTGTCCGTGATGGTCATTCCCATCATTACCTCGTTGTCCAGGGAAATCTTCCTGCAGACGCCCAAGCTCCACGAGGAAGCCGCACTGGCACTTGGAGCCACCCGGTGGGAAATGATCAGGATGACCGTGCTGCCCTTCGCCCGGCCTGGCATCATCAGTGCCATCATGCTGGGCCTGGGCCGTGCCTTGGGCGAGACCATGGCAGTTGCCCTGGTGCTTTCCTCCGGTGCGCTGACTGCCAGCCTGATCCAGTCCGGCAACCAGACCATCGCTGCTGAAATCGCGCTGAACTTCCCTGAAGCTTCCGGCCTCAAGGTCAGCACGCTGATCGCAGCGGGCCTGATCCTCTTCGTCATCACCCTCGCTGTGAACATGATCGCCCGCTGGATCATCAGCCGGCATAAAGAATTCTCGGGAGCCAACTAAATGACGTCCACCCTTACTCCCGTTCGTAAGCGCTCGGCCCTTACCAAGGGCCAGCTGCCCAAGGCCGCGCCGTACGTCGTCCTTGGTGCAGCCCTGCTCCTGGGCGCCGCAATCCTTGCACTGATCGGATTCAACGCCCTTGGCTGGGGCCTGGTGTCCGCCATCCTGTTCACCATCGGCCTGGTGGGCTGGAGCGGTGCCGTCGAAGGCGCACGCAAGGCCCAGGACAAGCTGGCCACCTGCCTGGTGGTGGGCGCGTTCCTGATCGCGCTGCTTCCCCTGATCTCCGTGATCTGGACAGTCTTGGCCAACGGCGTTCCCGGTCTTATCACGCCCGGGTTCCTGACCAGCTCCATGAACGGCGTCACCGGCGTCTATGACAACAGGGCGGTTGAAGACGGAACCCCCGTGCTCGGCGGCATCTACCACGCTCTCCTGGGCACAATCCAGATCACTCTTCTTGCCACCGTCATCTCCGTACCGGTTGGTCTCCTGACCGCCATCTACCTTGTGGAGTACGGCAACGACGGCCGGCTGGCCCGGGCCATCACGTTCTTCGTGGACGTAATGACAGGTATTCCGTCGATCGTGGCAGGTCTCTTCGCGGCAGCGTTCTTCTTCGCGATCGTCGGACCGGGAACCAAAACCGGCGCAGTAGCCGCCGTCGCGCTTTCCGTCCTGATGATCCCGGTGGTAGTTCGCTCTGCCGAGGAAATGCTCAAGATCGTGCCCAACGAACTGCGTGAAGCCGCTTACGCCCTGGGCGTCCGCAAATGGCGGACCATCCTGAAGGTGGTTATCCCCACGGCGATCTCCGGCATCGCGTCCGGCGTCACACTGGCCATCGCCCGCGTTATCGGCGAGACCGCTCCGATCCTGGTCACGGCTGGCTTCGCCACCAACATCAACAGCAACGTGTTCGGCGGCTGGATGGCATCGCTGCCCACGTTCATCTACACACAGATCCTCAATCCCACGTCGCCGTCCAACCCGGATCCGTCGACGCAGCGTGCCTGGGGCGCCGCGCTGGTGCTGATCATCCTGGTGATGGCCCTGAACCTGGCTTCCCGGCTGATTGCCAAGGCCTTCGCCCCCAAGACTGGACGCTAGAAAAATTTCACCTGCCGCACCAGGCATGTGGCTAGACTTAATTCATACTCTCAGCAGTGAAGGAACACCATGTCTAAGCGCATCGACGTCAAGGACCTGAACGTTTACTACGGCAGCTTCCTTGCCGTAGAAGGCGTCAACATCAACATCGAGGCCAAATCCGTCACGGCTTTCATTGGCCCGTCAGGCTGCGGCAAGTCCACGTTCCTGCGGACCCTGAACCGCATGCACGAGGTCCTCCCGGGGGCCCGCGTTGAAGGCGAAGTCCTGTTGGACGGTGACAACCTCTACGGCCCCGGAGTGGATCCGGTCATGGTCCGCTCTCAGATCGGCATGGTTTTCCAGCGTCCCAACCCATTCCCCACTATGTCCATCCGGGACAACGTGCTGGCGGGCGTGAAGCTGAACAACCAGAGGATTTCCAAGGGCGAAGCCGATGCGTTGGTGGAGCGTTCGCTGACCGGCGCCAACCTCTGGAACGAGGTCAAGGACCGCCTCGAGAAGCCCGGCTCCGGCCTTTCCGGTGGCCAGCAGCAGCGGCTCTGCATCGCCCGGGCCATCGCCGTGGAGCCTCAAGTGATCCTGATGGACGAGCCCTGCTCAGCCCTTGACCCCATCTCCACGCTCGCCGTTGAGGACCTCATCAACGAGCTCAAGGATCAGTACACCGTGGTCATCGTGACGCACAATATGCAGCAGGCCGCGCGCGTGTCGGACAAGACGGCGTTCTTCAACATTGCGGGTACCGGCAAGCCGGGCAAGCTGATCGAGTTCGCCGAGACCTCCACCATCTTCAACAATCCTTCAGTGAAGGCCACCGAGGATTACGTCTCAGGCCGCTTCGGATAAAGCCCACCGGCACGCCAGGACCCGGCTCTTAACCAGCGGCCACGGAGATATCCGTGGCCGCTGTCATTTGGACATTGGCGACAACGCCAGTTCAATAATGAACGCCAGGGCTGCCGTGATCACAGGAGTCAGCAGCCAATAGCCGAGGATCCGGATCACCAGGCGCCGGTTGGTGGAGGCGAACCTTTGGGTCTCTCCGGCGCCCAGTGCTGCTGCAGTTACCGAGTGTGTGGTGGACACCGGCCAGTGCAGCGCAATGGCACCGACGAAGAGCACTACGGCACTGAACGTCTGGGCCACGAAGCCACGCAGCGGATCAATCCGGGTCAGCTTGTAGCCCAGGGTGTGCGAGATTCGCCAACCCCCACAGAGCGTCCCCGCGGTGATGGTCAGGGCCGTCAAGAGAATCACCCAGAGGGGGATCCCGCCGTCGTAATACCCTGCGGAGATCATGGCCAGCAACAGCACGGCGCTGACGCGCTGGCCGTCCTGAAGCCCGTGGCCGAAGGCGACCGCTCCTGCGGCAACGCACTGGGCGCGGCGGAACCTGCGGTTGATAATGTTGGGCTGGGCGAACCGGGTGGCCCAGACGAGGGGCAGCACGGATGTATAGGCGCCTGCAAAAGCTATAACCGGCGAGATCAGCAGTGGAAGAACCACCTGGAACAGCAGCGACTCATCAACGCCCCCGACGGTATTGCCGCCCACGACGACACTGGCCACGCCGGCACCGGCGAGCCCGCCAACCAGTGCATGGGTTGAAGACGACGGAATGCCTTTCCACCAGGTAAGCACTCCCCAGGCGACGGCGCTGGCCAAACCCGAGATCACGATGCTCAGCCCGCTGACGCCCTCCGGTAGCGTCACCCAGTGCTGCGCCACCGAGACAGCCAGGGTGGCACTCAGCAGGGCACCCAGCAGATTGAAGAAAGCGGCCAGCAGGACGGCGATGCTGGGTGTCATGGCCCGGGTCCGGACAGCCAGGGCGACGGCGGTAGAGACATCCCTGAAGCCGTTCACGAAACTGAACGCGGCGGTGAAAAGAACCACCACGCCAAAGAGAGCTGGTGTCACGTCAGGATTCCTTGACGATGATGCTGCCCACCTGGGTGGCAACGCGGCGCAGGTCCCGGGAAACGTCCACCAGCTGGTTAGCGATGTCCCGGTGCCGCGCGTATTGGGCGCCCTTCATGTCCGCCAGGAGGTCCGCTACCCACACCCTGTGGGTCCGTTCGGCGCGCTTGGCAAGCCTGAGGATCTCGATCCAGTAGTCCTCCAGATCGTCCAGATCGTCAAGCCGGCGCATGGCGTCAACCGTGAGCTCGGCCTGGCGGCTGATGATTTCCAGCTGGTCCGCGGCGCGCTTGGGCAACCGTTCCAACTTGTAGAGGGCAACCAGTTCGGCGGCGGCATCAAGCCGCTCCAGAGCCTCATGCAGGAACCGGGACAGGGAGTACATGTCCTCGCGGGGGAGCGGATTGACGAAGCTGGTGCGCATGTGGGTGAGCAGCGCGAAGTGGAGCTCGTTGGATTTGGCCTCGTGTTCGTGCATGGTGTCCACCAGGTGCGCATGTTCGCTGGCCGGCACACCGAGAATCTCGGAGAGGGTACCGCTGGCCAACACGATTTGCCGCGCCATTTGGGACAGCAGAATCAGCCCGGCGGGCTCCTGGGGAAAAAGGCGCAGCTTCACGTGGTTACCGGTCTCCGGAAGGGTTACTGGGGCTGGAACAGTGCGCGATGTGACTTGACGTCGGCCCGCAAACTGCAGCTTACTTTACCGCCATCGTCGAACCGGTAGTAAAGTCTCGGCGCCTGCAAGGACTTCGAGGGGTGGCGCGATGCGTCAGCGGACCGCAATGCTCCGGCGAGGAGATGCCGGGCAGAAAAATGGTGCCGAACCGGATACGCCTCTCGGCGGTAGGCCGCTCTAGGCGGCTAATTGTTGAAGCCCGGGGGTTTCGCGGTTCGGCACCGATCTCAGTTTTCTACTTTGCGCGGACCAAGTCAACATTGACAGCGGCGCGGTCTTGGCCTCTAATTGGCGCTTAATCCAGCTCGCCCAGCCGCCAGGCGTTGGCGGCATGTTCCAGGTCCTCGGCTGTTTTCACGAGCTGGTTGGAGTTGCGGGTGAGCTTGCTCGCATGACCCTCGTTGCTGTGCTCGGCGCCGTCAGCGATGGTGGCCTGACCGAGGGCCACGACCCGGCAGAAGGCGGCCGAACGTTCCAGCGCGACATCGAACTCGCCGTCGAACGCTCCGGAAAGGATGGCGTCCGCCATGGTCCGCATTTCCTCGGCTCCGGGCGGTTCCGCTGCTCCCGCAACAACGTTCGAGACTTGCGCAGTGTCCCGTCCGGCGCGGAAATACACGGAAATCCGCTCAGGGTCCTGGACGGTTGCGGCCCTGAGCGCGTACAAACGCCACAGGGCGCCCGGAAGCGAACGGGCGGGGCTTTCCGCCCACATTTCGGCGATGGCGTCCAGGCCCTGCTCGTCCGTCAGTTTCACCAGCCGCTCGGTGATCTGGGGGTCGTCGCTGTCCCGGCCATGGCGCACCAGCGCCTGTGCGGCCAAGTGTGCGGCCTCGGAGACCCGGGCGGGATCAGCGCCGCCGGCGAAGGGCTCAAAGTCGATGGGCGCGAAGAGCTTGGGCTTGTGTTGGCGGGGCATGTTTGCCCTGGAACTTGAGGCTGGTTGCTCGTTCATGTTCCCCACGCTACTCCTGCGCTTCTTGTGAATCGAGCGCCGGGCCATCTCCATGGGCTGGCTGGTCCGCGGCCGCGGCGGGCGTGGGGTACAGTGTTAACGTCCAGAAATGGACTGGGCTGAGTGTGGTTTTCTGCGCTTGGCTGGGGCCTTTAGCTCAGTTGGTAGAGCATCGGACTTTTAATCCGTGGGTCGTGGGTTCGAGCCCCACAGGGCCCACCCTTTTCGCAGGTCAGAGACACGCCGTCTCTGGCCTGCTTTCGTTTGAGTACAACAACCGGGTTGCCGAAGCCGCCAACCAGTTCGCCGGCGCCGCCAGATGACATTCCGTGGCAGCCACCAGCTGTGAACACGGCCGTGAACTGCCACTTCGCAGCGTTTCGGCGCGTCTTCACTGAGAATGGATACATGACCAAGACCAGCAGCGGCCGGCTGCCCCGTTTGGAGGACGTCGCACAGCGCGCCGGCGTATCGCACCAGACTGTGTCCCGGGTGGTCAATAACCACCCCAACGTCAGTGCTGCCACGCGGGAAAGAGTGGAAGCTGCCATAGCGGAGCTGGGCTACCGGCGGAACAGTGCGGCGCGGAGCCTTGTTACCCGGCGGTCCCAGACGATCGGCGTCCTGGCCAGCGAGCTCTCCCAGTACGGTCCTGCGCATACGCTTCTCGGTGTTGAACAGGCCGCCCGTGACGCCGGTTATTTTGTGAGTATCGCAGCGCTCCGCTCAGTCAGCAGCGAGTCCATTGCAGACGCCCTGCGGCATTTTATGGACCAGTCCGTGGACGGGATTGTGGTGCTGGTGCCCCACACCCAGACGCTGAACGTCCTGGAGGAATTCAACACCGGAGTGCCCGTGGTGGCCGTCGGGTCCACGGGGAATGCGAAGGTCAGTGGCGCCATGGTGGACCAGCGGCGTGGGGCGGAGGCCGCCGTCGGGCATCTCATTTCCCAGGGCCACCGGCGTATTGCCCACGTCTCCGGACCCAAGGACTGGATCGACGGTGCCGCCCGTGCGGAGGGCTGGCGGGCCGCGCTGCGGCAGGGCGGGCTGGATGATGACTTGTTGCTGGAAGGTGACTGGAGTGCAGGCAGCGGCTATGAGCTGGGCCGTCGTCTGGCAGCCGAGCGCACTGCCACAGCCGTGTTCGTGGGCAATGACCAGATGGCGTTGGGCGTCCTCCGCGCTTTCAGTGAGGCAGGCGTTGCCGTGCCCGACGACGTCTCCATAGTGGGGTTCGACGACCAGCCTGAATCGGGCTACTTCAGCCCGCCGCTCACCACGGTGCGGCAGGATTTTGAGGAGTTGGGGCGGCGCTGCATGGACATTATGCTTCGCAAAATCGAGGACGGCGCCGCCGCCAGTTCCACAGTGGTCACACCTGAACTGGTGGCCAGGGAAAGCACGGCACCACCTGCAGCCTGATTCTGCGGCTGCGGGAAGTGGAAGGATGGTCCCGTGCTCTTGACAGTGCAGCTTGTTAGCGCTCACAATTGAGACAGGCCATCACTCCGGCCGCAGTGACTTGGAGGAATTATGGACGGCAGCGCAGGCGTCGTAAGCGAAAGCAGTACAGAAGCGGACAAGTATGTCATCGGCGTGGACTATGGCACGCTGTCCGGCCGGGCCCTGGTAGTCAGGGTCCGGGATGGCAAGGAACTGGGCAGCGGGGTTTTTGATTATCCGCACGCCGTGGTCACTGACAAACTGCCCGTGGATAACGCGGGCGCCACTCTTCCGCGTGAGTGGGCCCTTCAGGTGCCCAACGATTACCGCGAGGTGCTCCGCAATGCAGTGCCGGCCGCCATTGCTGACGCAGGAATCGATCCTGCCAAGGTGGTTGGTATCGCCACCGACTTCACCGCCTGCACCATGGTGCCCACCCTGGCGGACGGCACCCCTCTGAATGAGGTCCAGGGCTACGCCAACCGCCCGCACGCCTACGTGAAACTGTGGCGCCACCACGCGGCCCAGGCGCAGGCGGACCGGATCAACCAGTTGGCTGCAGAGCGGGGTGAAAGCTGGCTGCCCCGCTACGGCGGCCTGATTTCCTCCGAATGGGAGTTTGCCAAGGGCTTGCAGCTCCTGGAAGAGGATCCGGAACTTTATGCTGCCATGGACCACTGGGTGGAAGCGGCTGACTGGATTGTCTGGCAGCTCTGCGGCCAGTACGTGCGCAACGCCTGCACCGCCGGTTACAAGGGCATCTACCAGGACGGCGCTTACCCGTCCGAGGATTTCCTCTCGGCCTTGAACCCTGACTTCGCAAGCTTTGTCAGCGACAAAGTGGAACATCGTATCGGCCGCCTCGGTGAAGCAGCAGGACGGCTTACTGCCGAAGCCGCCGCCTGGACAGGCCTTCCGGAAGGCATCGCAGTCGCCGTAGGCAACGTTGACGCGCACGTCTCGGCACCGGCAGCCAAGGCCGTTGAACCCGGCCAGTTGGTAGCCATCATGGGCACGTCCACATGCCACGTCATGAGCGGCTCAGAGTTGCGGGAAGTCCCTGGCATGTGCGGCGTGGTGGGCGGCGGCATCGTCGAAGGGCTCTGGGGCTATGAAGCCGGTCAGAGTGGCGTCGGCGACATCTTCGGCTGGTTCACCAAGAACGGCGTGCCTCCCGCATACCACCAGGCTGCCGAAGCAGCAGGCCTGGGCATCCACGAATACCTCACCGAACTGGCCGCCCGCCAAGCGATCGGCGAGCATGGCCTGATTGCTCTGGACTGGCATTCAGGCAACAGGTCAGTGCTGGTGGACCACGAACTTTCCGGTGTGGTGGTGGGCCAGACCCTGGCCACCAAGCCCGAGGACACCTACCGCGCACTGCTGGAAGCCACAGCCTTCGGCACCCGCACCATCGTTGACGCCTTCCGCGATTCCGGGGTTCCGGTCAAGGAATTCATCGTGGCCGGCGGCCTGCTGAAGAACAGGCTCCTGATGCAGATCTACGCTGACATCACCGGCCTGCAGCTCTCCACCATCGGTTCGGGACAGGGTCCGGCGCTTGGTTCCGCTATTCACGCCGCGGTAGCCGCCGGGGAATACCCGGACATCCGCGCGGCAGCCGCCGCCATGGGTGCAGAACCGGGCGACGTCTATGTACCGATTCCGGAAAACGTAGCCGCCTACAACGTCCTGTTCGAGGAATACCGGACGCTGCACGACTACTTCGGACGGGGCACCAATAACGTGATGCACAGGCTCAAGGCTATCCGGCGCAATGCTGGCAAACCCGCGGGGCCAGCGGACACGGCGCCAGACGCCTCCGCGAACGCTGCAACCCCGGCAGGAGTTTCGGCATGAGCGCGCTTCTGGATGTCATCGCCCGGGTCCGCGAAGATGTGTGCGCCCTGCATGCCGAGCTGACCCGCTACGAACTGGTGGTCTGGACTGCTGGCAATGTTTCGGCCCGGGTTCCCGGCCACGAGCTCATGGTGATCAAGCCCTCCGGTGTCTCCTATGACGACCTGACCCCCGCGAACATGGTGGTTACGGACCTGTTCGGGGTGCCCGTGGACGGCAATGCCGAAGGCAACTGGGGCAATCCGCCCCTTTCGCCGTCGTCGGATACGGCAGCGCATGCGTACGTCTACCGGAACATGCCCGACGTCGGCGGCGTGGTTCACACCCACTCCACCTACGCCACGGCCTGGGCTGCCCGGGGTGAGGAAATCCCGTGCGTTCTGACCATGATGGCTGACGAATTTGGCGGACCAATTCCGGTGGGTCCCTTCGCGCTGATCGGTGATGACTCGATTGGCCAGGGCATCGTGGAGACGCTGAAGAACTCCAACTCTCCAGCAGTCCTGATGAAAAGCCATGGCCCTTTCACCATCGGCCGTGATGCCAAATCTGCGGTCAAGGCAGCCGTGATGTGCGAGGAAGTCGCCCGCACCGTTCATATATCCCGGCAGCTGGGAGAACCGCTGCCCATTGATCCTGCGCAGATCAGCTCGCTTTATGACCGTTACCAGAACGTCTACGGCAACTGACGCCGTCGTGCCCGAAATTTTCCAGGAGTCCTTGATGAATGCAGCAACCACCAGCCTTGACCACTACGAAGTCTGGTTTCTGACCGGCAGCCAGCACCTCTACGGCGAGGACGTCCTGAAGCAGGTGGCCTCCCAGTCGCAGGAGATTTCCGACGCTCTGAATGCCTCCGCCGAGGTGCCGGTAAAAATTATCTGGAAGCCGGTCCTGACGGATTCGGACGCGATCCGGCGCACTGCCCTCGAGGCAAACTCGAACGACGCCGTCATTGGCGTCACGGCTTGGATGCACACGTTCAGCCCGGCGAAAATGTGGATCCAGGGCTTGGACCTCCTCCGCAAGCCGTTGCTCCATCTGCACACCCAGGCAAACGTGGAGCTGCCCTGGGCGGACATCGATTTTGATTTCATGAACCTCAACCAGGCCGCCCACGGCGACCGCGAATTTGGTTACATCCAGACCCGCCTCGGTGTGCCGCGGAAGACCGTCGTCGGGCACGTGTCCAACCCTGAAGTCCAGCGCCAGGTAGGTGCATGGCAGCGCGCGTCTGCCGGCTGGGCGGCCGTGCGCACCCTGAAGCTGACCCGGTTCGGCGACAACATGCGCAACGTGGCCGTGACTGAAGGCGACAAGACGGAAGCAGAACTCCGGTTTGGCGTTTCCGTGAACACCTGGTCCGTCAACGAGCTCGCCGATGCTGTGCACGGCGCCGCAGAGCCCGACGTCGACGCTTTGGTTGCCGAGTATGAGCGTCTTTACGAGGTGGCGCCGGAGCTGCAAAGCGGAGGTGACCGGCACGAGTCGCTGCGTTACAGTGCGAAGATCGAACTGGGCCTGCGGGCCATGCTGGAAGCCAATGGATCGGCTGCCTTCACCACCTCCTTCGAGGACCTGGGAACGCTGCGCCAGCTGCCTGGCATGGCAGTCCAGCGCCTGATGGCGGACGGCTACGGGTTCGGCGCCGAGGGCGACTGGAAGACCGCCATCCTGGTCCGCGCAGCAAAGGTAATGGGCTCCGGGCTGCCCGGCGGCGCATCACTCATGGAGGACTACACCTACCACCTGGTACCCGGGGAGGAAAAAATCCTGGGCGCCCACATGCTGGAGGTCTGCCCCTCGCTGACCGCAGGCAAACCACGCGTGGAGATCCACCCGCTGGGTATCGGCGGCAAGGAAGACCCCGTCCGCATGGTGTTCGATACGGACGCTTCGCCGGGCGTTGTTGTGGCGCTGTCGGACATGCGCGACCGCTTCCGCCTGGTGGCCAATGTGGTGGACGTGGTCGACCTGGACCAGCCGCTGCCCAACCTTCCTGTGGCCCGCGCGCTGTGGCAGCCCAAGCCGGACTTTGCGACCTCTGCTGCGGCCTGGCTCACGGCCGGCGCTGCGCACCACACCGTGTTGAGCACTGCCGTGGGGATCGAAGTCTTCGAGGACTTCGCAGAAATTGCGGAGACCGAGTTGCTGACGATCGATGAGGGCACCACCCTCAAGGGGTTCAAGAAAGAACTTGCCTGGAACGCCGCGTATTACCGGTTGGCAGGAAAGATCTAGCCAGGAACGCCTTGACGCCGGGGGGAGCTAGCACCAACAATGTTTCTATAACGTTGTAAATCTAGCGAGGACGTGTTCGTGGACGCACCGGCAACAGCAAAAGTCACCATCGATCCTGCCTTTACGGTAGGTCCGGTCCGGCCGCGAACGTTCGGGGCGTTCGTCGAGCACCTCGGGCGGTGCGTCTATACCGGGATCTTCGAGCCGGAGCACCCCACAGCAGACGAAGACGGCTTCCGGACGGATGTTCTTGAGCTGACACGCGAGCTGGGTGTGTCCACCGTGCGCTATCCGGGCGGCAACTTCGTTTCCGGTTACCGCTGGGAGGACGGCGTCGGCCCGGTGGAACAGCGTCCCGCCCGCCTGGACCTGGCATGGCATTCCACCGATCCCAACCTGGTGGGCGTGGACGAGTTTGCCAAGTGGTCCGTCGAGGCAGGCGTGGAACCCATGATGGCCGTCAACCTGGGCACCCGCGGAACACAGGAAGCGCTCGACCTGCTGGAATACTGCAATATCGACGGTGGTACGGCCTTTTCCAATCAACGCAAGGCCAACGGCGCGGAAAACGGCTACGGCATCAAAATGTGGTGCCTGGGCAATGAGATGGACGGTTGGTGGCAAATCGGCCATAAGAACGCCCTCGAATACGGGCGCCTTGCCGCAGACACAGCCCGTGGCATGCGCATGATCGACCCGGACCTTGAGCTGGTGGCCTGTGGTTCCTCCGCACCCACCATGGCGACCTTTGGCGAGTGGGAGCGGGTGGTCCTGACCGAGACCTATGAACTGGTTGACCTGATTTCGGCCCATCAGTACTTCGAGGATTTCGGCGACCTGCAGGAGCACCTTTCCGCGGGCCAGCGAATGGAAAGCTTCATCGCAGACATCGTGAGCCATATCGATCACGTGAAGTCGGTGAAGAAGTCCAGCAAGCAGGTCAACATCTCCTTTGATGAGTGGAACGTCTGGCATATGAGCCGCGCGGAGTCGAAGGCTCCCACGGGCAGGGACTGGCCGGTAGCCCCGGTCCTGCTGGAGGACCGCTACACCGTGGCGGACGCCGTCGTCGTGGGTGACCTCCTGATCACCCTGCTGCGCAACACCGACCGCGTGCACTCGGCGAGCCTCGCGCAGCTGGTGAACGTGATCGCGCCGATCATGACCGAGCCCGCCGGCCGTGCATGGAAGCAAACGACTTTCCACCCGTTCGCCCTGACCTCCCGGCACGCCGCGGGCACCGTGCTGCAGCTCGCCGTCGAATCCCCGCTGCTCAGCGGCGGAACCACTGCCGGTTTCCCGGCATTGTCCGCCGTTGCCACCTACGATGCCGACGCCGGTGAAGCGGTGGTGTTTGCCGTGAACCGATCAGCCACGGACGCCTTGGATCTCGACGCCGCAGTCGCCGGATTGGGCGACGCCACCGTCATCGAGGCGCTGACATACTCCAATAAGGACCCGTACTGGCAGGCAACCGCTGACGATTCGACGTCGGTCCTGCCGGCTGGGAACGTCAGTGTGAAGATCGACGCCGGCCGCCTCACCGCCCAGCTGCCGGCCGTGTCCTGGTCAATGATCCGGCTGGCGGTCAAGTAAGGGATTCCCAGAGGCAGAGGAAAGCAGCGCGGGCACGCCCTAGGTTGGGGACTGCAAGAATGGGGCATGCCCGCGCATAACTTTCCGATCCGGCGGCTGGCCGAAGATCCGGCCCATGCGCTGGACCGTGGCCGCTGGCCAGCGGTCCTGCCTCCGGTGGCGCAGGTCCTGGACCAGGGGCTGGACCTAACGCCCGCCACAGTATTCGTGGGGGAGAACGGGTCCGGAAAGTCCACCTTGGTGGAAGCCATTGCTCTGGCCTACGGGCTGTCGCCGGAAGGTGGTTCCACGGGGGCCCGGCACACTACCCGCGCCACGGAATCCCTGCTCGCAGATCACCTGCAGCTGGTCCGGAACGCCGGCGCAACCCGGCGTGGCTATTTCCTGCGGGCCGAGACCATGCACGGCTTTTTCACCTATCTGGAATTGAACCCGGGGAAGAGGGACATCGCGTTCCACGATATGTCCCATGGCGAGTCGTTTCTGGAACTGGCCTTGGACCGCTTCCGTGGCCGGGGTCTCTGGGTGCTTGATGAACCTGAGTCTGCCTTGTCCTTCGCTGGTTGCCTCAGCCTTCTATCTGTCCTGAAGGATCTTCTGGCAGAGGGCAACTCTCAGGTCATCATGTCCACCCACTCACCTGTCCTGGCAGCGCTGCCGGGCGCGCAGATCCTCGAAGTGGGGCCGTGGGGGTTGCGGCGCCAGGAGTGGGAAGAGCTGGAACTGGTGTCCAACTGGAGGTCATTCATGGAAGGTCCGGAAAGGTATCTGCGCCACCTTTGAAACAAGGGCCGGTTTACTGCTTTCGCAGTGTCCCCACCGGGGTTGACTCGGCTGCCGGAAACGTCGCCAAAAAACTGCTACCCATCCATGGCGTGGATCGCTCCGAACTACCGGTGCCAGTGACGGGTTGCCGCCGCTCCGCTGGCGCGCCCGCAGTTCGAAGTCTCTCGCCGAAGGATTACAAATATGAGCGATGTAAAGTTCCCCCGGTTCTTGTCCGAATGCATCGTGCGGAATCATGAGCAACAAGCGGGCCTTCGCGGCGACGACATATGGGGCATGTTCCTGTGCTGGTGCGCGCTCAATCAGGAAGAGCCCGGTGAGGAGAAGGACTTCTGGGTGGCCTTGAAGGCGCTGGGCTACACCAGTGGCGGTGATCGTGTATGGCGCGGGCTCACCATGACGGGCCCGGCCGCTGTTGACTACATTCTTTCAAGCCATCCCAGCCTTGTTTGAGCACAGCTGAAACACAGCGCCTTGCCGCCCGGCGGCACCGGTCAGGGGCAGCACACCTGCCGGCCTGCGCCCTGTTCGAGATTCGTCAGTATACTGAGCATTGCCGCGATGGTGCGGTTTTGGTGAAGTGTTGTGTTGAAGAGCAGCTGTCGACAATCAGCTGCTCTGGATTAGGAGCCTCCAGTTGAAGTTGCCATCCCCCAGAGGACCAGTCAGCACAGCACTGCTGGACATACTGCACGAAGAGCCGGGAAACGGCGACGCCGCAGCTGCCCTGATGCCAGCGGTCACCGCCGCACTGGAACAGCACGAAAACATAGCGACTGATGAAGATCTGCAGCTCGCGTTGTTCTGCCTCTATGAACTCCACTATGGCGGGCTTGACGGCGTAGATGAGCGGTGGGAATGGAATCCGGGGCTGATTGCCTGCCGGCAAAGCATCGAAGAAGTCTTTGAGGCAGCGCTTAGGGTGGCCGTGGAGCTTCCGCCCTTGGACGCAGCGGACAGCGATGCGGTCGCTGCCGTCCTTTTTGAGCTCACCGGTAAGGACGGCGGACCCAGCATGTCCCGCTTCCTTGCTGGAAAGGCGGACCTGGCACAGTTGCGGGAATTCCTGATCCACAAATCCATTTATCAGCTCAAGGAAGCCGACCCCCACACCTTCGCCATTCCACGGCTCGCCGGCCGCCCCAAGGCGGCGCTTGTGGAGATCCAGGCCGACGAATACGGCGGCGGCCGCCCGGAGCGGATGCACTCCGCCCTGTTCGCCCGGACCATGCGAACCCTGGATCTGGACGACAGCTACGGGGCATATGTGGACGCCGTCCCCGCGCTCTCCTTGACTTCGGTGAACATGATGTCGATGTTCGGCCTCAACAGGCGCCTGCGTGGGGCCATCGTCGGGCACCTTGCCGCCTACGAGATGACGTCATCGCAGCCCAACAGGCTCTACAGCCGGGGCTTCCGCCGGCACGGCTTCGACGAGTCAGCTACCGGGTACTTCGATGAGCATGTGGAGGCTGACGCGGTGCACGAGCAGATTGCCGGCAGGGACCTTGCAGGTGGACTGTTCGAGGCGGAACCGGCGCTGCTGCCGGACATCTATTTCGGGGCAGCTGCTGCTCTGGTGGTTGATCAGTGGCTCACTGAGGAAATCATCACCGCTTGGGAGAACGGTGCGTCGTCACTGCGGCTGCCCCTGATGCTGCCGGCATGAGCGCTGCCCTCCCGCCGGCTACATACATCCTCCCGCTGCGCTGGAAGTCCGACGACGGCCTGGAGGAGTTGGTGGACTACCTGACGGAGCTCAGCGGCTACATGTCAGTCCTTGTCATTGATGGTTCGCCCTCCGCACTGTTCGCTGAGCACGCAAAGCGCTTTCCGCCTGGAGTGCGCCACCTGCCTCCTGAGGTCCCGTCCCATGGCTCTCCGGACGCAGGTGGAAGTCCCGCCAACGGCAAGGTTCTCGGCGTCCTGACCGGCCTGCGGCACGCGAGCACCGAGCTGATGGTGCTGGCCGACGACGATGTGCGGTACGACCGCAGGACAGTGGCTCGTCTGCTGGAACTCCTTGCGGACGCCGAGGTGGTCCGGCCCCAGAACTACTTCCGGCCATTGCCCTGGCACGCCCGGTGGGACACATCCCGCACACTCCTTAACCGGGCTTTTGGCAATGACTACCCGGGTACCTTCGGCGTGCGCCGCTCGGCCCTTTTGGCTACGAATGGCTATGACGCAGGCGTCCTTTTCGAGAACCTGGAGATGCTGCGGACCATCCGGGCTGGCGGAGGACGTGAGCTGATTGCCGGGGACCTGTTCGTGCGAAGGATTCCTCCCGAGAGTGCACACTTCCTGCGTCAGCGGGTGCGGCAGGCCTATGACGACTTCGCCCAGCCCGAGCGGTTGGTCGTGGAGCTGCTTTACCTGCCCGTCCTCGTGCTGGCGTTACGCAAAGCCGTTGCGGGCAGGCCCTGGCCTCTGGCGGGACTCTTCGCCGCACTGTGCCTGGCAGCGGAGTGCGGGCGACGGCGAAATGACGGAACGCAGGTGTTCGATGCCGGTTCTGCACTATGGGCGCCACTATGGTTCTGTGAACGGGCCTTCACCATCTGGGCCGCCCTCGCCATGCGCCTGACCGGCGGGGTCCCCTACGCCGGATCCCGGCTTAAAGTCGCAGCACATACTCAAGCCCAGTTACGAAAGAGGCAAACAACATCATGACCGTCCCAACATCCGGCCCGGAAAAGCCTGCCACCCAACGGGACGCGGGGGAAGTCATCGTCGTCTGCCCGGACGGGCCCCTGCTGGTGCGTGGAGACTTCGACATCGTCTCCACCACGGGTGAACTCCTGCCGAGGCAGCGCCGGACGGTGGCACTTTGCCGCTGCGGCGGGTCAGCTATCAAGCCGTACTGCGACGGGACACACAAGTTCAACGGATTCCGAACAGAGCCCAAACCTCCGGCGTCCGCTGACAAAAAAGCAGACGGATCAGGCACGGGCGATTGACGGGATGATCCCTAAGCCTTGGGGCAAGCCTGTTGCGTTCGGGCCGCCCTCTTTTAGGCTTATTTTTCCAGGATTATGGAGGAGGAACGTGTGAAAGCACTGCTGGTGATCGACATGCAGAACGCCTTTTTCGAGGACCCGGGACTGGGCGCGAACCAGGAGCAAGTGGTCAGCGGGTGCAACGAGCTGATTGCTGGTTTTCGATCCGCGGGCCACAAAGTATTGCTGGTCCGCACGGAGCATGAGCGCGACAAATCCACCTGGACCCTGAACATGCTGGACGATGACCAAGGGTTTATCTTCCGCGGCAGCAAGCAGGCGGAGTTTGTGCCGGGCCTGCAGGCAGACGGCCACCCGCAACTGGTCAAGACCCGCGACAGTGCCTTTGTGGACACTGACCTGCTGGCCCGGCTCCGCAACTGGAACGTTGAGCGGGTGGTGCTGGCCGGCGTCTCCTCGCACAACTGCCTGGCACACACCGCGGCTGACGCCTTTGCCAGGAACCTCCGCGTCACTTATGCGCAGGATGCCATGACGTCTGAGGACAAGGAAGCCGAGGCAGACACGCTGAGGATCCTCACGGACGAATACCGCCAAGCCGTCCAGTCCAACACAGAGATTCTGGCGGACCTGGCCGCCGACTAGCCCGCCCTACAGCAGGGCCGGGTCCAGCCGCACGGGCGAGTCAAGGTCTCGAGTGCACACCAACACGCCGTCCTCCACGTGCAGCAGGGCCGCCTGGATGCTGGTTCGTTGTTCGCGGACTGCCCGCTCCGGGTCTTCCAGGCCGCTCACCATGTCGGTATCCTGCCACTCCGGATGGGTGAAGTAGAAAATGTAGGCGAAGTCTTCCGAGGTGCCGTTGGAGCCGGCATGTTGGACCACGACGTCGGCATGCCGGCCATAGGTGGCATCGTCCGCTCCGCTGCCGGGCCGGTCCAGGATCAGGCCGTCGTTGGATTCCTGCCGTTGCCAGGCGAGCCCGTCTGCGGAACGGTGCACGGCCTGGCCGCGCCATTCGTCCACCACCATCCAGTACCAGCCGCCCAGCCTGAAGACGTTGGGCCCTTCATGGGCAGGCAGCCCGATTACCTGGCCTTCGGTTTGCCAGTCATTCAGATCGTCGCTGCTGCACACCGCGGACCACGTGGTGGAACCGTCCATTTCGTCCTTGAACCAAAGCCGCGGCGTCCCGTCCGAGACCACGGCGAAGGCGGCGTCAATGACATTGGGGGATCCGACGTCGAGAGTTCCCTGATACTTCCAGTCCACCAGGTCCGCCCCGGTGTAGTGGACAAGCCGGCGCTCGACCTTTTCGGCCCAGCTCCCTGGGGCACCGGCCCCCCACGTCAGGAAGAGATGATACTGCCCGGCGTGCCACACCACCTCGGGAGCCCAGTGCGTGTTCAGGCCGGGGGAGTCCGCGGGGTCCAGCCCCTCCACCACACCCCGGTAGGTCCAGGTAGCACCGGCATCGGTTGAAACCGCGACGCCGATCCGGGTGCCGGTGATCCAGTCGCAACCCGCTGTGGTCAGCGTCGCGCGGCGCGCCGTGTAGAACATCCACCATTCGTCCGTTCCCCGGCGGTGGATGACCGTGGGATCAGCGGCGCCGTCGAAAACAGGGCAACGGAACAGTGGTGCGGCAGGCGTCATCCCGCGATTGTATAACGTTGTAAACCTGGATGGTAGAGGACATTTCGGCCCGTGGCAGCTTGCCCTGGACGTCAGCCTCTAGTTTCCTGGCTGTTGAGGAAAGTCCGCAGCAACCCCTCCAACTGGCCGCGCTCCCGGTGATTTAGTCCGCCGAGGATGCGTTCCTCGTTGGCTACGTGATCCTCCAGGGCGGCGTCGATCATCTTCCGCCCCTGTGGCGTGAGGGCAACTCGAATGGTGCGCCGGCTATCCGGGTCCGTTTCCCGGGTGACCAGTTCCTTTGCAACCAGCCGGTCCAGTCTGTTGGTGATTGCACCCGACGTGACCATGGTGCTGTGGGCCAGTTCTCCCGCCGTAAGACCCCGGCCCTCGATGTCCGTACGCCGGATTGTCGCCAGGATGTCGAACTCTCCACGCTGCAGGCCGTACTGCGAGAAGACAACCTGCAGTTCACGTTCCACTACGCGCGTGAGGCGCGAGAGCCGGCCAAGGATGCCCATCGGGGCTACATCCACCCCCGGCCGCACCACATTCCATTGGGCAATGATGCGGTCCACACTGTCTTCCACGGGGAACCTTTCAGCTTTGGCTGTTGACGATGTCAATTGTAGTACCTAAAGTGTTCAGGGTTGAATAGTTCAACGTTAAGGAGTTCTTATGGGCAGGGTTGGGGACACGTTGCTCACAGCGATCGCGCCGGCAGTATGGGGAACAACGTACGTCGTTACTACCGAGCTTCTCCCGCCCGGTCATCCGCTGTTTGCTGCCCTGGTGCGGGCCCTGCCGGCGGGCTTAATCGCAATCGCGCTGACCCGCACGCTTCCCAGGGGCTCGTGGTGGTGGAAGTCCGCCGTCCTGGGTGTGCTCAATATCGGCCTCTTCCTCCCGCTGCTTTTCGTGGCCGCCTACCAGCTGCCCGGCGGCGTAGCGGCCACACTGGGAGCGGCGCAGCCCCTTGTTGTCGCTTGCCTGGTTGTCGTCCTGCTCCGGGAGAGGTTCTCCTTCTGGCGGTTCGGCTGGGGCATCCTCGGCGTTATTGGCGTCGCCTTGGTGGTCCTGCGTGCCGCGGCCGCACTCGACGCGGTCGGTGTCACCGCCGGGCTGCTGGGGACTGCTTCCATGGGCCTTGGGATCACCCTCGCCAAGAAGTGGGGACGGCCGCCGGGGGTATCGGCGATGGGTCTCACTGGTTGGCAGCTCACCGCCGGCGGCCTGTTCCTCCTGCCCATCACCTTGGCCTTCGAGGGCGTGCCGGAAGCCATCGATGGCCCGGCCCTGGCCGGTTTCGCCTGGCTCGGCATCATTGGCGGGCTCCTCGCCTACACGCTCTGGTTCCGCGGCATCGGCCGTCTGCCGGTGGCGTCAGTGGCCGTGCTGGGACTCCTCTCGCCGCTGGTTGCCGCGGTCCTCGGAGCGCTCATCCTTGGGCAGACCCTGGGTGCCGTCCAGCTGATCGGTTTCGCCCTGGCCCTTGCTGCGATAGTCGGCGGCCAAATACCCCCGGGAAGCGGGCTGTACGGAACCAGGAGGGCTACGGCGCAGCCACTCGGTGTTCCCCGCTAGCGGAGCGCTGCAACACGGTGCGGGAAGTCCGTTCAAGCCCGGCTGGACGCTGACGATCTGCCCTGGAAAGGTCGCGGGTCATCCGGCTTGCCTGGTCGAAGCGGCAAGCGGCCCACCAGGGACGTAGTGTTTCTGCAACGATGTATCTACAAACACTCCGCGAGTAAGGAAACACCTCTTGGCCGTCACCATGCATGATGTTGCCCGGGCGGCCGGCGTCTCCCTGAAGACCGTCTCCAACGTTCTCAACGACTACGAATTCATCAGGGACTCCACCAAGGCAAAGGTCCAGAAGGCCATAGAGGAGCTGGGCTACGAGGCAAACCTGACAGCCCGCAGCCTACGCTCAGGCAAGACCCGCATGCTGGGCCTGGTGCTCTCCGACCTTTCCGTCCCGTACTACGCCGAGCTGGCATCGCGGCTGATGACTGTTGCCTCGGAGGCGGGCTACCGGGTGCTGGTTGAGCAATCCAACGCCGGGGCAGCCAACGAGCTGGCTGCCCTCCAGGGGCCCTTCCGCCAGCTCACGGACGGCCTGCTGTTCACGCCGCTGACCCTGGAGCCGGAGACCATCGTTGCCCGGCGCGGCAGCAAACCCCTGGTCCTGCTCGGCGAACACGTCCTGGATCCGCGCCTGGACCTGGTCACCATGAAGAACCATGAAGCCGCCCAGGCTGTCACCGCCCACCTTCTCGCGGGAGGCCGCCGTCGGATATCCGTCCTCGGTGCCGAAGCAACGGACGACGCCGGAAGTCCCGGTTTGCGGCTGAACGGCTACCGGGCAGCGCTCGCGGCAGCGGGGGTTTCTTTTGATCCGGAGCTAGTGGTGCAGTGCCAGTGGCGGCGCGACGGCGGCGCATCAGCAGTTGCTTCCCTCCAGTCCCGGGGCATCAGGTTCGATGCCGTTTTTGGCCTCAACGATGCGGTGGCGCTCGGCGCGATGCACGAGTTGCTGGTCCGCAGCGTGAAGGTGCCCGAGGATGTGGCCGTGGCCGGCTTCGACAACATCGATGAAGCGAGTTATGCCTCGCCGTCCCTGACCACGGTGACCCCCGGCACGGACGAGATCGCCCAACGGTCCCTGCGGCTCCTCCTAAACCGGATAGATGGCAAGGAAACCTCGCCGGATGGCGTGCACATCGAGGCGGACTTTACGCTGGAAATCCGCAGCTCGGCCCCCTGAGCAGGAAGCGACAAGGCGGGGCCGGTGGTAACCATTGCTCCAGCCCTTGCCCACAGTAGTAGCCAGCACTAGCCTGAACGTGGACTGCAGCTCAGGAACCGGACCGGTCCTCCAAGGCAAAAATTCAATGGGAAACTCACAGCAAAAGTAAGGGCGTTGAGCGTAGCCTTCGCATTCTGCTCCGCAAGGACCCTCGACGCCACTTTTCGCAAGAAGGAGCGTCGCAATGCCTACAGTTGTACGGGACATCATGACCGGCGGAGTCGAATGCGTCGGCGAACGGGACAACCTCGAAGTTGTTGCCAGGAAAATGAAGGAACTCGACGTCGGAGCGCTGCCCATTTGCGGGGAAGACAACCGGCTTAAGGGAATGATCACGGACCGGGACATCGTGGTTAAGTGCATCGCCGACGGCGGCAATCCACAAGCCCATTCAGCAGGCGACTTCGCCCAGGGCAAGCCCGTCACCGTGGGGGCCGATGATTCGGTGGAAGAAGCCATCCGTACCATGCAGGAGTACCAGGTGCGCCGCCTCCCGGTCATTGACGGCCACGACCTCGTCGGTATCGTCTCCCAAGCTGATATTGCACGCAGTTATCCGGAGGACAGAGTCGGGGAATTGGTAGCTTTCATTTCCTACTAGGCGGCCAAGGGGGACGAACATGGGCAGGCGCAATTCTGCGCGGTGGGCCGCCCCGCCAACGGCGGCCATTGCTGATCTGGAAGTACTCATCCCGAGTTTTGAGCGGCCTCATGAACTTGCCGTAACGCTCGCGGGCCTTGCCGCCCAGGCCCGCCCGGACTTCCGGGTGGTCATCAGCGATCAATCAAGGGGCCAGCCCGGCTGGGCCCACCCTGCCGTCCTTGCCATAGTGCGGGTGCTGCGCGCCCAGGGCCGTGAGGTGAGCTTGCTGCGGCACGTGCCGGCACGGGGCCTGGCGGAGCACCGGCAGTTCCTGCTGGAGAACTCGAGTGCCGCGCGGGTCCTATACCTCGACGACGACATCTGGCTTGAGCCCGGCGCGCTGCAGCGGATGGTATCGGCAATGGACGCCCTCAAGTGCGGTTTCGTCGGAATGGCTCCCCAGGGCTTGTCCTACCTTGACGACTCCCGGCCTGAAGAAGTCGCTACCTTCGAGCCCTGGGCGGGAACGGTGGAGCCTGAATACGTCCGCCCGGAAACTCCCGGGTTCCAGCGCTGGCCGCTCCACAACGCCGCCAACCTGGCGCACCTCAGCCATGAGCTGGACCTCGACGATGATGAGTGGATGGCGTACCGAATTGCCTGGGTTGGCGGCTGCGTCCTGTACGACCGGACAGCACTTGTGGAGTCCGGCGGATTCACATTCTGGCAGATCCTTCCCCCCAACCACGCGGGCGAGGACGTCCTGGCGCAATGGAAAACCATGGAGCGGTTCGGGGGCGCAGGCATCCTGCCATCCGGAGCGGTCCACCTCGAATCACCCACCACGGTCACTGACCGCTCCGTGGAAGCACATCAATACGTGCTGAATGAAGAGGTTCTTTCACATCAGAAATGAAAGGCGGAACGATGAACAGCAACCCCACCCCCATCGAAGTGCAGAAGTTCCTGAGCGGAATTGAATATCCCGCCAGCAAGGCGGCACTGCTGGACAAGGCCAAGGAGTCCGGAGCGGACGGCGACGTCCTGAAGGCGCTCGAGGGCCTGCCTGATCAGGACTTCGACAGTCCCACCGCCGTCAGCTCCGCCGTTTCCGGCTAGCTGCGCGCAACTGGTACCACCTCCGCCTTCGTCGCGCCGCAGGCGGAGGTGGTAACGCATGTTCAGGAGCGGGTACCGGGTGTCAGAGGGAGGTGACGCGCTAACATTTGCTTACGTCACCCATTGCCGGGCCGCGAAGCGGGGCCGGTCGCACCGGAAGGTTTCCATGGCAGAGAAAACTGCGCACGCCGACTCTGAGGAGCGGGCCCGCATCCACAAATGGAAGATCATCGGCCCGGGGCTTGTGGTGGCAGCAACCGGTGTGGGCGCGGCGGACATGGTCGCAACGCTGGCCGCGGGTTCCCGGTACGGATACATGCTTCTGTGGGCAGTCATCCTGGGCATCCTGCTCAAAATTGTCCTGGTTGAAGGCGCGGGGCGCTACTCCCTGACCACCGGCAAGACGATCTTCCAGGGCTGGCGTTCCCTGGGCCGGTGGCCCGTCTGGTACTTCGGGCCCTACATCATGATCTGGGGCATTGTGTACGGCGCTTCGGCCATGTCATCTACCGCCCTGCCATTGGCCGCGCTTTTTCCGGCAGTTCCGCTTTGGGTCTTTGCTATCGGCACCGGGCTTGCCGGCTTCGTGATGGTGTGGTTCAACAGGTACGCCGTGTTTGAGAAAATAACAGCGGTTCTGGTGGGCCTGATGTTTATCACCATAGTGGGGCTGGCCGTGATAGCCGTCCCCAATATTCCCGCCATGTTCACTGGACTGATCCCGATGATCCCGGACGGCGGACTCTTCTACACGCTGGCGCTGGCAGGCGGGGTAGGCGGCACCATCACTCTCGCTGCATACGGCTACTGGCTGCGCGAAAAAGGCTGGATTACCCCAGGCTGGATGCGGGTGATGCGGATCGACAACACCATGGCTTACGTGATGACTGGTATTTTCGTGCTCTCGATGCTGATCGTGGGCGTCGAAGTGGTGCAGGTGGCTGGTGTCAGCATCTCCGCTGGAGATAAGGGCCTGCTGGATCTGACCGGCGTGCTGCAGGACCGCTACGGAGACGTTATTGGCATCGCCTTCCTGTGGGGCTTCTTCGCCGCTGCCTTCTCCTCCATCCTGGGTGTGTGGAACGGCGTCTCCCTGATGTTCGCGGACTTCTGGGCGAACACAAGGAACAAGGGCTCGGACCACCCTGATGCCCGGCTGAAGGGAAAGTACTTCCGTTTCTATCTGATCTGGCTGACCTTCCCGTCCATGTTGCTGCTGATGCTGGACGAGCCTATCGGCCTGGTCCTGGCCTATGGCGTCCTGGGTGCCTTGTTCATGCCGTTCCTCGCGGTCACGCTGTTGCCTCTGTTGAACATGCAGAGATATGGGATTCCTGCCACCTGGCGGAACCGCTGGCACCACAACACGGCCCTGGTAATCATCGCCGTCCTGTTTATTGTGCTTGGCGGCTATCAGCTCGTCACCACCATCCAGAAGGCCATCGGAGGGTAAAACGTGGAACTGCACATTACCGGGAACCCGGACGCAGATGCCGTGCTGGGTTCGGACCCTTTTGCGCTGCTGACCGGCATGCTGCTGGACCAGCAGGTCACCATGGAGTCAGCCTTCGCGGGGCCGCAGAAGATCCGTGACCGGATCGGCACCCTGGATCCTGCCGTCATCGCAGCCTACGATCCCCAGGAGTTCCTGGAGGTGTTCAAACAGAGCCCCGCCGTCCACCGGTTCCCCGGATCGATGGCCGCCAGGGTCCAGGCTCTTGCGGCAACTGTTGAGGGGGACTGGGGCGGCGAGGCTTCAGCGATTTGGACGAAGGGCGATCCGGACGGGCCCGAGGTGCTGCGCCGGTTGAAGCAACTGCCCGGTTTCGGAGACCAGAAAGCCAGGATCTTCCTCGCACTGCTGGGCAAGCAGTGCGGGCTCAAGGCACCGGGCTGGCGTGAAGCCGCCGGGCATTACGGTGCGGAAGGCTCCTACACCTCCGTCGCGGACATCGTGGACCCCGAGTCGCTGGCCAAGGTGCGGGCCAGCAAGCAGGCAGCGAAGGCAGCAGCCAAAGCCGCCAAGACGTAACCCCTTACCCAACTGGCTTGCTTTTAATGCACTCAAAACGCCATTTCAGTTGCTTTAAATGCGAGCTAGTTGGGTTGGGTGGACCTTGCCGGAGACATTCCCGAAACGCCCCTGAAACGTGCGGCCCCTACGCTGAACCCACGCCGTTTCGCCTGGATGTTGAAGGGATCCGCCATGCACTTGATGCCCCGTGAGCAGGAAAAGCTCATGATTGTGGTGGCAGCTGACCTTGCCCGCCGCCGCCAGGCCCGCGGGTTGAAGCTGAACTTCCCCGAATCGGTAGCCATCATCAGCTACGAACTCATCGAAGGCGCCCGCGACGGCCGCACCGTCGCCGAACTGATGAGCTACGGAACCACCCTCCTCACCCGGAACGACGTGATGGAAGGCGTGCCGGAAATGATTCATGACGTCCAGATCGAAGCCACCTTCCCGGATGGCACCAAGCTGGTCACCGTCCACGATCCCATCCGCTAGGAGTGCCATGATTCCCGGAGAATACCGGCTCCGCCCGGAGCCCGTTGCCTGCAACGCCGGCTGTGAAGCCATCGCCGTCGAGGTGGTCAACCGCGGCGATCGGCCCATTCAGGTGGGCTCGCACTACCACTTCGCCGAGGCCAACAGTGCCCTGGAGTTTGACCGCGATGCCGCCTACGGCCGCCGGCTGGACATCCCGGCCGGCACCGCCGCCCGCTTCGAGCCCGGCGACTCCCGCACGGTCCGGCTGGTGGAGCTTGCCGGCAACCGTGAAGTGTACGGGCTCAGTAACAAAGTAAACGGAAAGCTCGACGGCGGCACGCGCCAGGAGCCGAACGTCACCACCGCATCCGCACCTGAAGAGGGGAGCCGGCCATGAGTTTCGACCTGCCGCGTAAACAGTATGCGGACCTCTACGGGCCCACCACGGGCGACGCGATCCGGCTGGCGGACACTGAACTTTTCCTGGAAATTGAAAAAGACCTCACCGTCTACGGCGAGGAAGTGGTGTTTGGCGGCGGCAAGGTGATTCGCGACGGCATGGGCCAGAACGGCCAGCTGACCCGCGATGGCAACGGCGCCGCTACCGGCGCAGAACACGCCGTTCCGGACACCGTCATCACCAACGCCGTGATCCTGGATTACACCGGTATCTACAAGGCAGACGTTGCCCTCCGCGACGGACACATCTTCGCGATCGGCAAGGCCGGCAACCCGCAAATCATGGACGGCGTGGACATTGTGATCGGCGCCGGCACGGAGATCATTGCCGGCGAGCGAAAGATCCTCACGGCCGGCGGGATCGACAGCCACATCCACTTCATCTCCCCGGATCAGGTGCCCACGGCGTTGACCAGCGGCGTCACCACCATGGTGGGCGGCGGCACCGGCCCGGCGGAGGGGACCAAAGCCACCACCGTCACTCCCGGAAAGTGGCACATTCAACGGATGCTGCAGGCGGCTGAGGGGCTGCCCGTCAACATCGGCCTGCTCGGCAAAGGCCACGCGTCCGCCGTCGAACCCCTTGCCGAGCAGATCCGTGCCGGTGCCGTGGGGCTCAAAGTCCATGAGGACTGGGGAACCACGACGGCGGCGATCGACAATTCCCTGAAAGTCGCCGACGAATACGACGTCCAAGTGGCCATTCACACTGACGCCCTGAACGAGTGCGGGTTTGTGGAGGACACCATCACAGCCATCGACGGGCGGGTGATCCACACCTTCCACACCGAAGGCGCCGGCGGCGGGCATGCTCCGGACATCATCAAAATTGCCGGGCTGCCCAACGTGCTCCCTGCGTCCACCAATCCCACCTTGCCGTACACGCGGAACACCATCGAAGAGCACCTGGACATGCTGATGGTCTGCCACCACCTCAACCCGGATATCCCCGAGGATGTGGCCTTCGCCGATTCGCGGATCCGGGCCGAAACCATCGCCGCGGAGGACGTGCTGCAGGACATGGGCATTTTCTCCATCACCTCGTCCGATTCGCAGGCGATGGGCCGGGTAGGGGAGGTCATCACGCGCACCTGGCAGGTGGCGGACAAGATGAAGAAGCAGCGCGGGGTGTTGAAGGACGAAACAGGCGCGGCGCACGGTTCAGTGGACAGCGACAATTTCCGGCTCAAGCGCTACGTGGCCAAATACACCATTAACCCGGCGATCGCGCAGGGCATGGCGGACTCCATCGGCTCCGTGGAGGTGGGCAAGTTCGCGGACCTGGTGCTGTGGGATCCGGCGTTCTTCGGGGTCAAGCCGGAGCTGGTTCTCAAGGGCGGCCAGATCGCCTACGCCCTCATGGGGGACGCCAACGCCTCCATCCCGACGCCGCAGCCGCGCACCATGCGCCCCATGTTTGCCACGTTCGGCAAGGCGCTGCAACAGTCGTCCATCACCTTCCTGTCGCAGGCCGCGATCGATGCCGGTGTTCCTGAAGAGCTGGGCCTGCAGAAGGTGATCCGCCCGGTCTCCGGGATCCGGACGCTGACCAAGGCGGACCTCAAGTACAACGGTGCCACTCCGGATATCCAGGTGGATCCGGAAACCTACCAGGTAACGGTCGACGGCGAGGACGTCACCTGTGAGCCGTCGGATGAGTTGCCCATGGCGCAGCGCTACTTCCTCTTTTAGGAGCCACTGTGATTATTGAGAAGATTCTAGGAAACCTCCACGAACTGCCCGTCGCTGAAGCCGCGGTTCTGTCCCGCCACCACAAGGAGAAAGTAGTCCTGCCCAGTGCCCAGCTGGTCAAGCGCATCCAGCGGGTTACGACGGATCACGGCAAGGAGCTCGGCATCAGGCTGCCCTCCACTGCCGGGGACCTGCGCGATGGCGACATCCTGCACGTGGCCGAGACCAACATGATTGTGGTGTCAGTGTTGCCCACAGACGTCCTGGTCATTGCTCCGCGGTCCGTTTACGAGATGGGGGTAGTGGCGCATTCGCTGGGCAACCGGCACCTGCAGGCGCAGTTCTTTGATGCCTCTTCCGAGTACGGCGCCGAGGTGATGGTGTGCCAGTACGACCACACTGTGGTGGACTACCTCAAACACGTTGGCGTCCCTTATGAACGGCAGGACCGCGTGATGCCTGTCCCCTTCCGCCATGCCGAACACAGCCACTAGCTACCAGCTGGCCCTGCAGCAGCTCACCGATTCCGCACTGCCTACCGGGGCCTTCGCGCATTCGCTGGGCTTCGAGGGGTATATCGAGCGCGGGCTGGTCCACGACGAGGCCTCTTTCGGGACCTGGCTTTCCGCGTTTGTGGCGCAACAACTGACCTATTCGGACGGCCTGGCCATCCGTTTTTCCTATGAAGGAGTACCCGTTGGCGAACTCGACTCCCAGCTCACGGCTCAACTGCTGCCACGCCAGGTCCGCGAGGCCAGTATCAAGATGGGCACCCGGTTGCTCGAGATCGGCCAGGACGTCTTCCCGTCACCGGCGCTGGCGCTGTACCGGGACCTGGTGACCACCGGACAGGCCGCCGGCCACCAGCCGCTGGCGTTTGCCGTCATCGCGCGTTCCCTGGGCGTGCCGCTGACCCAAGCGCTGGCCGCGTACCTTTTTGCCGCCGTCACCTCCCTGACGCAGAACGCGGTGCGGGCCATCCCGCTGGGCCAGAACGCAGGGCAGCGGTTGCTGCGGAAAGCGGCCGACGACGTCGCTGCCGCCGTCGAAAAGGTCCCGCACCTCGCTCCGGACGACTTCGGTGCCATCAGCCCCGGGCTGGAAATTTCACAAATGCGGCACGAACGCCAACGCGCCCGCATGTTCATGAGCTGACCCTTGAGGAGGAAACATGTCTGAACCCATCAAAATCGGCATCGGCGGGCCCGTCGGAGCCGGAAAGACGCAACTGGTGGAGCGGCTCACCCGGCACATGAGTACTGACATCTCCATGGCCGCCATTACCAATGACATTTACACCATCGAGGACGCCAAAATCCTCGCCGTCAACGGAATCCTGCCCGAGGACCGGATCATCGGCGTCGAAACGGGCGGCTGCCCGCACACCGCCATCCGCGAGGATACTTCGATGAACACCGCAGCTATCGAGGAGCTGAAGGCACGGCACCCGGACCTGCAGGTCATCTTTGTGGAATCCGGCGGCGACAACCTTTCCGCCACCTTCAGCCCCGAACTGGTGGACTTCTCCATCTACATCATCGACGTGGCCCAGGGCGAGAAGATCCCGCGCAAAGCCGGCCAGGGCATGATCAAGTCGGACCTGTTCATTATCAACAAGACCGATTTGGCCCCGCATGTTGGCGCGGATCTCTCCGTCATGGAGCGGGACTCCCGCGAGTTCCGGGGCGCCAAGCCGTTCTGCTTCACCAACCTCAAAACAGATGAGGGGCTCGACGGCGTGATCGAGTGGGTGCGCCGCGACGTCCTGATGCTCGACCTCGCCTCATGACCACGATGCCGGTGGCCGAGCCTTCGGTGGTCGAGCCTGTCGAGACCCGTGGATTTCGACAGGCTCAATCGCCGGAACCCCGCGGAGTCCTCAACCTGGTGATTGGCGACCGCAACGGACGGTCCGTCGCTTCGCAGCAGTTTCATCAGGGTGCTCTGAGAGTGTTGCGGCCGCATTACCTGGATGACAGCGGGCAGGTTTGTTATGTCATGGTGAATCCCGGCGGAGCTTACCTGGGCGCTGACCTCTACTTACTCGATATGGAGGTTGAAGCAGGGGCTGATCTGCTGCTGACGACGCAGTCCGCCACGAAGGTCTACCGGACTCCTGGGTCCTTTGCTGAGCAGCGGATGACTGTGCGGCTGGGGGAGGGGGCGCGGCTGGAACTGTTGCCGGACCAGCTTATTGCCTACCGCGAGGCCAACTACCGGCAGCACACGCACATCACCATGAGTCCGACGTCCAGCCTGGTGATAGCCGAGGTGGTGACGCCCGGGTGGTCCCCGGATGGGGCATCGTTCCGTTACGAGGAGCTGCGGCTGCGGACTGAAATCCGGATAGGCGCCGGGCACGGCAGCGACCTCCTGGCGCTGGACAACGTGCTGATCCGGCCACCCTCGGCGGACGTGACCGGATTGGGCTTTATGGAGGGCTACACCCACCTGGGATCACTTCTGGTGGTTGATCCCCGCGTGGACCAGGCGCTCGCCGATGAACTCCACCACCTGGCAGCCGGACACGGCGCGTATACCGGGATCTCGCTGACGCGTACGCTGGCCGGCACCACCGGACTGGTCCTCCGGGCGTTGTCCAACAGTACGGGGGAGCTGAACCACCTGCTGGGCGCCTGCACTGGCTATCTTCGAAATCGCTGGTACGGGCAACAGCCCCTGAACCTGAGGAAGTACTGATGACGACGTTGACGGAGTTCGCCTCGTTCTACCGCCGTCGGGAGCACCTGCCCTTCCGGACGCGGTTGCTGTTCACCTTCGGCGCGGTGGCCGCACTCCATGGTGCCGCCGTCATACTTTTGCTCCTGGGGATGTCCGCTGGGACCTCAGCCGGCATGTCAATTCCAGGTGGCGAACCGATAGTGCTGGGATTGGTGCTCACTGCATACCTGGCCGGTGTGAAGCACAGTTACGACTGGGATCACCTGGCGGCTATCGACAACTCCACACGCAAGTTCGTGGCCCAACGGCAGGATCCGGTCAGCGTGGGGTTCGCCTTCAGTCTGGGGCACAGCTCGGTGGTGATCCTGGCGGGCGTGCTGGTCATTGCCGGTGCTTCTGCAGTGGGGCAATTCATGGAGGACGGAACAGCCGGAAACCTGGTGCTGGGGCTGATCGGCAGCGGCGTTTCGGGCCTGTTCCTGCTGGCGATGGGCCTTTACAACGGCTCCGCCTTTATGCGTGCGGCCGGCGTGTACAGGAGTGCGCGCGGCGGCGGGAGCATCGCCGTCGACGATCTCGAAGCAAAAGGGCTGGTGGCGCGGCTGCTGGCCAGGCCGCTGTCCCGAGTGCGGCGGCCGCGGAACATTTACGTGATCGGGTTCCTGTTCGGGCTCGGGTTTGATACTGCCACAACGATCGGGCTGCTGGTGATGACCACGGCGGCCTCGCTCGCCGGGGTGTCCCCGCTGGCGTTGCTCGCGCTGCCGCTGGCCTTCACCGCTGCGATGACCCTGTGCGATTCGCTCAACGGCGTGGCCATGATGCGGATGTACCGCTCTGCGCTGGATGACCCGCTGCGGAAGCTTGGCTTCAACGCTGTAGTCACCGGGATCTCTGCCGTGTCCGCCCTGTTCATCGCCGTGATCACGCTGGGCGGCTTCGCGAATGCGGCGTTTGTGTTGGACGATCCGCTCACCACCTGGCTTGGTTCCATTGACCTGGGGCACGCCGGGTTGCTCCTGGTTGGCCTTTTGCTGGCGGCGTGGGGCGCAAACCACCTTCTGCGCCTGGGCCGGACCGCCCCGTGAGCTTCATGGCATAGCCGTCTTCACCGCTGAGGGACTGGCAGTGAAGACGGCTAAATTGCTTACAGCCTAGGGCGTTGGTCGAATAGCAGTATCGGCACTGTGGGAAGTGATCTTCGAAGCGGGGCCGCTGTCCAACACTTTTGAGCGGACTGCGGAAGCGTCCAGAACGACGTTCTGTGCTTCGACACTGCTCACAACATGGTTGGTTGCCACTACGTTGCTGTCACCCCCGGCGATGAGAATCATTGTTGGTTGGGCGTTCGGCGGGACGATCCTGTCGGGTGCAACGTCGTATGCGATGAGGTTGTTGGAGAAAAGGTTGTTGTCCCCGGCGATGTGAACCACGCCGTAAAGGTCATCCAGGCCATTGGATGTTCCGAGGAACGGTGGGAAGCCTTCCATCCCCCGTCGGAAGTGGTTGCTGGTGATGAGGTTTTCCTTGCAGTTGTTGATGAGTCGCATCATCCCGGGGAAGAATCCCTGGAATCTGTTCGAGGTCACTGAGCATCTGTTGCAGCCAGTCAGTTCGATCAGGCTCCTGCCCCGGGGGAACAGGTTGTTGCCGGTGATAAGAAGACCTTCGTGATTTTCTGCCAGGAGAGTGACCCCATGCGGTCCGGCTCCCATGAGGTTGTCGCTGACGATTGTCGCCTGGCCTGCTCCTGTGAGTTCGACGCAGTTGCCGCATTCAGCGATCATGTTGTCGTGAACACGGAGAGCGTCGGCGCCACGGACTATGAGCGCGTGTTCAAGATATACGAAACCCATGCCCGTGATGTGGAGGGAGTCGTTGTCTGATGCGACTTCGATGCCAGTCCTGCCGTTACGGTAACTGTTACCGTCTGGCGGGAACTCCACGCCGTCAAGGCAGAAGTCGCGGAAAATGATGCCGGACAGGCGAGGGCTTCCCTCCCGGCGTACGAGGAAGGCCTGGGGAGATGTTGACGCAGTAAGGACGCGAATGTGGCTGCCGCCGGGTTGCAGTTCGAGCCACCCGGACGTGTCTACATTGTCTTTGATGCTGCGGGAAAAGAACCCATGGCCAAAGCCGGCAATGGTCAGGTAACTGATGTCCACGACGACTTGAGTTCGAAGATCGTAGTCGCCCGGGGGGATCGTGATTACGGCGCCTGGCCTGGTGTTTGTTGTGGTCTGGCGCCTTTTGATGTCCGCGATGATGTCATTGATGACTGCGCCGATGTCGACGCGTGCCGTCACCTTTGGCTGGCCCTGGATCTTCCAGGACGTGACATCGTAGATGTTTGTTTCTTTCGGCTTTTCGGTGCCCTGCGCTGGTGCTGTGACGCCTAAAGCCAGCGCTCCCGTCAGGGTGGCAACAGCGCCAGCGCCCAGCAGTCTGCGTCGGCTTGGGTCAACCAATTCCGAATTTTTGTATGTCAACGCTGTCTCCTTATTGCATCGTGGAATGTGTGGGCATCCGGAACCGCAAGGATCCGTTCTAGCTACACAGTGCGGAGGTGTCTTAATGCCCTCCGCTGCGCGCCTTCAGAGGGAAGAGTTCTTTGTCGTGATGAAGCCGGACGACTAAAGACTGTTGCCAAAACGATTTGGTTCGCCGGATACATCGAGGCTAGGAGGGGAGACCAATGGCTGTCAACGCCAAAGTTTCCCGGGTTTTTGGCACCGCAGTGACCCTTGACACGTCGAAGAGACCCTGCGTATGGTGATTGCCAAGTCGTTTTGGCAAAACGATTTGTCAGCTTAGATCACACTCCCCATTCCGTCCAATAGAAAGTGAGTCGACAGCGATGTCCACTCGTAAATTCATCAATAGGATAGCCGCCGGCGGCATTTGCACCGCCGTCGCACTGGCCGCCTCCGCATGTGGCGCCGGGGGCCCGGACACGTCTACCGGCAGCGCCAGCACCAACACTGTCAACGTCCTGGTCGAAGCCGGCGGCCGCGCCGAACTGACAGGCGTCGCCGAACAGTGCAAAAAGGACGCCGGCGTTGACGTCAATTTCGTCGAACTGCCCTACGACGGCATGTTCAACCGGCTTTCCAGCGAGTTCTCGTCCGGCACCGTCTCCTTCGATGTGGCCGCCCTGGACTCCGTTTGGCTGCCCAGTTTCAAGGATGCCCTCCAGCCCCTCGACGAGATCTTCACGGACGAGGCGAAGAAAGACATCTTTCCGTCCCTCGTCAAGGAAGCGAACGTGGACGGGCACTACGTTGGTTTCCCCGCCTGGACAAATGCTGAAATCATCCTCTACCGGAAGGACCTGTTCGAGGACGCCGCGAACAAGGCCGACTTCCAGTCCAGGTACGGCTACGAGCTGGCTGCCCCCACCACATGGAAGCAGTACCAGGACATCTCTGAATTCTTTACCAGGGACGGCATGTACGGCACGGACGTCAAGGGCGGCGTGGAAACAGAATGGCTGGCCCACGTCCTGCAGGCCGGCTCACCCATGGTTTTGGACGGGGACAAGGTGGTTATTGACAACGCCGCCCACAAGGAAGCCCTGGACTTTTACGTGGGCCTCGCCAAGTACGCTCCCTCCGGCGCTGCCCAGGTGGACTGGGCCGCCGCGCAGAACCTGTTCAACCAGGGCCAGACCGCCATGACCCGGTTCTGGGCCCACGCCTACCGTCAGATCCCCAAGGACTCCCCGGTGGCAGGCAATGTGGGAACCGCTCCCATGATCGCCGGGTCTGCCGGCATTGGCGGCGTTCCTGGCCCTTGGTACCTAACGGTCCCGAAAGCCACCAAGAACATCGAGGCGGCCAAGAGGTTCGTCAAGTGTGCCTACGACCACAACAGCCTGGGAATCGAATCCAGCTTGGGTCTGGCTTCCCGAATCTCCGCCTTTGAGGAGTACCAGGACAAGGAAGGCTACGAGAGTTTCGGCCCGCTGATCAAAACCCTCAACGGCGAAGCGACCGCCACCCGTCCGGCCACCGAGAAGTGGCAGCAGATCGTGGACACCGTCCTGGTTCCCATGCTGCAGAAGGCCGTGGCCGGCGGTGACTCCGCCGCACTCCTCTCCGACGCCAAAAAGCAGATTGAGGACCTCCTCAAGTAAGACCCCGCGGCCGGCACCTGCCGAAGAGCACAGCAAGTCCAGTGCCGGCCGCGACCCCAACCACCGGAAGAGAAAACCGTGCGCATCTCCGATCGCCGCTTCGCATTGTTCCTAATGGCACCAGCGGCGCTGTTCCTGGCAATATTCGTGGCCTTCCCGTTGTTCCGCCTCGTCGCGGACAGCTTCTTCAAGATTTCCCCCATCGCCGGCGGCCCCCGCGATTTCGTGGGCTTGGATAACTACTTCCGGGCATTCGCCTCCGAGGCCTTCATTGGCGCCGGCTGGCGGACCCTGGCCTACACCCTGATCGTGGTCACCCTCGAGTTCGCCCTGGGCCTTGGAATGGCGCTGCTGTTCACCACCCTGGGCCGAAGCTCCCAGCTCTGGCGGACCGTGTTCATGTACCCGCTGATGATCGCGCCCATCGTTGCAGGCCTCCTCTGGAAGTTCCTGATGATCGACAACTTCGGCCTCATCGGAACCCTCCTGCACCAGGCAGGCATCCTGTCCAACCCCAACCAGATCGGCTGGCTGTCAGACCCGAACATCGTGCTCTACTCCGTAGCCGTTCCCGACATCTGGCTGACCACATCGTTCATGTGCCTGGTGCTCTTCGCCGGGCTGCAGAACATCCCCGGGGACCTGATCGAGGCAGCACGCCTTGACGGAGCCCGTGCACCGGCCATGCTCTTCCGCATCATCCTCCCGCTCCTGAGGCCGGTTATCGCCGTCGCACTGGTGGTTCGTGGAATCGACGCGGCGCGTGCGTTCGACTCCATCCTCATCCAAACCAACGGTGGTCCCCAGTCCGCCTCGGAAACCATGAGCCTGCTGGTCTACCGGACCATGATCCGCTTTGGTGACCCCGGGTTGGCCAGCGCCATGGGTACCCTCTACCTGCTGGCCATGCTCGCCGTCGCGTTCGTCGCTGTGTCCACCATCTGGCGGCCAGGAAAGGACAACTAATGCGTGTCGCGGAGCGAATCAAGAACGACGGCGAAAAGGCATCTTCAGCGGTTGCCGGACCTTCCGTACCCACCACCGGAAGCAGCAGCGGCGGCAAGCGCCGGGGCGTCAACCGTGAAGGCCTGGAAGCGGGCCGGCGGAGCACCAGGACCCTGCTGTGGATCCTGCTGGCAGTTGCCATGGTGCTCTACGGTTTCCCGTTTCTGTACCTGCTTTTCACATCCTTCAAGACCCCGATCGATACCATCGCGGTGCCGCCCACCATCCTTCCCCGGGAATGGACACTGGAGAACTACACCAACGCTCTGGGCCGCAGCGGAGTACTGGCCTCCTTCATCAACAGCATCCAAACAGCCATCATCAGCACGGCGCTGTCGCTGGTGCTGGCGGTACCGGCTGCTTATGGGATCACCCGGTACAAGACCCTCAGCGGCCGGATCTTCATCATGGCCGCCCTGGTCACCCGAATGGTACCTCCGGTGGCGATTGGGATTCCGCTGGCTTCGATGATGGCATCCGTGGGGCTGTCCGATACACCAATCGCACTGTCCATCGCCCACACCACCATCTCGCTGCCGCTCTCGATCTGGCTGATGGCCAGCTTTTTCGAATCGGTACCGAAGGATCTGGAAGAAGCTGCCACGGTGGATGGCTGCAGCCGGCTCGGCGCCTTGTGGCGGGTGGTGATCCCGGTCGTCTCCGGCGGCATCGCCGTCACCGCGATCTTCGCCTTCCTGGCCTCTTGGAACGAATTCCTCTTCGCACTCCTGATGACAGCGATCCGTTCCCAGACGACGCCCGTGGTGATAGCCAACTTCCAAACCCAGTTCGGCCTGGACTGGGGATCCATGACGGCGCTGGCCGCCGTCTATTCCATCCCGGTTATCCTCCTGACCCTCCTCTTGCAGCGCAAGATCGTCGCAGGCATGACGCTCGGCGCGGTCAAGGGCTAGGTCACCAACACCGAGTAGCCTACTGATGACGCCCAGGGGCTTCACACAGGGCATCGCAAACCATAAGGACGTGGGAGACAGATGAGCAACAAGAACATCGGCATCAAGGACGTGGCCGTCGCCGCCGGCGTGTCAGTGACAACTGTCTCCCACGTGCTAAACGACGTTTCCTACGCCCGGGTCAGCCCCGAAACCAGACATAAGGTCAAATCCGCCGCTGAGGAGCTCGGCTACGGCCCGAACCGCCTTGCCCAGGCCCTGCGCACGCAGCGGACCGGGATGCTCGGCCTGGTGAGCGAGGACATTGCGACGACGCCCCACGCCGGCCGCATCATCCTCGGTGCTGACGAGGCCGCCAAGGCCCGGGGGTACGGCCTCATGATCGTTAATACCTCCGGCTCGGCGAGCCTCGAATCCCGGCGCGCTGATGTCGAGGCCCTCCTGGAACGCCGGGTGGACGGTATCCTCTACGCGACCATGTACCACCGCATCGTGGAACTGCCGGACAACCTGGTTAGCGTGCCCTCCGTACTGGTGGACTCGGTGGCCAGCGGCACAAACATCACAGCCGTGATTCCAGACGAAGACGGCGGTGCACGCGCCGCCGTGGGTGCGCTCCTGGAGGCGGGCCACACCCGTATTGGTTTCATCAACAACACCGACGATGTCCCGGCAACCCGCCAGCGGCTCCAGGCCTTCCGGGCCATGCTGGCTGAAGCAGGGCTTGACGGTGCCGCGGCTCCTGTCGAGTCCGAGGTCTCCGAGGTTCAGGGCGGCTATGAGGCGGCCCGGCGGATCCTGGCACGTAAGGACCGGCCCACCGGCTTGTTCTGCTACAACGACCGAATGGCGATGGGAGCTTACCGCGCCGCCGCCGAGCTGGGACTCAGCATCCCCGCCGACGTTTCCATCGTCGGCTTCGATGACCAGGAACTGATCGCAGCCAACCTCTACCCGGGCCTCAGCACCGTGGCCCTGCCCCACTACGAGATGGGTGCCTGGGCCACCGAGCACCTAATTGACGCCGTCGAAGGGAAGACAGATCTGACCCTCATGGCATTTCACCCGACCATCCTGAGCTGCCCGCTGGTGGGTCGCGACTCCATAACGGCGCCGCGGGATTAGCAGCCAGCCCCTTTCCACTTCCCAGAGGACCGCACGTACATGTCCACTTTCCTTGATGCTGCTCGCCCGGAAACACCTCCGAACGGGACCACCCGGTTTCGTCCGGCCATCCACTTCACCGCTAAAGACACCTGGTTGAACGACCCCAACGGCCTGGTTTTCCACAACGGCCTGTACCACCTCTTCTTCCAGAACAACCCGTACGGGAACGTGTGGGGCAACATGTCCTGGGGCCACGCCACCTCCCGTGACTTGCTCCACTGGACGGAACACCCTGTTGCCATTGCATGCGATGAGACAGAGGACATCTTCTCGGGCAGCGTGGTGGTGGACCACGGAAACACCTCCGGCTTGGGCACGGCGGACGCACCCGCCCTCGTCGCGATCTACACCAGCGCCTACAAGTCCGCTTCTGAACACCACGGCACGCAGGCGCAGTCCCTCGCTTATAGTTCCGACGCGGGAATGACGTGGCACAAGTACGACCATAACCCGGTCCTCACCCGGAATTCCGCGCATTTTCGCGACCCGAAAGTGTTCCGCTATCAGGGCGAGCATGGCGCCTTTTGGGTCATGACCGCGGTCGAAGCGCAGCACCAGAAAGTGGTCTTCTACCGTTCGGAAGACCTCAAGACCTGGGACTTCCTCAGCGACTTCGGCCCGCTGAACGCTGATCAGGGCGAATGGGAGTGCCCCGATCTCTTTCCCCTGGCTGTGGACGAGGACCCGGACAACGTTAAATGGGTCTTGATCGTCAACGTCAACCCCGGCGCGGTGGCCGGAGGTTCCGGGGGCCAGTACTTCGTGGGGCAGTTTGATGGCATCCGGTTTATCCCGGACGCCGGTTCGGTCGCAGCGCCGGCCGGAGTCAGCGCCCTGGGCGACTCCGCCTCGGTCGCTGCAGCGTTGCAGCAATGCCTTTGGCTGGACTGGGGGCGTGACTGCTACGCCTCCGTGTCCTTTAGCAACGTCCAGGATGGCCGGCGCATCATCATCGGCTGGATGAACAACTGGGACTACGCGAACCAGCTGCCCACCGCCCCCTGGCGGTCCTCGATGACCCTCGCCCGCGTAATAAGCCTCACCGCAGTCAACGGCTCAGTCCGCCTGGTCCAGCAGCCTGTCCTGGCCGGCCACTCTGCAGGAGAAGAGCCGTCCGCTGCCGTGGAGCAGATAATCGCAGGCCCCTTCGAACTGCAGGATTCTGTCTTGCGGTTGCCGGATGCGGCACCCGGCAGCGCCCAGGTCATCGAGGCGGCTATCCTCCCCGGAAGCGCCGGGCACGTGGCCTTCCATCTGTACGCCAATGATGACGGAAGCGCTGGTACCGAGCTGAGCTACAACGCCGCCACTGGCCGGCTTGTCCTGGACCGCAGGCGGTCAGGCAACACGGATTTCCACGAAAAGTTCCCCTCCGTTGAGTCAGCCCCTCTGGTCCTTGAGGACGGCGAACTCAAGCTGCAGATCGTCATCGACCAGTGCTCTGTGGAGGTCTTTGCTCAGAACGGCACGGTTGTCCTGACTGACCTCATCTTCCCGAACGCCGAGAACAAAGAGAACCGGCTGGAAGCCGGGGGCGATTTGGCAACGGTACTGAAACTTACGGTCTCAACCCTTACCTGACTGGCATATGGGTAACTTATGAAAGGTCGAAGAATGCACACGAAAGATGACTTCAGCCCAGGCCTTGACGTTGTTGTTGTGGGTGAAGCCCTTGTGGACATTGTTGTCTCGTCCCGGGGCACTGTGAAGCATGCCGGCGGGTCGCCGGCGAACGTGGCTTACGGGCTCGGGCGGCTGGGTGTGACTACGGCGTTGTTGACCTCGATCGGTGACGACACCCACGGCGCGGCTATCGAGAAGCACCTGCGAAGCGCGGGCGTTGATCTGCTGCCTGGTTCCAAGGGCTCCGGCGAAACCGCGACGGCAACCGTGACCCTGGCTTCCGACGGGTCGGCACACTATGACTTCAACATCCGCTGGAACTTACCGCAGATCACCCCGGCCACCCTCCCGAGGATCCTGCACACCGGTTCGATCGCGGCCTTTCAGGCGCCGGGAGCGGCAGTAGTCAGAGAGCTCCTTGAGCAATCACATGAGCGCTGTCTGGTAACCCTCGATCCCAACATCCGCCCTGCACTGCTCGGCAGCCAGGCAGAGGCGAGAAAAACCTTCGAAGAACTCGTCCCGTTCACGGGGGTCGTCAAACTCAGTGACGAGGATGCACAGTGGCTTTATCCGAGACTGCCCATGGAAGACATCGTGCATCGCATTCTTGGATTCGGGCCAGGACTCGTCGCCGTCACCAGGGGAGGGGAAGGATCTTTGCTCACGACGCCTGCCGCGCAGGTAGTAGTTCCCGCGGTCAAGTCTGTCGTAGTTGACACCATCGGCGCCGGCGACTCATACATGTCCGCCCTGATCTATGGACTCCTCATGCGGGGAGCAGACGGGCTGGCACCGTCCGTGGTGGAATCACTGGGTCGGATGGCTGCCACAGCAGCGGCCATTACAGTGCGCCGTGCCGGCGCGAACCCTCCATCGTCAGAGGAACTGCAGGCGGAACTCCCGGAGCATCAGGCAGTGGCACCATGACAACCAGTACACAAGGAGAAGAGCCCATGCCAAGCAACAACTACTATGACGTGACTACATGGCCTGTCGGGAATCCTGCCAAGGACGTCGGTGAAGTCATCAACAGCATCATTGCTGACGTCAAGGAACGGCAGTCCGCCACTGATGTGAACGACGGCGGAAAGCCGGGCGCGGTGATTTACCTTCCGCCTGGGGACTACCACCTTCGCACCCAGGTGGTGATAGATGTCAGCTTCCTTCGGATAGAGGGTTCGGGACACGGCTTCACGTCGTCGAGTATCCGGTTCAACGTTCCCAAGGAGGAGTGGGCAGACCTGCATGAGCTGTGGCCTGGCGGGAGCCGGATCATTGTCGATTTGCCCCCCGCCGGCGACGCAAATGAAGCCAAGGGCGCTGCCTTCTACGTCGAACGGAGCGGAAGCCCGCGGATCAGCTCGGTGGAGTTCTCCAACTTCTGCATCGACGGGCTGCACTTCAGCGCGGACGGTTCGGGACTGCAGGCAGAAAACACCTATCTGAACGGCAAGACCGGCATCTACGCCGCGAGTGCCAATGACTCGTTCCGCGTCACCGGCATGGGGTTCGTCTATCTGGAGAACGCCCTCACCATCTACAACGCGGACGCGCTGTCCATCCACGACAACTTCATCGCCGAATGCGGAAGCTGCATTGAGCTGCGGGGCTGGGGACAGGCATCAAAGATTACCGACAACCTGGTGGGAGCAGGTTTCAAAGGCCACTCAATTTACGCAGAGAACCACGGCGGGCTCCTGATCACCGCAAACAACGTCTTCCCCCGGGGCGCCAGCAGCGTCCACTTCAAGGGTGTCACCCGTTCAAGCGTCACCAACAACCGCCTGCACTCCTTTTACCCCGGGATGGTGATCCTTGAGGCAAATAGTTCGGAAAACCTCGTGGCCACAAACCACTTCCTCCGCGACCATGAACCCTGGACCCCCTTCTTGGGAGTGGACAACGGGTTGGACGACCTCACCGGACTTCTCAGCGTCAGCGGCAGCAACAACTCGGTAGTAGGCAACCACTTTTCCGAAGTCATCGACGCACAGAGCATCCGTCCGGCGGGTGCCACGCCTGTCATTATTCGGCTGAAGGAGGGCACGGGCAACTTCGTCTCCAACAACCACGTGGTGGCCATGGACGTCCACGCCAGGTCCAGTGACTCCTGCTTCGCAGCGCAGGTGGACGCACTGCTGACCACCGAGGCCTCCGAAGGCCTCGCAGTCACGGCAGTCATGGTCCACTCTGAATCGACTCGGAATACCATCCTCGATTCCGGAAGCGACGCCCAAGTTAGCGCGGACAGGGCCGTTAACGCCTTCAGAGCCACCCCCACGGTCAGTTCTTAGGCGTCGAACGATCTTGCGTCTCTACCAGCTCAGGTCGCACGCATATTGGCTTAGTTCCTCAAGCTTCCGGCGGGCAGGAGGAGTCGAAGTTCAGGGTTGCGGGGCGGCTTTGGAGCGCTCAGACCGTGCTGCTATGCGGCCAGGCCGTGCTGCTTGCGCGTGGGGCGGCGCTTGCCGGGGGCAGGGCGGCCGTGCTCGGGCTCGGCCAGAATCCGGGCACCATCAGGCACGATCGTGTCTGCATGGACAAGAGCTCCGTGGCCAATGACGGCACCGGAGCCGATCCGGGCGTGGCTGCCGATATGGACGCGGTTGCCAATAGCCGTTCCGTGGCCAACATGCACCGCGTCACCAATGACCACGCGATCGCCAATCCTGGCACCGCGGTCAATCCAGCTGCCCCGGCCGATCCGGGCTCCGGACCCGATACTGGCGCCGGGCTCCACATAGCTCATGGAACCGATCCGCACATTATCGGCGACGGCGGCTCCGGGCGCTACCAGCCCACCACCATTCAGGTGCCGGACGTAGCGGGTGACCTTGCCGGCGTCGTCTTCTACTGACTCAAACTTCCTGCTCATTCGGTTCCTTTACAGACGAGTTGTTCATAAGTCTTAACGGTCGAGAGGGCCACAGGATTCCCGTTGAGTTTGCGCCGTCGAACGGTGTTCATTTCGTTACTCCCGCGCAGTCGATCCCCAGCGTTGAGGAAATGCCTGTATGCCCTGCAATAATCGGACCAAAGGTTTGCGCGGATGCTGATCAGCATGCGCCAGGCAGCAGCGTAAGTTCTGGCACATCAAGACGAGGCGGACGTCCATGAACACTCCGGACCAGCAGACAACCCTTCCTATGGCAGCGGCGGCAGAATTTCCTGCACCGGATGAAGCGGAAGCCCCCGGCCCCGTGGAACCGGACGAGCCCAAGACGCCGCTCCAGCAGCTTGCCGCTGCCCACGGCGTGGGTACCTCCTTCCTCGGCTGGGGCGATGTGGTGCACAAAGTCGAGGACCAAACCTTGGTGAAGGTCTTGGCAGCCTTGGGCGTCCAGGCAGATACTGAGGAACTCATCGAAAAGGCCCTCCGCGACGCCGAACTGGCGCCCTGGCGACGGATGGTGCCGCCCACCGTCGTCGTGACCGAGGGCGAATCCGCCACGGTTCCGGTCCACGTCCCGCATGGCAGGCCCGCCCGCCTCACGATCGAGCGTGAGGACGGGGAAGTCTCTGCCGCCGAACAGCAGGACGTGTGGGTGCTGCCGGCCGACGTCGATGGTCACCAGGTGGGACGCGCGACGTTCGAAGTACCTGCGGACTTGCCTCTTGGCTATCACACGTTGCACGCCTCATCGGATGACCTCCGGGCCAGCGGGGCGTTGATCGTTGTTCCGGCCCGCCTTCACACCGCTGAGCCGCTGCATGAACGCCGCGGCTGGGGGCTAGCGGCGCAGCTGTACTCGGTGAGGTCCAAGCGGTCCTGGGGAATTGGCGATTTCGCGGACCTGGCCGATCTGGCAGCTCTCAGCGGCAGCCGTGGCGCGGATTATGTATTGGTCAATCCGCTGCACGCGGCGGAGCCGGTTCCGCCGCTCCAGCCCTCTCCTTACTCTCCGTCCTCGCGGCGTTTCTTCAACCCGCTGTACATCCGGATTGAAGCCATTCCGGAGTTTGCCTACCTCAAACCTAAGAAGCGCGCCGTGGTGGACCAGCTTCTCAGGCAGGTGAAAAAACTCAACGCAGATGCCGACAGGCTGGATCGTAATAAGGCCTTCAAGGCAAAACTGGAGGCCTTGGAACTGGTCTTCAAGGTTAGGCGTTCGGCTGCGCGGCAGGAAGCCCTGGACAAGTTCTGCGCCGAAACCGGCAAGGGCCTGGACGATTTTGCCCTGTGGTCCTCGATCCGGGAGAAGACCGGGCCCGGACAGGAATTTTGGCAGGATGCGGAGTCCGCCGTCGGCACCAAGCGGGCGGAGGCCAAGCGGGCAAAGCTGGCAGGCCGCATCGACTTCCACCGCTGGTTGCAGTGGATTTGTGATGAGCAGCTGGAAGACGCCCAGCGTGCAGCCATGCGTTCCGGGATGCGGCTGGGAGTTGTTCACGATCTGGCCGTGGGAGTGGATCACAGCAGTGCTGATGCCTGGACCCTGCGGGGCGTTCTGACGCCCGGTGCCAGTGTGGGCGCCCCGCCTGACATGTATAACCAGCAGGGCCAGGACTGGGGCCAACCGCCGTGGCACCCGGAACGGCTCGCAGAAGCCGGCTATCGGCCATTCCGCGACATGCTGGGAACAGTGCTGCGCCATGCCGGCGGAATCCGGGTGGACCACATCCTGGGACTGTTCCGCCTATGGTGGATTCCAGCCGGCAGCAGCCCCGCAGACGGTGCCTACGTCCGGTACGACCACCACGCGCTGATCGGTGTGCTGGCACTGGAGGCCCACCGCGCCGGTGCCGTGGTGATTGGCGAGGATCTTGGTCTCTTTGAACCGTGGGTGCAGGACTACCTCGCCAGCCGCGGCATCCTGGGTACCTCCATCCTCTGGTTCGAATACGACGGCGAATCTCCCCTTCCACCGGAAAAGTACCGGGTGCAGGCACTCGCCAGCGTCAATACCCACGACCTTCCGCCTACCGCCGGCTATCTCGCCGGGGAACATGTTGCTTTGCGCAGCAGGCTGGGGATCCTGGAGCGGTCCGAGGCGGACGAGAGAACTGACCATGAGGCCTCCCTGGCAAAGATGATGGACCTGCTGAAAGAACGGCGCCTGTTGCCTGCCCGGGTGAAAGGTAAAGGTTCCATCGAGAGCGACCCAAGCGGAACCGAGGAGCGCACTATCGAGGCCCTGCACCTTTTGCTGGCCCAGACGCCATCGGTACTGCTGGGTGTTGCACTGGTGGATGCAGTAGGGGAGCGGCGGGTTCAGAACCAGCCGGGCACCACGGAGGCGCTCTACCCGAACTGGCAGGTGCCGTTGGCCGATGCGGACGGAAAAGCAGTCTCACTGGATAATCTGCCAGGCAACGCCCGCTTCAACCGGCTGCTGGCCGCCGTCGAAAAGTCCCTCCGGAAGGCCTGACCCGCCCCCAACTAAGTAGCACTTGTCACCGTTTAGAGGCTTCTAAAGGGCAACTACTGCTACTTAGTTGGGACGGGAAGGACCGGGGCTCGCGGTCAGTGGGCCGTGATCAGGTGCGTGAAGTGGTCATAGCGGAAGGTGACCGGGCCGCCGTCGTGCGCCAACTGGACGTTGCCGCCGTTGGCCACTCCACCGGCACCGTAGTTCTCCGTCCACGACTCGTTCAACGCTGCCTTGAACTCGTACGAGCCCGCCGGCAGGTCCACCGTCTTCTTCCACACCAGATCGGCGGGATCGAGCGACATATGGGCCGCCGCGCAGTCCGGCAGCCAATCCGCATCGCAGCCCATTTCCGAGTTCAGGCTGCCCGCGACGGTCACGGACTGCGGCTGCCGGGATGCGTAGACCGCGTCGAGAACGTGCGTGCTGTGGTCATAGCGGAACGTGACGGGCCCGCCGGGATGGTCCAGCACGATGTTGGCGCCGTTGAAGTCGCCGCCGGCACCGTAGTTCTCGTCCCAGCCGCCATTCATCGCTGCCTTGTACCGGTACTGGCCGGCCGGCAGGTCAACCGTGAGCCGCCAGATCTTGTCCGCGGGATCCAGCACCATCATGGTTTGAGGGCAGGACGGATCCCATTCCGGACAGCCCATCAGCGCGTTCAGATCGCCGGCCACAGTGACCGAGTCGGGCTGCGGCGCCTCACCCACCACTACCGTGCGTGGCTCGCTGACCACACTGAATCCGGTACCGCTCATCAGGGCCCGGTACTGCACCTTCGTGCCGTCATCCAGTGCCAGGGGTGTGAGGTCATCGGTCACCGAGTACACCGGAGATGAATCGTCGGAGCCGATGGCGGTCCACCCGCCGCCGTCCACACTGCGCTCGAAAGACACCACATGGCTGGCCTTTTCCGGATCAGCCGTGGCACTGACGGTGACCGAGCCCTCCACACTGTTCCCCTCCGCCGGAGTCTGCATGGTCAGGACCGGTGCCGGAACTGCTCCCGTGCGCGGCTGGCTGACGGACGTATGGCCGCCATTGTCCAGCACCGTTGCGCGGTACTCAACGGAAGTGCCGGCATCGAGGGCGGCGACGTCATGGAACACCTGGTAGGGCGCGGTGTCGTCGGTGCCGATCGGCTCCCACGCGCCGCCTGCCGTCTTGGCCTCAAAGGTGACCTCGTAGAACGAAGTACCGTCGACGTCGGCAGTGACCTTAAGGCGGCCGTTGTCACCGGCTGCCGGGGCAGGATCCTGAAGTACGACGGCGGGCGCCTCCTTTGAGTGCGGAAGACGGCCAGAGGACTGGTACACCACGGCTGAAAGCGGCGGGACCGTGACGGCAAGGGTGCCGGCGCTGGACGTTTTCACCTCCGCGGCGGCAACCCCCGAATCGCCATAGACCAAGGTGTAGTTGCGCTTTGCGATATAGGTCGGCACCTGGGCGGTCTGCGGCTCCTCGCTGTTGTTCAGGGCCACCACGTACTCGCGCTGGTCCTTCGCATCGGTGCGGGAGAAGGCATAGATGCCGGCGCCGTCCGACGCATAGCGGTGCTGGTGGGCGCCGTCGCGAAGGGCCGGGTGTTCCTTTGTGAGGGCCGCGAGCTCGCTGATCTTGGCGTACAGCGGGTGGTCCTGACTGAAGTTGTCCGTGGCATGCGTTGCGTCGGTACCCAGCAGGTCGTCGTCAAGGTACTCCGGAACCTGGCTGGCGAACAGTGTCTGGCGCGCATCCTGGTCACCGCCGGGACCCGTGAAACCCTGTTCGTCGCCGTAGTAGATCACCGGGTTGCCGCGGGAAAAGTACATCAGTTCGTGCGCCAGCTGATCGCGTGCCAGCTGCTCTGCGTCCGTTGCCCCGGGATTGTCAGTGGCGATGAAGCTGCCAATACGGCCCATGTCGTGGTTTCCCAGGAACGTAGGCAGCTGGTAGACGTTGGAATCGGCGTCAGTGTACCAGTCGTCGCCGGCGAAGAACGTTTCCAGCGCCTGGGTGTCCTGGCTCTTGGAGGCGAAGTTGCGGGCTGCTTCCTGGAACGGGAAGTCCAGCACAGCCTGCATCTGACTGCGGGTGGTGAACTGCGAGGTGAAGCTCTTGGTGGTGTCAAACACCTCGCCGAACATGAAGAACTCGTCCTTACCCTGTTCGTGGGCGTAGTTGAGGACGTCCGGGCCGAAGTCCTGCCAGAACTCATTGTTGACATGCTTCATGGTGTCGATCCGGAAGCCGTCAACGCCGAAGTCGCCGATCCACGTCTTGTAGATGTCCTTCATGCCCTCCACCACGGTGGGGTGCTCAGTGAAAAGATCGTCCAGGCCGAAGAAGTCACCGTAGTAGGCGTCTTCGCCCACAAAGGTGGTGTCACCGCGGTTGTGGTAGAGCGTGGGATCGTTCAGCCAGCCGGGCACCTTGAGGTCCTCTTCGGCCGGGTCCAGCACAGGCGTATAGGGGAAGGACGTTTCCGCACTCAGGGCCGGAAAGTCCGGTGAGCCGGCAAAGTCGCGGTCATCGAACTCCACGCCGTCCGCCGTCTGGTAGGGCACCTCGTCCTTGGACACGTAGGCCTTGCGGGCGCCTTCCTGGTAGCCGATCACGTCCGCTGTGTGGTTGGTGATGATGTCGAAGTAGACCTTCATGCCTCGGGCGTGGGCTTCGTCGATCAGGGCCTTGAGCTCGTCATTGGTGCCAAGATGCGGATCGATCTGGGTAAAATCCGTGATCCAGTAACCGTGGTAGCCGGCCGAGTTGTCCTCCGGCTGTACCGCCTTGTTCTTGAAGCTAGGGGTCAGCCAGATGGACGTGGTGCCCAGGCCCTGGATGTAGTCGATCTTGTCCAGCAGTCCTGCCAGGTCGCCGCCGTTGTAGAAGCCCTTCCGGGTGGGGTCGAAGCCGGAGACCATTGGGTCCGAACCGAGTCCGCCGTCGTCGTTGCCCGCGTCGCCGTTGCTGAAGCGGTCCGCCATGACGAAGTAGAAGTTTTCGTCTGTCACCGGTGCACGGAGGGAATGAAGGGCCGACGCCGGCTCAGGGCTTTTACCGCCAGGCGCTGCCTGAGCGGGAAGTACTGCTGTGGACACGGCTACGGCGGCGGTCAGTAGGACGGCCGCGGCGGCTCGGGCGGCCGTGCGGGGTTCGTGAGGGAACAGGGATCGGGACGGGGGCATTATTCGGGTGCGTAATGACACTGCTATGAGGCCTTCCTGGTAGCGGCATTGCTTCAGGGAATGGGACAGCAGCCAGCAGCGCGCGAGAGGCGTGCGTGACTGAAATCAAAGTGTAAGCGCTTGCACCCGAATGCGCCATCACCATCCGGGACCAGGAGCAGCTAGTCCGCTGACACCACCAGCGCCGTGGGGGAGGGTACTGCCAGCAACTGCACCCGGGACCCGGGCAGGCCGGTCTTCGGGTCCAGGGCAAAGGTGGCAATTTCGTCGGATCGTTCGTGCGCCACGTAGAGCCAATGGCCACGGACCAGGTGGTGGCGTGGCCAATCACCGCCGCTGGCATAGTGCCGTTTAGGGGTTGCCTGGGTGCCGTCGGGGCTGACGGTCAGGACGCCAATGATGTTTGATCCCCGGATACCGACGTAAGCGTAGGTCCCGTCCGGGCCCAGGCAAATCTCGGCGGCTGAATCACCCGGGAGGGTTCCGCCGGAGGTTGCCGGTCCCTGGCTGACCAAACGGAACGTCCCGCCGTCGTCCGTTTTCACCGCCAGTACCTCCAACGAATACTCGGTAACCACAAGAACGCTGCCAGTGTGGTGCTGCAGCAGGTGACGGGGGCCGGATGCGGCGGGCAGCACTACCTCATGGTTCGGTACAAGGCCCTGACCGGGAATGTATTTCCAGATGCGGAGCGTATCGTGGCCCAGGTCTGTCGTCATGACGCGCCCGTCTGCCAGCACCAGGCTGGCGTGGGCGCGGCTTTGGCGGTGTCCCGCAGCGCTGGCGCCCGGGTACGGATCAACCGAAGGCGCGGTGGGGAACCGCGCGCCCAGGCCGCCGTCGTGGTTCAATTCGTAGAGCAGGACCTGGCCGTCGCCATAGCAGGTAGCCACGGCAAAGCGGCCCTGAGGGTCAACTGCCACATGGCAGCAGCCCTCGCCCGCGTCCTGAGCGTCGCCAAGCGGCTCCAGTTCGAACTCGCCGGTGCGTCGGTAGGCCTGGACCTTGCGACGCTGCTCAGCTACCGCGTACACCACGGGAAACGTGGGGTGCACGGCAAGGAACGACGGCGAATCAGCCGCCACAGCCGTCCCCAGCCACTCGAGCCGGCCGTCGCTGTGCGCGGCCAAGGCGCCGATTCCTTCGGCCCTGCCTCCGCCGTCGGGGGTGTAGGTACCGGTCCAGATGATTGTGCGCGCTGTGGCAGGAGTCATAGCCCTATCCTGCCAACTTCTGGCGCCTTACGGGTTGCTTTTTGGCTCCGTATCATTAGCTGCCCGTCAGTAGGTGGAGAGAGTATCGATCATGGAGGACGTAAGGGCCGTAACCTTCACTGTGCTGACCACGATGCTGAGCACCACCACGCCAATCAGGACCCAAACAGGAACCAGGCTGCGTCCTGGCGCTACTTTGCGCACAATCACGCTCCGTCCGATCACATAGACGGCGGTTCCCAGGAAGCTCCACGCCCAGTGAAACGGCCGGACGACGCCGTCGCGCTTAAGTCGTTCGCTGTCGAAATAGGCCAGCACCACGGTGGCGCCATAGAGCGGGAGGCTTGAGCCGACCAGTAACAGGTAAGCGGGGGTGAAGATTGCGCCGGGGTCCATAGCGGGGCTGTAGTCACCGCGCGGATCAACGTACAAGGCGCTGAAGTCGGGGTTCCAGGCCAGCAGCAGCGCCACCGTGATGAGGGGCAGCAAGGTGATAATCCAGATCATCGGGTTGTAAACCGGCGTCTGGTCGCTAATTCGGGGCCGCTCGGGCAGGTATCCGGCGGAGTAAGTCACTGGGTACCCGGCGGCGTAACCGGGCGCCACGTAGGGACTTGGTTGGCTGACGTGCCCGGTCCACGCCGTGCCGTTCCACCACCGCTGCTGCGCGGATCCCGCCGGATCGTTGTACCAACCCGGCGGTACGCCCTGGTTCCCCGCTTCGCTCACGTGTAACCCCTAACCGTTCCTTGTAGCTGTTCAGGCTGGGGACTGCCCGTGGCGAAGCGGGGAGGCCGCGGAACTTACTGTTCGTTCCGGTCTGTATTAGTGGCAGCGCCGGAGCGTGTTGCGCCGCCTTCGTCTGTCCAGTCCTGGCCGGTGGCATTGTTAAGGGCCGGATCCGAATCAACGTCTGCGGTCCGGGCATGTAAACCGGCGACGTCGGCAGCCCGGTCGTGTTCTTCGGCCACCTCCACAATTCCATCGGCAGTCTCATAGACGCTGGAATCCGCCGCGCCGGCGTCGGGGCTGATATGCGTGTCCAGGTTTGGGGTGCCGGCATGCGTGCTGTGGCCGGGAACCGCAGCATCGGCGCCGGAAGGGCCTGATGAGCCTGCTGAGGTACCGCTTTCAGAAGTACCCCCACCAGAAGTGCCCTGGTCTGCAGTCTTGGTGTCCCCGGATTCGCGATGCACTGACTGGCCGATTACCGTGCCCGCGCGGCGGGCAGCCTCGCCCAACTGGTCGGCTACCTCGGGTGCCTTCTCCTTGAGGGTTTCCGTGGCGGCTGCGACCTTCTGCTGGACGGGTTCGCTTTCCCAGATTCCGGTGGCCTTGGCCTTGATTTTTTCGTAGGCGGCCCGTCCGGACCGCGCTCCGAGGACATAGCCGGCGGCAAGGCCGATGCTCAATAGAAGCTTTGATTTCATGATGAACTCCTGCTCAGTTGATGGAGACCACGGGTGGGGATGGTGTGCAAAAGTGAAAAGAAAAGCCGGCCCCAGGAGTACCTGGGGCCGGCTTTCGGCCGAAGCTGTGTTAGCTGCGGACGCTCCGCTTGGTGACCAGCCCGTAGACCAGCAGCACGATGATGGCGCCACCGATCGCGAGGAGCCAGGTCTGCAGCGAGAAGAACTCCTGCAGCGGTGCATTGAACAGCACGCTTCCGAGCCAACCGCCAAGGAACGCGCCGACGACGCCGAGCAGCAACGTGATGAAAATACCGCCGCCCTGCTTGCCCGGCAGGATTGCCTTAGCGATCGCACCAGCGATAAGCCCAAGGATCAGAAATGCAAAAAAACCCATTTTGTCTTCCCTCTTCCTTCATAAAGGAGGCACCGGATTGCCGGATACGCTTGATTCCTTCTGCCTCAATACTAAACATGCTTAGTAAATTTTTGCCAGTCGCCGAAGCGTTATCAGTGCAGTTGACACGGCTTTTAGGCGTGTCTTGATGCTCATTTCCAGCGGCATTGGCGACCTACTTAGTGCCCCCGGACATCCGAATCGACACCGGCTTGGGGGCCCTCATCCAGGACTGCGAGTTCTGCCAGATCCAGCCGGTCCAGCACGAAGTCGAAAACGTCCAGATTCTCCCGCAGTCGCTGGGGATTAGCCGTCTTCGGGATGGCAACCAGGCCGTTCTGGAGATGCCAGCGGAGCACAATCTGGGCCGGGGTTTTGGAGTACTTCTCGGCCAGCACGAACAAGATCGGCGCGGACAGCAGATCCGTGCCGGCTCCCAGCGGACTCCACGACTCCGTAACAATTCCGTGAGCGGCGTTATATGCCCGCTCTTCGGTGCGGATAATGGCCGGGCTCAGCTGGATTTGGTTGACCGCCGGCACCACATCGGTCTCCGCAATCAACCGCTCCAGATGCGAAGGCTTGAAGTTGGAGACGCCGATTGTCCGTGCCTTCCCTTCAGCCTGGAGGCGCTCAAACGTCTTCCAGGTGGACACAAACTCGTCCCGGCCGGGCAGCGGCCAGTGGATCAGCAGCAGGTCCACATAATCCAGTCCCAACCGCTGCAACGAACCTTCCAGGCCCTCAACGGCGCGGTCCTGGCCCTGGTAGGTGCCGTCCAGCTTGGTGGTAATGAACAGCTCGGAACGGTCGACGCCGGCACGTCGGATGCCGTCGCCCACCCCCAATTCGTTCCCGTACTTCACTGCTGTATCGATATGCCGGTAACCGGCGTCCACCGCCTGGACGACAGCAGCAGCCGCCTGTGCATCGTCCAGCGGCCAAGTCCCGAGTCCCAGTTGCGGAATCTGATGCCCGTCGTTGAGCGTGATCAGCGGTGAAAGTGTCATCTGAACAGTGTCTCCCTTGGTTGGCCTAGCCCTGGAATGCCCGAAGAATATTGCCGGCATGGTATTCCAGGAGGGTCCTGGCTGAATCGCTCACCTGGTCGGGTCGCTTCTGCTGGCCGAGGAAGCCAACAAAACGCCGGACGGCCTGGCCCGCCTTAGTGCTGTCGCCGTCGTCAACTGCAGTGGCTGCCTGCTGCACACTGGCGGTGAGCTGGGCGGCTACCGGACCGGACACCTCGCCCGACTCCACCAGGCCTTCGAGGACCTGCTGCAGGGCCATTACGCTGCCGGGCGTCCAGGCGGCCCGCAACGGGACGTTACTGAAGTCCATGTCGGATGCGAAATAGAAGTCCGTGTAAGCGGGCTGGTTGTAGGAGGTGTTCTGTCTGGCCACTTCAGCCCGGTACTGCGGATCATGCATGAGCGTGTAGAGCTTGTGGGTGGTGACCTCGGTGCTCAGGTACATGCGCAACGCGGAGCTGTCCGTGGTGCGGACCAGCAGCTCTTCGCGCCAGTCGCCCACCACGTCCGCCACGAGGCTGGGGTTGCCCTTGGTGTCATTGTTGGTGAGGGTGTCCGTGGCGGTCAGCAGGCGGCCGCGCTTCCAGTCATCGATCGTCGGCGTCTGGTCCCGTGAGCCGTTCACCAGTTGGGTGGTCATGTCCGCGGCCCACTTGATGCTCATGTTGGTACCGGGAATGCTGTTGGAGATTTTCTGGCCGGCTGCGGACTGCATGCCGATGGCCCAGTTTTCGATGCCACGGACGTTGGGATCGACGTCGCCGATCATGCCGCGGCCGGTGTCCCTGCCGGAGTAGGCGCCGAACAGCACTTCGCCGGTAGCGGCATCCCGCATGGCGTAGCCGTAGGGTGCCCAGGTGCCGCCTTCATGCACGGTGAAAATTTCCTTGCCCGGCCGGTCCGGATCGATGTCCGTCACGTGCATGGCGTCGCCGTGGCCCAGCCGTGCTTCCTGGCCGGGAGCAGCGCTCTGGGCGGGCATGGTGTCGAAGGAGCTGTAGAGGAGGGAGCCGTCGTCGTCGATGGTGGCTGAGCCGTAGACGACTTCCTGTTTGCCGTCGCCGTCAACGTCGGCGGCGCTCAGGGAGTGGAAGCCCTGGGTAGTCAGCTTGCCGAACACCGGGTCTGTGCCGTCAACACCATGCGGTGAAGCGTTGAAAGGGTTTGACATGGGGGTCCAGCCGGAGTCCACATCCCATACCGGGTTGAGGTTGGTGCCGTCCCAGGTGTAGCTGGCCAGGGTGGTGCGGGTGTAGTAACCGCGGGCAAACACAGCCGCGGGCTTTTTGCCGTCCAGGTAGGCCACCCCTGCCAGGAAGCGGTCAACGCGGTTGCCGGGTTCAATCCGGGCCATGGCGTAGTCGCCCCACATCAGGCCGTCGTCGAGCCGGCCGGGCTCGTAGGCGACAGTCTTCAGCTCCTTGCCGGTAGCCCCCTCGAAGACGCTCAAGTACTCCGGGCCGTCCACTACAAAGCCTTCGAAGGCACGCAGGTTGTTGCGGGCGCTGCGGCTGGGAGCGTACGTGTCCATGAAGTAGTCCGCCACCTTCTCCGCGTCGGTACGGGACAGCGGGTGCTGGTACTGGGGAGCCTGGCCGAAGGCCTGTTCCAGGGTTGCAGGCCAGTTGCCGGCCAGCACCTCCGGGTGCTGGCTCCAGCCCATGAACATCTCCACCATGTGCTGGTAGTAGTCCGCTGCACTCATCCGGTAGTCATCCGAGTGGGAGTATCCGGCGTCAATGTCCTCCTGCAACAGCGAGATGAAGGACTCGCCTGCCACGCTGCCGTCAGCGTTGTAGGAGGTGGTTTTGGTGCCCGGCGCCGTCTTAAACATCAGCTCCGCGCGGCCGTCGCCGTCGAAGTCATTGACCAGCAGCTGCGTGTAGTGCGCGCCGGAGCGGATGTTGACGCCGAGGTCGATGCGGTGGAGCAGGGTGCCGTCCGCTTTGTAGGTGTCCACGTAAGTGGCTCCGGTGTAGCCCACCTGGGACACGTCCTTGGAGTTGGTGGGGTCCCACTTGACCACGAATTCGTACTGCCCGTCGCCGTCCACGTCACCCACGCTGGCGTCGTTGGCACGGTACGTGTAGGCCTCTCCGGCAGGAGTAACGCCGTCGGCAGGCTTGGTCAGCGGGATGTCCCGGAAGTTTCCGCCCCAGGAGGTTGCGGTGTCGCTCTTGTCCAGTTCAACGCCCCCGACGACGGCACTCACCTCGTATGCCGATGTTCCCGTCCCGTCCGGATCAAGGAAGTTGGTGCTGTCCGTGACTGTGGCGATTTTCTGGCCGTCACGGTAGACATTGAAGTCGGTGCCGGTGAGTCCCGTTGCACTGGATCCGGTGGCCTCGTGGCCCAGGAGGCGCCAGCTCAGGAAGACACCTTCGCTGGTTCCGGCGGCCACCAGGCCGCGGTCCAGGTGATCCAGCTGGACTCCTGCTGCGGCCGGTTTCGCGGAGTCGCGGGAGGAAGGCCCGACGGCGGAGGCCGGGGTGGTCAGGCAGCCGAGGGTCAGTGCCACGCCGGCAGCCGCGGCCACCGAAAGACGGCGCACGGATTTCCTGTTCGGATTCATCAGTGAATCCTTTCAATTCGAGAGTGGGAAAACGCTTCCTTGGTAACTTAGTGGCCGTCGGGGGACGAAAACAAGCCTTGCGTCAGGCCGGCTCGTGCAGTATTTAGGGCGTGGTGGACCCGGAGTCAGGGTGACGTGTGCTGGGCGAGGAAATCAAAGGTTTTGTCCCTTGCCTCCTGGGCTTCGGGGAAGTCCAGATGGAACTGGTATTCGTGGGGGAGATCCGTTGAGTGGTGCGCTGCCCAGAATAATTGCGTCACCGGCACACCCTCGGACTTGAGCTTGTTGCTGTAGGGGATGGACTGCAGCCAGGTGAGGCCGTCCGCGTTCCCGCCACTGATGAAGGTTGGCGGAAGGTCTCCGCTGGCGAACTCAATGGTGGACATGGTGGCGCCTGCATAGGTTTCCGACCAGTCCTTCGTCCCGGTGTATCCCCACAGGGCAATCTTGAAGCCCCAGGCCGCCAACCCATCCAGCTCCGCCATTGCCCTCAGGTCATAGACCCCACAGTGCAGGATGGTGGCGGCGAGGTCTTCCTTCGCCAGGGCAGGCTGGATACCGAGCAGCTGCGCATAGTCCGGATTCACGGTCAGGGTAGCCATTTGGCTGGCCAGCTGGGCCCCGGCCGAGTCGCCTGCCAGGACAATCTGCTTGGCGTCCACGTTCAGTTCGGCCGCGTGGTCCTTGATGTAAGTAAGGGCTTCATTGATGTCCTCGACGGCGTTGGGATACGTGGTCTCCGGGGCGATTGGATAGCTGAGGCCAATGGTTGTGTAGCCCTTCGCCGCAAGGATTTGCAGATAAGGGGCCACGTCCCGCTTGTCCCCGGAAATCCACGCACCGCCATGGATCCACACCACTGTGGGGAGCGGGCCTTTGGCGTCGGCGGGCGTGTAGCTGTCCATCCGCCCGTCCGGGGCGTAGGCAATATCCATTTGCTCGCGGAGCGGGGTGTCCGGAACGTAGGGGAGCATTTCGGCCACCGTGGACTTCGCGCCCTGTTCGAAGACGCTCCGGATCAGCATGGCGGACGGCCATGGCGTCAGGGACAGCACCAGGGCCACCGCCAGGACTGTGAGCGCAATCGCTGCCCACCAGCGCCGCCGTCGGCGTTGCCGCTTTTGTTTGGTCCCGCTTCTGCCGTTGCCCCTGGAACCAGCAGCATCGGTCCCTTCTTCGACGGTTTGTCCTGCGGCTTGTCCAGCGGCAGTTCCGGTGTCAGCCTGCTCCAGTGCGCCCATGTGTGCTCATCCCCCCGGTAGTCCCATCCAATGTGGACGTTACTCCGCCAGAATAAGCCAAGCCGCCCGCACGTTCACGCAGGTCAGCTGCTTGCCCCCGCCAAACCGGTCAACCTGTCGCTGAGCTCCATGTACTTGCGGTCAACAACCTGCAGATCCGGGTGCGAGTCGTACCAGGCCACAATCTCCCGGGCGCCGTCCGCAAACGGAATGGTGGCCGAGTAGGACGGAACCAGCGACTTGATCTTGGTGTTGTCGAACACCACGGAATGGGACCTGTCGCCCAGAAGGTTGGCACCCAATACCGGATCATGGGCGGCGATGGTCTCCGAAGCCACATGGGTCAGGTGCGGGTCCCGAACGCCTGCTGCCCGCGCGAACAGTTGGTAGATCTGGTTCCACGGCAGATATTCGTCCGAGGTGATGGTGTAGCTCTCGCCCACCGCCTGCGGCCGCCCCAGCAATCCCACAAAGGCTTTGGCGAAGTCATTGCTGTGGGTGAGTGTCCAGAGCGAGGTCCCATCACCATGCACCAGGACCGGGAGGCCTTCGCGCATCCGGTGAATGTCCGTCCAGCCGCCCGCCATGGCGATCTTGGTGCGGTCGTAAGTGTGCGACGGCCGGACCACGGTCAGCGGGAAATCAACGGAACGGTATGCCTCGAACAAGAGGTCCTCGCAAGCGATCTTGTCGCGTGAGTACTGCCAGAACGGGTTCTTCAGGGGAGTGGACTCGAGGATCGGCAGCCGCGTGGGCGGCTTCTGGTACGCCGATGCCGAACTGATGAAAACGTACTGCCCTGTCCGCCCGTGAAACAGTTCCATGCTTGCCCGGGCATGATCCGGAGTGAAGGCAATAAAGTCCGCGACGGCGTCGAACTCCCGTCCCTTCAGCACCTCCTGCACGGCTGTTGCATCACGGACGTCCGCGTGCAGCACTTCGGCGCCGTCCGGAACCGGCCTGCCGGTGGACTGCCCGCGGTTAAGGATGGTGAGCCGGTGGCCCAGCGCGACGGCGAGTTCTGCCGCCGCCGCGCTGATCACCCCGGTACCGCCAATGAAGAGAATGTTCCTCGGCGCCACCGTATCCGCGTCCGGTGCCAGCGGATTCACCACGCGTAGTCTTCGGGAGCGGTGCGGTGCCCCGGGAAGATGTCATCGAGACGCTTGAGCGCATCGGCGTCGAGTGTGACATCCAAAGCCCGGATGGCGGCGTCGAGCTGTTCCTGGGTGCGCGGCCCCACGATGGGCGCGGTCACCGCCGGCTGGTGAAGCAGCCAGGCCAGGGCGACATCGCCGGGCTCGTGGCCCAAGTCATCAGCCAGGTCCTCATACTGCTGGATCTGCTCCCGGTGCGCCTTCAACGTTTCCAGGGCACGGCCCTCGTTTCGCCGGACCCCGTCGTTTTCCTTCTTCAGAACACCGCCCAGGAGGCCGCCCTGCAGCGGGGACCAGGGAATCAGGCCCAGCCCGTACTGCTGGGCCGCCGGAATGACCTCGAGTTCCACCTGGCGCATGAACAGGTTGTAGATGGATTGCTCGCTGACCAGCCCGGTGTAGTTGCGGCGCTGCGCGGCTTCCTGCGCCTGGGCGATGTGCCAGCCGGCGAAGTTGCTGCTGCCGGAGTAGAGGATCTTGCCTTGTTGGACGGCCACTTCGATGGCCTGCCAGATCTCGTCCCATGGGGTGTTCCGGTCAATGTGGTGGAACTGATAGACGTCGATGTAGTCCGTCTGCAATCGCTTAAGGCTGGCGTCCAGCGCGCGCCGGATGTTCAGGGCGGAGAGCTTGGATTCATTGGGCCGCTCCGTCATGGTGCCGTAAAGCTTGGTAGCCAGAACCGTGTGCTCGCGGCGTTCATTGCCCTTGGCGAACCAGCGGCCGATGATCTCTTCCGTCCAGCCACGGTGGTCAGCGCCGCCGTAGACGTTGGCGGTGTCGAAGAAGTTAATGCCTGCTTCCTGGGCGGAATCCATAATGCTGTGGGCATCGGCTTCCTCAGTCTGCGGGCCGAAGTTCATGGTGCCCAGGCAAAGCCGGGAAACCTGGAGGCCGGAGCGGCCCAAGTGGGTGTACTGCATTGGTGGATCCTTTCGGTGGTTCTGGTGGTTGAGCCTGTCTTCCGGTGGTTGAGCCTGTCGAAACCGTCGTTCGGTGGTCGAGCCTGTCGAGACCTACATCTGGGTGAAGGCGGCGACGGCTGGGTCCGAACCGAGGCGTGCGCCGGACTCCAGCGCCGTGATGGCTGCAAGTTCGTCCTCAGACAGGGTGAGGGACGAGGCTGCGAGATTTTCTCTGATCCTGGCGGGATTGGCAGATTTGGGGATCACGATGTTGCCCGACGCCAGCTGCCAGGCGAGGATCACCTGGGCCGTGCTGGCGTGGTGTGCCTCTGCGATGGCAGTAACGGCGCTGCCGTTGAGGTCGCCGCCCTGGCCAAGCGGGCTGTAAGCTTCCACGGCGATCCCAAGCGAACGGCATTTTGCGGCCAGAGCTGCCTGCTGGTAGCTGGGGTGCAGTTCGATCTGATTCACTGCAGGCACCACCTCAGCGGATTCCAGCAGGGTATCAAGGTGGTCAGCCAGGAAGTTGGAGACCCCGATGGCCCGGATCTGGTTGTTGGCATAGAGCCGTTCCATCTCCTTCCAGGCCTGGGTGAACAGGCCCTGTGACGGGACCGGCCAGTGGATGAGGTAGAGATCCAGGTAATCCAGACCGAGGGCCTTGCGGCTGCTCAGAAAAGCTTCCCGGGCTTGGCCCTGCTCGCCGTTGCGGAGCTTGGTGGTGATAAATATTTCCTCGCGGGAAACGCCGGTGGCCGCGATTGCTGCGCCCACTCCTGCCTCGTTCCGGTAGGCGGCTGCGGTATCGATGTGCCGGTACCCGGCTTGCAGGGCATCCTCGACGACGCGCTGCGTTTCTTCCGGCGGGACCTGGAAAACCCCGAGGCCGAGCTGGGGAATGGTGACGCCATTGTTCAGGGTCAGCTCTTTCATGGTGTGGCTCCTTGGTTGCAGGCAGTGCTGTGTTCGTAGTTCGCACGCACGGTGCTGTATACACCGTGTGCTGAAGCCCACGGGAACGTCAGAAAGCGGTTTCGCGGGGCCCTGTATTGAGCCTATGCATTTTTACCGCGCGCGTCAGCCCCTGATCGTGTCCCTGTTTTTCCTAGGACTGGCAGTCCTACCCTCGTCCTAAAAAGTGTGTAGAACTTCCGGGGGACCAGCGTGCACAATGGTGGGCATGGGTCAGAGCGCCGAGTTCGGAAAATTCCTGAAAGCCATGCGGTCCCGGCTGAGTCCGGAGGATGCAGGGGGCGCGGGAAACACTGGCGCCCGCAGGGTTCCGGGGCTGCGCCGCGAGGAGGTGGCCCTGCTTGCTGGAGTGAGCACGGATTACTACGTCCGGCTGGAGCAAGGCAGGAACATCCGTCCTTCCAGGGCGGTACTGGATTCGGTGTCCAAAGCGCTCCGGCTGGACAGCAGCGAACACGCCCACATGATGGACCTGCTGGAGAACTGCTCGGCAGCCAGCCACGCTCCCGCACCACCCCAAGGCGTCCGTCCCGCCCTCCGCCACCTGCTCGAAGCCGTAGGAGACGTCCCGGCCCTGGTGCTGGGCCGGCGCACCGATGTGTTGGCCGGAAACAGACTGGCCTTCCTGTTGTTCACGGACTTCCAGGAGCTTCCCGCGCAGGAGCGCAACCTGACCCGCTGGCTCATCCTGGATCCCCTGGCACGGGAGCTTTTCCGGGACTGGAAGATGGTCGCGGAAGAGGCGGCCGGAGCTCTTCGCGTGGACGTGGGCCGGCACCCCAATGATGCCCGGGCAAACCAGCTGGTGGGGGAACTCGCTGTCCACAGCGAGCATTTCCGCCAATGGTGGGCAGGGCACAGGGTTGCGGCACGGTCCGCCGGCAGCGTGCGGCTCCACCATGCCGCCGTCGGCGATCTTGAACTGAACTTTGAAAACCTGGTCCTCCCGGACGATTCGGACCAGGTGCTGAGGGTGTATTCCGCGAAGCCCGGATCCCCTTCGGCCGATGCACTGGCAATGCTGGGCAGTCTGGGGGCGGGCGCGCATCAGGAGTCTTCCCGGGAATCGCCCTCGCAGATGGCCGGAGGTACCACATCGCCCGTTCCTGCAGAAGGTGACGCCGGTATCATTGATAGATGAGTGACACCGCACTGTCCGCCGTCATGCTTGAGCGCCGGTTCGCCGAACAGCTGAAGGAACTGGCCATTTCCTGGCGTGCGGAGGAGGTTCCCCGCCCCGAGTTGCTGGCGCTCAACGAACCCCTTGCCGCCGAGCTCGGCCTCGACCCGGCCTTCCTGCGCAGTCCCGAAGGAGTGCGCCTGCTGACCGGTAATGCTGTGCCGCCGGGCGTGGTTCCGGTGGCCCAGGCCTATGCCGGCCATCAGTTCGGCGGGTACTCACCCCGGCTCGGCGACGGCCGCGCCCTGCTGCTGGGCGAAATCCTCCACCAGGACGGACACCTGCGCGACCTGCACCTCAAAGGCTCCGGCCGCACTCCCTTCGCACGCGGAGGCGACGGCCGTGCCGTGGTGGGCCCCATGCTGCGTGAGTACCTGGTAAGCGAAGCGATGTACGCGCTCGGTGTTCCAACCACCCGGGCCCTCGCAGTGGTCGGAACAGGACGACCTGTGCAGCGCGAGACTGTCCTGCCCGGAGCCGTGCTGGCCAGGATTGCCGGAAGCCATGTAAGGGTCGGCACCTTCCAGTACGCCCGGGCCAGCGGCGACATAGACCTGGTCCGCCGGCTCGCCGACTACGCCATCGAGCGGCATTACCCGTCCGCCGCTTCGGCTGAGAACCCCTACTTGGCCTTGTTCCGGGAGGTCATGGCAGCGCAGGCCGCACTGGTGGCCAAGTGGATGCTGGTGGGATTCGTTCACGGCGTCATGAACACGGACAACATGGCCATCTCGGGAGAAACCATCGATTACGGGCCCTGCGCCTTCCTGGACGATTTCGATCCCGCGGCGGTCTACAGTTCGATCGACGAAATGGGGCGCTATGCCTACCGGAACCAGCCCGTAATAGCCGAATGGAATCTCGCCCGGCTGGCGGAAACGCTGCTCCCGCTGCTCCATGAGGACGAGCAGAAGGCCGTGGATATCGCTGTGGAGACGCTGGGCGGGTTCCGCCGACTGTACGGTGCTGCGTGGTCTTCAGGGCTCAACGTCAAATTAGGCCTTCCGGCAGACCTGGACGACGCCGTTGCCTCGCCCGTGGTTAACGACCTCCTGGCGCTGCTCCAGGAAAGCCCGGTGGATTACACGTCATTCTTCCGGAACCTGGGAGAAGCCGCACGGGGAAATGCCGAGCCGGCACGTCGGATGGTTTTGGATCTCGCTGCTTTTGACTCATGGACGCAGCGCTGGCTTGCCCTGTCTCCTGACGCTGAGCTGATGGATCAGATCAACCCGGTCTACATCCCACGCAACCACCTGGTGGAGGAGGCTCTCGCTGCGGCTACCGAAGGCGATCTGGCACCCTTCAATCAGCTTCTGGCTGCGGTCACAGATCCCTTCAACGAACGTCCCGGCCTGGAACGGTATGCCGAAGGGGCCCCGGGAGACTTCGGTAAATACCGCACGTTCTGCGGCACCTGAGATTTTCCGGTTTCCTGTTGTTTTCCGCGCCGCTGTGTAATTGTCCGCTGTGCAATTGTCCAGCGTGGCCGCACGAATCTAGCCAGCAGCCCATTGGGACCCCGCTGGCCTTTTCCTAGGCTGGAGCTATCTCCGTTTTCTCCACCAAGGATGGTCTTCAACGATGAAACGCATCTCGCTGCTCAAGGAACGCCAGGCGTCGGCTGCCGGCCAAGGCCAGGTCACGGCCACCGGCTCGCATTGCCCGGTCTCGGGCCTTTGGAGCCCGGAATCGGATCCCACAACCGTGCTGTCCGTTTTCGAGGGCACCGTGTTCCCCGCGTTCGACGGCGTGCCCACAGTATGGCGGCGGGTTTCCGCAGGCGTCATCTCACCCAACTAGGTAGCAGTAGTTGCCGTTTCCAGAACTCTAAACGGCGTCTACTGCTACCTGGTTGGCGAGTGGTGGTTCAGCGTTCCAGGCGGAAGCCCAGCTTGATGGTGACCTGCCAGTCAGCTACTTCGCCGTTCTCCAGATGCCCCCGGATCTCCTTGACCTCGAACCAGTCCAGGTTCCGGAGAGTTTTGGCGGCCTCGGCAATTCCGTTGCGGACTGCGTCGTCCACGCCCGTGTTTGAGGTGCCGACGATCTCGGAAATGCTGTAGGTGTTGTTAGTCATAATGCTCTCCTCAGTCTCGTGAATCTCCCACTTGGGCTGTCCCTGAAGACTAGTAGTAGTTCGAAGCGGGGGCCAGAGCTCAGCCGGAGGTGCCGTTGAGTATCACCACATTGCTGGTGCTGACATGACGGCCGGTTGTCCTGAGGACGTGACCGTGCTGAGGGGTGTCGGACGTGACGGTGAGGTCCCTGATGCTGGAACCGGCCGCCGCAACCAGCAGGGTGGTTCCCTCGCTGTTGGTCAACACCACGTCCGCCGCCTGGCCGGTGGCTCCGGCCAAGGTGACGTTCCGGCGGTCGCCCCAGATTACCGCCGGCTCGTGATAAGTGCCGGGCTTGACCAGGACCGTGACCGGGCCGGGGTTGTTGGACGGGATGGCACCAATCGCAGCCCGGATGCTGGCAAAGTCCCCGGTACCATCCAGGGCCACCGTGATCACGCTGCGGTCCGTGGGAGCTGTTCCTCCCGCAGGCCCGGCGAAGGCCCGCACAACTCCCGGCACGGCTTCTGCCGGCGTCAACGTGTACGGGTAGGGAGGAACAAAAGAGCTTCCCCGCTGCTCGCCGGTATTTCCGCTGCATTGCTCAAATACGTTGTGGCGAGCTACCAGCTCGCCTCCCGGGCCCTGGTGGTGCAGCGGGTTCCGGACATCGCGGAAGTAGTTTCCCTCCACTACCAGCAGGGCTGCGTTGCGTCCCAGCATTCCGTAGCTGGAGATGTTCTCCAGGTAGTTGTTGTAGACGTGGGACGCAGCTGTGTTGTCCAGGCTGGCGTTGCGTTGGTGGGTATTCCTGACCCAGTTATGGTGCAGTGTCACCCGCGTGACAACGTTCTGGGTCCACCCCTCGCCCAAAGCCTTGTTGTGGTCAGCGAAGACGTTCCAGGACAAGGTGACGTTGTCGCAGTCCTTCCGGATGTCCACCAGCCCGTCGCCTAGCCGGGTGAGGTACATGTGATCCACCCAGACATGTGTGCAGGTATCCATTTGGATGCCGTCACGATCGTTATCCGGTCGCTTCCCTGCGAAGTCGCCCGGAATGTAGGAGTCCCGGACGGTGAAGTTGCGGAAGATAACGTTGGAAACATTGATGAGCTTGAAGCCGGCGTTCACCACGGCGGCTCCTTGGCCTTTGCCCAAGAACGACTTGTTGGCTGTGACCCGCAGTTTCTCGTACACGAGGAACGTCAAAACGCCGTCAATAATCACCACCAGGGGATCGGGACTGGCGGCGAACTCCCTAAGCTGTTCCGGAGTAGAGGCGTGCACAATCCTTCCTCCGGTGCCGCCGGTGGTGCTGTCCCGTCCGTGGCCGGAGATTCCGGCGTAACCTTCCGGAGCGTCGGTCCATACCGTGCCGTTCAGCGCCAGGTTGCGGGGCAACCCGGCTTCGGCATAGCCGTTCGCCACTGCCGGTTGTGCCACTGCCGGTTGTGCTGCGGCCGGTCCGGCTGCGGCGAGAAGGCCGGATGCGAACAGTCCGCCCGCCGCCAGGCCACTGGTGAGCACAGTCCGGCGTGGCAGCCCGGAGGCGGGGAATGCCCGGTCAAATGCCGCCATCTCAACCACGTCCTTCGGGGGTCCAGTCGCCAAGGAAGGTCTCCTTGGTGAAGGCGGGTGCTTCGTCGGCGCTGAGCTGGGGATGGAACTCATTTATGTGCGCACCGGGTCCGCCGTTGTTGAATTCCGCGAACCGGCCCTCGGACCAGTGGTGTCCGCTCATATCCGCCCAGCCCTGGACCGCGATGTGGCTGCCCAGGGTGGAGTCCCGGATGACGGCCATGGGGTGGGCATTGGGATCACTGCTGGCAAACCAGGGCCGGCCCAGGCTGACAGTTCCGGGAGCCGCGTTGCTGGTCAGGTTGCTGTCCACGATCAGGAAGCCGAAGGGGTTGGAGTTCTTGGTGCTGGGAGCAACAATGTAGCCGTTATTGGTGGCGCTGCCGCGGTCCAGCGAGTGGATGGTGCAGCCGTCGAACACGGCCGTGCCGCGGCCGTAAATGAAGTCCACGTCGCCCTCGATGTAGCAGTTCTGGAGGTAGGTCCGGGCCGTGGCATCGCGCCCGGTGGTGTCCGCCAGGTAGGTATCCTGGTTGCCAAGAAAGCGGGTGCCGTCGAAGGTCACGCGGTCGCCCACGGAACGGACGGCCAGTGCCTGGCTGGAGCCATTGGCAGCTTCGTCATAGGAGTTCTCCACCGTCAGGTTCCGCACGGTGGTGTCCGAGGCGAGGACGTTGATGGTGGCGCTGCCGCTGGTACCCCAGGTGCCTCCAAAGAACTTGATGCCGTTAGCGGGGGTGTCATAGGTGATGACGACGTCGGCCGGGTGGGCTGTCGCGCCCTGGACGGTCAGGTTGGGCCGGTCGGCCCAGATATTCACCGCTTCCCGGTAGATGCCGGGTTTCACCGTAATGGTGCGCGGAATGGTGCTGCCGCTGGGGATGGAACCAATGGCTGCCTGGAGGCTGCCGAAGTCGCCGCTGCCATCCAACGCCACAGTGATCTCAGTCGCGTTGTTGGGGGCGTTGTTTTCCCGTGGTCCGGCGCCGGACGCAACGATTTCCGGAACGCGCGCAGCATCGTCCTTCTGGTAGGCATAGAAAGCCGTGGGATCGAAGGCCGTGCCCACGTTGTCCTTGCGGCCGCGCGTGCCGTTGAAGATGTTGCCGCTGTTCCGCACTTCCGTTCCAGGGTCCTTGGCCACAACCGGGTCCTGGACCGCGGTGAAGTTGTTTGCCTCAACCACTACCTTGGCGGCGCCGCGGCCCATCATTCCGTACTGGCCGATGTCCTGCAGGTAGTTGTTGTACACGTGGGCAGCTGCAGTGTTGTCGATGCTGAAGTTGCGCTGGGTGGTGTTGCGGATCCAGTTGTGGTGGATGGTCATTTTGGTCACGGCGTTGGCCGTCCAGCCCACGCCCAGGGCCTTGTTGTTGTCAGCGAAGACGTTCCAGGAATAGGTGAGGTAGTCGGAATCCTTGCGGGTATCGATCAGGCCGTCGCCCATGCGTTGGATCTTCATGTGATCCACCCATATGTGGTGGGAGGTATCGATCTGGATCCCGTCGCGGTCATTGTCCGGGCGTTTTCCGTCCCAGTCGCCGGGGATATACGAGTCCCGTATGGTGAAGTTCCGGAAGATCACGTTGGAGACGTTGATGAGTTTGAAGCCGGCGTTGACCAGTTCGGCGCCGGCGCCGGCGCCGATGAAGCTTTTGTCCGCGGCCACCGGAATCTTCACATACTGGTCGGCAGAAAGGGTGCCTTCGAGGAAGATCACCAGCGGCTCACTGGCCGAGGCGTAGTCCTTGAGCTCCTGCAGGGTGGTGGCGGTGACTATGCGGCCCGCCTGGCCGCCGGTGGTTCCGGCAAGCCCGTTGCCGGGAAGGGATGCAAAACCGTCGGGTTTTTGCTTCCACAGCGCTTCGGGGGTACCGGTGGCGCCGGAAGTTGCGGGCACCGCCGTCGGAAGCGTTAGTGCGCCGGAGGGCGCTGCCTGGGCCGGAACAGCGGTGAGGCTTCCCAGGATGACGACGGCGGTGGCCGCGCCGAGTAGACGTCGCAAACTCATGCAAAACTCCTTTGTTTTGTGTCAGTCAGAGATGTTGGAGCGGTGATACGTGGAGACTGTGGGCCTACTTCAGGCCGGTGGTGGCGATGCCGTTGATGAGGTATTTCTGGCCGGCGATGAAGAATCCGATGATCGGCGCAATGGATACCACGGACATTGCGAACATGGGCCCCCACATGCTCTGGCCCTCTGAGTCCATGAACGCCCGCAGTGCCAGCGGGACCGTGTACAGGTCCTGGTTCTGGATGTAGAGGAGTGGACCGAAGAACTCATTCCAGGTGGAGATGAAGGTGAAGATCGCTGTGGTGGCCATGGCCGGGATGCACAGCGGCATGATGACGCGGAGGAACGTGCGGAAGGGTCCACAACCGTCGATCTGGGCGGCGTCATCCAGCTCCTGGGGCAGAGCCTTCATGAATTGGACCATCAGGAAGATGAAGAAAGCGTTCGTGGCCATGAAGTTTGGCACGATCAACGGCAGATACGTATCCAGCCAACCCAGCTGGGAGAAGATGATGTACTGCGGCACCAGAAGGACATGGCCCGGCAGCATCAGGGTCCCCAGCATCAGCGCGAAGAACAGCTTCCGGCCGGTGAATTCCATGCGGGCAAAGGCGTAGGCGGCCAGTGCACAGGAGAAGATATTGCCCACTATGGAGAACACCACAATGATCATGGAGTTGATCAGGTACACGTGGAAGGGCTGGTTGAGGGCCGTCCAGCCCTGTTCGTAGTTGCTGAAATCCCAGTTTTCGGGCCATAGCCCCAACTGCCGGAAGATGTCATTGCTGGGCTTCAAGGAGCTGGAGACCATCCACAGGAGCGGGTACAGCATCACCAGGCCCACCAGGCACAGGATCAGGTGGCGGGAAAAGCGGGTGCCGCTGGTGCCCGTGAGGGCATCCTCCGGCGCTGTTTCCTTTGCGGGCTTGACCTGCTTGGGCTTGAGGGATTGTTCGAGGAGAGCCATTGCGGTTGCCTTAATTGTCGTAGAAGACCCAGAACTTGGACGCGATGAAGTTGATGGCGGTGAAGATCGCAATGATCATCAGCAGCAGCCAGGCCATGGCGGAGGCGTACCCCATCTCGAACTCCGTGAAGCCCTTCTGGTACAGGTAGAGGTTGTAGAAAAGGGTTGAATCCGCTGGACCGCCGGTACCTCCACTCATGACGTAGCCCTGCGTGAAGGTCTGGAAAGAACCGATGAGCTGCATGATCAGGTTGAAGAAGATGATGGGGCTGATGAGCGGCAAGGTGATGCTGCGGAACTGCCGCGCTTTCGATGCCCCGTCGATGGCGGCCGCCTCGTAATACATGGTGGGGACCTGGCGCAGGCCGGCCAGGAAGATCACCATGGGCGAACCGAACGTCCACACGTTCAGCACAATGAGGGTGCTGAGGGCGAACTCCGGATCCGTAACCCATGCGGGCCCCTGGATTCCGAACAGGCCCAGGAAGCTGTTGACGATTCCGTCGTTGCCGAAGATGTAGCGCCACAGCATCACGATTGCCACGCTGCCTCCCAGCAGGGACGGCAGGTAATACACGGAGCGGTAGATTGCCAGCCCCTGGAGTCCCCTGTTCAGGACCAGAGCGATCCCCAGAGCGGCGGCCAGCGAGATCGGCACCGACACAAAGGTGTAGATGAACGTGACCTTCAGTGACTGCAGGAGGCGCGGGTCTTCCATCATTGCCTGGAAGTTGGCCAGGCCTATTAAATTGGGCTCGGTGAACAGGTTGTAGTCCGTGAACGCCAGGTACAGCGAAGCGAAGAACGGAATGATGGTGAACAGCATGCCCAGGAACCACGGCAGCAGGAACAGGTAGCCGGAGCGCTGGTTCTTCCGTCGCGGCGTGCCCCGTTTGGCTTTGCCCGTACCTCCCGAAGCGAGGGCGGCGACCGCGCCGGGGGCTTGTTTGGTCAGCACTGACATGCGTCAGGCTCCTATCTGCTTCAGGTGGAGCGGTGTGCGGGCGGAACGGCTACTTGTTAATGGCTGCATTGCTCTTCTCGAGGAAGGTCTTGGCAGCGTCAGCCGGTGTGATCCGGCCGAATTCCACCTCAGTGGCCAGCTGCTTGAGGGTGTCCGCCACAACACTGGCGCCCTTCGGGTAGACGTAGGCGGGGGCCAGTTCGTCCTTCTGGATATCCGCCACCATCTGCACGAATTTGGTGTCATCCGCGCCGAGCTTCGGCATGATGGCTTCGACCACCTTAGGGTTGATCGGTACGCCGCGCTGTGTGAGTGTTTCGGCGGCCCCGTCGACGTCGTTGATCAGGAAATCCAGCAGTTTCGCAGCCTCTTTGGGGTGCTTCGACTTCGCTGCTATGGACCACAGCATGCTGGGATCGGCAGAATATCCCCGGCGTTCTTCGGTGGTTTCGCCAGGCACGCGCAGCAGCACCACGTTGCCGCCAGCGGCCTCGTTGTAGCCCTTGTAGTTGTTGATGGGGATGATCTGGGAGGCCACGGTGCCCTTGGCCAGGTATGACTGGGCAGCTGAACCGCCGACTTGTTCGAAGAAGCCGGCTGGCGGGTAGCCCCCTGCAGCGCGCAGGTCCACGCTGTACTGGAACCAGTCCCGGATGGTTTCCTCGCTGACGCCGAGCTTGTTGTCCTTCGTGTAGAAGTCCTCGCCGCGCTGCCGGGCGAGCATGATCGGCCCGGTCTCGGTAGCGACGTCGAACCCGGCGCCGTAGACTTTTCCGCCGGTCTTTTGCGTTACCTCGGTGGCGAACTTGGCGTAATCCTCCCAGCTCCAGGTCTTGTCATCCGGAATGGTCACGCCGGCCTGGTCCGTAATGGTCTTGTTGACCACAATGCCGATAGTGGTCACGCCGGTGGCCAGGCCGTAAAGCTTCCCGTCCACCTCTCCACGGCTCTGGATGGCTGCAGGAACTTCGTCGACGTTAAGTTCCGGGAAGGACTTCAGGTCTGCCAAGGTGCCGCGCTGGGCATACTCCAGCAAGCTGCGGTTCGCCATGTTCAACACATCAGGCGGGTTTCCGCCAGCAAACCGGGTGGCCAGCTTGTCCGCATAGGGGCCGCTGTCCTGGTATTCGCTCTTGACAGTGATGCCGGGGTTCTTTTCCTCGAAGACTTTGATTGCCGCGTCGGTCATCTTGGCCCGGTTGGAGTCGCCCCAGTAAACGAAGTTCAGTTCGACGGGGCCACTTGCCGCCGGCGAGGAACCTCCGCCGCATGCGCTGAGAGCCAGGCCGGCAGCTGTGATGGCACCGCCGAGGAAGATCCTCCGCGGGATGGGGGTGCTGACTGTCTTCTTCATTGAATGACGCCTCTCAAGTGGTGCGGTTATGCGGAAGTGGGTCAGAAAGTTTCTTTACCGGTTCCGTCAAAATTGCCGGAATCTTGGCTGCAACAATATGAGCGAAGACCGGGAGGAATAGTGAGTAAACGATTTCTACCAAGGAAACCCTGTGACTGTCAACACGTTCCCCAAAATATGTGACCGGACTTAAGAAGAAACTTTCTTTAGTACTTGCCGATGGTTTTCTGCATGGATATGCTGATCTCCACCACACCCGACCAACCAGCGCAAAGACGCGGAGGAACCCATGCCAGGCAATGATGCACCGGCGGTTTTGGGCTCCGCCCTCACCGTGAAGGGGCAGCAGGTTGCCGCCCACCACAGCGGCCAGCTGCAGCCCGCAGTCCACGCTCCGAGGCCCTACCTGCACCCGGTGACGTCCCTGGCCGGCACCACCATCACCGAGGTTGAACCTGCCGACCATCCACATCATCTGGGCCTTTCCGTGGCGTTCGCGGACCTCAACGGAACTAACTTTTGGGGTGGATCCACCTACACCTCCAGCGGGCCGGCATTGTTGCCAAACCACGGAACCCAGGTTCCGTCGGGCTGGCAGTATGACGGGAGCCATGCGGCCGGCTCGGTGTCCTGGCGCTCTGCCGCGGGAGTCGAACTGGGCCTCGAGAAGAGAACCATCAGGGCCTTGGGTAACCCGGAGGCTGGAACCTGGAGCCTGACGCTTGACTCGGTGATGGTTCCGGGAGCCGGCGCGGACGCTTTGGAGGTGTCGTCGTCGGCCGTCAAGGGCAGGAAAGGGGCCGGCTATGGCGGAATCTTCTGGCGGTTCCCCCGGGGCTCCGGCGCGCCGCTGATCATGTCCGCGGACGGTACGGGCGAAGCCGCCGCCCACGGCTCACGATCTCCCTGGTTGTCCATCACCGTCTTCCTGCCTGATGGTCCAGTGAGCATCGTCCTGGCCCAGGATGCTGAGCCGGTCATCCAACCCATCGCTGAATCAACGCGCCGGGCCCGGTTCCCCTGGTTTATCCGTGCCGGGGATTACCTGGGCGCCGGACCGGCCGTGGCCTGGTCCGAGCCCGCCCGCGGAGACCACCACCATCCTTTGGAACTCAGCCTCCACGCGGTGATCCATGACGGCCTGGCGGAAACCCCCGTCCGCGCCTTGGAATTGCTCCAGCACCACCCCGCATTAAACGGCCCCCGCTCTCCCGACAGGACACCATGACAACCCGGCTCCCTACCCCCGTCTACAGCAACCCGATCCTCAACGGCGACTGGCCTGACCCGGATGCGGTGCAGGTGGATGGTATGTATTACCTCATCGCCTCAAGCTTCAACCGGGTCCCCGGGCTTCCGGTTCTGCGGTCCCGGAACCTCGTGGACTGGGAGCACGCCGGCCATGCACTCCAGGCCCTGCCGCAGGACAGCCACTACTCGCTGGTACGGCACGGTTGCGGCGTGTGGGCACCCGCGCTCCGGTACCACGAGGGACGGTTTTGGATCTTCTACCCGGATCCAGACCACGGCATCTTCGTGTTGAGCGCTGAGAAGGCCGAGGGGCCCTGGACCGCCCCGCATCTGCTCTACCCCGGACGCGGGTTGATCGACCCCTGCCCGCTGTGGGACGACGACGGCCAGGCGTACCTGGTGCACGGCTGGGCGAAGAGCCGGATCGGCGTCAAGAACCGGCTCACCGTCCACCGCATGAGCCCGGACGCGAGCCGCCTGCTGGACCACGGCACCCACGTCATCAACGGCGAGGACCTGCCCGGCTTCACCACCCTGGAAGGCCCCAAGTTTTACAAGCGGGACGGCTGGTACTGGATCTTTGCCCCGGCCGGCGGGGTCGCCACGGGCTGGCAGTCTGTCTTCCGTTCCCGTTCCCCGTTCGGCCCCTACGAGGAACGACGGGTCTTGGAGCAGGGTTCCTCTGACGTCAACGGCCCTCACCAGGGAGCATGGGTCACCACTCCTGAGGGCCAGGACTGGTTCCTGCACTTCCAGGACCGCGGCCCCTACGGCAGGGTGGTCCACCTGCAGCCGATGGGCTGGGGCGCTGATGGCTGGCCGTGGATGGGTGACAGGGACCCCGACGGCGGTCCCGGAGTTCCGGTGCTCAGCCACCCCTATCCGGAAGGTACTTCACCGGACAACGTTGCGCCGCCCAGCAGCGACTCCTTCGATTCGCCAGTGCTTGGCCCGCAATGGCACTGGCAGGCAAACCCGGACGATTCATGGTCCTTTCATGACGGGCCCGGCCGCCGGGTCCTGGTGCCTCTGGCCAATGACCCGATCAACCTGCGCGAGCTGCCCAACGTCCTGGCACAGATCCTGCCCGGCACACCGTCCACCTTCAGTACCACGCTGGAACTGGACGACGTTCCGGTAGGCACCCGGGCCGGCGTCGTTGTCCTTGGCCTGGAGTACGCCTGGCTGGGAATTATCCGGACGGCAGAGGGGTATGTCCTGGGCAGCGGCATCGGGGGAGAAGGCCCGCAGGAGCAGAAGCCGGGGCGCCAACTGCTGCTGGCCGGACCAAGGATTGAGCTGCAGATCCGCACCGACGGAACGCCGCGCTCGACCTTCGCCTGGCGGGCAGGCGAGGGCGATCCCTGGGAAGTGCAAGGTTGGAACTTCGAGGTCGCCAAGGGGCAGTGGATCGGCGCGGAACTGGGCCTGTTCGCCACCTCTCCGCTGGGATCCGAGGAAAAAGGCGGTGTTATCGTTGGTCCTGTGCGCGTGGATGTTGCACCGGTCCGCCGGGTTTCAGCCCCGCATCTTGCCGCCGCTTCTCTGTGATCGTGAGGACTACCCCGTTGACCGCCGCTCCGCGCCCGAAGATTGCGGATGTGGCTGCAGCAGCGGGCGTCTCCGTCCCCACCGTGTCCAAAGTCCTCAATGGCCGGTCCCACGTTTCCGAAGCCACCCGGACCAAGGTGCGGAAGGCGCTGGCGGACCTGGACTACAGCAAGCGGAACGCCCCTGCGCAGCAGCCCGGGCTGTTGCAGCTGGTAGTTAACAACTTTGACTCGCCCTGGGTGCTGGCCACGATGGAAGGCGTCGAGGCCGCCGCGGCCCGGCTCGGCTACACCACGGTTTACACCCGGGCGGAGCACGCTACCCCGGACAGTTGGCGGAAACTGCGCGAATCGTCCGGCAACCGGCTGGACGGCGTGATCTTGCTGGCACCCCGGCGGGAATCCAAGTTGGTCACCTCGCTGCGGAGCCTGAACATCCCGGCTGTTGCGATCGACCCCGAAGGCACCGAAGGCCTGGACATCCCCAGCGTCAGCCCGGCGTCGTTCTCCGGCGCCCTTGCGGCGGTGGGCCATCTGTTGGCCCAGGGCCACCGGCGCATCGGCATCATCACCGGCCGCAAACATAGTCCCGGCCATGGCCGCGCCCGCTACGCCGCGTACGCCGCCGCCCTCCACGAAGCCGGTCTGCCGGTGCTGCCGGAGCTGGTGCGGGATGGGGACTTCAGCATTGAATCGGGTATCCGGCATGGCGGGGACCTCCTGGACCTCGCCGAGCGGCCCACCGCTATCTTTACCGGAAGCGACCTCCAGGCATTGGGTGTGATGAACGCCGCCACGCAGCGCTCGCTGAAGATACCCGAGCAGCTCAGCGTGGTGGGTTTTGACGACATTGCCCAGGCGGCCCTGATGTCGCCGCCGCTGACCACAGTCCGGCAGCCGTTGGCCCAGCTTGCCTCGATGGCCGTGGGAATCCTGGCCGATCAGCAGGAGCACCGGGACATTCCCGGCGCATTGGAAATGGCCACAGAACTGGTCATCAGGGGCACAACCGCCCCGCCGGCCGCCTTGCCCTGAGAGCCCTGAAGTCCTGAGTTGTTGACGGGCCAGACAGCACTCAGGGGGAGTCCCGGCGCCCGCACAGCTGGTAAGCGCCCTCTGGCGCATCGGGAGGACAATGGACGTAAAGCGTCCAGTCTTCAGGGGCTCATATGTCTGGTGTAAACGTGCCACCCAATGCCCAGTGCGGAGCGGCTGCTGAGCGGGACGCGGCCATAGACGTGCTCCGGTTCATCTGCCTCGGGCTGGTTGTGATGGGCCATTGCCTGATGGTCAGCCCCCAACTTCACGACGACGGCACGGTCACCACCCAGAACACCCTCGGCGATCAGCCCTGGTTCACGCCGGTCATCTGGGTCCTCATGGTGATGCCGGTATTCTTCGTCGCGGGCGGCTACACGGGCCTGCAGTCGTGGCGCCGGCTGAGGGCCCGGGGTGGGACGGTCGTCCAGTACGCGCAGACCCGGATGCTGCGGCTTATCAGGCCCACTGCCGCTTTGCTGGCCGCCATGTTTATGGGCCTGTGGCTGGCGTTGGTCGCAGGAGTCCATCCCCAGGTGGTCCAGCTCCTGGCGGCTGGCGCCGGGATGCCGCTGTGGTTCCTGGCCGCCTACCTCACCACGCAACTGTCCCTTCCGCTGCTTGCCAGCCTGCACGCGAGGGCTCCCTGGCTGACATTGGCGGCCCTGGTGGCGTTGGTGGTGACCGTGGATTCCCTCCGCGGAGGCCTTCCCCTGGTGGCCCACCTGAACATGGTGTTCGTCTGGTGCGCCGTACAGCAACTGGGCTTCCTGCTGGCGGATTCCGCCTTCGCCCGGCTGGGAACGTCCGGCTGCCTGGCTTTGGCCCTGGCCGCAAACCTGGCACTGGGTGTGGTCACCGGTGTGGGGCTGTACTCCGGGAACATGCTGGTGAACCTCAACCCGCCCAACCTGCCCCTGTTCCTCCTTGCTGTTGCACAAACCGCCGTATTCCAGATGGCCCGCCCGGTCCTGGGTTTCCTTAGCAGCGTGCGTTGGATCAATGCGACGGTCCGGCTGGCCGGAGCCCGGTGCATGACCATCTACCTCTGGCACCTTCCGCTGGTGGGGGCCCTGCTGGGACTCCTGCTGCTCACCGACCTGCCCCTGCCTTCCGCCGGGAGTGCAGGATGGTGGTGGTCGCGCCCCTTGGTGCTTGCCGCCGTCGTCCTTCTCCTGCTTCCCACGGCAGCGCTCTTTGGCCGTCTGGAGGAACGTCCGACGGCGCCGGGCTACCCCCGGGGCGGGGCACCGGCCATTGTGGTCACCGCGGCCGTGGTGGTTTTCCTGCCTGTCGTTGAGGCGGCGCTGCACGGGCTGTCGCTGGGACTGCTGGGTGGCGGTGCGGCATGCTTTGCGCTGGCGGTGCTGCTGCTTGGAGCGGATGGCCCCGAGGCAGGTCCAGCCCGTCAAGACCGGGATCAGCGGAGCATTGCCAGCCGCACCAAGTAGTGCCAATCTCGAAGGATGACTGAGAACACGGAGATGGAGCAGGACGCGTTCCGCGCCGACGTTACCACCGTCCGCAACGATGCGCAGCAACGTTATGAGCTGTTGGTGGGCGGAAAAGTGGCGGTGCAGACGCATTTTGTGGAACTTCCCGGCCACATAGACTTCACCCACACAGAATCGGATGACGAGTTCCGGGGTCGCGGCTATGCCGGCGTGCTGGCGCACTTCGCGCTGGACGATGTTGTGGCCTCGGGCAAGCGGATCATTCCGCATTGCCCGTTCATCGCGGGGTACCTCCGCAAGCACAAAGACTACGAACAGTGCGTTGACTGGCCCTGATACCGTAGCGCACCGGCGCCCTCTGCTTGCGAGGGACAGATAATGCCCGACGCCGGAACTAGCCGAGTGTGTTGCGCCGCCTTTGCCACTGGTTGGCATGCCAGAAGAGCAAACATGCAAGGGTGGCAAGCCCCGCGATCACCGCCCAGGGTGCGAAAGTCATCATCATGTAGGTGAACTGGGACGCGGGTCCGGGAGGGCCGATGAAACCCGTCGTTGACTCCATAAAGAACCACAGGCCACACCCCAGCAGGAATGCCGCCAGTAACCAGAGAATGACGATGAACGGGTTAATCTTTTGCAGGAATGCAGAGTCGGAATCGGCGTCTTCGCCTACGGGTTGGCCCCACGCATCGAGCTGCCGACTCCCCGGGCCGGGTGCTGGAACAGGATTCCCGTTAGCATCGATCTCCCGGAAGTTGGAGATACCCTCGCGTTGATCCATCGTTGCCCCCGTATCCCGGCGCCCGGGCGGCGCCATTCCCAACACCCTACAGCTGTGCTTCGGCTGCCGACGGCGGTTCCGCGCCGGCGTTTCATCCTGCTGCGGAAGCCGATGAAGTGGACATTTTGGACCCTCCGGGCGGTTTGGGAAAGTCAATGACGCGACTCGCAGCAATTAGGGAACAGAAGTTTGACTAAAAGGGTTGCCTAAGTAAGGCTGTCCTTGCTAGTCGTGCACTACACACGTCAGAACAAAGGATGACCCCGTGACCCCACCGCCCCGCATCGAACAACCCCCGGCTCCGCCCGCAAGTTTCGCGACTAACCGCACAGGCAGTGGCCGCGCCAACGACAACGACGCGGATGAGGGCTTTGGCGCCCGGGTCGAGCTGGCGCTCTCCGCCTCGAACCACTTGTTCAACGCGCGCAATTCGCCCCGTTACGTTGCCCAGGTGCTGCAGGGCGTCAACGCAGTCGCTACCAAACTGGACAGGACCAGGCAGCCGTTCACAGGGATCGCACCCGCGCAGATGAAGGCAAGGATTACCGCCGTCGATCTTGACCGTCCGCTGCCGGACACCGCCGCCGCGCTGGCCGAGCTGGAAGACGTGTACCTCAAGGACGCCATCTACTTCCATGACGCCAAGTACGCAGCGCACCTGAACTGCCCGGTGGTCATTCCCGCGCTGGTGGGGGAGGCTGTTCTGTCCGCGGTGAATTCCTCGATGGACACGTGGGACCAAAGCGCCGGCGCCACCATGATCGAGCGGAGGCTCGTCGACTGGACAGCTGATCGGCTGGGCCTTGGGCCCGATGCAGACGGCGTCTTCACGTCCGGTGGCAGCCAGTCAAACTTCCAGGCTCTGCTGATCGCCCGCAACCACGCCGTGGGGGCGCTGCGGCGCGAGCCCGGGAACGAGCACCTCCGGCTCCCGCAGCTGCTGGAGCGCTTGCGGATCTTCACCTCCGCGGACAGCCACTTCAGCATCCAGAAGTCGGCGTCCATGCTGGGGATGGGCTACGACGCCGTGGTCCCGGTAGCGTGCACTGAGGACCACCGGCTGGACCCGTCGGCGTTGGCGGAAGCGATGGCGCAAACGCACGACGCCGGGCTGCTGGCCATGGCGGTCGTGGCCACTGCCGGAACCACCGACTTCGGGGCCGTGGATCCGCTGGCGGAAATGGCGGCCCTGGCCCGCGCCTACGGTGCCTGGTTCCATGTCGATGCGGCGTACGGCGGCGGGCTGATGGTGTCCAACCGTTACCGGCACCTGCTGGACGGGAGCCAGCTGGCTGATTCCGTCACCGTGGACTTCCACAAGACTTTCTTCCAACCCGTCAGCTCCAGTGCCCTGCTGGTCCGTGACCGGGCCATGCTGCAGCACGTCACGTACTACGCCGACTACCTCAACCCGGAGAGCGCCGCCCGCGCCGAGATCCCAAACCAGGTGGACAAGAGTATCCAGACCACCCGCCGCTTTGACGCCTTGAAGCTGTGGCTGACCCTGCGGATCATGGGCGCGGAAGCAATCGGGGCATTGTTCGACGAGGCCATTGACCTGGCGGCCCGGGTGGGAACGGTGCTGGCTGCAGACCCGGACTTCGAGCTCGCCGCGGCACCCCGGCTGAGTACGCTCGTCTTCCGCTACCGGCCGGTGGTGGGCGGTTCCCGCCTCGATGAGGATGGCAGCGACGTGCTGAACCCTGCTATCCGTGCGGCCGTGTTCGCCTCCGGGCAGGCAGTGGTGGCCGGAACTACGGTGGCGGGCAGGCATTACCTGAAATTCACGCTTCTCAACGCGGAGGCAACCCTGGGCGACATCCGCGAGATCATCGAACTCCTCCGCTGCACCGGCGCTTCACTGCTGGCCACCATGGAGGAGAACATGCCGCAGGGAGCTACCAGCCAGGCCTCAACTGCCCAGGCTTCCATGGCCAGTGAGGACGCGGCATGAGCGCGGAAACTGTTTACGACTTCGCCGGAATCGGCCTGGGGCCGTTCAACCTTGGCCTTGCCGCCCTCAGCGAGCCCATCCCCGGCCTGAACGGCGTGTTCCTGGAACGCCGCGATTCCTTCGACTGGCATCCGGGCATGATGCTGGAGCCGGCCCACCTGCAAGTTCCGTTTATGGCAGACCTCGTGACCCTCGCGGACCCCACCTCGCCCTATTCCTTCCTCAACTTCCTCAAGCAGACCGGCCGCCTCTACCGCTTCTATATCCGCGAGAACTTCTATCCCCTGCGTGCCGAATACAACCAGTACTGTCAGTGGGTTGCCGGGCAGCTGCGGTCCATCCGGTTTGGCTCCGACGTCACCGACGTGAAGTACGACGGCGGGGTGTACCGGCTGACCGTCGCATCCTCCACAGGCACCCAGGTACTTTTGGCCCGGCGGCTGGTGTTGGGGACGGGCACGTCACCGTATGTGCCGGCGTCGTGTGCAGGAATAGTGGACGGCGACAGCGGCGGACTTGTCCTCCACAACGCCGACTATCTGTCGAGGAAGAGTGAACTGCAGGCCGCCCGCAGTATCACGATTGTGGGCAGCGGCCAGAGCGCCGCGGAGATTTACTACGAGCTGCTGCAGGACATCGACGTATACGGGTACCAGCTGAACTGGGTGACCCGGTCCGGCAGGTTCTTCCCGCTGGAATACACCAAGCTGACCCTGGAGATGACGTCGCCGGAGTATGTGGACTACTTCCACAGCCTCCCGTCCGAACAGCGCGATGGCCTGATCAAAAGCCAAAAGAACCTCTACAAGGGCATCAATTCCGAGCTGATAGACGCCATCTACGACCTCCTTTACACGAAGAGCCTCTCCGGGATGGTGGACAGCCAGCTGCTCACCCATTCGGCCCTGAACGACGCCAGCTGGAATCCATCGGCCGGCCTGCACACCCTCAAGCTGCGCCACGAGGAGCACGGCAAGGACTACGCGCTGGAGAGCGAGGCAGTGGTCCTGTCTACCGGCTACGGCTACCGGGAGCCCGCATTCCTGGCCGGAATCCAGGACCGGATTGCCCGCGACTCCCAGGGCCGGTTCGACGTCGCCCGTAACTACTCCACCGGCGTGGAACCCGGCGAAATCTTCGTCCAGAACGCCGAGCTGCACACCCACGGCTTCGTCACCCCGGACCTGGGCATGGCCGCTTACCGGAACTCCTGCATCCTGCGGGACATCACCGGGCGCGAGGTCTACCCGGTGGAGCGGAGCATCGCCTTCCAGCAGTTCGGGGCACCCCAACAGCCGGATGGCTCCGGGACGCCTGGGCCTACAAGTGTCTCCGGACTCGCGGGAGCAGCGCTGTGACCTTCACCTTCCGCTGTGTGGATCCCATCCAGGATGCACCGCTCCTCCACAGCTGGGTTTCACAGCCCTACGCTTCGTTCTGGGGCATGCTGTCCGCCACGGTCCAGGACGTTGTGGAGGAGTACTCAAGGATCCAGTCCAGTGGCCACCACCACGCACTGTTGGGGCTCGACGACGGCGTCCCCGCCTTCCTGATGGAGGAGTACGTTCCCGCCGCCTCACCGCTGGCCGCCGTCTACGCGATGCAGCCGGGCGACCGGGGAATGCACCTCCTGGTGGCCCCAGCGGCAACCGGTCCCCGGCCCGGTTACACCCTGGACGTGATGCGCTCAGTGGTCTCCCGTCTCTTCGAGGACTCTGCAACGGAACGCATTGTGGTGGAACCGGATGCCCGCAACCGCAAGATCCAGGCCCTGAACAAACGGGTGGGTTTCCGGCCCAGCGCCGTGGTGACCTTACCCGCCGTCGACCCGTCCGAAACCTGCAAGGAAGCGCTCCTGAGCTTCTGCACCCGTGCTGATTTCCTCGAAACCCTGACTGTAAGTGAGACCAGATGACCACCATTATTGAAGCCCCCAACAAAACTGCCCCCGAAACCACCGGCATCCAGCCGCCCGCCCGCGCCAAAGCAACTGGCTCCGTGGACCACCTCACGCCCACCCGCTGGGCCGCCGCGAACCGTCATCTGCTCCGTAAGGCGCTCGCCGAGTTCTCACACGAACGGATACTGGTCCCGGAGCTGCTCAAGGAAGTGGGCGGAGCGGGCGGCGGCCTGTACCGCGTAGTGAGTGACGACGCGACAGTGGAGTACCGCTTCCGGGCCCGCGTGCTGGAGCTGGAGCACTGGAGTATTCCGGCGGAGTCCATCCTGCGGATCGAAGGGTCCGTGGAATTGCCGTTGGATGCCCTGGCCTTCATCACCGAATTCCGGGAGCAGTTGGCCATCCGCGAGGAGATGTTGCCGGTCTACCTCGAAGAAATCAGCAGCACACTCTCCAGCCACGCCTACAAGCAGGGTTCCAGCACGGGCTCCGCAGAGCTCGTGGCGGGCATCACCGGCGGCGCCGACACTGCTGCCGACTTCCAGGCCATCGAGCGCAGCATGACCGAGGGGCATCCCTGCTTTGTGGCCAACAACGGCCGCCTGGGCTTCGGCATCACTGATTACCACGCCTTTGCACCGGAAACCGGGGCAGCGGTCCAGCTGGAGTGGATTGCCGTACACAAGAACAAGGCTGTCTTCACGTCCAGTGCCGGACTGGACTACCGCAGCCACTTCGAAGCCGAGCTGGGCGCCGACGTCCTGGCCTGCTTCGATGCCGGGCTTGCGAAGGCCGGCCTGGATCCCCGCCAGTACCTGCTGATGCCGGTGCATCCGTGGCAGTGGGAGAACAAGCTCACGGTGACGTTTGCCGCGGAGATCGCGCAGCGGCACATCGTGCATCTCGGTACCGGGGCCGACGCCTACCAGGCGCAGCAGTCCATCAGGACCTTTTTTAACACAACCAAGCCACGTAAGGCCTACGTCAAGACCGCGATGTCGGTGCTGAACATGGGCTTCATGCGTGGCCTGTCGCCGCAGTACATGAAGGCCACCCCTGCCATCAACGACTGGCTGCAGGACCTCATCGGCCAGGACCGGGAACTCCAGGACCGCGGACTGGCCATGATCCGGGAGACGGCCGCGATCGGCTATCACAATCACTACTACGAGGCTGCTTCGGCCAAGGGCTCGGCCTACCGCAAGATGCTCTCCGCGCTGTGGAGGGAGAGTCCCCTTCCGCTGCTCGAAGACGGCCAGCAGCTCGCCACCATGGCTTCGCTGCTGCACGTTGATTCCGACGGCGTTTCTGTGGCGTCCCAGCTCATCAAGCGTTCAGGGCTGGAGCCGGCCGACTGGCTGCGCCGCTACTTGGAGGCCTACCTGGTGCCCCTGGTCCACTGCCTCTTCGAGTACGAACTCGCCTTTATGCCGCATGGCGAGAACGTCATCCTGGTCCTGGAGAATGGCGTTCCGGTGCGGGCCATCATGAAGGACATCGCTGAGGAAATTGTGGTGATGGGGGACCTGGAGCTGTCGGAGGACGTTTCCCGCATCAAAGCCGACATTCCGGCCGAAGAGATGGTGCTGGCAATCTTCACGGACGTCTTCGACTGCATCTTCCGCTTCCTGTCCGCAATTCTCGCGGAGGACGGCACCCTGGCCGAGGATGAATTCTGGAAGGTGACGGCCGCCGTCGTGCGTGACTACCAACAACGGCACCCGGAGCTTGCCGACCAGTTCGCCATGCACGATCTCTTCGCCCCGGACTTCGAGCTGTCCTGCCTGAACCGCCTGCAGCTGCGCAACAACCAGCAGATGCTGGACCTCACGGATCCGTCCGGCGGGCTGCAGATGGCCGGCAGGCTGGTGAACCCGCTGGCCAGGTTCGCGGGCCGGTAACAGCTAGGCTGGCCGCATGACGCCATTCACACCTCACACCGCTCTGATCACGGGCGCCAGCGCCGGCCTCGGTGCGGAATTCGCTGGTCAGCTCGCGGCGGCCGGCTGGCAGCTGGTGCTGGTGGCCAGGAACCGGGACCGGCTCGAATCTGTGGCCCGGGGACTGGAATCCGAATACGGCACCACGGCTGAGGTGCTTCCCGCGGACCTGACGGACGACGCCGGCCTGGGCGCCGTCGTCGGACGCCTCACCGATCCCGCGCGGCCGGTGGAGATGCTGGTGAACAATGCGGGAATGGGCCTGCTGGGCCGGTTTGAAGAAAACGCCGCGGATGCTGAACGGGATCTCCTCAGGCTGCACTGCGAGGCGGCGCTGGTGCTCAGCCATGCGGGGTTGCAGGGGATGGTGGTGCGCGGCTCAGGGCGGATTATCAACGTCGCCAGCGTGGCCGCCTTCACCCCGGGCGGCACCTATTCCGCCGCCAAACCCTGGCTCGTGAGCTTCAGCCGCTCGGCCGCGGTGAGTTACCGTCGCCGCGGGGTGAAGGTAACGGCCGTCTGCCCGGGACTGACACACACCGAGTTCCACCAGCGGATGGGCATGGACAAGTCAGTGGCACCGGGGTGGTTGTGGCTAAATGCCGAACGGGTGGTCCGCGAAGGCTTGGCGGACAACGCGCATGGCAGGGCCGTGTCCATCCCGTCCAGGCGTTACAAGGCGTTGGTGACCTGTGCCCGGCTGCTGCCGGACCGCGTGGTAGCCCTTGCCTTGCGCTGACGCACCAGGACCACCACGGCCAGGCTGATGCCGGAGCGGAAGACAATCGCCGCTCATTTCCTCCTAGCGCGACAGCTTGCTGGCGTCCGGTTCCATATCACCGATGTGCCCCGGCGCGTTGGCAGCCAGGACGCGGGCCACGAAGGCACCGTATTCGTCCATGTAGTGGCGGAGGAACTTCGCGGTGGACTCATCCTTAACTTCGCCGTCCTCACCGAACACGGCAGCGTCGTAGTGGACGTATGCCTCGGGCGCGTTCAGCTGAGGAGCGTCCAGGAAGCTCAGGACGCTGCGGAAGGAGGACTGCATCACAGCGGTGCCGATGCTGCCGGGGGAGGCGCCGATGATTCCAGTGGGTTTACGGGCGAAGGAATTCGAGCCCCAGGGGCGGGAGCCCCAGTCGATGGCATTCTTGAGCGCGCCAGGAATCGAGCGGTTGTACTCGGGAGATACAAAGAGGATGCCGTCGGACGATTCGATGGCTTCCTTGAGTGCGCGGCCTTCCGGAGGGAAGTCAGCATCGTAGTCGTAGCTGTAGAGCGGGAGATTCCCTATGGGAATTTCGGTGAACTCGAGGCCCTCCGGGGCAAGTTTTATTAACGCTTTTGAGAGGATGCGGTTAATAGAGCCCGTAGCCAGGCTCCCCACGAAATAGCCGATCTTATACGTTGCTGCCATAGCTCAATCCTTCCCGATGCCGACCTGCGGTAGTCAGGCCGGTGTGGCCGTGGACATTGGGGCGGGACTGGGACGCAGCCCGCTAGAACAGTTCAACACAGATAGATTCCCGCCGACAGGGGGAATGAGAAACGCCGGCGCCGGCTGATATTGCTGCGCCAGCTGATCAGGTTCCGGTTATCCGTCGAAATGGGTGCTGGGAATTTCCTGACCCAGGGATTGCACAACAGCCGCGGCTACCGCGTTGAGTTTGATGTTCCGCCCGCTGGAAGCGGCTTTGAGGATAGTCATGGCTGTGTCGTGGCTGCACCTGTTCTGAGCCATGATGATGCCGGCAGCCACGTCGATGACTGTGCGGGAGTTCATGGCGGCCTTGAGGTGTTCGCTGGTTTCAGTGGCCTTGGCGATCCGTACGGCCATGCGCAGAGCCTTCGACGCCTGGCGTGCGAGCAGTTCTGCTTCTGCAATGTGCTCGGCGGTGAAGTGGCCCGGTTCGGGTGAATACAGGTTTAGTCCTGCATTTGCGTCGTCGTCGAGCAGGATGGGGACGCCGATTGCTGAAAGAATGCCGTGGTCAGCAATAGCCTCCGGGTACCGGCCGAACCTGGTTTCGGTGCGGAAGTCCGAGACCGTGTAGGTTCTCTCTTCCCGAGCGGCCCGCAGGCAAGGGCCGTCGTCGAACGCGTACTGAACCTCATCCAGCTTCTGCGCGTGTTCATTGCTACTGGCCACGGTGACTTTTGTTCGCGGCCGCAGGAGTGTCACCGCGGCGAGGACCTCAGCGTCAGGGGAAGAAAACTTTCCTGAGGCCAGTTTCGCCAGGTTCGTCAGGAATCCTTCGACGTCAAAACTCTCGAGGACCATGTCCTGCAGCATCCCCGGTACGGAGACATTGATATTTGCATCAGCACGGATATCAGCAGGGATATCAGTGCGTGTGTGGTTATCAGACATACTGTTCCGACTTTCAGCGATTCCCAACGTCGCGGTCGAGCCTGGAAGGCCCGGCGTTACCAGTGATTTCCCTGATCTGCTCGATGAGTAGGCTAATCCTAAACCCGACCAGCCAATCATTGAAGCTCCTGCCACTTTACTGTTGGCGTGCTCACCACTGTGGCTCTTGGTATGTCTGGATGTTCAGTCGAAGTCCAACGCGGCTGGCTCCCCGGCGAGCGGGACACCACCAACCTCACGCCTCTGATCACTGGCCTCACCAGCCAGGGGGAGTGGCCGGTGGTTGTCGCTTATGCTCGTCAGAGCGTCGAGGTGAGAACGCCTCCGTCGGCACGCACGGCAGCCCCGTTGGTTGCAGATGACAGGGGGCTGGCGAGGAAGACTGCCAGGTTGGCAATTTCTGCAGGCTCTATGAACCGCTCCAGGAGCGAGGTCTGATTTCCATTGATGATGACCGCCTTGAGCTCACTTGTCGAAAGCTGTTGCGTCTCGGCAATCCGCTCGATTGCTTGGGCGACCCCGTCTGAATAGGTAGGTCTGCCAAGGATGGTGTTGACGGTAACGCCAGTGCCGCGGGTCAATTTGGCGAGCCCGTTACTCAAGGCAAGCAGCCCAGCCTTCGTGACACCATAGTGCGTCATATCCGCAGGGATGTTTACTCCTGATTCGCTGCCGATGAAGATGATCCGACCCCAGTTGGCGTCGATCATCTTGGGAAGTACTGCCCGTGACAGCCGCACCCCACTCATGACGTTGACATCAAAGTAACGCCCCCAGTCATCATCCGAGATCTCTACGAAAGGTTTCACGTCAAAGAGTCCGACATTGTTCACGAGAATGTCGATGCCATTGAGGGAACTCAGCAGACGTTTCACCGCCGCCGGTTCGTGGAAGTCAGCTGTAATGCCTGAGACATTCGCGCCGGGTACCTCTGACTTCAGTTTCAGAACCGCGTTCTCGACCCGACTCTCAACGCGCCCGTTGACGACGACAGACACTCCCTCCTGAAGAAGCGCTTTCGCAATCGAGAAACCAATGCCTTGGGTGGAACCACTGACGAAGGCCCGTTTGGCAGCTAACTGCATATCCATGCTTTTTGTACCTCACCTTTTACTTGCCTGGGAAACCAAAATGTTACGCAGCGATGGTTGCCTGGTCAAGTAAAGAATCGGTGTGGTCTGCTGGAATCTCCTACACTGGTTCTATGACTGCTACCCGCCCCCCAGGAGGTCTTACCGGGGAAGATCTTGAAACATGGGCGGGACTGGCTACGATTTTGGAGTGGTTGCCGCCCGCGCTCGATGCGCAGTTGGTGCAGGATTTTGACCTCACCCACTTCGAGTACGGCATCCTTTTCGCGTTGGCTGGCGCGCCTGATCGCACACTTCGCATGAGTGATCTGGCTGGTTTTGCCAATAGCTCCCTGTCAAGGCTTTCCCGTGCAGTGTCGCGGCTCCAGAACCGACACTGGGTTCAGCGCTCCCAGGACCCCGAGGATGGGAGATCGACCCTGGCAACCCTGACCGACGCCGGCCTCGAGGTGCTCAATGAGGCAACTCCCGGTCATGTCAGCACAGTCAGGAAGTTGGTTCTGGACCCCCTGACAGTGGCTCAGAAACGCCAGTTGCGTGACATCACCTTGCGTATCCAGCGGGCCATAGGGTCGCAAGAGGGATGGCGACCACCGCAGGGTGCTCGCTCTCCCGCCGCATCGGACTAGCTTGCCTCTGCGACGATCGATTGTCGCGGGAGTCATTGGGACAACATTCGGGTTCTAAGGGAGTGGGACAGCCCCTCCTGGGTCTGTCCTAGTCGGTGATGCCCGTCTGGTGATCGATGCCCGCCTGGTCGACTTTTCGGTGGAAGTGCATTCCTGCCTTGCCGCCGAGGAGGGCTCCGATGAGGGGGACGAGAATGGCGATGGCGAGCCCGATCAGGCCACCGGTGGTGAAGGCGCTTCCATCGACAGGAATGTGGGGCGCTCCGCCGAGTTTGTCGAGGATATTGAACTGGTTGCCGGCGACTGCGGCGAGTATTGCTACGACGATTGCGACGATGATGCCCCACAGCCATACCGCGAGGCCCTGCTTGACTCCGTCAAAGCGTGCCATGCGGCCGGCGACGTATCCGCCGCAGTAGTACGCCAGCAGGAGGATAACGACCAATACGATGCCGCCCAGAATCCCGAGGGTTTCGGCGTTCTGTGTTGCCTGTTCTACAGCGTCCTCGGCGGCATTGGTGTTGGCGGCGCCCGCGCCGATCGCCGTGGCAAGAGCGCTGAGCAGGACAGTCATCCCAATGGCCGTGAGCCAGCCGAAGAACGCGGAGCCCCACTTGATGCCACCGAAGCGTTCCCTTTCTCCGGCCACCAGGTCATTTCTGCGGTCCTTAGGGGTACTGGAGCCCCTAGGGTATTTCGCTGCCATGCTTTGACCTTATCCCTTACGGTTCTGCCGGTGACGGGCCAGTCCACCGGTCCTCTCACATTCGATGAGAGATGTGCAGGGACGCTGCGTTCCTCTGCCGGGCGCTCCCCTCGGGCGGGTAGTCATACCCAGTCCCGAGGGGAAGCACAACCTGCACAATCTTTGGTCGGTGCTGCTTAGCGGCGGTTGCGGCCGTCGTCGTCGATTTCGATCTCTTCCTTGCGGACTTCATCGTTGACGGTGACGTTTTCGGTCACCGTGTCTTTGTCCAGGCGGACTCGTTCGACGGGGACGGCTTCCTTCTCAACGACGGGCCGTTCCTCGTGGAGGATGACTTCGTGTTCCTCCTCGCTGATGGCAGGTCCGTCCATGGCACGGCCCACGTTGGCGTCAGTGATGGGCTCGCGTTCAATCCGGACTTCTTCCCGCTGGACAGGGACGGTCTGGGTGACGTTCTCGGTGACCACGTACTTGCGCAGCCGGGCGCGTCCGACCTGTTCCTTGCGGGTTCCTACGTTGAGCTGCTCCTCCGAGCGCGTCATCGCATCATCGGTGGTAGGCCCGGAGGTGTCATGCCCCACAGTGCCCCTCGTGCCTGAGTAGTCCTCGGCTACGCCCCGGTCGGTGTCGGCGTAGGAGGTGCCGCCGGTGAGTCCGTAGTGGGTGTAAAGGCGGTCTTCTTCCTCAGGTTCCAGATGACCGTCCGGTGCGACGTTCGGTGCGTCCTTAACCTTGTCCTTGGTGTAGGGAACGACTATGTCGTTGCCGTCCTGGGTAGCCGCATCGAGCGGGACGAAGGATTCGGAGGATCCGAAGAGGCCGGTTTTAACGGTGACCCACGTCGGCTCCGAGGTCGCGTCGTCGGCGTAGATCTGGCCGATGGAGCCGATCTTGCTTCCGTCGGACCCAATGACGTCGCCGCCTGAGTTGCTGAGTGCAGAAAGGTTTTCAGCGTTAATCATGATGTTCTCCTTTTCGTACTGCAGGTATTAGTTGTGCGGTGCTGGGTCAGGCCAGGGGGTTATTGATGGTGGCATGGGCGCCGCCGGAGGACTGGGTGTCCGTGGCTTCCCTTGCCTTGGCGCTCAATTGATCCTTTGCCGAAGGTGAAGATGCTGCTTCGGCCTTGATCCGCGGGGCCTCGGCTTCGGCTTTGTTCAGGTACGTTTCCCAGCGACGGGACATCGGGGCTATGAGGCCACCACCGACGCCGACGACGATGACACCAACGACAGCGGCCAGAACAGCGATAAGGATCGGCGTGGTGACCGTGGTTGCAATGTCCACCTGATTCAGGGCCGCGATGATGCCGATCCCGAGGATAAAGATGCTGGCGATATTAGCCAGGGTTTTACCGTAGGAAAGACCACCCAGAGAGCCTTGGATGAGCGTCTTCACGGCTGCTGCGATGGCGGCGCTGATGATGACGATGATGATCGCGACCACGATCTTGGGCAGGAAGGCGATAATTCCGGCCAGAAGGTCACTGACCGGGTTGGGCCCCAAAACGCCAAAGGCAAATTGAAGCACGAAAAGCACCAGCGCGTAATAGACAATCTTGCTGATGATGTCGCTGGCGTCCATGGACGACCGCGCCAACGCTTTTTTGATCCCGCCGCGTTCAACCAACCGGTCAAAACCGACTTTCTCCAAAAGCTTGTTCAGCGCTTTGGATATCGCCTTGGCGATCAGAAGTCCGACAACCAAAATGACCAGGAACAACAGCAGCTTGGGAACGAATTCCACCACCTGCACCAGCCCTGCCTGCAGCGTTTCGAGCATGTATCCTCCACGTGATCCTGTGCAGCCCTAGCTGCCTTGTGCCTTGGAAAGGGTTCCCCACGCCCCGGTCCGCATCCGAGATGTGACCGTTACAAATAAGGAAAGCATGCTTATTACTTGGTTGTCTAGCGATTATTCTTTCGGAGGTTACTTCTTTTCAATTGCACTTCGGCTGGTGTTCAGGGCCTCAGTCATCTGCTGCAGGAACTCAACCACGACGCGGGCCTGGTGGGCGGTTAGGGTTTCCGCCACGTCCATCATTTGGCGGTGCATCGCTCCCAGCGTCTCTCGGACCTCTTTGTCCGTGTCAACGGTAGGGATGACGACGACCGATCGGCGATCGGTCGGGTGTTCTTCCCGTCGCACGTGGCCGCTGGCAACCAGTCGGTCGATCAGTGACGTGGTAGAGGCGCTGGTGATTTTCAGGAACTGGCTTAGGTCCTTGGGTGCTGCCATTTTTCCGGAGGCCTGGGCGCGCAGGAGATAGCGCAGCGCCAGAATGTCAGTTTCCCCCATACCCATGGAATTCCTGGTGGAGCGGCGAACGGCCCTCTCGGCCGCCCGGTAGTCACGCAGGGACTTCAGCACCGCAGCGCTGGAATCCAGATGTCCGTCCGCCCCATACCAGTAGCCGGAGCCTTCGTTAGCTGTGGGACTCATGGGATCATCTTAGATCTCCGCGGAGTTGGTGAACCCGTGGGACTCCGACCTGACCCACGTCCATGGGAACGGCGGCAAGGCCTCAGCTGCCCGCGGACCGGTTGTCGGTGCAGAGCACGTCGCCCACCGGCGCACCAGGTACGGCGAATTACGTGCGGGCCAGGTCACGCTCGTCATCAGCAGCGCGCTCTGTTATTTCCCGCTCCATGGCGTCCTGCTGCTCAAAGGGCATTTCCGCCAGGTCGATCAGGGGGTTTTCATCCTGGGTGGCCACGAGTTCGCGGGCCTCGGCCGGTGTATCCACACTGGGCATGGAACCCGGCAGGGGGCGCTGGGCCGATTCCTTAAGGAAGTAGATCGCAACAGCCCCGACTGCGGAGGTGGCCATCAGGTAATAGGCCGGCATCATGTCATCGCCGGTGGCCGTGATGAGGGCCGCGACGATGAACGGGGTAGTTCCGCCGAAGATGGCTACCGCGAAGTTATACGCAATGCCCATGGCTCCGTAGCGGCTGGCCGTCGGAAACTGTGCCGGCAGGGCAGAGGCCAGGTTGGCTACGTAGAACGTCACCGGGAAAGCGATCAGGCTGAGGCCCAGCAGGGTGGACCAGACCTCACCGATTCCGATCAGCAGGAACGCTGGGGCGGCCAGGACCACGGTGCTCATGGCGCCAATCCACAGCACCGGCCGGCGGCCGATCCGGTCCGATAGCTTACCGGTCAGCGGAATGCACAGGCTCATGACGACGAGCACGGGGATCGTCAGCAGGGTGCCGTGGACCGGGTCATACCCCTTGGACTCCGTCAGGTAGGTCGGCATGTAAGACGTGAGGGCGTAGCCTGCTGTGTTCGCGGCTGCCACCAGGATCATGGCCACGATGAGCGAACGCCAGTATGCCTTGACGATGCCTACCGGGCCCTTGGAAGCGGTGGTGTCCAGGGCGGTTGCGTCCTTGGCCTGGTCTACCTGGGCGTCCAAGGTAGCTTGGAACTGCGGGGATTCTTCGATCTTGTTGCGGAAGTAGACCGCAATCAGCCCCAGCGGGCCGGCGAGGAGGAACGGGATCCTCCAACCCCACTCTTCCATGGCGGCCTGGCCCAGGGTCAGTTGCAGCCCGGAAACAAGGGCGGCGCCGAGGGCGAAGCCAAGGTAGCTGCCCATGTCCAGGAAGCTCGCGAAGAAGCCGCGGCGTTTGTCCGGGGCGTATTCGCTCACGAAGGTGGTGGCACCGGCGTATTCACCGCCGGTGGAGAAGCCCTGAACGATCTTCAGCAGTACCAGCAGGGCAGCGGCCCACATACCGATCTGTGCGTAGCCCGGAAGAAGCCCGACGGCGAAGGTACTCGCGGCCATCAGCATCAGGGTTGCAGCGAGGACCTTCTGGCGGCCGATCTTGTCTCCCAGCCAGCCAAACACCACGCCGCCAAGAGGACGGGCAATAAACGTTGCGGCGAAGGTGCCCAGGAGGAAGAGGGTCTGAACCGAGGCGTCGGCTTCAGGAAGGAATACCGGTCCCATGGTGGTGATGAGGTAGCCGAACACGCCGACGTCGTACCACTCCATGGTGTTGCCGACGATCGTGCCGCCAAGGGCCTTCTTCAACATCGGCTGGTCCACCACGTTAACGTCGGACTCCTTGAGGCGCCGACGCCGGAGGAGGCTCGGTTTACTGGTCCTGCTGGCGTTCCTGGTGCCTGTGGAAGAGTCGGTCGTGCTTAGGTCTGTGGGCATTTGGGCCACTCCTAGGGAGGTCATTTGCTTGCGACGTGTAGCTGCCCGGCTCCGGGCAGGCTATCAATTTTACGCGGAATGACGTCGAAGTCAGAATTCGAATCGCCTGAAAGTGCCTGGTTCTAGCGGAAATCGGACAGTCCACGCGGCCTGCGGTACCCCTGCGGATCCGCGTCAATAAAGGGATCCGCGGCCCTAGCAGGCCATGTGTTGTATCTCTCTGCATAGAACCCCCGTTCCGGGGGCATTCTTGGGTAGATAGGGAGCAATTCGGCCCGGATTTCACCAGCAGCCCTGGCTCGCAGCTATCAAGTATTTGTCCCGAGTTTGCACACGGGAAATGCCCGGGCGCGGGTGCATGCAGTGCGGGGTTCCCAAAGCGCCTGCCGATGCTTATGGTTGGTCCATGGGAACACTAATTTTTGAGTAGAAGTGCCACGGTCTGACCACAGTCCTCCTGCTGGTCCCGTCGTCTTCCAACGTCCGTAAGTCCATGCCTGTTCAGGCTGGTTGGTGCTCATTTTTCCCGTGGTCCTGTCTGTTCGGCTGTCGCAGTCCCGATGGGACCGATGCATCGCCGGTCGCGCATCGCCCGTCTGAAACAGGCCGCTACCGAAAGGGTCACCATGACCACCCCTGAATCCAACAGCAACCAGGCCGCATCGAACCCTGCTTCGAACTCGGCAGCTTCCAGCGAACCAACAGAGTCTGAGTCCACCACGCCTCCAGCCTCCGGCATCAAATCCCGCTTGAGCGAGGCGCAGCGGGCCGTGCTTGCCAGCAAGTCCAGAGGCGGCGGCGGGCACGTGCAGAGCGTGGGCAAGAGCCACCAGCCCACCCAGGCCAGCGGCAAGAAGGGGCCTGTGGAGAAGAAAACGCGCTGGTAGGAACCCTGCCCAGAGTGCTTGAAACAGGAACAGCTTCATTCAAAGAGGAAGGAAGAACCATGGCCAGGAACAAAACCGCAAGGGCGTCCAGGTCCGCTAGGACGCCCAGTTCTGCAGGAATGCCTGACGACTCCGGGGGGAAACTCGATCCGGAGCTCGCACGGCATCTTGCCGAATCCATGAGGGCGCAGCTGGCAGCGGCTCCGCCGGCTGCAGCTGGGGGCCTGAACCAGCCACGGGCAGCGGTTTCGAACGGTGACGCCAAGCGGCACCGCCAGGAGCACAGCCACGATCAGTTCGTTGCGCACAGCAGGCCCGGCCACGAAGCAGCCGTTACCGCCGTGCACCGGACCAGTCGGCCGCAGGTGAAGCACTCGAGCTAGCTGCGCCAGTCGGACGGCTCAGCACAGTTCCGTCCACTCGCCCGAATGGTGCCGGAACGCCGTAACGTTACGGCGTCCTGGCACCGTTCCGGCGGGCCCGGCGGTCCAACCAGCCACCCAGGGCACTCAGCCGGGCACCACGTCGTCGGGCGTTTTATCCACCCGCCATCCGCGCCACACGGGATGGCGCAGCCGCCCCGATTCGGTCCATTCGCCAAACGTCACCTCGCCCACCAATTCGGGTTTGGCCCAGTGTGCGTCGGACGCGTCAACGGCCGGGACGTCGTGGAAGGGCGAGGTTTTCCGGGCCAGCCCGTCCATTTTTTCCTTGATCTCGGCCAGTTCGCGGCCGCTGAATCCGCTGCCCACCCGGCCCACGTACCGCAGGCCGCCGCCCTCCGGGATCCCCAGCAACAGCGAGCCCACAGTGCTTGAGCGTCCGCCCTTGCCGGTCCGCCAGCCACCTACCACCACTTCCTGGGTCTGCTCCAGTTTGAGCTTGATCCACGTCCGGGTGCGCTGACCGCTGACGTAACGGGTGTCCGCGCGCTTGGCCATGATTCCCTCCAGGCCCAGCTCGCCGGCACTGTCCAACAGGTCCTCAATGTCCTCGTCCAGCACAGGGGACAGCTCGATCGAAGCCTCCGACAGGGGGGCATCAGCCTGGCCATAGAACGTTTCCAGGCGTGTCCGGCGCCGGCGTAACGGCATGGCTCGGAGGTCGGTGCCGCCGTCGAACAGCAAGTCAAAAAGGACCAGCCGCACCGGGATGGTGCGTTGTGCCTTGCGGACGTCGCCCGGCCGGGTCAGTTTCATCCGGCCCTGCAGCAGCCCGAAATCAGGTTTCCCGGAAGGCCCCACGGCGATGATCTCGCCATCAGCGGCGAACATGCGGTCCGGCCACAGGGCGGGGTCGGTGAACTCCGGGTACGTGGCGGAAACGTCGATGCCGTTCCGGCTGAAGATGCGCACACTCCCGCCGCCGCCGATGATGATGGCGCGGACGCCGTCCCACTTCAGCTCAAACTGCCAGTCGCTGCCGCTCAGCTCAGCCGGTGACCCGGAGGTTGCCATCATCGGCCGGAAATCCATGGACGACGGCGGCTCTAGGGTCTGGTCAGCGGCGCCCCGTTCGTCGGAGGTGCTGTGCTCAGCGCCCGGTTTCGCCGCTTCCGGTCCTGGAGTTTTACCGGTTGCCGTCTCACCTTCCGGCGTCCCACCAACAGCAACCAGGTCCTCGGGATCGTCCTCGGGCCGCCGCCTGGGATACCGGTGTGATTCCTTCTCCATCAGGTGGATCAGCCACTGGTCCTTGCCGTCGCTGCGTCCGGTCCTGATCAAGGCGAACTTCCGCGTCCCGCCGAGCCCGCCGCCGTCGGTCCCGGTGAGGGTAACTATCACTTCCTTGCCGTTGATCCATTTGTGCGTCTCGTACGTGCCGTGGTCCCAGATGGTCATCTCGCCGGCGCCGTACTCGCCCTTGGGAATGGTGCCTTCAAACGTGGCGTAATCGAGCGGGTGGTCCTCGGTCTGCACGGCCAGGTGGTTCTTGTCTGCGGTATCGGGCACTCCTTTGGGAATCGCCCAGGAGACCAGCACGCCGTCGTGTTCCAGCCGCAAGTCGTAGTGCAGTCGGCTTGCATGGTGTTCCTGGATGACGAACGTCCGGTTCTCGCCAATCCGTTCGTCAGGGGTGCCGGTGAAGGGCTCCGGAGTTTTAACAGGATCACGCATGGAACGGTACTTTGCGAGGCGCGGGTTGTCGCCGCCGTCGCTGTCTGAATCGGTGGCCGTGGCATTGCCGCCATACCCGCCGGAGATCGGCGCGAACGGATCCTCGCCGGCCTCCACACGCTGGAGCACTTCCCGGTAGTCCAGATGCTTCAGTGAGCCCGATTCCAGCTCCTCCCAGGTGCGGGGAGCGGCCACGGTCGGCGTGAGGCGCCCCCGTAGTGAGTAGGGGACGATGGTGGTTTTCGCGGCGCTGTTCTGGCTCCAGTCCACCAGCACCTTGCCCTGGCGCAGCGACTTCTTCATGTCGCTGACTGCCAGGTCCGGGTGGTCCGCTTCCAGTGCTCGTGCCAACTCGTGTGCGAAGGCGGAAATCTGGTCCGAGCTCTGACTGCCGTCCAGCTTGGCATAGAGGTGGATGCCTTTGCTGCCGCTGGTCACCGGGGCCGGTTCCAAGCCCACGTCCTGCAGGATGGTCCGCGCCAGCAGCGCCACCTCAACGCATTCCGGAAGTCCCGCGCCCGGACCGGGATCAAGGTCCAGCACCAGCCGGTCAGGCGGTAGCGCGTTGCCGTGCGAATCCACCTGCCACTGCGGCACGTGGATTTCCAGCGAGCCGATCTGGCCGAACCAGGCCAGGGTCGCGGGATCGTTGACCAGCGGGTAGTGGATGGTGCGGTCCTTGTGGGTTATCGCGGCGCGGGGAACCCACCCGGGCGTGGACTCGTCCAGGTTTTTCTGGAAGAACATCTGGCCGGGTTCCTCGGCGGTCCCCACGCCGTTGACCCAGCGCTTCCGGGTGGCCGGACGACTGGCAGAGGCCGGGATGAGAACGTGTGCCACCGAGGCGTAATAGGCCAGCACATCGGCCTTGGTGGTGCCCGTCTCCGGGTAGAGCACCTTGTCCAGGTTGGTGAGGGTCAATTCGCGGCCCGCCACCCTGACACGTTCCCTAGGTCCAGGCATGGGGCTTCTCCTTCCGGCCAAGCTGGGGTTCACTTGAGGGATGAGAGCCATTTGGAAAGGTGCCATCGCGTTTGGGCTGGTCAATGTGCCCGTCAAGGTCTACAGCGCCACTGAGGATCATGACATTAGTCTGCACCAGGTTCACAATGCCGACGGCGGCAGGATCAGGTACCAGCGGCGCTGCGAGGTTTGCAGCGAGGTGGTGGATTACTCGGACATCGAGAAGGCCTTCGAGGAAGACGGCCGCACGGTGATCCTGAGCAAGGAAGAGTTGAAGTCCATCCCTGCGGAGAACTCGCATGAGATCGAGGTGGTGCAGTTTGTGCCCTCCGAGCAACTGGATCCCATGACTTTCGAAAAAAGTTACTACCTGGAGCCGGATTCCAAGTCGCCCAAAGCCTATGTGCTGCTGCGGAGCGCGCTGGAGGATACTGACAGGGTGGCGATCGTGCAGTACGCCCTGCGCGAGAAAACCCGCCTGGGCGCGTTGCGAATCCGGGATGACGTTCTGGTGCTGCAGGCGCTGCTGTGGCATGACGAGGTGCGCGAGGTGAACTTCCCGGCGTTGGACACCTCCGTGAAGATCTCCGCGCAGGAACGGGATATGTCCGCCGCCCTGGTGGAATCCATGGCCGCCGACTTTGAGCCCGAGCAGTTCACCGACGATTACCAGGTCCAGCTTCGCCAGCTCATTGAGGCCAAGCTGGAGAAGGGCGACGCCCTGGACACCGAGGAGACCTTCGGCGCTGCGGAGGGTGAAAGCAAGGGGGAGGTCATCGACCTCATGGAGGCACTCAAACGGAGCCTGGACAAGAAGCGTGGCAAGGGCGGGGAAGCAACCGGTTCCGGATCCAAGTCTGGCTCCAAAGACGAGGAAGAGTCCGACGACGAGACGGACTCGGGTGCCGCGAAGAAGGCCCCTGCCAAGAGCCGGAGCACCCGGTCCAGTGGCGCGAAGGCATCCTCTTCGAAGGGCGCTACTGCCAAGGACAGCGAAGACAAGGACGACGCCGGCACCAAGGCTCCGGCGCGGAAGTCCGCCGCCAAGTCCAGCACTTCGAAGTCCACAGCGGCAAAGTCCAGCGCGGCGAAGTCCACAGGCGCCCGGGCCCGGAAGGGCGCCTAAGCCGGGTGCCGCCGTCGGACGTTCAGGACTTCGCCCTGAGCCATCCCCAACTTGGTATGAACGGCCCTCGCCCGCACGAGCCGTGCTGGCCAACACCGCTCTTGCGGGTCACGGCCGCTCGTGTCGGTTAGGCACCCACGCCTTTATTGGCCGTAGCTTCCAGCTTTTCACCGTGCCGGAGCACAGCTGTCACAGCTAAGAGCTCCAGACCCACAAAGACTGGCCAGAAATCGACATTGATGCCCAATGCTGGGGCGATTCCGAGCGGTCCATTCGCTGTTGCATCGGGGGCCAGAATGTCCGTTTGCTCGCTCCACCCGCTAAAGGTCAGGGTCTGTTGGGCCGCCATTGACCCTGACACGGTGAACAGCAGCTGCCAGGCCAAGCCTCCCACCATAAGACTTCTGGCGAACAGCTCGACGATGCGGGTGATGGGGGGCTGGAAAACCGGTTGACCGGGGTAACGGAACAATCCGGAAATTCGGTAAGCGGCCAATCCGGCGAGGACATTCACCGTGCCAAGGACTACGTGGCCGGCGGCGAGGCATAGTCGCGCGGCCCAGTCCAGGTTCTTCACCTCCACCTCTGCGAGGGTCAGGCCGCGGACTACTTCAGCGGCGGGGCCGTGAGTAACCACCACGCCATGCGGTGGCTGTGGCCAGAAGGGCTGAACGGGGAGGGACACCAGGACTGCCGCGCCGGGAACAACCGCCTGAACTGCCAGGATAGCCGTGCCTATGACGGTTGTGACCATATAGATCACGCTGATCACCCGAAGGATACGCAAGAGCAAGGGCCGCTGATCGCCATCACGAATTTTCGGCATAGCGCCGCTGGCCAGTGTCATATTCCCCCAAAGAACGGTCGTTCAGGCGATTCTACCTGCGGCGCCTATCGGGCCTTGGATCCTTCGAGACGCTGCCGCAAGGTGGGCAGGCCCGGGCCTGCCAGCTGGCCAAGGTACGCGGTGCGGCCGGCCATGCTCATCACCAGGGCGAGGGTTGGACCCGTGACTAATAAACCTCTGCCGGCAGCGAATGGCCCATCGTCGGCCTTTAGTTGCAGCCCGGCGACGTACGAGCGGCTGCTAACGGTGAAGTTGTTCGCTACGAAAAACGCGGCCACGGGGGTGAGCGCTTCAACACTGGGCGTCCGGGTGATCCCGAGGGGCTGCCGGATGTCCTGGGCGTGAACCACCACCTCGCCCAGATAAGCCGGAGTGTGCCCGGAAGGTGCCGTGGTGCTGGCGATGATCTTCCGGAAGCGTTCGAGCGTGTCGCCAGGAGTCTTCCCAAGGTGCGCGGCCAGCGCTCGCTGGTTGTGCACGTCGGGACGCAACCGGGCCCTGAAGATACTGCCGATCCACTGCCACTGATTCAGGCTGGCCGCCGCCGTGAGATGGGCAAGGACCTGCTCGACGTTCCATTGCCCACACAGTGTGTGATGGCGCCACTGCTCTGCGCTGATGTTGGACAAGTCCTCCGCCAGCGCCGCCCGCTCTTCGTGGACCAACGCCCACAGGTGGTTATTCTGCGCTTTCGCCATGCTTCGATCCTTCCACCGTTCACGGTTTCCGCGAAGTATGTGGCCCGTACGGGGCGGATGGGTGCCTGAGCCGGGTGCCGCCGTCGTACAGTCGATGGCGGTACCCGGCTGACACTGCTACTGCTGCGGCGCGCTAAGCGGCAGTGGCTCGATCGGCTGGTCGTTGGCGGTGAGGTCGATGCCCAGATCCTTGGCAAAGACCACCCGGGTGTCCTTGTAGATGCCCGGGTGGTCCTCGTTCAGTTCGAAGACCCGGGCACCCCGGAGGCGGTTCCGCTCCGCGCCTGAAAGCCCGTAAGCGCCGAACCCGGTTCCGGGTGCGTAACCGAGCTGCACGCCGTAGTAGTTGCCCACGTAGGTGTTCACGTGGTCGTGGCCTACAAAGTAGCCAAGGACGTCGCCACGCTCCAGGAACGCATTGAACAATCCCGAGTTGAACGGGCCCGGGCACTCGTCCTCGTTCCGCTCGCCAACAATGTTGTGCTTCGCAACAGCCCGGGCATGGTCTGCGTCAGTGCGGGAATCAATGCTGGCGAACCACATGTTGCGGTGCTCGTGGAGGGCAATGTGGCCCCACATCAGCGACGGGATCTTCTTGCCGTACTTCTGTTCCGTGGCGATGGACAGGTTGCGGTACCAGGTCACCTGGTCCATCCGTACCCAGTCCCAGTCCGGGTAACCCGCGAAGTCCTGGCCATTGATGGAATCCGGCGCATACCGGCCGGTGTCCATCAACCAGAGGCCGAAGACCGGGTCTTTGGAGCGCGAGGACTGCAGGAGCAGCTGGGTGTTCGAGGTTCCCGTCAATCCCGGGATTGAGTCAGCGTTGACGTTGAATTCGTAGCTCTGCAGGAACTCCAGCGTGCGGTCCTCCGTCATGCCGGTTCGCTGGGCCGAATCTTCGTCGTGGTTGCCGAACGTCACAGCCCACGGAATCCTGCGGCTTTCCATTGGCTGGACCACGTGGTTCAGTGCTTGCTTGACTTCCAGTTCGGTGTCACAGCCACCGTTGATCACGTCGCCGTTGATCACTGCGAAGTCAGGCTTTTCTGCGTCCAGGACGCCGTTCATCAGCTCAATGGTCCGACGGTCCGTCCGTTCGTCATCCTGGGTGTCGTTGAACTGGACAACTTTGAACCCGCCGTCGGGCCGGAACGTCAAGGCCGGCTTCTGCGCTTTCGGTCCCGTTTTGGCCATGCCGGGGGACGCCGCCGTTAAGCCGATGCCCAGCGCGCCCAACGTTCCGGCGGCCGCGAGTGCCGTTCGCCTGCTGAAACCGGCCCCTTGCATTTTTTCCATTTGTCTCTACGCTCCGTCACTGCTGCTCAGGCCCTGATCAGGCCGTGGTCATACTGGACCGTAGACGGCGTAAGTGGCGGGCCTGACAACGTGCGGTTAACCGCCAGTGGCCAGTACCTGCCGCAGGTACTGGCCACTGTTGCCGCTGACGCGGCAAGTTACTCGGCGTCGTGGTCCGTTTCGAGGATCTGGACCAAACGGTCGAGGGCTGCGTCTGAGCCGTCGCCTTCGGCCCGAAGCACCACAACGTCACCGTGCGAGGCACCCAGGCTCATCAGGGAGAGGATGCTGGCAGCGTCCATGGCTTCGTCGGCCGGCTCGCCTTCGCGGGCGATCGTGATGTCCAGATCGTATTCGCCGGCAGCTTCGGCGAAGATGGCGGCCGGACGGGCGTGCAGGCCAACGCGGCTGGCAACGGTTGCGGTGCGTTCGGACATGGGGTGTGCTCCTTTATGGTGTAAATCGGGTGGCCTTTGGAAGGCCGGATCAGACGGTGGCCGGGACAGCTTCCACCGTAGCAGCGGGCTCGCGGACGGCCCAGCGTTTCAGGGCCAGGACGGCCAGCGCGCTGATGACCGTGCCCACCAGGATGGACAGCACGAACATCAGCAGGTTGCCGATCGCGAAGAAGACGAAGATGCCTCCGTGCGGGGCCTGGGAAGTGACGCCAGCAGCCATGGCGATGGCACCGGTCACAGCCCCGCCCAGCATGCTTGCCGGGATGACGCGCAGCGGGTCCGCAGCGGCGAACGGGATGGCGCCTTCGGAGATGAACGAGGCCCCCAGCAGCCAGGCGGCCTTGCCGTTCTCCCGCTCAGCCAGGCTGAAGCGCTTCTGGTCCAGCGTGGTAGCCAGGGCCATGGCCAGCGGCGGAACCATGCCGGCCGCCATGACGGTGGCCATGATCTGCAGAGGCGCGGGATTGTCGATCAGGCTGCCGGCACCCAGGCCGGCCACAGCGAACGAGTACGCAACCTTGTTGACCGGGCCGCCGAGGTCAAAGCACATCATGAGGCCAAGGATGATGCCCAGTACGACGGCGGATGCACCGGTCATGCCGGACAGCCAGGAATTCAGTGCAACAGTCAGTCCGGCGATGGGGCCACCCAGCACCAGGAACATCAGGCCGGAGGCAACGATGGAGGCCAGCAGCGGGATGATCACCACGGGCATCAGGCCGCGCAACCAGCGCGGTACCTGCCAGGTGCCGATCCAGTGCGCCACGAAACCTGCCAGCAGGCCACCCACCAGGCCGCCGAGGAAGCCGGCGCCCATGAAACCGGCAACTGCGCCGGCGGTGAAGCCGGGGGCAATTCCGGGACGGTCCGCCAGAGCGTAGGCGATGTAGCCTGCCAGTGCCGGAACGAGGAAGCCAATGGACAAGGCACCGATCTTGAACAAGACGGCACCGAGGTAGATGCTCAGGCCGCCCTCGGGGAGGTTGCCGAAGTTGTTCTCCAGCACGATGGTGTCCGCGATGTCGGTGATGTCATAGCCGCCCAGGAGGAAGCCGAGTGCGATCAGCAGACCGCCACCGGCTACAAAAGGAATCATGTAGCTGACGCCGGTCAGCAGCGCCTTCTTCAGCTTCTGGCCGAAGTGCTCACCGTCCCTGGAATCTCCTTCGTTGGCAGCTTCCGCGCCGCCACCGCCGGCGACCCTCCGGGCATTGGGGTTGTCCGCGGCGGACAGCGCCTCCTGGACCATCTTGGCGGGCTCATCAATGCCGCGCTTGACCGGGGCGCTGATCACAGGCTTGCCGGCGAAGCGCTCCTTGCCGCGGACGTCCACATCAACTGCGAAGATGACGGCGTCGGCGGCAGCGATGACGGCCGGATCCAGCGGCTTGGCTCCGGAGGAACCCTGCGTCTCCACCTGCAGGTCCACGCCGGCTTCCTTTGCGGCCGCAACGAGGGAATCAGCAGCCATATAGGTGTGCGCGATGCCGGTGGGGCAGGCAGTCACGGCGACGAGTCGCTTGGGTCCGGTGGTTGAGGGGGTGCCACCGCTGATGGGGGCCCCGCCCGCTTCGCGGACGCCCGAAGCCGCTCCCGGGCCCCCATCAGCGGCGGCGCTGGGCGCGCGCCCGTCACCAATCGCTGCGGTCACCAGTTCCACGATTTCTTCCGGTGAAGATGCGTTGCGCAGCGCCCCCGTGAAGTCCTTTTTGATCAATGAGCGTGCCAGCTTGGACAGCAGTTTGAGGTGTTCCTGGTCTGCACCGTCTGGAGCGGCGATGAAGAAGATCAGGTCCGCGGGGCCGTCCTTTGCGCCGAAATCCACGGGGCTGGAGAGCCGGGCCATCGCCAGGGTGGGGACGGTGACGGCAGTCGATCGGCAGTGCGGGATAGCGATGCCGCCGGGTACTCCCGTTGCGGTTTTCTGTTCCCGGGCGAAGGCGTCCGTAAAGAGGCCTTCTACCTCGGTGGCGCGTCCGGTGGCAGCAACTTTGCTGGCCAGGTGCCGGATCACGGCCTCGGGCGAGGAGCCCAGGTTCTGGTCGAGGTCGACCAGTTCTGTGGTGATGAGCTGGGACACTGTCAATCCTTTCGAAGGGCCGTGACGGTGACGGCTTCAGGGGTGGTCTGATGGACTGCCGGGACAGTGGAACCCGGCAGCGAGGCGGCGGCGGCACCGTGTGCCACTGCCTGACGGAGGCAATCAGCCGGGGCGGCGCCCTGACCGTGGGCCAGCAGGTAACCGGCCAACGCGGAATCGCCCGCGCCGACGGTACTGACGGCGGTGACCGGCGGGTGCGTGGCAAGCCACGCGCCGTCGGCTGTTACCAGGACGGCGCCTTTGGAACCGAGCGTGGCCAGCACGGCTCGCACACCGGAACGTACGACGGCGGCTGCCGCAGCGGCTGCCATCTCAGGGTTCGCCTCGAGCTGCTCACCTGTGTAGGACTGGCTGGATCCGGCCGCAGCCGCCAATTCGGCGAGTTCTTCGGCATTGGGTTTGAGCAGATCCGGCTTCCCGGAGGTGTCCTCACCTGTAGTGCCCTGCGGGCTGTTGCCGGCCACGGCTCCGGCAAGTGGAGCGCCGGAGGAGTCGACGGCAATCAGGGGAGCGCCGCCGTCGGACATTCTTAGCCGCCGGGTCACGGTGGCGTAGAAATTTGAAGGGAAACCCGGTGGCAGGGAACCGGCCAGGACTACCCAACGGGCGCCGCGGGAGCGCTCCAGGAGCAGGACAATCAGTTCTTCCCGCTGGGCGTCGTCCAGGATGGGGCCGGGCTCGTTGATCTTGGTGGTGGTGCCGTCCGGTTCGGTGAGCGCCACGTTGGTGCGCAGCGGTTCGCTGATAGGCAGGGCACTGTACGGGACCTTGGCTTCGCGGAGGCCGGCCAGGACTGGATCCGGGTCTGCCCCGGGGAGGACGGCGACGGTATCCAGGCCGGAGGCTACCAGCGCGCGGGAGACGTTGACTCCCTTGCCGCCGGATTCCTGCCGGACCGAAACTGCGCGCTGGACCTCTCCGCGTTCGAGTGCACCCGGGAGGGCTACGGTGCGGTCCAAGCTGGGGTTGGCCGTAAGCGTAACGATCATGCGATCACCACGTCAACGCCGGCGTCGGCAAGGGCCGCGGCCAGTTCGGGGCTGGGTTCACTGTCAGTAATCACGGTGTCCAGATCTTTTAGGGAGGCGAACTGGACCAGCGTCTCGGCGTCCAGCTTGGAGGAATCGGCCAGCACCACAATGCGGCGTGCCGAATGAACGAAGGCTGCCTTGACGGCGGCTTCTTCAGGATCGGGCGTGCTGAGACCAAACGACGCGTGGATGCCGTTGGTCCCCAGGAAAACAACGTCCGGGCGGAGCCGGGCCGCCGCCTCGGTCGTGGATTGCCCCACAGCGGCCTGCGTCAGTCCGCGGACCCGCCCGCCCAACAGGTGCAGGGCGATGCCGGGCGTGCTGGAGAGCTTCGCAGCAATGGGCAGTGCATGGGTGATGACTACGAGGTCCGGGCCGACTGTGTTGGATTGTGTTGTTTCTGCGTTGCCGTTGGTCGGGCCGTGCTGCCGGGCAAGCAGGTCCGCAAGGACTTCCGTGGTGGTCCCGGCGTCGAGGAGGACGCTGCCGGCCGAACTGTGCGGAACCAGCTTCAGGGCCGCCTTCGCAATCCGCAGTTTCTGCTCGGGACGCTGGACCGTGCGTTCGGTGACGCTTTCCTCGGTGGTGGTGAAGCGGTCTGCGGCGACGGCGCCACCATGGACCCGGCGGACGGTTCCGGCAGCTTCCAAGGCAGCGAGGTCCCTGCGGACAGTTTCCGTGGTGATGCTGAAGCTCTCCGCGAGATCCGTCACGCCGACCCGGCCGGTATCAGCAACGAGACCTGCGATCTTCTGCTGGCGTTCCTCGGCGAACACGGTACCCTCCATCGCGAGTGTGCTTTAGGTGCTTGTTCCGACTGAAGTGACAGCTATCACTCCAATGTGGAATTAGTTGACTTTATCTTTGTTTCTGTTGGATTGTCAACGGTTGCGATGGGAAGCCATGGAAACGGACTCGGGTGGACCTTCGAAGCTTCTCCTCATTTGGTGGGTTGGATTCCTATACTGGCTTCATGATGATGTCGCTGCTGTTCGGCGTAGTGGCTTCCAGTGCCCTGGTTATTGGAGCGTTGGTCGGCGTCCGGTTCAATCTGCCCAAACGCTTATTGGCGATCCTCCTGTCGTTTGCTGCCGGGTCCCTCATCACCGCCCTGGCTTTTGAACTCTTCGAGGACGCCTATGAACGAGGCGGCATTTGGCGGGCAGCCATAGGTCTGCTGGCAGGCGCCCTTGTCTTTACCGTCCTCAGCGCGCTGCTGGACCGTTGGGCCCAGCCAGGTTCAGAAGCGACACCGGCCGATGAATACGAAGGCAGCGCAAAGCTCGATACCGATGCTGCCGCGACGGAGCGCCCGTCCTCCAAGGCATCGACGCGCGGCGCGGCAGGTCTGGCCCTCCTCGCTGCTGTCACCCTTGACGGTGTGCCGGAAAACGTGGCGCTGGGAGTAGCGCTGGGCGGAGGCACCGGTGGACTGGCCCTCCTGGCTGCGATCTTCGTTTCCAACTTTCCTGAGGCACTGGTTGGAGCATCATCAATGCGCGCACAGGGCAGAAGCGCCGGCGCCGTCTTCGGCTTGTGGGGTGCCTGTGCAGTATTGCTCGTTATCGCCGTCGTGATCGGTGCAGGCCCCCTTTCAGAGGTAGACACGGAAACCATCTCCTTGCCTTTGGCATTCGCCGCCGGCGCTGTGATCGCATCCCTGGCTGACACCCTTATGCCCGAAGCCTACGAACACGGCGGACCGGCTGTAGCAATGAGCACGGCGGCCGGCTTCGTCCTCTCCTTCGTCCTATCCCTTATGTGAAAGCGCGTCGGCGACTGCCGTCGGCAGTGTGGGCGCGCGGGCTTGTTGCCTTGGTTTCAGCGCAGCCCGTTGAAAAATTTCCGGATGTCAGCCACGAGCAGGTCCGGTGCCTCCATGGCGGCGAAGTGGCCCCCGCGGTCAAATTCGGACCAGTGGACCACTGTGTGCTCAAGTTCCACAGTCCGCCGAATGGACACATCCAAGGGGAATACTGCGACGCCGGTCGGTACGGACGAACGCTCACTCGCGCCCCAGGCGCCGGCATGCGCGGTTTCGTAGTAGCTGTTGGCCGAGGAGCCTGCGGTTCCGGTCAGCCAATACAGCATCACGTTGGTGAGTAACAGATCCCGGTCCACCGCATCCTCGGGCAGATTGGCGGCCGGATCGGTCCACTCCTTGAACTTCTCCACGATCCAGGCCAGTTGCCCCACCGGGGAGTCGTGCAGCCCGTGGGCCAGTGTTTGTGGGCGGCTGATCTGGATCATCGCGTAGCCGGACTGCTCTCTTTCCAGGTACTGCAAGTGCCTCAGCCGCGCCCGCTCCGCCTCGGTCAATTCCGCCTTTTCGCCTGGGCTGACGCCGGTAAAGGCCGCCAGACCATTTGCATGAACCCCAACCACCTTGCCTGGGTTGAGCCGGCCGAGCCCCGGGGATATGACAGCTCCGGTGTCTCCGCCCTGCGCGCCGTAGCGGTCGTAGCCGAGCCGTTCCATCAGCCCGGCGAACGCCCTGGTCACTCGGTTGGTGTCCCAGCCGGTTTCTCCGGTGGGACCGGAGAAGCCGCTGCCGGGGATTGACGGGATCACCAGATGGAATGCGTCTTCCGGATTTCCGCCGTGTGACCTGGGGTCGGTCAGCGGGCCAATCACGTTCAGAAACTCGACGATTGAACCGGGCCAACCGTGGATCAGGATCAGCGGCAGCGCGTCCGGTTCGGGCGAGCGGACGTGCAGGAAATGGATGTTTTGCCCGTCGATCTCCGTAGTGAACTGCGGGTACTTGTTCAGTGCCTGCTCGAAGACCCGCCAGTCGTACCCATCGCGCCAATACTCGGCGAGCCCTTTGAGATAGCTTGCCGGCACGCCGCGGCTCCAGCCCACATCCGGCAGATCCGTGGTCCATCGGGTTCTGGTGATCCTGTCCCGCAGGTCATCCAGGTCAGCCTGCGGAATGTCTATGGCGAAGGGCTTTATGTCTCTGTTGTTGTCCATACGAACAACCCTAGAAGTGGCTTAGGTCAGTTTCGGTCCTAGGTCGTGGCAGGATTTAGTCATGTGGGAAACTTCGGCACGGTTGTTGCGGCTGCTCTCGCTGCTCCAGGCCCGGCGCGACTGGTCCGGTACCGAGCTGGCCGAGCGGCTGGAAGTCACCCCGCGGACCGTGCGGCGGGACATCGACCGGCTGCGCGGCCTGGGCTATCCAGTGCTGGCCACCGCCGGTGCTGCCGGCTACCGGCTTAGTGCGGGGGCGGCTCTTCCGCCGTTGCTGCTTGACGACGACGAGGCCGTGGCCGTAGCGGTTGGGTTGCGGACGGCCGCGGGTGGTTCCATTACCGGCATCGAGGAGTCATCGGTGCGGGCCCTGGCCAAGCTCGAACAGGTGCTGCCGTCCCGGCTGCGGCACCGAATCAACGGCCTGCAGGCGGTAGTTGTGCCGTTGTCCAGCACCGGACCTACCGTCTCTCCGGACACGCTTACCGCCATCGCCGCCGCATGCCGCGACGCGCTGTGCCTGCGCTTCGATTACCGCAGGCACGACGGAACCAGCAGTATCCGCACGACTGAGCCGCACCGGCTGGTACATGCGGGGTGGCGCTGGTACCTCGTCGGCTGGGACGTGGACCGGCAGGACTGGCGCACCTACCGTGTGGATCGCCTGGACCCGCGCACACCCGCCGGCCCCAGGTTCACCCCGCGCACCCCGCCGGCCGCAGACCTCGGCGGCTACACTTCGCAGGCGATTACGACGTCGGCCTACCGCTACCAGGGCCGGTTCACCCTGCACGTCAGCGCTGCGACGGCGGCTGAGCGGATTGCCCCCACCACCGGTGCGCTGGAGCCGATCGACGAGCACCACTGCACGCTGCATGCAGGAGCCAACTCCCTGGACGAGTTGGCCATCTATGTAGCAACGAAAGGGTTCGACTTCCAGGTGCACGAACCCCCGGAGCTTGTGGAGCACGTCAGGACGCTGGCAGCCAGGCTTGCTAACGCCAGCGATTAAGAGGCGGTTTGCCGCAGCTCAGCAGCCGGACTGCGGATTGGTGCAGCGCCAACATGCACGGGGCCAAGATGCACGGCGCCAAAAAAGGCGCAGGCCCGGATCGTGGCGATCCGGGCCTGCGCTTGCGTAGAGGTTCGTGTTGGTGCTGGTTGTTAAGCGTTGGCGTCAGAGGCCGCCGTCGCGGGTGTCGTGGCGCGTTATCCGCTCGCCGGTTTGCGGGTCTGCCACGGTACGGGTTTCGCTGACCCGGTGGCGGCGTCCGGGGGAGGCGAGAATCAGGGAGGCAACCAGGCCGATGATGCCTACCGCCATCAGGATGTAGCCGATCAGCGTCTGGTCAACGTAGGGGATCAGTCCTGGGGTGATGGCCCAGGCCAGAATTGCTCCCAGGGCGATGAGGAAAATGGATGAGCCGATTCTCATGGACTTGCTCCTTCTGTACGCCACGGGCTTCCCGCGGCATTGATAAGCATGCTGTCAAGTTTACGCTACTGCCACTGAGCTGGGGTTTCAATGAAGACTGAGTTGCTGAGCGTGTTGGACGCGCCGCACGATGATTTCGATGGAGTTGCTCCTTGCTGGTTGCTTTAACGGGGTGATGGCCAGCGATCAAGGCCGTAATTGATCGCTAGGGCTAAGTCCTGTGGGGCGGTCACGTGCGCGAGGTGGTCTTCATTCGACAGGATTGTGACGTCGTTGATCTGCAGTGCTTCCAGGAAGATATCGACACTTGGCCCGTAGGGTGGTCGATTCCTGCTGTGCTCGCCCGCGATGATCGTTGTAGGAATGGTCCATGACGTCGGTGCGGTGAAGGCGAACTGGTTGATCGTCAACAGTTCAGCACTGGCCGGTGCTGCTAACTGCATGAGCTTAGGCCAGGCCGGACTCGACCGGAGCGCTTTGACGTGTTCCTGGGTGTAGCCCGAGAGGTCGATGTTGATGATCTCAACGGCGGCGTCAAGGTCGCCTGCGTTGACGGCTGCCGTCACGAGGGGCAGGGCCGTGACGCCGAACGGATGTGCGACCGGCTCGTAGAGTACGAGCGATCGGGCATCAGCACCTTGCCTAATGGCCTCAACCGCGATGAGTCCGCCGTAGCTATGGGCAACGAGGTCAACAGGACTCTCAAGGGTCGCCAGCCACAGCAGGAGGTCTCGAACCTCAGTGTTGAGGTCATACCCTTCATTCAAGGGGGCACTCGGAGCGCGCCCTCGGCGATTGAGCACAAGGACTGGGCGTCCCGGCGCCATAGCGCCGACGACCCGGAGCCACGCACGCGCGTCCGCCATTACGCCATGCACGAGTACGACGGGGACTCCTTTCCCCGTCCGGGCCAGTGCGGTGAGTGTCCCATGGTCAGATTCCAGCGTCACCTCAGTGACTTGGTGGTCAGCAAGAGGATCGTTCATTTTTCTCCCTAATGACTTGCAGGATGCCAAAGACGTACTCGGCTTTTCAGTAGTGCCTGCTGCCGCCCCGAGTACCAGGTTAAATATCCGGTCCACATGCGGTGCGTAGAACCCCTTCAAGCTATGCCAGTACTCAGCTGCTGTGGGAGACGGTATTGAGTTGGCCGAGGCGCAGTGCCTGCATGGCTCGGCTCCATTGGGTGAGCTGGTCCAGCATTGCTGTCAGTGTTGCTGCGTGATGCGGTGCAGGGCTGGAGATCATGTTGTTTTCGAAGTCGGTGAAGAGTGACAGTGCGACTTGTGCTCGGACATCTGCCAGTTGAAGTTCTCCTGCTATACAACGCAAATGTTCGACGGCGCGGGTTCCCCCGGCCAATCCATAGCCTACAAATCCGATGGCTTTGTTGTGCCACTCGGTATAGAGGTAATCGATCGCGTCTTTCAAAGCCCCGGGAATGGAGTGGTTGTACTCGGGGGTAACGACGATGAATCCGTCGTAGGACGCTACAGCAGCTGACCATTTCAGGGTGTGCTCGTGAGTGTAGTGGGGTCCCATTGCTGCCGGCGTCGGCTCGTCCAGATGGGGCAGTTGGTAGTCGACGATATCGAGAATGTCGTAGTCGGCGTCGAATCGGGCCGTGGCAATTTCGTGGACCCAGCGCGCAACGGAAGGGCAGGCGCGCCCCGGACGAGTGCTGCCGATGATGATACCTATGCGAATCATGCAGGTGTTCCTGTCTTGTGGTGATCAATGAGGTGTTCGTTGGTCCGGGTCACGGGCGGGACCGTGTGGGAAGTCCTGGGTATGAGGGACTGCAGGGGAAGGAGGATTGCGACGAGCGCTGCCAACCCTGCCGCTCCAAGGTAGACGGGACTGATGTTCGCGTTGCTGATGAGCGGCTGGGCCAGCAGTGGTGAGACGAACTGGCCGGCGAACATCGCAGAAGTCAGTCCGCCGAAGGCTTTGGCCCTACCCTCGCCGGGAACGGTGGAGGCTACCCACGCATTGAGGTTAGGCATCACCAGGCCGGTCCCGAGGGCGGTTATGGTCAACGCGAGGACGGCAGATGGGAGAGCGTCGACCAAGGCAAGGACGACCAGGCCGATTCCCATGAGACTGAAGCTGATGGCGGCGTTTGCTGTATTGCCTATTCGGGCAGTGAAAACATAGATGAGACTTGCCCCGGATTGGACGGCAACCATCCATGCCATCACGAACCCGGCAGTGGCCGCCCCACTGCCGGTGACGGTCGCGAGATGGAACGGCAACTGGGTGGGAATGGTGTAGAAAATGACCTGCGCGGCAAAGGCCAGAACGAACAACGAGAACACCAGAACCCGGGAGCCCGTCTCCGCTCCTGTAGCGCTGATTTTAGGATCCTCACCCGTTACGTTTTGGCGGAGAGGAAAGGCTGGTCCCACGGTTGCTCGGCTCAGGGTTTCTTGTCCTGCGGGTTCTTTCACGTACAGCATGATGAGGACGGCGATGGGCAGCGCGAGGAGGTATACGCCGAAGGGACCCCGCCAACTAATGCCGGCCAGCAAGCCGCCCAGGGATAAGAAGACCACGCCCCCGAGCCCTGAAAAGGCTGCCTGAAACCCCAAGATTCTGTTACGGGACTTTCCTGTGTGCCACTCCGTGAGCAGAGTGAGAGTAGACACCATCACTGCGCTCACCGCTGCGCCGAGCACCAGCCGGGAGACGAGAAGCAAACCGAGGCTTTCGACTACCAGACCCGATGATCCCGCCGCTGCGTACAGGACCGTTGACCACAGCAGAACGCGCTTACTTCCCACCCGGCCGATCAACGCGCCAGCAAAAGGGGCAGATACGGCGATGGCCAAGGCCGTGGCAGTTAGCACCAGACGACTAAACACTTCCGGCTGCCCAATGCTGGCAAAGTGTGCACCCATTGCCGGTAACGCCGGCGAGATCGTCGCTCCCGCCATCACCGTCAAGGTACTTGCCAAGAGTAGTGACCAGGTCAATAGGCGGTGTGGTGCAGTCAGGGTGGAACGGTTACCGGGTTCAGTCATACCCGTACGCTAGAACTTCAACAAAGGTTGAAGTCAAATACCAAGAGGTGGTACCACCATGAGTGCAACAGTCACCGCACTGCCCATGCTGACCGTCGGCGACTTAGCTCGCGAGAGCGGTGTCGCGCCCTCCGCCGTCCGGTTCTACGAACACCACGGCCTGATCGCCGCCACCCGAACGGCAGGTAATCAGCGCCGGTTCACAACCTCCGACGGCTGCCGAATCAAAGTGATCCGCGTAGCCCAACGCGTTGGCATCTCCGTCCAGGAAATCAAAACCCTCCTGGCTGTACTGCCCGCAGAAACTGAACCCAGCAAGGACGACTGGGCGAAGCTGCAACAGGCGCTCACCCAAGAAACGAACAAACGCATTGCCGAACTTAATACGGTCCTTACGGACCTCGCTTCCGACGCAAACCTCTGTGAACTAGCTCCGACTAATCCATAGTTCGGTGATTTCAGTGCCCTGCCTTGCCTCTCCCGGCCCACTGACTGACTAGGCTGGGGCAGTGCAAACAGTTGCCTGGTCCAAACCTGAATCCGAACGTGCCGGTACGCCCCTGCTGGTAATGATGCATGGCTACGGCACCGATGAAACGCGGATGGAAAAGCTCTTCGGGATGCTGCCGCAGGAGTTCACCTGCGCCGCACCCCGGGCACCCATGGCCATTGGCGATGCGTTCGGCTGGTTTCTCCTGGATTACTTCCTGACCAACGACTTCGCGGACGTCGTCTCGGCCACCAACAAGGTGCATACCTGGATCGACTCGCTCCGGCCCGGGCACAGCAGCGTTACCCTCCTTGGATACTCGCAGGGAATGGCCATGGCAAGTACGTTGTTACGTTTACATCCGGAAAAATACAAGGCAGTAGTAGGCCTTTCCGGATTTGTCCTGGACAACGAACTGCTGGCCATGAGCGAACAGTTCTCCACCCCGCCGCCCTTTTTTTGGGGCCGGGACCGGGATGACCTCGTTATCAACGAGGACGCCATCGAGCACACCGCCCGGTGGTTGGAGCAAAGCACCGCACTGACGGCCCGTACCTATCCGGGAATGGGGCATTCGATCAGTGCACAGGAGATGGTGGATGTCTCCGCGTTTTTGCGCCACTACGTACTGAACAACCCCTGACCTACGGGCCATAAATCCAGTTGCAAGCACTTCTGCAAGCGCTTACACTCTGTGTCTTGGCCACGTTCTGACCTGCGCGCGGCGGGTACGAGTAAACCTGGCGGGCTGCGGGACCGGGAAACCGGAAGGATTGCCTGCTGCCCGCCCACCCGAGAGGACGCTGCAAACCCTATGAGCGAATACATTGCTGACAACACCACGGCCTGGACAGGTGCCGCGGCCATTCTCTTTGACCTCGACGGCGTACTGACCCCCACGGCCATCATCCACGAACGCGCCTGGCAGCAGCTGTTCGAAGGTTACCTTCAGCAGCGGCACCCGGACGTGCCTGCATACGCTTCGAGCGATTACTTCGACCACATCGACGGCAAGCCAAGGTTCGACGGCGTCCGGGACTTCCTCGCGTCCCGCGGCATTGTGCTCCCTGAGGGCCCGCTGGACGACGATCCCGGGAATGAAACTGTCCACGGCCTGGGCAACCGCAAGAACAAAGTGTTCAACAGCATTGTTGCCGCGGGTGTGGATCCGTACCCCGGCTCGGTTAAGTTCATGGATGCTGCCGAGGAGCGCGGACTCCAGCTTGCCGTCGTCTCTTCCTCCCGCAACGCCCCCGCTGTCCTGAAGGCTGCCGGCCTGGACCACCGCTTCGAAGTGGTGGTGGACGGCGTCGTGGCAGCTGCCGAGGGCCTGCCAGGTAAGCCAAGCCCGGACACCTACACCTACGCCGCGCGCCTGCTGGGTCTGCCCAGCGAAGACTGCGTGGTCGTGGAAGACGCCGTCTCCGGCGTTCAGGCCGGCAAAGCCGGTTCCTTCCATGCGGTGATCGGCGTGGACCGCGGCGCGGGACGCCAGACGCTGACGGACGCCGGAGCCACGCTGGTGGTCAACGATCTCGACGAACTCCTGTAGCAGGAAAGGGCGCCTTCCCCGGGTGCCACTCAGCCGCCACAGCAAGAAACTTTTTAGAACAACTGCCTAAGGACCCCAACACCATGGCACTGGTAACACAAGATCGCCTACGTTTCCCTGATGATCCCTGGAAGCTGGTCGAAACCACCCACCGTCCCGGTGACGCGGGCACCCTGGAAACCCTTTTCGCCCTGGGCAATGGGCACCTGGGTGTCCGTGGCGCACATTGGTCTGCTGCCGACGTCGAACTTCCCGGCAGTTTCATCAACGGACTGCACGAGATCTGGGACATCCGGCACGCGGAAAATGCCTTCGGATTTGCCCGCACCGGCCAGCGCATCCTCTACATACCGGACGCCAACAACTTCACCGTGATTATCGACGGCGAGCCGCTCACCCTCGCGGAATCCACCGTTCGGGACTACCGGCGCACGGTCGATTTCGCCACCGGCATCTACGAATGCCGCATTACCTGGCAGAGCCGCTCCGGCGCCCTGGTAACTACCACCGAACGCAGGGCTGTGGGTTACGACGCCCGCGGCAACCTGGGGATTTCCCTGGAGATCGACGCCGACAGGGCAGTATCCGCGGACATCACTTCTTCTGTGATCAACCGGCAGGACCAGCCTGTGGAGGACCACTCAGAACATGATCCGCGCCGTTCCGGCCGGCACGCCGGGCGCGTGCTCCTGCCGGTGCGCACGGAAGGTTCCGACGGCTCCTTGCGCCTGTCCTGGGAGGCTGCAGTGTCGAAGCAGCGGGTCGGAATCGCCGTGGACCACTGGAATTCAGCCGGACTGCAGCCATTCGAGACGGTGGTTGACCAGGACGACAGCAGGGTCCGGTACATCCTGGCCCTGAACCCGGGCGAGCCGTTCCGGCTTGAGAAGAGCGTCAGCTACGCGGTGGCCCGCGCCCAGCAGGAGGAAGACGCCCTGGACACGGCGGAAATCGCTGAGGCGGCGCTGTTGCCCGTGGCGGAGATCTTCGCGGAGAGCCGGCGGCACTTCGAGCAGTACTGGGCCACTGCGGACATCCAGGTGGGTGGCCCGGACGGGCTGCAGCAGGCCATCCGCTGGAACCTGTTCCAGCTGGCGCAGGCCACCGCGCGGGCAGACGTTGGCGGCATCCCCGCCAAGGGAGTCAGCGGGTCCGGCTACGATGGCCACTATTTCTGGGACCAGGAGGTGTACCTGATGCCGTACCTGACGTACACCAACCCCGAAGGCGCCCGGAAAGTCCTGGAGTTCAGGCACTCGATGCTGCCCGAGGCCCGGATCCGCGCCAAGGAGCTCAGCGTGGACGGCGCCCTCTTCCCGTGGCGGACCATTAACGGCCTGGAAGCCAGCGCGTACTACGCTGCCGGCACTGCCCAGTTCCACATCGCTGCGGCGATCGCCTTCGCCACCAACCGGTACCTGTGGGCCAGTGGTGATGACGGCTTCCGCGAGGGAATGGGAGCCGAACTGCTGATCGAAACCGCCCGGATGTGGGTCTCCCTCGGGTTCTTCGGCAAGGACGGGCAATTCCACATCCACGGCGTCACCGGCCCGGATGAGTACACCGCCGTCGTCAATGACAACTTGTACACCAACGTGATGGCCCGCTTTAATCTCCGGGCCGCCGCGGCGCTGGAACACCCGGACATTAACGACGACGAGCGGCAGCTGTGGCGGGCCGCCGCGGACCTGATGCAGTTGCCGTTTGATGACCGGCTGCAGGTGTACTCGCAGGACAACGACTTCATGACCCTGGAGCAGTGGGACTGGACCACTCCGCGGGATAAGTATCCTCTGCTGCTGAACTTCCACCCGCTGGTGATTTACCGCCACCAGGTGCTGAAGCAAGCGGACACCGTGCTGGCCATGTTCCTGCAGTGGCAGGATTTCACCGCTGACGAAAAGCAGCGGGCCTTCGACTTCTACGATCCCATCACCACCGGCGACTCAACCTTGTCCGCGTGCGTGCAGGGAATCATGGCGGCCGAAGTCGGCTACACCAAGGCTGCCCTGGACCACTTCACGAACGCGGTGTTCATCGACCTGGACAATTCGCACAGCAATACGATCGACGGCGTGCATATCGCATCCGCCGGCGGCGTCTGGAGCTCGCTGGTCTGCGGCTTTGCCGGTCTGCGGGACCAGGGCCCGGTGCCGTTCTTCGATCCGCGGTTGCCCCAGGAGTGGAGCGGCCTGTCCTTCCATGTGCGGATCCGCGGCGGGCTGCTTTCCGTGGACCTGACCCCGGGCCAGCTGTCCCTGCGTACGGACGGGATGACGCTCGACGTCGACGTCCGCGGCAAGCTGGTCCAGGTAGGGCCTGAGGGCGTCAGCGTTCCGCTGGACACCATTCCCGTCCCGGAGCCAACTGTCTTCCCGTCCGGACTCCCGACGGCGAGCATCCCGGTGGTGCGGACCGGAATCTAGCCTCCGGGGAGGACGGGGCTTGTTGCTGGCTCCACCCCTTGGTCGCTGCCTTCAGCATCCAAGGGGTGGGCCAGTTCGTCCTGTGGCATTTTAGCGGCAATCATGGCGACGACGGCCAGCACCGGACCAATAGCGCCCGCCACCAGGAAGATCAGCCACAGGGGCATTACCTCAGCAGCCGGTCCTGCCAGTGCCATGGACAGTGGCAGCAGCGCCAGCGACACAAAAAAGTCCAGGCTGGAAACCCGGCCCAGCAGATGCGGCGGAACCCGGCGCTGCAACAACGTACCCCAAATAACCATCCCCGCACTGCCGGTGGCACCAAAGATCAACAGTGCCGCCGCCAGCACCCAGAAGCTTTGAATCAGTCCGACGGCGGCAAGCGGCATCGCCCCGGCCGCCCAGAGCGTCATCATCACCGTGAGGTAGCGCCGGGGGAGCTTCAGCGAGGCGGTGACCAGGGAACCAATCGCCCCGCCGACTCCCATGATGGCGAGCAGGAAGCCGAACATCCGGGCGTCCCCGCCGAGCTGGTCCCGCACCACGAACGGGATCAGCACCTCGATGGGGCCGATCATAAACAGCACGGAAAGGCATGCCCACAACAGGGTCCACAGAAGCCAGGGGGTGCGCAGCGTGTAGCCGATGCCCTCCCGCAGATCGTGCAGGAGTGTTGTTTTGGCGGCGGGCGCGGGCGTGTTCAGGGTGTTGCGGCCCAGCATGTTCAGGACCAGGAAGGCCAGCAGGTGGCAGGCTGCCACCCCGGCCACGGCGTACGACGGCGAGAGCGACGCCACCACCAAACCGGCGACGGCGGGCCCGGCCGCCTGCTGCAGCACGGGCCGGATGGTCCCTTCCATGCCGTTGGCCGCCAGCAGGTCCATGGGAGGTAGGATCCGCGGCAGGATCGCCGAGTATGCCGGGAAGAAAAAGGCCGCACCAACTCCCAGGATGAACGCGCCAACGGCCAGGTGCCACATCTGCAGCCATCCCGACATGGCCAGGCCGGTGATGCCGGCGATGACGGCAAGGTTGGCCCCTTCGACGCCGATGATCAGCAGCCGCTGCGGGAGCCGGTCCGCGGCAATGCCGCCCGCCAGGACAAAAGCCACCAGGCCCGTGCTGCCGGCGGCAGCGACCAGCGACAGTTCCAAGGGCCCGCCGCCGAGCGCAATGACCTGGTACACCATGGCAACGGCCCACATGCCCGAGCCGAAAATCGAGATGGCCAGCGCCGCGATCAGCACCCGGTAGTCACGGTGCACGAAGGGACGCAGGGCTCGGATGGTGGGCATGGAAGCAAGTCTAGGCGGCGGCCAACCGGGTAGCGCCACCTCTCGTGCTGCAGGTTAAAACTGCAGATTTACCCGATCAAGGAGGAACCCTTGAACGCTTACCCATATGGGTATATGTTTGTTGCCATGGCACGAGCAGCGACCACGTCGGACGTCTTTAACGCGATTGCCGAGCCCCGGCGGCGGGAGATCCTGGCGCTTCTGCGGACCGGTGAGCGTCCTGTGGCCGAGTTGTGCCGGGAGCTGGCGATGACCCAGCCGGGGGCATCCAAACACCTGCGGGTGCTCCGGGAGGTGGGGCTGGTGCGTGACCGCAAGGCTGGCAAGCAACGCCTGTACGGCCTTGACGCCCGCGGGCTGCAGGCGGTTCACGAGTGGACCGGCGGGTTCGAGCAGTTCTGGAACGCGAGCTTCGATCGCCTGGAGGCATACGTACAGGATCTTAAACAGGAAAGGCAAGAGGAGTAGATGATGAATATGACTGGAAGAGAATCGCTGGCGCCGTCCGCGACGGCCGACCGGGAGATCGTGATCTCCCGAGTGATCGACGCCCCGCGGGAGCTGGTGTTTGAAGCGTTCACCGACGTTCGGCACCTGTCGCAGTGGTGGGGCCCGGAAGGGTTCACCACCACCACCCGGTCCTTCGAGTTCCGCACCGGCGCTGAGTGGGACTTCGTGATGCACGGACCGGACGGCACCGACTACAGCGAGTGGATCACCTGGACGGAGATCGTCTCGCCGGAGCGGATAGTGATGCTCCACGGAGAGTACCGCGGTGACCCGGATGCATTCGAATCGGTCATCACGTTTGCAGCCGACGGGGAGAAGACCCGGATGGAGATGCTCACGGTGTTCCCCACCAAAGAATTGCGCAATGAGGCGATCGAGAAGCACGGCGCGATCGAGGGTGGTCAGCAGACGCTGGGCAACCTGGCTGCCTACGTCGCAGAGATCCTTCGGAAGGGAGCGGAGGACTGATGGCCGGAAGATAGGAGAAGTATTAAGCGTGCTTAGTGTCGATCGGCTTAGGATGGAGAGGCGCAGGCAGCAACCGCTGCCGTGCACGTAAACGAAGCGGACCTGAACGAAGGTGACCATGGCCAAGCGCGCAAACCCTGCCGTAAAAATTGCCCAGCAGAAGGCCCACGATGCCGTATTCGACGCCGAGGGCAAACCCAAGCCCGGCGTCCACAATATGCTGCTCCGCGCCGTCGAAATCCAGCGTCCGCTGGTGCTGGCCAACCTTCGCCGGTTGCAGCGAAGGCATCCTCAAGCCACAGCGGCGCAGTTGGCCGCCATCCTTGAACGCAACTACCTCGGCGCAGTAACCGGGGGCGGGGCACTCGTGGGCGCTACCGCCGTCGTGCCTGGGGTGGGAACGGTGGCGTCGCTGGGACTGTCCGCAGTGGCGACCGTCGGGTTCCTCGAAGCTACGGCCCTGTACGCGACCTCGCTCGCTGAACTGCACGGCATCCGGCTGACCAACCCGGACAAAGCCAGCACCATGGTCATGGCCATCATGCTGGGCGAGGAAGGAACCACCCTGCTCGGCAGCCTCAGCGGGCAGGCACGGGGCGCGGGCGGCGGCGCACCCAAAGCCTGGGGTGGCATCCTGTCCAAGGCCATGCCGCTCTCCGGTTTCGGATCAGTCCGCGCACGGATCCAGAAAGCCTTCCTGCGCAGCCTGCTCAAACGGCAGGGCACAGCGCTGCTGGGCCGGGCCCTGCCGTTCGGCATTGGGGCAGTGGTGGGCGGTGCCGGTAACCTCGTGATGGGCCGCGCCGTCATCGCCAATGCGAAGGAGGCGTTCGGTCCGCTCCCGGACACCATTCCGGGCGAACTCCGTGCGGTGGCCACCGCCGCGGAGCCACCGGCGATTGAAACGCCCGGCCCGGAAGGCAACACCCTTGGATCTCAACGCTGACCTCGGCGAATCATTCGGCTCCTGGACCATGGGCAACGATCCAGCCATGTTCCAGATTGTCACCAGCGCCAACGTGGCCTGCGGATTCCACGCCGGTGATCCTGTGACCATGTTGGACAGCTGCCGTGCGGCCTTTGAACTCGACGTCACGGTGGGGGCCCACGTGGGGTACCGCGATCTGGCGGGCTTCGGCCGCCGGGCCATCGAGATGTCCTTCGACGAGCTGTTCGGCGACGTCCTCTACCAGCTGGGAGCACTCGACGGCGTGGCGCACGCCGTGGGTGCCTCCGTTGACTACGTGAAGCCGCACGGAGCGCTCTACAACCGGACCTTCCACGACATCGAGCAGGCCTCCGCGGTGGTGGCCGCCATCCAGGCCTACGATCCCGGCCTGCCAATCCTGGGCCTCCCCGGATCACAACTGCTGGAGCAGGCGCGCGAGGCAGGCCATCCGGTCTTTATCGAGGCCTTCGTGGACCGCGCCTACCAGCCGGATGGAACTCTGGTGCCGCGCAGCCAGGACGGTGCAGTGCTGCACGACGCCGGCATGATCGCCGAGCGGGCCGTCCGCCTGGCGACGCAGGGCGAGGTGGTCGCGATCGACGGCAGCGTGGTGAACGTCCGCCCCGACTCGCTGTGCATCCACGGCGACACTCCGGGTGCGGTGGACATGGCCGTTGCCGTGCGGGATGCACTGCAGCGTTCCGGCGTGGAACTCGGGCCGTTCGCTTAACAGCTCCAGCGGCCGCCCGGCCGGGGTCCCTACCCGAACACCAGGTGTGCCACCGTGAAGATCGCCAGCCCGGCCAACGATCCCACTACGGTGCCGTTGATCCGGATGAACTGCAGGTCCTTGCCCACCTGGAGCTCGATCTTCCGTGAAGTGTCCTCGGCATCCCAGCGGGACACGGTATCAGTGATCACGCCGGCGATGTCCGAACGATAGGTGCGCACGAGGTACCCCGCAGCGTCGCCAATCCAGGTGTTCACCTTTCCGGCCAGCTCGACGTCGTCAACCAGCCGGTTGCCGAAGTCGCGCACAGCGCTCTTGAACCGGATGGTGAGTTCGCTCTCCGGATCTTCGACGGCGGTGAGGAGCGCGTTCTTGACGGTAGCCCAGGTGCGTGAGGCCAGTTCGCGGACCTCGGGATCGCCCAGGATCTGGGACTTAATGTGCTCAGCGCGGGCGATCATGGCTGGATCATGCTGCAGATCCTTGGCCAGCGTGTTCAGGTAGGTGTCGATGGATTTCCGGACCTGGTGCTCCTGGTCTGCCTGCACTGCCTGGGCAAACCTCAGGATTTCCAGGTACACCTTGTCCGCAACGATCCCATCCACGAACTGCGGAACCCACGTCGGCGAGCGGTCCGCCACCAGCCTGGTGACCGTCTGGTGGTTGTCGCGGACCCAGTCGGCTGCACGGTCGACCAGCAAGTCAACCAACGAGTGATGGTGGCCTTCGGTGAAAATCCGTTCGGCGAGCCGGCCCACGGGAGGCCCCCATGGCGGAGCCAGCAGATGCTTACGCACCATTGCCTCGATCACTGCCTGGACGTCGTCGTCGTTCAAAACCTTAAATGCCCCGCGGATGGCGGCTGCACCCTCCTTGGCCACCCGCTCGGCACCGCCGGGACCGGACAGCCACTGCCCGGCCTTGCGGGCGACGTTGATGCTGGCCAGTTTTTCCTGGACCACCTGCTCGGAGAGGAAGTTGGTCTCCACGAATTCGCCCAGGGACGCACCGATCTGGTCCTTGCGGCGCGGGATGATGGCCGTGTGCGGGATCTTGATGCCCATGGGGTACTTGAAAAGCGCCGTCACGGCGAACCAGTCCGCGAGGGCGCCCACCATGCCGCCCTCGGCCGCGGCGCGCACATACTCAAGCCACGGATAGTCATCCTGAAGCGCGAACGCGACGACAAAGATCACTGCCATGAACAGCAGCAGGGCCAGCGCCAGGGCTTTCATCCGGCGCAGCGCGGCAGCTTTTTCGGCATCGCCGGCGCTGAGATCGGAGGGTCCTACGGCGGCGGGAGGCTTCCGGAAGGGCGGAGCCTCGTGGTGGCCGGGACCTGCGGGGGGTGTTGGCTCAGTGTTCACCTGCATGTGCCCAGCCTAGTGCCGGTCACTGACACAGGGTTGGCTAAGGTTTCTTCATGACATTTGACGAGTCCTCACCTGCCCGTCCGCTGGTCTACGCCCACCGGGGAGCCAGTGCCGCGTTTGCCGAACACACCCGTGCCGCATTTATGCAGGCCCTGGCAGAAGGCGCTGACGGCGTGGAATGCGATGTCCACCTGACCCGCGACGGCCATGTGGTGCTGATTCACGACACCACACTGGACCGCACCTCGGACGGTACCGGACCGGTAGCCGAGCACACGTTGCATGAACTGCGCCAGCTGGATTTTTCTTCGTGGAAGGGCACTCGAATTCCGGAGGCTTACGGGGCCAAATCGGAACAGTTCCTGACGCTGGAGGACCTCCTGGAAATCCTGCTGGGCGCCGGCCGTCCTGTTGGCCTTGCCATCGAGCTCAAGCATCCCAGCCCGTATCAGCTCAAGCTGGAGGACCGGGTGCTGGAGGTTCTGGAGGAACATGGCTGGACTCCGGAGGGATCTGTGGTGGATAACATCAGCGTCTCTTTTATGAGCTTCAGCTCCGACTCCATTTCCCACCTGTTGCGCACTGTTCCGGGCGATTTCATCTGCCAGCTCGTCCACGAGGTGGATCTGCAGGACCTTCGCGAGGACCACGGGCTTGGCCCGATCGCCGGCAGCGCCGTGGCCAACGTGATGAGGGCCGCCCAGCTGGATGCAGAACGAGTTCTGGACGACTGCCAGGTGCTGCTCGCCGGCCCCGGCATCGAGTATGTACGCCAGCACGCCCGGACGGTGCAGCGCTGGATGGACTCGGGTCGCCGTTTTCGCGTCTGGACAGTGGACAGCGAGAGGGACGTGGCGCTGTGCCAGGGACTGGGCATCCATGAGATCACCACCAACAAGCCAGCCAAGGTCCTGGCCCAGATCGGCAGTCGGGTAGCCACCGCAGCCTGTGATTGAGTAGGGGGATGCGTGTGAAGCTGCTGGAATCGCCGGCCGTCCGGGTTGGACTGTCCCTCAGCGTTGCCACAGGCCTCTATGGCGTCTCCTTCGGCGCGCTGTCCGTCACCTCAGGCCTTGATTTCTGGCAGACCATGGCGCTGAGCCTGCTCCTGTTCAGCGGCGGCTCGCAGTTTGCCTTCATCGGCGTGGTGGGCGGTGGTGGCTCCGGGGTTGCAGCTATGAGTGCCGCCACCCTGCTGGGCATGCGCAACGGCATATACGGCATGCAGCTCAACGCCCTGTTGCGGCCGAAGGGCTGGCGCAGGTTCGCCGCCGCGCAGGTGACCATCGACGAATCAACAGCCACCAGCACCGGGCAGACCGATCCTGACGAACAGCGCCGTGGTTTCTGGGCAGCCGGGATCGGCATTTACGTCCTCTGGAACCTGTTCACCGCCGTCGGGGCTTTGGCCGGAAGCGGCCTTGGCGATCCGAAACAGTGGGGGCTGGACGGCGCAGCAGTCGCTGCTTTCCTGGCGTTGTTGTGGCCGAGGCTCAAGGGCCGCGAACCGGTGGCGATTGCCGTCGTCTGTGCTCTGGCCACTGTCCTGGCGGTCCCCTTTGTTCCGGCCGGCGTCCCGATCCTGGTGGCCGCTGTGGTGGCTGCCGCCGTGGGGTGGTTCAGCCACGGGCGCAGGGATGAAGGACTGGAGCCCGACGTCGACCCTTACGACGAGGAACACACGCACCGTCCCAGAGGGAACACCAAAGGGAAGACCGAAGGGAAGGCTCAGGGCGAGAGCCAGGGGAGCCCGGCAGCAAGGCACCAGCAGGAGGACCTACTATGAACCTCTGGCTGTGGATCCTGATCGCCTGTGCCCTAGCCTATGCGTGGAAAGTGGCCGGCTACCTTGTGCCAACGAAGCTGATGGAGAACCCCCGGATGTCCCGGATTGCCGGGACCATGACCATCGGCCTGCTGGCATCCCTGACCGTGGTCAATGCCCTGGCCACGGGGCAGTCGCTGGTTCTGGATGCGCGCATTGGTGCCTTGGCGGCCGCTGCGATTGACCTCACCCTTCGCGCCCCCTTCCTGGTGGTAGTGCTCGCCGGCGCGGGGACAGCGGCAGGACTAAGGCTTCTCGGCTGGGGTTAGGGCAAGGGCCCGCACCTCTGGTGCTGTGGTGGTAAACGGCCACCCGGGTTAGCATGAGAGTGGCTATGCAGTTGGCCATGAACCTGACCGTCGGCGGACTTCGTCGTTGTAAGTGGGGAGCATGGACAAGAATCGGCATCGCACCAATAATTCCAAAGCTGACAATTCCATTTGTGTTCCAGCCGTCCAGGCAGTGGCCGGAACAAGGCCCAAACGCTTCTACCGGGAGTTTCCTGCGCTGCAGGCTGTACCCGTAGACGAACTGGTTACCTTGCAGTTCTATCTTCAGGACGCTGCAGGCCCGGAGGCCTCAAGCTCCTCATGGGTGCTCTTAGCGGCGGTCGACCAGGAATTGAGACTGCGGGCAGGCCGGTCACCGGACCCGTTTGCCAGTAAGGGAGAAGCGGGAAGCATGCCGTAGCAACCAAGCCGCGAACTGGAAGGACCGCCATTCCATGAACCACGAATCAGCCGCTCGCCCCGGGGACTCCACCGGATCCCTGTCTACGCGCGAACTCCGCGACCTTGCCCGCCGTCGTCGGGAAGCCGAGGAGAAGCTACAGCAGCACCTCAAGGAAGCTGAGCACCACACGCCCAACGAAGGGCTGCACGAGGGCCACGATCACGTGCGCGAGTAACGCATACCGGCAAGTACGCGGGAAGAACCCTGTACTTATAGCTCAGGTACGTGTAGATCCCGGCCGGTCAGCCCAGCGTGGTTCCCGGGAAGGGATCACCGGGCAGGGGCACCTGCGCCGGAAGCTTACGGGCCAGCCGCTGGGTGCGGAGGGCATCCTCCACCAGCGCCAGCGGGCGTCGCCAGGCATCCGAGCCGGGTTCCATGGTGTCCACAGCGCCAATCAGCATTGCCAGCAGGCGCACCATGTCCGTCAGTGAAACATCGTCGCGCAGGGTCCCCTGGCGCTGGCCACGGCCTAACAGGACACCAACTGATTCGATGAGGCTTTCGGTAATGCCGATCAGCAGTTGACGCCGGCCGGCCACCGCTCCCAACAGGTTGGCGTCCTCGCTGGAGGCCGACATGATGGCCTCCATCACCTGGAAGAGTCCGGCTGCCGAATCTTCCTCCTGGAGTGCCTGGGCGATCACCGGATCGACGCGGCTGCGCAACTGCCGGTCCAGGGCCGCCAAGACCAGGTCCTCCTTGTCTGCGAAATTCCGGAACAACGTAGCGGGACCCACTCCCGCCGCTGTGGCGATGGTCTGCAAGGGCACATCGGGGCCGTATTCCCGGAAGCACTGGGTGGCTGCGGAAATGATTTTGTCCACGTTTCGGGCGGCATCCGCGCGGAGGGGCTTGCGGTCTGCAGCGACGTTCATTCCACCAGATTAGCCAACGCGTGCCACCGGTGGTGGGTTACCCTGCAGTAGCCCAAATTTGTGACGCTGGCGGGCCTGCTGCAGGCTGCAGACGCATGGCAGACTGGCCTTATGTTGCTTGCATTTTCTGTTGCCCCGTCCGGAACGCCATCCGAATCCGTTGCCTCCGGTAGCGGCGCCGGTCCTGCAGGGGCCACCCCGGCAGGCGCCTCCACTCCGGGCGCCTCCGGCGCGTCAGTCCACGACGCCGTTGCGGCCGCCGTCAAAGTGGTCAGGGAGTCCGGATTGCCCAACCGGACCAGCTCCATGTTCACGGAGATCGAGGGTGAGTGGGACGAGGTATTTGACGTCGTCAAACGCGCCACCGAGGCAGTGGGCCGCTACGGCAGCCGGGTCTCCCTGGTGATCAAGGCCGACATCCGCCCGGGCTACTCCGGCGAGCTCACAGCCAAAGTGGACCGGCTCGAGGAAGCGCTCGGCAAGCAGGACTAGCGCGCCGCGCACGACGAAAGCCGCAAATCTCAAGCAGGCCCTTCCGCCTTGGACCATCCGGTGCCAGACTGTGGGCCATGTTCGAACACAAGGTCCAGCCATCCTGGGCGGCGGTGGAGCAGTACCTCAGTGCCGCCGTCGTCCGTCCTGATTCGTCGCTTCAGCGTGCGGTGGAGTCTGCCACCGAAGCCGGGATGCCTGCCATAGAGGTGGCACCGAACGCAGGAAAGCTGCTCAACCTGCTGGTGCGGATTTCCGGCGCTAAAAGGGTCCTGGAGATCGGCACCCTGGCCGGATACAGCACCATCTGGATGGCACAGGCCCTGCCGGAGGCCGGCCGCCTTGTCACGTGCGAATACCTGCCCGAGCACGCAGCCGTTGCGCAAGCAAACCTGGAGGTGGCCAGCGTGGACCAGAAAGTGGAGATCCGGGTGGGCGCGGCCCTGGATATCCTCCCGACGCTGGAAGCTGACGGGTCCGAGCCCTTCGATTTCGTGTTCATCGACGCGGACAAGCAGCACAACACCGATTACCTTGATTGGGCCATCAGGCTGGGCAGGCCGGGAACTGTCATCGTCCTGGACAACGCGGTCTGGGAAGGCGTGATGCTGGACCCGTCGATCGACGATGTCAACGGACCCGGCATCAAAAAGGCCCTGCAGATGCTGGGAGAGGACCCCCGCCTGGAGGCAACGGTGATACAGACCGTCGGCGCCAAGGGGTGGGACGGATTCGCCCTGGCAGTGGTGCGCTAGCGGCTACCTCTTATCCCCGTTCTGCTGTTCGCGCAGTTCCCGCCCGCGCCTGACGTCCTCCTCTTCCTGCGCCTGCAGTTTCTCGCTCTTCTTCGTGTCGCGGGGCGGCAGTTGAATGGTTTCTTCCGCTTCGATGCCGGCCTGAAGCTGGCGGCCCCGCTCGGTCTCGGCGTCGAATTCGGCACCGAACAGAAGTGACATATTCAAGATCCAGAGCCACAGCAGCATGATGATCACGCCACCGATGGCTCCGTAGGTCTTGTTGTAGTTGCCGAAGTTTGCCACGTAAAAGCCAAATCCGAGCGACGCGACCACAAATACCAGCAGCGCGATGAATGAGCCCATACTCATCCACCGGAACTTGGGCTGCTTGACGTTGGGCGTGGCGTAGTACAGCACCGCAATCAGGAGCACCACCAGGACCACAATTACCGGCCACTTAGCGATGTTCCACACCGTCAACAACACCTCACTGAGGCCAAGTGCGCCGCCCACCGCCTCGGCCACCGGCCCGCTGAGCACCAGCATGCCTGCCAAAAGTGCGACGGCGACAAGGGACAGCAGCGTTACCGCCAGCATGGTGCCACGGAGTTTAAGGAACGGCCGGCCCTCGTCCACTTCGTAGACGCGGTTCATTGCCCGGCCAAAGGCCCCCACATAGCCGGAGGCTGACCAAAGGGCCGTCAGGAGGCCGATCACGAAGGTGAATCCTGCCGCAGGTGATGCCGCAAGTTCCTCGATGGGTCCGCGGATGGTGTCCATCGTGGAGCCTGGCGCGACGCCCTGGACAATCTCCAGCAGCGCGGAGGTTGTCCGGGAGGGATCTCCAAAAAGGCCAAGGATGGAGACGAGGGCAAGGATGCCGGGAAACAGGGACAACACGGCGAAATACGTCAGGGCTGCGGCGAGGTCCGGGCACTGGTCCTGGCTGAATTCACGGAAGGTTTTTCCGGCGATATATTTCCAGGACGGTTTGTTGAGGTCCGCTGGGCTGTCCGGCTTCCGTGAATCGTCCGGTGCGGGTGCGTTGGCACTTTTTGCAGTGCTGGTTTCGGGCTGGTTGTTACTGGCGGCCACTTGGCTATCCTTTCGATGCTGGCATGTTCCTGCAGGCAATGGTTCCTGCCGGTCAAGCAGCGCGGCCGGCCCTCCCATGGTGCGGGACAGCCGGCCGGTGGCAGGATGCTGAGGATCAGGAGTTGCTGAGATTACCCCTGGCGTCGTCGGCCCGGCCCTTGACCTCCGAGGCAGCGTCCTGGCCCTCGGCCTTGACGTGCTCGGCGGCCTCGGCCGCGGTGGCCTTGACGTTTTCGACGGCTTCCATGGCCGGTTCCTTCAGACCCTCGGCCATATCCTTGGCGGCCTCGGTCAGTCCACTGGTGACCGGTTCCGCTGCGGACTTCAGCTGTTGGGCGGCTTGGCGCTCCTTTTCGCTGGCCGGGAGCAGGGACCCCAGCAGGAGCCCGGCGCCGAAGGCAACCAGGCCGGCGGCGAGCGGGTTTCCCTGCGTCTTGGCCTTGACCTGGTACGGTGCGTCCTTAACGGCATCGCCGGCGTCGTGCATTGCCGAACCCATGCTGGATCCGGCGTCGTGCATTGCCGAGCCCATGCTGGATCCGGTGTTGTCGGCAGTGCCCATCACCTTTTCCTTGGCGCCGAAAATGGCGCTTTTGACCTTATCCGTCTGCCGGTGGACGACGTTTGATGGAGTGACCTTGTCGGCCACGGCGTCGACGTTGGTACCAAGCCGACGGCGGGTTGCTTCGATATCTGCACGGATGGCGTCCGGGTTCTCGCTCATTTTCTGTCCTCACCGGGTTTGAGTGTTGATGGAATTTCCTGAAGGGTCTCGGTGGTTTGGGGGAGGCCCTGTACTTCCTTGAGCTTCTTACGGCCAATACTGGCCAGAATGGCTGCCACAATGCCCCAGAGCACTGCCACGACGACGGCGGACCAACCCAGTCCCATCAGCTCACCCAAGGCGTACCAAAGGGCGATGGAGAGGAAGAGCAGTACGAAGTGCCCGGCAACGCCGGCGCCGGCCAGCATGCCGCCGCCTTTTCCGGCACGGCTTGCCGTCTGCTTCATCTCCGCCTTGGCCAACTCCACTTCCTGACGGATCAGGGTGGACATATCGCGGGTGACGTCACCGAGCAAGTCGCCGAGCGAGGTGTTGTCCGCCTTGACGTGCGCCTCGCTGGGGGGCATCTCGGACGACGAACTCATCGGGGACCCCCTGTTTCCGGCCAGCCCGTCTCGGGGTCATCCGCAAGCGGAGTTCCGGTGCCTGGGCCGGTTCCCGGGTAGGGGCCTGCTCCCGTGCTGGTGCCTGCTCCGGTGTACGGATCGGTACCGGCCCCGGTGTGCGGATCGGTACCGGCGCCGGTGTAGCCCGCGGTTGTGGTCGCGGGGCCCGGCAGTTCGACGGCAGGCGGCGGTACTGCGCCACCATAGGCAGGCCGCACCGGTGCTCCTGCGCCATAGGCGGTGCTGCGTGTCCGGTCATCTGCGCCGGAATCCCCGCCCCCGGCCAGGCTCCGGCTAAGCCGCCCGGCCAGGACGCCGGCTCCGGCAGCCAGCAGAAGGAACGTGCCGGGCCGTTGCCGGGCAAATGACTTGACCTCGTCGAGGAGGGATCCGGGGTCCCGGCCTTCCAGCCACTGGGCAACGGAAGCGGAACGGTCCGCGGCCTGGCGGACCAGGTCGGTCGCCATTCCTTGCTGGTCCGAGGATGAGGCCATGGACTGCAGCTCATCAGAGATGGACCGGATTCCGGAAGCGACCTTCTGCTGCTGTGCGCCCGCCTGGCCGGCCAGGTCCTCCCGCGCTTGGTGGAGGAGGTCCTTGGCGTTGTTCTTGGCCTCGGCAGCGACGGTGGAGGCCTCATCCCTGGCGGTCTCCGCCACATGCTGCGCGGATTGCCTGGCGGTCTGGGCAACCTCTGCGGCCTCACCCTTAACGGCTTCCTTGGTGGAGGAACCCTGGTTCGCGCCGGTGGTGGATGCCGTGCCGGTGGTACCGGTAGCCGGTGTTGGATTTAGTGGGTCCGGAGGACGCGTGTAGGCGGGGTCCTCGGTCCATTGGTTCTCTGTCATCTTCGCTCTCTCTTTCCAGGAAGCAGGGTACTGATGCAGAACCAGCGGTACTGGCCGCAAGATAGTAAGCATGATTACTATCAATAGGGTACCTACCCCCGCAAGGGGCTTTCTACACAGCAGGCGACAAATTTTTCGCCCGTTAAGGGACGTTCAGGAGAACGTTGTTTAATAAGTAGGCTTATGGTTTCCTGTTTGATAAGTCTTGCCGCAGGCTTCCCGTGACCCGGGGAACAGAAGGAGCCAGCCCATGCCCGACTTTCAAGCTGCACTCGTTGATTGCCCGCCGCCGGCAGAAGCGTTTCAGGTCGCGGAAATTCAACGTGTGACGGTCCCGCCGCGGGGAGCGGGCCGGCTTCAGCAGACGTTCAGGGAGCACCTGGTTCTTGACTACCTGAACCTGGCTGAGTCCATTGCTTCGAAGTTCGCCACGCATGGCCGCGATCGGGCGGACCTGACGCAGGTTGCCTACCTTGGCCTGGTCAAGGCGGCCAAGGGCTTTGAGGAGTCCAAGGGGGACAGCTTCGCCGCCTACGCAGCCCCCACCATTACCGGCGAGCTGAAGCGCTACCTGCGTGACCGCTGCTGGATGGTTCGTCCGCCCCGGCATATCCAGGATCTGCGCTCGCAGCTCCTGCGGGCCGAGCGGGAATTGGGCCAGCAGCTTCGCCGGGAACCCACCGAAGCTGAGTTGGCTGCAGAACTTGACGTGGATGTTCGCGAGATCCGCGAGGCCTACATGGCCTATTCGAGCATGCGGCCGGATTCCCTGGACAGCGCCGCGAGCCATGACCAGGTACCGTCCCTGGCCGAATCGCTGCCGCACGGCACCAACGAAGACGGCGATCTGGTGGACGTCCTCTGCCTGGGTCAGGCCATCCGCGAACTGGACCCCGCAGACCGGGCGCTGCTGTACGGCCGGTACTACTGCGAGGAATCACAGGCAGAGCTGGGCCGGAAGTTTGGCATGTCCCAGATGCAGGTCTCCCGGAGGCTCGCCCGCATTCTGGTGGCCCTGCAGCGACGGTTGGTGGACGATTCTGACTTTCAGGGCAGCTTCCAGGAAAACCCTCAAAGCAGCTTGAGCTCCCGGATGGCGGCCAGGGAATCGTCAACGGTCACGGCCAGCAGTGCCGGGTCCGGTGTCGCAGCAAAAGTGTCACCGCGGCGGAACTCGGGACGCGTCAGCGCCAGGTGAGGACCTGGTGGCGGCCCCCAGATTTCCACAGGCGCGGGGCCGAACAACACCACCGACGGCGTTCCGTAGGCGGAAGCCAGGTGGGCCGCGCCGGTATCCGCGGAAAAAACCAGGCAGGCTGCTGCAACGGCTGCGGCGAATTCGGCCAAGGAAAGCTCGCCGGCCACAACCGTACCGGAGGGCAGCCCTGCCTGCTCCGCCACATTCAGGGCACGCTCTCGCTCCGCCTGGCTTCCTGTAAAGATGACCTCATGGCCGGCGCCAACCAGCTGGGTCGCCACGGCCGCGAACCGATCAACCGGCCATAGCCTGCTGCCGTACGCCGCGCCCACGTGCACCACGGCCGCTCCTGGAGCGGGACTGGCGACGCCGGGCGGCTGGAGCCGGCAGTCCAGGGGGTCCGCTTCGATGCCGTGCCACTGCAACAGGCGGGTCCAGCGCTCCCGTTCCGCTAGTTCGTCGCACCAAGGCGGGCCGTTGAATCCTGCTCCCTCATGGGTAATCACCCGGGCAGCATCCAGGGCGCCGATCCGGTGTTGGCTCTCCGGCCCGCTACCGTGCAGGTTTACGGCAATATCCACCACGCCAGGTGGCAGCGGTACGGGTACGTCCAGGCCGTGCGTGGGGAGCAGTTCCCAACCTCCCACAAGCTCGACGGCGTCAGCGAGCCAGCCTTGGGCCGCGTACAGCCTGCGGTGCTCCGGGAAGGCCCGCTGCAGGGCGTGCAGGGCCGGGACCGCCACCAGCAGATCGCCGAGCTTCAGGGCCCGCAGCACAAGGAGTATGGGCTGCCCGCTGCGGGAGGATCCAGGTGAGGACGCAGTGAAGGGCGTTGCGGAATGTGTGGCGGACGGGGCTGATGAAGGTGCTGGGGCCACGCGGTGCTTCCTTCCGTTCGGCAAGTGGTGCGGCTGCGGAAAACTGACCCTCAAACGAGGATCAGTAGAAGAAGTAGTAAGTCTACTGTTTAGCTTCTCCGGAGGCGGGGAACCTAGCCTGTATGGCAATCTCTTGGCGCCACCAGCTCAAGGCCGTCCTGTTCGACCGAGACGGGACGCTGGTCCTTGATGTGCCCTACAACAACGAACCGGATTTGGTCCGCCCATCACCCGGTGCCCTGGCCGCTGTTTCCCGCCTGCGGAAATCGGGCCTGTTCACGGGTGTAGTCACCAACCAGTCGGGAATTGCGAAGGGCCTGTTGACCGTGCATCAGATGCACTCCGTGAATCTCCGGGTGGAGTCGTTGCTGGGCCCCTTCGATGTCTGGGAATACTGTCCGCACGGGCCAGAGGACGCCTGCCGTTGCCGTAAGCCACAACCCGGAATGCTGCTGTCGGCCTGCAATCACCTTGGCATCCAACCGGAGCAGGCCGTCTTTGTAGGAGACATCGGCTCCGACATGGAGGCTGCTGCCGCAGCAGGAGTCCGCGGAATCCTGGTGCCGACGCCGGTCACCCTGCCCAAAGAAATAGCAGCCGCGCCGGAGGTGGCCGCCTCTCTCGAAGAAGCCGTGGACCTGATCCTGGGAGCGGCACCGGAAGCCAAAGAGCAGGAAGCAAAGCCGATATCAGAAATGCCAGACCCGGAACTGCACGAACTGCATGGCTTGAATCGTCGTTCACTCCCATCCCCGGGGAGTGCACCGTGAGCCGGGTATTGGTGGCCCGGCTGGACAGTGTGGGCGACATGCTGCTGGCTGGCCCTGCAATCCGTGCGGTCGCTGCGGGCAGGCCCGATGGCGCCACTAGCATCACCAACAAGAACGGCCACCCAACACCAATCAGTCTGACCGGCAAAACCGGCACCAATGACGTGTTGGTGCTCTGCGGACCCCAGGGCGAAGCAGCGGCCCAGCTCCTCCCCGGTGTGACAGACGTCTATACCTGGCCGAGCCCGTGGATTATGAACCCGGCGCCGGACATCACGGCCGAATCCGTGCAGTCCCTCATCGCCTACGTCCGCAATTCCAGGATCTCCGAGGCCGTAATCCTGACGTCTTTCCACCAGTCACCGCTGCCGCTGGCCCTGCTGTTGCGGCTCGCCGGGGTGGCGAAAATTACTGCTGCTTCCACTGACTACGCCGGCAGTCTCCTGGATGTGCGGCTGAAACCCGGGGAGGACTTCCCCGAGGATCTGCCCGAGGCATTACGTGCCCTCACCATCGCTGAAGCTGCGGGTTTCCAGCTTCCCGCTGGCGATGAAGGCCTCCTTAGAGTCGTCGATCCGCCGGACGTTACAGACCTTGTGGGCGAGGGTCCCTACGTGGTGGTGCACCCCGGTGCCAGCGCACCGGCCAGGGCCTGGCCGCCGCTGCATCATGCTGCCGCCGTCGAACTTCTTGAAGGTGCCGGACACCGCGTGGTGGTGACCGGTGGCAGAGGGGAGACAGCCCTGACCGCGACGGTGGCGGGACCGGGAGCCCTTGACCTGGGCGGACGAACGGACCTGCGGACCCTGTCAGGGGTGCTGGCGGGGGCTGACGCCGTCGTGGTGGGGAACACCGGACCGGCCCACTTGGCCGCAGCGGTTGGCACCCCGGTGGCCTGCCTGTTTTCGCCCGTGGTGCCGGCTATCAAATGGGCGCCGTACGGCGTTCCGCTGGAGCTGCTGGGGGACCAGACGGCCGAATGCCGGCTGACGCGGGCGCGTTACTGCCCGGTGCCCGGCCATCCTTGCCTGGATTCAGTATCTCCTGAGCAGGTGGCCGAAGCGGTCGAACGACTGATCAGTGGAGTCAGCTCCCTGAGCACCCGGCTGAGCACCGGTCACCGGCGTGCTGCCGCAAGGCAGCGAAGAGGGAGGATTTGATGCGCATTCTGTTGTGGCATGTCCATGGTTCATGGACGGATGCCTTTGTGAGGGGCAGTCACGAGTACCTGCTTCCAGTGTTCCCGGAGGGCGGACCGTGGGGGCTCGGACGGGCCGGCCGGGACTGGCCGGCGGCCACGGAGGCGGTCCTGGCCGAGCTCGACCCGGACAGCGTTGATGTGGTGGTTTTGCAGCGACCGGAAGAAGTGGCGGAAGTGCAGCGTACCTTGGGCAGGCGCCCGGGCGTTGATCTGCCGGCCGTCTACGTTGAGCACAACACCCCGAAGGGGGACGTTCCCTCCACCCGTCATCCGTTGGCGGAGCAGCGCAGGATTCCGATAGTCCACGTCAGTTACTTTAATGATCTCTTTTGGGACTCCGGCGAGGCCCTGACAACTGTGGTGGAGCACGGCATCGCGGATCCCGGATACCTGTACACCGGCGATGACGAATCCTTGGCTGTGGTGGTGAATGAACCCGTGCGGCGGGGCAGGGTGACGGGAACTGACCTGCTGCCGCGTTTCGCTGAGACGGCCCCGCTGCAGGTGTTCGGGATGGGTGGCGACGGGTTGCCCGCCGCGGTCGGACTTTCTGCAGACCGGCTCACCATCCGTGGTGATCTGCCCACCGCCCGGCTGCACCGCGAACTGGCCGACTGCCGGGCATACCTTCACCCGCTGCGCTGGACGTCGCTGGGCCTGGCGCTCCTGGAGGCGATGCACCTGGGCATGCCAGTGCTGGCCCTGGACACTACCGAGGCGTCCAGGGCCGTGCCGCCGGAAGCCGGACTGGTCAGCAACAACATCACCGAACTGCAGCGCTGCGCCGCCCTCCTGATGAAGGATCCGGAGGAAGCCAGGCGCCGTGGCCTCGCCGCCCGCGAGGCAGCCCTGGCCAGGTACGGCCTGGCCAGGTTCCTGTCGGACTGGGACACGATCCTGGCCGACCTCGCCTCAGGCAGGGGAAGCACCAATCGGGCCAGTAACACCCGGGCCAACCCCGCGTTGTCCACCCACCCACTGTTGCTCCCTGCGGAAAGGAACATCCCATGAAAGTCGCCATGATTTCCGAACACGCGAGCCCGCTGGCAGCGTTGGGCGGGGTTGATGCGGGTGGCCAGAATGTCCATGTTGCGGCACTGGCAACGGCACTGGCACGGCGCGGCCACAGCGTGACCGTGTACACCCGCAGGGACTCGGTGGACCTGCCGGCGCGGGTGCAAGTGGGCAGGGGGGTGGAGGTTGTCCATATCGACGCCGGACCGCCCACGCATGTGCCCAAGGACGAGCTCCTGCCGTTCATCCCGGCACTCGGCGCAGGCGTGGCCGCCGATTGGGAGTCGGCTGCCTTCCAGACGGGTGGAGCTGGAGAATCAGGGCCGCCGGACGTGGTGCATGCACATTTCTGGATGTCCGGACTGGCAGCGCTGGACGCGGTCCGGCTGCAGGCCGCCGGCCGTAACGGCCGCGGCCGGACCTCCCGTACGGTATCCCGGATTCCTGTCCTGCAGACATTCCATGCTTTGGGAACCGTGAAGCGGCGGCACCAGGGCGTTCAGGACACCAGCCCGGCGGACAGGCAGTTCCTTGAACCGTCCGTGGGGCAGGCCGTGGACAGGATCATTGCCACCTGCTCCGATGAAGTGTTCGAGCTCAAGTCGATGGGGATCGCTGCGGCCAAAATCTCGGTGGCGCCCTGCGGTGTGGACCTTGACCTGTTTTCGGATCAGGGTTCCGCAGAGCAGAGGGGTCGTAAGCATCGCATTCTGTCGGTAGGCCGGCTTGTCCCCCGGAAGGGCGTGGACCTGGTGATCTCCGCATTGGCGCAGCTGGCCGAAAAGGGGCGTGACGACGTCGAACTCGTCATTGTAGGTGGCGGCGGCACTGCCGATGACCTCGCTGCAGACCCCGAGGGCCGGCGGCTGCAGGAGCTGGCTCGGGAACTGGGCGTTGGGGACCGGGTGGTTTTCCGCGGGCAGGTGTCCCGGGACGCCATGCCGGGCATCTTCCGCAGCGCCAGCGCCGTGGTGTGCACGCCATGGTACGAGCCGTTTGGCATTGTCCCGCTCGAGGCTATGGCCTGCGGGGTTCCGGTTGTGGCCGCGGCCGTCGGCGGGCTGGGGGACACTGTCCTGAACCACCGCACGGGCCTGCACGTCCCGCCCAAGGATGCGGAGGCAACCGCGGCAGCAATCGCCCGCCTGCTGGATAATCCGGAGATGGCGGCGGCTTATGGCCAGGCCGGCGAGCGCCGGGCGCGGGCGCGTTACTCCTGGGACCGGGTGGCGCAGGAGACGGAGAAGGCCTACCGGAAGGCACTGCAGGGAACGGCCGCAACGGAGTACGCATCGATGCAGGAGGTGGCGCTGTGAGTACGCAGGCTGTAGTTCCAACCGGCACCGGTACTCCCGGCGGTACTTCTGGTGCCGCGACCGCCGTCGGGCTCGTTTCAGCCCACCTGGACAACGTGCTCCCGGCCCTTGAATCACTTCGGGAACAGACCGGAACGCTGGCGGGATGGGGCGTTGAGCTGGCTCAGCGGCTGCTGGCCGGACAGCGGCTCCTGGCCGCGGGAAACGGCGGTTCAGCCGCAGAGGCCCAGCACCTTACCGCGGAGCTGGTAGGGCGGTTTGACGGCGAGCGCATCCCGTTTTCCGCAATATCCCTGCATGCGGAGAGTTCGGCGCTGACGGCGATCGGCAACGATTACGGCTATGAGGAAGTGTTTGCCCGCCAGGTCCGGGCCCATGGGCGTGCCGGTGACGTGCTGCTGCTCCTGTCCACCAGCGGCAAGAGTCCTAACCTGCTGCGCGCCGCCGAATCCGCCCGCCGGGTAGGGGTTACCACGTGGGCCCTGACCGGTTCGGGGCCGAATCCGCTGGCTGCGGCCTGTGACGAATCCGTATGTGTCAGCGGCATCGCGGCCAACGCGCAGGAAGGCCACCTCATCGCCATCCATGCGGTGTGCCGGGCTTTCGATGCTGAAGTGGCGCGCCGCGGATCCCGGCAGGTTCCGGTGCATCGGACCCCGGCCCGGATCCCCCTCCGGACCGTGGTGAAAGGAGGGCGGGCATGAGGATTGTAGTTGTGGGTGATGTCCTGCTGGATGTAGACATCAAGGGGGAGGCCACCCGCCTTTGCCCGGATGCGCCAGTGCCGGTGGTGGACGTTTCCAGTACCCGGCGCCGGGCAGGCGGGGCCGGGCTGGTGGCCCGGATGCTGCTGGAGGACGGCCATGCCGTCACCTTGGTAACAGTGATGTCCGCCGACGATTCCCGGCTGCCGCTGGAACGCGCCCTCTCAGGGGTGCGGGTTGTGGCGGGCCCTTCGGGAACCAGTACGCCGGTGAAGACGCGGGTGCAGGCGGGGCAGCAGGCCGTCGTGCGTGTGGATGAAGGCTGTGCGCCTGTACCCGTCCCGGCCGTGACCCCGGCGATGCTGGCTGCGATCAGGCAGGCCGGAGCGATCGTCGTCGCGGATTACGGCCGGGGGCTGGCCCGGAATTCGGAGCTGCGTGAGCTGCTTGCTGAGCTGGCGGACGACGTCCCTATTGTGTGGGACCCGCATCCGTCCGGGGCCGATCCGGTGCCGGGTGTCGCGGTCGTCACCCCGAACCTTGGTGAGGCGCAGAAGTTCGCCGCTTCAGCAGGTGAGGCGGGGGCCGCCCTGAACGGCGCGCAGCCCGGCGAACTGGCCGCAGGACTGATGTGGCGTTGGGCCAGCAGGGCCGTGCTGGTGACTATGGGGGCGCAGGGGGCCACGCTGGTTAGCCGGCGTAATCCTGAGCCCCTGGTTCTCCCGGCACCCCGGACTGCCGTCAGCGATCCCTGTGGCGCCGGTGACCGTCTCGCCGCAAGTCTGGCAGCGCATCTGGCCGACGGGCAGTCGGTGCCGGACGCAGCGGTTCTGGCAGTCCACGAAGCGGCAGATTTCCTGGGCCGCGGCGGGGTGGGAACGCTTCCGGAGCGGCCGGCCGCCGTCGTCCTTCCTTCGGAGGCCGCGGCCCTGTCCGCCGCCGTCCGGGCAGACGGCGGGGTGGTGGTGGCGACTGGAGGCTGCTTCGACCTCCTGCACGCCGGCCACGTCCGCGCGCTCGCCGCCGCACGCCAAATGGGCGACTGCCTGGTGGTCTGCCTCAACTCGGACGCCTCGGTGCGCCAGCTCAAGGGGGACCAGCGGCCCATTATGAACCAACAGGACCGGCTGGAGCTGCTCCTGGCACTTGAGTGCGTTGACGCCGTCGAGATCTTCGAGGAGGACACCCCGGAGGCGTGCCTGGCCCGGTTCCGTCCGGATATCTGGGTCAAGGGCGGAGATTACGACGGCGAACGGTTGCCTGAGGCGGCCCTCGTCGAGAGCTGGGGTGGCCGCTGTGAAACGGTGCCGTACCACCCGGCACGCTCCACTACCGGACTGGCCGAGGCGCTCGCGAAGGTGAGCTGAGCTCCTCCCTGCTTCACTTACCCGATTTCCCCTGACGAAAGGAAACCCCATGAACCAGCCTTCTCCAACTTTCACCGCCAACCCGGGCCGCGTTCTCGTGACGGGCGGCGGGTCCGGGCTTGGCGCCGCCGTCGTCCACGCCGTGATTCAGGCAGGCGGAACGCCCGTGGTGCTGGACCGGGATATCAGCGCGGTTGCCGAGGCAAAAGCGTACGAGGTGGATGTCTCTGATCGGGCGGCTGTGGAAGCAGCCGTCCGTGAGGCGGCAGAGACCTTGGGCGGATTGGACGCCGTGGTGACCGCTGCGGGGATTGACCGTTGCGGAAAGCTGGCGGACGTGGACGCCGGTGAGTGGGAGCGGGTGATCGGCGTGAACCTGATGGGTACGGTGTCCGTGGTTCGCGCGGCGTTGCCATACCTGGTGGAAACCCACGGCCGGGTGATTACCGTGGCCTCTACGCTGGGCAAGAGGGCTGTTGCGGATGCCACAGCGTACTGCGCGTCCAAGTTCGGGGTGGTCGGCTTCAGTCACGCGCTCGCCGCGGAAACCGGCGGATCAATCGGTGTCACCACCATGATTCCGGGCGGCATGAAGACGCGCTTCTTCGACGACCGCACCGAGCAGTATAAGCCTCAGGACGACTCCCGGCTCAACGATCCCGAAAACGTGGCGCAGGCGATCCTGTTTGCGCTGTCCCAGCCGAAGGGTTGCGAAGTACGGGAGATGCTGATCTGCCACGAAGAGGAAGGCTCCTGGCCGTAAATCCCTTTAGTCTTCGCTCAGTCCAGCTGAGTGAGGATGACGGGACCGGATTCTGTGACGGCGACGGTGTGTTCGTGGTGCGCCGTCCGGCCGCCGTTGGCGCTGCGCAGCGTCCAGCCGTCAGGATCCACAATGAGTTCGCTGGTGCCGTCCATCACCCAGGGCTCAATGGCCAGGAGAAGGCCGGGGCGCAGCTTATAGCCCCGGCCCGGAAGTCCCTTGTTGGCGATGTGCGGATCCTGGTGCATGGTGCTGCCCACCCCATGGCCGCCAAATTCGGTGTTGACGTCAAAGCCGGCTCCTTCCAGGACTGAGCCGATCGCGTATGAGATGTCGCCAATTCGTGCTCCGGGCCGGACTGCCCCAATCCCCGCGGCCAGCGCCCGTTGGGTGGCGTCGATCATGCGACGGTCCTCGTCCCTGGCCATATCTCCCACGGTGAAGCTGATGGCGGCGTCGGTGACCCAGCCATTGAGGCTGGCCGCGAAGTCGAGCGTGAGCAGGTCCCCGTCCTTCAGCACGTAGTCGTGGGGGAGACCGTGGAGCACGGCATCGTTCACGGACGTGCAGATGACTTTCCCGAACGGTCCACGGCCGAACGACGGCGCATAGTCCACATAGCAGGAGCGGGCCCCGGCTTCCTCGATCATGGACGCTGCCCAGGCGTTCAGGTGCAGCAGGTTGACGCCGGGCTTGGCTTTCTTCCTGAGCTCGGCGAGTGTCCGTGCCACAAACTGGCCTGAAGGGCGCGCGGCTTTCACTTCCCGGGGCGTAAGTACTTCGATCACAGTCATCCTCCGTTATAGATATACCGGTATTACTATAACGGTATTACTATTGGGGGATGGTTAGAATCCCCCTGAGTCCTGAAGAGATCCACCGAGGCAAGCTCTTGGGCGAAGTGCTCCGCGAAGCAAGGGGGGATCGCACCTTGGGCCAAGTGGCTTTGAGCGCCGGCGTTTCCCCGGAAACCCTCCGGAAAATTGAGACTGGACGGATTGCCACGCCGTCCTTCGGGATCGTCGCCGTACTTGCTGACGAGTTGGGGTTGTCTCTCGACTCCGTCTGGACGCAGCTTCAGAGCCCGTCTGTGGAACCGCTCGAGGAAGCGTCCTAGGGCTGTCTTTTCGCTAGAGTTGCCGGCAGGCTGGGATCAGGGCTGCCCCCAGAAGGCGTCCTCCGCTTGGCCGTCGGCTGAGAAGAGCCGGACCCCCACGATTTTTCCTTCGCGGACCGTGAGGAGGTCCACGCCGGGCATATCCATGGAAGCATCCGCCCGGTTGCCGGAGAACTGAACCGGCACCGCCACGAGCTCGCCGTTGACCATTATCGGCCCGGTGACCGCGAGCTGGAAGGTGCCCTGGCTCGTTTCCATCATTCCGCCCAGCAGTGCGCCCACGCCGTCGAGGCCCTGGTGATCACCGGAGAAGCGGTTCAGGCCCGGCTGGTGCCATTCGACGTCGGGGCTGATCAGCGCCATTGCCGAAGGGACGTCTCCGCGGCCGAGTGCGTCGAAATAGGAAGTGGCTACTGCGGCAGGTGTTTGGACAGTCATGGTGATCTCCTTGTTTGGTGGGTATGTATTCATGGTTACATTTGGTAACCTGTTACCTCAACGTAACTAAGGAGGCTGTGCGGTGAGCACGCCCGTTTGGAACGTCATGTTGGCTACCTGCCCCTCCCGGACTTCCCTGGCGAAGATCGCCAACAAGTGGACCGCCATGATCGTCATAGCCCTCAGTGATGGCTCACTGAGGTTCGGTGAACTGCGCGACGCCGTTGCGGGCATCAGCGGAAAAGTTCTCGCGGACACCCTGCGGGATTTGGAGCGTGACGGCATCATTAGCCGGACCGCTTACGATCAGATGCCGCCACGCGTTGAATACGAACTGACCCCTCTTGGGCAAACGCTGCGTGAACCCCTGACGGCGCTGGGCCGTTGGGCCGAGCAGTACATCGAGGAAGTCCTGCGGGCCCGGGACTCCTATGACGACAGGACAAGCCCGGCTGCCCTGGCCTAGGCGGACATGTTGTAGTGGTCAGCCAGCAGTTCAACTGTGCGGGCCTGCGCGGTACGGGCGTGACCCTGCACCACCAGCATTACCTCATCAACTCGGGTCTGGCTGTGAAGTTCTTCCAACCCCTGCGCTACCTCAGCTGCCGTGCCATGGATGACCCGATCGGTGTACTCATCAATTACCTGCCGCTCCTGGGGTGTGCCTTGGAAAGCTGCCACATCTTCAGGCGGAAAGATCGAAAAAGTCTTGCGCTGGAACATCCTCAGCATTGCCAGCGCCGTGGACGAGGATTGGCGCCGCGCCTCCGCCGCGTCATCATCCGCGACAACTCCAACGCTCACCAGGCTGTAGGGCTGGTCCAGGAACTGGGAGGGCTGAAAATTCTCGCGGTAGATGCGCATGGCACCCAGGACATCCGCGCTGCCAAACTGCAGGGCGAAGGCGTAGGGCCGGCCCAAGCTTGCCGCGAGATGCGCCGAATATGTGGAGGATCCCAAGATCCAAATGTCAGCGGGTGAACCGGTGTGCGACACTCGGTTCTGCTCCGCCTGCCAGGGGCCGGGTACAGCCGGCACCCCACGGTAGGGGTGGCTGTCTGGAAAGTCGTTCTCCAAAAAACCCAGTAATTCCTCTACTTGTCCGGGGAAGTCATCATTTGCCCCATGGTGGCGTCGCAGGGCGGATGCCGTTGCGCCGTCAGTCCCAGGAGCCCTGCCCAGGCCTAGATCGATTCGTCCCGGGGCCAATTCGCCCAGCAGGCCGATTTGCTCGGCAACTACGAGTGGGACGTGATTGGGCAGCATGATTCCGCCAGCGCCGAGCCTGATATTCCGGGTCTCGCCGATGAGGCGGGCCACCATCAGCTGAGGGGACGGGATGGAGGCCCCGGGCATGGCGTGATGCTCCGACATCCAAAACCGCTGGTATCCGCGTTGATCGGCCAGTCGGGCGAGCCCGATGACATCTTTGAGGACGTCGCGGGCCGAATAGCCGACCCCCGTAAGGGCGTTATCTAGCACCGATAGGACGAACGGTGCTGTGCCGGAATTGTGCGGACGAATCATGGAATTACCTCATCTATCACGGTGTATGAATGTTTTTAGCGTGATTATTACCGTAGATGGTTATCACGTTAAATTGCAACTGATACCGTGATTGCATGACTTTGGTTCCGCTCCCCAGCGCTCCGGGAACACCCGAGCACTTGTGTCTGGCGCTTGCCAACAGCATCGTCACGCTTCCAGGCGGGCGGCGGGTGGATGAGCTCGACACACCTGCTAACGCCACGGCATGGCTGGTCAATCATGATCTGGCCCCGCAGGGAACGGGGCTGCTGGAATACTGCCAGCTTCAACTCGCCGACCTCAGGCGAAAGCTCCGGGCGGTGCTGACGGCACATGCCGAGGGCGTGGCCCCGGACTCTGGGTCGCTGGAGGGGCTCAATCGCGCCCTTTCGGCCGTGCCCAGTGCCGCGTTACTGCAATATGTGCCCGGTGGCGGCATGAGCCGTGTTGCCAATCATCCGTTGACCCGGATAGTCGACCATGCCATGGCGCAGATCGCAGAAGATGCAGCTGCGCTTTTGACGGGTCCTGATGCTGACCGGGTCGCGAGATGTGCGTCTGCGCCTTGTGACAGGTTTATGGTCCGGACGCATGGAAGGCGTCAGTGGTGCTCCAGCCGGTGTGGTGCCAGGCATCGGGCCAGCCGTGCGTATGCCCGTAAGCAGGAGGCTGGCTCGCAGGCGGGCTGACTCTTGCGCCTGGGCTTCCGATCGGATCAGGTGGCGGGACCAGACTCCAGCCGCGCGTCGAAGCGGCGTCGATAGTCCGTCGGCGTGGTGGAGAACGCGGCTGCGAAGTTTTGCCGGAGCGTCACGGCACTTCCAAACCCGCAATCAACAGCGACCTGATCAACGGACAGGTCTGTTGTTTCCAGGAGCCTCCTGGCAGCATCCAGCCTCCGGGTTCGAATCCAGGCAGACGGCGTCGTTCCCGTTGAAGCCCGGAATGCTCGGATAAACGTTCTGCGGCTCATGTGGGCCTGGGCGGCGAGATGATCGATATTCAGGGGTTCGCCCAGCCGGGCCAGCGCCCATTCGAGCAGGCGGGCAATCGGATCCTCCGTGGAACGCGCGGGAACCGGGTGCTCGATGTACTGCGCCTGTCCGCCCTCCCGGTGCGGGGCGATCACCAGGCTGCGCGCCACCTGGTTCGCCGCGTCCGCGCCAAGGCGGGACCTGACAACATGCAGACAGGCATCCAGCCCGGATGCGGTGCCGGCGGAGGTCAAAACATCACCGTGGTCAATGTAGAGCACTGTCTGATCGAGTGAGACGTCGGGGTGCCTGGAGGCGAGGGTGTTGAACGCCTGCCAGTGCGTCACGGCAGAGCGTCCGGTGAGCAGGCCGGCGTCGGCAACGGGAATGGCACCCAGGCAAAGCCCCACGATCGCCGCTTCGCGTTCGTGTGCCTGCTGCAGTGCTCCGCGCAGGGTTTCACTGGGCTGCCGGCCGTCATCAAACCAGGAAGGCACCACCACAACATCAGCGTCTGCCGCCGCTTCAGGGCCCTGGATTCCTCCCAGTTGATAGCCCTCGCTGGTGCGGATGCTGCCTGCGTGGTCGGAGAATAAGGCCGTATCCCACGTCGCCAGGCCCTGGCGTGTGACCTCGCGGAACACCATCTGCGGGACGGAGAGGTGAAACATCGTTACGTCGTCGAAGGCGTACACAGCAATTCGCATTCGGGTCTCATTTCCTTATTGGCGCAAATCAATCGTATCAAGGCATTCGTGCCACTGGTGGCAGATGTGTGAACGGCGAATGATGGAAGGGAGCCATCAGGCAGAGAACCCGAACCATTCAGGAGAGTAATAACCAATGAGCACACCGCGCCGCGCCCTTGTCCTGGTTGATATCCAGCAGCAGTATTTCGCAGGTCCCCTTGAGATCCAGTACCCACACCACAAGGAATCCCTGCCGATGATCGGGCGAGCCATCGACGCCGCCACTGCCGCAGGCCTTCCCGTCGTGGCAGTACAGCACACAGCAGGAGAGAACGCGCCGGTCTTCGCGCCCGGCACGCCGGAGTTCGAGCTGCACCCCGACGTCGAACGCCGCAGGACCGCCGAGTGGATGAGCCTCGTTAAGCAGTACGGTTCCGTCTACGCGGGCACTGGCCTTGCCGGTTGGCTGCGGGAGCACGACGTCGACACCGTCACCCTCGTGGGCTACATGACCAATAACTGCATTCTGGCATCGTCGGTTGAGGCGGAGTTCCTCGGCTTTTCCACCGAGGTCCTCTCGGACGCCACCGGGGCCATCAATATTGGCAACGACGCGGGTTTCGCGGATGCAAAAACAGTCCACACCACACTAATGGCGTTGCTGAACTCCAACTGGGCAGCCGTTGACACCACCGACGCCTGGATCGATGCCATTGAATCGCAGCATGCTCTGGTGAAGAGCGACCTGGGCAGCTCGGCCATGGCCGGGGCTGCACGCCTGGCATGAAATGGATCCTTTTGGGCGGCGCGATCATCAGCGAGGTGGGCGCATCGCTCTCCCTGAAAGCTGCGCTGGTTGAGCCCTCGTTCTTCATCATCGTCGTTGCCGGATACGCCGCGTCCTTTATCTTTCTAGCGGGGGTCCTCCGTGCCGGGATGGCACTCGGAGTCGCCTACGGAATTTGGGCTGCACTCGGGGTCATCCTTACCGTGTTGCTGGCCGCAGCCATCTTCAGGGAACCGTTGACGCCGATGATGCTTGTGGGTGTCTCGCTGGTGATCGGCGGCGTGCTGTGCGTTGAACTCGGGTCGCCAAAACACGCCAAAACCGAGGTTGCGGCATGATGTGGCTGCTGCTCGCCACGGCAATCCTGGTCGAGGTGAGCGCCACCCTTTGCCTCCGAGTGGCCGTCCAAGGGAGAAGGCTCTGGTACATAGGTGTCGGCGCCGGATACCTGCTTGCCTTCACTCTGCTGAGCCTCACGCTGGAGCAAGGGATGAGTCTGGGAGTCGCTTACGGAACCTGGGCAGCTGCCGGCGTGGCTCTTACGGCGGTGGCAAGCCGCGTTTTCTTCAAGGAGCATCTGACGCCGGTAATGATGGTTGGCCTGGGCCTCATCATTACCGGCGTGCTGCTCATTGAATTAAGCGCGGGCCACTAGCAGGATTGTTACCGCCGCTGCCCGATCAGTCTCCTGCCGCCGATCGCACCACGCACCATTCGTTGCCTTCCGGATCCTGGAGTACCTGGAACGTGCCGACACTGTCCCTGTGAATCGTGCCGGTCCGGACGGCTCCGAGCGCCTCGGCGGCAGCGGTGGCTGCCGGTATGTCTTCAACATGGACATCGATATGGAGACGGTTCTTCCCTTGCTTATGCTCGGGTACCCGCTGGAATGCCAGACGTGTCCATCCCGGGGGATCAACGTAGGACCAGGCGTCGCTTCGGTGCACGGGTTCGCCACCCAGGATCGAGGCCCAGAACGCTGCAAGTGCCGCCGGGTTTTGGCAATCCACCACTACTTCATCCACTCGTCCAATCATTGTCCGAGACTACAGCTGAGCCGTGGTCCTGCGATGGATGGGTTTGAGCCAGCGTAGTCTGGCAGCATGCCCCGCCAGACGCACGATGCCACACGGTCACCTGCAGTCGCGGCTTCCGTCGTCATTCTGGGCTTGCTGGCCCTTTGGATGGCGCAGCCAGTCCTGCCCGGTTGGGGATGTGCTGCTAGTTTTCCGGGAATTTGCCCTCCGCATTTGCTGCCAGTTCGTGCATCGGTGATAAGCGCAGGCGTTCTCTTCGCACTGTTCGTTACTGTCATCGTCGGACTTCTGCTGCGACCCCGGGCAAGCGGCTGGCTGGGCACGATGTCCCGGAGTGCCGTCTTCGCCGTGCCGGTAATCCTGGTCCTGACCGTCGTCGCGCACTTCGTGATACCGCAGCCCTGACTCCGCCTCAGACCCTCGCTGCCAGCAGCTCAACCACATCCGCGTAGACGTCCTTCACGGTCACCGAGCCCACCACTGACTCGTCGTGTGGGCAGCGCGGCGCGGTCCAGTCCACTTGGCTGAGGTCTGAGCCGCACACCCCGCATTGCGTCTGCCATGAAATGTGGATCCGGTGCAACGCCCGGCCCAGCGCGCCGGCGTTGGTGACGTTCCCGGCCCAGTAAATGCCGATGGTGGGCGTCCCCAGGAACTGTGCGAGGTGCCTGGGGCCGCTGTCGTTCGCCACCATCACGTCGCTGGCGGCGAGCAATGCCGCGAGTTGGCCCAGCCCCAGCCGGTCCGCCAGCGACTCCACCATGACCGCCCGCCCGGGCGCTGCCAGCTGCCGTGCCTAGGCAGCCGTCGTCGGCCGCTTTTGCGGCAAGTTCGCCGAAAGAGTCCGCGGACCACCGCCGCGCTGGCGCAGGAGCTGGATCTCTCCCTCGACCACGTTTGGAGCCGGCTCCAAAGCCCAGGCATGGAAGCACTTGAGGAAGCGTCGTAGCGCGAATCTGGATGCCGGCACAGTTCCTCACGCTGCCCCGCCGGAGCGTTGCCGGCGCAGGGTGAGCCTGCCTTGGCTGACGAGGACGGCCAGAACCACGACGATTCCGCCAGCGATCTCATTCCAGTGAATCTGCTCCTGCAGGACCAGGATCCCGAGGATCACGCCTCCGAGAGGCGTCAGATAAGTGACGGTTGAGGCGACGGTCGCACCCCAGGCATTGATGACGTTGGTGTACCAGACGTAAGCGATGCCGGTACCGACCGCACCGAGAAGGACGATGCTGACCACTATCGCAGGTGAAAGGATGGCCGGGTCGCGGCCGATGAAGGGTGCAAGGGCGGCGATCACGAGTGCGCCGGCGCCGATCTGACTGGCGGCGACTGTCGTGGAATCGTAGCTGTGAGACCTGAAGAACCGGCGGGTGTAGGTAAATCCCAGCCCGTAGCAGGTGGTCCCTCCCAAGCATGCCAGTTGCGCAAGGATGTTTGCTTCCTGCAGGTCTGCCAGTAGTCGCCACGGTCCGAGGACGAGCGTGATTCCCCCGGCTGCTGTGACCATCGCGGTGGTTTTGATTTTGGTGAGTCGTTCCTCAGGCAGGACCGCCAGGGCGATGATCATCGTTGCGATCGGGGTTGTCGCGTTGAAGATGCTCGAAAGCCCGGATGGCAGGTATTGAGCCGCCCATGAGAAAAGGAGGAACGGGGCGACGCACATCAGGATCCCGATGGCGAACAGGTGTAACCAGGTAATGGTGCCTGTCGGCCACCGGCGGCGCGTGATAGTCATGATGACCGCCAACAGAAGCGCCCCTCCCATCAGCCGGCCGAGGACGACCTGAGCGGGTGAGAGTCCCTCGATTGCGATCTTGATGAACAGGAAGCTCGCTCCCCAGACAACTGCCGCGGCGATGTACTGTGCTCCGATGGATAGTGATGCCTTTGCTGGTTTTTCCGTGCCGATTGTCATGTGCGCTCCTAGCCTCTTCCAGTAGCGTGCTTGTTGGGGGCAGTATGAGTCCAATGCATCCACACCATCCGGGACATGAGGTAATTGAATGAAGGTGACTTTGAAGCAGTTGGCGGTCCTCACGGCGGTGGTGGAGCAGAGCGGGTTCGGGGCAGCAGCCGAGGCGCTTGGCGTCGATCAGTCGTCGGTGTCACACAGCGTTGCAGCACTGGAGAGAACAGCAGGTGCTCCGCTGGTGAACCGCTCTGCTCCGCTTCGACCGACCGAGTTCGGGAGCGCGCTGTTACCGCACGCGCGCACCGCGCTGGCCGCAACACGTGCCATCGAGTCCCTGATCAGCGAGCATCGCCAAAGCAGGCCCTCAGGAACCGTGAAGATCGCCGCGTCCCCTACTGCGTCGCACCGCATGCTGCCCAGACTGCTGAATCATTGGATACAAGCGTTCCCGGATGTCGACGTGCGGGTCTTTGAAGGTGGCGATGACGAACTGGAAGATTGGCTCAGCAGCGGAGTGGTGGATTGTGCCATCCTCATCGATCCTGATCCCATGCCGGCCGGCGGCGTGGAACTGGTGAAGGACAGGTTTCAGGCTGTCCTCCGCGAGGATCACCCTTTCAGCTCCCTGGCGCAGGTGGGGCTGCCCGAGCTGCTCGAGGAGCCGCTGTTGGTGTCCTCAGGCGGGTGTGAACGCCAAATCAGAGAACTTCATGCGCTCAGCGGAGTCCGCTACAACCCTGCACAGCGGGTGCGTGAGCTTTCGACCCTCTTGAGCATGGTGGAGAGCCATATAGGGGTGGCGATTATGCCATCGCTTGCGTCCTCAATGCTCCCCAGCACCCTCGTGATGGTGGACATCGACCCGTGCCTCGAGCGTCGGCTCGTTTTCACCGGTCCATCCGACCGGCCTTGGCACCCGCAGGTTAAACGCCTGCTCGGGCTGATTGGGAGCGTGGCAACAGACTGACATCCTATCCAGGACCGGAGCGGTCGTTATGGACGGGACCTGGCTTGCCGCTCGCGGGGTAACTGGGACCGCAGGATGAAGGAGTGCGTAGGGGTGGGTACTCCCACCAGTTCGGCGCGGGCAACAATTGCCCCGTTTTGATCGGCCAGCTCTGACGGCAGCCCGGCGGCGAGGTCCCGCTGCATGGACGAGGTCGTGGATGGGTCGAACGTGTCGGTATACACAGAGAACACCTCCTCAATATCCTCAGGGGAAAATTCCACGCCACAGGCATGAGCAACCGAGGCGCACTCGGTAATGCCTTCCAAAACCATGGACCGGGTTTCGGGGTGGGCCCGAGTCACGCCTACAGGGACACCGGATACGGCACCCACTCCGCCATAAGAGGCAATGAGGGCGATTTTCTTCCATAGCGCCCGGTGCACGTCTTGGACAAGGGTGGCGGTCACGGAGCTGTCATTGAGGGCGCCCACTACCTGCTCGGCGATGCCACTGCCGGCGCCGACTGCATCGAAGAGCCCTGCGGCGAGGCTCGCCTCGCCGCCCACCAGTTCAACAGCCAGCGGGGCGGTACGCTTGACGATCACCACGCACGTTGTTGCAATTACAGGACAGTCAGGGAAGATGCGTCGGGCAACCTCGGGGGCGTCAACGCCGTTTTGGAGAGTCACCAAAGTCGTTCGATCATCGATCTTTCCCCGCAGGTCCTCCAGCGCCTCTTTGACCTGCCAGGCCTTGGTGGCGATCAGTACCGCGTCGACGTCCAGCTGGCGGCTCACTTCTGAGATGACGCGCACCCCTGTTACGGATTCCTGCCGGTGTGCACTCTTTAGCTGAATTTCGGCACCCTCTGTGGCCGAACGGGATTTGAGGACCACGTCGTGCCCTGCCTGAGCCAGACGTGCGGAAAAATACAGGCCCATGGCCCCGGCGCCGTAAACAAGCGTTCTCATCCGCTCATCCTCTCACTGTGGGCGCAACGGACTTGAGCAGCTGCAAGTCCTGCCCTCCGACGTCGGCATGCAGGCGAAGTGATCACGCCCAGCGGGCGCGGCTGCGGGTGAGCCCCTGACAAGCGCCCTGCTTCCTTCGCTGGTAAGGTCCGCTACGGGTAGGGGCCGTCATGATCCGCCGTTTGTACGGCAGGAGTGCTGTGGAGGGAGCGGGTAATGCCGACGTGGATTCAGGCACTGATGTGGGGCACCGTGGCCGGAGCTGCCCTCGTCCTGGGGGCCGGCATCGCCTGGTGGTGGAAAGTCCCGCCCAGGATTGTCTCGACCGTGATGGCCTTCGGTGCCGGGGTGCTGATCTCGGCATTGGCTTTCGAACTGGTTGATGAGGCCGTTGACAGTGGGGGACTACTGCCCACCGCGGCGGGTTTCCTGGCAGGGGCCCTGATCTTTGTCGGCTCCAACGCTCTCCTGTCCCGCGCAGGAGCCAAGCACCGGAAACGGTCAGGGCAGAAGCATCCGTCCGAGAAGGACTCACCCGGCAGTGGAACCGCGATCGCCATCGGAGCGCTCATCGACGGGATCCCCGAATCCGTTGTTCTCGGGGTGGGGCTGCTCGCCTCGGGGACCGTCAGCCCGGCTATGCTCGCCGCCGTCTTCATCTCAAACGTCCCCGAAGGTCTCTCCAGCACGGCCGGGATGAAGCGGGCCGGCAGGAGCGCAGGCTACGTCTTCGGTGTATGGACGGCGATCGCCGTATTCTCCGGGCTTGCCTCGCTCCTTGGCTATACGGCCCTGGAAAACGCCCCGGCTGAACTCATAGCTTTCATCACAGCCATCGCAGCAGGCGGGATCCTTGCCATGGTGGCTGACACCATGATCCCTGAAGCCTTCGAAGAGCATCACAACCTCACCGGCCTTACCGCAGCCGTGGGCTTCCTGGCCGCCTTCACCATCCACCACATAGGGGGCTGAAGGGCTCGGCCGGCCCGCGCGGCTGCGTCGAGGGCTCCTCGTGCCTGCTCATCACTCGTTGTGAAGATCAGCCCGCCGACAGCAGCTCCACCACATCCGCATAGACGTCCTTCACGGCCACCGAGTCCACCAGCGACTCGTCATGCGGGCAGCGCGGCGCGGTCCAACCCACCTGGCTGAGGTTCGCGCCGCACACCGCACAGTTCGTCTGCCATGAGAGGTGGATCCGGTGCAGCGCCCGGCCCAGCGGACCGGCGTTGATGACGTTTCCCGCCCAATAGATGCCAATGGTCGGCGTCCCCAGAAATTGTGCGAGGTGCCGGGGGCCACTGTCGTTCGCCACCATCACGTCGCTGGCGGCGAGCAATGCGGCGAGCTGGCCCAGCCCCAGCCGGCCAGCCAGAGACTCCACCATCACGGCCCGTCCGGGCGCCGCCTGCTGCCGCGCCTGGTCCACCACTTCGCCGGCCAGTTCCGCATCCTCGCCGGCACCAACCACCAGAACCCGGCAGCCGTCGTCGGCCGCCTTTGCGGCAAGTTCACCAAAGGCCTCCGCGGACCACCGCCGTCTCGGATCGGTGGCGCCGGGGTGGATCACGACGACGGGAGCTCCTTCCGTGGCCCCGTTGGCCAGGATCCCGCGGACCTCAGCCGTAAACCGGGGGAGCGGGTGCAGGCGGCACTCCAGGCCGACGGGGGCGGACCCCGCCAGGCCCACCGTCTCCAAGGCGCGGAGGACCTCGTGCTGGTAATAGAGGTAGGGCAGCGAGCGGTCCAACGGGACGGCGTCGGGAGTCCTGGCACCTACGGTGTACCGGGCGCCCAGCCTGTGGAGGAAAGGATTGGAGTAGCGCCCGCCGCCGTGCAGTTGGACGGCCAGGTCAAAGTGGCGGGACTGCATGTCCGCGAAGAAACGTTCAGATGCCGCCGGGTCCTCGGCGTCCCCGGGGCCCGGGGGCCGTACCCCCTCCGCAAACGGCAGCACGCAAACCTCGTCCATGGGTGTGTCAATCTCGGTAGCCAGCATCGCGTGCAGTGGTGTCCCCAGCATGGTCACCGTGGCCTGCGGGTAGGCCGCCTTGAGCGCGGCAACGGCAGGCAGGGCAAACATCAGGTCTCCCAAACCGCCCCCGCGGAGCACGGCAATCCGGGAGACGCCGTCGAATTTTTCCAGTACGGGCCCGACGCCGGAACCTTCGCCGGGTGCGCCCGCTTCCTTGATCAGCAAAACAGTAAGCCCCCTTAGTATCTTGTGAAATCACCATAGTGCTTCTTCTTCAGACGCGCCATGACAGGCCGCCCCCACGCGCCACCTTGAGGGGAGGCCCCGCCGGGGTGTGTGAAGTACCGTCCGCTTGGGTACCTGACTTCCAGGAGGTAGCCATGCAAGCAAACATGCAGCAGGAAACGGAAAGCAATACCAGGACCGGAACCGAAGCAGGCGTTCCGGCCGTCCTGACCGTCTTCAATCCCCGCACCGGGAACGTCGCCTCGGAGGTGCCGGTGGCCTCCGAGGAAGAGGTCAGCCGCGCTATCGGCGCGGCAGTTGCCGCGTGGGAAGACTGGAAAGTCACTCCCGCGGCGGACCGCGGCGCCATGCTGCATCATGCCGCCGACGCCCTTAGCGCTTCGGCCCAGCAGCTGGCTGAAACCAATGCCCTGGAAACCGGCCGCCCGGTGGACGAAGCCAGGGCAGGGATCGAGGCCGGCATCGGCACGCTCAGGCAGTACGCCGAACTGGGCCCGCTGCACCGGGGACACAGCCTCCGCGGCGGCACCTTCGCCAGTGACTACACGGTGCCCGAGGCTCGTGGCGTTGCCGCTGTGCTGACACCCTGGAACGATCCTGTGGCGGTCGCCTGCGGACTGATCGGCGCCGCGCTGGTCACCGGAAACACCGTGATCCACAAACCCAGCGAACGGTGCCCGCGCCTGGGACGTGAACTCGGCGAAGTACTGGAGCCGGTCTTTCCGGGGGGTGTGTTCAGCACGCTCTCCGGAGGGCCCGACGTCGGCATGCTCCTTACCCAGGACTTCGCTGTCGCCGTCATCGCGCACGTTGGTTCCAGTGATGCGGGAGCGCGCATTGCCCGTGCCGGCATGCTCACGGGGGCGCACGTCATCCGCGAAAATGGCGGGAATGATCCGCTCCTGGTGGACGCCGACGTCGATCCCCGCTGGGCTGCTGAACAGGCGGCGATCGGTGCGTTCAGTAACAGCGGACAGATCTGCACGTCCGTTGAACGCATCTACGTGCACCGTGAGATTGCAGGACCCTTCTGCGAAGCGCTCGCGGAAGAAGCACGACGCCGGAATGCGGACGGGAGCCTGGCTCCACTGGTGGATACGCGCATGCGCGACGCAGTGGAGGCCCAGGTTTCGGAGGCCCTGGCACGGGGCGCCGAGGCATTGGTGGGCGGCGAGGTTCCCGAAGGTCCGGGCGCCTTTTATCCCGCTACGGTACTGGCCGGGTGCGCGGACACCATGGACATCATGCTCCAGGAAACCTTCGGACCGGTGGCACCGGTCCGGGTGGTGGATTCCTTCGCGGAGGGACTCTCGCTGGCAGCCGCCGGTGATTACGGACTGGCGGCAACCGTCCTGACCGCGGGCCTGGAACACGCGCAGCAGGCCATCGCCGCACTTCCCGTGGGGACCGTCAAGATCAACGCGGTGTTCGGCGGCGCACCCGGCGGATCAGCCCAGCCGCGCGGCATCAGCGGCCAGGGCTTCGGCTACGGGCCTGAACTCCTGGACGAATTCACCAGAGTGAAGGTGGTTCACCTGAGCGCGCCGCCTGTCACGCTACCCCCACAACCAGACGGCGGTGCCCAATGACAACCCCGGATCTGTCCACGCAGCGGGCACTCTCGGACACGCTCCCGCACATTCTCGCCCAGCGTCAACCCGCCGTGACCGTGATCGGCGACGTGATGCTGGATGGCTGGTGGACGGGCAACATCGAGCGGATGTGCCGTGAAGCCCCGGCGCCGGTGGTGGACCTGTTGCGGCGTGAGTTTTCGCCCGGAGGGGCCGCCAACACGGCCATGAATCTGGCTGCCCTTGGCGCGAAGGTGACGCTGGCCGGCGTCGTCGGGATGGATGCCAACGGTGAAAGGTTGCGTTCCCTGTTGCAGGAAGGCGGCGTGGACGTCCGTTACCTGCTGCAGCTTCCGGGTGTGGTCACCCCCACCAAAATTCGGGTGAGCAGCGCCGGCCAGATCATGTTCAGGATGGATGACTGTGCCGCCCCTGTACCGGCGGAAGCCACGGATACTTTGGCCGCGTTGCTGCCGGAGGCTGTTGCCGGGCGCGACGCCGTGATTATCTGTGACTACGGCACCGGCACCCTCGAGAACGGCATGATCGGGAAGGTGAGTGCCGCCGTCGGATTGGCAAAGGGACGCCCCCTGACTGTGGTGGATGCGCACGATCCCCGGAACTGGTCAGTGCTGGAACCGGACCTGGTTACCCCCAATGCCTTGGAAGCGTCGCGGATGCTGGGCGTTAAGCTTCCCGAGGGCGCGGCGCGCGCAGGATTCCTGGCCGGACAGCGGGAAAAAATGCTGCAACTCACGGGTGCCAAAGCCGTGGTGGCCACGTTGGACCGCGACGGCACCATGCTGCTGACGGACGGCCCGTCGCACCGCACCTGGGCCCGGCCGGCAACCGAGAAACAGGCATCCGGTGCAGGCGATACCTTTGTGGCCGCGTTGACGATTGGCCGGGCGTGCGGGCTGCCGCTCACCACCAGCCTGGACCTGGCGCAGGCGGCCGCAGACGTTGTGGTGCAGCAGGCCGGAACTGCGATTTGCCGCACGGAGCAGCTCAGCCGCTACCTGGGCAGTTTCGCGGAAACTACGCTGGAGCCTTCGGAGCTGGTGTCCAGGCTGGAAGCTGAGCGGGCACAGGGGCGGCGGATTGTCCTGACGAACGGCTGCTTTGACGTCCTGCACCGGGGCCACACCCGCTACCTCAACCAGGCCAGGCAGTTGGGTGATGTGCTGGTGGTGGCCCTGAACAGCGACGAGTCCGTCCGCAACCTGAAAGGTCCCGGGCGGCCCATCAACGGTGTCGCTGATCGGGCGGCAGTGATCGGGGCGCTCAGTTGCGTGGACTATGTGACAGTGTTCGACACTCCCACGCCCATCCCGCTGATCCAGCAGATCCGCCCCGAAATTTATGCCAAGGGCGGGGACTACACGGCGTCCATGCTGGCGGAGACTGCCGCGGTGGAGGAATGCGGCGGCGAGGTGGCCATCCTGGAGTACGTGCCGGAGCAGTCAACCAGTGCCGTGGTGGAAAGGATTCGCAACGGGGGCTCACGGGAGGTGGGCGCCTGAGACTGGATTAGGGTTGAAGCATGAATAAAACCCTCCGGGACCGGGTGCGGGAATAGTGGCGCGGCGCGGCAAAAGCGGCGGCAGGAACCAGGGAAGTTCGATCCCGGGAGTCATCGAGCTGCCCAAGGGCAGCCGTGCCGATGGTCCCGTTGAGGGTGTCTACTACATTGACACCGGCGACTGCCAGCTGATCCAGGACCAGGACAATTCCACCGGCTGGCTGCTGAAAATCAACGGCGTGATGAGTTCGCACATCGACCTTGCCGATCCGCTGTTCCTGGACTTTGAGTACATGCGCTGGATTGCGGCCCTGATTGAGTCCCGGTGGCCGGCGGATGAGCACCATAAACTGCGCGGCTTGCACCTCGGCGGTGGTGCCTGCTCCCTCGCACGGTACTTCCATGCGGCTTATCCGGATGCCCGCCAAGTGGTGGTGGAGCTGGACGGCAAGCTGGCCGAATACGTCCGCGGCTGGTTCAACCTCCCCAAGGCGCCCATGCTCCGGCTCCGCGTGGGGGAGGCCCGTGAGGTGACCGAATCGCTGACTCCGGACACCCGCGGCTTCATCATTCGAGACGTCTTTGCCGGTTCCTTAACTCCGCGCCCGTTGACCACCCTGGAGTTCATCGGACATGTCCGCAACGTTCTGTCGCCCGGCGGAATCTACGTGGTGAACTCCGGCGATGCTCCGGACCTGTTGAACGCGCGCGAGGATGCCGCCACCATCGCAGCCGCCTTCGAATACACGGCACTCATTGCCGACCCCGCCATGCTCAAGGGCAGGCGTTACGGCAACATGGTGATGGCCGGCTCGGACCGGCCGTTCGACGACGATCCGTCCCTGGCCCGCCGGCTCCTGGGCGGCGCCGTTCCCGCGCACATCTGGAACGACGCCCAGGTCCGCTCCTTCGCCAGGAACTCGCCGGTGCGCCACGACCCGGCGTAATCACGGTGATCGAGCGGGCCTGTGATCGAGCCTGCCGAGATCCCGGTTTCGACAAGCTCAACCACCAGAGGGCTCAACCACCGGGTCTCAACCACCGGATCCGCGGCCCAGCAACGCGTCCTTATAGGCGGCCATTTCCTCCTGCAGGGCATGGACGACGGCGGCCACGGCGGGCCGGCGCATCGAATCCGGCCGCAGCACCATCCAGTAGGGAAGCAGCTCGGCGAACTCCGTCGGCAGCAGCCGGACCAGGTCCTCATGGCGGTTGCCCATAAAACACGGCAGGAATCCGATCCCGGCGCCGGCCCGCGTCGCTTCCACGTGCACAAAAACGTTGGTGGAGGTAAGGCCGTCACGCATGGCGGGAACCAACCGCCGCGGCGCGTCCAGATCGTCCACCTGCAGCATCGAATCCACGAAGTACACCAGCGGGTGCTCCGTCACTTCCTCCACAGTGGAGGGTGTGCCGTTTTCGGCGAGGTACGCCCGTGACGCGTACATCCCCAGCATGTACTCACCCAGCCGGATCGCCTCCGCCCGATGCACCTGCGGCTCGCCTACCACCACCTCGATGTCCAGCCCGGATCGCTGCTGCAGCGCCCGACGCGTCATGGTCACCACCTCGACGCTCAGTCCCCGGTGCCTGCGCCTCAGCTTCGCCACCGCCGGTGCGGCAATGTAGGCGCTGAAACCGTCAGTTGCGGTCATGCGTACGACGCCGGCAATGGGATCGGGTGCCTCGCCCGCCGGTCCCAGCGTGCCCACTGCAGCCTCCACGTGTTCTGCTGCGTGCACCGCTTCCGCGCCCAACTCGGTCACCTCCCAGCCGCCGGACGCCCGGGCGAGGACCCTGCCGCCCAGTTCCTTCTCAAGGGCGGCTATCCTGCGTGAGATGGTGGTGTGGCTGAGGCCCAGGTTCTGTGCCGCCGTCGTGAATTTTGCTGAGCGGGACACCGCGAGCAGGATCAAGAGGTCGTCAGGGTTGACTTTCATATCTGCAATTGTGCACATATAAGGTGCCGAAGTGGTCATTGAAGGGCTGTGGCTGTGCAGGAATACTCAGTCACAACAACAGTGCCGTGGCTCACAAACCGGGGGTCGGCACGTGTCAATGTGGACACCGAGGAGACATCATGAGCACAGAGCAACACCGGGCGGGCAGCGCACACAACGTGGGCCCTGCCGGATCCGCAGCCAAGGGCTCCGGGCTGAAGAAGATCGTGGCGGCTTCCATGGCGGGCACAGTGGTGGAGTGGTACGAATTCTTCCTTTACGCCACCGCAGCCACCCTCGTTTTTGGCAAGTATTTCTTCCCCGCCACCGGCAACGAACTGGACGGCATCATCCAGGCGTTCCTCACCTACGCCGTGGGCTTCGTGGCCCGCCCGCTCGGCGGCATTGTGTTCGGCCAGATCGGCGACAAACTCGGCCGTAAGCCCACCCTCCAGCTGACCATTGTGCTCGTCGGCGTTGCCACGTTCCTGATGGGCTGCCTTCCGGGCTTTGCCGAAATCGGCTACGCGGCTCCGGCCATGCTGGTGGCGCTGCGCTTCATCCAGGGCTTCGCGCTGGGCGGTGAATGGGGTGGTGCCGTGCTGCTGGTGGCCGAGCACAGCCCTAACGAATCCCGCGGATTCTGGTCCAGCTGGCCGCAGGCCGCCGTACCGGTAGGAAACCTGCTGGCCACGCTGGTCCTGTTCATCATGTCCACCACCCTCAGCAGCGAGGCGTTCCTTGGCTGGGGCTGGCGCGTTGCGTTCTGGCTGTCCGCGGTGATCGTGTTCGTTGGTTACTACATCCGCACGCACGTGACCGAAGCTCCCATTTTCCTCGAAGCCAAGGCGCTGGTGGAGAAGGAGCAGGCCGTCAGCTACGGCGTCTTCGAAGTGGTCCGCAAGTACCCCAAGGGCATTCTGCAGGCGATGGGACTGCGCTTTGCGGAGAACATCATGTACTACCTGGTGGTCAGCTTCTCCATCGTTTACCTCAAGAGCGTCCACCAGTACGACACGTCCTCGCTCCTGCTGGCCCTGCTGATCGCGCACGTTATCCATTTCCTGGTCATCCCGCAGGTAGGCCGCCTGGTAGATTCCTGGGGCCGCAAACCTGTGTACCTGTTCGGCGCGATTGCCGGTGCCACCTGGCCGTTCTTCGCCTTCCCGATGTTCGATACCCGCAATGCCGTGGTGATCGTTGCAGCAGTGACAATCGGCCTTTGCCTGCACGCGTTTATGTACGCAGGCCAGCCGGCCATCATGGCTGAGCTGTTCCCCACCCGGATGCGTTACTCCGGCGTCTCGCTGGGCTCGCAAGTGACGTCCATCTTTGCCGGTTCACTGGCTCCGCTTCTGGCCACCCAGTGGCTCAAGGACACCGGTTCCTGGGTTCCCACCGCCATCTACCTCCTGGTGGCCTGCGGCATCACCGCCGCGGTAGTGCTGAGCCTGAAGGAAACCAAGGGGATCGCCCTGGAGCAGGTTGACCTGGCGGACGCCAAACGCGAAGGCCTGGCTTCTGCCGCCGTCGTCCGCTGAACGGAAGGGAACGGTCAGGGTGACTGCCGGAAGGGCACTGTTATGGAAAATTATTTGAACGGCCGCAAGGCCCTGGTCACCGGTGGTGCCAGCGGCATCGGGGCGGCGTGCGTGCGCGAACTCGCCGCCCGCGGAGCAAAGGTGGTGGTGGCCGACGTCGATTCCGCCGGAGCTGCCGGCCTCGCCGATGAAGTGGGCGGAACTGCCTGGGGCATTGACCTGCTGGACGTGGACTCGCTCGGAACGTTGAGTCTGGACTGCGACATCCTGGTGAACAACGCCGGAATCCAGCGGGTCAGCCCCATCGAGGAGTTCGATCCGGCGGATTTCCGACGCATCATCACCTTGATGCTGGAGGCACCGTTCCTGCTGATCCGGGCCGCGTTGCCGCACATGTACGCGAACAAGTTCGGCAGGATCATCAACGTCTCCTCGGTGCACGGCCTCCGGGCCTCCCCGTTCAAAAGCGCTTACGTTTCCGCCAAGCACGGCCTTGAGGGGCTCAGCAAGGTGACGGCGCTGGAGGGCGGGGAGCACGGGGTTACGTCCAACTGCATCAACCCGGGTTACGTGCGGACCCCGCTGGTGGAGAAACAGATCGCAGACCAGGCACTGGTGCACGGGATCCCCGAGTCAGAGGTACTGACCAAGGTGATGCTGACGGAATCTGCCATCAAGAGGCTGGTGGAACCGGAGGAAGTAGCGTCCCTGGTGGGCTGGCTCGTGTCCGATCCTGCCGGAATGGTTACGGGGGCCAGCTACACCATGGACGGTGGCTGGTCGGCGCGCTGAACCGGTCCGCAAAAGTCCGCAAAAGAACGAGGCTGGGCTGGCCGCCTGAGCGGCTAGTCCAGCTCTTTGAGCTGACGGTGATCGTAGAAAAACACTCCTTGGGCGATATCCACACCCATTGACGTGCCCTGCCGGAACACCACCACCCCCTCACGCCGGGCGTTGAAGGGATCGTCTCCCACTACTGCGTCACCAATCTTGTAAGGCGATCTTGGGGCGGGCAATCTCGCCAGCCTCTTCCAGGCTCGCGCGGCAGCCGTGGCCAAGCTGACTGGCTGGCCCATCCTGGACAGGTCCTGGACCGGGGCTTTGACCATGCATACCATCTCCTCGCGGGCGGCAGCCAGCCGCGCACTTGGGGGTGCAGGTAACCTGAATGCTCCCAGCGAAGTACGGCCTTCCCATTCCGGTCGGCACCCTATAAACAAGGTTATCCACTAATCCCAGCAGTCACACCAGTAACAAGTACCTGTTTTTTGGTGTGGAAGGCCAGCGCTAGCTTTCCCCGCGCCGCAGCCACACAACCGTTGACGCGATCAGTGCCAGCGCCACGGCCGGAACAAGCACGACGGCGGCTCCGGAGCCCTGGAGCAGCTGCGCTGCCAGCAGGGCCAGGAAAGCTGCGTAGACCGGAAATTTCGTGGACTGTCCGTTCGTGGTGCTCCGGGAACCCGGCGGTTGCCAGCCCATTTTCCAGCCGACAATCAACACCGTGGTGAGGACGGCCAGCCCGGCGTAAAAAACCCAGGGCGGTGGAACAAGGCCAACTATCAGGACCGCTGCGGCCATCAGGCCGGTGAGGATCAGCCAGTAGCTGCGGACGGCCCGCGTTTCAGTTCCGGTCGCCAACGATTTTCTCAGCATTCTCGAAGGCCCACGTTGCCAGCGGTACCAGGAGGGCCGCTACTTCCTGGCCCAACCCGGTGAGGCTGTAGTCCACCCGGGGCGGGATGACCGGTTGCGAGTGGCGGTGCACCAGGCCGTCCTGTTCTAGGGTCTTCAGGGTCTGGGCCAACATCTTCTCGCTGATGCCGTCCGCCCGGCGGCGCAGTTCGCTCCACCGGTGTTCCCGTTCGGACAGCGCCAGCAGGATCAGCACACCCCATTTGCTGGTGACGTGATCCAGGACGGTACGGCTGGGACAGCCGGCAGGAAAAATTCCGTTTTCCAGAGCCGCTGAAGCCCGGGACGGCTCAAAACTAACTTCCATGTCAGTACCTTACTTCAAAGTGCGTACTCTCCTACGGGAAGTATCCGCCGGGAGGCCCCGTTAGCCATAGTGACAGCGCAAGCCACCGAAAGGGAAACACATGAGCATCGTTATCACCGGAGCAACCGGACACCTCGGAAACCTCGTCTTGGAAGCCCTCCTGAACCGCGGCGTTCCGGCTGAGTCGATCGTCGCCGTCGGCCGTTCCACGGAAAAGCTGGCAGGCTTTGCCGTTCGAGGCGTGCAGGTCAAGGCGATGGATTACGACGACGCCGCCTCGGTTGCGGAGGCCTTGCAGGGCGCGGACAAGGTACTGCTGATCTCCGCCAGTGAGGTGGGCAAGCGCCTGGAGCAGCACCGGGTGGTCATTGACGCCGCCAAGGCTGAGGGCGTGGAGCTGCTGGCCTACACCAGCATCGCGAATGCCGGGACGACGAAGATGAAGCTTGCCGCCGAGCACATTGCCACTGAAGAGCTGCTGAAGGAATCCGGGCTGCCGGTGGCCATCCTCCGCAACAGCTGGTACATCGAGAACTACACGGCGCAGATCCCCACCTACTTTGAGTATGGAGTTGTTACCGGCAGTGCAGGCAGCGGCCGGGTCAGCGCCGCCACCCGCGCGGACTACGCCGAGGCAGCAGCAGCTGTACTGGTTGCTGATGGCCATGCAGGAAAGACCTACGAACTGGGCAATGACCAGCCGTTCACCCTGGCCGAACTGGCCGCCGAAGTCGGTGCCGCAGCGGGCAAGGAGATCAGCTACCAGGACCTGCCCGCCGCTGAGTTTGCCAAGCTCCTTGCGGGCTCCGGCGTACCTGCAGCCTTCGCGGACATTCTGGCCGATTCCGAACTGGGGATTGCCCGCGACGACCTCCTGGTGAACGGGAACGATCTCAGCACCCTTCTGGGCCGGCCCGCCACCACCATGGAGCAGGCAATCCGCGCAGCCGTGGAATCACTGCAGGCCGTTTAAGCACCAGCCCGCCTAACCGAATATCAGCACGGCCTGAAGCTGCCCTGCAAGGGTGGTTTCAGGCCGTTGCTGTTTCCGCGGCCTTCCTGGCCGCAGCCTCGATGCGTTCCCGGTGGGCCAGCCAGTCCTGGGCGGAGCGCGGTGTCACGTTGAGATCCGCAGCGCCTTGGCCCAGTGCTCCGTCGATCATTTCCCGCAGAATGTCCGCGTGGCCCAGGTGATGTGCGGTCTCCACGCACATGTGGACCAGGATCTGGTGAAGGGTGACGTTGCGCCGCTCCTCCGCCCACCAGGGCACTTCGCCGGGGGAGTCGAGGTCCAGTTCGTTGATGGTGGCGTCTGTGGCCGCGGCGGAGTAATGATGCAACTCGATGATGGATTGCCGGGACTCATCAGGCGTGGCCCAAAAATCGGCATCGGGTTCGGCGCCATCGTCAAACCATGGCAGGGCGCGGCCGTTGGGCCTGCCAAAAACGTCCGTGAAGTAACCCAGCTCTACGCTGGCCACATGCTTCACCAGGCCAAGCAGATTGGTGCCTGTGGGAGTCATGGGTTTGCGGATGCTGTATTCGTCCAGGCCGTCGAGTTTGCCCAAGAGGCTTTGGCGGCGGGTGCGGAGGTACTTGTGCAGTGTTTCCTTCTGGTCCATGGCCGGACTCTACCAAGCCCCTTTCGACAGTGGGCCTGTTGTTAAATAGTAAGCATGGTTACTATTTAACAACTCCCGAATGGAAGGCGGCCGGAATGAAGGCCATGGTGTACCGCGGGCCCTACAAGATCCGCGTAGAGGAAAAGGACATTCCGCGGATAGAGCATCCCAACGATGCCATTGTGCGGGTGACGCAGGCGGCCATTTGCGGCTCCGACCTGCATCTGTATCACGGCATGATGCCGGACACCCGGGTGGGGAGCACTTTCGGACACGAGTTTGTTGGTGTGGTGCACGAGGTTGGGCCGTCGGTGCAGCACCTGATGCCGGGGGACCGGGTGATGGTTCCTTTCAATATTTTCTGCGGCACCTGCTACTTCTGTGCCCGTGGCCTGTACTCCAACTGCCACAACGTCAACCCCAACGCCACTGCCGTGGGTGCGATCTATGGTTACTCGCACACTTGCGGAGGGTACGACGGCGGCCAGGCGGAATACGTCCGGGTCCCGTTCGCGGACGTAGGGCCTTCGCTCATTCCTGAGTGGATGAGCGAGGAAGATGCCGTGATGCTGACCGATGCGGTGCCCACAGGATACTTTGGTGCCCAGCTTGGTGACATCGGCGAAGGCGACACCGTGGTGGTCTTCGGCGCCGGCCCCGTAGGCCTGGTGGCCGCACAGTCGGCCTGGCTGATGGGTGCCGGACGCGTTATTGTTATCGACCACCTGGAGTACCGCCTGGAAAAGGCCCGCACCTTTGCCCATGCGGAAACGTACAACTTTGTTGAGTACGACGACATTGTGGTGCACCTGAAAAAGATCACTGAAGGGCTGGGCGCCGACGTCGTTATAGAAGCGGTAGGCGCGGAGGCCGTGGGCAACCTGACCCAACACGTGACGGCGGCAAAGCTGAAGCTGCAGGGCGGCTCGCCGGTGGCGTTGAACTGGGCTATTGATTCAGTCCGCAAGGCCGGGACCGTGTCCGTCATGGGTGCTTACGGCCCGATCTTCAGCGCCGTGAAGTTCGGCGACGCCATGCAGAAGGGCCTGACGTTGAGGATGAACCAGTGCCCGGTGAAACGGCAATGGCCGAGGCTGTTCGAGCACGTCCGCAACGGGTACCTTAAGCCCGCCGAATTGATCACGCACAGGATCCCGCTGGAACACATTGGGGAGGGCTACCACCTCTTTTCCAACAAGCTGGACAACTGCATCAAGCCGCTGCTGATCCCCAGCGGAGCCTGAGGAGGACGCCATGCCGTACACCGCAAACCAGCCCCCGAAGGTCCTGATTACCGAAGAATTGAAGGCACGGATACCCGGCTGGGGCGTCGACCTTGACCCGCTGGACAGGCCGTCAGTGCCACGCGAAAGAACGGATCTGCCCACCGGCGCCCGCTGGGAGTTCCCCGAGCGGCAGGTGGAGAAGGTGCCGCGCGAACGCTCCATCGAGCACAGCATGCTGCCGCCTGTTTTTGGTACCACCTGCCCGCCCAGAGGGCTCTCCGGGGCAATCCGTAAACGCGCGTACGCCTACAGCGAGGCCCGTGCGGCCCATTGGCTGTTGCTGATCCTCGGGGACAGGGTGGATGCCTGGGAAAGCCACCTCCGCTCCTTCGCCACCGCCCGTCCGGACAATCCGGTGACGGAGAGCGGAGTGCTGGCTGAGTTCCGGAACCACCCCATTGTTTCCCGTAGGGGCAGGAAGGCGGACCTTGGGCACGTATGGATGGACCCCATTATCGTCTTCGGGCCGTGGGTGGCCGCAGGCGGAGCGGCCGTGCTGGCAGGACGGGCGCTGGCCAAGGCCGCTACGGGACGGCACTAAGGAAGACGGCGGCACAATCACCGTAGGGCGCGATCGCGGCGCTGCCCTGCGCCCCTAAAGTAAAAAACTCTTGACACGGTGTCGGACTTTCTTTACATTTACTCATGTCAGCTTTGCTTTACATGAGGTTGGGAAATGTCTTACGAGGAAAAGAGCGCCTGGCTGTTCGGCGTCATTGCTGTGGCGGCCTACGCTGTCTACCTGGTGGTTGTGCTGGGCCAGGCAGGCGGTGCTGCGCTGGTGGACGTTGCCTATGTGGCGCCGCTGCTCTGGTGCGTTGGCGGCGCCATAGTGGTGTCCATCCTGCTGCATATGGTGATGGGCATGTTTTCGTCCAAAGGTGAACGCACCAAGGACCAGCGCGACGGGGAAATATACCAGTTCGGCGAACACGTGGGGCAGTCCTTCCTGGTAATCGGCGCCGTGGCAGCCCTGCTGATGGCCATGGCCGAACTGGACCATTTTTGGATCGCCAACACGATCTATCTGGCTTTTGTCCTCTCGGCGATCCTCGGGTCGGTGGCCAAGATCGTTGCCTACCGCCGGGGGTTCCAGACGTGGTGAAGCCAACGCGCGTCAACAATTCCATCCGTCGGCTGCGTTTCGAGGCGGGCAGTATGACCCAGGCCGAACTGGCCGAGCAGGTCGGTGTCACCCGTCAAACCATCATCGCCATCGAACAGGGCCGCTACTCGCCGTCACTGGAGATGGCGTTCCAGATTGCCAACGTCTTCCGCGTTCCGCTGGACGACGTCTTCCAATACGAGCAAGGAGACTGATCGTGAAGGCTGTTATGCAGGATAAATACGGGTCCTCGGAAGTTCTCGAGGTGCGGGATATCGACAAGCCGGTGCCCGGCGCCGGGCAGGTGCTCCTGCGGGTACGGGCGGCCGGCGTGGACCAGGGCGTCTGGCACCTGATGACAGGCCTGCCCTACCTCACCAGGCTGGGCTTCGGCCTCCGGAAACCCACGACGGCGGTGCGGGGCCGCGAGGTTGCGGGCGTGGTGGAATCGGTGGGGGAGGGCGTCAGCCGTTGGCAGCAGGGTGACGAGGTGTACGGCACGTGCGAAGGTTCCTTCGCCGAATACGTGTGCGCCAAGGAGGACAAACTGGCGCTGAAGCCCGCAGTCCTCACGTTTGAACAGGCTGCAGCCGCGGCCATCTCAGGGGTGACCGCGATGCAGGCGGTTCGGGATGCCGGCCAGGTGGCTGCCGGCCAGAAGGTGCTGGTTCTCGGGGCAGGCGGTGGTGTCGGCTCCTTCGCCGTTCAGCTGACCAAGGCGGCCGGGGCGCACGTGACCGGCGTGTGCAGCGCAGCTAAGGCGGAGCTGGTGCTCTCACTCGGCGCTGATCGCGTCATCGACTACGCCGCGGAAGACCCGACGGCGGCAGCTGCGAAATACGACGTCGTACTGGATACCGCCGGCAACCGTCCCCTAAGGGCGTTGCGGAGGATACTCACCCCGCGCGGAACCCTGGTGGTGATCGGCGGCGAGGGCGGCGGGAAGATCGGTGGCGGATTCGACCGCTCTCTCCGGGCAGCGGCGCTGAACCCCTTCGTCCGGCACAACCTGAAGGCCCTGATCTCGCTGGAGAAAGCGCAGAGCCTTGAGGATCTGGCGGCCATGATCGACGCCGGCCACGTGACGCCGCATATCGATGCCGTTTACCCTTTAGCCGGAGCTCGTGCGGCCATTGACCAGCTGCGTTCCGGAAAGGTTGGCGGCAAAGTGGTGCTGAGCATCTAAAGATCCTTCCGAAGCGTGGCCGCACCGCACGCGCCCAGGGGAGGTCGTTCTTGCCGGTAACGACTTGTTCACCGCTGGGATAAGTGCGGCCACCCGGCTGTTCATGTCTTGTGTGTTGCATGGGGAAGCCCGTTGGAGAGGCGGTCTCCTGGTGATCAGGCGGCGGTCTCTTCTTCTTCCACCCTGAAAGCAGTAAGGCCCCGATGACAAACGGTATGTCCCGCCGCGGATTGTTGAAAACTGGCTCGGCTCTAGGACTCGGCGCTTCAGTAGCAGCCATCACTCCAACTCCTGCCCTCGCTGACGCTCCCCGGCGCACAAAGAAGGGGCAGTACTTCTGGCTGAACGGGGACCATCACGTCCACACCCTGTTCAGCAACGATGGCAAGTACCGCGTGGTGGACCATGTGCGTCAGGCCATGCGTCACGGCGTCGACTGGCTTGTGCTCACTGATCACGGCAACGTCGCTCACTCCCAGCTCAGCACGGACCAGATTGTGCCGCTCATCGACGAGGTACGTCAGGAGTTCGGGGATTCGATCCTGATCTATCACGGCCTGGAATGGAACATTCCAGGGGCCGAGCATGCCACGGTCTTTGTCGCGCCGGGCCGCGACGACGTCGCCGTCATGAAGGAAGTTGAATCACGGTGGGATGCCCGGGTCAAAGGCACCCGTGACGGAACTGCTGCGAACGAGGCGCTGGCACTTGACGGAATCCGCTTCATGGGCCAGGTCCGCGCCACGCGCAGGGTCGAGGACATCCTCATGATCCCGAACCACCCGTCACGCCAGGGCATCGACTCCCCGCACGAGATCCGGGCGTGGATCGACGCAGCACCGGAGGTAGTCATCGGTATGGAGGGTGCCCCGGGGCATCAGGCCGGCGGACTGTCCGCCCCGCACAGCGGAAACCGTGCCCGCGGCCTCTACGACGGCGCACCAGGGGCTTTCTCCTTCAAGGGCTACCCTGCCGAGGCGTACCGTACCTGGGGTGGTTTCGACTGGATGACGGCCACCGTCGGTGGAGTATGGGACAGCTTGCTCGCCGAAGGCCGGCTCTTCTCCATCACCGCCACCTCGGACAGCCACAACGTCTACCTCGACACCACCACCCGCGGACCCGGAAGCAACTTTGATGCCAAAGGCCGCACCGAAGATCCGGTCTACAGCGGCACGGTGGACCTGACCGAAAATGACTTCTGGCCCGGCTACTACAGCAGGACCCATGTAGGAGCGGAAAAAGTCAGCCACACCTCCGTCATGCAGGGACTGCGTGAGGGCCGCGTCTGGGTGGACCACGGATGCCTGATCGATTCCATCGACGTGACTGTTTCGGACCAGGCAAAGTCCGTCACCCTGGGAGGGAAACTTAAGACCAAACGCGGCAGGAAAGTCACGCTTACGGCCTCCATCGACCCGGCGTCAAAACCGAACTTCGCCGGATTCGTTCCTGAGCTTGCCCGGGTTGACGTCATCCTGGGCAGCGTGACCGGCCCGGTCGCGGATGCGGACGCCATGAAGGCTCCGGACACGCGCGTTATTACCCAGCTGCCCGTTCAGGACCTGACTCTTCGGGACGGCAATCTGACCTGGACGCAGGAACTCGACACACCTGCCGGGCACTACTACATCCGCCTTCGCGGTACCGACGGGAAGAAATCCCAGCCCGGTTTCCTCGGCGCAGAAATCGACCCGGCGGGCCCGGCCCTGGATGAAATCGGCAATGCCGACCCGTGGGAGGACCTCTGGTTTTACACCAACCCCATCTTCGTGGAGGTAATCAACTAGCCGCAGCGCAAGCACCACGCGGGAATGCATGGTTACCGGTGAAGGGAATAGTGATGTCTCAAATACCAGACTCTGCTGCAGCGTGGTGCGCGCCGTAAGGGGCGGGCCGGGAGCATGCTTAATCCATGCCAGCCGCCAACACCGTCCCGGGCACCAAAGTGACCTCGAAGGTCCCTGCTGCCGAAAACACCCTGCGTATCCTCAAACTCCTGGCTTCACGCCGGGGTCCGATGGCGGCGTCGCAAATTGCCACGTCCCTGGGACTGCCACGCTCCAGCGTCTACCACCTCCTTGGCGTGATGGAGGAGAACGGCTTTGTGCTGCACCTGCACGAGGAGCAGCGGTACGGGCTCGGGATCAGCGCCTTCGAGCTCAGCTCCGCGTACTCGAGGCAGGAACCGTTGTCGCGGCTGGGGAGACCGCTGCTGGCGTCGCTGGTGGATGTCATCGGCGAGAGCGCACACCTGGCCGTGCTGCACGGACGCGACGTGCTGTACATCGTCGAGGAGCGGGCTAAAAACAGGCCCTCGCTGGTGACGGACGTTGGTGTCAGGCTGCCCAGCCACCTCACGGCAAGCGGCAGGGCAATCCTGGCTGCGCTGCCTAAGTCGCAGGTCCGGGCCTTGTATCCCAACGCCGCCGCCTTCACCGCCCGGCACGAGGTGGAAGGCGCCATCATGAAATACTCAGCGTTGTCCTCGCACCTGGACCAGGTGCGGCAGCGTGGCTATGCCACCGAACACGGCGAGGTGACGCCGGGCTTCGGGTCCATCGCCGCCGCCGTCACGGATCACGTTGGCTGGCCGACTGCGGCAGTCGCTGTGACCTTTCTCGAGGAAAAACTGCCGGGGGACCAGTGGCCGTCACTGGCCGCCCGGGTGCAGAAAGTGGCCGATGACCTCTCGGTCCGCATCCACGGCCGGCCTGCCCGCTGACCTGCGCCCCCTTTCCCAACTGACTCGCATTTAACGCTCCCAAAACGCGTTCTGAGTGCTTTAAGTGCGAGTCAGGTGGGTGATGGGTCTGGAATCCCGGACAGCAGGTGGGCAAAATGACTGTTCGCGTGGCGCCGTCGGGGCTTTAGTGGAAGTAGACCTCTTGCAACCGCTGATCCAACGAAGGAGCGCCCCATGGCACCCGCCGATTTCACTACCGGAGCCCGCCCGGTCAAAGCTGCCCGCGGCACCGAACTCACGGCCAAGTCGTGGCAGACCGAAGCACCGTTGCGCATGCTGATGAACAACCTGGATCCGGAGGTCGCCGAACGCCCGGATGACCTGGTGGTTTACGGCGGCACTGGCCGTGCCGTGCGCTCCTGGGCTGCCTTCGACGCCATCACGCGAACTCTGGAAACCATGGAGAAGGACGAAACCCTGCTCGTCCAGTCCGGCAAGCCGGTGGGCGTATTCCGGACGAACGAATGGGCGCCGCGGGTGCTGCTGGCCAACTCCAACCTCGTGGGTGACTGGGCGAACTGGCCCGAGTTCCGCCGTCTGGAGGCCGAGGGCCTGATGATGTACGGGCAGATGACTGCCGGTTCGTGGATTTACATTGGCACCCAGGGCATCCTGCAGGGCACCTACGAGACCTTCGCCGCCGTCGGGCGCAAGCTGCAGGCAGAAGGACGCATCGCCGCAGGTACAGGCGCCAGCATTGAAGGCCCGCTTGCCGGGACACTGACCCTTACCGGCGGTTGCGGCGGCATGGGCGGCGCGCAGCCGCTCGCCGTCACGCTGAATGACGGTGCCTGCCTGATTGTCGACGTCGACGAGACCCGCCTGCGCCGCCGCGTCGGCAAGCGCTACCTTGACGAGGTCGAAACCAACCTCGACGCCGCGATCGCCAAGGTGAACAAGGCCAAGGAAGAGCGCCGTGGCTGGTCCGTGGGTTACGTCGGTAACGCCGCCGAGGTTTTCCCTGAGCTGTTGCGCCGCCACAAGGCCGGCGAACTGCACATTGACGTGGTCACCGACCAGACCAGCGCCCACGACCCGCTGTCCTACCTGCCTGAGGGCATCACGGTCCAAGACTGGCACACGGAAGCGGCCGCGGACGCGGAAGGCTTCACCAAGAAGGCCCAGGCTTCCATGGCCAGGCACGTCCAGGCGATGGTGGAATTCCAGGACGCCGGCGCCGAGGTCTTTGACTACGGAAACTCCATCCGCGATGAAGCCCGCAAGGGCGGCTACACCCGCGCCTTCGAGTTCCCCGGCTTCGTCCCGGCCTACATCCGCCCGCTTTTCTGCGAGGGCCTGGGTCCGTTCCGCTGGGTGGCGCTCTCCGGAGACCCGGAAGACATCGCAGTAACCGACGCAGCAATCAAGGAACTGTTCCCGGAGAACACCCACCTGCACAAGTGGCTCGACGCAGCCGCAGAACGCGTGGAGTTTGAGGGCCTGCCGGCGCGGATCTGCTGGCTCGGCTACGGCGAACGCGCCAAAGCCGGCCTGCTGTTCAACCAACTCGTCAAAGACGGCAAGGTCAAGGCCCCGATCGTGATCGGCCGTGACCATCTGGACTCCGGCTCCGTGGCTTCCCCGTACCGGGAGACCGAATCCATGGCGGACGGCTCCGACGCGATCGCCGACTGGCCCATGCTCAACGCCCTGCTGAATACCGCTTCCGGCGCCACCTGGGTTTCCCTGCACCACGGCGGCGGAGTCGGCATTGGGCGGTCCATCCACGCAGGCCAGGTCTCCGTCGCGGACGGCACCGATCTCGCAGCGCAGAAACTCGAACGCCTCCTCACCAACGACCCCGGCATGGGCGTCATCCGCCACGCCGACGCCGGCTACGACCGCGCCCTCGAAGTAGCCGCCGAACGCGGTGTCCGCATCCCCATGAATGAAGGCAAGTAAGAACATGACCATCACCACCGCAGAGACCACAGTCGTCCTCGGCTCCAGTGGCGTTACCCCCGAAGACGTTCTCAATGTCGCACGCCACGGTGCCAAGGTCACCATCAGCCAGGAAGCCCTGGACACGGTGGCTAAGGTCCGCGCCCACATCGATGACCTCGCCCACAGCGAGACCCCGGCGTACGGCATTTCCACTGGTTTCGGCGCACTGGCCAACCGCCACATCCCGAACGAACTGCGCACCCAGCTGCAGAAGAGCCTCATCCGCAGCCACGCCGCCGGCATGGGACCGGCCGTGGAACGCGAAGTGGTCCGCGGCATCATGTTCCTGCGCGCCAAGACCCTCGCCTCAGGCCGCACCGGCGTCCGTCCCGTGGTCCTCCAGACCATGGTGGACGTGCTCAACGCCGGGATCACTCCGGTAGTCCGCGAGTTTGGTTCGCTGGGCTGTTCCGGGGACCTTGCCCCGCTCTCGCACTGCGCGCTGGTGCTGATGGGTGAAGGCGAAGCGGCCGGTCCCGACGGCGTGACGTACGGCGGGCGCGGCGAGGCACCTGTCGCTGAGCTGCTTGCCGCACACGGCATCGAGCCGGTCATCCTTGCGGAAAAGGAAGGCCTGGCGCTGGTCAACGGCACCGAGGGCATGCTGGGCATGCTGCTGATGGCCATCGCGGATCTTCGAATGCTGCTGACGACGGCGGACATCACCGCTGCGCTCAGTGTCGAGGCGCTCCTGGGTACTGACCAGGTGTTCCTGCGGGAACTGCATGCAGCGTTGCGCCCGCATCCGGGCCAGGCTGCCAGCGCTGACAACATGCTGCGTGTGTTGGCCAACTCGCCCATCGTGGCCTCGCACCGGATCAATGACACGAAGGTCCAGGACGCCTACTCGTTGCGCTGTGCTCCGCAGGTGGCAGGTGCCGTCCGGGACACTGTCACCCATGCCGAGCTGGTGGCTTCCCGCGAACTGGCCGCCGCGATCGACAACCCAGTGGTCCTTCCGGACGGCCGGGTATCTTCCAACGGCAACTTCCACGGCGCCCCCGTGGCCTACGTGCTGGACTTCCTTGCCATCGCCGTGGCGGACCTGTCCTCTATTGCCGAGCGCCGCACGGACCGGATGCTGGACCCTGCCCGCTCGCACGGGCTGCCGGCCTTCCTGGCTAACGATCCCGGGGTGGACTCGGGCCTGATGATCGCCCAGTACACGCAGGCCGGCCTGGTTTCGGACAACAAGCGCCTCGCCGTCCCGGCATCGGTGGACTCCATTCCCAGCTCCGCCATGCAGGAGGACCACGTGTCCATGGGCTGGCACGCAGCCCGGAAGCTGCGCAAGGCTGTAGAGAACCTGCGGCGGGTCCTGGCCATCGAGCTGGTGGCCAGTGCCCGGGCCATCGACATCAGGATGCAGCTTTCCGGTGGCGGGCTGACGCCCGGACCTGCCGGTGCTGCCGTTATTGCTGCCCTGCGCGGCGTGGTTGACGGTCCCGGGACGGACAGGTTCCTGTCTCCGGAACTGGAAGCGGCAGACCGCCTGGTTGCCTCCGGTCAGGTGCGCGCCGCCGTCGAATCCGCCATCGGGATACTTGCCTGATGCGGAATATCCTTCGGGAAACAGCTGCGCTTTGCGGGCCCGTCGAAATATAAGGCGACGCGCCCAGATGGGCCTGCGAAGTGTAGTAGAACTGAAGGTGTAGTGAAGGTCACACCAAGGATGCTGTGACGCTAGATTGATCGTCGCGGCAGCAGTTAGTCGCATGAACATATGCAGTTGAATGAATACAAAGGGGTAGAAGTTCAGATGAAAGCACGTGGGGCAGTCTTATCCAGGCGCAACGCCCATTCAGCCACCGTTCCGGACTGGGGTACCCTCCAGCCGGGGACCCGAGTGGAAATCCTCCAGCACGCGCATATCGTTGCGGAGGGTGTTGTGGAGGAGGTGTCGCAGAGCGGAAACGTCCTGTGGCTGGTTCCTTCCACCCCCACCGAAAAGCAGGTTTTCCTGAAATCTGATGGTGTGCAGGTGCGAAAGACCTAATCACTTGAATTGGTTCAGAACCAAAGGGTCCCCGCCACCCGGCGCTTCCCCTGTTATGGAGAGGACCGGATGGCGGGGACTTTTTGCTTCCCGCTGCGGTTATTCATCGGATCAATGTGCTAGTTTTTCTCCGTACGGTGCGTGAGGTCTCGAGCTGTGGCCTGCTGTTGTCTTGGATGTGCCCTCGTTCTGGATGTGCTGTCGTCCTGAATGCGACGGCGGCTCAGACTTCAGGGCTATTCATCTTATGATTCGGGAGTGTTGGTTATGGACCAGCAATCGGTAACGGGCCAGACAGCGCCCGGATGCTTGAACGGTCAGTGGCGGACGACACGTTCCAGGCGGCAATTACTGGGCGTCTGCGTCGGCGGCAGCCAGCAGCCCGGCAGGCACTGCAGCCGAGCCGGCGCTGTCCCCGCTGCTCCCGGGCGCCTGAGCTTCGAGGAAATTTTGGACACCCAGCAGATGGTTTGCCATCCGGATCCTGGCACCTTCCACGCTCCCGGCCCGGAGGGCTTCCAGGACGTCAAGGTGCTCGACGTGGGTTCGCTGGTGCACGCCCTGCTCTGCGATGGCCCGCCACAGCCGCCCCCGCAAGGTGCGGTTGGCCAGTGCCTCGATCAGGGCTTCAAGGGCAGGGTTTCCGGAGGCCCCGGCAATCACCCGGTGGAAGTCCAGGTCTGCCTGCAGGAGGGCCTCGTGGTCCAGTTGTCCACCTGCAGAGATGAGTGCGCCCGCCCGATCCAGGATGGCGGCCGCGTCATTGAGTTCGTCCGGCCCGATCCGGGGTGCGGCCAGGGCAGCTGCCTCGGACTCCAGGATCCGCCGGACGTTCTGGACGTGCGCGATTCCCGCGGCATCCTGGAGGTCGACCATGAATTCCATGGGAGCCAGGAGGCGGTCCGGGGACAGCGACGTTACGTAGGTTCCGTCACCCTGCCGGGTTTCCAGCACGCCCATGATCGCCAGGGCCCGGACTCCTTCACGGAGCGACCCGCGGGAGACGCCAAGCGAGGCGGCCAGTTCCTTTTCGATCGGAAGGCGCGCGCCGGCGTCGAGCATTCCACTGGTGATCATCTCCTTGATGCCCTGGACAACAACGTCAGTCTGCGAGCGCGCGCCGGCGCCCCCGGCGGCTGGGCTCATAGTGGAAGGCATAGCTTCATTGTAGGAGGAACACCATGACCGTCATCGATGCCCACCAGCATGTGTGGGATCCTGCGCAGGCCGAGTATCCGTGGTTGGGTCCGGAACTCGCCCCCATAAACAGGGCTGTTGCCTTTGATGAACTGCAGTCGTCGCTGAACAGGGCAGGTGTGCAAGCCACCGTCCTGGTCCAGTCAGCTGATAACGACGACGACACGCACCTGATGCTGCGCACTGCCGGGAAGTTTCCGCAGATCGCAGCCGTGGTGGCCTTTGCACCGTTGGCAGACGCAGGCCGGACGGCGGAGCTCGCGGAGGGTTTCCGGGATGATCCGCTGGTGGTGGGCGTCCGGAACCTCATCCACAACCAGCCCGATCCGGACTGGCTGCTTCGGCCGGATGTCCGTGCCGGCCTGGAGGTGCTTGAAAAAGAGGCTCTGGCATTCGACCTGGTGTCCGTGCTTCCGCGGCACCTGGAACTGGTGCCCGAGCTTTCCGCCCGGCATCCTGCCCTGCGCTTGGTGATCGACCACCTGTCCAAGCCGCCGGTGGGGCAGCCTGGTGACAGAACATGGCGGACCCTGTTGGCCCGGGCGGCGGAGAATCCGCTGGTCCACGCCAAGATTTCCGGGCTGTACTCCTCAACAGCGGACCCGGCGTCGTGGACGACCGAATCGATCCGGCCGTTCATTGAACACGCCGTGGAAGTCTTCGGGCCGGAACGGTTGATGTATGGCGGAGATTGGCCCATCTCGGTGACTGCGGGCGGCTATGACAGGATCTGGGATGCCGTATCCGGAATCCTCGCGGAACTGGCGGCCCGGGACCGCGACCTGATCCTGGGTGGTACGGCCGAGCGCTTCTACCGCATGGACGCCGGGCTGCTGGCGCAGGCAGAGGCTGCATCAGCTGCGCTCGCTGTTCCTTCGGAGGCCAGGCCATGAAACGTGTTGCCCAGGTGATCGGGATCAGGCCGGACCGAATCGATGACTATGAACGGGTCCATGCGGCAGTGTGGCCGGCGGTCCTCGAACGATTGTCACGAAGCGCGGTCACAAACTACTCGATTTACCGGATGGACAACCTCCTGTTTTCCTATTTTGAGTACCGGGGCAACGATTATGACGCCGACATGGCCGCCATCGCCGCTGACCCGGCCACCCAGGAATGGTGGAAGCTGTGCGAACCAATGCAGCAACCACTGGAAGGAACGGCGCCAGGAGACTGGTGGCGGACGCTTCCGGAAGTGTTCCACCACGGCTGACCGGCCAACATCTTGAACGACGCAGAACCTCAGATCATAGGAGATCCAGTATGAAATTAGTGCGATTGGGTGAAGCCGGCAAAGAGCAGCCGGCCGTTGTGGTGGCCGCGGAAGACGGCTCGGAAAAGTACTTCAGCCTCAAGCCGCTGACCGCTGACGTGGACGGCGCGTTCCTCGCTGGCGGCGGGGTGGCAAAGGTCCGCGAGGCGCTGGCGGCCGGCACCCTTCCGGTCCTGGACGGTGCCGGGGAGTTGCGGGTAGGCCCGCCGGTAGCCCGGCCGGGAGCCGTGGTGTGCATCGGCATGAACTACGCCGCGCATGCGGCCGAATCAGGAGCAGCCCCGCCGGAAATCCCTGTGGTTTTCCTTAAGCCGGCAAATACCGTGGCCGGGCCCTACGACGCCGCCCCGATCCCACCGCTGTCCGCAAAGTATGACTGGGAAGTGGAACTGGGAATTGTCATCGGTAAGGAGGCCAGCTACCTCGGCGCCGTGGCCGACGCCCGGGAGTGCATCGCCGGCTACGTGACTGCCAACGACCTGTCAGAGCGTGAATACCAGTTGCCGGGTGCAGCGGGCCAGTGGACCAAGGGCAAGTCCCTGCCGGGATCCACGCCGTTGGGGCCCTGGCTGGTTCCGGCCGATGACGTCGACGCCGGCAGCCTCCGGCTCCGTAGCTGGGTCAACGGTGAGGCCAGGCAGGATTCCACCACGACAGACCTCATTTTCGATCCTGTCACTGTGGTCCACCACCTGAGCCAGTACATGCTGCTGGAACCGGGAGATGTGATCCTCACCGGCACGCCCGCAGGCGTGGCGCTCAGTGGCCGGTTCCCGTACCTCCAGCCCGGGGACGTTCTGGAGTTGGAGATCGAAGGGCTCGGCCGCCAGAGGCAGGAGTTCTTCCGGGCGGCCGGGGCACTGCGGCCCGGTCAGGCAGCCGGTGAAGCAGCGGGGCAGCCAGCGGAAACCGGCGTCAGGTAGTGAGTGAGCTGCAAGGACTGGCCGCCATCGTCACGGGAGGGGCGTCAGGTATCGTGCGTCCAGTGGGAGCCTGAACCGGTTCCAGAACAGCAAAAAGTCCCCGTCACCGGCCGCTGACTCGTGCGGCTGGTGACGGGGACTTTATGCTGAGTCCTGGGGCTTAGGCCGCGATGGTCTCGTAGGTCTCGCCGCAGGGAACGGACTGATCCACCGCCACGATGTACCGGCCGGGCAGGGTCCGGGTCACCAGGATTCCACAGCTCGCCTGGCGGGCCGGTTCGATCAGGGACTTAACCGCGCGGTCGAGGCCTTCGTGGACCTCGTGGGCAGAAGAAAATTCAAGCTCGATGGAAGCGCTTGTCCGTTCGCCGGACGGCAAAGGACGTTCCAAAATAGTTGTAGTCATGTTGTCGCCTTTCAGTGATGCGGGCCGGAGGGCCTGGGATAGTTTAGGCGCTCCGGCCGGAAACGGCGAAACGATTCAACACTTTTCACCGATAATGATTACACCAGCACACCGACCGCACAAGAGGCAACAGCCAAGTTCATGTTCGCCCAGGCAGCGCCAGACGGAAAGAGTCCAGGGCCTGTCCGCAGGATCCGGGGGACGCTGCGGACAAACCCTGGACCCTTCGGGGCATCGGGGCTAACCGGCCTTAACCGCCAACACCGGGCAATCGGCTTCGAGCAGGATCCGTTGCGATGTGCTGCCCATAATCAGCTTGCCCACCGGACTTCGGCGGCGCAGGCCGATCACAATCAACTCGGCGTTGTGCTCCTCCGCGGCATCGAGGACCTCCACTGCCGCATCGTGTCCACGGACCGGCTGCTTGATCACGTGGTCTATTCCCTGGCTGGCCAGTCGGTCCTCGATGCTCTGGATCTCTTGCTCCTGGGCGTACCTGTTGTCTACCAGGGCATCACCCTTGGAGGAGTTGATCACCAGCAGCCGGGTACTGCGCTGCCGGGCTTCCGCGATGGCCTGCGCCAGGGCCGCTTCGCCCTCCGGTGTGGGGACGTATCCCACTACGATTGTCATGGTTGCTCCTTGTTTCTGCTGGTGGGCGGCATGTGGTGCGGGATCGGTTCGCTTGCCGCATCTGCGGGCTCGTTTCCCGGGTTGGTGTTGGTCGCCAGGAGGCCGGCGTCCGGACGGTTACGGCGGATCAGCTTGAGCAGCAGCGGGAACAGCAGGATGATCGCCATGATGATGTAAACCACGACGGCCACCGGCTCGTTGAACAGCCCGGTTGGATCGCCGCTGGCGAGCTTCAGGGTCTTGCGGAGCTGGTCCTCCAGCCGTGGCCCCAGGATGACCCCGAGGATCAGCGGCAGGACGGGAAGGCCAAAGCGGCGCATCATAAATCCCAAGGCGCCAAGTACAAGCAGCAAGATAAGGTCGAACGCCTGCAGGTTCACGGAATAGGCGCCCAGAGTGGCAAAGAACAAGATGCCCGCGTACAGGTAAGGCCTGGGAAGTCGCAGGATTTTTGCCCACATGGGTGCCAGGGGAAGGTTGATGACCAGCAGCAGGAAATTCCCGATGAAGAGGCTGGCGATCAGCGCCCAAACCAGCGGACCTTCGTTCTGGAAGAGCAGGGGTCCTGGCTGAATGCCGAACTGGACAAACGCAGCGAGCATCACTGCGGCTGTGGCGTTGGTAGGCAGTCCCAAGGCAAGCATCGGCGTGAGTGTCCCGGCAGCGGCCGCATTGTTGGCGGCCTCCGGCCCGGCCACGCCTTCGATGGCGCCTTTACCGAATTCCTCTGGATGTTTACTGAGGCGTTTCTCTGTGACATAGGAGAGGAACGTCGGGATCTCGGCACCGCCCGCGGGGAGAGCCCCGAACGGGAACCCGAACGCCGTACCGCGCAGCCACGGCTTCCAGGACCTCTTCCAATCCGATTTGCCCATCCAGGGCCGGCCTACCGGTATGACATGCAAGGGGGTGCGCCGCATGTGCGCGGCCACCCACAATGCCTCACCCATAGCAAAGATGGCCACTGCCACCACCACAATATCCAGGCCGTCAGCGAGCAGAGGCTGGCCGAAGGTAAGGCGCGCTTGCCCCGAGCCCATACCGACCAGGCCAATGGCCAGGCCGAGGCCAAGGGCGGCGAAGCCACGGAGTCGGGACGATCCGAGGACGGCGGTAACCGCCACAAGTGCCAGCACCATGATCGCGAAGTAGCTGGGCGAACCCAGGCTGACCGCGAACTGCACCACGATCGGGGCGAAAACTGCCAGCAGCGCTGTGCCTATGGTGCCGGCGACGAAGGAACCGATGGCGGCCGTGGCCAGGGCTTGGGCGGCCCTGCCGGCTTTGGCCATCTTGTTGCCCTCAATGGCCGTGATGACGGACGACGATTCCCCGGGAGTGTTGAGCAGGATCGAGGTGGTGGATCCGCCGTACATGCCGCCGTAATAGATGCCGGCAAACATAATGAACGCACTGGTGGGTTCCAAGGCGTAGGTGACCGGAAGCAGCAGGGCAATGGTCATGGCTGGGCCAAGGCCCGGCAGGACGCCGACGGCGGAGCCCAGGAGGACACCAATCACCGCGTAGAGGAGATTCATGGGGGTCAGGGCGGTGGCGAAGCCGTCCATCAGGGAGGAAAAGACATCCATCAGAGAATCCCTTCCAGGAGACCGGCAGGCAGCGGAATGCCCAGGCCCAGGTAGAAGCCGTAAAAGGAGGCAACGGAGATAGCTATGGCGATGAGGGCGTCGCGGACATAGTGCCGGCTGCCCAGGGCCCAGGCGCTGCCCCAGAACAGGATGGTTCCGGAGATGACCCAGCCTGCCCAATCGATCAGCAGGATGTTGGCCACGAAGGCACCCACCAACGGCAGCACGGTCTTCCAGTCTGCCGGGTGGGCCAGATCCACGTCTTCGCCGCCCTCCGCCTCACCCCTGCCGCCACGCAGCACGTCGATAGCGAGGAATACTGCGCAGACAATCAGCAGGCCGGCAACGATGTACGGCAGCGTCTTGGGCCCTACCGGGTCAGTCTGGGAGTACGTGATGTTCAGGCGGCTGGCGTCCACAAAGACGATGACGCCGACCGCGCCGAGCAGGAGGGCTACCCCCAGCTCGGCGCGGCCTTTCAAGCCTGAGGCAAGGGTTTTCACGCCAACCCAAGCTTGGTCAGGACGTCCGCCACCCGCTTGTCCTGCTCGGAGAGGAAGGAGGAGTACTCGTCACCGGTGATGAACGCATCGGTCCAGCTGTTCTTCTTGAGGGTTTCCTTCCAGGCGTCGCTGGCGTGCATCTCCTCGAGTGCACCAATCAGCTTGGCTTTGTCCTCGTCACTGATGCCGGGAGGAGCCACAATGCCGCGCCAGTTGGTGAAGACCAGGTCGATGCCGGATTCCTTCAACGTGGGAGCGTCAACGCCTTCGAGGCGCTCTTCGCCACTGGTTGCGAGGACGCGGACGTCCCCGGACTCGATTTGCTGGAGGAATTCGCCCGCACCGGAGGCCGCGAAACCCAGCTTGTTGCCAAGGATCGCCGGCAGCAGGTCTCCGCCGCCGTCGTAGGAAACGAAGTTCACTTTGGTGGCGTCGATGCCGACGGCTCCAGCAAGCTGCATGGGCAGCAGGTGGTCGGGACCGCCGGGGGAGGAGCCGCCGCCAACGGCGATGGAACCGGGATCGGCCTTCCAGGCTGCAACAAGGTCATCGATGGTCTTGTAAGGAGAATCCTTGCTGACCATGATGGCACCGGGCTCTTCGATGAGGCGGGCCAGTGGTGTGGTATCCGTCAGCTTGGCCTCGGATTTGTTGGTGTAGCTTGCGCCGACCACGCCAAGGCCCATCAGCATGGCCAGGTCGCCATTGCCCTTTTCGTTGACGACGCGGGCCAGGCCCACGGTGCCGCCGGCACCAGCGAGGTTGAAGACCTCGGTGTTGGTGCTGATCTTTTCGTCGTCCAGGACCTTGGCGGCCGCACGTGCAGTGGTGTCGTATCCGCCGCCGGGAGTGTTGGGGACCATGATCTGGAGCCCGGTTAGTGGTCCGGCAGCAGCGCCGGCGCCGGAGGTCTGGGGGGAGTTGCTTCCGGTGGCACCGCAACCGGTGGCCATCAGGGCGATGCCGGCGGCGACGGCGGCAATGCGCAATGCGCGGATCTGGCGCATGGTGTTCCTCTTCTCACTAAAACCTGTACAAAACTGACTGGTGATTCGATGCTAGGGGTGGAAGTGACCGGCATCACTCTTGTGTACGCAGAGAAAGTTAAGTTCATTGCGTTCACGTTTCCGGAGCCGCACCGAGGAACGTGCAGCTTGCCTACCGGCGCTTCTTCGTCGCTGATTTCCCCGGGAATCCTCCAACCATCCGTCGGCTCGACAAATAGCGCGGCCGGCAGGGGGACCTTCGCCAGGTGCGGCTGGAAGTTGACGTCGGCCGGGACACTGTCCGTAGCTGTAACAGGACGCTCCATTGCTCTGTCCCCGGGGAAGAGCCAGGACCCGGAGGCAGTCTTGCCGGACCGTAACCCTTCTCTGCTCGGCTGGCGAGATGCACTCATCGGCATTTCACCATAGTCTGGCCAAGTGAGTACAAGCACCGTTAGATCCGGCGAACAGATGGATAGGCAGTCGCGCATTCTCGAGGCGGCGATGGATCTGCTGTCGCGTCACGGCATTTCAGGTGTGAACATGCGCGCTGTGGCCCGCGAAGCCGGCGTAGCACTGGGGCTCGTCAACTACTACTTCGAAGACAAATCCTGCCTGATCCGTGCCGCGTTGCATCGAATCGACGAACACGACCTCATGCTGGTCAAGCCCGACCCTGATTCGCTTCCGGAGGATCAGCTTCGCAAAGCTCTGCGGCGCGTTGCGGGCGCGGAACTCCTGACCACACGATATTTGTCTTTGCGTCTCCACCTTTGGGCTTTGGCGCAGGCCAGTGAAGATTTTGCACAGATCAATGCAGAGGCATTCGAGCGGTATCTCGACGGGCTCGCCACGCTGATAGGGAATGCCAGGCCCGAGCTTTCCCATGATGAGTGCAGGGAGCGGGCAGCGGATATCGTCGTCGTACAGAATGGCATGTGGCTAACTGCACTCCTGGGCGTCGACAAGGCATCAATTCAGCGGAACATCGCCCACACGGAGCACATAGCCTTCGCCCCTTCGCGAAAAAACGAGCGCGAGTCCGGCGACTCCAAGGATTCCTAAGCCCAACTCATTCAGCGGAAGCAGCTTTACGGAGCTCATTGAACAAGCGTTCAGATTTTTCTTGAACGTTTGTTCAGGATGCACTAACCTGCGTATATGAGCTACGCTATACAATCCACGGATACCGCATCAACTCTGTTCATCAACGGCTCGTGGGAGCCGGCTGCGTCCAGCGCGGTGCGTGAAATTCGCAACCCGGCCGACGGCCAATTGGTCGCCACGGTGTCCGAGGCCGGGCGGGAAGATGCTGAGCGCGCCATCGCTGCGGCCCGTGCAGCCTTCGACTCCGGCGTCTGGTCCTCCGTCCCGGCCCCTGAGCGCGGCGTGTTTTTGCTTAAGGTCGCCGCGGAACTGCGTGACCGCCGCGAGAAGTTCGCCCGCGCCGAATCGCTGGACACCGGGAAAAGGATCATCGAAAGCCGGATCGACATCGACGACATTGCTGCCTGCTTCGAATATTTCGGAAGGCTGGCGGGCCAACAGCCGGGCCGCGTGGTAGACCCCGGCGACCCTGGCGTCGTCAGCAAAATCGTCTACGAGCCGGTAGGCGTCTGCGGCCTGATCACGCCCTGGAACTACCCCCTGCTGCAAGCCGCGTGGAAGATCGCGCCTGCGTTGGCCGCCGGTTGTACCTTCGTCCTCAAGCCCTCCGAGCTGACCCCGTCCACCGCGATCCTGGCCATGCAGCTGCTGCAGGACCTGGGCCTGCCGGACGGCGTCGCGAATCTGGTGACCGGCGCAGGGGCGGAGGCGGGCGCACCGCTCTCGGACCACCCCGACGTCGACCTTGTGTCCTTCACCGGCGGGCTGGAGACCGGCAAGCGTATTGCCGCGGCTGCTGCCGGCACCGTGAAGAAGGTGGCGCTGGAGCTCGGCGGCAAGAACCCCAACGTGATATTCGCCGACGCGGACTTCGACGCCGCCGTGGACAATGCGCTGAACGGGGCGTTCGTGCACTCCGGACAGGTCTGCTCCGCCGGGGCGCGGCTGGTGGTCGAGGAATCGATCGCCGAGCGCTTCGTCGATGAGCTGGTCCGCCGTGCCCAGGACATCCGCATTGGCGGCCCGTTCGATGGAGCTGCCGAGACCGGACCGCTGATTTCGGCGGCCCACCGGGAAAAGGTACACAACTATGTCCAGCGCGGGATGGCGGAGGGCGCGCGGCTGCGGTGCGGTGGCGCGGTGCCTGAGGGAGAACAGTACGACGCCGGTTTCTACTACCGGCCAACCGTCCTGGACCGCGTGCAGAAGGGGATGTCCGTCGTCGTGGATGAAGCCTTCGGCCCGGTAGTGACCGTCGAGACCTTCCGCACCGAGGATGAAGCGGTCGCGACCGCCAACGACACCATCTATGGGCTGGCCGGCGCGGTCTGGACCCAGGATGCCGGCAAGGCCCAGCGCGTGGCGGGCCGGTTGCGGCACGGCACCATCTGGATCAACGACTACCATCCCTACCTTCCGCAGGCCGAGTGGGGCGGCTTCGGCCAGTCCGGCGTCGGCCGCGAGCTCGGGCCCACCGGCCTGGCTGAATACCAGGAGTCCAAGCACATCTACCAGAACACCAACCCGCAGGTAACGGGCTGGTTCGCTGACCACGGCAAGGAGAACTAGATGCACATCGACAACGTGGAGGACCTCAACGACCGCGGGTTCGACTACATCGTCATCGGCGGTGGATCCGCCGGAGCCGCAGTAGCCGCCCGCCTGAGTGAGGACCCTACCGTGTCCGTGGCGCTGGTGGAGGCAGGCCCGGACGACCGCGGCGTGCCCGAGGTATTGCAGCTTGACCGCTGGATGGAGCTGCTCGAATCCGGCTATGACTGGGACTACCCGATAGAACCGCAGGAGAATGGCAACTCCTTCATGCGCCACTCCCGTGCCAAGGTCATGGGTGGCTGCTCCAGCCACAACTCCTGCATCGCCTTCTGGGCACCGCGCGAGGACCTGGACGAGTGGGAGTCCAAGTACGGCGCCACCGGCTGGAATGCCGAGGCAGCCTGGCCGCTGTACCAGCGGCTGGAGACCAACGCCGACGCCGGCCCCGACGCGCCGCACCACGGAGACTCAGGACCCGTGCACCTGATGAACGTGCCCCCGGCGGACCCCGCCGGCGTCGCGCTCCTGAACGCCTGCGAGCAGGCCGGAATTCCCCCTGCGAAGTTCAATTCCGGCACCACGGTGATCAATGGTGCGAACTTCTTCCAGATCAACCGCCGCGCAGACGGCACCCGCTCCTCCAGTTCGGTCTCCTATATTCACCCGATCATCGAGCGCGGGAACTTCACACTGCTGACTGGCCTGCGCGCCCGCCAACTGGTGTTCGACACGGACAAGCGGTGCACCGGCGTCGACGTCGTGGATTCGGCATTCGGCCGGACGCATCGGCTCTCGGCGCGCTGCGAAATCGTCCTCTCCGCCGGTGCCATCGACTCGCCCAAGCTGCTGATGCTCTCCGGCATCGGCCCCGCCGCGCACCTCTCCGCCCACGGCATCGAGGTCCTGGTTGACTCGCCGGGCGTGGGCGAGCACCTGCAGGACCACCCTGAAGGCGTCGTGCAGTTCGAGGCGAGGCAGCCCATGGTGCAAACGTCGACGCAGTGGTGGGAGATTGGCATCTTCACGCCCACCGAGGAGGGCCTGGACCGCCCGGACCTGATGATGCACTACGGCTCCGTCCCCTTTGACATGAACACCCTGCGGTACGGCTACCCGACCACGGAGAACGGCTTCAGCCTGACCCCGAACGTTACGCACGCCCGCTCCCGCGGAACCGTCCGGCTGCGCAGCAGGGACTTCCGCGACAAGCCGATGGTGGATCCGCGGTACTTCACTGATCCCGAGGGCCACGACATGCGCGTTATGGTCGCAGGTATCCGCAAGGCCCGTGAAATTGCCGCCCAGCCTGCCATGGCCGAATGGACCGGCCGGGAGCTCTCACCGGGCATCGAAGCGCAGACCGACGAGGAACTGCAGGACTACATCCGGAAGACGCACAACACCGTCTACCACCCGGTCGGGACCGTCCGTATGGGGCCGGCCGACGACGGGATGTCGCCGCTCGATCCCGAGTTGAAGGTCAAGGGTGTCACCGGCCTGCGCGTCGCCGACGCCTCTGTCATGCCTGAACATGTCACCGTGAACCCCAACATCACCGTCATGATGATCGGGGAGCGGTGCGCCGACCTCATCCGCGGCAGCCGAACCGGCGAAGCAACGGCGGTGGAGGCGGAACTCAGCGCGGCCGTGGCCTGACCGTCTCCGTGCCCGCGGCGGGCTCGGAAGCTGGGTGGACGAACCCGGTGGAAGGAGTGCCCCATGCCCTCTCTGCCGGGTTTTTCCGTGTCAGCCCAAGCTTTGATCGGGCGAGGAAAAGCATTTTTGAACATTTGTTCACTTCAGGTCTTGAACACATGTTCAATGTGAACTACGCTCCCCATGTGACACACATCATATCTGGCGGCCCGGACCGGGGCCTGCCCCACGACTTTCCGCCCGCACATCACGCCGCCGTGATGTGCGGAGCCCAATGAGAGGGACCACATGAGTCAAACAATCGACGCTCCGCCTGGAGTGGCTGCCGAAGGCGGGAACAGGATTCCCGGTGCTCGAACCCGCGTCAACTGGACTGTCTTCATCGGATCTGCCACCGGGATTCTCGCGATCGCTATCTGGGCCATAAGCGACGCCGCAGGCGCCGAGGCCCTAATCGGCTCCATGGTCGCATGGGTCTCTACGAACATGGGGTGGTATTACTTCCTGATCGTCACCCTCGTGGTGGTGTTCGTCCTGGTTCTTGCCCTGACGCGGGTGGGCAAGACGAAGCTCGGCCCGGACCATTCGAAGCCGCAGTTCAGCATGTTCACCTGGGCGTCGATGCTCTTTGCCGCGGGCATCGGCATCGACCTGATGTTCTTTTCAGTGTCCGAGCCCGTGACCCAATACCTGGCTCCCCCACAGGGTGATGGCAGCACCGTCGAGGCCGCGCGGCATGCCATGGTCCTTACCTTGTTCCACTACGGCATCACCGGTTGGGCCCTGTACGCGCTCATGGGACTGGCCCTCGGCTACTTCGCCTACCGGCACAATCTGCCCCTGAGCATCCGCAGCGCGCTGTACCCCATCTTCGGCAAGAAAATCGACGGTCCGCTCGGCCACGGTGTGGACATCGCGGCCCTCCTCGGTACCATCTTTGGCATCGCCACCTCGCTCGGCATCGGTGTCGTGCAGCTTAATTACGGACTCAGCCTAATGTTCGGCCTCCCCGAGAACATCGCCGTGCAGATCGGACTGATCGTCGTAGCCGTCGTCATGGCCACCGCTTCCGTGCTCTCCGGCGTCGAGAAGGGAATCCGTCGGCTCGCCGAACTGAATGTAGTCCTCGCCCTCGGACTCATGGTGTTTATCCTCCTGTCCGGCAAGACCAGCTTCCTGCTGGACGGGCTTATGCAGAACACCGGCGACGTGCTCAGCCGGTTCCCGGCCATGTCGCTGGACACCTTCGCCTATGACCGGCCCGGGGACTGGATGCAGGGCTGGACGCTCTTCTTCTGGGCATGGTGGATTGCCTGGGCACCGTTCGTCGGGCTCTTCCTCGCCCGTATCTCCCGCGGCCGCACCATCCGACAATTCGTGCTGGGCACCCTCTTGGTCCCCTTCGCGTTCATCCTGCTGTTCATCTCGATCTTCGGGAACAGCGCCCTCGACATCGTCATGAACGGCAATGCGGCCTTCGGGGAGACGGCAATGGCCCAGCCGGAGAGGGCTTTCTACGGCCTCCTCGAGCAGTACCCCGCAGCGCCGCTGGTCATTGGCGTGGCCACCTTCACCGGACTGCTCTTCTACGTTACGTCTGCCGATTCAGGCGCCCTGGTCATGGCAAACTTCACGAGCCACCTGAAGGACGCCAACGCCGACGGACCCAAGTGGCTGCGTGTCTTTTGGGCCCTGGTGACCGGACTCCTGACGCTCGCCATGCTGACCGTCGGCGGTGTGGCGACGCTGCAGAACGCCACGATCATTATGGGCCTACCGCTCTCGATCCTGCTGCTGTTCATCATGTTGGGCCTTTACAAGGCCCTTCGCGTGGAGAACTCACTGGCCGACAGCTATCGTGCGAGCCTGCCGGGGATCATCTCCGGCCACAGCGGGGACGGATCTTCGTCGCGCACCTGGCGCCAGCGCCTCAACCGCGCCATGACCTACCCGGGGCCGAAGCAGTCGAACCGTTTCGTGGACAGCGTGGCGCTGCCCGCGCTGCAGGAGGTGCACGACGAGCTGAAGGCGCGGGGCGCCGACGTGAGCCTGGCGACGGGGATCGTTGAGAACTGCGGCATACGTCACGTGGACCTGCTGGTGAGGCTCTGCGACGAGCGCCCGTTCAAGTACCAGATCTACCCCGTGCAGTACGACACCCCGTCCTACGCGCCCGGAGATGCTGCGATGGAGCGGACCTACTACCGGATGGAGGTCTTTTCCCTCGAGGGAAGCCACAGCTACGACCTCGCCGGTTACAGCAAGGAGCAGGTCATCACCGATGTCCTGGACCATTACGAAACCCACCTCGAATTCCTGCACCTTAACCGGGCGCTGCCGGGCAACACGGCCGTCGCCGAGGATCAGTCAGTCAAGGACAACTGGGAATCTGACTTCGTACACCAGGAGGAGGCGAAGTGACACGCCGTCCCCCTCTGCGCAGAAGGTGCGGTAAAAGGGCGCGTATCCCTGGTTGCCCCTGATTCGACTGTCTGTGCCGGAGGGGTCGAGGCTAGGCGCGGTGCGATGGTGTTGGGGTATAGTTCCGGTACCGTGCGTGGGGGGTGCGCCGGCAGTGCACCGCTCCCGCAGAACCACCAGAGGAAACAGCGCCAGTGACTCGACGAAGAGGAATGTCCCTTGCGGGGCAGTACCTGGTGCTTCAGCTGCTGATCGTCCTGGCAGTCCTGGTGGCGGTGGTGGCCATCTCACTGGCGCAATCGGCAGCGGCTTTTGAACGGACCGAAGGCCGCAGGGCCTTGTCGGCCGCGGAGGCGCTGGGCAGCAACCCGACCGTGCGTGAACTTCTCCCCGACGCCCAGCCCCGGATCGGCGCTGCCCTTCCGGCAGTGGCCGAGTCCATCCGCCTGGTGTCCGGTTCGGAACGGGTGGCCCTGGCCAAAATGGATCGGACCGTCGTCGCCTCCAGCGATCCCGGCATGCTGGGCAGGACGTTGGAACTTGGCGAGAGCCGGGTGCTGGAAGGCCGGGCCTGGACCGGTACTGTCGCCGGTTCCGGAGCCGAACTGCTGTCGGCCCACGTTCCCGTGCTGGATGACTCCGGCACCATGATCGGCATCGCTTCCATCAGCCGGAACTACCCCTCTACCCTGGAACGGCTCGGCGACGCCGTGCCCAACCTCCTTACCTATCTGGGCGTTGCCAGCGTGCTGGGGGTGGCGGGATCATTCCTTCTGTCGCGCAGGGTGAAGCGGCAGACTCTGGGCATGGAGCCGAGCGAGATCACGGGCCTGGTGGAGAACCGTGAAGCAATGCTGCAGGGGTTGAAGGAAGGCGTCGTGGCGCTGGACCCGCACGGCCGGATTACCGTGGCCAACGGCAGCGCCCGCGAGTTGTTGAGGCTGCCCGAGGACTGTGTGGGGAAGCAGTTGGCAAGCCTGCCGGTTGAACCGGCGCTCAAAGACGTGCTCACCCGGGACCAGCCGGCCGCGGACCAACTGGTCTTGGTGGACGAGCGTCTGGTGGTGCTGAACCGGGTCCCAATCCGCTCGCGCGGCCGGGAAATCGGTTCCGTCACCACGCTGCGTGACCGGACCGAGCTGTCCTCATTGGAGCGCGAACTGGGAGCCACCCGCACGGCAACTGACACGCTCCGTGCCCAGGCCCATGAGTTTGCCAATCAGCTCCACGTGATCTCCGGGCTGATCCAGATCGGTGAATACGATTCCGTAGTGCAGTTTGTCAACGGTGCCACGATGGACCGCACCCGGCTCAACGATGAGGTCACCGGCCGCATCCACGATCCGGCGCTCGCTGCCCTCCTGATTGCCAAATCCAGCCTGGCTGCCGAGCGCGGCGTCGCCCTGCAGCTGGAACCGGATTCGGCGTTGGACCGCGTGGACGAGGACCTGTCCCGCGACCTCACCACTGTCGTCGGAAACCTGGTGGATAACGCGTTCGACGCCGTGACCGGGCTTCCCGGGGCGGCCGTCCGGGTCCTCGTGGAAGAGGAGGAGGACGCCGTCACGGTCACGGTCAGGGATAACGGACCCGGCATCGGCGTCAGCGATCCGGAGGAGATCTTCCGGCAGGGTTTCACCACCAAACAGCCCGGTCCCCAGGGCAGCAGGGGTTTCGGCCTGGCACTTTCACGGGTGGTGTGCCGCAGGAGCGGCGGGGACCTGGGGGTGGCGAATGATCACGGCGCGGTCTTTACTGCACGGTTGAAGAGGCACGAGGTCCAGGATGTGGAGAGTGAAGGGGCGCCATGATCAAGGTCCTGATTATTGATGATGACTTTATGGTGGCCAAAGTCCATGCGGGCTTCATCCAGCGCACCCCGGGGTTTGCCGTCGTCGGTGTTGCCCATTCCGGCGCCCAGGCGCTTGCGGAAACTGCCAGGCTCCAGCCGGACCTGGTCCTGCTGGATATTCACCTGCCGGACGTTAATGGCCTGGACCTGATGCAGGGCCTGCGCAAAGTGGCACCTGAGCTGGATGTGCTGGTGATCAGCGCGGCCCGCGAGGTGGAGACAGTCCGGAAAGCGCTGCGCGGCGGGATCGTGCACTACCTCATCAAACCCTTCTCGCAGACGGACCTGCAGGAGCGGCTGGAGCATTACCGCAGCGCCTACCAGAGCCTGGCCTCGTCAAAGGATGTGGCGGAGCAGTCGGACGTCAACCGGGTGTTCGGCCTGGACCGTACAGACAGGCCGCTGCCCAAGGGCTGCAGCATCGAAACACTGAAGATGGTGGAAGCGGCGCTGCAAACGGCCGACGGCGACCTCTCCGCCGCCGAGCTGGCCGTCCAGCTGGGCACCTCCCGGGTCAGCGCGAGGCGGTATCTGGAGTACCTTAACGACGAAGGCCTGCTGGAAGTGCGCCTCAAATACGGCGTGGGCAGGCCGGAGCGGCGCTACGTCCTTAAGGGCGGTTGAGGAGGCCGGCCAGCTGGCCGGGAACCGGTTTCGCCTAGCGCAGCAGTGTGTTAATCAGCCGGGCAGCCACCCTGGCGGTCCGGGAGTCGATATCGAATTCCGGGTTGAGTTCCGCGATGTCCAGGTGGAGCAGCTTGCCGCTGGCTGCCACCTGCCTGCAGACTTCCACGATCACCGGCAGTGGAACCCCGTACGACGCCGGTGCGCTCACCCCTGGTGCCACGGCCGCGGACAGCACGTCCAGGTCGATGGTCAAATAGAGCACGTCGACGCCGACCAGGAAGCCGCCCACAAAGTCCCGGACCCGCTCCGGCGAGCAATCCTCATCCGTGAGGAACCGCACCCCCAACCGCTCCGCCGTCGTAAACAGCGCTGCGGTGTTGCTTGGTTCGGAAATGCCGACGACGGCGTACCGGAGTTCGCGCCCGGCGGCAGCTTCCGCGCGGGCCATCTGGAGGAACGGGGTGCCGGAAGTTGCTACTGGTTCGTCGCGAAGATCGAAGTGCGCGTCGAGGTTGAGGACGCCGAGCCGCTTTCCATTGCCCACAACGGCCGAGCCAGCCACGCCAAGATAGCTGGCAAAGGCCGTTTCGTGGCCGCCACCCAGGACCACGGGAAGCTTTCCGGCGTCGATCAGGGCTGTGATGGCGTTGCCTGCGCGGAGCTGGCCGTCCTCGAGGTTTCCGTCCTCTACGGTGACGTCGCCGGCGTCGAATACGTCCCTGTCCAGGTGGAAGGCCAGGGGAGAGAGTGCCTTCCGGAGCGCGGCAGGTGCCTTGGCCGCACCCAGGCGGCCCTGGTTCCGGCGGACACCCTCGTCGCTGGCAAAACCGAGCAGGACGGCGGGGCTTCTGGCGTCGGTGAGTGATCCAGGTTCAACCGGCCGGATGGCCTGCCACCACCGGCGGTGTTCGTCGCCGTCGCCGTCGAAGCGCCCGGTCCAGGGCTGCGGGGCTTCATCAACGGCAGGCAGCGGGTCCGGCGCGCTGGATTGATGGGACTCCATGGATTCAACAGCTTCGGTGGATTCGACGGGGCGGGCGGAAGGTTCGGGAGTCACGGCAGGCATAGTCCCAGCTGATCAAAACCGTCGAACAGAAGCGAGCGGCATCGCCGCAGATCTGTCCGGAATCCCGGATTCGATGCGGGCTAAAGGCGTAACAAGGGGATCCCCGGATGCTTCAGCACACCGGTGGGGGATATCGTAAATGAACTGCTTGAAGGCGGTCCCTACCGATCGGAGTGCCGCACCATGCTCGAAGTCCCCAGCCTTGTGTTCGCAGCAGCCGGGGTCGCGGTACTCGTGGCCAGCATTATGCCAAGGCTCCTGCGCGATGCGCCCCTATCCGTGCCCATGGTCTTTCTTGGCGGCGGGCTGGCCGCCTTCTCACTCATTCCTACGCTCCCGGACCCGGATCCCCTCCAATACCCGGACCTCACCACACACCTCGCTGAGGTCTGCGTGATCATTTCACTGATGGGCGCCGGTCTTGCGCTGGACCGGCCTGTGGGCCGGAAAAGTTGGGCAACAACCTGGCGGCTCCTGGGGATCGCCATGCCAGCATGCATCATCGCTTTGACCCTGCTGGGGATGTGGCTGCTGGGTGTTGGGCTGGGTGTGGCGTTGTTGGCGGCTGCGGCGCTGGCGCCAACAGACCCGGTGCTCGCCAGTGAGGTGCAGGTGGGTGAGCCTGCGGATGAGACCGAAAGTCCTGAGCGCGAGGACGAGGTGCGGTTCGGCCTGACTTCGGAGGCCGGGCTTAACGATGGGCTTGCCTTCCCTTTCGTGTATCTTGCCATCGCCATCAGCATTGTGGGCTCGTCGCCATCGAACTGGTTTCCTGAATGGTTTGGCATTGACGTGTTGTGGCGGTTGTCCATCGGTCTGTTGTTCGGCTGGCTCATCGGAAAGGCCCTGTCACGGCTGCTCTTCACCACGGGTAGGGAAAGTCTGCGTTTGTCGGATACAGCAGACGGTTTTGTGGCGCTGGCCGCTACTTTTCTGGCTTATGGCCTCGCGGAAATGGTTGAGGGGTACGGTTTCATCGCTGTTTTTGTTTGCGCGGTAACCATTCGCTCCGCGGAACGCCACCACGCGTATCACCAGGTGCTGCATTCTTATGTGGAACAGCTGGAGCGGCTCCTGACCGTGGTCATCCTGGTGCTGCTGGGCGGCGCTATTGCACGTGGGCTGCTGGCGGAGGTCGGCTGGACGGAACTTGCCGTTGCCCTGGTCTTCCTGCTGCTGATCAGGCCGCTGGCCGGCTGGTTGGGGCTCCTGGGCGGTAAAACCGGCCCGCGTGAGCGGATAGCCCTATCCTTCTTTGGCATCCGCGGTATCGGCTCGCTCTATTACCTCTCCTATGCGCTGGGGAAGGGAGAATTCGCGGACCATGCCGAATGGCTGTGGTCTTTTATCGGGCTGGTGGTGGCGCTGTCCATCGTCATCCATGGCGTCACGGCATCGCCCCTGATGAACCGCCTGGACAACCTCCGCAGCCGGAGAGCGAAGACCGAATTCGGGGATGAAGGACTGGCCCCCAACACGCCCGTATAGCAGGAGCATTGGGGGCCGTTCGCCCCTGTAGAGGCGCGGACTACATGCCCAGCGCGGCCTCGATGGGGCCGATCGCGAAGAAGAGCACAAATGCGGCAGCCACGGCCCACATGAGCGGGTGGATGTCGCGGGTCCGGCCCTGTGCCGTGCGGATCACCACGTAGGAGATGAAACCTGCACCCAGGCCAATGGCGATGGAGTACGTGAACGGCATCAGGGAGAACGTAAAGAACGCCGGGATGGCGATGCCCCAGTCCTGCCAGTCGATCTTGCCCACCTGCTGGACCATCATGAAGCCCACAACCACCAGGGCGGGGGCCACGGCTTCGAAGGGCACCAGATTGATCAGCGGGGTGAAGAACATGGCCACCAGGAACAATAGGCCTGTGACGATCGAGGCCAGGCCTGTCCGGGCGCCTTCGCCAATGCCGGCGCCCGCTTCGACGTAGATCTGGTTGGAGGAAACGGAGGCACCGCCGCCAACAATCGCTCCCAGGGCATCAACCTGAAGAACGCGGTCAACATTGGGGATGTTGCCATGTTCGTCTACGCTGCCCGCCTCGTGTGCCAGGCCCACCATGGTGCCCATGGCGTCGAAGAAGATACTGAGGAGGATCACGAAAGCCAGCAGTGAGGCCGCTACGACGCCAAGGTGTTCAAAGGCGCCCAACGGGTTGGCCTTGCCGATCAGCGAGAGATCCGGAGCCGCCCACCCGGTGAACGTGGGTGCCACCAGGGACCAGCCCTGGGGGTTGTAGGTGCCTTCGCCAACGCTGGGCCCGATGCGCAGCGTTGCTTCGAGGATCACGGAAATGATGGTGGAGGTGATGATCCCGATCAGGATCGCACCTTTGACCTTCCGGACCAGCAGCACGATGGTCAGGAGCAGGCCGAAGACGAAAACCGCCGTGGGCCAGCCCAGCAGCTTGCCGTCAAAGCCCAGGCCCACCGGTACCGTGGTGCCAGCCGCGTCCGGGAGGCGGCGGACAAAGCCCGCGTTGACCAAGCCGATCAGTGCGATAAAGAGGCCGATGCCTACCACGATGGCCCTCTTCAGCCCGTCAGGAACGGCCTTGAACACTGCGGTCCGGAAGCCGGTGAGGACCAGGATCAACATGGTCACGCCGGCGAGGACCACCAGGCCCATGGTGTCCGGCCATGTCAGCTCAGGGTTGGTGGCTACGGTGACGGCGACGAAGGCGTTCACCCCGAGGCCGGTGGCGAGGGCGAACGGGTGCTTCGCCCACGCGCCCATCAGGATGGTCAGAATGCCGGCAACGAACGCGGTCACTGCAGCGACGGCGGTGAAGCCAAGGGTATTGCCGCTGGAGTCCGGTCCGGAGAGGATCAATGGGTTGAGGACCACGATGTAGCTCATGGCAAAGAAGGTGGCAAAGCCGCCGCGGACCTCACGGGAGAAGTTGGACCCCCTCTCGGAAATCATGAAATACCGGTCCAGTGCAGAGCCCTGCTTGAGCATTAGTCCTCCGGAAGAGTGATTGGAATTACCTGCATCCTATGGCTCCCGGGCCCGGGCAACCGGCATATTCGCCTAGTCTGTAAGGAAGCCAACACAAGGGAGCTATACCCTCATGCCTTCCACCCGCCGTCCGTCAGCCGGAGTTTCCGCCTTGCCGGCAGTCGTCCTTGCCGCCGTGGTCTTTGCCGGCGCACTGTTGACCAGCGCATTGTTCGGCGCCGTACTGTTTACTGCCGAGCCGGCATTTGCGCACGATGCCGCCGAAGGATCAACGCCCACCAACGGTGAGGTCGTTGCCTCGGTGCCGGCTAAGGTCTCGGTGACCTTCAACAACAATCCGCTGGGGCTCGGCGCGTCAATGTCAGTCAGGGATTCCTCCGGCACCGAGTGGGCGGACGGCGGCGTGCAGATCGCAGACAATGTGGCCTCGCAGCCGCTGCGGCCTGGCGCCCCCGCAGGTGCCTACACCGTGAGCTGGCGGGTGGTCAGTTCGGATTCGCACCCCATCGAGGGGACTTTCGCCTTTACCGCGGCCGCAAGCAGCGAGGGAAGTACGACGGCGGCAGTTACGGCTGCGCCCTCGGCTACCGGTCCGGCGTCGTCCGCTGTTCCCACCGCAGGCACGGTTCCCACCCTGGGTACCGCTCCGCCGGGAGCCACTTCTACCCCTGAACCGGTGGCCACCTCTTCCGAGCCGTTCCCCTGGAGCATTGTGGGGTTTGCCGTCGTGGCGCTAGGCCTGCTGGTGGCTTTGGGCGTCATGGCCCGCCGCCGGCTCCAGGCCGGCGACGAGGATTCCGAGTAAGGCTTAGCGGGGGGGCTCGGTCAGGCCGGTGCCGGCAGGGCAGCGAGCCCGCCTTGGCTGTAGCCGGAATCGGAGGCCACGGTGGCAGAGATTGCCTTGCTGACGGTCTTGGCTTGGCGGAGCACTTCTTTAGGGGATGGAACGATCAGCTCGCCCACGCCCACCAGGTAAAGGCCGATCGCGCGGAGTGCCGCGGCCACGTTCTGGCCCACTGCCATGCCCAGCTCCGCCAGCATGCGCCGGAGCTGGCTCTGCGCGCAGCGGGTGAGCACGATGTTGTCCGCCAGCAGGATGCCCGTGGCGGTGTGGACTTCCCATTGCGGCGGCGTTGTGGCGCCCGGGACAACGTCGGCCAGGAACAGGCGCGAGGCGCGGGTGGCACTGCGGATATCCAGCCGGTGGCTGGCGGCATATTTGCGCAAGTGCCGGAAAATCTCATTTCGTTCAATAAGGGTCGCCGAAGCTGATGAATCGCAGCGGGGCAATGACGCTGTAATGGGGCCCGGTTGGGCTCCGGGGGTATCCAGCCCGTCCACGACGATCGCTTCCACGCCACGCCGGCACAGTTCCGAGGCCACCGCCAGCCCGGAAAACCCGGCGCCGATGACCACGGTCGTAGTACGTTCGGTTCCGCTTACAGGCATGCTCGCCACCACACAGTTCCTCTCAAGAGAATCGGAAGTACAGGCATCTTTACCCTGCACGCGCCGGGATACCCCCAAGGTTCGGCTGCAGTTCCTGGCCCGGACATCTTGCGATGTTCCGAACCAACAGTGCAACGAACAATACAGAACAAAACGGGGCCTGGGTAGCCCCACTTCTTCAACTGGGAAAACGTGTGCTGGACCGGCGGGCACCGCCCCGGAGATCCTTCGGTTGGCCGCCTCGCAGGAGCTTGAAAGTGGGAGAATAGGAAGAAGCGAGGCGGTTGGCAACGGATCAGCCGGCGTCTGGCAGAATAGCGGCAACATCAGGCAGTATCGCAAGGAGGCGGCCCCATGGGAGCACAGGAGATCCATCCGGACCCGGCCAGGGACGACCACCGGGATCCAGCGGGACCTACCGGCATCGTCGTGGGTGTTGACGGCTCGGAGCACGGCCAGTGCGCCCTCATCTGGGCTGCGCGGGAGGCTGAACGCCGTCGTCGTCCCCTTCACATCGTTACGGCCTACTCCGTGCCCATCTTCGCAGCTTCCGGGCTCGACGGCGGTTACGCGACCGTCGATGATTCGGTAATCCGGGAGGGTGCTGAATCCGTCCTGCGCCATGCAGTGGACAAGATTTCCGGCTACAACGTCGACGCCGATGCCACCGTTGAAAATGGCGACGCGGCGGGGGTACTGCTGGATATTTCCGAATCGGCGGAACTGCTGGTGGTGGGAACCCGCGGACGCGGCGGCTTTGTGGGCAGGCTGCTGGGCTCCGTGAGCAGCGCCCTGCCTGCCCACGCGAAATGCCCCACGGTGACGGTCCCGCTCAGTTGTGCTCCACGCCTGGGCGAGGAAGTTACGGACAAACGTGCCAAGGCAGACGTCGCGAAGGAGGGGTTACGGCCCGTTGAGAACGTTGTAGTGGTGGGTGTGGACGGTTCCGAGCAGGCCCGGGTGGCGGTTCTCGAGGCCGCAAGCCAGGCCGAACGGCTTGGAGCAAAGCTCCGGGTCATCTGTGCAGTTCCGCAGTACACCGGCTCGCTCGCCTGGGTCCCTGCGCCCATGGACCGCACGGCACTGTTCGCGGACATCAGGACCCAGCTGGATGCCGGCGGCCGCTGGTTGAAGTCCCACTACCCGGACCTGCCCATGGAGTATGAGCTCCTGGACGGCTCACCGGTGGACGTGCTGGTGGACCAGAGCCGTCACGTTGAGTTGGTGGTGCTCGGAACCCGGGGCCGTGGTGGCTTCGCCGGCATGCTGCTCGGCTCAACCTCGGACGGCGTGCTGCATCATGCCAAGTGCCCGGTGATGGTGGTGCCGGACCGCGAGGACCATCGCCTCGCGGACCGTGAACAGTTTGGTCCCATCCCGGCTGTTTAGAGCTGTCGCGTCGCTTAGTAGCGGGCGGCGTAGCCGTAGGCAGGCTCCATCGACCGCAGTTCCGTGACGTCGATGCCTTCAGTCGGGTTCAATGCCTGCACCACACGCCCGCCGCCAAGGTAGATGGCCACGTGGTAGAAGTTCCCTTCACTGCCCCAAAAGAGCAGGTCTCCCGGCTGGGCCTGCGACATAGGCACCTTCACCGGGGCATGGGTGTACTGGGGTGTTGCCGTCCTGGGCAACAACTTGCCGGCTGCGGCGAACGAGGTGTAGACCAGCCCGGAGCAGTCAAAGCCGTAGGGCCCGGTTCCGCCCCACTGGTAGTAATGCGGTGCGCCGACTTTGCTCAGGGCAACGGAGACGGCCGTCTGGTTGGAACCTCCGGGAGCGGGCGCCTGCGGAGGTGCCGGAGCGGGTGGAGGAGCTGGGTCCGATACATGAGGGGGTACGGGCGCTGCGGGAGGCGCAGGTGCAACCGGCGCCGGCGGCGCAGGTGCGGCCGGCGGCGGTGGCCCGGGTGCAACCGGCGCCGGCGGCGCGGGCGCTGGTGGGGCCGGTGCCGGAGGAAGCGCCGGGCCAGGCCTGTTCCCGCTGTTGGTATTGCCGCTGTTGCCGCCGATGCTGTTGCTACGATCTGCACTCCGCCCTGCCTGTTCGGCGGCGGCCCGTTCCGCGTCCGCATGCTGCTTTGCCAGCCGCAACTCCGCCCGTTGTTGCTCCAGGCCGGCGATGCGCTCAGACTCGAGTTCCGCCGTCGTATTTCTCAGAGTTGCCAGTTGGCTGATCAGCACGGTGCGTTGCGCCTGCGCGTCGGCGACGGTCTTCGCCTGGGCTGCGTTGGCCTCTTCAGCCTGGGTCTTGCGGATCTCGGCCGTGGTGGCTGCCTCATCCGCTGCCCTGCGGGTTTCGGCTGCTGTGGCGGTGAGCGATTCAGCGGCAGAGGCGGCTGTTTCCGCGGATTGGAAAGCACGGCTGCGGTTGGCGGAAATGGCTTCCAGGGTGGCGGCCTGCTGCAGGGCATCACCATTGCCTGACATGAAAGTCCCCAGGGATGGGTTCAGTCCGCCATTGCGGTACAGGTCACCGGCCAGCTGGCCCACCTCTTTGCGGGTGAGCTGCTGCCGGGATTGGGCTGCTTCGGCTTTGGTGGCGGCAAGATCAGCGGCAGCCCGGCGGTTCTGAAGTTCAACCAAGGCTTCGCTGTAGGCATTGTTTGCCTGCAGCGAGAGGGTGAAAGTAGCTTGTTGGGAGGCGACCGCGGCTTCCAGGATCTGCTCGATCTTGCTGACCTGCCGGGCGCTGGCGTCCTCATCGGACTTGGCGGCGGCAATCTCTTCAGCGGAGGGGACATCCGGGGCGGCAGGTACCAGGATCGGCTGTTGAGCTACCGGGGAAGCGGGTGCCGCCTGTGCAGGAAGGCCGAACGCGCCGAGGAGGGCGATGACGGTGCAGAGCACGGCTGCCTTCTTTGCCGAGCTGACCGCTGCCGTCCTCACTACTGCACTGCCGAATTTGGCCGTGCCGGCACCTTTGGCCAAAACCATACGCTGAACCTCGCTGGATCGGGCCGGGAACAGCGAGGTTGGGTTGGCACATTGGCATTGCCCCTCGGCGGATCATCCCGGCTCACAAGAGGCTACGTGCCCAAAAGCCACTTTGGCAACATTGGTCACATCAATAACATAAACAACACCGGTGTCATTCCGCGGGATTTTGCGCCCGGCGTGTCCGGCTAGGCGTGCTGGTGCGACTCGTGTTCTGAATGGCTGGCCGGTTCCAGTTGGAAGGTGCAGTGCTCCGTATCAAAGTGCGAGCCCAGGCAAGTGCCCAGATGGTCCAGTATCTGGTCCGTTCCGTGCGCGTTGAGCATGGCATCTTCCACCACGATGTGGGCCGAGAACACCGGCACACCGGAGGTGATGGTCCAGATGTGGATATCGTGCACGTCCACTACGCCCGGAACAGTCAGAATGTGCTCGCGGATCATCTGGACTTCTACACCCTTGGGCGTTGCCTCCAGCAGAACATCCACCACATCCCGCAGCAGGCTCCAGGCCCGGGGAAGGATCATGACTGCGATCACCAGTGAGGCGATGGTGTCCGCTGCCTGGAATCCGGTGGTCATAATGACGATCGCGGCGACGATGACCGCCACCGATCCCAGCAGGTCCCCGAGCACCTCCAGGTAAGCACCGCGGATGTTCAGGCTCTCCTTCTGGCCGCCACGGAGGATCAGCAGCGACACCAGGTTGGCCAGGGCACCGAGCACCGCAGCCCCGAGCATGATGTCCGTCCGGACCCCGGGAGCCTCCCCGAATCTACGGATGGCCTCAATGACGATCACCACGGCTATGACGATCAGGATCAGCGCATTGGCCATGGCCGCCAGCACCTCGGCGCGCTGGTAACCGTAGGTGCGCAGTTCACTGGCCGGCCGGGTAGCGATCCAAGAAGCCAGCAGCGCGATGAAAACGCCGGCGGCATCGGAGAGCATGTGGCCGGCGTCGGCGAGGAGGGCCAGCGACCCCGAAAGAACGGCGCCGATAATCTGGATCAACACCACGGCCAGCGTGATCGCCAGCACGATGACCAGGCGCTTCCGGTGCCTTCCGGTGCCGGTCAGTCCGTGGGTGTGGCTGTGATCATGTCCCATGTGCCTAGGTTATCGCTGCCGGAAGGGCGCTGGAGCCCAGCAATGTGTGTCCTTTAGCCCCAGCCCAACTGGTGCAGCCGCTCGTCATCAATACCAAAATGGTGGGCGACTTCGTGGACCACGGTGACTCCCACTTCCTCGATGACCTGCTCGCGGGAACTGCAGATTTCCAGGATGGGCTTGCGGAAAATGGTGATGCGGTCCGGCAGCGAGCCGGTATCCCAGGACGAGTCCCTGTCAGTGAGCGGCGTGCCTTCGTACAGCCCCAGCAAAACGGTGTCCGGATCCTCGTCGGGGCCGGGCTCGTAGTCGTCCTCGACAAAGACGGCCACGTTATTCATGGCCTGGGCTACTTCGGGCGGGATTCTTTCCAGGGCCTCGGTGACGGCAGCCTCAAAGTCGTCAGAGCTCAGCTCGAAAGGCTGCGCCGGGCCGGGATCGATGGGCAGGCCGGGCGGAAGGTGGCTGGACATACTGATGACTCTAGCCGCGCGATGCTAGCTGCGGGTACGGGAGCGCCGCCGGGTCAGTGCCACCCCGATCAGGCAGAGAACGCCACCGGCCAGCCCCCAGATGGTGGGTACTTCGCCCAGCAGCAGCCAGGAAATGAGGATGGTGGTGCCGGGAACCAGGTAGGTGGTGGCGGCCAGTTTCCCGGCGTCGATCAGGGACAGTGTGTACGCCCACGTGGTGAATGCTATGGCGGTGGGGAAGACTCCAAGGTAGAGCAGGCCCAGCGTGGCCGGCAGTTCCGCCTGCTGGAGCTCGCCAATCAGCTGGCCCGTGAAAGGCAGGCAGCAGATGGTGCCCACCATGATCCCGAACCACGTCGCCTGGCCCGCGGGAAACTTCTTCAGTACCGGCTTTTGGACGATGACGCTGACAGAGGCGAGCACGGCGGCGAGCAGGCACAACAACACACCCGTAACGTCCGCCGTCGAACGTTGTCCGGAACCCAGCGCGATGAGGGCGACGCCGCTGAAGGCCACCACGCTCCCGATCAACAGCCAGCGCGGGAAGCCCTCCTTGAGGAAGAGCGCGGCGAGGATAGCCACCACGATCGGGCTGACATTGATCAGCAATGCGCTGGTGCCGGCGTCGAGCATGTGTTCCGCGGCGTTAAGCGCCACGTTGTAGCCGCCGAACCACATCACGCCGTACGCCAGGATGGGCCACCACTCACGGCCCTTTGGCAGGGTACGCAGCGTGGGCAGCACCACCAAGCCGAGCACGACGGCGGCGACCGCCAGCCGTCCCAAGGTCAGGGACCCCGGTGAGAAGGTTGGTCCTACCGCCCGGATGCCGACGAAGGCTGAGGCCCACAGTACAACCGTGGTGATCATGGCCGCGATGGCCAGCGGCGGCACCTTCTCAGGCGTGAGGGCAGGTGCCGGGACATTTTCGGGGGCCGTTGCCGTAGTCACTGGTTCGGCGGTGGGCGGATTTGCGGGGGAGGCGTTGATGTTGCGCCCGGGGGTGCTGCTCATGAATCCAATGTAGTTCCTGGCGGCCATACTGATCCGGCGGAAATCGGACAGGTCAGCACAAATTACTGCCAATGCCGCAGACTGCCCCGCGTCCCCGCTCCAAGGCCCGGCTTGTGCCCTACCGGTTGCCCTGCCCTTTACCCTTCCCGGCCCACTCAAGCAGGCGGTCCAAAGGCCACGTGTTCACGATACGTTCCGCCGGAACCCCGTTGCGTTCAGCGCGTTCAGCCCCGTACTGCAGGAAGTCGAGCTGTCCGGGAGCATGCGCGTCGCTGTCGATGCTGAACAGGCAGCCTGCCTCGACTGCCTGCTGGAGGAGGTTGTCAGGAGGATCCTGGCGTTCGGGGCGCGAGTTGATTTCCACCGCCACATCGTTGTCCACGCAGGCGGCAAAAACCTTGGCGGCATCAAATTCAGACTGCGGCCTTGTGCCCCGCGAGCCCTCCACAAGCCGGCCTGTGCAATGGCCCAGCACATTGGTGCGCGGATGCGTGATGCCACCCAACATGCGCCTGGTCATGGTGCCGCGATCTGCCCGGAGCTTGGAGTGCACACTGGCCACCACTACGTCCAACTGCTCCAGCATGTCCGGAGACTGGTCCAGTTCCCCGTTCTCCAGGATGTCCACCTCGATGCCGGCGAGGAGGCGGAAGTCGGCACCGCCGTCGTTCTCAACCTCCTTGGTGATGGCCGCGTTGATTCTCTTCACCTCTTTGAGTTGGGCGGTCAGGCGCTCGGCGGTGAGGCCGTTCGCGATGGTGAGGTTGGGGGAATGGTCCGTCAGGGCGAGGTACTCGCGGCCCAGGAGCCGCGCGGCATCAACCATCAGGGGGATGGGTGAGCCGCCGTCGGACCAGTCGCTGTGGCTGTGGAGGTCGCCACGAAGCGACCCGCTGATTGTGCCGCCGCCGGTAGCCAGGGGCTGGGCGGTCCTCTCGCGAAGCTCGGCAAGGTAGTCAGGAACCTTGCCGTCAACGGCCTCGCGGATCACGGTGTACGTCCGGTCGCCAATCCCCTTCATGGACTTCAGCCTGCCGTTCCGGACCCGGGCCTCAAGCTCTGCCTGGTCCAGCGTCGCGATGGCGGCGGCGGCCTTGCGGAAGGCCTGGACCTTGAACGTAGCGGCGCGCCCCCGTTCAAGCCAGAAGGCGATTTCGTTGAGTGCGGCGACAGCATCCATCTGACCATTTTGCACCCTTCGTGCGCAGCCCGTCCGAAGCTGCGCAGGCCCGGCCCTTACCCAGGTCCGTGGAGGCGGTTCATTTAGAGCGGCCTCCACGGCCGCTTCCAGAGCCACTTCCGGGGCCGCTTACAAGGGAGCCCGGGCGGATTTTGGATAATCCCGGTGAAGGCCCTATAGTTTTAGAGTCCAGTTCGGAGAAATTGCATGGATGAAGACGGAGAGCCCCGGCTCGAAGCCTTTTATTTTTGCCTCCGTACTGAGTTCAGGCCCCCATCGTCTAGCGGCCTAGGACACCGCCCTTTCACGGCGGCGGCACGGGTTCGAATCCCGTTGGGGGTACGCAAGGAACTGGTCCGGCAGGCTGGAAAAGTCTGGTAGGCTGGAGCCCTTGAAAAAAAGCGGTAGCGATGCCGCGGAGCAGTAAAAATGCAGCAAATGCAAGGCCCTGTAGCGCAGTTGGTTAGCGCGCCGCCCTGTCACGGCGGAGGTCGCGGGTTCAAGTCCCGTCAGGGTCGCTTTGATTGCCGGAAGAGATTCCGGCCTTCATGGTGACATGTCACCTAGGCTCTGTAGCTCAGTTGGTAGAGCGTTCGACTGAAAATCGAAAGGTCACCGGATCGACGCCGGTCGGAGCCACATTTCGGCAAGCTCAACGCAAGCAGCTGGAACCCCGCTGTCCCCAGTGTTTACCTGGGAACGGCGGGGTTCTTTCGTTATTTCATAACAGAGCGATTTTGTATGACTCAGCTCTTATTGGCCATGTTTTGACGCAGACCCCTGCTCCGTAGACGCCGAATGCTTTGGCCAGTTCTCGCCGGTTGGTGGATATTGTCGCGATCAGCGATAGAGCAGCGGGTCATTGCGGAAGCCCGCTCCGGATGAGCGGCCGCCCCGTGATGGGAAATCCGCTGGTATGGAAGGCGCTCCGTGGCCCTGGTCCCTGGACCACGGAGCGATGTGTACGGCGTTTCGTGGCGGCGCGCCAGCCAAGGCTTCGCGTCCATGAGCGCCGTTATAGACCGCGGCGATCGTCGAGAACCTCTATTGTCAGGCGCCCTTACTGCTGGGTGTCGTTCTGGGTGCCTGATGCTCCGAAGAAGGTCAGTAGTTCCTCTGTGACGAAGTCCGGGTTCTCATCGGGAAGCCAGTGGCCGGATCCGGGTACTTCGACGGCTCGGACGAGCTGTGTCATGAGCGGCTCCACGGTCGTGCGGGTGGAGGGCAAGATCCCTTCAGCTGTGAGGAGCAGCGTGGGCATGGCAATTGGTGCTGAGGCTCTGTTGTCGCGCTCGTCCTGTTCCAGGGTCCTGTACAGCTCGAAGCCGCCGGTGAGCGCTTCGGGCGTGGTGTAGGTCCGGGCGAACTCGTCCAGCTGCTGATCGGTGAAGGGCGACGGTGCTCCCGTGCCGCCGAAACTCTCTCCGCCGTAGGCCACGTATCCGGTGAAGAGTTCGATGTAGTCACGCACGTCGTTGCCGACGACAGCTTCCGGAATCTCTTTTTGATTGTGGAAGGACAAGTGCCAGCTGAAGGACAGGAAATCCTGTGCGCTGAGGGCTGGTCCGGGTAGCGGGTAGTCCAGGTGTGCGTATCGCATGACGTCTTCGGGGAACTGGGTGGCGTACTGGAATCCAACGCCGGCGCCGAGGTCGTGGCCTGCCAAGTTGACCTTGTCCAGGCCGAGCTCATCTGCGATGAGGCCGTGAACGTACTTCGCGAGTGTTGCCTTGTCGTAGCTCGGTGGTGATCCCTCGCTGTCACCGAGCCCTGGTAGGTCAACGGCGTACACGGTGTAATGCTCCGCCAGCGCCGGCATGATCGTGTACCACGCGTACCAGGACTGCGGCCACCCGTGTAACAAAACCAGCGGTTCCCCAGTACCGCCGGTCACGTAGTGCATGTTCACGTCGTCAACCTGAGCTGTTCCGTGACGGAAGGTCTGGTTGAACGCTTCATCGTCATCCACCGCAGAGTCAGATCCTGCTGGTGAAGACTCGATTGAGTTCGTCGATTGGGATGTGGATGTAGTGGTGAATTCGGGTGATGTATCGGTACTTGAGCATCCTGCAGCTGTGAGAGCAAGGGCAACAAGCGACGCCTGGACCTTCCATGTGCGGTAGGAAGCGATCGCTGATGATGGAACCGATTTGGTCATGTTTACCTCCGTGACACAGCGTCGGCTGAAAGTATGCGTCCTTGCAAATTTATTTGCAGATCCGCATTATGGTGTGATGAGCATCGAGGAGATGGACGTACTGTCAGCAGTCGGACCGAGGCTGCGAGAGTTGCGGAAGGCGCAACGATTCACTCTGGTTGCGCTGGCGGCAGAGTCAGGGCTTGCGACGAGCACTTTGTCCCGGCTTGAGAACGGGAAGTTGCGGCCGACGTTGGAACAGTTACTTCCTTTGGCGAGGGTGTTCAATCTGCCGTTGGATGATCTTGTCGCCGCTCCCCTGACGGGTGATCCGCGGATCCATCTGCGTCCAATGCGGCACTCCGGGCTAACCTTCATTCCTCTGGCCCGCCGGCCCGGCGGAATTCAGGCATACAAGATCGTGTACCCGCCGTTAGGCAAGGAATCGACACTGAAGCGTCAGACCCACGAGGGGTACGAATGGTTGTATGTCCTCAATGGGAAGGTCAGATTGTTTCTTGGTGCCGAGGAGTTCCTGTTGGGGCCCGGCGAGGCGGCGCAGTTCGATACACGTACCCCGCATTGGATCGGTAGCGCGACGGAGCAGCCGGCCGAAGTTATCACCCTCATGGGTACACAGGGAGAACGCACCCATCTGGCCGTCACGTCAAAGTGACCCTGAAGCCGGTGATACATGCGGCTAACGGCAGAACCGGATGGACGTTGGTCGGTCATCACATCGACGCGCCCGCTCTGACATTCCGCTTTATCATTTCTGACAAGGCCCGCGCCTCAGGGTTCGCGGCGGAGAACGACGATGTTATCCGTGACTACTGCCAGGGTCACTCCATCAACTGGTGACAGTGCTGTTCGGGTCCGGGCAGTGACGGTCAGGGCCTCCCAGCCTTGATCAAGGCCTATCCCAGCGCGAGTCTGCTCTGCGGTGGGGTATGTTGCGTCCGTATTCCATGACCAGGGCGCCGTTGAGGCGTGGTCGATGATGATGAGCAGTCCGCCGCTGCGGATCTGCCGCGCTGCGCGATGGATAATCGCGCTGCGGTCAACGCTCACCGGTGATTGGAAATAGCAGCCAAAGACAAGATCGAACTCCCCGTCTGGAATGACCGAAGCCAGGTCAGCCTGGACCGCATTCACGCGACCGGCGGTTAGCGTCCGCCGGGCAAGATCATTGAGTCGGCGGGCAGCGGTGGCGGACGCGTCGGCCGCTGTTACGGACCACCCTCCGCGGGCGAGCCACAGCGCATCGCCTCCGCGTCCGGACCCTAACTCCAATGCGTGGGACTGCTCATGATGAGGCGCAAGCTCACCGACGATCGTGACGAAAGCGTCGTTGGGGTCAGGAATCCCCGAAGGTGGGGCACTTCCGGCATAGTGCGTTTCCCAGAAGCGTTCACTCTCGGACCCGTCCGTGGTGTTCATACCCGAACGTCCCAGGACTGCCGCGCGGCCGCGACATCGTCGAGGACAAGACTATGATTGATTGCCCCGGCTGCAGCGGCAGCAGCCCCGATCGAGATCGGTACATTCGCATAAGGGTTGGCAACGTTGCCTGCCGCCCAGATCCCCGGGATGCTCGTTTGCCCAGTGCCGTCGAGCTGCAGGAACTCCCCGCCGGGCATGGGAACCTTCTTCGGCTCAAGTGCCTGCAGGAAGTGATCGGCGGGAACGAGTCGGGGGGCGGTGAAGATCGCCGCCAGACTGACGTGTCGACCGTCCGCCATGTCCACCCCGGATAGCGTTCCATCACTGCCGGCACTCACCTGCGCGACGGCCCCTTCAACGACCTCGATGCCACGTGCCTCGAAGTTCTTGCGGTCCTCGTCGATCGGCGCCTCTACATGATCAGTGAGGTAGACGATCTTCTCGCTCCACTGTCTGAGCAGCTGAGCTTGAAAGACACTCCCCGGCCCGGTAGCGAGGATGCCGATCGCCTGATCACGCACTTCATAGGCATCGCAGTAAGGGCACACCGCCACGCCGCGACCCCAAAACCGCTCGAGGCCCTCCACGGCAGGAAGTTCATCTCGTCCGCCCGTGGCCACGAGTACCCGTCGAGCCGTCTCCACACCGCTATCGGTGCTGACCTCGAATTCACCGGCAGTGCCCCTAATGCTTTGAACCACGCCGGTACGGATCACACCACCGTATTGCTCGACCTCGCGGCGCCCGTCGGACATCAAGACGGCAGGAGCAGTACCATCCCGACCGAGAACGGCGTGCATGTGATGCGTGAACCTGTTCCGTGGTTGCCCTGTATCAAGAACAAGTACCTGGCGACGAGCCCGCACGAGAGTCAGCGCCCCGCTCAATCCCGCCGATCCGCCACCGACAACGATCACGTCCCATACCTGTTTGCTTGTCATACCGTAAGGATGGCGCTCACTCTCTCGCAGAGTGAAAAATTTTTGCAGTACTGCAAATTAGGACCAAGGCGGATCAATTCTCCGTCCATCAGCTGATGCACAAAGCTGCCTTATGAGGTGGCCGCCAGCATCGCGTCAGGTCAGATAGCGGATACGGACGTCAACGCCGACAATTGAGTTGGTCGACCTGGAGCATGCACAAACGGAAGGGGCCGCACCTAACGGTGCAGTCCTTTGTCGGGTTGTCGTCCCTCGGTTTACCAGACGCACGCCGGTGCCCTTAGCCTTAGCTGGAGTTGTCAGCGTAGCCTTTGGAATGAGGTAAGGATCAATATGAGAATTGCAGTAACCGGTGGCAGTGGAAAACTTGGCCGCCACGTAGTGCGCAGGCTGAACAATGACGGCCACGAGGTGCTAAACCTGGACCGGGCCGGGGAAAGAAGCTCCACTGTGGCAATAGTGGACCTCCGTGAGTATGGCCAGGTCCTGGATGTACTCCTCGGGCTGGAAGACCGGCATCAGGGCTTCGACGCCGTCGTCCACCTGGGAGCGGTCCCTGCCCCTGGCATCGTTCCGGACGCCGCTACCTTCGAGAACAACATGCTTTCCACCTATAACGTCTTCCAGGCCGCGCGCAGGGCCGGGATCAAAAAGGTGGTGTATGCCTCCAGTGAGACGGTGCTGGGCCTGCCGTTCGACGCCGACCCTCCCTACATCCCGGTGGACGAGGAATACCCTGCCAGGCCGGAAAGTACCTATTCGCTGGTGAAGCATCTGGAAGAGCAAATGGCCATTGAACTCACGCGCTGGGACCCGGAATTGAGTATCACCGCCCTGCGCTTTTCCAATGTGATGGATGCAGAGGATTACGAACGGTTCCCGTCCTTTGATTCCGATGCGCTGCTGCGGAAATGGAACCTGTGGGGGTACATCGACGGCCGCGATGGCGCCCAGGCGGTGGCACGCGCTTTGGACAAGGGCAAGCCCGGCTTCGAGGTGTTCATCATCGCCAACGCGGACACCGTCATGACCCGTTCCAGCGCCAGCCTGGCCGCTGCCGTCTTCCCCGACGTCAGGGTGACAAAGGAGCTGGGCGAGCATGAGACCATGCTGTCAATCGATAAGGCGCGGCGTCTGCTGGGCTTTGAGCCGGAGCACACCTGGCGTGACTACCAGCCAAGCCGTACCACTCCCACAGAGGACTAGAAAACCGAGTTGCCAACAGCTGACAGCACGACTCCGGAAGGCAAAACCGATGATCCTTCTTTTTGGTTTCAAGACAGCCGTTAAGGCGCTGGCCGGCAAGTCTGCAACCTGCCAGCGCTGCCGCTTCTTCGGCCACCACCACCTTGAGGAGCGGGCCACCAAATTCACGCTCTTCTTCATCCCGGTCTTCACCACGTCACGGTCCTACCTCATCACGTGTGCTAACTGTGGCTACGCTTCCAGCATCTCCGGCAGGCAGAAGCGCGCGCTGGAACTTCGGCGCTAGGAGGGGCCGCCGTCCTCTTCTGGCCGTCGGCCAGCAACAAAATTCCCTGACGAAATCTGCCGCTTGACCTGCTCGAGTTCCTCTTTCAGCACGTCAACGGTGGCACGGTATTTTTCGAACTCCGCCATGCGGCGTCTTGCCACGGAGAAGCTGATGACAGCGGCGATGATGGCAAACGGGAACGACACCAGCAGGGCCCAGCCAGACGCCGCAAAGAAATCAAGCGCCACGGGAAGTGCGGCCTTGAATGTCAGGAAGTCGTTCACGCCGCCCGCCATTCCGGCCAAAGCAGAGTCCAGGGGACCCAGGAACTGCCCCACGAGGGGCGTCTCGGCTAACGACGGAACGGTCAGCTGAGCATCCCCCTCTGGAGACCAACGCGGATCTCCGATGTGGTTCAGGACGTAGACCCCGGCACCTGCGTTGAGGGCTGCGAAGAGCAGGACGGAACCAACCACAGTCCAATGGAGGCGCCGGGGACGCCAGATACCGGCAACCAACCCGAAGGCCAGGGCGGCAACCCAGGGAAAGATGCGGAGTTGGTCGTGGCTTATGCCGCCCAGTAGATCCAAGGGATTCCCGTGCCTTTACAGTTCCATGATGCTTGTTCCGGTCCCGAAGAAGCCTATCCCGGCAGTGTCGGCCAGCTCCCAACCAAAATCGGTTCAGGCCCCTGCCGCGGCCCTAGACACGATGTCCTGGCCAAGGGATAGGGTTGAAGCAATAGAAGGGGGAGTGCCTCATGGAATATCCGGACCCGCAATCCGAACCCGGTGTGCTTGTTAATCCCGGCCGTACTGAAACTTCCGGCAGCACGGCCGCACCAGCCAGTGCCACACGTTCTGTCGCTGCCGGCACAGTTGCTGCCGCGGAGGTGCCGGGGGCCCGCGGACGCACTGTTATTTCCGAGACTGCAGTGGAAAAGGTTGCCGGCATTGCCGCCCGTGCCGTGCCGGGTGTCCACTCGCTTGGCACCGGATCCACCCGTGCGCTTGGCGCCATCCGTGAAGCCGTGGGCAGTTCGGACCATGCTGCCGGCGTCCATGCCGAGGTCGGTGAAACCCAGGTTGCCGTGGACATCAACCTCGTCGCCGACTACGGCACACCCTTGCACTCCTTGGCCAACGGGGTCCGCGCCGCCGTGTACCGCGCCGTTGAGGAACTTGTGGGCCTGCAGGTCATCGAAGTGAACGTAGAAATTAACGATGTCTACATTGCCGCGCCGGCAAGGCCCGGCGCTGACCGGGAGGTACTCGCGTGAGCCTGACAGTAGTGGGTATTGCCGCCGGCGCCTTCCTTGCCTTCATGTCCTTCGCCTTCGGGCCCTGGGGTTTCCTGGCATCGGTGCTGTTTATGGCCATCGGCGCCCTGCTGGGCCGTGCAGCCGAAGGGAAACTGGACCTGCGAGGGGTCCTGGACGCCATCACCGGCCGCCGCTCTTCCTCATGAGCATGGCAGCTGGGCCGGTAACGCAGCCAGGCGGCCCGGACACCCCCGGCACCGGCCGCCGGCTGAACGGCCACAACCGAATCAGCACCCAGGCGCTGAGCAGCCTCGCGAAGGCCTCAGCTTCCAAGGCACTTGGGGTGCCTGCCCACGAGATCCGCGTGGACTGGGCGGACGACGACGGCCTGCTGGCCCTGTCCCTTGTCTCGCCTGTGCTGGTCCCGCCGCTGGCAGCCGTCGCCCGGGATAGTGGCCGGCTCCGCGGATTCGGCGGGTCTATTCTGGACCGCGTTGTGGCGGCAAAATCTGACATCCTGGGCAACGTCACAGCACTGAGCGGTGCTCAGCTTAGCAGGGTGGATATCCGGATCAGCGGAGTAAAGATTACCAATGGCGGGAGGGTACGTTGAGCCTGGATCACGAGCAGTTGCCCGCGGAAGCCGCCTCGGAAAGGAACGCGCAGACCTCCAATGGCTTGGCCGTTGACCTCGACAGGGTGGTGCGCCGGGAGATGCGTCCCACCCGCGCCTTCGCTGCTATCCTGGCTGCCGTTCTGGTCGGACTGGCGGCCACTTACGGGCTGCTGGAAGCAGGCGTTCATGCAATCGGCCAGCCCGCATGGCTGATCGAACCGCATCTGGCCGCCCAGCGCATCACAGCGCTTCCCGACGGGATTTCCCCTGCGCTGCTGGGCGCTGCAGGCGCCGTAATTGCCATGGCGGGCCTCTTTTTCCTGCTGCAGGCAGTGCTCCCCGGCCGTCGCGCGCGCCACGTATTGGACGGAGGGCGGTTGGGCATTCCCACCGAGTCCGTTGCCGTTGTGGTTGACGACGAAACCATCGCTTCGGCCCTTGCCCGGCGCGCCAGACTTGCTGCCAACGTCACACCGGAACAGGTGATGGTGGTGGTCTCGCAGAAGCAGGTGCTGGTCAACGTGCGGCCCACTTCCGGGGCGCCTGTCAGCGCAGACGTAATCCTGGCCGCTGTCCGCGATGAACTGGAAGACATGGCTCCGCTGCCGCTCCCTGACGTCCGCGTGCTCGTGGCCAGTTCCGGGGTGATTGGCGCATGAACAGCACACCGCGGGTCCTGAACCGCGTCCTGATCGGCATCCTTGGCGTGAAATTGTTGGCCATTGGCGTCCTGTTACTGCTGCTCGCCGCCGTTCCTGCTGTCGCCGACTGGTGGCAGGCGTGGTCGGCCGAGGCATGGGGGGCGGCTTTGCAAGCCTTCGAGCGGACGCCCCTGCCGGGTCGCCGCGAGAGCTGGCTGTGGATGGTCGTGGCGGCAGTCCTTGCCCTTGTTATTGGTCTCCTCATCGCCTGGGTGGCGCAGCAGGGCAAGGGCAGGGCTGATCTCCTGGTCGCCCCGCGGGATGACGGCGATGTCCCGGGAACCATCCGGATTGCCGGAAGTGTTGCCGAACAGGCCATCAGAGGGGCATTGGCCGGGCGTGCTGACCTTGCCGGGTCTTCCGTCGCCACGTACAGCATTAAGGGCAGCCCGGCGCTGCGGGTCCGGCTGCACCCCAGGCAGGGGGTTGCTCCGCAACTGCTGGCAGCCGAGGTCGCCGAACTGGTACAGGCGCTGGAGGACCTGGTGGGCCAGCGGATACCCGTCCTCATCCACATCAGTACCGGCGCGCGCACGCGGTTGAGCCGGGCCGAACGAGTGCGCTAAAAGGGAATGCCGGCGCCATTGGCATCTTCCGGCGGTTTATCCGAGCCGGTCGGGGAGCAGCCTGCCAAGCAAACCCGCAGCCGTGGCGTCGTCGACGAACTGGTACTCCCTCCCTGCCAGCCGGATGTCCTTGGCCAGCTCGTCCAACTCCGCTGCGAAACAACCCAGAACCGCCTTGGCCGCGTCACCGCTTTCCCGCAGGATGGCGGCGGTATGCGGCGAGCCGCAGTTATCGGCGCTCCAGGCAGACGCTGAACGGAGGCTCGTCGCATTGCGCTCCAGCGTCCAGGCAAGGGGCTGGATGGCCAGAGGGTCAACATGGATCGGGTTGCTCACTGCTACATCGTCCCCATTGCAGGCTGGCTCTGCCAGTCACCCCGACAAGCCTGTGGATAAATCCGCCGCTACCTCTTCCGGAGCCAGCTTCGGATTATCAGGAGTTCGACGGCGGCGTCCACGAGGTAGATCTTGCTGATCCGCCCCCGTGCCGCATAGGTAATGTCGATTGCTGCCAACGTGGCGGCAGTCCCGATCCCCAGAAATTTCGCGTAGCCCACACCACCGGGTTGGTTGGCCGCCCGAAGCTGGGCCACGCCTACGGTGATCAACAGGCCGGCTACCGTGCGGACCAGCCACTTGTCCGTCTTGGGGCCCGTTACCGCCTCGAAACTGCGCATGTGGGCCAGCGGCCAGATCCCGCTGGCCACGTTGAAACTTCCCTGGAGCTTGGCGGCTTTTGATGGCACCACGTGTCCTCCTACCGGACTTTCACTTCATTTGGGCATCCGCGGCAACTGTGAGGTAGACGGTGCAGGCAGTCGGCACCGCAGCAGTTGTACCGGCGTCGGAAGTGCTGGAAAGCAGCGCGGTGTAACCCTCCGGGAGTTCTACCGGAGCGGCGCCCATGTTCGCCAGGACCAGGATGTCGCGGTTATGGAAGGCCAGGACGCCGCGCTCGGGATCATGGGCATCGGCCCAGCGGAAGTCGCCGGATCCCAGAGAATGACTGCGCCGGAAATTCAGCGCCGCGCGGTAAAGCTCCAGGGTGGAGCTTTCGACGCCGTCCTGGAGATCCGCTGCCAGCTCGCCGAAGGATTCCGGCTGGGGCAGCCATGGGGCGGCAGGCTGCGGCGCTGAGGAAAAACCATAACCCGGGGCTGCGGCCTGCCAGGGGAGTGGAACCCGGCAGCCATCCCGTCCCCTTTCAGCGCCCAGGGTACGGAAGAAAGACGGATCCTGGCGGGCGGTGTCTGGCAGGGTGGCGTGCTCGGGCAGCCCCAGTTCTTCGCCTTGGTAAAGGTAGGCGGAACCCGGCAGTGCCAGCGAAACCAAGGTGGCGGCGCGCGCCCGGGCGAGTCCGAGTTCCGGGTCCGGCTGTTCGTCTCCTTCGCCGATTCCCTTGGGAAACGTCGTTGGATTCTTCAAGCCGAAGCGGCTGGTGTGCCGGACAGTGTCATGGTTGCTGAGAACCCAGGTGGAGGAGGCGCCCACCGTGGCAGCGGACACGAGCGAGGCCTCGATGGCCGCTGACATCCTGGAGGCATCCCATCCGGACAGCAGGAAATCGAAGTTGAAGGCCTGCTGGAATTCGTCCTTCCGGATGTAGCGCGCCAGCCTTTCGGCCGGTTCAACCCAGGCTTCGGCGACCATCATTCGATCGCCGTCGTAATCCGCCAGTACCTGGTGCCATGCACGGTAAATTTCATGGACGCCGTCCTGGTCAAGATACGGCGAGGGCGGCATCTGGGGTGAGCCGGCACGGTGTGGTTCTTCTGCATCAGAGTGGGCACCAGGGGCGTCGCCGGGCTCGATCTCCTCAGTCCGGCCGCCTTCCACCATGGCGGCCGCACCCGCCCAGTCGGGCAACCCTTCCGCCTTGACCAGGCCGTGGGCCACATCGACGCGGAAGCCGTCTACCCCGCGGTCCAGCCAGAACCGCAGCACGGAGCGCATCTCGTCATGGATCTCGGGATTGTCCCAGTTGAGGTCCGGCTGCTTGGTGTCGAAAAGGTGGAGGTACCACTCACCCGGGGTGCCATCGGCCTCGGTGATCCGGGTCCACGCCTTACCGCCGAAAATCGACTGCCAGTTGTTGGGCGGCAGGAGGCCGTCGCCCGAACCCGGTACCTGATCCTTGCCGGGCCGGAAGATGTACCTGCTCCGCGCCGGGGATCCGGGCGGTGCGGCGAGGGCTTCCCGGAACCAGGCGTGCTCGTCAGAAGTGTGATTGGGAACCAGGTCAACAATGACCTTAAGGCCCAGACCGTGAGCCTGTTCCAGCATCACATCGAAGTCGTCCAAGGTGCCGAAGATCGGGTCGACGGCCCGGTAGTCAGCGACGTCGTAGCCGGCATCGGCCTGCGGAGACCGGTAGAAGGGGGACAGCCAGATAGCGTCAACGCCCAAACGTTTGAGGTGCACGAGCCGTTCCGTCACACCTCGGAGATCGCCCAGGCCATCACCGTTGGCATCAGAAAATGAACGCGGGTAAATCTGGTAGACGACGGCGTCAGCCCACCAGGTGTCGAGCTCTGAACCGGGGGTGGGGATCGTCGCTTGCGGCATAGGTCTCCTTCAGGGAACAATTCTGTGTAAACGCTTGCATTTCTTCCAATAACCTTACTAGGGTGATGGTCACCACATCAATGCGGGCCAATTTTTCTTGTACTCATCGAGGAGTCAGAAGCATGAAAAACCGAAAGTACCTGTTGCCCATAGCGGCTACCGGCATCCTTGCGCTCACGCTCTCTGCGTGCAGTTCCGAGGGCGGAACCGAAACAACCACCGAGGTCGACTGCACGGCCTACGAGTCCTACGGTAAACACGAAGACAAGACCATTACCGTCTACTCCACCATCGTGGACGTTGAGGCCACCAACCTGGAGCAGACCTGGGCCGCGTTCGAGGAATGCACCGGCGCTACCGTCAAATATGAGGGCAGCAAGGAATTCGAAACCCAGATCGGCGTCCGCGCCCAGTCCGGTAATGCCCCGGACATCGCCATCTTCCCGCAGCCCGGTCTGATGGCAGACCAGGCCCGCGCCGGCAACCTGAAGCCAGCGCCGCAGACTGTCTCCGACGCGGTAGACGAGAACTGGTCAGAAGACTGGAAGAAGTACGGCACGGTCGACGGAACCTTCTACGCCGCCCCCATGCTCGCCAACGTCAAGGGCTTCGTCTGGTACGCGCCCAAGACGTTCGAGGACAACGGCTGGGAAGTTCCTGCCACGTGGGACGAGATGATCGAACTGTCCAACACGATCGCCGATGCCGGTGCCATGAAGCCCTGGTGTGCGGGTTTCGAATCCGGTGAAGCTACCGGATGGCCGGGCACTGACTGGGTCGAGGACGTTGTGCTTCGCGCCCACGGTCCCGAGGTCTACGACCAGTGGGTCAGCCACGAGATCCCGTTCAATGATCCGAAAATCGTTGAAGCGTTCAACACCACCGGCGAGATCCTGCTGGACGACAAGATGGTTAACGGTGGCTTCGGCGACGTCCGCTCCATCCTCACCACCGGCTTCGCACAGGCGGGCCAGCCGGTGCTGGACGGCCAGTGCGCCATGCACCACCAGGCCAACTTCCAGGCCTCCAACTGGCCTGAAGGAACTGTTGTCGCTCCCGACGGCGACGTCTGGGCCTTCATGACTCCGCCCATCGACGAGAGCCTTGGCCAGACCATCACCGGTGGCGGCGAAATGGTCGGCGCCTACAAGGACACCCCTGAGGTCCAGGCTTTCCAGGCCTACATGGCCAGCCCCGAGTTCGCCAATGATCGCGTCAAGCTCGGCGGCGTGATCAGTGCAAACAAGGGTCTCGACCCGGCGAACGCCCAGACCGAGCTGGACAAGCTCTCGATCGAGCTGCTTCAGAATCCCGATACCGTCTTCCGGTTTGACGGCTCTGACCTGATGCCCGGCGCCGTTGGTTCCAACTCCTTCTGGAAGGGAATCGTTGCCTGGATCAACGGGACCCCGGCAGAGCAGGTAACCGACAGCATCGAAGGCAGCTGGCCCGCTAGCTGACCCGCCTCCACGTCACACCCCCGGGGCCTTCCGTCCCGGGGGTGTGACGTACCGCGACCATACGGATCCACGCACACCACGGAGGTTGGGCAATGGAGTTTATCGGAGGAAAATTCCTTCAGGTCCTCATCGCCTTGGCAGTCTTTGCCGCGATTATCGGACTCATCATGTTGCTGGTGGACAAGGCTCCCAAGTCCGCCAAAGACAAAGTAACTATCGCCGGGTTTTTGGCACCGGCAGCAATCCTACTTATCGTCGGGCTCGTCTATCCGGCCGTCAGTACCTCATACCTGGCCTTCACGGACCCCAGCGGCAAGCTCATCGGATTCGACAACTTCGTCTGGATGTTCACGCAGCCGGAGGCCCTGATCACCCTGCGGAACACCCTCATCTGGACCGTCCTGGTGCCCCTGCTCTCCACGGTGTTCGGATTGGCCTACGCGGTGTTCATCGATAAGGCCCGTGGTGAGCGGGTCCTCAAAGCCTTGGTCTTCATGCCAATGGCCATATCCTTCGTCGGCGCGGGCATCATCTGGAAGCTGGTGTACGACTTCCGCGGTTCGGGTATTGAACAAACGGGCGTGCTGAACGCTTTGCGGGTGATGTTCGGAATGGAACCCAAGCAGTTCCTGCTAGACGCACCGGAAAACACCATCTTCCTCATCATCGTGATGGTCTGGATCCAGACTGGTTTTGCCATGGTGATCCTGTCCGCAGCCATCAAGGGGGTGCCTGTGGAACTGGTAGAGGCGGCCCGGCTGGACGGCGCCAACGCCTGGGAGCAGTTTCGCAACGTCACCATCCCCGGCATCCGCGGCTCGCTGGTGGTGGTCCTGACCACCATAACCATCGCCACGCTCAAGGTCTTCGACATCGTCAGGACCATGACAGCCGGAAACTACGAGACCTCGGTTGTGGCCAACGAGATGTATACGCAGGCGTTCCGCGCCGGTGAGCCCGGCCGGGGTGCGGCACTGGCACTGATTCTCTTCCTGATGGTCCTGCCCATCGTTGTCTACAACGCCCGCGTCCTTCGTCAGCAAAAGGAAATCCGATGACCGTCATGCCAGCGCCGGATGCGGCAGCGAACAATACCGGTACCAAGATCAAGTCACGCAGGGTCCCCGGGGGTCCGGACGATTCAGCCCCCATGGCGCGCCGTGTCAAGCAACGCCTGACCTCCCGTTGGGCGACGGCAGCCGCCCTGGTCATCGCCGTTGTCTGGACCATCCCCACCTTTGGCCTGTTCATTTCCTCCATCAGGCCCGCAACCAAGCAGGTGGGTCCCCGCGCCGACGGCTGGTGGAATTTCTTCACTGACTGGCAGTTCACGTTCAAGCACTACGTGGATGTCACGGCTGCGGCCGGATCACAATCGGCCAACCTCTCGCAATACTTCGTGAACTCGCTGGCAATCGTCATTCCAGTCACCGTGTTCGTCCTGGTGCTGGCGTCCATGGCTGCCTACATCTTCGCGTGGGGCAACTTCCGTGGCCGGGAATCAGCGTTCATTTTTGTCTTTGCCCTGCAGATCATCCCGCTCCAGATGGCCCTGATCCCGCTGCTGCAGCTCTTCACACAGGTGCTGCAGATCCCGGCGGGCTCCTACACCCAGCTGTGGATTGCGCACACAATCTTCGGGTTGCCGCTGGGCATCTTCCTCCTTCACAACTTCATCTCGGAAATCCCGGGTGAAGTTATCGAGGCCGCAAAGGTTGACGGCGCCGGCCACACCACAATCTTCTGGCGGATTATCCTGCCGCTGTCCGTACCGGCGCTGGCATCACTGGCGATCTTCCAGTTCCTCTGGGTGTGGAATGACCTGCTGGTGGCCCTGGTATTCTCCGGTGGTACTGCGGATGTCGCTCCCATTACCCAGCGGCTGGCGGAGATTTCCGGTACCCGTGGAAACCGGGACTTCCTGAACCCCGCGGCGGCCTTCGTCTCGATCATCATTCCGCTTCTGGTGTTCTTCGGCCTCCAGCGGTACTTTGTTCGCGGTTTGCTGGCGGGCGGCCTGAAGGGCTGATGCCGCCGCTAACTGACGGAGGGAACCGTGGCACGGTCAACTGAACGAAGCCAGCGGGGCGGGCACAGCGGGGTCAGCATCGAAGATGTCGCTGCAGCCACCGGGTTCTCCACGGCGACTGTCTCCCGGGCAGTCAGGGGATTGCCCCGGGTATCGCCTGCCACCCGGGAGAAGATCCTCGATATCGCCGGCCAACTGGGCTATGTGGCGTCGTCGTCGGCTTCCGGACTGGCAACCGGCCGCACCAAGACCATCGGTGTGCTGGCGCCGTTCGTGAGCCGCTGGTTCTTCTCCAAGGCAATCGAGGGTGCCGACCGGGAGCTTCACACCCGGCACTACAACCTCTCCCTGTTTAATTTGGGCGGGCATGGAAGCAACCGGGAGCGGCTGTTCAGCAAGACTATGGTTTACAAGCAGATCGACGCTCTGCTGGTCCTGTGTATGGCGCTGACCCACGAGGAACTGGAACATCTGCAGAAGATCGACATCCCGCTGGTAGTGGTGGGCGGCCACGTGGAAGATTGCGCTTACATTGGCATTGACGACTACGCGGCCGCCTCCACCGCAGTCCAGCATCTGATCGATCTTGGTCACAAGGACATTGCGCTGATTCATGGTGACGACGAAACGGACCTGAACTTCGATGTTCCGCGGGTCCGCATCCTGGCCTTCCACGACGTGATGAAGCGGGCGGGTCTGGTGGACCGGCCGGAGTGGGATGAACTCGGCGACTTTACGGTGCGCAGCGGGCAGGCAGCTTTTCAGCGGCTGTGGAGTGCGCCCGGACCAAAACCGACGGCCGTTTTCTGCGCATCGGATGAGATGGCGATGGGCGTCATGTTTGAGGCCGTCCGGCTGGGGGTCCGGGTGCCCGAGGACCTGTCAGTGGTGGGAATCGACAACCACGATTTTGCCGAAGCCATAGGGCTGACCACGGTGAGCCAGCGCCCTGATGAGCAAGCCGAGCTCGGCACCAAGATGCTCCTTGACGAGCTGGACGGCATCAGCGGCGCGGTACATTCCGCCGTCGCGCCTCACGAGCTGATTGTCCGCACGTCAACATCTCCGCCCAACTAGGTAGCGGTTGGGTCAGGAGGCGCGGGCCAGCTGCCGGATGGGGATCCAGCGGGACGCCAGGCGGCGGTAAGCGGCCGCGGCGCCAGTCATGTCGCCGTCGGCCAGGCATTCGATGCCCAACCTGATGTCCAACGGCGAGTCATCAGGATGCACCTTGTCTGCCACGGCGCCATAGTCCAGCTCCACAATGGAACCGGAATCGAACCGCTCCAGCCATGCGGTCAGCTGGGCCAGTTCCTCCAACATGTCCAGGTCCGGAGCAGCCAGGGCAAGATGTGCGACGGCGTAACGCGCCCTTTCCAGTGCCTCCAGGAGGGTGGTCCATACCCGGACCGTGGCGATTTTGCCCTGGGACTCCACCACCTCCTGCCGGTCGCCCTCCATAAAGAGCGAAAACCAGCTGAACGGAATGCCCCAGGTAGAGGCCCGTGTGTGCACCCGCGGCGTTTCACCGTTGGCCTTGACCTGGTTGATCCGCTCCTGGTGCTTGTCCAGCTGTTCCTCGGGGATCAGCAGCTGTGCCAGCGGGCCGTGGATGCCCTCCATCAGGGCGTTCGCGGCAAGGCCGGCGCGCAGCACCAGCTGGCTGGGGCAGTACAACAGGTCTTCACCATCTGCACCGGCACCGGCGGCCGCGGCAGCTCCGGCGTCGTTCCTTGCCGATCGGACCCGCACCAGATCTGTACGTCCAGTGGGAAAGGGATCCCCGCCTTCGCGGGTGATGCGGCCCAGGGAGGCGAGCAGTTCGGCATTTTCGACGGCGTCCCTTGAGGAAGCGCCGAGCCCCGCCTTGCGGAGGGCTTTGCGCTGCTCCTCGGGGAAGGCGTGCAGGGGCTCGTAGACCCGCAGGGCGGAGGAAAACGGCAGGCCCGCCTGGCCCCGGTAGATGCTTCCGGTCATGTCCGCCTCCCTTGCAAGAACATTAGTCAGCCAGGTCCACAATCACTGGTGCGTGGTCAGAAGCACCCTTGCCCTTGCGCTCTTCCCGGTCGATGGAGGCGCCAGTGACCCTGGCCGCCAGCGCCGGCGAGGCCAGCACGAAGTCGATCCGCATTCCTTCTTTTTTGGGGAAGCGGAGCTGAGTGTAGTCCCAGTAGGTGTAGACGCCGGGGCCAGGGGTATACGGGCGGACCACGTCGGTAAACCCGGCGGCCTCGAAAGCCCGGAACGCCTCCCGTTCGGGTTCGCTGACGTGGGTATAGCCCTGGGTCAGGAAAAGGTCAATGTCCCAGACATCCTCGTCCCGCGGGGCGATGTTCCAGTCACCCATCAGCGCCAGCTGCAGGTCCGGGTTTGCTGCCAGCTCGCCGCGGGCATGGGCGTTGAGCATGTCCAGCCACTTCAGCTTGTACGGCATGTGCTCATCATTGAGGGAGCGACCGTTGGGAATGTAAAGGCTCCATACGCGCACTCCATTGCACGTGGCTCCCATGGCACGGGCCTCCTGGACGGGATCCTTTCCTTCCTTCCCAAAAGCGGGCTGGTCCATGAAGGTGCGCTCCACGTCCTCAAGCCCCACGCGGGAGGCAATGGCCACGCCGTTCCACTGGTTGTGCCCGAAGTGCGCCACCTCGTAGCCCATCCGCTCAAACAGCTCCCAGGGGAAGTTGTCGTCCTTGCATTTGGTTTCCTGGATGGCCAGGACATCACAATCGCTGCGCTGAAGCCAGGCTTCGACACGATCGGCCCGGGCTCGGAGGGAATTGACGTTCCAGGTAGCAATCTTCACAGTTCTAACTTACCGAACTTGTTGGCTGGAGGCGTTACAGGGTTTGTTGGGCGGCCGGGCGCAGGCCCAACACGCACAGCTCAGCGCATCCCCTCCCTGCGGATGGCGGTGGCAATCGCGGCGGCACGGGTCTCCACCCCGAGCTTGGCGTAGATGTGCGCCAGGTGGGTTTTAACTGTGGCTTCGGAGATGAAGAGCTGCATGCCAAGCTCGCGGTTGCTCAGTCCCTGGGTGAGGAGGCTGAGCAGCTCCGCCTCGCGGGCCGTGAGGATTTCGTCCGGGTTGCGCATCTGCTGGAAGAGGCGGGACGCCACGGGCGGGCTCATCACACTCTTGCCCTGCACTGCGGCTCGCACTCCCGCGAAGATCTCCTCTGGAGCGGCGTCCTTAAGCAGGTAGCCCATGGCCCCGGCGTCCACGGCACGGACTATGTCAGCATCCGAATCGTAGGTGGTGAACACGATGACGGCCTGCTTGCTGTTGCGCTGGCGGAGCCGCTTGATCGCCTCAATGCCATCCATGCCGGGACCCATGGCAAGGTCCATGAGGATCACGTCCGGCGAGCAGGATTCGGCCGCGGCCAGTGCTTCCTCGCCTGATGCCGCTTCACCGACGACGTCGATATCGGGCTGGGTACCCAGCAGCGCCTTGAGTCCGCTCCGGACCACCCCGTGGTCGTCCACCAGGAGCACGGTAATGGAAGTCACGGGGTCTCCTTGGAAGTGCGGGTTGCGGCGGAGGTGGCGGTTGCCTCTTCGGCCTCCGCTGTGGGAGGCAGTGGCAGTTGGGCAGCAATGATGGTGCCCTCGCCCGGGCTGCTTTCCACTGACAACATACCGCCCAGCTGCTCCACCCGCTGCCGCATGGCGCGGAGTCCGTAGCCTCCGGCGTCCGAGGGCTCGGGTACCGCCGACGGATCAAAGCCGCGGCCGTCGTCGAACACATCCAGGGTGACCGCCCCGGGAAGGAAACCGAGGGTGATGCTGATGTTTCCTGCCCGGGCGTGAAGTTTGATGTTGGCCGCCGCGCTTTGAGTGACACGCAACAGGGCATGACGGATCTCGCCGGGAACAGGTGACTGCTCTCCGGTTACCTGGAATCGAAAGCGATCCAGGTACTGCCCGGCCGCCTGCTCCAGCGCCTCCGGGAGAGGAATGCTCTCCAGCCCGGGAGCGGACAGTTCGTGCACCAGGCTCCGGGTTTCGGCGAGGTTCCGGCGCAGCAGGCCCGCGGCTTTCTGTATTTCCTCCTGGGATTCCCGGGCCGGCCAGGACCGCTGGGCGGCTTCGAGCAGCAAGAGGCTGCTGGCCAGCCCCTGGGTGACGGTGTCGTGGATTTCCCGGGAAACCCGTTCGCGCTCGGCAGCCACTCCTGCCGCGCGTTCACTGGCGGCAAGGCGGTCCTGGGCCCGGGTGACGTCGTCGAGCAGTTGTTTCTGGATCCGGGCATCGCGCTCCATCCTCCCGTAGATGAGGGTAAGCAGCAGACCGGCGGCCAGCGGGCCAAGGAGCATGGCAACATCGGTGCCGCCGCTCATCCAGAACAACCCGACGGCGGTTGCGGCCGCCGTGATTCCCGACGCCACGTAAGCGGCCCAGCCGCGAAAGGCCGAGCGGGCCAGGAAGAACAAAGCGAAAGAACCCCACGCAAAGCTGGGGGCCGCGACCACCAGGGCAGACCACGCGGTCACCAGGGCAAACATCCATGGCATCCATGGCTGGCCGCGCAGCGAAAGGACTGCTACCACGCCATAGAGGGTGCAGACGGCAGCGGCCAGACCAACGGTCCAGAGGTTGTCCGCGGGGGAGTGCCTCATCACGTACCGCACGCCGGAAGCCACCATCAGCACTGCAAAACTGACGTGGACCACGGCGTCAATCCGGCCGTCGATCCTGTTCACTGACATGGGTTTCCTTCGCTTGAAATACGCTACCCACCATGCTAATTCCCTTGCGGTTGCCGGTCTCTCAGCCATTTGGCTGATAAGCCCGGCGGAAAGGATGAGCAGGCGGCGACTGCCTGGCCGATGCCCCGAAGCGGCCTCCCCAACGAAGCTTGAAGAGTGCCCTGGCAAGACCGCCAGGGAAAGCCAACCAACAGGAGAAGCCATGAAGAAGTCCACCATGCTGTTCAGCAGCGCAGCCGTCAGTGCCCTGGTCCTCACCGGCGGCATCACTGCCGTCGCAAATGCCGTCTCCGTGCCGCAGCAGCCGGCACCCATCTCCGTTCCCGCCGTCGACGTCCCTGCCTCGCCGGACACCACGGTCCAGCAGAACCGCATCAGCGTGGATGCTTCCGCGGATGCCGTCGAGGCAGCCCTGGCGAAGTGCCAGGCGGACAAACTTCCGTTCGTCACGGTGGCACTGGTGGACCGCTTCGGCACCGTCCAGGCTCTCCTGCGCGGAGACAACGCTGCCGAGCACACCATCGAAGCTGCGAAGCAGAAGGCTTACACCGCTGCGGCGTTCGGCGCTCCCACCAGTGAACTTGCAGGCCGCATCAACGGCAACGGCAAGCCCTCCATCGCGGACCTGCCCGGTACCCTGTTCCTTCCGGGCGGGGTGCCCTTGAAGGTCAATGGCGTTTCCGTTGCAGGCATCGGCGTGGGCGGCGCTCCGGACGGCATGCTCGACGAAGCGTGCGCCACCGCCGGAGCCGAGGTCATAGCCGGCGCCGGCAAGTAGAACACCCTTGCCCTGAAGGTAGTCGGGTGATTGGCTGTGGGCATGAGAGACGATCAGCCAAGCGACGGGAATCTGCCCACGGACAGTCACCTGCAGGAAGACATATCTATCTCTTCGGACGAGGAGGAGGAAACAACGGACCACTTCGTCCCAGGGCAAACCAATGCCGGCCAGCAGGTATCGGGCCTGGCCTCCGCAACTGACTACGGCGAAGATCAGGAGCCGCCCGGGGAGGACGCCAACAACCCTGTTTAGCCCGGGCCCGCTGAGACAAGCGCACCCTCTGGAAAATAGTAGGAAGTCCGAGTATATTCGGCTGCAAGACGGCCTGGATCACATGCGAAGGAGCATTCCACTATGGCAGCTATGGTGCGCGAGCTTTCCCACTACGTAGACGGACAGCGGGTTGACGGCACCTCCGGCCGGTTCGGGGATGTCTTTGATCCCTGTTCCGGCCAGGTGCAGGCACGGGTTCCGCTGGCTTCCCGGGACGAGGTGGCCAACGTCATTGCCAGCGCGGAGAAGGCGCAGCTCGAGTGGGCGGCTATGAATCCGCAGCGCCGTGGCCGGATCCTGCTCAAGTTCGTGGAGCTGGTCAACGCGAACATGGACGAGCTGGCCACGCTGCTGTCCCGGGAACACGGCAAGACCTTCGCCGACTCGAAGGGCGATATCCAACGCGGCATTGAGGTGGTGGAGTTCGCCGCCGGCGCCCCGCACCTGCTAAAGGGCGAATTTTCCGACGCCGGTGGGATCGACGTGCACTCGGTGCGGCAGCCGTTGGGCGTCGTCGCCGGGATCACGCCGTTCAACTTTCCCGCCATGATCCCGCTGTGGAAGTCCGGTCCCGCGCTCGCCGCAGGCAACGCCTTCATCCTCAAGCCCTCGGAGCGCGACCCCTCGGTGCCGCTCCGACTTGCCGAGCTTTTCACCGAAGCAGGTGTCCCGGATGGCGTATTCAACGTGGTCAACGGGGATAAGGAAGCCGTTGACGCGCTGCTGGAAGACCCGCGGGTCAAGGCGGTGGGCTTCGTTGGCTCCACCCCCATTGCGCAGTACATCTATGCCACCGCTGCAGCGCACGGCAAGCGCGCGCAGTGCTTCGGCGGGGCCAAGAACCATATGGTGATCATGCCCGACGCCGATCTTGAGATGGCTGCCGACGCCCTGATCGGTTCCGGATACGGCTCGGCCGGTGAACGTTGCATGGCCATTTCGGTTGCTGTCCCGGTGGGGGAGGAGACCGCGAACAGGCTGGTGGACACCCTCCAGGAACGCGTAAAGGCTCTCAAAGTCGGCCCCAGCCTCGCGCCGGACAGCGACTTCGGGCCCGTGGTCACCGCCGCCGCCAAGGAACGGATCGAGGGGTACATCCAATCCGGAATTGACGACGGCGCCACCCTCCTTGCGGACGGGCGCGGCCTTGAAGTGGACGGTTACGACGGTGGTTTCTGGGTGGGACCCACCCTCTTTGACCATGTCACCAAGGACATGGCGATCTACCGCGAGGAGATCTTCGGCCCGGTCCTCAGTATCCTGCGGGCTCCGGACTATGAGGAAGCATTGCGGCTCTGCACCGAACACGAGTATGGCAACGGCGTGGCCATCTTTACCCGCGACGGCGACGCCGCCCGCGACTTTGCCAGCCGCGTCCAGGTAGGCATGGTGGGCATCAACGTGCCCATCCCCGTTCCCATTGCCTACTACACCTTCGGCGGCTGGAAGGCCTCAGGCTTTGGCGATCTCAACCAGCACGGCCCGGACGCCTTCCGCTTCTACACCAAGACCAAAACCATCACCACGCGCTGGCCCTCGGGAATCCGCTCCGGTGCCAGCTTCATCATGCCGGAGGGAAGCTGATGACGGACGGCGGCGGATCAACAGGCTCGGCAGTTTCTGAGGCCAGCGAGGCGGCAGCTCCCGAGGTGTTGTTCGAGCGCCGCGGCCGGCTGGGCGTTATCACCTTGAACCGTCCCAAGGCCGTCAACGCCCTGACTGAAGGGATGGCTGCCGGGATGCTGGAGCAGTTGACGGCGTGGGCAACGGACGATGCCGTGGCCACAGTCCTGGTCCGGGGCGCCGGTGAACGGGGCCTGTGCGCCGGCGGAGACATCGTGGCCATCTACCGGGACATGCTCACCGGCGGAGACAGGACGGCCAGGTTCTGGCAGGTCGAGTACCGGCTGAACGCGCTGATCGCCAGCTACCCTAAGCCGTACGTGGCCTTCATGGACGGGCTGGTGCTGGGTGGCGGAGTGGGCATTTCGGCCCACGGTTCGGTCCGCGTGGTGACCGAGCGGACACGCACCGGCATGCCCGAAACCACCATTGGCTTTGTGCCCGACGTCGGCGGGACCTATCTTCTGGCCCGCTCACCTGGGGAGGCGGGAACCCATGCCGCGCTCACCGGTGCGCACTGCACCGGCTCGGACGCGATCTTCCTGGGGCTGGCAGACCACTTTGTTGAGTCAGGCAAGTTGGCCGCGCTGGCGCAGGCGCTGGAGAGCGAAAGCCCGGAGGACGCCGTCGTACGTTTCAGCTCACCGGGCCCGCCCAGCACTTTGGAGGAGCAGCGCAGCTGGATTGATGACTGCTACACCGGGGACAGTGCCGAGGAAATTGTCCGCCGGCTCGATGCCGGCGGTGGGGACGCAGCCGCAGCCGCTGCCACCATTGCCGCGAAATCCCCGACTGCCGTGAAGGTTGCGCTGGCCAGCATCCGCCGGGCGCGCAACCTGGGCCTGGGCGAGGCGCTGAAGCAGGAGTACCGCGTTGGATTGCGGTGCCTCACCGGTCCGGATTTCCGTGAGGGGATCCGGGCGCAGGTGGTGGACAAGGACCGCAACCCGCGCTGGAACCCGCCGTCGCTGCACCAGGTGACGGAGTCCGACGTCGAACGGTTCTTCCATCCGCTGGACGACGCTGAACCGGAACTCGAAGTGAAACCCGATGCCGGGCTGGAACTGCAGGAGAGGGAGTCCGATCATGTCTGACGCTGCTTCACAGGACGTTGCCCCGCAGGGCACCATAGCCTTTTTGGGACTGGGCCATATGGGGGGTCCGATGGCCGTGAACCTGGTCAAGGCCGGGTACCCGGTGGCCGGTTTCGACGTTGTCCCGGCGGCCATCGAGGAAGCAGGCCGCAATGGGGTGCCCACGGTGGAGAACGCCGTCGACGCCGTCCGGGCCGCCTCCGTGGTGCTCACCATGCTGCCCAGCGGCCGGCACCTGCTGGATGCTTACCGCGGGACCGGCGGCGCCCCTGGCCTGTTGGCTGAAGCCGCGCCGGGCACGCTGTTCCTGGACTGCTCCACCATCAACGTGGACGAGGCCCGGGAAGCTGCGCAGCTGGCTTTGGATGCCGGCCACCGCTCCGTAGATGCCCCGGTGTCTGGCGGTGTGGTGGGGGCCGAGGCCGGCACCCTGACCTTTATGGTGGGCGGCAGTGTGGAGGATTTCGAGGCCGTCCGTCCGCTGCTGGAGGTGATGGGCAAGCGCATTGTGCACTGCGGCGACCACGGTTTGGGCCAGGCAGCGAAGGTGTGCAACAACCTGATCCTGGGGATTTCCATGATCGCCGTGAGCGAGGCCTTTGTGCTGGGGGAGAAGCTGGGACTGACGCACCAGGCACTGTTCGACGTCGCCTCCAACGCCTCGGGCCAGTGCTGGGCGCTGACCACCAACTGCCCGGTGCCGGGCCCGGTTCCCACCAGCCCGGCCAACCGCGACTATCAGCCCGGGTTCGCGGGTGCCCTGATGGCAAAGGACCTGCGGCTGGCCCTGAACGCGTTGGAAAGCAATGGCGTGGCGGCCCGGCTGGGTCCGCTGGCCACTGAAATTTACGAGGCGTTTGCCGCGGAAGGCGGAGCCGGCCGGGATTTTTCCGGCATTATTACGGACATCAGGGACAAATCGGCAGCTAAACAGCCGGAAGCATCAGACACGTGAGGGAATCCATGACGCAGCAGGGCACCACCGGGACGACAGAAGCCGACACCACATCATCTCCGGCAACGGCAGGGCAGTACGCCAACATCCTGGTAGAGCACCGCGGCCGCGTAGGCATCGTGACGTTGAACCGACCGGAGGCCCTGAATGCGCTGAACAAGGGCACGCTGGATGACGTCGTTGCTGCCGTCAGTGCCATGGATGCGGATCCGGGGGTTGGCGCCGTCGTGATCACCGGTTCTGCGAAGGCGTTTGCCGCGGGCGCGGACATCAAGGAGATGGCGGACAAGAGCTACCTGGAGATGTACGCGCTGGACTGGTTCCGGTCATGGGAGGACCTGACGCGGCTGCGGATTCCCATCGTTGCGGCGGTGTCCGGCTTTGCCCTCGGCGGCGGCTGCGAGCTGGCCATGATGTGCGACATTGTTATTGCCGGGGACAACGCCAAGTTCGGCCAACCGGAAATCAACCTGGGTGTGATTCCGGGGATGGGCGGCTCGCAACGGCTCACCCGGGCAGTGGGCAAGGCCAAGGCCATGGACCTGATTCTGACGGGCCGTTTCATCGGTGCCGAGGAAGCCGAACGTTGCGGGCTGGTCTCCCGCGTGGTGCCTGCCGCGGACGTGGTGGATGAGGCAGTGGAGGTTGCCGAAGTGATCGCGTCCAAGTCCAAACCCGTGGCCATGCTGGCCAAGGAGGCCGTAAACGCCGCCTTCGAAACCGGGCTTGCGCAGGGGGTGGTGTTTGAACGCCGCCTCTTCCACTCGCTGTTCGCCAGCGAAGACCAGAAGGAAGGAATGGCGGCGTTCGCCCAGAAGCGCCAGCCGGAGTTCAAGCACCGGTAGGTGTACTGGCCGGGGAGGTTGTTTGAGTGACCCACTCGCCCCGACCGTGCACCGGTCTGGCGTTCGCCGGAGGTTCTCCGACCTCGTGGATGGTATGGCCGCTGCAAGCCGTTTTGGTTACGCTGGCCCGCTCGATGCGGGACACGGTGAACCATCGCATTGCGTTGCGCAGTCGGCACCACCCAACCAGGTACCACTGGCCGTTCGTGGAGGCGAACAGCACTGGTTCAACGTCACGGGTGGTGGTAGCCGCGTCCCTCGATGTGTAGCGAATGCGGATCACCCGCTGCTCGGCCATCGCTTCCTCCAATGCCGACTTGATGGCGCGGGAAGAGGACGGAAGCGCGTTGACCCAGACGCGGTGGGCCAGTTCGTCGGCCCGTGCCCGGGTTTTAGGATCGAGGACGTCCAGGATCTTTTGGATACCTGCCGCTGCCAGATCGGCGTAGGGGGCATCGGGTGCAGCGGACACGGCTGCCATGAGCGCCACGGCCTGCGCTGGGGACAGGCTGACGGGCGGCAGGGACGCGCCTGTAGCCAATCCGTAGCCACCGCCCGGACCTGGGCGAGACCAGATAGGCGCACCGCTGTTCTCTAACGCATCGAGGTCTCTTTTTACGGTGCGCACGGACACCTCAAACTCTTTCGCCAACCGTTCGGCGGAAACCCCCCGTGTGCCGCTGCGGCGCAACATCTCGGATAGAGCATGGAGCCGTTCGACTCGTTTCACAGTTCAGACCCCGACAAATTCATGACATAGATAGTGACATACCTTTGTCCGCACTGGCTGCGAGGGTAGTGACATGACAACTACTACAAGCAGTCCGACCATCATTCTCATCGCCGGCCACTGGCTGGGCGCCTGGGCGTGGGAGGAAGTGCTTGAACACCTGACAACCGACCACTCCCGTGCAATCGCGATGACACTGCCCGGTCTCGATGGGGACGATCCCGGGCGTGCGGCGAAGACTCTCGACGATCAAGCCGCGGCGGTCCTGGACATCTTCGCTCAACTTGGGGTCTCCGAGGATCAGCCCGCAACTCTCGTCGCTCACAGCGGGGCGAACGCCCCCGTCAGCCTCGTCCTTGACCGGCACCCCGAGCTTGTCCATCGAGTGGTATGGGTCGACTCCGGCCCCGTGGCGACGGGAAGCGCCTTCGCCCCAGACCTCCCGGTGGAGTTGGAGGAGCTTCCGCTGCCGCCCCTCGACGTCCTCGCACAGCAGGCGAGCCTCGAAGGCCTGAGTGCAGAGGTCCTCGAACGTTTTCGGGCCCGGGCCGTCCCTGAGCCCGGCCCAGTGCTTCGTCAACCCGTCGAGCTCACGAACGATGCCCGCCGCAAGGTTCGGACCACCCTGGTGTGCTGCTCGATCCCGGGCGCGCAGGTGCTGGAGCTGGCCCACGCAGGCCATGCCATGTTTGCCGAAGTCGCAAACATCGAGCACCTCGACGTCATTGACCTCCCAACAGGGCATTGGCCTATGTGGAGCCGTCCCCTCGACCTCGCCAAGGTCATTGAGTCAGCGGCTTCTCGAACCAACTGAACTGCACGTACAACCTGTAGGGGTCAGTCGAATCCGGCTGGCCCCTACACCCTCTGCCCGAGGGACTCCCGGTACACCGCCACGTCCCGTTCCAGTTCCTCGGCCATCAGGCTGTTGTTGAGGTTAACTGCCGCCCAGGTGCCTCCCGCGGCGGCCGGCAGCACCTGCGCCTTGATGTCCGTGACGTTGCCCGCCGCCCAGATGCCCGGGACCGCGGTGGCTCCGCTCTCGTCGGTCACCAGGTAGTCACCCATGCCGGACGGGTGCGGTGCCGCGGCCAGGCCCAGTCCGGCCAGGCCGTCCAAGCGGGCGTGCACCTTGGGCCCTACCACCAGGGCGTCGATGGCAACCTCGCCGGAAGCGAGTGCCACGCCGCGGAGCCTGCCGTCCTGGACGCGGAGTTCCTCAAGGCCGCCGTCCACCAGCCGGATGCCACGTGCGGCCAGCTGTTCCAGTTCCTCCTCGCCGGGTTCGGCAAGATCATTGAGGAACAAGGTGATGTTGGCGCTCCACTGCCGGAACATCAATGCCTGGTGCACGGACACCGGTCCGGCTCCGATGATGCCGATTGCCTGGTCCCGCACTTCCCAGCCGTGGCAGAACGGGCAGTGCAGCACATCCTTGCCCCACAGGTCTCGGAGTCCGGGAATGGCGGGAAGATCATCCCGCAGCCCGGTGGCAATGAGGATGCGCCTGCCGGAAACCCGGGCGCCGTCGTCGAGCGTGACAGTGAAGGCGCCTTCAGAACCTGAGGCATCGGCGACGCGGCCGGGCACCATGACCGCACCGTAGCTTTCCGCTTCGGCGCGGGCTATCCGCAGCAGCTCGAGGGGGTCCATGCCGTCCCGAGTGAGGAAAGCGTGCACGCCCTCAGCGGGCGCGTTGCGTGGTTCGCCTGAATCGATGACGGCAACAGTGCGCCGGGCACGGCCCAGGGTTTGGGCAGCGCTCAGGCCTGCGGCGCCGCCTCCGATGATGACGGCGTCGTATGAAAATTCGTTGTTTTGGCTCATGTCTCAAGCGTGCTTGCGATCCCTCCTGCTGGCAATTATTCTTGCTGGAATAGCAAAATAGGTCGTTGGTGCGGAAGGCAGGCGCGGTGGGAGACGAAGAAGAGTTCGACGGCGTCCTGGCCGCCGTCGGTCCGCGGCTGCGGTCGTTGCGGGCGGCGAGCGACGTGACGCTGGCTGAACTGTCCGCCACTACCGGGATATCGGTGAGCACTCTGTCCAGGCTGGAATCCGGCCAGCGCAAGCCCAACCTGGAACTCCTCCTGCCGCTTGCCCGTGCGCACCAGGTGCCGCTGGACGAACTGGTGGGCGCGCCGGATACGGGCGATCCGCGGGTTCACCTGCGGCCTATCCCGGGCCCCCGAATGACCGTAATTCCGCTGACCCGCAAGCCCGGCGGCATCCAGGCCTACAAGTGCATCATGAAGGCAGGCCGCGCTGCAGAGCCGGATCCGCAGGTGCACGAGGGCTATGAATGGCTGTACGTACTCAATGGCGCGCTCCGGGTGGTGCTGGGTGACCGCAACTTTGTGATGGGCCCGGGGGAGGCGGCCGAGTTTGACACCCGCGTGCCGCATTGGTTCGGCACGGCGGACAGCGACCCAGTGGAATTCCTCAGCCTCTTCGGCCGGCAGGGAGAACGCGTCCACCTGAAGGCAAAGACCGTTGGCTGAGTCAACCGTGACCGTCTCCCGGACCAGCCGCCTCAACCTGCTCCCGGCCACGCTCCTGTCCGCTTCCGGCTTTGTGCTGTTTGTCCTCGAAAACCGGTTGCTCGGTTTCAGCATGCTGGCAGTTGCCTTGCTGGGTGCTGCCATCTTCAACCGCTCCCTGGCCAAGGATCTCGCCCTGGTGGCGTTCGGCCTGGTGATGATGAGCCTGGTTCCTGTCACCACGGACATCAGTACCGGGCACATGCTGGAGATGGGCGCCGCGATGATCGCCGCCGTCGCGGTTCCCTACGCCGTCTCCCGCTGGGTCTACCGCGATCATGCCGTCCGCTTCCCCGTGCTGACCGGCCAGCGTTGGACCCGCGCGGAGAAGATCTACCTGTGGGTTGTGCCGCCGCTGGGCTACGTGATGCTGGGTTATTACATGGTGAGCACCGGCGTGTACCGGAACTGGCCGGCGGTCAGCGATCCGGAAGGCATCATCCGGCTGTTCATCGGCACCAACGGACTGGGCATCTGGGACGAACTGTTCTTCATTTGCACGGCCTTCACGCTGCTGCGCCGGCATCTGCCTGAATGGCAGGCCAACCTGCTGCAGGCGGTGCTGTTCACCTCGTTCCTCTGGGAACTGGGTTTTGAGGCCTGGGGGCCGCTGTTCATCTTCCCGTTCGCACTGCTGCAGGCCAGGCTTTTTACCGTAACCAAGTCCCTGTCCTACATCGTCAGCGTCCACCTGTTGTTCGACTTCGTGCTGTTCCTGGTGCTGCTCCAGGTGCACAACAGCGGCTGGTGGGACGCGTACGGGCTGTGAGCTCAGGCCACGAAGGTGCCGCACGCGTCAGGAAGCAAACATTGGCAGCCGCCTCAGCTTGTCCGGGTTTGAAACCTGGCGGATTTCGCGGATCAATCCGCCAGGGGATGCATCAATGAGCAGCACATCGGACCTGCCCTGATGCCGGAGCAGGAGGGCAGGGTCGCCGTTGACCTGGACAATCCCGGTGCTCACCGGACGTCCAGGTTCAATAGAAAGGGCCTTACCCAGGATGCCGGCAAAGAACCGGGCAATCCTTTCGGCACCGAAGATCGGGTTCCTGGCGCTTCTGACCTTCCCGCCGCCGTCGGCCCACAACACGGCGTCCCGCTCCAGCATGGCCAGCACGGCATCTATGTCGCCCTGTTCAATGGCCTTCACCAATTTTTCCAGCGCCGCCCGGTCCCGGGCACGTGGGGCGGGGGCATCCGGGTCAATGTCGAGGCGGCGCTCGGCACGGGAGACCATCTGGCGCACGGCTGCGGGCGTTTTCTCCAGGATCGCGGCGATTTCCGGCGCAGTCATGTCGAAGGCACGGTGCAGGATCAGGGCGGCGCGGGACTCCGGGGTCAACTGTTCGGCCAGATGCAGCAGCGTCAAAGACAACAGCTCCCTGTTGGCCACCGTTTCTTCCGGAAGCCGGTCCGTATCCACGGGTTCCGGAAGCCATGGCCCGGCGTAATCCTCCCGGACCGCTGCCAGCTGCCGGACCCGGTCCACGGACCGGCGTACGCAGACGGTGGTCAGCCAGGCCGGCCAGGATTCCACCGGACTGTTGCTGCCGCGTTGTTCCTGGCGCACTGCGTCCACCGCCACCTCGGAGACCACATCTTCAGCATGGCCGAAGTCGCCCAACATCCGGTAGGCGATACCAAGGAGACGGTTCCGTTCGTGCTGCCACGCCGCAGCAGCGACCGTCGGAGCATTCATGGAGCCCACGCTACCCGTCAGGCGACGGGATTCAGCGCATCCACCGGAGGCTGCATCCGGGTGCTGACCGCAATCCGGTTCCAGACGTTGATGGTGGCGATGGCCAGGACAAGGGCGCCCATCCCGCCTTCGTCGAAATGCTTGGCCGCAGCATCCCAGATGTCGTCCGTCACCGTGTCAGGCCCCAGGTTGGTGATGGCATCCGTGAGTGCCAGTACCGCCTGCTCCTTCTCGTCAAAGAGAACTGTTGCGTGCTGCCAGGCGGCCACGGCATGGAGCTTGCGGGAGGACATTCCCTGCTTCAGGCCGGCCGTGGCATGCATATCCACGCAAAAGCCGCAGCCGTTCAGGATGGAGGCCCTCAACTTGATCAGATCGAGCAGTTCCGGATCGACGCTCTTGCGGGCGTAGCCTTCCAGGCCGATCACCGCGGCGTAGCCAAGCTTGTTGGTGCGGCCAATGTTGATTCGTGTCATTTCCAAATTCCCTTTCGTGATGGTGCCTTACATCAGGGATGTCGGATGAGATGGCTGAAGTGTGACACGGCCGCAATACCCGGACTCGGCAGAAGCCGGTTCAGCCCTCGAAATCCCCGGCATTCCGCCGGAAATCGCCCAGGATACGGATCAGCTGCGTTACGTCGTCATCACCAAAACCGGACTGGACGAACACCGCGCTGTTGAGTGCCGCCGTCGCATTTTTGGCCAGGGTCCGGCCCTCCGGCGTCAGCTCCACCAGGGTGGTGCGGCCGTCGCTGGGGTGCGGGGAGCGGACCACCAGACCCGCCGAGGCGAGCCGGTCCACGGCGTTCGTGATCGACGTCGGATGCACCTGGAGCAGTGCGCTCGCCTTGTTCATGGGGAGCGCACCGCCGCGTGCGAAACTGAGCAGGGCCAGCAGTTCGTAGCGCGCAAAGGTCAGCCCAAAGGGCCGCAGCACCGCTTCGATCCGGGCCAACAGGATCTGCTGGGTGCGCATGATCGCGGTAATCGCGGCCATGGGCGCGGCTTCCTCAACCCAGCCATGAGCCTCCCAGTTGCGCTGTGCATCGGCGATGGGATCCCTGGGCAGCGGTCCGGCCATGGCTCAGCCTTCGCTCCCCAGGCCGCTTCTGAGGGCGGGGAAATCAGCCTCGGAATACTCGACGCCGACTCCCGCGCCGGCGATCATAGCGATGCCTGCCGCGCCCGGATTGGCGCCTCCACCACCCGCGGCGTGCCGCAGTTCCTCGCTGTGCCGGAGCTCCACGCGCCGGATCTTCCCGGAGATGGTCTTGGGCAGGGCGGTGAACTCCAGGCGCCGTATCCGTTTGAACGGGGCCAGATGGTCGCGGCAATATCTGAGGATGTCCTCCGCGAGTTCCGCGCTGGGTTCAAAGCCGGCAACCAGCACCACAAATGCCTTCGGTACGGAGAGCCGCAACTCATCCGGCGACGGAACCACTGCGGCCTCGGCGACGGCCGGATGCTCGATCAGTACGCTCTCCAGCTCAAAGGGGGACAGTCGGTAGTCGGACGATTTGAAGACGTCGTCGTCCCGGCCGATGTAGGTAATAACGCCGTTCGCGTCCCTGCTGGCCATGTCGCCTGTGTGATAGTAGCCGCCGCGGAAGGCCTCCGCCGTCCGTTCCGGGTCCCCGTAGTACGCCTTCATCAGTCCCACCGGCCGGGGATCCAGACGCAGGCAGAGTTCGCCGTCGTCGCCTTCCTGCCCGGTCACCGGATCAACCAGTACGACGTCGTAACCCGGCAGCGGTTTTCCCATCGCACCAACGGTGACGGGCTGGCCGGGCGTATTGGCTACCTGCACGGTGGTTTCCGTCTGCCCGAAGCCGTCCCTGATGGTCTGCCCCCAGGCTTTGGATACCTGGCCAATAACCTCGGCATTGAGCGGCTCACCGGCGGAAACCACCTTAGTGGGAGGATTCTTGAGCAATGTCAGGTCCGCCTGGATCAGCATCCGCCAGACAGTGGGCGGCGCGCAGAAGCTGCTAACGCCTTCGCGGTCCATCTGCTCCATCAGTGCGCGGGCGTCAAAGCGTTCGTAGTTGTACACAAAAACGCAGGCCTCCGCGATCCACGGCGTGAAGACGTTGGACCAGGCGTGCTTTGCCCAGCCCGGCGATGCGACGTTCAGGTGGACGTCGCCGGGTTCGATGCCGATCCAGTAGAGCGTTGACAGGTGGCCCACCGGGTACGAGGTGTGGGTGTGCTCCACCAGCTTGGCCTTGGACGTGGTGCCGGAGGTGAAATAAAGCAGCAGGGTGTCATCCGCACCGGTAGGGGCTTCGGGCTCAAAACCGGCTCCGGCGTCGTAGGAATCGCTGTACTGAAGGGCCCGGGCGCCGGCTGCAGTGCCGCCGTCGTTCACCTCAATGAGGCGGTAGTTGCCCGGAACATCAGCGAATTTTGCGATGTTCGAACTGCCTGCCACGGCCCATGACGCCCTGCCGCGCTCCACCCGGTCGCGCAGATCGGCCGGGCCCATCAGCGTGGTGGTGGGGATGAGGACGATGCCCAGCTTCATGCCGGCCAGCATAAATTCCCACAATTCGACCTGGTTTCCCAGCATCAGGATCATATGGTCCCCGCGCCGGACGCCCACGCTACGCAGCCAGTTGGCCAGCCGGCTCGAATCGGCCGCGAGCTCGGCAAAGGTGCGCCGGGCGGCGGAACCGTCCTGTTCCACGATCACCAGGGCGGGTTTGCCGGCGGTGGCGGGGCTGGCAGCGATCTGGTCAAACCAGTCCAGTGCGAAATTGAAATGCTCGAACCGGGGCCAGCTGAACTCCTGGCGGGCGTGGCCGTAATCGGTGCGGAGGGCCAGTAATCTGTCGCGCGCAGAACGGAAGTCGTCGGTGACTGACATTGAAGGCCTTTCGCGTGGTGATCCCCATCACTTCGTCTCAACTCTGTGAATATACTAGGACATCCAATGGTCTGGAAGAAGGGATATGTCCCGTGAAGCCACAAGGAAGTGACACCGGGGGAGGGAGGCCGCAGGCCGCCCGGGCCGGTATCCCTTTCCCGGATGCTGACCTGATGCACATCGTGGACCTCCTGCCGCCAACAGAACGTCAGCGGTACCTCGAGGTGCGGGACCTCCTGCAGTCCAGGGTTCGGGCAGCTTCTATTCCGTACTGGAACCGGGAGGAGTTTCCCTACGAGCTGCTGAAACTGCTGGCCGACTGCGGCCTGGGCGGGCTCCAGACCGACGGTTCATCGACCTTGTTCAAGGGCCTGATGTACGTCGAAGTTGCACGGGCAGACGTCTCGCTCAGCGCCCTCGTGGGGATCCATAACGAGCTGATCCTTGGCATGATCAACGAACTGGGCTCGGAGGAACAGAAACATCGCTGGCTCCCCGGGCTGGCAGCCTTCACCCAGTTGGGGGCCTTCGCCTTGACCGAGCCCGAGCACGGTTCTGACATTGCCGGCGGCCTGAGCACCACCGCCCGGCTGGACGGCGCGGAATGGGTGATCAACGGTGCCAAGCGCTGGATTGGCGCCGCAACCATCGCGGATTTCGCCCTGGTCTGGGCCCGCGATGAAGCCGATGGCAGGATCAAGGGTTTCATCGTGGAGACGGACAGGCCCGGCTACCGTGCCACCAAGATCTCCAACAAGATCGGCCTGCGCATCATGCAGAACGCAGATATAGTGCTGGACCAGGTCCGGATTCCCCACCGCAACCTGCTGCCGGGGGCCACCGACTTCTCAGCAGCGAACTCCCTGCTCCGCGACTCACGGGCCTGGGTGGGCTGGCAGGCGGCGGGCATCCAGCTGGCCGCGTTCGACGTCGCCCGCTCCTATGCCCTGGAGCGCACCCAGTTCGGCAAGGAGTTGGCCCGCTTCCAGCTCGTCCAGCAGCAGCTTTCGGAGATGGTGGGCAACGCCTCGGCCTCACTGGCGCTGATGAGCCAGTTGGCCACGATCCAGCGGGACGGGCGGCTGCAGATGGCACAGGCCGCCATGGCCAAGGCCACCACCACCCGGCTGGCGCGGGAAACCGTGGCAATGGGCCGGTCCCTGCTGGGCGGCAACGGCATCAGTACAGATTTTGAGATGGCCAAGCTGTTCGGCGATGCCGAAATCCTTTACACCTACGAGGGTAGCTATGAGATCAATTCGCTGATTGTGGGCCGGGCCGTTACCGGCAAGTCCGCTTTCGTGTAGTTACTTCCACCAGGTGTCAAAAATGGTGACCGGCACGGTGCGCTTGTGCCTGGTGCGCAGGTACTTCTCCTCGATCAGCGTGGCGGCAGCTTCAGTGACCTCGCGGCCTTCCAGGTAATCGTCGATCTGGTCGTAGCTGAGGCCCAGTTCGTCCTCGTCGGTGCGGCCCGGATTGTCGTTCAAAAGATCTGCCGTGGGAACCTTCTCCCACACCCGGGCAGGGGCACCCAACTCGGCCAGCAGCATCCGGTTCTGCCGCTTGTTCAGGCCGAAGAGGGGCAGGATGTCCGCGCCGCCGTCGCCGAACTTGGTGAAGAACCCCGTGACCGATTCCGCCCCGTGATCGGTGCCGACCACCAGGTAGTTGTGCTCGCCGGCCAAGGCATACTGCGCGATCATGCGTGCACGGGCCTTGACGTTGCCCCGGTTGAAGTCGGAGATGGGGCTTCCGGTGGTCTTCTCGAACTCCTCTTCGAAGCCGTCGACGGCGTGGGAGACGTTGTAGGTCCACTCGGTTTTGGGCCTGATGAAGTCCATGGCGGCCTGGGCGTCTTCCTCGTCATGCTGGATGCCGTAGGGCAGCCGGACTGCGACGAAGTTGGCATTCACGCCCTCCGCTTCCAGTTCGTCGACCGCCAGTTGGGCCAGCTTTCCGGCCAACGACGAATCCAGGCCGCCGGAGATGCCCAGGACAAATCCCTTGGTCCCGGTGGCCTTGAGGTATTCCTTGAGGAAGGCAACACGTTTGCGCACCTCCCCTGCGGGGTCGATCCGGGGCTGGACGCCCATTTCTTCAATGATCCTGGCCTGGAGTTCGCGCATGTGGTCCACACTAGTCACGAGTGTCAACCCTGCTCAACAGGTGACGGGCCATGGCGGCGGAACGGGACAAAAGACCCGGATAAACTTGTCACCATGACTTCCCCCAGCGTTTCGCCTGCCGATGCCCGTGCCCGCCTGCTTGAGCTGATTAAGGAACTGGCGGTGGTCCGGGGCAAAGTGACTCTGTCTAGTGGAGCCGAGGCCGATTACTACATCGACCTCCGCCGCATCACCCTCCACCACGAGGCCTCCAGGCTGGTGGGCCAGGTCATGCTGCAAATGATTGACGACGCCGGCATCAGCTTTGAGTGCGCTGGTGGCCTCACCATGGGCGCGGACCCCGTAGGAACCGCCGTGATGCACGCAGCTGCCGACGCCGGACGTCCCGTGGACGCCTTTGTGGTCCGCAAGGCGCAGAAATCGTACGGAATGGGCCGCCAGGTGGAGGGTCCCTCCGTTGACGGCCGCAATGTGGTGGTCCTTGAGGACACATCCACCACCGGCGGCTCCGCACTCACCGCCGTCGAGGGCGTCCGGACCGCTGGCGGCAACGTGGTGGCAGTGGCTGTCATTGTGGACCGCGACACCGGCGCCAAGGAAAAGATCGAAGCGGAAACCGGCGTTCCGTACCTCTTTGCTTTCGGCAAGGACGAGCTTGGCCTGGACTGATTCTTTCCCGCTCGACGGGACGGCTTGAGGGGCCTATCCTTTTCCTACGTTCGCACGTGCTTGATGTATTGCATTAATAGAGGGGTAGCGGCATGACTTCGCTTGATCCGGGGCTGTCGCCGGTAGACAGGATCCAGAACCTGATCCTGGAAAGCGCCGACTTTGAGGAATTCCTCAATGAGCTGGCACAGCTCTCTGCGAGGGCAACATCGACCGATGGCAGTGAAGTGCTGTGCGGCATCACCCTGTTGCGTGACCGGCAGGCGGCCACTATCGGCTGGAGCAGTGCCGAGGCCCGTGAGGTGGACGAGATCCAGTACTCACTTGCCCAAGGGCCCTGCCTGACCTCGGCTGAAGAGCAGAAAGAGGTCTATGTTCCGGACCTCCTGGAGGAAGACCGCTGGGGCCCGGATTACGCCATAGCAGTAGCCAAGCACGATCTAAGGTCTGTCCTTTCGCTGCCCTTTAACCTCCAGGGTGAAGCGAAAGCCGCCCTGAACCTGTACTCGGCCGCCCCGGACTCCTTTGGTGATTTGACCCGTGAACGCGCCTGGGAGTACACCCGGGAGGTATCCCAGGCGCTGCGCCTGGCCGTCCGTATTGCGCTTCATAGTGACAACGCGGTTAATCTGCGTGCCAGCATGAAGTCGCGGACAGCCATCGATCTTGCCGTTGGCATCGTGATGGGGCAAAACCGCTGCAGCCAGGAGGAGGCGTTCAGGATTCTCAGCGATGCCGCCAGCAACAGCAACACCAAGCTGCGCACGCTGGCAGAAAATCTGGTGAACAAGATCGGCGGTGCGCAGGCTGCTACTCATTTCGATGAGCCGACTCACAGCCAGGCAGGATAAGCCGCCAGTGGGCAATTTTGTCTTACCCGCAACGCGCCCTATAGGCTGGTAAAGGTTGAGCATCCGGCCATAGTTGAGCCCAGGTTGGAGTTTCTATGGTCCACGCACGTTTTCTCGATCACTTTCATCACCGCCCTGACCCTGCCTCCCTGTCCTCGTGGACGGACGCCGAGCTGCTCAAGGCCAGCGACAAAGCCTTTGCCCGCATGGAGAACGACGGCGACCCCCGCATTGGTGAACACCTGGCCATCTACAGTGCCATCTGCCTCGAGATGGAGCGGCGCCGCAGGACCAATTCATCGCTGACTGACGCCTGATTACACGCGGATGGGCGGTGTCCTCCCGTAGCCCAGGCGAATATCTTCGCAGGTCCGCCCTCTATTACGGTAGAGACGTGGACTTTCGCTCCGAACACACCGATTGGGCTCGCAGGCTGCTTCGGCAGGCCGGGGACCTGGACAGGTTCTCCCGGCGCAAGTTCCTGCTCGGCGCCGCAGCATCAAGTGTCTTGGCGGCGGACATGCTGTTCACCCAGCGGGTGCAGGGCCAGCGACGCGTCAGCCAGATCCTGCCCGTGTCCGACGATTTCGCGGACAAGTACCACCCCAGTGCCAGCTGGTTCCTGTTCCCCGGCTACAAGACCAGCTGGGAAGAAGCCCAGTGGATCCTTAACTCCCTGAGGGGTGCCCTTAACCGCCGGGGCCGGCTCGCCGCCGTCGGATATTCCAATCTGGGGCTGGACATTGATCAGCTGGTGATTGCGGTGATCGAATATGTCCGCGCGCAGAAACTTACCAAGCTCTACTTCTACGGCCACAGCTTTGGCGGCATGGTGGCTACCCAGGTGGCCGCACGCCTGCGCGAGCTCCATGGCCTCGAAGTGGAATTTATCCTGCTGGACTCCTCACCGCACAGCCGCACCGACGTGCTGGACCAAAGCTGGTTCGACGGCGTGGTGTTCCTCTATGAGTCAGGGTTTCGGGTGCCCAGCGTAGTGCGCGGGAGCTATGAGTTAGGGGAACGGATCGTGCACAAGGACGAGCGTACCTGGCGGCAGATCCTGGATCAGACCATGGCGCAACTGTCGCCCCTTGCGCCGTCCAGCGTGCTGATCCAGAGCGAATCGGCCTACATCTACCACTTCTCCGCTTTCCGTTTTGCGGACAAGCTGGGAAGCACCCGAATGGCGTTTGTTGGCAGTCCGGAGGATCAAACCGTGCGGTACGCAACGGCCAGGGCCGGCTGGGAATCCACGTTTCCGAACAACATGGAATCCACGGACCTGCGGACGGACGGCGCCCGGCCGGCCCACGCGAGCCCGGGCTGGAACCCGTTCGTCTACCGTCCACTGGTGGTGGAACTGCAGGACAGGATCTTCCCGCTGCCCGGTGGCGGGTCAAGGGTAACGATCTACTAGATTGGATCCCCTGGACCTGATCCCCTAGATCTGGTCCTTGAGGTCCGCGACCGAACCCAGCACCTGATTGGGCCGGAACGGGAACGAATCGATGTCCTCGCGGCGGGTGATGCCGGTCAGGACCAGCACGGTGTGCAGGCCCGCTTCCATGCCCGCCACGATGTCGGTGTCCATCCGGTCCCCGATCATGGCGGTGGTCTCGGAATGGGCGTCGATCTGGTTCATGGCGGAGCGGAACATCATGGGATTGGGCTTGCCCACAATGTAGGGTTCCCGGCCCGTGGCCTTGGTGATCAGCGCAGCTATGGCGCCGGTGGCGGGCATGGGACCGTCCTTGGACGGGCCAGTGGCATCCGGGTTGGTGGCAATGAACCTGGCCCCGGCGAGGATCAGCCGGATCGCCATAGTGATGGCCTCAAAAGAATACGTACGGGTCTCGCCAAGAACCACAAAGTCCGGGTTCTGGTCGGTGAGGATAAAGCCCGCCTCATGCAACGCCGTCGTGAGTCCTGCTTCGCCGATGGTGTAGGCGCGGTTCCCCGAACCGGAACCATGCACCTGGTCCTTGAGGAACTGGGCCGTAGCCAGGGCGGAGGTCCAGATATTCTCCTCCGGGATCTCCAGGCCGGAAGCGCGGAGCCGGGCCGCGAGGTCCCTGGGAGTGAAGATGGAATTGTTTGTCAGGACCAGGAAACGCTTGGACGTGTCCACCCAGCGCTGGATCAGATCCGCCGCTCCGGGAACGGGCTGATTCTCGTGGACCAGCACGCCGTCCATGTCCGTGAGCCAGCATTCGATCTCCTGGCCGCTGCGGTAAACCGCTGCCGATGTTTTTACCTGGTCAGCTTCTGCCATGACTTCCTCCACGGGTGACGGATATTCCTCGGCCCAGTCTAGTGTTGAGGGGTGAATCAGACACCCGGAACCCCAGCCGACCCTCGCGCAGCACCGGAAGCAACTATCGAGGAAGCGCCGCAGGCGGAAGTCGGCGTGGGGCCGTGGGAAGGCGAACTGCCCGACGGCGACCACTGGGACCCCGAGCTCCTGGCAGCCGGGGACCGGCGCAACGTGGTGGACAAATACCGTTACTGGAAACACGACGCCATCGTGGCGGACCTCGATGCAAGGCGGCACAACTTCCACATCGCCATCGAGAACTGGCAGCACGATATGAACATCGGGACCGTGGTGCGCACAGCCAACGCCTTCCTGGCCAAGGAAGTCCATATCATTGGCCGGCGCAGGTGGAACCGCCGTGGTGCCATGGTCACCGACCGCTACCAGCACGTCCGCTACCACCCGACTGTTGACGAATTCGTGGCGTGGGCGCAGGGGGAGGGCCTGGCCATCATCGGTATCGACATCTTTCCGGACTCTGTGCCTTTGGAAACGTACGAACTGCCCAGGGACTGCGTGCTGGTGTTCGGCCAGGAGGGACCGGGACTGACTGCTGAGGTCCACGAGGCCGCGCTCGCGACCCTCTCTATCGAGCAGTTCGGGTCCACCCGCTCCATCAACGCCGCCTCTGCCGCAGCCATCGCCATGCACGCCTGGATCCGACGCCACGTCTTCAGCCAGCACGTGTGAGGAGGCTCTTCCAAAGGTTCCCGGCGTAACTGTTACCCCGCCGGTGACCGAAACAGGGCAAGGCCGCCGGAAATGGCTAGGATGGTTGCTAGCCGACGAGGTTCACTCCAGGGTCACCGCACCCGCAGACGAAATTTTCACTTGAGGAGTCAGCATGCCCATTGCAACCCCAGAGATCTACTCCGAGATGATCGACCGCGCAAAGGCGGGCGGCTTCGCATTCCCGGCCGTGAACGTGACGTCCTCGCAGACGCTGAACGCCGCCCTTCGCGGCTTCGCCGAGGCTGAGTCCGACGGCATCATCCAGGTTTCCACCGGCGGCGCAGCCTACTGGTCCGGCGCCTCCACCAAGGACATGGTGGCCGGTTCCCTGGGTTTCGCGGCGTTCGCCCGCGAGGTAGCCAAGAACTACAACGTCAACATCGCGCTGCACACCGACCACTGCCCCAAGGACAAGCTGGACGGCTTTGTCCTGCCGCTGCTAGCAGCTTCCGAGGCCGAGGTCAAAGCCGGCCGCAACCCGCTGTTCAACTCACACATGTGGGACGGCTCAGCTGAGACCCTGCAGGAAAACCTGCGTATTGCCCGCGAGCTGCTGGAGCGCACCGCTGCGGCCAAGATCATCCTCGAAGTTGAAATCGGCACCGTGGGTGGCGAGGAAGACGGCGTCGAAAATGAGATCAACGAGAAGCTCTACACCACCGTTGAAGACGCCCTGGCCACTGTTGACGCCCTCGGCTCCGGCGAGAACGGCCGCTACATTACGGCTCTTACCTTCGGCAACGTGCACGGCGTCTACAAGCCCGGCGGCGTGAAGCTGCGCCCGGAGATCCTCAAGGACATCCAGGCCCAGGTTGGCGCCAAGATCGGCAAGGACAGCCCGTTCGACCTCGTCTTCCATGGTGGATCCGGCTCCTCAGACCAGGAAATCGCTGACGCGGTCTCCTACGGCACCATCAAGATGAACATTGATACCGACACCCAGTACGCCTACACGCGCCCGGTAGCGGATCACATGTTCCGCAACTACGACGGCGTCCTGAAGGTTGATGGCGAGGTCGGCAACAAGAAGACCTACGATCCGCGCGTCTGGGGCGCTGCCGCAGAGGCCGGTCTGGCCGCACGTGTCGTCGAGGCCACCAAGCAGCTCGGCTCCGCTGGAAAGACTTTCTAGGAATGTCCGACGAGTTCCGCAAGAACCTGATGGGCCCCGAGCCCACCCTGCTGCCGGCCGAGACCGAGGTCTACCAGCAGCTGGAAGCAGGCCAGGAAGCGCTGGACCTGGTGGAGAAGCACCCCACGTCCTCGCTGCTCTGGGCCGTCCTGGCCGAAGAGGCCTGGGCCGAGGGCCGCACCATCGATTCCTACGCGTATTCACGGGTGGGCTACCACCGGGGACTGGATTCGCTGCGGCGCAATGGCTGGCGCGGCGTTGGCCCCATCCCGTGGGAGCATGAGCCCAACCGCGGTTTCCTCCGGGCGTTGTACTCGCTGGGCCGCGCTTCCGCAGCTATCAACGAGGCGGAGGAGCCGGAGCGGATCGAGAAGTTCCTCAACGACTCCGATCCTGCGGCGAAGGCCGCAATCGAAGGCAAATAGCCCGGATTACGGGGGTTTCGGCAGGCTCAACCACCGGTTTTGGTGATCGAGCCTGTCGAGATCCCTCCCGGGGTTTCGGCAGGCTCAACCACCGAGGCTAAGCGGGAGTCAGGCCCGTCCGCGCCATGGCGTCTGCGTACGCCACGCGCATGTCCTCCAGATACTGTTCCTGCCGCACCGGGCTGCCGGCGAAAGCGCGGCCGCTAAGGGACCGGACCTTGTAGGTCTTGAGGCCACGGCGCCAGAGAAGCGGGACTTCGGTCTTGAGCAGCAGGTTGGCCAGGCGGTTTGCTTCGGTGCCGTGCGCCACGATCACCGATGCCCGCGGTACCAGCGCCAGGAACTTCAGCAGCGGCTTGAGCCCGGCCGAGATCTGGTCCGGAGTAAACTTGCCGTTGGCCTCGCCCGGGGTGTACCAGGGGTGGACGTTCCACGGCATCACGTACTCCGGGCGCAGGCCCAGCTTCCACTGGATGCCCAGCATGCGGCCGGCTGCGTCGTCGTCGCCCGGGGTGATGAAGCCGGACGGATCAATGGCGCCGATGTTGGAGTACAGGCTGATGATGCGGCACTCGTCAACGTCGTGAATGGGGTCAACATACGGGACGACGGTGTCCGGCTTGGTGCCCTGGAGGGAATCGCAGAGCTCGTTGATGGCTGCAACGGCGGGTTCGTAGCGGCGGTTCATGAGCTGCTCTCGTGTGGATTCGGGTGCCAGGGCTGTCATATAGGGCGGGGTCTCCTGCGGGTTTGGCGTTGCTGCCACGGGGAAGGCTGCGCCGTGTTCGATGGCACGGCCGGTCCGGGTGGTTTGAAAGATGGTGTGGACTGATTCCTGGTCAGCCTTACCCAGTTTAGCAAGCCGCTGTACATCATGGTGCCGGGTGACTCGTGCAAAGTCTTTCCAGCTTTTGTCACGGCCATTGACAGCTTCTGCGCAGCTTGCTTGTCTGGTCTGACAGCCGCGCGCTCCACCAGTCCGGCTGCCCGCACTAGAGGACTTCGAAAGAGGCAAGCACTGTGAGAAAACCACTGGCAACCTTCAGGACCCTGGCAGTTACGGGAGCATTGGCGCTGGCCGTAGTGGCCGCGCCGCTTCCGCTGGCGAATGCTGTGGGCGAGGGCCCCAACTACGACGGCAACGGTCAGATCACCACTTCCAAACTGGCAACGTATGACGAAATGGTGTCCTTCCTCAAGGACCAGGACGCCCGCCAGTCCGCCATGGAGCTGGAAGTCATCGGCCAGACCGTCAAGGGCCGGGATATCCACCTGGTCAAGTACATTTCGGACCCGGCCAAGCCCACCATCCTGTACCTGACACAGCAGCACGGCAATGAACAGCTCACCACCGAAGGGGCCATGGAGTTCATCCGGCACCTGGGAACCGGCAAGTCGGGCGGCATCCTGGACGGCGTGAACATACTGGTGGTCCCGATGCTCAATGCCGACGGCGCCATGGGAGATGTGAACTTCCCGCTGGATGACTACCTGGCCAAGGGCGACCGCCACCTCACGCGTTACAACGCGGAGGAAGTGGACCTGAACCGCGACCACGTGGACAAGATCCAGCCGGAGACCCAGGCGCTGCACAACAACGTGATGCGGAAATACCGGATCGACTACATGATCGACCTCCACCACCAGGGCACCCGCAGCGAGCGTGATGGCAAGCTGGTGTCCGGGTCCATCCTGTACCCCACGACCCCCAACGCCGATCCAGCGGTTGTGGAGAAGTCCAAGCAGTTGGGCGCCGTGGTGTTCGATAACGTCGATTCCACCGGTTGGGGCCACCTGGGCAAGTACGCCGGCGGCAGCGCGGAGACCATCAGCCGCAACGGCATCGCCGTCGAATACGGAATTGCCACCCTGTTGTTCGAAATGCGCGGCATGTCGGACCACTACGCGGACGGCGTCGCCCTGGGACTGCGCAGCAACGGCTACCTGATCAAGCAGACGGTCACCACGCTGACGTCCACGGCTGCAGCCATCGCTGACGGATCAATCGCCGACGCCGACACCTCCTTCTGGGACACCCTCGCCACCCAGACCTCCCGCCCTGGTGAGGAGGCCGACGGCGAGTAGCAGCCCCGCGGCCAGTGGTGGTTCCCTGCCGGATGCAGGGAGCCACCGCGTGCCAACGGCTGGAGAAAGTCCGTCATCGGCTAAACTTGGGTGGTAAGAGCCCCGGAACTCTTGCATCGCTGCGCTCTGTGCGTAGCGGCGGCCAGTTCAGCCGGGGCGTTCTCATGTACGGCGCCGCGCCATCTTGGTCCGGCCCGAAACGAATGGGGGAGGATCCCATGCCAGCAATCGTTATCGTCGGGGCCCAATGGGGCGACGAAGGAAAAGGCAAGGCCACTGACCTGCTCGGGCACCGTGTGGACTACGTGGTTAAGCCCAACGGTGGCAACAACGCCGGGCACACCGTCGTCGTGGGCGGTGAGAAGTATGAGCTGAAGCTCCTTCCTGCCGGCATCCTCAGCCCCAACGCCGTCCCGATTATCGGCAACGGCTGCGTGGTGAACCTGGAGGCACTGTTCCAGGAGATTGATGGCCTGGAAGCCCGCGGTGCAGACACCTCAAAGCTGCGGATTTCCGCCAACGCCCACCTGGTGGCCCCGTACCACCAGGTTCTGGACAAGGTCACCGAGCGCTTCCTGGGCAGCCGCGCTATCGGCACCACCGGCCGCGGTATCGGCCCCGCCTACATGGACAAGGTGGCCCGCCTCGGTATTCGCGTGCAGGACGTATTTGATGAGTCAATTCTCCGCCAGAAGGTGGAAGGCTCGCTGCGCCAGAAGAACGAACTCCTGGTCAAGGTGTACAACCGCCGCGACATCGAGGTGGAGGAAATTGTGAGCTATTTCCTCTCCTTCGCTGACCGCCTCCGCCCGCTGGTCATCGACAGCACCTTTGTGCTTAACGAGGCACTGGACCAGGGCAAGGTAGTCCTAATGGAAGGCGGCCAGGCCACGTTCCTTGACGTTGACCACGGCACCTACCCGTTCGTCACCTCATCCAATCCCACAGCCGGCGGCGCCTCGGTGGGCTCGGGCATCGGCCCCACCCGCATCTCCCGCTCCATCGGCATCATCAAGGCCTACACCACCCGTGTAGGCGCCGGCCCGTTCCCCACTGAACTGTTCGACGACATGGGCCTGTACCTGCAAAAGACCGGTGGCGAGTTCGGCGTAAACACCGGCCGGCCGCGCCGCTGTGGCTGGTACGACGCCGTCCTGGCCCGCCACGCTTCCCGCGTCAACGGCTTCACTGATTACTTCGTCACCAAGCTTGACGTCCTCACCGGCATCGAACAGATTCCGGTGTGCGTCGCCTATGACGTGGACGGCGTGCGCCACGACGAAATGCCCATGACGCAGACCGACTTCCACCACGCGAAGCCCATCTTCGAGTACTTTGCCGGCTGGACGGAAGACATCACCGGCGCCCGCACCCTCGCGGACCTGCCGGAGAATGCGCGCAACTACGTGCTGGCCCTCGAAAAGCTGTCCGGCACCCGCTTCTCGGCAATCGGCGTCGGGCCGGACCGCGACCAGACGATCGTCATCAACGACCTCATCAACGACTGACGATCCCGGAGCAGACAACAAACAAACGACGACGGCGGGCCACCTTGGGAAGGTGACCCGTCGTCGTCGTTTTCCTCAACCGTGAACGGGCGCTAGGCCAGCACCTGCCGCTTGGAGGAGATGACCCCGGTATCGAAGCCGGCCAGGTGCAGCCCGCCGTGGAAACGGGCGTGCTCAATCTTCACGCAGCGATCCATCACCACGTTCAGGCCTGCTGCTTCGGCGTCGCGCGCCACGTCCTCGTGCCAGGATCCCAGCTGCAGCCAAAGAGTCTTGGCGCCGGCCGCGATGGACTCTTCCAAGACTCCCGGCAGGTCGTCGTGCTTGCGGAACACGTCCACAATGTCCGGGCTTTCCGGAAGATCAGCCAGCGACGCATACGTGCGTTCACCGAGGATTTCCTTCACTACCGGATTGACGAAGTACACCTTGTACCGGGTGGAGGACTGCAGATAGGTGGCCACGAAGTAGCTGGCCCGGGAGGGCTTGTCTGACGCCCCTACGATCGCAATGGTCCTGGCCTGCCGGAGCAGGGCCAGCCGCTCGGGGGCTGAAGGGCCGGCCCAGGTTCGGGCCGTGCCGGTTTCCGTCGCGCCGGATTCTGCAGCGACATTCTCAACGGTGCTCATGCGCGTGCTCCGATCGTGCAGGAATCAGCAATGTCTTCGGCCGGACCGGTCAGCGCAGAGCTGCCGGCTGCCGCTTCCGAGGCCTGGGTCAATGCCTGGTCCAGGTCCCACAGAATGTCCTCGATGTCCTCAAGTCCCACGGAAATGCGCACCAGGTCCTCCGGCACGCCTGCTGTCACCAGCTGTTCGGGGCTGAGCTGCTGGTGGGTGGTGGAGCCGGGGTGGATCACCAGCGTGCGGGAGTCGCCCACGTTGGCCAGGTGGGAGGCCAGCTGCAGGGATTCGATGAACTTCTGTCCGGCCGCCCGGCCACCCTTGACGCCAAAGGAGAACACGGAGCCCGGGCCCAGCGGAAGATACTTGCGGGCCCGCTCGAAGTGGGGGTGGGAGGGCAGGCCGGAAAAGTTTACGTAGGCCACGCGGGGATCGGCTTCGAGCCATTCCGCTACGGCCTGCGCGTTCTTCAGGTGCTCGTCCAGGCGCTGGGGCAGGGTTTCGACGCCTTGCAGCAGCTGGAAGGCGGACTGCGGGCTCAGGGCCGGTCCGATGTCGCGCAGCTGTTCACAGCGCAGCTTGGTGAGGAAGCCGTATTCGCCGAAGTTGCCCCACCAGGAGACGTTGCCGTAGGAGGCCACTGGCTCGGTCATGGTGGGGAACTTGCCGTTGCCCCAGTTGAACCGGCCACTTTCAACGATGACGCCGCCCAGGGTGGTGCCGTGGCCGCCCAGAAACTTGGTGGCGGAGTGGATCACGATGTCCGCACCGTGTTCGATGGGCCGCACCAGGTAGGGCGTGCTCAGCGTGGCATCCACCACCAGGGGGATGCCGGCGTCGTGTGCCACCCTGGCCAGTGCCGCGAGGTCCTGGACCTCCGACGACGGGTTGGCCACCACCTCCACGAAGATCGCCTTGGTATTCTCCCGCACGGCAGCGGCGTAGTCCGCCGGATCCGTACCCGGCACGAACGTGGTGTCCACCCCGAAGCGGCGCAGCGTGACGTCCAGCTGGGTCACCGTACCGCCGTAGAGCTGGGACGCTGCCACAATGTGGTCGCCCGCCTGGGTCAGCGCTGCGAAGGTAATGAATTCAGCTGCCATCCCGGAGGACGTGGCGACGGCACCGATGCCGCCTTCCAGGGACGCAATGCGCTCCTCGAAGGCCGCAACCGTGGGGTTTCCGATGCGTGAGTAGATGTTGCCGTACTTCTGCAGGGCGAACAGGTTCGCTGCGTCCTGCGTGTCTTTGAAGACGAAGGACGTGGTCTGGTAGATGGGCACAGCACGGGCGCCGTGTTCGGCGTCGGGAGTTCCGCCTGCGTGCAGGGCACGGGTACGGAATCCAAAGGTACGGTCAGCCATTAAGCGGCAACCTCCGTTTTTGCAGTAGGGGTGGCGCTGAGATCCAGCTCAGTGCCGTTCTTTCGGGCGAGGTCCGCCTCCAGTTCCCGCACGATCGGAAGGATGTCCTTGCCGAACGCCGCCACTTCCTCCTGGAAGTGCAGGTAACCGGTCAGGAACAGGTTAACGCCGATCTTCTTGTACTCAACGATCCGCCGGGCAATTTGTTCCGGCGTGCCGATCAACTGGGTCTCGAAACCGTCGTTGTACTGGACCAGGTCCTCAAAGGTGGAGTCCGCCCACATGCCCTTGCCGTCCTTGGTGGAAGGCCCGGCTTCCTGTACTGCGTCCCGGAAACCTTCGACGGCGGGGCGGTGCGCTTTCTCCACAATTTCGCGGAGGGTGTCCCGGGCTTCTTTTTCAGACTCACGGGCGATAACGAAGCCGTTCAGGCCAAACCTGGGGGAAGGCAGCGCACCTGGGGAACCGATGCGGCGGCCGCTTTCGCCCGCGGCAGCAACCACCCCGGCGATGTTCTCCTTGAAGCCCTCCAGGTCCTTGCCGTTGGAGAAGTACCAGTCCGCAACCCGCCCTGCGGCGCCCTGTGCCGCCGTCGAGTTTCCGCCGAAGAAAATTTCCGGATGCGGGCGGCCGGGAACGTCCACCGGTGCGGGGTTCAGGGTGAATTCGTTGATGTTGTAGTACTTGCCGGATTGGCAATATTCCTGCTCGGTCCACAGGCCGCGGAGCACCCTGATGAATTCCTCGGTGCGGACGTAGCGTTCGTCGTGCTCCAGCCATTCAAGGCCGAAGTTCTCGAATTCGGCTTTTAGCCAGCCGGAGACGACGTTCACGGCTGCCCGGCCGTTGGAGATGTGGTCCGCCGTGATGATGAACTTGGCCAGCACGCCGGGGTGCCACATGCCGGGGTGGACCGCTGAGATGACCTTGAGCCGCTCCGTGGCGGCCAGCAGGGCCAGGCTGAAGGAGGTGGCCTCGTGCTGTTTGTCCGCGCCATAGGACGCGGCATAGCGGGTCTGCGTGAGGGCGTATTCGAAGCCGGAGTCCTCGGCGATGCGGGCCAGCTTCTTGTTGTAGTCAAAGTCCCAGCTGGTGCGCTGTTCAATGGTCGAGACCACCAGGCCGCCGGAAACGTTGGGCACCCAGTAGGCGAACTTCAGCGGCTCTTCAAGCCGGGCGACTTTGCTGATGTCAGTCATGGCGCTGTCCTTACTTTTTTCCATTGCGTGCAGTGTTTGCTGTGTTCGCCAGGTTTGCTGTGTTTGTTTGGTAGTGCCGCAAGGATTCCTGGATTCCCTCGATGGCCGGTTCGTTTTGGAGAGACGTGGTGTCTCCCAGGGGAGTGCCTTCGAAAAGCTGGGTCAGCAGCCTGCGCATGATCTTGCCGCTGCGCGTCTTGGGTACGTCGTGAACGAAGACGACGTCCCGCGGCTTGGCGATCGGGCCAATCGCCTTCGCAACATGGTGGCGGAGCTCGGCGGCAAGATCCGGAGCCACCCCCGCACCGCCGTTGCTGCGCACAACCACGAAGGCCACGACAGCATGACCGGTGGTCGGATCGGCAGCGGGGCATACTCCGGCCTCCACCACCTCAGGGTGCGAGACCAGAGCGGACTCGATCTCGATCGTGGAGAGCAGGTGGCCCGAGACGTTGAGGGTGTCATCGATGCGGCCCAGGATCCAGATGTCGCCGTCGTCGTCGTACTTGGCGCCGTCGCCGGCCAGGAACCAGCCCTGCTCCGCGTATTGCCGCCAATACGAATCGAGGTAGCGGGACGGATTTCCCCAAACCGTGCGGGCGATGGACGGCCCGAAGGCGTCCACCACAATGAATCCGGGAACGCCCGGCGGGACCGTGACCCCTGCCTCGTCAACAACCCGTGCGCTGACGCCCGGCAGGGGCCGTGTGGCACAGCCTGGCTTGAACTCGGAGTCCGTAGGCGCGGGGGACAAGATGGTGGCGCCGGTTTCGGATTGCCACCAGGTGTCCACCATCGCTGCGGTGCCGCGGCCCACATTGTTGCGCAGCCAGCGCCACGCCTCAGGGTTCACTGCCTCGCCCACGGTGCCCAGGAGCCTGATGGATGAGAAATCGTAGCTGGCCGGAACGCCGTCCGGGAACCAGCCCATCAGCGAGCGGACCAGCGTAGGCGCGGTGTAGTACTGCGTCACCCCGTACCGCTCGATGATTTCGAAGTGCCGGCCGGGGTGCGGCGTGTTGGGCGTGCCTTCGAAAATCACCTGGGTCACGCCGTTGGAGAGCGGCCCGTAAATTTCGTAGGTATGCGCCGTTACCCAGGCAAGGTCTGCCGTGCACCAGTGCACATCCTGGTCACGGAGTGCCGGATCCGGGTTGCTGAACAGGTGCTCGAAGCTCCACGACGCCTGGGTAAGGTAACCACCGGAGGTATGGACCAGGCCCTTCGGCTTTCCGGTAGTTCCCGAGGTGTACATGATGAACAGCGGATTTTCGGCGTCGAAGGCCTCGGCGAAATGGACGGCGGGGGCGGTATCCACGACGTCGTGCCACCACACGTCCCGGCCCGGAACCATGGAAACGGTACCGAGTTGGTTCGCGGGAGTTGTCCGGTTAACCACCAGGACGTGCTCAATGGCGTTGTCACCTGCGACGGCGGCATCGGCGTTGTCCTTGACCGGTACCGCCGTACCGCGGCGGTACTGGCCGTCCGTGGTGACCAACAGCTTCGCCCCTGTGTCCTCCACACGGAACTTCAATGCCTCGGCGGAAAACCCACCGAACACCAGCGAGTGGACTGCACCAACGCGGGCTATGGCCAGCGTGATGATGACGGTCTCAGGGATCACGGGAAGGTAGACCACCACGCGGTCCCCGCGGGAAATCCCCAGTGCGGTCAAGGCGTTCGCGGCCTTGGAAACCTCGCGCTGCAGCTCCGCGTAGGTGATGGCGCGGCGGTCGCCCGGCTCGCCCTCGAAGTACAGGGCTACTTTGCTGCCGCGGCCGGCCTCCACGTGCCGGTCCACGCAGTTGTAGGCCACGTTCAGCTTTCCGCCGCTGAACCACTCGATATGCGGGATCGAGTACTCGGCGTCCACTTCGGGAATGTCGGGACCGCTCAGCCGCTCCGCCTTCTCGAAGCGGTGGGCGGTGTGCCAAGGCTCGGCCCAGCTGAGACGGCGGGCCGCGTCTTCCCAGAAGACAATCCGCTCTGCTTCGGACCGCGGTGCGCTGTCCTGTCGTGTAGCGTCCGCTGAGGTTACGCCCAACGCTTCACCGCCCATTTCTCGGCCAGACCCAGGAGCGCATCTGTGCATTTTCCGATCAAGGCCAACAGCACGATGGCCAGCAGGAGCCTGTCAGTGCGGCCGTTGTTCTGCGAGTCGGTCAGCAGCCAGCCCAGGCCCATGGACGAAGCGATCAGTTCCGCCGCCACGAGGAACAGCCAGGCCTGTGCCAGCGCCAGCCGCAGTCCCGAGAAAACCGCAGGAACAACCGCGGGCAGTTGCACCGTGGTGAGCAGTCTGATGCCGTTGAGGCCGAACGCGCGGGCCGCTTCCACCAGGTTGCGGTCCACGTGGCGCAGGGCCAGGGACACGGTGGTGAAGACCGGGAAAAACGCGCCGATGATGATCAGGGTGATCTTGGAGTCCTCACCGATTTTCATCCAGAGGATCAGCAGGGGAACCCAGGCGAGTGACGGCACGGCACGCAGGGCGCCGATGGTGGGTGCCAGCAGCATGTCGGCCAGCTTCGACAGTCCCACGACGGCGCCGAAAAACAGGCCCAGGGCCCCTCCGACCAGGAAGCCGATCACAACGCGCTGGGTGGAGATGGCAATATGCGTGCCCAGTTCGCCGCGCTCAAGGAGTTCGGCGCCGGCCTCCAGAACCATTCCCGGGGGAGGTAGTTGAACCACGCTGAACATGCCGGCAGCCGTGGCGGTATGCCAGGCAGCGAGCAGTAGGGCGGGAACAATCAGGCCAAGGGGCAGACGCGCCCAGTTCCTGGATCGGACTCCGGCGGGAGACCATCCGCGTGCCGGAGCGGAAGCCACGGGGGCGTCCGACTGGGCCGCGTCTGCCGTTGTTGCGGAGGCGGCTGCAGCACGCACATCCGCAACACTGTTACCGGTGAGGTAGGGGTCCTGACGGCTCATCAGGAACCCTTGATGGCCGATGGATCAGCCTTCTTCACCAGTGAGTCATTGAGAAGGGAGTCCAGGGCGTCGTCGATCTGCTGCTGGGTCTTGACGTCGCCGGTTTCCACGAAGGTGGGGCCGATTTTTTCCAGCACGGTGCGCTGCGCGTCACCCGGAACCGGGTCCACGTCCAGGTTGCTGCGCTCCAGGATGACGGTCTTGGCAACTGCCAGGTCCAGCCCGGCTACACCCGCGAGAATTTCTGCGGTTTGGTCAGGATTGGCAGCGGCCCATTCACGGGCCTTCTCGTAGGCGTTGACTACGGCTTGGGCCAGGTCCGGCTTCTCCTGCAGGAACGATTCAGTGGCGTTGAGGAAACCGTAGCTGTTGAAGTCCACGTTGCGGTAGAGCAACCTGGCACCCGCTTTCTCTGCGCCGGCCATAATTGGGTCAAGCCCGGACCACGCCTGCACGGAACCGTTCTCCAGCGCGGTGCGGCCGTCCGCATGCTGGAGGTTTTGAACGGTCACGTCGCCGGGCTGCAAACCGGCTTCTTCGAGTGCCTGGAGCAGGAAGAAGTAGGGGTCTGTGCCTTTGGTGGCCGCGATGGACTTTCCCTTGAGGTCCGCGACTGACGTGATGAACGAATCCGCAGGTACCACCAGGGCGGACCATTCAGGCTGGGAGTAGATGTCAATGGTCTGGATGGGGGATCCGTTGGCGCGGGCCAGCAGAGCAGCTGATCCTGCAGTGGAACCGACATCCACCGCCCCGGAACGGAGGGCTTCGTTGGCCTTGTTGGAGCCAGCGGACTGGATCCAATTGACGGTAACGCCCTGGTCCTTGAGGCTTTCTTCAAGCCAGCCCTGATCCTTGATGATCAGGCTCAACGGGTTGTAGGTGGCGAAGTCGATATTCAACGTGCCGCCCGACGCGCTGCCTGCTGCCGCCGCGTTGGACGGGCTTTCGCCGGCCACGCAACCGGTCAGCAACAGGGCGGCGGAGGCGGCCGCTGCGGCAGCACCAAAAAGGGAACGGCGGGAGAAGGGGCGTGCGTGCGGCATGGTCATCCTTAGCTGGTAGAGCAGGTTATTGATGTGAAGAAAAGAAACGCGGAGTGCGCATACAGTGAATGCCGTCGTCGGATGTTTCCACTAGCCGACGGCGGGTGGCCGGCGTCCCGCCCGTCCGATGGCGCCGGGAAACCGGTGCGTCACGGAGCGTGGAAAGTCAGTGCCCGTCCACTCCCAGGCTCGCCAGGAGCGACCCGCGCATGGCGGCAAGTTCCGCTGACGCCCGGTCCCGCGGCCGGGTGCCTGGCACCTTCACCGTACGGATAATGGTGGCGCCTGCGGTGGAGCCCTCCCTGCCCAGGACGATGATCCGGTCCGCCAGTTGCAGGGCTTCGTCCACGTCGTGCGTAACCAGGAGGACGGTGGTGGGCTCGGCACGGTGCACGTCCAGCAGCAGGTCCTGCATTTTGATCCGGGTCAGCGCATCAAGGGCGCCGAACGGTTCATCGAGCAACAGGACACCGGGGTTGCGTGCCAATGCCCTGGCAAGGGAGGCACGCTGGGCCATGCCGCCGGACACCTCGCGGGGGCGGTGCTTGGCAAAGCTGTCCAATCCCACTAACTCGAGGAGCCGGTCCACCTTGGCCTTCCCCTCCTTGGCGCTGCAGCCTTTGGGAAGGCCGATTGCTACGTTGGCCTGGAGGGTGTGCCACGGCAACAAACGCGGTTCCTGGAAGGCGAAGGCGCAGCGGGGGTCAATGCCCTGGACGGGCGTATCTTCAATCACGACGGCGCCCGCGCTGGGCGCATCAAGTCCGGCGGCGGCACGCAGCAGCGTGGACTTACCGCAGCCTGACGGGCCCAGGATGGCCAGCACTTCACCGGCAGCGACGTCGAAACTGACGTCCCGCAGCACAGTGTGGGCAGCTGGTCCTGTTCCGAAGGTACGGCGAAGGCCGCGGAAGGAAACAGGCAGGGCAGGGGCATGACCGGTGCCGTTGGCGGCACGCGGAGACGACAGTACAGCAGTCATGGGATCACTCCATCGGTCCTGGCAGTAGCACCCTACGGAGTTCAGCCTTAGCCGGAGTGGTCAGTTCCGGGTGCCCAGGGCTTGGTCCTTGTTATCACTGAACGCCTTGGGGGCATCCGGTGACCAGGGTTGCTGCGGCTTCATCGATCCAGGTCTCTTGGCCGCTCGGGATGGTCGTTAACCACTACAGCCGATACCCATCACTTGATCCAAAATAAGCGCCAGTCACACGTAATGTTCGTTAATCTGCCGTTGTAGGAACGCAAAGCGTTCATTTATTCGACGTAGAGCGCTAATCGCTGGTCAGAGTACGCTTGATTTATGGCTTATCTAAACGATCCGGTGGTTATTGAGACGCTCATGCGCACGAAGGGCCGTTGGGCCATTGTTGGCCTAAGCACCAATCCGTGGCGCTCAGCGTATGACGTCTCACTGCTCCTCCGTGACCGGCTGGGGATGGAAATCATCCCTGTGAACCTTCCCGGCGATAGCGTCCACGGCGAACAGGGGTACAAAACACTGGCGGACATTCCCGCTGAAAAACAACCGATCGACGTCGTGGACTGCTTTGTGAATTCCGCAAAAGTGGGCGCCGTGGTTGACCAGGCGATCGCCGTCGGCGCAAAAGCGGTGTGGCTGCAGCTCGGCGTTATTGACGAAGCCGCTGCGGAGCGCGCCAAAGCCGCTGGACTCGACGTCGTGATGAATACTTGCCCGGCGCACCACGCATGGAAGTTAGGACTCTAAGCGGGCTGAGCCGCCGGGGATCAGCGCTTAAGCATCTGCGGATAGTGGCGCTCGGTGACATCCGGGTGGGCACGCATGCGGCCCTTCAGCATGTTCATTCCAAACGAAGCCAGCATGGGGTTCTCCGGATCGTCGGAGATGCCCCGGGCTTCACGCCTCAACTCCTCCGGAAGCGGCACGGGATCGATCACCGCGTCCAGCCTCGGTGACCAGAAGAACGGCACCGAGTAGCGGTCCACGCCCGGCGGAGGCGCCTGCACACGGTGAACGGTGGCCGCCAGGTAGCCCTCCGTGGCAACTTCCAGCATCTCGCCCAGGTTCACCACCAGAGCACCCTCGATTGGCTCCACGGGAATCCACTCGGTGGTACCGGGTGGCAGCACCTCCAGCCCGCCCACGTTGTCCTGCAGCAGCAGAGTGACAAAACCGTAGTCCGCGTGGGTGCCCACGCCCTGGTCTCCGGCCGCCTCCACCACACCGCCCACATAGTGCACCAGTTTGCCCATCCAGGCAGGCGTCCCCTCGAAAGCCGGATCAAAATAGTCCGGTTCCAGGTGCAGGGAAACGGCGATCGCGGACAGCAGTCCCGCACCCACCCTGGACATCAGCCCAGCCCATTCCATGGCTGCCTGGCGCAGTTCCGGCAAGGCCTCGTCCGGCCAGAGGTTGGGACCCTGAAGCAGCCAGAACGGCTGGTCCTGAGGGTAATTCCGAACTGGCTCCCGTTCCGGCGAGTAGTCGATCTGTTCACGGGCGTCCGCGCGGCCCTGGGTCACCTCGGTGCCCATCCGTGTGTACCCGCGGAAATGCGGCGACAGCCGGTTATCCAGCTTCATGCGTTCCTCGAGAGGCAAGGCGAAGAACCGTCTAATGACGTCGAAAAGGTGCTCCGTCTGTCCGGCCACAGCTCCGTAGCCCGTCAGTTGGAAGAAACCCACGCGGTGGGTGGCGTCCCGTAGCTGATCGATGAACTCCGGGTTGTACGAACCGTCCGGCTTCTTGGCGGTGCTGAAGTCCAGAACTGGAATAGTCTCCATTCCCGCAGGCTAGCACCGCGCACGCGGGCTTTGTAGGCTCGCTGCATGGATGCCACGCAACTCAGGAAAATATGCCTCTCTTTTCCCGGTACCTTTGAGGATTTTCCCTTCGGGCCCGACATGTCCGTCTTTAAGGTGCGGGCGGCCGTAAGCGGCGGCGCGCGGCAGGAGGCCAAGATCTTTGCGATCTCCGGACTGGAGCCAGCGGCACTTTCTGTCAGCCTCAAATGCGATCCGGCCCTGGCTGTGCAGCTCCGCGCAGCCCACCCGGAAATCGTCGGCGCGTACCACCTGAACAAGGTGCACTGGAATGGCGTCCGGCTGGACGGTGCCCTGCCCGACGACATGGTCCGCGACATGATCGAGGACTCCTACGACCTGGTGGTGGCCTCATTAAGCCGCAAGCAGCAGGAGCAATTGGGTTGGGCGCGGGTTGCGGATGGCACTTGAACAGACGCCCTGACGTCCCGAAATACCGACTCGTGTTGCTGGAATGATTCTTTTTGATTAAAAGTGCCACCAAATATTGATTTCCGAGCACTAGTGGTGAAATATGTCACACAGGACGGACCGGATTGGCCGTCGATGTCCCGGAACTTATCCGTTCAGGGGGTCGCATCAGGAGTCACTGGAGGGTATGAGATGAAGATTGAGAATCGGCCACTCGCACGGCGGGGATTTATCCGTGGGGCACTTGCAGCTGCAGTCCTCGTTCCGATGGGTGGAGCCCTGGCTTCGTGTGCCGCAGGTGGGGGAGGGACTGCCGGCCCGGCAGCTACAGGTACCGTCTCCGACACCAACCCCTTCGGCATGGCGGACAACTCCACGGTTGACGCTGTCATCTTCAAGGGCGGCTATGGAATTGACTACGTTGAGTTTGCCGGCAAGACGTTCGAGAAGGTCCGCGAGGGTTCCACCGCCAAGATTGCCCCCTCCACAGATATCGCCCAGGAACTCCAGCCCCGCTTCGTCGGTGGCAACCCGCCGGACCTCATCGACAACTCCGGTGCAAAGGCCATCGGCTTCAGCACCGTACTCGCCCAGCTCGAAGACCTCACCAGCGTGGTCGAAGCCAAGAACCTTGAGGGAACTGTCATCAAGGACACGCTCTACGGCGGCGTCCTTGCTCCAGGCACCTTCGAGGGCAAACTGGCAGCACTGAACTACGTGCTGACCGTTTACGCCATGTGGTACTCGGATTCGCTGCTCAAGGAAAACGGCTGGTCCGTGCCCAAGACCTGGGACGAGATGTTTGCGCTTGGCGAGGAGGCCAAGGCTAAAGGCAAGTACCTGTTCCTGTGGGGCAAGGAAGCAGCCACGTATTACCAGGAGATGGCGATTGCCTCTGCCGTCAAGGAAGGCGGCGACGAAGTGCGCCTCGGCCTGGAGAACCTCACGGCCGACTGCTGGTCGCACCCCGCCGTCCAGTCTGTTTTCACCGCCCTGGACAAGATCATCAAGGCCGGTTTCTTCAAGCCCGGCGGCTCAGGCACCCAGTTCACCGCTGCCCAGGCACAGTGGAGCAATGCACAGGAAGCCGTGTTCTACCCGTCCGGCTCCTGGATTGAAAATGAAATGAAGGACCAAACCAAGGACGGCTTTAATATGACCGGGGCGCCTGTCCCGTCTGTTACCGCCGATTCTGCGCTTCCCTACGAGGCACTGCACAGCGCGGCAGGTGAGCCTTTCATCGTTCCATCCCAGGGCAAGAATGTAGCCGGCGGCAAAGAGCTGCTGCGCGTCATGCTCTCGAAGGAAGCCGCCACCAACTTCGCCAAGTCCAAGCTGGCCCCGACCATCGTCAAGGACACCGTTCCGGCGGATGGCTTTGGATCCACAGCCCTCGTCTCGCAGACCAAGCTGCTTGATGCAGCCGGTGAGGATATCTACACCTGGAATTTCATCGACCTGTACGGCACCAACAAGGACCAGCTGGTGGTCTGGAACACGTTCCTCGACGGCAAGTCCGACGTGGCGACGCTGACCGCGGGGCTGCAAAACATCACGGACAAGGTTCGTAACGACAGCTCGGTCAAGAAGATCGAAGTGAAGTGACAGCAGTGAAAACCCAGCAGGGCCGGAACGACGACGGCCTGGCCGCCGTCGTCGTTCCGGTTACCGCTCCGACGTTCGTGAAGCGGCGGCGCAAGCCGTTAACGTGGGACAGAGTCAGTTTCTTCGCAGTCTTTCTCGGACTGCCGCTGGCGATCTACCTGTTGTTCGTGATTTGGCCCTTTGTTCAGGCTTTCGGCTATTCGTTGACGGACTGGTCGGGTTTTTCACCCACCCAGAACTTCATCGGCCTGGAGAACTACACGCGGATCTTCACGGACGATATCTTCATGAAGGCCATGGGAAACAACATTCTCCTGGTCATCTTCCTCCCGATCATTACCATCATCCTGAGCCTGGTGCTGGCATCCCTGGTGACCGTGGGCGGAAGCAGCAAAGGCCAAATCAAGGGCCTGCGCAATTCCAGCTTTTACCGTGTTGTGTCCTTCTTCCCGTACACGATTCCGGCCATCGCCATAGGCATTATGTGGGGCCAGATTTATGATCCCTCCGGTGGCTTGCTGAACGGCATGCTCACCGGACTGGGATTTGACCAGTACAAGGACTTTGCCTGGCTGGGCGACAAGAACACCGCCATGGCAGCCACCATGTTCGTGATCGTCTGGGGCTTCGTGGGTTTCTACATGGTTCTGTTCGTTGCCGGCATCAAGGGTATCCCTGCCGAGCTCTTTGAAGCCGCCAGGATCGACGGAGCCGGCCGTTTCCGAACCGCTCTGTCCATCACCATCCCCTTGATCCGTGACAACATCCAGACTGCCTACATTTACATGGGCATCCTGGCGCTGGATGCCTTCGTCTACATGGCAGCCCTGAATTCCGGCGGTGGTCCGGATAACTCCACGCTGGTGATGGCACAGCAGCTGTTCTTCACGGCGTTCAGCAAGGGACAGTTCGGGTTGGCAAGCGCCATGGGCGTTGTCCTTGCAGTTGCCACGCTGGTTTTTTCAGGGCTCGTGTTCCTGGTTAACCGGCTCACCGGCGGCGATAAGGATGTGAGCTTTTAATGACAACACAAACCTCATCTCCTGAGATGAAGTCGCTGCACTTCCAGCCACGGACCCCTGCCACCTCAACCGCTGACAAAGTCGTGGGTGCGGTGTCGCATACCGCTCTGACCATCTGGACGCTCATCGTCATCCTTCCCCTCCTGTGGACAGTTATGTCCTCCTTCAAGACGTCCAGTGAGATCTTCGCTTCGCCGTTCGCCTTGCCGGCTCAGTGGAACCTGGACAACTACTTCAAGGCCTGGAGTGACGCGGGCATCGGAAGCGCGTTCCTCAACTCGGTGCTGGTGGTGGCTACGGCACTGGTGATCGTCATGGTCCTGGGCGCCATGTGTGCCTACGTACTGGCCCGGTATACCTTCCCGGGCAGCACGCTGATTTACTACCTGATGCTCGCCGGGCTCACCTTTCCGATTTTCCTCGCAATGGTGCCGTTGTTCTTCGTCCTGAGGAACATGGGCCTGCTGAACACCTTGCCGGGGCTGATCCTGGTCTACGTCGGCTTTGCGCTGCCGTTCACGGTGTTCTTCCTCTTCGCCTTCTTCAAGTCGTTGCCTCATGAGATCACCGAGGCAGCCGCCCTTGACGGAGCAGGAGAATGGCGGACGTTCTTCCAGGTCATGCTGCCGATGGCCAAGCCCGGGCTCGCCTCGGTGGCCATCTTCAACTTCCTGGGCCTGTGGAACCAGTTCCTGATTCCGGTAGCCATCAACGCTGCAGGTCCGCGCGTGTTGTCACAGGAGCTCGCGGCCTTCGCAGGGCAGATGGGCTACGCCGTGGACTTCGGAGCGCTTTTTGCCGCCGTTACGGTCACGGTAGTCCCGGTGCTGATCGTCTACATCATCTTCCAGCGCCAACTGCAGGGTTCGGTGTCCCAGGGCACCATGAAGTAGAAGTGCAAGACTGGGTAGATGTGGATTGGATGGATCGAATGCGATGTCCTGCTGGGTGATGTTCACAGCCTGAAGGAAAAACGCTCGGTGGTGCGGCCCATCCTGGCCGAAATAAGGCGCCGGTACGACGTTTCCGCCGTCGAGGCGGGACTTCACGACCAGCACCGCCGGACTGTCCTGGGCATTGGCCTGGTGGCAGCAGACCGCAGCCATCTGATCGAGGTGCTTGACGCCGTCGAACGTTTGGTGGCTTCCCGTCCGGAAATAGAATTGCTCAGCGTTCGACGCCGGGACCTCCGCAGCGAGGACCACTAGGCACCCGGGCGCCGACCTTAAAAGAAATCCGCGGTGGTCCCGGACATGCCGGCACCACCGCGGATTTCTGGTCTGTGCGTTAGCCGAAGTACTTCGGCAGCGTTCCCTCGTGGGCTTCGCGCAGCGCGTCCAGGGACAGCGGATCTACACCGTTGATGGCGAGTTCGCCGCTTTCGGCATCGACAACGCCGATCCGGGTGTAAGCGAAGCCGCGGGCGGTGCACATGTCGTTGAAGCGGACCTCCTCCGAGCGCGGGACGCCAACAATGGCACGTCCCTGGGTCTCGGAGAAGAGCGCCGTGAACAGGTCCACGCCATCGCGGTCCATGACATCCTGCAGGGCGATCCGGGCACCCACGCCGTATCGCAGCGAGGATTCCACGAGGGCAGCCGCCAGGCCGCCTTCGGAGAGGTCGTGCGCGGAGTCGATCATGCCGTCGCGTGAGGCATTAATCAGGATCTCGCCCAAGGAACGTTCGACGCCGAGGTCAACCTTGGGGGGCAACCCACCGAGGTGACCGTGCATGTTCGCCCACTCGGAGCCGTCCAGCTCGTTGGCCGTGGTGCCCAGGAGGTAGATCGCCTGGCCATCTTCCCGCCAGCCCGACGGCGTGCGGCGGGCGACGTCGTCAAGCTTGCCCAGCACTGCCACCACGGGGGAGGGGTGGATGGGCGTGGTGCCGGTCTGGTTGTACAGCGAGACGTTGCCGCCGGTGACCGGGATGCCCAGCTCCATGCAGGCGTCGGACAAGCCGCGGATAGCCTCGGCCAGCTGCCACATGACGTCCGGATCCTCGGGGGAACCGAAGTTCAGGCAGTCGCTGACAGCCATGGGTACGGCACCGGAAGTGGCCACGTTGCGGTAAGCCTCAGCCAGGGCAAGCTGCGCGCCGTAGTACGGATCCAGGTAGGTGTAGCGGCCGTTGGCGTCAGTAGCCAGGGCAACGCCCAGGCCGGTTTCCTCGTCAACCCGGACCACGCCGGCGTCATCGGGGAACGCCATGGAGGTGTTGCCGCCAACGTAGCGGTCGTACTGGTCCGTAATCCAGGACTTGCTGCACATGTTCGGCGAAGCCACCAGCTCAGTGACTGCTGCAGCCAGTTCAGCCGGAGCGGCGGGACGGCCGGCATCGTGCACGGAACCGGTGAAGGAATCGGCCTGGACGGAGTCCTGCCATTCCGGACGGGCGTAAGGGCGGTCGTAGACCGGGCCGTCGTGGGCAACGGTGCGCGGGTCGACGTCGACAATGACGTCGCCTTCCCACGTGATGATGAGGCGGCCGGTATCGGTGACCTCACCCAGCCACGAGTATTCCACGGCCCACTTGTCCATCACAGCTTCGAATGCGGCGATGTTCTCCGGGGTGACCACGGCCATCATGCGTTCCTGCGACTCGGACATCAGGATCTCACCGGGGGTCAGCGTGGGATCGCGGAGCAGGACCGAGGTCAGCTCAACTTCCATTCCGCCGTCACCGTTGGACGCGAGCTCCGAGGTGGCGCAGGAGATGCCTGCCGCGCCAAGGTCCTGGATGCCTTCAACCAGCGATCCCTTGAACAGCTCCAGGCAGCACTCGATCAGGACCTTCTCAGCGAACGGATCGCCCACCTGGACGGCGGGGCGCTTGGACGGCTTGGTGTCATCGAAGGACTCAGACGCCAGCACCGAGGCGCCGCCGATTCCATCGCCGCCGGTGCGTGCACCAAACAGGACCACCTTGTTGCCCTTGCCGGAGGCGTTGGCCAGGCGGATGTCCTCGTGGCGCATCACGCCTACAGCCAGGGCGTTCACCAGCGGGTTGCCCTGGTAGACAGAGTCGAACACCATTTCGCCGCCGATGTTGGGCAGGCCCAGGGAGTTCCCGTAACCGCCGATGCCGGCAACCGCTCCGTGCATGACGCGGGCAGTGTCCGGGTGGTCGATCGCGCCGAAGCGCAGCGGATCCATCACGGCAACGGGGCGGGCGCCCATGGAGATGATGTCGCGGACGATTCCGCCGATGCCCGTAGCTGCGCCCTGGTAGGGCTCAACGAACGACGGCGAGTTATGCGATTCGATCTTGAAGGTTACCGCCCAGCCGTCCCCGAGGTTGGTCACGCCGGCGTTTTCGCCGATGCCTACCAGCATGTCCTTCTTCATTTCCTCGGTGACCTTCTCGCCGAACTGGCGAAGGTGGTTCTTGGAGGACTTGTAGGAGCAGTGCTCGCTCCACATCACCGAGTACATGGCAAGTTCGGCCGCGGTGGGGCGGCGGCCCAGGACCTTGACGACCTCGTCGAACTCGTTTTGCTTCAGGCCGAGTTCGGCCCAGGGGAGATCGGTGTCCGGGGTCTTGGCAGCGTTCTCGACGGTGTCAATGTTGAACTTCTTGCCGATGGTTTCAGCTGAGGTGGTCACTTGGCGCCTCCCACAATCTTGGTCAATACGGAGGTGAAAAAGCCCAGGCCATCGACGTCGGAGCCGCCGATTCCATCGAGCGATTCGGGGCCAAAGCCAGGTTCGATGGCGTGTTCGGGGTGGGGCATCAGGCCCACCACGTTGCCGGCGGCGTTGGAGATTCCGGCGATGTCCCGGCGGGAGCCGTTCGGGTTGAAGCCCACGTAGCGGAACACCACGCGGCCTTCAGCCTCGAGGGCATCGAGGGTCTTTTCGTCGGCGAGGTATTGGCCGTCCTGGTTCTTCAGGGGGATGGTGATTTCCTGGCCCTGACCGTAGTCGAGGGTCCAGTCCGTGTTGTTGTTCTCCACCCGCAGGACCTGATCGCGGCACAGGAATTTCAGGTGGTCGTTCTTAATCATGGAACCGGGAAGCAGGTGGGACTCGGTCAGGATCTGGAAGCCGTTGCAAATACCCAGGACGGGCAATTTGGCGTCCGAATTGGCAGCGTCAATGACCTTGCCCATCAAGGGTGCGAACCGGGCAATGGCGCCTGCGCGCAGGTAGTCACCGTAGGAGAAACCGCCGGGGATGATGACAGCGTCAACGTCGCCGAGCTCGGCGTCGGCGTGCCAGAGCTGAACGGCCGTGCCTCCAGCGAGGCGGACAGCGCGGGCAGCGTCGCGGTCGTCAAGTGTGCCGGGGAAGGTGATGACGCCGATCTTGGCACCGGCGAGTGGGCCGCCGTCGAACATGTCAGCGGCAGCCGGAGCCCCGCCGATCAGGGGAAGTTCAGTCATGTCAGGCTCCAACGACCTCGACGTTTACGACGTCTTCGATCACCGGGTTGGACAGGAGGGTCTCGGCGGCATTGCGGGCCTGGGCCAGGATTTCCTCCGTCACCTCGCCGTCGACCGTCAGTTCGAAGCGCTTGCCCTGACGGACAGAGCTAAACGCGGTGAAGCCCAGACGGGGGAGTGCACCCACGATGGCCTTCCCCTGCGGGTCCAGAATCTCGGGCTTGGGCATGACGTCAACAACGATCCGGGGCATCCGGCAACTCCTGTGCGTGAGCATTGGGTAAGGGGCGCAGTGCAGCCCAGCGGAGTAGTGCCGTCTCACGCCGTGGCCTGGCGACCCGGTAGGGATCAACAACAGAAATGAACGGACGCTCCGCGAGCTTGCCAGTCTATTCTACCGGCCCCGCTGGCTTCCCCGGACCTCAACCCTGCAGCAGAGCAACTCCAAGTTCGCTGCGGAAATAAAGCATGCTGCGGCCGTAACGGGTTGAGGTCACGAGCCCAGCGTTCCGAAGAACCCGGAGGTGTTGATTAACGGCAGACGTGGTTACGCCAAAACGCACTCCGAGTTCAGTCGATGACGCCGGGGACGCGAGGCCGGTCAACAGGCTGGTACGGGTTTCGCCCAGTACGGCCGCTCGGTACGGGACGCCGGGCTACGTAGCCAGACAAAGGCATGTTCGGGATGGGTTTCTCCCTGGGTGCAACACTCGTGGTGACCGCGACCGTCGTCAAAAACGGATTTCATGGCTGGGCAGTACTCGCGGTGATCTTCCTGGCAGCGGCCCTTGGTATCACCCTTATTGCACGCCGCGCAGGAATCGCTGCCGGAATTCCAGGGACGGCAGGTTGACCTGTTCTACGGGTCAACCACTGATCTAGGATGGCCGCATGACTGCGAACCCAAAGTCCTTCCTTTTGCCCGTGATGGCTGCTGCTGTCTTTGCCGGCCTGGGACGGATGGTGTGGCAAAAGATCCAGGCAGACCGGGCAGCTCGGGAAACCAAGGTCACCGGCCCGATCGACGACAAAACCCGTCAGTGGATCAGCGAGGTTGTCCGCACTCCACGCCAGTAGGAAGGCCGCTGCGCCCGTGGCCCGGTGTTGGTTCTTGAATCAAGTTACAGGATTGAACTGCTGCAACCGCTGTCCATGAAACCTATGAGCCAAACGTTGAGACCGATAGCGATCACGCTGCGCCAGTAGACGTGAAACTGAATCACGGTCTTGCGCCGCCTTCACTGCGGATGGCTCTTCGCGCTACAGGCACCAGTCAGAGTAAGGGTGTCAAAAGCTGGTTGTCACTTCGTTCGTACTTTTTCCTTTATTAAAATGAAGGAGGATAAATATGGGTGCCATAACTCGAAATAAAAACCCGCGCTGAATCCGGACCAGAAAATACACCGAGGTGCTTAGAGTACGACCATGAAAGTTGTATATTTACGGAGTGGATCCAATTAAAGAAGACGACTCCAAAAGCGTGAAGGGCGAAGCACGAAGCCGTTCCTTAGAGGAGCCGCCTCGCCCCGGGTGGTCGCCCCGGGATCCTGCCCCTATAGGAAAACTGGCGCCGGAACCTCCGCCAGGTGCCATGCGACTGGCGCAGTTCCTGTGGATAGTGAGTTTTCTGGCAGGTGCTGCCTGTATCTTCATTGTCTATTTGGTTCGCGAGCCTCAGCTCGAGTGGTTGCGCGAGACTGTCCGTGAGCTGGCACTGGACATTAATCCTGACTCGTTTGACAGCGCCACCTCTTTGATTTTCTGGGTGTCAGTGGGAGCGGTCTCCATCGTAATCCTCATCGAGGTGTTCCTCGTCTCACTTGTCATGCTTGCCCGTAGCTGGGCGCGGTGGGTTATGGTCGTTGTCCTTTTGCTCCACCTAGCAGTTGGCATAGTTGCCAGTGCTTTCCTCGTTCCTCCTGGTGCCACGGGGCCTTACGTATTTTGGCTCCTGGCTGCGGGATTCTTCCTCGCACTTACAGCAACCGTCATTAGTTTCCTTCCATCAAGTACAAGGTGGATCAAGTCGAAGGAACGTTGAACGGGGTGGGATTTTAGGACCAATCTACGCTGGTCGGTGCTTCCTCAAGAATGCCTTCGCAGCTTCTGACGATGGTTCTGTAAGCCTCACTTGTTGGCCTGTCCAACAGTGGATGTTCGGACATCGCCCGCCAGCGATGTACATGTGCAAGGGCAGCGGTTTCAATTTCCGCTGCCGTCGCTTCCTTGGAGAGGCCAAGGCGAGTAGTCGCTGCTGTAGCGTAACCGCCCAGGAGCTGTTCAGCTTCTGGCAACAGCTCTGTTGGCACAGATACTGCACCTGAGCGCAAGCGCATCAGAAGGTGCAACTCGCGTAGCTCATGGGTGGCCGAAAGTAGACGGTCAAGCAGAAGATTGACTTTGTCGGCTCCGGGGACGGGCTGCTCTCTGAGCAGCTGGACCACACCAATGATGACTGAGCGGGTCTTCATTTCAGCAGCTCTTGCCTGAAACTGCCCATAAAGAAGCTCCAGCAGCTCATCGAGTCCGCTTCGTCGGGCAAGCTCTTGGGCGAGGGCCGCGGCGTCCTTTGTTCCGCTTGCAATCAGCACCACGGCCAAACGGATTCCGAAGATGCCGAAGCGGTTTACTAACCCGCTCCGCATCGCCCTATCGACTGTTGAGGGCTGAGAGGCGGATAGGAATCTGTCCACTGAAAGCAGTGTCCGTTCCCGTGCTGTCTTGTCCATATTGGCGAGCTCAGCCAGGGCCGCGTATTCGGACTGTCGAAGGGTGCGGGCGCTTTGGGCGAGAAGGCCCGCTACAGGAAGGACTCCAAGGCTAAGCCGTCGCAGGTTTTTATCCTGCTTGTAGCGGTCCGTAATTTGCCGGGCCGATACCAGCGACTCGATGCGCCCTGCTCCTATCTCGTCCACCCGGGAGAGAACCACCAACGCGTTGACAGAACCGGAATATTTTCTTTTTGGGTCCTTGAGGGCTTCGAGGAACTGCACGTCGGAGTCGTGGAGGTGCCTCATCAGGTAGATGATGGCGTCCGCGTCAGGCGGCGCGTCATCAGGCGCCAAGGAGTTCATGGACCGAACAGAAACACTCTCTGCCGTCGAGGCCAGACCCGGGGTGTCTACTAGTGTGAAGTTCTTCAGGTTGGGGGATGGCCAGTTCACCGCCAGGTGGCTAACTTCTTCGGGCCGGTGACCGTCGAGATTCAGTACCAGTTGGCCGTCGCGCCGGCGGACGGGCAGTTCCCTGGGTTCTCCTTGATGCAGATGCAGGGTCAGTTTGGGAACGGGGCCAAACGTGTACCACGTGACAATTTTCGTGCATTCACCGGCATCTGTGGCAGCAACTTCTTCGCCAATTATGGCATTGAGCAAAGTTGACTTCCCGGCTTTCACCATTCCTGCCACTGCAACGCGCATTGGTTCGTTAAGCCGGGAGGCATAGCCCTTCAGCACCTTGAGGGCGGGCTCGTTTCCTTCGTAGAGCAGCACTGCTTCCCGCAACAGCTCGGCGGCAGCGGTGGTTGTTAACGTCACGATTTACGACCCCGTCGTAACCATAGGAGGGGTCCCTAAAGCGGAAGCATGCTTGTGTAATACATCCACGCGTGCTAGCTCGAGTTTTATGGCTTTGATCCGCTGCTCGCGCTCAGTTGAAAAGGTTGATGCAGCTTTCTGTGCGGCAGTCAGGGATTCCGATAGTGAGCGGTGGTGTTCCTCGGCGATCTCGGAGAAGTGATCCCGCGATGAGCGCTGGATCAAACGGAGCCGATCCTTCAGTTCTTTGCCGACCTGGAAAATGACGTCGTCGATCTGTCGCCGCACGAGGTTCTTGGCTTCACCCTGGCGCCGCTGGAGCCGCGCCTCCATGTCCTCTTTGTACGCCTTTCCGCCGAGCAGGAGACCTGCCCCGATGGAGATAGGGTTGATGAGCGCCATCCCCATGACTCCTGTCAGCAACCCGAACATTAGTACTCCGCCGTACGACCCTCGCATCCCGATGAGAATCTTCTGAGTCGGCTTGACGTAGCCTGGGTCCAGCACCGGCATTGGTTCAACTGGATCCATGACGTCGTCCGTCTCATCGACCCGCAGCCCAGGCAAGGCCGACGCGTCCTGGTCGAAGTATTCCGCGACCTGGGCGGCCAGCCATTGGGCGCGTTCATTTGTCCAAACAAAGGTGTCTGCCACGGCCTCCGCGCAGCCTTCCTCAAGCCATATCGTGAATTCTTCCCACGACTTTCCGGGGTCACCTTGGTCTATGGCGCGCTCTGCCTCGCGCTGAATTTTTCGGAGCCTGTCACGCAGGTCATGATCCATATCGGCGATCAAATCAGCCATGCCGTCGTTGAGCGTCACCTGCCAGCGGGCTGAGCGCTTGCGGGATTCACCGGACTTTTCCTTAGCCAGTTCCAGCTCGGCTATGAGTTGGGGAGTGTCCTCGGGGTTCTGCAGCGCGACTAACTCTGCGTTGAGCGACAAGCGTAAGTGCTCAATGACGGACAGCAAATCATGGCGGACGGACTTTTCCTGGATACGTTCAGAGTTACCCACGATTTCATCACGCAGATGCTTCACGAGTGCTGGGAAACCGGACTCGTCATTGAGCTCCTTGTCCTCGTGCCGGGCGGCATGCAGTCGCAGCTCGGAGGACACCGGAAACAGGGGAATCACCTCGGGACCCCCGTCGTCAAGATGGGCCCGGTCCAGATCAAGCACCTGACGCCACTGGGGGTATAGGTCGGTCTTCGTCAGTACGCACGCAACGTTTGGTGAAACCCGCAGGGCTTGGCGGATGAACCGCATTTCAGGTTCGGTGTATTCCTGAGATGCATCGGAAACCAAGAGCATTGCGTCTGCTGTCGGCAGTGCTGTCAGAGTGGTGAGGGAATGCACGGAGTTGAACCCACCGACACCGGGGGAATCGATGAGCGACAATCCGCCCGCGAGGATTTTGCGGGGGAGGAGCACTTCTGCCGAGATGAATCTCTTCTTATTCCCAGGGTTCCCCTTTTCAGAAACATGCGCGGCCAGTTCATCTAACGCAACGGGTAGACGCTCCAGTTCAGCTTCCCCGCCTGAACCTGCTACCAGCACAGCGGCCGATGCAGGGCTGCCGTACCGTACAACGGTTGGGACAGAAGTGGCAATGTCATCATCAACAGGGCAAACCGGAGCGTTCACCAGGGCGTTGATGAGCTGACTTTTGCCTTGCTTGAACTCGCCAACAACGATGACTCGGACACTGGGATCCTTGAGCCGGTTGCGGGTCTGTTCGAGACGACGGCTTAGGTCCTCCCGGTTACCGGCTCGTGCCATGGTGATCCCGTGCGTTACCAGCTTGACCAGGTCAGCCACCGGTCCTCCTTAGGTGTGTTCATTCAGTCTAGGCCTGCAAAGGCCCGGCAGGAGGATTATTCCTGCCGGGCCTTCTAGTTGCAGATATCCAGCTGTCTTACTACTACTTAGGCAGCAGGGGCGGCGTCAGCCAAAGGGAGGACGGGAGCATCAACAATGACGTCGACGTCACCAATAACGCCTCCGTCCAGGACGTCATCGACCACGATGAGGTCTCCCTCTACGATGTCGCCAACATCGACGAGGTCTCCGCCAACGACAGGGCCTTCAATAAGGTCTCCACCAATGACGTCCCCGCCGACGACGTCTCCGCCGACGATATCAACGGTCACGTCCCCAAGATCAACGTCAATGAGGTCTCCGCCGACGTTGTCGCCACCGACCTGGTCCCCACCGACGATGTCGTTCTCGTCGCCCACGACATTGCCGTCGCCTACGAGGTTGCCGTCGCCTACGAGGTTGCCGTCGCCGGTTACGTTCCCGTCGCCGACGATGAGATCTCCGTCTACGTCGACGTCGATGTCGGTGTTGGTCTGGTCCCCGCCGACAAGGTCGGAGTCCTCAACGTCTCCGCCGACGATGATGCTGTCGTCGATGTCGACGTCGATGTCGGTGTCGATGTTGGTCAGGTCGCCACCGACAACTACGTTCTCGTCGCCAACGATGTTGCCGTTGAAGGAGTCCTCGATGTCGACATCAACGCTGTTGTCCTCGTTGAAGGAGTCTTCGATATCGATGTCGCCGACAGTGATGTTGGTGTTGGTCGAGTTGTCCTCGGAGTTGTCGATTTCCACGTCATCACCTGCGGCGATGGCACCGTCACCTGAGGCGACTACGGCATCGTTGTCGAACCACTGGTTGACGTCGCCGTCGGCCCAAATGTTCTGGTTTACGGACTGGTCCGTGATGGTGTCGCGGTCATCAACGCTGGAGGTGTAGGAGTAGTTGTGCACCACGTGGTGCAGCTGCTGGACAGCATGGGCGTGATCGTGATCGTGGTGGTGGTGTGCAGGAGCGGCAACTGCGCCGGTCCCGGCCCAGGAGCTGTTGCCACCGGTGTTGTACTCACGGTCAAAGGAGGACTTGACGGTGATGGGTGCGTAGTCAAGAACAACCGGCATAACGGCATCAACGTCTGCCTTGCAGACGCCGCCCAGTCCGGCGTGCTCCAGTGCATTCTCCGGGTCGTCCAGGAAGTCCTGGGCAGCTTGGCGATCGCCGAAAAGGTTCATCAGGAACTGCAGAAGTTCGGTGGTGACGTTAGGCATAATAATCTCCCCTAATTGAATGATGTGAGCTATGTAGTGAGCCCTGCGCGCTGCCTGGCTTGTCCTAAATCTATTGGCGCTGGCCCCGAGCTGCATCGGGGTTAGTCCCCCTACGAAAAAGCTTTCCATGTGGGGTTCGGGACGTGCAGCGTTAGGGGGATGAGGGGGTCAGTCCACCGCGCTGTTAGGGGTTTTGAGTTTTTTCCTGTGTTTCCAGCAATATCCGGAGGTGAGCCAGTGTGTTGGAGCGGCTTCTTATTCCTGGCCGGCGGGGGTCTGTGCAATAGGCCAGCGATAGAAGAGCTCACGGAGAGACTTTCTAGTTCGTCTCGGATGGCGTTTCGGAGGAAACTTGGTGTTTGCGGCCGCATTGTTTAGACAATAAAACCTTGATGAAGCGAGGAGCGTTCCGCGTAGACTTCCAATATGGCAACGTCCGCCAATGCGGAATCCTCGTACGGTACTAGTAGAAAAACGGCTGACCGTGAAAAATGAGCTCGTTATCCTCGCCTCCTGCTTCATTCTTATCACCAGCTGTGCTTCGCCGGATCCGGACAAGTCCGCAGTCACCCATGAGGAGACAATGAAAACACGGGCAGACCTGCCGGGCCCTAACGAAGACGCCTGCAAAACTCTCATGGGCAGCGATGGCGGCCTGATTTCTGAAACGGCCCAATTTCTGACCGATGTTGACGGGCTCAGCGACAGTAACGCAAAAAAAGCCGCAAGTCTTGCAGGTGAGCTGAACGCAGTGGCGAGAATTTCAAACGACGAACTGCAAAAGCTGCTGGTTGTGATGCAAGAGCCACTCAAGGAGCTGGTCACTGCCCATAGGACGAAAACCTCCTTCAACCTGGATCCGACCCGGTTCAAGGCAGCCGGAAATGAAGTCATTTCCCTCTGCGAGAGAAACAGCGCATCTAACGCAGCGCAGGACATCCCGCGCCAATGAATGCAACCTGCACAAGTCAACATCTTTGGTGGGGATAGAGCGCCCGGGTCGATGCACGGACTAGGACGTCCGCAGGTCCTACCTTTGCCCTCGGTTTTATCTGCTCCCTTCCGCGGTTTGCCGACCAGGCTACTTAAAAGGCGACACAACAGAGCAAGCTCGGAATCCTTCCCCGTCTGCCAATCAGCCAGGGCGCGTGAGGGGTCATGGCCAGCTAGTAAGGGATGGGTGTGTCAATCAGGAATGAGGATATAGGGCCGATCCCTTGTCAGTTCTCTTTGGTTTCCATTGTTTCCAGTAGTGCCCGGAGCCGGGCCAGGGTCTCGGAGCGGCTCGTTGTTCCTAGCCGGCGGCGAATTCTTGACATATGGTGTTCGGCTGTCCGGGGTGAAATGAACAGGTATTCGCCAACTTCACGGTAAGTTTTGCCTTTCAACACCATTTTGGCTACTTCCAGTTCCCTCAAGCTAAGGAGCGCACGGTTATCTCGCGCTCGGCTTGCAGTTGGTTCATGCGTGGTACTAAGTTCAACCGCCAGCCCCGTTTCTTCGGTTCTGTGTGCAGGGGAATCCAGATCCCTGGCAAGGGCCAACAATCGCGACATGTCTTTTCGGTCTCCGGCCCTCGGTGCCGCATGGCCGGCCAAACGGGATCCTTCCCACCGCATGCCTATTGATGCGAGTTTTCGGGCTGCTTTTTCGACGGATTCAACACTGAAGCGCCCTGCTAGAACTGAGACCCAGGTTCTCCCGGCGTCGGCGAGCACTGATGCGATATGGCTGTGGTTGGAAGCGCGAACTAAGGAAGCAGCGTGCGGGGCGAGTGCAGAAGGACGTTCGGCCAGCAAGGCGGCCTCAACGGCGAACCAGTGGAGGGGAACGGACCACATCGGCGGGTTGCCGAGCTTGTCAAGCAAAGCCCACACTTCTGCAATGCGGGGTTCAATTTTAGCTGATTCACGGAGTCGGGCCGCCGCAACCATGAGTTCACCCCATGCGAGCAGGCTGTATAGATCCACGTCCACATGGAGGAGCGCCTCACGGGCCTGTTGCCATGATTGGATTAACAGCGCTGCGTCACCTGACCGCCGGGCGAGGCCGACTTCAAGAGCACAACGCAGAAACTCATCACGCGGAGTCAGAGTTGTCCCCGGCGTTTGAGCCTTTCGAATCTTGGCTCTGGCCCGGACCGGGTCGTCTTGCTGCATGGCTATGAAAGCGCTGATCAGGAGCAACCTTGGCCGGTGAGCGGGCCCGCCCTGACCACCAGCCAACGCGGAGCGGATGACTGAGTCTGCTGTCTCCAGCTCTCCAGTGTGCATGCCTACGAGTGCTGCCAGCGCGGCTGGGGTTTCCGCCATAGGGGCAACATATCCCGAGGAGGTCATCATGTCTGAGGCCCGAATCAGTAGGGTAAAGACCTCATGGGGCTGTCCTGTAAGCGACTCCTGCAGTCCTGCTGCCATAAGCCTTGACGCTTCGGCTAACAGCGTAGGAGCCGCCGGCGGATCGGACGATCCCAGGATATTGCGCGCCAGCTGAAGGTCGCCCGTGCCCGTTAGGACTACAGAAGCCGCCGACGCTACCGGTTCTGCTCGCTTTGTGCCCAACCACGTGTAGACATCCGCACTTTTCTTCATCATTCCCTGCGCCGCCCACACTGCAGAAGCCACTTGAGCAACCCTTGTCAGATCAGGTACTTCCGGCTGTGCCAACAGACTGTCGATCAACCGTGCTGCCTGGTCCAGGTTGCCGAGATAATAAGCTGCTTCAGCACGGCGTGCGGCCGTTACCTGCGCATCTAACCCTGCTGCTTCAGCCTCTTCCAGCAGCGTCAGAGCCAAAGCCGGATCGGGAAGCAGCATCTCATTCCCTGCAGACTCCAGCGCCCTTGCAACCCGCAGGTCCTGTACCTTGTCAGCAGCAAGCGCACGTGCTGTCTCCAACGAAAGCGGTCCGTCAATCTCTAAGGCATCCAGAAGTTCCCGCTGCAAAGCCTTGACAAAGGAAGGCCGAACGCCGGCAAAAATGGCACGGCGCAGCAAAGGAGGGATGATTTCACTTTCGGTCATGAAGCCTTCGGACACGGCAGCATTGATTAAACCCTCGAGGTCCTCCCCTGCCAGTGCCGACGGGACCTGCTCGCGAACATCGAAGCCTACGCACGTCGCCACGATGAGAGTCTGCAACTTCGGGTCATGGACCGATAGCTCCAGCGCGATCTCTTGGAGGATCGACGACGGAACGATCTCAGGCAGCGGGCTTGGACCCGCGTCCTCGGATGCGGAAAGCACATGTTCTACAAGCCAACTTAGACCACCTGTTAGCTTCTGCAGTTGTTTCGCTGCGCCGCGGGGAGCCGGTACCCCATAGTGAGCTTCCCAGCGTGCTTGGATTTCCTTGGTACTCAGCGGTGCAACCAGAATCGGCTCGCTTCGTCCCAGAAACGTTGCCAGGAGTTGATCCATTGCCTCGTGTCGTGGCCAAGGCCTGCAGGCCAGTGTCAGCTCCACTCGTTTCTCTTCAAGGTAACTCTGTAAGACAGCCATGGCAGAGGTGCCAAGGCGATGCGCGTCGTCCAAAAGCAGTGCGCAGGGCGAATCGGGTCGCTCAGCATCGAACTCATTGATGGAGTGAAAGACCTTGAGCCCGGCAGCTTCGTAGCTCTCGGCAATTGCTGAAAGCAGCCCCGACTTTCCTGCGCCTTTAACACCCCAAATAATCCTAAGAGTCCCCGCTTCAAACCCTAGAGCACGACGTTCAGTGAGCTGGGCCGCTAGGCTACTCGGCAGGCCCTCCAATTTAGCCCGTGCAGTTAGCGCCATCTGCTCTCACTCGACCCGTTCTGGTGCCGCTGGAACTTCTGCTTCTTGTGGGACGGCAGGAATGGAGGAAGGCGCATCCGGCAGGGGCTCTGAGAGTGGGGTAACCTCCGGCGCGGGCCCAGGGCTGACGGGGTCGGTAGTTTCAGGTGCAGGGTCGGTAGGTGCCGGTGGTTCACTTGGGTCAACAGGTGCGGGTGAAGATGGACCTGGAGAAACGACGTCCGGCACGGGCTCGTTTACGCCGGGGGGATTGACCGGTTGTGAAGTATCACCACTTTGTGTGGGGCCGTCGCCTGTTGAATTAGCAGCTGCCGGAGCGAGCGGGGCGAATGCCGTGTCATCGGTGTCAGGCGTTGAACCGCTTCCCAACGCGGGAGGAAAAATCACTGGCGGCGGAACGCTTGGGCCCTGGCCGGGGAAGGGCGCAGAGTCAGCGGCCGCAGTTCCCGGTGCGGTCTCGTCAGGGGACGCGGCTACGTCCAGACCCCGTTTTGTTAGGTCACCGTCAGGCTGCTGCCAAAGCGGATACCTTGGGGAGGCCCCGCCCTGCACGGTTGCTGTTGAGCCCAAGCGTTCCATCGGTCCCTGGGCTCCTGTAAGCATGACAGCCGACAAAACGGCGACGGAAGCGGCCGCGACGATTTTTCCCGTAGCCCTAGAGCGGAGGATACGGTTTTTGGGCGACAAAGCGGGCACTTCAAATCTGCGTCGCGCACCTCTCCGGCTCGTCCTTATGTGCCCAGGTTCCGGTTCCGCTACGACCTCGGTGGCCTCCATGTCTGTGGTGTGCTGTTGGGAAACCGTGGGTGCGGCAGTAAGGGCTGCGCCGAGGGAAACCGCGGCCCGGGAATCACCGTCCACGAAGACCGGGCGGGCCGTCCGCTCTGAGACCATCTGGGCGATGAGCGGAATGCGGGAAGAACCGCCTGTCAGGACTACGGCCACCAGGTCTTCACAGCGCACGCCGACACGGTCTACCGTGCGTTGCAGTGCACTTATGGATTCGTCTACGCGATCCCTGACCGATTCCTCAAACTCCTGACGCGTCAGACGGACCTGCAGTTGGGATTCTGGCACGGCTACCAGGATGGTTGCATCAGGGACGGCGGAAAGCTCTTCCTTGGCCAAAATGCAGCGGCGCCGTAATTCCGCCCAATCCTCCAGGTCAGAAGCACTTGCTGAGCCCGGTGCGGAAACGGCGTTTCCAGCAATACTCAGTGCATGATGAAGAACGGCATCGTCGAAGTCTGAGCTGCCTATTGGGTCAGCGGAATCGTCATAACCAAGGAGTTTGTACGAACCATCGTTATCCGCTTTCAGCACCGTTGCACGGAATTCCGCACCAAGGTTGTATACGACGAAAGTGCTTCCTGCGCTGACGTCATTTTTGCTTGCGAAGTAGGAAAGAGCCGCCACAGTTTCGGGGACCAGTGTGGCATTGTCGACACCTGCTTCAACCAGCGCACGCAGGAACAGGGACTTTCTTAGTTCACCCCAGACAGGGGGAACTGACACGACGAATGATGCAGGGTTCGAGCCCTCCTGGCGGATGGCCTCGTTCCTGGCCCACAATGTTGCGGCCACCAAGATCTGCTCGGCCTGGTAACGGTGTTCGCCGACCCGTAAAGGAACCGGGTCTCCTACACGGTGCTTGTAACCTCGAATGAGCCGTCCGGGTTCGGCGAGACCACAGCCTTCTGCCTCTTCGCCAACCAGCAACCGTCCGCTGTCTGCTACGAACACAACATTAGGCACCACGTCAGCGGACGTTCCCAGCATTACTGGACGAACGTGAGGCAGCCCCTCGGGACCGTTACAGGCCACAGCAGCAGATATGAAATAAGTCCCGACATCGACGGCGAGAGTGTACGCCATGAAATCCCCCGTAGCATAACGGCACGGCACCGCTACACATTCGACCGTAGCATCGCTCTTTCTCGCGGAGAAGTGTCCTGTTATGACAGTTCCGTCAAGCGCGATAATCGTCGGTGAGCCTGTATCATGCCTCGCAGCGTCAGAGCGGGGGCGGCCCTTCAATGCCCGGGTTTACAACCGGTCCGGCTTGCAACTGCACTCTGCGGGTCCTCTGAAACTGCCAGCAGTCGTTAGAAAGCCGGGTTTGCGCGCCTTCGTGTAGCTCGCCCCGTCCTTTCCGGTTGAGACGGATACTGCCAGATGACGGCGGGTGATCCGGCGTGCAAAGCACCCGGCATGCGGCAGTACCAAGGCAGTATCGAGGCTGCTCTCCCATGCCTTGGACCATGCTTCCCCCCCCCACCGGTGACAGCCCCCATGTGTAAAGCCCAAGTAAATTCGCATGACAAGCCAAACAAGTTTGTTGTGGCCTATGTCATATTCGACTCTCAATCTGTACTGTGGGAATCGCTGGTCGAGCCGGTTGTCACAACCTGTCAATCCTGCGCAAATCCAGCTAATGTTCCCGGCCACGATGCCGGGACCGTTCCATTGGAAAGGTACACACCACTCGTGAAACCAGCAGGAAAGAGCTTCCCAGGAAGCCAGAGGGTCCGCAAAGCTGCCGCATTGTCCATCGGTTTGCCTTTGCTATTTACATCCGTTGCCATCATGCCCGCCACGGCAGCGCCATTGGCGGACCAGCCCGCCGCCGTTCAGCAGAAAAATGTCGATCCGGACAGCTACCCGGACGGTCGGTACATTGTGGTGCTGGCCGAGGAACCTGCCGCAACCTACGAGGGCGGGACGCCCGGTCTGGGAGCCACCAAACCGGAGCGGGGCCGCAAGCTGGACGCCAACCGGCCTGAGGTGAAGCAGTACCAGGCGCACCTTGAGGCCGAGCAGCAGCGCGTTGCCGCCGCGGAGGATGTCCAGATCAAGAACACCTTCACGGCCGCCCTTAATGGCTTCACCGCGGACCTCACCGCCCAGCAGGCCGTGCAGCTCGCGAAGGATCCAGCGGTACTGACGGTGTCACCGGACACAGAGCATGCGCCGGACTATTCCACCACCGATTTCCTCAAGCTCAGCGGTGCCGATGGCTCCTGGAACACTGTTTTTGGTGGCACGGAGAACGCCGGCAAGGGAGTTGTGGTGGGCGTCATCGATTCCGGATACGCCCCGGAAAACCCGTTCTTCGCAGGGGAGGACGTCCAACCCCTCACCGGTGAACCGCAAGTGGGTGTGCCCTACCGGACTGAAGATGGCAAGATCGCCATGCTGAAGGCCGACGGCGATACTTTTGTTGGCGAATGCCAGCCGGGAGTCGGTACGGGAGCAAGCTTTGACGGCAGCGCCTGTAACTCCAAGGTGCTGAGCGCGCGCTACTTTGCCGACGATTTCCTGCGCTACACGCCTCCCGGAAACCGTGCTCCGAAAGAGGTCATTTCTCCCGTGGATGTAGGCAGTCACGGAACCCACACCGCCAGCACCGCCGTCGGCAACGCCAACATCGAGGCCACCCTCGGGGGGCGTGACATGGGCGTCACCGGCGGCGTGGCCCCGGCGGCCAAGCTGTCCAGCTACAAGGTCTGCTGGGAAGACACCGACCCCAACACCGGCGGCTGCTACAGCTCCGCCTCCGTTGCCGCCATCAACCAGGCAATCCTGGACGGCGTAGACGTGCTGAACTACTCCATTTCCGGCAGCACCACGTCCACCACGGATCCAGTAGCGCTGGCTTTCCTCTCTGCAGCATCGGCCGGCGTCTTTGTGTCCGCTTCCGCCGGAAACTCGGGACCGACAGCCAGTACCGTCAACCATGGCGCACCCTGGCTGACGACTGTGGGGGCGTCGTCGTTCTCCAGTGAACTGCAGGGCACCGTCGAATTCGAGGACGGCACCAAGTACCGCGGTGCGAGCCTGATGGCGGAGCCACTCCCGGCCACCAACGTGATCCTGGCGACGGCGGCTGCCGCGCCAGGTGCCGCCAACCCGGCACTGTGCGGGCCCAACACGATGGATCCGGCGAAAGTTGCGGGCAAGATCGTTGTCTGCGACCGTGGCGTGATCGACCGCGTGGTCAAGAGCACTGAAGTCAAGCGTGCCGGCGGTGTAGGCATGATCCTGGTGAACGTCACGCCCTCCTCCGAGGATGTTGACCTGCATGCTGTGCCCACCGTCCACGTCAACCCTCCTGCCACGGACGAGATCAAAGCCAAGGTCACAGCCAACCCGGAGATCAAAGCTTCCCTGGCCAACACCGACACCACCGGACTGCCCAAGGCACCCCAACCGCAGGTGGCCGGATTCTCCTCCCGCGGGCCCCTGCTGGCCTCGGGATCAGACCTGCTGAAGCCGGACGTAACAGCTCCCGGCGTGGCAGTGCTGGCCGGCGTTTCACGGGTTGCCAGCGGAGGTGAGGATTTCGGAATGATGTCCGGCACGTCCATGGCTGCTCCGCACGTGGCGGGCTTTGGCGCGCTGATCCTGGCCAAGAACCCCACGTGGTCGCCGGCCACCATTAAATCGGCCATGATGACCACCGCGACGGACCTGGTGAACGCGGACGGCAGCCGTAACGGCGACGTCTTTGCCACTGGTGCCGGACAGGTTGCCGTGAGTGATGTTCTGGATCCGGGCCTGGTCTACGATGCCAACCAGGAGGACTACCTGAAGTACATCCAAGGAACCGGACTGGACCTGGGGATCCCGGGACTGGGCAGCACCGCTCCCAAGGACATGAACGTTGCGTCCTTCGCCCTCGGAGCGCTGACCGGCAAAACCGAGGTGACCAGGACTGTTACCGCCCTGACTCCTGGCCTGTACCGTGTTCAGGCAAACGTTCCCGGAGTCAGCGTGAAGGTGACGCCATCGGTCCTTAACTTCGACGCAGTCGGCCAGACACGCACCTTCAAAGTGAAGTTTGAGAACAACGGTGCTGCGCTTGGCCAGTTCGCCATGGGCAATCTGGTGTGGCAGGGCGTCGGCAAGACTGTTACTTCGCCCATCGCCGTCCGCCCGCAGGCTGTCACGGCGCCGTCGAACATCGCCTTCACTTCCCAGGGCAGTACCGGTTCGGGCCAGATCCCGGTGGTTTCCGGCACCAATTCACCGGTCAACATCACCCTGGATGGGCTGTCCAAGGCTGATTCCACCGCCATCGAGCTTGTTCCCGGCCCGCTGGCCATGGCAGGTGATGCCTCGAACGCTGTGAAGGAAGTGACGGTTCAGGCAGGCTCGCCGCTGGCCAAGTTCTCAGTCTTCTCGTCTGACGACACAGCGGACTTTGACCTGGTTGTTGTGGACCCCACCGGCCGTTCGCTGCTGGCGCAGACAGCGTCCGCCAGCGAATCGGTTTCCGTTCCCAACCCGCGGGCCGGCGTGTACAAGATGTACGTCAACCTGTACTCGAGCCCGAACGGCCAGGCCACCAAGGCCTCGATGGATGCCGCAGTACTGGGCGCGAACGTTGGCAACGCCGTCGTTTCGCCCAACCCGCTCAAACTCAAGAACGGCACGACTGGAGCCCTGACCCTCAACTGGACCAACCTGGCTGAGGGTTCCTACATCGGCCGCGTCAGTTACGAGGGGTCCAGCACTGCAACATTTGTTTCGGTGCTGGTCACACCCGGTGGCGCAGCCAGCGTTCCGGGTGATGAGGCGGCAGGGGCCACTCCTGAGCAGCAGGACAAAGTAAAGAAGGAAAAGAAGAAGCAGGAACGGCCCGAAACAACAGGCGGTGTGGACCTGGGGATTTAGCCGGTAGCAAACTCAGCTGGCTGGCCCCTCCAACGGGAAGCATCAACCGGAGGCCGGCGGACCACAGTCCGCCGGCCTCCGGCGCTTAACACGGTTCACAGGCGAAAGATGCAGTCGGCGGGCAACCATAAGTCACGGCTGAGAGCGGGGTATGTGCAGCGCAGTCAAAGCATCAGCAAGCCGCTGCCGCAACACGTCGGCTTCGGCTGCAAAGGCCCGTTGGTGCTCCACATAAGCCGCTTTTCCGTCCGGAGTTTCAATCCGGATGGGCGGGTAGCCCCACGCCTCGAGATCGTAGGGCGAGGCCTGCATATCCATGGCGCGCACCCGCCATGACAACTCGAAGCAATCCATCACCAGGTCGCTTGAAAGCGCGGGGGTCAGCTTGTACGCCCATTTGTACAGGTCCATGTTCGCATGCAGGCAGCCCGGCTGCTCCAGGTGCCGCTGGTTTTCGCGGGTGGGCTTGAGCTCATTGAGCGGGACCGCATCCGGAGTGTAGAAGCGGAACGCGTCAAAGTGTGAGCAGCGGATGCGGTTCTCTTCCACTACACGGTCTGTTCCCGTTCCGCCCAGCCGGAGCTTCAGGTACTCGTGGCGCAGTTCAAACTTGTCCTGCCGGTACACCATGGCCCACTCGTGCAGGCCGAAGCAGCTGAAGTTGGCGGGACGGGCCGCCGTGCCGCGCAGAATGATGTCTGCAAAACGGACTGCCTCGTGCCGGTCGGTGAGGAACGAATCCCTGTCGACCGTGACCGCCACCGCGCCAGGTAGGAGTCCGGCGTCCGCGAGCTGGTCGGCGTCGAGCATTCTGTAGTGCTTCCAGCCGGCACGCTGAGCCGCGGCAGCGCCGGTGAGAACCACGCCGACGCCGGGGTGCCAGCGCAGCAGCTGCCCTGGCTTCTGCGTGTAATAGGTGAAAAGAAAGTCCTCTACCGGGTGCTTGCGGCCGGCCGAGCGGCGGGCAAGATAGGGATCAGCATAGCGGCGGACGCGCGCCTGATGGGCCGCTTCCTGTGCCTGCCACTCCTCGGCCGCGAGCGTCCTAAACTGATCCACCATCGGCGCCCAGCAGGTCCTTCGCAGCGTCCCAGGCGCTGATTTCGCAACCGTCGGTCCGCGAGAAGGTGGCCGCAACGGGAATGCCGTCCACTGTGCCTGTCACCGTGGCTGTTTGCGGCCCGCCGTATTGTTCAGTACAGATCCGGTTGGGATCCGGCTTCCGGTGGACAATCCGGGGGTTGGCCGCCAGGGCAGCGCAGGCGGCCTGGGCATTGGGATGTGAGCTTTCCGCGGCAGCTTCTCCTGCGTCGCAGACCAGCGTGTAGTGGAGGGTAGCTGCGCCCTCGCCCGGTTCAACGGTGATGGAGAGTTCCGCGTTGCCCGGACCGGACTGGACGTCGGTAGGTGCAGCGGGTGCCGGTGCCGGAACGGTTGAATCGGCGTCGGGCGGCGTAGTGGAAGCTGGGGATTCGGAAGGCATGTCAGTGGCTGATTCCGTGGAAGTAGTGGCTGTGGGCTGGTTGCTGCCGGAGCACGCGGACAGAAACCCAACAAGAACCGCGACGACGACGGTCATCACCGGGCGGAAAATCGTGCGCATGGTCCATCCTCCTGAGTCGTGGTAATTCTACCGCCCGAAACTCCTGGCATATCAGCGGGAGGTGGCTGCAATGAGCGCCATCATGGAGGAATGGAGCTCAGTTACCTGATCGCGGGTGAGCCCTAGCCGTTCCATCATGGTTCCCGGGACCGCGAGGGCTTTGTCGCGAAGTGCGGCGCCACTGGGGGTGAGTTCCACAGCAAGTGCGCGTTCGTTGCCGTCCACTCGCCGCCGGGTGATAAATCCCGCGGACTCAAGCCGGCGCAGGAGCGGGGAGATGGTGGCCGAGTCCTGGGCGAGTGCTTCGCTGATATTCCGCACAGTCCGGGGACTTTCTTCCCAGAGGCACAGCATCACCAGGTACTGGGGGTGGGTCAGGCACAGTTCTTCCAGGACGGGCTTATAGGCCCCAACCACGCTGCGGGAAGCAACCGTCAGAGCGAAACACAGTTGGTGCTCCAGCAGGAGGTCATCCTGTGCGGGTGCGGTGAATGCCATGGCGCTCATCCTTAGGTTGTCTCTGGAGATTTCGATGCACTAATCATTAGTGCATTAACTATTAGGATACGCTGTAGGTGCTGGATTGAATCGGATGAGGAGTTCACACACGTGGAAAAGGAAAACGGCGCGCAGCGGTTCATGCGGTTGACGGGTAAGCTCCGGATGTTCTTCGGTCCCGCTACCCGTACGGACCTGCACCATGCAATGACTGAAGAAAACCGCAAGGTCCTCGACGCCCAGCAGCGGGCGGCCGCAGCCCAGTTTGAAACCGTCCGCCGGGCCGACGGGACTACTTACCTTGTGCCGCGCGACCCGGAAGACCGGTCCCTGCGCTAGCAGGCGTTAGCGGCCGGTACCGCCGTAGACCGTGGCTTCCTGCTCGCTGTCAAGGCCGAACGCCTTGTGGATGGCGCGCACTGCGTCGTCCAGCAGATCGGCATGCGTTACAACAGAAATCCGGATCTCAGAGGTTGAAATCATGTTGATGTTGATGCCAGCAGCGGAGAGCGCCTTGAAGAAAGTCGCGGAGACGCCCGGGTGCGAGCGCATTCCAGCGCCGATCAGGGACAGCTTGCCGATCTTTTCGTTGTATTCGATGCTCTCGAAGCCGATTTCCGGCTGGGCTGCCCGCAGCGCAGCGAGTGCGTCCGCGCCCTCGATGATGGGCAGCGTGAAGGAGATGTCAGTGCGGCCGGTTCCGTGGGTGGACACGTTCTGCACGATCATGTCGATGTTAGAGTGGGCGTCAGCAATGACCTGGAAGATTGCCGCTGCCTTGCCGGGGATGTCCGGCACGCCCACTACAGTGACCTTCGCTTCGGAACGGTCGTGTGCAACGCCGGAGATGATTGGCTGCTCCAAGGCAACTCCCTCTTGAATGGTGATCTTGTCGTCGGCGCCGGGCAGGACCCAGGTGCCTTCGTTCTGGCTGAAGGATGAACGGACGTGCAGCGGCACTCCGAAGCGGCGGGCGTATTCCACGCAGCGCAGGTGCAGGATTTTGGCCCCTGATGCCGCCAGTTCCAGCATTTCCTCACTGGAAATTGTGTCGATCTTCTTGGCCGAGGCCACCACACGCGGATCGGCGGTATAGATGCCGTCGACGTCGGTGTAGATCTCGCAGACGTCCGCTTCGAGTGCTGCGGCGAGCGCCACCGCTGTTGTGTCCGAGCCGCCGCGGCCCAGCGTGGTGATTTCGTTTGTGCTGCGGCTCATGCCTTGGAAACCGGCCACAATGGCGATGTGGCCCTTGTCCAGTGACGTACGGATCCGGTGTGGATCGACGTCGATAATCCTGGCCTTGCCGTGAATGCCATCGGTGATCATGCCGGCCTGGGAACCGGTGAAGGACTGCGCGGTAGCGCCGTACTTGTTGATGGCCATGGCGAGCAGTGCCATGGAGATGCGTTCACCGGCGGAGAGCAGCATGTCCATTTCGCGGGCGGGTGCGGAGTCCGTGACCTGCGCGGCGAGGTCCAGGAGTTCGTCGGTGGTGTCGCCCATAGCGGAGACCACCACCACTACCTCGTTGCCCGCGTTCCGGGCGTCCACGACGCGGCGGGCCACACGCTTGATGCCTTCGGCGTCGGAAACCGAAGAGCCGCCGAACTTCTGGACCAGAAGCTGCTTGGTGGCGCCGGACCTGGCGGGCAGGGGCTCGGAGTGCACTTCGGTAGTGGGCGTGCTCATGCGCGTACCTTCAATGGATCTATCGGATTTCTGGACAGTCTGAAGCCGGAAGGCCTCACGGCCGAGCAGCGTACTGATGCAGCCAGTTTATCGCCGCCCTTCCCCGGGCGTTGAATTGTGACTGAAAACTGCATCATTGGCCCGTGTGTGAGGGCGGATTCCGTGCTCCCGCGGGTGCCCAGCAGGAGCACGCGCTGACGCTGTGCTCCTACGTGAAGGGCCAGGGCGTGCTGTACCGGGATCCCTCTGCGGCGTAGGCTGACGCATAGCCAGTATGCATGACGGATCTTGGGGGAAACAGGTGCAGAACAGATGAACGCAGAGTCGGGAACAACGGGGGTGCCCACTCCGGGGCCGGCTCCGGAACAGTCTGGAATACGGGCGACGGCGGTGCGTCGCTCCTTCGGCGCGGTGCTGGCCGTCGACCGTATGGACCTCGCAGCCCCTGCCGGGCAGGTCACCGCCCTGATCGGGCCAAATGGCGCCGGGAAAACCACCCTGTTGCTGATGCTGGCGTCGTTGCTGGCCCCGGACTCCGGGACTATTACGGTGGACGGCCTGGATCCGCAGCACCACCGCGCCGCCGTCAGGCAGAAGATTGGCTGGATGCCGGACACCCTGGGTGTATGGGAGTCGTTGACAGCCCGTGAGATCTTGACGCAGATGGCCCGTTTCTACCGGCTTCCGGCCGCGCAGATTCCCGACCGGGTCAACGCGATGCTGGCCACGGTGCGGCTCGCCGATCTGGCAGACCAGCCCGCCCGTGTGCTGTCCCGCGGCCAGCAGCAGCGGCTCAGCCTGGGGCGCGCCCTCATCCATGACCCCAGCGTGCTGCTGCTGGATGAGCCTGCCTCCGGACTTGATCCGGGCTCACGAGTGGAACTGCGGGCGATGCTTCGGGGCCTGGCGTCCGATGGGAAGGCGGTGGTGGTTTCCTCCCACGTCCTCAGCGAGCTGGACGAGATCGCCGACGGCGCAGTCTTCGTCAACCGGGGACGGACGGTGAGCCAACAAACTACTGCCGATGCTGCGGCGGGCGGCCGCAGGTACGCGGTATCGGCGCTTAACGGTCCCGGACTGGTGGCCAAGCTGAACGCACTGGGCCTGGTATTCCGGCAGGAGAACAACCGTCGTGCCACCATCAGCCTGATGCTGCTCAACGATGACGACGCCGCGCGCCTCCTTAGGGAACTGGTGCTGGCCGACGTCGGGGTCATCTCCTTCGCGCCCGCCACGGGTGCTTTGGAAGAGACCTACCTGAAACTGGAGGCACGGACGTCATGAGTACTGCAACGGAATTGTCCACCTCTGGTTCGGCCGGCAGTTATCTTGGCGCCGTCCGGGACGTGGTGGTCCTGGAACTCAAGCAGCGGCTGAGGTCCCGGGGCTGGTACATCATGCTGGGCATCTGGTTTGCCCTGACAGGCATTGTGACGGCCCTGACCTGGGCCGGCTGGGAATCCTCCAGCCAGGCGCGCTTCGCTTACGACATGCCGGACACCAGCCTTGCTGCAAGTGGGGGACCGGGCTCCATGATTTTTGAAGTGGTGCTCGCCTTTGTGTTGCTTTTCGCATTGCTGGTGGCTCCGGCGTTGTCCGCCAATGCGGTGAATGGCGACCGTGCAGGCGGGACGCTAGCCATCCTTCAGGTGACGCTGCTGACGCCGGGGCAGATCCTGTGGGGGAAGTTTTGCGCCGCCTGGATCGCTGCGCTCGCCTTTTTGGTGGTCAGCGCTCCGTTTCTCATCATTGGCGTTTCCCTGGGCGGCATGACCCCCGGCCATGTCCTGGTGGCGTTGCTGATGCTGGCCATGGAACTCGCGGTCGTCTGTGGCCTGGGTGTGGGGATCTCGGCTATCGCCGGGCGGCCGCTGTTCTCGATTGTGGTGACGTACCTGACGGTGGCCGGGTTGGTCTTCGGGACGCTGATTGCCTTCGGCCTGGGCACCGGACTGGCCCATGGGACTGTCATGGCCAACCAGGCGCAGTACGAAGAGTATGTACCGAACCCGTCGCAGAACGCCCCGGCCTACAAGTGCGTCGGACCAATACGGGAGATGCCCGCGGTGCGCACCGAACGGGTGGCGTGGATGCTGGCCATGAACCCGTTCGTGGTGGTGGCGGACGCCATCCCGTACCCCGACCGCACGGGCAATACCTTTGGATACGGTGGGGGGACCATGGAGTCCATCAGCCAGGGTGCCCGATTTGTGCTGGCGGGCCCCGAAAGCACGCACCAATGCGCCAATGGGCAGCCTCAGCCCGGCTACCTGGAGCAGACCACACCCTTGTGGCCGCTGGGCCTGGGCCTGCAGGTGGCGTTGACCGGACTGATGCTATGGCTCGGCTGGCGCTCGCTGCGTACTCCTGCCAGGAAGCTGGCGCGGGGTACTAGGATCGCTTGATCCTCCCCAACCGGGTAGCAGGGGATGTTTCTTAGCAGCCGTCTAGGCGGCACCCGCTGCTACTTGGTTGGGCGGTCCAGGCGCATCCGGATCGATGCGAAATTCTTGCCGTGGCGGTCAGCCGACGCAGGCACGAACAGGTCCTGCTTAAATCCAAGTTTTTCCAGCAGCCGGCGCGAGGCCAGGTTGGGCTCGTAGATGGCCGCAAGGATGCTAGTGATATTCCGTTCTGCGAAGAGCCAGTGGACCATGGCGCCGGCAGCTTCACGGCCCAGGCCCTTGCCGTGCTGTTCAGGGTCCAGTACGTAGCCCATTGCGGCGTGGTCCTTGGGGACAGTTCCCGGCTGGATCCTCCCGTCCGGGGACATTTCGTTGGAGTTCCAGGCCCTTGCGTCCCCAATCAGTTGCCCGGTCCGGTTGTCCACCAGCACCCAGGGGGCCATGAACCATTCTGCGGTAGATACCCTTGCCAGCTCGATCGAATGGCGGATCCGTTCCGCGGTTTCCTTTTCGGTCAGCACTCCGTGGGACAGGAACCGGGTGACATCCGCCTGGCTCCGGTACCGGTGAACGGCTGCGGTATCTTCCTCGGCCAACAGCCGAAGCGTGAGCCGGGAGGTTTCGATCGAGGCCGGCAGAACCGGCCGGAATTGATCAGGTGAGGGCATTCCGTCGGCCCTCGAAGGCCCGGCCCAGGGTCACCTCATCGGCGTACTCGAGGTCGCCGCCCACCGGCAAGCCAGAAGCGAGGCGGGTGACGGCAATGCCGATGGTCTTCAGCATCCGCGCCAGGTAGGTTGCCGTCGCCTCACCCTCCAGATTGGGATCAGTGGCGATAATGACTTCCTGGATGGCGCCGTCGTTCAGCCTGGTGAGCAGCTCCCGGATCCGCAGCTGTTCGGGGCCGACTCCCGCAATCGGGTTAATGGCGCCGCCCAGCACGTGGTACCTGCCGCGGAAGGACCTGGTCCGTTCGACGGCCAATACGTCCTTGGACTCTTCCACGACGCAGATCACCGCTGGATCACGCCGGGGGTCGCGGCAGATATTGCACATCTCCTGCTCGGTGACGTTCCCGCAGACTGTGCAGAACTTGACTCGTTCCTTCACAGTGGTGATCGCATCGACCAGCCTCTTCATGTCCTGCGGATCGGCTTCGAGGATATGAAAGGCCAGCCGCTGGGCGGACTTGGGCCCAACTCCTGGCAGGCGTCCGAGCTCATCGATCAGCTCTTGGACAGCACCTTCGTACACTTTTTCCTCATTAGCTCGAGATGGATCTGGTGAGCGGATCCATACGGACCGCTTCCCTCTGACGCCCTAGAAACGGGGCGGCAAGGGACTTCCGTCCAGGGAACGTTCATCGATCAGCTTTCCGCCCAGAATACGCTCGACGGCGGCACGGCCGAACACCCCCGACTCCTCGATGGTTTCATCTTCCGGGTCCGGGATGTCCTGGACGTATGGCTTGGTTGCTGCCGCGGTGGCCTGGGCCACCCGGGCGCGGCCGGCCTGGGCCTCCGGACTGTTGGACAGCCGTTGGTACAGGCTTTGGCGCCCGGAGGGTGCGGGTGCAGGCACCGGTTCGGTGGTGCGGACCGGAGCCGGGCCGGCTGCGGCGGGGGCGGCAGCAGCCATGGCGTAGGCCGGTTCGCGGACAGGTGGCCCGGTGGGTTCCGGTTCCTGTGAACCCCAGCCGGAATCCTCAGGCCTCGCAGCCGGTGGGGACGACGACGGCGCTGGCAGGCCGGTTGCTTGGGGTACCGGCGACGCTGCAGCAGCCTGCTGCGCAGAAGGCCCGGGAGGCTCCTGCCCTGTGGCGATGTTGCTGGCCGAACCAACCTGCCAGACGCCGGGAGCCTGTTCGACAGCCCGCGACCAGGGATCGTCAACGTGGGATTCGGTGGTGCCGACGCTGCGGGTCTTGGATTCTGGTGGGATGGAATCCCGCGACGGGGATGCCTGACCAGCAGCAGTGCTGTGGGCTGGATTGGACGGCATCCAGTCCATAGGCGGCTCCTCGTCCAGTGGCGGAGCATCTTCGTCGAGGGGAGGACCCCAGTCGTCGTCCGAGTAGCTCGCGGTGACGGCCTCGGGACCCGAAACGGCAGGCGAGGGCTGGGCAGCGGTTGCTGAAGAAGCTGGAGTGGCTGCGACGGCCCGATCTGCGGGAAATGTGACGGGTGTTGCCGGGGCCGCAGGTCCAACGGGAGACGGTGCTGCCGCGCGCGGAACGGGGGCCGCCGGAATGACGGACTTGATGGTGGGAGCCGAGCCGGAAGGGACCAGACCCCAGGCTTCATCAACGGACGTCGGCTGGACGTCCGGAGTAGGTGGCGCTTTTGGGTTTGGCTCAGAGCTCGCAGGCCCGGATCCACCGGCAACAGCCGTGATCTGGCAATCAATCCCCACAGTCTTGTGAATGGCCTGCCGCAGGTTGTCTGAATGCTCCGCCCGCCCAAACGCGCCGGCCAGGCCGCTGGTGGTGAAGGCCAGGGTCAGCAGCTGGCCGTCGAAGGACGCCACCTGGGCATTCGGCTCGACCAGGGCCCAGGTGCTCCGCTTGATTTTGGACAGCGTCTGGAGGACGTCGGGCCAGGCACGACGCAGTACTTCAACCTCGCCGTGCCCTCCGGCGGCGGCAGAAGGCTGGGCAGCGGGCGGGGAAGAAGGCTGAGGCTGGGCTGGCCGGGTCTCGACAGGTGCCGCGGCCGGCGCTGGAACAGAAGGGACTGACGGGGCGGCCGGCGCTGCAGCACTGGACGCCGCCGGAGGCGCCGGCTGGGAAGCAGCCGGAACCTGTTGTGCGGGTGCAACTGGTGGTGCAGACGCTTCGACGGGTGAGTCCTCGCGGGGCACGTCGCTGGTGCTGACCCGGGGCGGAGCGATCTGTTCGCCATCTGAGCCGACGGAAACTACTGGTCCGGCAGGCCCGGCAGCCGGCGCCCGGGTGACCGGAGCAGAAGCAGCAGGTGAGGGAGCGGCGGGAGCAGAAGCAGCAGGTGCAGGTGAGGGAGCGGCGGGAGCAGAAGCAGCAGGTGCAGGTGCGGGAGCGGCGGGAGCAGAAGCAGCAGGTGCAGGTGCGGGAGCGGCGGGCGCAGAAGCAGCAGGTGCGGGAGCGGCCGGGGACGCACCCGCAGGTGCCGTGGCTTCCGAGGCTGCAGCGCCGACGTCGGGCCGTCCTTCTAGGGGCGCGGCAGGCGGGACAGGGGAGGCGACGTCGTTCCCGGCGTAGTTCAGGCGGCGCTCCACGCGATCGATCCGGGCTGCGATGCCCCGTTCCGTCTGTTCCGCACTGGGCAGCAGGATGCGGGCACACAGCAGCTCGAGGTGCAGGCGGGGGGAAGTGGCGCCGGTCATTTCCGTCAGCGCGGTGTTGGTGACGTCCGCGGCGCGCGAGAGCTCGGAAGCGCCGAGGTTGTGGGCCTGGTGGTGGAGCCTGGCGATCTGGTCCGCAGGCGTACCGCGCAGGATGGCACTGGCGCTCTCCGGCATGGCCCGGACGATGATGAGGTCGCGGAAGCGCTCCAAGAGGTCCTCGACGAAGCGCCGCGGATCGTGGCCGGTCTGGATGACGCGGTCCACGGCCTTGAATACGGTGGCTGAATCCGAGGCGGCGATGGCCTCCACAACGTCATCCAGCAAGGTGGCATGGGTGTAGCCGAGCAGCGCCACTGCGAGCTCATAATCCAGGCCGTCTGCCCCCGCTCCTGCCATGAGCTGGTCCAGCACGGAAAGGGTGTCCCGGACGGAGCCGCCGCCGGCCCTGATCACGAGGGAAAGCACACCCGGCGCCACCGGAACGTTTTCCTGACGGCACAGCAACTCCAGGTACGCCAGGAGCGGCTCCGGAGGAACCAGCCGGAAGGGATAGTGGTGCGTGCGTGAGCGGATGGTGCCAATGACCTTGTCCGGCTCCGTCGTGGCGAAGATGAACTTGATGTGTTCCGGCGGTTCTTCAACGATCTTGAGCAGGGCATTGAAACCCGCAGAGGTGACCATGTGGGCTTCATCGATGATAAAGATCTTGTAGCGGTCCCGGACGGGGGCGAAGGTGGCACGTTCGCGAAGATCGCGGGCGTCATCGACGCCACCGTGGCTGGCGGCGTCGATCTCGATGACATCAAGGGACCCGGAGCCACCGCGGGCAAGCTCAATGCAGCTGGGGCAGGTACCGCACGGGGTATCCGTGGGGCCCTTGGCGCAGTTCAGGCAACGGGCCAGGATGCGGGCAGAGGTGGTCTTGCCGCAGCCGCGCGGTCCGGAAAACAGGTAGGCGTGGTTCACCCTGTTCTTCCGCAGGGCCGTCATGAGTGGCTCCGTGACATGCTCTTGCCCGATAACGTCTGCAAAGGAATCCGGACGGTATCTACGGTAAAGAGCAGTTGTTGCGGTCACAGGGAAAACCCTACCAATCCGGTGCGACAGTTTGCTGGGCTGTGGGGGAATAGTAAAGACCCCCCATGCACCCGCCAGAGCCCATTTACCCTTGCTACCTTCCGGTCCTGGGGGAGTTCAACAGGATGACGCCACATGAGGGGCCGTCAGCAAGTTTACCCGAAGTTTGCCGCCGTCCCGAATCGACCGGACGGGCGTGATTACCGCCATCCGTCCACTCGCCAGGTCATGAATGCCGGTTCCTCATACGGATGGGCCGCGCGCAAGGCAAACACCACGTCGCGGAGCATGTCCTCCTCAACCACGCACTCGATCCGTTCCTCCGCGACTTCGGTGGCACCACCCACCTCGCCAAGGAACGGGATGGCACCGTCCAACGGAGTAAAGCGTCCGGTGCCCGGCTGCACAAAGGAGCAGTGTGAATAGTTCCCGATCCTGCCCGCCCCTGCGTCACCAATCGCCGCGAGGACGTGGCTGGTATGGGTGGCGGGAACATAAACAACCAGCGCGTGGAGCGGAGCCATGGCTCCATCCTGCCCGGGAACAGGACAAAGGCAAGAGATCTTTTTCATTGCTTATCCGGGAGGCAAGGCAGATCATGGATATGTACACCGATTGGGGCAATCTCAAGGTTGTGAGCCATGGGGCCTGGTGGGATGGCCGGACCCGGTGGCTCAACGGAGTATCGCCAGAATGGGCGCATTGGGGGCGCCCATTTTGCCGTTAAACCGATGAAGATCAGCTATGGCATGCCAATTGGGCGTTGCCGCGAAGTTCAGGTAGTCTAGTATCTGCTTTTGATTCAGAAGCAACTGGAGAATTCGCCTAGCGGCCTATGGCGCACGCCTGGAACGCGTGTTGGGTTAACGCCCTCGGGGGTTCAAATCCCCCATTCTCCGCCGGAAAAACCCGGTCCTGACTACGGTCAGGACCGGGTTTTTTGTTTCGCTGCTGTTCTGCGTGCGGGTGGTTGCGCCGGGTGCAACCGACTCGGGTAGGGGGTTCCCAAGGTCAGCCTATTGTGGTCCCATAAGAAGGTACGTCGCCCATATCTGAGGTCCCGCGTACTATTGGGGAGCAATCTTGGCATCACACCGGGAGTCCGGGTTCGGCAAAAAGCTGGCTGGCGCCTGCGGTATTGGGCTGCGCGTCGTGGCCTTATGCTCCCTGGCGGTGGCAGTAACCGTCGGATTTTCGGTTGAGCCACCTCCCTCCAACACGGTAGCCGCCGGTTCTGCGTCCGGCGTTGTAGGTCCGGCGTTCCTGCCCGTAGCAAACCCGGACTCCCATGAAGCGCGGATCGACGCCGGGGCTGAAGCGGGTGCAGGTGGTCCTGCTGCCATCGCTGCCGCGCCCAAAGCGCTGGTGCCATTCACGAGGACCTCCGTTGAAACCGTGTCCAAGGACGGTAAGTCCACGCTCGACCTTGCCCGCGCAGGCATGAAACGTCCACCTGCGGGATACCTGATGTCGCCACTGGAATCGCTGTCTGCCAGTTCGCCTTACGGGTACCGCATCAGTCCCATTTCCGGGGCGGCCGGCGATTTCCATCTGGGCCAGGACTTCGCTGCACCCTGCGGGACACGCGTGTATTCGGCAGACGCAGGTGTGGTCCGCGCCGCCGGTTGGCATCCCTGGGGTGGCGGGAACCGCGTGGAAGTTGATCATGGCAACGGCCTGATCACCACCTACAACCACCTTGAAGCCATCGGTGTGAAGACCGGCCAATCGGTGGAGGTGGGCCAGGTGATAGCGCGGGTGGGAACTACTGGCTGGTCTACCGGCTGCCACCTGCACTTCGAAACCATCCTGGACGGCCGGCACGTTGATCCCAGCCGCTGGAAATTGATTCCCATCCAGCAGTTGGACCAGCTGGAGAGCATCGGCATGGTTGATTACGGAGCTGATCGGACCACCGGAAACTCGGTGAATTGGGCACTCCCCGCCGGCGATCATGGCCACCACGCCGTATCGGGCGGCGAGCACGAGCTGCCTACGGTCCCGACCACGGATCCGGGCAGGTCGGCGGCGACGCCCTTACCAACGCCTGCTGACCCCGGCACTCCAACACCAACCCCGACTGACCCTGGCACTGCAGTTCCAGCGCCTACACCTGCACCTGCGCCGGACCCCGTTCCAGCGCCTACACCTACACCTGCACCTGCGCCTACGCCGGGCCCTGTTCCAGCGCCTACACCTGCGCCTGCGCCTACGCCGGGCCCTGTTCCAGCGCCTACACCTGCGCCTGCGCCTACGCCGGGCCCTGTTCCAGCGCCTACACCTGCGCCTGCGCCTACGCCGGGCCCTGTTCCAGCGCCTACACCTGCGCCTGCGCCTACGCCGGGCCCTGTTCCAGTTCCCACACCTGCGCCTGCGCCTACGCCGGGCCCTGTTCCAGTTCCCACGCCGCCGCCTGCGCCTACGCCGGGCCCCGTTCCAGTTCCCACGCCGCCGCCTGCGCCTACGCCGGACCCCGTTCCAGTTCCCACGCCGCCGGAGCCCGCTCCAACGCCTACACCCATTCCGATTCCCACAGTCCCAAAAACTCCAACGCCTACACCCACCTCCGCCTCAACGATCCCTGTCCCGGAACCGGAGCCGTCTGCGCCCCTAGAGCCAGCGACCCCTGCCGAAGTGCCCATTGCCGTCCTGCCGGAAAACATTCTGAGCACCCTTCCGTAGGCCTGATCCTGGGTCCCGTGCCGCAGTTTGCCCGTCAGGGAGGGGGATAACCCCGATCCGCTGTAGAAAAATGCGCATTTGAACTCCGTGGGTGCCCCACATCGGCTCCAAAATCTGCTTGGATGGTATCTACAGGGACGCAACCGGGAAGCGCCGCTTCCCGCCAACCTTAGAGGCAGCAATGCAGCTCATCGAGGCAGAACATCCTAGGCCACGGCACTTCCTGGTCCATGTCAGCGATCCGCACCTTGTAGGAGGACCCGAGCGCCTGCATGGCTCCATCGACAGCGAAGCGAACCTGCGGCAATTGTTCGAGGAGCTTATAGCTTCCGGAGCCAGGCCTGAAGCCGTGATTTTTACTGGCGACCTCGCGGATAAGGGAATGCCGGATGCCTACGCCAAGCTGCGCGCCATCGTGGAGCCGGCGTGCCGGGAGATGCAGGCCAAGGTCATCTGGGCCATGGGCAACCATGACAACCGAGCCAACTTCCGTAGCGGTCTCCTGGACCAGGCCGCCAGCGACGCGCCCGTGGACCAAAGCTACTTCATTAACGGCCTGCGGATCATCACACTCGACACGTCCGTCCCCGGCTTCCACCACGGGGACGTCAGCGAGGCGCAGCTGCAGTGGCTCAGGGCCGAGTTGGAGACGCCGGCGCCCGACGGTACGGTGCTGGCACTGCATCACCCGCCCATCCCGTCTGTGCTGGACCTGGCAGTACTGGTGGAACTCCGGGGCCAGGCAGCGCTGGCGGAGGTTCTCCGCGACTCTGACGTGCGCACCATTCTTGCCGGCCATCTGCACTATTCGACGAGCGGAACTTTCGTCGGCATTCCCGTTTCCGTTGCATCAGCCAGCTGCTACACCCAGGACCTCAATGTTTTCACTGGCGGGACCCGGGGCCGGAACGGAGCCCAGGCGTTCAACCTGGTCCACGTCTACGAGCACACGGTTGTGCATTCGGTGGTGCCGTTGGGTGCCACCGAAACAGTGGGCGAGCACGTCACTCCTGAGGAAACCAGCAAACGGCTTTCTGCAGCAGGGATCCGCGTTCCGGCGAAGGTAGCGGAGGCTGTCCGGGCACGCATCCTGGCTCGCACAACACGCTGACCCGCAACCCCCGACTTTGGCGTGCGTTACCACGGCAACCTGTGACGGCTAGAGTTCCCAAGGTGCCTTAATGGGGAAGTACTGTTCCAGGAAGTCGTTGACCAGCTTGGCCCGCTCCTCTGCCGGGACCTCAGGAAAGCTGCCGTCATTGAGGCAGAAGAAGTCCATATTCCGTTTGCGCAGGAGCTTGGGCAGGTAGTTCAGGCCGGACCGCATGGTGGTGTCCACATAGCGCACCTTGGCGGCCGTCTGCGTGACCGCCTGCCCCGTCAGCAGTGCGTAGTAGTGGTAGAAGGAGTTCGTCACGGAGATGTTGTCCGCAGCACGGAACCGGCTGGCTGCCGTCTTGCGGAACTCCTCAGGGAATTCTTCTTCCATTCTGGCCGTCACGCTTCGGCGCAAGGGCGCCGCGGAGTGTTCCAGGTGCCGGGTGGTGATCCGGCCAAACCGGTTCCACAGCAGCTTCCGGTTGACGCGGGCGGCATTTTCAAAGCCACTGCGTTCGACGGCGTTGTCCCCCAGCCCGATCCGCGTTTCGGCTTCAATGAACTTGGTGACGCCGCCGGGTGTGAAGAACATGTCTGGGCCAACAGGACGGCCGAAGAACATATCGTCATTGGAGTACAGGCAGTGCTCTGACAATCCCTCGATGTGGTGCAGCTGGGATTCGACGGCCTGGGAATTGTGCGTGGGCAGCACAGAAGGATCGCTGAAGAATTCCTCACTGCGCACGATCGTCACGGCCGGGTGGTCCGCAAGCCATTCGGGAGCCGGGGAGTCGGTGGCGATGAAGATCCGCCGCACCCAGGGCGCAAACATGTAAACGGACCTCAGCGCATACTTCAGTTCGTTGATCTGCCGGAACCGCGCCTCATGATCGTCGCCTTCACCCAGCACCACGTCCTTCATTTGCGATCGGCGGGCCGCGATGTACTCGGGGGAACTACCATCCACCCAGGAAAACACCATGTCGATGTCAAAGCTGATGTCGCTGGCGTGATCGGCGAACATGTTCTCGATGGTGGGCCAGGTGTGGCCGTAGCGCTCCACCGTTCCGCGTACCGCGTCCTGGGACCGCATGGTGCGCCGGGTCAGGGAGTTTTCGATCGGCAGTGTCACTTCATCGCCCTCGAAACTCCACAGCTCCAGCTGAACACCGGCAGAGGAACCGAACTCGAACCCGCCAACGGGTTCCACCCGGGGCCGGTAGAGCCGGAAGATGCGGGCCTGGCGGTTGAGGGACAACTCGCCATCGGCTACCAGCACTGACGTCTTCTTCTTGGCATCCACCGTCATGGAATACACGGGCTCGTCACGGCATGCTTTCACCAAGGCAGCCCGGAGGGCCTTGCGGTCCTTCCAGTCAAGGGCAATGACGGGACGGTCGTTGTTTCCGCGGACCAGCAGGTAGTCCAGACCGGCGCCGGCGAGCACACCACGGATGAATAGCAGGTCCTCTACCATGGCCTGGTAGGGCGTCCGGTTGACGTTGATGAGCGCGTACCGGCCTTTGTGCCGGACAATATCCGGCCGGTTCAGCAGCCGTTCAACGGCTGCCGGCGACGTTATCTCGGGATGGCTGCGGGGATCGACTGCCGCCTGCCCGCCGTAGTAGACGTCGTCCTGGATGGTTAGCTCTGTGATGGTTTTCTCCGTGCGGTTAAACGTAAAGGGGTTCTATCAGCATGATAAGCCGTGACGCAAAACCGGGCCCCATGTCCGGACAAAACCGTACAACGACAGCGTAATCTTCCCGGCTAAATACCCAGGGAATCACGCCAGCTGCGCAGGAAGGCCGCTCCGGCGTCGTCGTGGATTACTTCGGGTCCCAGCTGCAGATTTGCGGCAGTGAGCACCGGATACGGCTTGACCGGGACGCCGTCTGCAGGCCTGACGTCCACGTGCTTCACCTCGTGGTCCTGGTGGTGAAGCCAGTCGGCCATGGCATAGTCGGTCCGGGAATCGCCCACCGTCCGCCAGCTTAGAGGGGTGATTCCCTGCGCTGCCAGGAGTTCGACGGCGCGGCTTGCGCCCAGGTCCTTGCCCAGCCGGACTGACTCAATATCCGTGGAAATGATGGTGGGGTCCACCCGGTAATCCACCTGGTCATCAGAATCGGGCTCGTGGTGGTCGAGGCGGACCACGCCCAGGCCGTGACGGATCATCAGATCCATAGCATCGGCGTCGAACAGTTTCTGCTCCGCAAGGTAATCAGCGCTGTTGATCCCGATGTGCTGCTCCACGGAGACCATGGCTTTTTTGGTCTCGTCGAAGAACATGTGCGTGGTGTAATCCTCAGCCACCAGGCGCCGGACGTCATCAGCGTAAGGGCGCGGGACGGCAAGCCCGCGGTCCACATGAATCGGACCCGCACCGGAGGAATCGTAGCTGAACCAGACCGCGCCCTTCTCGCAGATGGCGTGGATCAGGGTGCCGGACGGCATCCCGGCAGCGATCATCGGCTCCATCACCTGCTCACGGATAAAAGCATCCGAGCGGCCCGTGTTGAAAATAACGGGGATCCCCGCCGTGGCCAGTGCCAGGAGGTCGGCGATGATCGCTGGCTGGACATCGCGGGTGACGGGACTGGCAATGGGGCCATCGACGTCGAGGAGCAGTGCCAGCGGAGGCTCGGCGGGGCTGCGGCCGGAAGTCGGTGCGGAGGAGGTGGCAGATGCAGTCATGGTCCCATTCTGTCAGCTTGGCCATGGTCACTGTTTGGCTACAACCTCGTGGCGGCGCGGGCCAGACATTCCCAAGCAGTCGTGGTAATGCCTAGTCTTGCAGAGTGATATTCAAAGCTGTGGGCGAGGGACGCCCTTACCCCGACCATGGTTACAACTCGCCCAAAGAGTGGTCCTCCCTCCCGCCGCGGCCTGTCCGTCTGGACGAACTGATCACCACCCGCCGCACCCTGGACCTGGAGGCACTGCTGGCCGAGGATTCGACGTTTTTTGGCGATCTTTTTCCTCACGTGGTGCAGTACCAGGGCAACCTTTACCTGGAAGACGGCCTGCACCGGGCGGTCCGTAGCGCTTTGCATCAGCGCACCGCCATCCACGCACGCGTACTGGTCATAGATGGCTAAGAAACCCAGGGACATGAGCGTCTACCACGGGCACCGCGTGGTAACCGGTCCGGACCTCCGGGCCACCTTTGTCGAGCCGGAAGATCCGGCAGAAATACCCGGTCACAGGGGTCGCCGCATTGTCCACGGCGTGGTGCTTGTGCTCCTGGTGGCACTGATCATCAGCGCCGGGCTGGTGGCAGTGGGAATTATCAATGGCATGATCAAGCTTCCGGCGTCGATTAACGAGCCGCGGACCTCGGCGAGCCTCTGCCCTGAGACCACCTTCGACTATGTTCCTCCGGAGTCGGTCAGTGTCAACGTCTTCAACGCCACCGACCGATCCGGGCTGGCGCGGGTTGCGGCAGATGCCCTGGTGGCGCGCCAGTTCCTCGTAAAGGAAGTAACCAATTCCGATGCCACATATCGCGGTGTGGCTGCCGTAATATCCGGTGCCGCCGGCCAATCCGCAGCCTTCACCGTCCAGCGCCATCTCCCGGGTTCGGATTACTTCCAGGACGGCCGGCCTGACGCCAGCGTAGACGTCGTCCTCTCCACCAACTACAGCGATCTGGCCGCCGTCGAACTCGTGGACCAGACACCCGGGAAGCTGAGCTGCCCCCGCGAAACGCGCAGAGTTGCCGATCCCGCACCGTGGCCGGTCATCCAGCAGCTGCCTCCGGGGCAGGGGTAGCTGCTGTAGCTGCGTGAGGCCCGGTTGAGCGGCTCCCAACCGCTGCCTTGATCCGGACAGGACGTCCGGCGTCGTCAAATCTGGCGCCGGCCCCGCGCTGGATGAAACGGACTGTCCGCTCGATCCGCTGCTCCACGTCGGCTGGTTCATCAGTGCCACGGGCGGCACTCGAAGACAATGTGCCGTGGACCAGTTGGGCCTGCTCCCGTACGTCCGCCTCGGGCAGGTAGCCCTCCTCCATGCCGGCGCGCAGGATGTCCTGCAGAAGGACGCTCAGTTCACCCACGTGGTCAGCCAGTTTGGCGAATGACGACGGCGACAGTACAGCCGCCATAGCAGGTCCGGGCGGCAGATGGCGCCGGGAAAGGTCTTCCACTTGGGCGCGGACGTACAGCGCCAGCCGGTCCACGGGGTTGGGCAGTTCCGCGAGCGCTTCGCGGAGTTCCACAAGGAAACGCTCGGTCTCATCGAGTGCATAGGAGATCAGCAGCTCTTCGATATCCGCGTAGTAGTTGTAGACGGCGGTCCGGCCAACGCCCGCGTGCCGGGCCACATCAGTCATGGTGAGGCCGGGCAGCCCGTGACTGAAAAGAAGTTCGCCAAAAGCAGTCAGGATCCGGCGCTGGGTGTCGGCGCGTTGCGCTGCGTTACTGGCGGCCGAGATCCTGGGCATGCAGACACTTTATCGCGATGTGTCAGCAAACGGACGAACGGTGGGAACGGGTGTCAGCAAACGGGCCGGCCGCCTGTGTGCCTGCCTGGACGCTCCTCTGTGCCTGCCTAAACGCTGCAACCGTCCGGACCGCAGGCTTCAGCGCCGGCTGCGGTGCTATCCGCGCCCGCCGGGGCACCCATCATGACCAGTGGATGGCTTTCCTGCCATGCCTGGTTCAGAGCAGCTGCAAAGCTCTCAGGAGGCTGGGCGCCGGAGAGGCCGTATTTGCGGTCGATGACGAAGAACGGGACGCCGCTGATGCCCAGGGCCCTTGCCTCGCTGATGTCCGCCCGTACCTCGGCGGTGAATCTGTCCGTACTGAACAGCTCTTCCGCCTCGGCTGCATCAATGCCCAGCTCGACGGCCACTTCCGTGAGGTAGTCGTGGTTGCCGATGTCCTTGCCGTGTTCGAAGTGGTCACTTAGCAGGCGCTCCTTGGCTTCACCCTGCTTGCCGTGGACAGCAGCAAGATGGATCAGCCGGTGGGCGGTAAAGCTGTTGGCCACCACTACACGGTCAAATGCGAAGTTCAATCCTTCTTCGCGCGCCTGCGCGGCCACATGGTCAAACATTCCCATGACCTGGTCTGCCGGCAGTCCCTTGCGGCTGCTCAGGTACTCCAGCTCGCCGCCGTCGTAATGGTCCGGAAGTGAAGGGTCCAACTGATAGCTGCGCCAGACCACCTCGACATCGGTGCGGTGCGGAAACTCCGCCAACGCTGCCTCAAACCGCCTTTTGCCGATAAAACACCACGGGCACGCCACATCTGACCAGATCTCAACCTTCATAAGAGAGCCAACCACCAAACTGTCCAAGGCATTCCCGGTATTTCGTGCTGCCCTTGCCGGACGCTGGAGGGGAACATACGCTTTGGGTAGGTCATGGAGCAGCCTCCGGACACCGTCGTCCGATCCTCCGCCATTGATTCGGGAGGCAGCGATGCGGATAGGACTCATAGCAGGTCCCTGGTTTCCGATCCCGCCGCCCACGTACGGCGGTACAGAACGTGTAGTAGACGGGCTGGCGCGGGGCTTTGAAGGCGCCGGCCACGAGGTGGTGCTCGCGGCACCGTCGGACAGTACCTGCCCGGTTCCCCTTGCCCCGGGAATGCGCGAATCGGACCCTGACGCGCTGGGAACGCCTGTCTCGGAGCTCAGCCAGGTAATTCGGGCATACCACGCGCTTGGTGGAGTGGACATTATCCATGACCACACGGTGACCGGGCCGTTGTATGCGGGACGGCCAGCTGGGATCCCCGTGGTAACTACCATCCACGGCCTGCTTGATCCGGCGGCGATAGACGTTTACCGGACAATGTCAGCCAACACCTCGATCATCGGAATCTCACGGGACCAGGTGTCCCGGGCAAATCTGCCGGTGGCGCGGGTGATTCACCATGGAATCGACGTCACATCGGTGCAGCCCGGATCGGGACAGGGCGGCTATGCGTGTTTTGTGGGACGGATGTGCCCGGACAAGGGCGTGCTTGAAGCCATCCTTATTGCACGTGAAGCCCGGATACCGCTGCGGATCGCCGCGAAGGTACGTGAGCAGGCCGAAGTCCGGTACTTCCAGGAAGTCATTGAACCGCTGCTGGGAAGCAACGAAGAGTTCCTTGGCGAAGTGAACGAGGCCGACAAGCAGCGCCTGATGGGGGAGGCTGTGGCGCTGTTGAACCCCATCCAGTGGCACGAACCTTTTGGCCTGGTCATGATCGAGGCCCTCGCTACGGGGACGCCGGTAGTGGGAACCCCTATTGGATCGGCGGCGGAAATTGTTGACCCTGGCCGGACCGGTTTCCTTGCTCCCACGGAGAAGCTGGCGGAACTTCTTACCCGGGCTGCGGAGCTGGACAGAGCTTTGTGCAGGTCGCGCGCCCTGCAGTTTTTCAGCACTGAACGCATGGCGGGAGACCACCTGGAGCTTTTCGGCGCGATCCTCGATCCCGGGAAGGCGATGGGGCTTCCGGACCGTCCGGGCTTGCACCACAATCGTAGAGACAGGGCAGTCAGCAAGGCATCGAACCGTACCGGGTATCCCGGCGAGGACCCGGAGGAAGGAGTCCTCCCATGAACGCATGGAATGCTGACACGGAGGCCGCTGCCACTGAATCCGGTGCCATGACGGTGGTGGAGGGATCATCCTTCTGCATCTCCGGCGGTACCGGGGATATCAGTGCCGACGCCGGAACCAACGGGGCGTTTTATCAGGACACGCGCATCATTTCGCGTTGGGTCCTGAGGATCAACGACTCCCTGCGTGAGCCGCTGGTGGCTCAACGGCCCGAGTCGTTCCGTGCCATTTTTGCAGGCCGCGCACGGTGGCCGGACGGCCGCTTCGACAGCCCACTGGTGGTCCGGCAGGAGCGCCATGTAGGCCCTGGCCTGCAGGACGACATTACGCTTGAGAACCATTCCTCCGAGGCCGTGGACTGTGACATTGAGTTGCTGGTGGATGCGGACCAGGCGGACCTCTTCGAGGTCAAAGGGGGCCGGGTGGCGAGCCCGGCCAGTATAAACCGCGTGGTCCGGGACGGGGAGATCGTGCTGGAAGCTGTGCGCAACGGCCAGCGACGCGGCTCGGCCATCCGGGCCCGGGGAGCCTTTGCGAGTGAAGGATGCCTCCGGTTCCGCGCCACTATCCCGCCGCGCGGGCAGTGGTCCACCACCATCATTGTGGTGCCACTGATCAATGGCGAACCTCCCGCCGAACCATTCAGCGAGGCCAGCAAGCCTCAGCACCTGACCGGAGTGCGCCGGCACCGTGACTGGGCGGACGCCGTTCCCCGGATTACTGTGACGAACACCAACGTCCAGAACGTGCTGGACCGCAGCCAGCGCGACCTGGGTTCTTTGCGGATATTCGACCCCCGACACCGGGACCGTGCCGCCGTCGCCGCGGGTGCCCCATGGTTCATGGCACTGTTCGGCCGGGATTCTCTGATTTCTTCCTATATGGCGCTGATGGTGGACCCCGGCCTCGCCACCGGAACCTTGCAAACACTGGCCGGCCTGCAGGGGAAGGTGATGGATCCGGATTCCGAAGAGGAACCCGGGCGCATTCCGCACGAGGTCCGGCTGGGCGTCACCGCCGGATTGTCGTTGGGCGGGACCGCCTACTACGGAACAGCCGACGCCACGCCACTGTTCGTCAGCCTGCTGGGCGAGCTGAGCCGCTGGGGCCTCTCCGACGACATCATCGACTCCCTGCTGCCACATGCCGACCGTGCCATGGAATGGATCGAAAAGTACGGAGATCGTGACGGCGACGGGTTTGTGGAGTACCTGCGCCCGAATCCGCACGGATTGATCAACCAGGGCTGGAAGGACTCGTGGGACGGAATCAACTTCGCCGACGGCCGGATTGCTGAGCCGCCCATCGCACTGTGCGAGGTCCAGGCGTACGTCTACTCCGCGTACGTTGGCCGGTCACGACTGGCCCGCTGCGCCGGTGACCAGGAGACGGAGCGGCACTGGGCAGCGAAGGCGGCTGCGTTGAAAACCGCGTTCAATGAGCGTTTCTGGTTGCCGGACAGGGGCTACTTCGCCGTCGCGCTGGACAAGGATAAAACACCTGTTGACGCCTGCACCTCCAATATGGGCCACTGCCTCTGGCTGGGGATCGTCGACGCCGACAAGGCTCCGGCGGTTGCCGCGCGGCTGATGGAGCCGGATATGTTCACCGGCTGGGGTTTCCGCACCCTGGCATCCAGCATGGGTGCCTACAACCCCGTCAGCTACCACAACGGCTCCGTTTGGCCGCACGACACCGCCCTGGTGGCTACTGGATTGATGCGTTATGGATTTGTAGAGGAAGCCAGCAGGGTTGCCAGCGCAATCTTCTCAGCGGCCTCGCACTTTGACGGCCGGCTGCCGGAACTCTTCTGCGGATTCGACCACAAGGATTTCCCCGGGCCGGTGCCATATCCGACGGCGTGTTCCCCGCAGGCGTGGGCGGCCGCTGCTCCCGTCCAGCTCGCCAGGATCCTGCTGCGGTTTGACCCCGACTTCACCCGCGGCGTGGTGCATCTGGCCCCGATCCTGCCCGAGTCCATGGGGAACTTCCGGGCGGAGAACGTCAATCTGGACCATTCCCGCGTGGTGGTGGAGGCCCATAACCACGAGGGGTTGCTGACCGGGCTGCCCGGCCGCCTGGAAATGATCAAGGAGCCGAGGCCCCCGCTGGACCAGGACCTGGCAGCCGGGGAGCCGGTGCAGGGCAGCTAGGTGGGCGAGGGCAGGGCCCGTTCCATGACGAAGTCGTTCTCCACAACGCTGCCCAGCACGAAGGTTTTGGTGCCCACTTTGCGGAATCCGGATTTCTCGTAGAAGCGCACGGCCCTGGCATTCTGGCTGTTGACGCCCAGCCACATCCCTGCGGATCCGGCGGTGTGCGCTGCCTGGATGCTGGCCCACATGAGCTCTGCCGATGCCCCCAGCCCGTGGTGGTCAGGGTGGACGTAGCACTTACTCAGCTCCATCGACGGGTGCAGGGTCAGAGAATTTGTGACGTCCGGGTCCGAAGACGGCCTGTTCACCAAAAGGCTGTAACCAAGCAGTGGGCCACCGACGTCGATGACGAGGATAGTGATCTCCGGATCTGCCAGATAGGCCTGGAAATGCCGTTCGCTCAACGTGCTGGCGAGGTGCGCGGCGATGTCCTCAGGCGATGACGACGGCGGGCACGCCAGCGGGAACGTGACTGCCGCCAATTCCGCCAGCGCGCCGGCGTCGTCTGCTGTTGCCCTTCGGATCATATGCGCCATTCGGGCATTCTATTTCCCCGCCCTCATGTCCAGGTTCACCAGCGTGCCCTGCTACTGGCTGAAGGCGGCGTCGAAGGACGTGCTCGAGGCCGGGAAGTCGAATTTCTTCAGGGCGGCCAGCGCTTCGGGGGCGCCATGGAGTCGATCCATACCGGCATCCTCCCACTCCACCGAGATGGGTCCGTCGTACCCGATGGCGGCGAGGGCACGGAAAGACGCTTCCCAGGGGACGTCGCCGCGTCCGGCGGAGACGAAGTCCCAGCCGCGGCGGGGGTCGCCCCAGGCGAGGTGCGAGCCCAGTACGGTGTTGCGGCCGGTCTGCCGGACCTTGGTGTCCTTGCAGTCCACGTGGTAGATCCGGTCCTTGAAGTCCCAAATGAAGGAGACGGGGTCGATGCCCTGCCACATCATGTGGGACGGGTCCCAGTTCAGCCCGAACGCGGGGCGGTGGCCGATCGCTTCGAGGGTCCGGACGGTAGTCCAGTAGTCGTAGGCGATCTCGGAGGGGTGGACTTCGTGGGCGAAGCGGACGCCGCATTCGTCGAAGACATCCAGGATAGGGTTCCAGCGATCGGCGAAGTCCTGATAGCCGGCCTCGATGACCTTTTCCGGAACGGGCGGGAACATAGCCACGTACTGCCAGATGGATGATCCCGTGAATCCGACGACGGTGTCCACGCCCAGTGCCTTGGCGAGCCTGGCAGTGAGCTTCATTTCCTCTGCCGCGCGCTGCCGTACGCCCTCGGGGTCGCCATCTCCCCAAACCTTGGCCCCCACAATGCCCTGGTGCCGGAAGTCGATCGGATCATCGCAGACCGCTTGGCCCTTGAGATGGTTGGAAATTGCCCAGACCTTGAGGTTGTACTTTTCCAGTACGGCGAGCTTGGAGTCGACGTAGCCGGGTTCGTCCCAGCGCCAGGCATCGAGGTGGTCTCCGGAGACGGCGATCTCCAGGCCGTCGTAACCCCAGCCCGATGCCAGCCGGGCAACTTCCTCGAACGGGAGATCGGCCCATTGGCCGGTGAACAGGGTGTAGGGGCGGGACATGTCAGGCTCCTTCGGGGGCGACTGCGTGTAGCTGGATCAGTGAGCTTTTGGCGGCCGCGGATTCCTCCACGGCAGCAAGGATGCGCTGGACGTTCAGGCCGTCTTCGAATGAGGGCGACGGCTGCCCGCCGGCGTCGATGGCGGTCAGGAAGTCCCGGATCTGATGTGTGAAGGTGTGCTCCCAACCAATGATGTGCCCCTGGGGCCACCAGGCTTCGAGATAAGGGTGTTCGGGCTCGTTAACCAGGATCCGGCGGAAGCCCTGCTCACGGACCGGGGCTGTGGCGTCCAGGAAGCCGAGCTCGTTCATGGCTTCAAGGTCGAAAAGGATAGTGCCCTTGTCGCCATAGATTTCGAGCTTGAGGGAGTTCTTCTGGCCCGTGGCCACGCGCGAGACTTCCACTGAAGCGATTGCTCCAGAGGCGAGGGTCAGCGTGGCCCAGGCGGCGTCGTCGACAGTTACAGCTTCCGGTCCGTCCGGTCCCGGACGCTGATCAACGAAGGTATGCAGACGGCCGCTGACTTCCGTGACGGCATCGCCCAGGAGGAACTGGACCTGGTCAATGGCGTGGGAAGCAATGTCGCCAAGAGCACCCGAACCAGCGGTTTCCTTTCGAAGCCGCCAGGTCATGGGGGAATCGGCGTCGGAGAGCCAGTCCTGCAGGTAGGCGGCGCGGATGTGCCTGATCGTACCGAGCCGGTTTTCGGCGATCAGTTCGCGGGCGAGGGCCAAGGCGGGAACACAACGGTAGTTGAAGCCCACCATAGATTTGACGCCGCGGGTGCGGGCTTTTGCGGCGGCTGCCGTCATAGCCTCTGCCTCGGTGACGGTGTTAGCGAGTGGCTTTTCCACGAGGACGTGCTTTCCGGCTTCCAGGGCTGCAATCGCGATTTCGGCGTGCATCCAGCCGGGGGCGCAGATGTCGACGATATCTATGTCGTCCCGCTCGATGACGGAACGCCAGTCGGTGGCAGACTCTGCCCAGCCGTATGCAGCGGCGGCTGCGGCCACCTGAGTGGCGTCGCGGCCAACGAGTACCTTCTGTTCGAACGCGGGAACGTCGAAGAAGCTGGCCACATTCCGCCACGCGTTCGAGTGGGCCTTCCCCATGAAGGCGTAGCCGATGGCCGCAACTCCCAGAGGTCGTTGCGGGAGGCCGGGGCCCTGGTCAGTATGGGCGGGGGTGGTCATAGGTATGGTTCCTTGCTATTTGCTGGGGATTTTAGAGGGTGGCGGTTTCCGGTGCCCAGTCCTCGGGGAGGGCAGCCGAGGCGGGTGCGGTGCTGTTGACGTCCACGAACGAGCCGGATTCCACTGATTCGGCGATCGCGACCATGGTGTCCAGTACGTGGTAGCCAAGGTCCCCGGTCGCGCGGTGCGGAACGCCGGCGCGGATGGCACGCGCCATGTCCAGTGCCCCCATTCCGCGGCCATTGGCCGGACCGGTGGACGCGATGATCTCGGGTTCTTCCGCGCCCGGACGCCAGAGCTTCAGGTCGCCATCGAAGTAGTTCGGGTCCGGAAGCGACAGGGTCGCCTCTGATCCGGTGATCTCCAGGAATCCCATGCGTTGGCGCGGGGACTCGAAGCTGAACACGCTGTGTGAGGACTGCCCGCCCTCGAACTGGGCCATCGCGGACACATGCGTCGGGACCTCGACCGAGAATTCCTCGCCTGCCTTTGGACCGGAACCAATAATGCGGGTCGCCTTTGCGGAGGAGCCGGTTGCGGCCACCTTGCGGACCGGGCCGAACGTCTGGACCAGGGCCGTGATGTAGTACGGACCCATGTCGAACAGCGGGCCGGCGCCATGCTGGAACAGGAAAGCAGGATTCGGGTGCCAGGATTCCGGGCCGGGCGTCTGGAACGCGGTCATGGCGGTGAGCGGTGTGCCGATGTCGCCGCGCTCGATGATTCGGCGGGCGGTCTGCAGGCCGGCCCCCAGGAACGTGTCCGGGGCGGTGCCCAGGCGGATGCCGGCCGCGTCGGCCAATTTGAGCAGGCCCAGGCCGGATTCACGGTCCAGTGAGAACGGTTTCTCGGTCCAGACGTGCTTGCCGGCGCTAACCGCTGCAGTCGCGACCTCGACATGCGCCGCAGGGATGGTGAGGTTAATGATCAGTTCGACGTCGGGATGGTTCAGTGCCAGCTCCGGCGCGCCCCATTCCGGAACACCGTACTCCTCAGCGCGTGCCTTCGCCGCCTCGGCGAAAAGGTCCGCGATGACCAGGACCAACAGGTCAGGAAAGGCCGTCAGGTTCTCCAGGTACTGCTTGCTGATGTTGCCTGCACCGATGACGGCGACTCCGACGGGGCCCTTACGTTCTGACGGGGAGAAAGCGGTACTCATGCCCCTGCCTCCGGTGTAACAGTTCCTTTGGCTGCGGGAAGGCCGGCGGCGGTCAGATAGTTGAGGCTCTCGGTGATGCCTTCAAAGATATCGCCGGAGTAGTCGTCGAATTCAACGACGCCGACTTCCAGGGACCTGGCGGCAGCGATGACCTCCAGGACGGGAATAGTGCCTTGGCCGGCGGGTTGCTGCGCCTTGTTGTCCGTGGTGGCCGGGCCGTCCTTGATGTGGATGAGTTTGACGCGGTCGCCCAGGCGGGTCAGAAGTTCAACCGGGTTCTGTCCTCCGACAGCAACCCAGTAGGTATCCACTTCAAGGACGAGTTCCGGGTCCAGGAGTCCCTCGAAGTACTCCAAAGCAGTTTTACCTTCAATGGTGGACTGCAACTCCCAGGCATGGTTGTGGTAGCCCACCCGGATCCCGTACTTCGCACCTTTTTTGGCTGCTGCGTTGAGCTTCTCCGCGGTGCCCTGGATGGTTTGTGCGTCCTGCCAGTGCTCTGCCGGAAGGAAAGGATCGATGACGGTGGCGATGCCCAGTTCCTTGGCGGCGGCGAAGATCTCGTCTTGGTCCTGGCTCAACAGCGGAGCATGACCCGAAGGGGCGGTGAGGCCGTTTTCCCTGAGGGCAGCCCCGAGCTCCTTGGCTGTTGCTACGAAATTGTATGGTTCGACCTGCGTGAAGCCGATCTCCGCGACTCTCTTGATGGTTCCAGGAAGGTCCTCCTGCATAGCGTCGCGCAGGCTGTACAGCTGGATGGAGTAAGACATTTATTTCCTTTATGTAGTCATCGTCATTGGTGTGAGTGATGATGTGACGCGATCTGCGGGGCGCCGGCGCCGGGGGGGTCTAAAAAGCCGGTGTAAGAGTGAACCTACTTCACCGCGCCGGACGAAAGTCCTGCAACCAAATGTTTCTGAACAAGAATGAATCCGATCAGCACCGGCAGGCTGACTACCACGGACGCTGCCATGAGTTGGTTCCAGAAAACATCCGATTCACTGGCATAGGCCTTGAGGCCAAGGGAAAGAGTCTTGGTGGCCTCATTCGTCAGGACCGAGGCGAACAACACCTCACCCCAGGCAGATATGAAGGAGTACACCGCCACCGCAATAATGCCGGGTTTGGCCACCGGGAGAATGACGCGGAAAAGGGCGCCCATGCGGCCTGTCCCGTCAATCATGGAAGCCTCCTCAAGCTCTTTGGGAATGGAGGCGAAGTAGCCGCTCAGCATCCAGATGGCGAACGGCAAAGTGAACGTCATATAGGTGATGATCAGGCCCAGGTACGAACCCTGCAGCTGCAGGCCCGTCATGTTCCGGATCTGGGTGAAGATCAGGTACAGCGGGAGCAGGAACAGGATGCCCGGGAACATCTGCGTGGACAGGACGGTCAGGCTGAAGGCACGCTTTCCCTTGAACTGCATCCGGGCAATTGCATAAGCGGCCAGGACAGCTACCGTCACCGAACAGGCCGTGGCGCAGATGGTGATGATGAGGCTGTTCTGGAAGTACTTTGCCAACGGAACTGTAGTCCAGATGTCCAGGTACGGCAGGGCAGTAAGTTCGCGGGGGATCCATTGGAACAGCCCGGAAACGTCTTTAAGCGGCTTGAGCGAGGTGGAGACCACTACATAAAGCGGGATAGCCACCCATAGGGACAGGATGGTCAAAACGATGTTCCGTAGAATCCGGAAGTTACGGGTCTCAATCATTGTCGGCTCCCTTGGGCAGCACCATGCGGATGTAGAAGACGGAGGCAATGAACAATGCGATCAGCAGCAGCACGCTCATGGCACCGCCCAAACCGAAGTTCCAGCTGCCAAAGGAGTTCTGGTAAATCAGCGGGGATATGAGGGTGGCTTCCTTGGGTGACGAAGCTCCAAAAAGAACGAACGGGATGTTGAACTGGTTGAACGTCCAAAGCGACATCACCATTAGAAGCACGCCGTTTGCGGGCCGGACCATGGGCAGGGTGATCTTCTTGAACTGCTGCCAGAGCGAGGCACCATCGATGGCGGCCGCTTCATAGACGTCTGTAGGGACGTTCTGCAGGGCAGCCATCAGCATGAGGAAGGCGAATGGCCACAGCTGCCACACGTTGACTACCACCATCGCGGCGAAAGCGTTCTCGCCCAACAGCCAGAACGGCCGCTCGTCGCCAAACAAGTGGAGGGTGTCCACCAGGAACTGATTCACGGCGCCATCGCGCTGGTTGAACATGAAGGCCCAGGCAATGGTGCCAACATAGGCAGGCAGTGCGTACGGGACCAGGAAGAACGTGCGAAGCAGTGCCCGGCCCTTGAAGTTGGAGGAGAGGAAAACAGCACCTGCCATGCCGAGCACCCAGGAAAATCCCACCACCAGAATGGTGTAGCCCAGCGTGCGGCCCACGGTGCTGAAAAACGCCTGGCCGATGGTGCTTTCCGGGTTGAGGCCGTTGATGAAGTTCTGCAGCCCAACGAACGGGGCGTTAAGCCAGTTGGTGAGGTTGAGCTGCGTGAGCGAGATAAAGGCGATCCAGATGCCCAGGAGCATGGGCCCAATGTGTATGAGGAGCTCCAGGATCGCGGCCGGGAGTATCAGGCCGTAGGGCAGGAATGTACGGCGCCGTTTACGTACCGGTGGTGCGGTGGTGGCTCGTGGCTGGCCGGGTTCAGGCTCAACGGCAACTGTGCTGCCTGCGGCGGATGGACCGTCGTCCACTGTTGAATGGGACATGGAATCTCCTTTGCCGGGGTGGGGGCACCGCTCGCCGGCGACGCCCCCACCCGCTGGGCCTGGTTACTGGGCCGCAGCCATCTGGTTGTTGGCGTCCTTCAGGGCCGAACGGATGTCGTCCTCGGAGACGGTGCCGGTCGCTGCTTTGGCAAAGAGGTTCTTGATTGCCGTGCCGGTGAGGGTTTCCATCTGGCCCTCCTTGGCGATCAGCGGCATGGGCACGGAGTGGTTGGCCAGCGCATTGTTCTTTGCCTTGACTTCCTCAGTCTGGAACGCCGCATCGCTTGCTGCCGCGGTGACAACCGGTAGCGAAGAGTACGCCTTGTTGAGGGCGATCTGCTCTTCGTCGGTGGTCAGGAAGGCCGCCAGTTTGATGGCGTTTGCCTTGTTGTCGCTGTTCTTAAAGATGCTCAGGTTGATTCCGGCCACGTGGCTTTGCGTGCCGCGCTCGCCGGTTGCTCCGGCGGTCATCATGGGGATCGGCGCAACTCCCCAGTCCTTGAAGTCGCGGGCTGCGAAGTTCTTCAATGGGCTTTGATCGAACATCATGGCTGCCTTGCCGTTAATCAGGTTGTCCACCTTCTGGCTGCCCTGGCTCAGCTCAGCGTCCGAGGGCGACATCACCTTGTGGGTGGCCATCAGATCCACGAACTGCTTAACACCCTCCACCTGGGGGTCGCTGTCAAAGGTGGGCTTGCCATCGCTGTCGAACAGTGTGCCGCCGTTCTGGAGGCCCCGGATGAAGGCCTGGTGTGAGTTGGCTGAGACCGACGCTCCGGCTGCCGTGAATCCCCACTGGTCCGTTTTGCCGTCTCCGTTGGTGTCTTTGGTGAGTTTCTTGGCTGTCTCTACAAATTCCTCCCACGTAGTGGGCGCCTTTTCGATGCCGGCTTCCTCGAACAACTTGGTGTTGTAGTACATGTTGTACGCCAAACCGTAGAGTGGCACCGACGTGGGCGTCTTGCCCTCAGCACCGCCTGTTGACCAGCTGGTCTGAAGGAAACGGTCCTTGCCCCCGACGGCTTCCAGGAACTCACCTTCCACCGGCTCAAAAGCACCCGTCTCCTGAAGGGTCACCGCCCAGGTGTTGCCGATGTTGAGGACGTCAGGACCGTCGCCGCTGGTGACCGCGGTGAGGATGCGGTTGTAGAGGTCCGTCCAGCTGATAACTTCCAGCTGCACCTTCACACCTGTCTTTTCCGTAAAGCGGTCCAACGTGGGCTTCAGCTTGGCCGCGGTGTCATCCAGGCTGTTGCCCTGGTCCGATGCCCAGTATGTGATGGTGTCACCACCCGACTGCGCGTCATCGCCGCCACCGCATGCGGACAGGCCGAATGCCAGTGCTGCGGTTGCAGCAACTGCTGTCAGGACTTTTAAGGGATTTTTCATGATGCTCCGTTTTCTCGTCGTTGAGCTGGTGCTGGTGGTATCAGGCCTAAAGCGTTGCTGCCGTGGGATCCCAATCCTCAGGCAGTGCAGGCACCTTTGCGGCGGAACTTTCCACATCCACAAATGCCCGGTTATCGATTGACTCTGCGATAGAGGCCATGGTGTCCAGGATGTGGAAAGCCAGTTCACCCTGCGCCCGATGCGGCCGTCCCGCACGGATGGCGCGGGCCATCTCCAGTACTCCTGCGCCGCGGCTGGCAGTGGAGCCAACAGATGGGACAGTAGTCCAGTCATCGGAGCCGAGGGCACAAATCCTGACATCGCCGTCGAAGTTGTTCGGGTCCGGAAAAGCGATGGTTGCCTCGGAGCCGGTGATTTCCACGAATCCTGCGCGCCTGAACGGGGAATCGAAGCTGAAGATGCTCTGCGACGATTCTCCATTCTCAAACTCGAGGATGGAGCTGACGTGTGTGGGGACTGTGACCTCAAACGTCTCTCCAGCCTTGGGCCCCGAGCCAATCACGCGTGTTTCCCGTGACTTGGAACCGAATGCTCCGACCTTGCGGACACTGCCGAACGTTTGCACCAGCGCGGTCAGGTAATACGGTCCGATATCGAACAGTGGACCGGCTCCGTCCTGGAACAGAAAGGCGGGATTCGGGTGCCAGGATTCAGGGCCGGGTGATTGCATCAGTGTCAATGCGGTCAGGGGAGTGCCGATGTCGCCGCGCTCGATCATACGTCGGGCCGTTTGCAGCCCGGCGCCCAGGAACGTGTCGGGTGCGCATCCAAGCCTGACGCCCGCCGCGTCAGCAGCCTTGAGCAGGCCTAAGCCACTTTCGCGATCCAGTGAGAACGGCTTTTCGCTCCAGACATGCTTGCCGGCGTTCACGGCCTGGGTAGCAACTTCCACATGCGCTGCGGGGATGGTCAGATTGATGACAATCTCCACCTCGGGGTGCCCGAGGACAGCGTCGATCCCGCCGTGTATGGCAATTCCATACTCGCCGGCCCGCGTAGCGGCAGCCTCTTCGAAGAGGTCCCCGATTGCCACAACGCGAATGTCAGGGAAGCTGGTGAGATTGTCCAAGTATTGCTTGCTGATGACGCCGGCGCCGATGATGCCGACACCTACCGGGCCTGACCCCAGCGGACCAAAGGCAGCTCCTGCCGCGTGGCTCATACGGATACCTTCCCCGCGCTGAGGTAGTTATAGCTGTCCTGTACGGCTTCGAACATGTCGCCCTTGAAGTCATCGAGTTCCACCACGGCTGCTTCGAGGGAACCTGCCGCCTCCAGCACGTCCCAAATGGGCATCTGGCCGGCGCCGACGGCGAGTTGGCTCGACGGGTCCGAAGTGACAGGGCCGTCCTTGATGTGAATAAAGGTGACCCTGTCGCCCAGCCGGGCCAGAAGCTCGGCAGGGTTCTGGCCGCCGACTGCCGCCCAGTAGGTGTCCAGTTCCAGCACGACCTCCGGGTTGAGGTGGTCGGCCAGGTGCTCGAGGGCAGTCCTGCCGTCAATGACTGACTCAACTTCCCACCAGTGGTTGTGGTAGCCCACCTGTACGCCATACCCGGCGCCCTTGGCCGCAGCCGCGTTCAGCTGTTCAGCAGTCGCCGTGATGTCTTCGATCGTGTTCCAGCGCTCGATCGGAACGCTTGGGTCTATCACCGTGCCGATGCCAAGCTGCTGAGCCGCAGCAAAGATCTCATCCTGGTCGCCACTGAGCAGGGGAGCATGGCCGGACGGGGCAGTGAGGTTGTTTTCGGCCAGGGCCCGCTTTAGTTCGTCGGCTTTGGCGACGAAGCGGTAGGGCTCGACCATGGTGAAGCCGATGTCGGCCAACCGCCGGATGGTTCCGGCAAGGTCCTGCTCAAGGGCCTTCCGGACCGTGTACAGCTGAATGGAGTAGGGCACTGGCTCTCCTCGTAATGGTGGGTTGACGGCGGCCCCTGTTCCCCGATTCGCGCTTAGGCCAGGTGACATCGCTCACACATCAACTTAGGGGGACTTTTGCCGAGCGTCAAGCAAAAGTTGGAATAACTCTGGCGGTTTTCTGCTAAATGACACGCATAAGCAATCGTGCTTCACTAAAGGCATGACTTCAGCACCCGGAAACGACGCCGGACCTTCGTCCCTCGCGGAGGCCGGCAACCTTTCGCGTGCTGGAAATCTCTTCCAGCTTCTCAGGGACGGTCGAGCCCGCACACGCGCCGAACTTGCCCTTACAACGGGCCTCGCCCGCTCCACCGTTGCTTCCCGGATCGACGCCCTCATCAGCGCCGGTCTGGTTGGCCCGGCCGGTGAGGCGAACTCCAGCGGCGGCAGGCCGCCGTCGCGCTTTGCCTTTAATCCCGCGGCACGCGCTGTGCTGGCCGTTGACGTAGGCGCCACGCACGTGATCGTGGCTGTGACGGATTTGAGCGGGAGCGTCATCGTGGAAAAACGTCTGGCGCAGGAGGTCGCTGACGGCCCCGAAGCGGTGCTGAACCGGGTTATCCGGGAAGGGACAGCCCTTCTCACCGGGACCGTGTGGGGCCTGGAGCAGTTGGCCGGCGTCGGAATCGGGCTGCCGGGCCCGGTGGAACACCACACCGGAAAACCCGTAAAACCGCCCATCATGCCTGGCTGGGACGGGTTCGACGTCGTCACGTACGTCCAGCGCTCGCTGGCCGTTCCCGTGCTGGTGGACAACGACGTGAACATCATGGCCCTGGGTGAGCGGACGGCGCACTGGCCCATGGAAGACAATTTCCTGTTCATCAAGGTGGCCACCGGCATCGGCTCGGGCATCATCAGCAACGGGGAATTGCAGCGCGGCGCCAACGGTACCGCCGGGGACCTGGGCCACGTCCGCGTTCCGCGTGGCGACGACGTCCTATGCCGCTGCGGCAATTTCGGCTGCCTGGAAGCGCTCGCCTCAGGCCCGGCACTGGCTGCGGAGTTGAGCCGGCGGGGCGTGCCGGCAGCGAAAGGGGCGGATGTCCTGCGGCTGGTTGCGGAAGGCAATCCTGAGGCCGTCCATGTGCTGCGCCAGGCAGGCCGGGATGTGGGGGACGTGTTGGCGACGGTGGTAAACCTGCTGAATCCGTCAGTAATCGTGATCGGAGGAAGCCTGGGTCAGGCCGGCGAACACTTGATGGCCGGAGTGCGCGAGGTGGTCTACCGGCGCTCACTGCCGCTGGCCACCACGCACCTGCGGATTGCGCCCTCAATCGCCGCGGACCAGGCCGCCATCCTGGGGGCCAGTCAACTGGTGACGCAGTATGTGTTATCCCCCGCGGCCATCGAGGCAAAGCTGCAAACGTCTTGGCTCAGTCCAGCCGGCGGTGTCAGGGGCTGATCACGCGGACAGGCTTGCCCGCCAGCCATGCTGTGACATCCTCGAACGCCCCACCGTAGAACTCCCGGTAGCTCTCCCGGGTGACATATCCCAGATGGGGTGACAGCACGGTGTTTGGTGCGGCCAGGAGCGGATGCCCCGGCGGTAAAGGTTCCTGGTCAAAAACATCCAGCGCGGCTCCGGCAATCCATCCTTCGGAAAGCGCCCGGACCAGATGGTCCTGATTGACCAACGGGCCCCGGGCCGTGTTGACCAAAATACCTTCCGGCCCGAGCAAGCGCAGTTCTTCCTCGGTCACTGTGTTTTCCGATCGCTCGGAAAGGCGCAGATGCAGGGTCGCAACGTCGGAAAGCCGGAACAGCTCAGCCTTGGTGACCAGCCGCGCTCCGGCCTCTTTTGCGGCCTCCGCCGTGAGGTTTTGGCTCCATGCGAGCACCTCCATACCGAAGGCATTGGCGTAGCCCGCAATCCGGCGGCCGATCTTGCCCAGTCCCACAATCCCGAGCGTCTTCCCGGCCAGTTCGAAGCCCACGCTGGTCTGCCAGATGCCCGCCCGCAGGGAACGTTCCTCCGCAGTGAGGTTCCGTGCGGCGGCAAGCAACAGGGCCCAGGTCAGCTCCGGCGCCGCAGCGGGGGAACCCGGCGTGCCACACACAGTGACGCCGTTCTCCTCGGCAGCTCCGACGTCGATCGCGGCATTTGCCATCCCGGTGGTAACCAGGAGCTGCAGGGCGGGAAGTTGTTCCAGGACATCCCGGGGGAATGCAGTGCGCTCACGCATGGCGATGATGATTGTTACCCCGGCAAGTGCCGCCGCCATCGCCTCCTGGGATGGAAAGGGCTCCCGGAAGGTGATGACCTGGACACCGTCCTGCTCCAGTGCGGTCCAGTCTGCGAACCCCTGGGCCACATCCTGGTAGTCATCGAGGATTGCAAGACGGTGCTTCATGGCGTGCCCTTCATTCCGTGGTGGCTTTCATCGTAGAGCAGCGTTAGGCGTGTGGACGGGAAATCAGGCAGTCACCGGCGTGATAGCAATATGGTGATGAATGAAAACCCACCTCCGCCGCGCAACAAGTTCCTGTCCAGGATGTCCGGCGGGGCAATCCTGATCGCCTGTATTGCGCTCCTGGCCCTGAACCTTCGTGGTCCCTTTGTGGCAGTTGCGCCCGTGGTTGGCCTGATGCAGGCGGACCTGGGGTTTTCACCCGTTCTCTTGGGCCTGCTGACCAGTATTCCGGTGCTGTGTTTTTCGCTTGCAGCGCCCTTGGCATCGCTGGCCGCCCGCAAGTATGGTGCCGAATTTGCCGTAACACTCACCATCCTGGGCGTGCTGGCCGGGGTGGCGGTACGTTCGGCAGGCGGCCCTACTATGGTGATTCTGGGCACGGTGGTGATTGGCCTGTCCATCACCATTGGCAACATCGCCGTTCCGCTGATCATCCGGCGCGACTTCGCCGCACGCCGGCAGGGGACCGCTATGGGTGTTTACACAGCGGCCCTCAATATTGGGTCCTTCCTGACGTCCGTGGTCACTGCGCCATTGGCGGAGCTGGCGGGCTGGCGCATGGCGCTTGCCTCCGTTGGGATCTTTGCGGTGGCGGCGATTGTGGCCTGGATCCTGGCCGCCGGACCCCGCCGGGCCCTCCTGCCGCAGGGGATTACTCATGACGGAGACCCCGACGCCCGCAAAGACGCCGTCAAGGGTTCGGGATGGATCACGGCCGGCCTCACCGCGGGCTTCGCCGGGCAGGCGTTTTCCTACTACGGTGTTACCGCCTGGCTGCCCAGCTACCTCAACGCCGAACTGGGAATGTCCGCTTCCGCAGCAGGCGCCGGATCTTCGCTTTTCCAGTTGCTGGCGATCGTGGGCGCGTTGGGAGTGCCCTTCGCGGCTAAATATTTCAGTACGACGACGACGGCGGTCACCCTGGGCGTGCTCTGGCTTGCGGTACCGGCGGGGCTGCTGATGGCGCCCGGGCTTTGGTGGTTTTGGTGCGTCTCCGGCGGGGTGGCCCAGGGCGGCGGGATTACCCTGATCTTCCTCGCCATCATCCGGTTGGCCCGGGACCAGGCTTCCGCGGGCCGCATGTCCGCCACCGTGCAGGGGGTCGGTTACTGCTTTGCCGCTGTAGCGCCGCCGCTGGTGGGTTTCGTCTACAACGCCAGTGACTCCTGGACGCCCGCACTGCTGGTGGTGCTGGTCTCTGTGCTGACGTTCTTCGTGTGCACCACTCTGTCAGTGCGGCTGGTGCCAAAGGGCCGCTGATGTGCCGGTGGTCGAGCCTGTCGAGACCAGGTTTCGCCGGGCCGGCTCCCCGGATTTCGGGGTGCCTGTTGCGAAGGGCGTGCCGGCCCGGCTCACGTGCCGGTGGTCGAGCCTGTCGAGACCAGGTTTCGACAGGCTCAACCACCGGAGATGTTAGGCCGCAGCGAGTTCCTCTGCTGTAGCTTTTTCCCGTGCTTCGGTGAGGTAGCGGGCGTAGGCGGGCAGGGTGAGGAAGGACGGGAACTCCGGGCTCATGGTGACTTCCTCGAAGATGTCCCGGGCGTCCTCGAACCGGTCGCCGTCGAAGCGCTCCAGACGGGTGAACTCCTCCTCGAGCAGTTCGCCCACCCATTCGTGGGTGACGATCTCGCCGTCGTCGGTGATGGCCCGGGCATACATCCACTGCCACAGCTGGGAACGCGAGATTTCCGCGGTGGCGGCGTCTTCCATCAGGTTGTGGATGGCCACCGCACCGTTGCCGCGCAGCCAGGACTCAATGTAGCGGATCCCAACCTCCACATTGTTGCGGATACCCTTCTCCGTGATGGTGCCCTCAGTCGCGGTGATGTCAATGAGTGCGGCGTCATCCGGGGTGACGTCTGCGCGGAGACGGTCCAGCTGGTTGGAACGGTTGCCCAGTACGCCGTCGAACACTTCGCGGCAGATGGGCACCAGGTCCGGGTGCGCCACCCAGGAGCCGTCGAAGCCGTCGTTGGCTTCGCGGGTTTTGTCTGCATGGACCTTCTCCAGCGCGATCGCGTTGGCTTCCGGATCCTTGCGGTTCGGGACGGCGGCGGCCATTCCGCCGATGGCCATGGCGCCGCGCTTGTGGCAGGCGCGGACCAGCTGCTCGGTGTAGGAGCGCATGAAGGGCTGGGTCATGGTCACCTGGGCCCGGTCCGGCAGGACGAAGCGGGGCCCGCGGGTGCGGAAGTTCTTGATCAGCGAGAAGATGTAGTCCCAGCGTCCGGCGTTCAGGCCGGCGGCGTGATCGCGCAGCTCGTAGAGGATTTCCTCCATTTCGAATGCTGCGGTGATGGTCTCGATCAGGACCGTAGCGCGGATGGTGCCCTGCGGGATGCCCAGCAGATCCTGAGCGAGGACGAAGATGTCATTCCACAGCCGTGCCTCGAGGTGGTTCTCGATCTTAGGCAGGTAGAAGTAGGGGCCCTTGCCCTGGGCCAGCAGACGGCGGGCGTTGTGGAAGAAGAACAGTCCGAAGTCCACGATTCCGCCCGCGATGGGTCCGCCGTCGATCATCATGTGCTTTTCCGGCAGGTGCCAGCCGCGCGGCCGCACCACAATGGTGGGGAGTTCGACGTCGGTGCGGAGCCGGTATTCCTTGCCCTCGTCAGTGGTGAAATCGATCCGGCGCTCCAAAGCGTCAATGAGGTTCAGCTGGCCCTTGATGACGTTCCGCCACGTCGGGGTGGAGGAGTCCTCCATGTCCGCCAGCCAGACCTTTGCCCCCGAGTTCAGGGCGTTGATGGTCATCTTCTTATCCACCGGCCCGGTGATTTCGACCCGGCGGTCCTCCAGCCCGGGCGCCGGGGGAGCGACCCGCCAGGTGTCGTCGTTGCGGATGTGTTCAGTCTCGCGGAGGAACCGCGGGTCCTGGCCGGCGGCAATGTCGGCCCGCCGGGCCCGCCGTGCCTGCAGCAGTTCCTGCCGCCGGCCAGCGGTGGCCCGGTGCAGCTTTGCCACAAACTCCAGCGCATCAGGAGTAAGAATCTCGTCCTGCCGGCAAATAGGCTGCGCGGTCAACGTAATGCCATTCATGGTGAAGCTGTCAGTGAAGGTGTTCATTTTTCTGTCTCCTTAAAGACGAAAAGGGAAGTTCGACGGCGGCTAGCGGCACGTTGGCGACTACGGCACAAGGCCGAAGGAGCCGGTAACGCGGCAGCGTGCGTAAAAGGGGCCCTGTGGCCGGCTTCGTCCTCGCTCAGCGAGGTAAGAAGCCGGCCATGGGCAATAGCACGCCGAGCGATGCCGGTCCGAAGGCCGGACCCAAGAACCGCCGTCGGGGTGGGCCCACGGCCGCCGGGTTCCCTCGCGACCTTGTGAGTGGAGGGGGCGGCTGGGGATTAGTGGAACTGGCCTTCTTCGGTGGATCCCACCAAGGCGAGTGTTGACGCGTTCGGATTGAGCGCGGTAGCGATGTCGTCGAAGTAGCCGGTGCCGACTTCGCGCTGGTGCTTGGTTGCGGTGTAGCCGCGGGATTCGGAGGCAAATTCCTTTTCCTGGAGTTCGACGTAGGCGCTCATGCCTTCGCGGGCGTAACCGTGGGCGAGGTCGAACATCGAGTAGTTCAGAGCGTGGAAACCGGCCAGGGTGATGAACTGGAAGGTGAAGCCCATGGCACCGAGTTCGCGCTGGAACTTGGCGATGGTGGCGTCGTCCAGGTGCTTGCGCCAGTTGAACGACGGCGAGCAGTTGTAGGAGAGCATCTGGTCCGGGAACTCGGCCTTGACGGCCTCGGCAAACCTGCGGGCCAGCTCCAGGTCCGGGGTGCCCGTCTCCATCCAGATGAGGTCCGAGTACGGCGCGTAGGCCTTAGCGCGGGCGATGCAGGGTTCGATGCCGTTGCGGACCTTGTAGAAGCCTTCGGCAGTGCGGACCGGCTGACCCCCTTCACGGAGGATGAACTCCTGGTCCCGTTCGTCAACGTCGGAGGTGATGAGAGTGGCTGCTTCGGCGTCGGTGCGGGCGATGATCACCGAGGGGGTACCGGCGACGTCGGCCGCGAGCCGGGCGGCGTTGAGCGTCCGGACGTGCTGCTGGCTGGGGATCAGGACCTTGCCACCGAGGTGCCCGCACTTCTTCTCCGAAGCCAGCTGATCTTCCCAGTGCACACCGGAGGCGCCGGCCTGGATCATGGATTTCATGAGTTCGTAGGCGTTCAGCGGGCCGCCGAAGCCGGCCTCGGCGTCGGCGACGATCGGGACCAGCCAGTCCTCAACGGTCTGGATGCCTTCGGCGAATTCGATCTGGTCAGCCCGCAGCAGTGCGTTGTTGATCCGGCGGACCACGGTGGGAACCGAGTTGGCCGGGTAGAGCGACTGGTCCGGGTAGGTGTGGCCGGAGTTGTTGGCGTCGGCGGCAACCTGCCAACCCGAAAGGTAGATGGCGCGCAGGCCTGCTTTGACCTGCTGGACGGCCTGGTTTCCGGTGAGTGCGCCAAGGGCGTTGGTGTACTGGCCGGTGGCGTGCTCTTCGGTGAGCTGCTTCCACAGCTTCTCCGAGCCACGGCGGGCCAGGGTGTGCTCTTCGGTCACGCGGCCGCGGAGGCGGACCACATCCGCTGCCTTGTAGTCTCGGGTCACACCTTCCCAACGGGGATTGGCAGCCCACTCGAGCTCCAGTGCGGCGGCCTGTGAAGTTGCGTCCTGGCCGGAAGGCTGCTGGGTGGGCTCAAATGCTGCAGTCATCGGTAATCTCCTTGTTTATGCCGGTTGTCCCGGTGGTTGAGCTTGTCGGTTCCGGTGGTTGAGCTTGGGAAACTCTTTGCTAATCACTACTTTTCAGCACTTACAACCCCTTAGATAGACCAAAAGTATGGAAAGAAACGCACTTCTTCACGTATTCTTCATAAATGTCGCCTTCAAGCTGGAACCGCACCGCCATAGCCACCGCGTCGTCCGCATCCTCCGCAGATCTGGACGCCATCAGCCTGGGCCGCCGCATCAGGCACCTGCGTAAGGAAGCCGGGCTGACGCTCGACGGCTTGAGTGCCGCCGTCGGGACTGCGCCCAGCCAGTTAAGCCTGATTGAAAACGGCAAGCGTGAGCCCAAGCTGGGACTGCTCCAGCAGCTCGGCGCGGCCCTGAACGTAGGCATCGACCAGCTGTTAGGAGCAGAGCCGCCCAACCGCCGCGCGGCCCTGGAAATCGAGCTGGAACGCTACCAGCGCAGCCCGCTCTACGAGTCCCTTAATCTGCCCAAAATCCGTATCAGCTCGCGGCTTCCCATGGATGTGTTGGAGTCCATGGTGGGCCTGCAGCAGGAGCTTGAGCGGAAGCTGAATGAACAGATCGCCACCCCCGAGGAAGCCCGCCGGGCGAACAGTGAGCTGCGCGCCATGATGCGGGAGCGGAACAACTACTTCCCCGAATACGAGGCGGAGGCGCAAAAGGTGCTTGCCGGCGTCGGGCATACCCATGGTCCGCTGTCCCAGCACGTGATCGCGGATATCGCCGGGCACCTGGGCTTCACCCTCCACCACGTGAGCGATTTGCCGCATTCCACCCGCTCGGTCACGGACCTTAAGAATCACCGAATTTACCTGACCCAGGGCGGGCGCAGCGATCACGACCCCCGTTCGGTGCTGCTGCAGGCCCTGGGCCACTACGTCTTGGGCCACCAGACGCCGTCCAGCTATGCCGATTTCCTGATGCAGCGCGTTGCCACCAACTATTTCGCTGCGGCACTCCTGTTGCCGGAGAAAGCTACTGTCGAGTTTCTGCAGCGTGCCAAGCAGGCCAAGGAAATTGCTGTGGAAGACATCCGGGACGCCTTCGCTGTGAGCTATGAAACGGCGGCGCACCGGTTCACCAACCTCGCCACCCAGCACCTGGACATCCGCACACACTTCCAGAAAACGCACCAGAGCGGCATTATCTACAAGGCATATGAGAACGACGGCGTGACGTTCCCGCAGGATCACACGGGTGCCATTGAGGGCCAGCCGTCGTGCAAGCAGTGGACGTCGCGGGTGGTCTTCGACGTGCCGGACAAGTTCAGTGCCTACAGCCAGTACACGGACACCCCTTCCGGTACGTACTGGTGCACTGCGCGGACTGAGCGCTCAGCAAACGGCGAGTTTTCCCTTTCCGTCGGGGTCCCGTACGCGCACGTGAAGTGGTTCCGTGGCAGGGACACCACGGAACGCTCCAAGTCACTGTGCCCGGATGAAAGCTGCTGCAAACGCCCGCCCATGGAACTGGCCTCGGAATGGGCCGGCAACGCGTGGCCGTCCGCCCGGGCCCACTCGCACCTCCTGGCCGCGATGCCGCCGGGTGCGTTCCCCGGGGTGGACGAGACCGAGGTTTATTCGTTCCTGCAAGCGCATTCGGGAAGCTGAGGAAACCGTGAGCACCAGGAATCTTGCCAGGATCATCGCTGTGGCTGCTGCTGCCTCGATGACTGCCTGTTCGTCGGCCCCGCCCGCCGTGCCGCATTCCACACCACCCGCTTTGGAGATTGCCGACGTCGAGCGCCTATCAGTTTCTACGGAGGACTACACGGCCGAACTGGAGGCTTTCCGGCAGTCGTCCCTCAAGCTGGGAAGCGCCCTTCTTGCCGACGGCGGCGGTAGTACCGTCGGGAACGTGGTGGCCTCGCCGGCCAGCCTGCTGATCGCGCTCTCCATGCTGCGGGCAGGTGCTTCCGGTGAGACCGCCGTCGAAATGGACCAGGTGCTGGGGCTTCCGGAGAAACGCGACGGGGGGATGAATGCGCTGCTCGCCTCCCTGGAAAAGTACGACGGCGACCCCTCCTCGGTGGACGAGGAGGACCCGCCGCGCAAACCGGTGATGCATCCCGCGAACGGGCTGTTCATTGACCGCGACGTGCCCACCGGTGAGGAGTATCTGGACGTCCTGGCCAGGCACTACGGCACCGGCGTGTACCGTGTGGATTTTGCCGACCAGGCCGTTACTGAGCCGACGATCGATTCCTGGGTGGAAGAGCATACCGGCGGCCGCATCAAGAAGGCCCCGGTGCGGTACCAGCAAAACTTCACCCTTACGCTCCTCAATACCCTGTACCTGGCTGCTGCCTGGGACGCGCCGTTCGAGCCCGAGGCCACTGCTGAGCTCCCGTTCACCACGGCGGGCGGTGAAACGGTGGACGTGCCCACCATGGCCGGGTATGTGCGGGCCGCCTATGCCGAAGGTGACGGCTGGCGGGCCATCGACCTGCCGTATGCGGAAGGTTTCGCCATGCGGTTGATCCTGCCGGACGCCGATGCGGCGCAGCAGGTTCTCGACGCCGATGCCTTGGGGCAGGTGGCTGACGCACTGGAGGGCGTGACGCCGTCGAACGTTGCTCTTGATCTGCCCAAGTGGGACCACGAGAGCAAGTTCGAACTGATGAAGGTCCTGCGGGAACTGGGCCTGGACACCATGCTGTCCACCACCACAGACTTCGACAACATCCAGCGTGGGGCTTTTGTCAGCGCCGCCGCCCAGGCCGCCAACATCACCGTTGCCGAAAAGGGCACAGTTGCCGCCGCTGTAACGCAGATCGCCATGGAGGTGAGCGGGGTTGTTGAACCTGACGTGAGCATTAGTTTCGATAGGCCGTTCGAGTACCAGATAGTTCATCTGGAGACCGGCATGCCATTGTTTATGGGGAAGATCGGCGACCCGCGATAGTTGCGTGGTGCGCCCTAACGTCTGGCGCTGCGCCGGCGCATCAGGGCACCGTAGCCCGCGAAGAGCCGGGGCACCACCACGTAGACGGCCGCCGGAACCACTACCAGTGTGAGCACAAAGGACCGCAGTACCGGATGCCACCCTTCCATGAACGGTGCTGAAGCCATCATGGCGATCGCAACCAGCGGAAAAATGGCCAGCCAGGTGATGACGGCCCGGATGTGGATGGACGGTCCGTTGGGTGCTGGGGCGGGAGCGTCTGCCGCGAGGGTGGTGGATTCGGGGCTGGGCATGCTGTTCACGACAATCTCCAACTGTCTAGTTGCATTTGATGAATGCGACTCTAGTCCCGCCATTGCCCAAGTGCAACTGGTTAGTTGGGAATGCGTAAGATGGGTTCATGGCCTGGAATGTTGAACGCACCAAGGAACTGCTGCTAACCGCTGCCACGGCCGAATTCAGCGATAAGGGCCTGGCCGGCGCACGCGTGGACCGGATCGCAGCTGCTGCCGGCGTCAACAAAGAGCGGATCTACCAGTACTTCGGTAAGAAAGACGATCTCTTCGATGCCGTCCTGGCGGCAGAAATGGTCCGGGTAATGACAGAGGTGCCAATCCAGGGGCATGGGCCGGCAGCCTTCGGCGACTACGCCGGCCGCCTCTTTGACCGGCACAGCAGGGATGGCGTGCTGCCGCGGCTGCTCTTCTGGGAGGGCCTGGAGCGCGGCCGGGACACTGTGGACCGCGCCACCAGGGCAGATCATTGCGCCACCAAGGTAGGCCAGGTCCAGTCAGTCCTGCCCGGCATCCACCGGGCTGACGCGGCCGAGCTGCTCCTTACCGTCGTGACGCTGTGCGATGCCTGGGTAGCACTGCCGCAGGTGGACGCGCTGATGGCGGGGGATGCGCCGGACCGGGCGGGCCGGCGTCGTGCCTTTATTGTGCGGACGGCAGCCCTCATGGCCGAAGCGCTGCTCGCCGAGGCTGCGTCCTAGCGGGCGCCGCCCTGCCACAGTGCGTCAAACGGAGCGCCCGAGGCCACGCGGTTTCTGATGCCCGCCGTAACGAACTCCTTGGCAGTGCGGGCGGCCTCCAGCGGAGTGGCGCCCTTGGCCAGTTCGGCGGTCACGGCCGCGGCGAGTGAGCACCCGGCACCTGAGACGGCCACCTCGCCAATCTTGGGCGTGGACAGGACTTCCAGCGTCTCACCGTCGTAGAAGACGTCGACGGCGTTTGGGCCTTCCAGCCGCACCCCGCCCTTGGCGAGGACTGCTGCGCCGCTCAGCTCATGGATCTTCACGGCTGCGGCCTTGAGGGATTCGACGTCGGTGATCACCAACCCGGACAGCGATTCGGCCTCGAAGTGGTTGGGCGTGACGAACGTGGCCAGCGGGAGAATCTGCGCCTTGAGGGCCTGGTCCGTGTCCAGGGCGTGCCCCGGTTCCTGGCCCTTGCAGATGAGGACCGGGTCCAGAACCACGTTGGTGAATGCGCCTGCGGACAGTGCATCGGCCACCGTCGAAATGGTGGCAGGACTGCCCAGCATGCCGATCTTCACCGTGTCCATTACTGTCGGTGCGCCGGACCCGGCGCCGTATGCCGCCGTCGTAGCTTCCAGTTGGTCCGCGATGACCTGCTGGTCCACGGGCACAAAGCGGTGGTTCCAGTTGTCCAACGGGTTGAAGGAGACGATGCACGTCAGGTTGGCGATGCCGAAGACGCCAAGCTCCTGGAAGGTCTTCAGGTCCGCCTGGGCGCCGGCGCCGCCAGTGGCTTCGGAGCCTGCGATGGTCAGGACCACAGCAGGAAGAGCGGGGGCGGACAGGGTGGATGCGGCTGCAGCTGGTACAGAAGTCATGGTTCTATCCTGCCATCCGAAGGCACGGTGCCGGGTTCGGAAACAAGCCCGACGTTGTCATCGGGTTCCTTCGCGGGCCCCGCGTGGGAGAATTGTCCGACCAGTGCTAATACAGCCGGTGCCGCGTGATGATCCGGGTACCGAGCGAACCACTACGAATGGACAATCCCCATGCCTTCATCCCCGGGCTCTGACGCCCTGCCCCAAGCCGTCAACACCGGCTCCGCCCCTGAACCCGCTGCCGCCCGTGCAGCTTCTGTCGGGAGCGGCGTCAAGTTTGCCTCGATCGGCTCGCCATACTTTGGAATCATGCTGGCGGTCATGGCGGTGGTGCTGATCCTCTCCAACATTGGCGCGTCCAAGGGCGTTGCAATCGGGCCGATCATCACTGACGGCGGCTTCTTCCTCTTCCCCTTGGCCTACATCCTTGGCGACGTCATCAGCGAGGTTTACGGCTTCAAGGTTGCCCGCAAGGCCATCTTCACCACGTTCGCCCTGTCGGTGTTCGCGTCGCTCTGTTTCTGGATCATCATCGCCCTGCCGGGTTTTGACGACGAGTTCGGCATCTCCAAGCAGGCCGCCCTCGAAGGAGCCCTTGGCCCGGTACCGCAGATTGTGCTCGCCTCGCTGCTGGCATTCCTGGCGGGCCAGACCATCAACTCCTGGATCCTGGTGAAGATGAAGGCCCGTTCCGGCGAGAAGTCCCTGTGGGCGCGGCTGATGGGTTCCTCAGGTGCCGGCGAATTCGTGGACACGCTGATCTTCTGCAGCATCGCGGCGTCAGTCATCGGCATCACCGACTTCGCGACGTTCCTGAACTACGTGCTGGTGGGCTTCGTCTACAAGACCCTCGTCGAGTTCCTCTTCGTTCCCGTAACGTCCCTGGTCATCGGGTGGGTCAAGAAGCGCGAGCCGAGTTACGGCGTCGTCAGTTCCTGATAGTCCCGCCGTTTCACCGGGCTCGCTGGAACGCTGCCACCCCGGCGCCACGGAGGACCGGCGAGCCCGACGGCGGCACTCGCCTCGGGCGCCTACGAGTAGTACTGCGCCAGGGTCTGGGCCTTGAAGTCGAAGAAGGTGCCGGATTCGATGGCCAGGCGGGCGTCGTCCACCATTTTCACCACGAAGCGCTCGTTGTGGATGGAAATCAGGGTGGCGGAGAGCATCTCCTTGGCCTTGAACAGGTGGTGGATATAGGCGCGGGAGTAGTTGGTGCAGGTGTAGCAGTCGCAACCATCCTGCAGCGGGCCGAAATCGCGCTTGTATTTGGCGCCGGACAGGTTGAACCGCCCGGAAGGGGTGTAGAACGCTGAATTACGGGCGACACGGGTTGGGGAGACGCAGTCGAAGGTGTCGGCGCCGTTTTCGATGGCCGTGAAGATATCGTCCGGTTCGGAGATACCCAGCAGGTGGCGCGGCTTGTTCTCCGGAAGTTCCTCATTGCACCAGCGCACAATCGTTCCCAGGTTTTCCTTCTCCAGCGCGCCGCCGATGCCGAACCCGTCAAACGGCATGGCGCCCAGGTCCCGGCAGGCCTTGCGGCGCAGGTCCTCGTACTGGGCGCCCTGGATCACACCGAACAGCGCCTGGTAGGGCTTGCCCTCGCGCGAGGATGTCAGCCTGAAGTGCTCCTCGATGCAGCGCAACGCCCACAGGCGGGTGCGCTCCAGCGACTCTTCCTGGTAGCCGCGGGAGTTCTGCAGGGTGGTCAGCTCATCGAAGGCGAACATGATGTCCGCGCCGATCTGATGCTGGACCTGCATGGAAATCTCAGGGGAGAACCGGTGCCGGTCGCCGTTCAGGTGGCTCTTGAACCAGACGCCGTCGTCGTCAATATGGGCCAGGCGCTCCTTGCCGGGAGCTACGGCGTCGTCGGGTCCCGAAGCATCAACGGATTTCATGTCGATGACCTTCTTGAACCCGGAGCCGAGGCTCATCACCTGAAACCCGCCGGAGTCGGTGAAGGTAGGGCCGCTCCAGTTCATGAAGGCGCCCAACCCGCCGGCCTCATCAAGGATGTCCGCGCCGGGCTGGAGATACAGGTGGTAGGCGTTAGCCAGGAGGGCCTGGGCGCCGAGCTCCGCCATGGACTCCGGAAGCACGGACTTGACGGTGGCCTTGGTTCCGACGGCGATGAAGGCTGGCGTCCTAATCTCACCGTGCGGGGTGGTGATGGTGCCCGTGCGGCCAAGGAATTCGCCGCCATTGGCGTCAACTTGGGCAGCGGACGGCGTGCAGCTTTCGGACAGCCTGGTTCTTACGGTGAACGAAAACTCGGACTGCCTCGGAGAACCAGCGGGTGCCACCGGGGAATCCGTGGTCAGGGAGGACCCTGACGAGGCCGGAACGGCAGGTGAAACGGCGGGGGCAAGAGAAGAAGCAGGTTCGGCTGGCACGGTTCCAGTCTGCCAGCAAACCGTGCCGATCCCTCAGCGGGCAGCTTGAGATGTGGGGTAGTTCTCAGCCCGCCACCCGTCCCACAGCGACTGGATGGATCCCAGCTGGTGGGCCCCAAGCTCGTACGTGGAAGCAATGACCATGGCACCGCCGTCAGGCCTGACGTTCTCGATGACCGGCTGGTCCGCCACAATCAGCAAACCGTCCCCGTGCTGCGCGTAACTGTGGACGGTCAGGCCTATCTGGTGCTGGCTGCGGAACCAGACCTTGCCGGAGATCTCCTCGCCGGTGGCCAGCGTCAGCTCATAGGGTTCGCCCGGTTCGGGGGTTTCGGAGAGGCCCAGCTTGTCGATAGTGGATCCGGACCCGCCCGGGAACTCGAAGAACAAGGTGTGCCGCTTGCCGTGCGGATGGCGCTCCAAGGCGAAGCGGAGCTGATGGAGGAACGTCAGCCAGCCCTGGGTGATGTCCTCGTCCCAGGCCGCCCACTCCGAGTTATGGTCCACACCGGCCCGGGTGACTTTGACCAAAGTGCCTTCCGGTACCGGCTCCAGCTCAAAGACATCGCCGCCGTGAATGGTCAACTGCGTATGGTCAGAGGCCTCAACAACATCGTCGTTAAAGTAGATCTCGTTGATCTCGGCGGCAAGGCTGTCAGCATCCCAGCCGTGCCATTGGGCAACCTTGGCCGGTTCACGCAGCATTTCCCAGACCTGCCGCGCGTCAGCATTGATTACTACGCTCAGTTTGTTAGTCATAGCCCGAATCTACAACTGAAGCGATGCCCGTTGTAAGGGTTGGTTCCTGCCCGGTCGGTATCAGCCCCGCACGGCCTCAAGCTCATTGGCAATCCGGCGCTCCAGCTCTCCGGCCCCGAAGGTCTCCGAACCACCATGGGCACGCAGGAACAACAACGATTCCAGCCGGAGAAGCCGCCATTCACGTTCGGCATCGTGGTTGGAGTTGTCGATCGAACGGAATATTTCCTTGTCGTACAGATTGGGCTCGTTGAGTGAACGCTGCCTGACTTTAGCGTTCATCCGCGCCTTGAACGGGTCAGTCTCGCGGGATTCCGGGCTCCGGAGCAGTTTCTCGTACACAGCGGCCCGCTCCGGCTGCCCATCCTGCCTGCAGATGTAGCTGGACAGCGCCAGCGACGCCTGCACCGAGGCCCAGCGCCCCGGATTCCCGTCGTAGGGCAGCACGTTGAGTAGATCCGCCACAACCAGCGCGCCGTCACCGTCCTTGAGCGTGATGAACAGCTCATGGGAAAGGTCGCTGAGGTCCTTGAGGCAACTGCCCGATTTTGGGTTAATCCCCTTGGCCAGCTTGTCCGCCAGCAGCAGGACGCCGATCGAATCCTGATGGTTCTGAGCCACGGACTCCACCACGGACTCCGGTGTGCCGGCAGGCTCAGGAATCAGGGCCAGTTCCACCTCGGTCGCGATGGGGACTGCAGGTGCGGCCACAGGAAGAGGGGGGACGACGACGGCGGCAGGCGCTGTCGCGGCTCCCTCGCCGTCCTGCCCGTCGCTGTCCTGCCCCTCGGCAGGCAGTCCCGCCGGCGAACCCTCACTTCCATCAAGGTTCCCCTTGGTGAAAAGGGGGGTCACGGCGTCGTGCGTTTCCTGGACAATCTTGACTTCGGAACCCGAAGCGATGCGGACGGTCCGGCCATCCACGAGCGTGGCGACGACGATTGCGGGGGTGCCGTAGTCGTCCGCATCAATGTGGATTTCCTGGACTTCGGCGCTGGAGACGGCATCCGGAAGAAGCAGGCGGTCTCCTATGCCCAGGGTTCCAGCCTGTTGGTTCCGGTATTGCGGTTCGGCTGGGGTTTGAGTCATCGGAAATCCTTTGGTTCTCTTGCGGTCCGCCCACCAGTCTACAAAGCGGCACCCCGGAAATCGGGGACGCGGGCCGGGCGGATGCGCCTAGAAGCCGACTCCGGCAAAGCTCAACGCCTGCCGGACAAGGGCCCCGCGGCCGCCAACGAATTCCTGCTGGACCCCTTCGCTGAGCACCTCGTCGGGGGTCATCCAGGTGAGTTCCAGGGCGTCCTGGCGTGGCTCGCACTCGCCGGTCACCGGAATAACATAGGCCAGCGCCACGGCGTGTTGGCGGTCATCGGTGAACCCCGTTTGCGAGGGCGCTGGAAAGTATTCGGCAACCGTGAAGGGAACCGGACTGATAGGAAGCTGCGGGAACGCGAGCGGACCGAGGTCTTTTTCCAGGTGCCGGAGCAGGGCCGCACGGATGGTCTCGCGGTACAGGACACGCCCGGAAACGAGCGAGCGGACCATGCTGCCATCCTGGTCACCCTGCAGCAGTGTGCCCACTTCGTTGACGAACCCTAAGGGATCGAGCCTAACGGGCACCGCCTCCACGTAAACCATGGGGAGCCGTCCGCGGGCTTCGAAGAGGTCCTCCTGCGAAAGCCAGCCTGGATTGGGGTCGGGGGTTCGAACGTTCATGGGTTAAGTTCTACCCCATGAGGCCCGGCCGCCCCATCGAGTGGCGGGATAATCTACTTCGCGGCGGCCTCAGCGGCATTGGCTCGCCGCCCGCCATTCGTCACTCGTTACGCAACGGTGGTGCGGGCCGGTTGGCTTCCGGAGCGTGTCAGGGGCTGGGAGTAGCCTTTGTGGCATGGCCATTGAATTGAGCGAACTTCTGGTGAGAGACGCCCATGAGTGGCGCGCCTGGCTGGCTGAAAACCATGCCACCAGCCCCGGCGTGTGGCTGGCGTTGCACAAGAAAGGCGGCCAGGCCACGGAACTGGACTACAAGGCCGCACTGGATGAAGCCCTGTGCTTCGGCTGGATCGACGGCCAGTCCAGAAAGCGAGACGATGACACCAGCTTTCGGAGGATGACCCGCCGGGGGCCCAAGAGCCCTTGGTCGCTGATTAATGTGGGCCATGTAGCCCGGCTTGAAGCCGAAGGCAAGATGACCGACGCCGGCCGTGCCGCCGTCGACAGTGCCAAAGCCGACGGCCGCTGGGACGCCGCATATTCCGGGCAGGCCACTGCTGAAGTTCCGGAGGACCTGGCGGCGGCGATAGCCGCGGTCCCGGTGGCGCAGGCCATGTTTGACGTCCTCACCAGCGTCAACCGCTACGCCCTGATCTACCGCACTAACTCGGTCAAGAGGGCAGAAACCCGGGCCCGGAAAATCGCCGGATTTGTGGAGATGCTGGCCCGCGGTGAGGCGCCGTTTCCGCAGAAGAAAAAGCCCGCAGGGCAGCTGGAAAGCGAACCAGGCTAGACGGCGGGGACACAGGCGCCCACTGCCTCTCGTCGGGAGGGCCAGGACAGGAGGGGAACGGCAGGGTCAGTACGGAAAGACCACGCCTTCGCCCACCACGCGCAAGTGCAGCTCCGTCCCCGGACGTGCGATGGCGGAATTCCAGTGGCGAATGGTGATGATCTCATCACCGGCAGCCAGGCCCTGATCAGGAACGGGCAGCCAGGGTGGAGGCAGCAACTTGATCCGCACTGTTGACTCCGGGCCAAAGTAATCGCATTCGGTCACGATGCCCCTGATCGGGGATTCGGTGGCGATCCTGATCTGTTCTGGACGCAGCATTAGCTGGACTTTGCCTTGTCTCGGCGGCCGCCGTACCGGGATAGCTCCCAGCGAGCACGTGGCCAGTGAGCCTTCCAGCCAGGCGTCTAGAATGACTGCGTCGCCCAGGAACTCCGCGGTAGCCCGGTCGGAGGGGCGGGTGTACACCACGAACGGGCTCCCGGTCTGGGCGATTTTCCCATTGCGCATCACCGCCACCTGGTCCGCGAAGCTCAGTGCCTCGCCCTGGTCATGGGTGACCAGGACAGTTGTCACACCGGCATCGGCCAGGACCCTGCCGATTGTCCGCCTGGTGGCTACTCGAAGCCCTGCGTCCAGGGCGGAGAAGGGTTCGTCCAGGAGCATGACCTCGGGCTCGCGGGCCATTGCCCTCGCCAGTGCAACCCGTTGCTGCTGCCCACCGGAGAGCTCATGCGGCCGTTGGGACCCGGTTGCGGCATCCAGCGAGACCATGGCCAACAGTTCCTCAACCTTGGCCGCAATGGCAGCCCGTGTCCGGAACTGCTTCCGGTCCAAGCCGAACGCCACGTTGGCACCAACGCTCAGGTGTGGGAAAAGGGCGCCGTCCTGCGCCACGTATCCGATGTTCCGCAGATGCGCGGGGACCAGATGGCGCCCTGCTGCGAGGACCCTGTCTCCCAAAACCACCTCGCCGGTGTCAGCACCGATTGATCCGGCGATGATCCGTAAGAGTGTGGTTTTTCCCGATCCGGAGGCGCCCACTATGGCCGTGATGGCGCCCCGGGGGACTTCGAGGTTGATGTCGTCCAAAGCGGTGACGCCACCGAAGCTTTTACCGATATGACGGAGCGCGAGGTGCATGCCGCTGCTGGTGCCACTCATTTTGGTTCCTTAAAAACACGTGCAACAAGGATCCACGTGGGGGTAATGGCCAGAACCACCAGCAGGGCAGCATAGGGAGCGGCCGCCGAGTAGGACTCCACCGAGGTATAGGTCCACAGCCGGGTGGCAAGGGTCTCAAAGCCGGTTGGACGTAGCATAAGCGTGGCTGGAAGCTCCTTGACAGCAGTTAAGAGGACCATAAGCGCTCCGGACGCCACTCCCGGTAATGCCAAGGGTAGCGATATACGGAGAAATACGGCCAAGGGTGTCTTCCCCAGGGACTGCGCGGCCTCCTCAACCTGTGGCGGCGTCAACGCGGCCGACGCGGCGATGGGCCCAACAGCAAGGGGAAGGAACAGCGTTGCGTAGGCCAGAGTCAGTAACCACTGCGTCTGATACAAGCCTGAGGCAAGATTGATTCCCAGGTAAACCACTGAGAGGCCCACGACGATTCCCGGCAACGAATGAGCCAGATAGACCAGGCGTTCCATCAACCTGGCGAGGCGGGACCGGCTTCCGGCGATCATCAGTCCCAGCGGTATGGCCAGCAGCGTGGTGAACAGGGCTGCGGCGCCGGCAGCGGAAACCGATCCGAGGAATGCGGTGCCAAGTTCGGCCAAGGAGCCGGGACGGGACACCCCCTGGATGCTCCAAAGGGCCAACGCGGACAGCGGACCCCCAAGAGCCACCGCCACCACCAGCCAGGCAGCCAAAGCGACGGGACCTGCAAACCTGCCAAGGCTGAGAAGGCCTGTTGGCCGACGCGTTCCGGGGCCCAGCTTGGCATAGCGGGTCCTCGTCCGGCGGAAACGCCCTTCGACAAGGAGAACCAGCACTGTCAGGGCGAGAAGGACGGACGAAAGGGAAACAGCCCCCAGCCGGTCAAAACCGAGGCTGAAAGATGTAAACACGGCCCGAGTGAACGTATCCACGCGCAGGATGGACACCGCGCCGAAATCCGAGAGGACGTAGAGCGCACACAGCAAGGCACCGGAAGCGGTGGCGGGCAGGATCTGCCGCGCGGTGATCCGCACAAAGACGCTGACCGGAGGCAGTCCGAGGGCCCGCGCGGCGTCTTCCTGTGCCGGATCCACCGCCAGCAGCGCAGCACAGACCGGGAGGTACACATAGGGATAGCTCACCAGGGTGATCACGAAGACTGCCGCGCCGAACCCTTGGAGGGTGCCCAGCGGATTAACCAGTTCCGACAGCGAGGACCAGCCGAAGGCGGCGACGTAGCTGGGGATGGCCAGGGGCAGTGCTGCAGCGACCGCGAGGGCTTTGCGGCCCGGCAGGCTTGTACGGGTCACCAGGACGGCGAGACTGACGCCAATCATGAGGCAGAAGGCTGTTGAGGCGGCAACAAGGCCCAGGGAGGTGGAAGCGAGCCGGGCCATGCGGGGGGTTCCCAGCTGCTCCAGCAATACGGCGGGGGAGTATTCAGCCGTTCGGGCTATGAGGTAGATGATGGGGATCAGGGCGATGACAACCGCGGCCACTGCGCCGGCAGTAAGCACCCGATGACGGGACGGCCAGGAATCGCTCCTGGAACGCCGAAGGACGGCGGCACCGGCAGGGCGCCGCCGTCCTACGGCGTGATCGGGTGGAACCACTATCAGGCCAGGCCTGCTTCCGTGATCATCCGGACAGTGGTGGCCAGATCATCGAGCTCGTTCAGGTCGACATCAGGAGCCTTGAGATCCGCGAGGGTGGGCAGGCCGGCAGGGCTCGGGGCCCCGGAAATCATCGGGTACTCGTGGGTCTTTTCGGCGAAGTACTTCTGACCCCGTTCAGACAGGAGGAAGTCCAGGAGTGCCTGGCCGTCAGCATCCGCTGCGTGCTTGATCAGGCCGGCGCCGGAGACGTTGATGAGCGAGCCGATGTTGCCGTCGGGGAAAATGTGGTTGGCAGCCTTCAGTTCTGCCGCGTCCACGCCCTTCTCCTTGGCCAGCTGGTAAAGGTAGTAGTGGTTAACCAGCCCAAAGGGGAACTTGCCGTCGTTGACGTCGGCCACGATCTGGCCGTTCTTTTCGCGGATCTGGGCATCATTGGCTGCCAGGCCCGTGAGGTATTCGGTGGCTGCCTCGTCACCCTCGGATTCACGCAGCGCAGTCACGAAGGACTGGAAGGAAGCGTTGGTGGGGGCCACGCCCAGCTTGCCTGCATACTTTGCGTCATTGAGTTCCTGAACCGTGGATGGCAGCTCAGCGCTGGGCACAAGATCCTTGTTGTACACCAGCACACGCACCCGGCCGGTTACGCCGACCCACTGGCCGTTGGCGTCCCGGTAGGACTCCGGCACGGCGGAGAGTGAGGACTCGGGCAGATCGGAAAAGAGCCCTTCTTTGCCTACGACGCCAAGGGCGCCGGCATCCTGGGCCAGGAAGACGTCGGCGGGGGATTTGCCGCCCTCTTCAACCAACTGGGCGGCCATCTGCGCGGTGTCGCCGTAGCGGGCCTCAACCTTGATGCCGGTCTCGGCCGTAAATTCTTCCAGCAGCGGCTTGACGAGGGATTCGCTGCGGCCGCTGTAGAGCGTCACGACTTTGTCGGATGAGGCAACGGTGCCGGACTCGGAAGGAGTGGCTGCAGGGGTTGCCGTCCCGCCGCCACAGGCGGTCAGTGCCAGGGTTGCGGTGGCCGCGAGTGCGACGCCGGCCAGCGCGTTGTTGGGGAGCTTCATGGGGGACTGCTTTCTCGAATGGACGTGGTCCGGTGAGCCGAGGGGAAGTGGGGGTGTCGGCTCATTCGAAATGAACTTTAGGTTAGGCATTCCTAAGCCACCTAGAGGGATTCGGTTTAAGTGACAAGGATCACATGCATTACGTAACTATTGCGTTCTCTAATTCACTTGGAGGGTAGCGGCGACCTCCAGGACCATCCACGCCTGGAGCTGCGTGGAAAGCTCGACGGCGGAACCTGGCGGGTAATCCTCGTCGGCTGTGCTGGCGGCGTGGATTGCGAAAACACGTTCTTCTGTGGCTTCGGGTGAGCTGCGGCTGCCGTTCCAGAATGCGTCCGCGGTGTCCAGGATCAGCCGCCCGGCGGTGCTGCGCCACCCGTGGGGTATTCGCTGGTCCCGTGCGGCGAGGGCCAGGTAGCGGCAGAGGATTCCAGTGAACAGCCCGCGGTCGCCGGTGCCGTCGCAGCGGAGCACCTCCGTGGTGCCTGTGCGCACCGTGAGGTGGCGTTCGACGGCGGCAATCACCTCCACTGCCCGTCCCAGGTTGCGTGCCCCGCCAAGCTCCAGTAGCGCGCCCAGGACGGGGCCCTGGTTGTAGGTGTATACGTTGTCTTCTACCTGGATCTGGCCATCCATTCCCAGCCGCACGCCGTCAAGGTAAAGGCCCCGTCCGGCGTCGAACAGTGTGGCATCGAGCCAGTCCGCCAGGGCCTGTGCCCGCTGCTGCTGGCCGGTGCGGGCAAAATAGAGGGCCACGGGGGCGGTGGCCGGCGTGTTCTTGAAGTCCCGCTTGGTGCTCCAGAAGGTGCCGCCGCCGAGGTCGTCGGTGGAGGCAGCCATGAACTGCGGAGTGAGGCTGCGCTGGACTTTGGCATAGCGGCGGCGGCCCCGTTTGCCGGCGGACGCAGCCAGGGTGTCGAGGCGCAGCGCAGCCAAGGCCAGCCAGGCCATGTCGTCGTAGTAGTTGTTGACGAAAGTGAGCAGGTTGCGCAGCCGGATACCCCTGAGGAGCCGTGAGGCCAGCCGGCCGGCACTTGGGTTATCCGGGCCGTCAAAACGGTCCCGGGGCGTAGCACCACGATCCAGTTCGCGCCGGCCGGCGTCCACCAGGCAGTCAAGGTAGTGCGCCTGCCACCAGTAATGCCAGGGGAGGGGCCGGTTCCGGAACTTCCCTGCGGGCCAGGCGGTGGCCGCGATGTGGGTGCCGGGCAGGAACAGCAACTTCCGGCCAAACCTTCGTGTCACGGAGCGGGCGGCCTCGTCTGCCCGCGCGGACCAGTCGATGGTGGTGGTATCCGGCTGGGTCATCCGGCCAGCCTATCGCCGTCCGGGGTGGGGGTGCGCCGGACACAGATTTCAGTTAGCATGCGTTAACTAAGGCCTACCGGCCCGGTGCCGCATCAAGGAGGATGTATGGACGTAGCAGGAGCCGTAGCGCTGGTTACAGGTGGGGCGTCCGGTCTGGGTGCCGCTACCGCCAGAATGCTGTTCGACGCCGGTGCTTCCGTGGTGCTGGTTGACCTCCCCGGCAGTTCGGGCGCTGAGACGGCCGCCTCCCTGATGAACGGGAATCACACCACGGCGAAGGCTGTTTTCGTCCCCGCGGATGTCGCCAGCGAGGACGACGTGCGGGGTGCGGTTGAGGCTGCCGCAGTGCTGGGTCCGCTCCGGATCGTGGTGAATTGCGCAGGAATTGCCACACCCGGCAAGGTCCTGGGGCGCGACGGCGTGCTGCCGCTGGAGACGTTCAATCGGGTCATCCAGATCAACCTGGTGGGCACCTTCAACGTGATCCGGTTGGCTGCCGAAGCCATGGCCCTTACCGAGCCGGTAATGTCCTACCCGGGCATAGCCGGGAGTGACGCCCGCCCCGGAGACTCCGAACGCGGTGTGATTATCAATACCGCGTCCGTGGCTGCTTTTGACGGCCAGATCGGGCAGGCCGCCTACTCCGCGTCAAAGGGCGCCGTCGCCGCCATGACGTTGCCGATCGCCCGCGAGCTGGCGCGCTCGCTGATCCGGGTGGTCACCATCGCGCCGGGCCTCTTTGAGACGCCCATGCTCGCAGGGCTGCCGGCCGAGGCGCAGGAATCCCTCGGCAAGCAGGTGCCGCACCCCTCACGTCTGGGGCTTCCGGTTGAGTACGCAAAACTCGTGGCGCACATCGTGGACAACGCCATGCTCAACGGCGAAACGATCCGCCTCGATGGTGCCATCAGGATGGCACCCAAGTGAGCCAGCCGCCGTCGGACTTTCCCGCAACCGTATCCGCGCCGAAACCGCCGCACACGCTCCCGGGTCCGGATTTCTTCGCCTTCGAATCGCTGCTCAGTGAAGCGGAGCGGCGCAAGTTGGCGGAGCTGCGGGAATTCCTGGCCGCGGAGATCGCTCCGTTTGCCGCAGAGTGGTGGAACAAGGCTGAGTTCCCCGCCCATATCCTGCCGAAACTGGCCGCCCTGGAACTCAGTACACCGGTCCACCGTGGCTACAGCCAGCTTTTCGCCGGGCTGGTCATTGCCGAGATGACCCGAACTGACACGTCAATCGCCACCTTTTTCCTGGTCCACCACGATCTCTTTGTGGAGGCGCTGCACCGCTTCGGTTCAGAGGACCAACGCGGGCGGTTCCTCGACGACGCGTCCCGGCTGCGAATTACCGGCGCCTTCGCGCTGACTGAGCCCGATCATGGTTCGGATGTGGCCGGCGGCATGGCCTCCACCGTCCGCCGTGTTTCCGACGACGGTGCCGACCACTGGGTGCTCAACGGTGCCAAACGGTGGATCGGCAACGGGACGTTCTGCGACTACATGCTGGTGTGGGCGCGGGATGAGGCCGACGGCTCGGTGCGCGGGTTCATCCTTGATGCCACCCTGCCGGGAGTCAGCCGCAGCCGGATCGAGAACAAAGTGGCGCTGCGGACGGTCCAGAACGCGGACATCCGGTTCGAGGGTGTCAGGATCGAGGAGCGGGACAGGCTGGTCGGGATCAGCAGCTTCGAGGACACCAAGGAGCTGTTGCGGGCTTCGCGGATCATGGTGGGCTGGCAGGCAGTAGGGCAGCAGCTGGCGGCCTTCGACGTCGCCCGGGAGTACGCGGTCGACCGCCAGCAGTTCGGCAGGCCGCTGGCGAAGTTCCAGTTGATCCAGCAGCAGCTGGTGGACATGCTGGGAAACGCCGTGGCGTCGATGGGCATGATGGTGCGGATTGCCGCGCTCCAGGAAGACGACGGGGCGGACATGGCGCAGGTAGCGCTGGCAAAGTCCTATACCAGCGCCCTGATGCGCCGCAGTGTGGCCATGGGCAGGTCCATCCTGGGCGGTAATGGAATAGTCAGTGACTACCGGATGGCGCGGATATTCTCCGACGCCGAGGCTATTTACACATATGAAGGCACCTTCGAAATTAATTCGCTGATTGTGGGACGGGCAGTTACCGGTATCTCCGCCATTACCTAATAAGGATGATTTTTAGCCGGGAAATGCTTTCCAGTAAACGCTTACCCTGTGGGTTGGCGTTATCTTCATCACGCATCGGGGTGTGTCGCCGCTTTTCTTCCCCTGCCGGTTGCATACTGATTGAGCGGTTCTCCCCGCGCGGACATCAGGCAGGAGGCAAGGATGGAAACGGTCAGGAAGATTGTCAGGAGCGAGTATTTCCCTGCAGCCGCGGTGCTCGCGGGGGTGGTCCTTTTCTGGGTCGTGGCGTTGACTGGCGGGCTGTCCATGCTCAATGACCGGAACCTGCCCATAACAACGCTGACGTGGATGCTGTTTGTCTATTTGATCGCTGTTCTCACCCCGATCGCGGGCCTGATGGCGACGGCGGATCTGGTCCGCCGTTACCGGTGGAACCGGAGGATGCGGCGCGAACAGAACGAACGCCGAATCGGCCAGACCACGGATGAACCGGCCGATGCGAACCGAACCGACGGGCAAAAAGCAGCCTGACCTGATTACTTTTCGCAGCCGATGCGGTTGTTGTGGTTTCCGTCCAGACCTTAGATGTCACTGCCAATGACGTAGACGGACCCGCGTAGGTATGCAGGACCGTCCCCGCTTCCGCCGGTGTGCCTGGCTGTCAATATGCTCTCGTATTCGGACTCCGTGTTTGGATCTGTTCGCATCAGTGGAGCGGACGGAGAACCGGTGGGAATCGTGCACGTTCCCGTGGGCGTATGATGCCGACGGAACCCAGATTGCTACTGCATTCTCGCTGGAAGGTTCCGAACTGGTTCAGAAAATTATGCCTGTGCGATTGCCAATACTAGGTTGAAAGAATGGATTTCAGAAGTATATGAAATGGTACCGATACGTTCATCCGGCAATCTTCGTAGTGTCTTTCCTACCATTGGTTCTTTCAATGGTTCCTTTTTGGCAGGGATTTCTCATCCCGTTGGTTGCAATCGTACCTTTCGCTATCAATGAGCTAGTCCTCGAACGCAAGCGAAAGAGCGAAAGTACAAGTGGCGGTTCACTTAGCGGATAGTCCCGGATAGATTGTCGGCGCATGTGAAAGCTGAGCGTCGATTGTTCTCGGCGTGAGGGGGTGCTTTTCATCCGTATCAGAGGGGAGCGCGCCCTCTTTCGAGGGTACTGCGGATTCCAGGCAGGCCTGTTGGAGCTAGCAGGACTCTGCCCGCTACACAAAAATTAACCGCTGAATTAGCGCGGCAGTTTCTCGCCGGCTTTTACTTCCACGTCCAATGAGTTCCCCCGGACGGGCATGGGGCAGGTCCCGTAGGGGGTGAATGCGCTGGGGTAATTGATGGCGCGATTGAAATCAATGACGACGGAGCCATCCGGGCGGGGCCGCGGAATGAGAACCTTGCGCCATTCGTCTGTGCTGATGCCGTTTGTTTCATCGTGGAACGTGACGTTGATGGCGCCCAGTTTTTCTTCCTCAGCCTGCAGCCGCAGCTCGTGCCCGATTCCTGGAACCCGAAAAACCACCTCACCCACTGAGTGGTGGACGCCGTCCACCAGCGGGTTGGCCGTGGCGATCGGTACGTCGACCGGTTCGGGATATGGCTCAAAGCGCCCGGTGATTTCCCAAGCGGGATCGAAACCGAAGGTGGGAACGCCGTCGAACTCCGTGAACACCGGCGAGCCGGCATCCCTGGTACGGATGGCGTACTTACCGCCGCGCACGGCCAGCTCCACCTGGACCTGGGTGCCGTCCGCGCCGCCGTACTGGACCCACATCAGGGATTCCTCGTCCAGCAAGGTCGTTGTAACCGTTCCGCTGACCGGCGTGCCGCCCTCCACGAGCGTCAGCCCGTCCTCCCCACCAGCGGTGAGTGCCGCCGTGATGCCGTCCGTGGACCAGAGCCCGGGGGCAAGGTCGACGGCGGAAGGGGAGTCTTCCAGCCACTGGAAGGAGGTGAGGGTCAGCCAGCCGTGGGGGGCCGCGAGGGCACGGTTCCGGCTGCTGCGGAAACGCTGCCAGCGCTCGAGCCGTTGATCGGTGGTGGTGCCCATGTGATCCTCCATTGCCTCTGTGCCCGGGTACAACCGCGGCCGCATGCTGTTCATTCCAGCACATCCCACCGGCCCTTACATGGCACCGGCACCGCTGCTAATTTGGAAAGCAGCGCCTGCTGCCGCTACCCGCCCGCCGCCCCGGCGGACGCGAGAAGGAGGATGGAACCGTGAACGATACGCCAGAGCAGTCAGATGTCCCGCAGCACGATGAACTACCGCTGCCCGACTACGACCACCTGCCTACCGGAACCCTGCCCTCCCGGATCAACGGCCTGAGCGAATCGGAGCTCGGCCAGGTCCTCGCCTATGAACGCGCGCACGGGAACAGGTTGCCGGTAATCCAAATCCTGGAGCACCGCCTGACCGCGCTGCAGGAGGGGGCGGAGCCGAGTGGCCCTGCCGCGCCCAGCACCCCTGAAGTGACACAATCCCAGCAGGGTTCGCCGGTATCCCCGGCAACCACCGGGCCCAAGATCAACCCTCCCTCGCAGGGCGTTCCAACGAACCCGGGACAGCCGCGCCGATAGCGTTGGCAGCTCAGCCCGGTGCAGTCACTTTTGACACAAATTCCTGAGTACAGCCCCGGTGCCGGTAATATCATTAAGCAGTAACGTGGCTCACAGTATCCAGCGCAGTGTACGGGCCCAAGTCCACACCTTCGAAAGAAGCTTCCATGGCTCACACTGCATTCAACAAGGGCATTGACCTTGACACCCACCTGGCTGCCGAGCTCCGCGCCGACGTCCGCCGGGTGTCCACCCTGCTGGGCGAATCCCTGGTCCGCCAGCACGGCCCGGAGCTCCTGGAACTGGTGGAGCAGGTCCGGCTCCTGACCAAGGAGTCCAAGGAAGCCGCCCGGGGCGGCGCCGATGCCACCGGGCCGTGGAGCGCGCACGACGTCGTGGCCCAGGTCCGCGAATTGCTCGCCTCCCTGCCGCTTGAGCAGGCAACAGACCTGGTCCGCGCCTTCGCCTTCTACTTCCACCTCGCCAACGCGGCGGAGCAGGTTCACCGGGTGCGCGGGCTGCGGACCCGGGAGGAAAAGGACGGTTGGCTGGCCAAGGCCGTGGCGGACATCGCCGATAAGGCCGGTCCCGGAGCGTTGCAGGACGTGGTTGATTCGCTGGATGTGCGGCCCGTTTTCACCGCGCACCCCACCGAGGCATCGCGCCGCTCGGTCCTGGACAAGATCCGCAAGCTCTCCGACATCCTGGCCAGGCCTGCAGCGGAAGGATCTTCGGCCAGGCGCCGTCAGGACCGCGAGCTCGCGGAGATCATCGATCAGATGTGGCAGACCGACGAGCTTCGCCAGGTTCGGCCGACTCCCGTGGATGAGGCCCGCAACGCTATCTACTACCTTGGCACCATCCTCACGGACGCCATGCCCGAAATGCTGGACGACTTCTCCGAGCTCCTCGCGGAGCAGGGCGTGAGCCTGGCGGGCAAGGCGGCGCCCATCCGCTTCGGCTCCTGGATCGGCGGTGACCGCGACGGAAACCCCAACGTGACCGCCGCGGTCACCAGGGAAATCCTGCAGATCCAAAACCAGCAGGCCATCCGCCTGAACATCGGCATGATCGATGAACTCATCACTATCCTGTCCAACTCCACGGCCTTGTCCGGGGTGGATGCCGAACTGCAGGCCTCCATCGACGAGGACCTCATCAACCTGCCAGGACTGGACCGCCGGGTCCTTGAGCTCAACGCGCAGGAGCCCTACCGGCTGAAGCTCACCTGCATCAAGGCCAAGCTCATCAACACCGGCAAGCGGGTAGCCAACAACTCCTCGCATGAGCACGGCCGCGACTACAACGGGGCGCCTGAACTCCTGGCGGACCTGGCCCTGCTGGAAGCCTCCCTGCGCAACCACTCCGGCGTATTGGCTGCGGACGGCGCACTCACCCGGGTCCAGCGTGCTGTTGCCTCCTTCGGGCTGCACCTGGCCACGCTTGATATCCGTGAGCACGCCGACCAGCACCACGACGCCGTCGGCCAGCTCATGGACCGGCTGGGCGGCCCCGGGCTGCGCTACGCCGAGCTCAGCCGCAGCGAACGGTTCGACGTACTCGGTTCCGAGCTCGCGTCCCGCCGGCCGCTCTCCGGCCACCCGATTAAGCTCGACGGCGCCGCTGACGGCACCTACGACGTCTTCCGTGAAATCCGACGTGCGCTGAGGACATACGGCCCCGATGTCATCGAGACCTACATCATTTCGATGACCCGCGGCGCCGATGACGTCCTGGCCGCCGCTGTCCTGGCCCGGGAAGCCGGGCTGGTCAACCTGTTCGGCGAGTCTCCATGGGCCAAGATCGGCTTTGCGCCGCTGCTGGAAACCGTGGAGGAGTTGCGGGCCTCTGCCGAGATCGTGGACCAGCTGCTTTCCGTTCCGGCCTACCGGGACCTGGTGCGCCTGCGGGGAGACGTGCAGGAAGTCATGCTCGGTTACTCGGACTCCAACAAGGAGTCCGGCGTCATGACCAGCCAGTGGGAGATCCACAAAACCCAGCGAAAGCTCCGCGATGTTGCCGCGAAACACGGGGTACGGGTGCGCTTGTTCCATGGTCGCGGCGGTTCCGTGGGCCGTGGCGGCGGGCCAACTTATGAGGCCATCATGGCCCAGCCCAACGGCGTCCTGGAAGGTGAGATCAAGTTCACCGAGCAGGGTGAGGTTATTTCGGACAAGTACTCGTTGCCGGAGCTTGCCCGTGAGAATCTGGAGCTCTCCCTGGCCGCTGTGCTTCAGGGGTCCGCCCTGCACCGCAGCCCGCGGACGTCCGAGGACCAGCGCGTGCGCTACGGCCACGTAATGGAAGTCATTTCTGATGCCGCCTTTGACCGGTACCGCAGTCTGGTTGACCACCCTGACCTTCCCGCCTACTTCCTGGCTTCCACGCCGGTGGAGCAGCTTGGTTCCTTGAACATCGGCTCCCGGCCGTCCAAGCGCCCCGATTCCGGAGCCGGCCTGGGTGGCCTGCGCGCCATCCCGTGGGTCTTCGGCTGGACCCAGTCACGCCAGATTGTGCCGGGCTGGTTCGGCGTGGGGTCCGGGCTCAAAGCGGCCCGGGAAGCAGGCAGCTCCGAGCAGCTGGTCGAGATGATGGAAGGCTGGCAGTTCTTCCAGTCGGTGCTTTCCAACGTCGAAATGACGCTGGCCAAGACGGACATGGACATCGCCGGATACTACGTCTCCACGCTGGTTCCTCCCGAGCTGCACCATATCTTCAAGGCCATCCGTGAGGAGTACGAGCTGACGGTCCGCGAAGTCCAGGCCCTGACAGGTGAGAACATCCTGCTTGACGCGCAGCCCACCCTGAAGCGCTCCCTCGAAGTCCGCGACCAGTATCTCGATCCCATCAGCTACCTGCAGGTGGAACTGCTCCGCCGTATCCGGGAGACTGCTGCTCCCAGTTCCGAGGCCACGATCTCCGGCGGTGAGATCGACGAGCGGCTGCAACGGGCCATGCTTATCACCGTCAACGGCGTGGCGGCGGGACTGCGCAACACCGGGTAGGGTTCCCGCTCGGCGCTGGCGGGCAATCCTGGCCGTGCGTTTGTGGTTAGGGTGGTGGCATGCCTTCGTTTCAGACCCGTCTCAAGATCACCGGGCTGTTGCCCGGCAACCCGCCCGAATCCGTGATGGCTGCCGCTGTGGAGGCCCTTGAAACCCGGCACCACGTGGAGTCCAACCAGCTGGACATTGCCGGCGGCGTGCCCCAGCTGAACCTGCGTTTCCTCGTGGAGGCCACCGAATACAGCGGTGAGAACCAGCAGGCCCTGGAGTCGGCAGCGATGATGCGTGACGCCGTCGAACGTGTTGCCCTGACCGGTTCGCTGATGGTGTTGCGCCGGAACCGCGGACGCTGGGCGCCGGTCTAGGAATCAGTCTGCGCCGCGGTGCCGGGTTCGTCCACGGGCGAGCGGGTGCCGCGCCGTCGGCTCACAATAATTCCGACGGCGGCACCCACCACCAGCCCCAGGGCTACGCCGATGAGGGAGCTGGCCCAGAACGGCAGGCCGGTGGTGGAGCCGGTGACATAGCCCAGGCCGACCAGCCAGCACGCCCACAACAGGGCGCCGAGGCCGGCGCAGAGGCTGAAGCTCCGGGTGGTGACCTCGCCGATGCCTGCGGCAGCCGACGTCGCAAGTCGTCCGCCCGGGATAAAGCGCGCTCCTATGATGGTGCCGTAGGTGGAGGAGCGGCCGGCTTTGGCGATGGCCTTATGGATGCCGGCGTGGGCTTTCCGGCCCCATCGCCAACGGTCCAGCACGTGGCTGAGGCGGCGTTTGAACAGCTGGAAGACCACGACGTCGCCGATCCAGGAAGCCAGTGCGGCCAAGGCTACAACGAGGAATACATTGGCCCGGCCCTCGGCAGAGAGTGCTCCGCCGGTGATCACCACCAGCTCGGACGGGATGGGCGGAAAGATGGCATCGCCGAGCACTGCGGGGATGATCCAGAAATAGATCGCGGCCCCCCAGAGGTCAACGCTGCCAACGTCCATGGGCATAACGTACCGCACTTTCAGGGGCCCACGTCACCTGCCATCGCCAACCCGCCATCATCTCTTGTTGATGGCGGAGCCGGTATCAACACCAGGTAAAAAACCTCTTGCGATACCCCGCTCCTGGTGCTATTAAATCTATATCAGCCGATATACATCCCGGCGGTCAAACGATCATAGGAGGTATGCGATGTTGATGCTCAACGATCCATTCCGCCAGTTCGACCGGCTCGCCCAACAGGTTCTGGGCACGGCGGCACGGCCCGCAGCGATGCCGATGGACGCCTGGCGCGAGGGGAATGAATTTGTGGTCGCGCTGGACCTGCCCGGCGTGGACGTCGATTCGGTTGACCTGGACGTTGAAAAGAATGTCCTCACGGTGCGCGCCGAACGGAAGGAGCCAGTCGGCGAAGATACCGAGCTGCTCGCTTCCGAACGTCCCCGGGGCGTGTTCAGCCGGCAGCTGGTCCTGGGCGAAACCCTGGACGTTGCGAAGGTTACGGCCGCATACGACGGCGGCGTCCTGACCATACGGATCCCGGTGGCCGAACAGGCAAAGCCCCACAAGATCGAGATCGAGACCAAAGGCAGGCAGCAACAGATAAACGCCGCCTAACAGGCGGGGACGGACACCGCACGCAGAGGCTGCGGGTAGGGCGGTTGGCACCACGCGGACGCCACGGCGCCTTGTAGCGCAAAGCAGCAGAGCGGATCCCTCCCCACGGTGGTCCCCGGCCGGCACGGCCGGGGACCACTTCTGTCGCTGTGGGTCCGGCAGTGGGAAACTGGAACATGCACGCGAAGATCCTGCAGGGCGACATCACCACCAGGGCCGTGGACGCCATCGTCAATGCGGCCAATTCCACGCTCTTGGGGGGTGGCGGGGTGGACGGCGCCATCCACCGGGTTGCGGGGCCGCAGCTGCTGGCCGCCTGCAAGGAACTTCGCGCCACGGACCTGCCGAACGGACTGGCACCAGGGGCCGCCGTGGCAACGCCGGCATTTGAGTTGCCGGCGCGCTGGATCATTCACACCGTGGGCCCCAACCGGCATGCCGGCCAGACCAACAAGGCCCTCTTGGTTTCCTGCTTCAGCGAAAGCCTGCGGGTGGCAGATGCGCTGGGCGCCAAGTCCCTTGCTTTTCCCGCAGTGGGGGGCGGGGTCTACGGCTGGACTGGCCGTCAGGTGGCAGAGGCAGCTTCCACCGCGCTGGAAGGATTTGTAGCCGCGCACCCGGAAACCTCCATTGAGCTGGTGGAGTTTGTTCTGTTCAGCCCGGAAATGGCGGAGGAGTTCAACGCCGTGTGGGCGGAGCCTCACTAAGCTGCAGCAGGCTCCGGTACTCCACGGGCTTGCCCGAAATAGGATCGACGAAGCGGACGCCACGGGCCAGGAGCTGGAGCGGTCTGGAATAGTCGTCCGGCGCCTTGTCCAGCAGCTCGGGATAAAACGCGTCGTTGACGATGCCCAGTCCCAGCGACGCCATGTGAACCCGCAGCTGGTGCGTCTTGCCCGAGTGCGGCTCGAGCCCGTACAGCGCCCTCTGCCCGGTTCCGTGGTGTGCTGCGGCACCTGCTGAAGTGCCGGCGTCGAACGTTTCCAGGCGTTCGATGCGGGTCTCCGCGTTCGGTTCGCCCTCGATTACCTCGGCCAGGAGGTAGCTGCGGGACTTGGTCATCCGGTTCCGCACCACCACGGGAAATTCGACGGCGGGATACCCGGGCGCAGGGTCCGCTGCGGACACGCACTCGTACTCTTTTTGGACCTGCCGTTTCTCGAACAGCACCTGGTACCTGCCGCGGGTTTCCGGGTTGGTGGAGAGGAGCAGGATGCCTGCGGTCATCCGGTCCAGGCGGTGCATGGGAATCAGGTCCGGTAGGCCCAGCTGGTTGCGCAGCCGCACCAGCGCCGATTCCTGGATGTAGGTGCCGCCCGGGGTAGTGGGCAGGAAGTGCGGCTTGTCCACTACCAGGAGGTGCTGGTCCTGGTGCAGGATGTTCAGCTCCACCGGGATGCGGTCCTCCGGCGGCAGGCTTCTGTAGTACCAGATGAAGGTGTGGTCCTGGAGCTTAGTGGTCCGGTCCAGGGGGACGCCGCCCTCGCCAACGATCTCGCCGGCGTCGAACCTGTCCTCAATGCCCTGCGGATCGATGTGGCCCCAGCGGTGCATCATATAGTCGATTGCGGTAGTCCAGGGACCGTCCTCCGGAAGGCGCAGGCGGGCGGCATTTACGCCGTCGCGCACGGGAAGGGGGGATTGCATCACTGGTCCATTCTACTTTGCTGCCCGCTTGCCCCACCGCCCGGTTCACCCGGCCGTGGGTGCCCAGCCGCGGATGCCGGCGTCCAAGGTGGCGTCGTAAAGCCCTTCCCAGTCGATGGGCATTGAGGCGCCGCGGGCCAGCTCAAGGCTGACCAGCCCGTGGACCTGGCCCCAGAAGGCTGTGGCGATCAGCATCACGTTGTATGGGCCGAGGAGCCCTTCGGCCTGCGCCGCTGTGACCGCGTTGACCAACGGCGCCATGGCGTCCACTGATATCGCGTCAGACGGCTCCGCGCCCGATCCTCCGCCTGCGTAAGGGGCCATGCCGCCACCGAACATCAGCCTGTAGAGGGAGTCATGCTCCAGCGCCCATTGCCGGTACGCCCAACCAAGAGCCTTCAGGCCTTGCTTACCTGCCGCTTCCTGGGAAGCGTGGAAAGACCGGAATCCGTAATCCACCACCGCAGTTAACAGCTGGGGCCTGCCGCCGAACAATGAGTAGATAGCTGATGTTGATGTGCCTGCGGCGGCTGCGATGTCCCGGATAGTGACCCTGTCAGGGCCTTCGCGATCCACCAGCTGGGCAGTGACGTTCAGCAGGCGCTGACGAAGTGCCTCATCGTGGACCACTGGTCTTGCCATACTCTGCATTGTTTCATTACATTGTTTCGTAACTGCGTTATAAAACCTTCCGCCTTTTCTGGGCGGAGTACGGCCGAGCCGAAAGGCTTACCGCGAGCAGTGCCTTCTTTCGCGCCGGCAACTATTGGGGGAGTCGGCGCGAAAGAATTATTCATGCGATCGCGTTCACAGGTGAGTCCCGAAGCTCCCTGCGCAACCGGGGAGCTGCCGCCAGCCGTTCCTGAGCCGCACGCAGTGCCAAAACAGCATCCCGAAGCCGCTCCGGGGGCAGCGTAAACGGGATCCGCAGATGACTTTGGTAGCTTCCCCCTAGTCCAAATCGAGGGCCGGCCGCCAGCCGGATGCCGAACTCCGGAGCGACCAAGGCCAGGGAGGTGCTGATCGGGCCCGGCAGCCGGCACCAAACCGACAGTCCGCCGTCGGGAATTTCCGGTTTCCAGTCCGGCAATTCGTTGCCCAGCAACTCCAGTAAGGCCGCCCTGTTTCCGCGCAGCGACTGCAGCCGGTCCGGGAGCGGCTGGTCAAGTGTTCGAACCAGGTGTGCGGCAGCCAACTGCTCCATCACGGGCCCACCCAGGTCCAGACTGGTCCGCGCCGGTGCAAAGCGATTGATGAGGTCTGCGCTGGCACGGATCCATCCCGTCCGCAGCCCGCCCCAGTGCGACTTACTCAGCGAACCGATGGACACCACGCCCGGGCCGAACGCCGCCATCGGCAGGCTGGGGGTCCTGTTCAGGTTCAACTCCCGCAGCGTCTCATCAGCGATCAGAACGGTGCCGGCGCGGGCCGCTGCCCGCACGAGGCGCCGTCGCTGGTGATCTGGCATCAGGCGCCCTGTGGGGTTGTGGAAGTCCGCAATGACGTACGCGATGGTGGGGCGATGTTGGTCGAGCGCGGATTCCCAGGCCTCAATATCCCAACTGCCAGGTGCCGCTGGAAGGGGGACCGGCACGGCCCTGGCGCCGGCACCCCGGATCGCGTCCAGGGCGTTTGGGTAGCTCGGGTGGTCCACGAGCACCTTGTCCTGGCGTCCGCTGGCCCGGGTGATCAGGGCACGGAGGGCAACGTTCAGCGCATGCTGCGCGCCCGACGTCACAAGAATTGCGTCCGCCGTTGTAGCCACACCGGCCGCGGTATAACGCTCCGCGATGGCTTCCCTAAGTCCCAGCAGTCCCTGGACTTCGTAGCCAAACCCGGGCAACAGGGCCGGGAGTTCGGTCAAAGCTGAAGCAAATGCACGGTGCACCGCCTCGCCGCTGGCGGGTAGGGCGGCGTACGCCAGGTCAAGGACTCCGTCCGGGGCATTGATTCCCGGAACGGCTGCAGCTTCCGGTGAGCGGGGAAGGCGGGTACGGCCCTTCGCGCCTTGTCCGCTGCTGAGAAAGCCCTGCTCACGCAGTTGGGCGTAAGCCGCCGTGACCGTGGTCCGGCTGATGCCGAGGGTTTCGGCCAGTGGACGCTCGCCGGGAAGTGCGTTATCCAGCGGGACGCGGCCATCCAGGATGAGGAGGCGCACGACGTCGGCAAGCTCGCGATAAGCCGGGGCAGCACCTGCCTGCCACCTGCCAAGGAGACGGGCGAGGGCTGGGGCTGAGAGTTGACCGGGCATAAAGCCAGTATCGCAGACTGGCTATGTATTTCGATGCCAGTTTTCCGCGACCATGGTTGTCATGATGATTCGCAGACTCGTTCAGCTCTTTACCGGCCTTGCCTTGTACGGCTTCTCCCTGGCCATGTTCATCCGCGCCGGTCTGGGGCTGGATCCATGGGACGTGTTCCATCAGGGCATTTCCCTCAAGTCGGGCTGGAGCATTGGTGCTGTGGTGATCGTCGTCAGTTTCCTGGTCTTGCTGCTCTGGATCCCGCTGCGCCAGAGGCCTGGCTTCGGGACCCTGTGCAATGCCATCCTGGTGGGCCTGTTCGCCGACGTCGGACTGGCGTTGTTGCCGGAGTTTTCGCACCTCGGCGGCCAGATAGCGATGTTGGCGGGAGCCGTGCTGGCCAACGCCGTGGCGTCCGCCTGCTACATCGGCGCACGGTTCGGCCCGGGCGCCAGGGACGGGCTGATGACCGGCCTGGCCAGGCGCACCGGCTGGTCTGTCCGGGTTTCCCGCACCCTGATCGAAGTGGTGGTCCTGGCAGCGGGCTGGCTGCTGGGCGGGTCCGTGGGCGTCGGGACCGTTGTCTACGCGCTGGCCATCGGTCCGCTGGTCCAGTGGCTGATGCCGCTGTTCGCGGTGGCGGAGCGGGCTAAGCCACCGGCGTCAGGACCTGCAGTGGAACGGCACCTGCAAGCAGAAGCTCCCACCACCGCAGCATAAGCTGCAACTTTATGGACTTTCCGGGGTGGGCTGGCACCGCGGACAAAAATAGATATCCCGCTCCTCCTCGCCGCCTGGCTTTCCAAGGAGGGCATGCCTGATGGGCGTGCGGCAGCGCAGGCACGGCTGGTTCTCCCGGTGGTACACCCAATACCGTGCAGGTCGCCCTCCCCGTGCCAGCATGGTCCTGTCCCGGTAGGTTCCCGCCTGTGGCAGGACAGTGATGCGCCTCCCTGGCCCGAGGTTTGCTTCCAGAAGCAACTTGGCGTGCGCGAACAACGTCTTCAGGTCAGCAACGTCCCGTGCCGCTGTGGCGGGGTGGACGCCGGCAAGGAAGCACGCCTCGCAGCGGTAGATGTTGCCGATCCCGGCCAGGTTCCGCTGGTCCAGGATCGCAACCCCGATGGGGACCTCAGGGGCCGCGCGCACCCGCCGTTCAGCTTCCTCGGGATCCCAGTCGGGTCCCAACAGGTCCGGCCCCAGATGCCCGACGGCGGAACCCTCCTGATCCGTCCGGACCACTTCCAGCTCGCCCAGGGAGAATCCGACGGCGTCGGCAACGCTGGTGCGCAGGACGCACCGGGCCGTGAAGCCGGGTTTCCGCCAACGGCCGCCGGGTGGGTATACCTGCCAGTTTCCCTCCATCTTGAGGTGGGACCGGATGGTGAGCCGTTTGCCGTCTGGGCTCTTTACCCGCATCAGCAGGTGCTTGCCGCGGGGCACTACTTCCTCCATTGTCCAGCCGGCGAGGTTCAAGGTGGCGAACCGTGGCACCCGGAAGTCGGTGGCAGTAAGGGTTTGCCCGGCCAGGGCAGCATGGAGCTCGGCGCACGCCCGGAATACAGAATCCCCCTCAGGCACGGATCCGCAACCCCTTGGGCGTGGAGTACGCGCCTGCCGCCGCCAGTACAGAGGCAATTGGGGTGTCCAGAATGCCGTGCCCGTTGACCTTTTCCATGATCAGTTTGTCCACTGCCCCCCGTTTGACCACATTCACCAGCGCAGCGCCCGCAGCGGTGAGTACGTCCGGCTCTTCGGAGAAGGCGAGCAGCGTCTTGCCGCCACGTTCGACGTAAAGGACCAGCGCGCCGTCGACCATTACCACCAGCGCCCCCGCCTTCCGCCCCGGCCGGTGCCCCGTCCCGGCTTCCACCTGCATGGCCGGCCAGGGGAGGGCGGCGCCGTAAGGGTTGGCGGGGTCAGTGGCTGCCAGCGCCAGTGCGGAGGGCTGGGCTTTGGACATAGCGGCGTCCTCCGCGTAGGTGCGTAACCGGTCTACGGTGGCGGGCACGGCGAACTGGGCGGCGCCGAGGTGCTCTATGAAGTAACCGCGGCGGCATCGCCCGGCCTCTTCCAGGCGCGCCAGCACCTTGTACATCAGGCCGAAGCCGCCCAGGATCTGTTCGGCCATCACGGATCCACGGGTGACTACGCCATAGCGGTCGAGCAGGAGTTCAGCGGTGGCCCGCGCATGGATGGTGGGATCCAGTTCGGGCAGCGGCAGTGCTGACCAGCGGCCCGCCGCAGTTGGCGGGGTGGGCGCCGCGCCACCAGAGCTGTACCGTCCGCCGGCCAGTCCCGGCGAACCAAGCAGGCCGGTACCGTGCGAACGGCCCAACCGGCTGAGCCGGGGAGCCCTGGCGCGGGGCGCCTTGGCGGTCTGCCGGTGTGCGGTGTGTCCGGCGGCGATGAGGGCCCGGACTGGCGCGAAAGTGTCCCCGGTGATGCGTCCGGCCCAGGCGAGGTCCCACAGGGCGGACGTGACATCGGCGTCGCTCAATACTGCGTCCATTCCGCCGGCGACTTCCGTGAGCTGGCGGAAAAAGTAGCCGCCGCCGTTGTTCTGCAGGTGGTCCAGGATCCTTTGCGCGGCGTCGCCAGGTTCATATTCGGGCGATGGATTCAGCGTCAATTCGGCGGACTCGGCCAAGTGCAGGCTGACCCAGCCGTCGTTTCCCGGAAGCGCGCCGGCGCCCGACCATAGGACCTCGCCGCTGGCCATCAGCTCATCCAGCATGGCTGGCTGGTAGTTGGATACCCGGCTGGCCAGGATCAGCGGTTCCCACGCCGACGCCGGAACGGGGATGCCGGAAAGCTGGTCTACGGCAGTGAGCACACCATCCAGTCCGCGAAGTGCGGGTTGGCCCCTTTGGCCCTGTTGTCCACCCGTCTGAACGTGCTGCCAGGCCGGCAGGAACCGGCCGTATGCGACGCCATCAACCGGCTCCACCTCGGCGCGCAGGGCCGCCAGGGAACGTCGCCGCAGTTTGCGCAACACCTCGGCATCGCACCATTCGCTGGCCGGCGGTGCGGAAGGAGCCGGGGGAGGAAGCTCTGCGGAAGCGTCCCCCGCTTCCGTGGCCGTTGGGTGCGGTCGGAACTCTCCCTCCACGGTTCGGCCCTCGCCGGCCAACCGCTTGAGTGCGGCACTGACGACGGCGGCACCAAGCCCCAGCCTCGCCGCTGCCTCCCCAGCGGTGAAGGGGCCGTGGGTGCGGGCATAGCGGGAAACCAGGTCACCCAGCGGGTCATCCACCGGTTCGATGAAAGCCAGGGGCACACCCATGGGCAATGGCACCCCAATGGCGTCACGGAGCCGGGCGGCATCCTCCACTGCAGCGAAACGTTCCACGCCCCCGATGTTGACCTTGATGGCCCGGTTGGCGCGCTGCAGTGCCGTGAGATGGGCCGCGGCTTCTGGTGATCGAGCTTGTCGAGATCCCTCGGTTTCGACGGGCTCAACCACCGGGGTTTCGGTTTCGGCAGGCTCAGCCACCGGGGCTTCGGTTTCGACGGGCTCCAGCCTCGCCGCAACCTCCTCCGCCGTGAGCGGCCCCAGCAGCCGGAGCAGGTCCGCCACGCCTTCCAGCCCGCGGGCGCGGCGTCCCGGAGCGAGGCGCTGCAGCTCCGCCTCGGTGGCTTCGATGACCTTGGCGTCCAGCAGTTCGCGCAGCTCCACCCTGCCCAGGAGCTCGTTAAGAAGTGTTGAATCGAGGGCCAGGGCAGCGGCGCGGCGCTCGGCCAGCGGGGAATCGCCTTCGTACAGGAACTGCGCCACATAGCCGAACAGCAGGGACTTGGCGAAAGGCGAGGGCTGCTGCGTGGTGGTCTGGAGGATCCGCAGTTCGCGGCGCTCCACGGACGCGGCGATGTCCTTCAGTGCGGGGAGGTCGTACACGTCCTGCAGGCACTCGCGGACGGTTTCGAGCACAATCGGGAAACTTGGATACTTCCGGGCAACGTCCAGGAGTTGGGCGGACCGTTGGCGCTGCTGCCACAGCGGCTGCCGCTTGCCGGGAGTCTGGCGCGGCAGAAGCAGCGCGCGGGCAGCGCACTCACGGAACCGGGAGGCGAACAGCGCACTGCCGCCCACCTCCGCGGTGACAATTTCCTCAAGTTCGTCAGGCTCAAAGAGGAACAGTTCGGCGCCCGGTGGCTCGTCTTCCATCATGGGAACGCGGAGCACAATGCCGTCGTCGGCGGCCATTGCGGAACCGTCCATGCCGTAGCGCTGGTGGAGCCGCTGGCCCACCGCCAGGGCCCACGGCGCGTGGACCGGCATGCCGAACGGGCTGTGCAGGATGACGCGCCAGTCGCCAAGTTCGTCATGGAACCGTTCAACCACCAGGGTGGTGTCGCTGGGCACCACCTCGGTGGCCTCGCGCTGTTCACGCAGGTACTGGATCAGGTTCCCGGCGGCGAAGTCATCAAGGCCGCTGGCTTTGCAGCGTTCCATGGCCGGCCCGACGTCGGACGCTGACAGTTCGCGGACGAAAGCACCCAGCGCCCGGCCCAGGTCCACGGGCCTGCCCAGTGAATCGCCCTTCCAGAACGGCAGTTTCCCCGGTTGGCCGAAGGCGGGGGAGACCAGCACGCGGTCGTGAGTGATGTCTTCGATCTTCCAACTGGTGGCGCCCAGCGCAAAGACGTCTCCCACCCGGGATTCGTACACCATTTCCTCGTCCAGCTCGCCCACGCGGCGGCCGCCCTTGGCCGGGGAAGCTGCTGGTTTTCCGTCGGTTCCCGGGTTGGCTGAGCCTTCCTGCTCGGTGCCGATGATGTACACGCCGAACAGGCCGCGGTCCGGGATAGTGCCGCCGGAAGTGACGGCCAGGCGCTGAGCCCCGGGCCTGCCTTCGATGGTGCCGGCATTCCGGTCCCAGATGATGCGTGGCCGCAGCTCGGCGAATTCGTCCGAAGGGTAGCGGCCGGCAAGCAGGTCAAGCGTGGCCTCGTATGCGGAACGGGGCAGCGATGCGAACGGTGCAGAGCGGCGCACCGTGGCAAACCATTCCTCGACGTCGATACTTCCCAACGCGGTAGCCGCGACGGTCTGTTGGGCCAGGATGTCCAGCGGATTTGCCGGGATGGCGAGCCGTTCGATCTTGCCGTCCAGCATCCGCTCCACGGTGATGGCGGTGTGAACCAGGTCCGCGCGGTGCTTGGGGAACAACACACCTTGGGAAACTTCGCCCACCTGGTGGCCGGCGCGGCCCACCCGCTGCAGCCCGCTGGCCACCGAGGGCGGCGATTCGACCTGCACCACCAGGTCAACAGCTCCCATGTCGATGCCCAGCTCCAGGGATGAGGTGGCCACCACGCAGCGCAGCCGGCCGGACTTGAGGTCGTCCTCGATCAGAGCCCGCTGGTCCTTGGAGACGGAACCGTGGTGGGCCCGGGCCAGCACCGGATCGGCGCCCGAGGTGCTGCCGGCCTGGGCCATCATGTGGGCAGGCGTGCCGGTGGAGGAGGGAACGGTGGCAGCGGATTCGGCCGGAATATCCCAGCCGCCGCCAGCCGCGGCCACCAGCTGGCGTTCCGCGTAGATCTCGTTGAGCCGTGCTGTAAGCCGCTCTGCAAGGCGGCGGGAGTTGGCGAACACGATGGTGGACTGGTTGTCCAGCACCAGGTCCACGATCTTCTCCTCCACATGCGGCCAGATGGACGCTTGTGGCTGCAATCCCGACGCCGGCCCCGAATCGAAGGCGCCCGCGGCGCCCTGCAGATCTGACATGTCCTCCACAGGCACGGAGACAGTGAGGTCCCAGGTTTTGCGGGATGGCGGTGCGACTATTTCCACTGGCGCGCTGCCCGCCAGGAACTGGGCCACCAGTTCGCGCGGCTCCACAGTGGCGGACAGGCCGATGCGCTGGGCGGGCTTGGAGAGCAGTGCGTCCAGACGCTCCAGCGAGACTGCCAGGTGCGCGCCGCGCTTGGTGCCTGCAACGGCGTGGACCTCGTCCACAATGACGGTGTCCACCTCGCTGAGCGTTTCGCGCGCCCGGGACGTCAGCATCAGGAACAGCGACTCCGGGGTGGTGATCAGGATGTCAGGCGGGTTGGTCAGCAGTGCCCGCCGGTCCGACGCGGGGGTGTCGCCGGAGCGTACGCCGACCGTGATCAGCGGTGCCGGGAGGTCCAATCGCTTTGCTGTCTGCGTAATGCCGATCAGCGGGGCACGCAGGTTCCTTTCGACGTCGACACCCAGGGCCTTGAGCGGCGAAATGTAGAGGACGCGGGTCTTACGCTTCGGCGCGCGGATGCGGCCGCGAGGCTTGGATTCCCCCATGCCGGGAAGTTCCGGCGGCGGAGCGGGCGCCGAGACCAGGAGCCGGTCCAGGGCCCAGAGGAACGCGGCGAGGGTCTTACCGGAGCCGGTAGGCGCCACCACCAGGGCGTGCTGGCCGGAAGAGATAGCGTTCCAGGCCCCCTCCTGTGCAGGCGTGGGAACAGTGAAGGCGCCCAGGAACCACTCACGGGTGGGCCGGCTGAACCGGTCCATTCCTAGAAGCTCCTGACCCTGCATTTCTCCATCATGCCTCAAGCCACTGACATGGCCGTGCCGCCGAAACGGAGATGTCCAACGAACGCCGCCTGGTTGATCCCCAGCTCTGTCCGCGAAACCAAACCAGTGCGGCACATAAATCTGGCATGATGAGGAAAATCAGCGTTTTTTCATGGGTAGCTCACGCCGCCAGTCCAAATTCGCCGGTGCAAATGCTTCTCGTGCGCGTGCCGCTCATAGCCCATCTCAAACGCAGGAAAGCCCACCCCGGTCAAGGATGGGGCCTCTTTTTAGCAATCGAGCACGTAGATAATGTAGGTGTTTACGAGCGGTTCGCCGTCCAGTTGGCACCCGGCGTCAAGCAGGCGTGCTGCGTACGGATCATCCCCGAGTAAGCGGTAGGGGTCAGCCATGAGCGGGTGGTCGAGAGGGTAGACGGTCTGGGTGAACACGAATACCTGGCGGTCCAACAACGTGTCCGCCCGGAAGGTGTCTGCGGGTTCGTTCACGCCCCAGAAGGAGTTAGTCTCCGCGGGCCCGGTGACCAGCAGTGCGTCCTCGACACCGGCAAACTGGTCCGGGTAGGAGGTCAGCACTCCCCTGGACTGTGCCGCGGAGTAGATCGCCGCGGATGAAGGCACCTTTTCCTCGGCAACGAATCGCGCCATGGCCGCGTAGTTGTCCCGCTTCGAGCCCTCCATCTTCTGGCTCACGAGGATCGGCGTGGCGACCAAGACGAAGGCCGTAAGGACGGCCAGCCCGGCGCGTTTCGGCATGGATGCCAGCGCAACACCGAACCAGAGACACAAGCCCGGGGCTGTGAAAGTCAGATACCGCTCCACGTAGAGCGGCTTCCCGAGAAGGGTGACCCCGGCCAGGACCAGTGTGGGCCCGGCGACCCACAGGATGAGTGTCCACGTCTCACGGGTGGGCTCTCGGCGGATCGCGAACCATGCCAACGCAGCCGCTGTCACCAGGGCGAGCAGGAGGACGACGAGTGCGAGTCCGCTCCCGTCAGCTTCGTTGGGGCGCTGGCCAAAGAAATACTGTCCTACAAGGACGCTGCGAGCTAGCTCCCACGGATCATCCTGAATCCAAGACACCTGCCCTGCCTGCCCGGCGCTCCACCACAGAACAGGGATTGAGGCGATCGCCGCGGCAATCGTAGACCAAAGCCACGCCCGCAGCCGCAACCTCGACCACGCCATTAGCACAGCGGGGATAACGAGTAACGCCGAGAACACGAACACCCACACCGAGAGCGCAAGAACCAGCCCATAAGCCACCCACCAGCCTGCAGCGTTCTTCCGGGTCGCCACCTCAAGCAGCAACAGCACGGCTACCGCGAGGAGCGCGGTAAAGGAGAAGGACCGAAGCTCGGTGCTGGTCCATGCGAGGCCGGGCAGGAACAGTGCGACGATGCCCGCGTAGGTACCAGCTTTCGGCCCTGCCAGCCGGTCACCAAGGATTACAACCCCGGAGACGGTCAGCGCTACCGCGAGAACGGAGGGCATACGGGAAGGGAACGGGCTCGTGCCCGCCACCGCCATGAAGGCGCCCTGCACGGCGTAGTAGACGCCGTGTACCGCATCCGTGTCAGCAAGAACCCTGAGCATGTCAGGGAGCGGCCGTGATGCCACCGTGAGGGTAGCCGCTTCATCAGCCCAGTAAGACGGGTACCGCGCCGTGAGCGCGCCCACAAGCAACTGCACCGCCCCCAACAGCGCGGCGACAAGGAGGGTTGCGGGGCGCCCCGTTTTGGCAGCAGCGTCCCTCCGCTCTGTCCCTAACGCACCAATAGTCACCTGCGCGATGTTACCCGAGGCGTTCGACCAGCAGGCGTCGTGCTTCCCTCATAGGCGGACGGGCGGCGGCCAGCCAAGACAGGAACCGCCGAATGAACTGGGTTACCGCGGGCAGCGCCATGACACGGGTGAAGCCAGCAGTGACACCGGGCTCGGGAAACGGTCGCACCTCACCCTTTGCTGGAGTCCGACATCTTCGCCAAGGGATTGGTGGCCGGCCCTTCCAGGTTCTCGCCCTCAGGCGTGAAGCGCGAACCGTGCAGCGGGCAGTCCCAGGTCTTCTCCGAGTCGTTCCAGTGCAGGATGCCGCCCAGGTGCGTGCACCTGCCGCTGACGGCGCAGGTTTTACCGTTCACCGTGGAGGTCGCCACCGGGCGCATCCCGGAACGGGTGACGACGCCGGTGCCCTCCTCAGGTGCCCCGTCCGGCGTCGGACGTTTCAGGAGCTTCGCCCAGTCCTTGGCGAGTGTCGCTCCGACTTCAGCATTAAGCCCGACGGCGGACGCGGCCGCCGGTGGGGCGGTGATCCGGCGATGGATGGTATCCGCCCAGGGGATCTGGCCGCCGAGGATATCGGCGGAGATACCCAACGAGGCGCCCACCGCATTCGTCATCCCCCACTTGTTGTAGGCGGTGGCGAAGTAGATGTCCCCGCGGCCGCGGGGGAGCCTGCCGAAGAACGGCATCAGGTTGACGGCCTGGTAATCCTGGGCAGACCACGTGTGGGTGGGGCGGGCGCCGGGGAAGTGCGCCTGCGCCCAGTTCAGCAGATCGTCCAGGTGCGCCTGCTCGGAATCTGCCTTGCCCACAGGGTGGCCGCTGCCGCCCACCAGCAGCAGCGGCTTGGCACCCCCCGCGCTGCCACCCGCGCCGGCGCCGTCATCCGAGGCAATAATTCCGTCCGCCGGGTAGTCGCGCAAGGACCGGGTGGGCTGTTCGACGGAGAGGTACATGCCCTCCGGCGCCTGCATTGTTCCCGGCATCTCCAGGGCCGCCGCGTAGGAGCGTTGCGGCTTGAGCTTGGCAAAGTACAGGCCCCGGTCCAGGATGGGCGTGCCGGTCGCGAGTACTACGCTCGTCGCCCGGACCTTGCCGCGGCTTGTCTCCACTGTTGCCGGTCCTGAGCCCTTGACGCCTGTGACCCTGACGTTGCTTACGATTGTTCCGCCGTGGGCCTTCACGTCCTTAAGAAGGGTCTCGATGACGTCCAACGGATTGATCTGGGCCTGCTCCGCCAGTGCGATGGCGCCTGAGATGTGGAACGGCAGTCCGGCAGTCCGGACGTAGTCGACATCCAAGCCCACCGAGGTGGCGGCAGCGAACTCCATCCGCAGCTTCTCCGCGCCTTCGGAGGTGGTGGCGTAGGTGTAGGCCGTGCGGCGCTGGTAAGGCAGGTTGTTCGAATCAAGGTAGCGGAGCAGCCAGCTTTGGCCTTCGCGGTTCATCTCCACGTAGGCATTCACCACTCGCGGCGAGTACTGGCGGCCCAGTTGTGAGAGCACGGTGTCCTGGAGCAGCGTCACCTTGGCGGTGGTGTTGCCGGTGGTCACGGCTGCGGGCTGCCGGGCTTCGAGGACCAGCACGTTCTGGCCGGAGCGGGCCAGCAGCAAGGCCGTCACCAGGCCGGTCAGTCCGGCGCCGGCTACAACGGTGTCGTACATGTTCCCTGGGACAAATGCATCACTGGAAAATTCGGTCTTCCGGTCAAGCCACAGCGAGGTCATGGTGCAGTCCGTTCCGGGTCATTGCCCTTGTCCACTAATACCCATCGATTCAACAGCAGATTTAGTAAGTCTACTTATGAAGCGATGGGTATCAAGGGAGGATCGAAGAACTGCTAGCCCATCGGTTGAAAAGATTCGATGGTCAGCAGGCCGATTCCCGCGTTACTGCAGGCGCGTGTTGGCTGGGGAATGAACAGTGAACCGAAGTCTTCCGGCGGGTAGATCCGGTAGCCCGCCGCATCAGTCATAGTGCAGTCCGGGTAGTTGCCGGCCTGCACGTACCTCAGCACCGCCCCGCCCGATTCGCCCGGGGCCAGCAGCAGTTCCACCGGCTGCTTGGATTCTTCCCGTGCAGCCGGGTCGCCGATGGGCTCGCCTTCCGGTCCGGCGGTCAGGGACACGCCCGGATAGCCCATTAGCATGCAGGTCTCCGCTCCGCTGTTGGTGAGCAGCAGGGTCATGTAGACGCTGCCCGCCGCGCCGCCGCCGCCGCTGGCGTCGGTGGACGCGGTCAGGGTTTCGGTGGTGCACCTCTTCGCACCGGGGGTGGAGGGCGGGGACGGCTGTGCGCTCGGCGAAGTGCTGGGGCTGGAAGGGGAGATCGACGACGTCGGGGCGGCCGACGTCGTCCGTGTTTCCTGCGTCTGTGGCTGGCTTGGGCCGCAGCCGGCCAGGAGAAGGGCGCCTGCCGCGGCCGCCGTCGTCAGGAGAATACCGTGGGTGAATCGCTGAGACCTCATCGCTCCACCTTTTCGGTACGGCAGCGGCGAGTCAACGGCGGCGCGGCTTTGGGCCGGTTTTGATGCCCGGATCGTAATGCTCCGGGCATCAAGTCCCTGTTTCCCCAGCTCAGGTATCAGTTGCCGGCTGTTGTGCCCTGCTTGGGGGAGCGTCCGCTGCGGGCCAGCGCCACGCCGCCCAAGGCCAGGCCGCCGAGTCCCGCCACCAGCCCTCCCCAACTGCGGACGTTCGCTCCGGCGTCCTCAGTTGTGCTTGCCGAGGCGGGCTCTGCTTTTTGGTCCGCGCCGTGCCCGTCGGCTCCCTCGGCCGCTGCCTCCGTAACGGTCAGTGATGGTGCCGGAGCCTCGAGATCGTGCGGATCCTGGCCCGCCGCGGGGATCTCCGCCCAATGCGTCTGCCCGGTCTCACAGGTCTGGAGGGTGGGGAAGAAGAGCGTGGTGCCGGCAATATCCGGGAGCTTGGCGGAGAGGGCCAGAGTGTCCCGCAGGCCATCGGCCACGGGTTCCTTGGCCGTGTAGACGATCTGGCTGGTGCGCCTGGTGATGCTGCTGCCGTCTGCGAGGGTGCGGGGTTCGGCCAGGGTTTCGGTGACCTTTTCCACGGTCCAGTTCGGGTTCACGGTGGGCGTTGCGGCGTTGAGTTCCTGCGGCAGCGTGATGGTGATCTTGCTGGTGGCGGCACCCTCACAACCGTGTGAGAAGGCGAAGTTGAGGACTGCGTAGCCGTTGGCGCCGGTTTTGTCCGGGGTGACGGTTACGTGCGCAGCTGCCGGGCCGATGCCCGTGAGCAGGAGCGCGGCTGTGCCGCCGGCCACGGCGGTTGCGGAGATGGCGCGACGGATGGTGGAGCTGTTCATGGTGTGCCTTTCGCGCACCCCGGAATGGTCACGGCGTGCGGCAAATAATGCCCCGTTGCGGGGCGGGATTTTTGAGTGGGGTCAGGAAAATACGACGGCGGAAGGCGGGCCGCGTCGGCTGTCTTGCCTCAGGTTCCGCCAAGGGCGGTGGGTGTTCGACGGCGGCGGGCTGGCTGCCGCCGGTGAGTGACCGGCGTCGAAAGCTACAGCTTCAGGGAGGTTGACCAGCGGACGCAACCACGCGGCCAGAGCCCAGAAGGCGGCCTCACCGCGGGACAGGAGCGCGGCGCAGGCCAGTGTTGCCGCGGTGTGCGCCAGGACCATGCCGATGCCGGCGAAGCCGTGGTCCTGTTCCGCCGTGATTTGCCCCCCAACGGCGATGGCGGCCAACACTTCACCGTGCTCCTGGCTGCTGTGGCCGGCATGGCTGCCCGGAAGTTTCTGGCTGGCAACGGGGGCGGCGCTCAGTGCGGTCAGCGCCTCGTGGAGGAGCAGTTGCCCGGTGCCCAGCACGGCAAGCATGGCGGGGGCGTTCAATCTGAAGCGGGTGGCGGTGGTGGACGCCAGTCCCGTAAGCGTCACGATCGCCAGCAGGATGGGCAGCGCCGGAAGGGCGCCGCCACCGATGACGTGCGCACCAGCAGCCAGTCCGACGACGGCACTGGCCACCATGCCTGCGCGCAACGCGTGGAAGGGGACCTTGCGGCTCAGGGCCTGGTGCGGTGGAACCGTGGCACTGCTGTGGTGCACGGGTTCCTCCTGGTTGCTGGGCCGGCGGTTGCTCTAGATTCTACTGGGATTCGGGGCAGCCCCCTTAAAGGATTGGCCGCTGGCCTGGACTCCGCTTGCGGAATGCGTCACTTATGGGCACGCCGACGGCAGAGGTCCGAGAACCTGCTGGGTGGGCACTCGCTCCGTGCCGCAAAAGTTACGCCGTTTAGTCCTGTACCGGGCAGTGCGGACGGAACTAGACTGCTGGCATCAGCCGCCGCCATTGCCTCAGGAGGGCACCATGACTTATGCAGGGACCGGCAATGAAAAGGCAACGTCAGTCGGTGCAATTAACCGAACCCATGTAGGCCAGACCGTCAGTTTCGAGACTGATGACGAAGTCCAGGTGTTTGGAAGGATCGCGGCCATCGCCCGCCGCGGAGGGACCACCACCATCGCGCTGGAGGGGGCCTCGGACCAGGGCGACCTGAAGTCCGCTTACACCCTTTCCACCAGCCAGACCATCTACCTTCAGCCGGACGTGCTGACCAACACCGAGTCCACCATCAAGGACCTGTTCGGAAAGGTCCAGGAAAACCTGCGTGGGCATAAAGGGGATCAGGGTGGCAGCGGCGGGACCGGCACCAGGATGGGGTCCGGCACCGACCCGATGTAGGGCTGCATCCGCCGTGTTGCCGGCGGAATTGCTCCACTTTGGGTCGTCCCCGCTGTGCAAACCCGCGGATTGGCAGGAAAGGATGCGGGATGTTCAACTTCCTCACGAAGTGGCGGGGCGAACTTAAACGGACCTTTACGGGCACGCCGGACGCGGTTCCGGAATGGGTGAGCAGGCTCGCCGAGGGAGACGATGCCGGCTATCACCTGCCTGGTTCGGCCGTTTGGACAGTGCATGGGGGAATGCCGACGATCGTAGCCGGAATTCGGGCGCTTCTGATGCAGGCGTTGCATCCAGGAGCGCTCGCCGGCGTGCACGACCACTCCCGTTTCCGCGAAGACCCGTTAGGCCGGCTCGCCGGGACCATCCGGTGGGTCTTCACTGTCAGCTACGGTTCCACTGCGGCCGCCCGTGAAGCCTCTGACTGGGTCCTCCGGCTGCATGAACGCGTGCGCGGAACATATGTGGATGGCGCGGGCCGTTCCCAAAGCTATTCAGCGAACGATCCCGAGCTCCTCCGCTGGGTCCACATAGCTTTCACGGACGCTTTCCTCGCTGCCCACAAGCTCTGGGGCGGTCCCATTCCCGGAGGGCCGGATGCCTACGTGCGCGAATGGGCGCAGGCGGGGTTACTGATGGGAGTGCCCTCGCCGCCGCTCACCGAGGAGGAGATGCGCCGGCAGCTGGACCGATGGTACGACGACGGCGAGCTGGTTTCCGACGAGCGGGTTGCGGAAACCGTCGCTTTTATTAAGGATCCGCCCATCCATCCGGCCTTCAAACCCGGCTACAGGGTGCTCTTCGCAGCCGCCGTGACCAGCCTGGAGCCGAAGTACCGGGAGCTGCTGGGCTTAAAAACGGCGCGGGTCGGTCCCATTCCACTTCCCGTGAAATTGGCAACGAGGGTGACGCTAAGCCTCGTACACCTGGCCTTGGGACGCGATGCTCCAAGCCAGCAGGCTGCCCTGAAACGGCTGCGCCGGTTGGCGGCCGATGTGCAACGGACGCCTGAGGGCCCCGGAAGTCCGGGTGTGTAACAGAGGGCATGCTGTCCGGTTGCCGCCGTCGAAACCTCAGGTCAGCGCTTTAGGCGGTCTCTTCGCCCTTGTCGTCAATTTCCTCGACCCATTCCGGCGGCTCGTCAAGGCCCTTCTCCTCGTCCTTGTCAGCATCCTCAGGTGTCTCCTGGACGATGCCCTGGGCATGATGGGTGGGCGCGTAGATTGTGTAGAGGCGGAGTGCTTCGTCTCCGGTGTTCTCGACGTCGTGCCAGGTGCCTGCCGGCACCTGAATGCTCCAACCGTCCGTGACGTCTTTCTGGAACGGGAGATCGTCCTTCGAAGGCCCCATCTTCACGCGGCCCTTCCCGGCATCGATGCGCAGGAACTGGTCGGTCCCGTGATGCACTTCAAGGCCAATCGCAGCGCCGGGTTCGATGGACATGAGCGTCACCTGCAGGTGCTTGCCCGTCCAGGCCACGCGGCGGTAGGCGGCATTTTCCGTCGTGGCGCTTTCGATGTTGAAGGCGTTCGGCTGTGGTCCGTTATCGGTGATGTCCATGCTCGCATTCTGTACCATTCCCAATAGTTCGCCAAGGCCGGAAACAGCTGATTGCTGCTGTCCGCATCGTTGCCAACCCAGCCAGTAGCCGGGTTGGGGGAGCGGGGCCTGTAGTGACGGGAGTAGGGTGGAAGTTGGACGAAAGGAGCACTTCATGAAGAAAATCCTCATGGTACTGACCAGCGTTTCCGAGATTGGCAATACGGGAAAGAAGACCGGCTACAACGTGGCCGAGGCTGCACATCCCTGGAAGGTCTTCAAGGATTCCGGGCATTTCGTCGACTTTGCGTCCATTAAGGGCGGCCAGCCACCGCGCGATGAAGTGGACACATCAGACCCCATCCAGGTGGCCTTCACGGAGGACGAGACTACCCGCGCCGGCCTCTTCAACACTGCCCGGGTCGACGTCGTTGATCCCGACCAGTATGACGCCGTCTACCTCGTAGGCGGCCACGGCACCATGTGGGACTTCCCGGACAGCGAAGGCCTGCAGAACCTCGTGGCCAGCGTGTACAACGCCGGCGGCCTCGTTGGCGCGGTCTGCCATGGCCCGGCGGGTCTGTTGAACGTGGAATTGGACAACGGGTTCCGCCTCGTTGAAGGCCGGAAGGTGGCCGCCTTCACCAACGACGAAGAGGTTGCCGCAGGGAAGGACAAGGTCATCCCGTTCTTCCTGGCAGACCGACTTGAGGAACAGGGCGCCACCCACGTCTCCGCCGAAGTTTTTGAGGAGAAGGTGGTGGTTGACGAGCGGCTGGTGACCGGCCAGAACCCGGCCTCAGCCGCAGGCGTCGCCAAGGAAATGGAGAAGCTTTTCGCCGAGGTTATCCACCAGGAAAAAGCGGAAGAACAGCACGACACAGAGGTGCTGCGCGCCGAGAAGGACGCCGAAAAGAACGCCAAGAAGGCGGCCGCAGAAGCGGAGCACTAACCCCACAACGAACGGAAACTGACGGCCATCCCGACGACGGGGTGGCCGTCTTTTTTGCACGACGCCGGTGATGGTGAGCCGCCTGGCATGAGGAACGTCAGCCGATGGAGCTTTCCCGCGACGTGATGCCGAAACTCGGAGATTGAAGCTCGGTGAAGTTCCCGACACTGGCCCGCACGGTGCACTGGGGCGTGATCTGCAGGGCTGTTACAGTCAGTCCCGAGCTGTCCACGGCCAGTGCCCCGCCACAGCCGTCAGAGAACCGTATCCCCTTTTCGCCGCCGGCTACTGCTTCGAGCATTTGCGACGGTTTGCCCGGGCAAACGCGTATCGATAAAGCGGTTCCTCCGGTGTGGCCAGGGGGAAAGCGTGCCCCGCTTGACACAGGATTTGCCGTACAGTTCCCCCAGGTACCGTCATATACAGGGGTGAAGTGGCGAACCAGGGAGGATTGTATATGGGTGGCACAGAACAGATTCTGGTTGAGCAGCCTTGGACACTCTCGAACGTCAATGTCACCGATTCATGGAGTTTGAAATGACCTCATCTTTGGAGCAGATCACGGCAGAACTTGCCACGGTTTTTAGGAGCTTCTCCTATGAGCCAGAGGCGGGATTTTTTGAAGGCATGTTGTCGGCTCTCCGTGCGTCCAGTAGTTTCCCAGGGGGGCAAAAGGAAGTCGCCAGAGGCATCCTTTCGGCATATCGCGGCACGGGCAGCTTAAATGACGTAGTGGTCATGGTTGACGGAAAAGCGGATGTCGAGGTGAATGACCGTGTCGCAAAGTTGCTGAGGGAACTGCGGGCAGCGGCAATAGAAGTCGCCACCGGCGGCAGCGCTTGAACGGGTCGCCCGTTATCCAGTGAACCGAGGCGTATCTGGACTACATTCAGATGTTCGGCGATTCGCAAGGCGGGCCGTACCACGCTGGAATCTTATGTGTCTATCTCCGGAGGCGGCAACCACGGGGCTCACTACTTCTAGGCATCTGAACGACGAGACAGTTCTATACCGAGGCGGAGAAGCTGGAAAGCTATGGTGCCGTTGGCGGTCCAAAGGAAGCGCGGACCAGTGTCGATCAAGTCAGAAACCACAAGGCTGTTTTGCTTGGGTGGCCTGATGGCGCCATGAGTCCGGGACGGTATGCATTTCGATTCAGTGAAATTTTTTTGAGGCGCCTCATTATGGCGCGTCGTTTGGTAGGTCGGTGAAGCGGTTCTTTGCGAAGTATGCCAAGTTCGCGGGTCGCGCCTCGCGGAGTGAGTTCTGGTGGAGCCAGCTTTTTGTTTTTCTGGTGATGGTGGTGCCGTATGTCGCGATGACGGCCGGGATCGTGGCCAGTACTGTCTGGGCTCAGCAGAACCCTGTCGTACAGTCCATGGGTTTCGATCCGGCCACGGGGCAGGAAGTTTTCTATGAAGGCCCTCCCGGGATCGTGAACGCGCCTACTGGCGGTCTGATGGTGGTTGGTTTCATTCTTGTCGTCGTTCTGGGGTTGGCGCTGTTGGTGCCTCAGCTGTCGTTGCTCTGACGGCGCCTGCATGATGCAAATCTGGCAGGTCCGTTTGCGTTCTTTGGGCTTGTTCCCTTTGTTGGCGGTCTGGTTGTTTACATTCTGGCGTTGATGCCGTCCAAGGCGGAAGGACACCGCTTCGATCCTCGATGACACGCTGCAGCACATGCTGAAGGTTGCATCGACGAACGCTCGGTGCAACCTTCAGGCAGTTAACAACCTGTGCGCGGTTCCCGGCATGAACTGCGGAGACGATTGCTGGGACCGGCCGGCGGTGTCGCCGTCGGGTGGGATGGCGATTTCATCAAAGACGGGTGGCAGGCGTATACGGCACGGGGTGCTGGGTTGAGGCGCAACAACCGCAGGCAGTCCACGCTTCGCCAAGTGGTCCCCAGGGCTGCCACGTGGCTGTCGCCATCCGTTCATCTTGCCTCCATCTTCGGACCGTATACAGGCAAGGACGCCACCGACTTTCGACCCGGGAGAAACATGCCTCCGTCCAGTTCGTTCCCTCGTATGATCACGAAAGGTGTTGCAGCCGTTGCTGCCGCCGCCGTGATGGGCGCCTGCCTCTTGGCACTCCCGGCGAGTGCCGCCGTCGTACCCTCTCCCATCAGTTACTCGGCTCCTGGCGCCGCGCTGGCCCTGACTCCGCTCGGCTCCTACGAGAGCGGGGTGTTTGACGAGTCAGCGGCCGAGATAGTCGCCTATCACGCGGGCAGCAAGCGCATGTTCGTCGTGAACGCCCAGCTGGGCGCGGTGGACGTGCTTGATGTCGCCGATCCGACCGCTCCGGTCAAGCTTTTCACCATCGAGGGCGACGGCGTGGCGAACTCGGTTTCGATTCGCCCGGACGGGCTCGGCGTCATTGCGCTTGAAGCACCCGTCAAGACCGAGCCCGGATCGCTCGTCTTCTTCAACGCAGCAGGCGACGGCGGCGCCCTCGGTTCAGTGCAGGTCGGCGCGCTGCCGGACATGGTGAGCATCTCCAAGGACGGTACCGTGGCGGTCGTTGCCAACGAGGGCGAACCAAACGACGACTATTCGGTCGATCCCGAGGGCTCGATGAGCGTCGTCTCGCTTCCCGGCATAGTCGCCGCGCCCGCCCAGGAAGCGGTTCGCACCGCGGGTTTCGGCGCCTTCGAGGCCGGCGGCGGCAAGGTACTGCCCGATGGCGTTCGTGTCTTCGCGGGGATACCAGGTTCGATGAAGCCGGTGTCGGAGGGCCTGGAGCCAGAGTACGTGGCGATCGACGGCGGTACCGCCTATGTCGTGCTGCAGGAGGCAAATGCAGTAGCCGTCGTTGACCTCGCTACTGCCACCGTTACCGGCATCTGGCCACTCGGTGCGAAGGATCACGGGCTTCCCGGCAACGGGCTCGACGCCTCGGACCGCGATCCCCAAGGCGCGCCGGCCGTGAATATCCGCACCTTTGAGGGCTTGAACGGTCTGTACATGCCGGACGGGATCAACGCCTACACTGCCGGCGGCCAGACGTACCTGGTAACCGCCAATGAGGGAGACGCCCGCGAATGGGGCAGTTACGCCGAGCCCGCACGTATCAAGGATCTCGGCGAGGACGGCCTGGCGCCGCTTTGTGAGACGAGCCCGCTCATCGGTCTAACCGGCGACGCCGACCTCGGCCGCCTGAACATCAGCACGGCCAGCGGACTTACCGGTGCAGGCTGTTACGAAGAGCTTTACGCGTTCGGAAGCCGCTCCTTCTCCATCTGGACCACCACTGGTGAGCAGGTCTTTGACTCCGGGGAGGATTTTGAACGCATCACCGCCGCCGCCAACCCTGCCTTCTTCAATTCCAACCATTCAGAGTCAAACCTCGAGGGCCGCAGCGACGACAAGGGCCCGGAGCCCGAGAACCTCGCGATCGGTGAGGTAGGCGGGCGCACCTACGCGTTTATGGGCTTCGAGCGTGTCGGTGGCATCGCCGTCTACGACATCACCGATCCCGCCACCAGCACCTTCGTCACCTATGTGAACAACCGGGACTTCTCCCAGTCCGTGGAAGATGGCGGGGACCTGGCACAGGCGGGGGATCTTGGCCCCGAGGGGCTGGCTTTCATCCCCGCAGACGGCTCGCCAACGGGGGAGCCGATGCTCGCCGTAGGCAATGAGGTGTCCGGCACCACGACACTCTTCAGCATCGGCACCGTTTCTGATCTAACGACCATCCAGGTACTCGGTATCAACGACTTCCACGGGCACATCGAGGCCAACGGCGAGGAAGCGGGCGCAGCCGTTTTGGCCGGTGCCGTGAACGAGTTGCGGGCCGCCAACCCGAACACGCTTTTCGTTTCGGCCGGTGACAACATCGGCGCTTCCACGTTCACGTCCTTCTCCCAGGAGGACACCCCGACCATCGACGCTCTCCGCGAGGCCGGGCTGGATACCTCCGCCGTGGGCAACCACGAGTTCGACCGCGGTTTCGCCGACCTGACCGGACGCGTACTGCCGGGTTACGGCGGCACGCAGTTTGGCCTTGGGGCAAACGTGTACGACGCCGGAACAGGTGAGCCCGCGCTGGATGAGTACTACATAGAAGAGGTCGATGGTGTTCGCGTCGGCTTCATTGGCACCGTGACCGAGTCAACGCCGTCGGCAGTCTCACCTGCCGGAATCGAGGGGCTCAAGTTCGGCAGCCAGCTCGAAGCAGCCAACCGAGTGGCGGCGCAGCTCAAGGACGGCGACGCCGCCAACGGGGAGGCCGACGTCCTGGTATTGCTCGCCCATGATGGCTCTGAAACCGACGACTGTGCCGTCATTGCCACGGAGGCGACGGCGTATGGACAGCTGGTGCGTGGCGCTGGTGTCGGGATCGACGCGATCCTTTCCGGCCACACCCACCAGCAGTACAACTGTTCGTTCCCGGTAGCCGGCTGGGAGGACGGGCGGGAGCGGCCCGTTTTGCAGGCGGGCCAGTACGGCACCACGCTGGACCAGTTGCAGATTGAGGTGGACCGTGCCGACAACACGATTGTGTCGATTTCGTCGGCGCTGCTGCCGCTGACCGAGGAGGTCGGTAAGGAGAACCTTCCGCTGTACGAGGCGGACCCGGAAGTTGCAGGCATTGTTGCTGCAGCCAGTGCGGCCGCTGCGGAAGAAGGCGCTAAACCGGTAGGCTCCATCACCGCTGACATTCTCCGCGGCGGGACGAATGGTTCCGATCGCGGCGTCGAGTCTTCCCTCGGAAACCTCGTTGCGGACATGCAGCTGTGGGCGACGTCGAATGACAGCTTCGGCGGTGAGTCCGCGCAGATCGCGCTGATGAACCCCGGGGGCCTTCGTGCTGATCTGCTGTATGGCGAGGACGGCACCGTCACGTACAAGGAGGTGGCAAGCGTGCAGCCGTTCGGCAACACGCTCTTCACCATGGACCTCACGGGAGTCCAACTGAAGCAGGTGCTCGAAGAGCAGTGGCAGCCGGAAGGCTCGTCACGGTCCAAGCTGCACCTCGGCGTCTCGGTAGGATTCACCTACACGTACCTTCCTGATGCGCCGCGCGGTGAGCACATCGTCGCCATGTACTTCCAGGGTGAGCCCGTCACCGATGGTCAAGTGTTCCGGGTGACGACCAACTCGTTCCTGGCCGCCGGTGGCGACAACTTCACGACCCTCGCTGCAGGCACGAACCGGGCAGACAGCGGCCAGATCGATCTCATCGCGGCCGTCGGATACTTCGAGGAGTTCGGCATTGTCGAGCCGGCTCCACTGGGCCGAGCGGCAATCGCCGTCGAGCCCGGCCCGGCACCTACGCCGACCGACGACCCGACCGACGGGCCGACGACCGAGCCGTCCGTGGATCCGATCGCTGGCGGTGGTTCAGGTGATGGTTCCAGCGCTGGAAGCGACGGCGGTGGTTACTTCAGTCCCGGCGGAAACCTGGCGCAGACCGGAACCAACGTCCTGCTGATCGCCGGGGCGGGTGTTGTCCTCGCGCTGCTGGGTGCCGCATTCCTGCTGTTCCGACGCCGTCAGCACGCGGAAAATGACGTTTCCGTGAACTGAACCAGCGCAGTAAAGATGCCCGGCGCAGCACGCGCCGGGCATCTCCATAGAGTTCCGTCCTTCGTCCCGCCATTTCCGCCGCCAAGGAGTTTCCATGTCCACGAACCGCCCACTCACCGCCGCCGTCACCGCTGTCATTCTTGGCGGCCTTACCGTCGGTTTCGGCGGAGTCCCGGCAGCCGCAGAGCCCAAGAAGAATCACGCGGTCGACCTGCGGGTTGCCACCTACAATCTGTCGCTCAACCGGGCAAGCGCCGGCGAGCTTGAGGCGGATCTCAGCACCCCGGATGACCAGCAGGCGCGTACCGTTGCCGAGGTCATTCAGCGGGCGGACCCGGACATCATCTTGCTGAACGAGTTCGACTACGTGCCGGGAATGCGTGCGGCCGATTTGTTCCGCGACAACTACCTCGCCGTCAGTCAAGGCGGGGCAGACCCTGTCGATTACCCCTACGCCTACGTAGCGCCGTCGAACACCGGAATTCCCAGCGGATTCGACCTGAACAATGACGGGCGCATAGCGGGGGGCGACGACGCCTTCGGTTTCGGTGCGTTTGAGGGCCAATACGGCATGGCGATCCTGTCGAAGTATCCGATCGTGACGGAGGAAGTGCGGACGTTCCAGAACTTCCTGTGGAAAGACATGCCAGGTGCGCTTTTGCCTGACGACCTGGCGACGCCCGAACCGGCGGACTGGTTTTCCCCGGAGGAGCTTGATGTGGTGCGCCTGTCGAGCAAGTCGCACTGGGATGTTCCGGTGAAGGTCGGTCGCGAAACGGTGCACGTGCTCGCCTCCCACCCAACGCCGCCAACTTTCGACGGCCCCGAGGACCGGAACGGCCGCCGCAACCATGATGAGATCCGGTTCTGGGCTGACTACGTTACCCCGGGCAAGTCGGCGTACATTGTTGACGACGAAGGTACCGGGCGTGGGCTGAAGCCGAGCGAACCGTTCGTCATCGTGGGCGACCAGAATGCCGACCCGTTTGATGGTGACTCTGTTGACGCCGCGATCAACCAGCTCCTTGACAGCAAGCGTGTTGTGGACCCGCTGCCGGCCTCCGAAGGTGCGCCGGAAGCAGCAGCACTGCAGGGCGGCGCGAATGCCACGCATGACGGTGACCCTCGCTATGACACCGCTGACTTCGCGGACACCGCACCCGGGAATCTGAGGGCGGATTACGTGCTGCCCTCACGCGGGTCCAAAGTGCTCGACGCCGGGGTGTTTTGGCCTACCCAGGCTGACCCTCTTTCGCGGCTGACCGGTGTTTATCCATTTCCCAGCAGCGACCACCGTCTCGTCTGGGTGGACATGCAGGTCCGCGGCTGAACTCACTGAATATGATCCCGTTGGTTTCCTGCTGAATTGGTGGCACTACCAGCGAGATATGCCAGTTGTCCCCGAGCTTCTGGCTCTTGGCCGAGTTACTCCATACGTTAGGCTAAAGGTGAAGAAGCTCTACCTGCTAGTCGTTCACCCAGAAAATGAAATTGAGACCTGAACTCCATGAGCAACAACATCCCGCCCTTTGACGCGCCCGCTGTCCCCACGGAAAGCTACCCCCACGGGAACGGTTACCAGGGCGCGCCGCAGCTGCAGCCCGAGCCGAAGTACAACGTTTTGGCGATCATCTCGCTAGTGAGCGCTTTCGTCGTCTCCCTGGCTGCGATCATCACCGGGCACATCGCCTTGTCCCAGATTAAAAGGACAGGCGAAAAAGGCCGTGGCCTCGCGCTGGCCGGCGTGATTCTGGGTTATGTCGGAATTGTGGCGGGTGCCGTGATGATCGTCGTAATGATCATGGTCGGTATCTCCGCTGGCCAGGCAGCAGTCGATGTCGCAGAGCAGCAGGAAGCCATCGCACAGCAGAAAACCCCCGTGACCACCGGTGAGCTGCCCACTGATTCCGCTCAGGGCGCCGGAACGGTATCACCGGAATTCTGTGCAGTGCTGACGGAGGGCATAACGAACATAGCCGCCGCCAATGAGGAAGACAGGGATGCTGCGTCGTCGGCGGTATTCAAGGCACTCGCCTCTGCTCCCGGCCCAAACCAGGCCGCTTACTCAGATTTCTATGAGTTCATGCTGGCCCATGGCCACGAGACCGGTGCTTTGCCCGAGGAAGTCGCGGCAATGGAGACCGTAGTCGGGAACGACATCGCGGCCTGCCAGACCCTGGCTGCCGCTGGACAGTAGGCCTGCTGGTCTGAACACCCTGTGCGCTCCGGAAAGGAGTGCACAGGGTGTTTTTTGCTATTGGGCTGGGCGTGGCCGGCAAAGATGGCCCCTATGACCAGCGCAGGTAACGGGAGCGGGAGGGATGTCGTGTTTGAGGCGAGCAGACCCGCTGTGCATTGCACCTTTTGGAGCAGGATCCTGCCGTGTTCGAAGTGCGACCCCGCAGCGTACATCCCAGTGCCGCATGACTAGCTCAAGCAGCGGGTCCGGGATCCGTGCCAGGAAGCTCCGGATAGAGCGCAGGAAGCGACGCCGGCAAGTCATGGACCCGGTGCGCAACGTGTTCATGGCTATCGTCCTACTGACGGTAGGGGCAAATCTGTCCTACATCTACCTGGTGGAAGAGCCCAGAGTGAAGCAGAGATCACGGCCAAGGTGGAGTCCAGGGGTGGCGAAGTTATTCGCTTCGTGCACACCCCGAGGAGACCGAGAGAACCCGGATACGTCCGGGTAGTATTCGACGGCCAGGAGAGTCGGTGTCTGCTGGATCCTCTGGATCAGAACCCGCCCATGTTCGAGTGCGACCCCGCAGTGCACATTCCAATGCCGCACGAGCAACTCAAGTAGCGGGTTCGGGTCAACAATTCGAAGCGGTAGGACTGCTTTCCTCTCGTGGGTGTCGTAGGTGTCGGTGTAGATTCCAAGACTGAAGCGAGATCTAAACGACGGGAATCTGACCATGGAACCAACTGGTGCACTGATCTTCGGGCTCATCCTTGTAGTAGCGGTGCTTATTATCCTCGGGGTGGTAAGGAGCGCCAGGAAGTCTGAGCATAGAAAGAGCTCAACCCAAGGACACGACGGCGGCGGGTCTGCTGCTGTTGCAGGGGGAGCAGCTCTCATGGGTAACAACGATGGCCCCGATGCTGGCGCTGGTGCCGCCGGCGGCAGTGATGGAGGCGGCGGCGGTGGAGGCGACTGAGCTACCGGTAAACAAGAAGGTTTTCCGTGACTTGTGATGACTGACGGGGAGAAGCCGGCCGCTCCGCATGAGCCGGACCACTCACGTTCCAGCAACCCGGTTGAACGCAGGCAAAGCAGATGGGCCACTGTCCTGGCAGTCCTGCAGCGGCTGCTGTACCTGGTGGTGACCGCGGCAGTGGGTTGGGCTGTTTACTATTTCCTGCTTGCCCGGCTTGCGCGTGGCCCGGAGCAGGCGTGGGTGTTCCTGCCGGTGTGGTTGATCCTGGCATACGCCCTGCTGCCGCGCGTCCACAAGATCCTCAGCAGCCTGTACATCCCGGACTATTTCATAGGACGGACCAGGACCGGTGACGGCGTGCTCGGCGACCCCGTGAACCTGGCGGTTGTGGGACCCGAGAGGGAGCTGCGGCAAGCCATGCGGACCGCCGGGTGGGTGGAAGCCGATCCCATCACCCCGGCCACGGCCTGGCGAACCTTGACCTCCACAGTGATGGGACGCAGCTACCCGCAAGCACCGGTGAGCTCTCTCTATGTTTTCGGAAACAAACAAGACCTCGCCTTCCAGCGCGAGATTGACGGGAACCCCCGCAAACGGCACCACGTACGGTTTTGGAAGTGCCCGACCGGGTGGATGCTGCCCGGGGGTCTGGCCGTGGACTGGGTGGGGGCGGGTACCTACGACCGAAGCGTAGGACTGTCCCTCTTCACCTTCCAGATCACCCATAAGATCGCCGACCGCACTGATGAGGAACGCGACTTCATTATCGAGACGCTCCGCTCGGCCAACGCTGTTGAAGGGGTGCACACCATTCGTAACTACTCCAGCGGCTACCACCACCGCAACGGTGGCGGAGACGCCATCCGCACTGACGGGCACCTTCCGATCATTGACCTGCACCCGCCGGAGCGACTGCGCCCGCCCGAGGGACTGCAACAAAGTCGCGAGACTGAGCAGGGCCAATCAGGGCTCAGCTGAGCTGTACTTCAAGCATTTGGGCCAGCTCCAGGCTCCCCGCTTCCGGCTCACCGTCCCTGCGAGGATTCATGAGAGAGTTCATTTCGTCCCAACGTCGCAGCTGGCCGACTATGAAGTGCCACGTGGGGGCCGGCAGTTCGATACTCAAATTTTCGTCCGGGGGCGGCCAACCTCCCCACCCCTGCTCAGCCTTAGGGTGATGGCCGGCTGCTGCCCAGCCTGCCATCCTGACGATGCGGCTCTGCTCCGCGGTGAACACATCACCATTCTGGTCTGCGATGACCATCGTGTTGTCCATGGTCGCGTCGATAAGCGTCCAGTCCTGGACCGGCAAGATTATCTCGAAGGGGTTCGCCGGATGGTTGTTTGCTTCTGAGTCCAAGGAATTGTCCTCTCGGATTGGCCTTGCACATGGCTTGATGTCCACAGGATCCAGTACAGCAGGACATGAAGAAATCTACTACGGCACGCTTTACCGCTGGAACCCCCTCAAGGCAAAGCAAATGGCCCCTGGTTCCCGTATTACAGAGGAAACCAAGGGCCTTGCTACTTGGCGGTGACGGTGGGATTTGAACCCACGTTGGCTTTTACACCAAACAACATTTCGAGTGTTGCACCTTCGGCCGCTCGGACACGTCACCAACCTGACTAGGGTACCGGAGTGCGGCCCGCTTCCCCAAAACGGGCGGGCGGCGCTAGATTCGTAAGCAAGATGATTATTCCAGCCCAAACCCGCCAGGCCACCGCTTACTGGACCGTGAGTCCCGAGAACGGCGAGCTCCGCGCCGAAGAACTGCCCGCACCCAAAGACGATGAAGCCATAGTCCGCGCCCTCTATTCAGGCATCAGCAAAGGCACCGAATTGGTGGTCCACCGCGGCGCCGTGCCGGACCGGGTGGCGGACAGGATGAGCGCACCGCGCCAGGAAGGTGACTTCCCCGGACCGGTGAAGTTCGGCTATCTCTCCGTTGGCATCGTGGAGCAGGGCCCAGCCGACTGGGTGGGGCAGCGCGTGTTCTGCCTGAACCCGCACCAGGACCGTTACGTGGTGCCGGTAGATCAACTGACAAGGATTCCCGACGCCGTCCCGTCCCGCCGCGCCGTCCTCACCGGCACCGTGGAAACTGCGGTCAACGCCCTGTGGGAGGCCGGTCCGCGGCTAGGTGACAGGATTGCCGTCGTGGGTGCCGGTCTGGTGGGCGGCATGGTGGCCACGCTACTGCGCACCTTCCCGTTGGCCCGCCTGCAACTGGTAGACCTGGACACCGGGCGCAAGCACCTGGCAGACCAGCTGGATGTCGAGTTCGCCACCCCGGAACAGGCTAAAACGGACTGCGACATCGTCATCCACTGCTCGGGTTCCGACGACGGGCTGGCCCGCTCCCTCCAGCTGGTGGGCGACGAAGGCGAAGTCGTCGAAATGTCCTGGTACGCGGACCGCAGCGTTACCATCCCGCTGGGTGAGGACTTCCACGCGCGCCGGCTCGCCATCCGTGCCAGCCAGGTAGGCGTTGTCGCGCGGGCACGCAGGCACCGCCGCACCACCAGCGACCGCCTGAACCTGGCCGTCAGCCTACTGCAAGATCCGGTCTTCGACGCCTTCCTCACCGGATCGTCACCATTCGCCGAGCTCCCGGGCGTGGTTCGCGGGCTGGCCGACGGCAGCCTGCAGGCCCTGTGCCACGTCATCGAATATCCGGCCACCGAAGACCCCGAAACAGTCCAGACCGCCCACGAGAACGCGAGGTAACCCTTTGTTCAGCCTGACCGTCCGCCGCCACTTTATGATCGCCCACAGTCTCCCGCGCCTCGTCTTCGGACCTGCCCAGGGCCTGCACGGGGCGACGTTCGTGGCAGAGGTGACCTTCCGCCGTCGTACTTTGACCGAAAACGCGATTGTGCTGGACATCGGCGAAGCCGGGGCCATCATTGACGAGGTGCTGGAAGGCCTGAACTACCAGAACCTGGACGAACACCCGGACTTTGCCGGCAAACTGAGCACCACGGAAGCGCTGGCAGAATATATCGCCCGTAAGGTGGCTGCCCGGCTGGAAGACGCCGTGGACGGCCCCGCACTGGCGGGCCTCGACGTCACCCTGCGCGAAAACCCGGACGCCTGGGCCAGCTACAGCATGGACCTTCCGGGGGCCTGACATCGTCGCCCTTCCGCCCCTGTGCCTGCTGATTCCCGGGAATATCCGGCATTCCTCCGGCGGCAACATCTATAACGCCAGCCTCGCCGAGGCACTGGCAAGACTGGGTGCCCGGGTTGAGGTGGTGCCTGTCGACGGCGGCTGGCCGGCCCCCAGCGCGGAGGAACGACGCCGGGTGGCCGGGTTGCTCGGCGCGTGGAATGAGGACAGCGGCGAGGCAGTCCCGGTCACCCTCGTGGACGGGCTGATCGCCTCCGCCTGCCCTGACGAACTGGAGTATGCGGCGCTCGCACGCCGGGCTCCCTGGGTGCTGCTGCACATGCCGCTGCGCGAGGATCTGCCCCGCGAACGGCGGGCGCTCGCGGCCGCGGCCGGCGTCACCTGCCCGAGTGCGACGGCCGCCCGGGAGGTGCAGGAACTGTACGGCCTGCAGCCGGTGGTGGCGGTGCCAGGCACACACCCGGGCCCTGTTGCGGAAGGGTCGACGCCGCCGCACCTCACCGTGATTGCCGCGCTGCGGCCCAACAAGGCGCAGCTCCTCATAGTCCGGGCGCTGGGATTGCTCGCAGACCTACCGTGGACGGCGTCCCTGGTGGGCTCGACGGAGACGGATCCGGAGTACGCCTCGGCCATAGGGCACGAGGTCCGGCGGCTGGGGCTGGGGGACAGGATCAGCATGACTGGCGAGCTCACCGGGGACGCCCTGGCCGCCCAATGGCAGCGCAGCAACCTCAGCCTGCTGGTGTCCCGCAGTGAAACCTTCGGCATGGCGGTCACCGAGTCCCTCGCCCGCGGCATCCCCGTGATCGTCCGCGCGGGAACTGGCGCGGAAGAAGCCCTCACGCTGGGAACCTCCGACGGCGCACCCATCCCGGGTGCCGCCGTCGGACTTAACGAAGCAATAGGCGGGGAAGAGGACCCGGCACCGCTGGCGGCTGCCCTCAACCGCTGGCTGACCAAACCGGAGGTGCAGGAGTCGTGGCGGGCGGCAGCGCTGGAATCGCGCGGCCGGTTGCCCGGCTGGGACCAAACCGCCCAGGCCGTCCTTGCCGCCGTGGCGCCGGCGCAGGTTGGCAGGCGGGGAAGCAGTTAGACCCGATGCCCGGCGAAAAAGTCCCGCAGCAGGGCCCCGCATTCGTCCTCGCGCACGCCCGCGTACACTTCCACCCAGTGGTTGAGCCTGCGCTCGCGGAGCACGTCAAACACCGAGCCGGCCGCTCCTGCTTTCTCGTCCCAGGCGCCGAACACTACGCGCGGAATCCGGGCCAGCACTGTCGCGCCGGCACACATGGCACAGGGTTCCAGGGTGACCACCAACGTGCAGTCGGCCAGCCGCCACCCGTCGCCTCCGCTTGGACCGGACACGCGCAACCGGGCGGCAGCCTGCCGGATGGCAATCACCTCCGCGTGCGCCGTCGGATCCCCGGATGCCTCGCGTTCATTGCGGCCGGAGCCAAGGATGGTGCCGTCAGGGCCTACTACGACGGCGCCGATGGGCACGTCGTCCGTCTCCAGGGCCCGGCGGGCTTCCGCCAACGCCAGCTCCATCCAGGCAAAGCGCTGCGCCTCGGCCGGGACCATAGCATCAGCCGGAAAAGAATTTTCTGCCGCGAACATGGCTCAATGATAGTTTCGATATTTACCCGGTTGCCGATTGGCCTGAGACCCGGAGGGGAATGATGGACTCGATAAAGGACCGGCTGCTTACCTGGTACAAACCATATGCGGCCCTGTGGATCACCATGGCGGTGGGCGGCTTCCTGGTGATTGTCCTGGCCCTGGCCGGGGCGGAGGTCTACGAGAGCGTAGTGGATGAGGAAGGGCTGGCCTCCCTGGATATCCCCGCGCTCCAGTACGCGCAGAGCCTGCGGACCCCCCAACTTGATGCCGCCATGACGGCGTTTACCAACGTCGGCGGCGGGATCGGTATGCCCATCCTCGCGTCCGTCCTCACCGTCTGGCTGATGTATCTGGGCCGCAACTGGCGTCCGTTAATCCTGGTGGCTGGCGCCGCCGCCGTGTCCACCACGGCCACCACCGTGGGTAAGGGATTGGTAGGCAGGACCCGTCCGGACCATATCGACGCCGTCCCGCCGTTTGAAACCTCACCCTCGTTTCCCAGCGGGCACACCCTCAACACCACGGTGGTAATCGGCGTGCTGGTCTACGTGATGTGCCTCCAGTTCGATATCCTCTGGGCCAGGATCACCGCCATCACGGCAGGCTCGCTGTTTATCATCGCAATGGGTCTCAGCAGGGTGTACCTGGGCCATCACTGGCTGACCGACGTCGTGGCCGCCTGGCTGTTGGGGCTCGCGTGGCTGGGGATAGTGATTCTGGCACACCGGCTCTTTTACGCCATCGCCCGCCGCGAGCACGTGGGCCCGGCCCCGTCGTTCGACAGGCCTATAGTACGGGACGTGGTGAAGGAAGAGATCACGCACAATGCGGAGGACTCCGGCCGGCCCGGCGGACCCAGCCGGCAATAAAATCCTCAGTGACCGGATGATAGTTTTGACCTCATGCGCACACTCGTCGTGGACCACCCGCTGGTCGCCCACAAACTCACCGTTCTCCGCGACAAAAACACCCCGTCGCCGGTCTTCCGGCAGCTGACCGAGGAACTGGTAACGCTCCTGGCCTATGAGGCCACGCGCGATGTCCGTACCCAGGACGTCACCATTGAAACGCCCGTTGCCACCACTATCGGCACCGCGTTCACTAAGCCCACGCCGCTGGTGGTTCCCATCCTGCGCGCCGGTCTGGGCATGCTCGAGGGCATGACCAAGCTGGTTCCCACCGCGGAGGTCGGCTTCCTGGGCATGGCCCGGGACGAGGAAACCCTGGACATCATCACCTATGCCGAGCGCCTCCCGGAGGACCTCACGGACCGGCAGATCTTCGTGCTGGACCCCATGCTTGCCACCGGCGGGACCCTGCGCGAAGCCATCAAGTTCCTCTTCCGCCGCGGCGCCTCGGACGTTACGTGCATCTGCCTGCTGGCAGCGCCGGAAGGCCTGGCCAAGCTGGAAGAAGAGCTGGCCGACGCCAACGTGACCATTGTGCTTGCGTCCATTGACGAGAAACTCAACGAGAAGTCCTACATTGTTCCCGGTCTGGGCGACGCCGGCGACAGGCTCTACGGCGTAGCGGGCTAAGATCCGCTTTGGATAGACGTAAGGGCCGGCTTCAAATTGAACCGGCCCTTCCGTCTGTCCGGCCCCAGGGCTAGCCTGTCCGAATGGAATGGAAACTTGAACTTGCGTTTGTGCCCGTGTCCGACGTCGATGCGGCCAAGGACTTTTATGTCAACAAAGTGGGATTCAACGCGGACCATGACCACCGAGTGAGCGACACCTTGCGGTTCGTGCAGCTGACGCCGCCCGGCTCAGCCTGTTCCATCGCGATCGGTGAAGGCATCAGCGACGCACTTCCGGGCACCGCCCCCAATCTCCAGTTGGTGGTGAGCGATATCCATGAAGCGCACCGGCACCTCACGGAGAAGGGCGTGGACGTCAGCGACGTGGAGATCCTTGACTGGGGACACTTTGTGTACTTTGCCGATCCCGACGGCAATCAGTGGTCTGTCCAGTACATGCCATACCGGGACGCGGGGTAGAACCCGCCAGTTCTTCCCCGCCTTGCTAAAGAGCGTGAGGACTTTTAGTACCAGTTGTTGGCAAGGTGGAAGTTCAAGGCGCCGCACGGGGACTGGTAGCGCTCCTGGATGTAGTTCAGGCCCCAGTTGATCTGGGTGCGGTAGTTGGTGAGGTAGTCAGCACCGGCGCTTGCCATTTTTTCGGCCGGCAGTGACTGGACGATTCCGTAAGCGCCGCTGGTGGGGTTGGTGGCGGTAGTAGTCCAGTCCGATTCCTTGGTCCAGAGCGTGGTCAGGCACGGCATCTGGCCGGCGCCCCAGCCGTAGGAACCCAGTTGGCTCAGCGCGTAGGCCTGGGCACCAGCGGGGTCGTTGACGGCAACAGGTTCGGGCGCAGCAGCGGGAGCGGGCGCCACGGGCGCTGGCTCTACGGGTGCCGGAGCGGGAGCAGGTTCTGCCGGTGCAGCGGCCGGAGCCGGTTCAACAGGCGCCTCCGGGGAAGGCGCAGGCGCCGGTACCGGATCCGCTTTCATCGCGGACTGCTCCGCCGCTGCTGAAGCAAGCGCCTCGGCGGGAGTGGAGTTCGCCGCCGACTCCGGCAAGACAGCCTGGACAACGGACGCCGGTGCCATCGGATTACTGCCAGCCTGACCGGCAGCGGCAGCGCCGATGAGCAGGGCGCAGGACGCCGTCACCACGGCAGCGCGCCGGACTACGCCCAGAACGGCTGTGCGGCGGCTGGGTACCGGATGCGCCGAGTCAACAACTCGGCTGCGGACAGTGCGGATGGAACTTGTGGGAACGGCGGTTGATTCAGCGGTGCGGCGCCGGCCATGGGCCTGCTCCGTACCGTTTTTCACGCGCGCGTGATCCTGGTAATCAGTCATGATGATTTAGCCTCTCAACGCCTGCGGAGTTAGCTGTCGGATTCGGATGAGGTCATCCGGCCACGCGGAACAATCACGCGATGGCTTCACCCCTAGGGCGACTCGTGCCCGGGACTGTGGGTTCCCCGCCTCTGCCTGATCATGAGGAATCCGGGTGGCGGCAGAGCTCGGCATTCACCCGGTCATGCAGCCGGAACGGTGGCCACACCCCATCCACGGTACAGGGGTTTGCCACCTTAGTCACGTTTTGGTAACGGAGATCACGAGGGGGCGCCGGGTTTCCGCTCGATTTCCGCTCGGTTGGATGATGGGCCGCCCGCCCCTCCTCTTGCTGAGCCACTCCTCGCGGCGAACGGGCCGTCGGGGGAGTCGCGACGGAGGCTTTCGGACAAGTGTTTGCCGTGCGGGTGCGGCTGCGGTAAGTTATCTGTATGCACATGCAGATATCTGAAGAAAGTGACCCCTCGGGGTCCGGGGACATCAGTGCGGCTTGGTCTCGGGTTGCCGTATTCGCCTCCGCAGTGGACGCGAGTCTAGGCAAGTGGCTCACGGATACCCATGGAATCGGCCTGACGGACTACCGTGCGCTCGCGCATATCGCCCATGCCTCCGACAAAGAGTTGCGCGTCAACGAGCTCGCCCAGCAGATAGGTCTGAACCAGAGTTCTACCACACGCCTGGTGAGCCGCCTGGAGAAAAAGAACCTGACGTACCGCGACGCCTGCCCCGACGACGCGCGTGGAGTCTACGCCGTCATAACCGAGCCTGGGGAAGCGCTGCTCCGAGAGGTGCGCGGCGTGTACGAGGATCGGGTGCGTGAGCTTCTCAGCAACATTACTGTGCACTTTCCGGAACTCGATGCACACCAGCTCAGTGGGGCACTGCGTGATATCGGTGCCCTCACCTCGCCATAGGCTTCACCAGCAAAACGATTCGAAAAAGCCATCTCTACTTACATGCATGTACATGCAGTAAATTGCCATCCGCGTCCTCGAAAGCGGGACCAGATGCGATCGCCCGTACCTACCTCGCAACACCAACAAAAAGGAGAACATCATGAGTTGGATCTACCTGGGTATCGCCGTGATCTTCGAGATTGCCGTCGCCCTCGCAGCGAGCAAGGCACATGGCTTCACCCGCTTGTGGTGGACCATCACCACACTCGTCAGTGGCGCAGTCGCCACTTATTTCCTCAGCCTGGCGCTCCTGACCTTCGATGTCGGCGTCGGTTACGCGCTCTGGGTTTCGGTCGCCGGGGTCGGCATCACCATTCTCGGCGGTTTGCTCTTCGGTCAGCGCTTGAACTGGCGCCAGGGAGCCGGCATCGGAATCGTCATCATCGGTGTCGTCGGACTCCAGCTCAGTGGAGCCACGTGAGACTCCACACACGGTGCCCGCACCCCGCATCGGAACATCCACTTTTCCTTCCACTCTTCTAGAACGGACAGAACAATGAGGGCAACACCCGTCATCGACAGCAGGAACACCGGGGCCTGGCTCGTCTTGCTCGTGGCCGGCGTATTCGAAGTCGGCTACGCACTAAGCGTCGGCGGCAGCCAAGGGTTCAGCGTCCCGGGCTGGTCAATCTCCGCCCTCGCGTTCTTCCTTGCGACCCTGTTTTGCCTCAGCCTTGCCCTCAAGAAGATCGACGTGGGGATCGGCTACGCCGTATGGGCCGGCATTGGCTCGGTCGGCGCCGCCGTCCTCGGCCCGATCTTCTTCAACGAAACACTCACCCCGACCCGTGCCTTTTGGCTTGCCGTGATCATCGGCGGAGTCGTTTGGTTAAAACTCGCCGACAACCCCAAGGCCGAAAAAGCGGAAGATTCAGTCCTGGTTAGCGCCTCGCAGGAGTAAATGGACTGATCTCACGAAGGCCGGTGAAACCCGGTAGCAGGGGCAGGGGTGCGATGCCATCGCCGTCATTGTGCCGGGGGTCAAGACGGAGCCCTCGGTAAGCTATGAATGCCAGCCCAACAGCCCCCTCGTCGAAAGCTGGACTTTGTGGGAACTTTTCATTGCTGGTTAGTCCACTCAATTGAGAACTGAAGAAAAACCGCTTTGGGGCGATCTTCTCATTCAAAAATTCGGCTGGTTACGGTTTAAGGCTCTGTCAAGCGCAAAAGTGCTATCAGTCGAGGTCTTCTAGCGAATCGTGATGTGCGCCACAAACTACCGATTCGTCTCACTATCCGGACTAAAGCGTCCATTGTTACTTGCAAGTTCTTATTGTTACGTTGCACACTTCATTTGTGAACAAGAACTCAACAGCACCTGCAACTGCAGATTATTGGCCCAGCACACCCGCTGCTGCCGACATGCGCTGTTGTCGAATGCACGCCTAACTGTCAAACCCCAGAGAGTTTTTAGGCATTCGTCCCCAACAAGCCCAGTGCCGGGCAACTTCCCCAGAATGTGTTCCAACACTTCCGGGGAACTCAGCATTCGTGCCGCGATGACGGCCATTCACATTGAGGTAAGCATTCCATGTCAGTTGCATCCGGATACGTCCACATCTCAGTCCGCAACGCCAACAAGCCGGCCCAGCCAGCCGGCCTCCGGCAGGGCTATGTCCCCGGATCGGGCAGCAGTTTTCCCTCCGCTTCCAGCTACGCGCCGCAGGGTTACAACCCCAACTCCTATGGTCAGCTTCGGGCCGTGCCCGCCGCGGACCCGGCACCGGTGACCGCCCCCACCCCGGTCATTGCCGGTCCCGGCAGCGGTGTCCGCCCGGTCGCCAACGACACGGTTGCCCGTGGATTCGTCCTCTACATGGGCATCGACGAGGAGACTGCGGCGGCCGCAGGTACCTCAATTGCCAAGCTGGCGCAGGAAATCCGGGCTTATGCCCAGTCACTCGTTACAGGTGCCGAGAGCTATGCCGCCGTGGCAATCGCTCCCGCCAACGCACCCGGCTCGGCGCTCGACGTCGTACGTTCCACCTTCGGCGACCCCACAGTGAATGCCCGGCAGCGCACCGACAATACCCGGTTGCAGCAGGCGCAGGAGCCGCGTCCTTCCGGTGTTCTGATTGATCTTGCCCGCCGCGAAGTGCACCTTGACGGCGAATCGCTGAACCTGACGTTCAAGGAATTCGAACTGCTCAATTACCTTGTCGAGAACGGCACCCGGACGGTGGGCCGCGATGAACTCCTTGAGGGCCTGTGGCGCAACGCCGATGAGGTCCCCAACGAGCGCACCATCGACGTCCACATCCGCCGCCTCCGCTCCAAGCTGGGCCGCCTCGCCAACACGGTCCGTACCGTCCGTGGCCAGGGCTACAGGTTCTACGAGCACCCCGAGGTCGTCGTTTGGGCAGCACCGGAATACTCCATCTAGCTTTAGCTGCACCGAAAGCGCCTGTCCCGGAGTGGGATGGGCGCTTTCGCTTTAAACCCCCGGTTACCGTGCGGACAGCGACGGATAGGGTGGGGGGATGAGTGAGCATCACATTCGGCGGCTGATTATCATGCGCCATTCCAAGGCTGACTGGCCTGGCGGTGTGGGTGACCACGACCGTCCCTTGGAGGAACGCGGCCACTTGGAGGCACCGCTGGCGGGCCGTTGGCTGGTGGAGCAGGGCGTAGTTCCCGACTTCATTCTTTGCTCCAGCGCGCTGCGCACCCGGCAGACCTGTACCTGGGTGTGCTCGGAACTGGGCGACAAAGCACCAACGCCCAAGCTGGAGAGCGGTCTCTATGCCGCGCCAGCGACGCGCATGCTGACGGTGATCAACCATGTTCCGGATACCGTGACCACGCTGATGGTCATTGCGCACCTGCCCGGCGTGCAGGATCTTGCCGTGCATCTGGCGTCGCGCGATTCGGATCAGGAGGCCTACATGGACGCGGCCACCAAATATCCCACCAGCGCACTGACGGTGATGGAAACTGAGAAGCCTTGGGCCGAGCTGGATGGCCAGGATGCCCGGCTGGTCAGCTTCGCGGTGCCGAGGGCCAGGTAGTCCTTTTCCGGCGGCCGGACCGGCTGGTCGCCCCTGGGGTACAAAGAGTGTCCACGGGCATCTACTTTTTCCCTTGACCACCTGTAAGATAAGCATGCTTACTATAGACCTTGGGGGAGGCATCCAAGGGAGGAGAGTGACTGGCAATGGCGACGGATTACGACGAACCGCGCAAGTCTGAATCGGATCCGGCTCCGGAATCGCTGGAGGAGCTGCGCACGGCCCAAAGCGCAGTCCGCACGGCCGGTGTTGACGTGGACGAACCCGATACCGCCGAAGGCATCGAGCTTCCCGGGGCGGACCTGTCCACCCTGGAGTTGACGGTGGAAGTAGTGCCACCGAAGAAGGACGAATTTGTCTGCTCATCCTGCTTCCTGGTCCATCACCAATCCCAGCTTGCCCGTGAGAAAGACGGAATGGCGTTCTGCCTCGAATGCGAAGGCGACTAAGCCGAAGGCTTAACGCGGTGATCAGGGCTTTGTGACTCCGGACACACCGGGATATCCTGAGGAAGGGTCATGCAGCGGCCCGTGGAAATTTTCGCCCTCAGGGATGTACCTATGGACCATAAGCTGCGCCCCCTCGTACGCGTAGGTATCAACATGCGTTCCGCAACCATCGAATTGCATGGCTGCCTCACGGTTCCAGCCATGAGCGCCCTGGTGAAAGTCCTTTCCAAAGGACGCTCGCTGAACCAACAGATGATCCTGGGTTTGGATCTTCGGCACGCACGGCATATCGAAGAAGATTGCCTGGAAACTTTGCACCTCCCGGCGCAGACCCTCTCGTCCAAGGCATCCGGCGCAGGCTATGAGCTGGACACCGTTCTGGAGCAACTTGGTCCCGTGAAGGTTATCCTGCCTCCTGTTTGGCCGATGTGCCCGGTCGAGAAGGCCTTCGCGGCCAGCCGGCTCAGGGAGTTGGCCGCATGAGCGGGAACTTCGAACTCCTTGCAGACAACCGGGGCGCCCTGCGGGTGGTGCTGGTTGGAGGAGACGGCGAAGTCCTCGCCACAACAGGTCCGTTTCCGGACATCGCCGCGGCAGTTGCCGGGATTGCCTCCGTCCGGGAGGTGGCCGGCACAGGCCACATCATCGACCGGACGGCCAGTTCCTCGCGGCTCGCATTTGCCGGGCAGCAGGCCGGAACCAATTAACCCTCAAGGATGAGGGGCGGCTGGCTGCCTACAGCGACCTCGCGCAGGAGAGCCGCCACATGGCGGATAGCCGGGCTGGCAGTCATGGTGCGTCGATGGACCAGCCCAACCTGGCGGACCTGCGCCGGATTCACCACAGGTACTGCCAGAACGTCGGCGGGCAACGCCGGACGGCCAAGCCGGGGAACCAGGGCCACCACTACAGCTTGCTCCACCAGGGCAACGTGGGTGGCGAAATCCGGATCGTAGACCTTGATCGCGGGGACGCGCCCCACGTCGGCGAAGATCCGCAGGAGTGCCTCGTTGCAGATAGCGCCCGCAGGTGTGCTGACCCACTGCTCATCCACCAGGTCCGCCGGTTCCACCGAGGCCCTGCCGGCCAGCCGATGATTTCGGTGCACCAGGAGATCGGCCACGTCCTCGCATAGCCATTCGAGGGTCATGTGTTCAGGAATCACCAGAGGCACCGAATTCCAATTGTGCACAATGCCCAGGTCCGCCTCTCCGTTCGCCACCCTGGCCACGGCTTCCCTCGGGTCCTCGGCAAGGACACTGACATCCAGCCCTGACGCTTTTCCAGCCAGCCTGCGCAGCACCGGCCCCACCAGTCCCCGGCAGGCCGTGGAGAAAGCCACTAGTTTCAGAATGCCCGCCGGCCGGGCCGGATCGGCTAAGAGGGTTGACTGGAGTTCCTCCAGTTCGGCCAAAATCCGCCGGCCATAGGCCGCCAGCGCCAGCCCACGATCGGTCAGCAGGACGCCGCGCCCGTTGCGTTCCAAGACGGTAATGCCGGTCTCGCGTTCCAGTTTCTTGATCTGCTGCGACACCGCTGAGGGGCTGAGTCCCATGATGTCCGACGCAGCCACAACTGATCCCTGGCTCTCAACTGCTGTCAGAGCTTTGAGTGAGGCGATGTCGATCATGAAGCAAATCTACATTGTTTTCGGTTGGATTCGGTGCTGGTTCTTCATTCGCATTTCTGCCAGAGTGAGCCCTATGAGCCTTCGCCACGCAGCCCTCGCCGTCTTGGTCTCCGTCCTTTGGGGCATTAACTTTGTGGTGATCGACCTCGGCCTGCACACCAACGGCAGGGAGGTCCCACCGCTGCTTTTCGTGGCCCTAAGGTTTGTCCTGGTGGTCTTTCCCTGCATCTTTTTCATTCCCAAACCGGACGTGGGGTGGAAGGCGATTGCCGGCGTCGGACTGTTGATGAGTGCCGGACAGTTTGGACTGCTGTACCTGGCGATGGCGTGGGGAATGCCTGCCGGACTGGCGTCGCTGGTGCTGCAGGCACAGGTCCTGTTTACCGTCCTGCTGGCCGCAGGACTCCTGGGGGAGCGGCCTGCCAAGCTCCAGCTGGCCGGAATCGTTCTGGGCATCGCAGGCCTGCTGGCGGTTGCCGTTGGGCGCAGCCTGGTGGCGCCGGTCCTGCCGCTGCTGGTCACCCTCGCGGCGGCGCTGTCTTGGGCGGCGGGAAACATTGTGGCGCGGAAGGCCAAAGCCGCGTCCGGTCTGGGCCTGGTGGTGTGGTCCGGTGCCGTAGTTCCTATTCCGCTACTGGGCTTGTCGCTGTTGGTGGATGGACCCTCCGTTGTGGCCGGAAACCTGATGGACCTGCAGCCGGCAACCATCGCCAGTGCGCTGTACACGGCAGTTTTCGCGTCACTGGTGGGATACGGCATCTGGAACGGGCTGCTGAGCCGTTACCCGTCGTCGGCCGTGGTGCCGTTTACCTTGCTGGTACCGGTGGTGGGCATAACGGCGGCATGGATGGTGCTGGGGGAAATCCCGACGGCGGCGGACCTGGTGGGCGGGGCCCTGCTGCTGGGCGGGGTAGCCACCGCCGTGTTCGGCTCACGTCACGGGCCCGGCAGGGACTCCGCGGGCGGCCTGCCGGTGGCGGAGGTTGTTCGTTCTACCTAGTTGCGGTTGCTGAGTTGCGGGCCGCGAGCTGTGCGAACGCGTCTTTGAGTTGTGGCGGGCGGAGGACTTCGATGTCCGTATCGAAGCGGTTGAGGGCTGCGGCGAGGGCGACCCATGACCAGGAGCCGACTTCGAGGCTGCACCTGTCGGCGCCGAGGTCCTCGACGATGCCGTCGCCGGCGAAAGGGAGCACGTAGCTGGCAGGTCGGTGGAGAATAACTTTTCCGGTGCATGGCCACTGGTTGATGTGCTCGGAGCCTTTGAAGCGGGCCGACATATACCCGGCGAGGTCGCCACCGGGTATGCCCCGCCACGCGAAACGGGGCCCGGTCGGTGTGCGGGGGGTAATACGGTCAGCGCGGAAGAGGCGCCAATCATCCTGGTCGAGGTCCAGGCTACGAGATACCAGCGGCCCTGCGAGCTCACGAGATGGTGCGGCTCGACTCTTCGAGGGGAAAGCTGTTCGGAGGTGGTGTCAGGGCGGCGGCTGGCGTAGTCGAACCGCAGCACCTCCTGGGCACGCGCTGCGGTCGAGATGGCTAAAAGTACATCGGGCGGTACCGCGCCGGGCAGCACATCTCCCGGACGGCTTGGGACGGTGGTGAACTCCAATGCCTGGAGTCGGTGACGCAGCCGTGACGGCATCACTTGCCGCACGGTTGCCATGGCCCGCAATGCGGCTTCTTCTATGCCGGCTCCGGTAACGGCTGCGGCCTGCAGTGCGATTGCGAGTGCAATGACCTGGTCGTCGTCGAAGAGGAGGGGAGGAAGTTCACTGCCCGCGTCGAGGCGATAGCCGCCGTCCGGGCCCATGGTCGCCTGGATGCTGTAGCCCATCTCGCGGAGACGGTCCACGTCGCGGCGCACCGTGCGATGGCTGATCTGGAGACGCTCGGCAAGCAACGAACCAGGCCAGTCGCGGCGGGTCTGCAGCAGCGACAGCAGGCTGAGCAATCGCGAAGTGGTGGTCGTCATCTCCCGATAATAGTTTCAGTCTAGGACCGTGGCTGACCTATACGGCTGGGAGGTTGGTGCTGTCAGGGAAATCCGGACGCTTTTCTTACAAGGAGCAGACATGAGCATCAAGACTACTACCCACCTCAACTTCCGTGGCGACGCCTGTGCGGCGTTGGAGTTCTACCAGTCCGTCTTCGGCGGCGAGGTCACAATCGCGACCTATGGCGATTTCGGCATGCCCAAGGAGTTGCCTGGTGCCAAGAACGTCGTCTTCGGCCAGGTCGAGGCCGTTGAGGGATTCCGGGTCATGTCCTATGACATCCCCGACCAGGCAGGCGGCTCCGCGGCCACGGCTGGCTCCACCCGTCGGGAGAACGGTACCACCGTCACCGACCAGCCGTTCTTCCTCTCGGTACGCGGCGAGACCCTCAACGAAGTCGAAGGTTACTGGGCCGCGCTCTCGGAGGGGGCGTCCATCGTCGAGCCGCTCGCGGCATCCGCGTGGAGCCCGGGCTTTGGCATGCTCACGGACAGGTTCGGCGTGACCTGGATTCTCGACGTCGCAGCCGCTTACACCGCGGAGTAGCACCACACGCGCTGCATTCGGGGCAGATGACTCCCACCGTCATAGATCGGGCCGCAACTTCGTCACCACCGCAGACTGCTGCGGAGGTTGCTGCGCGCCAACCTACCTAGTCAGGGAAGAGGCGGGCTTTCTGGTGGCCGGCTTCTTCGCTGCCGCGCTCCTGGGGACCGGCTTTTTCGGGGTGGGCTTCCTGGGGGCGGGCTTTTTGGGTGCGGGTCTGCGGGCAGCCGGCTTCCGTGCCGGTCTCCGCTGGGGCCTTCGCGGCGGCACGGCCGCCCGCGAAGGCCAGACGGCGGACACAAAGAGCAATGCCAGGGTCAGGAGCCCAGTGACGACGGCCAGGTAGAAGTAGATGTCCGAATCCCGGCTGGCCACGGCCGGGCCCAGCGCAGCGGCGTCTTTGTTGAAGGCGAGCCCCCACATGCGCAGGAACGATATCGAAAAAGCGATGGCCAGTCCGCTCCCTACAGCGCCTAACACCATGGCAAGGTGCCGGCCCCGCCTGAGAACGGCCCAGACCGACGCGATGTAAGCCACAGCCACCGCACCCGCTAAGGCAAACAACACGGGCTCATCCAGGGTAAAGAAAGTCATGACCATCAACCCCACGGCGGCCAGCGCCGCCGCGGTGGCGATTTTTCCACTGCTGCCCATGGCCCTCATCATTCCTGAGTGGACGGCTGCTTCTGCACGTAGCCGCGCATAATCGTCATAATTGCGGCAACACTTTGGTTACGGCTGCGCTCCGGATTGTAGGTCTGCCGGTCCAGGCCCACCACAAAGCACGCGCCGAAGATCGCAGTTTCCAGGCTGCCGCGGGAAATTGTGGTGTCCACGGGATAGACGACGGCGACCCTTCCTACCGCCGTCCCGATCACTTCCAGCAGCTCACCCCGGAGAACGGCAAAGGTGTCCTGCCATTCGCTGGGCGTCCGCCAGTTCTCACTGACCCAGAGCCGGGCGAAGGAGGGATACTCGTCCATAAAGTCCATGGCCTGGCCGATCATGGCCTCCATGGCCAGCAGCGGATCGGCCGGTTCGCCGGCCTCGGACTCGGCGCCGGTACCGCCGTCGTCGCCATCGAGCAAGCGGGCTTTCAGGATGTCCACGCCATGTCGGAGCAGCTGGGCTATCAGGTCCGATTTGCTGCCGAAGTTGTAGTACACCGTCCCTTTGGAAACCCCGGCCGCGGCAGCAATCTCGTCCACCGTGACTCCGGATGCGCCCCGCCGCCCGATCAGTTCCATCGACGCCTCGAAGAGTCGCTGCTTCGTGGCGTTGGTTCGTTCGGGACGGAGTTTCCGGCCGGGGAGTTGCTCCCCGGGCAGTGATGGTTCGTTGCTCATACGGCGATCTCCGGTTTTAGGGCCTTCAGCGTCCAGAATCTGTGCTTTCTGACGGCCACCGTGGACATTATGGCGCCGAGCAGAGTGTAGCCCAGCAGGCCAAGGAGGGTGGGCACAATCATGGACAAGTCCGCGCCGTAGATCAGGTGCCGCATACCGGTGACCACGTAGCCCATGGGCAGGACGTCGTGCACCAGGTGAAGGGGCGTGGGCGTGGTCTGCCAGGGGAAGGTACCGCCGGAGGAGACCAGCTGCAGCACCAGCAGGATGAGGACCACAAGCTTTCCGGGAGAGCCCAGCAAGGCAACCACGCCCTGGATGATCGCGCTGAAGGCCATGGCCGCGGCGAGCATGAACAACCACATCAGCACGGGGTGCGCCGGGTTGAGTCCCAGGGCCAGGTCCACCACGAGGGTGAGGAGGGTGGCCTGCACCACGGAGACTGTAAGGAACGGAAGCCAACCTCCGACGGCGATTTTCCAGGCTGGGGCGTTTGACGCCAGGGCCCGCTGGGTGATGGGACGCATGGCCTGTACCAGCATAAAGATGCCGATCCACAGCGCCAGAGTCAGGAAAAACGGGGCCAGCCCGGCGCCGTAGGAGTTGGCTTTGGCCTGGGAAACGTTGCTGACCGAAACCGGGTCAGCGATCACCCTGGACACACTGGCTTTTTGGGCGCCATCAGGGTTGGGCACCTGGCCGGCGCCCTTGGCTATCTCGTCCGCGAGCGTCCTCGAGCCTTCAGCAGCGGTTCCGGCGCCCGCCTCGAGTTGGCCTGCACCGGCGTCGAGCTTCACGGTACCCTCGCTGAGCCGGGCCGCGCCGTCCAGCGCCGACCGCTGCCCGGCGGCAAGGGTGGCGGCACCGGTATCTAACTGATTCGCGCCGCCGGAAGCCTGGACGATGGCGTCTCCCAGGGCGGGAGTGGAAGCGGCGAGTTGGGCTGCCCCGGCGCTGACCGCGGCCGAACCGTCTGCGAGCTGCTGGATTTGGGCGGCATCGGCCTGGATTGTGGCTTTCGCCCCGGTGACAGGACTGGCAGCGGCTGCTGCATCAAAGTCGGCCAGGATGGCATCCGCCTGCTCCTGGGTAATGACCTTTGATTCCACCAGCCGGCTGTTCGATTCGACCAGACGGGCCCGGAGTCCTTGGTCCGCTGCCTCAAGTTGGGCCACCACGTCCTGCACCTTGGTGTTCAGCTGCGCGTTTCCGGCAGCGACCTGGGCCGCGCCCTCTGCCAGTGCCCGCGAACTCTCCGGAAGTGAGGCAGTCTTGTCCTTCAATAAGGCCAATCCACTGCTTAACTGGTGTGCACCGTCACTGAGTTGGGTGGCGCCGTCGAGCAATTTCTGCTCGCCCGCGTAAAGCGCATCCGCGCCGCCGCTGAGTTCCGTGGTGCCCTGGTGCAGGGTGACGGTTCCGTCGCGGAGGGTAGCCACACCGTCGGCAAGTTGCCCGGCGCCGTCCCCGGCCTTGACCATCTGGGCGTGGATAGTGCCGAATCCGGTGAGCAGCTGGTTGGCCGTCTCCTCACCCACATCCTTGGCCACTGTATTGTGCACGGCGGTGGTCAGTTTGTCCACGATGGTGCTGAGCAGGTAATTATTGGCGTCATTGGTGGTGACGTTCAGCATTGCCTGGCTGGCCGAATCGAAACTGGCCGGGGAGGCCAGGTTGGCAGAAAAGTCGGCAGGGATCTTCAGAGCGAAGGCATACTTGCCGCTGCTGACGCCCTGATCGGCCTCCTCTGTGGTGGGAACCGACTTCCAATTGAAGAGGTGGGCTTCCAGGAGGCTCTCGGCAACCTTGTCGCCGGCGCGCAGTTCAGTGCCGTCGCTGGAGGTGGCGCCGGAGTCCTCAACCACCAGGGCGGCGTCGATCTGGTCCAGATTGCCGTATGGATCCCAGTTGGCATACAAGTACACGGCACCATACAGCAGCGGCACCATGGTCAGCGCCAGGATGGTCAGCTTGGGCAGCAGTCCGCCGGTCATCCGTTTCAGTTCGGAGCGGGCCAGCCGCAGCACAGTCATTCTGCGTCCTCGGTTTCGGTTTCGGTCTCGGGTTCAGGTCGGTCCGGTTCCACTTCGGATTCAGGTTCCACGGCCGCGTTGCCGATCACCGCCGACGCCCCGTCCCACGATTCCGGGAGGGCAGTGACAGTAACAACGACGGCGAGTGGCCGGCCGCCGTCGTCAGCCAACTGCCGGAGCCGCGGCAGCCAGTCCGATGCATCGGCAGTGTGCCGGTCCGGGGAGTCCACCACCAGGAGATCGGTGTGCGGGTTGGCTAATGCCAGTGCGGTGAGGAGTTCCAGCCGCCGGGCCGGCGGCAACTGCTCGGTCCAGAGGTCCGCGATGTCCTCGAAGCTGTTCACTTTCAGCCAGGGCTTGCTGAGCAGCGCTCCGCGGAATCGTCGTGGGATCAGGGAAAGGTCCTCAGTGACGAGGTCACGGACGCTCAGGTGCTGCTCCGGCTCATTCACGCCGGGAGAGTCCACCAGGGCGCTGGCAAGCCGCAGCTGCTTGATCCGTCCGCTGCCGTCCCAGCTGGCCGTGCCACCGCTGGCCTTCATGCGTCCGCTCAGGGTGAGGGCCAGGGCGGTCCGTTGGTCCTGCCTCTTGCCGGATACCAGGAGGAGTTCACCGCGTTTAGCCTGGAGCGAGGTTGGCGGGAGCAAAGGATCCCGCCGGCCTTTCACCTGGAGCTGGTGTACGGAGAGCAAGGAGGGCCTTTCGCAGAGGATGTCTGCGCCAAGCCTAACTGAACTGACTGGTCAGTTCAAATAGCCGTGATGAGGTTTTAGCAGTCCGGCCGTGCAACGCATGCCGCGAACAGTCAGATCCGGCAGTCAGAGGCCGTACTTCTCCAACAGCCGCAGCCACACCTCGCTGATAGTGGGATAGGACGGCACCGCATGCCACAACCGATCCAGCGGAACCTCACCTACCACCGCGATCGTGGCCGCATGCAGTAGCTCCGCCACGTCCGGGCCGGCGAAGGTGGCGCCGAGAAGAACCTTCCGGTCCTCATCAATCACCAGCTGTGCCCAGCCTTCATAGTTGTCCGCATGGAGGGAGGAACCCGCGACGGCGATAGGCAGCTCCACCGAGGAAACGTTGTAATCGTCCGCCCTGGCCTGTTCCTTGCTCCTCCCCACACTCGCAAGTTCCGGGTCCGTGAACACGATTTGCGGAACGGCGTGCTGGTTGGCTGTCTGGGCGTGATTGCTCCAAGCGGCCGGTTCGCCAGTGAGTTTTCCCTGGGCCCTGGCCACAATTGCATCGCCGGTTGCGCGGGCTTCATATTTGCCCTGATGGGTCAACAGCACCTTGCCCGCGGCGTCACCGATGGCGTAGAGCCACGGCTGCCCGGAGCCTTCGCCATCCTCAACCGCGACTGCCTGGACTGCTCCGGAAGTGTCAGTCTCCAGCGTCAGGTGCCTGCCGCCGTCGGAGGAAAATCTGAGGTTCTCCAGCCCCAACCCCTCGAGCGCGGGATGGCGGCCGGTAGAGACCAGCAGTTTCTCGGCCGTGACCTTGGCGCCGCCTGCCAGTGTGAGGGTGAAGCTGCCGTCGTGGTTCTGCTCCACGTGTTCGGTGTTGGTGTGGAGCCGCAGTTCCACGCCGTCCGCCTGCAGGCCGGCCGCCACCAGTTTGGATGCCTCTTCCGGGTAGGAACCGAGCAAAGCCCCCCGGGCTACCAGGGTCACATCGGCGCCAAGCCTCGCGTACGCCTGCGCAAGCTCCGTCCCCGACACTCCACCACCCAGCACGGCCAGGCTTTGCGGGATCGCCTTCGCTGACGTGGCTTCCCGCGTACCCCAGACTTCCAGACCCTCGAGGCCTTCGATAGGCGGCAGGGTGGGGTGGGATCCTGTGGCCAGTACGACGGCATGGCGTGCCCGCAGGTGACGGGTCGTACCGTCCAGTCCAGCCACTTCAACCTGCCGTGGCGATCTAATCGAGGCATGGCCCCGCAAGAGGTCTATACCGGTGTCCTCCACCCATTGGACCTGGCTTTCGTCCTGCCAGTTGGACGTGAACTCATCCCGACGTTTCAAAACGGCGGCGGCGTCCAGGGCTCCGGTAACGGCCTGCTCTGCACCCGGCACGGTCTGTGCACCGTGCAGGGCCGAACCCGGGCGAAGCAAGGCCTTGGATGGCATGCAGGCCCAGTAGGAACACTCCCCGCCCACCAGTTCGGCCTCTACAAGGATGGCGGTCAGGCCACCCTTAACTACCCGCTCCGCGGCGTTTTCACCCACGGCGCCGGCACCGATAACAATGACATCAACTTCGCGTTCAATGGCCTCAGGCGTCATGGGCAACAGCCTAGCCCGGGTATCCCGGGGTTGTACCTACGATCGACCTCAGGGCGAGCCGCCCGGTCGGGTGGAATGGTATCCGCAGCGAATTCTCCGCCTGGGCAATAAAAAAGCCCACACCAACCGGTGTGGGCCTTTTTGATCTGTGCGCCCAAAGGGATTCGAACCCCTGACCTTCTGTTCCGTAGACAGACGCTCTATCCAGCTGAGCTATGGGCGCATCTTCGATTCGTTGTGGAGCGTGTACTCCCCGCCGAACCTCGAATAACTTTACGCGAGGTGGGGCTATGTTCCAAATCCGCAGCCCTGTAATCTGCCCGACTAGACCGGTCTATGTGACCTTGGTCACTAAATTGGCGGCTTTTTGTCGTAATTTTCCTGATTTTACGCGGATTTGGCTCCCAGGGCGCGGTGGGCCCAAGCCTGGGCCTCAAATCCGGAATCCAGCAGGCCCATAGCATTTAGGCACACCGATGACCCCGAGGAAGGGAACCGCAATGGGCGATCTGGCGCGAATGCCGCTGCTTGAAGAAGCACCAACCACCCACCCTGGGCTGCTTGCCTGGGTTGAGGAGGTTGCCGCTCTCACGCGGCCGGACCGTATTCACTGGGTAGATGGTTCCCAAAAGGAAATTGCACAGCTCAACGAGGAGCTCGTGGCTGGCGGCACCCTGAAGCCTCTGAACCCGGAACTCTTCCCCAATTCCTTCGCCGCCTTCTCCGATCCTGCCGACGTTGCCCGGGTCGAGGAGCAAACCTTTATCTGCTCCGAAAACGAGCGGGATGCCGGGTTCACCAATAACTGGATGGCTCCCGCCGTTATGAAGGAGAAGCTCACGGGCCTCTTCTCCGGTTCCATGCGCGGCCGCACCATGTATGTCATCCCGTTCGTGATGGGCCACCTCGACGCGGAGGATCCCAAGTTCGGCGTCGAGATCACTGACTCCGCCTACGTTGTTGCTTCGATGCGCATCATGGCCCGCATCGGCACCGATGTGCTGAACAAGATCACCGAGACGAACGCTTTCTTTGTCCCCGCACTCCACTCCGTCGGTGCACCGCTGGAGCCCGGTCAGGCCGATGTGGCCTGGCCCTGCAACCCGGACAAGTGGATTGTGCACTTCCCGGAAGAGCGTTCCATCTGGTCCTTCGGATCCGGCTACGGCGGAAACGCCCTGCTCGGCAAGAAGTGCTATGCCCTCCGGATCGCTTCCGTGATGGCCCGCGACGAAGGCTGGCTGGCCGAGCACATGCTCATCCTGAAGCTCACCTCGCCCGAGCAGAAGACCTACTACATCTCGGCTGCTTTCCCGTCCGCCTGCGGCAAGACCAACCTCGCGCTGCTCGATCCCACCATTGACGGCTGGAAAGTGGAGACCCTGGGTGACGACATCACCTGGATGCGCTTCGGCAAGGAGGGTGAGCTCCGCGCCATCAACCCCGAGGCCGGCCTTTTCGGCGTAGCTCCGGGTACCGGCTGGGGCACCAACCCCAACGCCATGCGCGCTATCGCCAAGGGCAACAGCATCTTCACCAACGTTGCACTAACCGACGACGGCGGTGTGTGGTGGGAGGGTATGACCGAGGAAGTTCCCGCTCACCTTACTGACTGGAAGGGTAACTCGTGGACGCCGGACTCGGACCAGCCCGCCGCGCACCCGAACTCCCGCTTCTGCACGCCGATCGACCAGATTGACATGCTCGCTGAGGAATACAACAGCCCTGATGGTGTGGAGCTGTCCGCAATCCTGTTCGGCGGCCGCCGCAAGACCACCATTCCCTTGGTAACGGAGGCCCGCAGCTGGTCCAATGGCATTTTCATGGGCTCGACACTGTCCTCCGAGACCACCGCTGCCGCCGCAGGCGCGGTAGGGGTGGTGCGCCGCGATCCCATGGCCATGCTGCCGTTCATCGGCTACGACGCCGGTGATTACCTGAACCACTGGGTGAACCTGTCCGCGAAGGGCAATCCGGACCGGCTGCCGAAGATCTTCCTGGTTAACTGGTTCCGCCGCAACTCCGACGGCGGCTTCGCCTGGCCCGGATTCGGTGACAACTCCCGCGTCCTGAAGTGGGCCATCGAGCGCCTTGAGGGCAAGGCTGACGCCGTCGAAACCCCCATCGGGTACGTGCCCACCGGGGATGCGATCGATCTGACCGGGCTGGACATGACCCCGGCGCAGGTCGAAGATGCTGTCAGGGTCGACCCGGAGGAGTGGGCCACGGAACTGGCCTCGATCGAGGAATGGTTCGCCAATTTCGGCGAGTCCCTCCCCGGCGCTCTGCGGGCCGAGCTGGCCGGGCTGACGTCCCGCCTGTCCTGATCCACCAAGGACAAAAGAAAGTACGACGGCGGCCCCGCACCCTTTTCCCGAAAGGTGCGGGGTCGCCGTCGTCGGCTCTACCTCGATCACCTAGTTGACAAGTCTACTAGGTGAGGTGTCACTATAACCTATGACACTTTCGCGACTGATCCTCGGGCTGCTGAGTCTGGCGCCTATGACGGGCTATGAACTCAAGAAGCATTTTGATGCCACGATCAGCCACTTCTGGAATGCGGACAAGGCGCAGATTTACCGGACGCTGACCGCGCTGGTCAGCGAAGGGCTGTCCCAAGTGGAGACGGTGGCGCAGCAGGGCTACCCTTCCCGCCAGGTGCACCACATCACGGATGCGGGCCGGGCGGCGCTCCAGGAGTGGCTGGCATCAGAGCCGCCGCCGGACACGGAGCGCAACGCTTTTCTGGGCCGGGTATTTTTTGCCGCCCAGCTCGGGGCGGAGGACTCGCTGCGGTTGCTCGAAGCGCGGAAGGCCGCGGCGGTGCGCTTATTGGCAGAACTGCAGCAGCAGTTGGCGGCTCAAGCCCCTGCTGCAGCAGGCGAGCCCCGCTACTTCCAGCTGGCCACCCTGCGCAACGGCGTCCGCCATGTACAGGCCGAACTCGAGTGGTTGCAGGAGCTGGAAGGGGAGCTGGCATGAGGCAGGATCCAGGTTCATACCCGGAAGTCCATCCCCGTACGGAAGGCGGCGGCACCGACGGCCGGACCACTGGCACTGCCACGATTGTGTTCCTGCATGGCGGCAATGTGGCCAACTGGATGTGGGATCCCCAAGTCCGGGCGCTTGCCGATTTTCAGGTCCTGACTCCCCATCTCCCCGGCTTCGGCAGCAAGGCCGGCGAGGAATGGGTTTCGCTCGAGGAGACTGCCGACGCCTTGGCGGCGTTCATTGTCAGGTACGCCGGCCCAGGGCCCATCCACGTGGTGGGGCTCTCGTTGGGGGCGGTGGTTGGTCTCCACCTCGCGGCCCGGCACCCTGAGGTTGCTTCTTCTGTGCTGGTCAGCGGCGCGGTGGTTACCCGGGTGGGCAGGCTTTCACGCGCGCTTGCTGCGCTGCAGTTCGCGTTCTGGGACAAAGCCTGGTTCTGGCGGGCACAGGCCAAGGCCTTCGGGCTGCCGGCCGATTCCGTCGAACCCTACGTGCAGCACGGTCTGACGTTGCGGCGGGAGAACGTGGAGCGGATGCTGCAGCAGGTATACGCCGGGCACATGCCCGTGGGGCTGGAGCGGTTCGGAAGCCGGGTTCTGGCCGTTGCCGGTGAAAAGGAGCCTGCGCTGGCGGCCAACTCGCTTGCGCTTTTGGCGGCCAAGCTTCCGCTGGGAGAGTTCCGGCTGGCGCCAGGGATGCACCACGTCTGGAATGTGGAGAATGAACCCCTGTTCACCGCCATGGTCCGTCAATGGGCTGCCGGGACTGTGCATCCCGGGCTAGTTCCGGTCTAACCAAGCCCCAGCGGGCTGCGGTCTAGTCCACCCAGATGGTGGCGCCGCTGGAGTCTGCAGCGAGGTCGTCAAAGGTCCACGCGCTGGTGGCAGGATCGGCAGCGTACGGCAGGACCGCGGCAAACAGGGAGCCGTCCTGGTGCTCGGCAGCCACATGGATGGCATCGGAATCTTCCTCAACCAGCGTGATATCGCTGACGATCGCGGCGGCGCGGAACTCCGTCCGTTTCTGCTGCAGCAGGGCTGTGAGGTCCCCGATCATGCCATCGGCGTCGAATTCGGCGTCCGCTGTGGCGGCCGCGGCATCTGCCGGCGTCACGGCAAGCAGTCGCACCTCGCCGTCGTGATCCATCACCAGGGCGAAGGGCAGGAACCCTCCCTGCCCTTCCAGTTGTTCCTGGGCGGCGCCGATTCCGGTGCCCAGCAGGGTTTCCAGATCCCGGGCGGTACTTTCGGACACCGTTTCGCGCCAGGGTCGGGGTTCCTCGCTCACGGCTACTGCCCGCGCACCAGCGACAGGACGCGGTCGCGGATGCGTTCCATTGTGTCGAGGTCTACAGCCTCGGCGTTCAACCGAAGGAACGGCTCGGTGTTGGACGGGCGCAGGTTGAACCAGTAGCTGCCGTCGTTAGCCGTGAAGGTGCTGCCATCCATGGTGTCGATGGTGAGGTCTTCGGAGGCGAAATCCTGGCGGACACGCTCGATGGCCGCGGCCTTGTCCTCAACTTCCGAGTTCAGTTCGCCGGAGGAGACATAGGGCTCGTATTCGCGGCCAAGGTCGGACAGCGGGCCGTCCTGCTCGCCCAGCGCTGCCAGCACGTGCATCGCCGCAAGCATGCCGGTGTCCGCATTCCAGAAGTCGCGGAAGTAGAAGTGTGCCGAATGCTCGCCGCCGAACACGGCACCTTCCTCGGCCATGACTGCCTTGATGAAGGAGTGGCCCACCCGCGTGCGGACTGCCCTGCCGCCGTCGTGCTCCACCAGTTCTGACACCGCACGGGAGGTCAGCAGATTGTGGATGATGGTGGGGGTTTCCTCGCCCAGTGCCTTGGCGCGGGCGATTTCCCGGCGGGCCACCATGCCGGTAATGGCCGACGGCGACACAGGATTCCCGTTCTCGTCAATCACAAAGCAGCGGTCGGCGTCGCCGTCGAAAGCCAGTCCGATGTCCGCACCGTGTTCGATGACTGCAGCCTGCAGGTCGCGGAGGTTCTCCGGCTCCAGCGGGTTGGCCGGGTGGTTGGGGAAGGATCCGTCCAGCTCAAAGTAGAGCGGGATTATCTGGAACGGCAGCTTGGGCAGCAGGGTGTCGCCCAGGACTGCGGGCGTGGTGAGGCCGGCCATGCCGTTGCCGGCGTCGACAACGATCTTCAGCGGGCGGGACCCGGAGAGGTCAACCAGCGTGCGGAGGTATTCGGCGTAGTCTTTCAGGACGTCCTGGACGCCGATCAGGCCGCGGGTTTCAGCTTCCGGGATGGCACCGCTGTTAAGGTATTCCTCGGCGAGGGCCTGGATTTCATTGAGGCCGGACTCGGAGGAGATGGGCTGGGCGCCGGCCTTGGACATTTTGATGCCGTTATAGGCTGCAGGGTTATGGCTGGCCGTGAACGTGGCACCGGCCGCGTTGAGCGAGCCGCAGGCGAAGTAGAGCTCATCCGTGGAGATCAGGCCCAGCAGCTGGACATTGGCCCCGCGGGTGGCCGCACCGTTGGCGAAGGCCTTGCTGAACTCCGGGGAGGACGGGCGCATGTCGCCGCCTACCAGGACGGTCTGCCCTTCAAGCTGCAGGACGTCAACAAAGGCAGCGCCAACTGCTTCGACGATTTCCGCGGTAATGGAATCGCCCACGATCCCACGAACGTCATAGGCCTTGAAGGAGGCCGAAAGATCAAAGGTCTTGGTCTGGTCGCTAGTCACGGCTCCTATCTTACGGTGGCACTGATGTGGCGTTATCCATGTGGCTTTATCCACATAGTGCCGCCCCGGGGTGTGGGTGTCAGCGGTGGCTGGGATACTGAATCAATGGCCACTAACCAGAACACTTTGCCGCAGGATCCCGCTAACAACCAGTCCGCTGGAACCTCTGCTGTAGCCGTGGATGATGGCAGTGGAACCAGGGGCCAGGCGCTGGCAGTGCTCCACGAGCTCGTGGGGAACCCGTCCGCGGACTTCCATGACGGCCAGTATGAGGCCATCGAGGCACTGGTCGACGGCGGCCGGCGGGCTTTGGTGGTGCAGCGCACCGGCTGGGGAAAGTCGGCTGTTTATTTCGTCGCCTCGCTGCTTTTGCGGCGTCGCGGAGCCGGTCCCACGCTGATTGTGTCGCCTTTGCTTGCGCTGATGCGGGACCAGGTTGCAGCTGCTGCCCGCGCCGGTGTGCGTGCCGTGGCCATCAACTCCGCCAACCAGCTTGAGTGGGACTCGGTGCGCCAGCAGCTGGCCGAGGACCAGGTGGACGTGTTGCTGGTCTCGCCAGAGCGGCTTACCAATCCATCCTTCCGCGAAAACCAACTGCCGGAGCTGATCCGGCGCACCGGTCTGCTGGTGATTGATGAGGCTCACTGCATTTCCGACTGGGGCCACGATTTCCGCCCGGACTACCGCCGCATCTCGGACCTCATCGCCGGCCTCCCCGAGACTGTCCCGGTGCTGGCCACTACAGCAACGGCAAATTCGCGGGTAGTCCATGACATCGAAGAGCAGCTCGGGAAGGACGTGCTGACCATCCGTGGCGCGCTGGGCAGGGATTCGCTGCGCCTGGGGGTGCTGACCCTGCCGGATTCGCGGCAGCGCCTTGGCTGGCTCCTGACACATCTGGGCGATCTTCCGGGCAGCGGCATCATCTACACCCTGACCGTTTCGGCGGCAGAAGATACCGCCAGGCTCCTGGCGGACGCGGGCCACAAGGTGCTGTCCTACACGGGCCGCACTGATCCCGCTGACCGGGAACGCGCCGAGCAGCTGCTGAAGGACAACCAGGTTAAGGCGCTGGTGGCCACGTCCGCATTGGGCATGGGCTTCGATAAGCCGGACCTCGGTTTTGTAGTGCACCTTGGCGCGCCCTCGTCGCCGGTTGCCTACTATCAGCAGGTTGGCCGCGCCGGACGTGGGGCCGCTAACGCTGATGTCCTGCTGCTGCCGGGTTCCGAGGACCGCGATATCTGGCAGTACTTCGCCACCGCATCTATGCCTTCCGAGGACAAAGCCAACGCCGTCCTGGGCGCCCTCGCCGAGGCTGGTACCGCCGTCTCAACAGTGGCGCTGGAGGCCAGGGTGGACCTGCGCCGCACCCCGCTGGAGCTGCTGCTGAAAGTGCTGTCCGTGGACGGCGCGGTGGAGCGGGTGGGTGGCGGTTGGCGGTCCACCGGGCAGCCGTGGGTTTACGACGCCGAGCGCTACCGCCGGATTGCGGAGGCCCGGGTGGACGAGCAGGACTCCATGGTGATTTACCAGGACACCGCCGGTTGCCGGATGGAGTACATCACTTCGGTCCTCGATGATGAAACAGCGCACCCTTGCGGCAAATGCGACAACTGTGCCGGGACCTGGTTCTCTACCGACATCGCTGCGCAGGCCAGTGAGGCCGCCGGCGAAAAATTGCGTCAGGCCGGTGGAGCGCTGGAGCCCCGTCTGCAGTGGCCCAGCGGCATGGACCGGCTGGGTGTGCCGGTCAAGGGCAAAATCAAGCTGGAAGAACAGCTGGCCGAGGGCCGGTACCTGGCCAGGCTGACGGATCTGGGCTGGGGCGGAGCCTTGCGTGAGCTGTTCGCTGCCGGAGCTCCGGACCGTCCTCTGGATCCTGCCATGCTGCAGGCCTGCGTACAGGTATTGCGGGAATGGGGCGGGGGAGATTCACGGAACCCGGGCTGGAGCGGAGCCGGCAGGCCAGCAGCCATAGTCAGCATGCCGTCCCGGAGTAAGCCGCAACTGGTGGAATCACTGGCCCGGGGTATCTCCGAAATCGGCCGGATTCCCTACGCGGGCCAGCTGGAGTCCGCCCACGGTGGACCCACCGGAAGCCGGGGAGGCAACAGCGCTTACCGCCTGGCCGGGGTTTGGGACAGGCTGGTGGTAGGGGAGGAACTCGCAGCGGGCCTGGCCTCCGCACAGGGCTCAACGGTCCTGCTTATCGACGACCTCGTGGACAGCCGCTGGTCCATCACGGTCGCCGGCCGGGCCCTCAGACAGGCCGGCGCCGGAGCGGTGCTGCCGCTGGTGCTGGCTCAGGCGGGGTAGCGGACTATCCTCAGGCCTTGTTGCCTCAAACCTTGTTGGCGGGAGATTTCTTTCGGCTGCCTGCTCCTCGGCTGATCTCCGCGCCGGCCTGGCGCTGCAGGGTCAGGCTGTCTATGGTGCTGAACAGCATCAGTGCCGCCATGACGAAGAAGGCTCCGCGGAAGGCGCTGGCCGGATAACTGCCGTCAGCTCCGCCTGGAATGCTGCCACTGAGGGCGTCGGCCAGCGGGCCGGCCGGGCCGTCCGGGCTGAACAGCCGGATGAGCAGGGCGCCGACGGCGATGCCCGCGCCGGCTGCGAGCTGGGCCAGCGTGGCGGACACAACGTTGGCGGAGGTCAGCTGCGCGGGCGAGATGTCCGCGTACTGGAAGGACATGTAGGCGGAGAAGCCAATGGAACGGAAGGCGCCGCTGGCCACCAGCAGGGCGATGATCAGTGGTTCGGGAGTGTCCGCCCGGATGAACCCGCACATCACAAATGTTGCGGCCGAGGCCAATGACGCGAATACCAGCACCGGTTTGAATCCAAACCTCCGGATGATGGGCGTGGTGGCCGGTTTAATGCCGATGTTGCCAACGAACACCGCGGCCACCAGCCAACCCGCATGCAAAGGGGTCCAACCGAAGCCCGCCTGGAACAGCAGTGGCAGCAGGAACGGGATGGAGCTGATGGTCAGCCGGTAGATGAAGCCGCCGGTGGCCATCGCCCGGAATGCCCGGGCACGGAACACGCCCAGATTGAACAAGGGGTGGCTGCAGCGTCGCATCCACAAGACGGCAAGCGTGAGGCAGAGGACCCCGGACGCCACTGCGAGGGAGGGCCAGGGACCGTCCGGGTGCGAGGCCGCCAGTTCCATGCCGGCCACGAGGGACCCCACCCCTGCAGTGGTAAGCACCAGCCCCAACCAGTCCAGTCGCCGTCGCGAATCTCCCGGTGTCCCGGGAACCAGGCGGAGCGCGGCGAAGAACGCGGCCACACCCAGCGGGAGGTTGATGAGGAAGATCCAGTGCCAGGACAGGTAGGTGGTGAGGGCGCCGCCCACCAGCGGGGCCAGAACGGGAGCCAGCAGCCCGGGCCAGACCAGGAACGCGGTGGCGCGCAACAGGTCTGCCTTGGGTGTTCCCCGCAGGACCACCAGCGTCCCTACAGGCACCATCATGGCGCCACCCAGGCCCTGCAGGATCCGGCTCAGCGTCAGCATGGTGAGGTCGGCGCTGACGGCGCACAACAGGGAGGCCACCGTGAACAGCGCGATGGCCAGGCAGAAGACCCTCCTGGCGCCCAGCCGCTCGGCCAGCCAGCCGCTGAACGGGATACCCATGGCGACGGTCATCAGGTAGCCGGTCATGGTGATGTTGACGTCGGCGGCTGGAATGTTGAAGTCGGACGCGATACTGGGAATGGCGGTGACCAGTATGGTGCCGTCGAGGAACTCCATGAAAAAGGTGGCCGCCACCAGGAGGGCCAGCCGCGGACTCCACACGTGCAGATCGTCCATGTGCGGACTGCCCGGACTGCCTGGGTTGCTTTGGGTGCTGGCCATTGAACCATCCTGCCACCGGCGGCGGCTCCCACGGGCGTCTGTGACCCGCAAAAGCGTTGCTCCCTACCCCGCTTTCGCGGATTCGTGGCGCTTCTGCCCGCGATACAGGGAAGCAGCCTTGCAAACCAGAACACCCCCGGTCCAGGGACCGGGGGTGTTCGTTGGCGGAGACGGGGGGATTTGAACCCCCGGTGGAGTTTTGCCCCACACTTCATTAGCAGTGAAGCCCATTCGGCCGCTCTGGCACGTCTCCAATTGCTGTTCCCAGCCCACCAAGAATACGCAGAACGTGGCAGGCAGCGCAAAACGAACCGTTAGGCGCTTTCAGGAGTCGGTCAGCAATCAGCCTTTGACGACGGTGATCTCGTTGGGGACGCCGGGCAGTTCTTCGGATGTGGTGACCTTGCCGGTGGCGAGATTCAGGGCGTGGAGCAACTTCTTGGTCGGCTCTGTGATGTAAGCGGTACCGTCAAGGACTGACAGGGCCGGGTGCGGGTCCTGCCACTTGGCCGGTCCTTCCCAGGCGCCGATGACGGGCACGGAGCCGGTAATGTCACCGGTTGCCGCGTCAAGGGTGTGCAGCGAGCCGTCGGTGCCCAGCAGCAGGATCTCACCGGCGGGTCCGCGGGCAACATCCCGCCACGTGTATTCGATCCCGTTCGGCAGTTCAATGACCTTCATGGTTTTGGTTTTGGTGTCGATGAGGGCCAGTTCGTGGAGGAGTGAGCCTTCCGAATCGGGATCGGAGTTGTAGTCGCCCACGGCCAGGGTGCTGTCCTCGGTGACATAGGCGTTGCCCATCCGGCCGTACTCGTCCGGTGCGGTGATCTTGGTGATGGTCCCGGCGTCGTAGACCAGAACGCCGTTGCTGCAGCCAAACAGCACTACCTCGTTGGCCGCAGTGCCTTCACCGTGGATGGACGGGCATTCGTCGTTCCGGGCGATTTCCTTGCGGTCCGCATCCAGCACGCGGATTCCGGAACGGCTTTGGGAGTTGCCCACTGTGGTCAGCAGCGTGTTGTCCTCCAGCACGATCGAGACGCCGTGATGGGCCTCGTCACCGGGGATGACTTCGGTCTTAGGCAGGCTGGTGCTGGAGTTCAGGAGGTCGTCGGTCTCGAAGATCGTGGTGTCACTGGTGCCGTCCGCGTAAAGGATGGTCTTGCCGCCGTGCCGCACAACGTGGCCGGCTTTCTCTGCCTTGAAAATGAGGTCGGTCAGCTTCGGTGTGGCCATATCCAGGACCTGGAAGCCCGCGGTGGTGGTGACCATGGCGTGGCGGCCGTCGCCGGCGGAATTGAGGCGGTTGAAGCCTTCGAGGGGCAGGTCCCCGTCGAGCTTCAGCGATTCTCCGTCCAGGACGGCGATTCCGCCGTCGTACGTAAGTGCCACCCGGGGGCCCGTGGCGGCCGGGGTGGTGGCGGCGTCGGAAGTATCTGCCGCCGGAACTGCAGGGGATCCGCAGGCTGAGATCAACAGTACGGAGGCGGAGACAGCGGCAGCCAGGCCCAGGCGCCGGAAGCTGGGGCGCTTGGGGCTGAGTGGAAGTGATGGAGCGTGCTTCATGGATTCCTTCTGGTTGGGGCCGCTCATGGCGAGAGGCCTGTGGCGATGCGATCCGTGTTGGTGCGCATCATGGTGAGGTACGACTCAGCGCCCTCACCGGGGGCTGTGAGTGATTCGGTAAAAAGTTCGACGACGGCGATGTCCAGGTTTGCCCCGTCCGCCAGGGCCTGGACCAGACGGTCAGGCTGGGACGCTTCGGCGAAGATCGTGGACACCTTGGCTTCCTCGATGGCACTGACCAGGTCCCTTAGGTCCGAGGCGCTGGGGGAGGCCAACGTCGTTCCGCCGGGGATGACCGCTCCAATGATCCGGAAGTCGAAGCGGCTGGCGAGGTAGCCGAACACGTGGTGATTGGTGACCAGGTTCCGTTGCTCCACCGGGATGGCGGCGAAGGACGAGGTCATGTATTCGTCCAGCTCCGCCAACTCACCGCGGTATGTGTCTGCGCTGGCGGTGAGCGCGGCCGCGTCGATGCCGCTGAGGCCAGCCACGCGCGTTTCCAGTGCATCAACCACTTCCACCACCTTCTGCGGGTCCGTCCAGAAGTGCGGATCAGCAGCGCCGCCTGCGTTCCCGGCGCCGTTGTCTTCGCTGTAGTCCTGGGCCTCGATGACGTCACCGGCAACAAAGATCGGCACGTCATCGGCCTGGGCACTGTCGACGTGCTGCTGGAGCCCTTCCTCCAGGCCCAGGCCGTTGGTGACGATCAGGTCTGCCGAGCGCATCATCGCCGCCTCCTGAGCGGAGATCGCGAACGAGTGCGGGTCCGCGTTGGGCTGCATCAGGGTCACCACCTCGGCCTGGCCGGCAACTAGGTTGTGCACCACGTCACCCAGGATGTTCGTGGTCACCACAATGACGGGCCGGTCGGACTCCTGCTGTGAGCAGCCGGCGGCCGCGATGGCGGTCATCGCCGTAGCAACAAGTACGACGGCGGCACGCCCCAGGGCGAAAGGCTTGCCTCGCGTGCGGGGCTGGCTTTTTAGGAATCGGCGCATTCGGAGCTTCACCGGGCTACCGTCCCGTCACTGCGAGGAACGCGGGGACGGCAGGGGTGTCGAACGTGCGGGCGAGACGGCCGCCGTCGGCGAAGTCAATCTCGTACAGCTTCCGTTCGGCGGGGGCGTTGAGGTAGGCCCGTTGCTGATCGGCTATGAGTTCCACGCCGGGCAGCCGGCCAGGATCGGCGAGGGTCTCCGGAAGCAGCGGTTCCGTAACCGCGAGGGTGGCTCCGGTTTCGGCCGACAGCACCAGTACCTTGCCCTCGGCGGACAGCGCCACCACGTGGCCATCCTTGTCATCGACGGCGGAAACCTGCAGCAGCGGCACCTCGGTTTTCAGCAGCTGCCACGACCGTTTACGGGTATCCAGAAGCCAGACGCCCTCGGCCCCGGCAACGGCGGCGACGGTGGGCCGGCTCTCGCGTGCCCGGAACTGTATGGCCCTGGACTCCGAAGCGCTCCCGGCGGTTGCACCGTCCGGATACGGGATGTGTTCAAGGTCAACGGCGCCGTCCTTGACGGTTGCAAGGAGTGCTCCGTCAGCACAGCCGATCACCGCGCCAACAGACGTGATGATGGTTCCGCGCGCATCAGCACACGGCGCCCCGGCCCCATCCACCAAGGCGCCGCTGGCATCGTGGACCTGAACGCGGCCGGCGGTGCCATCGGCACCCGGCGCGGTAGCCAAAGCGAAGGTGCCCAGCGGCGTGACCAGGCCTTCATGGGGCTCGCCGGCCAGTTCAGTGGCCCGGCCTATTTCGCCCTTGGCAAGGGAGTCGTTGTCCAGCAGCAGGCCTTCACCGGTTTTCGGAAAGAAGACGCCGGTCCTGGCGGATCCGGGTGTGATGACCGCCGCGCCCTTGCCTTCCACGGTCCCCACCAGCCTGGGGGAGGAACGGTAGTAGTGGAAATGGTCCTCGTGGTCCCAGGTCCAGGTGCCGCTGTCCAGGATGGTGACGGTGCCCTGCTCCGTGGAGGAGGCGAAGATGTACCGGCCGTCGGTGGTGACGGCATCCGCATCGGGCAGGGAACCGACTTCCCTGGTGGATTCGTCAGCAAGGTCGAGCATGCTGGCCGCGCCCTCCGGATCAAGAGTGAGCAGATGCAGCTGAGGTTCGGCCACTTCGCTGGCCCCCGCGATGGTGCCGTGCCCGTCTCCGGTGGTGCCGGCGTCGGAGGTTTCAGTGCTGGACGGTCCGGCGTTGGGGGAGCCGGCCCCCGCCGGCGCGGAACATGCGGCGAGGGTCAGAGCCAGGAAGGCGACGGAAAGACTGAGGGTTTTACGCGTTTGCACGAACTGCTTTCTGGGTTGTGGATTCTGTCCGCCGAAGCGGTTGGGTCGCGGCCCGGACCAGGCTGGACAGCGCTGCCGAGGTGACGGCGGTCAAGGCGATGGACGCTCCTGCAGCCGTGCCGAAGTACCAGGAAATGAGGAGGCCGGTCAGGATGGAGGCAGCACCGAAGAGCGCGGCCAGCCCCATGGTGGCGGGGATTCGGCGGGTCCAGGCAGCGGCGGCAACCGCCGGGGCCAGCAGGAGGCCGAGCACCAGGAGTGCCCCCACGGCCTGGTAGGAACTGACGACGGCGAGTGTCACCAGCCCCACCAGCAGCACCTGGGCGAGCCGGGGCCTTAGCCCCATCACCTGCGCAACCCGCGCATCGAAGGCCAGGGCCACAAAGGACCTGTGGAACATGGCGGCTATGAGCAGGGTGGCCGGCAGTGCCCAGCCGAGCAGGAGGAGTTCGCCACTTCCGATTGCCAGGATGTCGCCGAAAAGGATGGCTGTGGCATCGGTGGCGAAGCTGCGCGAGTGCGAAATGATGATCACGCCCACGGCCAGCATGCCGACGAAGAACAGGCCGATGCCGGTGTCGTGGGACAGCCGGCCGCGGCGGGCCAGCAAGCTCACGCCCAGGCTCATCACGATGGCGCTTCCTGCCGCCCCCAACACGACAGGAAGGCCTGTCATGGTTGCCAGGGCCACGCCGGGCAACATGCCATGAGCCATTGCTTCGCCCAGGAAGGCCATTCCGCGGATGACGACCCAGGTCCCCACGACGGCACAGATACCGGCACACAGGACGCCACCGACGAGGGCATTGAGCATGAAACCCGAGGAGAAGGGTTCGAGGAGGAAGGTCACAATGGACCATCCTAGACATTAATGAGAGTCATTCTCAAATGCTAGGATCATGGCATGCTTCTTCTTTCACGTTCGGGACCAGCCCCTGCCAGCGGGAAGGGCGATGCCCTGGCTAATGGCCGGGTGCCGGATGATCGGGTGCCCAGTGACCTGGTGCTCGACGACGTGTGGCTGGACCACCAGGGCGTGGACGCGCTCTGTGGCGTGTCACTGCGCGTGGAGGCCAACACCATTACGGCCGTGGCCGGTCCCAACGGCTCCGGAAAGTCCACCCTGCTGGATGTGATGGCCGGACTGCTGCGCCCGCGGCACGGATTCGTGGACCTTCCAAAAGGTGGCACTACCGCCCTGGTAGTGCAGCGCAGCGCAGTCTCTGACAGGATGCCGCTCACCGTCCGGGACGTCGTCACCATGGGCCGCTGGACGCATGTCGGACTGTGGCGGCTGCTGCGTGCCGAAGACCGGCAGATCATCGACGAGTGCATTGATCGCGTTGGCCTTGCCGGCTACGGGCACCGGCCGCTGCATACCCTCTCCGGCGGGCAGCGGCAGCGCACTTTCCTTGGCCAGGGGCTGGCGCAGCAGGCGGACCTCCTCCTGCTCGATGAACCCACGGCAGGGCTCGACGCCGAGTCACAGGAGAGGATCGCGGCCATCCTCCTCGCCGAAAAGGACAGGGGCGCCACGATCGTCTGCGTCTCCCACGATGAGGCGGCCCTGGGACAGGCCGACTCCGTAATCAGACTGGATGCCGGGCGGCTGGTTACCGTGTGAGCCCGGGGCGGCCTACGGGCGGCCGGCCAGCGTCCGCCACAGGAAGTGCTGGCTCCTGGCTTGGAGTGCGGCGGCCTGCCGATTGTCTGAAGCGCCGGCATGTCCGCCTTCCAGGGCCTCGTGGAACCAGACATTCGGAATGCCCATCGCCTGCATGCGGGCAGCCATCTTCCGGGCCTGCACCGGGCCGACGCGGTCGTCAGAAGTAGCCGCCCAAATAAACGTTTCCGGGTACTCCACGCCGTCCTTGAGCAGGTGGTACGGCGAGAACGTGCGGATGAACTCCCACTGCTCTGCCACATCCGGATCGCCATACTCGGCCATCCAGGAGAACCCGGCGGAAAGCTTGGTGTAGCGGCGCATGTCCAGCAGCGGCACACCGCAGGAGACGGCGCCGAAAAGCTCCGGGTACTGCGTGAGCATGTTGCCCACCAGCAGGCCGCCGTTGGAGCCGCCCACACAACCTAGCCGCTGAGGCGAAGTGACGCCGCGCCGGATCAGGTCCCGGGCCACCGCTGCGAAATCTTCGTAAGCGCGGGGACGCTTCTCCTGCAGCGCGGCGCGGTGCCAGGACGGCCCGTATTCGCCGCCGCCGCGGATGTTGGCAACGACATATACCCCGCCCCGGGAGTGGTGGGCCGGTTGTTCTGCGGCAGTGCTCCCGACTTCAACAGGTTCGGTGCGGCGCTCCAGCCAGGCCCGGCCGATGGCGCCGCTGTAGGCGGGCGTGCGCGAGATCTCGAAGCCGCCGTAGCCGGAGAGTTGGGTGGGGTTCTGGCCGTCCAGCACCAGGTCCCGTGATGCCACCTGGAAGTACGGCACCCGGGTGCCGTCCGCGGAGACGGCGAAGTGTTGCTGGACCTCATAATCGGCTTCATTGAAGAACGACGGCGAAGTTTTCACCACCGCATGGCTGCTGCTCACGCCTGAACCGGAACTGATTGAACCAGAAAGCGTGCCCCGCATCAGCGTGCTGGGCGTGGTGAAACCGGTAGCCACCAGCCAGAAGTCGTCTCCCGCGCCGCTCTCATCCTCATCGTCCACGGCATAAGCGTTGACGTCGTGCAGGGGAGGGCAGGCATCCAGCAGCGATGATGCCCAGCCGGCAGCTGGGTCCAGGACCCGGATTTCGGAGGAGACATCGCGGAGCAGGTTCAGCAGCAGGTAGCTCCGGGTCCAGCTCCAGGACTGCAGCGAGGTAGCCGCATCGGGGGTGAACAGCACGGTCAGTTCGCGGCTGCCCGCCAGATACTGCTCGAAGTCGGCGCCCAGCAGTGAACCGGCTGGATACGTCACAGGCCCCACTGCCCAGTCACCCTGGGGGCGGAAGAGCAGCCAGTCCCGGTGGGCGCTGACATCCACATCTGTGGGGACGTCGATGCCAACCCACTCCTCGCCACGCAGCACGGCAGTGGTGCGGTTGAAGAAGTCGAGGCAGTCCACCGCGAAGGTCCGCTCAAAGCCGGGCGTGGAGTCGTGGGCCACCATCCCCACCATGTGGTCCTCGGGTACCTCGAAGATCCGCGGTGCGGTAGCCAAGGCCTCGCCGCGGGCCAGCGTCACAGTAGTCCGGGCATAGGAGGACGTAGTACTGGGCAGTCCCCCAGCCGTGGTGGAAACCAGCAGCGTGTCCGCGTCCAGCCAGGAGATGTTGCCCTTGGCGGTGGGGATGTCGAAGCCGCCGGCCTCGGGATCTACAAAGCTGCGGGTGACGACGTCGAACTCGCGGTAGCGGTGGGCGTCACCGCCGTCGGGCGAGAGGGCCAGCATCGCGTTCCGGTGGGGTGCGTCGCCGGCAGGCTGAAGGAACGTGGCCCCGTGGAAAACCCATTCAACGCCCTCGGCGGCGGCCAGGGCATCAACGTCGAGCAGTACATCCCATTCGGGCTCATCGGTGACGTAACTGTCCCAGCTGGTACGGCGCCACAGGCCCTTGGGGTGCTCGCGGTCCTTCCAGAAGTTGTAGTAGTGATCACCGCGCTTGCCTACCATAGCGATCCGGTCCGTGGAGTCCAGGACCGCCAGGATCTCGCTTTCCAGCCCTGCGTAATCGGCGTCTTCCAGCAGTTCCTCGGTGCGGGCATTCTGCTCGCGGACCCAGGCCAGCGGTTCCTCGCCGTAGATTTCCTCCAGCCAGATATTCTCGTCGAGGGGCTCAGGGGCCGTCACGGGGGATGTCCCCTGACCAGCGGGTGTGGAATGCGCGGCAGTGGTGGTCATGCTCCATCAGAACAACACTTTCGAGCCAAGAGCAAGTCAAGCCCGGTCCGCCGGGCGGATACGCTGGTAGCCGTGGAAAATTCGCAGAGCATCAGGACGGCCGTCATCGGGGCGGGTCCCCGTGGCACCAGCGTCCTGGAGCGGCTGCTGGCCAACCGCGCGGCTCAAGTCGCTGCGCTGCCTGCTGCTGCCGGCGTCGGCGGGTTCCTGCCAAAGTTGCACATCGACGTCGTGGATCCCTACCCCGCAGGTCCCGGCCACGTCTGGCAACCGGAGCAATCGCGGCTGTTCCTCATGAACACGCAGTCGTTCTACCCCACGCTCATCCCGGAGGATCCGGAGCTTGCGGCACCGGTGGCGGGCACCACCTTTGACCGCTGGCGGGCAGCCGTGAAGGACAACCCTGAAGCGGAGCCTTCGCTCATCGCCGCCGAACGCGAGGAACTCGCGGCCCTCGAATCCACCGATTTTCCCAGCCGGGCACTGTACGGCCGCTACCTGCAGCGCACCCTCGAGGATCTGCTCAAGAACGTGCCCGACGGCGTTACGGTTACTTTCCACCGGCAGTCCGCCGTCGCCGTCCGTCCCCGGCAGGACGGGGACTTCGACGTCGAACTCGACGGCGGCGAAACCCTGACCGCCGGTTCCGTGGTCCTCGCCCTGGGCCATGTTGAGTCCCAGCTGAACCCGGAACAGCGTAGCCTGCAGCAGGCAGCAGCAGACATGGGACTGCAGTATTTCCCGCCCGCTGTACCTGCCGACGTCGACTGGTCAGCGGTTCCTGCCGGCGAGCCGCTGCTGGTGCGCGGTATGGGATTGAACTTCTTCGACGCGATGGTCCAGCTGACCATCGGCCGGGGCGGCAAATTTGTGGGCAGCGGCAGCGCCATGGAGTACCGGCCCTCGGGGGACGAACCGCGCATGATTGCGGCCTCCCGCCGCGGCACGCCGTACCGGGCCAAGGCAACGCTGCAGGGCTACTATCCCGAGTCGGTGACGCTGCGCTACCTCACCTCCCAGGCTTTGGAGCGGTTCGCAGTGGCCGGTATCCGCCCCGGCTTCGACCACGATCTCTGGCCGTTGCTGCACCGCGACGCCATCTGGGCCTACTACTCCACGCTGGTGCGTACGCGACAGGCCGCCGTCACCGAGCCGGCAGCCTTCCTGGACGGACTTGCCGAGGCGCTCCGGCCACATGCGCATTCCGTAGCGAAGTGGGAGGACGCTGTGGAAGCTGTGCTGGCTATCCATGTCCCGCCGGTGCACCGCCTGGACCTCCGCGGGCTGGCTGCGCCGCTGGCCGGCCGGCAATTCGCGTCCCGTGCCGAGGTGGACGCTGCGGTCACTGAATATCTGCTGGACGACGCCCTCCGCTCCGCCCGCGGCGAGGACGATCCGGTCAAGATGGCCATCGGCGCGCTTCACCACGGCCGGGCGGTGCTGAAATCAGCAGTAGCCGACGGCGGCATCACCGAAGCTTCCTGGGTATCCGGATTGCGTGGCTGGTTCGAGTCGTTCGTCGAGGGCCTGGCCAGTGGCCCACCGGCCCTTCGCGTGGAACAGTTGGCTGCCCTGGCGCGGGCCGGCGTCGTGAGCTTTGCGGGCCCCGATCCCAAGTTCAGCGTGGACCGGCGCTCCGGCATGTTCCAGGCGTCCTCGCCCTGGGTGGCTGCGCCGCCTGTGCGGGCCCGGACGCTGGTTGAGGCCCTTGCTCCGGCGAACCGGGTTGCGGTCAACGCATCACCGCTGCTGCGGCAACTGCTGGACGACGGGCTGGTCCGCTCGCGGATGCTGATGACCCCTGAAGGGATTCCAGCCCAGTCGAGCGGCATGGACGTGGACCCGCATCCGTACCGTCCGGTGCGCGCGGACGGTTCCGTCACGGATGGGCTGTACGTCCTTGGCCTGCAGCTGTCCGCGAACCAGTGGGGAACGGCCATTGCCGCCGAAGCCATTCCAGCGCACGGGCCGGTTTATCCCAGCGGCCAGCGCACCCTTCGGGATGCGGACGAGATCGCCCGGGCCGTGTTGTCCGGTTCTGCCGGCACCGCGGCTTAAACGGACTGCCCTCCCGGTTCGTGACCGGAAGGGCAGTTCGTTCAGTGCTCACCGTGCTGGTTAGCCCTTGGGTTCCTTGGGTTGCTTTGGCTCCTTCGGCTCCTTGGGCTTCTTCGGCTTTTTCGGATCCTTGGAATCTGCAACAGTTACCGCGGTTTTCACCACCGTGCCGGATTCGACGGCGGTGAGCACCAGGGTGCCCGTGCCGGTTGCCGCTGCGGCCGGTACCGCAAGGTTCACGGTGGCTGCGCCGCCGGAAACCGGTACGGATCCGAGCTGCGTGACGGTCCCGGCGGCATCGGTGAAGGATGCCGTCAGGGAGGTGTTCACCGGGCTGCCGAGCGAGGTCAGATCCAGTTTGGAAAGCGCCAGGGTCATGGCGTCGCCCGGTTTGACCTCTGCCGCGGTGGTGTTGACCACGGAGATAGAGCGTCGGGCGAAATCAGGCGACAGCGGGCTGTTCGCCTTCAGGTAGCTGATCCACGCGTCACGGTCCACCAGGCCGGAATCCCTGGTGTCCGTGCCTTGCGTGAAGATCCGGAAGTTGTCGCCGCCGGTGGCCAGGAAGCTGAACGTGCCCACCCGATAGAGCTTGGCGGGATCGATCAGTTCACCATTGACCCGGATGGACGTGATCCGGTCACCTGCGGCGCGCGCGGCGTCGTAGGTGTAGTTCACGTTCTTGGACAGGCCCAGCTGCTGGTAGGCGCGGCTGGGCACCGTGCCGTCCGGGTTGGTCTGCCACTGCTGCTCCAGCATGGTCTTTACCTGTGCGCCGGTCAGCGAAGTGGTCCAGAGGTTGTTCACGAACGGGAGCACCGCATTGGCCTCCGCGTAGGTGATGGAACCGTCCGGTGCGTACAGCAGTTCGCTGCGCAGGCCGCCGGGATTGACGACGCCGATTTCCGCGCCGCCCAGCCCTGCCGGCTGAAGGGTTGCCAGCAACGAATCGGCCACGAGGTTGCCCAGCGTGGACTCGCTGGAACGGTCATCGCGCTTGGGAAGTCCGGTGGCCGGGTCCACCGTAAAGGCAGTGGTGATGTCCTTGGTAACCGAGCCGATCTTCTCGTTGCCCACTATTGCGGCTGCATCCAGGGCCTTTTTGACGATGTCCGCCACCACGGCAACACGGGGATAGGCGGCGATCAGATCGGCCTGCAGGTCCGTGGTTCGTTTGATGTTGGCGGCGGTGTAGGCCGTCACTTCCTTTGTGGCGGTGTCCACCGTGAGCCGGATCTGGCCGATGTTCTCGCCGTAGTTACCGGTCTGGACGATGGGCCGGGTCTTGCCCTGAACGCCAGGAACCGGTGCGTCCCAGCTGTATTCCTTATGCGTGTGGCCGGTGAAGATCGCATCGACCTCAGCGGAGGTTTCCGTGACCAGTTTCGCGAACGCTCCGCCGGCGGCCACTTCCTCCTCCAACGTGGCTCCTTCGGGGGTACCGGCGCCGGCGCCGTCGTGGTTTTCCACCACTATGACGTCGGCAAGGTTCTCCGCTGTGATTTTGCCTGCCACACGGTTGATGGCCTCCACCGGATCGCCGAACTCAAGGTCCGCAATGCCCGCAGGGGTGACCAGCGAGGGCACTTCCTGGGTGACGGTGCCGATCACTGCCACCCGGATGCCATTGAGGTCCAGGACGGTGAATTCCGGCAGCGCGGGCGTGGTGGTGCCCCTGGTGTAGACGTTGGCTCCCAAATACGGGAATTTGGCGTTGGTGCCGCCGGCAATAACGCGGTCCTGCAGGTCCGCGAGGCCGCCGTCGAATTCGTGGTTGCCCACGGCGGAAGCCCGCAGTTCCAGGGCGTTCAGCACATCGATGGTGGGCTGGTCCCGGGCCACCGCGGAGGCGAACAGCGAGGCTCCGATGTTGTCGCCGGCCGACAGGAGCGCGGTGGCTCCAGGGGCTGCTGCGGCGCGGAGCTTCTCGATGGTGCCTGCGAACAGCGTGGTGTTCGCATCGATCCGGCCGTGGAAATCGTTGATGTTCAGCAGGTTCACTTCAACGCTGGCCGGGGCGGCTTCGAGGTCCAGGCCAACTACCACGGGATCGTGGTCGCTGGCACGGAACTGGTCCGCCGAGTAGTAGTTGGTGATGTTGTTGTTGTAGCGGCTGTATTCCAGCGCCACTGATTCAACGGAGTTGATGTTCCAGATGTCGGCGCCGGTCACATGTGCGTCGGCAGCAGGGGAGGCCAGGATATGGTCCAGCGAGCCCACCAGGCCGCCGAAGAGGTAGGAGTGCTTGGCGGAACCATCGGCGTTGCGCGCTTTTTCGTCCTGGTTGACGTAGCCGGCGGAGGCGAAGACATTCATCGGATCCTCCTTGGCGTAGGCGTTGAAATCGCCGATGAGAAACACCTTATCGGTGCCCTTGCTTGCCTGGAGGTCATTGGCGAACCCCAGAAGGGACTGTGCCTGGGCTGTGCGGGCCAGGTTGGATGCGCCCTGTCCCTTGTCCGTGTCCTCCGGCGTAGCGGCGGAACCCTTGGACTTGAAGTGATTGGCGATCGCGATGAAGCTCTTGTCTTCGGCTGCGCCCACCGGCTTGAACACCTGGGCCAGTGGCTTGCGGGCGTTGGAGAAGGCCACGGTGTCGTTGTGGATGATGGATTCGCCCACCGTCTCCACCTTGACGGACTTGTAGATGAAGGCGTTGCGGATGACGTCTTCATCGCTCAGCGGCGGGGCGTTTGCTGGGGAAGCGGCGAAGCTCCAGACGCCGGGGGCTGCCACGTTGAGGGCTTCCACCAAATTGGACAGTGCGTAGTCGCGGTTTTTGCCGAAGTGCGCCGAGTTTTCGATTTCCATCAAGGTGATGACGTCGGCATTGGACTTGGTGATGGCTTCGACGATCTTGGCCTGCTGCCGTTTGAAGTTCTCCGCGTTGGCGGCACCGCGGGCGTCGCAGCCGGACCTGACCGTAATGGGATTGCCTGCTCGGTCCGTGTAGAACTGGCAGCCGGTAAGTTGGTCGCCGGTGGTGGGGAAGTAGTTCAGCACGTTGAAGGAAGCGAGCTTGATGTTGCCGCCCACTTCTACCGGGGCCTCGGTGCGGGTCGCGCCGAAGCTGGCGGGCTGGACGGTAGCTTTGTTGACCGCATTGAGGTGCGTCAGCGGCTGGAACTTCCATGAGTTGTTTGCGTAGCCCAGCACCACATTGGTGGTGAAGGTGACGGGCGAGCCCACCCGGACGGGATCCGTGGTGGTCAGGTAGGGCAGGACCTCGGCCTTGGTGGAGGCGTCCCGAAGGAAGTTGGTGCTGGAGCCATCGTCCAACTTGATGCCGCGGGCGGCATTCTCCGCAACGGTGGCTGTGTACTCCGCCGAACCGTAGGGTGCTACTGCGGTGGGCTGGACCAGCGGCGTGGTTCCGCCGGCCAGACCGATTTCGCCGTACTGGTTCAGGGAGTAGTTGTCCGTGACAGTCACCGGGCCCTGGGGGGCGAGGAGCATCGCCTCGAGGGTCTCGCGGACGGTCTCGGCGGCAGGCAGGGTGAAGTTGGTGGCTTTCACTTCGGGGGCAGCAACGCTTAGCTTGCTCAGGCCTGCTGCGCTGGTGACGGTCACCTGGGTCATGCCGAAGTGCTCGGAGACGGAACCAGTGACCTCTACGTAGTCACCGATCTGGACCGAAGCCGCAGTGGTGGGGGAGTAGACGAAGATGGCGTCCGAGGCGGTACGGGACGCCGGGTCCTCGTCCCCGCCGCTGCCGGGCGTCTGGATGTAGTAACCGGCGAATCCGCCGGTGGGGAATGCTGCCGTGACCTTGCCACGGGTGGTGACGTTGGTACCCACCAGCGGACTGGCCGTCCCGGTGCCCTGGACCTCGGCAATCGTCCTGGCGGTTGGTACCGGGTCCGGTTCGGGATCTGGATCGGGATCTGGAGTAACAGTCCCGCCGGTGGCTGTCGGGGAGATGATGGCGTTCAGCGTGAAATCAGCTGCGTTGCTGTTGCTGTCCGCGCCGTTGGCCCGGTTCAGGCTTTTGACATCGGTATTCCCGGCGGGCGCGGTGGCCGCCAGGGTTTCGAAGGTATTGGACGTGCCGTAGCCCAGGAGGTCGGCGACGTTCGCGGGTTCAATGACCGACCCGGTGGCCAAACTGACTGCCGTGGCCTGCCTGGCCAGGACCAGGGTTCCCGCGGAACCGCTGGGGTTCAGACCCCCGGCGACGAGGTCCGGCGTCGGAAGTGCTGCACCGTTGGCTCCGTTGCTGCCACCCTGAACCAGGTAGTGGCCCTTGGCCGGGATGCTGCCGCTAAGGGCTACGACGCCGGTGGGGGCCGCAACACCGGTGGCGGAGCGGTACTGCACGGACCAGCCATCCAGCGCTACGGCTGCGTCCGAGGAGTTGTACAGCTCCACGAATTTGTTCTTATAGGCCGCGCCGGCGCTGCCGCCGCTGAGGTAGGCCTCGTTGATGACGACCGGCGAGGAACCTGCGGCAGGCTCCAAGGCCATCGCGGGCACCGCGCCCAGTGGCGCTGCGATGAGACCCGCAGACAGTGCTGTGCCCAGCGCCAGTTTCAAAGGTGAATAACGCATTTGCTCCGACTTTCATTGAGATGTCCCGGTGGGGAAGTGACGGAAAAGCGTCCGGGGGATTGCGGCGAAAGGCAGCCCGGAGTTTACTTTTGGTCAAGTAATGTCCGGGCCATCACAGCAGCCTTGAATGAACGCAGGGTTGACGGCACATACATTGGATAAAACGTTTCCCTGCAGGAGTCTGCCACCGCGAACACGACAAAGCTACCCGCCGGTATCTTTTGCCAAAGAGGCCGGCAAGTGTGTCATTGAACTAACTACGCGGCGGAAACAGGATGGTTTCCTTGGGAGTTGGCCCTGCCCGCGGGCTATTCGGGAGTATTCTCCCCAACGATTTTGAACATGGCTCCGGTGGGATCGTTGAGCGTGGCAACGCGGCCGTGCGGAGTATTCTCCGGTCCGTCCAGCAGGGTTGCGCCCATCATCAGGGCGCGCTCCAGGCTGGCGTCGGTGCTGTCCACCGCGAAGTAGACGGCCCAGTGCGACGGGATCTCCACCGGAAGGTAACCGGAGGCGTCAATGACGCCGGCCTGGGCGGTGTCATCCTTGCCTAAGGTTGTGTACCGGAACTCCGGGGAGTCGCTCAAAACGTCCGTTTCCCATGCGAAGACATCCTGGTAGAACCTGACGGCGGCGTCGTAGTCCTTGCTGTGGAGTTCATGCCAGGCCGGTGCTCCGGGTTCGGCGGCAACACCGTAGCCCGCCATGCCCGTTGACTCCCAGATGCCAATGGCCGCGCCGCTGGGGTCAGCGACGAATCCCATGACGCCCTGCCCGGGAACCTCCATCGGCTCCATATAGACCTGGCCGCCGTGGGCTGAAACGGTGGCGGACGTTGCAGCCGCGTCCTCGGATAAAAGGTAGGTGGACCACATGTCCGGCAGGCTGAACTGGTCTTCCTGCTTCTGCATGATGCCGGCTACGTTCTGGCCGCCCTTGGTGGCCGTAATGTAGCCGCCGTACATTTCCTGGTCTCCCTCCTGGAACTCCCAGCCGAACAGCCCGCCATAGAACTCGCGTGCCTTGTCGGTGTCAGAGGTCATGAGGTCAATCCAGCAGGGTGAGCCCGGCTTGAGGTCGGGAGTAGGCATAGGAAGCTCCTGTTCGGGGCGGCGCGTGCCGCTGTCTATGGTCCGGTGGAACAGGACTAAACCTATGTGGGGGGTCTGACACTTTCAATAGTCCCGCAGGTCAGGGAGGATTTGGGCTGTTTGGGGCGGGACTGAAAGCCCGAATGGCACAGGATACGAAAGGGGCCGGCCCCGCCAATCTTTCGATCAGCTGGACCGGCCCCTGCTGCGCTAAGTATGCGCTCCGCGGAAGGTAAGAGATTCGAACTCTTGGTACGGGGTTACCGCACACTGGTTTTCAAGACCAGCTCCTTCGGCCGCTCGGACAACCTTCCTCGCCTAGTAGTGTTTCATAGGCACTCGGCAGTCACAAAAAAGCGACGGACCAAACGCCGGGGCACACTAGTTTGGTACGCCAGTTCGGAATACGGGAGTCGTCCATGAAAGCTGTTTACATTTCACGTCCTGGAGGCCCGGAAGTCCTTGAGGTCCGCGAGGTCCCGGCTCCGGTGCCCGGCCCCGGCGAGGTGCTGATCGACGTCGTGGCTGCAGGACTGAACCGTGCGGACATACAGCAGCGCCGCGGACACTACCCGCCCCCGCCCGGTGCTTCGGAAGTTCCAGGCCTGGAGGTTTCGGGGCGGATTGCCGGCTTTGGACCGGAAGTGAACAAGCCGTTCTCGATGGGGGACAAGGTGGTGGCCCTACTGGCGGGCGGCGGCTACGCCCAGCAGGTGGCCGTTGCTGCGGAGCAGGTGCTTCGAATTCCCGACGGCGTGGACCTGGTAACTGCCGCATCGTTGCCTGAGGTTGCGGCTACTGTCTACTCAAACCTGATCATGACGGCCCAGCTCCAGCCCGGCGAAACCGTGTTGATCCACGGCGCTACCGGCGGCATCGGCACCATGGCGATCCAGCTGGCCAAGGCGTGGGGAGCACAGGTGGCTGCCACTGCCGGGAGTGACGAAAAGGTGAGCACCGCGAAGGCGTTCCTTGGTGCGGACATTGGCATCAACTATAAGGACGAGGACTTCCCGGAGAGCCTGCGGGCACAGAACGGCGGCAAGGGCGCTGACGTGATCCTCGACGTCGTGGGTGCCAAGTACCTCGCCCAAAACGTGGACGCGCTCGCGGAGTACGGGCGGCTGGTGGTGATCGGCCTGCAGGGCGGCGCCAAGGGTGAACTGGATCTGGGCCAGTTGCTGCGGAAGCGGGCGGCCGTGATTGCTACAGCCTTGCGGCCCCGCCCGGTGCAGGAAAAGGGCGTCATCATGAACGCGGTTCGCGAATCGGTCTGGCCCCTGGTTGCCGATGGCCGCATCCGTCCGCTGGTGGACAAGACCTTTCCGCTGGATCAGGTGCAGGCCGCCCATGAATATTTCGACGGCGGAGACCACGTGGGCAAGATCCTGCTGTTGATGTAACCCGCCCCGCACGAATAAATACTGAGTATTGCGCAAACCCCCGCTTTCCCGCTAGCGTATGGATCCATACGCGGTATGTATGGATCATTGGGGGTCCCTGCAACCCGCGTTCCGCCTCCCGCTAGGAGTTTCATGTCCATCCGTCACAGCCTGCTTGCCCTGCTGCAGGATCAGCCCCGTTATGGCTACCAGCTGCGGGTCGAGTTCGAGTCTCGTACCGGCGCCACCTGGCCGCTGAATATTGGGCAGGTCTACACCACGTTGGACCGACTGGAGCGGGATGGGTTGGTGCGCAATGACGGCGGCGACGGCGAAGGCCACGTCATCTACAGCATCACTCCCGCGGGCAGCATGGCCGTACGGAGCTGGTTCGACGCCCCGGTGGAACGGAACAACCCGCCGCGCAACGAACTGGCCATCAAGCTGGCGCTCGCCGTCACGCTGCCGGGGGTGGATGTGGCGGCCATCATCCAGGCCCAGCGCGTCGCCTCGATCCGGGCCCTGCAGGACTACACCAAATCCCGTCGGGATACCGCCGCCAACCAGCGGTCGACTGACACCGCCTGGCTGCTGGTGCTGGATTCGCTGATTTTCCAGACCGAAGCGGAGGTCCGATGGCTGGATCTCTGTGAAGCCCGCATGGTCCAGCAGGCGCAGGCCGCCAGGAGCCAGAGTCCGACGCCACGCAACCAGTCCACCGGGGTCACATCGGAAGAGGTTCGTCACGCGGAAGCGCGCCGGTGAGCGTCCAGCGCGGCCAGCAGGTGCTGGAACTGGCCAAGGTCTGCAGGACTTTCGGGGAAGGCGCGACGTCGGTCGCAGCACTTCGCGACGTTGACCTCACCATCGATGCCGGGGAGTTCGTCGCCGTTATGGGGCCCTCCGGCTCCGGTAAGTCCTCCCTCCTGGCGCTATCCGGCGGACTGGACCGGCCGACGTCGGGCGGGATTTTTGTGGAGTCAACCCCGCTGGCAGGCTTGGGGTTGAACGAGCTGGCCAGGCTCCGGCGCCGGGCCGTTGGCTACGTCTTCCAGGACTTCAACCTGGTTCCCACACTCACCGCGGCTGAGAATGTCGCGCTCCCCTTGGAACTCGATGGAGCGCCCAGCCGCGAGGCTTACCGGCAGGCCCGCGAGGCCCTGGACCTGGTGGGCATCCCGGAACTGGCCAACCGTTTTATGGACGAGATGTCAGGTGGCCAGCAGCAGCGTGTGGCCATCGCCAGGGCTATCATCGGCGAGCGCCGCTTGATCCTCGCCGACGAACCCACCGGTGCCCTCGATTCCACCACCGGCCAGGGCGTGATGGAGGTGCTGAGGTCCCGGGCGGATGCCGGCGCCGCCGTCATGCTGGTCACGCACGAGGCCCGGCATGCGGCGTGGGCCGACCGTGTGGTGTTCATCCGGGACGGCCGGATCGTGGACCAGGCAGCCGCGATGCATGACCCGGCTATGCTCCTGGCGCAGGCCGGGTTCTAGTGCCCCTTGACCTGACACCGACTCCCCACGGCCGGCGTCGGAGCTTCAGCGTGGCCATGCGGATTGCCCGGCGGGACATTCGCCGGCACCGTGGCCGCTCACTGCTGATCGTGCTGCTCATCATGCTTCCGGTGGCCGGAATGACCGGCGCCGTCACGCTGGTGCAGAGTTCCATGGAGACCCCCGCAGAACGGGTCGAACATCAGCTGGGGCAGGCCCAGGCCCGGTACCAGGCGTTCTCCAGCGGCAACGCCACATTCGTTCAGGACCCTGTCAATGAAACGCTGATCGCCTCGAACAATGGCGAGTGGGATTCCGATTTTGCAGGAGCTGACCCCCGGGACATCCTCCCCGCCGGATTCAGCATCCTGACGGAGAGCGCCTTCGACGTCAGGGTGGAACACGGGCAGATCGACGTTCCGGTGATGGGCAATGAGGTGGATGCGCTGAATCCGGCGTTTGCCGGCAAGTTCTCCCTGTTGCAAGGCAGGGCGCCGGTTGCCGCTGGTGAGGCGCTGGTTTCCCCTGGCCTGCTGCAACGATTCGACCTGACGTTGGATGATGAACTGACGACGTCGGCAGGAACCTTCGTCGCCGTCGGTACCGTACGGGACGCCGGGCTTTCAGACCGGAACAGTGTTCTGTACTTGTTGCCCGGGCAGGTGGACCGAGAGCCCGCCGAACAAGTTTCTGCTGATGTGGTGCCCCCTCACAGCGGTACGCAGTACTATCTTGTGGGCCCGCGGCCGGTTACGTGGGACCAGATACGGACAGCCAACACCGTCGGCGTCGCGGTCCTTTCCCGGCACGTGGCACTCAACCCGCCACCCATGGACCAACGAAGCGTCGACGGAACGACGCCGGATTATGTGCCTGCCGCGCCATGGAGCACGTATCTGACGGCCGGTTACATCGGCGCGCTGGCACTGCTGGAAGTCGGGCTGCTGGCTGGAGCCGCGTTCGCCGTAGGGGCAAAGCGCCAGGTCCGCGAGCTGGCGCTTCTGGGGGCTTCCGGTGCCGAGGCACCAACGGTACGGGCTGTGGTGATGGCAGCCGGACTATGGCTGGGCGGCCTGGCTGTTGCAGGCGGGGCCGCCGTCGGACTGACGGGGGCGGCCGGCGTCGTCTTCGTTGCCCGCGCAATAGGCTCTGCGCGTTTCCCCGGCTACCACCCCGACTCCCTGCTCACCGCTGGCGCCATGGGCATGGGACTGCTCGCATGCTTGCTTTCGGCGTATGCGCCTGCCCGGCAGATATCCCAACAGGCGGCCCTGGGCGCGCTCAAGTCCGGAAGGGCGCCGTCGTCCTTTCCAAGGCGGAGCGCCATGGTTGGTGCCGGAATCCTGGTTCTCAGTATCGGATTGTTGCTGGCGGGCGCGTTGCATGCCGTCAGCACGGACCATCCCGATGTGCTGGCCGGACGGGTGCCGCTTATTTCCGTCCTATTGGTCAGCGGCGCCGTATTGGCCGTTGTGGGCCTGCTGCTGCTGACAGGTCCGGCAATATTTTTGATGGCCCGAAAGTCCGGACTCCTACCGCTGGCTGTCCGGATGGCCTGCCGGGATGCCGCGAGGAACCTTGGCCGGACTGTGCCCGCGGTCGCAGCGGTTCTTGCGGCCGCTACGCTCGCCAGCGCCGGCATGGTCGCCGCTGCCACCGGGCAGGCGCAAACGGCGCAGAATTACGGTTCGTTTGTGCTGGAGAACCAGACGGAGCTGTCCCTGGCCATTAATAATGCCACCACAGCCCCGGGGCCCACCGAAGGTGCCCGGAACGCAGAGGTGATCACCAGCGCACTGACGCGGGTGGTGGACTCCATTGCCTGGACCCAGGCGCTGACATATCCAGCCCCGCCTGGCGATTGTTTCCCTGGTCCGGTCACCGCGGATGCGGGGCAAGAGGTCACCGGGTCCAGCAATTGCCTGATGTTTTCCCTTGCCGTTCCTGAGGGCAATGAGTGCGCTTTTACCGAGGGTAACCGGGTCCGATATCCCGGCGACTGGCGGTGCCAGGGACCCATGCGGCCCCATTCCACGAATGGATCAATGGCGCTGCTGGTGGGCGGTGCGGATGACATCCGGGCGACATTCGGCCGCGATGCGCCTGAGGAAGCCATGAAAGTACTCGACGCCGGTGGGATCGTTGTCACCAATCCTGTCTTTGTGCGCGACGGTTCAGCAGTGATTCAGGCCGAGGAGATGCGGCGGCCGGTGGGTTCAGCTGAAGGCATGGAAACGGTGGTCAAATCCTCCACTCCCTTGCCCGCCATTGTTGTGGAACCAGTAGCGAATATTCAGCTCTTTGGTGTGGTGTCGCCCGCTACGGCAGAGCGTTTGGGCATCCAGCCGGTGACTTCCAGTTTGCGGGTGCAGTTCAGTAGTTACCCCACCGATGAAGAGAAGGATGCGATCTCCAACGAACTGGTCTCCCTTTACGGCCATGCCAACGGATTGTACATTCAGGGCGGGGGCGCGGAGCAGAGCCTGCTCGTCTGGTTCATCGTGGGACTCGCCGCCCTCATCACCCTCAGCGCAGCAGGCATCACCACGGGACTGTCCTTGGCCGACGCCCGGACTGACCATATGACCATGGCCGGGGTGGGTGCCTCTCCGGGGCTCCGCAAGGCGCTCGCAGGGTCCCAGGCTCTGTTGACCGTCGCCTTGGGGACCATCCTTGGTTGTGTGGCCGGCGTCGTTCCGATGCTGCTCATCATGAACTCAACCGAAATGAAGCCCTATACGGCAGTGCCCTGGTTGCAGCTGGCGGCGCTGGTGGTTGTTGTCCCGCTGGCCGCAGCCGCCCTGGCCTGGCTGTTCACCCGTGCCCGGTTGCCCATGTCCCGTCGCGCCGTGGGCAGTTGAGCTCCGGCGTTGGTAAGGTGCCTTCAGAAATAATGTGAATCTCTCAGTGTGATTTCTCAAGGAGGAGACATGGCCGGAATATCTGGCGGCAACGGGGACACCCCGGGCCCAGGGACCCAACGAACCAAGGAGCCGGTGCTGCCCGCTACGGCGGTGGACGAGGAGGCCCTCGAGGCGGAGGACCGCAAGTGGACGCCGGCCAAGATCGGGATCTGGGCGGGCATCGCGCTGCTTGGCGGCATCTCCTGGGTAATGCTGGCAATCGTCCGTGGCGAAACTGTCAATGCCATCTGGTTCGTCTTCGCCTCGGTCTGCACCTACCTGATTGCCTACAGGTTCTACTCGAAGTACATCCAGAAGCACCTGCTCCGGCCCAATGACCGACGGGCCACTCCCGCCGAGTACAAGGCTGACGGCAAGGACTACGTCCGCACGGACCGCAACGTGCTGTTCGGCCACCACTTCGCCGCCATCGCCGGTGCCGGCCCGCTGGTGGGCCCGGTCATCGCGGCCCAGATGGGCTACCTGCCCGGCACAATCTGGATCATCATCGGCGTCGTCCTGGCCGGTGCCGTGCAGGACTACCTGGTGATGTTCTTCTCCATGCGCCGGGGCGGGCGTTCTCTTGGCCAGATGGCCCGCGAGGAACTCGGCGTCATCGGCGGCACCGCTGCCCTGATAGCCACGCTGCTCATCATGGTGATCATCGTTGCGATCCTGGCGCTCGTCGTCGTCAATGCCCTGGGCGAAAGCCCGTGGGGCGTATTCTCGGTGGGCATGACCATCCCCATTGCTCTCTTTATGGGTGTGTACCTGCGCTACCTGCGTCCCGGCAAGGTCATGGAAGTGTCGCTCATCGGATTTGTCCTCCTGATGGCCGCAATCATCGGCGGCGGCATGGTGGCCGAGACCGAATGGGGTGCCGCGTTCTTCCACCTGGACAAGGTCACCATCGCCTGGGGACTGATTATCTACGGCTTTATCGCCGCGATCCTGCCGGTCTGGCTGCTGCTGGCTCCACGCGACTACCTCTCCACCTTCATGAAAATCGGCGTCATTGTGATGCTGGCGCTTGCCATCATTGTGGTCCGGCCGGAAATCAACGTCCCCGCCTTCAGCGAATTCGCCAGCAGGGACAACGGGCCGGTGTTCCCCGGTGCCCTGTTCCCCTTCCTGTTCGTCACCATCGCCTGCGGTGCCCTGTCCGGGTTCCACGCCCTGATATCGTCCGGTACCACTCCAAAGCTCGTGGAGAAGGAACGGCAGACCCGGTACATCGGATACGGCGGCATGCTCATGGAGTCGTTCGTGGCGATCATGGCACTGGTGGCGGCGATCTCGATCGACCGAGGCCTCTACTTTGCGATGAACTCCCCGGCAGCCCTCACCGGCGGGACCGTGGAAACAGCCGCCACTTGGGTCAACAGCCTGGGCCTGGCCGGCGTCAACATCACGCCGGACTTCCTGTCCCAGACAGCCGCGAATGTGGGCGAGGAAAGCATCGTTTCACGCACCGGTGGAGCTCCCACCCTGGCCGTGGGCCTGGCCCACATCATGCAGCAGTTCATCGGCGGCACCGCCATGATGGCTTTCTGGTACCACTTCGCCATCATGTTCGAGGCCCTCTTCATCCTCACCGCCGTCGACGCAGGAACCCGTGTTGCCCGCTTCATGCTGCAGGACTCGATCGGCAACTTCGTCCCCAAGTTCAAAGAGCACTCCTGGCGGCCCGGAGCGTGGCTGTGTACGGCCATCATGGTGGGGGCATGGGGCGCCGTGCTCCTGATGGGCGTCACTGATCCACTCGGCGGCATCAACACCCTGTTCCCGCTGTTCGGCATCGCCAACCAGCTGCTGGCGGCCATCGCTTTGTCCGTCTGCCTGGCGATTGTGGCCAAGCGCGGGACGTTCAAGTACCTGTGGATCGTGGCGCTGCCCCTGGCGTTCGCAGCCGTTGTTACCATCACCGCGAGCTACCAGAAGATCTTCTCGTCCACCCCCGCCGTGGGCTACTTCGCGAACAACGCAGCCTTCAGCAAGGCCCTGGCAGAGGGAAAGACGGAATTCGGCTCGGCGAAGTCCGTGGCAGCTATGGAGGCTGTAGTCCGCAACACCGCCATCCAGGGTTGGTTGTCTGTCATCTTCGTGGTGCTGAGCATCGTTGTGATCGCCACGGCAATCCTCGCCACCGCCAAGGCGTTCCGGGACGTCTCCGCCGGCAGGACCCCGCAAAGCCACGAGGATCCGGAAGTTCCTTCACGGGTCTACGCGCCGGCGGGAATCGTCCCCACTCCCGCGGAAAAGGAGCTGCTGGTCGAATGGGAGAAGCTTCCGCTGGAGATGCGGGTGGAGAAGGCAGGGCACCACTGATGAGCGCTTCGACGGGGCCGGCCGGCAGGGTCGGCCTCGCCGGGCTGGCTACCGGCATCAAGGGGGTAGCCAGGTACTTCCGTGGCGTGCTGGGCGCAGACGCCTACGACAAATACCTCCAACACCACCGCGAGCTGGGCCACCAGCACGCACCGCTGAATGAACGCGAATTCTGGCGGGACCAGACGGACCGCCAGGATGCCAATCCACAGGATCGGTGCTGCTGAGTGGCTCATGAGAGTATGAACGCATGAGCGATCCGAATGTCACTGATTCGAATGTCAATGGACCCGGTGAGGAACGTCCGGTTGAGGGAACCCCGCTCGACGGCGATGCTATGCCGGGTGCCCATGGTGCGGTGTCTGGAGCGATCCCGGGTGAGCCCGGGCGGGCCGGCGTGCCGGTGAACCAGGGCGCTTCCGTGCCCGGCGCTGACGGGCGTCCCGGTGCCCAGCCGCCTGAGCAACGCATCAACAAGCTGCACGAACTGGTGGACGAGCCCGCGAAGGTCATGCGGATCGGCACCATGATTCGGCAACTCCTTGAAGAAGTGAAAGCCGCCCCGCTGGACGATGCCGCGCGCGGCCGGCTGGCGGAGATCCACGAGAGATCCATCAAGGAGCTTGAAGACGGGCTTTCACCAGAGCTCGTTCAGGAGCTGGACCGGATCAGCCTGCCGTTCACGGAGGACGCCACGCCATCGGATGCCGAGCTGCGCATTGCACAGGCGCAGCTGGTGGGCTGGCTGGAAGGACTCTTCCACGGAATCCAGGCAGCCATCGCCACCCAGCACGCAGCGCGCGAACAGGCCGCGGCGCAGTTGCAGCTGCGCCAGCTTCCGCCGGGCACTGTGATAGCTCCCGGCGTCGTGATCGGTGAAAACGGTGAGCCGCAGCGTGCTGCCGGACCGGCTGCCGGGCCTCGCCACCAGGGACGGCCGGCTGATCCGGATCACGGCCCCGGCCAGTACCTGTAGGACGCCGCTTGGGATTCTTCACCGCCGCGCGGCAGGGTCGCAAGGACGACTCGGAGCTGGGCAAGGGCCTGTGGCGGCGCGCCCACGACCGCTTCCATCGCGGACTGGACCGCTACCACCAGGTTCTTGAAGGCGTGGAAGATGACCAGCTGTATGCCGAGCTGGTGGAGATCGCCAACGCACTGGGTGCCCTTTCCGAACGGGTGCGGGCTGTTTGCGTCGAGGCGCAGCGACGCTCGCCCAGCGACGGTATGGACGTTCCCGGAGCGCTGGCCGGAGTCCACCGGGCCCTTTCCAGAGCGGGCAACTCACTGGCCACCACGGCCGAGGCTGCGGCCATGCTGCGCCTCGCCGTAGGGCCTGTGCCGGTGGGAGCCGCATCGGTATGGCGGCGTGCGGAATCGGTTTTCGAACAAGTTGCCGACGCCGAACGGCAGCTGGCCGAGGCGCCGCCGGCTCCGTGACGCTGCCGGGCACCCTGGAAAGTTGGCGCGTCTGTCCCATTTCATTCCCTGTTACGCAAATGGCGGATAAGGACTGTGGGGGTTCCAGCGGCGGCACACTGTTTGGCACGATATAAATATGACAATTCCACCAAACCTGACATTCAACGACGGCAACTCCATTCCCCAGCTGGGCTACGGCGTCTGGCAGGTAGAGGACGATGTAGCGGAGAAGGTGGTAGGCCAGGCGTTCGAAGCAGGCTACCGGCACATCGACACCGCCAGGATTTATGGCAACGAGGGCGGTGTGGGGCGCGCGATTGCCAACTCCGGCCTCCCGGCCGAGGAGCTGTTCATCACCACCAAACTGTGGAACGCGGACCAGGGCTACGAATCCACGCTCGCTGCGTTCGAGAAGTCCATGGACCTCCTGGGCCTGGAAACCCTTGATCTGTACCTGATCCACTGGATGCGTCCCAAGCAGGACAAGTACGTGGACACCTGGAAGGCGCTGATTGAGCTCCAGAAGCGCGTCCGGGTGAAGTCCATTGGTGTTTCCAACTTCACAGTGGAGGGCCTGCAGCGCATCATCGATGAAACCGGAGTAACGCCGGCCATCCACCAGATCGAACTGCACCCGTACTTCAACCAGTCCGAGCTGCGCGCATTCGGGTCCGCCAAGGGGATTCTGACCGAGGCGTGGTCGCCGCTGGGCCAGGGCGGTGAATTGCTCAACGACGAGGTGATCACTGGAATCGCCGCTAAGCACAATGCCACCCCGGCGCAGGCTGTTATTGCCTGGCACCTGGCGATCGGGAACGTGGTCATCCCCAAGTCCGTCACCGAATCGCGTATCCGCGAGAACTTCGAGGCGCTTGACGTGAAGCTGGACGACGCCGACATTGAGGCTATCAACGGCCTGGACCGCACCGCTGCCGGCTCGGGCCGCATCGGCGCGGATCCGGCAGTTGCCGACTTCGGCTAAATCGGCACACGTAAATGGCCGCAACCCGAAAAGGGTTGCGGCCATTTCCTCTGGGCTATCCAGCGACGGCGGCTGCACCTGTGATCTGCTCCAGAACCTGCACGCCGGCGGCGAGACCGTTTTCGGTTCGGATGGCGCAGCCCAGCTCATCGGCGCGGGAGGCGTAAGAGCCGGTGTGGACGAGGTCGCCGAGACGATCGGCCAAGCCTGTGCCAAGATGCCTGGCCGGAAGCGGAGCAGGTCCGGCACCGAGTGCATGGACCCGGGCGCCCCAAAACGGTTGGTCCGCAAGGAACGGTACGACCAGCGTGGGCCGACCCGCCCGTAAGCCGGCGGCAGTCGAGCCCGCACCGCCGTGGTGCACCACTGCCGCCACACGGGGGAAGAGCCACTCGTGGGACGCGTCCTTCAGGACCAGGACATCGTCGGTCCCGGCCTCGCCGGCCGCGATGCCACCCCACCCGGTGGCAACGATCCCGCGCAGTCCGTGCACCCGCAACGCAGCCAGGACGGCTGCCCGGCGCTCGGCCGATCCCTTTCCGAAGCCCATGGAACCGAACCCGATATAGATGGGAGGCTCGCCCGCCGCGAGGAAGTCAACCAGCTGCGCGGGCGGCTCCCAGTCGCTGTCACCGCGATCCAGGAACCAGTAGCCGGTCACGTGGGCCGACGGCGGGTAGTCGGCCGGGACAGGCAGGACGTGCCTGCTGTATGGGTAAAGGACATGGACCGGAGTACCGTCCGGATTCCTGAGCGGATCAGCGAGACGGCTGACGCGCCCCAGGCCCACCTCGCGTCGAAAGTCGTTGATCATGCCGCCATACATAGCGCCACCCATCCGGCGGAGGACATAGGACGCGCGGTTTCCCAATGCCCCGAAGGAGGCACCACCAAATAACGGCATAGGGTGCGCACGTGTGGGGGTAAAGTACGGCAACGGGAGGGAAAGCACGCCGGGCACATCCAGTGCCTCCGCGATGTGCGGCCCGGCAAGACACTTGGGGTGATAGACAACAGCATCCGGGCGCGCCGTCTGCGCGGCGGCCCAGCATTCAGCATTCAGCTCGCGCATCGCCGAGGTCATGACCCCCATGGTTCGCAGCGCGTCCCGGGGACCACTTAGCTCAGGCATCACATCCTGGACAATGCGCAGCAGTGTGGAACCGGCGCGATGGTGCCTGATGGTTCCGGGGCCGCCGGGCGGCACCAGGTCTGCGAACCCTGCAGGGACGGCGAGGGTGACGTCGTGCCCCACGCGGGCAAGTGCACCGGCGAGGGCCGCGTAGGGCTGAACATCGCCGCGGGTCCCGAAGGACATGATCAACACATGCATGGCAGGGTCCTCTTGACTGGCTGTCTGGGCGCCCGCCTCAACAGCTGTCTAAGCGGCGATTCGGGCCTCAACAACCTCGACGACGTCCACCACTGCCCAGGAGTCTTCGTCCGAGCACCAGCGGTTGGCGAAGCGTTCAGCCTCGGCGGCTGTCCCGAAGATTTCCATCCGGGCCCGGCCGCAGTCGGCATCGAAGTACGTGACGTGGAATTCAGCGTGGGATTCATTGGGGAATCCTTGGGGTGCAATGCTCTGGCTGTTCATAAATCCAGTGTGCAACCGGGGTCTGACATTTTGCGTCATCACCTCCGCGTGTTGCCTAAACGCAGCACCCGCTCGTGGGCGAGGTCCGCGCTGCGGAGGGTCTTGTCCGCCGCACGGCGCAGCTGGCGGGACTCTGCTGCGGCGGCCGTTTCCTGCTTACGCGTGCGGTCCAAACGTTCCTCCACGTCCGTCAGTTCCTCCCTCAGGCGTTTTGCCTCCGCCGCCAGCCGGACGGTTTCAGCCGAGAGCGCGGCCGCATCATTCTCGCGTTCTTCGGCTGCCCGGGCGGAGTCGTCCGCTTCCTGCCGGGCTTCTTCAGCCCTGGCCTTTGCCTTCTCCAGAAGCGACGACGACGCCGGACGTGCCTTGGGCTGAACGGCCACAAGCCGGGGCTTCGTGGACTTAGTGGTGGTCTCCTTGGCAGCGTCCGGTGCCTTGGACGCAGGCTCAAGTGTTTTGGCTTTCGTTCGGACTGCTGGTGCTTTCACTGGTGGAACGGCCAGGGCTTCCGGCACTGCAACGGCATCCTCCAGCGACACCCGCTCCACGCCGTCGGCGGACAGGCTCCGCAGCAGGCGCCCGGTCCGGACAGCCGCGGCGGCACCTTGGTCGGCAGTCAGTGCGCGGAGTGTGGCCTCCACCTCGGTGGCCAGGGTGTTGCTCAGGGGGCGGCCCAGTTCTGCAGCAACATCGCGGGCGGCATCGACGGCGGAGGCGAGGGCCGTCCTGCGTTCCCGGCTCAGCTCGCGCAACATCCCGGCGTCGAACTTTTCCTGCGCCTCCCGCATCCGGCCGCCGACTTCTTCCAGTTCTTCGAGAACGTCTTGACGGGAGCGGACCAGCATATTGACGGTCCATGCGGCGGCTGAAGGTTTGGCCAGGCCCCGGACGTCTGCGGACAGCTCTTTCCCTGACGGCCCACCTGCGGCCTCCTTCGCCGCCGCCGTGCGGGCCGCTATGAACTCCTCAAAGGGGAGTGCATAGAGCCGGTTGGCGATCTCTGCCAGTGCCTGGTGGTCCATGGGTGCCATCTTAGGACCACCCGCTGGGTTCACCTTTCAGGGCGCAGACAGAGAGGACCATTGGCGCCGAAGCCCCGCGCTGCTAGCGTGAAATTGTCTAAAGGATAAAGGAGGAGCCATGAGTATCAATTCACCGGAATCATTGCCGGACGACGAATCCCGGAAAAGTGCCAACGGCGGAAGCGGATCCAGGAATGACGACGGCAGCATCCCGGGAAAGCAGGACGGCGTCGGCATAGGTGCCAGCGACGAACCCAACACCTTCGAACCCGAAGAGGCGGGCGAAGCTGTTGACGGGGACGACGAGGAGGAAGGTCCACAGTAGCTGGCAGGGTAAACGCGGGAATAACGGCCGGGTACCGAAAGAGCAATGGGGTGGGAAGCTTTGACATTGCTGTAAATTTGCTTGTCAAATTCTTGTCAATTTCTGCCGCAACTTCTGTAGAGTCTTTTTTGTAATGCACGTCCGGTTCGAAGAAAGGCTCACCATGCTGTCATCACTCCTCGCGCTCGTTGGCACCCTTGTAGGACTCCTTGGTTCCATCATTGGCGGACTGCCGGCGCTGCCCACCATCCCCGGCCTGGGCTAATCCCTCCCTTCAGCAACCAAGAAGCGGGCCGCCCATCTTACTGGGCGGCCCGCTTTCTTGTGTCCTGCTGGCCGGCGCTGCCGGGATTCATCACGCCCTGGTCCCAGGTCTCTCCACAAAGGCGGACGGGTCTGAGGGTTCAGTTCCCTGGTCCATGTCACCCACCAGACATACGGCGGCAAGATGACATCAGAGCCCGGGGCAGGACGGGTGGCGGTGAGGTCCGCCTGGTAGTAGCACCGAATGTCCCGGCTGCCTTCTTGTGGCGGGACGAAAAAGCAGGCCGCTGCACCGACGGTGAGCACGGGCAATGAACAGTGTCAGGACCCGGTGATCGGCGACTGGCCCGGATCGTGCCCTGACGGTCAGGAACGAAGGAAGAACGTGGCCGCCGGCCGTTCGTTCCTGGCTACTTTCCCCACCGCCAGTATGCCGTGGCGGAGCACCAGGTAGGAGCCTGGCTGGTCGACTGACTCGAAGGATGCGCCGGCCGCATCAGAGAGGCCGCCCCGCTTGAGGAAGGCCGATGAAGATCCTTCCGTGGCTGAGATATTCACCGTGGGTCCCTGCTCCCTGAGATAGCGGCCTTTGGTCAGAACGGGCTCGATGACCACGGAGTTCTTCTTTGCATAGCCCGGTGCGATGCGGAACTGGGATGCGCCTACGGCGGGGGAGGAAGCTGCCGTGATGGTCATGCCGTCGTGGGCCAGGAAGCTCCCGGGAGCTGCGGCGGACTCCAGGCGTACGGGGAGCTCACCATCGCCTACCGGGACGCCGAAGTCCGGTGTTCCGTCAGCGTTCCAGTACAGCCGCTGGACCCGGGCGTGGCGGTTGGGATCGTACAGCGGATCGCCCGTGATAGCCCGGTAGGACCTGGCGTGGTAGACCAGCACGTCGTTGCCGGCCTCGTCCACCGTAAAGGAGTTGTGGCCGGGCCCGTACTGTTTTGACCCTTCGTTGGTGGTGAAAACAGGGGTAGGGGTCTTCGTCCAGGACGCCGCGCTCAACAGATCAGCGGAGGCATCGGCTGTCAGCAGACCCATGCAGTAGTTGGCATCGGTGGCGCTCGCGGAGAAGGTCACGAAAATCCGGCCGTTCCGTTTGATGACCGCTGCGCCTTCGTTGACTTTGTAACCCCGCGTCTCCCACTCCAGGGCAGGAACCGCAATGCGGACCGGGGTGCTGGAAAGCGTCGACGGGGAGGACATGGATGCAATGAACAGGCTGGAATTCACGCCGGTGTCACCCTGCGCCCAGAGCAGGTAGCGCGTGCCTTCGTGCTCGAACGTGGTGGCGTCCAGGGCAAAGGTGTCTGCATGGGTGTACACCCGGACCGGCGGTCCCCAGACCGCTGTAGTGGGATCGGCGTCGTCGGTGGAGATAACGTAAATCCGCACCCGGAATACGTCGCCACTGTCTCCGGCAGCGAAGTAGATGTGCCATTGGCCGTCGAAGTGATGCAGTTCAGGAGCCCAGATGTGCCCGCCCATGGTTCCCGTTGCAGGCCGTGTCCAGATGACGGATTCCGGTGCGTTGCCCAGTCCCGCAATCGTGGGGGAGGAGCGCACCACCAGGCGGTCGTACTCGGGTACGGAGCCGGTGAAGTAGTACTTGCCGTCCGTGTGCTTCATCAGCCAGGGATCAGCCCGCTGCGGGACCACCGGATTAATAAGGGGCCCGGTGGTGGCAGCGGCGGCTGGGGGCGCCCCGGCAACTGCTCCACCTCCGGCAGCCATGACAGCGAGGGTAACAGCCGCTGCGGCTCCGGAGCCCAGGAAAGACCGGCGGGTGAACTGGCAGGAGACGAGATCATTCATGTTGGCATAGTCCTTTGACGTGGGCGGGTTAGGGCGGGCGTGCAGGAGCGCATGCGAAGGGAGAAGTGGAGCTGGTAAAGCGGTATGGACAAGGCGGTACGGTCAGCCGGCTTTCCTGGCGAAGAGCCGCTGCAACAGGATGAAGACCAGGAGCAGGCCGCCGATGACGATCTTCGTCCACCACGAGCTGAGGGTGCCGTCATAAGCAATGAAGGTCTGGACAATCCCGAGAACCAGCACGCCGACGACTGATCCCAGGACGTAGCCGGTGCCGCCGGTCAGCAGGGTGCCGCCGATGACTACGGCAGCGATGGCGTCCAGTTCCATGCCCTGCGCCGCCAGGCTGTAGCCGGAAAGGCTGTAGAACGAGAACAGGATGCCCGCGATGGCGGAGCAGAGGCCGCTGATCGCGTAGACGAGGACCTTGGTACGCGTCACCGCCAGGCCCATCAACATGGCCGAGTGTTCGTTGCCGCCGATTGCGTACACCGTCCGGCCGAACCGCGTGTGGTGCAAGACGTAGAAGGCGATGGCCACGATTGCAAGGGCCAGGAGCACTCCGGGTGAGACAAAGAGGTCTCCTGGGAGCGGTATCTGCGCCTGCGCCATGCCGGTGAAGAACCCCTCGGTGACCGGAATGGAGTCAAGACTGATGACGTAGCAGAGCCCGCGGGCCAGGAACATGCCGGCCAGCGTCACGATAAACGGCTGGATGTCGAAGTGCTGGATGATCAGGCCCATCAGGAGCCCCAGCCCGCCACCAATGGCCAAGACGAGGACAATGACGGCCCCGGCGTTCCAGCCCTGCTGCAGGAGCGTTGCGCTGACCATCATGGACAGCGCGACGACGGCACCCACTGAGAGATCGATTCCGCCGGTCAGGATCACAAAAGTCATCCCTACCGCGAGCACAATCAGGAACGTGTTGTCGATGAAGAGGTTGAGGAAGACCTGGCCGGAGAGGAAGCTTGGGTACATCCCGGCACCTACGGCGAACATCGCGAGGAACAGTCCCACGGTGGCCAGGGTGGGTGCGTAGCGGGCACCTCCGCGCAGCCGGGTGCGGACCGGCGTCGGCTTCTTGAGGGAAGGGGGCGTAAGCGTAGATAACAGGGACATCAGACGGCCACCTTTTCCTTTGCGGCGGACTTGGGCGCTGCCTTGAAGCTGCGGAGCAGGTCCCGGGCTTTAGGTGCCTGGAGCAGGCACACGGTGAGGACCACCAGCGCCTTGAACACCAGGGTCACCTCGGGCGGAATACCGAGGGTGTAGACGGTGGTGGTCAGAGTCTGGATGATGAAGGCGCCGACGACGGTTCCCACCAGGGTGTAGCGCCCGCCGGCCAGCGAGGTGCCGCCGATGACCACGGCGAGGATTGCGTCCATTTCGATGTAGAGCCCGGCGTTGTTGGCGTCGGCAGCGGTCACGTTGGAACTGATCATCAGGCCGGCGACGGCGGCGCACACGGCGCTGAAGACGTAGACGATCCAGATGATGTTCCGTGAACGCAACCCGGCCAGGCGGCTCGCCACCGGGTTGATGCCCACTGCTTCGATCAGCGTTCCCAAAGCGGTGCGCCGGGTGAGGACTGCGGCCAGGATAAAAACGGCGGCAGTGATCAGGATGGAGATGGGAAGGGTGAGGAAGTAGCCGGCACCGATCGCTTTGTAGTGGTCGTTGGAGACCGAGACGATCTGGCCATCGGTGATCAGCTGGGCGATGCCGCGGCCGGCAGTCATGAGCACCAGGGTGGCGATGATCGGCTGCACCCCGATGGTTGATACCAGGAAGCCGTTCCAGGCGCCCAGGGCCAGCCCGGCGAAGACGGCGATGAGTACGGCGACGGCGGCCGTCGCCGGGGAACCGGGGTCCGGGGAGGCTGCGATGTAGGCGCATGATGCGGCGCCGGCGATCGCCACGACCGCTCCGACTGAGAGGTCGATGCCGCGGGTCGCGATGACCAGGGTCATGCCAAGCGCAATGAGGATGGTGGGTGCGCCGTTGCGCATGATGTCGATCAGGCTGCCGTAGAGGTGGCCGTCCTGCATGCGCAGGCTCAGGAAGTCGGGGCGGAACACCTGGTTAAGCAGCAGCAGTGCGGCCAGGGCGATCACCGGCCACGCAATGCGGTGTTTCAAAAGGTCTTTCACTTGGTACCTCCGGCGATGACCGTCATGACGTCTTCTACGGAGACGCCGTCGTTAGTGATTTCGGCGAGCATCGCCCTGTCCTTGATGATGGCTATCCGGTCGCTCACGCGCAGGACCTCCTCCAGTTCCGAGGAGATGAAGAGGATGGACATCCCGTCAGCGGCCAGTTGGCTGACCAGTTTCTGGATCTGGGTTTTGGCTCCGATGTCGATGCCTCGGGTGGGCTCGTCGAGGATCAGGAGTTCGGGGCGGGTTACCAGCCAGCGGGCCAGGAGGACTTTTTGCTGGTTTCCGCCGCTGAGGTTTCTGATGAGGGCGTCGGGGTTGGCGGGCCGGATGTCCAGGGCCTTGATGTACTCGTCCACCAACTCGTCCTGGACTCTGCGGGGAATCCGGCGGACCCAGCCCTTGGTAGCCTGCATTGCCAACACCAGGTTGTCGCGGACGGTGAGGTCGCCGATCAGGCCTTCCTCTTTGCGGTCCTCTGAACAGAACCCGATGCGCTTATCGATCGCAGTGCGGGGCGACCGGATTTTCTGGACCGACCCCTTGATTTTGATGGAACCGGCGTCGGCCTTGTCAGCCCCGAAAAAGAGCCGGGCAATCTCGGTGCGGCCGGCCCCGAGCAGTCCGGCCAGGCCCACCACCTCGCCGGGCTGGATGGACAGGTCCACATTGGAAACGGACCCTTTCCGCCCCAGGCCCACGGCCTCGAGGAACGGCGTGCCGGCGTCGCGGGTGTTCGCGACCGTCCGGGTAGGCGTCTGGTCCAGTTCCGCCAGGGCTTCGAGGTCCTTGCCGATCATTTTGGAGATGAGGTTCATCCGGGAAAGGTCCCGGGTCAGGTACTCGCCCACGAGTTTGCCGTTGCGCAGCACGGTCATGCGGTCGGAGATCTCGTAGACCTGTTCCAGGAAGTGCGAGACGAACAGGATGGCGACGCCGCGGTTGCGGAGATCCCTGATGACCCGGAAGAGCTGGCTGACCTCGTCTGCGTCCAGGCTCGACGTCGGTTCGTCCAGGATCAGGACCTTGGCGTTGATTTCCACCGAGCGGGCGATGGCGATCAGCTGCTGGACCGCGATGGAATGCGTGGACAGCAGTGAGCCGGGGTCAATGTGCTCCAGCTGCAGCTCGGCCAGAACTTCCCTGGTCCGGGTACGTACGCGCTTCCAGTCGATGGACCCGCGGCGGCGCGGCTCACGGCCGAGCAGGACGTTTTCTTCAACGGTGAGGTTAGGGCAAAGATTGACTTCCTGGTAGACGGTGCTGATGCCGGCTGCCTGGGACTCTGCGGGAGATGCGAATCGTTTCGCTGCGCCGAGCACCGTGATGGTGCCCGAATCGATGGTGTAGACGCCGGTCAGGGCTTTGATCAGGGTTGACTTGCCGGCACCGTTCTCGCCCATCAGGGCGTGGACTTCGCCCTGGAAGAGGCGGAAATCGACGCCGTCGAGGGCCTTAACTCCGGGGAATCCAATAGCTATGCCGGTCATTTCGACCACCGGAACGATCTCGTTCATCCTTGTGTCTTTTCTGTGCTGGGTCTGCCTTGCGGCTGGCTCCCGCGCGGCGGTGGTAATCCACCGCCGCGCGGACGTTCAGGGGCCGTAGCGTTAGTACGGGCGGCTGGCAAGAACCTGCTTGGCCTGCTCCTGCGTGAAGGTGGTCTCCTCGGTGACGACGCGTTCGGGAACGCTCTCGCCGGCCAGGACCTTCTTGGCCAGATCCATCAGCTGGTCACCCAGCATGGGGCTGCACTCGACGATGTAATTGATCTTGCCGTTGCTCAGTGCGGTCATGCCGTCCTTCACGGCGTCGATCGTGATGATTTTGATGTCCTTGCCCGGGACCTTTCCGGCGGCTTCGATTGCCTCAATGGCACCCAGGCCCTCGTCGTCGTTGTGGGCGAAGACGACGTCGATGTCGGCGTTGTTCTTGAGGAAAGCCTCCATAACCTGCTTGCCGCCACTGCGGGTGAAGTCACCGCTCTGGGAGGCGATGATCTTCAGCTTCGGGTCGGCTGCGATGGCGTCGGCGAACCCTTCCTTGCGGTCGTTGGCAGGGGCGGAGCCGGTGGTGCCCTGGATTTCAACGATGTTCACGGTGTCAGTGGCTGACTTGGAGTCCTCCACCAGCCACTGGCCGGCCTTCTTGCCTTCTTCAACAAAGTCAGATCCCAGGAAGGTCTTGTACAGCGTCTTGTCGGGAGAGTCGACTGCACGGTCCGTCAGGATGACCGGGATATTGGCGTTCTTGGCTTCCTTCAGCACCGTGTCCCAGCCGGACTCCACAACGGGGGAGAAGGCGATGACGTCCACCTTCTGCTGGATGTACGAGCGGATTGCCTTGATCTGGTTCTCCTGTTTCTGTTGGGCATCGGAGAACTTAAGATCGACGCCGGCAGCCTTGGCGGAGTCCTGGATCGACTTCGTGTTGGCGGTACGCCAGCCGCTTTCGGCGCCCACCTGGGCGAAGCCCATGGTGATCTTGTCGCCGCCCGGGCCGCCGGCCGTAGCGTCGCCGCCGGCGTTCCCGCCGCAGGCAGTAAGGGCGAGCAGTGACGCGGCGGCCACCGCGATCAGGGATTTTTTCAACACAACATCCTCCCGGAAGCTTGATTTACAGGCAGGCGGGAGACTATAAACACCGCCATTGCTGTTAGTGAGCTGTTGCTCTCTGCAGCTCAGTGTGAACGCTAACAATTGGCGCGTCAAGTAACCTCGCTCACATATTTTCAGGAATCGCTTTCCAATTCACTTCTGTTGTCGCAGCCCTTTACAGAACTTGAAAGATGGCCAATACTCAAGTCCGGCCGACCTTTTGTTAGCGTTCACAAAACCTTCGACTCCGGCCCGCGAACCGTTCAATGGAGAAAGGCGTTCCTTCTATGCCCTCACAACCAACACTCCCCGTCAGACGGACATGCAGCATGCTGCTTGCAGGGTCCCTCGCCGCAGCGCTGTTGTCCCTGTCACCGGTTGCCGGTGCCAAGGCCGAGCCTGGTGCCGACCGGACCATCACCATCGACACCGCCGCGTCCGGGCCGGCGATCGACTCCACCATGTACGGCGCCTTCTACGAAGACATCAACCAGGGCGCGGACGGCGGCATCTACGCCGAGCTGGTTCAGAACCGTTCGTTTGAATTCAACTCCGGCGACAACGCAGCGTTCACCCCCATGACCGCATGGGAAACCCTGAAGCGAGGCAGCGACGGAACGGTCACGGTAATCGATGACAGCAACCGGCTGAACGAGAACAACCGGAACTACCTCCAGGTTGATGCCACCGCGGCCGGCGCAGGAAGCGGTGCCGGAGTCGGCGTGCGCAACAGCGGCTGGAACACCGGGCAGAAGCTCGAAGCGCACAAAAAGTACAACTACTCCGTGTGGGCGCGTACCTCCAACCCGTCTGGATCAAGGCTTGCCGTGACGCTGGAAACACCCGAAGGAACCAGGCTGGACATCGCCACCATCAAGATCAAGGGCGATCAGTGGGCCAAGTACCAGGTGACGCTGTCCCCCAAAACCTCTACCGACGCCGGACGTCTCACCACCCTGGTGCAGGGCACCGGAACAGTCCGCCTGGACATGGTCTCGCTGTTCCCGAAGGACACCTGGAACGGCCGGGAGAACGGCCTGCGTAAGGACCTGGCTGAGAAGATCCATGATCTTAAACCCGGGTTCCTGCGGTTCCCCGGCGGCTGCATCGTCAACACCGGAAGTTACGACACCTACTCGGCGCCGAACTACACGCGGTCGCGTACCTATCAGTGGAAGGAGACTATCGGCCCGGTGGAGCAGCGTCCTGCCAACCGGAACTTCTGGGGCTACAACCAGACCTATGGCCTTGGCTACATGGAGTACTTCCAGTGGGCCGAGGACCTGGGCGCCGTTCCCGTACCGGTGGTTCCGGTCGGCGTGACCGGCTGCAGCGACACCAAGCGGGCACCGGACCAGGCAACCCTGGACAGTTACATCCAGGACACCCTGGACCTGATCGAGTTCGCCAACGGCGATGCCAGCACGGAGTGGGGAGCCAAACGCATCGCCTACGGCCACCCGGAGCCGTACAACCTGGACCGGATCGGCTTGGGGAACGAGGAATACAAGCCGGAATTCAAGGAATACTTCACCCAGTTCTACAACGCTGTCCGTGCCAAGCACCCGGAGATCCAGATCATCGGCAACACCGGTCCGTTCAGCCAGGGCCCGGAATTTGATGACCTGTCCAGGTTCAACGCGGAAATTGGCGTGGACTTCGTTGACGAGCATTACTACAACGACCCGTCCTGGTTCCTGAACAACAACCACCGCTACGACTCCTACAGCCGCGACAGCTACAAGGTGTTCCTGGGCGAGTACGCGTCCCGCGGAAACAAGCCGGAGAACGCCCTGGCCGAAGCCTCGTACATGACCGGGCTGGAACGGAACGCGGACGTGGTCAAGATGGCGTCCTACGCGCCGCTGATCGCCAACGAGGCAAACACGCAGTGGAACCCGGACCTGATGTACTTCAACGGCACGTCAGTCCGGACCACCCCTAACTACGAGGTCCAGAAGCTGTTCATGAACAACGTGGGTACCCGGGTGGTTCCCAGCACGCAGGACAACCCGGCATCCACCGTGGTGCCGATTTCCGGGAAGATCGGCTTGTCCACGTGGGCCACGTCGGCCCGTTACGACGACGTCAAGGTCACCGGGGCGGACGGCGCACCTCTCTTCAGCGATGACTTCTCCGGGACAGCGGCAGCCTGGACCGGGAACGGTACCGGTTCCTGGTCCATCCAGGACGGTGGCTACGTCCAGTCCAGCACCACCGCCACAAACACCATGGTGACTGCGGGCAGCGCCGACTGGAGCAACTACACGCTCAGCACCAAGGCCACCAAATTGGCAGGCTCGGAGGGGTTCCTGGTTTCCTTCGGGGTCAAGGACACTGGAAACTATTTCTGGTGGAACCTGGGCGGCTGGAACAACTCAAGGTCGGTCGTGGAAAAGGCCACGAACGGCGCCAAATCGATCGTGGCTGAAAAGAACACGGTGATCGAAACTGGCCGCGAATACGACATCCGCATCGAGGTCAGCGGCCGGACCGCCAACCTCTACCTGGACAACGTCCTGTGGGGCACGGTCAACGACGCGCAGGCCGACCCGATCTACTCGGTGGTTACCAAGGACGAAGCCTCCGGTGACACGATCGTGAAGGTGGTCAACACGTCGACGGCAAAGACTCCGGTGGACATCAACGTGACCGGGGCCGGCAGTATTGCCGGTTCCGCGGCGGTCACCACCCTCACCCAGACCGCCGACGGGCAGAACCTGGCTCCGGCGTCGAGTACCTTCAGCGGCGCAGGGGCGAGCTTTAGCTACCAGTTCGAACCCCAGTCGGTGACGTTCATTCGATTGGCTCCTGCCACGAAGTAGTCGCTTCGAACCAGCACCAGAGAGGTCCGGCTGAATTCATCAGCCGGGCCTCTCTGGATACAGGATCAATCCCCGCTTGTTGAATACCTGCGCCCGCACCGGCACCTTGCTGCCCGGCGACTACTGGTCATCTGTTTTTCGCAGTTCAACCCACAGCAAGTCCTCGGTGGGAGAGCCTGGCTCTGCGTGCACCGCGAACACAAGCGTCTGTGAGTCCTTGATTCTTGCTTCCGCTGGGATGGCGTACTCGGTTACTTCATGACTCTTATCCATTTCGGAGCGCAATCCCTTGGTCAGGGGCGCGCCGTTTAGGGTGAGCCGCTGGCGGCGTCCTGGATTCTTGCGGATCTTGATCCTGAGGCAGGCTGCCTCGTTGTGGGGATCCTTGAGGATATAGGAGAACCAACCTGTAGCTGTGCGCCAGTGCACTCCGTCCTGCCCTCCGGCCTTTGTGCCTTCGCCGGCGAAGAAATGGTCAGCTTCGGGTTGCTGCTCGCCTGCCGTGACGACGTCGATGATGGCCTCCATTTTCGCGGCGTCTGTATCCAGGGTCGCGAGCTCGGCAACCCGCAACTCGGGAGCCGTTCCGGTTGGCCAGTAGATCGTGTAGCGCTCGTCGTGGATACCCGTAAATGGTTCAAGGCGGACCCGGACGGCAGAACCATCCGTTGTGGCCGTGAGGTCTGCGGCAAGCGCTTCACGGTTGATCAGGATGACGGCCTCTGCTGGATCGTGTGTGGAGATGACCGGGGTGTTTGCGAGGGCTACCTGGCGGCCACTGGCGACATGGCCCATGCGTTCGTCGAGTGCTTCAAAGCTTTCCAACCCGGCTTTTCCCTCCCGGGCGGCGAGGACCACGGGTCCGTAGAGGAAGGACACCCAGGGAGAGCCATCCGGAAGAGTTTCGGCGCGGATCTCAGCGCCGAGCCGGATGGAAATTGTTGTGGTGCCCTCCCAGATGCGCTGAATGAGCACGTGGTTGTCCTGTTCAGCGGGTTCAATGTGTGGCGGCATGTTCCCGTCGGACTGGGGTGCGCGGACTTCCATTTCCGTTGCCCACATGGGGCGTCGAAGCCGCAGTGTGAACTTGGTGCGGGTAACCGCGGTGACGGTGAGTGTGGCGAAGTCCGAGTTGGGAAAATCAGTGTCCAGTTGAACCTGTATGCCGCGTTCGGTCCAATCCAGCGTGGATGCAATGTAGAGGTTGACGGCGAGGGTGTCGCCGCTGTGACTGTAGATGAGTTCTCCGTAGCTGGCGTGGTTCTCTATGCCGGAGCCCACGCAGCACCACATTGATTCGTGGACCTTGGAGTACACGCGGTAGTGGGACGGCCGCATGGGCGTGAAGTACACGAAGCCTCCCCGTTCTGGGTGCTGGGAGGAAAGGATGTGGTTGTACGTGGCCCGCTCGTAGAACTCTATGGCTGCCGGGTCACCGGTTCGTTCAAAACGGAGCTTGGCGAGCTTGAGCATGTTGTAGGTGTTGCAGGTTTCCGGGCCTTGGACGTCCAGGACCATGGGGGTGAAGTCTTTCGACGGATGAAAATGTTCCCGGACGCTGTTGCCGCCAATTGAGACAGTCCTTTGCCGGGTGACGACATCCCAGAAGTGATCGGACGCTTTGAAGTAGCGACGGTCGCCTGTCGCTTGTGCGTAGCGTTCGTAGCCTACAACTTTGGGGATTTGAGTGTTGGCGTGGAGCCCGTCCAGCCGGTCTTCACCTGCTGCCAGCGGATCGAGGAAGGCGCGGTGCGAGAAACGGCTGGCCTCGCGCTGGTACTCTTTCCTGCCTGTCAGCCGGGCAAGGGATGTCCAGACGTCGTGCATGCCGCCGAATTCGGTGGTGAGTACCTCCTCGAATGAGTCGTCACCAATGCGGAGTGAGACCTCACACCACCAGTCTGCGAGGCGCAGGAGTACAGCGAGTGCGTCGTCGGCGCCCGCGTAGGTGTAGGCGTCCAGGAGCCCCGCAAACGTTTTGTGCAGGTTGTAGAGCGGGACCCAGCGTCCGTTCAGCGTGAACAAATCCGCCTCGACAACTCCTGCAGCCAGTTCTTCACCGAGCCGGTGTCCGCCGGGGACGCCGCCCACGTAACCGGTTCCGGCCACAGCCTGGCACTGGCGCAGGACGCCCACAACGTATTGCACCCGATCGAGCAGCCGGATGTCACCGGTGGCGGCGAACAGCCGCGCGCAGGCGGTCAGGTAGTGACCGCCCATGTGGCCGCCCATGCCGTCGGATTCCCAGCCGCCGTAGGGTTCCGCTGCCGTTTCAAGTCCCGCTTCCTTCAGGTACGGCGCGCAGAGGCGGTCGGCGTCGAGCTCAAGAACATAGCGAACGGCAACGTCCTGAGCAGTCTTGAAACGGCTTGGCAGTAGCCGGATCCTGTCCAGTGGAAGAGATGACGGCGGCCGCGGTGGTGCCTCCACGGAGGGCCTGGTGGGGTGCATGTTTTGTGCTTTCGTTATGTGGTCGTGGGGGAGGACCCGGCCGCTCATTAGCCCTTGACGGCGCCGGCGACGAGGCCTCTGACGTAATAGCGTTGGACCGCTGCGTACAGGATGATGCAGGGAAGCATCAGCAGTACGGCGCCCGCGATGACGTAGCCGTGGTTTACGACTCCGAATGCCCCGGAGGCGAGGTTCTGGACGGCCACGGGCAGGGTGAAGAGTTCCTGTTTGGTGAGGAACGTCAATGCTCCGAGGAAGTCTCCCCATCCGCCGAGAAAGGCAAAAAGAAAAACGGTCACGGCGGCGGGGACGATCATTGGCCGCAATACCGAGAGCAGAATCCGAAAGGGACCCGCGCCATCGATTCGGGCCGCTTCCACGACCTCCTTGGGGATCTGGGCGAACGAGTTGCGCATCAGGAAGACGCCGAACGGCAGGTTGAAGGTGATGTGGAAGACGATGATGCCGGCTAGCGAGTCTGTGAGGCCGAGGGCATTCATCTCCAAAAAGAGTGGCGTCAGGATGGCTTGGAACGGGACCATCATGGTCAGCAGAATGAGCGCGAACGCGACGTTTGATCCACGGAAGGGATAGTTAACCAGGGCATAGGCAGCAAGGGTGGTGATGAGGACGGTCAGGACGGCGGCGCCCAGGGCAATGACCAGGCTGTTCCAGATGTAGGACCCGGCGCCCAGGTTGGCCATGAGGCCTGTGTAGTTTTCAAAGGTCAAATTGTGGAACGACTGCTCCGATGCCGGGGCGCCAATCTGGGCCCCCGGTTGTAGGGAGCGAAGAACGGACCACGCCACCGGAGCTAAGAATGCGACGGCCGTGGAGGCGCCGATCACGGCGTAGGCGGCGGTCCTGGTTCTGGCTGATCTCCGGGCATTGGAAGCGGCAGGGGGAGCGGGGATCTGGGTCTTGCGTTGCGTCACCAGCGGCGGCGCGTTAAGGGAAGTGGTCACGACATCTCCTAAGCGGAATCGGACGAGGGATCGTTTGGGTTGGTCAGTCTTCTCGCATAACGCGGAACTGTATGAGCGTGAGGACTGCTGCGATGATCACCACCACGAAGGACAGGGCGGTAGCGTAACCGACCTGCAGGTCGCCAAAAGCCTTGTTGTAGACGTAGAGCATGACCGTCAACGTTCCGGTTCCTGGGCCTCCTCCGGTGATGATGAAGAACTGTGTGAAGGCAAGGATCGCTCCGATGAAGCCCATAATCGTCAAGAGCCCGAGATACCTTTTGACCAATGGGATGGTGACCAGGAATTCCTGCTTCCAACGGCCTGCCCCGTCGATCTGGGCAGATTCGTACAGCTCATCCGGAATCCCTTGCATGCCGGACATGAGGATGACCATGGCGAAGCCCGATCCCACGTAGGCGCCCAGGAGGACGATCAGCACGGTTGCGCTGGTGGCATCCAGCAGCCATGGGGTGGGAGCAGAAGTGAAGCCGAGTGCCATCAGGATTTGATCCAGCGCACCGCTGTCTGGCCGGAACTCCAGCAGGGCCACGAAACTGAAGGAAGTGATGCCGATGACATACGGCAGGAAGACAGCTGTGCGGATCAGCCCTGCACCCCTCCGGTTGGAACGGACCAGGACCGCAAGGAGGTAGCCCGCCACGATCCCCAGCAGTGTGGAGATCACAGCAAAGCCGAGCGTGTAGAGGATGGAACCCCAGAAAATGGTGTCAGTGAAGGCGGTCAGGTAGTTTTCGACGCCGGTGAACTCAACCTCGCCTACGAGCGGCCAGTTCGTGAGTGAGATGACGACGGCGAAAATCAGCGGGAAGATGACAAAGACGGTCACGAGGAGCACGGCAGGGGCGATCATGAGTATGCCCGTGTAGGAATCCCTGCGTGAGGCTGGTTTTGCCGATGCAATTTCGGTGGTCTGGCGGCTCTGCCCGTGGGTGGCGGTTGTCATGCCTGGTTCACCTTCAAAACTCGTGCGGTTTCCTGGTGTCCACGGTGGAGAACATCCTCCAGTGCTTCCTGACCGAAAACCGCTTCGCGGAACATCGCAAGCCAGGGCGACTGTACGGTGTTGGTGAGCTGTGTATAGAGCGTGGTGGGGGCGGCGAAGCCCTCGTTCATGCGCTCCACGCCGGGAACCATGAGCGGGTATTTTTCGGCGAAATCCGTCTCGAGGATGTCGCTGCGGACCGGGTACCAGCCCAATGCCGCCAGTTCGGATTGCTGTTCAAGTTCACCGACAAAGCGGATGAAGTCCCAGGCAGCTTCCGGGTTGGGAGCGCCTCGCGGTATGGACAGCACGGCGCCGCCGGAAAACTGGGAAAAGTTTCCGTCCGGACCCGGGAACGCACTGACGCCGAGCTTGTCCAGGAACTCCGGCTTGGCGCCGCCGACCACCAGATCATAGGATCCCGGGAACAGTCCCACGGTTCCTGCGAGGAAGTCTTGACCCCAGGCCGCTCCGGAGTCTGCCGAGGCGCCCGGCTGTGAGAGGCCCTTCCTGTACAACTCCCGGTAAAGCTCCAAGGTCCGGCGGAGCGGCTCATTGCCCAGCACCGCGGCCTGCTGCCGACCCAGAGGTCCGTCGTAGAACGGGCTTTGGTCCGCCCAGAAGTGGGGTTGGATGACATATCCCAGGATGCCGGCGGAGTTGCCGGTGAAGGTTACTCCCGACACGCCTTCAACGTCCTGTAGCGCCCCAGCGTGCTCCAGGTACTCTGCGAAGTTGCCGGGGCCCTTGTCCGGGTCGAGACCAGCTTTCACGTAGAGCTCTTTGTTCCAGAACAGTTGTGAGACGTTGGAAAGTGCCGGGAGCCCGTAGATCTTTCCCTCGAATGAGGCCACCTCCAGGAGTGGCTTGTTGAGGTAGGAGGCGTAGGGGAGCTCTGCGACCAAGGGGGTCAGGTCGGTAAAGGCGTGCCGGGTGGTGAAAACTGGGCTTGTCACGGAGTCCGGGGCGACTACGTCCGGTACGGCACCGCTCCGGATGGACGTGGCGAGCTTCGTCGTCATTTGACCCTCCGGAAGGACGGTGAGCTCGAGCCGCACGGACTGCTGTGCTCGGTGGTACTTGTCCACAATGAGCTGCGCTGGTTTGAACGCCGTACTACGGCACCAAAACCGAATTGTTCCGGAGGGGTTTTTCCCGAAGCTGGCCGCGCTGACGTTTGCTTCCGGCAGGACAGCCGAGCAGCCTGTCAGGCCAGTTGCTGCGGCAGCCACTGCAGCTCCCAAGGCAAGCGCGGATCGACGACTGACGTCTCTGCTGCCGTCGGAGCGAGGTTTTTGGGCGCGCTGAAGGAAGGTGGGTGGGGGGTACATCATTGTTCCCTCGTGTTTCTGTAGGGGTTGAATGAAGGGGTTAGGTTGAATCGCGCACGATAAGTTGGCACGGCAGTGCTTCGACACCGGGCCTGAAGTTTCCGGTAATGGCTTCAAGGACGCGTGCTCCCGCCGCACGGCCCAGCTCTTCAAGATTCATGTCGATGGTGGTAAGGGCAGGCCGACTGTTCAGTGCTGCGGCCGGCCAGTTGTCAAAGCCGATGATGGAGACATCGTGGGGCACAACAATGTTTGCCTCACGAAGGCCATCGGCTACACCGCGGCCGATTTCGTCACTGCCGCAGAGCACGACGTCCACCGGCTCCACTCGCTGGCGGAGCATCTGGGCCGCCTGCCTGCCCCATGCCTCGGACCAGTTCCCATACAGTGCACGGTCGCCCACGAGTGTGAGCCCGAAGGCCGCCGCGTGTTCCTGAACGGCCTGGACGCGGATCCGGGCGGAATAGTCCTGTCGGGGGCCAGCGACGTAGGCAATGTTCTGATGCCCCAGGTTGGCTGCATGTTCCAGGGCCAGGAGCATGCCTTGGACTTGGTCAACCACCACCGACATGTCCTCAGGGTCTGAAGAATGTCCCATGACATAGACAATCGGTACCGAAGTCTTGGGTAGCGGGGAGCGGGGGCCGGTGTGGTTGGTCATGACGACGATTCCGTCGACATTGCGCGAGGCGAGTGTTTCAACGCAGTGACGCTCGCGGACGAGATCCCCACGAGAGTTGCTGATCAGCACTGACGCCTGGTCCAGGCCGAATGAGTCCTCAAGACCGTACATCACCGGAATGCTGAAGCGTCCGATGTCATCCGAGGTAACCAGGCCTATGGTGACTACTTCACCGGTGCTGGCTACAGGGGCCAGGGTTTCGAAGCCAAGTTTATGGGCTGCAGCCAGGACCCGGTCCCGGGTATCTTCCCGGAGCTGGCCACGGTTGTTCAACGCCTTGGAAACCGTGCCGATTGATACGCCAGAGGCATTGGCGACGTCGGACAGAGTGACCCGGCGAGAGGGAAAGCTCACGATTCTCCTGACATAAACGATTTACGAGTCAGCCTATGTTGCCGGTCTTTTCCTGTCAACGGAAAAGTTTCTGGAGTTTTCCGGAGGTGGCTGATACCGGCTCCAGTCCAGAAGCGGGCCACCGGGGCGGCCACCGAATTCACCTGGGACAACTTCATGGCCGGTTACCTCGCGGACAGCGGCGCCACCGAGCTCAAGCTAAGGTTTAAAGCCTGCTCAGGTCTTTCCCGGAATCCATCTCCGAGGGCAACATCCTGATCAGTGCCGAAGTTCCCGCAGCACCCAAGCTCCTGACCATGACTACGGGAAAATGACCACGTGCGACAATGACCGCATGACCCACGAACCGCAGCAGTCCGCCACCACACCGTCTCCACAAGCGGTTCCTGACGCCGCTTTCGAAGCCGCTTTTCAAGCCGCTCAAAAGAGCGGCTCCGAAGGCGGCATTCCCATTGGGGCATCACTCGCCCGTGACGGTGTGGTCATCGCGAGCGGACACAACGAACGAGTCCAGAACGGAGATCCGATAGCGCACGGCGAAATGTCCGCGCTGCGGGCAGCAGGCAGGCAGAAGAGCTACCGGGATACCACGCTGTACACCACCCTGGCTCCGTGTGCCATGTGCACCGGAACCATCATTCAGTTCAAAATCCCCCGCGTGGTGGTGGGCGAAGCGCGCACGTTTGGCGGCGAGTTCGAGCTTCTGCGATCACGCGGCGTCGAGGTGGTGGTCCTGGATGATCAGCGGTGCGTGGACATGATGCGTACGTTCCAGGAAAACAACCCGGACTTGTGGGCAGAGGATATCGCAGAAGACGTGGGGTGCGGTCATAGACTCGGGCCCATCCACCAACACGAAGGGGAATCATGAGCGCGAGCGGATCGGGAGGCTTCACTGAGGTGGAGCGGGACGCCATGAAGGAGCGCGCCGCAGAGCTGCGTTCGGAGAAGGGCGGCAAGAAGGCGGCGGACGCCCTGGAGGACCTGCTGCAAAAGATTGCAGAAATGCCGGAGGACCAGCGCGTGATAGCTGAGCGAATCCATGCGATCGTGGCGAAGGTGGCGCCGGCCCTGGCTCCGAAGACCTGGTATGGGCAGCCGGCCTGGGCCAACTCGAACGGCAAGGTCGTTCTGTTCTTCCAGGCCGCGGCCAAGTTCGGGACGCGCTACTCCACCCTCGGCGTCCAGGAGGACGCCGCCCTGGACGACGGCAACATGTGGCCCACCAGCTGGGCCATCACCCGACTCGGCGCCGCCGAGGAAGACAGGATCGCCGAGATCGTCAAAAAGGCCGCCGGCCGGTCCTAAGCCGGGAAGCAGACGACGGCGGGAGGGGTTTGAACGCCCGGAGATTCTGAACTGGCGACTTGAGGGGTTCACGAAGCTTCGTCGGCGCTTCGGGTCAGCAGCGTGCGCATGATGCTGAAGGCTTGCTCCGGGTCCCTTTGTTGCACTGCGGCGGCGGCGGCGGAATGCAGATTGAGGGCAACGGGGTGGGGGTGCCCTGGGCCTAGCCCGCCAGCATGCCATCCTTCAAGGAACTCGCTGATAAGGCGTTCCAGTTGGGAAAACATGGCATTTCCCGAACTGGACAGCATAAGCGCGTGGAACTGAACGTCGAGTTTAAGGAAGGTCTTCTGGTTGCCCTCCTCGCCCGCAGCCCACATCCTGCCGGCGAGTGCCACCAGCTCCGCGGCCTGGTTCGGTGAGGCGTGCAGCGCCGCGAGCCGGGCCGCCTCTGGTTCGACTGCCAGACGGATCCCCACCAGATCTTCAAGCTGCTCGGCGCGTTCTGGAGACTGCATGCGCCAGCGTATGACCCGGGGCTCGAACAAGTTCCACTCGCCGGGGTCGAGCACCACAACGCCGACCCGCCGGCGGGAAACGACGAGCCTCATTGACTCGAGGACCCGTACCGTTTCCCGGGCCACCGAGCGGGAGACGCCGTGCACGCGCTCAAGGTCTTCCAGTGTCATAACACTGCCGGGCTGACGCAGGCCAGAGCATATTTCCATGCCCAGGCTGTCGAGCACCTGCTCATGCAACCCCGGTAGTGATCGAAGGCGCTCCAAGGTCACGCGAGACCGTTTGACGAGTGGTTCCGTCCCGGTAGCGCGGCATCGGGGGCAGTGCCCTCCGCTGTGGCCGTCAAAGCTTCGTATGCTCTTGCCGGAATCTGTGTTGCCAGCTTTCCGCCGCTGACGTCAATCAGGGATCCTGTGATGTAGCGGGAAGCGTCACTGGCCAGGAACAGCAGGAGATCGGCCACTTCGTCGGGCTCACCCCACTTACGCAGCGTGAGGGTATCCAGCAACCGGTTTTGCGTCTCAAGGGGCATGCCGGCAAAACCATTCATCCCGGTAGGGATCATGCCCGGGGCGTAGGCATTGACAGTCACTTTCCACGGCCCCAGTTCCCCGGCGAGTACCTTGGTGAGCTGCACAACGGCCGCCTTGGAGGCCGCATAAGCGCCGCTGCCGATGCTGGGAACAATAGCCGCGAACGAGGCAGCATTGATAATGCGGCCGTGACCGCTTGCCTTCAGGTACGGAATAGCTGCCTTGCACATCCGGGCTACGCCGGTGACGTTCACGTCGAAGCAGCGCTGCCAATCGCCGTCGTCAAGTTCTTCAACGGTTCCTTCAACGTTGATCCCAGCATTATTGACAAGAATATCGATGCCTCCGAAGTGGCTGGCGGCGGCGTTAACCGCACCCCGTACCGACGCCCCGTCCGTCACGTCGCAGGAAAAGCCTGCCACTGCGGCACCCTTTGTGGTCAGCTCAGCGGCGAGCGTTTGGACCCCTTTTTGCGAGACATCCAATGCAGCAACCTTTGCGCCGTTCCGCGCGAAGCTTTCCGCTACTACCCGTCCTATACCTTGGGCCGCTCCCGTAACCACCACAACGCGACCCTCGATACCCCACTGCACTGCTGCTCTAAACGTCATACTATTAACCTACAGCAGTTGTAAAACATAAGACTATTCAAATTTGGCGGGGAAACTGACATGAGCAAAACATTGTGGGTCATCGGTGGCGGCAGTGGTATGGGCAGGGCCAGTGCGATCGCAGCAGCAAAGACGGGGTGGCGTGTAGCCATTACTGGACGTCGGGCCGAAGCGGTCTCCGAAACCGCCGGGCTCGTACGGAATGCCGGCGCAATCGCGCTTGAACTGCCCGCCGATGCACGACACCCCGAGTCTCTTTCCAACGCACATCAGGAGATCGTCGCCCAATGGGGCCCGGTCACCGCCGCGGTTCTTGCCGCTGGACTCAACACCCCGGCTCGAACCTGGGCCGACCAAAGCATGGATGAGTTCGCAGCCATCGTGGACACGAACCTGACCAGCGTGGTCCGGGCCATCGATCTGCTGCTTCCCGACATGAGAAGCGCCGGGCAGGGAAACATCGTCGTGATCTCCTCGCGTGCGGCCTGGCGGTTCTCGCCGGGCTCAGGAGTGGCCTACATGACAAGCAAGAGTGGCCTGTCCGCTTTGGTTGCCTCCCTGAATGACCAGGAAGGAACCAATGGCATCAAAGCGTGCCATCTTTGCCCGGGCGACGTCGATTCCGATTTCCTCGCCATGCGGCCGCAGGTGCCGGACCGGGCCCAGCGCTCAGCAATGCTTAGCACGGACGACGTCGCGCGGGCAGTGTGCTTCATTCTGGACAGCCCCCCACATGTGCGCATTGATGAACTGTCACTGAGCCCCGTCGGGCAGCGCTAAGGAGTCGGTGGAGGTCGCGCCCGGACGCGAAGGACGTGGCCCCAAAGGAGGAAGGGATCCCCACCTCAGCCTCCAGCTCGAACGACCGCCCGGATGCAGCGTTCCTGTTTCTGTAAGTAGCTTGAGGGTGTGTTGTGCCGCGCGCGGAAAAACGAGTGAGGTCAGCGACGCCGGTAGTCCCTCCCTCGTTTCCGTTGGCACTTGCAGCCAGGATCCAGGTTCTCTTGGCTGGGTCGCCGTCAAGGTCCAGCTGAAAAAGATCGGGGTGTACAGACCAAGCTTGGCGCCACGCTGTAGTGCAGCCTGACTGGCAGGTGGATTCCGCTGCCAGCCGGCCTACCCTCGTGTTGCATGGCGGTGCATTCCGGACGGCGGTTTGGGTGAAGACTTTCGCGTGGCGCAGAATACGCAGTAAAGTCCCCAGAGACAAACAGCGAAACGGACGTCCTCCTTCACCTGAAAGCGAGCCCCCATGAACCGGCCAGGAACCCGCGGTGCTTACCGCGGCACGGCACAAACGCGCGCAACAATATGGGGGGTGACCGAATGAGCAGCACGTCCGCACCCAACGCACCGGCACCTGTAAAACGCGAGACGTTTTCCACGCGCCGGCTCTTCATCCTTTCCGCTATTGGTTCGGCCGTGGGCCTGGGCAACATCTGGCGCTTCCCCTACATCGCCTATGACAACGGCGGCGGCGCGTTCCTTATCCCGTACCTCGTGGCCTTGCTGACGGCGGGTATCCCATTGCTGTTCCTGGACTACGCCGTGGGCCATAAATTCCGCGGCTCGGCGCCGCTGGCCTACCGAAGGCTGCACCGGGCCGCAGAACCGCTGGGATGGTGGCAGGTGCTGGTCTGTTTCGTCATCGCCGCCTATTATGCGGTGATCATTGCCTGGGCACTGATGTATACCGTCTTCTCCTTCACGGAAGCGTGGGGCGACGACGCCGAGGGCTTCTTCTTCGGGAACTTCCTCCAGATTGCTGAAGCCCCGGGCCTCGGGTTCAGCTACGTGCCGTCCGTCTTCTTCCCGCTGCTGCTGATCTGGGTGGCAGTCATCGTCATCATGGTTGCCGGTATCCGCAAGGGCATCTCCCGCGCCAACGCCGTCCTGTTGCCGCTTCTGGTGGTCATGTTCCTGCTGCTCGTGATCCAGTCTCTCTTCTTGCCGGGCGCTGCAGAGGGTCTGAACGCCTTCTTCACCCCGGACTGGTCAGCCCTGGGGGACCCGGGGGTCTGGGCTGCGGCCTACGGCCACATCTTCTTCTCGCTCTCCGTGGGTTACGGCATCATGATCACTTACTCCTCCTACCTGAAGCGCAGGACGGACCTGACCGGTTCCGGCATGGTGGTCGCCTTCTCCAACTCCGGTTTCGAGATCCTGGCCGGAATCGGCGTGTTCGCCGCTCTTGGCTTCATGGCTCAGGCCGCGGGCACCGGCGTGAATGACGTGGTGACGCAGGGGATCGGGCTGGCCTTCGTCGCCTTCCCCACCATCGTGTCGCAGGCTCCGTTCGGGGCCTTCATGGGCGTACTGTTCTTTGGCTCCCTGGTGTTCGCCGGCGTGACATCGCTGATCTCTGTACTGGAAGTCATCGTTGCCGCAGTACAGGACAAGCTTGGATGGGGCCGGGTCAAGGCCTCCCTTACCGTCAGCGGCCTGGTGGCGGTGGTCTCGTTGGCACTCTTCCCGACGGCGACAGGCCTCTACCTGCTGGATGTCTCCGATGCGTTCGTGAACAGCTTCGGCATCACGCTCGGGGCGCTGGTGACCATCGTCGTCATCGCCTGGTTCCTGCGGAAGCTTCCGCTGCTGTCCGCCCACCTGAACCGGATTTCGACCGTCAAGATGCGGCGTGGCTGGATGGTGCTGGTGGCCGGCGTCGTCCCGCTGGCCCTGATCTACATGGTGGCCAACGAATTCATCAGCAAGATCTCCACCACCTACGAGGACTATCCCGCCTGGTTCGTGGGCGTGTTTGGCTGGGGTATGGCCGGGGGCCTCGTTGTCCTTGCGCTGGTGTTGACCTTCATCCCCTGGAGCCGCAAGTCCAAGGCTCATCACGACCCGGAATACGACTCCGTGGTGGAGAACGAAGCTAAGGAGACGGCACTGTGACGGCCATTGCGATCACCATGATGATTATCGCCATACTGACGGTGTGGGGCGGCCTCGCGCTGGCGTTGCTCAACCTGAAACGGCACCCGGAGGATGAGGAGGTGCTGCCCGACGGGCACGCACCGGAGCTCTGAAGGGTGCAGCCGACTGACGCTGCCTAAAACTGCCGGTCACGACCGGCCACCATGACGACTTAAAACACTGGAGGGTGCTCGTGCTCGTGCAACATCGAGGCTTAGAACCGACGGTCGATCCGTCAGCGTACATCGCGCACACGGCGGTCATTATCGGAGACGTTCGGATTGCCGCCGGCGTACGAATACTGCACGGTGCGGTAGTGACCGCCGAAGATGGCTCGGTAACGATCGGGGAGGACTGCATAATCATGGAGCAAGCCCTCGTCCGAGGTCGATCAGGGCATCCAGTTGAGATCGGGACGGCGGTCATGGTCGGGCCGCACACTCACATCAACGGCAGCAACGTGGGGGACGGCGCCTTTATTGCCACCGGGGCGTCCCTCTTCCCCGGGAGCCGGATTGGCGCTGGCGCCGAGGTTCGGATCAACGGAGTCGTCCAGGTCAATACGATCATCGAGCCCGGAGTTGTTGTTCCCATCGGCTGGGTAGCAGTGGGCAACCCAGCTGCCATCCTCCCTTCAGAGCGACACGACGAGATCTGGGCCATCCAGAAAGAGCTGAACTTCGGTGGCACTGTCTATGGCGTGGGAAACGAAGTCTCGATGCGCGACCTTATGCACGGCCAATCGGCCTATTACGGCGCTCATGCCGACGACAAGATCATCGACAATTAGGCAAAGAGCATGCCTTAGTCCGTCTCGAAAACTATCCCTGTGTCAGACGATGCGGGGGAGTTTTTGGATAACGGGACTTGCAGATGGCGCGGCATCCGCCGATCAGGAGCCACAGGGTGAGTGTCCTCTTTGTGGTGGTGTCCCCAAACCAGGGAAATAGGACAGGTCATCCAGTCAGCCGCCAGTTAGTTTTGGTGTACGTTGTCGCGGTGTCGGTGATAGTGCCGCGCCGCGCGGGCCCGGTTGCCGCAGGCTATCGAGCACCATTCGCGCCGCGGGTGGGTCTGCACGAAGTACAGCACACATCCTGGTGCCATGCATGCTCGCAGGGCCGGAGCGTCGGGGGCGGTGAAGAGTTCAACAGCCTCGGTGCTAATGATCGCCAGGCTTGCCGCGACGGGCGAGCGCGTATCGGTCTTTTTTCGGCCGAGGGTTCCTGTTTCGACCACAAGGTGTTCTGCTGGGGCTCCAGTGCCGAGACGTTCATTGATGACGTCGACTGCTTCGGCGATCTCTGACATTGCCGAAGCGGCGGCGGTCCGGGGGTCGTGGGTGGCAAATGCTGCCACGCGGCGAAGCGCGTTCCTGAGTTCCCGCGCTTTCTTCAACTCGGTCATGGTGGCCGGTACGGCGACGTTGAGGCCAACGCTGTCGAGCCATGCGGCTAGGTCGCTGCAGTCCTTGAGGTCATCGAATACCTGTCCACGATCAGCCCAGATGGTATTTATCAAGCGAACGGGTCTGGGCTCATCCGGGAGGACCCAAGCGCGAACAGTGTCAGCCATACCCGAACAATATCACGCGTAAATGTGCTTGCACGCGTTAGGTATGGCTGATAGCTTCTCTAATGGATGCAGAAGCGTTCACCCGTTATAGAAGTGCTCCTGGAAGGATCACCACGTTATGACTGCTCTTCCGCTCGTAGATATTGACACGACCGATTCCCGCCGCGCAGAACTGCTGGGCACGGTGAAGAACCGGCTGGGAGTCGTGCCGAACATGACGAAGGCGATGGCCAACAGTCCGGCCCTCCTTGATGCCTACCTTTCGATGTCCCAGGCGCTGAGCCGCGGCGTCATCACCGCAGCGACCCGTGAACGAATCGCGCTGACCGTCGCACAAGGCAACAGCTGCGACTACTGCCTTTCGGCACACACCTATCTCGGCGAACACGTTGCCAAGCTGTCTGTCGAGGATATTAAGGCCGCGCGCCACGGCGAGAACATCGACCCCCACGTCAACGCGATGCTGGCTTACGCAAGCGCGCTGAATGAGGGCCGCGGTTTGGTGGATGAAGCAACTGCCAGAATGGTTCGGGCCGCCGGCGTGACCGATGAAGAACTCGCCGAGGTCGCTGGCCATGTCGCGCTGAATGTGCTCACGAACTACTTCAATAGGGCTGCCATGGTCGAGATCGACTTCCCCATCGTTAACGCCTGACGGCCCTGCAACTGTCTCCGGTATTGGGATAGCTGTCCAAGCGTGGAAGGGGAGGACCCGCCGGTCAAGACGCATGGTGCGGGTGCGACCCATAAGCGCTAGGGCGCGCCAATCGCCGGCTCTTACTTCCGACCCTTGAAGCCGGCGCACAGGCGGTGTCGACCAGACTGGCACCGCCCGTGCGCCTCCCACCTTCATCACCCTCCCTCCGAAGAGGAAAACCATGACGAGACCGCCACTACCCCCGTATACCGTCCGAACCGCCGTACAGAAGGTCCGCGCCGCCGAGGATGCGTGGAACGCCCGTGATCCGGAGAACATCTCCCTGGCCTACACTGAGGACTCCCGCTGGCGAAACCGTTCCACGTTCATCACGGGGCGGGATGAAATCGTCCGTTTCCTCACCGCGAAGTGGGAGCGCGAGCACGACTACCGGCTAATCAAAGAATTATGGGCGTTTACCGATACGCGCATAGCCGTAAGGTTCGCGTACGAATGGCACTCCGAGGCAGGAGAATGGTTCCGCGCTTACGGCAACGAAAACTGGTTCTTCAACGCCGAGGGGCTAATGGCCGAGCGGCACGCCAGCATCAACGATGTCCCTATCCAGGAATCACAGCGACTCTTCCACTGGGACCGCTCCGGCCCTCGTCCCGACAACCACCCGGGCCTATCCCAACTTGGCCTTTGACCTGGATCGGACGAGACAATCCGACCAGCGAGGAATAGCATCCCGCGGATTCAGTTTTAGCCGCAATGGATGCGGACTCTGGAAGGGGAACGGCGCCAGGCGGCTGGGCCGGGGTTAGGCCGCCGCCCTTTCCCTCGTGTCTTCCGTTCCATTTGATGTGTGACAATGAGGCGGGCTGAGCAGGCGGCCTGCGGACCTATGCTGAGGAGCAATGTGGTTGACCTTATCTGGAGCGGCAGTATCCGCGCAGTTGGTGGCCGGGAGTACTTTGGGAGTATCTGCGATTTTGGCGGTATCCGTTGACGCGCAGGATGGGCGTCGAGGAGGAGTTCCTGATCGTTGATGGCGAAAACGGGAACCCGCTGCCGTTGGGTGAAGTCCTCGAACAGCTCAGCGACTTTTCCCGCCTGACCAGTGAGATGAAGCAGGAACAGATTGAAACCTGTACCTTGCCGCGGACCCTTCTCGCCGATTTGGCCCAGGACATCAGTGATGGGCGGAAGAGCGCCGACTACGCGGCCAAGCGGGCTGGAGGGCGGGCGGTTGCGCTGGCAACCTCTCCTCTGCCGGTGGAGTCCACCATTGCTCCGGGTGAACGGTGTGCACAGCTGATAGAGAGGTTCGGGCTTACCGCCGTTGAACAGCTAACGGGCGGTCTCCATGTTCACGTGGAGATCGAGTCGGAAGAGGAAGGCGTTGCCATCCTGGATCGTATCCGGATATGGCTGCCCGTCCTGTTGGCTATCAGCGCTAACTCGCCGTACTGGAACGGCGTGGACTCACGCTACGCGAGTTACCGCTGGCAGGCTTGGTGCCGGTGGCCCACCACCGGGTCGGCGGCCATTTACGGCTCCGCTGCTGCGTACCACCATGAGATCGGGCAGATCCTTAGCTCCGGTGTTCCCCTGGACAAAGCAAACCTTTACCTCGACGCACGGCTCAGTCACAAGCATCCAACCGTAGAGGTCAGGGTCGCGGACGTGTGCCTGTTCGCGGACGACGCCGTCCTGATAGCAGCCCTGGTCCGCGGTTTGGCAGAAACCGCAGCTCGGCAGTGGCGCGACGGCGAGGATCCGGTCCCGGCTTCGGCCACCCAGCTGCAACTCGCGTCCTGGCAGGCCAGCCGATATGGACTGGAGGGCGAATTGGTGGACCCGCGGACAGGAGAACCCCGGGATGCATTCGAGGTGGTGATGGCCCTGCTGAACCACCTCCGGCCGGTGCTCGAGGAACAAGGCGAGTTGAGCACGGTGGAGTTCTTACTGTTCCAGGTACTGAACCGGGGGACCGGCGCGGCTGTACAGCGGGACTCCTACGCGCGGGCCGCAAGTACCAGGGACGTTGTCGCCGACGCCATCGATATCACCTGCCGCCCTGTGACACCGCTGCGGACGCGGACAGCAGCACGTCAGCCATCTGAGGAGAAGACTCAGCACTAACTAAACGCGAGTCTGCAGCCCCTCATGCGTATGCAGTGCGTCCGAAAGGCCCGGCACCCCTAACGAGGCACCGGGCCCCTCATGCGCATCAGAACCTACGCCGCCGTCGGCACCACGCTGCAGTCCGCCGTCGTACCAGCCAGCTGGGGAGCCCAGCCGTCGGTTCCCTGCAGGTAGTTCCGTGCCGTGAAGTTGCCGGCCTCGGACTCGGGCAGTTGCGGACGGTCCGGGGTGATCTGCGCGCCGGGTCCGCGGTTGTTGTATTCGTGGAACCGGGCCTCGCGCCAGGAGAACCCGCTCATGTCCGTCCAGGGCGTGCCGGAGATGTGGGCGCCCAGCCAGGAGTCGCGGAACAGGACCTGCGCCACCGCACGGACGTCGCCGCCGGGGTGCCATGGCCGGCCTAGGTTGACGCTCTCCTGGGCGGCGTCCGATACCAAGCGGCACCCGTCAAACAGGTAGCCGTAGGGAATGGACAGGTCCACACTTCCCGCCGTCACGTAACCGTTATTCGTGGTTGAGCCGCGGTCCAGGGACTTAATTTCACAGCCGCTGAATACGGCGGTGCCGCGGCCGAAGATGAAGTCCACGTCGCCCTCCACATAGCAGCCGTCAAACAGGAACCGCGCTTGAACGCCCGTGTTCGGTGAGTTCACCAGCAGGGTGTCCTGGTTGCCCAGCAGCCGGACGTTGCTCAGCACGGAGCGGTCCGCGGTGATGTGCAGCGCCACTGCCTGTCGGTCCTTCATGTGCATATTGGCCGCTTCGTCGAAGTCGTTGCTGAACGTCAGGTTCCGGGCCATGAAATCCTGCCCGTCGATCCGGACCGAGGCGCTGCCCGAGGTTCCGAAGTTGCCGGTACCGTCCGGCTTGGGGGTGCCCGAGGCGTTGTTGAATACGATCACCACGTCTTCGGGCCGGTCGCCCTGCCCGATGAACGAGACCCGGGGCTTGTTGCTGGGCACCCGAACCGCTTCCCGATAGGTGCCGGACTGGATCCTGATGATGGTACGGCGGGAGTTGTTGGACTGAACCGAGTCGACGGCGGCCTGGACCGTGGCGAACGTCTGGGCAGGGCCGACGTCTAGCGTCACCGGCACGTCGATGGGGCGCTCCGCCGGCCAGTACATATCCAGCAGCGGGTCCACACCGCCGTCGAGGTTCAGGAAGTATCCCGGCGGGACCATCTGTTTGGACTGCATCTCGCGGGCCACAAGACGGGCCACCGCCACGGCTCCGGTGGCTTGGAAGTGCGTGTTGTCCGTGGAGCCCTGCGGGTATTGCGGGTGTTCCCCGGGAGCCAGGTGCAGGAAGTGCTCCTTGGTGCCCTCCGGCCCCAACTCCTGCCACAATGCCTTGGACGATGCCGTCAGGTCGACCAACGGGGTGCCGGTAGCCTCGGCGAGTTCCCGTACTGCCTGGGGGTAGGCGCCGTGCGAATCGCGGGCGTTCCCGAAGGCGTCGAAACGGCGGCGTTCCACGGGCGTTACCAGCACGGGCTTGCCGCCGCGGACCTTGGCGCCGTCCAGGTAGCGGCTCAGGTACTCCTTGAACGTGGTGTCCGGGAGGGTGCCGCGTGCGGGGTCTTCCACTTTCTCGTCGTTGTGGCCGAAGGAGATCAGCAGGTAATCGCCCCGCTGCATCAGAGCCAGCACCCGGTCCAGCAGGCCGGCGTCGGCAAAGCTCTTGGATGAGGCGCCGGACCAGGCGTAATCAAAAACGGTTGCCTGCGGCCCCAGCAGCAGCGGCAGCGCCTGCCCCCATCCGGCACGGGGGCGCTCGGACTGCTGGTAGGCCGACGACGTCGAATCACCCACCACGAAAATCACCGGTTTTGTGCGTGGTTTCGTGGGGTCATTGGCCGCCCGGGTGAAGGCGTTAGCGATGCCCGTCCCCGAGAAGGCGACGGTTCCCGCGGTGATTGCCAGGGAGGTCAGGACACTGCGCCGGCTGGGCAGAAAGGCGGCCATCAGTTCTGACCGCTCGCGGTGAAGATCGGTCCGGTGGAGTTGTTCAGCAGTCCGGGCACGGCTTGGGCAGGATGGACCTGGGTGCGCAGCGTCGGCGTCCAGGAGGTGTCCTCGGCCAGTTGGTTCTCCGGCGAGGCGGCGGCGTTGTACACGGCGCGAAGGTCGGTGATCTTGCCGTTCACGGTGTTGGCAATGGTAGTGATCGCGGTGCCCTTGTAGCGGCCGATGATGGTGGCGGGATCGATGTCGGCGGGAAGAGTGAAGGCGTTGGCTTCAGCGTAAATGCTGGATTTGAAGCCGGCGCCCAGAGTGTAGCCGTAGGGAATGGTGCTGTCCTCGGTCACCTTGAAGTGGTTGTTGTACACGTCCACCTGGCCGAAGCGGACGCGCGGGGCACGCTGGCCCACGTTCTCGAACACGTTGTGGTGGATGGTGACGCGCAGCTTGCCGGGGTCGCCACGGCTGGTGTTGTCGGTGGAGCCGATCAGGAGCAGCTTGTCGTGGTCCGCGAAGCGGTTGTAGGACATGGTCACCAGGTCCGAGCCGTTGGTGACGTCCACGGCGCCGTCGTGCACCTGGAAGGGGCGGCCGAAGTAGAGCGGCTGGTTGCTGTCCAGGTTGGGGGCATCGGTGAACTCTGAGTGGTCCACCCAGACGTTGGTGGATCCGTTGATGATCTGGAGCATGTCGTACTCGCTGTTCCAGTTCCCCTCGGACCCGTCCGTGGGGTCCCAGGACGGGAAGCAGTCGTGGGCGTCCCGGACGGTGAGGTTGCGGAAGATCACGTTGCTTGCGGCTGAGACGCGCATCGCCGCGCCGGTGATGGTGCTTTCCGCAGTGGCGCCCACAATGGTGGTGTTGCTGGGAATGTCCACCCGAATGTTTGCGGCCTGCTTGCGGGCCGCTGCGACCCGGGCGGTTTCCTGGGTACCGGCGGGCTCCTGGTCGCGGCCGTAGGTGGCCGGGTCATAGTCCGCGAGGTACTGCTCGAGGCTGTAGCCGGTGCCTTCCGCGTAGTTTTCACAGCTCAGCGGCGAACCGTCCGGACCGGTGTTGGCATCGATAATGCCATGGACCCGGACAATCTTTGGCTGGGTCCCGGCGGCTGCGAAAGCTGCCTTCAGTTCGGCCTTGGTGGAGACGTCGTAAACGTGTGCGTCTGATGCTGCCGAACCGCCGGTAGTGCCTGCTCCAGCTGAGGCCCATCCGTTGCCGGGAGCCAGGACCTGGCGCTCCAGGGCAGTCTGCGCAGTCTGCGCCGCGGGGCCTGCACCTGGATTGGGGGCAGCACCCGCGGGAGCCGTGAGGAGCATTGCCCCAGCCACGGCGATGGCTACGGACATGGACAAGGAGGTGCCGCGTTTTCGCATGTTCTCTCTTCCGTCATTGGAATGAACTGCGCTCCGGGCCGGTTGCTGCTGTGATACCGGTCACTGCGGGGCGCTGAGAAGGACACTATCGAGAAAACGGTTTCTCAGCAAGGGCTTATTTTGGCATCAGTCCTTAATTAAGGAAAATGAGCGACGGCGGAAACCTCCCGCCGTCGCTCATTTTGTTCGACTGTGGTGCGTGATGAGTGTCAGTGTGGCTTGATCACGTCTTCTGCGCGGAAGCCGCCAGTTCTTCCGGAGCGGCGGTTTCGATGCCTGGTGTGGAGCCTGGCGTCTTGGGAATGAGTGCCACAGTGACGGCAGCCAGGACGGCTACAAAGGCGAAGACGATGAAGTTTGCCTGGAAGGGCAGCTGCGTGGAGCCGATCCAGCCGCCGATCAGCGGACCGGAGATGGCGCCGATCCGGGCGAAGGACAGCGCCCAGCCTGTTGCCGTGGCCCGGGCGTAGGACGGGTAGTACTCTGCCACCCAGCCCGTCAGGACCAGGGAGGTGGAGATGGAGCCCACCCCGGCCAGGGCCACAAAGGTGTAGTTGATAAAGATGTTGTTAGGGAACATCAGCATCAGGATTCCCGCGCCGCCCAAGGCGTAGAACAGAACCAGGATGAGCTTCTTGCCGTACTGGTCAGCAGCCCGGCCCAGCACCATGCCGCCGATTGCGGAAGCGAGGCTGAAGACTGCAAGGAAGGTCAGGGATGAACCCAGATCGTAACCGGCCTTCCGCATGATGGTGGGTAGCCAGGTGTTCAGGCCGTAAACCAGGACCATGCCGCAGAACAGGGAGATCCAGAAGAAGACGGTGGGCCTGATGTAGTCGCGGGAGAAGAGTGCCAGCAGTGACTGCTTCCAGCCAACCGGCTTCAAAGCTGCGCCGGCAACGGGAGCCGGGGCCCAGTCATTGTCAACGAAGGGCGTGACGCCAAGCTTCTGCGCCAGGCGTTTGGCCTGTTCACGACGGCCCTTGCTCATCAGGAATTCAAGCGACTCGGGAAGCATCCAGGCCAGGAGCGGAATGAGGAGGATGGGAATGAATCCAACGCCAACCACCCAACGCCAGCCCAGGGTGGGCAGCAGGGCCAGGGCCACCAGGGCAGCTGCGAGAATTCCGAACGAGTAACCGGAGTACATCACGCCGTAGTTGAATGAGCGGCGTTTAGGTGCCGAGTATTCAATGGTGAGGGCGGCCGCCACCGGGATGATGCCACCCATGCCCAGACCGCCCAGGAAGCGGAACAGGCCGAAAATTTCCGGCGTGGGTGCCAAGGCTGCGCCCAGCTGTGTGGAGGTGAAGATCAGGACCGAGAGCAGCAGCATATTTTTGCGGCCAACGCGGTCTGAGAGGGTGCCGATCGTCATGGCACCAACCAGCATGCCGATCAGGGCGTAGGAACCCAGGCCGCCAAGCTGCAGCGGGGTAAGGCCCCATTCCTTGTACTCGGAGAGGGCGGGAATGATGGCGCCGAGGACGCCAACGTCATAGCCCTCCGCAAGGATTGCCAGCCAGCAAGCGAACAGGACACGCTTGGTGGTCTTCGGTGGAACTGGCCATTGGGTTTGGTTCAACGCAGCCATGAGGATCCTTCGGTGGAGTGGGAAGTGGTGACTGGTGGCGCTGCTCAGCTGTAGAAGCTGAAGGTGGAGGCGTTCGGGATACGCCGCCTGTATTGAAGAAATATAACTTACGTCACAAAAAAGCGATAGCTTTTTCCGGATTGACTCTTTATTGAGTCAGCACGGGCTCGGCCACGGAGAGCTTTGGTGTCCAGCGCAGGTGGCCGCCCTGGGTAACAGTGTCCGGTTCCTTGAGCAGGGACAAGCGCGGACGGACCGCGTCAGTCCGGCCGCTTGGCGGCTTCCTGCGGCCGGCGCGGAACTGGGGGATCCACACAGAGCCGGGACCCTGGTATTCCTGCTCCGCAGCGGCGTGGAGCGTCCACTGGGGGTCGTAAAGGTGCGTGCGGCCCAGCGCCACAAGGTCCGCCCGCCCGGCAAGCAGAACCGAATTCACGTCGTCGTAGGTTGAAATGGCTCCGACAGCGATCACCGCGACCCCTGCAGGGGCGGCAACCTCCTGCCGGATCCGGTCCGCAAAGGGCGTCTGGTAGCTCCTGCCGAAGGCCGGCTTTTCCTCCTTTGCGACCTGTCCGGTGGACACATCGATGCCGGCGGCGCCGTGGTCCACAAAGGCCTGCGCGATCCTGACGGCGTCGTCGGCGGAGTTGCCGCCGTCAATCCAGTCCGTGGCCGAAATACGCACCGTCAGTGGTTTGTGCCCGGGCCAGGCGGCCCGTACGGCGTCGAAGACCTCCAGGGGGAACCGCAGCCTGTTCTCCAGGTTGCCCCCGTATTCGTCGGTGCGCTGGTTGGAGACGGGGGAGAGGAATGAGGAGAGCAGGTAGCCGTGAGCGGCATGGACCTCGAGCAGGTCAAAACCCGCCTCTGCAGCCCGTTGGGTGGAGCTGACAAACTCCCCCTTCACGGCCTCCATTTCACGCCGGCTGATCTCCCGCGGGACGTGGCAGTCCGGGCCGTAGGGCAGCGCCGACGGCCCCACCGGCTCCCAGTTGCCGGTCTCCAGCGGCTGGTCAATGCCGTCCCACATCAGCCGGGTGGAGCCCTTCCGGCCGGAGTGGCCCAGCTGGGCGCCGATCTTCGCCGTCGAGTTGCTGTGGACGAAGTCAACGATCGACTTCCAGTTATCCCGCTGAGCGTCTGTATAGAGGCCCGAGCAGCCTGGGGTGATGCGCCCTTCGGCAGAAACGCAGACCATCTCGGTCATGACCAGGCCTGCACCGCCCAATGCCTTGGATCCCAGGTGGACCTTGTGGAAGTCCCCGGGCATTCCGTCCACGGCTGAGTACATGTCCATGGGGGAAACCACCACGCGGTTTTTCAACTCCAGCCCGCCGATGCGGTACGGCTGGAACATGGCAGGCGCGACGTCCGGCAACCCCTGCGATTGCGCGAAATGCCGGTCCACGGCGTCGGCGAATTCGGGATCGCGCAGGCGCAGGTTCTCCTGCGTGATCCGGCGCGAGCGGGTAAGCAGGTTGAATGCGAACTGCGTGGGGTCCTGGTTCTTGTACTGGCCAATCTGTTCGAACCATTCCAGCGACGCCTGTGCGGCCCGCTGGGTGGATTCGACGACGGGGCGGCGCTCCGTCTCGTAGGCAGCCAAAGCCGTTTCCAGGTCCCGGTGCTCGTGCAGGCAGGCAGCCAGGGCCAGGGAGTCCTCCATAGCCAGCTTGGTGCCGGAGCCGATGGAGAAGTGGGCCGTGTGGGCGGCGTCGCCCAGGAGCACAATATTCCCGTGGCGCCAGCTGCGGTTCCGGACCGTGGTGAAGTTCAACCACTTGGAGTTGTTGGCCAGTACGTTGTACCCGGCGAGCTCTTCGGCGAAGATAGCCTGGATTTTGCTGATGGCCTTTTCATCCGAGACGCCGGGAGGGAACACATCGCCGGCGGTCTCGTCAAAGCCTGCCGCCTCCCACACATCCGGGGACATCTCCACAATGAAGGTGGAGCCCTCATCCGAATACGGGTATCCGTGGATCTGCATGGTGCCGAATTCGGTGTCCTTCACAAAGAACTTGAAGGCTTCGAATACCTGGTCCGTGCCCAGCCACATGAACTTGTTGGGCCGGGTGTCAAGGCTCGGACCAAAGGACTCGACGTAGCTGGCACGGATCTGAGAGTTCACGCCGTCCGCGGCGAGCACCAGGTCGTAGCCTGCCTCCAGCTCGGCAATCGGCGGAGCGAGGGTGCTGAAGCGGACGTCCACGCCCAGTTCGGCGCACCGGCGCTGCAGGAGTTCCAGCAGTTCCTTGCGGCTCATGGCGGCGAAGCCCTGGCCGCCCACCGTCAGGACCTGGTCCCGGAAGTGGATGTCGATGTCAGACCAGCGGGCAAACCGGCGGCTCATGTACTCGGCCACCACGGGGTCCGCGTTGCCGATACCGCCGAGGGTCTCGTCGGAGAAGACGACGCCGAAGCCGAAAGTGTCTGACGCGGCGTTACGCTCCCACAGGGTGATCTGGTGGGCGGGATCGAGCTGTTTCATCAGTGCTGCGAAGTACAGGCCACCAGGGCCGCCTCCGACAATTGCGATCTTCATGAGGTGCTCCTTCTAAAGGCTGGTGATGGCTGCGCCGGCCAGCTGGCCGGGGTCTTGTCCAAGGCGGTTGCGAAGCTTGTAGTGCTGCAGCTTGCCACTGGGGTTACGGGGAAGTTCGTCGACGAATCGGACGTCCCGGGGGTACTTGTACGGAGCAATGGTGGCCTTGACGAAGTCCTGGATTTCCTTGGCCTTGCCTTCGCCGGCCTCAACGCCCTCGCGCAGGACAATGAAGGCACAGACCACGCTGCCGCGTTCGGCGTCCGGCCGGCCAACCACGGCATTTTCGACGACGTCAGGGTGCTGGTCGATCGCCGCCTCCACCTCAGGAGCGCCGATGTTGTAGCCGGAGGAGATGATCATGTTGTCTGAGCGTGCCTGGTAGACGAAGTAGCCGTCGTCATCCCGGAGGAAGGTGTCGCCAGTGACGTTCCAGCCGTTGACAACATAGTTGGCCTGCCGTTCATCGTCCAGGTAGCGGCAGCCGGTGGGGCCAATGACTGCCAGCCTGCCAACCTGGTTGGGCCCTACTTCGTTGCCATCGTCGTCAAGGATGGTGGCCCGGTAGCCCGGCACCGCAAGTCCGGTGGTTCCGGGGCGGATGTTGTCCCCGGATGCGGAGATAAAGACATGCAGCAGCTCGGTGGAGCCGATGCCGTTGACCAGTCGGACGCCGGTGGCGTCGTACACGGCCTCCCAGGTTTCCTTGGGCAGGTGTTCCCCAGCGGAGACGGCGGTCCGGAGTCGACTGAGGAGCTCGCCGCGGCCCGCCTTAAGGATTGCCCGGTATGCCGTTGGTGCCGTAAAGAGGATGGTGACACCGGCGGCAGCAGCCTGCTCCGCCAGTTCAACGGGAGCGGCGCGCTCGGTCAGCAGTGACGAGGCGCCGAACCGCAGCGGGAAGACCACCAGGCCGCCGAGCCCGAACGTGAAGGAGATGGGCGGGGAGCCGGCGAAAACGTCATCAGGTGTGGGCTGGAGGATATGGCGGGCGAAAGTGTCAGCGTTCGCCAGGATGTCCCGGTGAAAGTGCATCGTCACCTTGGGAACGCCAGTGGTCCCGGAGGTCGGCCCAAGCAGCGCGACGTCGTCAGATGCTGTTTCCACATTGGTGAACGTCCCGCTCTTGGCGGCGCAGCGGGCAACAAAGTCATCCTCAGTGGTGCCTCCGTAGGGCACCACCGTGAAGCCGTCGCCGGCTGCCAGGGCCAGCTCATCCATAAAGCGGTGGTCTGAGATCGCCACCACCGGCTTGGTGAGCTCCAGCAGCGTGGCCACCTCAGAGGAACGAAGGATCGGCATGGTGGTGACCACTACCGCACCGGCTTTGAGGACTCCCAACCAGGCTGCCACGATCCAGGGGTTGTTGGGGCCGCGCAGCAGGACCCGGTTGCCGGGAACTACTCCAAAGTCTTCGGTGAGTACCTGGGCTGCCTGGTTGGCGCGCGTCTGCAGCTCGCCGTAGCTCCAGGTGGCTCCGTCAGGGGTGTGCAGCGCCGGACGGGAGGGGCCGTGCTCGGCGACAGCGTCGTCGATGAGCACAGCGCCGGCATTGAGCTTCGCCGGGTATTGCAGTTCGGGCAAGGTGAATTCGAGCGTGGGCCAGGTATCGGTTGGCGGCAGGTGGTCACGGGTGAAGGTGTCCAGATGGGCCGAGGAAGCTGGTGTCATGGCCACTCCTAAATGCGTCTAATGGTTCGCGGTGGGTGATCAGGATGCTTGGCGGATCATGCCTTCCTGGGCAACGGTGGCCAGCAGGCGGCCGGTTGTGTCGAAGAAGCGGCCCAGCGCCAGGCCGCGGTTGTTCTGACCGGAAACGGCTTCCTGCGCGTAGAGGATCCAGTCGTCGGCACGTCCGTCGCGGTGGAACCACATGGAATGATCCAGGCTGGCGGTACTTAATCCGGGTGAGGACCAGTGCAGGCCGTTTACCCGCAGCAGCGGTTCCAGGATGGTGTAGTCGCACACATAGGCCAGGGCAGTGCGGTGCAGGTCTGCGCTGGCATGGGCATCGCCGGCATCGGGCAGCCGGTCAAAGGCCTTCAGCCAGACAGCCTGGTGGGGCTGGGTGCTACCTTCCACCTGCACGTACAGCGGACCAGGAACGTGGCGCATGTCGAAACTGCGCCCTGCAGACCAGTAAGCGGCAGCCGCGCCCTGCACCCCGTCCAGGACCTCTGCGGCGGAGCGCAGGGACTCCGGGTCAACCGTGGCAGGAGCATCCGGCTGGAAGTCGGGGCCATTTTCGCGCGCGTGGAACGACCCCATTGCGGCGAAGACGGTTTTTCCGTTCTGGTAGCCGCGGACGCTGCGCGTGGAGTAACCCCGGCCGTCACGCAGGCGTTCCACCTCATACCGCACAGTTGCTCCGACATCCACAGGACGCATGAAGTAGCTGTGTATCGAGTGCAGGCTGCGTCCGGTTTCTACTGAGCGCATCATGGCTGCGGCAGACTGGGCCACCATGTCTCCGCCGTAGGATTTGGGCCAGGGCACATACTGCGTCCGGGCCTCGTAGGCTTCATCCGCGTGCTGGGCAGGAACGGAGGTCAGGTTGATGGCCTCCAGGAAGATCTCCGAGGTGGGCGCTTCGGTGGCGGGGGATGCGGGGATCATCGATTATGCCCTGCGGTAGCCGTCGAGCGTGGCGTCGTCGACGTCGTCAAGATTGACCACGATGTTCTCCGGGGTGCGGGCAGTAAGCCACACCAGTTCCTCGGTGACGGACATGTTCGCCTCCACGTGAGGCATAAACGGCGGAACGAACACCCAGTCGCCGGCTTTCATGTCCTGGTATTCCGAGTAGTTCTCGCCGTAGTAGATGCGGCCGTGGCCGCGCAGCACGTAGCCGCCGGTTTCGGCTTCGCCGTGGTGGTGCGGCAGGGAACGGTAGCCGGGAACGTTGGAAACCTGGCCAAACCAGATTTTCGTGGCCGGGGTGTGCTGGATGGAGACACCCGAGACGCGGACGCAGTCGCCGGACTGGGCGGTGTTGGTGTCCTCCTGCCCGGCCTTCGTGACCACGGGGATAACGCGGCCGTCGGCTCCCGCGTAGATCGAATTGTCACCCTCGGTGAGGTATTTGGTGGTGGTATCTGTCATGGCTCTCACTCCTTTGTGCTGGTGGCGGCGACTGGCGTGCGGGAATCTGCACCGCCGTCGGACTGATGGATACGGATGGTGTTGTTCAGGGTTCCGATGCCGGAAATTTCGGTGGTGAGCACGTCGCCATCGCGCAGGAACCGCGGAGGCGTCATGCCCATCCCTACTCCGCCGGGGGTTCCGGTAAGGACCAGGTCTCCGGGCTGCAGGGCGGTGAATTGGGAAATGTAGGAGAGGAGCCGCGCCGGACCGAACACCAGTGTTGCGGTGTTTCCGCTCTGGACCAGTTCCCCGTTGACGTAGCCCTTGACGTCGAAGGAGCCGCCGGCTTCATCAGCGGTAAGCATGACCGGGCCAACAGGGGTGCTGGCGTCCCATGCCTTCCCCTGGAACCACTGCAGCGTCCGGCTTTGCCAGTCCCGCATGGACAGATCATTCGCCACGGTGTAGCCGGCAATTGCTGCCTGTGCCTCTGCTTCGTCCGCACGGTGCAGGCTCGAACCGACGACGACGGCGAGTTCGGCTTCCCAGTCCACCTTGGCGCTGCCGTGAACGTTGATGGTGTCCGTTGCACCCGTAAGCGTGTCCGCGAACTTGGCAAACAGGGTGGGGTAGTGGGGCAGGTCCCGGCCCATCTCCTGGATGTGGTCCCCGTAGTTCAGGCCGCAGCAGATGACCTTTCGCGCCGTGGGCAGCAGTGGTGCGAGCTGGTCTTGTGAGGCTTCGACGGCCGTTCCCTGCGGAGCGTCCGTGGCTGCGGCGGCCACATCCCGCCAGCGGGGATCCGCCAGCAGTTCGCCGATGTTGGCGTAAGGCAGCGGCAGGTACGTGGTGGCACCAACGGCAAGGGCCGCCGTCGTACTGTTCCCACCGGTCCTCAGTGTGGCCAGTTTCATCTGCCGGGGTTCCCTTCACTCGGTATATCGACTTTATTACGGTCGTCACATATGCTCAACGTAGCACGACAGGGATGATCTGGATAGTGCTTTTTGCAGAAGCAGCCATCAACGCCGAATCAGGAGAACATTGTGAACAGGACCATCAACCCCGATTCACTGCCCAAGCCATCCGGGTACGCCCATGGCATTCTTTCCGGAAACACGGTTTTCCTGGGCGGGCAGACGGCCCTGGACAAGGACATGAAGATTGTTGAAGGCGGGATCGTTGAGCAGTTCCGGCAGGCGTTCTCGAATGTCCTGACCACGCTTGAGGCCGCGGGAGGCGAGCCGAAGAACCTGGTCAGCGTAACCATCTACCTCACCGACGTGGATGACTACATGGACAACGGCCGGGAGATAGGCCGCATCTGGCGGGAAATGGCCGGCTCTGAATATCCGGCAATGGCGGGGATCGGCGTCACGCGGCTGTGGCAGAAGGAAGCCCTCATCGAGATCCAGGGCATCGCGGTCATCGGGAGCCACTAGGGGCGTTAAGGTTCGACGGCGGCGGCACTCCGCGGCGGTCTTGCTCCTGTTTCTGCGGACTTCTACAGCTGCGGCGTCGAATCGCGGCCCGAGGACACCATAAGTGTGGTGATTGCATCCACAAGGTTGGCTGGCCAGGGCTGTGACTTGTCGGAGCCCGGGGGTACGTGCGCCACCGTCACGGTTCCAACTGCCGCTGTACCGCCGTCGGACTTTGGGTGCGGGTGGCCGCGGACTTCGAACGCATAGGTCAGCGATGCCCGGCCGAGCTTCCGCACTTCGATGGTGGCCGTCACGAGTTGTCCGAACCAGAGTTTTGACCTGTAGGAGATCTCCTGGTGAACCCTTGGCGCGCTGGGGAAGTAGTCGGGCAGGTCGAGGCTTCTCAAAAGTTCGGCCTCCGCTGCTTCCACCCACCGGATGATGGCGGAATTATGCTGGTGCCCGGAAGCGTCGGTGTCAACCCATTCGACCCGTCGATCGATGCTTGCGTGCCCGGCCAGGGGATTTCGCGATGTCATGGGACTCCCGTACGTGGGAGGCGTGGCACTCCCGTTTATTATGTAAAGTGTGTGACGACCGTTTCTATGGTGCCACAGGCGTTGCCAGTCGAAGCGGGACGCCGGCACCCGTTTGGGCAGGTGGGTCCGGCGCCCAGGTCTAACTCCGAGCAAGCGAGGTGCAAGATGGTGGACGCCGATACTATCTCCGACGCGGCCCCCATGCCGCGCCATCAGCACCTCATTGTGACGGTGTACGGACTGTACGCCAGGGATCACCAGGGAGTGCTCGCGGTCTCGGATCTGATCCGCCTGTTGGGCGACCTGGGTGTGGAGTCAGCCGGCGTGCGGTCCTCAGTGTCCAGGCTCAAGAAGCGCGGGGTGCTGGTTAGCCTGAAGCAGGGCGGTGCCGCGGCGTACAGTCTTGCTCCCGGCCTCGAGGAAGTATTCAAAGCCGGAGATGAACGAATCTTCTCCCCTCGGCGCGCTGAGCACGGCGACGATTGGATGCTGACGTCATTTTCCGTACCCGAGTCCCAACGCCACCTGCGCCACAAGCTGCGCACCATTCTCACGCGCCTGGGCTGCGGGCAGGTTTCCCCGGGACTGTGGATTGCGCCCGGAGGCCTTGCTGGAGAAATCGGCCAACAACTGGAGCGGGCGGGGCTCGCGGAGTACGTTGATCTGTTCCGGGGGGCGCACCTGGGGACGGGCGACGTCAAGGCAAAGGTGAGCCAGTGGTGGGATCTGCAGGCTTTGGACGACCTTTACTCGGAGTTCCTGGTCCGTCATGAGGACGTGGTGGCGCGCTGGTCAGGGGGCCTCGCGGAGGAGCCGGAGACAACAGAGCAACTGCGGCAGGCGTTCGCTGACTATGTTCCAACAGTCACCCAGTGGCGCCGGCTTCCGTACCTCGATCCCGGACTGCCGGAGGAATACCTTCCGGAGGGTTGGTCCGGGCTGGCTGCTGAAGCGCTTTTTGCCCGGGTTCATGCCTTGCTGGGCCCCAAAGCACAGCGCTACGCGCAATCCGTTCTCGGCTCCTGACCCCTTAGTCTGTAGCGCAACTGTTCCGATCGCAAAATAAACACTATAAAAAGCGAGCGGGCGAGACTACAATCAATCCACCTGACGGGCGTCCCCCGGATGTGCTGCACGTATTGCCGCGGCAGTCAAAGTCTCTGTGGTGATAAAGCACCCTGGATTGGAGAGCAATGAGTGAAGAAATCCGTGTATCGGCCTTGGTGGGCCAAACGCTGGCGAAGCTGGGTGTCGGCCACGTATTCGGGGTTGTGGGCAGCGGGAATTTTGACGTCACCAATGCACTCATCAACGAAGGAGTCCCGTTCACAGCCGCCCGGCATGAGGGTGGGGCAGCGACCATGGCTGACGCTTACGCCCGGATGTCCAACCGGGTTGGTGTGGTCAGCACCCACCAGGGCTGTGGCCTCAGCAACGCCATCACCGGTATCGGCGAAGCTGCAAAGAGCCGCACGCCCATGATCGTTTTGGCGGCCGATACCCAGGGCGCCGCAGTCCGCTCGAATTTCAAAATTGATCAGGACGGCTTGGCCCGGAGTATCGGAGCGGTGGCCGAGCGGGTTCATTCCGTTGAGTCCGCGTTCGCGGACACCACCCGGGCCTTCCGCACGGCAGTCAACGAACGCCGGACCGTAGTCCTGAACCTTCCCCTGGACGTGCAGCAGGCCTTTACTCCTGCTTCTGCTGGGAGGCCAGCCCCGCAGCAGTCCCCGCGGCTGCGGCCGGATCCTGCCGCCGTCGAGCATTTTGTCCGGCTCCTCCAGCGAGCGGAACGCCCCGTCTTCGTGGCCGGCCGTGGGGGACGTGGCGCTCGCGATTCGATTCTTGCGCTCGCCGAACACTGCGGTGCCCTGGTGGCCACCTCCGCTGTGGCCAACGGGCTTTTCAATGGTGAGACCTTCAACCTGGGCATTTCCGGAGGTTTTTCGTCCCCGTTGACAGCCGAGCTGATCGCCGGCGCTGACCTGATTGTGGGGTGGGGCTGCACCCTGAATATGTGGACCATGAGGCATGGGCGGCTGATTTCGCCAGGCACTACGGTGATCCAGGTCGACGTCGAAGATTCTTCCCTGGGAGCAAACCGGCCCATCTCCCTGGGGGTACTGGGAGATTCCGCACTGACCGCCGACGATGCCTTGGCTGCCCTGCAACAGCTGCATCCGGCCGCAGCTGAAAAGTACCGGACGGAGTCCAATGCCGTGCTTATCAAGCAGTCATCCCGGTGGCGGGATGTGCAGACACCCGACCTGTCCACCGCGACCTCGATTGATCCCCGTGTGCTCAGCCGCGAACTTGATTCGATCCTTCCGGCGCAGCGTGTGGTGTCCGTGGATTCCGGAAACTTCATGGGGTATCCCAGCCAGTACCTGGCGGTGCCGGACGAGTTCGGTTTCTGCTTTACCCAGGCTTTCCAAGCCATCGGTCTTGGCCTGTACACCGCCATTGGTGCGGCCTTGGCCCAGCCCACGCGGCTGCCCGTCCTGGGCGCCGGCGACGGCGGGTTCCTGATGGGCATCAGTGAGCTGGAAACAGCCGTCCGCCTGAAGCTGCCGCTTGTGTGCATCGTCTATAACGATGCCGCCTACGGCGCGGAAGTGCACCACTTCGCCCATAGCGACGAGAGCGTGAACCTCAGCAGTGTCACCTTCCCGGACACAGATATTGCAGCTATTGCCAGGGGCTTCGGTGCCGACGGCATCACGGTGCGGACGCTGAAGGACCTGCAGCCAGTGGAGGATTGGGTGGCTGCCTACCGGGCCGGAACCCAGGACCGTCCGCTGGTGATCGATGCGAAGATCGCCTCTGACGGTGGTTCCTGGTGGCTTGCCGAGGCGTTCCAGGGACACTGAGTTGGACTCGCCTCGATCGCTTGTGGCTTGTTCGCCTTGCTCGCGCTGAGCCGGCCATTGACCGGCTCCGGTCCAACGGTCACCATGAGACTATGAGCGACTCTGGAGCCGGCACCGCAAGTACCCCCTTGGGCAATGAGGACGACGACGCCGTGGAGGAGGTTGACATCGCTGAGACCGTGGAAAGCATCGCAGAAGACGTCCGCGAAGACATCAAGCTCGGCCACATCCAGGACGACGTAAGCCATGTCCTCGAGGAACGCTTCGAGAAGGCAGGCATTGAGCTGCGGCCCGAAGAAGTCGACGATCTGGCGGAGGAAATTGAACGGGACGCCTCGACCTAGTTCCTATTGGCCTGTGGGTAATCACCCCAGTACCTTCTCGAGGGGCGACGGCGGCACTTGGCGAAGTGCCGCCGTCGAAAGGTTGCTCTGAAGCGCCTGCGCGATCCGGTTAGCGGGCTGAACCGCTATTCGGTGTCGTAGGTGTTGGCGATATAGACATCGCAAGGGGCGTTGTGGGCCACACTGTTGGCGACGCTGCCCAGGAGCCGGCCAATGCCGCGCATCCTGCGGTTGCCCACCACGATCAACCGGGCATCCAGGCGCATGGCTTCCTTGATGAGCGCTTCAGCCGGTTTGCCGCGCGTGGCGGAGTGGGTGATTTCCAGCCCTTCCCCAACGGCCTTGGCCAGCCTCTTGGCTACCATTTCGGCGCTGTCAGCATTGGAAATCTTGACTTGGTCCGATCCGCTGCCGAAGGTCTCGGCACGCTCGATGTCAAAGGCAGTCACCACATGGAGGGAGGCCCCCAACGACGCGGCCAAACCACCTGCAGTCTCCGCGGCCTTCATGGCCGATTCGCTGCCATCAACCCCTACAACGACTACTCCACTCATCGGTGTTGCTCCTTTGCTCTTGCCTGCTCTTGCCATGTGATAGGCGGCCCGGGGCCGTCCAGGGGACAGACTTAAAGTACCGGACTGAGTCGATGAAGTCCTCGTCATGATCCGGCCTTATGGTGGCTCCCCCAAGCCCACCCGGCCGGAACGTGGCCGGTGCCCCATCGGAATCGCCGCCGGCTGGTTCCCGCAGGAACTCCTGTAGCGGTCTATTCCTGGGGTCCGGGCTGCAATGGCAGTACGTTCGCTGCCCTGGCTTTCGCCGCTCTTGGCTACCCGGGTGCGGGAGATGATCGGCGGCGTCTGGTACTCCTTAGGCGCCCGACGGCGGCACCCAACTGGAGTGCCGCCGTCGGGCTTTGCGCCGGTTGACCTCCCTGTAGCCGCCGGCGCAACAAGAAAAGCAACGCGAAAGGGTGCACCTCGCCAGAGGTGCACCCTTTCGTCGTTAGAGGTTCAGGAGGATGCTGCCGTGGCCATGGCAGCCAGGATGGGCGCCATGCTTTCCTGCATGTATTCGGCCACCTCGCTTTGGGTGATGGCGACGTCGAGCACGAACAATCCCCTGGCGCCTGCGGCGAGCCACTCTTTCAGAACCTGAAGGTCAGCGAGCGATCTCATCTTGACCCCGTGCGCGCCCATCGCCCGCCCGATGGCGCTGAAGTCCACCTCCGGTATTTGCATGGCCGTGTCGTCCAGTCCCCGCGCCGCATACTGGTGGATTTCGGCACCGTAGGCGGCATCGTTGAAGACGACCATGACTCCGCTAGAGATGGTGCGGACGGCAGAATCAAGGTCAGCAAGTGCCATCAGGGCTCCGCCGTCCCCGGCAACCAAAACGGTGATCCGGTCCGGACGCGCCACCGCCGCCCCGGCCGCCGCCGGAATGCCCAGGCCGATTGACTGGAAAGCTGTGCCCACCATCATGAGGCCCTGCGGGTCAGGTGCCTTGCAGTACATGGGGATCCAACCGCAGAAGTGGCCGCCGTCCTGAACGATGGTCCGTTCGGCAGGCAGGAGCGAATCGAGCTGCTGGGCGACGGCGCGGGGATTCAGCCGGCCGTCGGCCGCAAATTCTTCTGCGGGTTGTACTTCCGAGAAGGAAGCCAGGGCCACCTCCGGGTGCCTGCTCCGCCAGCCATCAACCACGGGGGAGACTGCTGCCGTCAGCGACCGTGCCATTGATGCGGCATCCGACTGAACAAAGCAGGTGACCCTGGGGTTGCTAGCAGCGTGCAGTTCATCGATCTGCACAACTTCGGCTTCGTCTGAAAAGAGGGAGCCGTAACGGGTCTGGAAGGCGTTGAGGCTGGCGCCAACAACGAGGACGACGTCGGCTGTGCGCATGAGATGCAGCGGCACATTCCGGGCAAAGCCTCCTGCGATGCCAAGGTCCCAGGGCGTTTTGAGGTAGTTGCGTGCCATCACTGAGGTGGCAAAGAGGGCCCCGATCTTGTCACCCAATTCCACGAGGTGCGCGCCCGCGCCGGAGAGGACGGCGCCGTTGCCGGCCAGGATGAGGGGCCGCGTGGCCCGGTTAAGCAGCGCCGCAACGCGGTCTACCATGACGGGATCCGGGGCTGTCCGGGGAACAGGCGGCTGCTCTGTTACTGGTTCCTGGGGCCCTGCGGGTTCACTCGAAAGGTCATAGGGGATGGATAGAACTACCGGGCACCGGTCACGGCGGGCCGTCGCCCAGGCTTCTTCGGCGACGCGGGCGGCGTTTCCTGCAGCGACCGTAAGCGTGAGAACCTCCAGGCCCCGGGCGACCATCAACTGGTCGATGTCCCAGGGCCGCGGCCCCGTGCTGGGGGCTTCACCCACCACCACGATCATCGGTGTCCGTGCTTTAGCAGCCTCTGTCAGGGCGGTCAAAGCATTCGTGAAGCCTGCCCCATAGGTCACTGTTGCCACAGCGATCTTGCCCGATGCCCGGTAGTAGGCATCTGCCATGGCCACAGTTCCGGCTTCATGCCGGGCACTGATGTACGGCAGGCCGCGGCTGGTGAGGTTGCTGGTGAAGAAGGCGTTGCCGTTGCCCATCAGGCCAAATACGGCCTCGGTGTGCTGTGCGCAGACCTCGGCAACGACGTCGGAGACGTTAAGGTGCTCAGTCAATGTCAATTCCTCGGGGTTAAGGCAGCGGGGCCAGCAGGCCCGCGGCCTGACGGGCTACGTCCAGGACTCGGTCGTTGGCGTCCGGCGTTCCGATGGTTATGCGGATTCCTTCTTCGGGAAAGGCCCGGATGGACAGGGCGTTTTCCTCGAATAAGGCTGCCAGGGCGGACGTTCGCCCGCCGCTGTCAAGCCAGAGGAAATTGGCTTCGGACGGCACTACGGGAAGACCGGCGTCACGCATTGCGGAATACATGCGGCGGCGTTCGGCAACGAGAACTTCGATCCGTTCCTGGAGTTCGCCCTCCGCTTCCAGGGAAGCCAGTCCGGCCTGCTGGGCCAGTGCCGTGACGCCGAAGGGGACAGCAACCTTGCGGAGGGTGGTGACCAGCTCCGGCGCGCCGATGGCATAGCCCAGGCGCAATCCGGCGAGCCCGTAGGCCTTGGAAAAGGTGTGCAGGACTGTCACGTTGGGATATTTGCGGAACATGTCAATCCCGACGGCGGTGCCCGGGTCGCGGTTGAAGTGGACGTAGGCCTCATCCAGCACCACCACCACGTCCGAAGGAACTGACTGGATGAAGGTGTCCACTGCCTGCGCCCTAACAACAGTGCCTGTGGGGTTGTTCGGGTTGCAGATGAAAATGACCTTCGTCCGCGGCGTCACTGCCGCGGCCATCGCAGGTAGGTCGTGGCCGCCGTCGGCTGCCAGCGGAATCGGCTGGGGTGTGGCGCCTGCTGCTGTGGCCAGAAGCGGGTACGCCTCGAAGGACCGCCAGGGGAACATCACGTAGTCGCCCGGGTTGGTGACAGCGTGGATGATCTGGCTGGCGACCTCAACGGATCCGGCGCCGAGTGCCACGTTCTCCGGTGAAACTCCCCAGCGCCCTGCGATGGCACTGGTGAGGTGCTCGGCAGCCATCTCCGGGTAGAGATTGATGCGGGTTACGGCACCGGCAACGGCCGCGAGCACCGAGGGCAAGGGCGGATAGGGGTTCTCATTGGCGGAGAGTTTGAAGGCCTGAAGGCCATCGATGTCCCGGGGGGCCTTTCCTTGGCGATAGGGCGGAAAATTCTCTAGTCCGGCGCGGTGCGGGATGTTCATGGTTCTCCTGGGGTGCGGAGTAGATGGGAGAATGGAGCGCAGGAGCGCTTGTTTTTCCGACAGTAAGTAGCGCTCATCACATACACAAGCTGCATGCTCAGCGCCGGACAAACTGCTAGGAGTGACGTGCCTCACGCCCTTTGTGGTGCGCAAGCTGCTCAGGTTCTTTCCGGTATGTTGCCCGCGCCCCCTTTGAGTGACTAGCGTCATTCCAGGACGCCCGCCGGGTGAATGACCGGCCGGGCATCCCATATTCCTTCGAGGTGGATCACGCGTCCGCCTCCCGACTCTGATGAGGCATCTGCATGGACACTGCTGTTACTGCAACCACTGCTGCACCCCCTGATGGGCGGCCCGGGCTGGGCCGGTCCATGAATTCACGCCAGCTGACCATGATGGGGCTGGGCAGCGCCATCGGTGCCGGGCTGTTCCTGGGGTCCGGCGTCGGCGTCCAGGCGGCAGGGCCGGCCGTGCTCCTCTCTTACCTGGTCGCCGGCACACTCGTCATCATCGTGATGCAGGCCCTGGGCGAGCTGGCCGCAGCGAACCCCAGTTCGGGGGCCTTCTCCGTCTACACGCAGAGGGCCTTCGGAAAAACCGCCGGGTCAACCGTCGGATGGCTTTGGTGGTTCCAGCTGGTTGTGGTGATTGCAGCCGAAGCCATCGGCGCCGCAGCCCTCCTGGCGTCCGTGTTCCCGGGCCTGTCAGTGTGGCTCCTGTCCCTGCTGTTTATCGGCGTCTTCTCGGTCATCAACGTCGCGGGCGTGAAGAACTACGGAGAGTTCGAGTTCTGGTTCGCCATCCTCAAGGTCGCCGCCATCATCTTGTTCCTCTTCATCGGCGCTGCCCTGATCTTCGGCTGGCTGCCCAATACAAATTCCCCCGGGCTGACCAACATCTTTGATAACGGCGGGTTCGCGCCGGCGGGCTGGCCCGGAATTGCCTCCGCCCTTCTCGTGGTGGTCTTTGCCTTTGGTGGAACGGAAATAGTCAGCGTGGCCGCGGCGGAGACCGCTGATCCAGTCCGCAGCGTAGGCAAGGCAATCCGCACGGTTGTTTGGCGGATCATGGTCTTCTACATCGGTTCACTTGCCATCATCGTGACCGTCGTGCCCTGGGATTCTGAAGAGCTCAATTCTCCGTTCGCCGCAGTCCTCTCTGTTGCCCGGATTCCGGGGGCGGAGACGGCCATCATCCTGGTGGCAGTTGTGGCCCTGCTTTCGGCCCTGAACGCCAACCTCTACGGTGCCTCGAGAATGATCTACTCGCTGGCTGAGCGCGGCGACGCGCCCAGGCTGCTGCTGCACCTCAACAAAGCGAAGGCGCCCGTTGTTGCTGTGCTGGTATCGGTGGCGGTAGGGATTGTCTCCACCGTGTTGGAACTCTTCTTTCCGGAGCGGATACTGCCGGCACTGCTGAACCTCGTGGGGTCAACCGTCCTTCTGGTGTGGGCCTCGGTGCTTTTGTCCCAGTTCGTCCTTCGACGGCGGGCGGACCAGGCCGGCCAGGCCCTCACCTTGAGGATGCGGGCCTTTCCCTACCTGACCATCGCCGGAATGGTGATCCTCGCAGCCATCCTCGTCCTGACCTGTTTCGACCCCGTTGCCAGGACGCAGCTCCTGTCCACCATCGCACTCACCGCGGGTATCGCCGTCGCCTGCAAGGTAGCGGCAGGTTCCCGCGGCAAGTCAGAACGGGATGTTGAGGTCAGGTAGCCGCAGCCTCCAGGAGGGGCAGCGTCCTGCCCTGGAAATGGGTGTTCAGGACGATCACCGAGGATGAACGAAGAATCGTTTTCGTCGCGATCATGGCGTCGAGCACACGCTGCAGATCCGAATTGGACCGGGCCACGATGCGCACCATCAGGTCAAAACTCCCGGAAACAGTGTGTATCTCCATTAGTTCAGGAATCCCGGCGAGGACTGCGACCACTGCGTCGTGGCCCATGTCCTGATTGATCGTCAGCGAGCAGAAGGAGACCACCGGGAAACCGAAACGGGCCGGGTCCGGTTGCGGCACCCAGGATTCGATGACGCGGTTCTCCACCATCTTGTCCAGGCGGGACTGGACGGTGGCGCGGGAAATCTTGAGAATCCGCGAAGCCTCCAGCACCGATGACCTCGGTGAGTCGGTAAAGAATCTTACAATTCTGGCATCCACGCCGTCGACTGACACCACAGGCCTTACCTCCATTGGTAGTTCTGCCGCAGAATGCATGCTGTCCTGCTGAAAACGTGGCAATCTGCTCACTGCTTTCAGAGTGTAGTACGGCAAGCCTGTGCAGTACGAGCGGCAGCAAAAGCAAAGCGGACGACGGCGGGAGGTTCCGCCGTCGTCCGCTTTGCTTTGCCGGGGCTTACTGTTCTTCGGCAGGGCTTTCGGAGAAGGTAAACAGATCCTCGATGCGGCAGTTGAAGGTCCTGGCAAGGCGGAACGCAAGCGGAAGCGAAGGATCAAAGCGCCCCCGTTCTATGGAGATGATGGTCTGCCGCGAGACGCCAACGCGCTCGGCCAGCGCTGCTTGTGAAAGGCCATCTTCTGCACGGAGCTGCGCAATGTTGTTTTCCATCACGCGTTGCGGTGGCGTAGGACCCTGTAGCGTACGGCCAAGCTGAGTGCCGCAAGGGTGGCCGTGCCCATGAGTGCGGCTGTTCCGCTGAGCGGCATCCCGCTCAGGGCAACAACGGCACTGCCTACTCCGGCCAGCAGGAAGACGTCGGTGAGGGCGCCAAACCCTGCCTGGTGGAGCCAGGAGATCTCGACGCCCTGTTCCGCCTGCGGCTCCACTTGCACTGTGTACCGGGAGACGAACAGCATCCACATCAGGGCACCTGTGGGCCCCAGCAGGGAAAAGCCGAACACGGGGAAGGCTACGGCGAAATTGTCCGGGTAGACAACGCGGGCGATCAGGGCGGCTGCGCCAAAAGACGCCGCCAGTGACAGTGCGATGGTGGCTGCCCAGGCATTGAACGGAGCGCGGGGTTTCGAGGTATTGGCCATGGCGGGATCCTTTGGAGGTGGGCAGTACGGGTTCGTTCCTCCATCATTAGTCAAGCACGCTTTACAGTCAAGTACGCTTTACACCCCCTGTTCCGAGTGTGGTGCTGGTTCCAGCCAAGGGACACCTGCCGTTCACGGCGATGAAACCGCAGTGTCCCCGCTTGTTGGTCCATGGCTGGAAGGCTCCTTCAGGCACCCTCCCGCCCGGCGCCGCAAATCCGGGTGGTGAACCCTGAGCCGTATCCGAGGAGAACCCTGTGTTCCTGAAAAGCGCCATTACCGCCCTTGTGGCCGTCACGTCCCTGACTGGAATCGCCGCCCCGGCAACCGCCGCCAACGCACCAGGGCCCGTGGTCCTGGGCCAGCCGCTTGCAGCCGCCCACGCCCACAACGACTACGAGCACGACCGCCCGCTCTTCGACGCCCTCGAGCACGGTTTTACCAGTGTCGAGGCCGATGTCTGGCTGGTGGACGGCGAACTGCTGGTGGCGCACGACCTTGAAGACGTCCAGCCGGGCGTGACGCTGGAAAGCCTCTACCTGGATCCCCTAGAAGACCTGGTGCGCCAGCGGGGCCACAGTGTCTACCCGCAGTGGGACGGCAGCCTCCAACTGCTGATCGACATCAAGAGCGAGGCCGAAACCACCTATGCCGCCATCGAGCAGGAACTCAGCGAACACCCGGCCATCATGAGCCGCTACATCAACGGCAAAACCAAAACCGGCCCGGTTACGGCAGTGGTGAGCGGGAACCGGCCCCTGGCCACCATGGAAGCGGCGGACAAGCGGTTCGCGTTCTATGACGGCCGCTCCGGTGACCTCAACACCGGAAGGTCCGCGGGCCTGATGCCCCTGGTCAGTGACAACTGGACCAGGCTCTTCAGCTGGCGGGGCGTCGGACCCATGCCCGAGTCCGAGCGTGCCAAACTCCAGGCATACGTGGAAACCGCCCACGCCGCCGGCTACCGGGTCCGCTTCTGGGCCACCCCTGACCAGGCTGGCGCGGCCCGGGAGGCTGTGTGGACGGAGCTCCACAAGGCCGGAGTGGACCACATCAACACCGACGATCTGCCGGCGCTGGAACAGTTCCTCGCCGCCCGCACGCTTTAAGAGACCCCACCAGAAACAGGAGCACGTCCATGCGTTCAAAGACGACCAAAATCACGACGGTGGCACTCGCCCTTGCGCTCGGCCTCCTGGCGTCGTCGCAGCCCGCCAACGCAGCTGAGGCAGCCGAGACAGCCAAAGCATCCGGTGTCTCCACCAGCTCCACCGGCCAGGCGTTCACCTTCGGCGTCATTGGCGACATTCCCTACGGCGCGGCCGAAATCGCCAAGTTCCCGTCCCGCATCCAGGACATCAATGCAGATGCCGCCCTGAACTTCGTTGCCCACGTGGGCGACATCAAAAACGGCTCAACGGTTTGTTCGGATGAGTACTTCGCCCACATCCGGGCACAGTTCGACGCCTTCGAGCACCCGCTGGTCTTCACCCCGGGCGATAACGAGTGGGTGGACTGCCACCGCACCAACAACGGTGCCTACAACCCCCTCGAGCGGCTGGACAAGCTCCGGGAGCTCTTCTTTGACGAGCCCGGAAAGACCTTGGGCGCCACGATGCCGGTCAAGACCCAGGAGAGCCTTGGGCTTCCGGAAAACGTCCGCTTTACCCAGAACCGCGTCGCCTTCTCTGTGGTCAACATCCAGGGCAGCAACAACTCACTCCAGCCGTGGAGCGGCCTGGGAGAATCAGCTCCCACGCCGGAGCAGCTCGCCGAAGTCCGGCACCGCACGGGCGCCGTCCTGGAACAGATCCGCAGCACCTTTGCTGACGCCGAACGCCGCAACGACCGCGCCGTGGTGCTGATGACGCAGGCGGACATGTTCGACCCGTCGCTGCTTGCCGCTGCCACCGCCGACCCCGAAATGGTCTCCGGATTCCGCGAGATTGTGGCGGCAATCATTGACGAGACCAACCGCTTCGACCGCCCGGTCTACCTCATTAACGGCGACAGCCACGTCTTCGCCGAGAACCGGCCGCTGTCAGAGGGCTCACCGTGGCTGAACATCTACGGGCAGTCCGCCGCAGATGACCTGCAGCGCATCACGGTTGACGGCTCCGCCAACGCCACCAACTATGTCCGGTTCTCGGTGGCCGGGAACAATGCCGATGGCACGGACATCCTGACTTGGGAGAAGGTCACCTTCAGCCAGTAGCCACAAGGGCAAAGCGGACGACGGCGGGAGGTTCCGCCGTCGTCCGCTTTGTTTTGTCAGCCCTCGAGTAAGCCTCCGCTGGCCCAGCGCCGCACGGCCTGGACCTCGGCGGCGTCGAACTCCAGGAGTGCCACCCGGCAGAGTTCCTCCACGTTCGCGGTCCAGGCGGCGGCCAATTCTTCGGCCGTCACCGTGTCGCTGAGCTGGAAATTGACGTAAGCCAGGCCCTGAAGGACGAAGTTCACGGCGTTGCGCGAGACCGGCTGGCCGGCGTTCACACAGTCGTCCCGCACCGCACGGGAGAGCTCAGTGCGGTTTGACAGGTTCTCGCGGAGCCTCGCCTCCAGGGAGCGGAACATCTGCCGGAACTGGGCTTCGGAAAGTGCCGGCACGTCCGTGACCCTGGTGACCTGCTCCTCGACGCCGGGCTGGAGATCCGCAGGTGAGGGCAGATCCTCGCCGGAGAACCTCCGGCCGTCCCAGACCCAGCCGCCCTGGACAGGTGAGTACTCCACCCACTGGCCGATTTGGGCCACCCATGAGCCGAACTTCCCGTAGCCGCCCCAGTCATTCTTCAGGGAGGGGTCGGCCACCAGGGCGCGGTGCGCCACCATCGCGCCAACTACCGGCCCGGGCGCGGAGTGCACAAACTCGATGACCTCGTGGACGGCCGGGGAAACGGCCTTGACCTTGGCCTTCGCCGCGGCGGCAGGAGTCTGATCCCCGGACGCCACGGGATGGATCGACTCCACCGCGGTGCCGTTAATGATCGCCACGAAGTCGTGCGCCTCCACCACATGGTCCGCCATCTCCCGGTACGCAAAGGCCACGGCGCCGGCGGCGATGACGGTGGTCATCCGGTCGGCCGCCCGGAATCGCTGGACCAGGGAGGTGAAGTCGGCGTCAGCCGAGGCGATAAAGAATTCTTCTATGCCGCCACCGCCGGACAGGGCATCCATGGCATCTAAAACCAGATTGATATCCGTGCTGCTCTTGCCGCGCTGCGTCAGCGAGGGGCAATCAATTACCCGGAAGCCCGCACGGGTCCAGTAGGTCCGGTACTTGGAGTACACCACCGGGTTCAGGTAGCAGTTGCGGATCAGGAAGCGGCGGGTAGCCTCACCGGAGCCTCCCGCAGACAATGCATCCGCCCAATGTTTGGGGTCCTCGGCAAACCGTTTTGCCGCCATTGGGTCAAGAGCCTGCAGGCCCGTGTAAACGTTGTCGAAATCCACAAACATGGCGGCGCGGATGCCTGGCCGCCGGGAGGGAATCAGTGCCTCGTCCATGGGCTAAGTGTGCCAGCAACCTCAGCCTCGAGCGACGGTTTGCTCTTCGAGACCTTGGAACCGGGCAATGTCAGGACGAACAGGCTGCCAATGATCATGCCCGCACCGATCCATGCGGGCAACGGAAGCCGTTCGCCCACGATCACCACGGCCAGAAGGGCGGCCACCACCGTCTCCGTCAGTGAGATTGTGGTGGCCGTGCTGGCTCGGACGCGCGCCAGGCCCCAGCCGAACAGGACGTAGCCGGCAAACATCGGAACAACTGCCATGTAGATGCCGACGGCCAGGTTTTGCCAGGATGCTGTCAATGGCGCCCCGGTGACGACCAACACGGGCATCAGCAGCAGGCCACCGATCCCGAAGATGGACCCCATGGCAGCCGCCGACGGCACCCCGGTGTTCATGAGCCGATGAGCGGCCCAGGAGTAGATGGCATACGTCAGACCCGCGAACAGTCCCAGACCGATCCCGGCAACCGTGGACCAGGCGGACGTGGAGGCGCCATTGCTGTGTCCGGCGTCCGCGAAGCACAGCAGAAGCGCCCCGGACACTCCCAGGGCAGCACCCGCTGCCCACTTGCGCGTGAAAGGCCGCTTATCCACCATCCGCTCCACCACTGCAGACGCCAGGGGAGCGGAACCGATGGAAACCACTGTGCCCACCGCAACGCCGGCCAGATGCATCGATGAGTAGAAGGCCAGCGGATAGGTTGCTACTGCGACGGCACCCAGGGCGAGTGTCCGCCACCGGCTTTGCAAGAGCGATGAAAATGCCGCGATAGGTCGGGCCGCTATGGACGCCTGCAGCAGCCCGCCGAACCCCATGGCCACCGCGCCGATTGCCAGTGGGCTGACCTCCGGAGCGAATGTGGCAGCGGTGCCGGTGGTTCCCCACAGGACCGATGTGGCCAGGACGAACATCGCGCCCCAGGTGCTCCCGCTGAACCTGCCCTGTTTGACAGCCCCGGAACTCACGCGGCGTCCAGCATGGCTGCCGCGAGGCCGCGCGCCTCGCGCAGGCACCGATCTGTGCCTTCCAGTCCGGCACGGGCCATGGACCCCTCCAGCAGGAATGCCAGATGCCGGGCCATCGGTACGGCGCGGTCCCGGGGGAAAAGTTCTGCCAGCGGGTCCAGCAGCAGTGTTTCAACTTCTCCCTTGTGGCGACGTACAGCATCCCGGCCCGGTTCACCGGCGGGCAGTTCTGCCGCGGCGTTCAGCAGACCACACCCCCGGAAGCCATGGTCATAGGCCATGTTCGCGTGATCCGCGTAAGCGTCGAAAACTGCGAGGACCCGATCGCGGGGGCTGCCGGCCTCGGCCAGCCTTGCCCGGTACAGGCCAAGCCATTCCTCATGACGGGCCGTCAGGTACGCAGTTACCAGCTCAGACTTCGACGCGAAGTTGTTGTACAGGCTCTTCTTGGCCACCCCCGCCTCAGCCGTGATGGCGTCGATTCCGGTTCCAGCGAGGCCGTTGGCATAAAACCGTCGTGCCGCCGCGTCAAGGATGGCCTCCCGGGCAGGCCGCCGCCGGGTGGCGGCCACCGGGAGAGTTTCAGGCATCATTTTCTCCGTGTGTCGCTTGGTTATGGTAGGTAGCGCAGTCTACCTACTTGCTACTGCCCTTCGGGACGTTTCAATCCCGGCGCTGACCGGTGTGCCTTCTGTTCGCCGTCGTTGTCCGACGGTAGCGGCACCGGGGGAACCGCTGCACCGTTGCGGCGCCGGACAACGAGGAGCGCGGTTCCCGCACCCAGCAGCACTATCAGGCCCCCGCCGGCAATGGACCAGCGCGCTCCGAGTTCGGTGGCAACCCAGCCAATCAGTGGGGCGCCCAGGGCGGTGCCGCCATGCAGCACTGAGAGGTAGAACGCCATCACCCGGCCGCGGAACTGCGGATCCACGGAGAGCTGAATGCGTGTGTTGCAGCTGTTGAGAAACGTCATTAAGGCAAGGCCCACCAACGCCAGAACAGCGGCATACGTCCAATACGACGGCGCGACGCTGGCGACCAGCGAGAAGAACCCCAGCCCCAATGCCCCACCCAGCAGGACCCGAAGCCGGGGGAATGGCCTGCTGGCGGCGAGCAAGGCGGCCGCCAGCGTCCCGACTGCCATGATGGTGCCAAGGAGCCCGAACTCGCCCGGGCCCACGCCGAACTCAGCCGTTGCCATCAGCGCGTTGGTCACCTGGAAGTTCATGCCGAACGAGGCCACCAGGGCAACAAGGATCAGAATCAGTACGAGCTCCGGGTTGACCCGTACGTACCGCAGGCCCTCAGAAACCTGGTGCTTCCCACGGGCGGCGGGTGTGGACGGAAACAGCTGCGCCCCGCGTATCCGGGCCAGCGAGATGATCACGGCCAGGAAGCTGGCTGCGTTGAGCAGGAAAACGGGTCCGGTGCCGATCCAGGCAATGAGCAGGCCGGCGATGGCAGGGCCGGCCAGCCGGCCTGCGTTGAATGAGGCCGAGTTGAGCGCCACGGCGTTGGGAAGGTCTTTATGGCTCACCACTTCGGAGACGAACGCCTGCCGGGCGGGGCCGTCGAACGCGCTGGCCACGCCAAGGCCCAGGGCAGCCACATAAATTTGCCACAACTGCGCCGATCCCAGCACTACCAGGAGGCCCACTACCAGCGCGCAGATGCCCATGGCGGTCTGGGCCCACACCAGGATGCGCCGTTTGCTGTGTCGGTCCGCCAGCAGGCCGGCATAGGGGCCCAGGATCAGCATGGGCAGGAACTGTAATCCGGTGGTGATGCCGACGGCCGTGCCGGAATGGTCGGTCAGGACGGTGAGCACCAGCCAGTCCTGGGCAACCCGCTGCATCCAGGTGCCGATGTTGGAGACCAGGGCGCCGCCAGCCCACATCCGGTAATTGCGGTTTTCCAGGGCGCGGAACGTGGTGATCACCTGGCACTCATTTCCAACATCAGCTGCGCCGCCCGGCTTAGGATCAGGCGGTCCTCGTCGCTCAGCACGGCTACCCGCTGGGCGAGCCAGGCGGTGCGGTGGCTGCGGGCCTCGTCAATTACCGTTTCGCCGGCGGCGGTGATGGACAGCAGGACCTGGCGGCCATCGTCCGGGTGGCCGGTACGCGTTACCAAGCCCTGTTCGGCGAGGGCGTTGGTGATCCGGGTCATCGATGGTGCCTGGACGTTTTCGAGTTGTGCAAGTTCGCGCAGGGTGCGGGAACCCTTCTGAAGGTGGGTCAGCGCCGCGTACTGCCCGGGCGAGACGAAGTCGCCGCTCGCCTCGGTGCGCAGCCTGCGGGAGGTCCGCATGATAGCGATCCGCAGGTCGATCGCGAGCATGTCTGGGCGGGTGTGCTCCGTGGAGTTCCACGTTTCCTTGGCCTGGCTGCCATTCGTCATGGAAGGTCTCCGATTTTCGTTAGCTTTGATAATTAGCGTTGCTAACGATTATTCCGCAGGATCGGGGAAATCTCCAGCGGGGCGGTGCCGCCGTCGTCTGCTCTTCTTGTTCTTGGGCTACTGGCGCCGGGGTTTCACCGGATACCGCAGCACGGTCCGCTGTTTTTCCGGAGGCACCCGCCGGAAGTCGGTCACGTAGATTTCGTGATGCAGGCCGTTATATGCGAGCCCACGCTCGTCCATGAACTGCTCCATGATGCGCACGGAGTCCGGCTCGGTGTTGAAGGGCCCGTGGTGCATCATCTGCACGCATTGCCCTTCGTCCAGTTCCTTGTAATGGACCTTCCCGATGGCCTCGTTGTCCGGCTTTTTGGCGGCTGCCGTGGTTTTCGCCGCGTTCAGAGCCTCCTCGCTGACGAAGTCCGGGAGACGGATCAGCAGCGTCCAGCTCCATTCCTCGCGCGGCACCTCGGCAGCCGGCAAATGGACGTCGAACCACCACAGACCCTCCTGCCTGGCCACAGTGAAATCCTGCCCCTGGGCCTTCGCAGCAAACTTCGCGGCGTAGGCCACCGGGTACAAAGCCTCCATGGCCGCGGCGTGCTCAGGACCGCCGGGAGCGCCGCGTCCATTGATGGACACGTAGGGAATCGTCCCGAAGGAAGCCAGGACCGGCCGGTTCGGAGGGTTGTAGTAGTCCGGATGCTGCAGTCGGAGGTCCGTTTTCACGGCAGGTCCCTTCATGGCGGCTACGTTGCTGACAGCCAGAGTTTAGTGTTCGTTCTGCACATGCCGCAGGTCCCGGACAAGGTACGGCGTGTACTTGTATCCCGTGGCCGTGTTCTACGCTTCCATGGAAGTAGACAAAGCACCCCCGAAAGCGAGTTACCCGAAATGCTTCCGCTATCCCGCATCCTGCAGATCAGCAGTTCGGTGGACGCGCAATGGCGCAGCCCGACTGCCGATGCCGTCGCAGCAGCCTGGGGCATACCCGCCGGATCCGCACGCTGGTTGAGGTCCAGCGCCAGCCATGTGTTCATAGTTCCGCCCTCATCTGGCCACGGGGAAGCAACCTATCTCCGGTTCGCGCCTGCTGCCACCCCGGCCGCAGGGAAGCTCGAAAATAGTGCACAGTTCATGCCAGCCTGGACGGAGCGTGGCCTTGGCTCGGTCAGTCCGCTGCCCAGTATCAACGGGCGCCTTACGGAAAGCATCAGCACGCCGATGGGCGAAGCCACCGCCATGCTGGTTCCCGAAGCGCCTGGAGCGGAAATCGAAGTTTAGGCGCTGACTGAAGCCCAGGCCTCAGCGTGGGGGAGTGCACTGGCCGGGATTCATCGCAACGGTGCAACCGGTGCAGGCAGGAACGAACGGGCCGAAAATTACGACGGCGGCACTCACCCCCGGGGGCTGGACGTGCAGGCCGGCTTTGGTGACAGTGATCTGACTGACGCTGTGAGAAATGTCGCAGACAAGATTGCTTCGCTGGACCCTGCTTTCCATTCCCGTGGGATGTGCCACGGTGACTTCGAGCTCGACAACCTCAGTTCAGTTCCGGTGGCGTATCATTCTTTGATGTCGATGAAGCCCACTACGGATTCTTCGCGGGCGATGTCGCCCTGGCCGTGTGCGACCTGACCGGCGTTACGCCCGGCACCCGCGGGCATCCGGGCCTGCTGGCTGCCTTTCTTTCCGGCTACCGGAGCCGCCGTGCCTTCACCGTGGAGGAGGAACGCAGCCTGCCGCTCCACTCGCTGGCTGCTTCGGCAAGGTTGCTCGTGCATCTCGAAGGAGTGCTGGACGCGGGTGCAAATATGGGTGATCCGGAGTGGCTGCGGGAACTGCATGCAACGCTCCAGCGGCATCGGCAATGGCACATCCAACGCCTGCTCGAACGGTAGGGGTTGGGAATATCCGCAAGATGCTGTACGTTGCAGACGCGACAAGGCAAGAACTAGAGAAAAGAGTTGCACCGAATTGGCAGCCGATTACGACGAACTCCGGTCAGACGTTAAGGAGTCCCAGGACAAGTCCCTGGAGGCCCTGCGTTCCGCGAATACGCCAGATGCCCGCAGCGTGGTCCTGGAGCTGGATGAAGCGGACAATGTTGACGGGGTCAACCTTCCCGGCGACTTCATCGCCGAGGAACTGGTTGTCCAGGTCATCCCGCAAGCCAGCGACGAGTTCACCTGCTGGTCCTGCTTCCTGGTCCGCCACCGCTCCCAGCTCGCCCGGGAAAAGAACGGCCATGCGTACTGCGTGGAATGTGAAGGCTAAAACCTGATCCAACCCATGATCCCTCCCGCCGGCTGGCACCATCAGCCGGCGGGAGGGATTTTTTTGGCTGCCCCAGGACTAACCGCGGGACGGGCGGGCTGTCACACAGCTGTGTAACCGCCGTCCACAAGGTAGTAACCGCCGGTTATGAAGGACGCCTCATCGGATAGGAGGAAGCTGACCAGGTGCGCCACTTCCTCGGCGGTGCCGAGCCGGCCCAGTGAGTGTTTGGCCGCAAGGGCGTCGCGGACCTCCTGACTGAGACTGTTCTCAACCAGCGGGGTCCTGATGTAGCCGGGCCCCACAGCGTTGATGCGCAAGCCCTGGGCGCCGTATTCGGCCGCAGCGTTCCGGGTGATCCCCACTACGCCGTGCTTGGCAGCTGTGTAGGCACCATTGCCAGGGGCGGCCACAGAACCATGGATGGAGGCCATGTTGACGATGGCGCATTTGTCGCCGCCGGCTTTGAGCATCTCCGGAATCTGGTACCGCATGCCGTAAAGCACGCCATTGAGGTTTGCCGATGACCTTGTCCCATTCCTCCAAATCGGTTTCACCTGCCGGCGCCTGCTTGCCGCCAATGCCCGCGTTGTTGACCGCCAGGTGCAGCGAACCGTAAGTGTCGACGGCGTGACGCACCACCATCTCCGCGTCTTCCTTTTTGGCGGTGTCCTGCCGTACTGCAGAGGCCTTTGCGCCGGCGTCGAGAATTTCCTGGACCACCCGCTGAGCCGCCTCCAGGTTGATGTCCGTCACCACAACGCTGGCGCCCTTGGCCGCGAGTTCCTTGCTGACTGCCTCGCCGATTCCTGAGCCGCCTCCCGTGACCAAGGCGACCTTGTCCGTGAACTGTGCCATTTTCGGTTCCTTCCGGTTGTGCGGCGCAGAGGTTCCGGGGCGCCTCGATACCCGTCATGGGGCCACGATTTGAGTCTAGCCAGGAGGGCCTACGGCACAAGGTCAGGTTCAGGGTTCAGCGAGTGCCAGGGTGATCGCCGGTGTGGTGACCGGTCCACCGCACCGGGCCGTCCCACCCGTCCTGGTCCACACCAGGGCGTTCTCCTGCTCGGCCAGCACGGTGCCGTCTTCCGCGAGGGCGCGGACAGACACATGCTCGGGATGCGGCCCAGGGATGAAGGTGAAAACCCAGGTGTCGGCGTCGGTCCTGGTGCCGTAGTAGGACGGGGAGGGCTCGGGAGCCGGCGTGGGACTTGCCCTGGCGTCCAGGGATTCCTGAACAATTATTCTCGGGGGAGCTGACGGCGACTCTGAAACCGAGCAAACCTCGCCAGCGCAGATCTGGACTTCGTCGACGGTAGTGGCATCCCCTTCAAGATTCACCGTGAGGGTGCTGACATAGCCAATCGTGGTGCAGGCGTTACTGCAGCCCGAAAGGGGAAAGCTGACCGCCAACGCCGCGGCCCCGAGGATCCCCCAACCCATCTTCATGGTTTGAGTCTATGGGGCCGCGGCGCTGGACACGGGCCAGAGCGGGGACATACCGTCGGCTAGTACACGTCGGCATCTGGCAGTGCGGGTTGCCGGCGCACCTCCGGCCCACCGAGGAGATGGCTGTGCCGAAAGTTGCGCGGTTCCTGCTCCTGCCGTTTGTCATGCTCGCGGCGATCACGGCTGCGCAGCCAATCCCGACCGCACCGCCGCCAATTTCGTCGCCATCGCCGCCCACCTCCATGGCAGCCTTGGGCGACTCCATTACCCGGGCCCTGGCAGTGTGTTGTTCGAACAGTGACAACTCGCTGCACTCATGGTCCACCGGACAGGGCCCCGGCGACGGCGTCAGCAGCCACTATGAGCGGCTGATAAGGCTGGAACCCGCCATCGCTGGGCGCAACCACAACAACGCCGTCAGCGGGTCCAGAGCCAGGCACCTTCCGGACCAGGCCACGATGGCCGTGGAGCAGAACGTGGAATACGTGACCATCCTGATCGGAGCAAATGACCTCTGCGCCTCGTCTGCAACCACGATGACGTCCGAGGCGGAATTTGCTGCGCACATCGAGACCGCTTTGGCGACGCTCGACCGAGGAATACCGAGGGCCCGCATCTTCGTCAGCAGCATCCCGGATCTCTACCAACTCTGGGAGGCTTTGGAAAACAACGCCGCTGCACGCGAGGCATGGTCCCGCGGCACCTGCCCGTCGATGCTTGCTGCCGGCAACACCGAAGAGCAGCGGCAGTTGGTGGTCAAGCGGAAACTCGCGTTCGACCAGATCCTTGCCGACGAGTGCTCCCGGTACAAGAACTGCCGTTGGGACAACAACGCTGTGCACGGCTTCAAGTTCTCGGCAAGTGACGTCAGCGTGCTCGATTACTTCCATCCGAGCCTGGAGGGCCAGGCGCGTCTGGCTGATCTCACTTGGCAGGCGTCATGGTGGGGCAGCCAGCAGTAATGGGTTGTTGGTGCCCCGCCGCAGAATCGGCAGACGCTTCTGCCCCTCGGCGTTCAGCTCAACCAACAAAAAACCCCGCACCGTCGCGATCAAACGACTGTCCGGGGTTCTTCTTACGAGCTTCCTATCAGAATCGAACTGATGACCTTTCATTACAAGGTGACCAGTTCGCCTGTTTTGGAGCTTTTTCCCGACCTGGCCGACGCCGCGTGATGGCCGAAATGCAGGCACAATCTCACCACCAGTCACATCAGCCGCGTGCTTAACATCACGAGCTGAAATGCGGCTATTTGTCCATTCGCGGTTGTATTAGGCGTGAGGATTAACCATCGTGAGGGACGAACCGGAAACACTCGATGACTTGTTGGATACCTGGGCAATGTGGCAGCGGGCAGCAGGGCTGAGCCTGCGGACCATTACAGAGCGTGCCCAAATTGTGGCGGGCCTGTGTGGCGAAGCGCCGCCTTTGCTGATTAGCCGCGTTGACGTGGTGCGCTTCCTTGGCAAGGAGGGGCTGAAGGCATCGACCCGGGCGACCTACCACACGGCCTTGCGCGCTTGGTACAAATGGCTGGTTGAGATGGAATTGACTGTTGACTCTCCGATGGCAAAGGTGCCCACTCCCAAGCGGCCCAAAGGCGTGCCGCGCCCGGTGCGGACGGATGAACTGGGGCGGTTGCTGGAGGTCACAAAAACGCCCCGAGCGCGGGCTATGGTCCTGCTTGGAGCGTTGGCCGGCTTGCGTATTCACGAGATAGCCAAGTTTGACGGCGGGGATATAGATCGCGGGGCCGGCATGCTGACGGTCACAGGCAAAGGTTCCAAAACTGCCAACATTCCGCTTCATCCAGACCTTGCCGAGGTTGCTGAGCTAATGCCCGAGCGGGGGCCGTGGTTCCCGTCCCAGAGAGACCGGACGCGCGCCGTAGGGCCACAGGCCGTTGGGGTGGCAATCAGTAGGGCCATGGAGCGGGCTGGGGTCAGAGGCACACCGCACATGCTTCGACACTGGTATGGAACCACTTTGATGGAGTCAGGCGCGGACTTGCGCACAGTGCAGGAGCTACTACGGCACGAGAGTCTTGCTACCACGCAGATTTACACGCGGGTATCGTCCACAGCACGAACAGCGGCGGTGAGCAGGCTTGAGCTGCCCACCGCCGCATAGTCTTAGCGGGAGGTCAGGACGCCGCCTATTGCGGTGATCAGGCCGGCGAGGGCGGTCACGAGGGCGGTTCCTACGGTGCGGACTACCCAGCGGTTCCCGTCCTCTAGGTCCTTGATGGCCTGGTCCTGCAGCTTCTCGCGTTCGGCGTGAAGCTTGCTCCGCTCGATCCGGGTGGCTTCCATCCGGGCAATGTCATCCCACGTTGGCCGTTTGGTTACGGCCTCGCTGATACCGGCCAGCGCGTCGCTTTGGTCTTTCACGAGCCGGTAGACCTCGCCCAGCGTGATTTCTTTGATGGTAATCGGGTCGGTATAGGTCACGGTCATTCCTTAGGATCGATCCAGGCGAACGATTCAGGCGGCATGATCCCCTTTCCGGGCGGGTGGCACGAGCCAGCCGCCCAGCAGCGCCAGCAGCAGGCCCAGCAGCAGGCTAAACGCGTCTGCTACGGGTTCAGGGACGGTGATACCGGCCAGCGTGAGCACCCATACCAGCACGAGTGCCAGGGCGCTGCCTGCGGTGCCGCCGGCGGCTGCTGCTGCGGTCACGGGTCCTATGGTGCGGGTCATTATCCAAATCCAATCTCTAGTAGTTTGCTGATGCCGGCCCACATGGTCCATGCGGCCCAGCCGGCTAGGGCGGTGATGATCATCACCGCCCAGAGCGCGGCGGTTAGTAGCCGGCTCACTGGATCGTTGCGGGCGTGTCCGGGCCTACGTAAATCTGGACCCGTCCGAACATGGCGGTATTGATCAGGGCCACGTTGGGCTGGGACCAGCCCTGGATGGCGTAGCTCAGCCCGCCGTACTGCTGGGGGTTCAGCGCGGCTTTTTCGTTCCCTCGAATGGGGGCGACGCCTTCGGGGTAGACCCTCCAGTAGTCCACTGTGCCCGGGAGCGTGAGCGTTCCGCCGGCGGGTGTGACGCCGGAATCAACGTCTTTGGCTACTAGGTAGCCGACGATGCCGGACATGCTGAGGGTTTGCTCACGGTACGGGCCGGGGTTCTGGGACATGAACTGGCCGGTTCCGTCGCCGTTGTCCCGGAGGAACTGCGCTACGTGGCCGTTGCCGCCGTTCTGGTAGGCCCCGGAGTAACCGGACCAGATGGCCCATGATCCCCACACGCCGACGTTGCTGCGGTCGTAGGTGTCCCAGACGTACGGCTGTCCACCCTGGGTCCAGAGGTTGTAGGCCCCGTGGGCGCTGTAGGTTTCGGATTTGTTGACTTCCCGGTTGAACAGCCAGAACGCGGCCACGCATTCGGCAGTGCTGTAGCCGGGGATGGTGATCGATTTGCCGGCGTTCTTCTCGATGAACGCCTGGATGCTGATACTCATGGTGTTTGTCCTTCCTGGGGTGGTTCCGGTGCCACGGGCGTGGTCCGGTCTTCGGGTGGTTCCGTTTCCTGTGGCGTGCTGGAACAGATCGCACACACGCCGGTAGGGATATAGGGGTCAATGTCGATATGGACGGGCTCGCCGGATTCGTCGGTGGCGTGGCCTTCTGCGCGGTGGATGCTCATTGATTTCCCCTAGGAGATTGGTACGGGACCTACGGCATCACCGGGCAGGGCCGCGGGCCATAGGTCATTGGTGGTGAAGGAAATGCCTAGCTCATAGGCTTTACCGGTTTGCATCTCAAGGATTCGGAGCGCTCCCGCGTAGGGGGAAACCTGCCGGACTGATGTGCCCGAGCGATCAGATGCAACGCCGACACGGAGGGCAATAGGGTCAGCTTGAAAACCCATAGGGAGGGTCACTATTGAGACATTCCCTGCCGTGGCTGTGGAAACAAGCTGGCAGGTAACAAAGACCACCCCACCAACGCGGCGAATGCGGAGTTGGCTTACTGTGATCCCTGCCGGTACGGACGCGCTAATATCCCGCCATCCCGAATCTGCATAGATCATCTGGGGGCGGTTGTTGGCGGCGTCCCAGGCGAATGCGCGCCGGCCTACGGTGTTGTCCACGGTGACGCGGGCGGAAGCTATCCCGTTGTCTGCCAACAGCAGCCGGGACGGGGACAGAACGACGAGTTCGCCGGCGTTGCGTTTGGCAACGATGTGGTCCAACACAGCGGTCAGGGTGGCTGTGGTCATGTAGCCGGCGGTGTCGATCAGGGATGGGTGGAGCATGATTTGCAGCCCGGTACGGTTGGTTGCTGCGCTGTTGATGTTGGCTTGCGCGCCGGCGAGTGTGGCCGAATCGAAGGTGTGGTGTCCCTGGCCTTGCCGTAGGCGCCCGTCCAGGGGGCGGAAAGAGGTGCCGGTGACGTAGCCGGTGCTGAAGGCGTGATGGCGCATGATGATGCGCCCGGCGGTGGTGTCGCCAAAGGCGGTGGCTTTGGTGCTGTCAAAACCGTTGTAGCTGGTGCCGCCTACGCCGGGGACGGCGAATCCTTCGATGATGGCGGCGGGGAGCTGGCCACGTAGTTCGTTCAGGCCGCCCAGGATGGTGTCCTCTTGGGCTGCGGGGTCTACGGCGTCCCCGTGGTGGGCGCCGTGGTTGAGGATTTCGCACAGGCCGCCGGTAACCCAGCCGTTGACGTGGCCGGGTGTGACAGAGCCGTTCTCTGGCAGGGACCATGACCTGGAGTTGATAGCCAGGGCGTAGGGGAGGTTCCGGGCTTCGAGCAGGGGCCGGATTTTGGTGTCGAAGTTTGCCAGGCCGTGATCGAAGCGGAGCGCTACGGCGCCCTTCCCGTCAGTGCGGACCGGCCCTACCCGGTCCTGGAACGCCTGTTCACGCATGGCGTGGGCGATGCCGGACCGGTAGTCCATGTCGGGCAGGTTATTCAGCCGTCCCCAGGGGATGAACGAGGTGCCGGCGGCGTTGGCCGTGTTCCGTTCGAACATGCCGGCGGCTGCGCCGGAGTAACCGTAGTAGGTCTGGGTTACGTAATTGAACGGTGTGACAGCGACGTGGACCATGAACGGGCCGTCACCGATCCCTGGGGGCCGGTTCTGGATGGTCGCGGCGGTCGCGGTGAGACGGCAGTAGTACCAGCCCGGGATCCTGAATTTGCCGGCGTTGAGGTCTTCGGCGTCCAGGATCGCGATGGGTTCTATGACGCCCTCGAGGATCTTGCCCAGCCACTCGGCTACTTTCTGGGCGTTGATGGTGATGGCGTTGTCACCTTCGGCCATTAGTTCGGTGCCGGCGGGAGTGACCATGCCGAAATCGGCGGGCGTGCGGGTCATGCTTCATCCCACTTTCTTGTTTCAGAGTTCCAGGGGTAAGTGGCGGAGTCCCAGGCGCGGGCCGGGACGGTGGGTTGGGGCGTGTAGCCGATGGCTTGGGCGTAGGGCACGAGATCCAGCTCCAGGTCCCAGGTGTTGGACGTGACGGTTTCCTTGATGCCTTCGGCAAAATGGACGCCACGCAATTCAGTCGGCCAGTCGCCGGAGAAGAACATGGGGTCGCCGTGCTCCAGGGCCAGGAGTTGCCCGGCAAGCCGGCGGCTGTATTGACTGGTGGACGCCAGGAGGTGCAGAAGGTCGATCTTGACGTTTTCGATGCGGAACTGCCGGGTGGATGCCTCGAACACACGCCCGTAGGCTTCCCGGTAGCCCTGGTTTTCGGTGGCGGCTACCTTCATAAAGGACCAGTCGATGTTCTGGGTTTCGCGTAGCTCGCCGGTGGGATTGGAGATTTCCGCCGTCCGCTCGGAGAGGTTTCCGTCAGCGTTGGTCACCGTGAATTTCACGATGATGCCGGGGCGTTCGTTGGGTTGCTTCCACTCGGCGGGGCTGATGGCGTGGCCACGCATGAGTGGCAGGTCGGTGGCCAGCCGGCTATCGGCCAGGGCTTTGCGGTAGGAGTGACCGAACACGTTGGTTACGCCGGCGCGGGTTTCCTGCATCAGGATGCCCAGGTCTTCGGCGTACTTGCCTATTCCGTCGCGGAACAGGGTCGGCGGCTGGTTGGTGGCGATGGTGTCAAAGGTCCCCAGGGTTTCCACAGTGATGCCGCGCAGGGGTTCGATGGCGTGGGAAATGCCTTTGATCACGGTTCCCAGGTCTTGGCCGGCCAGGGGCGTGTAGTGCTTGGGTGAGTAGTTCATCTGGGCTATCCACGAGGAAGCGGCGTAGGTGGTTGCGAAGGTCTTTCCGTCGTCGGTAACGCTGGTGGCACCAAGCCGGCCTGTGTAGCGGGATTCGATAGCGGCGCGGGTGGTGGAACAGTGCGCGGCCAGGGCGTCGGCGGCGGATGCGCGCAGGAACAGGCGGACGTTTTTGCCGGATGCTGCGGCGGCGTACCGGCCTTTGAGTTGCAGCTCCATGACGGCGGGGAATGATCCGCCGCCGCGCCCGGACTTGCCACGGTAGATGCTGATTTCCTGGATGGTGTCCTCATACAGACCGCCCAGGTCGGTGGAGAACACGGCAAACGCGTAATTGCCGGCCCCTACGATGGGGTCAAGGACGCGGCGGAGCTTGCCCGGTCGGTAGCTCATGCGGGTTCACCTACCAGCCGGTCATAGTCGTCCAGAACTTTCTTCAGCTCACGGGCCAGGCCGGTGCGGTCAGAGACGAGTTTGCCGGCGTTGATGATGATGGTGACGCCGCCGCGCCCGGCGCGGCCGGCACGGGTGCCGGTGGCGCCGATGTTGACCTGGGGGTTTGCGGACAGGCCGGCGATTTCGCCGGTGACGGTGCCCAGGGTTTTCTTCAGGGCGGGGATCTGCCCGGCCAGGCCTTTGCGCAGGCCGGTCATGATCGCTACACCGGCGGGCACCAGCAGGCGCCGGTCATAGGGCAGAGGTCCCTTGTTTTCAGCAATCCAGTTGCCGATGCCGCCGATAAATTCAGTGACCTTGCCCCAGGCTGCCTGGAGGCCTTTGAGGAAACCGTCAATGATGGCTTTGCCGGCGTTCAGCAGCAGGGAACCAACGTCTCCGAGGAACCGGAGGATGTTGGGACCGAGGTTGGTGAAGAATTCGCGGGCGATGTCACCGATGCCGCCCACGATGCTGGAGAAGATCTGCTTGACGCCTTCCCAGACCATGGACCAGTCACCCTTGATAATTCCGGTAACGATCTTGATGTAGCCCTGGATCACGCCCATGACGGTGGTGATGATGGTGCGAATGATATTGAACACCGATTCCACTACCGGCATAAGGCCCTGGATGACGGGCACCAAAGCGCCGGCGATGATGGCAATCAGTGCGGCGATGGGCGGAACTACCTGGGTGAATACGTCGATCACCGGGGGCAGGACAGCGGTAACCAGTTTCATGATGATGGGCATCAGGCTGGACAGGATGGTGGATATCAGCGGGGTTAGGGCGGTGACTACCTGGGTAATGGCCGGCTGGATCGCGGCGAAACCTTCTTTGAGCGGCGGCAGCACGGCGGAGATTAGAACCATGGCCATGGACGCCAGTTCCGGCAGCAGCGGCAGAAGAGCCTGCCACAGGATCGACAGCGGATTCAGGACGGCCAGGACGCCGGCGATAACGGGGGCGAGTCCTTCAAAGCTCATGCCGGATTCGCTCAGCCGGCCAGTCAGGGACGTGAGGACGGGCAGGATATTGGTGTTGATGAAGCCGTAGGCCCGGGTCATGATCGGCAGGAAGAAACCGCCGACGGACGTGACGATGTTGTCCCAGCCGGCTTTGGCCCTGGCCTGCTGGCCCTGGAGGGTGTTGGATTCTTTGGCGAAGTTGCCGTGGGCGTCGGCGGTCTGCTTCATGATCAGCGACAGGGTTGCAGCCTGGGACGCTTCGGAGGACAGCGCGCCGCCGACTTTGGTGAAGCCCAGGGCGGCGGCTTCGGCGTCGATTTTTGCCTGGGTCAGGGACACGCCGTAGCGCTCGATGGGGTCCCGTTCGCCCTTCAGCGCCGATGACAGGGCCGCGACGGCATCTTTCGAGGTTCCGCCGAACATGCTGGACAAGTCAGCGCCGAGGTTGATCAGTTCATTGGTTTTGGGGGCGAGCTGGTCCATGGCGGTGCCGCCGTTTTTGAGTTGCGTACCGATCAGGGTGCCGAGGTCGTTGTATTCGTTTTTGGTCAGGCCGACGGCGGTCTGGGCGCCTTTGGCCCATTCCTTCATCTGCCCGCTGCTGTCTTTGAAGACGGTTTCTATGGCGCCGGTGGACTGTTCGAGGTCGCCGGCCATTTGTACGGCTTTGCTGCCGTACTCAATGAGCTTGGCGCCGCCGTAGGCGAGGGCGGCGACGCCGGCAGCTTTGACCAGGCCACCGACTGCGCCGGTTGCTTTGCCGATCCCGGACACCGCGTCTTTGGCATCGGAGATGATGCGCACGGCCAGGACGGCGGATTTTGCCACGGCGGGTTACTCCTCAGTGTCGTTTATAAGTAAGTGGAGGGCTGTTTCTAGGACGGCTTCCGGTTCAGCCATCCACACCGAGACAGGTATCCCGGTGCGGATGGCCAAAGCAACGATCAGGCGTTGGTGGGAGCCGTCAGGGTAGGGTCCAGGTCAAGGCCTTCTTCGTCGCCGTCGTCGTTGACCACGGCCACGTCCAGGACGCGGGCGCTGAAGTCTTCAAAGCTCAGGCCGTGTTCTGCCTGCCCGGCATGCCAGGCCCAGAACAGCGACGTGGTGAAGGGGGACTTGTCGGCGTCCCAGCCACGGACCTTCGCGGTCTTTTCGTACTGGAGTTTGGTTTGCAGGCCGACGCGGTGCGGGCCGAACTCCTTGCCGTCGAGTTCGTAGTAAGCGAAAGCTTTCTTGATGGCCATGTCAGGTTCCTTTGATGGTGTCGATGATGTTGTTGAGGTCTTGGAGGTAGACGGGCACCCACGCCGGCTCTGTGGCTTTCGCGGCGTCGGTGATGAAATCGGTGCCGCCGAAACTGCCACGCGGGCCGGAAGCGGCAGGCCAGCCCCAGTTATTGGGGCCGGCGTAGGGGGTGCGTTTGAAGCCGGCCCGGACGATGGCGGCACGGTTGGTGCCGGCGGCGCGGACGGTCGCGGCCAGGGTGCCGGTGCGGCGGGGCGCTCTTGCCCGGGCTGCGGTCGCGACAATGTCAGCGGCGCGCTTGTGGGCGTCTTTGAGCTGCTGCATGTCCAGGCCGGCGCGGCGTAAAGACGCCTGGAGCTGTCGTGCCCCACGGACTTCCACGTTGGCGCGGGCCATGGTTACGCCGCCGGGATCGCCACGAACTGCGGGTCACCGATCAGGGTGAACTCAAAGTCATTTTCGTTGCGGGTCTTCACGTCCCCGCCCAGAGCAATCGGGGCCACCTTCAGGTTGCCCTTGACCATGAGAGTGCCGCCGTTGGACGGGACAAACTCAAAGGCCATGGATGCGCCCTTGTTGGTGTAGGACCAGGGCTGCAGACCGGTGAGCGAGTAGTCATCCAGGATGGTTCCCGAAAGCACGTAGCTGTAGGTGTCATCGCCGGCGAGTTCTTCACCGGACAGGACCGGAATCGGGTCTGTCGAATCAACGGAAGGCTCCAGCTTGCACTTGCGGAGCTGCGCGCCGAATTCCTGCTTGGAAGCTGTGGGGCCGATGGTGAGCCGGCCAGGGCCGAGCAGGTGGGACTTGATGGCCATGATGGTGCCTTTCTAGGTTTCCAGGGTGAGGGAGTAGGCGGGGAAGTCTTTGCCGGCGGCGGAACGGAACGCAGTCGGTTCGGCGGTGGTGAAAGACCTGTCAGCCACGAGCAGGAGTTGTTCCACAGCAGGGGACAGGATTGCCCAGGCCCGAACGATGTCGTCCGCCGGCCCGGCTGCCACAGTGATGGTCCAGTCCGCTTGCGTGGTCGTGGTCGTGAGCTGGGTGAGCTTGGGCGGGTTCACGATCACGGCCACTTTCCCCGGACGATCCAGGGCGTTGTCCGCGTCGCGGGGGTCCAGGGTCACCAGCGCGTCCGGGAGTTCCAGTCGCAGCTCGGTGACGAGTTCGCGGGCTTGATCGATGCTCATCCCAGGGCCGGCTTCAGGTAGCCATCCAGCATGGCCCGGGCGGTTGCTTTCGGGTCCTTGGAGACCCGGATTGCTTCCATGCCGCCCAGGTCATCGCCGGAACCAAAGATGGCTACGCCGTTGCGGGAACGGCGGCGGTGGAACAGGTCCGCCGCAGTTTCCAGTTCGGCGCGCTTGGCCACCGATTCCGGCGGATCGCGGACCTTGTTCCGGGCCAGCATGTCCTGGACGAGGTCAGCGGCTTCCTGGACGCATTCGCCCACATAGGCGGCGTCTTCGGTCGCGTTCGCATTCACGTAGGTGGCCAGTGCCGCCGTCGTGATGAGGGGGACAAAGTCAGCCATGGCTTAGACAAAGTCCAGCGGCACGATGGCGTCCGCGAACGGCACAATCACGGCCTGGTGGCCGTAGATGCTGAACTGCTTGGACAGGTTGATGATGTTGTCATCCTGGAGCTGCGCGGGTGCGCCGGCGGACTCCAGCGTTTCAATGGCTACCGGGTCATAGAAGGACGCGACGTTGCCGCCGGTGTTGGGCAGCAGGGAGACCTGGACGCCGGCGAGGTTGCCGGAAACCCGGGAGAGGTTCAGCTCACCTACCTGGTTGTTACCGTCGCCGTAGACCTTCATCAGGCGGCGGTCACCGTCCTTGAGCCGGATCAGGGTCTTGAAAACGTCCACGGACACGTTCATGCCGCCGATTTCGTAGCCGCGTTCTTCGTAGAGCAGCGCGGCATCCACGACGGCATCCAGCCAGTCATCCGTGCCGGGTGTGACTGGGAGCTGAATCGCTGCCTTCGGTGTGGTGCCGGCGTTGAACGCGGCCAGGTGGTCAGTGATGGTCTTGGCGTAGACGCCGGCAACGGCGGCGTTGGTCGCGCGGGCGTAGCGCAGGCCCATGGCGCGCAGGGTGATGTTCAGGGCCGGCACGCTGGCCCGCTCGATGGCCTGGCGGGTCAGCTCGGTCCAGCCACCGTAGGTCTTCACCGGCGCGTTCGCGGACTTCAGCTTGATTTCGCCGTAGGCCAGATCATCACCTTCGTTGACCTGTTCGCCCACGGCGGTGGTGTCGGACTCCAGCTGGTAGTAATCCACCGACATGCCGTCAGCGGGCAGGGTGCCGGTGGAAAACTGGTTCATGATTCGCCGGCGCTCGGTGACGAGTCGGATGAAGTCCCCCACAAAGGAGTCCTTCATGACGGTGTCCGCCGTGGTTGCGCCGGTGTAGGCGCGGTGGAACTCGGTGGCGGCGTCGTCGCCGGCGGCAACGGCTTTGAGGAAATCGCCCATGGACCGCCACTGCGAGCCGGCACCGGCAATGTCTTCGATGGTGCCGATCAGGGCCAGTTCGCGCTTGAAGTCGCCCAGGGCGTCTTCGATGGGCTGGAGGTCGGAACGGGTCAGGGGCGGTTCGGTGGTGCGCAGTTCGGTCATGGTGCTGCCTTTCTGGGTGGGCTTTTCGGAGCGGACGGAGGACACGGCGGCGTCTTCGTAGGCGGGGAAGGTAACAAGGGAGAATTCGGCGGCGCGGACGCGGGTCCAGTGAACGAGTTCGGTTCCGTCATCGCGGGTTTCGACGGTGTATTCCCGGGGTTCGAATCCGATGGACAGGGACCGGACTACGCCGTCTTTGAGCAGGGTCATGGCTTCGTCACCGCGTGGGGTGCGGGAGATGCGCCCGGTGACTTCGAAACCGGTGTCCGTTTCGCGGGTGGAGATGATGACGCCGATGGGTTCCCGGTGCTGCCAGAGGACGCGGGCGGTGTCGGCGTCTTCGACGCTGCCGGGGTCAAAGGTTTCGCGTCCGAACCAGTGTTCGATTTCCTGCCCGTAAGGAACACCGATGCCGGTGAATTCGCGGGCTTCGGCGTTGGTCGCACGGATCTGGAATTCCCGGTGCTGGACGCCTTCGGGGATCTGTGTCATTTGGTCACTCCTGGGGCTGGGGCGGGCGCGGTGGTGGTGATCTGGGCGCGCTGTTCGGCGGTGAGCGGGGCAAGGTTTTCGATGGCGCGGACTTCGTCATCGGTCATCCACCGGTTGGTCAGGGCCAGGGCGTGGGCTTCGTACCGGGTTTTGGTGTCGGCGCGTAGCAGGCCCTCGACGTTGAACACGGCGGTCTGGCCGACGGGCAGCAGCTCGGTAAAGGCGGATTCGATCTTGCGGAGGTAGCCCATGAGGGTGAACCGCACGAACGCGAGCCAGTCCTGTTCGACGTTGGAATACGTCTGGGAGTTGCCTTCCAGGGCGGCGAGCATCAGGGACGCCGGCGTGCCGAACATTCGGGCGATGACGGTGACGTTGAAGCCCTGGGATTCCAGCCACTGGGCATCTTTGGGGTTGATGGTCAGCGCCTGGTAGGACATGCCTTTGCCCAGTACGCGGATGCGGGCCGGGTTCGCGCCGGCGTCGATGGGTTCCCCGGTTTCCGGGTCGAGGTAGTTCCATACCCGGCGGGCAACGGTGGCGTCATCGGCTACGAGGGCTTGCTCGGATTTGAGCAGGCCGTTAGTCATGCCGGCGGGGTCGAAGATGGCGGCGGCGTGGTCACGGGTCCGGACGGCGGCGGTGAGGTCTGCGCGGGCGGCGGTGATGACTGAACGACCCCGGAGCTGGCCGGGGAGCTTCATCCGGGATCGGTGGATCACGTCAGCGGCGGAGTATTCCTTGCCCAGGTGGTGGAATACTTTGCGGCCTTTGTCGTCCCGGGAGACGGTGACGTGGTGGGGGTTCCACAGTTCCAGCTCCAGGACTTCCTTGCTGGGGCCGCGCTTTTTGTGCCAGAAGAAATTCCCGTCCACCACCATGGACATGATGGTTTCCTCGATGAAGTCCGGGCGGTCCATGTCCAGAGAAGGCCGGCGGAGCAGCGCCGGCGGGTCCGCCACGATGTGGCCTGAGCGCTTGGAGTCGATCGAGAGCTGGGAACCGGAGTTGGTGAGAATTTCAATAGCCCGGTACACAGCGTGCAGGCTGGTTGCACCCTCCAGGGTGAGGGAATCAGCGGCCCGGGACGGCGGGATGATGCCGGCGAGCATGGCGGAGCGTTCAGCGCGGCGTAACGCCGTTTCGGCGTTGAGCCGGGATGCTGTGCTGGTGACCGCCTGGGGGAACAGGCTGGAGAAAATTCCCATGCCCATGATGCTGGGGGCCGGCACCGGCGGCCACCTAGCTAGCGCGTGCGTTCGGTGCCGTTGGGTGCCGTTCGGTGCCAAACGGCCCGTTTGGGTGCCAACCGGTCAGAAGGCTTGCAGGCCGATGGCGGCGGGTAGATTGTCCACGCCCCAGGTGGAGAGGGTGCCGGCTTCTATCGCGCTGATGGAGCCGGTGGACACGCGCCGGCCCCAGGCCCAGGCAGCGTCTCCGGTGGAGCGTTTCGCGGCCACGTCGGCGGCGTCGTTAAGTGCCTGGTGCGGGCGGTGCAGCCACGTCGGTGGGAGCTTTGAGCCGTCTTCGGCCCGGTTGACGACGCCTTTGAAGACGGCGGAACACGCGCCGGTGTATTGGCGCATGGTGATGTCCAGCAGCTCAATGTCATCGCGTTTGCTGGCCTGGTCGTAAAGGCCGGCGGATGGCCCGCCCGGGTCGATGACTGCCGGCGCGCCGAACTGTGCCTGGAGGGTGGCCAGGGCATCCAGGACCCAGGCGGAACCGAAACCATGCCGGATAACCTCCGTGAGCTTCCGCCCGTCCTCCAGGAGCCATGTCGCAGTAATGGTGGCGTCCAGGCCGTCTTTGCCTTCGGCAGCACCGAAACACAACGGCGCGCCTTCTGGGGCCACATCGGCGGTGCCGGCGGCGTTCCAGTCGCCTTCCGGGATGATGCGGGACACGGCACCGGTGCGCCGGTTCCCGTAGGCGCGGGTGAACTCAGACAGGCCCAGTTCGCCCAGGAAGCCGTCCAGGTCTTCACGTTCGAACAGGTGGCCGGCGCCGGGGTGGTGTTCCCAGCAGAGGTCCAGGAACCTGGCTACGGCTGCCGGGTCTTCTTCGTCCGGGATTGCGGCATCGTGGGGGATGCCAAAGTCAAAGAAAGCCGTGCGGACCGGCACGACGGCGCGGAGTTCGGCTAGCAGATCGTTGAGGGCTTCGGATTCCTGGGTGCCTTCGGTGGACATGATCCAGAGCTGGGGCCGGTGGCCCATGAGCTTGCGCCGGGTGGTGGTGGTCGGCACGATGGCACCGCGCAGGGCTTTGGCCTGGATCCGGTCAAACGCCCAGTATTCGTCGATGGTGTTCCGGTCGGATTGCTTGCCGTGCAGGGAATCTTCCGTGGGCGGGTGCGGGGACAGGGTTGAGCCCTTCAGGAACCGGAGCGCTTGGGCACCGTTGCTGTAGAGCGGCGTCGCGATGGACTTGATAGGGGATTCCATGAATACGTCATCCACCATTTCCCGCCATTTCGCGGCGGCGTGCTGCCCGGACTGCGCCGTGTACCAGACGCGCCGGTTAGGTCCCATGCAGGCATTTTGGACGCCGGCGGCCATGTCCAGGGTGGTTTTGCCGGCCTGCCGCTGGACGGTGATGACTACGACGCCGTAGAAGAACGTTCCTGTTTCCGCTTCGATTTCGCCGGCCACATCGGCCACGAGGGATTGCCAGGGAAGCAGCGGCCAGCCCATCGCGGACCCCACAGCCTTCGTGTGCCCGCCGTAGGTGGCGCGGGACGGATCACGCGGGGTTGCGTAGCGCGGGATGACCTGCGGGGGGCTGCTGAAGGGCGTTGACAAAGTCTTGGACTTCCTGCGGCAGGCTGCTGCCGTCGTTTTCGGCGGGGACATCGCCCCGGATGGTTTCTAGGACGCTGGCGAGCTGCGCCGCTTCGTTCGCCACGGCACGGCCCTTTTGGTTGCCTTTGGCGATGTTGCGGGCCAGCTCCATGGCGAGCTGTCCGAGGGCCGGCGCGAGCAGATCGCCGGGCTTTTCGGTCAATAGCTTCTTGACGGTGCCGGCTACCGATTTTTCAAGCGCGGACAGAGGATATCCGGCTGAATCTGTGCCGGATTCGAAGCTGAACAGGGTGCCATCGTCGGGCGTTTCGTCCTGCATATTCATACGCTCATTTTTATTTTTATGCCCTGTTGTGGGGAGGGATGGACGGTGGTCGCAGGGGTTCCGAGGGAGCCGTGAACCAGAAAAACGAATGATGATGCATAGTTATTCATCAGATTCCCCATGCGCGTGATGGTTCCACGAGCTGGACCGGCGGTGTTGCCTGTTGATCCTGCTGGGCATACCACTTGGTGACCACGTCATCCATGGCGCGTGGGCGCTCGACTGCTGCCCTTGCCCTGACTACTTCCGCGCCTGGGTCCACTGTGATCACGTCCCAGCGCATGCGCTCATACTCTTTGAGCTGGTCAGGCTTAGGGATGGAATGGATGATCCAGACCGTGACGCGCTCAGACAGGCGGGTAGCGCGCTGTATGGCGGCAGCACGGGCACCTATTGCCACATGCCTGATGTGGTCCGGGTAGCCGTGGATCGGGCCGTCATGCTCGGGCATGAACGCCTGGGCTATCCGGTCCAGGTCTATCACCACATCAGTGGGGTGGGCGTGAGTGCGCACGAAGGTGGTTTTGCCGGCAGCAGGCGGGCCGGTGATGACCTTCACGGACGGACCCAGCGTCCGGTCCTGCCGCTTGCTGTTGCAGGGCCTGCACGCGGGCCGAAAGTTCCCCACGTCATCAGTGCCGCCCTGGGCGTACGGGATCACATGATCCTTAGTCGTCGCCACACCAGTGCAGCCCGGCAACCGGAGATGACAATTAGTGCCGTAGGTTGCCAGCACCAGCCGGGTAAGGTCCTGCTGCACACGGCCGCCACGACGGCGGGCGCGCTTCACTTCGTTACCTGCTGGGACTTTACCCAGGCGTCGACCTTGATAGGAATGTAGCGGATGACGCGGCCCATGCGGACGTAAGGCAGCGGGTTATGGTCGCGGTGGCGGTACTTTTTGAGTTGCTCAGACGTAACGCCCAGCATGTGACACACGATGTCATCAGTCCAAAGCTGGGGGACTCCCGGCGGGATCGAGCGTTCTTGCTGCTGGTTCATATTCCTGCCATCGCTAGTTCGTTGAAAACGGCCCGCCACGCGTCATCGGCCACCTGGTGGCACACGTCGGCGGCGTCCCCGGCGTCTACCCAGCCCGTGAGCCGTTCCGTGCTGGGGTCGGCACTCCAGGCAATCCGGGCTTGCTCCACAAGGGCTTCCGCTGCCTTAGCCGCTGTCTCGGCTTCCTTGTAGGCGGCGTGGGCCGCTTCCAGCTTCGTCACAAGGCATCCTTAGCGTCGGCGGCTTCGCGGAGCTTGCGCACTTTCGTGGTGGAGTCACCACAGACCGGATATGCCACGGCGTTACCTTCTGGCGCTTCGGCTTCATAGATTTCGTTCATGACAATGGCGCGGAGTGCCCTACTGGCACGGCTGGGCGGGTAAGCGAAGTCTTCCGGGCTGGTGCTCATGCGAGAGCCCCAATCTTGGAATCGATAAGCTTTCGGCCAAGATATTCGGTATAGGCGGGTGGGATGGATTCGCGGAGTCCGTCCCGGCTCATCCAGTCGATACCCATAGCCTTCTTGGCTTTGGCGACGCCTGAAAAGTTGCCGACGACATGCATCATTTCGCCGTCGATTGGCGCTCGGCCCATCTTGGTTGTTCTGATCAAATGCCGGGGGTGTTCCGGCGGATCGACGTGGAAGCTGGTTTCGAATAGCCGGTGTCGGTAGGTGCCAAGACCGAACATTGCCCCGCACAGTTCAACAGGATTGCGCAGCGGTGATCCTGGGACGTTCTCAATGATGTACGGCGTACCAATTTCCTGGAGTAGGAACCTGGTCGGCTCGATTAGTTCCGGATGGTCATTGCCCATGATTTTCTGGGCGTTGGTGTGTGCTTGGCATGGTGGGCTGGCATGGGCGGCGGCAAAATCATCGCGGCCTAACCATTCGGCAATGCCGGCCTTGCTCCTGAACATGACCTTGCCTCCGGAAGCGAGTTCTGCAAGCAATGAGATTGCATTGCCCTGTCGGAACGTGAAGGGGTTTCGAGGTTGCGGGTTGATGTCGACGGCGTAGATTTCGAAGCCAGCGAGGTAGTACCCCATTCCGGCTCCACCCTGGCAGCAGAACAGGTCCAGCAGTTTGGGTTTTGTCATTTTCGGGCCTTTCGTGGAGGGGTGGTGGCCGGGGCACTCATGCTGATTGCTCCTTGCCGTCAAGAGCTTCTTTTGGGGGACATTCGGGGCAGAAGAAGTGAGTTTGGCCGCGATGCTGGCGACGGCCTGCCTTTAGTCCGCAATGGCAACTGATCATCGGGCTATTCATGCCCCGAGATGCACAGTGGGTGCAGTACTTCGTCCGGGGTTCGGCAGGGTCTTTTCCACAGGCCCAGCACAAGCCGTTGTCGGCTGGTGAGTGACCCACTTTCAAGGATGGATTCATGGGGTGGTTCTTAATGCTGGTTAGGGTGTCCGCACGGACAGGGGGTGGGGTGTCCGCACGGACAGGGGGTGGGGTGTCCGCACGGACAGGGGGTGTCCGCACGGACGGGGGTACCTGAAAGAGCGTCTGATTGTAGTTATCCACAATCTTGTGATTGGACGAACGGTCGCAGTTCGGCGGGCACTTGAGCGTGATCTCATAGCGGTTAGGGCGGCGATAGTCCGGCAAGGAACGGGTTCCGCCGTCGTTGGTGTAGATCACTAGCTCCCCCATCGATCCGAGCCGTGCAATGCACTTTTGAACGCCGCGCGGCTGGATGTTGGCATATCGGGCCAATGTGTTCACCGAGGGCCATGCGCCGCCGTCGCCGTCGTGGTTCGCGATACCGAGCAGCACGAGTTTGTCCGTGCCGGTGGCTTGGGAGTGGTGCAGCACAATCGCCATTGATTCGACGCTCAACGCTTGGCCTCAGCTTCCACGTCATTGCGGTCAAACACGAACGCGCCCTTTGGTCCGTCCAGCTTGGCTAGCGGCACTAGAGTGCCAGCCGCAATGCGGCGAGTTAGGGAGGGCTTGGTGATTCCGAGGATTTCCGCCGCTTCTACCGAACCAATGAGGTCCGAGGGGGTAATGACCCTAGCGGGAGCATTCTGAAGAAAGGTGGGCATGTGCACAAGATTAGGTTCATTGCACCCAAAATTACAAGCGTGTAACTAGAGCAGGAGCGGGAGCGTTGCACCTATCGTTGCGCATATACTCATCCGGGTGTAATAGTTGATACATGAGCATCCAACCCGTAGACCACACGCTGCTGCGCTTTGATGTATCCGACCGCATGCGAAAGGCAATGATCCTCGCCGGCCTGGGCGTCCAGGACATGGCCGAGTACCTTGATGCGTCGCGGAATACCGTTTCCCGCTGGATAAACGGGGTTCGCGAACCGAAGCTGTCCATAGTTCGCCTTTGGGCGCTCAGGACCGGGGTTCCGTTTGAATGGCTGGCCACTGGTGAGCTTAACGACGAAAGCCCCTCACCGGATGGTGAAGGGCTTTCTAATCCGAGCTTCCTTGGAGAATCGAACTCCAGACCTTTTCATTACGAGTGAAACGCTCTACCGACTGAGCTAAGGAAGCACCGCATGCTCAGACCGGGTGTGCCGATCGGATCATGCAAGAGTCAACTGTAATGGAGTCTCCGCGTCCGGGTCAAAATGGGCTCAGCAGGCGCTCGGCGGGTGTCCCTTTTGACGTTGTCCTGAAGTTCACCCTGCGGTCGCGGCGGATTCAGCCGCTGATCCAGGCCGCCGCGGAAGCTGGGGAGATACACAGCCGGATGGGGGATGAAGGGTGGAGATTTCACTGGGTAATGAAGCAGCAGGAAGGCCGGGCATCAAGCTGGCCGTCCTGGCAATGGTAGGGACAACGGTGTCCGACGGCGGACTTCTGGACAGTGCGCTGGCACGGGTCCTGGCCGAGCAGGGAATCCAGGAAGGCTCGCCGGAGTATGCCGCAATGCTGCAGTATGCCCGGCAGGTTTCGGGGACGTCCAAGCTGGAAGTGTTCAGCCGGTTCTTCACTGGACCAGGCAGGGCAGAGGAAGCGAACCGCAGCTTTGAATGGCATTGCGACGAACTCATCGGCTCCGGGGCAATCACTCCAATTCCCGGTGCTGAGGAGGCAATAGCGAAGCTGCAGGCGGGCGGGATCCAGGTCTGCCTGGCCACCGGATTCGGCCGGCACACCCAGAACACGCTGCTGGAGAAACTCGGCTGGATGGGACTGGCGGACCTTAGTCTCTGCCCCGCCGACGCCGGCCGCGGAAGGCCGTACCCGGACATCATCCTGACAGCCGTCCTGGCCCTTGACCTCGACGACGTGCGCTCGGTTGCCGTGGTGGGGGATTCGACGGCGGACATCCAGTCGGGCCTGTGCGCCGGAGCGGGGATCGCGGCCGGCGTCCTGACTGGCGCCCACGATGAGGCGGCCCTCCGCGCGGCCGGCGCTACCGCCGTCGTTCCTTCCATTGCGGAGGTTCCGCGACTGCTGACGGCAGCCTGATCTCCGGAGGGGTCAGAGCGCCGGTCAGCAGATGGTGTTGTCCGCCGGCAGGGTGCCGTGCAGGAAGTACTGGTCCACACTGTTCGTGACGCAGTTGTTGGATCGGCCGTAAGCCGTGTGGCCTTCGCCCTGCCAGGTGACCAGGGCGGCGTTTTCGAGCTGTTTGCGCAGCGAGGCGGCCCATTCCACCGGCGTGGCCGGATCGCCGGTGGTGCCGATCACCACAATGGGCGCTTCGCCGGAGTACTCGACCGGCGCAGGGGTCCGGACGTTCTTGTGGGGCCAGTCCATGCAGGTGGTCCCGCCATAGGCGAGGAAGCTGCCGAACGTGGGGGAGGCCTCGCGGAGCCGCTGTTCATCGGCGCGCATTGCCGCGGTGTCCGTGACCATTGGGTAGTCCAGGCAGTTGACGGCCGTGAAAGCGAACGTCGCGTTGGAGCCGTAGGTTCCGTTGCTTTCGCGGTCCGCACCGAAATCGGAGAGGTTCAGCATGGGCGTTACGTTGCCCTTAATGGCCTCAGCGAAGGCGGCTGTCAGCATGGGCCAGTTCGCATTGCTGTACAGCGGAGTGATGATGCCGTTGACGAACATGGTGGCGTTGACCTGCCGCCCGTCAGCCGCGGTCCGTGGGTGCTGGTTAATGTCGTTGATGAGGGCCTGGATCTGCCCCACTGCCTCGTCCGCGCTGCCCTTGAAGGGACAGTCGGTACCGGTCTGGCAGGATGCAATGTAGGTTCGCAGGGTCTTCTCGAAAGCCACGGCCTGCCCGTAGGTCACTTCTTCATTGCTGAGCGCGGGATCAAGGGCGCCGTCCAGGACCATCCGGCCGACGTTGTCCGGGAACAGGGAGGCGTACACGGAACCGAGGAACGTTCCATAGGAATACCCCAGGTAGTTGAGTTTGGTGTCATTGGATACTGCCCGGAGGATGTCCATGTCCTTGGCAGCGGAATTCGTGTCGATGAACCCGAGCAAGGGACCTGTCTGCTCGGCGCATTTCGCGGCAGTGACCTGGTTGTCCGCCCTCGCGGATGCCATCCCGGCGTCCGTGCCCAGCTCGTAGACCTTGGCCCTGGCCTCGTCCCGTTCTTCGTCCGTCATGCAGGTTACCGGCGCTGAGCGCTTCACCCCGCGCGGATCGAAGCCCAGGAGGTCGTAGTTGGAGCGCATCTCGTCGGAGAAATACATTGCCCCGGCATCCAGGACGAAGTCGTAACCGGAGCCGCCGGGCCCGCCCGGGTTGATCAGCAGCGTGCCCTGCTTCTCACCTGTGGCGGGCATCCGCAGCGCGGAGATCGTGATGCTCTCGCCGTCGGGGTTGGCATAGTCCACCGGCACCTTGATGTCCGCGCACAGGTAGTCGGATTCGCACGGCTCCCAGGACACCTGCTGTGCGTAGTACTCAGACAGGCCTTCCGGGGCTGACGCCACAATGGAAGGATCAGCCGTTGCCAGCGTTGGGCCGGGCGGCTCCTGCTCCTGGCCGGGCAGAAGCGTGCATGAGGTCAGGAGCATAGCCGCGGCGACAGCCCCTGCCGTCCCGGCAAGCGATCCCTGGAGCCGCCGTGACCTTTTGGATCGCTGGCGGGCGGGACGTGCGGGTAGGAAGGTCATGCATTCTCCTGGGTGGGTCTAGATCAGGCTGGAGGCCATGGATTCGATGGCAAGCAGCGGGGCAACATTGGTGGTGGTAATCCGCTGCCGCGCCTTGTTGATGGCGTCCATCCTGGACAGCGTGACCTCTGCGGTGGACTGGTCCGCGAATTCCTCGATTTCACTGCGAAGCTCAACGTTCACCAGCTCCACGGCGTTCCCCATCTGGACGATCAGCACATCGCGGTAGAAGGAGAGCAGGTCCGTCAGCGTACGGTCCAGCGAATCGGTAATGGATCTCTTGGCCCGGCGCTTTTGGTCGTCCTCAAGCTGCTTGAGCTGGCCACGCAGCGCCGGCGGCAGGTTTCCGCCCTCCGGGGCGCCCAGAGTGGCCAGGAGTGCAGCTTTCTCCGCGGCGTCGCGTTCTTCATTGGAACTGCCGGCTTCCGCGGTGGCGATTTTGACCAGTTTGTCCGCCATCATCACGGCAGCGGTGACTCCGCGTAATTCCAGTGGAAAGCGCACGGTCTCCAGCCGGCGTTCACGCGCGTCCGCGTCCCGCGCCAGTCGCCGGGCAATCCCCACATGGCTTTGGGCTGCCCGTGCCGCGCGTTCGGCCAGAACGGGATCGACGCCGTCGCGCCTCACCAGGAGACGGGCGACGTCCGCTGGCGGGGGAATGCGCAGTGCCACCGGACGGCAGCGCGATCGGATGGTGACCAGGACGTCAGCGGGCGACGGCGCGCACAGCATCCAGATGGTGCGTGGGGTGGGCTCCTCGATCGCCTTGAGCAGGACGTTGGTGGTGCGCTCGGCCATCCGGTCCGCATCCTCGACGACGATGATCCGCCACCGACCGGTGGAGGGCCGGTTGCCGGCCGAGGACACCAGCTCCCGCGCCTCGTCGATGGTGATAGTGACTTTTTCAGTCCGCACGAACGTAACGTCCGGATGCGTCTCAGCCAGGATCGTGTGGCAGGAAGCGCAGGATCCGCAGCCGCGGTCCGCAAGCTGGTCCTGGTCGCAGTTGAGCGCCGCTGCAAAGGCCTTTGCCGCGTTGGAGCGGCCTGAACCGGGCGGGCCTGTGAACAGCCAGGCATGCGTCAGGCCCTCTGCCTGCGATGCCGTGCGGAGTTGCGTGACTACGGCATCCTGGCCTTGGAGATCGTCCCAGACGGTCATGGCACGAGGGTGTTCCGCGCGGCCATCAGGGCCAGCACCCTGTCCAGGATCTGCGCGGCAAGATCGTCAATGGGGAGGTTGGCCGGCAGCACCAGGTACTGGTCCGGCCGGGCGTCCGCCAACTGCAGGAAGGCTTCCCGGATCCTTGCATGGAACTCGTCCGCTTCGGATTCCAGGCGGTCTTCCAGAGCGTCATGGGCGGTGCGGCGCCGGCGCCCGTCAGAGGGCTCGACGTCGAGGAGTACTGTGAGGTCCGGCGACAGCATGCCGGTGGCCCACTCGTTCAACGAAAGGACGGCCCCGGTGCCCAGGGCGCGGCCGGCGCCCTGGTAAGCGACTGAAGAATCAATATAGCGGTCCGTCAGGACTGTTTCGCCGCGCAGCAGCGCCGGACGGATGACCTGCTCGGCATGGGCGGCGCGGGATGCCGCGAAAATCAGCGCCTCAGTGCGGGCGTCAATGTGGCCGTGCCCGTGATCAAGGACCAGCGACCGGAGTTTCTCGCCAATGGGGGTGCCGCCCGGCTCGCGGGTGCGCAGTACCGTCAGGCCACGGTTTGCCAGGGCTTCGGCCAGCCGGGCAGCCTGCGTCGATTTCCCGGCGCCATCACCGCCTTCAAATGCGATGAAAAGTCCAGGCTTCTGCGTAGTCACTTATCAAGCCTACCGACAATCACTGACAGCTTCTCCCCGCGCAGGCGTAACCGCTTTTCCTGTGGACGACGGCGGGGCATACCCTATGCCCATGAGTCTTTCTGAGCAGCACGCGCAGTCCCTGTCGGCGGAAACCCTGGTAGTCGCCGCCGGCCGGCCACCCCGGGAACGGGACCAGCCGGTTAATCCGCCTATCGTGCTGTCCTCCACCTATTTCGGCACAGGGCAGCTGGCCGACGGGGAACGCGGCTACGGCCGGTACGCCAACCCGAGCTGGGAGCCGTTCGAGGAAGCCCTGGGCCAGCTGGAAGGCGCCGCGCTGCCCGGCCTGCTCTATGCCTCGGGACTCGCAGCCGTCAGCTCCGCGCTGACGCTGATCCCGGCAGGGGGAGTCCTGGTAATGCCGGAGCACAGCTATGCCGGCTCGCTGGTGATGGCTTCCGAAATGGCTGAAAAGGGATTCCTGGAGCTGCGCACCGTTGACATCGCGGACACCGATGCCGTGCGCGGGCAACTTGCGCCCGCCGGTGGACGGCCCGCCACCATGCTGTGGCTGGAAAGCCCCACCAACCCGATGCTTGGCATCGCGGACATCCAGGCACTCACCGAAGCAGCCCACGACGTCGGCGCCATAGTGGTCACGGACAACACCTTCTCCACGCCGTTGGTGCAGCAACCGCTGAAACTGGGTTCCGACGTCGTACTCCATTCGGTGACCAAGTATCTGGCCGGACATTCCGACGTCGTCCTGGGCGCCCTGGTGACGTCGAATCCGGATATCCGCGCGGCGCTGCTGCATCACCGGATCATCCATGGCGCCATCGCCGGACCTTTTGAGGCCTGGCTCGCACTGCGGGGGCTCCGCACCCTGGCGTTGCGGGTTGAGCGGTCACAAGCGTCGGCCGCGGTCCTGGCGGAGCGGCTCAGCGGACATCCGCTGGTAGAAGCGATCCGGTTCCCGGGCTTGCCGGCGGATCCGGGGCATAAGCGTGCCGCCACGCAGATGAAGGGTTTCGGTTCCATCGTGTGCATCCAGGTGGCACCCACCGCAGGCCTGGGTGGTGCTGCAGCCGCGGACCGGCTGGTCGAGGGTTTGAAGCTGTGGTTGCCCGCTACGTCGCTGGGCGGAGTTGAGTCGCTGATTGAACGGCGGCGCCGGCACGTGGCCGAGCCTCTCAGTGTCCCTGAAAACCTGGTCCGGCTCAGCGTCGGGATCGAAAACGTCGAGGACCTTTGGGCGGACCTGGAACAGGCTTTTGCCGCCCTGGGCAGCTAGTCTGGACAGGTGGACGGAACTATGATGATTTTTTATGTCGAGCGGGCCATCTTTTTTGTGCTTGCGATCGTCGCCTTGGGCCTTGAAATCTGGGCACTTTCCGATTGTGTCCGGCGCAAGGCCTCCGCCTTCGAGGCCATGGGCAAAAAGACCAAGGGCTTCTGGCTGGCACTCACCGGCGGCGCCACCATGATCGGCCTGATCTCCCTGTCCGCGAGCGGCGGCCTGTTTGGCACGCTGGGCCTGTTTGGACTCGCCGCCGTGGTGGCAGCCTCGGTGTACCTTGCGGACGTCCGCCCTGCAGTCCGCGACGCCGGCCGGGGCGGGAACCGCAACACCGGACCGTACGGCGGCTGGTAGGAACCTAGCGCCGGGCAGCCGGCAGGGGCTCTACTGCCTTCCACGCTACCGTCAGTTCCCCCAGGCGCCAGCGGGAGACGCCGTCGTACACCGGCCACCCGCCGTCGCGCAGTGCCCTGCACATGGCCGTCCAGCGCTGGCGGTTGCCGAACCCCGCCAACGGCGCCGCTTCCAGCCAGGCGCGGTCCATCGCCTGCAGCAGCCGGTGAACCGGCTCGCCCGGCACGTTGCGGTGGATGAGGGCTTTGGGCAGCCGTTCAGCCACCTCGGAGGGCAGCTCAAAACTCCCGAATCGCATGGACATGCTCAGGCTTAGCGGTCCCTCCCGGTCAAGGGCAATCCAGCTGACCCGCCGGCCGATCTCATCACAAGTGCCGTCGATGAACAGGCCGTCTCCGGACAGCCGGTCCTGGACAATACGCCACACCGCCAGAACGTCCTTCTCCTCGTATTGGCGCAGTACGTTGAAAGCGCGCACCACCACGGGATTCCCTGCCACCGGAAGCTCAAAACCGCCGGAATGGAAGCTGAGGCCCGGCTGCTCCAGCGGCAGGGCAGCGCGCACCCGCTCAGGCTCAATCTCGATCCCGCACACCCGCACGTCCGGCCGGATGACCCTCAATCGCAGGAAAAGTTCGACGGCGGTGGCCGGCGTTGCGCCGTAGCCCAGGTCCACTACGAGAGGGTCAGCCGCGCCGCGCAGGCGCCACGCCTGGGTTCCGGTAAGCCAGCGGTCCACGCGGCGCATCCGGTTCGGGTTGGTGGTTCCGCGGGTGACGTTGCCGATGGGCTTACCGGCAGTGCCGTTCCTGCCTGGCTTTCGCGCGGAGGCCACCCGCTCAGCTTTCTGCACCACCCGCCAAGACTAGCGGGCTCAATGACTGCAATGTAATGCGCGCTGTAACGCCCGGCAAGGGATGTTTCCGCTCCGCTAGGATGAAATTCATGACTTACAAGCTGATTCTGCTGCGCCACGGCCACAGCGAATGGAACGCCAAAAACCTGTTCACCGGCTGGGTGGACGTTGACCTGAATGACCAAGGACGCACCGAGGCCGTCCGCGGCGGCGAGCTGCTGGTTGAGCACGATGTGCTCCCGGACATCCTGTACACATCCCGCCTGAAGCGTGCCATCAACACGGCCAACCTGGCACTGGAAAGGGCAGATCGCGGCTGGATCGACGTCAAGCGCGACTGGCGCCTCAATGAGCGCCACTACGGTGCACTGCAGGGCAAGGACAAGGCCCAGACCCTTGCTGAGTACGGCGAGGAACAGTTCATGGAATGGCGCCGCTCCTACGACACCCCGCCGCCGCCGCTCGCGGACGATTCCGAGTTCTCCCAGGTGGGCGACCCCCGCTACCAGGACATCGGAGACGGCGCGGTTCCCCGCACCGAATGCCTCAAAGACGTCCTGGTCCGGCTGCTGCCGTACTGGGAGTCGGACATCAAGGAAGACCTCAAGGCCGGCAAGACCGTGCTGGTCACGGCGCACGGCAACTCACTGCGTGCCCTGGTCAAGCACCTTGACGGCATCAGCGACGACGCCATCGCCGCCTTGAATATCCCCACGGGCATTCCCCTGGTTTACGATCTGGATGAAAACTTCCAGCCGATCAAGGCCGGCGGCACCTACCTGGATCCGGATGCCGCTGAGGCAGCCATCATGGCAGTGGCAAATCAGGGTAAAAAATAGGGCTCCGCGTGTTCTTCGGCCGGGTGCTGCTCCTTCGTCGCTTTGACGCACCCCGGACGAAGAACATGCTACGCATTTGGAATAACCGTTAAATGATGCCGGCCGGTCACCTCGCACAAGGTGACCGGCCGGCGGCGTACTTTATTCAGGGGAAACTAGACCACTTCGCCGTTCGGGTGCCAGTCGCCGGTAACCAGGTAGGTGACCTTCTGGGCGACTGAAACGCCGTGGTCGGCGAAACGCTCGAAGTAGCGGCTGGCGAGGGCAACGTCCACGGTGGTGGCCGGTGTTTCCTTCCAGTCGCTGCTGGCGATGGCCTGGAACACGCTGGCGTGCAGGTCGTTGACCTTGGCGTTGGCCTTGAGGATCTCGCGCGCTACGTCAAGGTTGCGCGTTTCCAGCAGTTCGGTCACCTTGGCCGCGATGAGGCTGTCCTGTTCGGCAAAGTTCTTGAACGTTTCGGTCATCGGGGCGGGGATGACGTTGGCGGGGTAGCGCAGCCGCGCGAGCTGGGCAAGGTGCCGGGCGAGGTCGCCCATGCGCTCGAGGGAGGCGCTCATGCGGAGTGAGCCGACGATCATACGGAGGTCGCTGGCTACCGGACCCTGCAGGGCCAGGATGTCGATGGCGCGTTCATCGAGGCTGTTCTGCAGGAAGTCGATGCGGGCGTCCGCTGCAATGACATCCTGGGCAAGATCGACGTCTGCTGTTTCAAAGGACGTTGTTGCATTGTCAATCGCCGCACTGACGAGTTTTGAAATTTCGATCAGGTCCTCGCCCACCTGGGCGAGCTCTTTCTGAAAAACCTTACGCACGTAGGCGTCCTTTCCTTGGAAACCCGCGGCGGTCGCCGGATTTCATCTTGCCGGTCGGCAGTCCAACTCCTGACTCTCTCAGTCCAGGGTGAACTGTTCGGCACTGCAAGATGAACGTTAGCTGAACCGGGGCACCATTGGCGAAGTATCGGCAGATTGGTTGATTCGGACAGCATAAGCTGGTGCCGTGGACCCCATGCTCATTGCCGTCGTCGCTGGCCTCATTGGCCTGTCTTTGGGGATTTTCGGCGTGCTTGCGTTCCGACTCAGCGAACGCCAGCGCCAGCTGGTGGACATCGACTTCGAAGAGCCCATCCTGCCAACAGGTTCCGCAGAAGTCCTGGCCGTCGTAGGACGGGCCTTTGTTGTAGTGGATGCTATCGACGGTGTGGTCCGCGCCAGCCCTGCCGCGTATGCCTATGGCTTGGTCCGTGGACACACTGTGGTGCACCGCGAGCTGCTGGACATGACCGCGGGCGTCCGCCGGGATGGCGTCATCCTTGAGAAGGAACTGGAGCTCCCGCGCGGTCCGCTTGGTCAGGGCACAATCATCGTCCAGGTCCGCGCAGCCATGCTTGGTGAGGAATACATCGTCCTGCTGGCGGATGACCGCACTGAGATTACCCGCACCGAGCAGATCCGCAATGACTTCGTGGCCAACGTTTCCCATGAACTAAAAACACCTGTGGGCGCAATTTCCCTGCTGGCCGAAGCGCTTGAGTCCTCAGCGGACGACGAAGAAGCCGTGCGCCGCTTCACCAAACGCATGCACAAGGAATCAGCCCGCCTTGCGGCGTTGGTCCAGGACATCATCGAACTCTCCCGGCTCCAAGGCGCCGGGCTGGCGCAGCAGAGCCAACCTGTGGACATCAATGCGATCATCAGCGAGGCCGTAGACCGTTCGCAGCTGCCGGCCGAAAGCAAAAACATCACGATCGTTATTGGTGGGAGAGTCGAGGCCAGGGTGTACGGCGACCCCGATCTGCTGGTCACCGCGCTTCGGAACCTGATCGACAACGCCATCCAATACTCCCCGGAAAATACCACTGTAGGAATCGGGGTGCGGGCCAAGGACGGTTTGATCTCCGTGTCGGTGACGGACCAGGGCGCCGGGCTCAAACCGGAGGACCAGGAACGGGTATTTGAGCGTTTCTACCGGGTGGACACCGCAAGGTCCCGGCATACCGGCGGCACGGGCCTTGGGCTCAGCATCGTCAAACATGTCGCGTCCAACCACGGCGGCGAGGTGACCGTCTGGTCCCAGCCCGGCCAAGGTTCAACGTTCACGCTTCGACTTCCGGAGATGGAGGGGCAGGAGCAACAACAGCCCGCTCCCCGGTCAGGGCACCGCGGTGCCGATCATCGAACTGACGTCCATGGCGTCCACGAGCAAGGAGCTAGCGCTTGAGCAGGATTCTCATAGTTGAGGACGAGGAATCGTTCAGTGATCCACTGTCCTATCTGCTGGGCAAGGAGGGTTTCGAAGTTGAGGTGGTGGACAACGGCCTCGATGCCATTACCGAGTTCGACCGCAACGGTGCCGACCTTGTGCTCCTGGACCTCCAGCTTCCCGGCCAGTCCGGCACCGAGGTCTGCCGCCAGTTGCGCCAGCGGTCCACGGTTCCAGTCATCATGCTCACTGCCAAGGATTCCGAAATAGACAAGGTTGTGGGCCTGGAACTCGGCGCTGACGACTATGTCACCAAACCGTACTCATCCCGCGAGCTGGTGGCACGGGTGCGTGCCGTACTGCGCCGCCAGGGTGAACCGGAAGAGCTGGTCGCCTCCACGGTGCAGGCCGGTCCCGTCCGGATGGACATTGAACGGCATGTGGTCAGCGTAGGCGGAGAGCACGTGTCCCTGCCCCTGAAGGAATTCGAGCTGCTGGAAATGCTGCTGCGCAATTCCGGCAGGGTCCTGACCCGGGGGCAGCTGATCGACAGGGTGTGGGGTTCTGACTATGTCGGCGACACCAAAACCCTGGATGTCCACGTGAAGCGGCTCCGCAGCAAGATCGAGCCGGACCCGTCCCTGCCGCGGTATCTGGTGACCGTCCGCGGCCTCGGGTACAAGTTCGAGCCCTAGGCCAGTGGCTGCCCGGTTTCGGGGGCAGCTGCCAAGTCCACGTAAAAGAGGAGGAGTTCCGAGTTGGAACTCCTCCTCTTTTAGGTTCAGTTACAGGTCCCGGACGGCGGTACCGCCCTAGTGGCCGCCGGCTGCGCCTTCAGTGGCGTGCGGTTCAGCCGATTCAGTGGTGGATGCGGTAGGAGATGCGGATTCGCTAGGGGTGCTGCCCTCCGGCAGGTAGGCCGCGTACTCGGGCAGTGTCCCGTCAAGAACGGGAACCTTGACGGTCTGCTCCATGTTTGTGGCGCTTTCGAGGATGGTGACGTCCAGCAGGGAGCCGGGGATGTCACCGGTGGTGCTCAGGATCGCTTCATCCGACGATTCGTTCAGGAGGGTGTTGGACTTAGCCTTCACCGGAATCTGGGTTTCGGAACCCTTGGCACCGCGGATGGTGAGGTTCACGTCCTGCGAGGACGAGTTGAAAACAGCACCGATGACGCGTCCGGGGTTATCTTCTCCGTTGGAGATGACCATGATGTTGCGCAGTTGCAGCGGGCCGAGGTCAGCGGCGATGCCGTCTGAGGCGGAGTACTGGTGATTGGTCTGCTGCGGGTTGATATAACCGCAGCCGGTCACGGACAGGAGGCTGATGCCAAGAGCGGCTGTTGCCATGGCAACCTTGCTGCGCCGGGCCCGGGTCATCGCAGTGAAACGCACGTCACGTACTCCTTGAGAGTCTTGGAACATTATTCAGCCATAGCCTATCCGCAAACGGGCACAATCGAGGATTCGGTGCGGTCATACGACCCTTGGCACGGAGTGCCGTATGCACTATTATCTGCGTTCGTCAAGGGGTTCGAGGGGGTCGATCCTCCGCTATTTCCGCGTATTTTCGGGGATCTTCGGCCTATCCCAGGCCAGTCGTATGCCTGAATCGTGATAAACTGGTCTGCGGGAAAGGGGATATGTCCACATGGTATTTGAGGTCGGCGAGACAGTAGTTTACCCTCACCACGGTGCTGCGAAAATTGAAGAAATCAAGATGCGCACCATCAAGGGCGAAGAGAAGATGTATCTCAAGCTCAAAGTGGCCCAGGGTGATCTGACCATTGAAGTTCCAGCAGAAAACGTTGACCTTGTTGGGGTACGTGACGTGGTGGGCAAGGAAGGCCTGGAGCACGTTTTTGACGTCCTCCGTGCCGAGTTCACTGAAGAGCCCACCAACTGGTCACGCCGGTACAAGGCGAACCTTGAAAAGCTTGCCTCCGGTGATGTCATCAAGGTAGCGGAAGTAGTCCGCGACTTGTGGCGACGTGATCACGATCGAGGCCTCTCCGCAGGTGAGAAGCGGATGTTGGCCAAGGCCCGGCAGATTCTGATTTCAGAACTGGCTTTGGCTGAAAAGACTGACGAGGAAGCGGCGGCAAACGTCCTCGACGAGGTTTTGGCCTCCTAAGAATTGAACCCCGGCTGCGCCTAGCGCAGCCGGGTTTCTTTTTCCCAACTGCTTTCTCACCAGTTTGGATGCGGCAGTGGGGGTCCGGCGTCGTAGGCTTGGGCGCATGAGTATTGACACCCCGCGGAGCACTGACACGCCGCGGACCGCCGAGAATCCGCACCCGGTCATGGCCGCCATTGTGGTGGCCGCAGGATCCGGTGAGCGCCTGGGCTACGGCATCCCCAAGGCACGCGTGCCGCTGGGTGAGGTCAGCATCCTCACCCATGCCCTCCGCGGGGTCGCTGCGGCCGGGATTGTCCGGCAGATCTGCGTGGCCGTGCCTGCCGGAGACGGGGCGCTGGTCACGATCTGCGAAACTTTCGCCGATGAACTACGCAGCGAATCGGACCAGCCGGACGGCACGCTGTCCAACCCGCTGGTCACAGTCGTCGACGGCGGCGCAAGCCGCCCGGAGTCCGTGCGTTCGGCACTGGCCGCCGTCCTCGAGGGCACCGATGCAGTCCTGGTCCACGACGCAGCCCGGGCGTTGACTCCGGAAAACGTCTTCAAGCGTGTTGCGGATGCCCTTGCCGCCGGGGCCACGGCAGTGATTCCCGCGGTACCCGTCGTAGACACCATCAAAACAGTCACCGCTGCCTCCGGCGCCGGAGATGCCGCCGTCGCACCTGAAATTGTCACCGGTACCGCTGTCCGTGAGGAGCTCCGGGCCGTCCAGACACCGCAGGGCTTTGCCCTGAAGACGCTCCAGCGCGCCCATGAATCCGCGGCACTCCTCGATAACGCCCAGGCCGCCGCCATCACCGACGACGCCATGCTGGTGGAATCCATTGGCGAACCGGTCTATGTGGTGCGCGGTTCCACCCAGTCCTTGAAGATCACCACGCCACTGGACCTCATCATTGCCGAGGGCCTGCTTGAGGGTCCGCTGGGCGTGCGTTGGGTGGAAGGCTAGAGATGAATGCCAGTCCCATGATCCTGCCCCGCACCGGCATCGGCGTTGATGTCCACGCCTTCGCGCCCCAGGACCAGCCGCGTGCGCTGTGGCTGGGCGGACTGTTCTGGGAGGGCGAACGCGGCCTGGCCGGTCATTCCGACGCCGACCCCGTGGCCCATGCTGCCGCCGACGCACTGTTCTCAGCCTGCGGGATCGGCGATCTTGGCGTCCACTTCGGCACGGACAGGCCTGAGTTCGCCGGGGCATCGGGAGCTACCCTCCTGGCCGAGGCCGCCCGGATCGTCCGCGCCGCCGGATTCGAGATCGGCAACATCGCTGTGCAGTTCGTGGGCAACCGGCCCAAGTTCGGGCCGCGCCGCGAAGAATCCCAAAGGGTGCTCAGTGAAGCGGCGGGAGCGCCGGTCAGTGTCAGCGCCACCACCAGCGACGGGCTGGGCTTCGCCGGCCGCGGAGAAGGAATTGGCGCCATAGCCACCGCGCTGGTTTACCCGGCGGGACCCTCCTGACGGCCACAGCAGCCCTGGCGGCCCGTCCGCACCGCATCGGCTAATCTGGAGCGGTGACCCTGCGCTTCTATGACACAGCATCCGCCGAAGTCCGTGACTTCGTTCCCCTCATCCCGGGTAAAGCGAGCCTGTATTACTGCGGCGCCACGGTGCAGGGCATGCCGCATGTGGGCCACATCCGCTCGGCGGTCGCCTTCGACCAGCTGACCCGCTGGCTGACCTACCGGGGCCACCGGGTCACGGTGGTCCGCAATGTCACGGATATTGATGACAAGATCCTGGCAAAATCGGCCCAGTCCTTTGAGCCGGACTTCAACGTTCCGGGCGAAGTCCCGGCGGAAGAATGGTGGGCACTGGCCTACCGCTATGAGCAGGAATTCCTGAACGCCTACGACACCCTCGGTGTTTCCCGGCCCACCTACGAGCCCCGTGCCACCGGCCACATCCCGGAGATGCACGCCCTGATCCAGCTGCTGATCGACCGTGGCCATGCCTACCCGGCACTGGACGATTCCGGCGATGTTTACTTCGACGTACAGTCCTGGCACAAGTACGGTTCCCTGACCCGCCAGAACATCGATGACATGCAGGCCGCACCGGACGTCGAACCCGAGTTCAGCAACAGGAAAAAGGATCCGCGCGACTTCGCGCTGTGGAAGGGCTACAAAGAGGGAGAGCCGACGACGGCGCGCTGGGAATCGCCGTGGGGCGCCGGCCGTCCGGGCTGGCATCTTGAATGCTCCGCCATGGTCACCAAGTATCTGGGCACCGAATTCGATATCCACGGCGGAGGACTGGACCTGCGCTTCCCGCACCACGAAAACGAAATGGCCCAGTCGCAGGCGGCCGGCCACGGCTTTGCCAACTTCTGGATGCACAACGGCATGGTCACCTACCAGGGTGAAAAAATGTCCAAGTCGATTGGCAACACCATCAGCCCGGCCGAGATGCTCAAACTGGCTTCTCCCCGGGTGGTCCGCTACTACCTGGGCCAGGCGCACTACCGCTCTGTGTTGGATTACCAGCCGACGTCGTTGCAGGAGGCCGGTGCCGCCGTCGAACGCATTGACGGTTTCCTGGCGAAAGCGTCGGCGCGATTGGGCACTGACTTCGGATTTGTTGCAGGGCAGGACAGTGTGATGACGGAAGCCCTGCAAGCTTTCGGGGACGCCATGGACGAGGATCTGAATGTCCCGCGCGCACTTGCCGCCCTTCACGAGACGGTACGGACCGGAAACAGCGCTTTGGCCTCCGGGGATGACAAGGCGGCAGGCAGCGCGAGGGCCGCAGTTGCCATCATGACTGACATCCTGGGTCTGAACTCCGTCGCGACTGCAGCTGCCGGGACCAGCCAGGCGATGTCCGCACTCGACGTCCTGGTGGAAGCACAGCTCGAGGCCCGCGCCACGGCGCGTGCCGCCAAGGACTGGGCGGCTTCGGACGCCATCCGGGACACCTTGAAGGCTGCGGGAGTCGTCGTCGAGGACGGCCCGGACGGTGCCACGTGGAGCCTGCAGCGGGACTGACCCGCCCGCCGGTCGCGCCCATGTAAAAAGCCCGGATCCTCGATTTAACTTGAGTCAGTAGACTGGTATGCAGACTCAGTCAAACAATCAAGGGTGGAATTCTCATGGCCAACAATGGTCGCCGATCGATTAAAGCAAAGAAGGGCCCCACGGTCGGAACCGGTGGCCACGGCCGCAAGGCACTCGAAGGCAAGGGCCCCACGCCCAAGGCCGAGGACCGGCCGTACCACAAGGCCCACAAGAACAAGCAGCTGGCAGAGCGTTCCGCTGCCAAGCGTTCCCCGGGTGCCCGCAGCGCCGGCGCCGCACGAACAGGTCCCAAGGGCCGTGCCACCGAGGAAGTCGTCACCGGCCGCAACTCTGTGGTGGAAGCCCTGCGGGCCGGTATCCCGGCCAAGGCCCTGCACATTGCCATCCGCATCGAAATGGACGACCGCGTCAAGGAATCCCTCAAGATTGCCGCCGAGCGTGGCATTCCCCTGATGGAGACGGGCAAACCGGAGCTCGACCGGATGACCGACGATGCCATCCACCAGGGCCTGGTCCTGCAGATCCCGCCGTACGAGTACCAGGACGCGTACGATCTCGCCGAACAGACCGTGGAGAAGTGGAAAAAGGGCTACATCGCCAACGCTCCGATCTTCGTGGCACTTGACGGCATCACGGATCCCCGAAATCTCGGTGCAATCATCCGTTCCGTCTCCGCATTCAGCGGGCACGGCGTGATCGTCCCCGAACGCCGCTCCGTCGGCGTCACGGCCTCAGCCTGGAAGACCAGTGCCGGTGCAGCAGTCCGGGTGCCCGTGGCCCGGGCCTCCAACCTGAACAACGCCCTCAAGCAGTTCAAGCACATGGGCATCTACGTCCTGGGCCTGGACGGCGACGGCGATGTTTCGCTGCCCGACCTCGCGCTGGCAAGCGAACCCGTCTGCATCGTGGTTGGCTCCGAGGGCAAGGGCCTCAGCCGCCTGGTCCGCGAAAACTGCGACCAGATCGTCTCCATCCCGATCGACTCCGCCATGGAATCGCTCAACGCCTCCATGGCCGTGGGCATCTCCCTCTACGAAGTCTCACGTCAGCGCGCCGCTAAATAGGCCCGGCACCCGGCACTAGAACTCGCGGCGGTTGGCAAGGACGGGGAGGGTTTCGCGGGCTGACTTCACGACTCCGGAGTCCAGGTCCGCGAACACCAGGCCGGGGGCGCCGTCGAGCTCTTCCAGGACTTCACCGAAGGGGGATACGGCCGCGGAATGCCCTACCCCGGTGGGAGCCCCGTTTTTAGTCGTAATGCCCTGGATTGCCGGGTCGCCCTGCCCGCAGGCGAGGACGTAGGTGGTGGAATCCAGTGCCCGGGCGCGGGACAGCAGCCGCCACTGATCCACCTTGCCGGGGCCGGCACCCCAGGAGGCGCACACGATGTTTACGTCCGCACCCTGCAGTGCGGTGGTGGTGAACAGGTCGGGGAAGCGGATGTCGTAGCAGGTAGCGAGTCCGAAGGTGAGGCCGCCGACGTCGAAAGTCACCGGTTCCGTTCCCGCCACCACTGTGTCCGATTCGAGGAATCCGAACGCGTCAAAAAGGTGGATTTTGTCGTAGTGCGCCTCGACGCCGGGGCCGGTGGCGAGGAGCGTGTTCCGGACCTTGGTGGGAGAACCGCCGGCAGGCCCAGCGGAATCGGCAGCTGCGCCCGGTGTGAACATGCCCGCCACGATCACCACGTCCAGCGAAGCGGCAAGCTCCCGGACGCTGGAAGCCCAAGGCCCGGTCAGCGGCTCGGCGATGTCCGTCAGCGAATTGCCGAAAGCACGCATGCTGGCCTCCGGAAACACCACCAGTTCGGCGCCCCCGGCTTTGGCGCGGCCCGCAAAGTCCCGCAGCAGGGCTAGATTCTCCGAGGTATCCCGGCCGGAAATGATCTGGGCAAGGGCAACCCGCATTTAGTACCTCCACGTCGTGTGATTTCCTCAAGTATGCATGGGATCCCGCGGTCGGGGGCAGGACGTCACATATCCAAGGAATATACGGAGAAACCGGAGATTCAGGCGGGGCGGCTAATATTTGACTAATGGTTATGCCCCTCTTAGAGACAGCTTCCACCATGGACGCCTCCAAAGCCCTGCCGCTGGGTGTCAGCGTCCCGCGCTCGGGGATCCCCGCGTTGGACGATCCCCGGCATGCCTGCGTCAACGTGGCTGTGTACGCTCCGGGGGTGGACCGGCTGGAGGTTGTGTACAAAGCGCCCGGCGGGGAATGGCAGACCAAGAAGCTCCCGAACGTCACCAACGGCGTGCACCACGGCGTTGTTGAGGGTTTCCCGGTAGGCACCCGGTACGGCTTCCGCCCCACTTCCAGGGAAGCGACGCTGCCGCTGTCCTTTCCTACCGCAAATCTTGACGACGGCGGCGGGCAGCCATTGCTGCTGGACCCATATGGCCGAGCGGTGGATGAGCAGGAAGGCTTCCTGACCAGTGTCAGAATGGCCAGCGACTTTGACTGGGGCGGCGATGAACGGCCACGCCTGCACTGGCGGAACACCATCATCTATGAGGCCCATGTCCGCGGCCAGAGCATGCTGCACCCGGATGTGCCCGAGGAACTCCGCGGCACGTATGCGGGAATGGCGCACCCGGCCATTATTGAACATCTCAAGTGCCTGGGCATCACCTCCGTGCAGTTGCTGCCGGTCCACTTCCATCTGGACGAGCCGCACCTGCAGAATCTGGGGCTCACCAACTACTGGGGCTACAACACGGCAGCGTTCTTCGCCCCGCACGGTGCCTACGCCACCAAGGCTGCCCGCGATGCAGGTCCGCAGGCGATTCAGGACGAGTTCAAGGGCATGGTCAAACTGCTCCATGCCGCCGGCCTCGAAGTCATCTTGGACGTGGTGTACAACCACACGGCAGAAGGCGGACCCGACGGCGGGACGTTGAGTTTCCGCGGGCTCGGCGAGGACAAGTATTACCGCACCGACGGCAAGGGAAAATACCTGGACACCACTGGTTGCGGCAACAGCATGAACTTTGGCGAACCCCGCGTGGTGCAGTTGGTCCTGGACTCGCTGCGCTACTGGGTGGACGAATTCCACATCGATGGTTTCCGGTTCGACCTTGCCGTCACGCTGTGCCGGAATGCGGCCAATGAGTTCGATCCCAGGCATCCGTTCCTGGTGGCCATCGCGGCGGACCCCGTGCTCTCGGACGTTAAGCTCATCGCAGAGCCATGGGACGTGGGCTATGGCGGCTGGCAGACCGGCCAGTTCCCGCCAGGCTGGGTGGACTGGAACGACCACTTCCGCGACGCCCTGCGAACTTTCTGGGTCGCTGACCGCGGCGCCATTGATGCCGGCGGCCACGGCACTTCAGTGGCCCGGCTGGCGGATGCGCTGTCCGGCTCGGCAGGCCTGTTCGAAGGATCGGGGCGTTCCAGGCTGGCCTCTGTCAACCTGATTACCGCCCACGATGGCTTCACCCTCGCGGACCTCACTGCATATGACCGTAAGCACAATGAGGCCAACGGCGAGCAGAACCGGGACGGACACGGGGACAACAAAAGCTATAACCACGGTCTTGAAGGCCGCAGCGAGGACGAGAACGTCCTTGCCAAGCGCGCCAGAACCCGGCGCAACCTGATGGCGTCGCTGATGATCTCGCTGGGTGTGCCCATGATCACAGCCGGCGATGAACTGGCCCGCACCCAGCAGGGCAACAACAACGCCTACTGCCAGGACAACGCCATCACCTGGCTGGACTGGACGCCGACCACCGAGTCCCAGGCGATGCTGCGCAACACCAAGCGGTTCATCCGGCTCCGCAAGGAATTCCTGGCCGGCCAGCCGCATGACTACCCCCTGCGCGACGAACAGTCCTACATGTACTGGTATGGCCCTGACGGCAAGCCGATGTCATCGGGGCAGTGGAACGATTCGCGCCACCGCCTGGTCCAGTTGCTGCTGGGGGCGGAAAACGGCATGGTGGGGGGCCTGGTGGTGATCAACGGCGGGCCTGAGGACGCCAAGATCACCTTGCCTGAGGTATTGAATGACGCTGGCGACGCCGAACGTACCTTTGAACTGCGGCTCACCACGGCGGACAGCCACGAACGGCGCCAGGGCACCACAGTCCAGGCCGGGGGCACAGATCTGGTGGAGGCCCACTCCATCAACATCTACCGCACCTAGGATGTGCCGGGTCAGGACGTTGGTTGCGTCCGGGCGGTGAGCATCTGCAGGTAGTGCGGATTGTGCATGATGCCCAGGATGTTGCCGAAGGGGTCGACCACCGATGCGGTCGTGAAACCAGCCTCACGAGCGGTTACCGGTTCGTATTCGGAGGCGCCCATCGCGCGCAATTTCTTGATGGTGGCGTCGAGATCATCGACGTGCCAGAACATCACTGCACCGCCTGGGGTGTTGGCCGCTCCTCCAGGGGCATAGCGGCGGTCGATGAGTCCCAATTCATCCTCGTCGTCCCCAACTCTGAACTCAAGGTAGGCCGGTATCGCCGGCGGTGAGGGGAAGGCATAGTACGGTTCTGTGCCTAGCAGTTCGGTATACCAGTTTCTGGCGGCGACCAGGTCGTCGGCGTAAAAGCTGACGGTGGCAAATCCTCGAAACATTGCTGTGCTCCTGTCTAAGGGGGTGTTCCTTTGCTTGTCATTCCCATCATGCGTACCTAAAGTGTTCAACAAGTGAGCACTTTTCCCGGGGGATGTGGCAAGTATGCGGGCGGATCGACTGGTGGCCACCCTCTTACTCATGCAGGCTCGCGGTCGTGTGACCGCCGCTGAGTTGGCAATGGAGCTAGAGGTGTCGTTAGCTACCGCCCGTCGCGACCTCGATGCGCTTTCTACGGCTGGGGTCCCGGTCTACCCTCAGCCCGGACGGGGCGGCGGATGGTCGCTCGTAGGAGGCGCCCGTACGGACCTCTCCGGTCTCACCGCAACTGAGGTGAAGGCTCTGTTTCTGCTCGCTGGTCCAGCCGCGTCCACGGCGCCTGCGGTCCGCTCGGCGCTGCGCAAGCTCGTGCAAGCTCTGCCGAACACCTTCCGGGAAGATGCCCGGGCGGCCGCCGATGCCGTCGTGGTGGACCCCACACCCTGGGGAGAACGTGAGCGTGAACGCCCCGAACTGGTCGACATTCTTCAGGACGCAGTTATTCGCCGACGAAAGGTCTCGCTGGAGTACGAGGACCGCGGAGGGCAACTGAGTCAACGCCTTATTGACCCGTGGGGGTTGGTTGACAAGGATGACGTTTGGTATCTCGTCGCTGGCACCGATAAAGGACAGCGCACCTTCCGCATCAATCGGATAACCGGGGCAGCCCTGACCGAGATTCCCGCTGAACGGCCCGCCGACTTCGAGTTATCACCGGAATGGAGCCGGATCGTTGACGAGGTGGAACAGCGTCGCGCGCTCCTCTGGGCGACCGTGCTCATTCCCGCAGATCGGCTGGCAGTACTACGATCTCAGTTCGGCCGTCACTGCGAAACGTTGGAAACCGGCGACGACGGGCGCGTCCGCGTTCGCATCGCCGCACCGATGGCCCTGTCGATCGCCGAGATAATAGCGGGCTGGGGTTCAACCGTCGAGGTGCTGGAACCCGACTCTGTCAAGGTCCAACTCGCCCGCCTGGGGTCCGAACTTGTAGAGCAATACGCACCGAGATGAAAACGTCAGGCGTTAACGATCAGCCCCAGTTCCGCCTTCGAAGCCAGTGCCGAATGACGGGGCAAGACCCGCACCGTGTAGCCGAACGAACCAGAACGGTCGATCAGCACTGAGCCGGTGAACAGGTGCCGGCCATTGCCCAGGTCCTCAAGCGGCTTCAGCTCCAGGAGCGTGATGTCGCTCAATTCATCGCTGTCCCCGGCGCGGCCGAATGCCACCTCCACTGAGACGTCCTCGGTGGAAAGTGAATGCAGCCCAACGTAGGCATTAACGTGCAGGGTGTCGCCGATCTGCGGATCTTCGGAAACGCCGAGTGAATCCACGTGCTCCACGTGGACGTGCGGCCAGGCTTCACGGACCTTGGTGGTCCAGGACGCGAGGTTGCGTGCCTGTTCGAAGTCGTTGGCGACGGCTTTTCTGCCGGCAGTGGCCGCGGGGCGGTACAGGGTGTTCACGTAATCCTGGAGCATGCGGTCCGCGGACACGGCGGGGCCGAGGTGGGCCAGCGTGTGCTTGATCATTGAGACCCAGTGTGTGGGGACCTTCTCGGCTCCGGCTTCGGACGGACCTGCCGCGCCAGCGGCGCCGCTGACGGTGGTGCCGTAGAACCGCGGAGCCACCTGGGTCTCGAGGAGTTCGTACAGCGCTGCCGCCTCGATGTCGTCCCGTTCATCCGGGGACGCGTCATTGTTGGCCGTGGGAATCGCCCAGCCGTTCTCGCCGTCGTACATTTCGTCCCACCAGCCATCCAGGACGGAGAGGTTGAGGGAGCCGTTGAGGGCAGCCTTCATGCCGGACGTGCCGCATGCCTCCAGGGGACGCAGCGGATTGTTCAGCCAGACGTCGCAGCCGGGGAACAGGGTCCTGGCCATGGCGATGTCGTAGTTGGGCAGGAACGCGATCCGGTGGCGTACCTCGGGATCGTCCGTGAAGCGGACCAGTTCCTGGATCATTTTTTTGCCGGCGTCGTCGGCGGGGTGTGACTTGCCGGCGACGACCAGCTGGATGGGATGCGTGGGGTGCAGGAGCAGCGCGCGCAGCCGGTCCGGCTCGCGGAGCATCAGGGTGAGGCGCTTGTAGGTAGGAACGCGCCGGGCAAAGCCGATGGTGAGCACGTTGGGGTCAAGCACGTTGTCCGTCCACGCAAGTTCAGCATCGGCAGCGCCGCGCTTCTTCCAGGCAGCCCGGAGCCGGCGTCGGACATCTTCCACCAGGGCGGTACGCATCTCCTTCCGGACCTGCCACACATCCTGGTCACTGACGTTGTAGGCGAGGTCCCAACGGCCGTGGGCCTCGGCTTCGCCGCCAAACTGCTGGCGTGCGAGCTCGGAGATCCGGCTGTCCACCCAGGTGGGGACATGGACCCCGTTGGTGACGGAAGTGATGGGAACCTCGGACTGGTCGAAGCCCGGCCAGAGAGCCGAGAACATGCCACGGGAGACCACGCCGTGGAGCTTGGCCACGCCGTTGGCCCGCTGGGCGAGGCGCAGGCCCATCACCGCCATGTTGAAGACGGACGGGTTGCCGCCGTCGAAGTTTTCGCGGCCCAGGCCCAGGATCCGGTCAACGGGTACGGCAGGAGCCAGCCCCGCCTGGAAGAAGTGCTGGATCTGTGCGATCTCGAAGCGGTCGATCCCCGCCGGTACGGGAGTATGCGTGGTGAAGACCGTGGATGCACGTCCGGCTGTCAGCGCTTCATCGAAGCCAAGGGCCTGGTCTCCGGCCATCAATTCCTGGATGCGTTCAATGCCCAGGAATCCGGCGTGGCCCTCATTGGTGTGGAAGACCTCCGGAGCGGGACAACCGGTCAGGCGTTGGTAGACACGCAGTGCCTTCACTCCGCCCATTCCGAGCAGGAGCTCCTGTTGCAGCCGGTGGTCACCGCCGCCGCCATACAGGCGGTCGGTGACGCTGCGGGCGGCGTCATCGTTACCCGGGACGTTGGAATCCAGCAGAAGCAAGGGAACACGTCCGACGTCGGCACACCAGATCCGTGCCAGCAGCCGGCGTCCGTTGGGCAGCGGCAGCGAGATCTGGATGGCAGGACCGTTGCCGTCATCTGACGGTTCGCGAAGCAGGGTCAGAGGCAGGCCGTCCGGGTCCAGGACAGGGTAGGTTTCCTGCTGCCAGGCATCACGTGACAGCGACTGCTTGAAGTAGCCGGCCTGGTACAGCAGCCCCACGCCGATCAGCGGGACGCCCAGGTCCGAGGCCGCCTTGAGGTGGTCGCCGGCCAGAATCCCGAGGCCGCCAGAGTACTGAGGCAGGACCTCGGTGATGCCGAACTCCGGAGAAAAATAAGCGATCGACGCCGGTGCGTCCGCTCCCAGCCCCTGGTACCAGCGTGGCTCCTCGAGGTAGCGGTCCAGGTCCTGGGCGGCGGCCTGGACCTTGGCCACGACCTCCGGATCGCCGGCCAGCCGATGGAGGTCCTCGCGGCTTACGAGGCCCAGGAAAGTCACCGGGTCGTGCTCCGATTCGGCCCAGACCCTGGGGTTGAGCCCTGCAAAGAGTTCGCGCGTGGGCCGGTGCCACGACCAGCGCAGGTTGGTGGCCAACCTGGCGAGCGGCCGGATGGACTCGGGGAGGACGGTGCGGACGGTAAACCTGCGGATAGCCTTCACCTGCGTCACACTAACGGACAAGGTGGCCGGCAGGAACAGGATTGGGTTTCTTCTAAGTAAATGGTTTCCATCCAGTAATAGCCGGGTACTCTTCGTTTTTACCCCCCTTGTACACCACTGCGGTCAGCCCATGCGACGTAAAGGAAAAAAGACAGACGACTTAGCAATCTCCCGTTTTTGTCGCTAACGTCGAGGTGTGACGACTAACGGAGTACATTTACGCCCGGAGAATCCACTGCCGGGGGAGCGAAAGTCAGCGAAGCCCGGGGCCGGGGGTGTGACATCCGGTTTGGAATTTGGCCGGTTTCCGATCACCGCCGTGCAGCCGGTAGTCGAGGACGGCAAGTTCCCCGCGAAGGCCCTCCCAGGTGAGGCCATCACGGTCGGCGCCACTGCATTCCGCGAAGGCCACGACCAACTCGGTGTCAGCGCCATCCTCTTTGATCCGCAGGGTGTGGAACGCCAGTGGGTCCGGCTCAGCCCGCCACGCGGCGAGCGGGGAATGGGAACTGACCGCTGGGAGGGACTACTGGTGCCCGGCGATCCGGGGGACTGGTCCTTTGCCATCGAGGCCTGGCATGACCGTTACGGAACCTGGCACCACAATGCCAAAGTCAAGATCGCTGCCGGGGTGGACGTTGAACTGATGCTCGCCGAAGGCGCAGCACTCCTGTCCGAAGCCGCTGGCGACGCCGGCCGCGACGCTGCGGACCAGCTCACCTTCCGCCGGGCGGCCGAAGCCCTGGCAGATGCGGGCCGCACCATCGGGGAACGGCTTGCCGCCGGTTTCGCGCCGGAAGTAGCTGCCGCCGTCGAACGTCTGCCCATCCGCGAAATGGTGACCACGTCCCAACGCTATCCGCTGCTGGTGGAGCGGGAACGGGCAGGACGCGGAGCCTGGTATGAGTTCTTCCCCCGCTCCGAGGGAGCCATATTTGATCCGCAGGACGGCACCTGGACGTCCGGGAACTTCCGCACCGCCGCCAAACGGCTGGACGCGGTTGCCGAGATGGGTTTTGACGTCCTGTACATGCCGCCCATCCACCCCATTGGCGTCCAGTTCCGCAAGGGACCCAACAACACGCTCGTCGCCGGCCCCAATGATCCCGGTTCGCCCTGGGCTATCGGGGCGAAAGAGGGCGGGCACGACGCCATCCACCCGGACCTGGGAACGTTCGAGGATTTCGACGCCTTTGTGGCCCGCGCCAACGAGCTGGGCCTGGAAGTTGCGCTGGACCTTGCCCTGCAGGCGGCTCCGGACCATCCCTGGGTGGAGTCGCATCCTGAATGGTTCACCACCAGGATCGATGGCAGCATCGCTTACGCCGAGAACCCGCCCAAGAAGTACCAGGACATCTACCCGCTGAACTTCGACAACGATCCCGACGGCCTGTCCCGCGAAATTCTGCGGATCGTGGAGCTGTGGGTCAGTCACGGCGTGCGGATCTTCCGCGTGGACAATCCACATACCAAACCGGTGTGGTTCTGGGAATGGCTGATCAAGACAGTCAACGCCAAGACTCCCGGCGTGGTGTTCCTGGCCGAGGCCTTTACCAGGCCGGCCATGATGCACGCGCTGGGCAGGGCAGGCTTCCAGCAGTCCTACACGTACTTCACCTGGCGGAACACCAGGGAGGAGCTGGAAAGCTACTTCAACGAGGTCAGCCACGACAGTGCGGCCTACTTCCGGCCCAACTTCTTCGTCAACACTCCGGACATCCTGACCCCCTACCTGCAGTTCGGCGGACCGGCTGCCTTCCGGATCCGGGCCGCCCTCGCTGCTACGGCGAGTCCGTTGTGGGGCGTCTACGCCGGTTATGAACTCTACGAGCACGTGGCCCGGCCCGGCGCCGAAGAGTACATCGATAACGAGAAATTTGAGTACAAGGCACGGGACTGGGAAGGCGCCGCACGGTCCGGCCGCACCCTGGCCCCGTACCTGACCAGGCTCAACGAGATCCGGCGGGCCCACCCGGCACTGCTTGACCTGCAGAACCTGACAATCCACCGCAGCACTGACGATTTCACCGTGGTGTACTCCAAGCACAAGACGCTGCCGGACGGCACCAAGGACACCATCATCGTCGTCGTCAACGTCGATCCGCACGTCACCCGGGAATGCAACGTCTCACTGGATCTGGCCGCGCTCGAACTGGATCAGGAAGACCTGACTCCTGAGGGCCGCTTCCGGGTCGATGACCTCATCTCCGGCCAAAGCTGGGAGTGGGGCAGCGACAACTACGTCCGTCTGGACCCCCATGCCGAACCCGCCCACATCCTGAGCGTGAGGAGAACGCGTCCGTGAGTTTTAACCCGCAAGGCTCTAGCCAGCACTACACTCCCAAGAACACCTTCGAGCTGAATGCTCCGGGCCTGCAACATGATCCTCTGTGGTACCGGAAGGCCGTGTTTTATGAAGTGCTGGTCAGGGCCTTCGCGGATGGTAACGGGGACGGCTCGGGAGACTTCATCGGACTGATTAACCAGCTGGACTACCTGCAGTGGCTCGGCGTGGACTGCCTCTGGCTGCCGCCATTCTTCCAGTCACCGCTTCGCGATGGCGGTTACGACATCTCGGACTACAACTCGGTACTGGACGAGTTCGGCACCATCAGCGACTTCAAGCGCCTCGTAGCCGAAGCCCACGCACGCGGTGTCCGCGTGATCATCGACCTTCCGCTGAACCACACGTCGGATCAGCACCCCTGGTTCCAGGAATCCCGCCGCGACCCGGATGGTCCGTTCGGCGATTTCTACGTGTGGAGCGACACCGACGAGAAATACCAGGACGCCCGCATCATTTTCGTGGACACCGAGGAATCCAACTGGACCTTCGATCCCATCCGCCGGCAGTTCTTCTGGCACCGCTTCTTCAGCCACCAACCGGACCTCAACTTTGAGAACCCCAGGGTCATTGACGCATTGTTCGACGTCGTCAGGTTCTGGCTGGACCAGGGGATCGACGGATTCCGCGCAGACGCCATTCCCTATCTGTTCGAAGAGGAGGGCACCAACTGCGAGAACCTGCCGGCAACCCATCACTTCCTGCAGGACCTGCGGAAGATGGTCGATGAGAACTACCCGGGCCGCGTCATCATCGCAGAGGCCAACCAGCCGCCCAACGAAGTAGTGGAATATTTCGGCACCGAAGAGGAACCGGAATGCCACATGGCTTTCCATTTCCCCATCATGCCGCGGCTCTACTACGCGTTGCGGGACCAGAAGGCGGCCCCCATCATCGAGACAATGGCCGAAACGCCGCCCATTCCGGAAGGCGCCCAATGGGGCACGTTCCTGCGGAACCACGACGAGCTAACGCTTGAAATGGTCACGCCGGATGAACGCGCCGCAATGCTGGGCTGGTACGCACCGGACCCGCGCATGCGGGCCAACATCGGGATCCGGCGCCGCCTGGCGCCGCTGCTGGATAATTCCCGTGCCGAAATTGAACTGATCAACGCCCTGCTGTTGTCCCTGCCTGGCAGCCCGTTCCTGTACTACGGCGACGAAATCGGCATGGGTGACAACATCTGGCTTGAGGACCGCGACGCCGTCCGCACCCCCATGCAGTGGAATCCGGACCGTAACGCGGGTTTCTCCAAGGCGGATCCAGGCAAGCTGTACCTGCCGGTGATCCAATCGCTGGTCTACAACTACAACATGGCCAACGTTGAAGCAGAGTCGTCCCACTCCGGTTCCCTCCTGCGTTGGACCCGGCAGATCTTGAGCGTGCGCCGGAACCACCTCGCCTTCGGGCTTGGCGATTACAGGCACGTCGAGGCAGACCACGACGCCGTACTTGCGTACCTGCGGGACCTCCCGGAAGGCAACAGTGCGGGGGAGCCCCCGCAGACGATCCTCTGCGTCTTCAACCTTTCCCAGCATCCCGTAGCGGCCAGCCTGAAAATCCCGGAGTTCGGCGGCCGTGGGCTGCGGGATGTGTTCGGCGGCCAGCCCTTCCCCGGCATTCGGGAGGACGGCTCGTTGACGCTGACCCTCGGCAGCCACGACTTCTTCTGGCTGCGGGTCCGTTCCGCAGCCTCCAACCCCGCATCGCCCTATACACAGGCGATGCCCGTCCTGTCCCTTGAAGGCTGATGCTGATGTCGCCGGAACTGGATCCCGCTCTCGAAGCACTCCTGCGCGCCTGGCTGCCGCGGCAACGCTGGTTCCCGGTTAAGACCCCCCAGTTTGGCTTGGAGCGGGTGGGGGGATTCAGCCTGCCCGGTTCCGGGAGTGTCGAACTGGAAGTCCTGCTGCTGGCCGTGGAATCAGCCGGTGCCGATGCCGGAATCCGCCGCGACATCGTGCAGGTACCACTGAGCCGGCACCTGTCTACTTCGGATACCTTGTCCAAGGCCCTGGTGGGCGAGATGCCGGCTCCCGACGCCGGCCCGCTCTGGGTTTACGACGCCGTCCACGATCCGGCTTTCATTTCTGCATGGCTTGACCTTATGCGTCCCGGCACGCCCGCCGCCCTTGGCACTCCTGCTGCCGGCGGCCCGCCGTCGGGAGTTTCAGGACACCGTAGTTTCGCCGGGCCGGCGCTCCCGGCAACAGCTACCACCAGCCGTGTACTGACCGGGGAGCAGTCAAACAGTTCGGTGATAGTCGACGACGGCGCTGCCGCCAGCATCATCAAGTTCTTCCGGGTGCTCTCCGAAGGAGAGAATCCAGAGGTTGGCGTCGGCGCGGCCCTTACCGCAGCAGGATGTACCGAAGTTCCGGCCACGCTTGGCTGGGTGCGCGGCCAGTGGCGGGCCATGACCGGCCAGGGGCAGCCACATATTGCCGAGGGTGAGCTGGCAGTGGCGCACGAGTTCCTCGCCGGCGGCCAGGACGCCTGGCGCCTGGCGGTGGAAGCAGCCCGTGAGGGTCGCGACTTTAGCGCTGAGGCACGTGAGCTCGGGGCGGCGACGGCTACTGTTCACGTGCGGCTGGCTGAAGCACTTGGCCAGTCGAGCGAGTCTGTCCCGGGCAGGGACATTGCAGCAGCAGTAACCCAGCGGGTGCGGCAGTACTGGGTCGAGGCGGGTACCGCCGTCGGTCCTTACGATGATGCACTTGAAAGCCTGCTGAAAAATGTTGAAGGCAGTCCCGCCGGTCCGCTGCAGCGAATCCACGGGGACCTGCATCTGGGCCAGATTCTCAAAGTGGCGGGCGCGGATGGGAACCAGGATCGCTGGGCCATTCTTGACTTCGAGGGCGAACCCTTGCGTCCGGTCGCTGAACGGAGCACTCCGGACGTTCCCCTGCGCGATGTGGTGGGCATGCTGCGATCCTTTGACTACGCAGCCGGTGCTGCGGAGCGGGAGAGCGCAGGCGTTGAGGTCCGGCAGGAGTGGGTGGATGCCTGCGCCGAAGCCTTCATCGCCGGGTATACCTCGGTCACGCCCGGCACCATTGACCGGACATCGCCCCTCTTTATGGCATTGTGGCTGGACAAGGCCCTCTACGAGGTGGTCTACGAATTGCGTAACAGGCCAGGTTGGCTGGCCATTCCAGTGAATGCGTCCAGGCGGATCCTTGGCGGTAACGGCTCCGGCGACCAGCCGGATGCAGCAGCGGAAGGTGAATATATGACCAACTCAGTTCCAGCGGAAAACCCGCGCAAGCCCATCAGTGTTGACCAGGGCACGTTGGGACAGGTTGCCAACGGCGAACACCATGCCCCGCACTCGGTCCTCGGAGCCCATCTGGATGATTATGGCTACGTCACCATCCGCACGGTCAAGCACTTGGCCACAGCCGTGTCCGTGGTGACCGCCAACGCCGTCGTTCCCATGGTTCACGAGGCCCACGGCATCTGGGTGGCGGTCATGGATGCGCCCGATCCGGGGCACGTTCCGGATTACCGGCTCGAGGTGACATACCAGGGTGTGGCGGCGCAGACCTTTGACGATCCCTACCGCTACCTGCCCACTGTCGGCGAGCTGGACATGCACCTGATCGGTGAGGGCCGCCACGAGAAACTGTGGGAGGTCCTGGGTTCCCACGTCAGGCACTACAAATCTTCGCTGGGCGACGTCGATGGCGTCTCCTTCGCCGTCTGGGCCCCGAATGCCCAGGCTGTTCGCGTCAAAGGAGACTTCAACGCCTGGGATGGGCGTGAACACGCAATGCGTTCGCTGGGTTCCTCCGGCATCTGGGAAGTCTTCCTTCCTGGCGTTTTAGCAGGGGCGTGCTACAAGTTTGAGATCAAGACCCGGCACGGGAACTGGATCGAAAAAGCAGATCCCCTGGCCTTCGGCACCGAGGTGCCGCCGCTCACCGGATCCAGGGTGGTGGAACCGCAGTACGTGTTCCAGGACCAGGACTGGATGGATGCCCGGGCCGCCCGGGATCCACATAATTCACCCATGAGCGTCTACGAAGTCCACCTTGGTTCCTGGCGGCTGGGGCTCGGCTACCGGGAGCTGGCCAAGGAACTGGTGGACTACGTCCAGTGGCTTGGGTTCACGCACGTGGAGTTCATGCCCGTTGCGGAGCACCCGTTCGGCGGCTCGTGGGGCTACCAGGTCACCTCCTACTTCGCACCCACGTCCCGGTTCGGCCACCCTGACGAGTTCCGCTACCTGGTGGACTGCCTGCACCAGGCCGGGATCGGCGTCCTGCTGGACTGGGTACCGGCACACTTCCCCAAGGATTCCTGGGCATTGGCACAGTTCGACGGCGAGCCGCTGTACGAACACTCCGATCCGCAGCTGGGCGAACACCCGGACTGGGGAACACTGATCTTCGACTTCGGCCGCTCCGAAGTACGGAACTTCCTCGTGGCCAATGCGCTGTACTGGCTTGAGGAGTTTCACATTGACGGCCTTCGCGTGGATGCCGTGGCGTCCATGCTGTACCTGGACTACTCGCGCGAAGCCGGCCAGTGGCGGCCCAACAAGTACGGCGGCCGGGAAAACCTTGAGGCGATCTCCTTCCTGCAGGAGACCAACGCCACCGTGTACAAGACGCATCCGGGCGCTGTGATGATCGCGGAAGAATCCACGGCCTTCCCCGGCGTCACCGCTCCCACCAGCCAGGGCGGTCTGGGATTCGGCATCAAATGGAACATGGGCTGGATGCACGACTCGCTCAAGTACGCTTCCGAGGATCCGATCAACCGCAGATGGCACCACGGCACCATGACGTTCTCCCTCGTCTACGCGTTCACGGAAAACTTCCTGCTGCCCATCAGCCACGACGAGGTTGTCCACGGCAAGGGATCCATGCTGCGCAAGATGCCCGGTGACCGCTGGCAGCAGCTTGCCAACCTTCGGGCGTTCCTTGCTTTCCAATGGGCGCACCCGGGGAAGCAGTTGATCTTCATGGGGACCGAGTTCGGCCAGGAAGCCGAATGGTCCGAGCAGTATGGCCTGGACTGGTTCCTCGCTGATATTCCCGCCCACCGCGGAATACAGCTGCTGACCAAGGACCTCAATGAGGTCTACAGCTCTACGCCGGCCCTCTACGCGAAGGACAACGAAGCCGCCGGCTTCCAGTGGATCAATGGCGGGGATGCAGGCCGTAATGTCCTCACGTTCATCCGCTGGGATGGCGACGGGAACCCGCTGGTCTGCGCCGTGAACTTCGCTGGCGGACCGCACCACGACTTCGCGCTGGGAGTTCCGTTGGCTGGGGAGTGGGTGGAGGTCCTTAACTCCGACAACACCGTCTACGGTGGTTCGGGTGTATTGAATGTCGGACCGCAGCTTGCCTCCACGCCCGGTGTCGACGGGCAGCCCGCGTTGCTGACGGTCAGCCTCCCGCCCCTTGGAGCGGCGTACTTCAAACCGGTCGCTTCGGAGGACTCCGTTCCGCCTACGGTCTAGGACAGGCTTTCTCATCATGTCGCTCGCAACAAGGGCTCTCTCCAGAGGCCCGCAATGCTGGGCGAACACCACCTTCCGGGAGCTGGTTGGCACTCCCGGAAGAGTGGTGGTATAGTTAATTTCCGCGCTGCTCCCCGGAGTCAGCCGGTGGAAGATCCGCTCAGCGGGTCGAAAATCACCGGTTTGACAGGGATGCAGGCAGCGCCTAAGATAGTAAAGTTGCTCCGGAGCGATCCACGGCTGAGATGTTGTGGTGGTGCCGGGTGTGTCTGTTGTTTGAGAACTCAATAGTGTGCCAAGTTTATTGATACCGATTTATTTATATGAATTGGTTGTTTTTGACCGGGCCTGTGCCGCCCCTGTGGTGTGGGTCTGGTTTTTTTCAGCTGGTTTCAAATTTTGTGCAGCCATTTTCCTGCGTTATTTCCGTGGGTGTGGTTGTGTCTGTTTTTGTTTTACTTCAACGGAGAGTTTGATCCTGGCTCAGGATGAACGCTGGCGGCGTGCTTAACACATGCAAGTCGAACGATGATGCCAGCTTGCTGGTGGATTAGTGGCGAACGGGTGAGTAACACGTGAGTAACCTGCCCTTGACTCTGGGATAAGCCTGGGAAACTGGGTCTAATACCGGATATGACTCCTCATCGCATGGTGGGGGGTGGAAAGCTTTTTTGTGGTTTTGGATGGACTCGCGGCCTATCAGCTTGTTGGTGAGGTAATGGCTCACCAAGGCGACGACGGGTAGCCGGCCTGAGAGGGTGACCGGCCACACTGGGACTGAGACACGGCCCAGACTCCTACGGGAGGCAGCAGTGGGGAATATTGCACAATGGGCGAAAGCCTGATGCAGCGACGCCGCGTGAGGGATGACGGCCTTCGGGTTGTAAACCTCTTTCAGTAGGGAAGAAGCGAAAGTGACGGTACCTGCAGAAGAAGCGCCGGCTAACTACGTGCCAGCAGCCGCGGTAATACGTAGGGCGCAAGCGTTATCCGGAATTATTGGGCGTAAAGAGCTCGTAGGCGGTTTGTCGCGTCTGCCGTGAAAGTCCGGGGCTCAACTCCGGATCTGCGGTGGGTACGGGCAGACTAGAGTGATGTAGGGGAGACTGGAATTCCTGGTGTAGCGGTGAAATGCGCAGATATCAGGAGGAACACCGATGGCGAAGGCAGGTCTCTGGGCATTAACTGACGCTGAGGAGCGAAAGCATGGGGAGCGAACAGGATTAGATACCCTGGTAGTCCATGCCGTAAACGTTGGGCACTAGGTGTGGGGGACATTCCACGTTTTCCGCGCCGTAGCTAACGCATTAAGTGCCCCGCCTGGGGAGTACGGCCGCAAGGCTAAAACTCAAAGGAATTGACGGGGGCCCGCACAAGCGGCGGAGCATGCGGATTAATTCGATGCAACGCGAAGAACCTTACCAAGGCTTGACATGAACCGGAAACGTCTGGAAACAGGCGCCCCACTTGTGGTCGGTTTACAGGTGGTGCATGGTTGTCGTCAGCTCGTGTCGTGAGATGTTGGGTTAAGTCCCGCAACGAGCGCAACCCTCGTTCCATGTTGCCAGCGCGTAATGGCGGGGACTCATGGGAGACTGCCGGGGTCAACTCGGAGGAAGGTGGGGACGACGTCAAATCATCATGCCCCTTATGTCTTGGGCTTCACGCATGCTACAATGGCCGGTACAAAGGGTTGCGATACTGTGAGGTGGAGCTAATCCCAAAAAGCCGGTCTCAGTTCGGATTGGGGTCTGCAACTCGACCCCATGAAGTCGGAGTCGCTAGTAATCGCAGATCAGCAACGCTGCGGTGAATACGTTCCCGGGCCTTGTACACACCGCCCGTCAAGTCACGAAAGTTGGTAACACCCGAAGCCGGTGGCCTAACCCCTTGTGGGAGGGAGCTGTCGAAGGTGGGACCGGCGATTGGGACTAAGTCGTAACAAGGTAGCCGTACCGGAAGGTGCGGCTGGATCACCTCCTTTCTAAGGAGCACCTACAGATTGTTCATGCCGCGTATGTGGTGTGGGGGTTTGTCAGGAGTATATGCCCGTTGCGCAGACGCTAGTTCTGCGGCGGGTGCTCATGGGTGGAATATCAATAAATAGCGGCTGTCTGTGGTTTCGCTTGTCCAGTACGGTGACTGTTCTTCCTCTTTGCGGGGGTTGGTGGTTGCTTGGAACGATGTGGTGGGGTTTGCGGGTGGTTTAGTGTTTGGCACACTGTTGGGTCCTGAGGCAACAGGGCCGTGGATGCTTTCTTCTGCTCTTTTGGGTGGGTGGGGGTGTTTGCGGGTTTGTTTGTTTCTGGTTTCCTGGCTGCATCGATCGCATGGTGGTCCCGTTCGCGGGGCTTGTGTGGGGTGTGTGGTTTGGGGTTGTTGTTTGAGAACTACATAGTGGACGCGAGCATCTTTTATAAGAAGCAATTTCCAAGAATATGAACCTGGATCTGGTTCCGTGCGCCTTTGGGTGTGCGGGGACGGTTTCTGTGGTTCTCTCGAAAATCTGTTTTGAATTGATCTTTGTGGTCAAGTTTTTAAGGGCACACGGTGAATGCCTTGGCATTAGGAGCCGAAGAAGGACGTGGGAATCTGCGATATGCCTGGGGGAGTCGATAACCGGACTTTGATCCCAGGGTCTCCGAATGGGGAAACCCCGCCAGGAACGCGAGTTACCTGGTGACCCGTATCTGAACACATAGGGTACGTGGAGGGAACGCGGGGAAGTGAAACATCTCAGTACCCGCAGGAAGAGAAAACAATAGTGATTCCGTCAGTAGTGGCGAGCGAACGCGGATCAGGCTAAACCGTTCCATGTGTGATAGCCGGCGGGCGTTGCATGGTCGGGGTTGTGGGACTTTCCGTACTGTCTCTGCCGGGACAGTGAGGTGTGATGTGCTGGCATAGGTGAACGGTCTTGAAAGGCCGGCCGTAGAGGGTGTGAGCCCCGTAACCGTAATGTTTGGTGCCGCCTGGAGAGTATCCCAAGTAGCACGGGGCCCGAGAAATCCCGTGTGAATCTGTCAGGACCACCTGATAAGCCTAAATACTCCCTAATGACCGATAGCGGACCAGTACCGTGAGGGAAAGGTGAAAAGTACCCCGGGAGGGGAGTGAAACAGTACCTGAAACCGTGTGCTTACAATCCGTCGGAGCAACCTTGTAGTTGTGACGGCGTGCCTTTTGAAGAATGAGCCTGCGAGTTAGTGTTACGTCGCGAGGTTAACCCGTGGGGGGAAGCCGTAGCGAAAGCGAGTCTGAATAGGGCGTTGCAGTGGCGTGATCTAGACCCGAAGCGAAGTGATCTACCCATGGCCAGGTTGAAGCGACGGTAAGACGTCGTGGAGGACCGAACCCACTTCAGTTGAAAATGGAGGGGATGAGCTGTGGGTAGGGGTGAAAGGCCAATCAAACTTCGTGATAGCTGGTTCTCCCCGAAATGCATTTAGGTGCAGCGTTGCGTGTTTCTTACCGGAGGTAGAGCTACTGGATGGCTAATGGGCCCTACAAGGTTACTGACGTCAGCCAAACTCCGAATGCCGGTAAGTGAGAGCGCAGCAGTGAGACTGTGGGGGATAAGCTTCATAGTCGAGAGGGAAACAGCCCAGACCACCAACTAAGGCCCCTAAGCGTGTGCTAAGTGGGAAAGGATGTGGAGTTGCGAAGACAACCAGGAGGTTGGCTTAGAAGCAGCCATCCTTGAAAGAGTGCGTAATAGCTCACTGGTCAAGTGATTCCGCGCCGACAATGTAGCGGGGCTCAAGTACACCGCCGAAGTTGTGGATTTCAGATAGTAGACAAGCCTTCGTGGTTCAGTCGTCTGGAGTGGTAGGGGAGCGTCGTGTGGGCAGTGAAGTCGCGGTGTAAACCAGCGGTGGAGCCTACACGAGTGAGAATGCAGGCATGAGTAGCGAAAGACGGGTGAGAAACCCGTCCGCCGAATGATCAAGGGTTCCAGGGTCAAGCTAATCTGCCCTGGGTAAGTCGGGACCTAAGGCGAGGCCGACAGGCGTAGTCGATGGACAACGGGTTGATATTCCCGTACCGGCGAAAAACCGCCCATGCTGAACAGGGGATACTAACTGCCCGAAGCCTGCCCGATCGCCCTTGTGGTGTGAGGGTTTTGGTGGAGCGCAGGACCTGATCCTGGGAGGCAAGCGTATTAACAGGTGTGACGCAGGAAGGTAGCCAAGCCGGGCGATGGTTGTCCCGGTCTAAGGATGTAGGGTGAATGGTTGGTAAATCCGCTGTTCGTGATGCCTGAGATCTGATGGGACCCCCGTATGGGGGGATTTGGTGATCCTATGCTGCCGAGAAAAGCATCGACGCGAGGTTTTAGCCGCCCGTACCCCAAACCGACACAGGTGATCAGGTAGAGAATACTAAGGCGATCGAGAGAATTATGGTTAAGGAACTCGGCAAAATGCCCCCGTAACTTCGGGAGAAGGGGGGCCCCAACCTTGAAAGAACCACGCGTTCTGGAGGGGATCGGGGCCGCAGAGACCAGGGGGAAGCGACTGTTTACTAAAAACACAGGTCCGTGCGAAGTCGCAAGACGATGTATACGGACTGACTCCTGCCCGGTGCTGGAAGGTTAAGAGGACCGGTTAGCCGCAAGGCGAAGCTGAGAATTTAAGCCCCAGTAAACGGCGGTGGTAACTATAACCATCCTAAGGTAGCGAAATTCCTTGTCGGGTAAGTTCCGACCTGCACGAATGGAGTAACGACTTCCCCGCTGTCTCAACCATAAACTCGGCGAAATTGCAGTACGAGTAAAGATGCTCGTTACGCGCAGCAGGACGGAAAGACCCCGAGACCTTTACTATAGTTTGGTATTGGTGTTCGGAGTGGCTTGTGTAGGATAGGTGGGAGACGTTGAAGCCCGGACGCCAGTTCGGGTGGAGTCATCGTTGAAATACCACTCTGGTCACTTTGGACATCTAACTTCGGCCCGTAATCCGGGTCAGGGACAGTGCCTGATGGGTAGTTTAACTGGGGCGGTTGCCTCCTAAAGAGTAACGGAGGCGCCCAAAGGTTCCCTCAGCCTGGTTGGCAATCAGGTGTCGAGTGTAAGTGCACAAGGGAGCTTGACTGTGAGAGAGACATCTCAAGCAGGGACGAAAGTCGGGACTAGTGATCCGGCGGTACATTGTGGAATGGCCGTCGCTCAACGGATAAAAGGTACCTCGGGGATAACAGGCTGATCTTGCCCAAGAGTCCATATCGACGGCATGGTTTGGCACCTCGATGTCGGCTCGTCGCATCCTGGGGCTGGAGTAGGTCCCAAGGGTTGGGCTGTTCGCCCATTAAAGCGGTACGCGAGCTGGGTTTAGAACGTCGTGAGACAGTTCGGTCCCTATCCGCTGCGCGCGCAGGAAATTTGAGAAGGGCTGTCCTTAGTACGAGAGGACCGGGACGGACGAACCTCTGGTGTGTCAGTTGTACTGCCAAGTGCACCGCTGATTAGCTACGTTCGGATGGGATAACCGCTGAAAGCATCTAAGCGGGAAGCCCGCTTCAAGATGAGATTTCCATACACCTCGTGTGTGAGAGGCCCCCAGCCAGACCACTGGGTTGATAGGCCGGATGTGGAAGCGGGGACTAAAGACCCGTGAAGCTGACCGGTACTAATAGGCCGATAACTTACACCACACACCAGTGCGTGAACGAAACCTTCAAAAGACGTTCACACCAAAGCACTGCGTAAAGATCAAGACTGCTTGCGTCCACTATGTGGTTCCCAAACAACAAACCCGCACCACGGGCACGTTGCACAGGAACCAACAACAAAATAACAACACCACAAGTTGTAACACCAGACTTCCCACACCCCCAACAAGGGGTGACGGGTACAAGGGTTACGGCGGTCATAGCGTGGGGGAAACGCCCGGTCCCATTCCGAACCCGGAAGCTAAGACCCACAGCGCCGATGGTACTGCACCCGGGAGGGTGTGGGAGAGTAGGTCACCGCCGGACAAACACTAGGCTCAGGCCCCGACACCACGTGTCGGGGCCTGACCCCTTTAACCACCCAACCCGCCAACGCAAACCACCCAAGGCCCAGACGCCAGACGCCAGGAGCAGAAATCCGGGAAGCAATGGTCGCGGTAAAGTTGGGCATCATGAACAGTCTCTTCAGCCATGCAGCCGACGACGCACCGGACCCCAAACCAGCAGGCCAACCGGAAGCAGTAGTGGCTTCGGTAACGGTACCCGGGCCCGACTCCAGGGCATTTGAAGGGTTCACCGACCACACACATCTGTGGTGGCCAATGCCCGCACACAGCGTGTACGGGGAGGGCTCGTACGTTGAGTTCGAGGAGCAGCTTATCCTGGAAACTGCCGATGATGGCCGGACCAGCATTTGGGGCATGGTGGGCGACTGGCAGCCCCCCTTTACCTTCCAGGCCTCGTGGCATCCGGGCACCACTGCACTGTGGTCAACGGAGGTCAGGGCCGTTTTTGTCCGTGGTGAGGACTCCACGACAGTAGAGATCCGCCACGACGGGTGGGAGGGGGCAGAGAACCCGGCTGCTGTCCGCCGGCTTTGGGAACAGGCCTGGCCGGAAATCCTGTCCCACTTCGCGCGTTTTATGGGCGCAAGCTAGGCGCCACCCTAAACTGGGCTCGTGCATGAAACTCAGCAGACCACCAGCACGGCAGGAATTCCGGAGGAACTGGCCCTCCTCCTTGGCCATGGAAAGGTTTCGGTAGACGACGCAACCCGTGCCAGTTACGCCGTGGACGCCTCGCCGATCGTTGACTACCACCTGCCCATTGCTGTGGTCTGGGCTGAAACCGTGGCTGACGTCCAGGCTGTGATGCGCACCTGTTCAGCCCACCGGATCGCTGTGGTGGCCCGCGGTGCCGGGACCGGGGTGTCCGGCGGTGCGCACGCGAGCCGGGGCTGCATCGTCCTGAGCCTGGAACGGATGAACCGCATTCTGGACCTGAACCCGGACGACGAGACCGCCGTCGTCGAACCTGGAGTGGTGAACGCTGCACTCGACGATGCTGCCGCCCAGCACGGGCTCATGTACGCGCCTGACCCAGCCAGCTTTCGGATATCCACCATTGGCGGCAACGTTGCCACCAATGCCGGCGGGCTGCGTTGTGCGAAGTACGGAGTGACGCGCGATTCAGTGCTGGCGCTTGACGTTGTCCTGGCCGACGGCTCGCTGATCCATACAGGGCACCAGACGTTCAAGGGCGTAGCCGGCTACGACCTCACCGCGCTGTTCGTTGGTTCCGAAGGGACTCTGGGAATTGTGGTGGCAGCGACAGTCCGGCTAAAGTACCTGCCGCGCCACGTCCACACCATCGCCGCGTTCTATCCCGATTTCCCTTCGGCTGCTGCGGGAGTGCTGGCTGTGGGCCGCGCGCGCGTGCAGCCTGCCATTATGGAACTGCTCGACGGCGGCTCGCTCGCCCAACTGGATGCGGCCTATGGCTCCGATCTCCGGGCCCGCGGCACGGCGCTGCTGCTCATCCAAACGGATGGCTTTGGGGCTGAGGCGGAGGCCGACGTCGTTCGAAGCGTCCTTGCGGCCGGCGGCGCCGTGGTGACCACCGAAGCCAGCGCCGAGGCGGAACGGCTGGTGGACCTGCGGCGCAACAGCCGTGGCGCCGCTCCGGACGATGACTACCGGGTGGGCGAGGACGTGGCAGTACCCCGCTCACGGTTGGTGGATTATGTGGCCTGGCTTGAGGCGATGGCGGTCCGCCGTGGCGTCCGCTTGCGGGTGGTTGCCCATGCAGGGGACGGCAACCTTCACCCCACGTTTTGGATTGACCGGACAGAGGCAGACGCCGAGGCCATTGAGAGACTGCACCTCGCCCTGGATGATTCAGTGGCAGCTGCCCTGGAGATGGGCGGAACCATTACCGGTGAGCACGGCGTGGGGCAGTACAAACGGCGCTGGCTGGGGCTTGAGCAGGCTCCGGAGGTCCGGGAGCTGCAACGCAGGATTAAGGAGCTTTTCGATCCGGCCGGAATCCTGAACCCTGGTAAGGCGATCTAAGGTCAACGCCTCATATAGGCGGAAGCATAGCCGGTCCAGGTATGCGGGCACTCCGGACAGCGCTTAGTCGTCCGCATCCGGGTATTCTTCCTCGTCCTGCCCATACCGGGATTCCTCAGTTTCCACTTCCAGGATCTTGAGCAGCTCGGTGTCCGGGTGCAGCATGATCGCGGCCTCGTCGCGGCGGTGCCGGAGGATGGAATCGATATAGGACTGCACTGCTTCGGCCAGCGGAATGTGGCGGTTCGCCTGCTCGGACATGTACCAGCGGTGTTCCAGGATTTCGTGGACGGCCTCCGCCGGCTCGAGCTTTCCAGAAAGGTCACGGGGGATCGACCGGACGATCGGTTCGAATATCTGGCTGACCCACAGGTGGGCGCTGTATTCCTCGTCCATGTCCGGATTGTTGTCCGCCCGGAACGAATCCATGTCATTGAGCAGCCGCCGGGCCTGGTTTTCCTGGGCATCAATGCCGGTGAGCCGGAGCAGGCGCCGCTGGTGGTGGCCGGCGTCAACCACCTTGGGCTGCAGCTGGATGGTGGAGCCGTTCTGGGTGGTCTTGATGGCGTATTCCTCGACGTCAAAGCCGAGCTCGTTGAGCCTGCGGATGCGTGCCCCAACGCGCCAGCGTTCGCCGAGTTCGAACGATTCCTTCTCCGTGAGTTCGGCCCAGAGCCGGCGGTAGCTGTCCATGATCAGCTCGCTGGTGGCGACGGGGTCCACCTTCTCCTCAATGAGGCCGCCGTCGAGCAGGTCCATCAATTCACCGGCGATGTTTACCCGCGCAATCTCCAGGTCATATTCGCGCTGCCCCGTGGAGAGGTCCGGGTAGAGCTCCCCGGTCTCCGCATCCACCAGGTAAGCAGCGAAGGCGCCGGCGTCGCGGCGGAACAGCGTATTGGAGAGCGAAACGTCGCCCCAATAGAAACCGATGAGGTGGAGCCGGACCATCAGCAGCGCCTGGGCATCGATCAACCTGGTCAGGGTGTCCTTCCGCAGCATCTGCGAAAACAAGGCACGGTACGGCATGGAGAACTTCAAGTGCCGGGTCACCAGCACGGGGTTCAGCGGCTGGCCCTGTGGCGTGGTGCGGCCTGTGATAACAGCTACCGGCTCGACGCAGGGAACATCCAACCGGGCCAGCTTGCGCAGCATATGGTACTCATGGCGGGCCACGTGCTCCGACGTTTCCTTGATGGCGATGACCGAACCACCCAAGTGGGCGAAGCGCACAATGTGCCGGGAGATACCGCGGGGGAGCGCGGCCAGGTTCTCCGCCGGCCAGTCCTCCAGGGCAATGTGCCACGGCAGGTCCAGCAACTCCGGCTCGGTGGCTGCAGCCGTAATACTCAGCGAGCTGGATACGTTCATCGCGCCGTCATTGGCACTCGCGGCCTCGAACCGGGGCAACTTGCCGATCTGCCCGTAATCCGTAGGTTCGTCGTGCCAGAGCGCGCTGTTGTCCTCAGTCATGATCCAATTCTTTCCTACTTGCTGCGCAACGGCTAAATGTCATTGAAGGGGTAGACGGGCTGTGCAGCCCAAGGGACGTCAGGTGCAGTCTGGAACGCCACTCCCTGGAGTGCCAGCCGGACACCCACCTCACCCAGGCGACCTGCAAGATGGTCCGCGTGCCGGCTTTCCTGCGGGGTCCAGGCCACCTCGGCCAACGCGATCGCCCGCGGGTACAGCAGCCAGTCCGCCTGCAGCCCGCCGCGGACGGTTTCGGTCCAGAGCGGGCCTTCAACGCCCAGGACGTGTTCCGCCGGGATGCCCAGCTGCCCTGGATCCCAGGCGTAGTATTCACGCCAGCTGAACGGACCGCCTTCCACCCAGTCCAGGCCGATAGGGCTGGAAGGAGCGTATTTCTGGTCCAGGTAGGTGTGCTGGGCGGGCGACATGATCACCGAGGCAGCGGCGTCGGATGCTTTCTCCACCGTGGCGGAGGTGCTGCCGTGCCAGTACTGGATGACGGAACCGTGCGGAATCGTCGCAGCGGCATATTCGTTCCAGCCCACCGGGACCTTGCCCGCGTCAGCCACCATCGAGGCAATCCCAGACACCATAGCCAGGTACTCTCCGCGCGGCGTGACCAGGGCTTCATCCCCGCCGATGTGCAGGTAGGGCCCGGGCGTCAGCGCTGCCAGCTGCCGGATCACCTCCCGGGCAAACTCATAGGTCACAGGATTGTTGGCGTCAAGGCTGGAGAACCCCACTTCGCCGGTGGTGTTCATTGCCGGTGGAATGTTGTTGGCGTTGAGCTGCGGCACGGCAGCCAGGGCCGCGTTGACGTGGCCGGGCATATCGATTTCCGGGATCACCAGGATGTTCCGGAGTGCCCCGTAGGCGACTATTTCCGAGAAGTCCGCCTGGCTGTAGAACCCCGTGTGCCCGGGACCCAGCCCGACGCCGGGAGTATCAACAGCGCCAGTGCCGCCCAGACGGGTCAGCATGCCGTAGTCCAGGCCGGAAGGGTTGTGTTCCGGGTTCCTGATTTCGATCCGCCAGGCCTGATCATCCGTCAGGTGGAGGTGCAGCGCGTTGAACTTGAACTGCATCATCGTGTCGATCTGCCGCTTCACCTCATTCACTGTCAGGAAGCTCCGCGCAACATCCAGCATGAGGCCGCGGTAGGTAAAGCGCGGGAAATCGCGGATGGTAACCGCCGGCACCCGCCAGTCCCTTGAAACCGGGGAAGGGCTTTCGACGTCGGCAGGAAAGAGTTGCCGCAGCGTCTGTACGCCGTTGATCACGCCGGCCGTGGAAGCTCCGGTAATCACGACGCCGGACGCATCGGCGGTAAGCGTGTAAGCCTCCGCCGGTGCCGGGCCGTCGGTCTGGGCTGCCCCCAGCGCAAGCTCAGGATCGACCGCAAGAACGATTTCGGCGCCCGAGGGCGCGGACTTCAGGACCGGCACCTCAAAGCCGGTGCTTCGCCGCAGGATCTTGGCTAGTTCCCCGGCGGCCGGCAGGCACTCCGCGTCGGCCGAAATGGCGCTGTCGCGAGTGAGGACAAAACCTTCCCGGTCCAGCTGGTCCAGCAGGACGGGGAAGGGAATCAGCGACATGGGGTAATCCACAGAGCTCCTGCTCGCATTGGGGGTGTTAACGTGCGACGGCGGCCACTCCAATGAATGTCCAAAGGAGGGGCCGCCGTCGTTCGTCTGTCGTTGGTCGAGCCTGTCGAGACCGGGTTTCGACAGGCTCAACCACCGGAGGTGGCGACTAGGCGCCCAGGCGCAGGCCGGTCTTGGTGTCAAACAGGTGCACGTGGCCGGACTGCGGGCGGACGAAGATGGTGTCACCCTTCATCGGAGGGCGGCGGCCGTCGACGCGTGCCACGATGTCGTGGTCCTGGCCGTCAAGCGTGGTGTGGCCGTAGACGTAGGCGTCAGCGCCGAGTTCTTCGACAACGTCCACCTCAACCTGGAGGCCTTCGCCGTTGCCAACGGTTTCGAGGTCTTCCGGACGTGAGCCCAGCGTGACGGTGGAACCATGTGCTTCTTCGAGGATGTTGCGCGGCACGGGGTAAACCGTTCCGCCGAACTGAACGCCGCCGTCGACGACGGGCAGTTCCAGCAGGTTCATGGCGGGGGAGCCGATGAAGCCGGCAACGAAGACGTTCTTCGGCTTGTCGTACAGGTTGCGCGGGGTGTCGACCTGCTGCAGGAGGCCGTCCTTGAGGACCGCAACGCGATCGCCCATGGTCATGGCCTCGACCTGGTCGTGGGTCACGTACACGGTGGTGACACCGAGGCGGCGGGTAAGGGATGCGATCTGCGTACGCGTCTGGACACGGAGCTTGGCATCCAGGTTGGAAAGCGGCTCATCCATGAGGAAGACCTGCGGGTTACGGACGATTGCACGGCCCATGGCAACACGCTGGCGCTGACCGCCGGAGAGTGCCTTCGGCTTGCGGTCCAGGTAGGGCTCGAGGTCCAGGAGCTTGGCGGCTTCGCGGACACGCTCGGCCCGCTCTTCCTTGGAGACGCCTGCGATCTTCAGGGCGAAGCCCATGTTGTCCGCAACAGTCATGTGCGGGTACAGGGCGTAGTTCTGGAAGACCATGGCGATGTCGCGGTCCTTCGGCGGGACGTCAGTGACGTCGCGGTCGCCGATCAGGATGCGGCCGGCGTTGACATCCTCAAGGCCTGCGAGCATACGCAGCGAAGTGGACTTACCACAGCCGGAGGGGCCAACGAGGACCAGGAATTCGCCATCGGCGATGTCGATGTTGAGCTTATCGACGGCGGGCTTTTCTGTGCCCGGGTAAAGACGTGTTGCGTTATCAAAAGTAACTGTTGCCACAGTTATCAATCCCTTCACCGGCAGGTACGTGCCGGACGATCCGTAGTGAATGGTGTGTATTCAGTTGGGTGCTCCCAAGGCCGAAGCCCGGGAGCACTCGCGACGCCGCACGGTTGTTGTGCGCCACATCACATCCAAGAGTATGTCAGATTTATCCGGAATGCCCGCGAATGTTACGAACGTCACTTGTGAGATTCATCAAAGGCCGTTCGACGGCGGGACGTCGCCCACGGACTTTTGGCGCTCCTTGAGCAGTGCCTCCAGGACCTCGGCCATGTGGATTGGGGCCTCAACGCGGTAGCTGGCCTGGGTGAAGCCGAAGCCCACCTTGACGCCGACGTCGTCCTTGGTCATCCGTGCCAGGGCGTCCTCGTCGGTCACGTCATCGCCGGCGAAAAGCACGGCCGAAGCGCCTGTTGCCTGCCGCAGGAAGGTGATGGCCTCGCCCTTGGACGCGTGCACCACAGAGGTTTCCAGGACGCGCTTGCCGGTTTTCAAGTGCACACCCTGCAGGTTGCCCAAGGAGGACCGGGCAGCTGCTACGGCGTCTTCGGCGACGTCATCGGCAGCCAGTCGGGTATGCAGCACCACTCCTGCCGGCTTGTCCTCCAGGTGCGTACCCGGCGCCTCACCGGCAATTTCGGCCAGCGTTGCCCTGACCTCGGCCAGCAGCTGCACTTGCTCCGGATCCAACGTCAGGGGTGTGGACCCGGGCCCCATCCAGGCCTCGGCCCCATGGCTGCCGATCAGCAGGGCCTCAGCCGGAGGGGAGGCGACCAGCCGCAGACTCTCCAGTGCGCGCCCCGAGATGAGTGCCGTCGTCGTGCGTGGCAGCGTGGCGAGGGACGCGAAGGCGGTAGCGGTGCGGGGGAGTGGCCGGGCGTTTTCCGGCCGGTCCACCAGGGGTGCCATCACGCCGTCAAAGTCCAGGGCCACCAGCAGGTGTTCCGTGGCGGCGATCCGGCGGATGGCATCGAGCAGGTCGGGACTCAGGGTAAGCCAGTCTGCGCTGTTGGTCTCAGGAGTCATCGCGCACAACCTTCTCGTTCAGGGCGGTCAGGAACTCTCTGGACCAGTGGTCGACGTCGTGCTCGAGGATCTGCTTGCGCATGGCACGCATCCGGCGGGCTGCATCACGGGGCGTCATGCTGACCGCCTTGAGGATGGTCTCCTTCAGGCCGTCGATGTCGTGCGGATTGATCAGCAGGGCGTGCTTGAGCTGATCGGCGGCGCCGGCAAATTCGCTGAGGACCAGCGCGCCGTCGTCATGGGTCCTGGTGGTGACATATTCCTTGGCAACGAGGTTCATGCCATCGCGCAGGGCGGTCACCAGCATGATATCCGCGGCCAGGTACAGGGCCACCATTTCCTCCACCGGATAGCTGTGGTGCAGGTAGCGGACGGCCGTGTTCTGGATGGTGTCGTAGGTGCCGTTGATATGGCCCACGGTGCCTTCGATTTCCTCGCGCAGCAGCCGGTACTGTTCAACGCGCTCACGGCTGGGGCTGGCGACCTGAATGAGCGTGGCGTCCTCCACCTTCAGCGAGCCGTCAGCAAGGAGTTCCTCGAACGCCTTGAGGCGGTGCCGGATTCCCTTGGTGTAATCCAGCCTGTCCACGCCCAGCAGGATGGTCTTCGGGTTTCCGAGGTCCTGCCGGATCTGGCGGGCGCGTTCGATGATTTCCGGCTTGTTGGCCAGATCGTGGATTTGTTGGACATCAATGGAGATGGGGAACGCCTGGGCCCTGGCGATGTGCGTCACCTGGCCGCCGGGTCCCTTGACGTGCACCTGCTGTCGTTTGACGCTCGCGCCCAGGAACCGGCGCGCAGAGCGCATGAAGTTGCCGGCGTCACTGGTTCGCTGGAAGCCCACCAGGTCCGCTCCCAGCAGGCCGTCAATAATGGCGCGACGCCAGGGCAGCTGGGCGAAGATCTCCGGCGGCGGGAACGGGATGTGGTTGAAGAAGCCGATCCGCAGATCCGGCCGGGCCTCGCGCAGCATCCGCGGGACCAGCTGCAACTGGTAGTCCTGGACCCACACCGTAGCGCCCTCGGCGGCATACTTGATGACGGAGTCGGCGAAACGCCTGTTCACCTTCCGGTACGAATCCCACCAAGTGCGGTGGAACTCCGGCGGCGCGATGACGTCGTGATACAGCGGCCACAGCGTGGCGTTGGAAAAGCCCTCATAGTAAAGCTCGACGTCGTCGGTACTCAGGTGCACCGGCACCAGGTCCATCCCGCCGTGGCTGAACGGTTTGACCGTCTCATCAGGGGCGCCATGCCAGCCGACCCACGCGCCGTCGGTCTTGGTCATCATGGGGGCGAGGGCAGTGACGAGTCCGCCGGGGGACCGGCGCCAGCCGGAACCGTCGTCGCCGTCGTCCCCGGCATTGCAGCGGTCCACCGGAAGCCGGTTGGACACCACCATGAAGTCATAACGCGTTCCCGGTGCTATGCCCTGGGTGGCGGGCTGCCGTGCGGGTTTATCCACGGCGTTATTGTTCGGATTGTGCTGATCGTTGCGTTCCAATTCGGTCCCCTAAGGTTGCCTATGGCTCTTGTTCCACCCTAATGGGGCGGAATCCCGGGTGCTATTCGTGTGTCGCCACCGCCCTGAATTACTTGAAAGCGCAAGCTCCCAGTTTTCTCCCCTAAAATAGGCGAAGTTGCCACAATGTGGTCCGCCCGACGTCGATCGACACGAGGAACAGATGAGCCCCGCAAACGAAAACCGTAAGTCCAAAGCAGAAAGAACAGCGGAAGCACGCGAGAAGGCCCGCGCCATCCGCGAGGCCCAGCTGAAGAAGGACAAACGAAACAAGATGCTCATCGGGTGGGGCATCGTCATCGCCGTCGTGGCGATCCTGACGGTCATCGCCCTTGTGGTGGTCAACAACCTCCAGAAGAGCGCTCCGATCGCGGACCAGGGGCCCGTCCCGGCCAGCGCCAACATCAATGGCGGAGTCACCCTGCTGGCTAACGACGAAGTAGCCCCCACGGACCCGGCCACCATCGACATGGCCAGCCTCCCGGCGAAGCCGGCTACCCAGCCTTCGCCTGTGGTGGCACCGGGAGCGGAGGCCGTAGAAGGCCAGCCCGTGAAGGTTGTTGCCTACATCGACTTCATCTGCCCCGCCTGCCTGCAGTTTGAGAATAACAACAGCGAACTGCTCAAGGGGCTGCGCAACGACGGCAAGATCGCCATGGAATACCGCCCCCTGGGCTTCCTTGATACCCGGTCCACCACCAACTACTCCTCCCGTTCGGCCAACGCCGCAGCTTGCATCGCCGACACCGCACCTGACAAGTACTCCGAGTATGTTGACGTGCTGTTCGACAACCAGCCTTCTGAAGGTGGCGCCGGCCTGTCCGATGACAAGCTGAAGTCCCTGGCAAGCGAAATTGGCGTAGACATCAACAGCTGTGTTGAAGACAAGAAGTTCCGGCCGTACGTGAAGTACTCCACGGAACTGGCTGCGAACAGCGGCATCACCGGTACGCCCACAGTATTCATCGACGGACAGCAGTGGGATGGTACCAGCGACCTGGCTGCTGCTATTCAGGCAGCGGCTGACGCCAAGGCCTGATTCTTTTCGTAGCCCTGTGACCGCGGACCGCATGCTGTACCTCAGCAAGCGGCCCGCGGTTGTTTAACCAGGGCTGGATGATCCTGCCTGGCTGGGCCATCATGGGCGTATGGCTACCGAAGAGGACGTGCGCAGCATTTGCCTGGCACTGCCCGGCGTCACCGAACGGCCCAGCTGGAACATGCCGGCCTGGTTCACCAAGTCCCTGATGGCCCGGATGTGGGAAGACGGCGTGCTCACCGTGAAGACCGCCGAACGGGAGGCGCTCGCGGGGACGGACCCGGACACGTACTTCTGGACCCCGCACCACGACCGGTCCCCGCAGCTTGTGCTGGTCAAGCTGGCCAACGTGGACCGGGACGAGCTGGACGAGTTGCTGCAGGAGTCCTACCGGATTGCCGGCGGCACCGGGCGCTGATTTTTTTGTTCTCAGCCCCGGTGAGCTAACCTTATCTAGCGCCGTTTCGGTGCAGCCCGATTGCGGGCATGCCTCCTTAGCTCAGTTGGCCAGAGCACCGCTCTTGTAAAGCGGGGGTCGTCGGTTCGAATCCGACAGGAGGCTCCAGAAGAAGTAGTCCCCTAACGGGGTGCCCATGGTTGATGCCGTTCGAAACGGGTACAACTAAGTCATGACAACCTCGCTGGTGCTGGGACCAATCATGCGGTACGTGGATGAGAACTCAGCCAGCATCTGGGTAGAGACGCGAGACACTGCCCGGGTCTTGGTCCGCGCCGGTGACAGGGAGTGGGCAGCCCGTTCCTTCGCTGTACACGGCCACCATTACGCGCTGGTGGAGGCGGACGGGCTACAGCCCGGAACGGTCCTTCCCTACACCGTGGAAATTGACGGGGAGCAGTGTTGGCCCGAGCGTGACTCCGATTTTCCGCCACCCGTCATTGCGACGCTGGAATCCGGCAAGGCACTGCGTATGGCCTACGGCTCCTGCCGGACCAGTGTCCCGCACGATGCGTCCGGCAACCAGACGCACGGCGTCGACGCGCTTCGGGCCTACGCGCTGGCGATGGCCTCAGGCGGAGGTCCCGCCCGGCCTGACTTGGTGGTCTTCCTGGGGGACCAAGTGTACGCGGACTCCACCAGCGATCAGATGCAGGAGTTTATCCGTGCCCGCCGGGACATCGATGCCCTGCCCGGCGAGGAGCTCAAGGATTACGAGGAGTACTCACACCTCTATGAACTCGCCTGGTCTGACCCGGCAAACAGATGGCTGCTGTCCACGCTGCCCAGCGCAATGATTTTCGACGACCATGACATCCGGGACGACTGGAATGCCTCATTAAGTTGGAGAAGGGAGATGGAAGCCACCTCATGGTGGCATGAACGGATCGTCTCCGGGTTGTCCTCCTATTGGGTGTACCAGCACCTTGGCAACCTTTCGCCGTACGAACGGCTCAGGGACCCCCTTTGGCAACAGGTCACCGGGCATGCGGGCGAGGCTGAGCTTGACCTAAGTGCGGAAATGGACAGTTTCGCGGAACGTGCGGACGAAGACCCGCCATCCTACCGGTGGAGCTTCTGCCGGGACTTCGGGGACACAAGGCTGATCGTGATCGATTCCCGCGCCGCCCGGAACCTGGAACCGGACCACCGCGCCCTCCTCGATGACGAGGAAATGGACTGGCTTGACGGCCAGATGCGCGGTGGCTTCCGTCACGTGTTGATTGCCACGTCGCTGCCATTCCTGCTGCCTATGGGCCTGCACCACATCGAATCCTGGAATGAGGCCGTCTCCGAAGGCGCGTGGGGCAAGCTTGCCGCCCGCGCCGGAGAGAAGCTGCGCCGGACGGTTGACCTGGAACACTGGGGCGCCTTCCAAAGCAGCTTCCAAAAGATGGCCTCCATGGCCGCCGAGGTCGCTGACGGTAAGCGCGGCCCGGCACCGGACACCATCACCTTCCTGTCCGGGGACGTGCACTTCTCCTACGTCGCGGAGGTGGACCGAAGCGGGGGCAGCCGCATTGTGCAGGCGGTCTGCTCTCCGATCCGTAACCCCCTTCCGCGGGTTATGAGGTACTTCGGGGCTGTGATGGCCTACGGTCTGGCTGCGCCTGTAGGCGCCGTTGTGGCCCGCTTGGCCCGGGTTCCGAATCCGCCGTTCCGCTGGACACGGGTTACTGGACCATGGTTCAACAACAACCTTGCCAGCCTCGAGGTGACTCCGGACGGGCTCAAGCTCTGGTGGGAAACGGGCGTTGTGGACGATGACGACGGGTTACACCCTCGGCTCGAGCGGGTGGCGGACCTCACCGTAGCTCCTCACAGGCCGTAGCGGCCCCACCGTGCAGCGCCTATCACCGAGGGTGTTGCCTCCTGGTTCGTGGAGGATGGTTGCCTCAACGCAGCCGCCCGCCGTCGTGCCGTTAACACGCCTTTGACATTCCTGAAATGGTTCCCGAATGTGGGCCGGATACCTTGGCCGGATGAACGGGACATTCCTCGGCAGGACCGGCCGCCGCATCGCTTCCTGGATTGAAGCGGCTTACGTTGAAAACTGCGTGGACCGCACGCTGGACGGTGTGCTGGAGGCGAGTCGTTGGGGCTGGCTGCCGGCCCTGAGCGGAGTAGCGGTGGCAGCAGACGGTGCCGCGGCCGCACATTCGGATGCGGACAGCATGCCCGAGGGGCCTGCCTGAACCGGGATTGACGGGGTCGACAGGAAGGTGGGAAGCCCCGGCCGGGCGCCCAGCGGCGGTAGAAAACTGTAGTGTTGAACACACTTTTCTTTACATGCCTGCAGTATGGCCTAAACTGCTTCACTGAGGTGCCTGAAATGGCGCTGTGCAGCAACGAAAGTGAACACGCAATGGCTACCGATTACGACGCCCCACGCAAGACCGAAGAAGAATCTCCCGCCGAATCGCTGGAGGCCCTTCAGGCGTCCCGCAGCGGTAGCGCCCAGACTGCTGTCATCGACCTCGACGAGAACGACACCGCTGAGGGCATCGACCTTCCCGGAGCCGATCTCTCCGGCGAAGAACTGACGGTTACCGTTGTTCCCGAACAGTCGGATGAGTTCACCTGCTCCTCTTGTTTCCTGGTCCGTCACCGGTCCCAGGTGGCCAAGGAAAAGAACGGCCTGAAGTACTGCTACGACTGCGAAGGCTAAAGACTTCCGAACGGCTGCCACCACGGCACGCAGGGCACCGGACACCACCAGGTGAGCGGTGCCTTTGCCATTTCCGGCGCCTTTCTGGGCTGCCCTGGACACAACGGTGCCCTGTCCGGATGATCTCCGGCAGGGCACCATTCTTTGTCTCTGGACGTTTACTTGCCTACTCCGGAACCACCAGCGCCGGGGTATCGCGGCGGATGGTCTCGCCACGGAAGAAGCCCGGGCGGAGGCGCGCCATGACCAACATGAAGACGGCGCCCATGACCAGGATCCCCACGCCGAGGACAAACACAAGACCGATACCGAAGACTTCAGAGCCACTGCCGAACTCGGGGGCCAGGCTGTCGATGGCGGTCTGGATGAACACGACAAACAGGCCAACGCCGCCCAGCACCGGGCACAGCAGCCGGAGCACAAAGTTGCGGAAGCTGCTGAAGACGCTGTTACGGAAGTACCAGGCGCAGGCAATGGCCGTGAGGCCGTAGTAGAAACAGATCATCAGGCCCAATGCCAGGATGGTGTCGTTCAGGACGTTCTCGCTAATGATGTGCATGACCGCGTAGAACCCCGAGGACAGGACACCGGCAGCAATAATGGCCGCACGCGGCGTCGAATACTTGCTCAGCTTGCTCAGCGGCTTAGGCAGGGCACCGTAGTGGGACATGGCCAGCAGGCTCCTGGACGGCGACATAAACGTGGACTGCAGCGAAGCAGCGGAGCTGGACAGGACGGCAAGGGACATCAGGATGGCGAAGGGTCCCATGATGGGCGATGCCAGGGACGTGAAGATGTTCTCCTGGTTGTCCGGGTTGCTCAGCCCGTTCCCGGTATCGCCGATGCCAGCGAACATCATGGTGGCGATGCTGACCAGAAGGTAGATGCCCAGGACGATCACGGCAGTCAGGGTGCCCGCCAGGCCGGCGGTCCGCTTGCCGTTGGTGGTTTCCTCGTTCACCGTCAGGCATACATCCCAGCCCCAGTAGACAAAGATGGACAGCGAGATGCCGGCCGCAATCTGGCCGAAGGTCTCGATTTTAGTGACATCGAACCATGCCCAGCTGAAAGGAATGGCCGTTTCCGAGGTGGACCAGTTGGCGAAGGCCATGGCCACGAACAGGCCCAGGACCACGAGCTGGAATCCCACCAGCCCGTACTGCACCAGCTTGGTGGTGCGCATGCCGCGGTAGCTGACCCATATTGCCAGAGCCACGAAAACGAAGCAGGTCAGCACATTCAAGGGCTTGTTGGCGGCCAGTTCGGCCAGCTCCGGTGAACCCGTGAGCTGCGAAAGAAAGAGATAGAAGAAGTCGACAGCAACAGCCGCGAGGTTGGAAAGCACGATGATGTTTGCCGCTAGGAGTCCCCAGCCGCCCATCCAGCCCACCCAGGGTCCGAACGCCTTAGTGACCCAGGTGAAGGTGGTGCCGCTGTCCGGTGAGTCGGCGTTGAGCTCCCGGTAGGCGAGTGAGACCAGGATCATCGGGATAAAGCCGATCAGGAAGATGACAGGCAGCTGGAGCCCTGCCTCATTGATCGTGGGGCCAAGGGCGCTGGTCAGCGTGTAGGCCGGGGCAATGGTGGAAATACCGAGGACGACGACGGCGAGGAGCCCCAACTGCCCGCCCTTGAGTCCCTTCGGGCTGATGCCGTGTGCAGAGCTTCCGGGGGCATTGCGGGATGCGCCGGAGCGGCTGTCATCGCTGTTACGGATAGTTTGGGTCATGTCCGTGCTTTCTAGGAGGCAGCGGGCTGCTGTTGGGTAATGCAGTGGATACCGCCGCCACGGGCAAAAAGCTCCCGTGCATCAATATTGACAATACGGCGGCCGGGGTAGGCCTCGGCAAGGATCTGGAGGGCCTTGTCATCATGGGGGTCATTGAAGCTGCAGGCGATCACGCCGCCGTTGACCACCACGTGGTTGATGTAGCTGTAGTCCACGAACCCTTCGTCATCGCGAAGCGTCTCGGGAGCAGGGACCTCCACGATCTTCCACTCGCGGCCGGCGGCGTCCCGTGTAGTGCGGAGGTAGTCGATGATGTCGCGGCAGACGTCATAGTCGGGATGGGCCGGGTTCTGCTGTGAATGGACCAGCAGGGTTCCAGGGGATGGAATAGCGGCCACGATATCCACATGGCCGCGGGTACCGAAGCGTTCCGAATCCCGGGTCAGGCCGCGGGGGAGCCACACTACGTGCGTAGCTCCCAGGGTTCGTGCCAGTTCTTTTTCCACGTCAGCCTTGCTCAAGCCTGGATTACGGTCCGGATCCAGCTGTACGGTTTCGGTCACCAGGATGGTTCCCAGCCCGTCGGCCTGGATCCCGCCGCCTTCATTGACCAGCGGTGACGGGACATGGTGTGCCCCGGACTGGCGGGTTACCTCGGCTGCGATCGCGGCGTCCTTGTCCCAGCTTGCCCAGTCCTGCCCGCCCCAGCCGTTGAACACCCAGTCGACGGCGCCGCGCCGTCCCAGGCCGTCAAGCACAAAAGTGGGGCCGATGTCCCGCATCCAGGCATCGTTAAGCGGGGCATAAAGTACCTCGACGTCAGGGTGCAGATAGCGCGCGGCGGTATCGACGTCGTCGGGGTCCACCACCATGGTGACGGGTTCAAATTCGACGGCGGCGTTCGCCACCGCTGCCCAGGTGGAGCGCGCTGCATGGGCGGCTTCCTCGGTGTCACCCAGGGTGTATCCGCCGGTGGGGAAAGCCATCCACAGGCGCTCCTGGGGCGCGGTTTCAGCAGGCATGCGCCAGCTCATGACGCCGCCTCCATGTCTTCCAGTGCCAATGCTTCGCCGCCGAGGGGCTGATCCCGGCGAACGGGATCGGTGAGCCGCGCGTAGGTGTCCGGGCGGCGGGTGGCCAGGAAGGGGAAGAGCGTCAGCCAGTCGCGGCGCTGGTCCAGGTCAAGATCGGCGACGAGTACCGCGGATTCGTCGCGGGGAGCCTGGACCAGGATCCGGCCGTAGGGATCGGAGATGAAGGACGAGCCGTAGAAGTTCAGCGTCCCTTCATGGCCCCACCGGTTGGGCGCGACCATAAAAAGCCCATTGGCGATCCCGTTGCCCACGATCACCTGCTGCCAGAGCGGCTGGGTGTCGAAGTCCGGGTGGTCCGGCTCGGAACCGATGGCCGTGGGGTAGACCAGGATCTCGGCACCGCCCAGTGAGTACAGCCTGGCGACCTCGGGGAACCACTCGTCCCAGCAGGTGGGCATGCCCAGTCGCGCTCCGCCGAGTTCGGCCGGGGCATGGACTTCATAGGCGTCCTGGGCTGCGGGGCCCTGGCGGAAGAACTTGTCCTCGTAGTAGCCGGCGGTGACGGGGATATGCAGCTTGTGGGTGCGGGCCACGAGCTCGCCTTGCGGGGAGACCAGGATGGCTGTGTTCAGGCCCAGTCCGTCATCGGAGCCGTCCGGGTTCTCCGCCTTTTGATAGAGCGAGGCATGGACGGAAACGCCGTAGCGCCGCGCGGCCCGTGCCGCGAAGGTGAAGGTGGGTCCGGTCAGGAGGTCCTCTGCAAGGTCCGATGGCCTGGGCCTGTTTTTTGCGCCGGAGGTGGTGTCGTTCTCCGGCCGGGTGTCTGCCGGATAACGGGAGAGCGTGAGCTCGGGCAGGAACACCACGCTGGCCCCCGATCGGGCTGCACGTTCGATGCCCTCGTTGAGTTCGGCATGCAACACCGCGGTGTCCGGGTGCCAGCGGTGCTGCACCACGCCCACCCGAAGGGCGGGGCGGGCGGACGCCGTTGTCCGGGCCAGGGAGGCGGGGGCATCGAGGCAGGAAATTTCAATCATGTGGCTACTCCAGTGAGACGACTGTCACTAAATGAATGACGTTCATTTAGTATGGAGGGTCACAGGCCGCGGTGCAAGGGGTTAAATGAATCGCGTTCTTTTATGTCGTCCGCGAAGTCAACTTAGTAAGCTCACTGAGAAATTTTCCCAGTGCCCGGCGACCCGGTTGAGCAGTGCTGATAGCGTCAGGATTACGGACCAATCGAGGAGGATTTCATGAAAGCTTCACCGACACTGACCAACAACATGCAGGCCGTCCTGACGGACCTTATTGAGCTCCACCTCCAGGGCAAGCAGGCCCACTGGAACATTGTGGGAACCAACTTCCGCGATCTCCACCTGCAGCTCGACGAGATTGTGGAGGCAGCACGGCTCTTTGCCGACGATGTCGCCGAGCGTATGCGCGCCCTGCACGCCCTGCCGGATGGCCGCAGCGCCACGGTTTCGGGCTCCACCAACCTGCCCGCCTTTCCGGAAGGCCTGATCAACACCAAGGACGCCATCGAGCGGATCGTTGCTGCACTTGAGGCCGCAGTGGGAACCATGCGGAAGGTGCACGACGAGGTAGATGAGGAAGATCCCACCACGGCCGACCTCCTGCATGAGTTCATCAGCAAGCTGGAGCAGTTCGCCTGGATGATAAATGCCGAAACCATGAAGGCAACTGCCAGCGTGACGGCACCCGACAGCAAGTAGGGGCCTTGCCGGGCCCGCTTATGGTGCCCCGGCCGGCACACCTGTTGCGCCGAGTGGCGGGAAGATGCTGCTTAGATCCGAGCTAAGCGGCGTTATCCCGCCACTCGGTGCTTTTTTGTGGTCGGGCTAGCTTGCCTTTGGAACCCTTCGGAGTACGACGCCGGCAGTCAGCGCCGCCGCCGCCATCAGTCCCAGCCCAATCGCCGCCGTGATGTGCACCCCCGAGTCGAACGCCGTCCGGGCGGTGGTCAATACGGCCTCGGCCAAAGGTGCGGGCAGGGTATGGGCGAGTTCGACGGCGCCGGCCAGGGTTTCGCCGGCCAGGTGTGTTCCAGGGGCGGAACCCTGGCCCGCCACCTCCGCAGGCAGCTTCAGGTTGCGCTGGTAGGACGCCGTCAGGATCGAGCCCAGAACGGCGGTGCCCAGCAGCGAGCCCACTTCGTAGCCCGTTTCCGATACCGCCGCGGCAGCACCTGACTTGTTCGCCGGCACCGAGCCCAGAATCAGGTCGTTGGAAATAGTTTCCGCGGCCCCCACGCCCAGGGCCAGAACCAGCAGCGCTGCCAGCAGCAGTTCAGGGCCGCCGGCGTGGTTGCCAAAAGTCACCAGGGCATATCCGGTGGCACTGAGCAAGAGGCCGCCAGCCACCACCAGGCCGGGCCGGACCTTGCGCACCAGCGGAACCACCAACAAGCCGGCAATGACCGTGGCCAGCAGGGCCGGAATCATGGCCACTCCGGATTCGGACGGCGACATTCCTTCCAGAAGCTGCAGGTGCTGCGCCAGGAAGAGGATGAACCCGTTGAAGGAGAACAGGGCCAGGACGTTGGCCATAATCGCGGTGCTGAAGATGCTGTTCCCGAAGAGGGAGATGTCCAGCAGGGGTGAGGCGAGCCGCTTCTGCCGGCGGACAAACACCACCCCCATCACCAGTCCAAAAGTGATGATGGCAAGCGGTGCGGCGGAGAATCCCTCCGTGGCCAGCTCCTTGATTCCGTACACCACGGGGACCATCACCAGCATGGATAACAGGACGCTGGGCACATCAACGTTGCCGGGCTTGGGGTCCCGGGATTCGGGAATGACGGCGCGGCCAAAGATCAGCAGCGGCAGCATGATGGGCGCCGCGACCAGGAGGATGGCGCCCCACCAGAAATGCTCCACCAGCCAGCCGCCGAAAATCGGACCAAGCGCCGCGCCGCCGGAGAAGCCGGCGGCCCAAATGGCTATGGCCAGCCGACGGCGGTTGGGTTCGGGAAAGATGTTCCGGATCAGGGACAGTGTGGATGGCATCAGCATGGCGCCAAAGAAGCCCAGGGCTGCGCGGCCGGCAATCAGAAAGCCGGCAGTCGGTGCGAATGCAGTGATGGCGGAGACGGCAGCGAAGCCGACGCTGCCGATCAGCAAAAGACGACGGCGGCCGATCCTGTCACCCAGGCTGCCCATCGCCACCAGCAGCCCGGCCAGAACCAGCGGGTAGGCGTCCACAATCCACAGCAGCTGAATGCCGCTGGTCTGCAGGGCGCGCGCGATTTCAGGCAGGGCGAAGGTCAGTGCTGTGTTATCCACCGCCACGAGCAGCACCGGGAACATCAGCAGGCCCAGTGCCAGCCAGTCACGCCACGGCGCGCGAGGTCCGGAAAGACGTATTTCCGCAGGCTTACTGGGGCCGGTGCGCGGCGAAACGGTGATGTCCGGGGTCGAGGTCATGCAATAACTGTACCGTCTGGACGGTACACTTAGGAAGTCGATGTCAGGAAACAGGCATGATTGGACCCATGGCCAGAAAACCCGTAGCCCGCGAAGCGGTGCTTGATGCCTTCGAAGCCCTCCTGATTGAAGTGGGCGAGAGAGCTGCCACCCTTGATGCCGTCGCTAAGCGGGCCGGTGTCTCCAAGGGTGGCTTGCTGTACCACTTCCCGAACAAGGAAGCCCTCATCGCCTCGCTCCTGGAGCGGCTGGACCAGTTGGCGGGGGAAGATGTGGCGGCCATGGCAGCGGCAGAAGAAGGCTCCGCGGCCTACTTCATCAAGTCCTCGCTCTGGTCCGACACCCCCTTGGACCGGGTATTCGTTGCCGTGACCCGGCTGGCCGAGGTGGCGCACCAGGAAACCCGGCGACGCTTTGCTGCCATCCAGGGGCGGTGGCTGGAGCTGCTGGCCGAGGATGTGGGGCCGGAAATGGCCAAAGCGGTGCGGTATATGGGGGACGGCCTGTACTTCAATGCCATGTGGGAAGGTGCCACGGATCCACAGCCCCCGGAAGGGAAAGCCTCGGGATCAGACCGTGCTGCCGATGTCGCGAGCCTCCTGGCCGCCGTCGAACGCCTCCGGGGCTAAAAGCACCATTTGCCCCAGCGTCGCCCACGTAGGAGAATGGATAAGTTACGGAGGCCACATTTGGCCACGGCAACAGTCCTGCCGTTAGGCAGCAACCCAACTTAATATGCCTTTGATCTGCGGCGGGAGAGTTCTGCCAACAGTACAAGCAGGCGCCGTAGGAGCAAATCCTCCCCAGGAATCTCTCAGGCCCATGTACCGCCGCGGCGAGGCAACTCTGGAAAGTAGCAGGCAGCACGCCCGCTCACCGACGGTGCAAGCGTTACCCGCCCAGCGGGGGACGCGGAAACTCTCAGGTCCAATACAGAGCGGGGAGGAACCCAATCGATGTGGCGCACCCTGCGCCGCCTGAGTTATGGAGTTCCTCGTGACCGTTATTCCAGCCTCTACCTCTTTTGTTGACCGGCACATCGGCGCCCGCCGTGACGGCGATGTCAGCACCATGCTGAAGGCAGTCGGCTTCGACTCCGTGGATGCCCTGGTGGACACCGCCGTTCCCAAGGACATCCGCCAGGACTCCGCACTGGAGCTGGGCTCCGCGCTCAGCGAGGTGGAGGTGCTGGCTGAACTCCGGAAACTCGCTTCGAAGAACAAAACTTCCGTCCAGATGATCGGCCAGGGCTACTACGACACCGTGACCCCGCCGGTGATCCGCCGCAACGTCCTTGAAGCCCCCGCCTGGTACACCGCTTACACCCCCTACCAGCCGGAGATTTCCCAGGGCCGCCTCGAGGCGCTGCTGAACTTCCAGACCATGGTGCAGGACCTGGTGGGCCTGCCGGTAGCCAACGCATCACTCCTGGATGAAGCCACGGCTGTTGCCGAAGCTGTGCTGATGATGCGGCGCGCAAATAAGAACAAAGACGCCAAGGATGGCAAGACCGTCCTGGACGCCGATTGCCTGCCGCAGACCATCGCGATCGTGAAGGGCCGTGCCGAGGCCCTCGGCTTTGAGGTAGAGGTCGCTGAGCTTTCCAATGGACTGCCCGACGGCGCCATCAACGGTGTGGTGCTCCAGCAGCCTGGTGTTTCTGGCCGGGTCTTTGACCACACCGCCGTGATTTCCGACGCCAAGGAACGCGGTGCACTGGTTACCGTGGCCGCCGACCTCCTGGCGCTGACGCTGATTACACCTCCCGGCGAGCAGGGCGCTGACATCGCCGTCGGCTCCGCCCAGCGCTTCGGCGTGCCGCTCTTCTACGGTGGTCCGCACGCCGCCTATATGGCAGTCCAGAAGGGCATGGAGCGTTCCATGCCCGGCCGCCTGGTGGGCGTCTCCAAGGACTCCGCCGGCATCCCCGCCTACCGCCTGGCCCTGCAGACCCGCGAGCAGCACATCCGCCGTGAGAAGGCCACGTCCAACATCTGTACGGCACAGGCCCTGCTGGCGATCGTTTCCTCCTTCTATGCCGTTTACCACGGCCCGGACGGCCTGAAAGCAATCGCGCAGCGGGTCCACGGCCATGCCCGCACCCTGGCCACTTCCCTCAGCGCCGCCGGATTCGCCGTGCAGCACAGCAGCTTCTTCGACACCGTGACCATCTCGGCACCGGGCAAGGCGGCGGGCTTTGTTGCCGCGGCCGAGGCCCGCGGGATCAACCTGCGCAGCATCGACGCGGACACGGTTGGGTTCTCCACCGATGAAACCACCACACCGGAAATTGTCGACGGCGTCCTGGCTGCCTTCGGCGCGGAGGCAGTGGAGGCAAGCAAATCCTTCTCCCTGGAGACCGCCGTCGAGCGTTCCTCCGAATACCTCCAGCACCCGGTGTTCAACACGCACCGCTCCGAAACGCAGATGCTGCGCTACATCCGCCGCCTCTCTGACCGGGACCTGGCACTGGACCGCACGATGATCCCGCTGGGCTCCTGCACCATGAAGCTGAATGCCACCGCTGAGATGGAAGCCATCTCCTGGCCGGAGTTCGCCTCCATCCACCCGTTCGCGCCGGATTCACAGACAGTGGGTTGGCGGGAACTGATCGCGGACCTCGAAGCCCAGCTCACCACCATCACCGGCTACGACCAGGTATCCATCCAGCCCAACGCCGGCTCCCAGGGCGAACTGGCCGGCTTGCTGGCAATCCGCGGCTACCACCTCTCCCGCGGTGACGAGCAGCGCAATATCTGCCTGATTCCTGCCTCGGCGCACGGTACTAACGCCGCGTCCGCCGTGCTGGCCGGCATGAAGGTGGTTGTGGTGGCCACTGCCGCGGACGGCACAATCGACCATGCGGACCTGTACGCCAAGATCGAGGCGAACAAGGACGCGCTGTCCTGCATCATGATTACCTACCCGTCCACCCACGGCGTCTACGACGCCGACGTCCGCGAAGTGTGCGACGCCATCCACGCGGCCGGTGGCCAGGTGTACATTGACGGCGCCAACCTCAATGCGCTGGTAGGCCTGGCCCAGCCGGGGATGTTCGGCGGCGACGTCTCCCACCTGAACCTGCACAAGACCTTCTGCATTCCGCATGGCGGCGGCGGACCTGGCGTGGGCCCGGTTGCCGCCAAGGCGCACCTGGCACCGTTCATGCCCGGTAACGCTGCAGATCCAGGCAACGGCGAGGCCGGCACGCCGATCTCCGCATCCAAGTATGGCTCCGCCGGTGTGCTGCCCATTTCCTGGGCGTACGTGAAGCTGATGGGCGGCGACGGCCTGACCGAAGCCACGAAGTCGGCACTGCTCGCTGCCAACTACATCGCGAACCGCCTCAACGATTCTTTCCCGGTGCTCTACACCGGTGAAGGCGGACTGGTGGCGCACGAGTGCATCCTGGACCTGCGCGAGCTGACAACCCGCACCGGCGTCACTGCCGAGGACGTGGCCAAGCGCCTGATCGACTACGGCTTCCACGCCCCCACGCTGGCCTTCCCGGTTGCCGGCACGCTGATGGTGGAGCCCACCGAGTCCGAGGACCTGGGCGAGATGGACCGTTTTATTGACGCGATGATCGCCATCCGCGCCGAGATCGAGCAAGTGGCCAACGGCGACTTTACCCTCCACGACAGCCCGCTCCGCAACGCCCCGCACACCGCGGCCGCCGCGATCAGCAGCAACTGGGAGCGCAGCTACCCGCGCGAGCAGGCAGTGTTCCCGCTGCCGACGCTGAAGCAGGACAAGTACTTCCCGCCGGTGGGCCGCATCGACGGCGCAGCCGGTGACCGGAACCTGATCTGCTCCTGCCCGCCCCTCTCCGAGTTCGAAAACTGATTCGCCCGGTGGTTGATCTTGTCGAAACCGGGGTTTCGACAAGCTCAACCACCGCCTGAAAGGATTCCCAATGACTGAGAATTACACCGCCCTTTACGAAGAGCACAGGAAACTTGGTGCCTCCTTCACGGACTTCGGTGGCTGGCAGATGCCCCTGAAGTACAGCTCCGAGCTGGCCGAACACCACGCTGTCCGCACATCCGCAGGCCTGTTCGATCTCTCCCACATGGGCGAGATCTGGGTCACCGGGCCGGAAGCCGCTGAGTACCTGGACTACGCCCTGGTGGGCAAGATTTCCGCCATGGCCGTGGGCAAGGCGAAGTACTCGCTGATCTGCAATGAGGACGGCGGCATCATCGACGACCTCATAACGTACAGGCGGCCGGCATCTTCCGAAGGAACCGACGTCTTTCTGGTGGTGCCCAACGCCGGCAACGCGAAGGTGGTGGCCGAGGCCCTGGCCAAGCGCGCCACCGGCTTCGACGTTGAGGTGCGGGACGCTTCCGCGGAAACCTCACTGATCGCCGTGCAGGGCCCTAAGGCAGAGGAGTTGCTGCTCCGTCTGGTACCTGCGGCCCGGCACAGCCTGGTCACCGGGCTGAAGTACTACGCCGCCGTCGAGGTGCCCTTCCTGGTGGCCGGCGCGGGCAAGGAACTCCTGCTGGCCCGCACCGGATACACCGGAGAGGACGGCTTCGAGATCTTCATCGACAATGATGACGCCGCCGCACTGTGGCAGGCCATCGTCGCCATTGCAGACGAAGGGGAGCTGACGCCGGCAGGCCTGGCCAGCCGCGATTCGCTGCGCCTGGAAGCCGGGATGCCGCTGTACGGCAATGAACTTTCCCTGCAGGGAGACCCGTTCTCCGCCGGTTTGGGTGGCGTTGTGGCACTGTCCAAGGAAGGCGACTTCGTGGGCAAGACGGCCCTGGCAGCCATGAAGGAAGCCGGCGCCGGGACCAGCAGCGGACGACGCCTGGTAGGGCTCAAGGGCCTGGGCCGCCGCGCAGGCCGGGCCCATTACCCCGTGTTGAAGGACGGCGAAACGGTAGGCGAAGTGACCTCCGGCCAGCCGTCGCCGACCCTGGGCTACCCCGTTGCCATGGCCTACGTGGATGTAGCGTTCACCGAACCCGGCACGGCACTGGATGTTGACCTCCGCGGCAAGGCAGAACCCTTCGAGGTCGTCGCCCTGCCGTTCTATAAGCGCGAAAAATAAAAAGCCGGTGGTTGAGCTTGTCGAAACCCCCGATCACCGACGAACAGAAGGAATCACCAACATGGCAACAGTCGCTCCTGAATTGCAGTACTCCGACGAACACGAATGGGTTGCCCGCGAGGGTGGCAATGTGGTCTCGGTGGGGATCTCCGCCGTCGCCACTGATGCGCTCGGTGACATCGTGTACGTTGAGCTGCCCGAGGTTGGCGCCACCGTGACCGCCGGGGAGACCTGCGGTGAGGTGGAATCCACCAAGTCGGTCTCAGACCTCTACGCCCCGGTTACCGGGGAGGTCACCGAAATAAACCCCGCCCTCGTGGATGATCCGGCTCTGATCAACAGTGATCCTTACGGTGCCGGCTGGCTGTTCAAGGTGGCTGCCGTTGCGGACGGCCCGCTCCTGACGGCCGAGGAATACACGTCCAAGTACGCGTAGCCCGCGGCATCTCCATTACTACCTCTATTAAGGAACCCGGCCATGGCTGTTGGCGTCTTTGACCTTTTTTCCATCGGGATCGGCCCGTCCAGCTCCCACACGGTGGGGCCGATGCGGGCTGCAGCGGTTTTCGCCGGTGAATTGACGGACTCAGCGCACCTTGGCCGGGTTGCTTCGCTGCGGGTGGACCTCTACGGCTCGCTCGCGGCCACCGGCCGGGGCCACGGCACCATGACCGCGGTGCTGCTGGGCCTGGAGGGGTTCCACCCGGAACTCATCCTGCCGGATGAGGTGGAATCCCGCCTGGCCGCCATCGCAGAGACCGGGACCCTGCAACTGGCCGGCAGTGTTGCACTGCCTTACGCCGTGGAGGACATGATCCTGCACCCCCTCACTGTGCTGCCCCGGCACACCAACGGGATGAAATTCGCAGTGATGGACGACGCCGGCACAGTCCTTCACGAGGCAACGTTCTTCTCGGTCGGCGGCGGCTTTATTGTCCGCGAAGGGGAAGAGGATGCTGCCTTGAAGGACCTGGACGAGTCGAAGAAGGAACTTCGGCTGCCCTTCCGCACCGCCGCGGAGCTGCTTGCCCACTGCGAGTCCAGGGGGCTGTCCATCGGGGAAATCATGATGGTCAACGAACGCGCAGGCAGCTCGGAGGAGGAGATCCGTGCGGGACTGCTGCACATCTACTCCGTGATGGAGAGCTGCGTGGACGTCAGCCTCAAGCGCGAGGGCCTGCTGCCCGGCGGACTGAAGGTCCGCCGTCGTGCCCCTGACTGGCACGAAAGGCTGCTCAAGGAAGACAAGGACCGCGATCCGAAGTACTGGCAGGAGTGGGTGAACCTGATCGCCTTGGCCGTCAATGAGGAAAATGCCTCCGGCGGCCGGGTTGTCACGGCGCCGACCAACGGCGCCGCCGGGATCATTCCCGCCGTCCTGTACTACGCGTTGCACTTTGCCCCGGGGATGGAGAACGCCAGCCAAGGGGACCGCGACGACGTAGTGGTCAAGTTCCTGCTCACAGCCGGCGCCATCGGAGTGCTGTACAAGGAACAGGCGTCCATTTCCGGCGCTGAAGTGGGCTGCCAGGGCGAGGTGGGATCGGCGTCGTCCATGGCCGCTGCGGGTCTCGCGGAGGTGATGGGCGGGTCACCCCAGCAGGTGGAAAACGCGGCAGAGATTGCCATGGAACACAACCTTGGACTGACGTGCGATCCGATCGGTGGATTGGTCCAGGTGCCGTGCATCGAACGCAATGCGATCGCGGCAGCCAAAGCCATCAACGCCGCCAAGATGGCACTCTGGGGCGATGGTTCGCACAGGGTGTCGCTGGACGAGGTAATCGTGACCATGCGGGAGACGGGCAGGGACATGAGCTCCAAGTACAAGGAGACCGCCATGGGCGGCCTGGCCGTCAATGTGGTGGCGTGCTGACCGGCGCTTTGCTGGCTCGTGTCAGTTGTTGATGGCGGCCCAGAGATTCAGGGTGGAGGCGTAGGCCACCCAGGCGAGGTACGGCAGAAGCATGATGCCAGCCGGCCTGCTGAGCGGGAAAGCCTGCCGGATCAGGATGATGAGGACCACGGCCAGAGCAGCGATGTCCAGGAAACCGATCCAGAGCGCCGGCGTGCCGAACACCGGGTAGAGGGCAAAAAACAGGGGAGTCCAGAGCAGGTTCAGGGCCAGCTGGAGCCAGTACAGCTTCAGGAACCTTCGCCCGGCGGGGCCTCCTTTGCGCCATATCAGCCAGGCGGCAACAGCCATGAGAATGTATAGGGCCGTCCACACCGGCCCGAAGACCCAGTTGGGCGGCGTCCACGGCGCTTTGCTGGCCGTGCTGTACCAGCCATCCACATTGCTGGTGGAGGCAAGGCCACCAAGCAGCGCCACGACGAATGAGGCGGCCAGAAATCCTGCCAGTACCAGTAGTTGGCGTCCGGTACCTTGGCGGGACTCCCGGTCGGCCTGCCCTAACGAGCTCTTTCCCCCATTTGGCGCCATGGTCCCAGCCTTGCCAATGCCGGCCGTGCAGTCAAGGCGGCCGTCAGCGGCACACGATCTGGATGGCTCTTGAAGGCACTGCCGGTCCCGTCCGGGAAATGGCTCTGGAGTTCAGGCTTTAGACTTAGGACTACATGCCTGTACGCCCCCGACCCACAGAACCGCTCACCAGAACTCTGAGATTGGACACGGCACCCTTGCGAGAATTTACCGCCCGATTCGCCACTGACGGGGAAATCGAGAACTGGGACAAGCACGTGGAGGCCAATCCCAACGGCGGCAACATGCTTCAGTCAGCTGCGTACGCCACGGTCAAGCACGGCAACGGCTGGACGGCGCGGTTCCTGGTCCTGGAAGGCGCCGGCACGCCCAGCTACAACCTGGTCCTGGAGAAGAAGTTCCCGGTGCTGGGACGGCTCTGGTACCTGATCAAGGGCCCGGACACCACTGATCCGGCCCACCTGGCCCCCATGCTGGACGCTGTGGCCGCATTCGTGCGTGCCAACAAGTTGAACGTCTTCGCCCTGAAGGTGGAGCCGGACATCGTAGCCACCCCGGAGAACCTGGCGGTACTGGCCAGCACTGCGCTGCTGAAAGTTCCAAACATCCAGTCCAACGACTCCACCGCCATCCTGGATATCAGCGCACCGGAGGAGGACGTTTTCAAAGCGATCTCCTCGCGCGCCCGCAACGCCGTGCGCCGCGCCGAGCGCGAGGGCTGCACGGTGGTCCAGGAGCAGCCGGGCCCGGAAACCTACCGCGCACTGTATGACCTTATGGCGGACACCGTGAGCGCCAAGGGCTCCATGCCGCTGCGCAGCTTCGATTACTACACCCGATTCTGGGACGAGTTCTGCAGCCGCGGCCAGGGCAACTTCTTCTTTGTTTACGAGGACGGCTTGCCCAGCGTGGGAGCCTTCGTCATCAACTACGGCTCCAAGGCAACCTACAAGGACGGCGGGTCCACGCAGAACCGCAAGCAGTACGGTGACTCCCACTTGGTGCAGTGGGCTGCGATCCGCCGCATGCAGGAGCTGGGCTGCACCGAATACGACTTCTGCGGCACGCCGCCGGCGGACCGGATCAAGGACAAAACCCACCCGCTGGCCGGCATGGGAATGTTCAAGACCAGCTTCACCAAGGTGGTCACCGACTTCGTGGGCTGCCACGATCTGGTGCTGGACCGCTTTCGCTACGCCCTCTGGGTCAAAGGCGGCGAGCGCGTGCTGCGCCGTCTCGAAACCGCGCGCACCGGCGCCCAGTTCTACTGACGATTCCCGCCACCATCTTTTTTACGTCCACCACAATGAGGCGAGGTTCACCCTTGAATTCTTTCGGTACAGCGCTGGGCACGGCCTTGGAGCTAAGCATTCTTAGCGACTCCGACTTTGAAGCTTTCGCTTCCGGCCATCCCCAGAACAACTTCATCCAGTCCGCCGAATTCACCCGGTTCCAGCGCTCGCGCGGCCAGGATGTTGAGCTGGTGGGCATCAGCAGGGGCGGCGAGCTGGTTGGGGCAGCCAAGCTGGCCTACAGCCGTAACCGGCTGGGATATACGGTCTGCGACTGCTCAAAGGGTCCACTGCTTGACTACACGGACGCGGCGCTGGTCAGTGGCGCCGTCGGGCTCCTCAAAAAGCGCGCAGCAGAACGCAAGGCCGCCGAACTTCGGATTTCGCCCAACCTTCCCTGGGTGGCGCGCGACGAGGACGGCGCCGAACACCCCGAACTGCTGGATAACCGGCCGCTGGCGGCGCAGCTGGAGGGGCTGGGCTTTGTCCACCAAGGCCACCAGATGAACTTCGTGAACGTCAACTGGATGTTCATCAAGACCCTGGCAGGGATCAAAGACGCCGAAGAGCTCATCATGGGCACCAGCTACCGGACCCGGAAGGCCATCCGCAAGGCCGAGAAGAACGGCGTGTACCTGGAGCAGGCCACGCTGGAAACACTCGACGAGTTCTACGATGCCCTCAGCACTGCCGGCAACGAAAAGGGCTTCGTTTTCCGGGAACGTGACTACTACGAAAAGCTGCTGCGGACCACCTCGGCCGAGTTCACCAAGCTGATGATGGCAAAGATCGACATTCCGGCCTACCGGAAGTCCATCACCGATCGGCGCGATGCTGAATCGGTGGTGCTGGCAGAGCTGCGCCGCGAGGTGGAGGAGACCGGCAGCAAAAAGAAGGCCAACCGCATCAAGGTGGTCCAGGACCTTGTGGACAGCTACGAGCGCAGCCTGAAGGACATCGAGCGGTTCCCGGATTCGGTGGGCGTGGCAACCGTCGCGGCGATCCACTTTGTTTGCTACGGCGATGAGTTGACCTGCGTGATCGGCGGGACCAAGCAGGACTACATCTACTTCAACGGCGCCACCTCGCTTTACTGGGGGATGATGCTGCATGCGCTGGAGAAGGGCTTTTCGCGTTACAACTTCTACGGAACGTTCGGCATCCAGGGCCAGGACCAGGAAGGCCACGGAGGCTACGAATTCAAGAAGGGCTTCGGCGGCGAGGTGGTCCAGCTGATGGGCGACTTCGTGGTGCCGGTCCGGCCCCTGGCGTTCCGGGCCAACAGCCTGGCACGTGCCGTCATCGCGGCGGGCCGCACTGTTTTGGCCAAACTGCCCCTGAAACGCGGGGCATAACACGGCACAATCACCAACCAGGGAGGAGGACCAGCGTGACCCATCAAGGCGACGAGCCACAGAATCGGCCGCACACCGACGGACTGCCTAAGACCCAGCCGCTTTCACCCTCCCAGCTGAGGCAGAATATGGCCGCCAAACGGATGCTCAGGCGTCTGGTCCAGGGGGAGCACCCGCCGACGGCGCCGCTGAGCATTGTGGACCGGCTCGCCGGCAGCCCCTACGCCAACCCGATGATCCAGGTGGGCGGCGTGGACACCTCCGCCCGCAAGACGCTGGATTTCGCGTTGCATCTGGCGGAGACCATGTTCCGGTATGGCGCCGGTGCCCTCGAGGTGGAGACGAGCATCATCGCCGTCACCGCCGCCCTGGGCCTGAAGAACATCGAAGTGGACATCACCAACCAGTCCGTCGCGATCAACTACGCTCCCAAGGACCAGCCGCCCGTGGCCCTGCTGCGTGTAGTGCGGTCCTGGACCAACAACTACGCAGGCCTGGCAAAAGTCCATCAGCTGGTCAGTGACATCGTGTCCGGGGGAGTGGGCAGGGACGAGGCCATTCGCCGGCTGGATGATGCCATCACCAGCCCCAAGCCGTTCCCGCGCTGGATGGTCACGGTGGCGTTCGGCGTCTTCGCGGCCGCTTTTGTAGGCGTGCTGGGCGGCGGGCCAGTGTCCTCAATGTTCGCTTTTGTGCTCAACATCGGAGTCAGCCTGCTGGGCCGCCAGCTGGGGCGGTGGCGCGTTCCGGACTTCTTTACGACGGCGGCCTGCGCTTTCGCGGTAACGCTTTCGGCGCTGCTGTTGTGGCGTTTCGACCTGACCTACTCGCCGTCGATCGTGGTGGTGGGCGGCATCCTTTTGCTCCTGCCCACTGGACGGCTGGTCTCGGCGGTACAGGATGCCATTAACGGCTTCCCGGTCACTGCCGCCGGCCGGTTCCTGTCCACGCTGCTGACGTTTGGCGCGCTGGTGGCCGGCATCGCCGTTGCCTTCCTGGTAGGCCAGCTGTCCGGAATGCAGCCCATCGACGTGACCCAGACCTTTCCGCCCGCCTACGACCTCTGGGTGCTGATCATCCTGACCGCCGTTGCGGTGATGGCCATCGGTATCACCGAACAGACGTCGTGGAGCCTGCTGCTGCCTACCGCCGCCGTGGGGATTGCCGGCTACCTGGTGCTGATCGGCGCCGACGCCGCCGGCATCGGTGACCGGTTCTCCCCGGCGCTGTCCGCGGTTGTCATTGGACTGCTGGCCCGGGTGGTGGCGCTCAAGATGGGCGCGCCCCAGCTGGTGGTGGCAGTGCCCGCCTCCCTCATCCTGCTGCCAGGCCTGACCATCTTCCGGTCCATGTACGTTCTGACCATCGAAGAAGCCAACATCCTCTTCGGGGCCGGCGGAATGCTCAACGCCGGCGCCATTGTGCTTGGCACCGCGGCCGGCATTGTGCTGGGCGACGTCCTGGCCAGGCCGCTTACCGGCGGACTGGCCAGCAACGAACGGCGGCGGGCCCGGCGGCGCTAGGTGGACATGCCTTGCACAGGGCTTAGATCTGCCTGTGTCTAGATCTGCCCGATCGGGAGCTTCTTTTCCGCCTGGAAATCGTCCTCCACGCGGCCCTGCGCCCAGTAACCGGACAGCGAAACCTGCTTGCGGTCCAAGCCGCGCTCCACGAAGAGAACGTCGCGCAGGGCCTTCATTGAACCGCGCTCGCCGTGCGCAAAGACCTGGACAGTGCCCACGGGCCACTGCGCGGTGCGGACGGCCTGGACCAGGAATTCCGGTGAGCCGGCCGGCGCTCCGTGGCGGAAGAGCCAGTGCAGCTTAATGCCGGCGGGAGCTTTGAGCTCCTGCATCTCGGCCTCGCTGTCCACTTCCAGGAAGGCCAGCCCGGAGGCATCGGCGGGGAGGGATTCAATGGCGGCAGAGATCGCCGGAATGGCGGCTTCATCGCCGGCGTAGAGGTACCAGTCGGCGTCGGGATCGGGGTTGTAGCCGCCGCCCGGGCCGGAGAAGCTGAATGTGTCCCCGGCACGGGCGTGGGCGGCCCAGGGGCCGGCAAGACCCTCATCGCCGTGGATGACAAAATCGATGGCCAGTTCCTGTGCGGACACGTCCACCCACCGGATGGTGTAGGTGCGGGTGACCGGCCAGTGCTCGCGCGGCATGGTGTCCTTGATGGCCGCCAGGTCCAGCGGCTGCGGGTACTCCACACCAGGCCGGGGAAAGGAAATCTTGACGTAGCGGTCCACGAAGCCGTTGTTGACGTACTCAGCGAATCCGGGACCGCCCGCCACGATCCTGATCATGTGCGCGGAGAGCTGCTCCCGGCGAAGTACTGTCAGGGTGATGATCGGCCTGATCCGGCGCTGTGCAGAGGTGTCAGCAGGAGTACTCATATAGGTAAGCCTAAGTTAATGTGGCAGCTCCCAGGAAACGCTGCCTGCTCCCTGCTCCTGCAACAGCGTATTCACCTTGCTGAAGGGCCTGGACCCGAAAAACCCGCGTGATGCGGACAGCGGACTGGGGTGTGCACTGACGACCGCGGGCGTCCCGTCCAGCAGGGGTGCCAGGTTCCGGGCGTCCCGACCCCAAAGAACCGCCACCAGTGGTTGCCGCGAGCCGTCAGGCCGGCGGCGCCCGGCCACTGCCCGGATGGCGGCGGAAGTGACTGCCTCCCAGCCCTTTCCGCGATGTGACCCGGCGGCGCCGGCCTTCACGGTCAGCACCGTGTTCAGCAGCAGGACTCCCTGCCCGGTCCATGCTGACAGGTCGCCATGCTTTCGTGGCGGCAGTCCCAGGTCCGCCTCAAGTTCCCGGTAGATATTGGCCAGGCTGCGGGGAATGGGACGCGTTGCCCGGTCCACGGCGAAGGCCAGCCCCACAGCATGCCCCGGCGTCGGGTAGGGATCCTGGCCAACTACCAGAACCCGCACGTGGGCCAACGGCTGGCGGAAGGCTCGGAGAATGTCCGACGGCGCCGGGAGGACCAGGTGCCCGGCCTCGGCTTCGCCGGCTACGAAAGCCAGCGTCTTCCGGATTTCCGGCTCAACGCAGGCCAGAGCCTCTGCCCAGTCCGGTGCCACCAGTTCAGTCAGCGGGCGCTCTGCCATGGCCCGGAGTTCAGCAGCATCGTCCTCGCTGCGTCGGGCCGGGGCCGGCAGGTCAAAGAGCGGTTCGGGATCAGACATCCGTCCATTCTTGCAGCCGCGGCAAATGACAACGGTGTTATTCGTCCGTAGCATGGGAGGAACACTTTGCGCCTCCAAGCCGGAAGGATTTTGCCGTGGCAGAACCAGCGCACGAATACCTGCAGCAGCCAGCCGGTGAGGACTCCCTGCTGGCAGGATTTACCCTCCGCGACTCGCCCCTGTCGGAGCGGGACCAGCAGATGCTGGCCCTCGAACGGCAGTGGTGGAAGTACGCCGGAGCCAAGGAACAAGCCATCCGCGAGCTGTTCGGTTTGTCCGCCACGCACTACTACCAGAGCCTCAATGCGCTCATCGATACCGAGGACGCCTTGGCCTACGATCCCATGCTCGTCAAGAGATTGCGTAGACTACGTACGTCGCGTCAACGCGCCAGGACGGCACGCCGCCTGGGCTCGGACGCTTAATTAGTCCGCGCTGAGCCATCAGCTGCAACAACCAAGGATGACTCGCCACCATGACCCAATATGCCCGGGATGAATTCGACCAGGTACCGGAATCCTCTGCACGGCAAGGTGTTCACAGGACAGTATCGGCCCCTGCCCGCAAGCGGCTGTGGCCGGTCATCACGGTAGGCGTTATTGCGCTCCTGGTTGGACTCGCTGCCTTCTTCATTTTCCCCACGCTTGGGCTGGGCCCCGGCGGTACACCCGCCGCGGTGAGCGACACTCCCAGCACATCGTCGGCACCCACTGAGGCGCCGGCGTCGGACACTCCCGCTGAACCGGAACCCACTCCCAGTGCGCCCGAAGGTGAGCCGTCTGCGGAACCGGAGCCAACACCATCGGAGGTCGCTGCAGCCGTTGACAAGACCCAACCGGTAGCCGTCTTCAACGGTGCCGGAGTGGGCGGCCTGGCCGGCCAGGTGGGCGCCGTAGTGCAGACGGACGGCTGGGCCCTCGCCGAAGTAGGCAACTGGGGCGGCGCCCCACAGCAGACATCAGTTGTCTTCTATACCGGTCCCGCGCAGCTGGCCAATGCCCAGGCATTGGCGGGATTGCTGGGCATTTCCACGGTGGTTGAAAGCGCCGAATTCCGGCTTCCGCTGGTGGTTGTACTGGGACCGGGATACCAGTAAGCCGTTCCGGATTACGCCTGAATAACTATTGCCGACCGGCCGCGTGGGAACCTCCTGGACACCTCTCGCCGCTGGCTAAAGTAGCCTCAAGTCTTGATCCGCGAGCTACGTGAAAGTTGGAGACCATGGCATTGGGAACCGTTAAATGGTTCAACGCCGAAAAAGGCTACGGCTTCATCTCAGTGGATGGCTCCGGGAATGACGTCTTTGTCCACTGGTCTGCCATCCAGGGTGAAGGCTACCGCGCCCTGGAAGAGGGCCAGCGGGTCGAGCTTGAAGTCGGCGAAGGCGAAAAAGGCCCGCAGGCCGAAAGCGTCCGGCCGGCCCCGTGATTCCTGCTCTGCGTAGCTGCGCCCTTGGACTGTCGGGCGCCCTGGTCCTGACCGTGACGGCATGCAGCGGGGTCGCCGGTAATGCCCGTATGGCGGATGTTGAAGCCAGTGGTGACGGCACCCTGCGGATCGGCGTGATCCTGGACAATGCCGGCGATCAGTCCTTCCTCAATGACGCCCAGCGCGCGGCTGTGGAACTGGCTGTCAAGGACATCAACGCAGCGGGCGGCCACAAGGGCAAGCCGGTGGAGCTCCTGGAAACGCCCACGGGTGACCCTGCGGCCCAGGCCCGCAAACTCGCTGACACCAAGGCCGATGTTGTTATTGGCCCCACCGATTCCGGCAACGCCCCAGCCGCCATCGACGTCCTCTCCCGCGCCGGCATCACTTTGATCTCCCCGGCAAATACTTCCTCAGGTCTCAGCAGCTACAAGTCGGGCGGCTACTACTTCCGCACGGCAGCTGCCGATATTGCCCAGGCACCAGTGCTGGTCAAGCTAGCCAGGGACACCGGAGCCAAGAGCCTGGCAGTCATCGCGCAGGAGGGCAGTTACGGCAAGGCCGTTTCCGACGCCGTAGCCGCCGTTGCGGAGGACTCCGGACTGGGCACGCCTGTCATCGTGGAATTCGCGCCGGGCGAAGCAGCCGACGCCGCCGCCAAGATCCGCGACGCCGCCGCGGACGCCGTCGTCGTCATCGCCCGTGAAGGTTCCCAGGGAGCCCTGGCGGAACTGAAGAATGCCGGAATCTCCGGCGCGAAGCTGCTGCTCGCTGACGCTGCTTTTGACCAGTTTGAAACCGGGCTGGCGAAGGGCACGCTGGAAGGTGCCCGCGCAGTGCTTCCGGGCGTCTTCCCCACGGCCGAATTCCAGGACCGGCTGCTGTCCGTTGACCAGGATCTGGTGGACCTGACGTTCGCGGCCGAGAGCTATGATGCAGTCATCCTTGCTGCGCTTGCTGCCGAGGCCAGGGAAGACGACGCCGGGAAGTCGATTGCAGCAGGCCTCATCGCCGTTTCAGGGGGCGGGGCCGGTACCGGTGCCGATCGGAAGGTATGCACCTCCTTCGCAGAGTGCCGCGAGTCCCTGGATTCCGGATCTGAGGTGGATTACGACGGCCAGTCAGGTCCGGTGGCATTTGATGAGAACGGCGACGTCACCTCGGCCAGCTACATGACCTTCACTTATGGGCCGGATAACAAAGCGACCCTCTCCGGCCAGGAATCTTCAGCCCGCACCGGTGGGTGACTTGATGCCGCGCAGGCGGTGATCGCCAGCAGCGAACTGCCGCCCGGTTCCGGGCCTTACGGGGTTCGGCTGCTTGCACTCTCACCGGGGGAGTGCTAATTATTGAGTTAGCACTCCCGCGTGCAGACTGCTAAATGTTGGCCGGTTCTTCCGGTCCGCATCCGCTGCTGGACCGGGGGCGAAAGAAAACACCTTGCTGGGTGAGATCCCGCAACCGTCGGCATACAGAGGCCGGCGGCGAAGGATCGTCCGTCGCGGGCACTTCAGCAACGGTCCATTCTTAACGACTGTCCCGAAAGGACTACTGCCGTTATGGCCAAGATCATTGCATTTGATGAAGAGGCACGCCGCGGCCTTGAGCGGGGCCTGAACATCCTCGCCGACGCCGTTAAGGTCACCCTCGGCCCGCGTGGCCGCAACGTCGTCCTCGAAAAGAAGTGGGGCGCCCCCACGATCACCAACGATGGTGTTTCCATCGCCAAGGAGATCGAGCTGGACGATCCTTACGAGAAGATCGGCGCCGAGCTGGTCAAGGAAGTTGCCAAAAAGACGGATGACGTCGCAGGCGACGGCACCACCACCGCAACCGTCCTGGCCCAGGCCCTCGTCAAGGAAGGCCTGCGCAACGTAGCCGCCGGCGCGGACCCGCTGTCCCTCAAGCGCGGCATCGAAAAGGCCGTAGACGCCGTCACCACCGAACTCCTGGCCTCCGCCAAGGAAATCGAAACCAAGGAAGAGATCGCCGCTACTGCCTCGATCTCGGCCGGTGACGATGAAATCGGTGCCCTCATTGCCGAAGCCCTGGACAAGGTCGGCAAGGAAGGCGTCATCACGGTCGAGGAGTCCAACACCTTCGGCCTGGAGCTGGAACTCACCGAAGGCATGCGCTTCGACAAGGGTTACATCTCCGCCTACTTCGTCACGGACGCCGAGCGCCAGGAAACGGTCCTTGAGGATCCGTACATCCTGATCGTCAACTCCAAGATCTCCAACGTCAAGGAACTGGTTGCTGTCCTCGAAAAGGTCATGCAGTCCAATAAGCCGCTGCTGATCATCGCCGAGGACATCGAAGGCGAGGCCCTGGCCACGCTGATCGTGAACAAGATCCGCGGCACCTTCAAGTCTGTTGCCGTCAAGGCTCCGGGCTTCGGTGACCGCCGGAAGGCCCAGCTCGCCGACATCGCCATCCTCACCGGTGGCCAGGTCATCTCCGAGGAAGTCGGCCTCAAGCTTGAGAACGCCGGCCTGGAGCTCCTGGGCCAGGCACGCAAGGTTGTTGTCACCAAGGACGAGACCACCATCGTTGAAGGTGCCGGCGACGCCGACCAGATTGCCGGCCGCGTTTCCCAGATCCGCGCCGAGATCGAAAACTCCGATTCGGACTACGACCGTGAGAAGCTGCAGGAACGCCTGGCCAAGCTGGCCGGCGGCGTTGCAGTCATCAAGGCCGGTGCCGCAACCGAAGTTGAGCTCAAGGAACGCAAGCACCGCATTGAGGACGCCGTCCGCAACGCGAAGGCTGCTGTTGAGGAAGGCATCGTCGCTGGTGGTGGCGTTGCCCTCATCCAGGCCGGCGCCAAGGCGTTCGCGAACCTGAACCTGACGGGTGACGAAGCAACCGGTGCGAACATCGTCCGCGTTGCCATCGACGCCCCGCTGAAGCAGATCGCCTTCAACGCCGGCCTCGAGCCCGGTGTTGTGGTGGACAAGGTCCGCGGCCTGCCCGCAGGCCACGGCCTGAACGCTGCAACCGGCGAGTACGTCGACCTGCTGGCTGCCGGCATCAACGATCCGGTCAAGGTGACCCGCTCTGCACTGCAGAACGCCGCCTCCATTGCCGGCCTGTTCCTCACCACCGAGGCCGTTGTTGCTGACAAGCCCGAGAAGAACGCTGCCCCCGCGGGCGGCGACGACATGGGTGGCATGGGCGGTATGGGCGGCTTCTAGCCTCTCCTACCGGACCTGCTACCGGACACAAAAGCGGCTCCCTCTTCTGAAGTGAGGAGGGAGCCGCTTTTTTTGTTGGCTCGTTAGCTGGATTCCGGAGTGCAGCTACTTACTGGCGCCGGCAATCATGGCTTCAACTTCCTTCTTGAAGGCTTCGGCGGCGGCCTGCGGGGTGAGCCTGTCGTAGAGAACCTCATCGGTGTAGCGCTTGATGACGTTCTGCACGCTGCCCGCACCTACCGGCGGGACCGGCGGTGCTTCCTTCATGTCCGGCTCGATCTCTGTCAGGAAGGACACCACCGTGGTATCGGCCGGCTTCAGCGAGGCAGTGATGCTCTCGACGATTTCGGAGTTGGTGGGCACGCCGCGGTCCGTCATCAGAATCGCCCCGGCCTCGGGGCTGTTCGTCAGGTAGTCGATGAACTTGGCAGCGGCTTCCGGGTGCTTGCTGCGCGAGGAAGCCGACCAGAACATGGTGGGCTTGTAGTACATGCCGTTGTCCGCAGCCTCGCCGTCAGCGCTCGGTGCCCGCAGCATCTTGATGCTGTTGCCGGTGGTCGCTTCGAGGGAGCCCAGCTGGTTGGTCCACCACCAGGCCATGCCCACGCGGTTGGTGCCGAAGAGACTTTCCTCCAGGCCGGCGCCGGCATCCTCGGTGGCTACCGTGGCTGGCGGACTGGCTTTCGAATCCCGCTGTTCCTTCAGTCGCTCCCAGAAGGACGCTGCCGTTGCGGTGTCGAAATCCAGCTTGCCCTCGGGTGAGTAGAGGTTTTCTCCGTGCTGCCGCAGCCAGATGATGAGATCGGCTTCGTTGCTTCCGTAGGCTGCCCCGTAAGTGCTGCCGTCACCGGAGGCGCTGATCTTGGCCGCGATGTCCACAAAATCATCCCAGGTCCACGTGGTGTCGTCGGGAAGTGGGACGCCGGCTGCTTCGAAGACCTTAGTGTTCGCCATGATGACGTACGCGTTCTGTCCGGTGCTGAGGCCGTATTGGGCGCCGTCGTACTGCCCCGAAGTCAATGCCTCCTCGGACAGCTTGGAGGTGTCTATGCCGTCCTGCTTGGCAAGATCCAGAAGGGCTCCGCGGCCGCCGTATTCGGCGATGTACTTCTGGTCCATCTGGATGACGTCCGGCGCATCGTTGGCCGCCGTCTTGGTGGCCAGCTTGTCCCAATAACTGCTCCACTCTCCGGGTTCGGATTCGATCTTGATGGTGGGGTTTGCCGCTTCGAAGGCCGAGATGACCTTTTCCGTCTGCGCGTTGAGGTATTCGTTACCCCACCAGGCAAACCGCAGGGTGACTTCCTCATTGGCGTTCGAGCCACTGGCTGCACCACAGCCGCTGGCCAGCAGCGAAACTGCCACCGCTATTGCGCCGAATTGGAATTTCCTCCGGCTCAGGTTTGGAATCTTCATTGATATGCCTTCCTGGTGATGCTCAAAGCTAAATGAGAAAACGGTTTCTCGTTGTGGTTTCTCGATTCTGCCGCTATCGGCGGGCTGCGTCAAGAGATTTGAGTAAACGTTTTCTGGGGCAATGGGCGGTCCGCGTCTGGCAGGATGGTCCGGTGACGATTACTGCAGCAGCCGACGGTTCGGCTTTGGGAAATCCCGGTCCCGCCGGATGGGCCTGGTATGTGGATGACAACTGCTGGCGCGCCGGTGGCTGGCCGCACGGTACGAATAACCAGGGCGAGCTCATGGCGGTGCTGGACCTCTTCCGTGCCACCGAACACCTTCCGGAGGAGGAATTGCACATCCTCTGTGACAGTCAGTACGTCATCAATTCGGTGACCAAATGGATGCCGGGATGGAAGCGCAAGGGCTGGCGGAAGGCTGACGGAAAGCCGGTCCTGAACGTGGAATTGCTCCAGGACATCGACCGGGCACTCAAGGGACGCAAATATACTTTCGAATGGGTTAAGGGCCACGCCGGCCACGATCTCAACGAAGCCGCCGACGAGCGAGCCAGGGGCGCCGCCACCGCATACCAGCAGGGAATAGAGCCACGCCGCGGCCCTGGGTTCCCGTCCTCACCGGCAACCGGGCGTCCCTTGACGCCCGCTGGGCTCACGACATCGCGCTCGCAAGGCGCCAATTCACAGGCCCCGGCAACGTCAGCAGCAGGGATCAGGCCAGGAAGCTCAGCACGCAAGGCCCCGCCCGGCCAGGAGCCTTACGCCGACGACCTGTTCAGTGAACTCGAACGCGAGGCCGCCGCCGGCCTGGCCCCGGCAGTGGAAAAACCCGAAGCCTTGGTGGAGGCTCTGGAGCGCGAGTTGCTTCTTCCTGAGGTCCGCGGGGACATCGGGCGGACGGGCGTGCTGCTGCACCCGGATTACCTTGAGATCGGCGCATCGGGGCGGATGTGGAGCCGGGACGCGATCATGATGGAACTGGAGGAGGACCCAGGGGAGAAGCTCCGGTTGGATATTCTCGGGGCCGACCGCATCGGCACCAGCGCTATCCTGCTGACCTACCGAAGCTACTCCAGGGCCGGGTCCGCACTCCGCAGTTCACTGTGGGTGCTGGATGGCAGCCAATGGCGGCTGCGTTTCCACCAGGGCACCCCGGAGCTATAACGCGCTGCCCTTTCCGGTCAGCTGAAGCGCTGCGTGTTGCCCTGCTCGGTCTGGGCATAGCTCATAGCCGCGGATGCGAGGGCGGTATTGATGGACGCCAGTGATGCCTCCACACGGCCCTGTGTCAGGGTCCATTCTGTGACGAGCGCCTGGAAGTTGGTGGCTGCAGAGCCCCGCCACGTGCCCTGGAGTTCGTCCAGCCCACGCTTCATGGTCTGGACATCGGCGCTGATGCGGTCCACAGTGGCGCGGACGTTGGCTGATTTGAGCTGAAGCAGTTCGGTGTCAACGGAGATGATGCTCATGGCGGGGCCTCTTTCTGAAGGGCATTTCCGTAGCTGCCTACGGGAATCGTTGTTGGTGGTCCGGGGAATCCGGACCTTTCAACCGAGCCTACGGAGAGTGGTCAGGCGGCCGCTATGCCCTGCTGCTATATGTGGATAACTTCCGGGTCGTCCCTGACCGGAAGGGTCACCACGAAGGTGGCTCCGCCGCCGGGGGTTGGCTTTACCCGCACCGTTCCGCTATGTGAGCCCACCACCGCCGCAACGATTGCCAGTCCCAGTCCGCTGCCGCCGGTTTCACGGGTGCGGGACGTGTCGGCCCGGTAGAAGCGCTCAAAGACCTTGCCGGCCTCCATCTCATCGATGCCGGGACCATGGTCCCGTACTTCGATCACAGCATCGGTGCGGCCGTCAGAGACGCGGGTGCCCACGGCGATCTCGATCGGTGAACCGTCCGGGGTGTACCGCAGGGCGTTGCCTACGAGGTTGCCCACCACCTGGCGCAGTTTGGCCTCGTCTCCCAGGGCAGGCGCGGGGGCGGGAGCGCCGCCGTCGAGCCCTGCCAGGGTGATGCTCCGTGTCCGGTCACTTGCCTGGCTGTCCACCACGGCATCGTGGGCCAGTAACTGCAGGTCCACGGGCTTGCGCTGCAGCGGCCGCTGTTCGTCCAGCCGGGCCAGCAGCAGGAGGTCCTCCACCAGCGATCCCATCCGCTTGGCTTCGCTTTCGATCCGGCCCATTGCGGTGGAAACGTCTTCCTCGGTGGCCAGGGCGCCGTGCCGGTACAGCTCGGAGAAGCCGCGGATGGTCACCAACGGCGTCCGGAGTTCGTGCGAGGCGTCGGCAGCGAAACGGCGCATCCGGCCTTCCGACGCGGTCCGGGCTGCGAAAGCGCCCTCGATGTGCTCCAGCATGGCGTTCAGGGATTCGCCCAGGCGACCCACTTCGGTGCCGGGGTTTTCGATTTCCACGCGCCGGGACAGGTCACCGGCGGCGATCGCGGCAGCGGTTTTCTCCACCCTCGCCAGGGGCCGGAAGGACCGCGACACCGTCCAGTTGGCAGTCAGCGATGCCAGCAGCATGGTGAGGAGCCCGACGCCGGTGGTCACCAGTGCAGCATGGCTCATGACGTCATCCACAGACTGGAGAGGCAACCCGATCACCACCACCGCGGATTCGCCGTTGCTGGTGGTGACGGCCACGGCCACCACGCGCCAGTTCTTCCCATCAGTGCCGCCGACCTGGAATGGTTCCGCTGCCCGGTGCCGGGCTTCGTCCACGCTGATGCCGGTGATGTCGGGGCGGTTGGCGGTTGCGCCGCCAAAAGGCACCGGGTCCTGTCCCTCACTGAAAACCAGCAGCGAGTATTCTGTGGGCACCCACGGGCCCGGTGTCTGCAGCTGATTGAAGGAGCGCTGCGTCCGGGCAACATCGACGGCGGCATCCAGCTTCTGGTCAACCTGGTCCACCAGGTAGGTCTGCAGCATGGTCAGGGTTCCCACACCGGTGACGGTCAGCGCCACCGCCAGGAGGGCCATGATGATGGCCACCAGCTGGGACCTCAGCGGGGCCGCTTTCCATCGTGCAAACAAGGTCAGCGCTTCTCCGCCGTCCGCAGCACGTATCCGACGCCGCGCTTGGTCTGGATCAGCGCCGGGGCATCGGGGTCGATGTCCACTTTGCGCCGGAGGTAGGAGATATAGGACTCCACAATCGAGGCGTCGCCGTTGAAGTCGTATTCCCACACGTGGTCCAGGATCTGGGCCTTAGACAGCACACGGTTGGGGTTCAGCATCAGGTACCGCAGCAGTTTGAACTCGGTGGGGGACAGTTCAATGACGGTTCCGCCGCGGCGCACCTCGTGGGCATCGTCGTCGAGTTCCAGATCGCCAACCCTGATGACGGCGTCGTCGTCGATCAGCGGCTGTGTCCGGCGCAGCACCGCGCGGATCCGGGCAACCACCTCGTCGAGGCTGAACGGCTTGGTCACGTAGTCATCGCCGCCAACGGTGAGCCCGGTGACCTTGTCCTCGGTATCGTCCTTTGCGGTCAGGAAGAGTACCGGGAAGTGCTTGCCGGCAGCACGCAGCCGGCGCGTGACGGTGAAGCCGTCCATGTCCGGGAGCATGACGTCCAGGACGGCGAGGTCCGGTGCGTGCTCCTCGACGGCGGCCAAGGCATCGCGGCCGTTCGCAGCCGATACCACCTCGAACCCCGCAAATCGCAGCGACGTGGACAGCAACTCGCGGATATTGGGTTCGTCGTCGACCACCAGCAGCCGGGCTTCAGGGCCATTTTTGTTCATATACCCATCATGCTCCCAGAATCTGGGAGTTTTCTGAGCGTCCGATGTGTGTTTACTCAGGGCAACTCAGGCGGCGGTGCCTGCGTCCTTGGCGTCCATGATCCGGTACGCGTAGCCCTGTTCCGCCAGGAAACGCTGCCGCTTGGCCGCGAAATCCTGGTCCAAGGTGTCGCGGGCCACCAGCGAATAGAAACGCGCGGCGCGGCCATCCTTTTTGGGGCGCAGCAGCCGGCCCAGGCGCTGGGCCTCCTCCTGACGGGAACCGAACGAGCCTGAAACCTGGATAGCTACCGAGGCCTCCGGCAGGTCGATGGAGAAGTTCGCCACCTTGGAGACAACGAGTACCTGCACCTCGCCGGCGCGGAATGCCGCGAAAAGCCGCTGGCGCTCCTTCACGGGGGTATCGCCTTTGATGATGGGTGCGTTGAGCCGCTCGCCGAGTTCATCAAGCTGGTCAATGTACTGGCCGATCACCAGCAATTGCTCGCCCGCATGCAGAGCCACGAGTTCCTCCACCACCTTGGTCTTGGTCTCTGAGGTGGCGCAGAGGCGGTACTTGTCGGCGTCGTCGGCCATGGCGTAGGCCACCCGCTCGTCACGCGGCAGGTCCACCCGGACCTCAACACAATCCGCAGGAGCAATGTATCCCTGGGCTTCGATGTCCTTCCATGGTGCGTCATAGCGTTTGGGTCCGATCAGGCTGAAGACTTCACCTTCCCTGCCGTCCTCGCGGACCAGCGTGGCGGTCAGTCCCAGCCGTCGCCGGGCCTGCAGGTCCGCGGTCATCCGGAAGATCGGGGCAGGAAGCAGATGGACCTCGTCGTAGACGATCAGACCCCAGTCGTGACCGTCCACCAACTCCAGGTGCGGGTACAGCCCGCCGCGCTTGGTGGTCAGGACCTGGTAGGTGGCGATAGTAACGGGCCGGACTTCCTTGACGGAACCGGAGTATTCGCCGATCTCGTTCTCCGTCAGGCTGGTCCGCTTCAGCAGCTCATCCTTCCACTGCCGGGCAGAGACAGTGTTGGTGACCAGGATCAGTGTGGTAGTGGAACCGGTGGCCATGGCTGCCGCGCCCACCAGGGTTTTCCCGGCGCCACAGGGAAGCACGACGACGCCGCTGCCGCCGGCCCAGAAGTTTTCCACAGCCAGTTTCTGGTAAGGACGCAAGGCCCAGCCGTCCTCGTTGAGGGCGATCAGGTGCGGGGTTCCGTCCACGTATCCGGCGAGGTCTTCGGCCGGCCAGCCGATCTTCAGCAGCTGCTGTTTGAGCTGGCCGCGCTGGGATGACTGCACCACAATGGTTTCGCCGTCGATCCGCGGGCCCAGCAGCGGCTGGATCTTCTTGGCGCGGATCACCTCCTCAAGGACAGGGTAATCATCCGTGCGCATCACCAGACCGTGCTGCGGGTCCTTCTCCAGGCGCAGCCGGCCGTAGCGGGACATCGTTTCCTCGATGTCGATCAGCAGGGAATGCGGCACCGGAAAGCGGGAGTATTTCAGCAGGGTGTCCAGGACTTTTTCCGCGTCCAGTCCGGCGGCGCGGGCATTCCACAGGCCCAGCGGCGTCAGCCGATAGCTGTGGATATGTTCCGGGGCCCGCTCAAGTTCGGCGAAGGCCGCAATGGCATGCCGGGCCTCGGTGGCCTCTTCGTGGTCCACCTCAAGCAGGATCGTCTTGTCGCTCTGGACAATCAGGGGACCATCGCTCATGCGATTCTGCATTCGTGCTGAATATGCAAGGGGAAGGCACATGCCTCGTTCATGGGGACCACTCTTCTGCCGGTTCTTCCACCGGTTCGACGTCGATGACGCGGTGCACGGAAACCACCCGTTCGGTTTCCTTGACCGGATCAAAAACCCGGATCCTGCCGCCGTTTACTGATAGTGGAACAACGGTTTCGAGTGCGGCATTCCCGAGGCCGTCCACAACGTTCATGGTGACGCGCTGTTTGAGGCGGATGGCTTTTTGCAATGCTTCCAAACCAAGCTGGGTGGCGGCTTCGCCAGTGGCGGCAGGGGTTTCCTGGCGCAGCACCGCGAGCTGGGCGTCGACGTCCGCGGTGGCCGGCGCGGTACCTGGGGCTGAGTAAACGGGCCGCGCCATGCCAGGTGCCGCCGTCGTACGGCGAAGCCTGACCACGCCAGCCGGCCCGCTCTCCTCCATCGCGGGCGACAATCCCACTCCACGGAGGGCTTCGGCAGCCGCACGCGGAGCGGACGCCGAAACCAGCACCGTGGGCGCAAGCTGTACCAGGCCCAGGCCGGACAACCGGGGGTTCCGCAGGATCTCCACGATGCCCGCTTCATCCTCGCTCTGGATGTAGCTCGACGCCCCGCCAACCCGCAGCCGGCCATACCGTGTGGCGGTGTCCTGGACCAGGTACTCCAGGGGCTGTGGTACCGGGGTGGCCGAATGCTCGCGGAGGAACCCCAGCATGGCGGGGGCATCCAGTCCCGCGTCGAGGGCGCGCCGGACCGAGGCCACCGAGAAACGGTAAATCGTTGCCGGTCCCTGGCCCTCGGCGTCTGCCATCCGCAGCAGCCCGGCGCTCACCTCCAGAGCGAGGTATCCGGGTGCCACGGCGGTCAAATCAGCCTGCAGCAGGACGTGGTTCAGGGCGGCGGGGAGGTGCTCGCCCAACAGTTCAAGGGCGGCGTCCGGGGAGTCGTCGGCGATGGCGCTGCCCAACTGGCTGAGGGCACCGGAGCCCATCAGACCCAGGATTTCAGCTTCCGTCAGGACTCCCTGCACCAGCGAACTGAACCGGCGTGACATCCGGGGCTGGGCCCAGGCGGCGCGTTCCAGTACGGCTGAAGCATCCAGCACCGGGGTACTGGCCTCGTCCGGGGCCAGTCCGCTGCCCGACGCGGCTCCGGCCTCCCGTGTCAGCTCGTTGAGGATTTCGAGGATCCGCTTCCGGACCAGCGGCGCATCCGGCCGCTGAGCCTCGGCGGAGAGCGTATTCACCAGCGGGGTAGAACCACCGGGCCCGCTGCGGCCCGCCAGTGCAGAGCCGCCACCGTTCACTGGCTGGCCTACCAGCGACGGTACCCGCTCACTTCCCAACCAGGCGCTGACCAGCCACAGCCATTGCTCCTGCCTTGGAAGGGACAGCCACTCCAGCTGCGGCGGTTGGACCCAGGCGGAACGGTCCACGTCAAGCCGGAGGAGGCCGGCAAGTGCTGCCATCTCCGTCAACAGGGCCGCCTGTGGGGGCTCCACCCTGAGCGCGTCCGCCAGCCGCTTGACCTCCCGCACACCAACACCACCGCTGCGCAGGGTTGCCAGGGGTTGATCCTGGACGATATAAAGCAGTTCGGTGACCAGCCGGAGGGTTTCTCCGATGGCGCCCAATGCAGCGTTGCGGCGCCGCATGGCGCTGGTCCTGCCCAGCTGGGGAACCGGCGGCACCAGGCTGAAGTCATTGATGATGGCTCCGCCACGCAGGGCCAGGCCAACGCTGTGCGGCAGTTCCACGTGTGCCGCGTCGAGCGGTACCAGCAGCCCCCGTGCCAGCAGCCAGTCAACAGGCCCGACGTCGGACCCCTCGTGGAGGACGGATACCTTCCGTTGCGCTTGGGGGACGGCACCCATTGCCCAGTCTCCAAATTTGGCCAGTAACGCCGTCGTGCGTTCCGGTGCGGTGCTGAGGATGGCGGCCAGGGCTTCCGGGGAGGACGTCCAATGCTGGAGTGCCAGCGCGGCCTCCATCGGCGTGGCCGCGGGCGGGATGTCCGTCCCTCGCTGGCGGAGTTCGGCCACCAGTTGGACGGCGCGCTGCGCGAAGGCCGGTTGGAGCCGGACCAGCTCGGTATAGCTGCGGCCCAGGCCGGCGGGGTAGATGCCGAGGACGTCTTTGAGGCAGGCAACCGGCAGGTAGAAATGGTGCCGGCCGCCCGCCGGAGTCCCATGCGGGGGAGCGGCGCGGTGCACCAGGGCAAGGTCCTCCAGGGACGCCAGGAAACGTTCAATGGCAGAGATGCTCGATCCGGCGATGAATTTCTTCAGGGTGGCAGCCGAAGCACTGTGGCCGGTGTCCGTATTGGTGCACAGATGCAGCGTCTCCAGGACCTGCATCTGTGGCCGGTTCAGGCGCTCCAGGGCCCGTTGGACGCTGACCCGGCTGCTGGCCCGTGCCGCCAACGCACCAAAGTCCGGAACACCGGGGGACATGAGGTCCGGACGTGCAGCGAGCAGAGCACGCAGTGATTCATCACTGCGTGCCTCAAGGTCCTTGCTGAGCACACGAATAAGGGACATCAGTCCAACGTTACCGCCCGCTGCCCTTTCCCGCCCGGCGGCGTCCGGCAGCTGAGTCCAGCACCAGGAACACGAGCAGCAGGAAAGCCAGGGGAAGGCCGAACAGTGCCGTGGACGTAATCCACGCCGGAGCCGGGGTTCGCGCAAACGCCATGGCCATCACGGTGCCCACGGCTACCAGGGAAATGACGGCTACGGCAGCGGCGATGATCGTCAGGGGACGTCGGAAACGCGTGGGAGTCATACAGGCAACGTTAACAGTGCCGGCCCGGCAGCGGCGCACTTGCTGGAATCGGCTGCGGGGCAGGATAACCTAGGAGGCAGAGACCAGTTTTGCAGGATCCGAGAACAAAGAAGGTTGATAACGTGCCTACCGGCAAGGTCAAGTGGTATGACAAGGAAAAGGGCTTCGGCTTCCTCGCAGGCGAGGATGGCCAGGAAGTTTTCCTGCCCAAGTCCGCACTCCCCGATGGGACGCTGGACCTGAAACCCGGCACCAGGGTGGAGTTCGGCGTAGCCGACGGCCGGAAGGGCGCCCAGGCATTGGGCCTGCGCATCCTCGACAAGACGCCTTCCATTGCGAAGGCCAAGCGCACCAATCCCCGCGACCTGGCACCGCTTGTCCAGGACCTGGTAACGGTCCTGGACAACCTCTCCGGAACGCTTTCCGCGGGAAAGTACCCGGAAGGCAACAAGGGAAAAGCCATCGCGACGGCGCTCCGTAAGGTTGCCGACGAGCTGGATGCCTAGGCTCGCCGTGAATGTTGAAGCTGAAGGATCCGCACCCACCGGTGCTGCCTCCGCTGCACGGGTGAAGACCCCGGCTAAACGGTCCAGTGTCCCGGTCTGGCGTACAGGCAAGCCCGACGCAGTGCTGGCCGCCGCCGTGGATGCCGCCAGGGAAGCGGTCCAGTCGATCGCGGACCCGTCCGACGTCGGCAGTCACATCGGTGCCCGCACGGAGGGCGATCGCGTGGTAACCCACCTCTTTGAATGCCGGCTGTCCGGCTATCCCGGGTGGCAGTGGTTCGCGGTAGTGACCCGCAACTCGCGCTCCAAAGTGATTACTGTCAACGAGGTTGGTCTGTTGCCTTCCGAGGATTCGGTCCTGTCCCCCGAATGGGTGCCATGGGCCGAACGGGTGCGCCCGGAGGATGCCCGGCCGGAAGAGGCTCCGGAGGAGACTACCGAAGTCCGGGAAGGCGAAACTGCTGAGGGATTGCCGGATTTGGCTGCCGTGGTGGAACACGATGCCATCGAGTCGGTCAAGCACGCCGAGCTGGCAGCGGATTCTGATGAAGATGACGCCGCTGACGCTGCCGATCAGGCTGCTGTGGACGGCACCAACTAGGCAGGTGGCCCGGTTACGTCCAGACCACCACAGACCCTGTGATGCGCAGCCGGGTGACGGCCTTGTACAGACGGCGCCGCCCCGGCACAAAGCCCGGACGACGCCGTCGAACCCTGAAACTCCTGGTTCCAGTTACTTCCTCAGTTCTGCCACCACGTAGTCGATGCAGGAAAGCAGGGCGGTGATGTCGTCCGGCTCGATGGCTACGAAGGTGGCAATCCGCAGCTGGTTGCGGCCCAGCTTGCGGTACGGCTCGGTGTCCACAACGCCGTTGGAGCGCAGGACCTTGGCAACCTGGACGGCATCGATCGAGTCGTCGAAGTCGATAGTGGCGATGACGTTGGAGCGGTCCTCCGGGTTGGTGACGTACGGAGTGGCGAAGCTGGAGGCCTCCGCCCACGCGTAGATACGTCCGGCCGAATCGGCGGTGCGCTTCGCGGCGAAGTCCAGGCCGCCATTGCCGTTAAGCCACTTGACCTGGGCGTCCAGGGTAACCAGCGTGGACAGCGCCGGAGTGTTGTAGGTCTGGTTCAGGCGGGAGTTGTCGATGGCCGTCTGCAGGTTCAGGAAGTCCGGAATCCAGCGGTCGCTCTGCTCGATCCGGGCCGCGCGCTCGATAGCGGCGGGGGAGAAGAGGCCGAGCCACAGGCCGCCGTCGGACGCGAAGTTCTTCTGCGGGGCGAAGTAGTAGACGTCGGTTTCGGCGACGTCCACGTCCAGGCCCCCGGCCGCGGAGGTAGCGTCGATGGCCACCAGGGAACCGGCGTCGGCACCCTCGACGCGGCGGACAGGAGCGGCAACGCCGGTGGACGTCTCATTCTGCGGCCAAGCGTAGAGGTCCACGCCGGCCTCTGCCACCGCAACCGGACGCGTTCCGGGATCTGCCTTGATGATGCTGGATTCTGCCAGGAACGGTGCCTTATTGGTGGCAGCGGCGAACTTGGAGCCGAACTCGCCGAAGGAGAGGTGCTGCGCCTTGGTCTCCACCAGGCCAAACGCTGCGACATCCCAGAAGGCAGTGGAGCCGCCGACGCCCAGGACCACTTCGTAGCCCTCAGGTGCGCGGAAGAATGCGGACAGGCCGTCCCGGACCGAACCCACGAGATTCTTCACGGGTGCCTGGCGGTGCGAAGTGCCGAGGATGGTGGTGGACGCAGCGGAGAGTGCTTCCAGCTGCTCCGCCCGTACCTTGGACGGGCCGGCGCCGAAACGTCCGTCCTGTGGCACGAGATTGGCGGGGATGGTGATGCTGGCGTCGCTCACAAGGGCTCCAAATTCGTAGGGACAGTTTGGCCGCAGCGGCCGTCGGACGGGACAGTCAGTGTTGGCTGCTGTAGAGGCCGCTTTCATTCTGCCTGACTACGCTGTCCTCCGGGAACTGGAGCTGTCACAGTGGGGACTTTTGGCGGCCGGCTACAACCCGGCGGGATTATCCGGAGTAATTCAAAATAGGCTAAGCTGTGGACCTGATAAGCGACGCGCTATCAGTACGCGATACGGTGGACGAACGCGTGGGACTGCGCTCAAGGAGCTGAGCTGGATGACGGATCTGATCGATACCACGGAGATGTATCTTCGGACCATTTTGGAGCTTGAAGAAGAGAACATCGTGGCACTTCGCGCCCGCATTGCGGAGCGGCTGCGCCACTCGGGACCAACGGTTTCGCAGACCATCGGGCGCATGGAACGTGACGGCCTGGTGGTCGTTGCCGGCGACCGGCACCTGGAACTGACCGAACCCGGGCGCAAACGTGCCACAGAGGTTATGCGCAAGCACCGGCTGGCCGAACGCCTCCTGTCGGACATCATCGGGCTGGATTGGGCCTATGTCCATGACGAGGCCTGCCGCTGGGAGCACGTGATGAGTGAGCGTGTTGAACAGCGCATCTATGAACTGTTGGACCACCCCACTGAGTCGCCGTACGGCAATCCCATCCCGGGCCTGGCGGCACTCGGCGGCGAAGTGGGTTCCGCCTTCACTGACGGCGTGATCAACCTGCTGGAAGCCATGGCCGGTTACAGTCCGGAATCAACCGTGCGGGTCTGTCGGCTGGCGGAGCCCATCCAGGTTGAACCGGAGTTGCTTGTGCAACTGGATGAGGGCGGGATCCGCCCGGGCACGGACGTCACCCTGGAGCGCGTGGGGGAGTACATCTCCGTGCGGGTTGCCGGCATCGAAGGCGCCCTCGAATTGCCGCCGGAAGTTGCAGCCCACGTCTTTGTGAAGCTCTCCTGATTAGTCTTGCGACCTCGGCCGTCTCTTGCGCGAGGCAAAAAATGATAAGCGCACCTTCCGTTTATAACGGAATTGTTACTGTCCGGCCTCATCGCCTATAGTTAACCTTCGACGCCGATACCTAAGCGTTATCTGGTCCGAAAGCCTAGCTCTGCCAGCGGACCGGGAGTTCGAGTCACCTTTCTGGCAGGGGCGGGGGAACCACAATCGGCCGTTTTCGAGCGGCCTTGGGGTGAAGTCCGCAGCGGCAGTCCTTTTGATAAACGAATCCCCTGGATATCTGTGCGTCAAGATGACCTGCTTTGCGGGCCGGGTCGCTAACTCTCTGATCCGAATCCGACAGCTAACTTCGCAGGCTTCCAGAGAGGAAAATACTTGAGCACGCAGAATTACAGGGGCCGCCGTCGCGCCGTCGGCTCCGCTTCGCAGCCACGGGTTGCTGAAGTCCCACTCGCGGACCGTCCCCGGGACCCGCAACGGGAAGCGCGCCGCCACCGGAGCCCGTTCCGGCAGCTTACTGACTTCGCTGCCGCCAGCGGCATCGGCCAGAAGGCCGGCATCGGGCTGGCCGCCACGGGCCTGATCCTGACGATTACCGTCCCCGTGACCAGTCCGGTACTCGCCAATTCCACCCTTCCCATTGCCGCAACCAGTGCTTCTGCCGCCGTTGTTGCGGCGCCACAGCCCGACATTTCCGCGGAATCGGCAGCGCAGGTCGACTTCAGCCGCACGGCCGTCACTACGCAGGGCGATCCTGACGGAAAGCTCAAGCAGCTCCTCAGCGCCCAGGCCGCGGCTGCCGTGACCCCGGCCGCCTCCGTGGGCACCCTGGCTGGCCCGCTGGCCTCACTGACCACGGTTTCCCCTTACGGTTACCGCGTCAGCCCGATCACCGGAGGAACCGGCGACTTCCACCGTGGAACCGACTTTGCGGCCCAGTGCGGCACCCAAGTGCTCGCCGCCGCAACCGGCACTGTCACCTTCGCAGGCTGGCACCCCTACGGCGGCGGCAACCGTGTTGTAGTGGACCACGGCAACGGCCTGGAGACCACCTACAACCACCTGTCGTCCTTCAAGGCGTCGGTAGGCCAGAAGGTCAGCCGCGGCGACGTCGTGGCTTTCAGCGGCACCACAGGCGCTTCCACCGGCTGCCACCTCCACTTTGAGGTGCAGGTCAACGGTGAAGTCGTCGATCCCGCCGGCTGGCTGTAACCAAACGATGAACCGCTCTCGTTTCTTTGCAACACGCCGTGACCTGAATGTGACATTGAAGAAGAACTGCTGTACCGTCTAAACCGCGTCAACTTTTCCGAAGTTGACGTTCTTGAGTGGATTGCCTAACTCTGCCACCGCCCAAGGTCCGTTCGCATGACATCGTCTGGCAGAGACGGGGGAACCAAATATGGCCTTCTTTGGAAGGCCTTGGGGTTAAGTCGCAAAGCTTCCTTGGAAGTGGCGCGGCCGGGTGAACTCCCATCCGAATCCGACAGCTCACCTCGCAGGCATTGGGAGAGGCTACTTACGTGTCGTCACGCCATAATCTTGCGCGCCACCGCGCCCAGCCGGTGCGCATCAACCCCATGGGAACTGTTTCGAAGGCCGTCAGCGCCAATGCCGGGACCGTAGGTCGTCAGGCAGCGGTTATTGCAGCAGCTTCCGGCCTTATCCTCAGCATCGGCCTTCCGGCCAACGCAGCAGACAGCACGGTAGGCGTCTCCGCCTCCCTTGAGTCGGCTTCCCAGACTTCACTGGCTGTCACGGCCGCCCCCACGGCCACCGTGTCGTTCGAGCGCCCCGTGATCACCACCGTCGCCGCCCCCGTGATTGAAGTCATTGAGCCCCGGTCCAACGACGAAGACGACGAAGCAGCAGGGGCAACCACCGCTACCGCTACCGCCACTGCCGCTACCGCAGTCACCACCAAAGCTCCCGAAGCTCCGGTTGCCACCTCGGCTGCAGCCTCAGGCCTGGCAGCTATTGCCTACACCGGCATCGGCAGCCCCTACGTCTGGGGTGGCAACACTCCCGCCGGCTGGGACTGCTCCGGCTTTACCCAGTGGGTCTACGCTCAGGCCGGCATCTCCATTCCGCGCACCGGTGCCTGGAACGCCATGACCCCCACGGGCGACCCGCAGCCGGGTGACCTCGTCATGCAGAACGGTGGCGCACACGTTGGCATCTACGTCGGCAACGGCATGATGATCAGCGCGCTGAACCCGTCCCAGGGCACGCTGCTGCATTCAGTAGCCGCCACGGGTTCGTCCTCCTTCTACACCCTCCGCTAAATCCCCGTTCGGGGCTTGCCTGCGTACCCCAAAAACGCCGCCACGCTCAAAACCTCGTGCCGCCCAACCGGCTAGAGGATTCGAAAGAGAGATCCCCAATGTCATCAAGTGCGTCTGCACGGCACCGCGCGGAGGTCACCAAGACCAGCGCGTTGGCCATCATTGCCAAGACCGTCGGCGACAACGCCGGCGGCGTGGGCCGTCAGGCCGCTGTCATTGCAGCGGCCTCCGGCCTTGTTTTGAGCAGCGGCGTTGCCGCCAACGCCGCTGACTCCGGTATTCAGCGTGAAGCGGCCACGGCCTCGGCGGTGGATGTCCGGTCATCGGTTCCGGCAGTCATCACCGCGGCCTCCAGCATTGCCATCTCCTTTGAGCGGCCTGCAGTAACCACCACGCCGGCCCCCGTCGAAGAAGAGCCGGCACCTGCTGTTGAGGTCAAGGCAGCCCCGGAAGAAGCAGCCCCGGAAAAAGAAGTCGCAGCAGCGCCGGTGGTCCGGCAGGCGGTGGCCGCTTCCACGGCTGCCCCGGCTCCGGCCGCCGCTTCCACCGGGCTCAACTCCACCATCCTGGCCGCCGCCTACGCGCAGATCGGCGTTAACCAGGACTGCACCATGCTCGTCACCAACTCGCTGGCAGCAGTGGGCATCCACTTCCACGACTGGCCGGCCGGTTACCTGTCCCTGGGACGCACCGTCAGCGCAGCCGAGGCCCAGCCGGGCGACATCATCTACTACGCCGACGGTGGCGCGGGCGTTGCACACGTAGCGATCTACGCTGGAAACGGCCAGGCTGTCCACGGCGGCTACAACGGCAACCAGACAGTCCTCTTCAGCGTCAACGTTGGTTCCGGGCCGGTTTTCATCCGCGTCAACGGCTAACAGCTCCCCGTGAGATGCGGCAGGGACTTCCACTTTGGTGGGAGTCCCTGCTGCATTTAACTTCAGGACACGGTCTTTACCGGACGCCCGATTAGCCCTAAACGGCCTGCGGTGTTTACTCTGGACTTGTCGATCCATAGCCCGGACATGCCGAGGGCAGCCGGCCCTCGTGCCCCTGACGGGTGCGGCCGTGAAGAGGTATGTGCATGCGCACTCTCGTTCTGAATGCTGGATATGAACCGCTGGCGGTTATCACCTTCCGCCGGGCGCTGGTGCTTGTGCTCACAGGAAAAGCCAGTGTGGTTGCTGAGGGGGAGGACCCCGTCGTCGGACCACAGGAAATACTGGGCAGACCCTCCGTGATCCTGCTCAATCGCTACATCCGTCCCCGCTACAACAGGGCGACGGCGGTCAGCCGCCGTGGCGTGCTTCGCCGCGACGGACACCGCTGTGCCTATTGCGGCAAGGCGGCGCACACCATTGACCACGTGCACCCTAAGTCACGTGGCGGGGCTGACTCCTGGGAGAACCTGGTTGCCGCGTGCCTGCGCTGCAACAACGCCAAGGGCGATCACACCCCGGCGGAAATGGGCTGGAAGTTGCGCTTTGTCCCGGAACCTCCACAGGGCACCATATGGCAGATCAAGGAGCTGGAAAAGCCTGCACCGGCATGGGATCCCTTCCTGCTGCCGGAAAACGCCGCCTGACCAGCAGCCCTCGGGTGTCACCTTCGTCCTGCACGGCATAGACCGCCACCCGGGGCGAAGTTGGGCAGCCTGGGAGGTACGCTGGGGCGGTGGATTACGATGCCCTGATTTTGGCAGGAGGACGCTCTGCCCGGCTGGGCGGGGTGCCTAAGTCCAGGTTGCTCTATGATGGCGTCGCGCTGCTGGATCGGACGGTTGCCGCCGCTCGGGGAGCGCAGCGGATTGTGGTAGTTGGACCCGCGGACCAGTTGCCCCCGGAAGTGTTGCACGCGCGCGAAGACCCGCCATTCAGTGGGCCAGCAGCTGCCATAGCCGCCGGGCTTGCCGCCCTTTCGCGGAATCGCCATCCCATGGCTTTCACCTTGGTCCTGGCGTGCGATATGCCGCTGGTGAGCCTGGCCGTTCCCGCCCTCCTGAAGGCTTGTGCTGCCGGATCGGGACTCGGAGAGCAAGGCTTCGAGGGCATCGCTGCGGTCTCGCCCGACGGCCGTCGCCAGCCGCTTGCCGCCCTTTATAGCACTGCCCTGCTACAAAAAAACGCTGACGAAATGTCCTCGCTCGGAAAACTCACGAACGGCTCGGTCCGGGCTCTCCTTGCTAATCTTGACGTGGTGACTGTCCCGGTCCCCGAGGGTTCCACGGACGACGTCGATACCTGGGCTGATGCTGAGGCCTTAGGAATTGAGCGGGCAGACCCACCAAACGGATCCGGCCAGCGCCTGGATGAAGCTACCTTGGAGGCAGACGGTGAAGATGCAGGACGAGATTCTTGAGGACTGGAGCAAGTTCCTGCTCGCTGCCTTCGAACTGGAGGGCGTGGAAGTTGACGTAAGTGCTGTCCTGTCCCTGGCCGGGATCGCCGCGCACTCAATCGTCCGTCCAGCGGCCCCGCTGACCACCTTTATTGCCGGTTACGCTGCCGGTAAGGCCGCAGGCGCCGGCCAGTCCACGGCGCCGGCGGCCATGGCTGCCGCCATGGAGATGGCCCGGAAGCTCGCAGCGGAGTATCCACGAACCGGGAGCGCCACAGATAATTCCGCCGGAACCGGGCCCGCTGCCACTGACGCGGCGCCGGTGGTGGACTCTCCCGAATGACGCCGGATACGCCAGTTCCGCCGCACCACCACGCCCATACCTGGGACGAAGCCCGGCAGTCAGCCCTCAACAGCGCGGTTCCCATCCCGCCAGCCCCCGTGCCCCTGCGGCAGGCGGTGGGCCGCGAGCTTGCGGAGGACGTGCCGGCGCTGCAGGACATGCCGCACTACGCCTCATCCGCCATGGATGGCTGGGCTGTCAACGGCTCCGGGCCCTGGATCCCTGTGGAGCGCGGTCAGCGGCTGGCCCCGCACCAGGCCAGCCCCATTGCCACCGGCGGCCTGGTGCCGCCCGGTGCCAAAGCAGTGCTGCGCATTGAGAGTGCGGCGCTGGGCACCGATGAAGACGGCTTGCCGGTGTTGCAACTGGGCGGCACGGCACGTCCCGGCGAACCACGCAATGGCCAGCACATCCGTAAGGCGGGGGAGGAAGCCGCTGCCGGTGAACTGCTGATCAAAAGCGGCGTTACCCTCAACCCTGCCCACATTGCCCTGGCCGCCCTGGCCGGTTATGACGAGCTTGTGGTCCGGGGCAAGGCGGTAGTGAAACTGCTGCTGACCGGCTCGGAAGTGGTGGACAGCGGACTCCCGGAGCCGGGTAAGGTCCGGGACACGTTCGGCCCCCAGCTGGCCGACGTCGTGAGAATGATGGGCGGCGTGCCCGGCGGGGCGCTGCGGGTTGGTGACAGCTATGAGGAATGGCTCGCTGCACTGGAGGACCAACCCGGTGAAGAACCGGCCGACGTCGTTATCACCACCGGCGGCACCGGCCGCTCCGATACAGATCACCTGCGCCGGGCCGTTGCTGAGCTGGGTGGCCGGCTGGTTATTGACGGTATCGCCATGCGGCCCGGGCACCCAGCGGTGTTGGCCGAGCTGCCGGACGGCCGCCTGATACTTGGGCTGCCCGGGAACCCGCTGGCGGCCATGATGGCGCTCTGTACGGTCGGCTGGCCGCTCCTTGCCACACTTGGCAATGGCAGGCCAATGATCGTCAGGGAAGTACCTTGCGGGACCATCATGGAGCCGCAGCTGGGCCATACCCGCCTGTTGCCCTTCCGGATGCTCTACGGCATGGCGTCTCCCGCGCAACACACCGGCGCCGGAATGATGCGCGGCCTCGCTTCCGCCGATGGTGTGATGGTGGTCCCGCCACACGGCGTCCAGCTCGGCGAGCCTGTGCCGGCGTTTGCCTTGCCCTGGACTCCGGAGCTGCGCACGGTCGAGGATGCAAAGGCCAAGGAAAAACCCGCTGCCCGGAAACAGCGCCGGAGTAATACCGCCAAGCCCGCCGGTCCGGTGGACTGGAGCGCCCTCCTCGATTGACGCATTTGGTGGCGCCGGGATGAACACCTTGGGATGATGGAAGGATGAACAGGCGCCCGCCCCAAGAGGACACCAACAAGGACCACCTTCACGCCCACGCGCCGAAGGACAGCCCCGACGAAGAGAGCCGTAACCCATGGGACGTGTAACCCAGCGCCGCCGGATCCACCGCTACGTCCTGGACGGTTCGCCGGCCGCCGTCGAATTTCCGGTGCGGAACCGTGAAGATGTCCTGGCCGTGGAAGAGCCGCTGGAGATCCGGCTGGGCCAGATGTCCTTCTCGGTGACCATGCGGACGCCCGGGGACGATTTTGACCTCGTGGCCGGTTTCCTGGTGTCCGAAGGCGTGATCTGGGAACCCGAGCAGTTGGTTTCCATGCGGTTCTGCGCAGGGGAGAACGAGGACGGCGTGCAGACCTTCAACGTCGTTGAAGCCCAGCTGCGCCCGGACGTTGTCCTTCCGGAGCGGGGCCGGAACGTTTTCACCAGCAGCTCGTGCGGTATCTGCGGAACTGACTCGATCGACGCCGTCCGGAAGTCCTCTCACCACGAGCCCAAGGGTGACGGGATGGCTATTCCGGCGAAGGTTCTGGCGTCCTTGCCGGACCGCCTCCGTGAAGCCCAGAGCCTCTTCGACGCTACCGGTGGTGTGCACGCGGCAGGTCTTTTCCGCGTGATGGACGACGGCGGCGTGCAGCTGCTCTGCCTACGCGAGGATGTAGGGCGCCACAATGCCGTGGACAAGGTGGTGGGGTGGGCCCTGCGCCAAGGACTATTGCCGCTGCACAACCTGGTGCTGCAGGTATCCGGACGGGCTTCCTTTGAGCTGGTCCAGAAGGCGGCGCTGGCCGGAATTCCGGTGCTCGCAGCGGTGAGCGCACCGTCCAGCCTGGCGGTGGAGCTGGCGGACTCGGCGGGGATGACCCTGGTGGGCTTCAGCCGCGGCAGCAGCCTGAATGTTTATGCAGGCCGGTCCCGGATTGCTCTGCCGGACGCTGCCCCTGCCACCGCCGTTGAGTCGCCGCCCGAGGCGGAATCCTCCCCGAAGCCCGGCTTGGATATTGTGGCCTGAGACAGTAGATTTTGTCCATCGATTGGACACGTCTTATACGGATCCAGCAATCAAATGAGGCCAAACATTGCACGACGACCGCCGGCTCACGGAAGTCCGTCTCGACCGCTTTATGCGCGAGCGCATCGCCACTGCCGTTTATGCCCGCAGTACGCCGCTTTCTCTGACCAGCTGGGACGTTCCCGACGAGCCAGTGCCGGTGGAGGAAGCCCTGCAACAGAAGTTCTGCCACCAGGAACCGGGCGCTGCCTGGGGCAAGCCGTGGAGCACCATGTGGTTGCGCCTCCAGGGCGAAGTTCCGCACCACTGGGGCACTGAGCCCGGTACCGCCGTCGAGATTGTGGTGGACCTGGGCTTCACGCAGGAGACCCCCGGGTTTCAGTGTGAGGGTATTGCGTGGCGCCCCGACGGTACCCTTATCAAGGCCATTTCGCCCCGGAACCAGTACATCCCGCTTAAGCTCCTGGGCTCCGGGTTGGCTATCGATTTTTACGTTGAAGCTGCCGCCAATCCGGACGTTGCCCAAGGGTGGACCTTCGCGGCAACCCCTTACGGCGACAAATCCACTGCCGGCAGCGCGCCGCAGTACCGGCTCGGCAATATAGTCATCGCAGAGCTGAACCAGGCCGTCTGGGAGCTGCAGCAGGACGTGTGGACTCTGCACGGGCTGATGCATCAGCTGCCCCTGGAACTGCCCCGCAGGTACCAGATCCTGCGTGCCCTTGAGGACATGATGGACGTTGTGGACCCGGACGACGTCGGCGGAACGGCTGCCGCCGGAAGGCAGGCGCTCGAAGAAGTGCTCAGGCAGCCCGCGTATGCCTCTGCACATCAATTAGTGGCCACCGGGCACGCTCATATCGACTCGGCCTGGCTGTGGCCCGTCCGCGAAACCATCCGCAAGTGCGCCCGTACCTTTTCCAACGTGGTGGCCCTGATGGAGGACTACCCGGACTTCGTCTTCTCCTGCTCCTCGGCCCAACAGCTTGCCTGGATCAAGGAGTACTACCCTGACCTGTTCCGCCGGGTCAAGGAAAAGGTGGCGGCCGGCCAGTTCGTGCCTGTGGGCGGGATGTGGGTGGAATCAGATACCAATATGCCTGGCGGCGAAGCCATGGCGCGGCAGTTCATCGAGGGCAAGGGCTTTTTCCTGGAGGAATTCGGCGTGGACTGCCAGGAGGCCTGGCTGCCCGATTCCTTCGGATACTCCGCGGCCCTGCCCCAGATCGTCAAGGCAGCGGGAAGCCAGTGGTTCCTGACCCAGAAAATCTCCTGGAACCAGGTCAACCGGATGCCGCACCACACCTTCAACTGGGAGGGCATCGACGGCACGCGGCTCTTCACGCATTTTCCGCCCGTGGACACCTACAACGCGGAGCTCAGTGCACGCGAGCTGGCCCATGCCGAGCGGAATTACCGCGACCATGGCCGCGGCAACTCCTCGCTGGTGCCTTTTGGCCACGGCGACGGCGGCGGCGGGCCCACCCGGGAAATGCTCGCTGCAGCCCATCGGACCGCCAGTCTGGAAGGCTCACCGAAGGTCCGGATCGGCACCGCGGAGAGCTTCTTCCAGCAAGCCCGTGAGGAGTATGAAGGCCTGCCGGTCTGGGTAGGGGAGATGTACCTGGAGCTGCACCGCGGCACCTACACCAGCCAGGCCCGCACCAAGCTCGGCAACCGGCGCAGCGAGCACCTGCTACGGGAAGCCGAACTGTGGTGTACCACAGCCGCCGTGCGCCATGCCGGGAATTTCACGTACCCGGCCGCTGAACTGAAGCGGCTCTGGCGGCTGGTGCTTCTCCACCAGTTCCATGACATCTTGCCCGGCAGCTCCATCGCCTGGGTGCACCAGGACGCCGAGCGGAACTACCAGGCCATCGCCGCGGCTCTGGAGCGGATTATCGCCACCGCTGCGGCCGCACTGACAGGACCGGGCCCGCGCACGCTGTCGCTGAACGCTGCGCCGCATTCGCGCGGCGGTGTACCGGCTCTGGCCATTGCGGAAGCCGTAACCAGCGAAACCCCGGTGCAGGTAGCGCAAACGGAGGGCTCGGTAGTGCTGGACAACGGCCTGATCCGGGCAGAGCTCGATTCCGCCGGGCTGCTCATTTCGCTACGCGACCACGCCACGGGGCGGGAGGCCATTGCCCCCGGCGAAGCCGGCAACCACCTTGAACTGCACCGGGACACCCCCAACGAATGGGACGCCTGGGACATCGACGAGTTCTACCGGCGCAACGTCACCTCCATCCGGGAGGCGCAGAGCCTGGCCGTGGAGCAACAGCCGGGTGCCGCCGTCGTGGTGGTGGAGCGGCTGGCCGGAAAATCACCGGTGACCCAGCGCATCACCCTAGCGGCCGGCAGCCCATCGCTGGCCATCACTACCAGCGTGGATTGGCAGGAGCGCGAGAAGCTGCTCAAGTTGGGATTCCCGCTGGATGTCAGGGCAGACCGCTCGGCGTCCGAAACCCAGTTCGGCCACGTGTACCGGCCAACCCACGTCAATACGTCCTGGGAAGCAGCCAAATTCGAGATTTGCGCGCACCGCTGGATCCACGTTGGTGAGCCGGGCTACGGGGTGGCCATCGCCAATTCTTCAACGTATGGACATGACGTCACCCGGGGAGTAAGGAACGACGGCGGCACTACCACCACGGTGCGCCTGTCCCTGTTGCGCGCCGCTAAATTTCCGGATCCGGCAGCTGACCAGGGAATGCATGAGCTGACTGTTACGGTCCGGCCCGGCGCCGGAATCGCCGAGGCCGTCGAGGAAGGCTACCGGACCAATCTTCTGCCGCGGCTGGTGCAGGGCGGACACGGCGTGGAGCCGCTGTTCACCGTGGACAATCCGGCGCTGGTGATTGAGGCGGTGAAGCTGGCCGAAGACGGCTCCGGCGATGTGATTGTGCGGCTTTATGAATCGCTGGGCCAGCGATCCACCGGCACCCTGACTGCAGGCTTCGCGGTTACCGGAATCCGGGCCGTGGATCTACTGGAACGGCCGCTTGAACTGGCCGGGATGGAGACCGAAGGCCCTGCTGCCCGGCTTTCCCTGAACCCGTTCAAACTGGTGACGCTGCGCTTCGTCCGTTAAACAGGCTGAGTGGGGGCGGGTCCCCAACGGCCCGCCACCACTCATCCCCCCAATGTGCGTGAGAGCTAACCCGGGTGCAAGAAACAATCCCCGTTCGCAACACCTAAGCTCAGGCACTTTCACACATTCATGATTATGCCATCCTCTAATGATTTTGTGAAAGCCCTTCCGCTACTTTTTTGAAAATGACTTTTTGCTCCGTTGACGGGCGGCGTGAAGCTTGGCAATCCAGATCACGGCAAGGCCGATGACGAAGCACAGGATGGCCGTGTAGTTGGTAACGAACTTCGCGGTTCCGAGCTCGGGCGGCAGCCAGGGAAATGACATGGTCAGGACGATTGCCACGGATCCGATACCCAGGAGCAGGGCCCCGAGGCGTACCAGCAAGGGCAGGCTGCTGCGCACTGCCCTTGCCATGGCCGGAACCAGGACCAGCGAAACATACGCCGGATATAGCCGCCCGGCGGCGGCGTAGAACTCTACCAGCGCAGCGTTCCTCTCATTCTTGCCTGCCACCTGGCTCATCCCTACGGACGAACCAGTGGTATCCGTCAGCAGGAAGGTAATGATGACGACAACACTGCACATGGCCAGCGCCACAATTCCGGGCTTCCCGGTGACCAGCCGGTACTCCCTGACAGCGCCGAAGCCCTTGGTGATCTTCACGCCGAGGAAAAAGATAGCCCCGAAGATGACGAGGCGCAGCAGGAGGTTGGCGATGTTCATGCCGCCGAGTGCCCGGTCAATGGCCAGATACGGACCTTCAATGCTGAGCAGGATCGCAAGCGTAATCAGCGCGAAGATGAAGAAGAGGGAACGGTTGTCGCGGCGCAGGGCACTGGGGAGGCGGGCGATGGTGACGGCGGCGCAGACGGCGAGCGTTACCCATTGGAGCGTTGCGATCATCCGAGGTTCTCCCAGATCATGTCAGTTTGTTCCTGGTCCTGTTCCTGTCGCCGCAGGGTGCGGCCCAAGGCCTGCAGCCGTTCACCGGCCAGGGAGACCAGCCGGGAGTCGGACATCGTGTTCAAGGCAGCACGCCTCGCGTCCGGGTGCCAGCCGGCTTCAAGTTCAGTGACCAGTCCGCTGGCTACCAGTCCCGTGGTGGGACAGGCGCCTGCGGCCTCAGCTGTGGCCAGCGCAAGCTCCGGGGTGAGCCGGTTGGCAGTGAGCTGCGCCGAATAGTTCTGTGGAGCAATGCCGGTGGCGGCCGCCACGCGGTGCCGGAGCTCGCCATCGTCAACGGCATCAACCCAGTTCTTTACCGAAGTGCTGTGCGGGACGGGCCCCAGCGGCGGAGCCTCTTCCGGCGTGCCACCAGGTTCGGTGGCCGAGCGCGCCAGGACGGTCCGGAGCAGGTCAGTGGTGGACACCTGGCTGACCAATTCCTCTGCCGACGGCGGGGTGGCCGGGCCGGCCAGGACCCGAAAGGCCTCGAAGGTGGACAGCGCTGCCACCGGGTTCACGCCATAAGCGCGGCTGATGGCCACAACGGAGGACTCGGCAACTTTGCCCCGGACCATCTGCTGGGCAAGAGTGGTCCGCTTGATGCCGGATACCCGGCAGACGTCAGCCGCACTGGTATCCGGGGCGATGCCTTGCAGCCAGCGCTGGAACGCCTTGGCGGGAAGTGGCATGAGGGGCCTCTACTGGACGGCGACTGGATTGGATGACTCCACGATCTTAGTCTCATTTGCTGCCAGGACCACCGACGACTAGTATTAATGGTCGAACCCGTTGGTCCGTACACCCCCCAAGTCCGGATCAACGGGTTCTTTTATGCCCGGGCGCTGGTTGGGCTGTGCTGGTTGGCCCTTCGGGGCGGTGAGAGGATGGACCCATGACTGCAACGCTCGTAGCCAAAGACCTTGCCGGAGGCCACGATCACCGCACCTTGTTCAGCGGACTGTCGCTGACTGTCGCCCCGGGCGATGTTGTAGGCGTCGTGGGAGCAAACGGGGCAGGAAAATCCACACTGCTGCGGCTCCTCGCCGGGGTGGACGAGCCGCAGGGCGGCAGTGTCAGCCTGGCACCCTCGGACGCCTTCGTCGGCTGGCTGCCCCAGGAACATGACCGCATCCCTGGTGAAAGCATTGCCGGATACATTGCCCGCCGCACCGGTTGCGCCCAAGCCACGGCGGACATGGAAGCCACCGCAGCAGCGCTTGGCTCCGCCGCCCCCGGTGCCGACGATGCCTATGCGGCCGCTTTCGACCGCTGGATGGCCTCCGGAGCTGCTGACCTGGATGACCGGATCCCGGCCATGCTCGCGGATCTTGGCCTGGAAACCGGCACTGATGCCGAAATGACCGCGCTGTCCGGCGGCCAGGCCGCCAGGGTGGCGCTCGCCGCGCTGCTGCTGAGCCGCTTTGATGTGGTGCTGCTGGATGAACCCACGAACGATCTGGATCTCAACGGGCTGGAACGCCTGGAAACCTTTGTCCGAGGCCTGCGCGGCGGTGCGGTGCTGGTGTCCCACGACCGCGAATTCCTGGCCCGCTGCGTTACCACCGTGGTGGAGCTGGACCTCCCCCAGAACGCGGTCAACGTCTACGATGGCGGGTACGACTCCTACCTGGCCGAACGCGAAGTAGCGCGTCGGCACGCCCGTGAACGCTACGAGGAATTCGCGTCCACCAAAGCGGATCTGGTGCAGCGCACCCGCACCCAGCGTGAGTGGAGCTCCCAGGGCGTACGCAACGCCATGAAGAAGAGCCCGGACAATGACAAGATCCGCCGGGCGGCCAGTGTCGAATCGTCGGAGAAGCAGGCGCAGAAGGTGCGGCAGATGGAGTCCCGGATCGCCCGCCTGGACGAGGTGGACGAGCCCCGCAAGGAATGGCAGCTGCAGTTCAGCATTGGCCAGGCCCCGCGGTCCAGTTCCGTCGTTGCCACCCTGCGCGACGCCGTCGTCCGTCGCGGTGAATTCACCCTGGGCCCGGTCAACCTGCAGCTCAACGCCGGCGAGCGGATCGGTATCACCGGTCCCAACGGCGCCGGGAAGTCCACCCTGCTCAGGCTCCTTTTGGGTGTCCAGGAGCCGGATGAGGGCGCTGCCTCGCAGGGCGCTTCGGTGGCCGTCGGCGAAATCGACCAGGCACGCGGACTGCTGGCCGGGCACCTGCTTTTGGGTGACGCCGTCGAAGCCGTCCTGACGGACATGAACCCCGCCGAAGTCCGTACGCTGCTGGCAAAGTTCGGCCTGAAAGCGGACCACACCGGACGGAGCGTGGATTCATTGTCGCCGGGGGAGCGCACCCGCGCTGCCCTGGCGCTGCTGCAGGCCCGCGGAGTCAACCTGCTGGTCCTGGACGAGCCCACCAACCATCTGGACCTTCCCGCGATCGAGCAGCTGGAACAGGCGCTGGAAAGCTACGACGGTGCGCTCCTGCTGGTCACCCACGACCGCCGCCTGCTCGCCAACGTACGCCTGGACACCCACTGGCATGTCGACGCCGGCAAGGTCACCGAAGTGCTGGCAGGAACCGGAGAACGCAAACAGTGAGCATGGAACGGGTGGCCTGGGGGTCGCTGTACAACATCACCCGGGCCAAGAGCGGCTCCAAGCCGTTCTCAAAGGAAACGCTGAAGCGGGTGCTGGGCTTTGCCCGGCCGCACCGGGGAAAACTGATCGCCTTTGTGCTTCTCTCTGTGGTGCTGGCGTTCCTGGCTGTTGCCACTCCTGTCCTGGCCGGCCAGGTGGTCAACGCCATCGTGGCCAAGGCCGGCGCGGACCAGGTGATCCGGCTGGCGTTGCTGATTGCCGGGGTCGCGATTGCCGAGGCCGCCATTGGACTGGTGAGCCGCTGGTTCTCCGCGACGATCGGCGAAGGCGTCATCCTGGATTTGCGCACCAGGGTCTTTGACCACGTGCAGAAAATGCCCATTGCGTTCTTCACACGCACCAGGACGGGCGCGTTGGTCAGCCGGTTGAACAACGATGTAATCGGCGCGCAGTCCGCTTTTGCCGGCACGCTGTCCGGGGTGGTCAGCAACGTTGTCTCACTGATCCTCACGCTCGTGGTCATGCTCGGGACTTCGTGGCAGGTTACCCTGCTGGCCATGATCCTTCTGCCCGCCTTCCTGATTCCCGCGCGCCGGATGGGGTCCAAGCTGGCGGACCTGCGCCGCGAGGCCGCGGAACACAACGCCACTATGGGCACCCAAATGACCGAGCGTTTCTCTGCACCCGGCGCCACCCTGGTCAAGCTGTTCGGCCGCCCGGACGAGGAATCGCACGAGTTCGCTGTTCGCGCCGGCCGGGTTCGGGACATTGGCGTCCGCACCGCCATGCTGCAGTTCACCTTCGTCACAGCACTGACGCTGGTCTCCGCGCTGGCGCTCGCGCTGGTCTATGGCCTGGGCGGCTGGTACGCCATCACGGGGCAGTTGGCGCCAGGCGACGTTGTAGTGCTGGCCCTGCTGCTAACCCGCCTCTACGCGCCGCTCACCGCACTGTCCAACGCACGGGTGGAGATCATGAGTGCGCTGGTCAGCTTTGAGCGCGTGTTTGAGATCCTGGACCTGTTGCCGCTGATCCAGGAGAAGCCCGACGCCGTTGCCATCCCGCCGGGTCCGGTTTCCGTCGAGTTCGACGACGTCCGGTTCTCCTACCCGTCAGCAGACAAGGTTTCGCTCGCCTCCCTTGAGGACGTGGCCACTCTGGACACCCGCGGCGGCGAGGAAGTGCTGCACGGCATCAGTTTCCGGGTGGAACCGGGGCAGACGGTGGCACTGGTGGGCTCCTCCGGGGCCGGAAAATCCACCATCGCCCAGCTGCTGGCAAGGCTTTACGACGTCGACTCCGGGGCCGTGCGCCTGGGCGTTGGCTCCCAAGAGACAGACGTCCGGGACGCAACCTTCGAGTCGCTGCGGGCGACGCTCGGCATGGTCACACAGGACGGCCACCTCTTCCACGAGTCCATCGCCTCCAACCTGCGGCTCGCCAGACCCGACGCAACCGAAGACCAGATGTGGGAAGCCATCCGGCAGGCCCGCCTGGAGCCCATGATCCGCTCGCTGCCCGACGGCCTCGACACCGTGGTGGGCGAACGCGGCTACCGGCTTTCCGGAGGCGAACGGCAGCGGCTGACCATCGCGCGCCTGCTGATCGGCCAGCCCCGCGTGGTGATCCTCGACGAGGCGACCGCCGCGCTGGACTCCACCAACGAAGCAGCCGTGCAGGCGGCACTGGGGGCTGCGCTGGAAGGCCGTACCGCCGTCGTGATTGCCCACCGGCTCTCCACCATCCGCGCCGCCGACCTCATCCTGGTGGTGGAGGACGGCAGGATCGTGGAGCGTGGCACACACGGTGCGTTGCTCGCCGAGTCCGGACGTTATGCCGAGCTGTACAGGACCCAGTTCCAGGAAGCCACAGCCGCCGTACAAGAGGCCGTGCCAGAGGTCTAGCGCCTTAACGCCTCAGCATAGGCAGGACGTGGTCCGTCAGCAGGGGAGCGAGATCCCCGGGGAGGGCAGCATGCAGGTCCAGCCAGCGGATCTCGGCGATCTCGGCTGACGGTACGGCCTCCCACACGCCCGGTGCGGAGAAAACTGTTGCTTCGATGTCCGTGGCGGCCTCGTTGGCGGCGTCGGCGATCCAGACGCCCAACAGCGTGAGGTCAGCGGGGGTAAGAACGATGCCCACTTCTTCAGCAAGTTCGCGGGCTGCGGCTTCGACGGCGGTCTCGCCCGCTTCAGGCTTGCCGCCCGGATGCATGAACTTGTCGGTGCCGCGCTTCCGCACGGTGAGCAGGTGCCCGTCAGCGTTGTAAACGCACACGGCGGACACGATGATGCGGGGATTCTGGGGGATCAAGTGCCCTCGATTGGAATCGAACCAACGACACCGGCTTTAGGAGAGCCGTGCTCTATCCACTGAGCTACGAGGGCCTGTGTCCGGGGCGTAACGGCCCGGGCACGGATACCAGCATACAAGGTACCGGGGTACTACGCTCAAACCATGAGTCCAGCCGGCACCGTGGCCTATATCCCGGACACTGCATCCACCAGGCAATACATCGGCGCGTGGTCCGTGCTCAGCGTCCTGCAGTATTTCGCCGCCGAAGCCGCGGTGATCGGGGCTTGGGCCGGGCCGGCGCCCTACAGCAGGCTGACCGGTTACATCAGCGACCTTGGCGCCTGGCATTGTGGGATCTACGACGGGCGGAATGTTTGCTCGCCCTTGAACTGGCTGATGAATGCCTCATTCGTGGTCCAGGGCCTGGGTATGCTGCTGGGCGCGCTGCTGCTCTCCTCCGGGCTGCTGTGTGTTGCAGGAAGGTCCGGCGTGCTGGTGGCGCCCGGCCACGGCAGGCCCTGGTCCGCAGCCGTTGCCGTGCGTTTCCTGACGGCAGCGGCCGGAGCAGGAACCGTTCTGGTAGGCCTGGTCCCGGAGGACGCCGGTTCCATCCTGCATTTTGCCGGAGCGGTGATGTACTTCCTGGCCGGAGCGCTGGCGCTGCTGGTCCTGGGTTTCCTGTGGCTGAGGCAAACGCCGTGGGCGTGGTTCCTGCTCGCCTGCGCGGTAGTGTCCCTTGGCGCCCTGGCGACGGGAGGGGTGACGGCCATGGATGTTCCGCTTCCGGGCCTGCTCGAACGGCTGATGGCCTACCCGGTCACACTGGGGATGGCTGCGGCCGGCCTGGTGGTGGCGCGTCGCATCCACCGGCACCGTGTTCAACTGCGCGCGGCCCGGGAGGGTTATCCGGCCAGGAACTCACGGTAGCTTGACAGCGTCCCAGTGCCCTCGTAGCCCAGATCCGACGGCGATACAGCTGTCTGTCCGTCCTGCGATATGACCTGCAGGGCAAGGTTGGTCTCCGGATCGCCATCGGCAGCCCTGATGACCGCCGGGAAGGCTTGTTCCAGCACTCCTTCCAGCACGGCCGGGTCTGAAGAATCCGCGTAGACGAACAGGTCAGCGGTGCTGCCCATGCCGGCCGTCGACTTGTAACTGGAGTCCACACGCTCCACATGGTCCAGGTCTTCGACGGCGGCACGGTACTTCGCCGCATAATCCTCGTCGCTGGTGCCGCCAGGGTCAGCCGGGCCGCCGGGGCTGCAGGCAGCCAGCGCCAGGATAAGCAGCAGGCACGTGGCCGGTATCAATCGGATTTTGCTCATGCCCCGAGCCTACTGCTCACGGGAAATGCCATACGCAGAGGAGGACACCTGGCCGGGATCATCGGTGAGGAACGGATCCATGGACGGGTGGTTGGCGTACCCGGCCAGCAACCCGGAATCCTGGTGCTCGAGGACTGAATCCGTGTACTTGTTGTAGTCGTGGTTGGCGGTGAGGCTGCCAGGACCTGCGCCGTCGGGGGTGGGCAGGGTGACCACGGTGGCATTGTGGCTGCTGCTCCATGGGGTTGCGGGCATGCCGGCGATGAGCGGGGGTTTGTCGTTGCCCAGATCCAGCCGGGGCACCAGGTCGTACTCGTGCTGGATGGACACAGCCTGGACACTGTCCGGGATCCGGGCTGAATCGATGGGAGCGCCGTACACTGCGACGTTGGTGACGTTGAAGTCTTCACGGAAGCCGTCGTCCGAGGCCAGCGCCGCCGCTGTCAGCCCGCCTTGTGAGTGGCCCACGAGCATCACGGGGGCATCGCTGGGGATGCCGGCGTTTTCCATGGCCAGCTGTACCGCCCGCGACGCCGTTGACAGGTCACCGGAGGCGGAGGACAGGTTCCCCACGGTATCCATGGGGTTGGTTCCGGATTGGACGTTCCACTCGCTCGTTCCCGGAATGGCCACGATGTAGGCGGGACCGTCAGCGTTGTTCACAGTGGTGATGCGGATGGCGGCATCGGGCGTTCCGGACTTGCCGACGTCGTCGTAGGCAGAAGTTACTCCACCCATGATCGCGGACAGGCTCTCCGGGACCGGAGTGTTGCGATGACCGGCGACGGCGGGATCGTCACCCACGCCAACACCCTGGCCTTCAGTGGCGGTGGGTGAGCCGTCGTCCAGCAGGTGGGGATGGTACTGGCCGGAGGTGGCCACGGTGGCCAGGAAATTCAGCTGGCCGGCGGCCACCTGGGTGCCCGCGGTAACCAACTCGGTGATGGAGGGCGGTTCGCCGGTGGTGAGGTAGTCCCAACCCAGCCGGCCGAAGTCCGCATAGCTGTTGAGTTGGTCCCCGGCGGCATCAGAAAGGTTGTCCCAGCTGGTTTCCACCGCTCCCGTGACGCTGTCCTTGACGTTGCCGACTCCATCCTTGAAGTTGCCCCACAACGAGTCATCGTCCTTCTCATCCGGTTCTTCCCGGTCCTCGGGTTTTGCCGGCTCATTGGGTGCCGGCTGCGGCGAAGGTCCTTCGCCGGAGCCTCCACCGGTACCCCCGCCGGCCGCCGGGTTGCTGGCTTCCTCCTGTTGCCGGACATTGTCCCGGACACTTTCGGCGGCGGCCAGCAGGGCCCGTGCGGCGGCCAGGAGTTGCTGATTATGTCCGTTCCAGTCGTTCCGGAAGCCGGCACCGTCCGTGCCTGCCCAGTCCGCGTTGCGGATCATGGGAGTCAGCTGCGTGCTCAGCAGGGAGAATCGTTCGCCGGCCCGGCCGAGCTGCTGCGCCAGCTCCCTGCCCTGCTCCAGGTCCATTCCGTAGAGACTCACAGCTGGCCTCCCTGCCCGGTGGTTCCAGCAGTGTTAGCTCTTCCAGAGGTTCCCGCCGCCAGGAAATCGTGGGCGCCCAGTACGTCCCACACCAGCTGCTCGGCCATCCGGGAGGGCTGCACCGGAGTCAGCACCCCTTCACGGGCACCGCTCGAGGCGGTTTTCACCGCGTACAGGCACTCCGAAAGGGACCACGCCCGGTGCGTACTGTAACGGTCAGGTGATTCCGGGGTACGGGCTTCCACAGCGAAGTGGAAGGTGGCGCGGGGCCGCGATGCTGCCAGCACGACGTCGGACTCTTCAGCGAAGGAACGTGCGGCACTTTCATCCGGGAGCGCAAGCGGGAAGTTGCCGGACACGACCTGCCACAGGTCCCGTTCCGGAAAGACGGTGATCCGGGTGGTGCTGTGAATGGCGGTGACGTGCACAGACCCGCCGGACTCGGCGATGTCCCGGGAGAAGGTGATGGCCAGGCCGTTGCCCTCGGACAGGGCAACCCGGGAATGGACGGAGATGGTGTCCGTGCGGGCAACGCAGCGCAACCGAAGCGGCGCCGCAGCGGCCTGCCGGATCAGCTGCAGCCACTCCGGGACGAGGCTCGTGCTTCCGGAGAACGAGCCGGCCGTGATTCCGGCTGCCCGCAGTTCTTGGTGGAGCCCCTCCAGGGTTTCCGGGTCGAGGCCGCTCAAGCGATCTGACTCACCGCCGGCAAGCTCTGTGGCCAAGGCCCAGGCCAGTGTGCTCAGTTGGTATGACGTGGAGCTGGGGGCCAGGGTGGGACCGGCCATGTTTTCCGCCTCGGGACAGGAGCCTTTCGGCTCGTTTATCGCTACCTCCACAGACTATGAGCAGTGCGTCCGGTTGGCGATGGGCAGAACTATCCCTTTTTGGCGCGGGCAGCCGATGAGTTCAAGAACACGGCGGCACCGCCAACCAGGAGGCTCAGCACCAGGAGCACCCACCCGGCCACGGTGAGGCCCGACGCGAGTGCCACCTGGCCGGTGTCGAGCGCTTCACTGGAAATCACGCCGTCGATCGCCGCGTTGGCCCACAGCCGGGCCACCACAAACAGCAGCGGCACGCCCCACAGGATCCAGCGCAGTGCCTTCCGGGCCACATTGGTGCCGATCAGCAGCAACCACGTGAAGCCGAAAATCAGCGGGAACAACGTGCCGGCGGTCTTGTGGAGGTAATTCAGCTGGCCACGCGCATCGTTGTCCATAGCGGCGCGGAGCTGCTCGATGTAGGCAGCATCGAAACCGCCCAGCAGCGAATCAGGCATGGCCAGGCCATCGGAAATCTGGGAGAGCTGGTTCAGGGTGAGCAGGTGGAGGTACCAGAACAGGAAAAGGCTGGCCACCACACCGGCGATCAGAATCAGGTTGGCGTTGCTGCCCGCCTTCTGCGGGGTCCTGGACGTGGTGGGATTAATCACCGGCGGCAGATGGTGCTGCGGTACCACAGCCTTGGTGCCGTGCTTCTTCATCCGCTGCGCTGGGGTCTTGGCCATAACTTCCATTATTGTCCCGCCTAGACTGTCTGCATGACCACAGGCAGGCACAGCACCCTTGACCTTGATCCCGCCCTCGACGACTTCCAACTCGCTTCCGCGCTGGTGCGGGAAGCGGGCCAGCTTGCCCTGCTGATGCGGATGGCAGGGCTGCAAGGGGAGCGCAAAACCTCAATATCCGACGTCGTTACCGCCGCCGATCACGCCGCTGAAGCATACGTCCTGGAACAGCTTCGCCGCTGCCGGCCTGAGGACGGAGTTGTGGGGGAGGAGGGCGCTGCCTTCGCCGGCAGCAGCGGCCGGACCTGGGTGATCGACCCGGTGGACGGCACCTACAACTTCCTGCACGGCTCCAGCTACTGGTGTTCGGCGCTGGCCCTGAAGGACAGCAATGGCGTGCTGCTGGGCGCCATCTTCCAGCCGGAGGAGGACAAGCTGTGGCTGGGCGGCAAAGGCCGGCCGGCCACGCTTAACGATGCTTTACTTGGCACCTTCGATGCCGACGGGCTCCGCGGCGACCGCCCGCTTGCTGAAATCGGCGCGGCCACCTACATCCATCCGGGCTGGCTCGCCGATCCGATGTGCGCCATGCCGTGGCACGCCGCGGCAACGTCCGCCGCAGCCCTTCGCATGCTGGGCTCCGGGTCCTGCGACCTCGGCCGGGTAGCCGACGGCGAACTGGGCTGCTGGTTCCAGCACAGCTGCCCGGAGTGGGACTGGCTGCCCGGAAAAGCAGTCGTAGAAGCCGCCGGCGGTGCTACGGACACCGTCTCGATCAACGGGCTGGAGTGGTTCATGGCAGGAAGCCCGACGGCGGTACGCCAGTTGCGCGCAGCCCTCGAGACCGGGCGGGTGGGCTAGGAACACCCGCTGTCTGCCCCAGCGCCTAGACTTGTCTACACCATGGATATGTTGTTTGACCCTTACTCCGACGGCCCCTTCAAAGCCGCACCCGCCGCTGCCGCGCGCACCCAAACCCGTGCTTTCAGTGCCGGAGACGGGGTTGGTTTTGGTTCCGGCGGCGCAGCCGGTGCGGGCCCTGAAGCCGCCGGTCCCGGTGACAGTGCAGGTTCTGCCCGCCACAGCGCTCCCGCCCTCGATGCCGCCCGGCTTCTTGAGGGACTGAACCCGCAGCAGGAGGAGGCAGTCAAGCACTCCAGCGGGCCGTTGCTTATTGTGGCCGGCGCCGGCTCGGGAAAAACCCGTGTGCTGAGTAACCGGATCGGTTACCTGATCGCTACTAAGCGGGCCCACCACGGCGAGATCCTGGCCATCACGTTCACCAACAAGGCAGCAGCTGAGATGCGTGAACGTATCGAAGCGCTGGTGGGGCCGCGTGCCAAGGCCATGTGGATTTCCACGTTCCACTCGTCTTGCGTTCGGATCCTGCGCCGAGAGGCAGCGAACGTCGGCCTGAAGTCCAACTTCTCCATCTACGATTCCGCGGATTCGCTGCGGCTGATTACGCTCGTGGCCAAGAACCTGGAACTGGATCCAAAGCGGTTCGCGCCCAAGGCCATCCAGCACAAGATCTCCGCGCTCAAGAACGAACTTATTGACGACGATTCCTACTCGTCCTCGGCCAACCACAGCGATCCCTTCGAGTCGGCCGTGGCAGAGGTCTTCAAGGGGTATACGCAGCGGCTGCGGCAGGCCAATGCCATGGACTTTGATGACCTCATCGCCCAGACCGTCTACATGTTCCGGGCCTTCCCGGCGCTCGCGGAATCCTACCGCCGCCGCTTCCGGCACGTCCTGGTGGATGAATACCAGGACACCAACCACGCGCAGTACGCCCTGGTGCGGGAAATCGTGGGCGAGGGGGAGCAGGCGAGCGAGCTGACCGTCGTCGGCGATTCCGATCAATCCATTTACGCCTTCCGGGGCGCGGACATCCGGAACATTGTGGAATTCTCCAGGGACTATCCCAACGCACGCACCATCAAGCTGGAGCAAAATTACCGGTCCACCCAGAACATCCTCAGCGCCGCCAACTCGGTGATCTCACGCAACCCCAACCGGCCGGAGAAGCGGCTGTGGACCGCGGAGGGGGACGGCCACAAAATCGTTGGCTATGTGGGAGAGAACGAACACGAGGAAGCCCGGTTCATCGCCAAGGAAATCGACAGGCTGCAGGACGAGGACGGCCTGCGTCCGGGCGATGTCGCTATTTTCTACCGGACCAACGCGCAGTCGCGGTCCATTGAAGACGTCCTGGTGCGCGTGGGCTTGCCCTACAAGGTGGTGGGCGGCACCCGTTTCTACGAGCGCAAGGAAATCAAGGACGCCCTCGCCTACCTGCGTGTACTGGTCAATCCGGACGACGACGTCAACCTTCGCCGGGTGCTTAACGAACCCAAGCGCGGCATCGGTGACCGCGCGGAGGGGGCGGTTGCCGCGTTGGCAGAACGCGAGCGAATCTCCTTTATGGCCGCGGCCCGGCGTGCGGACCAGGCGCCCGGCATGGCAACGCGTTCCGTCAACGCTGTGCAGGGGTTTGTGAAGCTGCTGGACGATCTCGCTGTAGTCGCCGCCGGCTCGGGTGCGTCGGCAGCGTTGGAAGCCGTTCTGGAGCAGACCGGCTACCTCGCCGGGCTGCGCGCCAGCACGGACCCCCAAGATGAATCCCGCGTGGAAAACCTGGCTGAACTCGTGGCTGTGGTCCGCGAGTACGAACAGGAAAACCCGGAGGGCTCGCTGGAAGCCTTCCTGGAGCAGGTATCCCTGGTGGCGGATGCCGATCAAATTCCGGATGCCCCCGGGGCCACCGAGGCTCAGGCCGCGGCAGCCGTGGCAGAAGCCCGCCGGCTGGGGGTGGTCACGCTGATGACGCTGCACACCGCCAAGGGACTGGAGTTCCCGGTGGTGTTCCTGACCGGCATGGAACACGGCATCTTCCCGCACTCGCGCTCGGCCACCGATCCCAAGGAACTGGCGGAAGAACGCCGCCTGGCCTACGTGGGCCTTACCCGGGCCCGCAAGCGCCTGTACATCACCCGCTCGGAGGTCCGCAGCCTGTGGGGCCAGAGCCAGTACAACCCCGCCAGCCAGTTCATCGAGGAGATCCCCAGCGACCTGGTGGAGTGGAAGCGCGAGGGTACCAGCCGGAACGCTGCCGGGTGGGGCAGCGGAGCTGGCGTCGGGTCCGACCGTTACAGCGGCTCCTTCTGGGGAGCGGGTGCCGCACGCGGTGCAGCGGCGGACTCGCACGCAGGTTTCAATGCAGACGTTCCGGCGATCATCGCCAAGAACCGCGTGCAGCCGCAGAAGGAAGTCATTGCCGTCAGTGTGGGGGACAGGGTCAACCACAGCAGTTTCGGCAACGGCACGGTACTCGCACTGGAAGGCGCCGGAGATAAAACGGTGGCCAAGGTGAAGTTCAGCGTGGGGGAGAAACGGCTCCTGCTTCGTTATGCACCGCTGACCAAGGTGGAGGCATAGCCTGTGCGGCGTGTTCTCCGGGGGATGCTTGCGGCTCTGCTGCTGCTTGCCATCACGTCCTGCAGCTTCAGCCAGGAAGACCCCAACTACGTGGCGCCTGCACCCTTGCCCGCCATTGAACAGCTGGCACAGGCGCCGCTGGCGGATCCGGCTCCATACTCAGCAGGCCAGGACGTCCTGAGCTTTGTGACGGAGGACCGCAACATTGTGTGTTCGCTGACGTCGGCCCGGGGCGAACACGTCAACCTCCCGTACGAGCCAAACAATTACAGTGACGCCGCCAACAACAAACTGGCCATTGTTCCCGTGGCACATTGCGAGCTGGCGGAGTACCCCAAGCCGGAGCCTGCGGACATCTCCAGCGACTGTGCCGGCACCAATCTGGGCTTCCTTGGTGGCACGGCCATCGCCACGCCGGACAATGCGCGGTATGGCGAATGCCGCTCCGGAGTTACGCAGATGGAAGCGGAATACGGGGCCAACGGCAACGCCAGTGGTCCTGTTTCGGGGCTTCCCGTGCTGCCGGACGGGCAGAACCTGGAACGCAATGGACTGCGATGCTCGGCGTACAACGGCGGGGTGGCCTGCGGGAACGTCTCAGCGGGGGTCGGATTCTTCGTGTCAAAGGGCAAGTATGAACTTGTTTCTGCCCCTGAAAAGGGCATCGAAACGGCCGCTGGTACCGCCGAAACCAGCCCAAAAACCCCGTAATTACGCGGTTTTTCTACGCTTCATAGAATAGTGTCGTTACTCACAGAACGGGTAGTCTAGGTCCGGCGGGTGTCCGCGAAGGACTAGAGTTCCCAGTGGAGCATTACGCCGCGCGGCTCGTTTTCAACAGCCTCCGGTACATGCAATTCCGCAGCCCGGTCATCGTCTTCGATGGTGCCCGACTGTACAGAAACTACTTCGACGTAGAAGGACACTAAACCGTGGACCTGTTTGAATACCAGGCGCGCGATATGTTCGAGGCGCACGGTGTACCCGTGCTTGCCGGCATCGTGGCGTACACCCCTGAAGAAGCAAAAGCAGCTGCCGAGAAGATTGGCGGCGTTACCGTCGTCAAGGCACAGGTTAAGGTTGGCGGCCGCGGTAAGGCCGGCGGCGTAAAGGTGGCCAAGTCTGCGGACGAAGCACTGGAGCACGCAACCAACATCCTGGGCATGGACATCAAGGGCCACACCGTTAACAAGGTGATGATTGCCCAGGGCGCGGATATTGCCGAGGAATACTACTTCTCCGTCCTGCTGGACCGGGCCAACCGCAACTACCTGGCCATGTGCTCGGTAGAAGGCGGCATGGAAATCGAACAGCTCGCCGTCGAACGTCCGGATGCGCTGGCCAAGGTCGCCATTGATCCCGCCGTTGGAATTGACCAGGCCAAGGCAGACGAGATCGTCGCTGCTGCAGGCTTCTCCGAGGAACTGCGCGGCAAGGTCGCCGCCGTTATCCTCAAGCTCTGGGACGTCTTCAAGAAGGAAGACGCCACCTTGGTGGAGGTCAACCCGCTGGTGAAGACCGGCGCCGGTGACATCGTCGCCCTGGACGGCAAGGTCTCCCTCGACGAGAACGCCGATTTCCGCCACCCGCACCACGCCAAGCTCGAGGACAAGGATGCTGCTGATCCCCTCGAAGCCAAGGCAAAGGCGCAGGACCTCAACTACGTCAAGCTCGACGGCTCCGTAGGCATCATCGGCAACGGTGCAGGCCTGGTGATGTCCACGCTGGACGTTGTTGCCTATGCCGGTGAAAACCACGGCAACGTCAAGCCCGCCAACTTCCTGGACATCGGCGGTGGAGCCTCCGCTGAGGTCATGGCTGCCGGCCTCGACGTCATCCTGGGCGACGAGCAGGTCAAGTCTGTGTTCGTGAACGTCTTCGGTGGCATCACCGCATGTGACGCCGTTGCCAAGGGCATCGTCGGCGCACTCGCCGAGCTCGGTTCCTCAGCCAACAAGCCCCTGGTCGTCCGCCTCGACGGCAACAATGTTGAGGAAGGCCGCCGCATCCTTGCCGAGGCAAACCACCCGCTGGTTACCCTGGCCGCCACCATGGACGAGGGCGCCGACAAGGCCGCCGAGCTCGCCAACGCAGCCCGCTGATCGAGCCTGTCGAGATCTAGGAAAGAACACATGTCTATTTATCTGAACAAAGACTCCAAGGTCATCGTCCAGGGCATCACCGGCGGCGAAGGCACCAAGCACACCGCCCTGATGCTCAAGGCCGGCACCAACATCGTCGGCGGCGTGAACGCACGCAAGGCCGGCACCACTGTGGTCCACGGTGACAACGACATTCACGTCTTCGGCACCGTCAAGGAAGCCATCGCCGAAACCGGCGCAGACGTCTCCATCGTCTTCGTCCCCCCGGCATTCACTAAGGACGCCGTTGTTGAAGCCATCGAAGCCGAAATCGGCCTCGTAGTCGTCATCACCGAAGGCGTGCCTGTCCAGGATTCGGCCGAGTTCTGGGCACTGGCCCAGTCCAAGGTTGACGCCGACGGCAACCAGATCACCCGGATCATCGGACCGAACTGCCCCGGCATCATCACCCCCGGCGAAGCCCTGGTAGGCATCACGCCCGCCAACATCACCGGCAAGGGCCCCATCGGCCTCGTCTCCAAGTCAGGCACCCTGACCTACCAGATGATGTACGAACTGCGTGACCTTGGCTTCTCCACCGCCATCGGCATCGGCGGCGACCCCGTCATCGGCACCACGCACATCGACGCCCTGGCCGCGTTTGAGGCGGACCCGGAGACCAAGGCCATCGTGATGATCGGCGAAATCGGCGGCGACGCTGAAGAGCGCGCAGCCGACTTCATCAAGGCCAACGTCACCAAGCCGGTTGTCGGCTATGTGGCCGGTTTCACCGCTCCGGAAGGCAAGACCATGGGCCACGCAGGCGCCATCGTCTCCGGTTCCGCCGGTACCGCCCAGGCCAAGAAGGAAGCCCTCGAGGCCGCCGGCGTAAAGGTCGGCAAGACGCCGTCCGAGACCGCTACGCTGCTGCGCGAAGTTTACGCAGCCCTCTAGTTCTCTCCGGTGGTTGAGCCTGTCGAAACCCTAGGTCTCGACAGGCTCGACCTCCGGTGGTTGAGCTTGCCGAAACCCTGGGTCTCGACAGGCTCGACCACCGACGGCCGGTTACCTTCCCCAGGAAGGTAACCGGCCGTCGTCGTTTGTATCGTTGGCGTCAGCTAGACCTTGGCGGCGCTGAGCAGTTCGTCCAGGCGTTCGTAACCTTCAGTCATGCCGCTTTCCATACCGGACTGGGCCATGCCGTCGCGGGCTTCCTGGCTGGGATAGACGGAGTGGCCGCGCAGCCGGCACCGGCCATTGCCCAGGTCCTCGAATGTCATAAATTCCAGGCTGACAACATCCGGGTAGCCTCCGAATTCGAACGTCTGGATGGCGAACTCGTTCTCCCGGACAGTGTGGAAAATACCGTTGAACCTGTAGGCCACGCCGTCCGGTCCCGTGTGGACGTAGCTGTAGCTGCCGCCCGTACGGAAGTCGTAGTGGTCCACCTCCATCTTCAGTCCACGCGGCCCAAGCCATTGGGTGATCAGGGCTGGGTCCTTGTGGGCGCGGAACACGTCTTCCACCGGGAAGTCGAACTCGCGCTCGGTGTCAATGAAGGGCTCGCCTTCGGGAACGGTGAGTTTCAATGCGTTGGTCATGATTGATCCTTAGCTTTGCCGGCCGCGGGATGCGGCGCTGGAACGTAGGACGGCGTCGAGGTTTCGGAATTGCTCTTCCCGGACCAGCCGGTACTGGCCGATCCAGGCGGTGAGTGCCTCGAGCCGTTCGGGATTCAGGTGCACGGGCCTGCGTTGGGCATCCCGGGACCGGGTAACCAGCTGGGCCTGCTCAAGCACCTGGATATGTTTCGACACCGCCTGCTTGCTGATTGCAAAGGGTTCGGCGAGGTCGTTGACGGTGGCGGAACCATGGCTGAGCCGGGCAATGATGCTTCTGCGCACTGGATCCGCCAACGCCATGAACGCGGCGTCCAGCAGGCCGTCATTGTCCGTTTCCATGTTCTACCTCCTCCCAATCCGGCCAAGTACTCAATCATTTGGTTGATCAACTACTTGGTTGAATAAGAATAGAACGCGGGCCTCGGGGTGCGCAAGGGTTTTAACCGTCCGTTCACACACCGTACGAATGGGTGGAACCGGCCCCACACCTGCACGGAACCGAGGCGGCCTACGGTCGGCAGTGTGACTACCCCAACCCTCCGGCGAACGGCCGCCGCTGCACTCACCGTGCTCGCCGCCGTCGCGCTCGTCCCACTGCCCGCCGCCACTGCCGCACCGCTGCAGCCGGCAATCACCGCCCCGGCTCCGGTCGCTGAGCCCACCGTTGTGTACAGCCAGGATTTCTCCGGCGCCGGCATGCCGGAAGGCTTTAACGCCGTCGAGGGTGCCTGGAAGGTGGAGAACGGCCGCCTCTACGGCACCAGCGCCACTACCTCGCAGCTGTCGCGGATTACGTTCGGGCCGCATCTTCGCAGCTACCGCTTCGAAGCCACCGTCCGCTTTGAGAATGTGCTTAACGCCGGCCGTTGGTCCGCCCTCGGCCTGGACATCCAGCCCAACGGCGCCGTGCCGTACTGGATTGCCACCATGCGGTCCGGTTCCACAGCCGGCAATGGGCTGGAATTCGCCGAACGCACCGCTGCCAACAGTTGGAATGTCACGGATACGACGGCGGCCCCCACCGCTGCCGGTACCGGCACCGACGTGAAGGTGGCTGTTGAGGTCCGGGGCCGTAAGGCTGCCTGGTTCTTCAATGGCCAGAAGCTGATGGAGACAAACCGCTTGATCCGCACCGATACAGGGGTCCTGGGCTTCGTGAACAACGGCGCCACCGTTTCCTATGATGACATCACGGTGACACAGTTGCCGGACACCGAATCGCTGCTGGTGGGAGAAGGCGGCCGGCCTGCCGTCATTGCCCACCGCGGCCTGTCCTCGGTCATTCCGGAAAACACCCTGCAGGCCCTGCTGTCCGGCGGCCGTGCAGGGGCGGACTGGGTGGAAATGGATGTCAACACCTCCGCTGACGGCGTTCCCGTGGTCATCCACGACGGCTCTGTGGACCGCACCACGGCCGGAACCGGAAGTGTTGCCAACCTGACAGCCGGCTACATCGCAGGCCTTGAAGCCGGTTCGTGGTTCTCTCCAGCCTATGCCGGCGCCAAAGTCCCCACGCTTGCCGAGTTCCTGGATCAGAGCGACACGGAGGGCAGTGGCATCCTGCTGGAGGTCAAGGGTCCCGAAACCCGCGAGGAAGTCCAGCGGATCATTGATATGGTGCGTGAACGCGGCCTGGAGAACCAAACCATCCTGCAAAGCTTTGACACCAACGTCCTGCAGTACTCCAGGGAATACGCCCCCACGCTGCGTCTTGGCCTGCTGCGGGGCACCCTGGATGCCGATGTCGTCGCGGCCGCTAAACAGTACGGCGTGGTCACTTATAACCCAAGCTGGTCGGCGCTCGCCGCCCGCCCGGACGCTATCAAGGAACTGCACGACGCCGGCGTCGCAGTGATGCCCTACACCGTTGACTCCGCGGAGCAGTGGAAAGTCATGACCGAGGCAGGCGTGGACGGCATCATCACCAACCGGGCCGGCGCCCTGGTGGGTTACCAGAGTGCCACTGCAGCCCCGGCGCCGCCTGCACCTAAAGCCACGGTCAGCTTCCCGGCAGGTGCCGACGGCGCAACGTACGGCCGCGGCACCTCAGTAGTTCCCGCCGTCGTAAGTTCCCACGCCGAAAGTGTGGAGCTGACCCTGGACGGAAAGCCTGTAGAAGAAGGCGTCGCCATCTCAACCAACTCGCTGGCTCCGGGCACTCACACGCTGACGGCAATGGCTGCTGGCCCCGGCGGCGAAGCGACCGCTGGCATCACTTTCACTGTAGCTCCGTCCGTAGCCGGCCTGTACCTGCTGTCCGTGTCTGAAGGCGTGGATTCCAAGGTCCGGGACAAGCTCATTAAGGCCATCGACAAGGCCGCCTGGGCTGATCTTGCCGCCGAGGCCGAGCGTTCGTCCGGCTCCGGGCTGCCCGCCGGACTCGCTGCGCTGATTGCTGCTGATGCGAGGTTGCTGGCGGGGTAAGTACTGGCTTGCGCGCTAAACTCCTGCGTGCAGGCGGGGGAGTGCGCGCACCAGCCCGGCAAGCTCCGGAACCTGCCCGGCCTCGTCCAGCGCGCGCTCAAGTGTGGCGTCGTGGGCGGGCCGGGCGGCGTCCAGCAGTTCGCTGCCGGCAGGCGTGAGTTCAGTGTAGATTCCCCGACGATCGTCCGCGCAGAGGATCCTGGTAAGCAGGCCGCGGTCCTCGAGGCGGTTCACCAGACGTGTGGTGGCACTGGGGCTCAGTGCGGTGGCGCGGGCCAGTTGCTGCATGCGCATGTGCCAGCCATCCTGGCGGCTCAGTGCGTCCAGCACTGTGTACTCAACCATTGACAGCTGGGACTCCGCCTGCAGCGCGCGTTCGAGTTCGCCCTCGATCAGACCATGTAATGCGGCCAGTGTGCGCCAGCCCTGCGCGCGGACTTCGACGGCGTCGTCCTTGATGCCCATGGTGTGATGCCTCTCTTCGCATTGATTGTGCGGCGTACCGGCTGCACTTAGTTGCATGCGCGCCATAAGAGCTTGCGCTATTTAGTTGCTCATGCAAAGATAAATACCGCGTCTGCAACTAATAGTCTATGCGGGCGTTCCAGTTCCGCATAATCTTCAAGGAGCATTCCCATGCCTGTTGGCTTGATCGCGCTGGCCCTCGGCGGCTTTGGTATTGGACTGACCGAGTTCGTCATTATGGGCCTGTTGCCGGAAGTTGCCGCTGATTTCGCCGTCAGTGAAGCGGCCGCTGGCTGGTTCATCTCCGGCTACGCCCTGGCGGTGGTTGTGGGCGCCCTGGCACTCACCGCTGCGGTGTCCCGTTTCGATCGAAAGCCGGTCCTGGCGGTGCTGATGGTGCTGTTCATTGCCGGGAATCTCATCTCCGCTGTTTCCGCCGACTACTGGGTGATGATGGCCGGCAGAATTGTTGCCGCCTTGTCCCATGGGGCATTCTTCGGCATAGGGGCCGTGGTTGCGGCCGGGATGGTGGCTCCCGCCCGGAAGGCAGCCGCCATTGCCATCATGTTCACCGGCCTGACCGCAGCCAACGTCCTGGGCGTACCGTTCGGCACCCTGTTGGGCCAGGCAGCAGGTTGGCGGGCTACGTTCTGGGCGATCACGGTGATCGGCGTTGTTGCCCTGGTCGGAATCCTGGCTCTGGTTCCCGGCGCTGGCCGCGGTGACGAGCCGGCCGGTGGTCTCCGCGGGGAGTTGCGTGCCTTCCGATCCGCCCAGGTTTGGCTATCCATCGCGGTCACCGTCCTGGGCTACGGAGGCATGTTCGGTGCCTTCACCTACATCGCGTTTACCCTCACTGACGTATCCGGCTTCGCGGCCACCACGGTCCCCTGGCTGCTGATCGTCTTCGGTGTGGGGTTGTTTGCGGGAAACACTCTGGGCGGCAGGGCTGCTGACAAGAACGTGGACCGTACGCTCCTGGTGGTGCTGGCCGTCCTGGTTCTGGTCCTGGTCCTGTTTGCGCTGACCGCCGGCAATCAGGTGCTCACTGTTGCGTCACTGCTGCTGATGGGCGGCTTCGGCTTCGCCACGGTGCCCGGGCTGCAGATGCGGGTCATGAAGTATGCGTACAGCGCTCCGTCGCTGGCTTCCGGCGCCAATATCGGCGCCTTCAACGTGGGCAATGCTCTGGGGGCCTGGCTGGGCGGCGTAACTATCAGCGCCGGCCTGGGGTACACCTCTCCCATCTGGGCAGGAGCGGGACTGACCTTGCTGGGTCTTGGCCTCATGGTCATCGCGGCGGCCAAGGCGGCAAGAGGTGGGGCGGGTGCTGATGGAATGTCCGACGGCGGGTCCCCGGCTGTGCTGGCCGCGGAACCTGCCACTGAGGTTCCGGCTGCCGCCGGCTAGGCCACTACGGTGCCGAAGACCAGGCCCAGCAGGTAGCTGACCAGTGCGGCGCCAAGCCCGATTCCCAGCTGCCGCAGTCCGCGAGTCAGGGGAGAGGTGCCGGATAGCAAGCCAACCACAGCGCCGGTCAGGAGCAGGGCCAAACCCACCAGGACGCCCGCAACGATAAGTGCCGTGACCCCGGTCAGTCCGAACAGGAACGGCAGGATGGGCACGATGGCGCCGGACGCGAAGAACCCGAAGCTGGAAAAAGCCGCACCCCACGCGGTGCCCACTGCCTCGTGCTGGTCCTCGGCGTCAGGAAGTTCCGGCTGGAGGGAGAGGCTGGGATCGCAGTCGCAGGAAAGCAGGCCCATGCGTTCGGCAACGCGGTGCCTGGCGGCTTCGTGGGACATGCCTCGGGCCAGGTAAACCAGCAGCAACTCGTTGTGCTCAAGGTCCAACTGGGGGGCGGCGGCCAGTGTCACCTGGGTAGGGCGGGTGGCTGCGAGGAGTTCACGCTGTGAACGGACGGAAACGAATTCGCCGGCGCCCATCGACAGGGCTCCGGCCAGCAAGCCTGCTATGCCGCTCAGCAGCACTACGCTGCTGGCCACTCCGGAGGCGGCCATGCCCATTACGAGCGCGAGGTTGCTGACCAGGCCGTCATTGGCGCCAAACACTGCAGCGCGGAATGTCCCGGCGAGCCGGTTGCGACCGCGGGTGGCCAGACCACGCACCACTTCTTCATGGATCTGCTCGTCCGCGACCATAGCGGGGGTGGCGTTGGGGTCCTTGGCGTAGGGGGAGCGGCCCTCGGCCCGCTGCGCCAGGGCAAGGACAAAAACTGAACCGAAATGCCGGGCGAGGAACCCTAGGAACTGGCTGCGCATGGACGCCGGCCGCGGTTTGCCGGCGTGCTTGCCGAGGAGTTGAAGCCAATGGGCCTCGTGGCGTCCTTCCGCCTCTGCCAGGGCCAAAAGGATTTCACGTTCCTCGCCGCTGCGGTTCTGCGCCAGATCCCGGTAGACGGCCGCCTCCGCGCGTTCGTCCGCGAGGTACTGCCGCCAGCGGCGGTAATCCGCTGCACTGGGTGGGGGTGAGCCTTGAGTGCTGTTGGTAGCGCTCTGCCCGGTGTGCTGATTGTGCTCTGACACAGAAACTCCTGGTCTGGAATAGGACGTGGTGCGGCCCCATTGCCCGACCCAGCCTACCCCTCATTTCCGCGGATTTTTGGCTGGTATTCCTTAGCGGATTGTTTCGGCACACCTCAATAAGCGGGCGGATCAACGGCACTTCCTTGACCGGCCGGAGCTCCGGTGTTGTCATGAAAGAACAGTTCCATCCAGCGCAATAGTGAGGAGGTTTACAGAGATGGCCAGCACAGAAGATCCCAACGATCTCCCGGTACCGGACACCCTCGAATACGATCCCGCGTTTGACTATGCCGAGGACACTCCCGTGGACGAGGACTGGGACGGCGAAGGTGACGCTATTGACGCCGAAGACAACGTGGTGATCCACACCCCGCCGGTGCTCCCGGACGAGGACCGGCCCGTTCCCCATGACTCGGATGAGTTCCGCGGGACTGAGTGATCACCGAAGGATCCGGGACTGAGGAGCCCGAACGTTACTTAACGTCCGACGGCTTAATGTCCGACGGCGGCGCCCCCGCAGTGGGGAGCGCCGCCGTCGGGCATCTGGTGATTCGAGTGATGGAGGGTGAGCCCGAACGCTAGACGGTGCTGGCTGGCGCTGGCTCGTCCCGAAGCGGTTCTTTGTCTGCGGTGCCGGCTACCCGGCTGTTCCACGCGCTCATCACGGCCGGATCGGTGGGCTTGCTCAAGAGCGACACCACAATGTAGACCGCAGCTGATGCGATGAGGCCGAAGTAGATGGGCTCATTAGCGTAGACGCCGTCCAGCGGTGCCTCCGCATTGATCTCCAAAACAATCATGGTGCCCAGCGTCATTACGGTTCCAACGGCCATCGAGGCGGCGGCGGCGATTCCGGTGCCGCGCTTCCAGACCAAACCGCCCAGGATGGCCACCAGCAGACCGCCTACCAGGATGTCGTACGCGATGGTGAGGGCGGCCACCACGTCCTTGGTCATAATGGCGAGCAGGATGGCCACAACGCCCAAGGCCAGTACCCACATGCGGTTGGCCCTGACGTCGTGCTCCGGGTTATCGGTGTCCTCGGTGTTGACGGTCTTGCCAAACCAGCCGGCAACGAACGGCATGACGTCGGCCCGTGCAACGGTCGCGGCGGCGATGAGCGCGCCGGAAGCGGTGGACATCATGGCGGCCACGGCGGCAGCCAGGACCAGCCCGCCGATGCCGACGGGGAGGAGGTTCTGCGCCACAACAGCGTAGACATCGTCCTTGGCTTCGATTTCCATGTCCGCGAGGGCAACGCTTGCCGCCATGCCGATCAGGGCGCCGGCCACGCCGTAAAGGATGCAGTAAACACCGGCAGTCGCGCCACCCCAGCGGGCTACGGTTGGAGTCCTGGCGGTGAAAACGCGCTGCCAGATGTCCTGGCCGATCAGCAGGCCCAGGGTATAGACCACGAAGTACGTGATGATCGTCTGGAGCCCGATGCCGTCGATCTGGAAGAAGCTTGCGTCAACACGGCTGCGGATGCCGTCCAGGCCGCCGGCAGCGTTCAGGGTGAACGGCAGCATCAAGGCGAAGATGCCGACGGTCTTGATGACGAACTGAACCTGGTCCGCAAGCGTAATGGACCACATTCCGCCGATCGTGGAGTAGACCAGCACAATGGCCCCGCCGATGCCGATGGCCAGGGCACGGTCCCAGCCGAACAGGACCACGAAGATGGTGGCGTAGGCGCCGGTGGATGTGGCGCAAAGCATCAGGGTGTAGGCCAGCATCACGATGCCGGATGTCTGTGTGGCCTTGCTGCCGTAGCGCAGGGTGAGCATCTGCGAAACCGTGTAAATTTTGAGCTTCTGGATGGTTCCGGCGAAGAGCAGGCTCAGCAGCAGGACGCCGGCGCCGATGGCCACCACCAGCCACATGCCGGAGATCCCAAACTTGTAGCCAAGCCCCACGCCGCCGACAGTTGAGGCTCCGCCGAGGACCACGGCGGCCATGGTGCCGGTATAGAGGAAAGGGCCCAGGCGGCGGCCGGCCACCAGGAAGTCGCTGTTGTTCTTGGTACGGGACTTGCCCCACCAGCCAAAGGCCAGCATGGCTATCAGGTACACCACCACGATGGCGATGTTGATAAAACTTGCATCCATGTTTGGGGCTCCTGGATCTGGGTGGCGGAACGGCCGGGGTAGCCGCAGTGCCCGGGAAGGTGCAGTGCTGGGGACGCCGACACGTCGCGTCGCGCGTCTGCTCTCATGTTTCAAATACGCAACTATTGTTGCCCATAGGTTAGATTGTGACTGGAGTAACAGTCAAGGTGTGACGTGGGTTGACGGGCTTGCCTCCGACTCCCTCGCGTGGTCGGCGTCACAAAAGGGGTGGCCCGTTAGGATTACTCCAGTGATGGGGCCAGGCGTCTGGCCGTGAAAGGTTTGATGATGAAGGCACTACCCGTTGAGCCCAGTAACGTCCCCGTGGCTATTGGCTCCCGGATCCGTGCTGCCCGGCAGTCGCAGCGGCTTACCATCGAGCAGGTTGCCGACGCCACGGGCCTGACCAAGGGGTTCCTGAGCCGGGTTGAGCGCGACCTTACTTCGCCGTCGGTAGCGTCGCTGGTGACCCTCTGCCAGGTGCTCTCCATTTCGATCGGCGAGTTGTTCGCCGCACCGGAAACCCATCTCACCAAGCGCGACTCCGGACCGCGCATCTCCCTGGGCGGAGAGGGCATTACTGAGCGCCTGCTCACTGCCCGGTCCGAGCGCCGGGTTCAGATCATCCAGTCTGTGATCGCTCCCCGGGGCCGGGGTGAGTCCGAACTCTACGCGGTGGATTGCGACGTTGACGTCCTGCACGTCATCAAAGGATCCATCCAGTTGATCCTCTCCAACGAGACATACGAGCTGGAAGCGGGCGATACCGTCACCTTCCCCGGCCGCGAGCCGCACACCTGGGTAAATCCCACCGATGAGCCTGTTGAAGTTCTCTGGGTCCTGGTACCCGCGGCCAGCCGGTAACTCGCTGCGTCCCCAGGCGTTTGCCTCCCGCTGCCCGCCGAGGAGAATAGGGCAAGTGGCAGGCAAGAGGTTCCTGACCTACCCGCTGCGTGGCAGTCCAAGGCTGTTCCGGATTCTGTCTCCATGGAGATCTGTCGGCTCCACTTCCTTGCCACTCACCATGGACGACCCAGCCCATCAGGACCATCACCACGGGTGTAGACACATTCCGCGGGTTCCGCCCGCGGCTCCCGGGGGACCGGGGCCAGCAAGCGGGTCAGGTTCTATGCGCCCAGCAGACAGGCAACGGGCCGAGGCTGACTACCAGGCCGGCAAGAAAAGGACGCGGCTTGGTCCGAATCCATCAGCCATGCCGTCATGGCCGAAGTCGGACGTGGAAAGAGGCTACACGGCGAGGCGTTCCCCTGTGGAACAAGGAACCTCGCTCCACGACCGTTTGGTACCTACTGCCGTTGGCTGGAACCGGTACGTACGAAAACCAAAACGGCTTGGCAGCCTTAGAACTGGCTCACTGAGCCACAGAGAGGACTACTGATAACGCGGTATCCATATTCGGATATACACAAGCCGTAATCCCGCGCGACGGTGCGAAGCCGCCCGCATGAAGCTACGAGGGCTGCATCGAGATGCTTACGATGCGGGCAATATGTTGGTCTATCCTGGTGCCGGGTATCCTTTCGGCTATCCGAAGGGTCACGATCCCGTGACATGCTGCCCACAGCAACTCCGCCGCTGACTCTGCGTCGTCAGAGGTGATGTTTGGCCCAACAACGCTAACCAAGGCGTCGAACGACGCACGCATCTCAGCCGGAGTGTCCGCAGTCGCGAACCTTGCTGTGGTAGGCAAGAGGAACATTGCCTCGTAAAGGCGGGGATTGGTCAATCCGAAGTCGACGTAGCGGCAGCAAAGTTCCTCCAGGGGTGATGGCGGCTGCGAAGCACGCACCGAATTGATCTCCTCCGTAAGTCTCACGAAACCTTTCACTGCAATTGCGCGAATCAGCGCATCGCGACTGGAGAAGTGCTGATAGATGACCGGTTGGCTGAAATCTATGTCATCGGCGACTCGGCGCGTTGTTACCGCGTCCCACCCCTCGGATTCTGCGATCTCCAGTGCAACCGCCAGGATGCGTTCACGTCGTGCTGATAGTCGCCGTTGGCGTTTGTCGTCGTTTCTCGGGGCGTCGGTGGCGTTCATGCGGTGAGGAGAAGCACGCTGGCTACGAGCATCGACGCTGCCGTAGACCCATGAATGCCGAGAGCCGCGCCGCGCGATCCTCCGGCCTTAAGTATTGTCACGGCATCGCCTAGTGGGATGATGGCAGCTGCGGCGAGCACCCAACCGAGCACTGATGCTGGTGCGGCGATGACCACAACGCCTGCAATGACTCCCATCGCGAGGTCACGGAAGCCCTTCAATCGGAGCCAGTCCGTGGCTTCGGGGTGCGGGATTACCGGCAGTCCGAAGTTCGCGGCCATGGACCGCGGTATAACCAGGTAGAGCACGCCGATGGCCAAAATGCCGACGCCGGAGATGACTGCGATTACTGTTCCCGCTATAAGCACAACCACTCACTTCATATAAGTATTTATCAGTGACAGAAATCCTATCAGTGATAAGCGGCGGGGTGGCGTCGGTTCGGCCCGAAGCGACGGGGCTAAAGCGGGACACTTCGGCCGTAAACACATGATGCATATGAGGCAACTCCAAGTGTATGATAGCAATCACATCCGCCGATCGTCCTCGAAGGAAGGTACACCTTGGAAGAGTTGCGCATTGAAGCCAACGGCAACCTGGGCCCCATCGATTCCGCCCGTATTCCCCGCTATGCAGGGGCTGCCACCTACGCCCGGCTCCCGCGCCTGGACCAGGTGGCCGAAGCCGGCATCACAGTGGTGGGCGTCCCCTTCGATTCCGGAGTTTCCTACCGCCCGGGTGCCCGTTTCGGCGCCAATCACGTGCGAGAGGCAAGCCGCCTGCTGCGCCCGTACAACCCGGCCTGGGATGTCAGCCCGTTCGAGAACATCCAGGTTGCCGACGCCGGAGACATGGCCGTCAACCCGTTCAACATTGACGAGGCCATCGAGACAGTCCAGCAGAACGCCCTGGATCTCACGGCCAACGGCAGCAAGCTGGTAACCCTCGGCGGTGACCACACGATCGCCCTGCCCCTTCTCCGCGCCGCCGCCGAACGCGCTGGCGGACCCATTGCCATGCTGCACTTCGATGCGCACCTGGACACCTGGGACACCTACTTCGGCGCCGAATACACCCACGGCACGCCGTTCCGCCGTGCTGTGGAGGAAGGCATCCTGGATACCGAGGCGATCAGCCACATCGGTACCCGTGGCCCCCTCTACGGCAAGAAGGACCTCGACGATGACCACCGCTTCGGCTTCGGCATCGTCACCTCCGCTGACGTCTACTACCAGGGTGTCCTGGAGACGGTGGCCAAGGTCCGGGACCGGATCGGCAACCGGCCGCTCTACATTTCGGTGGACATCGATGTTCTTGACCCCGCCCACGCGCCGGGCACCGGAACCCCCGAGGCCGGCGGCATCACCAGCCGTGAGCTCCTCGAAATCATCCGTGGCTTCCGCGGCATGAACCTGGTGGGCGCCGACGTTGTCGAGGTGGCCCCCGCCTACGACCACGCCGAAATCACCGGTGTGGCCGCCAGCCACGTGGCCTATGAGCTCATTACCCTCATGGCCGACAATGCCGTTGAAGGGGACAGCTTTGGTGCCGCCAACGGCTACGCTGCCCAGGTGCTCGGCCAGGAAAGCCGCAGGCCGGCAGGTTTTGCCAGCACTGCTGCCGGTGCTACAGCCGGACTCACGAGCTAAGGTACGCCATGACCGCTTTCGATCCTGACGCTCCTGCGGCCAGTAAGGGAACCGGCGTCCGCAACGGGGGAGACCTCGTCGTCGAAACCCTCGAAGCGCTCGGGGCCAAGACTGTCTTTGGCATTCCGGGCCAGCACGCCTTGGGCCTCTTTGACGCCATGGGCCGCGGGAATCTGCACTTCGTATCCTCCCGCGTGGAGAACAACAGTGCCTTCGCGGCGGACGGTTACTCACGCGCCACGGGCGAGGTGGGCGTTCTTTTCTTGTCCACCGGCCCCGGCGCGTTGACATCGCTCGCCGGGCTTCAGGAAGCTTACGCAACCGGGGTGCCCATGGTGGTGGTGGCCAGCCAGATCCCGCTTGACGGACTCGGCGCCCGGCGCAAGGGAATGCTGCACCAGCTAGATGACCAAAAAGCGTCCGCGGCAAACGTCACCAAGAGCCAGCGCCTCATCCAGCATGCCTCAGGCATCCCGTCAGCCATCCAGGATGCCTGGACGGAAGCCATTTCTTCGCCGCAGGGACCTGTCTGGATTGAGATTCCGCAAAATGTCCTGCTGGACCCGATCATGGTCCCGCCGGTGGAGGATGCGCTGGCAGTTGCAGCGGACAATCCGCCGCGGATCGAGCTGGTCAGGGAAGCCGTGAAATGGCTGACGACGGCGGAACGTCCGGCCATCATCGCAGGCGGCGGTGCGCGTCGGGGTAAAGGGGAGAAATCCCTGCTCTCAATCGCAGAGCAGCTCCGGGCTCCGGTGATCTGCACGCCGGGCGGTAATGGTGCCTTCCCCTGGAACCACGAGTTATCCCTGCAGTCCTGGATCGAGGACCGTTACATGACGGACCTCCTGGAGGACGCTGACGTCCTGATCGTCATCGGTTCCTCACTGGGCGAGGTCACCTCCAACTACTTCACCTTCGAGCCGCGCGGCAGAATCATCCAGATTGACGCCGAACCCCGGGTCCTTGAATCGAACCGGCCCGGCCTGGGCATCCGTGCCGACGCCGGACAGGCGCTGTCAGCATTGGATGAAGCCCTCGCCGAGGCCCTCGCTGAAGTGCGCCGGCACGGCATGGCCGTGTCTGCTGACTGGCATGGCACCTCACCCGAGGATGTGGTGAAGGAATCCCTTGCTAAAGTGCGGGCCCGGCTGGAATCCCAGGACCTGGCCAAGGAACTGAACTTCATGGCCGCTATCCGCGACGCCGTACCGGACGGCATGCAGACTTTCTGGGACATGACGATTTCCTCGTACTGGGCCTGGAGCTGTTGGGACGCGCGCAGCGGCCAGTTCCACTCGGCGCAGGGTGCCGGCGGACTCGGCTACGGTTTCCCCGCCGCGATCGGCGGGGCGGTGGGGCTGGAAACTGTGGGCGCGCCGTCCCGGGTGCTTGCCGTTTCCGGTGACGGCTCGGCCATGTACTCCATCTCAGAGTTGGCTACCGCCAAGCAGCACAATGTGCCGGTCACGTGGCTGATTGTTGACGACGGCGGCTACGGCATCCTGCGCGAATACATGGTGGGTGCGTTCGGCAAAGCCACGGCCACCGAACTCGCGCGGCCGGACTTTGTGAAGCTGGCCGAAGCTTTTGGCGTCCCAGCGCGCCGCGTGTCGCCCGAGGAAGTGGGGGACGCGCTGAGGGCGGGCTTCGCCGCAGACGGCCCTAACGTCGTCGTGGTTGAAACCCTGCTGAAGATGTTTGCCCCGACGCATCTGGACAGCTGATCTGACGTCCTGCAAGAAGGTCCCGGTTCCTGATGGAACCGGGACCTTCTTGCGTCTACGCCTTGTTCCACAGGGGTGACACTCAACTCATTACTTGCCCTAAGCAACCAATTATGAATATAGTTGCTTTAGGCAAACAAGTGAGGAGTGTCGGCAATGACGGTTAAGTCGGGTACGGCAGTGGATCTCGTCTATCAGATCTTCGACCTCCAACGGGCTGTTCGCTGTATAGCCGCGGCCAGCACCAAAGGCCAGGAAACCGGCGTCGCGTTGCAGGGCGTCCTACGTTTCGTGGGGGAGGGGGAGTCCCGTGCTACGCGTTTGGCGGAACGGCTTGGTGTCAGCGCGCCGGTCCTCAGCAGGCATATTGCCGATCTGGAGGAGCAGGGTTACATCGTGCGAAGGCAGGACCCCGACGACGGCCGGGCCCAGTTGGTTGCGTTGAGTCCTGCAGGAGTGGAGAAGCTCCACCGGATCGAAGAACAGCGCGTTGCGTCCCTGCAGGACCTTCTCCGCGAGTGGAGCGAGGAAGATGCCGAAGCAACGGCCAAAACCCTGCGCAAGCTCACCGAGTCACTCAGAATTTCAGCCCGGGCAAAGGCGGCCGGAACCACCATCACCACCTCTTAGGAGCACATTCATGGCAAGTAAGACTGCCGCCCCCGCTGAAGAGGCATTGCGGGAGGCTACCCCGGAAATGTCGCACCGCCAGATCATGGAGGCCTTGACCGGCCTGCTGGCAGCGTTCTTCACAGCCATCCTCAGCAGCACCATTGTCGCCAACGCCCTGCCCACCATCATGTCCGATTTGCACGGAACCCAGATGGACTTCGCCTGGGTGATCACCGCGGCCCTCCTGGCGAACGCGGCCAGTACCCCGATCTGGGGCAAGCTGGCCGATTTGTTCGACAAGAAACTCCTGGTCCAGCTCAGCATCGTCATCTTCGTGGCCGGCTCGGTGATGGCAGGGTTGTCACACACCATGCCGCTGCTGCTCACCGCGAGGGTGATCCAGGGTATAGCCATGGGCGGTCTGACGGCACTGGCCCAGGCAATCATCGGAACCATGATTGCTCCACGCAACCGCGGCAAGTACTCCGGCTACATGGGCGCTGTCATGGCTGTGGCCACTGCCGGCGGCCCGCTGCTGGGCGGATTCATTGTGGACAGCCCGCTGGGCTGGCGCTGGACCTTCTTTGTCTGCGTCCCGCTGGCGATCGTCGCCATGATCCTGCTGCAGTTCACCCTGAAGATCAAGCACGTCCGGCGCCCGGCGAAGATCGACTGGCTCGGATCCATCCTGCTCACCTCAGGGGTCAGCCTGCTGCTGATCTGGGTCTCCTTTGCCGGCAACCCCGAATACTACGACTGGATTTCCTGGCAGTCGGCCGCCATGGTGGGCGGAAGCATCATCCTGCTGGCATTGCTGGTCCTGGTTGAGTCCAAGGCGGCCCAGCCCATCATCTCGCTGAAGATCATTTCCGAGCGCACCACAGCCCTGGCGATCGTGGCCTCGATGGCGGTGGGAGTGGCGATGTTCGGCTCCTCCACCTTCATTGGCCAGTACTTCCAGGTTGCCCGCGGGGCGACTCCCACCGAAGCCGGTCTGCTGACACTGCCCATGATCGCCGGCAACCTGATCGGCTCGGTGGCCACCGGCCTGCTGATCTCCCGCACGGGCAAATGGAAGGGCTACCTCATCGCTGGTTCCATCCTCCTGATCGGCGGCATGGGCCTTGGCGGCACACTGGACCACACCACCGATTTCCGGCTCACCGGCATCTACATCTTCATCCTTGGCCTTGGCCTCGGCATGCTGATGCAAAACCTGGTCCTTGCCGTGCAGAACACGGTCCGGGCCTCGGACATCGGCACCGCCAGTGCCTCCGTAGCGTTCTTCCGCTCGGTGGGTGGCGCAGTCGGCGTTGCCGTCCTGGGCGCCGTGATGTCCAACCAGGTCAAGCACCTGACCGCGGAAGGGATGACTGCAGCCGGAATCCAGTCCGACGGCGGCTCGGCAGGCGCCACGATGGACCTCACCCACATGCCGGCACCCATCGCGGACATTGTGCGGGGCGCCTATGGCGACGCCACTGCACTTGTTTTCCTCATCTCGGCCATCATCGCAGTGGTGGCACTCGTCGCCGTCCTGTTCATCAAGGAAAAGCCGCTGCGCAGGACCGTGGACATCCGTCCCGAGGGGTAGAGGCCCGGGGAAAGTCAGTCCACGGGATGATCTTTGGCCGGCGATGTTCCGCGCCGGCAACGGAGCTCGTAGAGTTGGAAGGCTGCGGGTGTCATACCCCGCTGCTATCTCTTAACACCACTAACTCGAACTGACTTCCTAAGGACCAGTGGGCATGCTCCTCACTCTCATACGGCGGTACTCCCGGCCGTATATGCCGTACATCGTAGCCGTCGTGATTTTCCAGCTCGCCTCCACCATTGCTGCGCTGTACCTGCCCAGCCTGAACGCCCAGATCATCGACGAAGGCGTTTCCCGCGGGGACACAGATTTCATCTGGCGCACCGGCGGCATCATGCTGCTGGTGGCCTTCATCCAGGTCGGCACTGCCATCGCCGGCGTCTACTTCGGCTCGAAGACCGCGATGGCTGTGGGGCGCGACCTGCGCCGCGGCGTGTTCCGGAAAGTCACCAGCTTCTCGGCGAAAGACGTCAACGTCTTTGGCGCACCGACCCTGATCACCCGCGGCACCAACGATGTCCAACAGGTTCAGATGCTGCTGCTGATGGGGCTCAACTTCATGGTGGCCACGCCCATCATGTGTGTTGGCGGCATCATTATGGCTCTTCGTGAGGATCTCAGCCTTTCCTGGCTGGTGTGGGTATCAGTGCCAGTGCTCGTCGTAGTGGTTGGCTTCATTGTGGTCCGGTTGATGCCGCTGTTCCGCAGCATGCAGAAGAAGATTGACCGGATCAACGCCGTCCTTCGTGAACAGATCATCGGCATCCGCGTCGTGCGTGCCTTCGTCCGGGAACCGTACGAGACCGAGCGGTTCGGCGCCGCCAACCAGGAACTGACGCAGGTATCGCTGAAGATCGGTGCCTTGTTCGTCCTGATGTTCCCTGCCATCGGCATGATCCTTCACCTGTCCACCGCTGCCGTGCTGTGGTTCGGTGGCCAGCGGGTGGATTCGGGTGACATGCAGGTCGGTGCGCTCACGGCCTTCCTGCAGTACCTGCTGCAGATCCTCATCGCGGTCATGATGGGCACGTTTATGGCCATGATGATTCCGCGCGCTTCTGTTTGTGCTGACCGCATCGGCGAAGTCCTGGATGTTGAGCCGTCCATCCACGATCCCCAGGAGCCCATCACACCCGAACGCCTGGAAGGCGTGGTGGAATACCGCGATGTCAGCTTTGCCTACCCGGGCGCGGAGGCACCAGTTCTCAGCAACATCAGCTTCACCGCACGGCCCGGACAGACCACGGCGATCATCGGGTCCACAGGCTCCGGCAAGACCTCGCTACTGTCCCTCCTTCCCCGTCTGTACGACATTGCCGGCGGTGACGTGCTCCTGGACGGCGTATCCGTCAACAAGTTGGACCGCGCAGAGATCACCAAGCGGGTGGCTATGGTCCCGCAGCGGCCCTACCTGTTCTCCGGAACCATTGGATACAACCTCCGCTTCGGTAAGACAGAGGCCACGGATGAGGAACTCTGGGAGGCGCTCCGCGTGGCCCAGGGTGAGGATTTCGTCAGGGAGAAGAAGAAGGGCCTGGCCTCGCGGGTCTCGCAGGGCGGCACCAACGTTTCCGGCGGACAGCGGCAACGCCTGTGCATTGCCCGGGCTCTGGTCACCAAGCCCAGGGTGTACCTGTTTGACGACTCCTTCTCCGCTTTGGACGTCGCCACAGACGCCCGGTTGCGGGCCGCACTGAAGGAGACCACCGCGGATGCCACCGTGATCATCGTGGCGCAGCGTATCTCCACCATCACCGGGGCAGACCAGATCCTGGTTCTGGACAACGGCCGGATCGTAGACCGCGGCACCCATGAGGAACTCCTGGAAACCTCTCCTACTTACCAGGAAATTGTGGAATCCCAGCTGAGCGTGGAGGAAATGGCATGAGCGCCGGAAACAGGATCTCGAAAAGCTCGACCACCGACTCGACAGGGCCGACCACCGACACCACGGATAGCGGTGTCGAATCCGTGGATGCCCTTGACGAGGACGACGACTTCGTTGAAGAAGAATTCAAGCCCTCGGAGGCCGACGGCGACATGTTCGGCGGCGTCCCGGCCAAGAAGGCGGAGCACTTCTGGCCGTCCGCCAAGCGCCTGCTGGGGTTGCTGAAGCCCGAAGCCGCGGGCATCTACGCCGTGGTGGCACTGGTGGTGGTTTCGGTAGTGCTGAACGTCGTGGCGCCCAAGATCCTGGGCCAGGCGATGGACGTGATTTTCGGTGGCGTGATCGGTAAGTCACTGCCAGCCGAGGCCAGTAAGGAACAGGTGGTGGAAGGCCTCCGCCAGCAGGGCGAGACCCAGATGGCGGACATGATCGCCCGCATGGAGCTCATCCCGGGCACCGGAATCGACTTCCAGAAGCTGACGGTGCTGATCTCCATTGTGCTGCTGATGTACTTCGTGGCCAATATTTTCATGTGGCTCCAGGGCTATGTGCTGAACAGGATCGTCATGAAGGTGATCCGGAATCTCCGCGACAACACCGAGGCGAAGCTCAACCGGCTGCCGCTGAACTACTTCGATACCCGCCAGCGCGGCGACGTCCTCTCACGGGTTACCAATGACGTCGACAACATCCAGCAGGCACTGCAGCAGGCGTTCGCCCAGCTGATCAGCTCGCTGCTGACCGTGATCGGCATCGTCGTCATGATGTTTATCGTGTCCTGGCAGCTTGCACTGATCGCCCTTGTCGCCCTGCCGCTGTCCGCCGTGGCAGCCGGCATCATCGGCACACGCAGCCAAAAGCTCTTCGCCGCGCAATGGAAGAACACCGGCGCGCTGAACGGCCAGATCGAGGAATCATTCTCCGGCCACGACCTTGTCCGGGTGTTCGGCCGCGACGCCGACGCCCTGGAGCGCTTCGAGGAGCGCAACGAGGAACTCTACAAAGCCAGCTTCGGCGCGCAGTTCGTGTCCGGCATCATTTTCCCGGTGATGCAGTTCGTCTCCTACCTCAGCTACGTCGGGATCGCCGTGGTGGGCGGCCTGCGGGTTGCCTCCGGCTCGATGTCCCTGGGTGATGCCACGGCGTTTATCCAGTACTCCCGTGAGTTCACGCAGCCGCTGGGGCAAATGGCCGGCATGGCCAACATGCTCCAGTCCGGTGTGGCCTCCTCCGAGCGTGTCTTTGAATTCCTCGACGCCGATGAGCAGGATCCCGAGACCGCTACCGAGCACCTGCCCGCCAAGACAGACGGCCACGTTGAGTTCCGGGGCGTCACCTTCAGCTACACCGAGGACAAGCCGCTGATCGAGAATCTCTCCTTCACGGCGGAACCCGGCAATACGGTGGCGATTGTTGGTCCTACCGGCGCCGGCAAAACCACCCTGGTGAACCTGGTGATGCGGTTCTACGAACTGAACTCCGGCTCCATCACCTTGGACGGCGTGGACATCACGGAGCTCAGCCGCGCCGAACTGCGCTCCAAAGTGGGCATGGTGCTGCAGGACGCCTGGCTGTTCGGCGGATCCATTTACGACAACATCCGCTACGGCAACCTGGACGCCACCGAAGAACAGGTGATGGCGGCCGCCAAGGCAACCTTTGTGGACAGGTTCGTCCGCGCGCTGCCAGAGGGCTACAACACCGTGATCGACGAGGAAGGCAACAACGTCAGCGCCGGTGAAAAGCAGCTCATCACCATCGCCCGTGCCTTCGTGGCCAACCCGTCGCTGCTGATCCTGGACGAAGCCACCAGTTCGGTGGACACTCGCACAGAGGTCCTGGTGCAGAAGGCCATGGCGGCACTGCGGACCGACCGGACCAGCTTTGTCATCGCACACCGGCTCTCCACCATCCGCGACGCCGACACCATCCTGGTGATGGAAAACGGCAGGATCGTGGAGCAGGGCAACCACAAGGTGCTGCTTGCCGCGAAGGGCGCCTACTACCGCCTGTACATGTCCCAGTTCGCCGGGGCTGACGTCGAGGACGCAGTGGTGGATGATTCGACGGCGGTGCACAGCTGACGCGCACAGGAGGCACCGCAGGTGCTGCGGCCGGAGTGTCGGCAGTCACGGCTGGCGGCGAGCCCCGGCGCATTCAGGTTCAGGTGCCCATGCGCTGGGGCGACATGGACGCTTACGGGCACATCAACAACGTCCAGATTGTCCGGATGCTGGAGGAAGCACGCATCGCTGCTTTCGGTGCGCCGCGGGGCGCCGGGCTGCCCGGAACCCCGCCGCCGGTTTCGCTGTTTGATGCGGTCCCGGAAGGAACGCTGACATTGGTGGTGGAGCATCGGGTCCGCTACGTCAGGACACTGGAATACCGCAACATTCCCGCGGACGTCCTGGTATGGGTGGGCGCCGTGAAGGGTGCGAGTTTCGATGTGCACTATCTGGTGAAGGACCCGGTGACGGGGGAAGATTGCGTCAAGGCCACTACGCACTTGGCGTTCGTGGATGAAGCCACCGGGCGGGTTCAGCGGCTCACCCCGGAACAAAAGGAACTGCTGGCACCGTACGCAGGTTAAGTGACCGTCGAAGTGGCACTGGCAGGGGGAGGACGCGCTTGAAACTTGAAATTGCCGTAGCCAGTGCTGCGGGAGCCGTTGTTGCTATTGGCGGCGGAGCCCACCGCGTTGAGCTCTGTAGTGCGCTGGAACTGGGCGGCCTGACACCCAGCCAGGGGCTGGCCGAGTCCACCTTGGCCGGGCTCGAGGAACTGGCTGGTTCCCAACGCCCGGAGGACAATCCCGGCGTCCACCCGCTGATCCGTTGCCGTCCGGGCGATTTTGTCTATTCCGAGGACGATATCCGCACCATGGTTGCAGAGCTCAAGGCGCTGCTGAGGATGGGGTGCGCGGGCGTTGTGGTGGGTGCGCTTTCGTCCCATGGCGGCGTGGACCGTGAGGCGATCACGCGGCTGGCCGATGCTGCCCGGGAAACCAACCCGACGGCGGAACTCACCTTCCACAGGGCGATGGACCAGGCGGTGGATCCCCTGGCGGTGATCGACGGGCTCGCTGGCCTGGGCTTCACCAGGGTCCTCACCTCCGGCCAGGCACCCACCGCGGGAGCCGGAATCACCATGCTGCAGCGCATGGTCCAGCACGCCGCCGGCCGCATTGACGTGATGGCCGGCGGGGGACTGGCTCCAGCGGACATCCCGGCCATGCATCAGGCCGGGGTTTCCGCGGTCCATCTGTCCGCCAAGCGGATAGTGTCCACGGCCCGGCAAGCCATAGCACTGGGTACGGCCGATGGCGCCGATCCCACCGCCTACCAGGTCACCGACGAAGCCATTGTGCAAGCTGCCGCGATGGCCTGCGCAAAACTCCCAGTGAGGGAACAAAACTCCCAGTGAGGGAATGAGAAGGAGAACACCATGGCAATGAACAATAAGAAGACGTGGGGCGAGCTGTCGCCGGCCAGACGGGCAGGAGTCCTGGCCGTCGGTGCGGCCCAGATCATCCTGCTGACGTTGGCCCAACGGGATATTTCACGGCGGCCTGCAGAACTGATCCGCGGTCCCAAAGCAGCCTGGCGGCTGGCGTCGCTGGTGAATTTCGTGGGACCAATGGGCTACTTCGTCTTCGGCCGGATCAAGACGCCCACCAGCCCGGGCAGGTAGCCTCCGTGAAGACCGCGTACAGCGCGCCTCCAGTCACAACCTGTAGCTTTAACGGATGACTCCCTCTTCCAAGACCGCCATCAGTCGTGCCCCCGGGGTGTCCCCGGAGATAGAGGATGCTGCCTGGTTCGTGCTCGGCGCCGGCCTTCAGGGCAGGCCCTCAGCGCTTGATGGCCAGACCCTGACCTGGACCGCGGAGGCCGCCACCGAGCTTTTGGAGCGGCTGGACTCCGGAGTCGACGATGCCAAGTCGCCCATGATGACCAACCTGCGCGAATCCCTGGCCGAAGCGTCGCGCGGAGCCAGGTTGCTCGCCGTCGAACTTTTGTTTTTGCAGTCCCTGCCCCTGGCCCACGAGGTGAAATCCCTCAAGGTGAAGCAGGCGCGGGTGTCCGAGGCCGCGTCCTGGCTGGAGCCGCCACTGGAACTGCCGGGCGAGCTGTACAAGGGCCTGACCGACCACGGCGTCATCCGGGACCGGACAGCGGAGTTCAACTGGACCATCCGGGACCAGCTCAAGTGGCTGTGCCGCTTTGTGCGCCACGTGGACGGGCGGCAGCCGTCTGCGATTGCGAAGGCGCTGAAGGATCCGTTGAAGTTCCACGAGCTGGCCGCGGGAACTCCGGAAGACCAGCCGGCTATCCGCCGAGCGATCGAATACCTGGTGTGGCCCAGCTACTTTGAACCGGTGGTGGCGGACGTCGAGCGCCGGGAAATCCGGGACGCCTTCGCCTCACTGGTGGGCGGCGCCAACGGGGACACCGAGGAAGCCATCACGGCGGACATCCACCGGATCAGGCTGCACCTGGACGAGCAGGCCGGGCAGCGGATTGACTGGTATTCACGACAGTTGGTCAGCCAGTGGCGCAAGGTTACCGATCCAGGACGGCGTGCATGGCTGCTCCGGACCCATGGCGACCAGGCAGCCCTGCTCGACTCCTGGCACGGCGAAGAGAAGGTGACTCTGGACGTCGACCATCTCCGCCCGCTGCAGGCCGGAGTTGCCGCCGGGTTGGTCCAGCATGCTGTGGACGAGGACTGCAAGCACCTTGGCTACGTTGAGCGTGAGGACACGAAAACCGCCGTTTTCGCGTTCCTGACCGTAATGAAGCCGGGAGATCTGGTGCTGTACCAGCACGCCGGAACTGTACATCCCGGCGTCGTACTCGGTGAACCGGATGACGACGGCGAGGACCGGCGGTTGCGGCGCAAGGTGCGCTGGTTCGATGCCCATCCGGCGGCGGACCTGCCCCGGCACGTACAGCGCCAGTTGGCAACGCCCGGGATCGTGGTGGATGTGACCCGGGTGGTGCAGGCTCTTGAGACGCTGCTGCCGCCGGAGGCGGAGCCGGACCTTGAAGGAACCGAGGCGGAAACCGAGGTAGTTCCGGAAGGGTTCAGCAGACTCACCAGCAGCTTCGCGGAATCCCTCCACATGGACCTGGAGCCACTGCAGGAAATCGCCGAGCTCCTCGAAGAAAACCGCCAAGTGGTGTTGTATGGGCCGCCAGGGACGGGCAAAACCTACCTGGCCAAGCACCTCGCTGCGGAACTCGCCCGGGACAGCACCGATGAGCGGGTCAAGCTGGTGCAGTTCCATCCGTCCTACGCCTATGAGGACTTTTTCGAGGGCTACCGGCCGGACAAGACAGACGACGGCCAGGTGTCTTTCAAGCTGGTGGCGGGACCGCTGCGCCGTCTCGCAGAGGAAGCCGCCAAGCCAGGCAACGGGAAGAAGCCCTACTTCCTGATCATCGACGAGATGAACCGCGCCAACCTGGCCAAAGTGTTCGGTGAGTTGTACTTCCTGCTCGAATATCGCGATGACCGGATCTACCTGCAGTACAGCCCCAACGAACCGTTCACCTTGCCGGACAACCTGTACATCATCGGCACCATGAACACGGCGGACCGCTCCATCGCCATGATGGATGCCGCCATCCGCCGGCGCTTCGCGTTTATTGAGCTCCACCCGCAGACGGAGCCGGTCAGGGGATCGCTGCTGCGCTTCCTCGAAGCCAGGGGGCTGGACACCACGCCCGCGCGGCTGCTGGATGCGTTGAATGCGGCCATTGATGAGTGGGACCGGGACCTGATGATCGGGCCGTCCTACTTTATGAAGCCGGCGGCGCAGTCCCTCCCTGGACTTAAGCGCATCTGGAAATACGAGCTCCTTCCGCTGCTGGAAGAGCACTACCACGGCCAGCTCACCCGCGCGCAGCTTGAGGAGAGGTTCGGCCTGGACCAGTTGCTGGGACGCCTTGGAACCGGGTAACCCGATGCAGCCTGGTAACGCGCCCCAGCGCGGACCAGCACAGCCGCTCCGGCACGTGTTGCTGGATGAGCTGTCCGGCGGGATCGTGGAAAAGCTCGACGCCGGTTCGGCCGCCTTCATCAACACCAGTGGCCTGGCCCAGGTCTCACCGCTGGGCATGGGGCTGTATCGGTTGGAGCCCCATGGCAAGGTGGGTTCGGTGCGGACCCGGCAGCTGCAGCTGGATGTCCGGCCCAAGGACAGGCTGGGGCTGGAGAGGCTGCTGTTCCTGCTTAGCTATTCGGGGGAGCCCGGCTTCCGGGATGACGACGTGCATGCTGCCGTTGCTCCGGACCTGTGGGGCGCGCTGGCCGATTCGCTGGCGCAGCTGGCTGAACGTGCCTTGAGCCGTGGCGTCCTGCAGGGCTACCTCACGGTGGAGGAATCGCTGCGCACCGTGAAGGGCCGCATCCGGATTTCGGACCAGATTTCGCGCCGGCCGGGAATGCTTGTCCCGCTGGAAGTGTCGTACGACGAATTCAGCGCGGACATCGCCGAGAACCGGATCCTGCGCGCCGCCCTGGAAAGGATGGGCCAGGTTCCCGGCGTCCGCCCGGACGTGCTGAGCAGGCTGCGCCAACTGAAGGGAAAACTCGACGGCGTCACCCGGCTTCCGTCCGGCGCTCCGGTGCCGTCGTGGTCTCCCAACCGAAGGAATGTCCGCTACCACGCAGTGTTGCGGCTTGCCGTGCTGATCCTGCGGAACGCCTCCGCGGAAGCCGGTGAAGGTGGTGTGCGTGCGGCGTCGTTTGTGGTGGACATGGCCGAGGTCTTCCGGGACTTTGTGGGCGCCGCCCTGCGGGCCGCCTTGTCCGCCTACCTCGGGGATACCCGGCTTGGCTTCAACGCGCTGCTGAACGAGGCCGTGGAGGATTCGGACCGGCTCAGCGTCACCCCGGACGCCGTGCATTTTCTGGGCGGACGGCCCGTGGTGGTGTACGACGCCCGCTACGCTGCCCGGACTGATGCCGGCGCCTCCTTGTCCGGCGATCACTACCGGATGCTGGCCTATTGCACGGCCCTGCGGGTACCCACAGCGTGGCTGGTGTATTCCGGTGCGGGCGAGATCAAGCTGCGGCGGGTCTTGAACACTGATATCGACATTGTGGAATTCCCGCTGGACCTGTCCCGCCCGCCGTCGGAAATTCTGGCTGCTGTGGCTGACCTTGCCGGCCAGTCCTGGGGTGAAGTGCTGCGGCAGGCGCGGCTTTGAATCAGCTCTGAATCCGGCCCGGAATTCAGTCTTCGACGCCCGGCCTCCAGCCACTGCTAGGCCGGCAACCGGACGGTGAAGGACGTTCCCTGACCTGAAGTGCTGTGCAGGTCGATGGTGCCGCCGTGGGCTTCAACGATGGCCTTGCTGATAGGCAAACCAAGCCCGACGCCGGGGATGGTGCTGTTCCGGACACTGCGTGCACGGTAGAACTTGGTGAAGACCTGATCCTGCTCTCCGGCAGTCATTCCCATGCCGGTGTCCTGCACCCGGCACACGAGCGTCCGGTCTTCAAGCCAGGCTGCCAGGTTCACCTCGCCGCCCCCGGGGGAATATTTGATGGCGTTGGAAATGAGGTTGTCCAATACCTGGGATATGCGCCCTCCGTCCACATGGGCCTCAAGGACCGCCGGAACGTCTACGCTAAAACGGATGCCGGCCTGGACGGCCCGCGGTGTGGCCGAATCTACACTTGCCTGGATCAGTTCGGCCACGTCTACGGCCTGCGGTTGGATATGGACGTGGTTTGATCTCACCGACAGCAGGTCCGAAACCAACGTCAGAAGGCGTTCCGCATTGCGCTGAACCACTTCCAGCTGACCACGCACTGCGGGATTCAATCCGTCGGGCCCGTAAAGCACCAGTTCCAGGTACCCGATGATGGACGTCAGGGGCGTCCGGAACTCGTGCGAGACGTTGGATACAAAATCGTCCTTGGCGGCCAGGGCGTTGAGCAGTTCCGTGACGTCATTGAAGACCACCACCGAGCCTGCGAACTTTTGCTGGTCGTCCAGCATGGGTTGCGCAGTGGTGGTGAAAGCCCTTTGCTCCGGGCCGGCACCGATCCAAACAATCTGGTCCGCGAACTGCTCGCCGAGGACTGCACGGCGCACGGGACGGCGCTCGGCGTCGAGGAGGGTAGTGCGGTCTTCCCCGAAAACCAGAAGTTGGGACTCGTCCGGATCGGCAACTCCCGGGGGCGTGGCGAGCTCGTGAAGTCGGCGTTGGTGGCGGTTCATCAGGATGTCATGTCCGTCTTCATCTACTGCCACCACGCCCAGAGGAAGTGCCTCCATCACGGTGTTCAGGATCCGCTCTTGCCGAACACTGGTATCAAGGGCGGCGTTGAGTGCCTCGTCTTTCTCCTGCAGTTCCCGTTGCTGGCGCACCATGCTCAGGGTGACCACACTGACAGAGACGCCGATGCCCAGCATCAATATGGGGAACAGCAGCGGCCTGGTGAGATCCTGCGGGGTAGTTGCTCCGTGAATAAACAGCGAAGTCCACACGACGCCCAGCGGGCCGAGAAAACTAAGTGCGATGGCCATCTTCGGGTAGCGTCCCGAGGCGCAAAGCCAGATCACCGGAAGCACGACCAGCACGCTCAGGCCGGTCAGTGCGTCCTGCCCCCCTTCGCGAGCAAAGGCAATGGAAACCATGTCCAGTATAGGAATGGCCAGGAAACTGCTGAAAGGGAGCCGATCCCACGGAATTGCCATGCAGGCGCCCAGCAGGAACGCCTGGCTGAGGAGGAAAATCTGGAACAGCGGGTTCTTCAGGGTGTCGGGGAAAAACACCAGCACCAGAACGGCTGCAACGCACACCGTCACTGACAACGGCAGTTGGCTGAGGACCACACGCATCCGCAGCGTGTGCTCGTGGAACGAACGCTTGAAGAACAGGAGGCTCTGCGTCTGGCCTAAGTCCCAGGAGCTCGGGCGGTTCACGTCGTCTCCAGGGTACCGGAAGTGGGGCGGCTCATAGGCACAGCCTATCTACCGGCGGTTATACTTTCGAGAATGGGGATTCAACTGAGGGATTGGGATGAATGAGCCGCGAGTTGGCCTGGTCATTGAAGATGACCAGGACATCCGCGAGTTGGTCCGCACTGTTCTATCCCAGGCCGGGTTTGAAGTCCATGTTGCCGGCAGCGGGTTAGCCGGAGTGGATGCCGCTAAACTCCTGGAGCCGGATGTCATCACCCTGGACGTGGGGCTTCCGGACATCGATGGCTTCGAAGTAGCGCGCAGGATCCGCAAATCGTCCAGTGCCTACATCATCATGCTGACCGCCCGCTCGGAGGAGCTGGACACCCTCCTCGGGCTGGAAGCCGGCGGAGACGATTACCTGACTAAGCCCTTCCGGCCGCGGGAGCTGCGCGCCAGGGTGGAAGCCATGATGCGACGGCCCAGGGCCGCGTTGACTACCAAAAGTGACCGTGCAGACCACAGTGAGGCCCTTCAGCACAATGGCCTGGTCCTTTCGGCGGCAGCGCGTTCCGCCGTGCTGGACGGCGTCGAATTGCGGTTGACCCGCACCGAGTTCGATCTGCTGCTGGCGCTGTTGGAGGCCGGAAGGACGGTGCGGTCCAAGGCCGATCTTGCCCGGTGGCTCCGCAACGAACCCTACGACGTCGGCAGTTTTGTCAGCGAGTCGGATGAACGGGCCGTCGAGGTTCACCTGGGAAACCTGCGCAGGAAGCTGGGAGACAGCCCCCAGTCGCCCCGCTGGCTGGAAACGGTGCGCGGTGTAGGGTACCGTCTCGCTCCCGCGGTCAGCCGCAGCTACCCCTGAGAGCATCGCACACGCTATCTGCGTTGGTCGCTTAAGACCTTGAGCGAATCTTGAGCGTAACCAGCATGGATCCTTGATCTGCACCGGCGATTGTAGTTACAGGCAACGGCCGGGACAAACAATTCAAGGAAGCGGGCACTATCGTGAAGAACAAGTCAATGCTCAAAGGCGCAGCAGCCATCGCAGTCGGCGGTGCCCTGCTCCTGGGCGGCGGAGGAACCCTCGCCTGGTGGAATGCGGCAGATTCCGCTGCGGCCGGCACCATTATTGCCGGAGACCTGAACGTCAAGGCCAACGCCGGCGTTTGGAAGGACCGCACCGGAAACACCATCAACATCAATACCTACCGTGTGGTTCCCGGCGACCTGCTGACCTACAGCCAGGTCCTGGACGTCACCCTGGCGGGCAACAAGATGGCCGCCAACCTGGTGGCTGAGCGCACCGGTGCCGCAGATGGCTTCGATCCCGCAAACGTCGCAGTGTCCGCACCGAGCCTGACTGTTGGCGGCACCCCGATCACGAACCCGCTCACCACCTCCCAGACCGTCACCGCCAGCATCACGTTCGAGTTCAAGTCCAGCACCAGCGGGCGCAGTGACGTGAGCGACAGCGTGGACTTGGGCAACGTGGCCTTCACCCTGCAGCAGATCCAGCAGCCAGGCCTGCAGTAGCAGTTCTGGCAGTAGTCCGCCGCAGACCGAAAATACGAGTACCGCAACCCACAGGAGCGTAAGTGAGGATCCCCAAGAGCGCCAGGGCGGCAGGTTTGCTGCTCATAGCTGTGTTCCTGGGCCTCATGACCGTACAGGGAACCTATGCCCTCTGGTCCGCGTCGGATGCAAGCCTGCCGGGTACGGTGCAGTCTTCATCATTTATGGTGAACCTGACGGGCACCCCTTCTGGCACTACCGTTCCCATGACCATCAACGGGCAGGCAAGCACGCTGGCGCTGACCACCGGGTCAGTGCAACTGCAGGAGCTGACGCGGGGCAATTCCGTCTACGCATCCTTGCAGATAACCAACGCCAGCGACGCCGGCGGGGTCTTCGACATAGCGGTCACTGCCTCCGCTTCCAGGCTGGACAACGTGAACGGCGGAACCTTGGCCGGGCATCTCGCTCTTGAGGTGGCCGGAGCCAGTTCGCCGTCCAATTGCCCTGCTGCCACGAGCTACAAGACCCTCACTACCGGCTACACCACACCCGACATCGCAAAGGGAGGATCCACAGTGCTTTGCTTCAAGGTCACGATGAGTTCGGCCGCGCCGGCGAGTGTTGACGGCAACTCTGTGGCCATCACCATTCCCCTCCATGCCGATCAGAAATGCGGAGTTCCCCATGGCTGCGCATAGCACCCTTCCGGCGGGTACGGGCCGCCGCCCGGCTGCCGGTACCGGCACTCCACGCACGGCCGGTACTGCGGCACCCACGGCGGCAGCAGTCCGTACCGGCCGTGTGGTCCGCGGGCTCGGCGTCGTTCTTCTGGCCCTGGCCGTCATGGCGGTTATGATCCTGATTCTGGTTCCCCGGGTTACTGGTTCCCAGACCTACTCGGTGCTCACCAGTTCCATGGCCCCCAAGTACGCTCCCGGTACGTTCCTGGTGGTTCGCCCGGAGCCGTTCGATGAACTGAAGCTCGGCGATGTCATCACTTATCAGATGAAGTCCGGTGAACCAGGCGTTATCACCCACCGGATTACGGGCTTCAACCTGGCCCAGAGCGGGGAAAAGACCCTCACCACTAAGGGAGACAACAACGGTGCTTCCGACGTCGAACCGGTTCACGCAGCTCAGGTTAAGGGCAAGCTGTTCTATGCGGTGCCCTATGTTGGCTACGTAGCGAACGCTCTGGGTAACAGTGACAGGTCGAAGTGGCTCATGGTCGGCGCCGTTTCGTTGATCGCTTATGGAGGATTCAGCATCGCGCGCGGGGTCAGAGCTGCACGCGAGGACAAGACGGCCAACAAGGACGGGCAGGAGACATGAAGAAGGACTTTCGGCCGCAGGCAGGCGTCGTAGCCGTAGGAGCGTTTTGCATGACGGTGCTGTTGGGTATCGGCGGAACGAGTGCATATGCGCTGTGGGAACAAAGCTCAGTGGCTACCATGACAGTCCGAGCCGCCGGCACCACCGCCACCCCGACGCCCACTCCCACCAAAACGCCTGTCACTCAGCCGGTCATTATTACCCTGACGTGTACTGACCTGCTGAACAACACGGTGGGTCTCGGCATCTCCGGCGCGGGGTCCCCAACCTCCATGAACGTCGCGGCGAAGGTTGTTGGTGGGAGCTACGGCCTTCCCTTTGCGCTGGCGGCCAGCGCCATCAAGGTGAACCTCGGCCTGCTGAGCCCAGTGATTGCAACCACTGGAGTCGCGAACCGCAACGTCGTCGTCAAGATCACCGCAACGTATGCCAATGGCGCAACGAGCGTCGCCGAGTATGACAGCCTGAAGATCACCGGGTTAGGCACAAGGATCACGTGCCGCTAAGGCGCCGTGGCACCGCCAGTGGTACCGCCAAGAAACTCAAGCAGCTGGGATTCCAACGCTGAGGTGTTCTTCAGCTCGCACTCCCACACCGTGAGCACCTGCCAACCGGCGGTTTCCAGCTGCGCCAGCTGGCTCGCATCGCGGGTGCGTGTGCGGGTGCGCTTTGCCTCCCAGAACTCTGCGTTGGCCTTGGGAGCGTGCTGGCCTACCCGGCAATCGTGGAAGTGCCAGAAGCAGCCGTTGACGAAGATGACCTTCCGGCGGCTGGCGAACACCAGGTCCGGGCGGCCGGGCAGCCGTAGCCCGGCTGCGTGACCGTGCAACCGGTAACGGTAACCCTTGGCATGAAGGAAGCGACGGACCAGGAGCTCCGGCTTGGTGTTTTTACCCTTGATCCTGGACATGTTCCAGCTCCGCCGCTCCGGAGTCAGCTTGTCCGTCATGGGTTAAGTCTAGGAGCTGTAAAGATGCCGTTCCGGCTGCTCGCCCAGTTGGAAATGCCGGCCGCTCACAGACGTTGGCTCGATCTCCACATAGAAGTCCTTGAGCGTAGGTACCCAGGACTTCAGGTCCAGCTCCTCCGCGGCCGCGATTTCGGCAGAGGTGCCCAGGACGCGGGCGGTTCCGCGGACCACTACTGACCAGGCCTCATCGGAGAGGATGCCGTCCGCCTCGAGCAGCACTGCCGAATTGATGGTCAGCTGCGCCAACTTGTTGCCGGGAGCGGTGCGAAGGTAGATCTTGCGGTTGGAGGTGACGTAATTGACGGGGAAGATGTCAGGCTCGCCTGCCACCGAGACCACCAGGCGTCCGTGCCGGGCGCCCTCCAGGAGCTTCCAGGACTGCTCGTCGTCGAGTTCCAGGACAGGATTTTCATCTGCGTGTGTGAAGATCATGCAGCTCATTCTTCTACGTCCTGTAGAAAAGAACAACTGTGCAGCCGTCACGTTTGGGGGATCGGCTGTGCCTCCTGGAGGCGCCCGTGGCGGGAACAGTCGGCGGACCAGCCCTGCGGAGTCACCTGGACTTTCATACGCCGCCTGCACTGCGGGCAGTACCGTGGGGGTTCCAGTGCAAGGCGGCCAGCGCACAGAAGGTGAATGTCCGACGTCGGGTACTCACCGCCGCAATGACCGCAAAATTCGGCGGTTGAGGGACCTCGACAAGCTCGATCACCAGAGACTCCGGTGGTTGAGCCTGTCGAAACCATCGAAACCTTCGGCTCCCCTTTCACAGCGATTTCTGGAGTTCCTTGATGGGCATGTTCAGCTCGACCAGGAGGTTCAGGTCGGCGGTGGCGGGGCGGCCCAGCGTGGTGAGGTAATTGCCCACGATCACGGCGTTGATCCCGCCGAGCAGCCCATCGCGGGTGCCCAGATCCCCGAGGGTCAGTTCGCGGCCGCCGGCGTAGCGCAGCACCGTGCGCGGCATGGCCAGCCGGAAAGCCGCGATGGCGCGCAGGGCGTCCTTGCCGTCCATGATTCCCTGGTTTTCCAGCGGCGTGCCGGGCCGCGGGTTGAGGAAGTTCAGCGGGACTTCGTGAGGTTCCAAGGCTGCCAGCTGGGCTGCCAGCTCCGCCCGCTGCGCCAGCGATTCACCCATGCCGATGAGCGCGCCGCAGCACAGTTCCATGCCGGCCTCCTTGACCATGGAGCAGGTTTCCAGGCGTTCTTCGTAGCTGTGGGTGGTAACCACCTCGGGGAAGTAGCTGCGCGCGGTCTCCAGGTTGTGGTTATAACGGTGGACACCCCATGCGGCCAGCTGGTCCACCTGGCGTTGCGTGAGCATGCCGAGCGAGCAGGCGATGTTGATGTCCACTGCTTCATTAATGCGGTCGATCGCGAACTTGATCTGGTTCATCAGCTTGATGTCCGGGCCGCGGACGGCAGCCACGATGCAGAACTCGGTGGCGCCGCTCGCCGCAGTTTCCTTGGCAGCCTTGACCAGTTCGGGGATGTCGAGCCACACGCCGCGCACTGGCGAGTCGAATAGCCCTGATTGGCTGCAGAAGTGGCAGTCCTCCGGGCAGCCGCCGGTCTTGATTGAGATGATGCCCTCCACTTCGACGTCTTCTCCGCAGTGCCTGAGGCGCACCTGGTGGGCCAGGGCCAGTGCCGCAGGGATGGCCTCGTCCGGAAGCTCCAGCACTTCCAGCAGCTGCGCCTCCTCCAGACCCTGACCGTCTTCCATGACCTGTTGCCGCGCCACATCCAAGATGGCGTAACCGGTGTGCTCTTCCATGGTGGGCTGGCTCAAGCGTGCTCCTCGGGTGGGTGCGGTCTGGTCTCCACTGGCCGACTGGCGGATCAGCAGCGGGCCACTCCTGACGCTAATGCGCTCCGGGCCGACCTATTTTGTGGAGTGTCTACAAACCGGGGCTGTCAGTATGGTGCTCAGCGACTTAGCCGGGTCAAACAGCGGTGCATGTGTCCAAAGGCTCCGCCGGGACCGAAGCGAGGAAGCCGCGGCCGGGGCTGTGATTTCCCTCCCATTTGGAATAGGGCCGTGGCTCGGGGAGGTTGGTTAGAGCAGTACCACGTCGTCTTTGAAAGGACCCGCGCATGCTGTTTTCCCCGTTGACCCTTGGTGAACTCGAACTGCCCAACCGCCTGGTGATGGCACCACTCACCCGGACCCGTTCCGGGGACAGCGGTGTTCCCGGTCCCATGGTGGCTGAGCATTACCGGCAGCGTGCCTCCCTGGGCCTGATCGTCAGCGAAGGCACCTACCCTACGCATGCCGGCCAGGCCTTCATTGGCCAGCCCGGCCTGGTCACCGAGGAGCAAATCGCCGGCTGGAAAGCCGTGACGGACGCCGTACACGCAGAGGGTGGCCGCATCTTTGCCCAGGTGATGCATGGCGGGCGGGTCTCGCACCCGGACATTGCTGGCGGAAACACCATTGTGGCGCCAAGCGCCATTGCCATCGAGGGCCTTATTCGGACTCCCACGGGCAAGCAGCCGTTTCCTGTACCGCACGCACTCACCATCGACGAGCTTTCTGTCGTCATGCAGGAGTTCGTCACAGCGTCCCGCAACGCCATTGAGGCAGGCTTCGACGGCGTCGAACTGCACGGCGCCAACGGCTACCTGCTCCACGAATTCCTGGCCCCCAGCTCCAACGTGCGCACCGACAGCTATGGCGGATCCCCGGAAAACCGTGCCCGCTTTGTCATCGAGACCGTCAACGCCGTGGTGGCTGCAATCGGTGCGAACAGGGTTGGTATCCGCATCTCGCCGGAACACAACATCCAGGGCGCTATAGAAGACAACGCCGATGATGTCCGCGCCACCTACGAGGTATTGGTGGAGAGCATCGCTCCGCTGAACCTCGCCTACCTCAGCGTCCTGCACGCCGAACCTGCCGGGGCGCTTGTGCAGAATCTGCGCAGCCGCTTCAACGGCACCTTTCTGGTCAACTCCGGCTTCGGCGTCGTGACTACCCGGGACGAAGCAGCGGCGCTGGTGGAAGAAGGCCACGCCGATGCTGTAGTGGTGGGCCGTCCCGCCATCGCCAACCCGGATCTGGCGCGCCGCTGGAGGGAAGGGCTGCCGCTGAACGAGGCCGATCCGAGCACCTTCTACACAACGGATGCTAAGGGCTACACGGACTACCCTTTCCTGGCCAACTAGGCCCGGCAGCCAAGTAGGGCAAAATGTTCTGGTGACTCAACTCCCGAACAGCTCGTCCGATGCCGCCATCCACCAGCAGATCGCCGCCGAACTTGGCGTGAAGGCATGGCAGGTGAAGGCGGCGGTGGAACTGCTCGACGGCGGATCCACCGTTCCCTTCATCGCCAGGTATCGCAAAGAAGTTACGGGAACCCTGGACGACACCCAGCTCCGGGAGCTGGACGAACGGCTCCGCTACCTCCGGGAACTGGAGGACCGCCGTCGCACCGTCCTCGAGGCGATTTCCGCGCAGGGGCAATTGACGCCGGAACTGCAGGCCGCCGTCGTGGCAGCCGATACCAAGTCCCGCCTGGAAGACATCTACCTGCCGTTCAAGTCCAAGCGGCGGACCAAGGCGCAGATTGCCCGTGAGGCCGGGCTGGAACCGTTGGCGGAGGCTCTGTTGGGCAGGCCTGAGCTTGATCCCGAGCGCGAGGCCGCCAAATACCTGAACGCAGAACACGCCATCGACGACGCCGCGGCGGCGCTCGCCGGTGCCCGGTCCATCCTGGTGGAACGGGTGGCCCAGGATCCCGAGCTCGCGGAGCCGTTGCGCGAGCGGCTCTGGACGCAGGGCCGGCTGCTGTCCAAGGTGAAGAAGGGCAAAGAGGCGGACGGCCAAAAGTTTGCCGACTACTTTGAGTTTGCCCAGGCGCCGTCCGGAATGCCATCGCACCGCGTCCTGGCGTTGCTCCGGGGGGAGAAGGACGGTGTCCTGGAGCTGGACCTCGCGGAGGCAGACCCGGCCGACGCCGATGCTTTCGCAGCTGCCCGCGCCCGCTTCGAATCCGCTGTGGCCCGCCGGCTGGGAGTAGCGGACCGTGGCCGCCCGGCAGATGGCTGGCTGCTGCAGACCGCGCAGCTGGCGTGGCGCTCGCGGCTGCTGGCGCGGCTCACGGCCGATCTTCGGAGCAGGATGTTCGCGGCCGCGGAGGACGAGGCTGTCCGGGTTTTCGCGGCGAACCTGCGCGACGTCCTGCTGGCCGCACCCGCCGGAAACCGAGCCACCCTGGGCCTTGACCCGGGGCTGAGGACGGGCGTGAAGGTGGCCGTTGTGGACGGCACGGGTAAGGTGCTGGCCACCGACACCGTGTACCCGCACGCCCCGGCACGGAAATGGGACGAGGCGCTGGCCACTCTGGAGCGCCTGGCTCAGCAGCACAAGGTGGAGCTGGTGGCGATCGGCAACGGCACGGCGTCCCGGGAAACGGACAAGCTGGCTGCCGAACTAATCAAGCGGCTGCCCGCTGCAGAGCAGAAGCCGCAGAAGCTGGTGGTGTCTGAGGCCGGAGCATCCGTGTATTCGGCGTCGGCTTTGGCTTCCGCTGAGCTGCCGGGCATGGACGTGTCACTGCGCGGCGCCGTATCGATTGCCCGGCGCCTGCAGGACCCGCTGGCGGAATTGGTCAAGATCGATCCCAAGTCCATTGGCGTGGGGCAGTATCAGCACGATGTCACGGCCGCGAAGCTGGACCGTTCGTTGGATGCCGTAGTGGAGGACTGTGTGAATGCCGTGGGCGTGGACGTCAACACGGCCTCGCCCGCACTCCTGAGCCGGGTGGCCGGCGTCGGGCCGTTGCTGAGCGAAAACATTGTGGCCTACCGGAATGAGCACGGCCCGTTTGCCAAGCGCAGCGAGCTGAAGAAGGTGCCGCGGCTGGGAGCGAAGGCGTTCGAGCAGTGCGCGGGCTTCCTCCGGATTACCGGGGGCGCTGAGGCTTTGGACGCGTCCAGCGTGCACCCGGAAGCGTACGGAGTTGCGCGCAAGATTCTGACGGCGGCCCGTGGCGTGGCACCGACGTCCCTGGATCCTCAGCAGTTCGTTGAGGGAACCTTCGGCGTGCCCACGGTCCGGGACATCATGGCTGAGTTGGAGAAGCCCGGAAGGGATCCACGGCCGGCGTTCGCTGCGGCTACCTTCGCAGAGGGTATCGAAAAGATTTCGGACCTGCAGCCCGGCATGGTGCTGGAGGGAACGGTCACCAACGTTGCCGCCTTTGGGGCTTTTGTGGATGTGGGCGTGCACCAGGACGGGCTGGTTCACGTCTCCGCGCTGGCCAACCGCTTTGTGTCCGATCCCCGTGAAGTGGTGAAATCCGGCCAGGTGGTGCGGGTCAAGGTCCTCGAGGCGGATCCCGAACGCAAGCGCATCTCCCTGACCTTGAGGCTCGATGACGAACCGGGTGTCAGTGCCGGCCGCGCGGGTTCCGGTCAGCCGGCTTCCTCCGCCAGGCGGGAGCGACCCCGCCAGGCACAGAACCCGGGCAGCAAGAAGCCCACCGACAATCAGCGAAACCCCGCCAAAACACCGCGCGGCGATGCACGCAAGGCGCCGGCGGGCAGCGAGGCCAACACCGCAATGGCAGAGGCGTTGCGCAGGGCAGGCCTCGGAAAGTAGGGAACGGATGCGGTTCCGGCACGACCCGACGAGCATCCTCCTGCGTCGTTCGGGCCTCGATCAGGGGAGTCGGCTGGCGCTCATCCAGAATTGGATATTTCCGTGGTTAGCTGCTGAAGTAGGCTCCCGGCGGCGCTGATAGCGATGACCGCGGGGTTTTTGCCGCTAATACCAGGAAGCCCAATCGGGCACCTGATGGTGTCGATCCGGGCATTGTCATGTCCTTCGGCCTGCAGTTTCTGGCGAAATCTGGACCATTTCGCTCGAGACCCGATCAAGGCGATCGATGTGAGGTTGCCCCGGCGCAGAGCGGCGTCGCAGAGCAGGAAGTCCTCGGCGTGGTCGTGGGTCATGATGAACACATGCGATCCTGCCGGCAGTGTTGCGAGAGTGGAATCCGGAACAGCAGTGTGCAGCAGGTGGACGTCGGCCGTCCCCTCCATGACGTGAGCGAGCTGCGCGGGGTCAAGTTGTTCGGATCTGCTGTCCACGAGGAGCAGGCGAATTGGCAGCCGGGAAAGGATCCTGGCCAGCTCGTGTCCCACGTGTCCGGCTCCAAAGATGGCGACGGTGGGACGCGAAAGAATAGGCTCGAGGAGGACGCTGGCGACGCCTCCGCAGCACTGCCGCCCGTGTTGAGTGACTGCATGTTCGTTGAGCGGGAAGGTTAAGCTTTCAGGGGCGGTAGTGCCTGCCAGGAGCATCGCCCGTGCCCGGTCTATCACCGTTGCCTCGAGGTTCCCTCCGCCGATGCTGCCCCAGGATGCTTCGGCGCTGACGACCATCTTCGCTCCGGCGTCCCGCGGGGCATGGCCTCTTACCTCGGTGACCGTTGCCAAAACCCCTGGTGAGCCTTCCGAACGTAGACTTTGAAGCGCCCGCAGCCAGTCCATGTCAGTGTGCGGAGGTTGGAACCCGCGGGGCCGCGGTTCCATCCGCTATGAGTGCGGAACCGGAAGAGGCCGTGACAGTCTCACGGGCTGCCTGGATCGCCCAAAAAACCGCCTCGGGGGTTGCGGGGCTGTCCAGTTCGACGGGCCGATCGCCGGAACCGAACGTGGCCACAGCCTGCCGGAGCGCCTCGCGGACACTGAAAGCGAGCATAAGGGGCGGTTCGCCGACAGCTTTGGAACCATAGACCACACCGCTCTCAGTGGCCTGCTCGAAGAGGTGGACATTAAACTCCTCGGGCATCTCAGAGAAGCTCGGCAATTTATAGGTGCTGGCTGACTGTGTCGCCAGCCTTCCCCGGTGTTCTCCGTCGGACTCGTCCCAGCGCAGTTGTTCGAGGGTCAGCCAGCCGGCACCTTGGACGAAGCCGCCCTCGACCTGCCCAAGGTCGATGAGCGGGGAAAGGCTATCGCCTACATCGTGAACGATGTCCGTCCGCAACTGGCGGTAAGCGCCGGTGAAGGAGTCCACTTCAACTTCGGATACGGCAGCCCCGAAGGAGAAATACTTGAACGGTTCGCCCTGCATGCGGGCGCTGTCCCAGTGCAGGCCCTCCGTGCGGTAGTAGCCGGCAGCCCATAACGGGACGCGCTGGAAGTAGGCATCGTGGACCAGTTCAGCGAAAGTAATGTCCCTGTCGTGGAAGCCGATCCCGGTCACCTTACCGTTCACGAACCTGACATCATCGGGGTGAATATTCAGTTTGCGGGCCGCCACCTGCGCTAAGTTCTCGCTTATTTGCTCGCATGCGTTCTTGACCGCACCGCCGTTCAGGTCGGCGCCCGAACTCGCCGCCGTCGCTGAGGTGTTTGGTACTTTATCCGTACGCGTCGGAGCCAGACGCACGACATCCAATGGCACCCCTAGGGCCGTGGCGGCCACCTGGCGCATCTTGGTGTGCAGACCCTGGCCCATTTCTGTGCCGCCGTGATTGATCAGGACGGAACCGTCCTTGTAGACATGGACGAGGGCGCCGGCTTGGTTGAATGCCGTGAGGTTGAATGAGATGCCAAACTTCACCGGAGTGATAGCGATGCCGCGGCGGGTATGTGGGTGCGAGGCGTTGAAAAGGTGATCCTGTTCCTGTCGTCGACTGAAGTCGGCACGTTCGAGCAACGTCTCCCAGATAGAGTGCAGCCGCTCGGCATGTCGGACTGGCTGGCCGTAGGGTGTGCTTTGACCCGGAAGGTAGAGGTTGCGGCGTCGTAGTTCGGCAGGATCCAGGCCTAACAGCGGTGCGCATCTTCCGAGCAGGTCCTCGATGACCAGCATCCCCTGCGGGCCGCCAAACCCACGGAAAGCCGTCTGCGATGTCTTATTTGTCTTCGCTATCCGGCCCTCGACGTGCACGTTCGGGATCCAGTATGAATTGTCGATGTGGCAGAGCGCACGTGCGAGTACCGGTTCGGAAAGGTCCAGACTCCACCCGCCATCGCTGGTAAGCGTCGCTTTCAGGGCCTGAATATGACCGTCCTGGTCAAATCCTGCCTCCCAGCGGGCGTGGAAGGGGTGGCGTTTGCCTGACAACGTGATGTCCTGGGTGCGGTTGAGTCGAAGGCGAACGGGCCGGCCGGTGAGAGTCGCGCCGAGGGCGGCGATGGCAGCGAAACCATGCGGTTGCATCTCCTTTCCGCCGAAAGCACCTCCCATGCGGAGGCATTGGACAGTGACGTCGTTGCTGTTCAGGCCAAGGACATGGGCCACGATCTCCTGCGTTTCGGAGGGGTGCTGGGTGCTGCTGTGGACGAACACCTGCCCGCCCTCATCGACATAGACGAACGAGGCATGGGTCTCCAGGTAAAAGTGTTCCTGCCCGCCGAATTCGATCTCCCCGCTGAACCGGTGGACAGCGGCCTGCAGGGCAGAGTCCGCGTCACCTCTGCTGACCGTTGGGTGGTGGCCCTGGAAGCTCTCCGCCCTGATGGCCTCCGTGAGCGTCAGAAGCGATGGCATCGGATCATAATCGACCTCAACTGCCTCGGCTCCCAACCGTGCGGCCTCGAGCGTCTCTCCCAGCACCCAGCAGACGGCATGGCCGTAAAACATGACCTCAGTAGGAAATAGCGGCTCGTCGTGCTTGATGCCTGCGTCATTAATGCCCGGCACGTCCGCTGCCGTCAACACCCTTACCACCCCTGGAATCTCCAGGGCGCGCTGGGTTCTCAGGGATGTTACGAGTGCGTGGGCATGTGGAGCCTGGACCGGCCAGGCGTGGAGCACGTTCTGGCTGCGAACGATGAGATCGTCTGTGTAGAGCGCAGTTCCTGTCACGTGCAACGTAGAGCTCTCGTGTGAGACGGGCAGCCCGACAACGGGATTGACGGGGCGATCAGCCAAGGATTTCATCGGGTTACCTCCATAACCCCGGCGGGGGATGTTTCTGCGTAAAACTTCAGGACTGCCTGTTCGAGCATTGCCGAACGATACCTGGCGCTGGCCCTCAAGTCGTCGATGGGAGTGCCTTCAGTGGACATGATGGACGCAGCTGCCTGGGCCACGTCAGGCGTCCATGGTTGACCCTCCAAGGCCTGCTCGGTTCGCGAGGCACGGATCGGGGTGGCGGCCACTCCGCCGAGACCGATCCGTATGGAGGAGATTTTGCCTCCGTCCAGCTGCATGGCGAAGGCTATGGCGGCGCTTGAGATGTCATCGAAACGCCGCTTGGCGATCTTGTAGAAGGCGGTGCTGTTCGACAGGGGCAGCGGGATGCGCACTGCGCGGAGCAGCTCGTCAGGTTCCTTGACGCTGCGGCGGTACCCGGTGAAGTAGGAGGCAAGAGGGATTTCGCGCTCCCCGCCGGCCGAGGTCAGCACGACAGACGCGTTGAGGGCAAGCAGCGCCGGAGCTGAGTCACCGATGGGTGACCCTGTGGCGAGGTTGCCGCCGAAGGTTGCCGCGTTGCGGATCAGTCGGGAGGCAAACTGGGGGAAGAGCTGGGTCAATAGGGGGATCCGTCCGGCGAGTCCGCGTTCGACTTCAGTGAGCGTCAGAGCAGAGCCGATCTCTATCCGGTCGGTCTTGACTTCGAGGACCCGCAGCGGCTCCAGCCGGTCAATGGCCAAGGTCAGCTGAGGCCGGGTGTGCCGGAGATTTACCTCCACCCCAAGGTCGGTGGAACCCGCTACCAGCTTGGCCGCCGGATTCTGCTGGAGAAGTTCTAAGAGTTCCTCCATGGTCTGTGGCCTGATAAAGCGTGCACCACCAGCGGCCGTACGGGTTGATCGAGCGGCGGGGGCCGCCTGGTCCTGCCGGAGCAACAAGGGGTCGGTCTCGGCAGGGGTATCGAGTGAGTACGCCGCATCCCGGATAGGCCGGTAGCCCGTGCACCGGCAGAGGTTTCCGCTCAGGGCATGCAAATCAAAACCATTCGGGCCGCATTCGTGATCGGTCGCGTGCTCCTCCGCCACCACCCCGGCCCCGCTTCGCACCGAATCACCGGAGGTGGAAGCGGTCCGCTCAGGACGGTAGTACTCAGCGGCCATGGAACAGACGAAACCTGGAGTGCAATAGCCGCATTGGGAGCCGCCGCGATCGGCCATTTCCCGTTGGACAGGGTGTAGGTCTTCAACAGCAACAGGTCCCTGTGCTGTGCCCAGACCCTCTGCGGTAATAATTTCCTGGCCATCGAACGCCAAGACGGGAGGGAGGCAGGCATTCACTGATGTCCACCGGCTCCGTTCGGGCCCGTCCGGACGCGCGACCATCACGGCGCAGGCGCCGCACTCGCCTTCCGCGCAGCCTTCTTTGGCTCCGGTTAAACCCTCTGCTCTCAGCCAGTCAAGCAGCCGGGTATGCGGGTTCTCGCCGTCATATTCGTGCAGGCCGCCGTTAACTGTAATTCGGATAGGGTCCATGTCCGGGTCTCCTCAGTGCCCCTGCGAGGGACAACACCTAATAGTTGATTGCCTACCTTGCACGCCACTTCGGTGCTGGAAGGATTGATCCAGCGGCGGAGTGATGTGATGCACACCATATTGCTGTCCTTTGGTGCAGTTTATACCCGCTCGATGGAAAAGCAATTCCATAATCCGGAACGTATTGTCCGGTCGACTTCGTGTTGCAAACTAGCAGGATGCCTCTGAACAATCTGCTGACTAGCCTTGGCGCACTTCCTGAATCAGGACCACGGGACGCGTATTTGCGGTTCCTGAATGAAGCAGGGGACGCCGCGTTGCGTCGGAATGGCGGTCCGGAGCATGTCACGGGGTCCTGTTTCGTGTTTTCGCCTGAATTCGATCAGGTTCTCTTGTGTTTCCATCGCAAGGGGCAGTTCTGGGTGCAGTTCGGCGGGCATATAGAGCCGCAGGATGCCACGGTGGCGGAAGCCGCGCAGAGGGAGGCTCGTGAGGAGTCCGGAATTGGCGGGCTTGTCCTGCTTTCTCCCGCGGTCGTGGATCTTGACCGGCACGATCTGCATGGGGGATTCTCATGCTCCGTCCATTGGGATGTGGGGTTCGCTGCGGCTATCGCGCCAGATGTCGAAATCTCCGTCAGTGATGAAAGCGAGGACGTTCACTGGTTCCCAATCAACACATTGCCAGCTCAGGTGCCGGTAGGCTTTCGCGCGCGCCTGGAACGAGCCCGGCGCACGGCCATGTCACTGGACTTCACGTCCGCGGAACATCTCTGACAGGGTGGAGGGCATGACGTATTTTCTTGAGTACACAGTGCCAGCATCGGAAGATAACGCCGAGTTTGAGATCCCGCATGATGAGATCAATTCCGGCGTGACCATCCCGCTCACCGAAACCGGCGCGGAGGTCATCCACACCACCGAATTGCCGGCACGGACAGCAATTTTGGGAGCCACCACGGCCGAGGCCAAGATCGAGGCAGAGCAATTGCTGCTTCACAGCCGTGCCACGTCCGGGCTGCTGTACGACGATCCGTCCGCCTCACTCGACGCCGGCGTAGGAAAGCTGGTGGCGAAGTTCAACGAGGGCGAAGGATGGACCGGCGTCGATAGTTCCAGCGGCGAGCCCGCCCGCCTTCCAGCAGACTGACCTGCTGAAGAAATCTTAGGGATGCCGCGTACCTTCGCCGGCCAGGATGCTGCGGTAGCCTTCCCGGAACGTCGGGAAGGCGAGCTCCAGTCCGGTGGACCGCAGCTTCGCGTTGTTGCACCGTTTGTTGCCGCCGCGGGCCTCTGGTCCCGGGCCCGACGGCGGCCTCTCGCGTCCCAGCTCCACGGCCAGGAACCGTAAAACGTCGCCGAGCTCTGCCGGGTCGTTGTCCACGCCGATATAGACGGGCGCGGCAGGGCCGTCCATGGTGCACAGCCGCACTATGGCGGCCGCCGCGTCGTCACGGTGGATGCGGTTGGTGAACCGTGGATCCTCCGGGATGACTGCTTTGCCTGTTGCTACCTGGTCGATCAGCCGGGTGCGGCCCGGACCGTATATCCCGCCCAACCGGAGCGCGATGGCCTCCGCCTGCCTGCCGGACACCCAGTCCTGCAGCAGCGCCTCCGCCTCCAACAAGGTGCGGCCCGAGAATCCGCCGGGTTCCGGCGTCGTGCTTTCATCGATCCAACCGCCGCCCGCGTCGCCGTACACCGCGGTAGAGGAGACGAACAGGATCCGCCGCGGCACCACGCCGTCGCGGTCCAGCGCGGCCAGGACGTTGCGGACGCCGTCCACGTAGGCAGTCCGATAGGCGCTCTCGGTGGGGGAATCAGCAGCAACGGAAATCAGGACGGCGGCAGTCTCCGCCGGGATCCGCGGCAGGCCTGCAGTGCCTAGGTCAGCCGCTGCACCTTCAATAGCGGGTGGAAGTTTGGCAGGGGAGCGTCGCCACCCTGTCACCCGGTGGCCTGCAGCAATGAAACGGAGGGCTGCCTCGGTGCCCAGGTCACCGCAGCCGGCAATCAGAACCTGCATATCCGTCGGTCCCGCTGCGCTCAGGGGGCCGTGACCGGGAAGAAGACCCGCGGATCCTGCAGCCGCGCCGGGTAATCGAAAGCGTCGCGGTCCAGGATGCTGGTGACGGTGAAGTTACGTCCAAAACGGCCGTCTTCAAGGGTGATGGGCCGCCCCTGGACTGTACCCAGCGCATACCTGGTGCCGCCGTCGAGCTCCACTGCGACGTCCGTGTTCCCTGGCAGCGTCCGGAATGCCTCTTCCTGCGCCTGGCGCTTTCGCGTGGGCTTTTTCTCCTTGACCGGCGGCAGCTTCCGCAACTGCTGCGTGGGGCGGCGGGACGATTCCTCAATGTACACGGGGCTGTAGCCGTCCGGCTCAACCTGCTGTGAAACAGCCTTGGCACGGACGGGCGGCAGCGCCACCGTGGTAAGGGTTTCCGGGTTCACTTCCGGGTGCGGGGAGCGCAGAATCCAGAGGACATCACCCTGAGGATCTTCCGGAATGAACTCGTGCTTAGGCTCGGGCCAGATGTAGTCAAGATCGGAGCTGACGTCATCGAATCTGGCGCCGTAGAACTTCGCGTCCTTGCGGAGGAGCCGGGACCGGTGGCTAAGGTGGAAATCCGGATCGCCCAGCCAGTATGGCATGGGAATCTTGGCCGCATAATCCGGGTGGGCCGCCTGCGGGGCGAACTCGGTGATGCTCTGCCGGGTGTTGTCCGGGTGGCCGCGATGGTTCCATTCATCCACCATGGCCAGGCCGTAGAGGGTCAGTGCGGGAACGTGGCCCATCCACATCCGGACGGCGGGGTGCGACTGCCACCCGTACTCCGGAATGACCAGGGCGCGGAGGATCTGCAGCGCCTCAACACGCTGTTTACCCAGCCGGGCAGTGTCCAGGGCGGCGGCACTTTGCCGGAAGTCGGGGTAAGGGAGGAAAGTCTGCATCCTTTCAGTCTGACGGCTGTTCGGCTGTGCGCCAATTCGGCAAGTGTTCACATGTTGGACCTGTGCATACTTTTCCCAGGAGCAGGGACTAGGATGACCGGCAACATTCCAGCCTTCCAGTACCCAGTTTTTTGGAGCCCGGCCATGTCACACAATTCCTCCGCGTTGCAGCCATCCACGCCCGCTCCTGCTGCCGCCAAGCTTCCCCGCTACGGACAGATGCTGCCGCCGGAAGCCAACGGGATCCTGGTCCTGGACGAGTTCGTGCTCGATTCCTCCGCTGCCCGCAGGGAACAGCATGGCTTCCGTTCCACCTTGGCAGCCGCGGCCCTGACCATGCGGCGGATTATCGCCTTGCGGATCGTCATAGCCATTGTTGCCATCGCCAACCTGCCGTTGTTCCTGCTGTCCAGCGGTTGGTGGATCTACGCCGTGTCGCTCGCACTGGTCATCGGCGTTCACGCCGCGGTGTCCCTGCTTAACAGGCATGAGCCGCGGCTACGCCAGAAGAGCCAGCTGCAGCTACATATGCACCGGGAGAGCAGCAGCAATTACCGGCAGGTGCGTGACGCCGTTAAGTACGTGATCGATACCCCTGCCCGGATGAACGAGCACTTGTACCTGGAGCTTCTGGCCGTCAAGCGTGTGGCCTTGAATCTGGCACACGGCACCGTAGCGCTCCTGGACACCACTGACGACTCTGCGTGGAAGGTCCGCATTGTGCGCGAAATTCCTACGATGCGTCCTGTCGCCAATTAGTCCCGCTGCACATCACGTAGCCGCTTAAACCAAACTGGCTCGCAGTAGATGTCAAAACAGATGTTGACGACGTTAACTGCGAGCCAGTTGGGTTTGTGGGGGACTAGGCCGGGAGCTGCAGCACCTGGCCGGCAAACACCAGGTTCGGATCTGCGATGGTGCCTGCGTTGGCATCGGCCAGCAGCTGCCAGCCGCCTTCGATGCCCAGCTTCCCGGCGACGGTGCTGAGGGTGTCGCCGGCCTGCAGCGTGTAGGTTTCTCCGCTCAGGGCAACCTCCGCCACGTGGCGCGCCGCGGTCCCCGCAGCCGGGACCTGGACAGGCGCGGCCTGAATGGGTGCCTGCTGGACGGGCGCGTGCTGGACGGGCGCCTGCTGGACGGGTGCCTGCTGGACCTGCACGGACTGGGTGGTGACGCCGGTGGCGCCGCCGCTCAGGCCAAGCGATGCCGAGCAGGAAGGCCATGCACCCCAGCCCTGACCGGCCAGTACGTTCTCAGCCACCGCGATCTGCTGCTCACGGCTGGCGTCAGCGGCGCTGCCGCTGCCGCCGTAGGCAGCCCATGTGGTGGGGCTGAACTGCAGGCCACCGGAGTAGCCGTTACCGGTGTCAATAGCCCAATTGCCACCGCTTTCACACTGCGCAAGGGCATCCCAGGTAGCTCCGTCTGCGGCGTTGGCAGCGGTTGCGGAAAGTGCAAGACCTGTAACGGAAACCGCTGAGACAGCGGCGACGGTGAGTCCGCGGCGCGCGACAGTACGGAATGAAGTGTTTTTCATGATGTTCAGATGCTCCTGAGGGCCACCAGCGCTCGGCCCGTCCCCGGGCGTTTTCGCGCAACCGCCCACCCTCTGACGTAAATAGAGGTCATTTTGCGGTGGCTGCCGGCGGGCAGTTGCGGTGGTGGCAGCACCGGGCATTCAAGGCGCCCGCCGGTGCGGGCATCCCACTAAAGTAGGCGATGCCGCGGCCGTTATCAAATCGAGATAATTCCTGAACGATTGCTGGGAATTGCCCTGTTGGTTGGAGTGCATAGTCTTAGGGGATGGAAACGAACACGGACCATAGCCAGCCAAGCCTCACCGTTGCTGAACTGCACCTGCACATTGAGGGCACACTGGAGCCGGAACTGATTTTCGAGCTGGCTGAACGCAACGGCATGGAGCTGCCTTACAGGGATCTTGACCAATTGCGTGAGCGCTACGAATTCACGGACCTGCAGTCCTTCTTGGATCTCTACTACGCGAACATGTCCGTCCTGCAGACCGAGCAGGACTTCGCTGACATGACCAGGGCCTATCTCACCCGCGCAGCAGCTGCCGGTGTCCGGCACGCTGAGATCATGATGGATCCACAGGCACACCTGTCCCGTGGTATTTCCCTGGAAACGTGCATCAATGGCGTAGCTTCGGTTCTGGCCCGCTCGGAGGAGGAATTCGGCATCTCCACCTTGCTGATCGCAGCTTTCCTGCGAGATCTCCCGGAAGAATCAGCGCTCGAGGTCCTTGAATCGTTGCTTGCCATGGGCGCACCCATCGGTGCAATCGGCCTTGATTCCGCTGAGGTGGGTAATCCGCCGTCGAAGTTTGTCCGCCTCTATGACCGTGCACGGCAAGCCGGTCTCCGCCTTACCGCCCATGCCGGCGAAGAAGGTCCTGCGTCCTACATCGTGGAGGCACTGGACCTGCTGGGCGTAGATCGGATTGATCACGGCATCCGTTGCATGGAAGACGCTGAACTGGTGGAACGGCTGGTGGATGCCCGCGTCCCGCTAACGGTCTGCCCGCTCTCCAACGTGCGGCTGCGTGCCGTGGACACGCTGGCTGACCATCCGTTGCCGGCCATGCTCGCGGCGGGCTTGAATGTTTCCGTCAACTCGGACGATCCCGCCTACTTTGGCGGTTATGTGGACGACAACTTCACGCAGCTGGACGCGGTTCTGGGACTGTCGGACTTCGACAAGGCCCGGCTGGCCGCGAATTCCATCCACTCCTCCTTCGCATCCGACGAGCGCAAGGCCGAGCTCCTGGCGGAGCTCAACGCCTGACCTCGCCACACCGCTGTCATAAACCCTGCGCTTAGCACTTTCGCGGCATCCCTTTGGGTAAAATCTTGGAATATGCGCGCGCCGGAATACTTCGAGGCAACGCACGGGGTCGAGCCAACGGCCCTTCCGCACACCCGTCCGGAGCGTCCCGACGTTGGCAGCTCGACGTTCACGACACATAAAGTTCATCAATTCGCGCCGCGCGAATTCACGGGCTGCAGGCAAACTGCTTGGAGTCCGTCCGCATTAACCAAGGGGAACCATGGCCAAGATCACCGTTGAAAATTCCAGCCTCCGACTCAAGTCCGTCCTGGACGTCCTGACCGAAAGTGTCTGGTCAGGTACCCCGCTGAACGCTGGCCAGGTGCTGGCTGAAGCAACCGCCCGCGTGCCGTTCAGCACGCATGAGGCCGAACTGCTCAGCGGTGGGATTCCGCGGGGGCACAAGACCCTCACCGCCGCCACTGCCAAACTGGTGAAAGCCGGCTGGCTGGTCAAGAGCCGTTCCGGCTGGTCCATCACCGAGGATGGAATGCGCGCCACCGTAGCCTTCCCCGATGCTGACTCTTTTGCGGAAGCGCTCGACGCCGGTACTCCGGTTCCAGCCGACACTCCCGTCCCGGAGGCCCCGGCAGGAACAGCAGGAAAATCCTCAGGAAAAGCCGCAGAAAAGACTGCAGGCAAGGCCAAGGCGAAAGACGCGGCCCCTGCAACGGACAAAGCCACGGTGGGCCAGAAGGCGGCCCAGCTGATCGAAGATGCGGTCAAGCCCGTGGTCAAAGCTGTTCGTTCCCGGAAGGCCAAGCCAGCTGAGGCAGCAGCAGCCACGAACGGCTCCACGCCCGAAACCGAGCAGCCAGCGGCAACGGTGGCCTCCGCCGTCGAAACTTTCCCCCAGCCAGAGGCGGTGGCAGTGGCCGGCGATTTCAACACCCTGCTGGGCGCCCGGGAGAATTGGGCACCGCAGTACGACGAAACGCAGCTCAGCTTCGATGCCCTGGACCAGCTGTGGAAGATGACTGCGGAGCTCCCTGCGGGCTTTTACAGCTTCAAGATCGCGTTGAACCGGTCCTGGGATGAGAACTACGGCGCGTTCGGCACGTTCGACGGCGCCAACCACGAGATTCACCATTCCGGCGGCCCGCTGACCATCCGGTACGACCACCGCACCCGGGACATCACCATCAACAGTTAAGGGTGGCTTCCATGGAGCCAACAGACAGCGTCCGGCTGACAGCCCGCGTGTTCGGCATGGTTCAAGGCGTGGGTTTCCGCTACCAGACGGCACGCACTGCAGAGAACCTGGGCCTGGCCGGGCTTGCAGAAAACCTCGACGACGGCTCGGTGGCCATCACGGCGGAAGGACCGGAAGATCGGGTACTCGAACTCCTGGCCTGGCTCCGATCCGGTGATGCGCCGGGCCGGGTGGAGCGGGTTGAAGACCATCTGTCGGCAGCCCTGGGTGGCTTCCAGGGGTTCGGCTCCCGCTGAGCCCGCAGCACCCGGAGCGCTAGGTGGCTGCAGGACTTGGGCTGAGGCCCAGGAAGGCTCCCAGTTCTTCCAGGGCCTCGGGCCGGTGTGGCATGTAGTTGGTCAGTTCGGGGGAGCGGATCACGACTGCCCGCCACTGCCCCCGGGAGACGGCCACGTTGATCCGGTTGCGGTTCAACAGGAACGCGGCGCCGCGGGGTGCCTCGGCAATGGCCGAGCACGCCATGGATACCAGCACCACCGGGGCCTCCTGGCCCTGGAACTTGTCTACCGTGCCCACCCGGATTTCGCTCAGGCCTTCCTTGTCCAGCTCACGGCGTATCAGCTGGACCTGCGCGTTGTAAGCGGCCACTACCAGGATGTCCTGCCCGGACAAAGCGCGCAGGGACTCACCGTCCCCCGGATTCCACTTCAGCCCCAGGTGCCGTTTGGCTTGGTGAAGCACCTCAACAGCTTCCTCTTCCGAGTGCGTGGTGTTGCCCGAGTGCTGGACAAAAACGGTTTCGACGCCGGGCGGCAGCTCCTCGAGGCTGCGCCGGGACGCCGCGGGCGCGGAACTCAGCCGTCCTTCATAGCTGAGGACTGATACGGCGCGGCATAGTTCAGGGTGCATCCGCCAGCTGTCTGCCAGGAAATAGCCCAGCTCCGGGGGCAGGGTAGCGTGGCCGGCCGCGAGCCAGCCCAAGGCTGATTCATCCACCGGTTCCGGATGTGAGCCCTGGGTAACCTGCGGGAGCTGCTGCGGATCGCCCAGGAGGAGCAGGCGTTTGGCCGCCCGGGATACTGCCAGCGTGTTGGCCAGGGAGAACTGCCCGGCTTCGTCGATCACCAGCAGATCCAGGGAACCGGCCGGAACGTGGCGGCCCGTCATGGTCCACGCTGTTCCGCCAACCAGGCAACCGCCTGGGGATTCGATTAAGGCCGCGACGTCGGCGTCCGCAGTCCTCTGCCAGGGAACTTTGTGGTCAATGCCGGGCCGCTTCGCCACCATATCCGGATCCACGCCACCGGTATCGATGGCACGGCACATCAGGTTCTCCACCACGTTGTGCGACTGACCCACTACGCCGATTTTCCAGCCCGAAGCCACCAGGTTGCTGATGACATGGGCGCCAACAAACGTTTTGCCGGTGCCGGGCGGGCCCTGAACGGCGAGGTAGGAGCGGTCAAGGTCCTGGAGGGATGCGGCGATCGCGGACGCGTAGTCGGCACCGCTGGTTGTAACTGGCACTGGTGCCGGGCCGGAGAGTGTGTGGAAACGGGGCGGAACCTTACGCAGGATGTCGAGGGCGGGGTGTTCCGGCAGCGACGGCACCATGGAACCCACCAGTTGTGCCAGTTCCTTCAGGGCGGCCTCGATGCTGGCCGTTGCCAGCGGTTGGTCGTCAGTGAGGGCCATGGGAACGTGATGGTAGGCCGGGACTTTCTTGCTCTCCCGCTCGGCGATGGTGAGCAGCCATTTGCCCGCTTGGTCTGGGGAAGCTTCCAGGGCCGTGATGGCCGTGCCGAAACTGTAGGAACGCGCCAGTGCGTCCGAGTCGGATGCAGACATTCCAACAGGCCCCGGCGGGTCGTAGAGCCGGCACCAGGTGGACCCTGCCTTGAAGTCCGAGCCCTCGGTCATGCTGCCCAGCAGGCGTAGGGTGCGGGTTTTCATCCGCTCACCGGGTTTGGCTAACTCCCAGTCCCGGGCAACCTCCGCAGAATCCACGACAAACACGTTCCGGTGATCGGACCACCTGTCCAGCTCCGCCCCGGTCCTGTCGAAGTGTTCCCACCAAAACTGCTTGCGCTCGCGCCGGTGGTACCCGGTAGCGGCGGCCACCATGGCAATGGCACGTTCGTCGTCCGTCCACGGCCGGTCATCCGGAAGTCCGGTGAGGTACTCACGCAGCCGGACCTCCTCCGGCGTGGCGTCCGGATCAACCTGGAGGACCCCCGAGCGGTTTGTCACCATGAGGTGCCCGGGCGTGGCCTCGGCGCCCGCTGATGCGGTCAGGCCGCCGCCAACTGCGGCTGCGCCCTCAACTGCGGCTGCGCTCCCAGGCCGGGCACCGGCGTCGTGCTCAACTCCGAGGTTCCGCAGCCCCAACAACCAGTCGCGGAGGCGAAGCGTGGAGAGACAGTCGTATTCGTTGTAGTCGGAGATCGATTCGAGGATCCGTTGCGCTTCGGCGGTATCCCCGGAATCGCGTGCTGCGCAGTAGGCTGCGTAAGCCACAACGGAGGCGCCGGCGTCCTTGACGTCCCCGGAGCGCAGGTTGTTGCCCATATACAGCGGTTCGAGTTTTTTGATGGAGTACGAGGCCTCAGAGATGCGCAGGGATTGCCGGACCACAGCGTAAAGATCCACCAGCAGGCCCTGGCGCAGCCATGAATCGACCGTTTCCTCGCCCGCCAGATGGGCCAGGGACAGCTTGCGCAGGGCGGATTTCTCATAGGCGGCGTAGTGGTAAACGTGCATATCCGGGAAGCGGGCCCGGCGCTCTTCCACGTACGCCAGGAAGTCCAGGAACGCCTGGCGTTCGCCGGACAGGGAGTGCGCCCAGAACGGCTTGAAAACCGGGGGAGCGGTGCTGCCGGATTGGGGTGCCTCGACTACGCCGAACAGGTACTCGATGCCCCACTTGCCGGTGGCAGGATCCTGCCAGAGCGGATCTCCTTCGAAGTCGAAGAAGATGTCTCCCGGGCTGGGCGGCGGGATCTGGTCCAGAGTGTTCTCCTCCAGTACCTTGAAGGCCACCTGGTGCTCCTCGCCGTCCCGGGTGAAGGTCCGGGAACCGTGGACCGGATCCACCCCCAGCTGCATCCGGGCCTGGTCCCGCAATTTGGCCAGCGGACCCGTAGCTTCCGAAGACGGCAGCCCGGCCAGCACATCAATAGTGCCGATGCCTGCGGCCAGGAGTTTCTTGCGCTGCACCAGGGACATGCCGGCCACCATCAGCAGGTCCCGGTGGAGCCGGACCTGTTCCGCGCAGTAATCGCACCTGCCGCAGTGAACCAGCCCCGGCTGCTGCCATTGCACGATTGCACCCGTATCCCGGTGGACGCTGGTCAGCTGGCGGAAGCGCCGGCGTCGTTCACGGAATGCGGGCAGCAGGTCCGGAAGGGAGTGGTGGCTGCGGAGCCAATCGGTACCCACCCGGGTGCCGAGCACCAGGGTGACCACGGGTGAAGGTTCCAGCCCCATGGCCAGCAGTTGGTCTCCGTAAGCGGCCAGCTGCAGCAGTGCCCCCACCTTGGCGTGCCGGGCCAGTTTGGTGTCCCACACTTCGTAGCGGCCCGCTTCCGGGGTGCCTGCGTGCTCATTGACCAGGAAATCGGCGTAGCCCAGGAACTCGCCGTCGAAGAACGTGGCCTGGAAGACGACGTCCGCTCCGGAACGCAGTGCCTGATACGTTTCCGCGTGCTTCGCCAGCAGGGACTCGCGGGTGTTAGCGTCCCGGTCGATGAGGTAGACGCCTCCCGAACGCGACGGATCCCAGCGCCCGTAGCGTTCAATCAGGGAATCGAGCACCGTGTTCTCATGCTTGTCCCCGAGCCGCCCGGCGCGTTCCTGCATGGGGTCCACGGGGAATTCGGCCTTGGGGGCGCGGCCGAGTTTCTCGTCGAGGATGCGGAGCGCGCGGTACTCACAATCCGCCGCGGCCACCAGATCGCTGGCGGAAAACACCAGATCTTCCGGGCCGCCGGCGACGGCGGATTCGAGCAAAAACACGGGGCCTCCCCATCAAGAGCCTGATGCCGGTGCGCCATAAAGGCGTCATTCAGCTACTACAAAGAATCTAGCAAGCAGCTCTGACAATGTGTGGCGGCCGCAGGTGCAAGGTGCAGCGTCAGCCTTGTCCGGCTGCCCGCACCTGAGCCCGGTCGTGCTCCGCGTGTGCACGGCGGAGCAGGTCCAGGAACTCCTGCTCGTTGCGGATCAGCCGCCGGTACTTTTCCGGCAGTGCCCGGATCTGTGCTTCCTCGCGGCACATCTTGGCAAAGATCTTGTCCCGCTCGGCCATGTTCGTTTCGTAGTTCAGGTCCAGGTAGTCGATGGCGTGCATCCTGGCAGCGGAAACGGCGTTCTTGGCCTTGCCCTTGTTGCTGAAGAGGGACGCCAGGACGGTAACCAGCAGGACGCCAAGGATGACGCTCAATGACATTTCGGTGCTGACCTCCACCACGTTGACGTGCTCGCCGTCGTTGATGAAAGGCAGCGTGTTCTCATGCAGGGCGTGCAGGATCAGCTTGACGCCGATGAAGCCCAGAATGACGGCCAGTCCGTAGGAGAGGAAGATGAGGCGGTCCAGCAGGCCGTCGATCAGGAAGAACAGCTGGCGAAGGCCCATCAGGGAGAAGGCCGTGGCAGTGAACACGATGAACACGTTCTGCGTCAGCCCGAAGATGGCGGGAATGGAGTCCAGCGCAAAGAGGATGTCCGTGCCACCGATCGCCACCATTACCAGGAGCATCGGGGTGAGGACTTTTTTGCCGTTTTCCACCGTGAAGAGTTTGTCGCCGTCGAAGTGATCCGACGCCGGCAGGAACTTCTTGGCCAGGCGCACCATGAGGCCTTCAGCGTCTTTGTCGTGGTCATCCGGTTTGAGCAGGTTCCCGGCGGTCAGCAGCAGGATCAGGCCGAAAATATAGAAGATCCAGGAGAAGCTGTTGATCAGGGCGGCGCCAAGGAAAATGAACGCCGTGCGCGCTATCAGGGAGAACACGATGCCGAAAAGCAGCACTTTCTGCTGGTCAGCCCGCGGCACCCGGAAGCTGGACATAATGATCAGGAACACAAAGAGGTTGTCCACGGACAACGCCTTCTCCGTGACGTAACCGGCAAAGTATTCGGTGCCCATGGTGGGCCCGCCAAATACCAGCACGCCGAGGCCGAACAGCAGTGCAATGCCCACGTAAATGGCCGACCAGATGGTGGATTCCTTGAGCGTCGGCGTGTGTGCCTTGCGTACGTGGAAAAAGAAATCGAAGGCCAGCAGGCCGACAATTCCAATGATTGTCAGGGTCCAGACAAAAGGAGATACTTCCATGCTGCAGCCTTTCTTCGGAGACTTCCTCCAGCCTACCTAAGCTGGCTTGAGCAGGCCGCCATCCATCACCGACGCCAGCGATAGCGTCTTGTAGCCCTCCTGCTCGAAAAGGACTGTGACGACACCGTCCTCGTGCCGCATCACCAGCCCCGGGCCCCACTCCTTATGGACCACGCCGGACTGCAGCGGGAACTGTTCCGCCCCCGCGGAGTGACCCTGCCGCTCACCTGACGTGCCGCCGTCGTCATCCGTCCCCAGGGATCGGCGGGCAGCTTCCTCATCGCATGTCTCGCAGTTGCCGCACGGCTCCGGCAGGTCCTCGCCGAAGTAGCCCAGCAGGAACTGCCGGCGACAGCCGTCCGTCTCCGCGTACCCGCATCATGGTGATCCGGGACTGGTCTACCCGCTGCCTGGCTTCCGCGAGTTCGACGGCGGCACGTACCAGGGCGGGCAGCTTTGCCTTGGAGATGAACTGGACTCCGCGCTTGCCGCTCTTGAGCGCGCCGATCTCCGAAAGCTGATTCAGCAGCCCGGTGATGCGCCGGGCCGGAAAACCGGTGGTGGTGGCCAGCGAACCCTTGGAGACCGGACCATCCGCATGGTGGAGCACCTCCAGCACGGCCAGCAGCAATTCTTCGTCCGGCCTGTGCGTGCCGAAGAACTTCCGCAGGCCCAGGTCCTCCGGGCGGTAGTGGAGTACGGCAGAGGCAGGGTTGCTGTCGCGGCCGGACCGGCCAACCTCCTGATAGTAGGCATCCAGCGACTCCGGGATGTCTGCGTGGACTACGAAGCGCACGTCCGGCTTGTCAATGCCCATGCCGAATGCCGTGGTGGCAACCACAACGTCCAGCGCGCCGTCCATGAAGTCCCCGTGGATGTGCTCGCGGTCAGCCGCCTTCCGGCCGGCGTGGTAGGCATCCGTGCGCAGTCCCTTGTCCGCGAGGCTGGCCGCATACTGCTCTGTGTCCTTGCGGGTGGCGGCGTACAGCAAGCCGCTGCTGGCCTTCATTTCAGCCGTCCCGCCCTGGGCCAGTTCCGTCACTTGCTTCACCACTGTCCGGAACTTTGCCTTGTCGGCTTCATGGCGGACCACCTCCAGCCGGATGTTGGGCCGGTCAAAGCCCTTGACCAGTACCAGCGGGTCCCGCATGCCAAGCCGTTCCGCGATTTCCTCCCGGACCGGGGGTGAGGCTGTTGCGGTGAGCGCGGCCACGGGAGGGTTGCCCAACCGCTCGCGGACGCTGCCCAGTGTGAGGTAGTCCGGACGGAAATCGTGGCCCCACGAGGAGACGCAATGGGCCTCATCCACCACGAACAGCGCAACATCCAGGCCGGATAGACGCTCCACTGTTTCCGGTTTGGCCAACTGCTCCGGCGCCAGGAACAGAAAGGCAGCCACCCCGTCCTCCACGGCCTGCCACGCCGCCGCCACGTCCGAATCGCTGCGGGAGGAATTGACGGCGACGGCGGCATCTTGGCCAAGGTCCTGCGCCAACCAGTCCAGCTGGTCCTCCTGCAGGGAGATGAGGGGTGAAACCACGACGGCGAGGCGTTGCGTTTGCTGGTGGAGGCGCAACGCGGCCACCTGGTAGATGGCGGATTTGCCGTAGCCGGTGGGCATGACGGCCAGCACGTCGCGTCCTTCAGCGAGCCGCCATGCCGGCGAGTTGGCCGTCGCGTAGCTCGGGGAGCTTAAAGGAGGAAGCGGCAAGGGCGGCAAGGGCCTGGTTCTGGGACATCGTTACGGCTCCGCAGGGATCGTTCTGGCGGCCGGTGGCTTCAGCCGTGATGACCAGCCTAGCGCGGGGGGTCCTGTCCGCCTGCCGCAACCGGCGGAAGGTATGAGGCAAACTGGCAGGGAACACCTACCGAAGGAGAGCCATGGGCGAGATCACTGTTAGCCACAATCCAGCACGCCAACGTTTTGAACTGCTCGACGGCGGCAAGGTCATTGGGAAGGCCGATTACCGGGAGTACGTACACAACGGCAACGGCTCGCCGCAGCGGATTTTTTATCACACCGTGGTCAACGACGAATACGGCGGGCAGGGCCTTGGCGTCATCCTCGCCAGGGAAGCGCTTGACGCAACGGTGAGTGACGGCGTCGGGATTGTTCCGGTGTGTCCGTTCATCAAGAAGTTCATGGGCAGGCACCATGAGTACGCCGCCTCCTTGGCCGCCGTGACCCCGGACCACCTGCAGTTCCTGGAGTCCGCCCTGCACAAAGCCTGACCAACCCCATCCTCCCAGCCGTACCTTCCAGCCATCCCCACAGCGGAAGGTGCGGCTGGGTCGTGGCTACTCCTTGCCGAGTCCAGCCGTCGAGGTCTTGTCGCTGGCCACGCCGTTGAGTGCGGCAAGATCGAAGATGCCGTTGATGTCGGCCTGCTTGGTGGTACCCGCCGCGACGCCGTCGTCCAGAAGCTTTTGGTAGGTTCCGGCCAGCGGATCCACGGTGAACACGATGTTCTTCAGGGAGCGGTCGATCACGTCCGCCTTCAGCTCTGCCCCCGCAGCTTCCTTCAGGGCAGCGTTGAGGACAGAAGCCTTTTCGTCGTCAGCTGTCTTGTTCAGCCACTCCACCGACTTCACATGGCCTTTCAGCAGTGCCTTCACGGTGTCCGGATGGTCTGTGGCGAACTTCTGGCTCACGATCAGGATGGTGGTGGGGAATTCACCTGGCTTGCCGGACAACGAGCCGTCCCAGAGGTCCTTCTCATCCACCAGCACCTTCGCCCCGGCGGTCAACACCAGTCGGGAGGCCCACGGCTCAGGCAACCACGCTCCGTCCAGTTTTCCGTCCTGGAATAGCTTCAGCGTTTGCGCGTTTTCGGTGGGGTTGATGGCGACGTCGCCGCTTCCGTCCACGTTGGTTGCGTGCCCCTGGGATGCCAGCCAGGCGCGGAGGGCAACGTCCTGCGTGCCGCCAAGTTGCGGGGAAGCAAGGGTCTTGCCCTTGAGGTCGGCGGCGGAGCTGATCTCCGGCTTCACCACCAGCTGCGCCCCACCGGCGGCAGCACCGGCGATGATGTTCAAGGACTCACCCCCGCTTTTAACGAACGAGTTGATCGCCGGGTTGGGGCCGATGTAGGTCGCGTCGATGGCCCCGGCGTTTAGCGCCCGTCTGACTGCTCTACTGGCAGAGGATGACCGTGGCGGAGGCGTCGGCACGCCGGCGAAGAACCTGACCTTCGCCGCGAACGGACCCAAACCTGCGCTGCTGCGCGTCGCCGTTACTCTCTGCACGGTTCAGAAAATTCCGAACGGAAGGTAGGCCTGTGGCTGCTGTCGAGCTCCCGTAGGATTCGTTTATGAGCCGCGAACAACGCACCCTGGAGGTCGTCCGAAACGAAATCATTTCCGCGATTGCGGAGGTACGCAGGGTTGCTCAGTCGGAGCAGGACAAGCATCGGAACTACACCGCGGACTGGCTGGATGAACAGTTTTCCTGCGTAACTGACAGGAATAGTCTCCGTTCAGCTGCCGCACGAGCCCTTGAGGTGTACCGAGGCGGAATGGGGTCGTTCCACGATGTAGGAACTGCCGCTCAATCCCACGCAGTTAGGCGGCTCTACAGCGCGCTCCGGCGCGGGCGCTCATGGTTCCTGCGTAACTCCTAACCTGCAGCTGTCCCGACGCGGAAGGCTGGTTACGCTGTTTCAGCAAACGATCCTGCATTAGGACGTGAGGGCCGACAAGCAGAAGTGCTTTCGGGACCGTAGTGCGTGAAGACCGGGGGTACCTCGGCTTTTGTGCGTTACGGCTTGCGTTGTAGGACGGCCCCAGCAGTTGCTGGCGGTTGGATGGCAGCACTGCATGAGGCACTATTCAGGACACGATCGAGGGCTGCCCGTCCTGCGGGTCCCCATGTCGGCTTGCCGCCCGGAAGGCCCCGGTCACCGTTCTGACCCATCAGCATGAGGAACAGGCTCTTCAGGGCAGCCAATCCGCGGGCCCGCCGGATTGTCGCCTCGTCTGCATGCGCGTACACCTCAAAAAACCGTGAGGCGGCGCCGGCAGGAAGGACCACCCACGCCGCTGCCAGATCCCATGCAGGATCACCGGCGAACAGGTCACCGAAGTCGATAACACCCGAGAGGGTCCCGTCCGAGACGACGACGTTCGCGGGATGAAGGTCACCATGCACCCACACGGGCGGGCCCTCCCACTCTGGCGCGGTGACGGCATCCGCCCAGACAGCCCGGACGTCATCGGCAATACCGTCGGGGGCAACGGCTCGAAGGAAGTGGTTGAAGCTCTCGGTGCACCTCTTCGGGTGAGCGCCGCGGTCCGAACTGGTCGGCGCTTCTACGGGCGCTGCCACATGGAGCGCTCTGAGGAAGCCTGCAAGTTTCTCCGCCGAGTGGTTGCCGCGGTTGATCCTGGTGTGATCCAGCGGCTCACCGGGAACCCACGTCATGACAGTCCAGGGTTTCGGGAAGAGCGCGGACGGTACACCGACCCGTACAGGAACCGGTACCGGAAGCGGCAGGCGCGGAGCCAGAATGGGCAGCCATCGGCGCTCTTTGAGCTGGAGATCAGGGGCACGTTCAGAACGTGGCATACGCACAGCCAGCTCGTCCCCAAGGCGCCACTGCTGGTTATCCCACCCACCGGCTACTTCACGGATAGCCAGCCCAGCAAGGTCCGGATGCTGTTCCTGCAGCAGGGTATGGACCAGGTCCGCTGTGATCGTAATTTCGGGCTTGATCATACGAGGCACGGTACTACGACCCGGAGGTATGGCACCGTAGGACACCTTATGAGGTTTTGATGCCAGGGCGCTTCTGCCGAGGATGGACGCTGAGGCAGCAGAATGGTGGGTTTCCCACCACTCCCTCCCGCCAGTTGAACCAAAAGGCTGGCGGTTTCCGGTCTTCGGGCCCCAATACGACAGACTGAATCCGTGAGCACACGACCCCGTCCCGGCCTGGCCGTCCTGGCGCTCAGCCTTGGCACCGCGTTGAACCCGTTGAACTCGTCGATGTTCGCGGTGGCACTGGTGGTGCTGCGGGCGGATTTCGGGCTCGACGTCGCGGCCATCACCTGGGTGATCACATCCTTCTACCTCGCTTCCGCTGCGGGCCAGCCGCTGATGGGCCGCCTTGCGGACAGGTTCGGTCCGCAGCGGCTCTTCAGCTTCGGCATGGTCCTGGTCATACTGAGTTGCGCCGTGGCGCCCTTCTCGCCAAATTTTTTCCTGCTCTGCACGGCCCGGGTTGTGATGGCACTCGGGACGGCGACGGCGTTTCCCAGTGCGGTGGTGATGGTCGCCGAGCTGAGCCGGCTGGCGAACTCCCGCTCCACCCGCCCGCTGGGCCGGATCCAGGTGGCAAACACGTCGGCAGCTGCGGTGGGTCCTGTAGTCGGCGGCATTTTGGTCAGCCTGGTGGGCTGGCAGGCGCTGTTCGCCATCAACGTCCCGTTGGCGATCATCGCCTTGATGCTGGTCAGGCGGGTGGCACCGCCGGACGCCCAAAGGGAGACCGGGAAGCTGTCCGCGCTGGTGCGGGACTCGGATATTCCGGGGATCCTCGGATTTGTCGGCTCGCTGCTGCTGGCCATGATGGCAATGCTGGATGTCCTTCCCGGTTACCGCTGGGGGCTGCTGGCGGGGTCGGTGGTGCTGGCCGCCCTGTTCGCCTGGCGTGAGCTGGCGTTCAGTCCGCCGTTCCTGGACCTGCGTTTGCTGGGCAGGAACCGGCCGCTGCTGCTGGTGTATGTCCTGTTCGCCGTCTTCAGCGGGGTGTACTACTTTGCCTTTTTCGGCCTGCCGCAACTGCTGCAGGAGGCAGGCGGTTTCGATCCCGCCGTCGTCGGTTTCTTTATGCTTCCGCTGGCCGCGGCATCTGTGGTGGTCACGCCGTTGGCGATGCGCATGATCGACCGCTTTGGCGTGCGGCGCGTGTTGCTGGCCGGTGTGTTGGGGCTGGCGCTGGCGTCCGGTGCGCTGGCCCTGCTGACTGTTTCCTTCTGGCCCCCGCTGGTGCTGCTCCTCACTGCCCTCACGGGCATCCCGTATGGGGTGGTGAGCGCTGCGTCGAACCAGGGGCTCTTCGTGTCAGCGCGCCCCGAGGACAGAGGAGTGGCCGCCGGGATTTTCCAGACCTGCCGTTATGTGGGTGCGATCGGCGCCACGGTGCTGGTGGGCGTGCTCTTTGGCTCGGGCGTAAATCAGCCCAACTGGGGACTCATGGTAATGGTGATGCTGGGACTGAGTTGTGTGGTCTTTGTGCTGGCCCTGTTCTGGCGGGGCAGCGAGGCGTCGCAGGCCTAATTCCCGCAGCATCTCATTAACACTGGTCTCCGATACTTTCCATACCAATCCGGAAAGAAGTTAACGGAGCTCGCACCGGGATAGCCGTCCTTTTTCCTTGGTTTTCTCAGGTCTGCGCGGCCTCTCCGTCCCGCTGCCCAGCGAGCGCGTTGCGGGGAACTCCGGTCAGCATTTCTGACGCCTTGTGCTTGCGTAAACTTTACGATAGTTTCTCAGTGTGATCCAGATCGCACGTGGGGAACGTGCGACGAAGGCGTCGACCAAAGGACAAAGATGACCAGCAGGCCGGATGCGCCTGCGGCGGACACCGCCGCAGCTCTCTCAATGAAGGGGGCCGAAAAGACGGCCCGGCCGGACGCCGGGCAACGGCTTAGCACGCTGCACCAGCGGCTGGGCGGGATTGCCTACGGCGGGGACTACAACCCGGAGCAGTGGCCCCGCGAGGTCTGGCTTGAGGACGCACGGCTGATGCAGGAGGCCGGAGTCAACCTGGTCACCCTGGCCGTCTTTTCATGGAGCCGCCTGGAAACTGCGAACGGTGTCTACGACTTTGGTTGGCTGGATGACGTCATGGACCTGATGCACCGGCACAGCATCGGTGTGGACCTGGCCACCCCGGACGCCGTACCGCCGGCCTGGCTCGTCCAGCAGCACCCGGACATCCACCCGGAACTGGCTGACGGGACCACCTTCGGCTTCGGCTCCCGCCAGCACTTCGACGTCTCGCACCCGGTCTACCGGCAGAAGGCCCTGGATCTGGCCGAGGAGATGGGCAGGCACTATGCCCAACACCCGGCATTGCGCATGTGGCACGTAGGCAACGAATACGGCCCGGCCTCGTATGGGCCGTGGGCGGACAAGGAATTCCGCAGCTGGCTGCGGACCAGGTATCAAAGCCTGGACCAGCTGAACCACGCCTGGAGCACGGACGTGTGGGGTCAGGTCTATTCGGACTGGAGCCAGGTGGGCGTCCCTGCGCAGCCGCGGAGCTGGTCCAACCCCTCGCGCCGGCTGGATTTCCACCGCTTTACGTCGGACAGCATGCTGGAGCACTACAAAGCGGTCCGCGACGTCCTGCGCCGGCATACCCCCGAGCTGCCCGTCGTCACTAATTTCATGCGCTTCTATAAGAACAACGACTACTGGGCCTGGGCAGCGGAAGAGGATGCCGCCGCCCTGGACATCTACCCCGATCCCCGCGAGGACGACGCCCACGTTGCAGCCGCGCTGAACTTCGACCTGATGCGCTCCCTGCGCGGCGGGCAGCCCTGGATGGTGATGGAGCAAGCCACAGGCGCGGTGAGCCAGTGGTCAGTGAACGTCGCCAAGCTCCCGGGCAAAATGCGGCTGGGTTCCTACCAGGCCATTGCCCAAGGTGCTGACGCCATTCTTTTCTTCCAGTGGCGCCAGGCCAAGGGCGGCACGGAACGCTACCACTCGGCCATGGTGGGCCACGCCGGCCCTAATACCCGCATCTTTAGGGAGGTCACCCAACTGGGCCATGAACTCAAGCAGCTGGGCGGGATCACCGGCACCCGGGCCAGCGCCAAGGTGGCAGTAATGTTCGACTGGGACTGCTGGTGGGCCCTGGAACTGGGCAACTCGCCGCGCTCGGACCTCAACTACGCCCAGGAAGTACTCCGCCTCTACCGGCCGCTTTTCGACGCCAACATCACGGTGGACTTCGTGGACAGCAAACAGGACCTCAGCGGGTACAGCCTGCTCATCCTGCCCGCTGCGTACCTCCTCACGGACCAGGCGGCCGCACGGATCGAAGACTTTGTAGCGGCCGGCGGGCGCCTGGTGGTCTCCTACCTCTCCGGAATCGTGGACGAATCCAACACCATCCGGCTGGGCGGTTATCCCGGGGCGCTGCGCAACATGTTGGGTGCCTGGAGCGAGGAAATGCATCCGCTCGCCGGGGAGGGCGAGGCCGTGAAGCTTTCAACGCCCGACGGCGGCACCTCCTCCGCCAGTTACTGGACCGAGCATCTCCACAGCGAGGGGGCGGAGGTGCTGGCCAGTTACGCTTCCGGCCGCCTAACCGGGATGCCGGCGGTCACCCGAAACACCTTCGGGCAGGGGAGTGCCGTCTACCTGTCCGCCCGGGTGGAGGACGGCTTTCTGAAACAGCTGCTGCGCGAAGAAACCACGGCTGCCGGCATCCATCCGGAACTGGACGCGCCGCACGGAGTCCAGGTCCGCCGTCGTACTGGTCCCGGCGGAAGTTACCTGCTGGTCCTGAACCACAACGACGCACCCGCAAGCGTGGACGTGCTCGACGGCGGTCCCGACCTGCTCAGCGGCCGCCACGTTGGCGGCGTGGTTGAGCTCGCCCCGTACGACGTCCTGGTCATCAGGCAGATCACCCCCGAATCCATCAGATAGGCAGGAACGTCATGGCACTACGACTCGAAGTTCCGCCCGAGGCGGCCATTCCCGCCCCGCCGGGCAAGCCACAGAAAATCCGGAACAAGCCAGGCAGCTGGAAGCTCGCCATCAAGCGGGACTGGCGGCTCTACACGCTGGTCCTGCTGCCGCTGCTGTATTTCGCAGTGTTCCGGTACCTGCCGATGGCCGGCAACGTGATCGCGTTCCGGCAGTTCCAGCCTGGCGGCAGCATCTTCGGCGAGAAGTGGGTGGGGCTTAAATACATCACCCTGTTCATCAACGATCCCAGCTTCTGGCAGGCCTTTCAGAACACCATCATCCTGGGCATGCTGACGCTGCTGTTCTGCTTCCCCATGCCCATCATCTTCGCGCTGATGCTGAACGAACTGCGCTCGCAGAAGTTCAAGAAGCTGGTCCAGACCGTGGCGTACCTGCCGCACTTTATGTCCGTGGTGATCATCGCCGGCATGATCCTGCAGAACTTCTCCATGACCGGCACGGTGAACCAGATCGGCAACGCACTGTTCGGCACCACGGTGAACTTCACCCAGGACGCCTCCTGGTTCCGGCCCATGTACATCAGCTCCGAGGTGTGGCAGACCATGGGCTGGGGCGCCATCCTCTACCTGGCCGCCCTCACCCGCGTGGACGAATCGCTGTACGAGGCGTCCCGGATCGACGGCGCCAACCGCTGGCAGCAGACCTGGCACGTCACGCTGCCCGCCATCAGGCCCACCATCATCACCCTGCTCATCCTGAACATCGGCACGTTCATGGCCGTGGGCTTCGAAAAGATCCTGCTCATCTATAACCCGCTGAACTACGAAACCTCCGACGTCATTTCCACCTACCTCTACCGGGTGGGCCTGGAATCCAGCAACTTCAGCTACGCCGCAGCGATCGGAATGTTCGAATCCGTCATCGGCCTCACGCTGATCCTCTCCGCGAACGCGATCTCCAAGCGCCTCGCAGGAACGAGCCTGTGGTGAAGAAAACAGTGACCGAAACTTTGACCAAAACAGAGACCAAAGAAGTGAGAACTACAACGCCTTCGCTCGGCCAGGGTGTCCTCCTCAAGGACATGAAAGTCTCCAGGGGGATGCGCGTGTTCCGGGCGTTCAACTTGGTGTTCCTGCTGGTGGTGGTGTTCCTGACCCTCTACCCGTTCCTGAACATCATTGCCCAGTCGTTCTCCAGCGAGGGTTTTATCAACTCCGGCCAAGTGAACCTGTTTCCGCGCGGCTTCAACGTGGAAACGTACAAGCTGATCCTGGCGGACTCCACGTTCTGGAACAACTACGGCAACACGGTGCTCTACACGGTGGTGGCCACGGCTATTTCGATGGTCCTCACTACGTCCTTCGCTTACGCCATCGCCAAGAAAGACCTCAAGGGCCGGGGCCTGTTTATTGGCCTCGCGGTGTTCACCATGTTCTTCAACGGCGGCCTGATCCCCAACTACGTGCTGATCAGCTCGCTGGGCATGCGGGACTCCATTTGGGCCGTGGTGCTGCCCAACGCCATCAGCGTCTTCAACCTGCTGATCATGAAGTCCTTCTTTGAAAACATGCCGCGGGAACTGGAAGAAGCCGCCGCCATCGACGGGCTCACCCAGTACGGCGTGCTGTTCAAGGTGATCCTGCCGCTGAGCAAGGCGATCGTGGCCACAATGGTGCTATTTTACGCGGTGGCCAACTGGAACTCATGGTTCCAGGCCTTCCTCTACCTGGACCGGCCGGACCTGTTTCCGGTCACCATCTACCTGCGCAACATGATCGCCGGGGTCACCACAGCAGGCTCGGCCGGCGGCACGGCGGAGAACGTGGGCCAGATCGCCGCCAACATCCAGTCGGTCACCATCGTTCTGACCGTGCTCCCCATTCTTTGCATCTACCCGTTCGTCCAGAAGTACTTCTTTTCGGGCATCATGCTCGGCTCCGTCAAGGAATAACCCTTATGAAAGGAAACGCAATGATCCCTCAACGAGAGCTCCGCAGACGAGATTTTCTCGGCCTTGCCTCCGTCCTGGCCATCGGGCTGATGGCCACCAGCTGTGACTCAGAGTCCGAGGTCACGGTGGACACCTCCAAGTCACGCAACGGTGCGATGGAAAGCTTTGGGCTGGGGGACACATTCAAGGCGACGGCGCCGTTGACGTTCACCTTCCTGTTCAGCGACCAGCCCACATACCCCTATAAGAAGGACTGGCTGTTCTTCACCAAGCTGGCAAGCGAGAACAACATCACGCTGGAAACCACTGTGGTCCCCGCCAGCGACTACGAGCAGAAGCGCAGCCTGCTCATCAGTTCCGGCAACGCCCCGGAAATCATCGCAAAGACCTACCCGGGCCAGGAAGCCGCCTATGTTTCCGCCGGCGCCATCCTTCCGGTGAGCGACTACGTGGACCTGATGCCGCACTTCCAGGACAAGGTCAAGAAGTGGAAACTGGAGCCGGAGATTGAAGGGCTGCGCCAGGAGGACGGCAAGTTCTACGTGCTGCCCGGGCTGCATGAGGAATTGTGGCCTGACTACTCGCTGGTGTTCCGCAAGGACATCCTGGAGAAGGAGAACATTGCCGAGCCCAAGACCTGGGATGAGTTCCGCGAAGTGCTGCGGACGCTCAAAAAGGCTTATCCCGACGTCGTGCCTTTTTCGGACCGGTTCAAGGGTGACAGCGTCCTGAACATCGCCGGCACCGCGTTTGGCACCGTTGCCGGCTGGGGCCTGGTGGACGGCCTGAACTTCGACCAGTCCAAAAAGGAGTTCACCTTCGGTGCCGGGACCGGGCAGTTCAAGGAACTCGTGGAGTACTTCAATTCGCTGGTGTCCGAGGGCCTGATGGATCCGGAAAGCTTCACGCAGACGGACGATTCCGCCATCCAGAAGTTCACCTCCGGGGCGTCATTTGTCATCAGCGGAAACTCGCAGAACGTCATCACCTACCGCACCTCGATGGAACAGTCCCTGGGCAAGGGGAACTTCACGATCGGCAAGATTGTGGTGCCAGGTGGTCCGGCAGGCAATATCATCGGCGGCTCGCGCCTGGAGAACGGCATCATGCTCAATTCCTCGGTGAAGGACAAGGACACCTTCGTGGCGCTCATCCAGTTCATCGACTGGCTTTTCTACAGCGACGCCGGCCAGGAGTTCAGCAAGTGGGGTGTGGAGGGAACTACCTTCACCCGGGAGGGCGGCAAACGCGTCCTGGCCAAGGACATCAACTTCCAGGGCCTGAACCCCGCCGGCACCAAGGACCTCCGCACAGAATTCGGTTTTAGCGGCGGCAACTTTGCCTACGGTGGCACCACCGAACTCCTGCAGTCCACCTTCAACGAGGAGGAGCTGGCATTCCAGAAGGCCATGCAGAGCAAGGAACCGCGGCCGGTCGCCCCGCCCGCACCGTTCAGCGACGTGGACCGCGAGCAGGCCACCTTGGTGCTGACCCCGCTCAAGGACCACGTCAAGCAGAACACCTTGAAGTTCATCACCGGCCAGCGGCCCGTCAGCGAGTTTGACGCCTACCTCACCGAACTCGACGGCAAGGGACGGGCCAAGTACGTAGAGTTGGCCAACAAGGCTTACAAGGCGTATCAGGAAACCGCAGGCAAAAAATAGCAGGGCACTCTAACGACGGCGGCACTCGCGTCCCGCGGGCAGGGAAGGACAGTCAGTGGCTGAGGTCGGGCAGAAGAAAGCGGACTACGGCTCCGGGCCGCTGTTCAAGGTGGCAGGCGTTGTCTACGGCGTGATGGTAGCGGACCTGCTGCTGGTGCTCGCCAACATCCTGCTGGTCCTGGCGCCCGTCCTGATGCAACCGTGGTTGGTGTTGCTGGCCCTGGTGCCCGTGGGACCGTCGCTGGTGGCCGCGGCCTACGCCTTCAACAGGCTGCTCGCCGGGGAGGACACCGGTGTGTTCCGGGACTTCCTCCGCGGCTACCGGGCCAACTTCCGGCAGGCGCTCGCCGTGTGGCTGCCGTACCTTTTGGCCCTGGCTCTTATCGCCGTCAATCTCCTGCTCCTGCCCGGCACGCTCGACCCGGCGAACCCCTCCCAATCAGCGGCCCGGGTGGGTTTGCTAGGGCTGGGACTCCTGGCGGCGACCGCCGGGGTGACCGCCATGCTGCTGCTGTCCCGGTTCACCTTCAGGACCCGGGACATCTACCGGCTATCGCTGTACTGCCTGGGCGGGCACAAGCGCGTGTCGCTGGGGAACGCCGGCATCTTGTTCGTCACGGCGTTCCTGCTGACGGTCACCAGCGCGGCACTGATCCTCTTCATTGCCGGGCCGGTGCTGTTCCTGGTCTGCCTCAATTGCCGGCCGCTGCTTGCCGACGTCGAAAAGAAGTTCACGACGCCGGCAAGCACCTGACCGGCCAGCTCCCGCCCGGCCGCTAGATCGCGGCGTTGCTTGGCCGGCCCCAGGGACCGGTGATGGCCAGCGTGAAGCCGGGGGACTGGATGTTCACGAACAACGTGCTGCCGTCGGCGCTGAAGGCCGGGCCGCAGAATTCGCTGTTGTTGTATTCGTTACGGGCCAGCGGGTAGGCCTTGCCCTGGGAGGTGACGCCCACCAGGTGGCTGATGCCGCTGCCGTCTTCAGCCAGGATCAGGCCGCCGTGGGTTGAGACCGTGATGTTGTCAGGACCGTCAAAGTTGTTGGTGTCAACGGACGGATCCGGGTTGACGCCGAAGATGGTCTTAAGCGTGATGCTTTCGGTGGCGGGATCGTAGAACCACACCTGGCCGTCGTGCTCGTTGACGCTGCCGTCGGTGAGGCGGGCAAAGCTGCTCACGAAGAACACGCCGCCGTCGGCCCACCACTGGCCTTCGAGCTTGCGGCCGCGGGTCACCTGGTCGTTGGTGAACTGCTTGCGGACGGAAACTTCACGGGCATCGCGGTCCGGAACGTCAATCCACTGGACCTTCAGGCGGGTTCCCACCTCGGTGGCTTCGGAAAGGTCGGCGATGTGCTGGCTGCCGCGGAAGCAGGTCATGGCCTGCAACTGACCGGCGGTGTCACCACCGGCGGACAGGGCCAGCTCGCGCAGCTTGCCCTTGCCGGCCACAAAGCCCTGCGGCGGAGTCCAGCGCAGGTACAGGCCGTTGGGGTTGCCGGCGTCTTCGGTGAGGTACACGGCGTTGGTGGCGGGGTCCACGGCCACTGCCTCGTGGGAGTAGCGACCCATGTACTTCAGGGGCACGGCGCTTTTGCCGATGTTGGCTTCGCGGCTCACCGGGTCAACTTCGAACACGTAGCCGTGGTCCAAGGTGTTGCGGCCCTGGCCGGCGCGGCGTTCGGTCTCCTCGCAGGTAAGCCAGGTGCCCCACGGGGTGATGCCGCCGGCGCAGTTGTTGTCCGTTCCGGCGAGTGAGGTGTACTGACGCAGGCGGTTGCCGGCCTTGTCCACGACAATTGTTGAGGTTCCGCCGATGGCGCCCGGATCGTACGTGAGGCCCGCGATGGCGGGAACCTTGAAAGGCTCGCTGCCACTGTTTTCGTGGTTGGTCACCAGGATCGAGGTGCCGTTGCCGCCGTCGAACACGCCCATGCCGTCCGGGTCGCTGGGGTGCATTCCGTCTTCGGTGGGGGTCTGCCCGGAACGGGCAATCAACGTGTAGGAGAAGCCTTCGGGCAGGGCGAGGAGGCCGTTGGGGTCTGAAACCAAGGGACCGTAACCGGTGGCTGTGGGAGTTGCGGCGGAGGCGGGGCGGACAAAGGCGTCAAGTGCGCCGGCACCGGCGAAGGCAAAACCTAGGCCTGTGGCGGCGGTGCCACCCAAAAAGCCTCGACGGGAAACGGAAGTGGTCATGGGGATGCCTCCAGGCTGTGCAGCGCACTATCGGTGAAACTAACCCTGCGAGTCTTTCCTTCGACGGTGATCAGCACCGGTCCGGCGGATGGACGGCGGATGAACTGTCCGGCGGCTCGTGTCCAGGGGGCCCGCGGGGCGCCCGGGAGTTCAGGCAGGACGCTGGGCGGCGTCAGCGGCCAGGATCTGTTCGCGCAGGATGTCGGCGTGGCCGCAGTGCTGCGCCAACTCCCGCAGGACGTGAAGATACACCCAGCGCAGCGGGAGCGGCCCGCGACGGTTGCCGTGGACCGGATCGTCCAGCCCCAGCGAGGACGCGGCAGCGAAGGAAGCCGAGCAGGCTTCCCGGTGGGCCTGTTGAACGCCGGCGATGGTGTCGCCGTCGTCAAGAATGAACGATTCATCCGGTGACGCAGGGATCCCGATTTCAGCCCGCGTCCGGCCGGTGATCGCTTCGTCGAACCACACCTTCTCCACAAACACCGCGTGCTTGACCAGGCCCAGCAGGGTGGTCCGGGATGGCACCAGTGATCGGCGGGCCTGCTCCTCGGTCAGCCCATCCAGGCAGCTGTTCAGCATGCTGCGGTGCTGGCCGATGAAGGCCTCGAACTGGACGCGGATAGGGTCGTTGATGACGTCGCCAACCTGCGGGGACGAAGTCGGAGAGGGCAAGGTAGGCATCCGTGCAGTATGCCCCGTCAGATGAGGCCGGGCAACTGCCCTGTACCCGGAGGTCCACCGTCGGTAACCTCGGAGCATGCGAAACGTGGTGGTGAACAACATCGTCTCGGTTGACGGTTTCTATGCGGATGAGGGTGGCAATCCTGTGGTCCTGAATATGGACCACACCTTCGACGCCTATAACCTGGAGCGCATCACGGCCGCCGGGACGGTGCTGCTGGGCCGGACATCGTATGAGGGATTCGGCAGCTACTGGCCATCTATCGCGGATGCTCCCGCGGATCCGGGCAACCCCGAGCTGACTCCGGATAACCGGGAACTCAGCCGGGTCTTCAACCGCATCCCCAAAGTGGTGGTCTCTGACTCGTTGGAAGTGCCGCCGGACCACCCATGGGCGGCCACCACCACGGTCATCGGGCGCGCTGACGTATCGCAGTGGGTGAGCCAGGAAAAACAGAACGGCGACGGCGAGATCGTCATTTTCGCCAGCCGCACCATGTGGAGTGCGCTGCTTTCCCAGGGGCTGGTGGATGAGCTTCACCTCACCGTCAGTCCTATCGCGCTCGCCGCGGGCCAGCCGTTGTTCCTCAGGCCGGCAAGTCTGCAGCTCCTGGACGTCCGGCCCTTCCCGCAGTCAGAAAATATTCTGTTGCGGTATCGGCCGATTTCTCCGGGGCCCGGCACGGGAGAAATGACAGGGGCGGTGCTATGACGGGGGACAAGTACCGGGACAGGAGCGGCTCGCGGGGCCGGAGGCCCAGACTGCTGCCCCTGGGGCTGCGCCTGCTCATAGGCGTGGCTGTGGCTGTCTTCGCCGCCTCACTCGCCTTCATTCTCGCCTATGCAACGCCGCTGCCGCTGGCGGTGTGTATCCTCATAGCGCTGGTGCTCGCCGCAGCCCAGGTTTACACGCTCCGTTACAACCTGTTCCGCCGCGATGCACCTGATGACACACTATAGGCTCCCCAGGTGATGCTGGCGCGCCAGGTGATGTCGGTTGCCGGCCTGGCCGGCACCCGAACCGCTAAGCCTCAGCCAGGGCAATCTCCGGTGCCTGTGTGAGCCGCACTGGTTCCGGTCTAGCGGCCGTGCTCCGGATTGGCAGTACTGTTCCGGTACGGGCCGACTCCAGCACCGACTCCATCACGTCCAGCACGTGGAACGCGAGCTCGCCGCCTGAGCGCGGCTCGGAGCCCGCAGGGGTTGCCGCGAGGTCCGCTATGCCGAAGCCCCGGCCCGAATCCACGTAGCCGGCAGAGACCGGCAGGGTTTCCCAGTCGTCGGCGCCGAGGGCAAACAGCTCAACAGAGCCATCGAAGCGGTTCGGATCCGGGACAACCAGCGAACCGAGCTCGCCGTGGATTTCAATGTTGGAGGCTTTAGTGTTGACGGCGTCGAAGCTCATCACCAGCGTGGACAGGGCGCCGTCGGCATGGGCCAGGATCCCGGTTACGTGGGAGTCGAACTGCACCGGGATGACCTCTCCCTGGCGCGGCCCGGACCCGATGGTGCGCTCGCTGCGGGTGTGGCTGGCCATTCCGGTGACCGAGACTACCGGGCCCAGCAGGGTGACCAGGGCGCTCACATAGTAGGGGCCCATGTCCAGCAACGGACCGCCGCCGGGCTGGTAATAGAAGTCAGGGTTCGGGTGCCAGCGTTCGTGCCCGGGCGTAACCATGGTGGCGGTGGCGGAGATCGGCGACCCGATCAGACCGTCGTCGATGGCCTTGCGCGCGGTCTGGATGCCCGTGCCAAGAACCGTGTCCGGAGCGCAGCCGACTTGCACGCCCGCAGCGGCCGCCGCGGAAAGCACCTCGCGCGCTTCAGATGTGGTGGCCGCCAGCGGTTTTTCCCCGTAGACGCTCTTGCCCGCGGCGATTGCTTTGAGCGCCACTTCCGCATGCGCGGCGGGGATGGTCAGGTTCAGGACCAGCTCCACCTCGGGATCGGCGAGGAGTTCGTCAACGCCCAGTGCACGGACGCCGTCGTAGTCATCCGCAACAGCCTGCGCGCGCGCCGGATCCAGGTCCGCCACGGCCACCAGCTCCAAAGCGTCCAGACGCCGGAAGTTGGCCAGGTACTGGGCGATAATGGCGCCGCATCCGACGATTCCGACTTTCAACGGCTTGCCCACAGCAGGCCCCTTTCGATGATGGTGCGGACGTTGCTGTCCCCGAGCACGTCCATGTTATGGCCTGGCGTCGAAACGAAGATCCGGCCCTTGCCCCACTGCCGGGTCCAGATGGCCGGCGAGGTAACTTCACGGTTCCAAGGGTCCCATTCACGGACTTTTTGGGTAGTAGTGGCCAGCACATCGATGTAGTCGTCAGCCAGCACCCAGTACTGCTCGGTGACCAGATCGAAGCCACCGATGCCCTGCGTGATGGGGTGCTTCTCAGCGGCGGCAAGCATGTTGACTGTGTAGGGAACGTAGTTATCCGGCTGGCCGCCGGTGCGCTCGTCCGGGTGCTTGCCGGGGTGGCAGGCAAACTGCCCGCCGATCAGGTGGAGATAATCGGCAGTGTTCCGGTAGGAATCCGCGATCCCGCCGTGCCACCCGGCCAGCCCCGTGCCATGTTCGACGGCGGTGCGGAGCCCCTCGAATTCGTCCTTTTCGATGGTTGACATGGTCATGCATTGCATAATGAGGTCCACGTCGGCCATGTATCCGGCGTCGGCGTAGATCTTGGGGGATTCCTCCACCCGGACGTCGTACCCGCTGTTCTTGAGGAACGGGATGAACGAGTCAGTGGCTTCCACCGGCTGATGTCCGTCCCATCCGCCGCGGACCACGAGCGCTGTCTTGTTCTCTGTCATGGTTTTCCTTTATTTCAGTGGCTTGAAAATGCTGCATCAAATGCGGCGGCAGGCGGGGCGATGGCCGCGAGTTCCCGGACCATGGCCAGGGCCTGGGGAGCGCCAACCATCCGGTCCATGCCGGCGTCTTCCCATTCCACGCTGGTGGGCCCCGAATAGCCGATCGCATTGAGGGTGCGGAAAATGGGCTCCCACTTCACGTCGCCGTGCCCTGCAGTGACAAAGTCCCAACCGCGGCGTGGATCCGCCCACGGAAGATGTGAGCCGAGCCTGCCGTTGCGCCCGTCCAATTGCCTGACTGATTCCTTGACGTGGACATGGAAGATTTTTGACGCGAAGTCCTGGAGGAACATCACCGGGTCCAGGTCCTGCCAGATGAAATGGGAGGGATCGAAGTTCAGGCCGAAGCTTTCCCGGTGACCCATCGCTTCCAATGTCCGCTTGGTGGTCCAGTAGTCGTAGGCGATCTCCGAAGGGTGGACTTCCAGCGCAAAGCGAACGCCTTCCTCGTCGAAGGTGTCCATGATGGGGTTCCAGCGGTCCGCGAAGTCCTGGTAGCCGCGTTCGATCATGGCGGGGGAGGCCGGCGGGAACATTGCCACGGCCTTCCAGATCGAGGAGCCGGTGAACCCCGTGACGGTTGTGACGCCCAGCCGCGCGGCAGCCCTGGCCGTGTCCTTCATGACCTCGGCGGCGCGGCCGCGCACTCCCTCCGGGTCGCCGTCGCCCCATACCTCGGGGGACAGGATGCCCTGGTGGCGTTCGTCGATGGGGTCATCGCACACAGCCTGGCCGGTGAGGTGGTTGGCGATGGCAAAGACCTGGAGGTTGTGCTTTTCCAGGATCTCCATCCGGCCTTTGACATATTCGTCGGCTTCAGCGGCCCGGCGGGGATCCAGATGGTCGCCCCAGCAGGCGATTTCGAGGCCGTCGAATCCCCACTCTCCGGCAAGTCGGGCAACTTCTTCGAACGGCAGATCTGCCCACTGTCCGGTGAACAGCGTGATGGGCCGGGCCATGTCAGACCACCTGCCAGCGGCTGGAATCGGCGGCGCTGGATTCGACGGCGGCCAGCACCCGCTGTACCTGCAGGGCGTCAGCGAACGAGGGCTCCGGCTGCCGGTTCTCCGCAAGGGCGTTCACCAGGTCCACCACCTGATGGGTGAAGCCATGCTCATAGCCGAGGCCGTGGCCGGTGGGCCACCAGTTCCCCACGTATGGATGCTCAGGTTCGGTGACGAAAACCCGCCGGAACCCGGCGTCAGGTGAGTCCTCGGCGTCGTAAATGGAAAGGACATTCATGTCCTCAAAATCGAAGGCCAGTGATCCCTTGGTGCCGTTGATTTCCAGCCGCATGGCATTCTTGCGGCCCAAAGCATAGCGGGTGGCTTCGAAGACGCCGATGGGACCACCTTCGAAGCGGGCACTGAAAATTGCGGCGTCGTCAACGGTCACGGCACCACGCGGTGTTGCATCGCTGAGGTCGCCGTGACCACCCAGACCTACCCGGTCACCGGCCAGCGGCCGTTCCTTGACGAAGGTTTCCAGCAGGGCTGAAACGCCGGTGATCTTCTGGCCCGTGATCCACTGGGCAGCGTCGATGCTGTGTGCGCCGATGTCGCCGAGGGAGCCCGATCCGGACTTGGACCTGTCCAGGCGCCAGGTCATGGGCGCATTTTCGTCGCTGAGCCAGTCCTGGAGATATTGGGCCCGGACGTGGCGGATTGTTCCCAGCTTGCCCTCCCGGACCAGGCGTTTGGCCAGCGCCAATGCCGGGGTGCGGCGGTAGCTGAATCCGCACATGGCAAACACTCCGCGCTGGGCTGCGGCTCCAGCGACCGCCGTCATGCGTTCCGCTTCTTCCACCGAGTTGGCCAGCGGCTTCTCACACAGGACGTGCTTTCCGGCTTCCAGGGCTGCGATGGCGATCTCGGCGTGGGTGTCACCGGGCGTGCAGATATCGATCAGGTCGATGTCGTCCCGCTCGATCAGCCGCCGCCAGTCCGTCTCGGTAGAGGCCCAGCCAAGCTTGCGGGCGGCGGCCTGCACGCCGTCGGCGTCCCTGCCGCCGACGGCGGTGAGCTCGGGTTGCAAGGGGAGGTCGAAGAACCGGGGGGCCGTCCGCCAGGCATGGGAGTGGGCCGCGCCCATGAAGGCGTAGCCCACCATGCCGACGCGCAGGGGCTGCACTGGCTGTGCGGGAGTCATTGCTTTCCTTTCCTAAGTTACTTGCTGAAACCGGCGGTCAGCCCGCTGAGCAACTGTCGCCTGGCTACAACGTAGATCACCAGCAGCGGCAGTGTGGCGAGAACCACCGAGGCGAGCACAGCGGGGATGTTGACGCTGAATTCGCCCTGGAAGGTCCAGAGCGACAGGGGGAGCACCCGGGTAGCGGGGCTTTGCGTCAGGATGAGCGGGAAAAGGAAGCCGTTCCAGACGTGCAGCGCGTTGTAGATGCCGACGGTAATGACGGCAGGCTTGGTCATGGGCAGGGCGAGCCGCCACATCATGGCCCAGTCCGAGCAGCCGTCCAGCCGCATGGATTCGAACAGTTCGTTGGGTACGTCCCGCAGGAAGTTGGACAGGATGAGTACCGAGATCGGGATGGCGAACGCAATGGACGGCAGGATCAGCGCCAGCAGGGTGTCATACAGGTGGGCCCTGGTAATCATCCAGTAGATCGGGATGATGGTGGCGTGCAGCGGAATGGCCAGCCCCAGCAGGAACAGATTATTGGTCCAGCTCAGGAACCTGCCCTTACCGCGAACGATCGCGTAGGCGGCCATAAATGCCACCAATAGTCCCGGGATAACGCTGCCCACAGTCACGATGAGGCTGTTGCTGAAGTAGGTGGCGAAATCGTTCTCCAGGACCAGTTTGTAGTTGTCCAGCGTTGGCTCGGTGGGCGGCATCATCGGGTTCGAGGTGAAGAATCCTGCCTGGTTCTTCAGGCTGGTGATCACCACGTAGTAGACGGGGATGATGATGACGGCCAGCCACGCCCAGCCGCCCAGGCCGCCCAGGAAGTTGGGGCGCTGCCTGGCGCTGCGGGGTGTCAGGCGTGGTCCGGTGCGCCGTCCGGCCTTTCCGGTCGGGTGTTCGACGGCGGCAGGAGGCGTAGGAAGCTGAATCTCGGTAGCCATCAGGCACCTTCCAATTGGCTGTCGTTGCGGTCTTTTCCGCCCAGACGCTGCAGGAGCAGGGCCAGGACCAGGCCGATCACCACAAGAATGACGCCCAGGGCACTGGCTGCCCCCATGTCGTTGGCCTTGAATCCGGTCAGGTACATGTGCAGGGGCAGCAGGCGGGTGGCATAGCCTGGACCGCCGGCGGTCAGGACGAAGATGAGGTCGAAGTAGGCCAGGGAGCCCACCACCATCAGGGTGGAGGAGGTGATGATGGTGTACTTCAGCTGGGGCAGCGTGATGCTGAAGAACTGCTGGATGCGCCCTGCGCCGTCGATCTGTGCGGCCTCAAACAGCGAGGTGGGGATCTGCCGGACGCCGCCCTGGTAGATCAGGGTGTGGAACGGCACAAACTGCCAGGCGATGACGAAGACGACGACGAACAGCACCAGGTCCGAATTGCCCAGCCAGTCCTGCGTGAGGAACGGCAGCCCCAGGCCGGGGCCCATTCCGAAGTTGGGGTCCAGCAGTGCCTTGAAGGCGATGGCAACGGCGGCCGAGGAAAGCAGGAGCGGCACGAAGTACAGGACGGCGAGTGCTGCGCGGTACTTCTGCCCGGCGGCGGTGAAGACACCCAGCAGCAGGCTGATGGGTGCCTGGACGATGAAGGAGAAGAACATGATCTTCGCCGTCACCAGCAGGGCGTTCCCGGTGATGGGATCGGTCAGGACGGTGGTCCAGCTGGAGAGGCCATCAATCGTTATTTCGCCCAGCCCGTTCCACCTCGTGAAGCTGAGGAACAACACACCGAAAAGCGGGAGGATCGCAAAGAGAAGGAAGAAGATGAGGGCTGGGGCGGCCAGCCACCCCGACGGACCCCTTTCCAGGGTCCGTCGGGAGGATCCGGTGGAGACTGACACGGTTACTTTCCGATCGTCGCGTTCATTGTGGTGACGAACTGCTCCGGGGTGATCTTGTTCAGGAAGATCTGGTCCAGGTTGGAGAGCATGGCATCACTTTGGGCCGGGGTCAGTGCCTGGTCCCAGGAGAGCTGGAAGTTGGGCGCATCCTTGGCCAGGTCGTAAACGAAGGTCAGGAAGTCTTTGTCCGGTGACGCTTCCAGCTTTCTTTCGATTCCGTTGATGACCGGTACTGCTCCTGAGTCGATCAGGGCCTGGGTGTCGGCGTCGGTAAACATGCCGTTCTTGATGTATTCGAGGGCCGCTTGCTTCTGGGTGTCCGTGGCCTTGGAGGAGACGGACCAGAAGTTGGAGGGGTTGCCCACGATGTTGGTGGGATCACCCTTGCCGCCTTCAACGGTGGGGAACGTCGTGAAGCCCAGCTTGCCGCCCTGGGTGAAGTCCGGGGCGTCCTTCTTCATGCCCTGGTAGGCCCACCCGCCGTGCAGGACCATGGCTGCCTTGCCGGTGTAGAGCAGGGCCTGGTCCGCATTTGAGTCTGCTGCGATCGAGGAGAAGCCGTTGATGAAACCTCCGGCGTTCACCAGTTCCTGGATCTTGGTCAGGGACTCGACCACGGCGGGGTCTGACCATGCGTCCGGTTTGTTGGCCGCGATGTTGTTGAACACTTCGGGTCCGCCGATGCGGTCCACCAGATATTCGAGCCACATCAGGTCAGGCCACTTTGACTGCCCGCCCAGGGAGAACGGAGCGACGCCGATGTCCTTGAACTTCGGTACCAGCGCCATCAGCTCGTCCCAGGTCTTGGGCGGTTCGGCTCCGACTTTCTCGAAGAGCTCCTTGTTGTAATACAGCACAATCGGCTGGACGTTGTTGTTGGGCAGTGCGTAAACCTTGCCGTCCACCTCGCCGTTCTTACTGATGGAGGGCAGGTATCGGTCTTTCACCTCAGGGTTTTCTGCGATGAAATCTGTCAGGTCCTCAATCTGCCCGGCATCAACGTAGGATTCCAGGACGCCGCCGCCCCATCCGTAGATGAAGGTGGGGCCTTCGCCGGCGCCGACGGCGGTACGCACCTTGGTCTTATAGGCATCGTTGGCGAAGAAATCCAGTTTGATGGACTGATCGGGATTCGCCTTGTTCCAGGCATCAACGGATGCCTGCGTGTTGGCTTGGTTTCCGCCGGTCAGGGCCCACATGGTGGGCGAATCGGCTCCGCCGCTTGCGGGGCCGCTGGATCCGCAGGCGGCCAGGGAGAGTGTTAGCGCGGCAGCCGCAGCGGTCAGGGCCGTTGAGCGCAACTTTCGATTGAACATATGGGTTCCGTCCATCCTTCGGGGTCGTCACTGAGCGCCCGGTATGAGTTCAGAAGTCCAGCCTCAAGGAGAGGCAGCACCGCCAATGAGTGTGATTCGCCAAAAAGCTTTCGAAATGTTTCGATAATGCTTTCGGTTGAGTGGAATAAAGGTAGCGGACATCACTGAGGGGCGTCAAGGCTTTTTCTGGAAAAATAGAGTGGTGCATTGACGGCAAAGGTCAGGGAGTGCCAGACTAACGGAGCGAAATGTTTCGAAATCAAGGAGCCGGGAATGACCACCGTGGAGCAGCAGGGAAAACTGACCCTGGCAGCGATCGCCCAAGAGGCCGGCGTTTCCGTGCCCACGGTTTCGAAGGTCATCAATGGCCGTGACGACGTGGCCGCGGATACCCGCTCCAGGGTGATGGCCGTCCTGGCACGCACCGGCTACAAGTCCCCTATCCAGCAGCGCAGGAACCTTGCCGGCCGCCAAGCGGTCGAGGTGGTCTTCGATTCCCTGGATTCGGCCTACTCCATCGAGGTTCTCAACGGCATCCTGGAGTCGGCCGGAACAGCTGACATCGAAGTGCTGTTGAACGTCACCAGCCGGCAGGGTTCCTCCCGCCTGACGCCCGAGCAGCGCGCACGCCGCATAGTGGATGAAGGCCGCTGCGGCATGATCGTAGTGACCTCCGCTTTCAATGAAGACCAATTGGAGGCTTTCCATCGCAGGGGAGTTCCCACCGTGGTTATTGATCCGCTCAATCCCCCCACTGGAAACGTCGTCAGCATCGGAGCCACCAACTGGGCCGGCGGCAAGGACGCAGCATCCCACCTCCTGGATCTTGGCCACCGCAGGATTGCCTACCTTGGCGGGCCCGATGGTGCCGAGTGCAACCAGGCCCGCCTGCATGGTTACCTCGCCGCCTTGCGGGCCATGAACGTCCCCGTCGATGATCGCTACATCCTCCAGGGCAGCTTCAGGTCCGGCGCCGGTGTCCAGGGCATGCGAAAACTCCTGCAGCTTGACCGGCGTCCTACCGCTGTCTTCGCTGCGAACGACACCGTGGCCCTGGGTGCGCTCGCCGAGGCCCGGCGGCAGAATGTGCGCGTACCGGAGGAGATGAGTCTGGTCGGATTTGACGGCACGTACCAGGCCGAGGAATCGGTGCCGGCCCTGACGTCCGTCGCCCAGCCACTGCAGGAGATGGGCCGCGCGGCGCTGCGCTTCATCCTGCGCCAGATGCGCGGCGAACTGCTGGACTCCCGCCGGGTTGAGCTGGCCACCCATTTGGTGGTCCGGGAATCGACTGCACCGCCGCCCGGGTGACCCGCCCCGTTCCGCACCCCGTAGACCTGCCGCCCGTCCCTGCCTAGACTGGCCGAACCCCCAACTCCAGGAAAGCTGCCCGAAGCTTAGCCAGCAGGACAGTACCTGCCCTTGGAGGGTGCGTCAGAAATTGCTTCATGCTTCATCCGGTCCTCAGTGTCGTGGGCCGGCAGGACAAGAAGGAGAGACAGATGGCAGGGAATAAGGCAGTCGCCTACAAGGAGCCTGGCAAGGTTGAACTGATCGACATCGACTACCCCACTTTTGAATTGAAAGACGGCCCCGGCGTAAATCCGGCGAACATTGGCCGGAAGGTTCAGCACGGCGCAATCATCAAGACCGTGGCCACCAACATCTGCGGCTCCGACCAGCACATGGTCCGCGGCCGCACCACCGCCCCGGCGGACCTGGTGCTGGGCCACGAAATCACCGGCGAGGTGGTTGAGGTGGGGTCCGACGTCGAATTCATCAAGGTGGGGGACCTGTGTTCGGTTCCCTTCAATATCGCCTGCGGGCGGTGCCGCAACTGCAAGGAGCGCAAGACAGGCATTTGCCTGAACGTGAATCCGGACCGGCCCGGCAGTGCTTACGGTTACGTGGACATGGGCGGCTGGGTGGGCGGCCAGGCCAACTACGTCCTGGTGCCGTACGCGGACTGGAACCTGCTGAAATTCCCGGACAAGGACAGGGCGATGGAGAAGATCCTGGACCTGGCCATGCTCTCGGACATCTTCCCCACCGGCTTCCACGGGGCAGTTTCGGCCGGTGTCGGCGTCGGATCGACCGTTTACGTGGCCGGTGCCGGGCCTGTTGGACTCGCAGCGGCAACCAGCGCGCACCTGCTGGGTGCCGCCGTCGTGATTGTGGGTGACCTGAATGCCGATCGGCTGGAAGCAGCCCGCGCCTTCGGCTGCGAGACCGTGGACCTGACCAAGGGAGGTCCGGCCGAGCAGATCGAGCAGATCCTGGGTGTTCCCGAGGTGGATTGCGGGGTGGACGCAGTGGGTTTCGAAGCGAGGGGTCATGGCCAGGGCTCGGAGGAGGCGCCGGCCACGGTGCTGAATTCGCTAATGGACATCACGGCGGCCGGCGGTGCTTTGGGCATTCCGGGGCTGTACGTCACGGGTGATCCCGGTGGCATTGATGAGGCCGCGAAGAAGGGTGCCCTCAGTCTTAGCCTCGGCACCGGCTGGGCCAAGTCGTTGAGCTTCACCACGGGACAGTGTCCGGTGATGAAGTACAACAGGCAACTGATGATGGCCATCCTGAACGACCGCGTGCACATCGCCAGGAACGTCAACGCCAAAGCAATCACTCTGGAGGAGGCGCCTCAGGGATATGCAGCGTTCGACGCCGGTGCGGCCACCAAGTATGTGCTGAACCCCAACGGTTACCTCAGCTAAGCCGGGGTCGCCGGGTACGGTAACGCCACCCAACCGGGTAGACCCTTCCATGGTTCTGCCCGGTTGGGGCCTGCTTGCCCATGTCTCTCGATTATCAATAGAATCTAATTGTTAATCGATACTTGAAGGAGACCTCATGGGAAAGCTCACCATCCTCGCGTTGCGCATCGTGCTCGCGTTGGTATTGGCCGGCTCGTTGTTTGTGCAGGTGTGGATGGTCCCGCTGGTATCCATCGACATGGAAGAGGCCGGCGTGCCAACGCAGGTCCGGATCCCGTTTCTCCTGATCGTGGTCCTGGGCATCATGACGGTACAGGTCAGCGCTGTCTGTGTGTGGCGGCTGCTCACCGTGGTGCGGCGGGGCACCGTGTTCTCCCATGCCGCATTCCGTTACGTGGACATTATCTTCGGCGCAGTCGCGGTGGCATCGGTCCTGGTGTTCGCGCTGGCCGTGATGCTCGCGCCGGGGGACGTGGCGCCCGGGATCGTGGGACTGATCTGCGGCGCGTCCCTGATGATCGCCGGGGTGGCGCTGCTGGTGCTGGTCCTCCGGACGCTGCTGGCCCAGGCGGTGGCCGTAGACGCCGAGGCGCAGCACCTGCGCAACGAGCTCGGCGAGGTGATCTGAGTGCCCATCATCGTGGACATCGACGTGCTGCTGGCCAAGCGGAAGATGCCCGTCGGCGTGCTCGCGGAGCGCATCGGGATCACGCCCGCCAACCTCGCGGTGCTCAAGAACGGCCGCGCCAAGGCCGTCCGCTTTACCACCCTTGAGTCGCTGTGTGAGGTCCTGGAATGCCAGCCGGGAGACCTGCTGCGCTGGGTGCCGGACGGCCAGGGGGCAATAATGGACGACGCCGGCCTGCCGCCGGAGCGGTAGCGGGCACCTCCTGCGGTATTGCCGCCGTCGCCGATGGCCGGGCCGGGGCGCCGAACGGCAGCACCTGGCTGATCACCCTCCGGGACTGCTGGTACCGTCAGGGCATGCATTCAGTCACGCATGGCGAGGGCACACCGCTGCTCATGATCCACGGATTCTGCATGGACCACAGGTTCTTGCTGAGCCTGGAGCCGATGTTCACCGGGCGGTCCGGATGGCAGCGTGTTTACGTGGACCTTCCCGGGATGGGTCAAACTCCTGCGGGACCTGACATTGATGGTGCCGAGGCTGTGGCCGCCAAGGTTGCCGCCTTCGCCCGCAGCGCCTTCGGTGACCGACCATTTGCCGTGCTGGGCAATTCTTTCGGTGGACTGATCGCCCGCCGCATCGCCAACGAGTTCGGCGAGCAGGTATTGGGACTGGCACTCCTTTGCCCCGTCATCGTCTCGGAGCACTCTGAGCGTGATGTGCCCCCGCGGACGGTGCTGCGCAGGGAGCCGGCTGTTACGGAGAACCTGAGCGCAGATGATGCCACCGGATACACGGAGATGGCGGTCGTTGAATCGCAGCAGAACTGGGAGCTGTTCCGGGACTACGCCCTTCCCGGACTCAAGGCTTTCGACCCCCGTGCCGTGGCTCGAATTGCGGCTCGTTATTCACTGGCCCGGCGTCCGGAAACCGGGGAATTTGACGGTCCGACGGTCATTATCACGGGGCGTCAGGATCACGTGGTGGGCTACCGGGATGCCTTCAAGCTCCTTGAAGACTATCCGCGTGCCACGATCTCTGTCCTGGACGGCGCAGGTCACAACGCACACCTGGATCAGCCCGAACTGGTCACTTCCATGCTTGGCGAGTGGCTGGACCGAATCACCGTCAACCAGGTCCAGGCGGTCCGGTAGCGGCGGCAGTCAAGTACCCTTACGGCGCCGGTGCTGCCGCCATGTGGGTGATGACGGCCGGGGTCAGCATCTGACGTTCAAAGCCCACGACCCGACGGGGCCCGTCCAGCACCACCTCATGGGTAAACGATGCCTGGCTGCTGGATGTGCCGACGCTCAGCCGGACCAGCCCTGGGGCCACGATGCGCTCCAGGTCCACTCCGGTGAACGATGTGCGGTCCGCATGCACAGTGAACTCGACCGTGGCCGAAGCGCCGGCGGCGAGCTCTACCCGGGCGAAGCCGATCAGCTCCTGCACCGGACGTACCACCTCGGCCACCGGGTCCGACAGGTACAGCTGCACCACTTCGGCGCCGTCGCGGCCTCCGGTGTTCGTCACTGTGCAGGAGACAACCGCAGTTCCGGACGTGGACATTGAGGAAGCGCTGCAGGCATGGCCGCTCAATGAAAACGACGAATAGGACAGTCCGTAGCCAAACCCGAACAGTGCTGACGGATCCAGTGCACTGACCTCGGTTTTCCCCGCGAGCTTGCTTTGCAGGTACGTTCCGGGCTGGCCGCCGGAAGTCCGCGGCAGGGATACCGGGAGCTTGCCGGAGAAGTTGGACGTCCCCTGCAGCAGATCCCACAGCGCCCCGGCGCCTTCCTCGCCCGGGAAGAAACCCTGCACGATCGCATCTGCCCGGGAAACGAAATCACCCAGTGCGTAGGGACGCCCACTCAACACAACCACGACGGTCCGCGTTCCGGCGTCCGAAGCGGCGCTCAGTACCCGGTCCAGAAGCCGGTGCTGGTCGCCGGGCAGCGCCAGGTCAGTGGCGTCGTTGCCTTCACCGGAGGTGCCGCGGCCAAACAGCCCGGCGTTGTCACCCACCACGATCACGCAGGTTTCCACCGACCGGGCAATTGCGCAGGCCTGCTCAATTTCTTCCTTGGTGGAGGCCTCGCACGTGCCGGTGGCCGCGCTGAGTACGCCATCGAATCGCTCGGCGGCCGCACTGGCAACGGTAGGAATGGAAATGCCCAGGGGAGTCTCGGGATGTGAGGCCCCCACGTGCGCGTCGAAGGAATAGCAGCCGAGCATCGCGAACGGATCGGAGGACAGCGGCCCGACCACGCCCAGCCGGGTGGGGGCGGCGGAAAGCGGCAACAACGGCCCGGCACCACCATCCCGATTGCTCAGCAGCACCAGCGACTGCGCCGCCAGCTCCCGCGCCAGCACCCGGTTCTCCGCCGGGTCCAGTTCAATGTCTCCACCGCTGCGGAGGAACGGCGGAACGGGATCAAAATCATTGTCCAGAAGGCCGACGTCGAACTTCTGCGCCAGCACCCGCCGCAGCGCGCGGTCGATCAGTTCTTCCGGCACCTTGCCCTCCCGGACCCGGGTGAGCAGCGGCCCACCAAAGCAGTTCACGGTGGGAAGTTCGACGTCGACCCCCGCCTCCAATGCCAGGGCTGCGGCGTGCCCGCGGTCCTCCGCAACCCCGTGCATGAGCTGCAGGAAGGAGACGCCGAAGTAATCGGCCACCACGGTGCCCTCGAACTCCCACGTGGAGCGGAGTAAACCGGTCAGCAGGGCGGGATTGGCGGCCGCGGGAACGCCGTCGACGTCGGTGTAGGCGTGCATTACCGAACGCGCGCCGCCGTGCCTGATGGCCATTTCGAACGGTGGCAGCATCACGTCAGCCAATTCGCGCGGGCCCATGGAAACGGGGGCGTGGTTGCGGCCGGCGCGGGAAGCGGAGTAGCCCACAAAGTGCTTGAGGGTGGATACGATCCCGGCTTCCTCCAGTCCCTGCACGTAGGCGGTGGCTACAGTGCCCACCAGGTAAGGGTCCTCGCCGATGGTCTCCTCGACGCGTCCCCAGCGGAGGTCACGCACCACGTCGAGGACCGGCGCCAGGCCCTGGTGGATGCCCAGTCCACGCATGCCGGCGCCGATCCGGACGGCCATTTCGCGCACCAGCGGCGGGTTGAAGGCAGCGCCCCAGGCCAGTGGCACGGGGAACGCGGTGGCCTTCCAGGCGGCCAGGCCGGCCAGGCATTCCTCGTGGACCTGCGCGGGGATGCCGAACCGTGAGGCGGCCATAATCCCGCGCTGCGCCGCGGCGAGGGATCGGGCGCCTGCCTCAGGCTCGAGGGGAGTGGTGCCATACATCCGGGTGATCTGTCCCAGACCGTCCGCGATGACCTCGTTCCAGGAACGGCCGTCCCCGACCAGCTGGCTCTGCAAAGGCGCTACGGAATCGCCTTCGACCGAAGCGTTCACCCATACGCCCACCAGTTGCGCCAGCTTCTCCTCCAGCGTCATTTCCTTGATCAGGCGTTCGACGACGGTGTGCCCGGCGGGGCGCTGAACTGCTTGTGGGTTAGCTGCTCCGCTGCTCACGGGCGTCTCCTCGGGTTGCATGGTATTTCCTAGAAACTATCAGAAACTTATGTTTAGTTTCTAGGCCGTTGCTGTTGACTTCGGAAGGAGGTAATTCCTACGGTTGAGGGACACGGCAGCAAACTGCCGGGCAACTGTGAAGAGAAAATTCAACACTTTCGCGGATAGTTTCGGAATTAGCCCGAGACCTTGAGCCCACTGCAATGACGGAGAGAGCAAAAACATGCGGAGCTATAAAGTGGCAATCGTCGGCACGGGCGGCATCGCTGCGGTCCACGCTGACAACGTGAAGCGGACAGCCGGCAGGGCCGAACTCGTCGCAGCGTGTGATGTCGATGCTGCCCGGCTGGAGGCGTTCAGTAACCAGCACAGCATCGCAGGCCGGTTCCAGAGCCTCACCGGGTTGCTTGCGGAGAGCAAGCCGGACATCGTGCACCTCTGCACCCCGCCCATGATGCACATTGACCAGGCCATCGAATGCCTGGAAGCCGGAGTGCACGTCCTCTCCGAGAAGCCGCCGGCGCTGAGCCTGGCGGATTTTGACCGGCTGGACAAGGCGGAGGCGAAGGGCGGCGCCCAGTTCTCCTGCGTGTTCCAACACCGCTTCGGCGATGCTGCCGCCGCGGCCAGAAAGTTGATCGGACAGCCTGTATTTGGCAGGCCTTTGGTGGCCCGGTGTGACACCCTCTGGTACCGCCCGGACAGTTACTGGGACGTGCCTTGGCGCGGCACCTGGAACGCGGAGGGCGGCGGACCCACCATGGGCCACGGCATCCACCAGTTCGATCTGCTGCTCCACCTGCTGGGCCCGTGGCAGGAGGTCACCGCCGTCGCATCCCGGCAGGACCGCCGCACCTCCACGGAAGACCTGTCCGCAGCGATCGTCCGCTTCGACAACGGGGCCGTGGCCACGGTGCTCAACTCGCTGCTTTCGCCGCGGGAATCCTCGGAGATCCGCGTCGACACGGAGTTCGCCACCATCGAGCTCTCCCACCTTTACGGCTACTCCACCGGCAACTGGACCATCACTGGCGCACCCGGCCACGAGGACGCGGTCAGCGATGCCTGGCAGGGCCAGCCGCTGGAGCAGGGCAGTGGCCACAGCGCACAGTTCCTGGCCATGTACAACGCCCTCGACGCCGGCCTGCCGCTTCCAGCGGATGCGGCTTCCGTGCGCCAGACCCTCGAGCTCGCTGCCGCCATGTATGCCTCCGCATTTACCGGCAAAGCAGTGCGGCGCGGCGAGATTGTGCCCGGCCATCCCTTCTACAGCGGGATGGACGGCGAGGGCCTCGGCACCGAAGTCCTGGAAGCGACCGCGCTCAAAGGCACCACGCCCAACACCACGGCCTTTGCCACCACCCCCGCCTGACCGCCGCAAACTTCGGGAGAACACAATGACCGCCGCAACAACAGACACCCTGAAACTCAGCTATTCCGACGACGGTACTGCCCTCAGCTTCTCGGCGGGCGGCCGGGAGCTGGTCAGGTACACCTACCGTCCGGACGATGACCAGTACGAGAGCCCGCGTCCCTATTTCCACCCGATCAAAACCCTGGGCGGCGACGAGGTCAGCATTTCGCGCCCCTGGGATCACGTCTGGCATAAGGGCCTGTCCTGGGCGCTGCCTAATGTAGGCAAGCACAACTTCTGGGGCGGCGCTACGTACACCCGGGCCACCGAATACGCGGACCTGGGCAACAACGGCGCCATGAACCACGGGGCCTTCTCCAGCCTGGAGGAGACGGAAGCCGGCATCACGGCGGCCGAGCAACTGACCTGGACGTCGCAGGACGGCCAGCCGGTCATTGAGGAGAACCGCCGCTTCGGCATCCAGCTCCTGGACGTTCCGAACGAGCCCGCCGGCAACGCGGCCTGGGCGCTGCTCTTCGAAACCGAAATGCTGAACGTTTCCCCGGAGGTCATCGAGATCGGCAGCCCCACCACGGAAGGCAGGAACAACGCCGGTTACGGTGGCCTGTTCTGGCGCGGCCCGCGGTCCTTCACCGGCGGCCAGTTCCGTTCGGAAGAGGGAACCGGCGGCGATGAATTTATGGGCACCCGTTCGGAATGGATCGCGTTCTCCGGCCAGCATGATGTCACCTGCCGGCATTCCTCCATTATGTTCGTTGAGGACGCTGCCAACCCCGGGGCGCCCAACCAGTGGTTCGTGCGGTCTTCCATGTTCGCGTGCCTGGGTTCCGCGCCGTTCTTTAGCGAAGCAGTCCCGCTGGAGGCGGGCCTGCCGCTGAGGTACAGGTACGCCGTCGTGATTTCAGACGGATTGCTCGACGGCGAAACAGCGGCCGGGCTGGCGGGAGCGGCCACGGCCGCCCTGGAAAGCTGGGGGTAATCCGGATCAGGGGGACCCTTTCCGCCAACCAACGAAACTTTCGCAGTGCGTGGTGCTGCTACTAGGATGGGGGAACGGAAAACCCGCAGAATCTAAGGCCTGTGCGGTCGAATTGAGTGTGGGAACTTTCCGATAACAGTCAGCACCGGGGCTAATTCCCGGGCGGAAGAGGGCGGTTCCAGAAATGACTAAGCCGGACGATGGCCGAGCCACCATCAGCGAGATCGCCCGTGAGGCCGGCGTCTCCGTTCCCACTGTGTCCAAAGTGCTGAACGGACACGCCCATGTTGCGGCAGCCACCCGGGCGCGGGTGGAGGAGATCATTGCCCGGCGCGACTATGCCCGCCGCCCTGCCAGGCGACGCAAGAAGGCCGGCCTGATTGACCTGGTGTTCCCGGGTATCGGTTCGGAATGGGCGCTGGAAATCATCGAGGGCGTGGAGCGTGTGGCGCAGGACGCCGGCTACGGCACGGTGGTAAGCAGTCTGTCGCTGGATGGTTCGCGCATCCGGCCCTGGCTGGCCAACCTGGCGGAGCGGAAGTCAGACGGTGTGCTGCTGGCGGTGTTTGAGCTCGATTCCAAGCACATCCAGCGCATCAAGTCTTTGGGCATTCCCGTGGTCCTGATTGATCCGGTGGGCCAGCCTGGACCGGACCTGATGACGGTGGGTGCGGCCAACTGGGAAGGCGGGCATTCTGCCACCGAGCACTTGCTGGGGCTGGGGCACCGGCGCGTCGGCATGATCGGAGGCCGTGAGGACCTGCAGTGCAGCGGCGCGCGGGAGGACGGGTACCTGGCGGCGCTGCGGCGGGCCGGGATTGCCGTGGACCACTCCTTGATGGTGCCGGGCAACTTCTCCATCGAGGCGGGGGAGGCCGGAACACGCAAGCTCCTTGAACTCGCGGACCGGCCCACGGCCATTTTCACCGGCAACGACGACCAGGCCCTGGGCGCCTACCGGGCAGCCCGGTCCGCCGGCCTGCGGGTTCCCGAAGACCTGTCGATTGTGGGCTTTGACGATATCCCCGCCGCGGAGTGGGTGGAGCCGGGCCTGACCACCATCCGCCAACCCGTGGTGCAGATGGCGGAGACCGCCACCCGCGCGCTGCTCCGTCACCTCGAGGGGGACGAAGAACTGCCGCAGCGGATTGAGCTGGGCACCGAACTGGTCATCCGGGGCTCGACGGCGGCCCCCGGGAAGGCATAAGAGGCGCCTTTCGGAGGGGGAATACACTGGCTCGATGGGTTCCCTTAACCATTCGCTCCAGGAGAAGACCGGACGAGCAGGAACCTGAAAACCTCGAGGAAGGTGACTCGATGAAATCCAACGAACTGCTGCTGGACGCATTTGGCAGGATCCGCGAAACCGTGGAAGAGACCCTTGATGCAGTGGACAGCAGGTCACTGGCCCGCCGGCCATCAGGCAATGGCAACTCCATCGCCTGGCTGATCTGGCACCTCAGCCGGGTCGAGGACGTGCAGGTGGCCGAGATCGCCGGCCTGGAACAGGTGTGGACGTTGCACGAGTTCGCAGGCCGCTTCGCGCTGCCGCTGCCCGCCGAGGACACCGGCTACGGCCATTCTTCCCGCGAGGTGGATGTGGTTCAGGCCCGGCCGGAGCTGTTGCTGGAGTATTACGACGCCGTTCACCGGCAGACAGTGGAGTTCCTGCAGGGCCTCAGTGAAGCGGATTTGGACCGCATTGTGGATACCAACTGGGACCCGCCGGTCACCGTGGGCATCCGGCTGGTCAGCACCCTTGCCGACTGCCTGCAGCACGTGGGCCAGGCCGCGTTTGTGTTGGGCCTGGAGCCGGAGAGCACTTGAGCGGGGACACCCGCCGCCAGTGAAGTCAAGATTCCGGGGGTCGCAGGGACGGCGTGATGCTGCCGCCGTCGGGAGGCTCAGTCACTGGTGCCGGCTTACGGGACAGCTTGCGGGACAGAAGCGCTGCGGGCACGATCAGGAACCACAGGTAGGGCGTGTTGCTCAGCAGGAAGAACGCTGCGGGAATGCTCAGGAGGAACACTGCGGGCGCCGCCAACCGGCCCCAGAACACCCGCCAGTGCTCGGCAGCGTCCACCGTGGGATCGGTGAGCCCCTTGCGCCAGGCATACGTCCACATGCCGCTGAGGGTAATGTAGACGCCGGAAATGGTGGCAGCGTAAATGACGCTCGGCCATGGAGTGTCGTAGCCTCCATAGTCACTGAGCACAGCGGTGCTGGCGGGCAGCATCACGATGAAAAACAACAGCAGCATGTTCAGCCAGGCCAGCGGCGCATTGAATTCGCGGATCCGGAAGAAGTCATTGTGATGGGACATCCACACGCGGGCAATGATCAGAAAGGACAAGGCGAAGGCAATCAGCTCCGGAATGCCGCCGACAAGCTCGGCATTGAAGCGTTCGGGCGGAATCCCGATAGGCAGCTTGAGGTCCAAGGCCAACAGCGTCAGCGCGATGGCAAAAACTGCGTCGCTGAAGAAGAGCATTCGTTCCAGCAGGACCGACTTGTCCAACATGGGATTCCTTCCCCGCCGTTGCCCGGCCCATGACGCACGCTGGCCGGCTCTCCCTGGGCACACTCTAGGGGTTCAGGAGCGCCGGGACAACGCCCTGGCGGCCATGGCTGCCGGCGGGGCCAACTTGGAGACCAGGCGGGGTGACTGGGTCAGGATCACCACAGTCAACAGTGCTGCCGCAACGTGTGTGTCAAGCATCAGTTCGATGGCGTGGTGGCCGCCTGCCGCCGGTGCAGCCTGCGGTTCGGGCAAATCAATAGTTTCAGTGTGCGGATGCCCGCGCGATGTGCCCCGGCCGCTGACCGGGAAAGCCGCGAATGCAAGGTGCAGAAGCTGCTGAACTACGCCTGACCCGATGAGCAGCATCCACGTCCGGATTCGTCGGCCCGCCATCATGGATGCGGCCATACTCAACAGAGCAGCCAATGCCAGCAGGATCGATGGATCCGGAACAGCTTCGCCACTTACAGCGTGCGCGGCGGCGCCGAGGGCAACGGCAAGGGGACCGGTTGCCCAGGCCGCGTAAAGGCGGGCCTTGGGCACGTTACCTGCCGTCACCGCAACCTCCCAATATTTCGTCGCCACCTAGGTTCCAACATGGCCGGCCTACCGCCCTCGTGTGGATACGTACCCCATTTTCATGGAGTCCATGCGCGGGCCAAGGTTTTCGTATGCCGAGGTTGGAAATGGCATGGCAGATGCAGTTCTGAAAAGGTGGCCCAGGGAACTCGAAGCCAAAAAGCTAGGCTCGCACCTGGTTTTCGGCGGACTGCAGTCAGGTAGGCGTTCAATCCGCGTCGCGTTTAAGACATTTGCGGCCCTAGCTGCTGGATCTCCTGAACGTCCGGTATCCGCTCCCAGTAAATAGTTGTCTTGTTCTCGTTTGACGGTGCAGCAGGTTGCGGGGGCAATGTGCGCATAATCCGCCCAAGATCCTCAAGGCTGACAGCCACCCTCTGGGGCCGGTCAAATTTGCCACTCTTTTTGTAGACGGCGTTATCCTCGCCCAGCATCCATTCATAGTGCTTAGCCACATGCTTGCCAATTTCTAAGTCCGACAGCACTGCTCTTTCTGGCTCGCGGACTTGGGACATATCAATCGGAGTGAGCTTCATGCCTTGATCCTAAGCTGTTCTGCTTGCAGGAATCGCTACCACTGGCGGCGTTTGATGGCCAAGCCCTCAGGTGTCTGTTCTAAAAACCTTTCAGCAAGATCGCGGTCCGCCAGTCGGAATCCGGCTCCACTTGGGTGCTTGATCATCTCGACGGTATGGGAATCCAAGAACCCTGGAACAGCGGGGACTTTGATGAACGCTACAGGGGACTCAACAGCGGCCGGTGGAGGACCTGCTAACGGGCACATGTCGAACGCGCTTCATGCGCCGATCACAACACGAGGGCGAGCGGCAAGGGAGGATGTAGGAATGAGTTCACAAATGCCGGTTGCCATCCGAGCCGCTGCCTCATGGAAGAGGCGTCGCTGGTTGAAGAGTCATTACCGCAGCATTCGTTACGATGCCCGATTTGCCGACGGACGCGAGGAGCACGGCGTCGATCTGAACGCCGTTCTTCAGGGAGCCCGCTTCCCCGCGGACTACTGGTCCACGCGAAACGGCGCCGACCTGGCATGCCCAGAAGAAGGCACCGGGCTATGGGTGGACTATCCCTACGGTCGGCCGCTTTAGCCAGCGAAGATAAAAAACCAGTGCCCGGTGGAGGATCCTTTATTGCGATCTGTCCGCAGGCGTTGATTTTGGCTGTGCACCTAGTCAGCCGATGATGGGGCGTTCTTCTGGTAGTTGGAACAGTCTGGGACGGAGGGAGAGAGCAAGGGCGGTGCTTACGGTGATGGTTCCGATCCGGCCGAGGAACATCAGGACGATGAGTACCAGTTGGGCATTTACAGGAAGTCCTGCGGTGATGCCGGTACTGAGGCCGACTGTTCCGAAGGCGGAGGTCACTTCGAACAGTGCCTTGTCCAAGCTGTGGTCTGTGAAAGTGAGCAGCAGGAGTGTTCCGATAATGACTGCGGCAACGCCCATCAGGGCGACCGAGAGGGCCTGGCGCTGCACTGGCGAGGAGATACTCCGGTGACCGATGTTGACTTGTTCGTTGCCCCGGATCTCGTTCCAGATGGCGTATCCGAGGACGAGGAAGGTTGCGATTTTGATGCCGCCCGCCGTGCCTGCGCTGCCGCCGCCGATGAACATGAGCATGTCCGTCACGAGCAGGGTTTCGGATGCTGCGGCACCGTAGTCGATGCTGTTGAATCCTGCGGTTCTTGGGAACACGCCTCCGGCCAGCGAGGCGAGTAGTTTTCCCTCTGGGGAGAAGCCGCCGAGGGTTTCCGGCCGGTTCCATTCAAAGGCGGCGAACAGTCCTGTTCCCAGACCCAGCAGGGCGATGGTGCCGTAGATGGTCAGTCGGGTGTGAACGGTCCAGGACTTGAATCGGAGTCCTTGGCGTCCGAGTTCGATAAATACCGGGAAGCCCAGGCCGCCGGCGATGAGAGCCAGGCAGATGGGGATGATGATCCAGGGATCCTGTGCGAAGCCGATGAGGCTGTCGCTGTAGAGGGCGAAGCCTGCGTTGTTGAACGCCGATATCGCATGGAAAATCCCGTGCCATAAGGCAGTGGGAAGGTCACCTTGGTAGGCGATCCAGAATCTGCCGGTGAGGAGGATTGCGGTGGCACCTTCGAAGAACAGCATGATCTTCGCTACCCGGAAGAGAACCCCGCGCACGTCGCCCAGGTTGAGGGTATGGGTCTCGGTTTGGGCGACGAGTTGTCCTTGGAGTCCGATCTTTTTGCGGAGCATTAGGGCCAGGAGCGTTCCGAGGGACATGATGCCGAAACCGCCGATCTGGATGAGGCCGAGGATAACGGCGTGCCCGAAGGGTGTCCAGAACGTTGGGGTGTCCACGGTGATCAGCCCCGTCACGCAAACCGCTGATACGGAGGTGAAGAGGGCAGGCATGAATTCTTCACTGGTTTGTTCGGTGCGGGCAGCGGGGAACATCAGCAAAATGGTGCCGACTGCAATGGTGACCAGGTAGGCCAGCGGAACAAGGCGTACCGGGTGGAGGGCCAACCGGGTCAGGAACCGTGTCCAACGAGCGGTCGCCGGGTGGTTTGCCCACTTCAGGACCGGGCTATTGAAGGTACGTTGCGACACAATTCGACGCTACCTTCGGCCGAAACCACCTGGGCCGGAATTGGCGTAAGGGCTGCGTAAAGATTTGCCGTGGTCCGGCAGAATGGGTGGATGAACCGGGACAAAAGCATGGGGAGCGCGGGTTTCGGCGCCTCGGGGCTGGGCCCGGCCCGTACCCTATCCGGTTTCATCCTTGCTGTTGTCCTGCCCGCGGGAATGACTTTCCTGCTCTCTCCATACGATGAGCTGAACCTGGCCACACATGCTTTGGCGCGCCTGTGTGCGGTCATAGTGGTCGCTTTCGTTGGAGGTCTCTGGCCAGCGGTACTCGCTGCGGTCCTGGATGCTTTGTTCCTGAACTACTTCGTCACCCAGCCGATTGGGACCCTTACGGTCAATGATCCACAGGACGTTTTCGTGCTGCTGGTCTATCTGGGCGTCGGAACTGCGGTCGCCCTGATCGTGGGTCTCTCGGCCCGCCGCTCCCGTGACGCAGCGCTCTCCAGCGCCGAAGCATCCACGCTGAGCGAGTTGGCGCGTACTTCCCTGGCGGGTGACCAAAGTTCAGAGGAGTTCCTTGATCAGCTGCGCGAGCAGTTCCACCTTGACGGGGTGAGCGTCTTTGAAGGTATCGATGACGGGTCGTGGCGGTTACGCGCCTCCGCCGGACAGGACGCCCCGAGGGTTCCGGAGGATGCCGACACCATAGATCGGCCGCGCCCAGGTTTGGTTGTCGGGCTGAAACAGCGTCCCCCTACTGGTGGTGACCGGCGTTTGTTAAGCGCGTACGAGGCGCACCTTGCTGCACTGCTCGAACGCGAAAAGCTCATCCTCCATCTGCGGGACTCGATCAAGCTCATCGAGGGCAATCGGGTCAAGACGTCCATCCTGCGCGCCGTTTCCCATGACTTGCGAACCCCGCTGGCCGGGATCGAGCTCGCGCTGACGGCCTTGCGCCGTCAGCGGTTCAAGACCAGCGCCCAGCAGCAGGAAGAAATGCTTGACGTGGTCCAGAGCTCCACTGACCGGTTGAAGGGACTGGTGGGGAACCTGTTGGATATGTCCCGGATTTCCAGTGATAGCGTCCAAGTGATGCACGAGCCTGTTACGTGGCTAGACGTAGTTGCGGAAGCGTTGGCCGGGGTACCGGAGGGGGTGGTCCGTGTGGAGCTTGCTCCCAACCTCCCGCCAATGGACGCCGACCGGGGGCTGCTTGAGCGTGCCTTGGCGAATATCGTAGAGAACGCGGTGAAGTACGCCCCGGGAACAGACATCCTTGTGCAGGCCACAGCCGGCAGCGGCGTCCAGGTTGTCCCGGACGGCCGGGCTTTCGGCCAGCTGCGCGTGGTGGACCACGGGGGCGGAGTGCCCGCCGGTCGGGTGGTGGCGATGTTCCAACCTTTCCAGCGGCTCGATGATGCTTCCGCTGACGCCGGTATTGGACTGGGACTGGCGGTAGCCAAGGGGTTCATCGAAGCAATGGAGGGGCAACTCCTGGCCGAGGAGACCCCCGGCGGCGGACTCACCATGGTAATCAGACTGCCGCTCTATATGGGGGCCGCCGAGTTCAAGGATGTTGAATGAAAAGTGTCCTTGTGGTCGATGACGAACCCCAGCTCGTGCGTGCTCTGCAGGTCAATCTTGAGGCGGAAGGCTATGTCGTCACCACTGCCGCCGACGGTGCTAAAGCGTTGCGCTCGGCCGCCTCGCACCCACCGGATGTGCTGGTACTCGACCTCGGGCTGCCGGACATGGACGGCATAGAGGTCATCCGGAGGCTGCGCGCCTGGACAGAGTTGCCCATCATTGTGCTCTCCGCTCGCCATGGATCCTCGGACAAAGTCGACGCCCTTGACGCCGGGGCCGACGACTATGTGACAAAACCTTTCGGGTTGGACGAGCTCCTGGCCAGACTCCGCGCCGTTGAAAGGCGTTCCTGGCCCGTGCGTGAGGGCGGGACTGTGGAAGCAGGCGATCTGGAGATCAATTTGATGGCTGCTACCGTTTCCCGTGCCGGCCGACGCATCCGGCTCACCCCGCGTGAATGGTCAGTGCTGCAGTTACTCGTTGAGAACAGAGGCAGGCTCATATCTCAACAACAAATTCTCAACGACGTGTGGGGGCCTGCGTATGAAAAGGAAACCCACTACCTGCGAGTCTATGTAGGGCAGCTCAGGCGCAAGCTCGAAGAGGACCCCGCGAAGCCCCGGCATCTGTTGACAGAACCCGGATTAGGCTACCGCTTCGAAACATAGCCGAGAACGGGTTGCTCTCATCACCGCATCAGGTGTCGGTGGGCTGCAAGGACGTCGGCTGGAGCGTATCCAGATAGGTTCCGGGTGCTCGAAGTCCCGGCCGGTCTTATCTTTCCGGGTTCGGCAGACTTTGATGCTCGCTGCTGTTGATGTACCGGGGAACAATGGTGACCGAGCCGATGTTGGGCAAAGCACTGCGGACGGCAAGGTCGATGCGAGCGGATTGCCGGGCTAGCCCTGTCATGCTGATGGCTGTCTTATCCACAGGAATCGTCACTTCTGCCAGGAGGTGGTGTCCTGACCAGCGCAAGCGTGAGGCTGTCCCTTGTGGGCAATGGCTTTGCACTGCTGCTGCGAGTTTGTCGGTGAGGGCGGGATCGACACCGTCCATGAGCCGGCGGCCGATGTCCCGGACGGTTCCCCAGAGCAGCACCGCAATTGCTGCAGAGATCAGTATCCCGATGATCGGATCGGCGAGGGGGAATCCGAGCCAGATGCCAATCACACCGGCGACGACGGCCAAAGATGTGAAGCCGTCGGTGCGGGCGTGAATTCCGTCTGCGACGAGGGCTGCTGAACCGATTTTCCGTCCGACACGGATCCGGTAGAGCGCGACGAGTTCATTGCCGGCGAAGCCAACGATGCCGGCGGTAAGGACCCAGCCCAGGTTCTCCACGGGTTGGGGTTCGAAGAAGCGGCGGATGGATTCGACCGCTGCCACCACAGCAGACAGGGCGATCATCGCGACGATGAAGAGCCCGGACAGGTCTTCGGCCCGGCCAAAGCCGTAGGTATAGGTCCTGGTCGCGGCCCGGCGGCCGAGAAGGAAAGCGACCCAAAGGGGCACAGCTGTCAGGGCGTCGGAAAAATTGTGGACGGTGTCGGCCAGCAGCGCCACCGAGCCGCTGATGAGGACGATGACCAGTTGGAACGCCGCCGTCACCCCAAGCACGGCCAAAGAAATTTTTACCGCCCGGATCCCCTGGGCACTGCTTTCCAGCGCAGAATCCAGGGAATCAGCAGAGTCATGGGAATGCGGCACGACCAGGTGACTTATCCAACCGACGAAGCCCGTTCCGTGGGTGTGCCCGTGATCGTCGTGGGGATGGGAGTGTTTCCCGTGGCCGTGGTGTGCATCGTGGTGCGGGTGAGTATCGTGGCCGGAACGAGCCCGCCCGCTCATTGCCCTGCTGCCTCTGAGCCGTGGTGCGGGTGAAGTCTGTGGTGGGGTGCGGTGCCCAAGGCGTGCTCTGCCTGGTGGATCGCGTCGGCGACGAGTTCCCAGGCGTGCCCATCCTGCAGGCGGTAGTAGACCTTTGTCCCTTCCTGCCTGGTGGTGACAATCCGAGCCAGCCGCATCTTCGCCAGATGCTGGGACACTGCGGCAGCAGACTTTCCTGCTTTCTCTGCCAGCGCATTCACTGGTAACTCCCCGTCCCGCAGGGCAAGAATCAGCCGGACCCTGGTCGCATCGGCCAGCATGGCAAAGACTTCAACGGCCAACTCGACATATTCACTGTCCGGTGTCAGTGCGCAAGTCCGCTTATCTGCATTCATAAGCAAATACTTGCATACCCCAGGCACGGCGTTCCACAATCCAAAGTCGATGAGCTCTCTGTCAGGCCGAACTTACGAACCAGCAGGATGCCGTAGAGCTGATACAAACCTCTCCATACACCGCTCGGCCATCCGCATCAAGCCAAGAACCCCGCAGCGCTGAGCGTTGCGGGGTTCTTGGCTACCAGGCGGAGGGCTACTCCGCTCCGGATTTCTGTTCGCGGTCTATGAGGTTCTTCTTGATCTCGTCGAACTTCTCCTTGATGACCCGTTCCGCCTCGGAGAGGGTCTTCCCGGCAGTGCTCAAAGGATCCAGCTGCAGGTAGACGTCCTGGGTGACGGGGAGGTCGTATTCGTCTTTCAAATGGGTGCCGCCAGCCACCCCTTGGAGGGACAGGTATACCTGAGCGTCGGTGCGGGCGATGCCGGCGAGCGTTCCGAAGACGACCGTGAAGTCGTTCGACTGGAAGCTCACCGTCTGGCCGATATGGCTCCGGTCAAGATCGCCGGCTGCTACTGGCTTCTCGGAAGGACTTCCGCTGTAGTTCATGAGCTTCTCCTCAATAGGTGGAGTGACACGTACCCCAGCAGTCTACAAAAAGGTGCCGTTGAGGAAAGCGGCTGGTCAGGCCGGGGGGCTACGCCTGCAGCGGGGGCGCGGACGCTTCCGGCCGCACCTCGCCGGGACCCGGCGGATACGCCGCCTTCCGTCCGGCGAAGGCGATGACGAGTGCCGCGATCACCGGAAGGGCGGCGGCCGCAGGCACCAGCAGCGGACCGGCCAGCACCAGGGCAGCCGAGCCGTAGAGGGCGCCGATCGTGATGCCCACCTGGATGGTGAGGACCGTGATTCCATTGGCGGCGTCCTTGTTCTCCCGGCCGGCTCGGAGGATGGCGGACTGGTTGTAAATGCCGGAGGCTCCGAGGCCCGCGCCCCACACCGTCATCAGGGCCAGGGCGAATATGAGGCTGCCGTTCACGAAAGGCAACAGCAGCATCGAGACGGCGATTGCCGCCGTCGTTATCAGTAATGAACGCCGGGGGTGGGAATCGACGGTGAGTCCTGCGATCCAGATGCCAAGCAGGCCGGACACACCAAGGACGGTGAGGGAGAGGCTGATGGCGTAATCGGGCAGGCCGGCGCCGTGGATATACGGGGCGATGTAGGTGAACAGTGCGAAGTGGGCCAGGATCAACAGCGGCCACGCGATGGCGATGGACTTCACGCCCGGCTGGACAATGGCTGCCCGCAGCGAGGGCCGGCTCTCGCCGGCAGCGCGCCTGACGGACGGGAGGAGGAAGAAGCCAAGGACGGCGAGCAGCAGCCCGAAGCCCGCGAGGAGCATAAACGCCGCACGCCAACCCATCAGGACGCCCAGCGCGGTGCCCACCGGAGCGCCGATGGCCAGGCCCAGGCTGTTTCCGCTGAAGACGATGGCCAGGGCCTTGCCTACCTTGTCCGCCGGAACCACGCGGCTGACGTACGGTGCCATGGTGGTCCAGAGCAGGCCGTGTGCCAGCCCGCCCACCAGCCGCGCAATCATGGCGGCGGTGAAGTCGGGTGCCAGGCCCACCATGGCGTTGCTGACCGCGAAAGTCAGGACCAGCGCCACGAGCAGCGGCCGCTTCGGTACGTTGGCCAGCAGCCGTGCTGCCGGCACCACGGTGACCACAATGACGGCGGCATACGCTGCGGCGAGATAGCCGGCCACCGGCTCGGACACGTTGAGGCCTTCACTCATCTGGGGGAGGAGGCCGGAGGGCAGCAGCTCGGTGGTGATGGCGGTGAAGGCGATGGTGGCCAGGACCACCATGGCGGCCAGCGGGAATCGCTTGACCGGCGGCGCGGAAATCGCGGACTTCGCGGAGGACATGGGGAAGTTCCATTCAAGGAGGAGGGGGATGGAACCGGGCGCTCATTGCCGATAATTCCTCGGTCAAATCTACCGGATAAGCGGGGGAATGAGGAGTGCGACGCCGGCACCCACCTGATTGCGGCAGCTCAGTTGTGCCGGGCAGGCCGAGGGGCAGGCCGGACTGCCGGTGAGACGCCGTTGCCGCCCCGATGTGACCCGTGGCAAACTCATCCCGTGATTACGGTGCATCTGAAATATGTGGTTGATCCCTACAAACTGGCCGATTTCGAGGAATACGGGCGGCTCTGGATAACGTACGTGAACCGGTTCGGCGGGCAGCACCTGGGGTACTTCCTGCCCAGCGAAGGGGCCAGCAACATCGCCTACGCCCTGTTCAACTTCCCCAGCCTGGCCACATATGAGGCGTACCGTACGGCCGCCGCCACGGATCCGGACTGCATGAAGGCCATGGAACTTGCGGAGAACACGCGCTGCATCCTCAGTTACGAGCGGACGTTCCTGCGGCCCGTGATGGAAGGCCTCTGATGCTCCGGGTGAGTCTGCCCAGCCAGGAACTGCTGGACGCGATGGAGCCGGATGCCGGCGTCGAATATTTTCTCTGGGACCTGACCGGCGCGCCGCCCGCGGATCAGTTCGACCTGCTGGTGCCGCCCTACATGGGCAAGCCTGATGTGCTGTCGGCGCTGAGCGGGGTGGACGTGGGGCTGGTGCAGGGGCAATCAATCGGGTACGACGGCGTCGCGGATGTTCTGCCCGCCGGTTGCGTTTTCGCCAACGCGGCCGGGGTCCATGAAACGTCGACGGCGGAACTCGCGGTGGGCATGATGATCGCCAGCCAGCGGGGAATGGCCGATTTTGCCCGCAACCAGGCGGACGGGACCTGGGACAACCGGCAGCGGCCCAGCCTGGCGGACCGGCGCGTGCTGCTGGTGGGTTACGGCGGAGTGGGCAAGGCGATCGAGGCCAGGCTGCTGCCGTTCGAAACGCAGGTCAGCCGGATGGCCAGCCGCGCGCGCGAGGATGAACGGGGCCAAATTTACGGGATTGACTCCTTGTTTGAGCAGTTGCCCCAGCACGAGATCGTGGTGGTCAGCGTCCCCCTGGGTGAGCAGACCCGCCAGCTGGTGGACGCCCGTTTCCTGGCCGCGATGCCGGACGATGCGCTGCTGGTGAATGTGGGGCGCGGGCAGGTGGCCGATACTGAGGCGCTGCTGAAAGAGACGTCATCCGGAAGGCTCCGGGCCGCCCTGGACGTGACTGACCCCGAACCGCTGCCGGCCGACCACCCGCTGTGGACGGTGCCCGGTGTACTCATTACCCCGCACGTTGGCGGCGCGAGTTCGGCGATGTTCCCGCGGATGGTCCGGCTGGTCAAGCAACAGATCGGGCTGATGCTGGAGGGCAAGGAACCGGTGAACGTGGTGCTGCCCGGTGGTTGAGCCTGTCGAAACCAGCCTGTCCAAACCGGCCTGTAGAAACCCGCGGGTCTAGCCGGCCGTCGTTACCCGCGGAGGCCCGACGGACCCGCGTTTAACCAAAGTCGCAGCCATCGGCAGCAGGGCAGCAGGCGACTTCCGGCCTTGAATCTGGCCAATGACGGCCTCGGCGGCGGCGACGCCCATTTCGTAGACGGGTTGCGCAATGACCGTTAGGGGAGGGGTGGTGAGCCGGGTCCAGGCGAAGTCGTCGTACATCAGGAATGAGACGTTCTCCGGAATGGAGAGGCCCAGGTCCTGTATGGCCTCCACCACGCTCAGGCCAATAAGCCCGTCCGAGGCAATGATCGCCGTGGCAGGGTTCGGCTGTTGCAGCAATTCCCGGGTGATTTTTTTAATCGACTCCGGGCCGCCGGCGTTGAGGCGGACCAGGTCGTCGGGCTGCGGGAGGCCCGCTTCCTCGAACGCCCGCTTCATGCCATCCCGGCGGTCGGAGATCTGCGAGGAGTCCAACGGCATATCCGCGGCATAAGCCTCGTCCGTTCGAATCGTGGAAATGAAGGCGATCCGGCTGTGCCCGCACTGGATCAGGTACGTGGTGGACTCGTGGGAAATCCCTTCCATTTCCACCGCCACTGTGTCCACGCCCAGGCTTGGAGCCTTACGGTCCAGAAGCACCAGCGGCCTGCCGGCCTGGTGGACACTTTCCAGATGCCGGACATCAACAGATGATGCCGGGGCGACGATCAGGCCGTCCACGCGTTTGTCCATCAAGACCCGGACGGCGTCCACTTCGGCCGCAGTGTCCTCATCCGTGTTGACCAGGATGACGTTGAATCCGTTCTTCTTTGCGGTGTCGGTGATCCCCCTGGTGGCAAGGCCGAAGTGCGGATTTTCGATGTCGCCCACCACCACGCCAATGGTGTTCGATTTTCCCGTGTTCATGCTGCGGGCGAGTTCGTTGGGGCGGTAGTTCAGCTCTTCAGCAGCGGCCAGCACGCGCTCCCTCACGTCATCACTGACGGCGCCGTAGTTCCCCAGCGCGCGTGCCGCTTGGGCCTTGGATACCTGGGCAGCCTTGGCGACGTCTGCAACAGTGACGTCGCGCCGCCGTGAAGTATCAGTACTCATTTCGGCCTTTCTCTTCGGGCTCTTGACGCCGGTTGTGGCTTGGGTTACATTTCTATGAATCCATGTGAGTCCGGTCTCAATCTTAGAGACTGAGACCGGACTCTGCAAGGGTGCCGCACCAAGGATCCAACGCACCGATGGATCCTCATCCTCCGTCCTCCGCTTCTTACGATTGGAAACTCGCTGTGATTACTCGAACCACTCTGCGCCCCGGGGCGCTCGTTGCGGCGGCCGTTGCCGCCGTCCTCGCACTGTCCGGTTGCGCAGGCTCGTCCACGGCTTCGTCCTCTCCGGCAGAGAACCCGTATGGCCTCATCGAGCCGGGCACCGTACGTGTTGCGAGTCTGGGAGACTCCAAGCCCTACACCTTCACGGACGCCTCGGGTAAGTTCACCGGCTTCGACGTCGAACTGTTTACCGATGTAGCAAAGCGAGCCGGCATCAACGACGTGGTCTTCACGGGGCAGGACTTCTCCGGCCTGCTGGCCGCAGTTGCCAACGGGCAGTTCGACGCCGGCGTAGCGGCAATCGGCATCACGGACAAGCGCAAGGAAACGGTCGACTTCTCCGAAGGCTACCTAGCCGGCTACCTGACGGTCATGACCACCAAGGAGTCCGGCGTCACCAGCTCTGAGGGGCTCAACGGCAAGCGCCTGGGCGTTGTCCAGGGCACGCTGCAGGAGGCTTACGCCGTCAAGAACTTTACCTCCGCCAGTTTGGTGCGCTTCCCGGACAACAACACCGCCGTCTCCGCCCTTAACAGCGGCTCGGTGGACGCCCACTTCCTGGACTACGAGGCCGCCAAGTCCTATCAGGAGCAGTACGGCCTGGTCAGCGCCGCGGACATTCCGTCTTTTGACGCCCCGGCCGGGTTCGCCATCGCCAAGGGCAAGACCGAGCTCAAAGAAGCCCTGGACAAGGGCCTGGCCGAGGCGATGGAGGATGGCACCTGGAAGGAGCTGTACCAGAAGTGGTTCCCCGGCTCCCCGATGCCCGAGCAGTACCTTCCCAAGGCTGAGCAAACGGCTAGCCCGGCCCCAAGCAAGTAATACTCACAAGGATGCGGGGAAGGCCCGCGCCTAACAGCGCCCTGGGCTGCCCCCTTCCAACAGCAAACTACGTCTGAGAGTAACTATGGACTGGTTCGACACCATCATCCGCACCTTCTTTGACTTTGAGGCAATGCTCGAAGTCCTGCCCCAGCTTTTGGCTGTGGGCCTCCTCAACACCCTGATTATCTCCGTTGCCGCCACGATCATTGGCGTTGTGCTTGGCATGGTCGTCGCCGTCATGGGCATCTCTCCGTCCAAGTGGCTCCGCATCCCCGCACGAATTTACACCGACCTGTTCCGCGGCCTGCCCGCGATCCTGACCATCCTCCTGATTGGCCAGGGGTTCGCCCGGCTGAGCCAGTCCATCTTCGGACCCTCGCCCTACCCGCTGGGCATCATCGCGCTCAGCCTGATCGCCAGCGCTTACATCGGCGAGATCTTCCGGGCCGGTATCCAGAGCGTGGACAAGGGCCAGGGCGAGGCGTGCCGGGCCCTGGGCATGAGCTACGGCAAGTCCATGGCGCTGGTGGTGATTCCCCAGGGCATCCGCCGGGTACTCCCGGCGCTGGTCAACCAGTTCATCGCGATCGTGAAGGACTCCTCGCTGGTGTACTTCCTGGGCCTGCTGGTCAGCGAGCGTGAGCTCTTCCGCGTGGGCCAGGACGCCGCCGTGCTCTCCGGCAACCTGTCCCCGCTGGTTATGGCCGGCATTTTCTACCTCATCATCACCGTGCCGCTTACGCACCTGGTGAACTACTTTGACAACCGCTTCCGGGCAGGAAAACGCCGGCCTACGGCACCCAGCAGCGGACTGAACGAAGTCAAGGAACTCGATGCGGCCTCGCCGCTGACTACAGGAAGCAACACATGATCACCACCGCCAGCAGTCACAACGCCAGCAGCCAGAAAACCGTCCCGGGCAACGCCGCCACTGCGGACATCCAGACCTTCCAGGGCTCCAGCCTGGAGCTGAGGAACCTGACCATGGCCTATGGGGACATTGAGGTGCTCCGCAACGTTAGCCTCACGGTGGCGCCGGGCACCACCACCTGCATCATCGGCCCGTCCGGTTCGGGCAAGTCCACTCTGCTCCGCGGCGTCAACCGGCTCCACGAACCCAAAAGCGGCGATGTGATACTGGCCGGCGAGAGTGCCCTGAAGGTCAACCCGGATATCCTGCGCAGCCGGATCGGCATGGTGTTCCAGCACTTCAACCTCTTCCCGGACCACACCGCTCTGGAGAACGTGGCCCTTGCCCTGTGGAGTGTCAAGAAGATGCCCAAGGCCGAGGCCATGGAACGGGCGGGCCGGCGCCTGGCGGAGGTAGGCCTCGGAGACCGCGCAGACCACCGCCCGCGGGACCTCTCCGGCGGACAGCAGCAGCGCGTCGCCATTGCCCGTGCCCTGGCCATGGAGCCGGAGGTGATGCTCTTCGACGAAGCCACCAGCGCGTTGGACCCGGAACTGGTCAAAGGGGTCCTGACGCTCATGGCCTCGCTCGCCAAACGGGGGATGACCATGGTGGTGGTTACGCACGAGATGGGCTTCGCCCGGAAGGTGGCCGATCAGGTCGTCTTCATGGACGAGGGGGAAGTGGTTGAGGCCGGCTCACCGGCGGAGCTGTTCGACAACCCCAAGAGTGAACGCCTCCAGCGCTTCCTCTCCGAGGTCCTGTGATGGCTGCAGCAGGGCAGTCACCTGTCGGAACGGCACCCATCAGAACTGCCGTCGTCGGCTTCGGGATCAGCGGACGGGTTTTCCACGCACCACTGATCCATGCCGATCCCGCCTTCTCGCTGGATGTGATTGTCACTGCTGACCCGGATCGCGCTGCCGCCGCTGCGGCGCGTTATCCCAAGGCCCGCATTATTCCGACGCCGGAGGCCCTGTTTGCGCTGGCCGGTGAGCTGGATCTGGTGGTACTGGGGACCCCGCCGGCAACCCACGTCGAGCTGGCAGCGGCGGCCATCGGGCACGGGCTGCATGTGGTGGTGGATAAGCCGTTTGTACCCACTTCAAACCACGGACAGGAGCTGATAACCCAGGCAGCAGAAGCCGGCGTGAAGCTGACCGTTTTCCAGAACCGCCGCTGGGACGCCGATTTCCTGACGCTGAAGAAGCTTATCGACGCCGGCGGCCTGGGGGAGGTGCGGACATTTGAGTCCCGCTTTGAGTGGTGGCGCCCGGAAGGCTTCGGCAACTGGCGCGATGCGGCCACGACCGCCGAGGGCGGCGGAATCCTGCATGACCTGGGCGCCCACCTGATCGACCAGGCCATCAAGTTGTTCGGGCCGGTGGCACGCAGTTACGGGGAAGTTGCCGGTACCGACGCAGACGGGCCCGCAGCGGAGCAGGAAGCCTTTGTCTCCCTGTTGCATTACTCCGGCGTGCGGTCCCGGTTGTGGATGAACGGTGCCGCGGCCCTGGCCGGGCCACGGTTCCACGTGCTGGGCTCCTCCGCCGGTTACTGCAAGCAGGGACTGGACGGCCAGGAACCAGCCCTCGACGCCGGGACCCTCCCCACGGACCCAAGCTACGGCGTCGAACCTCCTTCAGCGTGGGGCGTGCTGGGCGTCGACGGCGCCACCACAGCTGTTCCGGCCGAACGTGGAAGCTATCCGGAGTTCTACCGGCTCCTCGCTGCGGCTCTCCTGCACGGAGCGGCCCTTCCGGTTGACCCGGCAGACGCCGTCGACGTCCTGAAAATCATCGAAGAAGTACACGCTCTTGCCTGACGCATCCCGTTCCGGCGCATATTCCAACCCACGAAAGCGAGCATCCATGTCCTCCGCAAGCTCCGCCAAAAGAATTGCCGTCATCGGTGGCGGAATCCTTGGCGTTTCCACTGCCGTCCATCTCCTCCGCGAAGGCGCTGCAGTGGTCCTGGTGACCGAGAACGGCCTGGTCAGTGAGGCCTCCGGCCGCTCACTGTCCTGGCTGAACTCTGCAGGTGAACGCAGCACGCCCTATCACCAGCTGCGCCTGGCCGGCGTTGACCGGTACCGGACCCTGTTTGCCGCGGACCCATCCCGGGAATGGCTGCAGTTCGGTGGCGGCGGCCTGACGTGGAACCTGGCAGGCCAGGCTGATGTCACCACTGCCCGGCACCGCTACGAGCGCAGCATTGCTTACGACTCCAAGCTGCTGGACCCGGCAGATATCAGCGGAGTTGTTCCCGGTGTGGACGCCACCGCAGTCCCCGAGAACGCGATTTTCAATCCTGGCGAAGGCTGGGTCAGCCTGCCGCACCTGGTGGACTACCTGATGGAGGAGTTCCACGGTCTGGGTGGGGAACTGGTCCTCAACGCCGGGAAGGCCACTGTGATGGTCGACGGCGGGCGTGCAGCAGGTGTGCAGCTCGCCACCGGTGCGGTGCAGGCCGCCGACGCCGTCCTGGTTGCCTGCGGCGCGGCGACTCCGGCCGTTGTGGCCCCGTTGGGAGTCGTAATCCCCAACGGCTCGCCAGTGTCCATGCTGGTTACCACTAAGCCGGTGGAGCACGGCCTGGCTGCAGTACTGAACACTCCCCGGGCCGCCGTGCGGCCCAACCCGGGCAACACCCTGGCCCTGGATCACGACTGGTACGAAGAGAGCATCACCCAACACGCTGACGGAAGCTTCAGCATTCCCGATGAGGTGGTTCAGGAACTCGCGGATGAGGCGTCGAAGCTCCTGGCAGGCAACCCGGAGCTTAAGCCGGCATCCTGGAAGATCGGCTACAAGCCCATCCCCGGGGACGGGGAACCGGTTTTCGGTGAACTTGAAAGTGTCCCCGGCTGCTTTCTGGCCTTTACCCATTCCGGGGCGACGCTGGGACTCATTGCCGGTGAGCTGCTGGCCGGCGAAATCCTCACCGGGGACAAGCACCCGATGCTTGAGACGTTCCGGCCTGGCCGGTTCGTGTAGGGCCAGCTCCACACGGAGCTGTTCTGCATCCCGCTGTGGGCATCCCACGGCGGGGTGCAGACGCCAAGCGTGTATGACGAACTTAGGCTGTGGACGACGGGACTTGCCGGGTTTCACCACCTCATTGGTGTCCTTTCGCGAAAGCGCCGCGACTGTAAGCCAAGAGAAGTAATGGCATGACCAGTCCGGACCCTACCGCTGCCGCCAAGGCTCCTGTGCTCTCGTTGATGAGCAGTCCGGTGCCGCCGAGGAGAACCAAAGAGGCTCCGAGGAGATAAAACATTCGTTCGCGGAAGGCCCAGGCAAACGGCACGAAATGCATACCGACCACAAGAGCGATAAGGGCGGGGCGCAGTTCAGCTCTGTCCATGGCAATCAGCCACTGGGTTCCAACACCGATCAGTACAAATTCGGCCACGACGCAGGCTACATAGACCCCGATCTGCCAGACCTTCGCGGGCAGAAATGGGCCGATCCATCGAGTTTGTACGAACAGGTACCACAGCGTGGCCAAAACCAGCACGACGACGGAGACATACGCGACGATCGGGATAGGTTCTTCCAGCCCTCCGGCGTAAGAGAAGACGAATAAGCAAGCCCCAACGAGGCCGATTAGTGCCCCCATTCTCCGTGGGTCCGCGAATCGTGGAGGGGTCGCAACCGGCTGCGGGTCAGATAGAGCCTTCGCTTTCATGCGCCCAGTCTAAGACGGGCCATTTTTTCTCCCCGGGTCGGTCCAGGGGAACCCGTTTCCCGAGTACCGCGAGGCGAAAGCCGCCCACGGTTTGCAGATCAGCTTAAGGTGCTGCTGAGCAGGGGGCGGAGGACATCGCAGGACCAGGCCGCCAGCGTGGTTGTCGTAGTGGTGGTGGCATCGCGGGATTGTTCAGGGGTGAACCCCTCACGCAGCCCGGTCGACATTCCGAGGATTGACTCGATCTGTTTCACGCTCATCCCGGCACTCGCGAGGATGGCGCGCATGTCGTCGTCAGGAATGCGCCGGGCCTGCACGGAGTGTCCGGTTGACTGCGTGACAGCGGCTAGAGCGTCTTCCCAGCTCAGGTCCTGGGGTCCGTGTACGGCCCGAACATGGCGGCCGGACCAGTCGCTTCTGAGCAGCCACGATGTGGCGACGTGGGCGATGTCGATGGGAGCAACCCATGCCATCGGCTGATCCGTGGGAAGCACGACTGAGACTTCGCCGGCGCGGATCTCATCGATCTGCAGCAGCAGATTGGTGAAGAAGAACCCGCAGCGCAGGTGCAGCACTGAGGCGCCGGTGCCGTCGAGCAGTTCCTCGACCCTGGCCAGTCCGTCTATGTCACCGGCGCCCTGGCGCAGTTCTGCGCCCACGCTGCTCTGCAGCACCACCCGGGCCACTCGGGCGCGGGTCACGGCTTCGGCGATTGAGACGCCGAAGCGTTCGTACTCGGCCAGGGGGTCCTCTGACATCACGGACGGGACCGTGACGAAGAGCGCGTCGATGTCCTGAACAGCTTCCTTTACGGCTTGGCTGTCGGCGAGGTCGACGATGTTCAGATCAACGTGGTTTCGCAGAGCGGGGTCGAGGCTCTCTGGACGGTGTCCCAGGACACGAGGTTTCACCCCTGCTCGGATGAGGTCGTGTACGACGTGGCGGCCCACGTTTCCGGACGGGGCGGTGGTGGCAATCTTCATAGGAATCACGCTAGCCCCAGATGTGGACTCATCACGGCCACATCTTGGCCTATTCTGGTCAATGTTATGGAGTCCGATGTCGCCGCTCGCACCCTGCGCCTGTTGACCCTGTTTCAGGTGCGGTCCTCGTGGTCCGCCGCGGAGCTCGCCGAACGAACTGGCACCAGCCCGCGCACGTTACGCCGTGACCTGCGTCGACTTGCCGGCCTCGGTTACGAGGTGGTGAGTAAGCCCGGGCCCGGCGGTTATTACCGGCTCGCAGCGGGATCCCGGCTGCCGCCGATGGTCTTCGATGACGACGAGGTTATCGCCCTGGTCGTAGGGCTGCGGATGGCCGAGCAGGGTGCAACAGCGGAGGCCGCCGCACGAGCCTTGGTCAAGCTGCACCAGGTCCTTCCTCGTCGACTGGCGGCAATTGCCGGCGGCGTCGCAGCTAACAGCGAGACCCTTGAGCTCGACGGGTCAGCGGCAGATGGCGTCCTCGGGCCGCTGACGACCGCAGCCGCCGCCGACCTCAGTGTCTTCTTTTCCTACACGGACCAGCACGGGGTCACCTCGAGCCGACGGGTCGACTCCGTGCGGTGCCTATTTGTCCGTGGGCGGTGGAACGTACTGGCTTACGATCTGGACCGCGACGATTGGAGAGTGTTCCGTCTCGACCGGATAAGCGAAGTGCTTGACGGCCGCCCGGCATCGCGACGTGATCCGCCCGCTGCCGACCTCTCCACGTGGCTACGCACAGACTTCGGCCGAGCCGAAGGTTCGAACCTGACCGTGCAGGATCCCCTCTAGTATCCGTGCCTGGCTGGTCAGCGAGTGCCTTGGTTCCAATGGTCAGGTAGGAAGTCAGCGAGAGCTCGGCTTAGTGCATCGGGTGCTTCCTCGGCGACGTGGTGTCCGGAATCAATGCCGTGCCCTCGGACGTCTTCGGCCCATGCCCGCCAGATTGTTAGTGGATTGCCGTAGAGCTGTTCGAGGTCGTCCCGCAGTGACCACAGCACGAGCAGGGGAACGGTAAGACGCCGCCCTGCAGCTCTATCGGCTTCCTCGTGGGCTCGGTCGATGGTGAGTCCGGCACGATAGTCCTCCAGCATGGCGCGCACAACCTGCGGTTTGCGGATGGCGTTGCGCCACTCGGCGTAGTTCCCGGCACCCATTGATTGGGGGTCACCCTGGTACCAGGTATCCGGGTCCGCGTTGATGACACGCTCGGGGATCTCAGGTTGTGCGTAGAAAAACCAGTGCCACCACATTGTTGCGAAACGGGCATCTGCGCGGTTGAGGTGCTCGCTGATCGGAATGCAGTCCAGCAAGGCGAGGTGGTCGATGCGGTGCTCGTGATCGAGCGCAAGGCGCAGCGCTACGTAGCTCCCTCGATCGTGCCCGGCCAGATGGAAACGTTCGTGCCCGAGCGCGGTCATCAGTTGGGCCATGTCGCCGGCCACGGCTCGCTTCGAATGAGCGCTGTGGTCCGGGGTCGGCGCCGGTCCCGTTGACAAACCGTATCCGCGCAGATCCGGGCACACCACAGTGAAGCCAGCCTGGACCAGCTGCGGGGCTACCTTATGCCAGGTCGCTCCAGTGCGGGGGTGTCCGTGCAGCAACAAAACCGCGGGCCCACTACCTCCATGCCGGACGTGCAACACTGCGTCTCCGACTTCAACTTTCTCAACGATGAAATCTTCGAACATCCCCCTATCATCCCTGACGGACCCTGTGAAGAAACCCTGGCGCGACGTGCCGCTTTACTCGGTAACGGCCGCTGGCACCGCGTCACCACTGCGCACGCCAGGAGTGCTGCGGCGCCAGTAAGCGGCCAGTACGGCCCCGGAAACGTTGTGCCAGACGGAGAATATAGCGCCGGGCAGGGCCGCTTCGGGAGTCAGGTACTGGCGGGCCAGGCCTGCCGCAAGCCCTGAGTTCTGCATGCCGACCTCAATCGCTGTAGTACGCCGGGAAGGGATCGGCAGCCGGAACAGGCGGGCCGCGGTGTACCCGAGGGCATAGCCCAGGCCGTTGTGCAGAATGACAGCCAGGAGGACCAGCAGCCCGGCCGAGAAGATGGCGGTAGCACTTCCGGCAACCACAGCAACCACCACAATGGTGATGGCGATGACGGAAATCCAGGGAAGGGCAGGCAGCGCCCGGGTGACCAGGCGTGGCAGGAAGAACCGGATCACAAGCCCCAGCAGCACAGGCAACAGCACGATCTGGACGATAGACCAGGCCATGGAACCGGCGTCGACCGGCATGTATTGGCCGGCCAGCCACAGCGCCAGCACCGGGGTCAGCAGCGGAGCAAGCAGCGTTGACACGGTGGTCATGGCGACGGACAGCGCCACATCGCCCCTGGCCAGGTAGGACACCACGTTGGACGCCGTTCCACCCGGGCAGCAACCCACCAGGATGACGCCGGCAGCCAGTGCAGGCGGCAGCCCCAGTGCCGCCGCGATCGCCCAGCCCAACAGCGGCATGACCACGTACTGTGCCACAACGCCAATGACCACCGGAACAGGGCGCCTGGCGATGACGGCGAAGTCAGGGGGCGTGAGGGTCAGGCCCATGCCGAACATGATGACGCCCAGCAGCGGAGTTATCCAGGGGGCCAGGCCGGTGAAGGCTGAGGGAGCGGCAAGCGCCACGGCACCACCGGCCAGGATCAGGATGGGAAAAAGGGTGACGGCGACGCGGGCGCTGCGTTCTTCGGCGGCGGACGCCGTCGCGGACGAACTGGATGAAGAAGACATAGCTAACGGATTATCACAGTGAACGTTTGGTTTCGGAATTAGAGCGGGTTGATGACGCCCGGGTGGCGTATCAGGGCGGGCGATGGTTTTGTGCGGCGGCCGCCTTTTGATCACTCGCCTCACTCCTCGGTCTGACGTTACGGACTCCTCGGTCTGACGTTACGGAATTGGTTTGACTGGACAGGTGGCCCCCTCGTGGATTTACCGTGGCTAAGTCCGGTCACTAGAGGGGGATGTAATGGCTGAGTGGATTTCTGCATTGTGCAGCTTACTGGCGTTGATTGCGGCGGGGTGGGCGGCCTGGACGGCTGCCCGGGTTTTCAGGATCGAGAGTAATCGGGACCAGATGGCGGAAGAAGCCCGGCGGCGTGAAAACGCCAGCGGGGTTTCGGCTTGGAGCGCAGCATACTTTGAAGGCGACGAAGTGTCCTACGGCGTGGTGGTCAACAATCAGTCATCGACCCCGATCTTTGCCATTGAGCTGAACGCCCAAGACCTTCGGGGAACACTGCGGCCCTTGACGTTGCAGATGTTGCCACCAGGGGAGTACTTCGTAACGGCGAACAAGGACCGGAGCGGTTGGGCGCTGCCAGACCACCTCCAGACACTGGGCGGCTTCACGAGGCCTATTACACGCAAGGCCACTTGGTGCGTGACGCGTTTGCAGTTCCGTGATGCGCAGAACCAGACCTGGCGCCGCAACGGTACCGGCTATCTGGAGCTTGTCCAGCCGGAGGAAGCCGTCGCCGCGGCTGGGTGAGCCAGGTGCCGGCTAGCCGAAGACGACCGTACCGTCGTCCTCGATGCGCCAGCCGGGGTTGTGGGCGATTTCCCAGACGATGCCGTTGGGGTCCTTGACGTGGCCATGGAAGATGCCGCCGAACTCGCCGGCCTGCGCCGGCTTCAGGATGGTGCCGCCCGCCGCAGCGAGCTTGTCAATGGTGCTGGACACTTCGGCTGCGCTGCCGACGTTGTGCGAAAGGGTCACACCGCTGACCCCGGCTGTTTCCGGGCTGTTGAGGTCCTGCCGGAATTTCACGGCGTCAAACAGGCCGAGAACTATCCCGGGCGCGACCTGGAAGAAGAGGATCTCACCCGGGATGTCCATCAGCGGGTCCCAGCCCAGTCCTGCGCAGTAGAACTGGCGGGCGCGGTCGAGGTCCTCGGTGGCGAAGGTGATGAAGTGCAGTTTCTGGTCCATAGGGGAATAGTAGGCCTGGGTCCGGCCCCCGCCGCCTGTACCTACTCCGCCGCGGGGGTGACCAGCCCCAGCACGGTGAGGAACGTCGTCGTATCTTCTGCCACCTGGTTCGGGCACTCCCAAAGCACCAGATGCCCCACGTCGGGATAGACCTTCAGCACGGATCCGGCGATCCGGCGCGCCAGGGTTTCCTGGTCCGTGCGGGGCAGCAGGACGTCCTGTGCGCCCCAGAGGATCAACGTCGGCGCGTGGATGGTCCCGGATTCCGTGGGAGGGGTGGCCTCACAGAGGCCGTTGAGGATTCCTTTCCAGACGTGGGCCGGCATCCTGAGGCCGTCGCGCACGCGGTCCTCGACGAACCAGTGCGGGACCTCCTGCAGCAGCGGAAACCAGGCCAGTGAGTCCCTGACCCAGCGTTCATCGAGCGGGTCCTTCAGCCTGGCAACTTCGTCAGCGAACGGCGGGCGTCCCTGAAGGCTCAAAGGCGCGCCCACCAGAACCAGTGCCGCGACCTGATCCGGGTGCGCAACCGCGAGCTGCTGGGCGACGTAACCACCGCTGGAGGAGCCGACGACGTAGGCACGCGGCACCTCGAGCGCATCCAGGATGGCTGCCGCGTCCTCGGCCTGCTGCGCCAGGGAATAACCGCCCTCCGGTTTGTCCGCCCCGCCCTGCCCGCGGAGGTCCGGTGCATGCACCGTGAAGCCGGTCAGTGCGGGTATCAGCCTGTCAAAGCTGCCGGCGGATTCGCCCCAGGCGTGCAGCAGCAGCACAGGCTTCCGGCCGGCGTCGCCGTGGATAAAGCAAGGCACAGTGATGCCGGTGCGCAGCCTGAGATACCGGACTTCGGAGTCCATAGCCTCAGGGTACGCCGGGTACGACGGCGGCACCCGGCTGGGCGATTCCGGTCACCTTAGGGAGCGGCGGACTTCGCCCTGTGCCGCGTCTTGGGGCCAGTGCCGGTGCCCGCCCGCAGCCGGGTGAGCAGCCAGATGGTCCGCGGGATCGGCCAGAGAATGGCAAGGATGAGTACCGGCACCAGCGAGATGCCGACGTCGGGGAACTGCCGGAGGATCACCAACAGGTGGGTGTCGAACTGTACTGGGGCGTAGATGAAACAGAGCCACAGCGCGAACCCGTCGAGGGCGAGGGCGGCGGCACCCCACGCCAAGAGAACCCGCCGCTTTCGGGACGCTTCCCGCCGTCGGAGCAGGACCCTGAACGCCAGCCACAGGCTCAATAGCTCCGCGAGCAGGAGCCCCAGGGCGACCAGCCAGCTGTAGCGCTGCAGCCAGTCCTCCTGGATGACCGTGGGAACGGGGGCCTGGCCGTGGAGGATCCGCAAGAGGTTGGTGTCGATGGCCTTCAGCCGCGACGGGGCGGCGGTGTCGTTGCCGTTGATCACCAGGGCGACGCCCAGGCCGGACTCCGGAACCATCGCCAGGTAGGTGTGGCTGTTGCCCCATTCGCCCTGATGCTCCGCCAGCAGCGGCAGTTCCTCCTCCGGGACGGAATCCGCAGGATTGGTGGACTCCACCAGCGGCCGGGTGAACCAGCCCATGGCGTACCACTTGGACCCGTCCACCTGCACAGCCGGTTCCAGCATCGCCGCCACGCTCTCCGGCTGGAGGATCCGTTCCCCGCGATACCGGCCGCCGTCGAGCAGTGCAGTGAGTTCATGGCCCAGGTCCTCGGCAGAGGCATACAGGGTGGAGGACGGCATGCCGGTGGTGGGCGCGGGGACGTCGGTCTGGCGCCAGAACCGGCCGAACCACAGCGAGTAACCCGCGGCTACGTCATCCGCGCGTGCCTCGGCCCGCGTCGGGTGGCTGTGCGTCATGTCCAGCGGCCCAAAGACGTGCTGCTCCAGGTACTCGCCAAACGGCTGGCCGGATACCGTCTGTACCAGGAGGCCAAGGATGTTGAAGTTGGCGCTGGCGTAGTGGAAGGCCTGGCCCGGTTCGCCGGCCAGCGCGGAATCTGACAGGGCGCGGACCCCTTGTTCCAGGGCGTCGGGGTCCTGCGCGTCGGAGGCTTCGAAGGCGGTGTCCTTGGATGCCATGCCGCTGGACTGGTGGAGCAGGTGGCGCACCGTAATGGCGGACGAGCGGCTTCTGTCCAGCGTGAACCAGGGCAGGTAGGTCTGCACGGGCTCGTCCAGTCGCAGCCGGCCGGACTCCACCTGCTGCATCACGGCGATCGCCGTGAGGGACTTGCTGGTGGAGGCCAGCAGGACGGGTGTCCGGGTGGTCATCGGCCGCCCGGTATCGTCCGCGCGGCCAAAGGCGGCGGAGTGCACCTGGGTGCCGTTATGTACGACGGCGACGGCAGCTCCCGGAATCCCGAGGGCGTCCATCTGCTCCCGGAGGAAGGAATCGAGGGTTTCGTAGGTCTGTTCGGCGCTCGCGGGGGCGGGCGGGGGATTGGCGGGGTCAGGTGCCGGGGTGGCGCCGCCGAGGACGCCGCCGGTTAGAAGGCAGATCAGGAGGCAGCGCGCTGACCGGGAAATAGTTTGCATGCCACCCCTGCGCTTCGGCCGACCGTTCCTTCACGGTAGGGCGTGGGCAGATGGAACACAATGCCTTTCAGTGCTTGCGGTTGCGGGCCAGCCTGGCGAGCCGGAGGAAGCCGAGCACGAAGATTGCCTCGATCAACACCATCAGCCCGAACAGCAGCCACTGACGCTGGATGGTGAAGATGACTGCTCCGGTGACCGTCAGGGCGCTGCCGAGGATCAGCGTGTAGAGGGCGAAGCCAAGGGCCACCCTGGCGCTGCGCACTCCGGTCCGGAAGCCGAAGCCCTGCGGCTCGCCGCCGGGCAGGCCTGCGACGCGGTCGGGGGCCGCGGGCCTGAGCCGGTCGAACTCATCCCAGAGATCCCGGTCCTGATCGGTCATGGGTTAATTATCCCGCGTAGTGGAACTCCTGATCTCCGGGATCTGCCTATTCCAGTTGGTGGATTTTGAGTTCATACTTTCAATTGAAGCTCGAAAACCTGAAAACGGGTGTCCAGCATCGAATGTGCTCGGTAGGCAGGAACGAGCTTCATGGAACTGTTGAGCGTCATCTGCCTGCGTTTTTCAGCCGACGCGGTTTTTGGGGGACATGCTTCTATTCCCAGGCTGATCAGCGTTGGGTTGGTGCGCCTGCAATCAAATAGGGGGCTCAAGTGAAGCGTTATAACCCGCCCAGCAATTGGCCGACGCCGCCTAAGGGATGGCAGCCGGGACCTGACTGGCAGCCCGATCCATCGTGGGGGCCTGCTCCTCCGGGCCACCAACTCTGGATTGACGAGGAAGAACCCGGCAGTGGTCCAACGCAGCACGGCAAGGCGATAGCAATTACCGCACTGATCCTGGCTGGTATAGCGTTACTTCTTTGTTGGATTCCTATTGTCAACAATGCAGTTTTCTTCCTCGGAGCCATCGCTGTAATTCTTGGCGTCATCGCAATTGTCCAGACGGTACGCGGCAGGTCGACTTATCGAGGAATGGCCATAGCCTCATTGGTTATCGGAGTCTTGTCCATTGTTGGGGTCCTCGCTACCCAAGCCATCTACTCATCAATGCTGAGCGGAATTTCTGACGCGGTTGGTGGTGAGACCGTGGAAGGTGTCCAACCCGAACAGGATGAAGGCGCTGGCGGCGGGGCCGAGCCATCTCCCGCGACTACAGGCACCGCTGAACAGCCGCTCAGCCTCGGCACCGCGGCCCCCCTCGGCGAGGACTACGAAGTGGCCATAACGGGCGTGATCCTGAACGCCAACGATCAAGTCTTGGGGGCAAATCAGTTTAACGAACCGCCGGTTGGCCAGTACGTGCTGGTTCAGCTCAGTGCAACCTACGTTGGCGCGGAAGAAGGAACTCCATGGATCGATTTGGCACCCACGTTCGTAGGCTCCGATGCGCGCCAGTACGATGCCAGCGATTGCAGGGCTGTTCTGGATCAGGGCGCCATGGACGTTCCGACGTTGGAAAATGGGGGAAACGCCTCGTACCAGGTCTGCATGGATGTTCCCCCTGCAGCTATCGAGGGCGGCAAGATTTTCCTTGAGGAGAACTTTGCTTTAGGGGACAAGAGTCGTATCTATTGGGCCATCCAATAGATACGAGTCTCCACGTACCTCACTGATGTACTCCTAGGTGTACATCAGCGAGCCCGGCGTGGTCAGCTTCTCGCCGGTTTCGAGCCAGGTTTTCAGACCGGAGAGGATCATCGGCCAGCCGCCGTAGAGCTGTTCGTTGGCGCCTTCGCGGAGCTGGTCGTGGGTGACGGTCAGGCGGCAGGAGTCGCCGACGGGTTCGATTTCCCACGTGATACGGCTGGTTCCTTCAGCTTTGACGTCATCACCCCAGAGGGCGCGCATGGTCTGGACGAGCTTCCGCGGCTGGTCCACTTCCAGGTTCTCGCCCTCGCCCAGGGGTGCCCCGGCGTTGACGTTGTTCATGGTGTAGCTGCTGCCGGGGGACCAGTCGGTGTCGATGGTGTTGCCGAACTGGTACTTGCTGCGGATGCTGCTGTCCGTGATGGCTTCCCAGAGCCGTTCCGGCGTGGTCTTGATATAGATTTCGAAGATCTTTTCCATGGGACTTTCCAATCTGGTTTTGAGGTCGCTGAGGCCAGCGGCCCAGGGTTCTGCGTATTTGCTGACCCAGCGGTCATGGACCAGGCGGATGGGTACCGGATTCAGGAAGTGCAGTTTCTCCCGGCCACGACGGCGGGTGACCACCAGCCCGGCTTCCTCCAGCAGCTTGAGGTGCTTCATGACCCCGTAACGGGTCATCTCGAAGTGCGCCTCAAGGGCGTGGAGCGTCTGCCCGTCTTCCCGGAAGAGCTCATCGAGCAGGTCCCGGCGGGTGGGGTCGGCCAAGGCTTTGAATACGGCGTCCACAGTCCAAGGATAGGTGACTGTTTGGTCACCTGTCTAGACCGCCGATATAGCGGAAAGACTTACCCTGAGAATTTAGGAATGTGACATATCGACTTCAGTCCAATGCCAGATGTCCAGTTGAGTAACGCCCAATCGGGACAAGAGCGTGTCTGCCGAATAAAGGGGACACGCTCTTGTCCGCAAATTGTCGCCAGGGGCTACTTTTGTTGGTTGTCGTTGCTGTTCATAACGATGAGAGAGGCAAAGAACGCCGCAGCAGTGGGTATCAGTACCGTTATCGTTGCACTGAGAGCATTTTGGGAGTCTCCGATCAGGTATCTGATCCCAAGGGTAAGCACCCCGACCAAGAACCCCCACCCGACCCATGCCAGACGCCGTTTCACTGGATTGGTGGTTCGCAGATTCATATCAGCAGCTTGTTGCGCTTTGAATCCCGGAGAAAATTGCTCCGGTTAGACCGCCAATAACGATGCCGGGGACACCGGCGCCGGCTCCAGTGAGCGCGCCAGTACCGAGTCCCCAGAGCAGGTTATTGAACGCGCATCCCTGGTTCACGCTGAGAAGAGTTGGTGTGGTGGCTGGTGCTTCGTTGGTGCTGTGGAAGTAAACATCAACCTGTTTCCGATTCGAGGTGACCTCGAAGTTCAGGGTGTAGTCGATGCCGCCCTGGCTTATCTTGGGCGACATGGTTTCCAAGACATTCCCTTGGGCGTCCTTTGCGATAAGGCTTCCGTCAGCTGCAACTTCGAACGACGCACGGACAGCGTTCAACCGGATAACTTTCTGTCCCTGGACATTCTCTACAGACGAGGAAACATAAGCGTCACCAGCTTCGGAAGTCTGCGCGGTTTTGGCCCTGACATCAGATTTCGCGACGGTTGTGGCTTGATGCTTGGCAGCCCTCGCTGGTACTGGCGCCAAAAGCGTTGCGGCCAGCAGCACGCCCATCCCAGCTATGAACACGTTCCTGCTTTTCATACTCTTCCCCAAATCGATAGTGATCCACGGTAAGCACCGCGGATCACGAGTATTCATAGCTTGCTATCGGTTTGCAAGTCACATCGACGGTCTGCCCGGATCCCGCACGGGAGGCAGTTCCGGGCCAATCGAGGGGGCAAAGACGCAGCGCCCAAGCACCATTGATCTGCTGGTCTCTACGGCGGGTTGGTAGCGGGATTTCCAAAGCAATGGTGGCTCTGCCTCGACGACCCCGGCCGACCGCAACCGTGAGTCTGCCCACTTTATTATGAGTAGCTCACAATAACTCCGTAGACTGGTTACAGGCCGCCGAAGACCTTGAGTGCCGCGCCGGGTGAACATCCCCCGGGCCAGCAGGGCTGGCGACAGAATCCCTGATCCTCCTGCATGGGCGGCACAACAACCGGACATGGCCCCCTCATCCTGTACCCCCTAGGAGAATCACATGACTTTGCTGATCGAACGCCCCGTAACCCCAACCATCACCTCCGTGCCTGCCACCACCACAGCCCCGCGCGGCGGCAGCTACGTCACCCTGCCCGGTGACCGCGTTTCTACCGGCACCGAGGGCAGCTACGTCACGGTTTCCGGCAACCGGAACGCCGCCCCCCGCACCCGTGGCAGCTATGTCACCGTAGCGGGTGCCCCTGTTGTTGATGCCTCGGCAATCGAAGGCAGCTACCTCACGCTCCCGGCCGCGGCATAAAGCCAGGGTCACCCGGCGCCCAACAAGGCGTAAGCAAAAGGAGGCCGACGGCGGCACTCAATGCCGCCGTCGGCCTCCTTTTTGCGCCCAAGGGCTTGCGGACTTTTCAGGGCATGCAGCCAGGGGCTTAGGCAACCGCCGGCGCGGATCCTCCAGACAAAAATGCCCTGAGTTGCTCCACCAAAAAACCGTGATCGTCAATTTGCGGCAATCCGGAGACGCCGACATAGCCGACCACCAGTCCCGAGTCCTTGAGCGTCACAGGGAATACACCGCCGTTGGCCGCATAGCGGTCCAACGGCAGCCGCGAATCTTCTTCGAACACACGGCCGAGCGCGCGGAAGTGTTCACCGACGCCCATGGAACTGCGCTCAAAGTGCGTGACGACGGCCGCCTTGCGTTCAAGCCACGCGTCGTTGTCAGGGGTAGCCCCCGGTAATGCAGTGTGGAAGACCCTTTGCTCGCCTAAGGTGATGCCGATGACCAGGGGCAGATTCCTTTTCAGCGCTGCGGCCCGCAACTCACAGCCCAGACGCCAGGCTTCGTGGCGGTCAAAGTGAGCGAACTGCAGGTCGTGCTCGTCCGCTTCGATCTGCTCGAGGAAGGCGTTGCCTGTCATTTAGGCCTCGCTCGAAACGGTCCACAGGTTGAGCCCGCCGTCGCGCGCGTATTCTTCGATGCGCGCGAGCTCCTCCTCCGTGAAGGGCGGGCTCTGCAGGGCCTTTACCGTATCGTCCAGCTGCTCGGGCCGGCTCGCGCCCACCAGCACGGATGAGATTCGGGGATCCTTCAGTACCCAGGCAACGGCCATGTGCGCCAGCGACTGCCCCCGTTCCTCGGCTATAGCGGCCAGCTCGCGGGAGAAGTCGAGGTTCTGCTGGGAGAGCATGCCGTCCTTCAACGTCTTGCCCTGGGTAGCCCGGGAACCGGCAGGCACGCCGTTGAGGTACTTGCCGGTCAGCAAACCCTGGGCCAGTACCGAGAAGGCGATGCAACCCACGCCTTCGTCGGCCAGGACCTTGAGGAGGCTGGGGCTTCCCTCTTCGACCCACCTGTTCAGGAGTGAGTAGGAGGGCTGATGGATCAGCAGAGGCGTACCCAAATCCCTCAAAGCGGCCGCGATCTCGAGGGTGCGCGCCGGGGAGTAGGAGGAGACGCCGGCATAAAGCGCCTTGCCTTGACGGACGGCGGTGTCCAGGGCCGAGGCCGTCTCCTCGACCGGGGTTTCCGGGTCGAAGCGGTGGCTGTAGTAGATGTCCACGTAATCCAGCCCGAGGTTGTCCAGAGACCGGTCCAGCGCGGCCAACAGGTGCTTACGGGAGCTGCCGCCACCATAGGGGCCGGGAGAGAAGGAATAGCCGGCCTTCGTTGACACCACGATCTCGTCGCGAAGACCGGCGAAGTCCTCGGACAGAATCCGGCCGACGTTTCGCTCTGCAGCACCTGCGGGAGGGCCATATCCGTCCGCGAGGTCGAAGTGGGTAATGCCCAGATCGAACGCACGCCGGACAATGGCCCGTTGCCGTTCCATAGGAGTGTCATCGCCGAAGTTGTGCCACATGCCCAGCGAAATGGCGGGCAGTTTGAGGCCACTATTTCCAACTCTGCGGTACTGCATAGTGTCGTAGCGGTCGGGGGCCGGGACGTATTGCCCTGTTGTGTTCTGCACAGATATGTCCTTGTACTGGTTGTTTGTACTGATTGCTACGGATAAATTCGACTGCTCAAAGTGTCTGCGTGGATGCCAACGGCATGAGTTTGGCCAGCAGTTCAAACTGGGCCGGGTCCTCGAGCGCGGAGCCAACGGCAACCACATTGGCGCCAGCTGCCAGATAGTCGGGGGCGTTGTGCCCGTTGATGCCGCCGGTGGCGACAATCCGGATGTCGGGGAAGGGTCCGCGCATGCCCTGGAACCACGAGATACCGAGGGTGGTAGCGGGGAAGGCCTTGACCCAGGACATTCCATGGTTGGCGGCGAGCTGGACTTCTGAGGCGGTAGCGACGCCGGGCAGATGCGCCAGGCCGGCCTTGATACTGGCCGCTGCGACAGTGAGATCGAGACCGGGTGCCACGGTGAAGCCGGCGCCGGCCGCGACTGCGTGCTCCAGGCGTTCCAGCGTGGTGACGGTTCCCGCTCCCACGACCCGGCCGTTGGCACGTCCCTCGGCGACGGCTGCAGCCAGGGCCTCGACTGCGGACGGGGACTGAATCGGAACTTCCACACAGTCAATACCGAGCTCCCATGCCCGGTTGGCCAATTCGACTGTCCGCTCTGGCGTGTAGCCGCGGAGGATCGCCATGACGGACGTGCCGGTGAATGTTTGGTCAAAGAAGTCGTCTATCGACGCCATCCCAACTCCTCGGAGATCGTAGTTGTAGTTGCTTCAAGTGCTGGCAGTAGCTGGACCAGGTCGGGCATGGTTGCCCGTGCTTTAAGTGCTGTGATGGACACCGCTCCGGTGACCTGACCGGTAGCGTCCCTCAGCGGCATGGCGACGCAGTTCACGAAGTCCTCGTATTCGCCGTCGTCCACCGCGTAGCCCTGTTTCCGGACGTCGGCCAATTGCTTGAGGAATTCTTCGCGTGAGCTGATCGTCGTGGAGGTGTAGGTGGCGAAGTCGGTGCTGTTTAGAAGGTGCTCGACGAAGGCGGGTTCCCTGTAGGCAAGGATCGCTTTGCCGACACCGGAGGTGTGGACCGTGACGGGGTGGCCGATCTGCGAGTACAACCGCACCATGCCCGCCTGTTCAATTTTGTCCGCGTACACGATGGACTGTCCTTCGACGGCGGCCAGGTGCACGGTGTGCCCGCAACTGGCTCCGAGGGCCTGCAAGTGAGGATGCGCGATGTTGGCCAGGTCGAACTGCTCCAAAGCGACGTTGGCCAGCCCCGCGAGCCGGTATCCCACGCCATAGCGGCCGTCTTCGCGCCGCCGTGTCAGGCCACTCTCGGTGAGAGTCTGCAGGGTGCGCAGGGCGGTGGACCGGTGAATGGCGAAGTGCGCGCCAACATCACTGGGCGTGCGGGGCTGGACGCTGACGTATTCGAGGATCTCAATGGCGCGCTGAATGCTTTGTGACATAGCCCAACTACACCAGATCGAAGTCGTGAACACTGGAAAGCGCCCGTGCTGCAAACGTGTGGCCGAGGGATAACCGGTCGCCGGCCGGGTTTCCGGCGAGAAGACCTGAGAGGTATCCGGCAGCGAAAGCATCACCGGCTCCAACTACCTCCACAACGTCAACGGCGTGAGCCGGAATGAACACTGACCCTGACGCCGAAACGTCCGTGGCACCTACAGCGCCGTCCTTGACCACCAAGTGCTGTGGGCTGAAGGCGGCATACAGCTCGTCGGGATCCCCGGTGCCCCAGAGTGTTTCAGCCTCGTCCCTGCCCACGAACACGATGTCGGCCCGCCGGGCACACTCGGCCAGGACAGGCGCCGCTTCTTTCGCGTCCCACAGGCCTGGCCTGTGGTTGACGTCGAAGGATACGAGGGTGCCGTGGGCTTTGGCTGCCGTGAAAGCTTCGTCGACCAGGCCGCGGCAGCTGGAGGACAGTCCGGCGGTAATTCCGGACAGATGCAGCAGCGGCAGTGCCGTCCAGTCGATCTTCTGCAGAATGGCGGGACCCATTGCCGAGGCGGCAGAGCCCGAACGGTAGTAGTAGACGGTGGTGGAGGCGTTTCCGGGGTCCTTGAAGTACACGCCTGTCGGTGCGGTGGGGTCAGTCTCGACCAGTGTGGTGTCGACTCCATGGGCCGTAAGTTGCCGCAGCAGGCGCCTGCCCAGCGGGTCATCGCCGACCCGGCTTAACCAGGCCGCCCGGTGGCCTTCGCCGGCGAGGTAGAGGGCCACGGTTGATTCCGCGCCGCCGGCCGAGACGACGAAACGGTCGGCGGTCTCCAGGGGCTCGGCGCCGGCTGGTGCCACGAGGGCCATGGTCTCGCCGAGGCACAGGACGGAGGGGGCGTTACCGGAGGACTTCATCAGCTTGAGCACGGAGCTTCCTAGATTTTGACGTGGAACGAAGCCAAGGCAGCAGCACGGCGCCGAGACTAAGGACAATGAGCCCGACGGCGATTGGACTTGTGAAAATTGCACCGAAACCGTCAATGACGAGCGAACGGCGCAGATTGCTTTCCGCCAGGGGGCCGAGGATGAGACCCAGCACCATGGGCCCTGCAGGGAATCCGAACCTGCGCATGAGCAAACCGATGACGCCGAAGGCCAGCATGAGGACCACATCAAAAACGCTGCTCTGCACCGCGTAGGTGCCTACGATGCAGAAGGCGATGATGATTGTCGTCAGGTACTGCTGGGGCAGGGCCAGCAGCTTCACCACGCCCTGCATCCGTACAAGGGCAAGGGCCAGGGCCAGGAACGTCGCCACCGCCATGATCGTTGCCAGGCTGTAAACGAGGTCAGGCGACTCTACAAACAGGGCCGGACCGGGCTGCAGCCCCCAAATGATCATCGAACCGATCATCACGGCCATCACGGAATCGCCGGGTACTCCGAGGGCGAGCGTGGTGGTGACGGCGCCGCCCATGGTTGCGGTGCTGGCGCTGTCAGCTGCTGCCAGGCCTTCAAGCGATCCTCGCCCGAACTTTTCCGGACGCTTGGATGCGCGCTTCGCCTGTGCCCAGGCGATGACGCCGGCGATGTCACCACCGGCTGCCGGGACAACACCGACGACGGCGCCGACTCCCGTTCCGATGGCTGACGGCTTGATCAGCTCACGCCGCTGGGCTTTGTTCGGCCACCATTCACCCAGTTGGGTGATGGGCGCAGGCATGCTTTTGGTTCGGGTCTCGGCAAGTTGGTTGAAGAGCTCCGCGATGCCGAACAGCCCGATGATCGCCGCAATGAAGGGGACTCCGGAGCTCAATTCCGAGAATCCAAGAGTGAAGCGCTGGTCCCCGGTGATGGGGTCACGTCCGATCGTGCCCAGCAGGAGGCCGGCCGCCCCGGCAACGAGCCCACGCAGAACGTTTCCGCCGGAGACACCAACCATCATGGTGAGTCCGAAGACAACCAGGGCAAAAAGTTCCGGAGGACCGAACTGGAGAGCAACGGAGGCGAGGGGCTGGGCGGCAAACACCAGGATCAGGATTCCGGCCAGGGAACCCACGGCAGAGACCAGGGCCGAACTGGTGAGCGCGATGCCCGCTTTGCCCTGTTTAGCCAGTGGGTAGCCGTCGAAGGTGGAGGCGATGGAAGCGGGCGTACCCGGAGTGTTGACGAGGATGGCAGGGACGCGGTCCCCGAACTGTGCTGCCACATAGATGGACAGCATGACGGCAAGGCCCTGTAGCGGTTCGAGTGTCAGGGTGAAGCCTGCTGCCAGCGCGACGGCCATCGTCGCTGTGATGCCGGGGACCGCACCAACAAGGGTGCCTAAAAGCACGCCGGCCAGCAGACACAATCCGATGGTGGGGTCCAGCAGGGCCCCGACGCCCTCAATAAGCTCGTTCACAGCGGCACCTGCAGCAGCATTTTGAACAGTCCGTAAAGCACCAGTGCGGTCAGCGCCGGAAAGACCAGCAGAGCCTTAACTCCCCGCCCGCCGGTGATGAACATCAGGGCGCTGAGGAACACCACGGTGACCGGAAGGAAGTGGAGGTATTGCCAGGCAAGGCCGTAGAGAACTATGGCAGCCAGTACGGACCCCAGCCGGGTGAGGCCGTGTGAGCTGACGCGGTCCTCGGGCCTTGGATCGGGTTGCCTGAAAGAAACCAAAGCGATGGCCACCGCACCTGCCACCAAGGTGCCTCCCAGCACTGTCGGCCACCACCCCGGCCCCATGGACCCAGCTGAAGCGGACAGTTCCAGGCCGTGCGCGGGCAGCATCAAGGCGCCTCCGACCACCGCCACAGCAAGGGCCACGAGAAGGCCCCGTATGTTGGTTCCGTTGCTCTGTTCCGCATTCGGTTGACCGGCGGTGCCAGCGGATGCGTCGTTGGGCAGCCCCTCAACGGTTCTCAGCACGGGCACGCCCTTCACGAAGCACCTCCGAGCAATTTGGCGAAGCGGTTGCTCTCGGCGTCAGCAAACTCGGTTGTCTCGTCCGCGGAGCGGTAGAGGGGCAGGTTGCCGCCCTTCTCGATGAATGAGGTGTAGGACTCGGACGCAACGGCCTTTTCCAGGGACTCCTCCAGACGCTGCTTGACCTCTGCCGGGAGGCCGGCCGGGCCGGCTACTGCTGCCCAGCTGCCGATGACGACGTCGTGTCCCTGCTCGGCAGCAGTGGGCACATCAGGGAGGGCCGGGGCGCGTTCTTCCGTGAAGACAGCCAGGACCCGCAGCCGGCCGTCCTTGTGGGCGGGGCCGGTCTCGCCGATCCCCGCAACGACTGCATCAACCTGGCTGCCTGTCGCGGCCGTTACTGCCGGAGCCCCACCATCGAAGGGGACGTTTTTGAATTCTACGTTCGCGACATTGCCCAGCTCGGTAGCCCCCAGCTCCCAGATTGAACCGGGCCCGGCGTTGGAAATCGAAACGCCGCCCGGACGGTCCTTGGCCGCGTTGATCAGGTCGTCAAGAGTCTGGAACGGGCTGCCGGCGGGGACTGCAATGGTTCCCGGCTGGGAATTCGCCTGCCCCAGGAAGGTGTAGTCGGAGGGCTTGATCTCGTAGTTCTGGTGGCCCAGGAGACTTACTTCGACGGGCAGGACAGCAATGGTGTAGCCATCCGAGGCCTGTCCGGCGAGGTGCTCCATGCCAACACTTCCGGAACCGCCGGGGCGGTTCTCCACAACGATGGAAACGCCCAGGTCCTTTTCCATCTCTTTGGCCAGGGTTCGTGCGGTGAGGTCAGTCGCGCCTCCGGCTGAGGTTGGCGTCATGAAGGTGATCGTCTTCGAAGGAAAGTCACCTCCTGCCGCTGCTGCTCCGTTGCGGTCTGCGCATCCTGTGACGCCTAGTAGAACGGTAAGGGCGGCGGCGCCTGCAAGAGTGCTCCATCGACGTGTAAATGCTGGGGACATCTTCGTCCTCTTTCTCCTATGTTGCATATGTTGCAACAACGCTGTGTATGTTGCACAAGCATAGCTTGCTGCCGGGGTTCGTGACAAGGGTCACCCGTCAGGTCCAGGTCGAGCGCAGGTTCACGATTCACAGGGGCACTATCGCTCAAATTGCTTGATGTGCCGCCGGTGGGAAGGGGGCGGCCACGGCGCCCCTGTATCCTGACAAGGCAGGTTGAATGGTTCCAGCAGCCTCAACCAAGCGCGGTTCACCGCCGTATGACGCCCCGGAGCCGTGGGCCGTCGCCTTCCACGTCGTGGAATAACTGCCGTAATCTATCGGCCCCAAATTCTTGGAATGGATTTCTATCCCTCACCGCACACCAGCTCCCATGGAAATCCCGACGCCGGTCCCCAACTCCTCGCGCCCAGCTGCGGTGGCTGAACCCGCCGTCGTGACCTGGCTCGAGGCCGGTGAGAGCAGGAGCGCGCGATGGCGTTCGGCGAACGGCAGGCCGGCACCGGCACGCGTGGAAGTAGTGGACGACTCTCTCACAGCCGATGATGCGAACCGGATGGCGTCACAGGGGATCGCGATGCTCTGGCACGGTGACTTCCACAACGCACGGCAGATCCTCAATGCCCTGGACCGGCGGATAGGCGCCGGAAAGAAGATCGCAGGAACTCCGGCCGAAAAGTTCTACCGGCACCGGCAGTCCCGCTCGCATCGTGCACGCGTTCTTGGCCTGCTGCTGATTCCCCTTGATCCGGGCCCGGTGGTGCCGCTGCGCCGTGCACCGGATGTCCGGGAGGCCGCCGCTGAAGCGTATGGCGATATCAGCGAACCTTCCGTGGTGTCCCTGCACGAACTGGTCGGGGCGATCGGCGCCCACGAATGGCGGCAGAACGGCGTCTACGTCGATGCCCTGCAAGGCCGCATCCACCCGCACTACGGCACGTTCTTCCCCACCCGCAGTGAGTATGTGGATCTCGTGGCCACCGCTGCGCTGCCCTCGGACACGCTCGCGTTCGACGTCGGAACCGGCACCGGAGTGCTCGCCGCCGTGCTCGCCCACCGCGGCGTCCAGCGGGTGGTGGCGACGGACAACGAACCGCGTGCCATCGCCTGCGCCGCCGAGAATTTCCGGAACCTCGGCGTCCAGGACCATGCCGAGGCCGTCCTGACGGACATGTTCCCGCCCGGACGTGCAGCGCTGATCGTCTGCAACCCGCCTTGGATCCCTGCCACGCCGCACTCCTCCCTGGACAGCGCCGTCTATGATCCCGGCAGCAGGATGTTGTTCCGCTTCCTGAACGAGCTTTCTGACCACCTGGAGCCGGGCGGTGAGGGCTGGCTTGTGCTCTCCGATCTGGCCGAGCACCTAGGCCTGCGGTCGCGTGACGATCTGCTGGCCGCCATCGACGCGGCCGGGCTGAAAGTGACGGAACGGCTGGACACCAAGCCGACGCATCCGAAGGCGGCGGACCGCGACGATCCCCTGTTCGAGGCCCGCGCGGCCGAGGTCACGTCCCTGTGGCGGCTTGTTCCCCGGTAGTCCGGGGCAGCAGAGGGACCAGGGAGCGGACAGGCCATCAAACAGGCGGCCAGTTCGCGGCGCCCGGCCCGTCGAACAACGCGCCGGTGCTGCCCTGGGGCACCACCACGTGCACGGCGTTGCGCTGGATGGTGAAGTCGGTGGGGGTAGTGGTGGCGATCTCGCCGTCGAGGTTTACCGGCAGTGGTTCGTCGGTGACCAGCCGGACGCACCGGCTGGTCAGGTGGCGCACCCTGTCGTGTTCGATGAAGCTTCCGTCCTTGAGTAACCGTGCAATGTTCACGTGCTCCCGGAGCGGCCCCGCCAGGATCGCATAGATATCAAGGGTGTGGTCGTCGATCCCGGCCGTGGGGGAGACCGTGTTCCCGCCGCCATAGTGCCTGCCGTTGCCCACGGCCACCTGCAGCAGGTCCTCGAGCTCCATCGCCTCGTGGTCCCCGTCCGGGAACTCGAGCCGGGCCCGGAACGGCTTGTGCCGGGCATAAGCCCCCAGCGTGGCGATGCTGTACGCCAATGGCCCGATGTACCGCTTCAGGCGGGGGCTCAGTGCCTCCGTTACAGCGACGGACAGGCCCACGGATGCGACGTTGAGGAACGGCTCACCGTTGGCCCGGCCGAGGTCGATGTCCACCACTTTCCCGTCGGCGACGGTGGCGCACGCCTCGGCAAGGTTGTTCGGTATCTCCAGCGTGCGGGCGAAGTCGTTGGCGGTGCCCAGCGGCAGGACGCCGAGCATCACGTCGGTGCCGGCAACGCGACCGGCGGCGTAGCACACTGTCCCGTCGCCGCCGCCCACAACCACTAGGTCGTGCCTATCCGCAAGCACCCGGTCAAGCGTCCCGGCCAGGTCTGCCCCGGACTGCACGTGGTGCACGGCGGAGATGGGCACACCTGCCTTCCGCATGGTGTCCACCGCAAGTTCGTGGGCCCCGGCCCGGCGTGAACCGGCGTTGATCACAACGGCGGCAGAGCGGGCGTTCCGGGCAGCTTCCATGTGGGCCATGCTAGGCGGCGGACCTGTGCGTTTCCTATCGCGGAGGCGTACGACGGCGGCGCCGGGTCTGGAGAGGGCCGCCCCAGACCCGGGGGACGCGAGCTCTACCCGCGGGCCTCGTACGCTTTCGGCAGTTTCAGGCCGCGTTCTTCCATCAGCGTCCGCAGCCGGGTGGGGTAGTCGGTGATGATGCCGTCCACGCCCAGGTCCATGAGCCGGGCCATGTCCGCGGTGGTGTTGACGGTCCACGGAATGACGGGCAGGCCCAGTTCGTGCGCTTCGGCGATCATCTGTGGGGTGACCGAACGGAACGTGGGGGAGACGACGTCGTACCCCTGGGCGGCTGCCGCCTTGGCGAGGGAGCCGTCGTAGTCGTCGATGTCGATGCCGCCCAGGTTGGGGCTGGCGCCGGGCTGCCCCACTCCCATCCAGGCGTCTCCGCTGGAGAGGGCTACCAGCGGCAGTTCCGGCGCGATCTCCTGGGTGAGGTTCAGCGATGACCAGTCGAAGGACTGCAGCGTGGTGCGGTCGGCCATGCCGGAAGCCTGGATCTCGGCAACCACGGCGCGGGTGAGGGACTCCATGCCGGCGCCGCCGATCTCACTGCTTTCCACCTTGGTTTCGACGTTGAAGCGGACCTTCGCGGCACCGGCGTCGCGGACCAGCTGGTACACGTCCTTGAGTTCGGCGATCCGGTTGCCTTCGATGACGTCCTGCTCCGGGTAGCCGGGCAGCTGCACGTAGCCGCAGTTGAGCGTCTTGATCTGCGCCAGGGACAGGTTGGCCACCCGGTCGCCGACGTACGGGAACTCGGGGTCGCCAGCGGTGGCAGGGGCGGTGTCCACGCACTTGGCGGCCTGGATGGTGCCATCGTGCCAGACGATCACCTTGCCGTCCTCGGTCAGGTGGGTGTCCAGTTCCAGGGTGGTCACGCCGAGTGCCAGCGAGTTGGCGAACGCGGCCAGGGACTCCTCGGTCCACTCGCCGCGGCCCCCGCGGTGGCTCTGCAGGTCAAAGGATCCGTTGCGTTCGTTCGTCTTGAGGGCGGATGCGGCGGTTCCGGCAGCGTTCGACGACGGCGTGCCGGCTTCGGCGTTCGGGGCGGCGACGGCGGGACTCGCCATAGTTGCGATGAGCGCGGCGGCTGCCGCTGCAGTCAGGATGGTGCGCATGCGTGTTTCCTCCAGAGAACATCGGCGCGGCCGGTGAGGCCGGTGACCCGTCAACGCTAGTGAGGACAGATGGCAGGCAGGGTACGGGGAGTTGGCGTGCAGGTTAACGCTCGTGCCGGTCTCCTCAGTATGCTTATCGAACGCCTACTAGCGGGTAAAGTCACCGCAACAAAGGTAGGACGGAACGAACAGGGGCCTTTCATTGGCAGGGAATGCAACCTTCCGGCATAGCAACACCGCGCTGCTGTCGGTGAGCAGTGTCGAGGCTCCGAGGATCGTGAGTTCTGCGGATTTCGATCGCAGGTTGGCTCCGACCCTGCGCCGGTTGAACTTCCCGCCCCGGCTGCTTGAACGCGTGGCCGGCGTGACGCACCGCCGCTGGTGGGCGGCCGGGACCTCCTTTGATGATGCTGCCACCGAGGTCGGTGCGAAAGCCCTGGCCGAGGCTGGCGTGGAAGCGGCCGACGTCGGGCTGTTGATCAACACCTCGGTGACGCGGCGCAATCTTGAACCGTCCGTCGCGGTGAAGATCCATCACGGACTGAACCTGCCGTCGTCGGCGATGAACTTTGACTTGGCCAACGCTTGCCTGGGGTTTGTGAACGGTATGACCCTGGCGGCCAGCATGATCGACTCGGGGCAGATCAAATACGCGGTGATCGTGAACGCCGAGGACGCCGAGGCCACGCAGGAGGCCACCCTGGCCCGCCTCCTGCGGCCCGAAACCACGCGTGAGGATTTCAACCGGGAGTTCGCCACGCTCACCCTGGGCTCCGGCGCCGCTGCCGCCGTCCTGGGTCCGGCGGACCAGCACCCCGGAGCGCACCGGATCGTGGGAGGCGTGATGCGCGCCGGTACCGAACACCACGAGTTGTGCGTGGGCGGCCTGGACGGCATGACTACGGACACGAAGGGCCTGCTCGACGGCGGCCTCCAGCTGGTGGTCGACGCCTGGACTGAAGCCGGGCCGGAGTGGGACTGGGCCACCATGGACCGCTACGTCACGCACCAGGTGAGCAATGCCTACACGCAGGCCATCATCGACGCCATCAGCCTGGACCCCGCCAAGGTGCCCATCACGTTCCCGCACTGGGGCAACGTGGGCCCGGCCTCCCTTCCCATGACCCTCGCCGCCGAGGCGCAGTCCCTCGAAGCGGGGGACAGGGTCCTGTGCATGGGCGTCGGTTCCGGGCTGAACACCGCCATGATGGAGATCGTTTGGTAACCGCCAACTGGCCCGGCGTGGACCCGGAATGGTCGCGCGAGATTGAGGTGCCGTCAACGTCCGACGCCGATGCGCCCGGATCATCCCGACACCGGACAGTGCGCCGCTGGCACCTGCTGGACAACGGTGCCCAGCTCGACCGCCTGGGCCTGACTCCGGTTGGCACCCTGCTGTGCGTCCACGGCAACCCCACCTGGTCCTACCTGTGGCGGACGCTGCTGGCCGCCGGTTCGGACCCCGCCCATCCGTGGCGGGTTGTGGCGGTGGACCAGCTGGACATGGGCTACTCGGAACGCACCGGCACCTTCCGGCGCCTGGCAGACCGGATCAACGATCTGGGTGACCTGACGGACGCACTGGGCCTTTCCGGACCTGTGGTGACGGTGGGCCACGACTGGGGCGGCGCGATCAGCCTGGGCTGGGCGCTGGCGCACCCGCAGCACCTCGCCGGAGTGGTGCTGACCAACACGGCCGTCCACCAGCCCGCCGATTCGGCTATCCCGCCGGCCCTGCGGCTTGCCCTGCACCCTGCCATCCACGGCTGGGGAACGACGACGTCGGACGCGTTCCTGCGGGTGACGCACGCACTCGCCCACCCGCCGCTCCCCGCTGAAGTCCGCGAGGCCTACATGGCTCCCTACCGCAGAGCCTCCCGGCGCATCGGGGTTGGGAACTTCGTCGCGGACATCCCCGTGGACGCCGCCCACCCCAGCTTTTCGAGGCTTACTGCCGTGGCGGAAGGGCTGCGCGCCTTGGAGGTCCCGGCGCTGATGCTTTGGGGCCCCCGGGACCCGATCTTCTCGGATCGGTACCTCAAGGACCTGATCACCCGACTTCCTCATGCAGACGTGCACCGCTTCGAAGGCGCCGGCCACCTCGTGGCGGAAGACCGGGATATTGCCACGCCGACCTTCCAGTGGCTTGCCGCGAAGGTTGGTGCCGGCGACGGCGGATCCGCCGACGCTGAAGACGCACCATCGGAAGGCAAGCAGCTGGACCACGCGACCGAGGATGCACCGTCGGCCTTCCGGCCGCTCTGGGACTCGCTCGCTCAGCAGGCTGAAGGGCCCGCGGGCAAAGATACCGCAGTCGCGGAAATGGCGCCGGACGGCACGGTGGCCCGCTCGCTCAGCTGGCAGCAGCTGGATCGGGACATCCTGAACCTCGCCGCTGGGCTGCGGGAGGCCGGCGTCGGAACCGGCAGCCGGGTGAGCCTGATGGTTCCGCCCGGGGTGGACCTGACCGTAGCCCTCTACGCCTGCCTGCGGCTGGGCGCCGTGGTGGTGGTGGCCGACGCCGGCTTGGGAACCCAGGGCCTGAGCCGCGCCGTGAAAGGTGCCACTCCTGACTTCCTCATCGGCATCGACAAGGCGCTCGCGGCTGCCTCTGTGCTTGGCTGGCCGGGGCGGCGGATCAGCGTGCGGGATCTCCCGGCCGCCCGCCGTCGAGTCCTGGGCGTCGAGACCTCCCTCGACGCCCTGGCGCGCTCCAGTGCCGGCCGCGGTTCATCGCAACCGGGGGTCAGCATCGATCCGGAGGCTCCGGCCGCCGTGCTCTTCACGTCGGGTTCCACCGGCCCCGCCAAAGGCGTGCTGTACACACATCGGCAGCTGGCGGCGATGCGGGACACAGTGGCTGCCACCTTCGGGATCCGTCCCGGTGCCCGGCTGGTGGCGGGCTTCGCCCCGTTTGCCCTGCTCGGGCCGGCGCTTGGCGCGGTGTCCGTGACGCCGGCCATGGACGTCACCGCCCCCCGCACCCTGACGGCCAGTGCCCTGGCCGACGCCGCCGCGGCCATCGACGCCACGGTGGTTTTCGCTTCGCCGGCCGCGCTGCGCAACGTCCTTGCCACCCGGGACGGCGTCAGCGCTGAGGGGCAGAAAGCACTGGGGCGTGTTGAGTTGCTGTTCTCTGCCGGCGCGCCCGTTCCGGAACCGCTGCTGGCGGAGGTGCAACGGCTGCTGCCCCAGGCCTCGCTGCACACCCCATACGGGATGACCGAGGCGCTGCCGGTGACCGACATCAGCCTCGACCAGATCCAGGCCGCCGACGCCGATGCTGCCGCCGGCACTGGGACTCCCGGCGGCGTGGCGGGAGCAGGGAACGGTGTGTGCGTGGGGTGGCCGGTGCATGGCGCCCGCGTGGCCGTCATCCCGCTGGCTGCCGACGGCACCGCACCAGGGTCCCAACCGGTCACCGAGCCCGGCGTGACCGGCGAGATCCTGGTCAGCTCCCCACACGTCAAGGAAGCGTATTGCAGGCTCTGGCTGACCCAGCGGGAGAGTTCAAGCGTTCCCGGCTGGCACCGCACCGGAGACGTGGGGCACTTCGACGCCGCCGGCCGGCTCTGGGTGGAGGGACGCCTCGCGCATCTGGTCACAGCTCCGGGCGCTGTGGTGACGCCCGTCGGCGCCGAACAGGCCATCGAACGCCTGGACGGCATCGGGCTGGCCGCGATCACCGGGGTCGGACCGGCAGGCACCCAGGCCGTGGTCGCCATCGTCGAGACCGTTCCGCCCGCCCGGAAGGCCGGCCCTGCCGCGCCGCAGCTTGCCGGGAGAGTACGCCGGGCGGCCCTCGAAGCGGGTGTTCAGGTCTCCGCTGTGCTGGCAGTTCCCGCCCAGCCCACGGACATCCGGCACAACGCCAAGATCGACAGGACCCGCCTGTCCCGGTGGGCTACCCGGGTGCTGGCCGGCGGCCGGTCAGGAAAGCCGTGAAAGTCCTGGTCACCGGCGCCAGCGGGCTACTTGGGGGAGAAGTCGCCCGACTGCTGGTGCGCCAGGGCCACGACGTCACCACCTTCCAGCGGCGTCCGTCAGGGGTCGACGCCGCCACGGACGTCCGCGGGTCCGTCACCGACGAGGATGCGCTGCGGGAAGCAGTCGACGGCGCCGAAGGGGTCATCCACCTCGCCGCGAAGGTTTCCTTTACCGGCCGGGCCGCCGAGTTCGACGAGGTGAACGTCGAAGGCACCCGCCGTCTGCTCCGTTGTGCCCGGGCGGCCGGGGTACGGGACGTGGTGTACGTGTCTTCACCATCCGTGGCCAATTCCGGCGCCGCCATCGCCGGGTTGGGCGCGGAGCCGGCGGACCCAAAACGCGCCCATGGCGACTACTCTCGCACCAAGGCCGAGGCGGAGCTGCTGGCACTGGCAGCCGACGGTCCGGAAATACGGGTAGCAGCGGTGCGCCCCCACATCGTCTGGGGCCCGGGCGATACCCAACTGGTGGAGCGGGTCCTGGCCCGCGCAGGCCGTGGACGCCTGCCACTGCTTGATGCCGGTGGGGCCCTGATCGACACCACCTACGTGGACAATGCCGCCGCAGCCATCGTCGCCGCGCTGCACCGCATGGACCACGTCCATGGCAGGGCCCTGGTAGTAAGCAACGGCGAGCCCCGCCCCGTGGGCGAGCTGCTGGCGGGCATCTGCGCAGCCGGTGGTGTCCGCGCGCCGTCGTGGTCCGTGCCCGGTGCGGTGGCACGAGCGGCAGGAGCGGTAGTGGAGAAACTGTGGACTCTTGCCGGGCGCCAGGAGGAGCCGCCGATGACCCGGTTCCTGGCCGAGCAGCTCTCCACCGCCCACTGGTTCGACCAGCGCGAAACCCGTGAGCATCTCGACTGGGTGCCAGCTGTCTCGATCGATGAGGGACTGGCTAGGCTAGCGGAACACCATAGCTCCAGGCCGGGTGCCCGGGTTTAGGGAAGCATCCTTGGGCACGGCGGGAGTCCGGGACCGGTGGACTGGGTGGGCAATGCCTGGGGCGGGCATGTGGGGATAGTGTTTGCGGACAGCTTCCCGTTAGGGTGCCGGACGTTGACCACCACTGGCACGCCGCCGTACCCCCTTACCAAAGCGGAACGTCGGCAGTCGGCCTTGCTGGTGTACCTTTTCCGCTTCTTGGGTCCTAAGCCGTTTAGCTCGATGATCGTAGATGCCTTGGCAGGGCGGGGTGCGGCAAAGACGGCAGCCGAGGGTGCTGCAGCCATCACCGAGAGCTTCCGGCGGGGAGACAAGGTGGGGAAGTACTGGTCCATGCAGTCCGTCATGCTGCGCCGCCCGGACCTCCGCCCTGTCCCGACGAGGCTGCAGGCGCCCACCTTGGTGCTTGCTGCCGACGACCCCCTGCTTGATCTGGCGGAAGCCGAGCGCGCTGCGCGAAGTGTTCCGGATGGGCGCTTCGCGCTTGGCTCCCCGCAATTGTCAGTGGCTCGTGGCAGCATCAGACACACAGGCCCAAGCGGCGAAGACCAGACCCTTCGAAATGAGATGATGGACGACATGACTACGACCTCCAAACTTACTGTGCTCGAAATCTGCGCCGGAGCTGGAGGACAGTCGGTTGGCTTGGAGCAGGCGGGTTTTGGTCATTCTCTGGCGGTCGAGATCGACAAAGATGCCGCCGCTACCCTCAGTCTCAATAGACCCTCATGGGATGTTCACCATGGTGATGTCCGTGACGTCAACGGCAGGGACTACAAGGGCATTGATCTGCTCGCCGGGGGAGTACCCTGCCCGCCGTTCAGTATCGCTGGAAAGCAACTTGGCGCCGACGACGAGCGCGATCTTTTCCCAGAAGCGCTTCGCCTCGTGAAGGAAGCTAACCCGTCGGCAGTCATGCTCGAAAACGTTAAGGGTCTGGCATCGGCGAGGTTTTCGGCCTACCGTCAGTCGATTCTTGATGCCCTAGAGGCCCTTGGCTATAAGGCTGACTGGCAGCTGTTCTACTCGAGCGAATTTGGAGTCCCTCAGCTCCGACCCCGGTTTATTCTCGTGGCCGTAAAGAAGCGCTACCACAAGAAGTTTGATTGGCCCGCTGCACATGGCACGCCGCCGACGGTTGGCGAAGTATTGTTGCCGCTGATGGAGAGCGGAGGCTGGGTCGGTGCCACAGCATGGGCGAAGAAAGCCAACGGCATTGCCCCGACTGTTGTCGGCGGGTCTAAGAAGCACGGCGGGGCTGACCTCGGTCCGACGCGAGCCAAAGCAGCTTGGCTTCAGCTCGGAGTTGACGGCAAGGGCATCGCCAACGAAGTTCCGGGGATCGAAACACCCCTGGACCACATTCCTCGTCTGACTAACGAAATGGTGGCCCGTGTCCAAGGATTCCCGTTGGACTGGCAGTTCTCTGGCAAGAAGACATCCGTCTATCGACAGATTGGGAATGCGTTCCCGCCGCCAGTCGCTGCCGCCATCGGGACTTCGATTGCCACTGCCCTGGGCGTCAAGGCTCCTGCCAACAAGCAGTTTGAACAGTCGGTGGAGCGTCACTTACGCGCTGCTAGCTAGAGGCTGAACCCCTTATCCGCTTTACGTGCCTTTTCGCGTCGGCGAATCTCCGCTGCGATATCGCCATGCGGCCATGGCGTCCATGCTGTTAGCTCGTAGTGGCTACGCTTGCGTCCGTCCTCGTACCTATAGTGGACCCTATACTGCCAGTCGAGGACTTTTAGTTCGCGCATCCGCTTCTGCCAGTCTTCTTGGAATTGGTGCATGCAGGCGACGACGGCGATAATCTGGCTCGGCGCCAGCTCACCGGCTGCCTGAAAGGCCTTCAGCGCTTCGCCTATGCGCTTGTGCGGCTCGAGCCAGGTCGCGGCGGCCCGGATCTTGTCCGTGTGCTGATCGATAGACGCAAAGTAGTCGCGCTTGCCGTTGTTGCATTCGTGACATAGGGCCTGGAGGTTATCTATGTCGCTATCCCCGCCCCAGGTAAGGGGAAGTTTGTGGTCAACCTCAAGCTTGACGCCGTCTTCATTCGGCGTCTTGCCGCACTGCGCACACCGTTGGCTGAGGAGGACCTGAGCCCGAAGCCGACGTGAGATTCCGATCCTTCGAGGCGCAGTGGCATCTCGAAGTCCTTCCAGAATGTACTTCGGCTTGCCGTTGATGCGTCGACAAGCCACCTCAATCCCATATATGTCCCGGAGGTCGCGAACTCGACGGTCTGTTTGGGAATGACTGGCGCCGGCGACGGCGGCAGCGTGAGCCCGAATTTCCACCATCGTTGGGGGATCCTCTCTTCGGACATAGAGGAAGTTGTAAAGCACCTGATGCGGCCGGGATGCAACCAGATCATGAAGCTGGGGGCTGCCCGGCTGCGGCAATAGCAGAAAGTCAATGATCATTGGTTGAGGACTTTCGGTGCCGGCGGCGTTGCCGCATGCTCGCCTTCGATGCTGCGCCAGTACCTCCCTTCGAGATGGACGGAGTTCGCCATCGCAAAGTCCACAGGTCCTACTCGAACGCTTACCAGCTCGCCGGGTTCTGGTACGACGCAGCCGAGAGAGCGAGCGATCGCCGTTTGCGAGCTGTAGTCACCTGCGAGGATTAGGTAGCCTTCCGGCCGGAGCCCACTACGCGCCCCACCGTTCTCGCGGACCCTCTTCATGAAATCGTCTTGTCGGGCGACGGTCGCAATGATGTTGCGTGAGATCCTCATGTTAGTTGCAACCCTGAACAGTTCATTGATCCTGGCTTGGCCGCTCTTCGGTGCAAAAATCCGAGCAACGTGCGCCTCCGATAGTTGTAACAGGATGTTTGGCTGCATTGCGGCATCTTTAAATAACCATTGAATACGCGATTTACCCAGGGCGTTCAGGCTGCCTTTTTGATCGCGGTTCATGCCTAGGTTCCGGTTCTCCGGCGTCGCGCGAACGATGCCTACGCTCCACGTAGACGTTTGGTCGCTTGCGACCGAGCCCAAGATGAGGTGGTTCATGCTCTCCGGCGGCAGCATCCACTGAGCTGATGCAGAGTATTTGCTGTCCACCTCATGTCCTGCAATCTTGTAATCCAAGACGAGGCCGTCCGCGAAGCCGAATTCACGCTGTAAGTTGATCTCAATGAGGGTGCCGTAGTGCGTCTTCTCTGTCTTGTAGAGCTGATTCCAGCGGTAACGACCCGTCCGCTGGCCGTCATACAACTGGTCGAATGTAGATCGGAAAACCTGTGCGAAACGGCTACCGTCCGGGTCCATATAGAGTATCGCCGTGGCTACTTCATCGAGTCCAACATCTTTAGGGGCAACTGACTCCAGCTCAAAGGGCAACATGCCCTCACTTTATTGCACAGTCAGACAGTCGCAGAACTTGGGCTTGGGCTAACGAGTTAGAGGAAATTTCCTGCTGACTACTGGCCATATCCTGCTTGCGGGTACGCAGCATCAGGACTACAAATTTTCCGGGTTGCAGCCAGGGTTGCAACGAGAAGGCGGGTCGTTCGAGGTATCAACAGAAGAAAACGAGCAACCGTCCAGAACGGTGGGAACTTGCACAACCCAACTCACATACATTCTCCAGGTGGAATGTTGCTTGACGACGACGACGACCTGAACCCGCAAGTCACCTAAGGCGGCAATGCCACGTATCGCTCAGCGTAATGGTGGCGCCAATCAAACGGACAGATAATCCGGCCCGTGTGTTCAGTTGCTTGCTTTGCACCGGTTGGGTGGGGCTTGTGGTCGGGAACGAGGCACATTTCCTTCGCCACTGCGCTCAGAAGACTCCGGATACAGGCTGTCTAGTGCCGTAGCAGCAGGTTGGGCCTGACTCACTTGTCCCGGCAACCTGCTTAGGGCGTTCAGGCCTCCGCTAGAACAAATATCTCAATTCGTTCCACGAATTCGAGGGAGAGCTTGTACCGATCAATGATCTCTTTCGGAGTCAACTCTATGAGGGCGCTAGCATAATCGTTGTGAACTACTCGGTTACGAAGGTCTCCCAGTTGCATAAAAGCATTATGCTGAGTCTTTAGTTGGTCGTCAGTCCTTAGTGCAGCCTTGAATGCACGGCCACATTCTTCTCCGAAGCTTGTGAAGAACCCCTGGGCAGTTCCGGCCTTCCAGTCGAACAACGCATGATAACCACGCGCCATAACTTGTTTGGCAACGAAAGCGGCTAGCCTGTCAGTTCCATGCCGATTGAAAATCTCTGGAACAAGGGCTTTGACCTTATCCTCCAAACTACTCGCGGCCGCAACGAGAAGATGTTTGTGATAACTGCGGTTTAGAGAAGAGAGACCTGAAGGGCTCATGCTAAGGTCCGAGACCAGTTCCTCGTAATCGCGATATAAAAGGTCCACCGCATCACTTATCTTTTCCACCTGCTATGCTGCGCCCTCGATGAAGCTGCGGAGCAGTCGAATGCGTTTTCGTATGTTAACGGGCTTTGTTGATCCTTCCTGCAGGGTCTCCGCAAATGCTTCAGCTTGTTTTGCCTGGCTGACTGCTTTTGCAATTTTGTCGTGGTCTAGCGAGGGTCGTCCGACTTGTTGCCATGCAGCATAGGCGCTTTCAAACAGAACTCCACTAAACTTCCCCGCCCGTAGAAATGGTGAGGCTGTGTCGCTGAACAGTTCGAAAAATCGAGTTAGTCCGTCGTGAGCAGTTTGCGCGTCTTCTTTTGAAAACTTCTTCGCTTTGACGCAGTAGTTGTTGATGAAGTTTGCCATTGAGCCGCTGAATCCCTCGGCGGAGCCGGCAAGAGCGAGAGCCCGGAGGAGGAACTCGGTGTCGCGCATTCGCGCATCCGGTTTCTCAGTTCCAACGATGTGACGCCATGAAGGATCAGCATTAAGATTAATCACTTCAATAAAGAAATCTGAATGGTACAAGCTGGCGCGAATCTCCTGCGGCGTTAGATTCACGCCGCCAGTATTAAGCCTATTGAAGAGTTCGAAGACGGCAGAATTTCCTTCTGGGCTCGTTTGTTTAACGACTATGTTTCGGATCGTTCGTAAGTCGAGCGATGTCCTGTCGTCTTTGAGCCCTCTGTAAGTTAAGCCATGAAACCGGTTTGGATTACCTGACGGTGATTTTGGTAGTGAAAGCTTGAAGGGCTCAAAATATTCATCATCCTCAAGAAAGTCGTCGTCAATAAATCCCTGCTGGAGGCGTACGCGAAGATCACCGCGAATTTTTGGCTTTGGGAATCGACCTTTAGAAAAAAAGTATAGTGTAAGAAGTCTCTGTTGCCCATCTATAACGAGGAAGCTATTTCTCTCTTCTTCATAGAGAAATACCTGGGGAACTGGGAGCCCGATAAGCAAAGACTCAATGAGCTTGGAGGCGCGTTTGCGATCCCAAATATAGTTTCGTTGGAAACTCGGAACCTTCATCGCGCCGGAACCTATGAAGCTAACGATTGTGGAGAAGTTCCAATCGTTAGGAGAAGAGACGAGATCGTAGTCCTGCACCTCAACTTCGTCGGTCTCAAGGGAAGCTTCGTCCAACCAAGAAGCGTCGGCGGTGGGCGACGCGACGGGAGCCGCCGGGCCTTCCATCATCTGATAAGTGCTGGTCATTAATATCTCCGCTCGTACTGCCACGTTGCTCTTCGTCTCAGTTAGGATACCCAGTCCACACGTATGGAGGCTGTTTTCCTGAGGCCGAAGGCGTAATTAAGCCGATCTCAGCCAACCTGCCGATGATGCCGGTCTTCATTTGGGCGTCCGCAACCCAGCAAGACTCCACGAATGCAACGAGCACTAAGGCCAGCATCTAGCATGCAGGCACAAGCGGCCTAACTGTACTGAGCTGGGACGTTTGTTACATCTAAAATAGGGAAAGCCTTTCAGGTTGGTGGTTTCCACACTCACAGCAATGAATCAGTGGGGAGGGCACGTCCGTGATAATGCTTTCTGCATCCGTAAGGGTGCACGCCCGCCCTCTTCGTACACTGGTCTCATGGTCTCCCGTATAAGCGAACTGGTCCTCAATTGTGCCAACCCTGAATTGCTCGTCCGCTTTTGGTGCGGCGTCCTCGGCTATGTTGAGCTCGACCGGGAGGACGGTGCGATCGAGATTGGCCCGCCAGGTACCGGGTTCGGGGGCCTGCAACCAACTATCATCCTGAGCCCCAGCAGTAACCCCCGGCCCGGACGGCTTCCCCTGCACATCGACGTGAACCCCGTCGATCGGGACCAGGACGCCGAGTTGGAACGCCTGCTTGCCCTGGGAGCCAGTCCCGCCGACGTCGGGCAAACCGGCAACGAGCAATGGCACGTCCTGGCCGATCCCGAAGGCAACGAGTTCTGCCTCCTGCGCAAACGGCTCGAGCCCTGATCCGTAGAGCTACCGACAGCCCTCCGCTGTGACTTCCCCGCGCGGGATCCGCATCAGCTGAGCCGAAAGCCAGCCGACTAGAGTGTCTGGGGAACCTCGCGCCCCGGGAAGAGCGTCGCGTACTGTTTCCGGAACATCCTGCGGCCCACGAGTCGGTAGCCAAGGCGGACCGGCGGGGGAATCTCCTTGAACATTTCCTTCTGGTCTTGGAGCGGATTCGTGGCCAGCACCATCCCGAGGTAGCCGACCAGGAACTTCTTGTCGAGCTGATCGATCCCGTGCTTCGCGCCCTCCTGCAATTCCTTCTCAGTCAGCACCCTGTCCACGACGGGCATTACCTCCGTCACTTCGCGGCGCAGGTGAACGTTGAGGACGGCCTTCAAGTCCTCGTAGCGATCAGCGAGTTCCCGGCCAACTTCTGCGTCTGCCGTCTCCATCCAGCGAAGGCGGACCGGCTCGATGCTCTCCAGCCGGTCCGTCACCTGCCGGTGCTGCTCAAGCATTTGAGCTACGTGCAACGCACACGCCGGCGCCCGCTCAGCGAGCTGCGGGTACATGGTCTGGTCCTCGCCCTCGTGGTGTAAGTGGAGCACCTTGTCGAAGTTCCCCAGCACTTCGCCCACATAGGCAGCGCGGGCGGTGTCGCCGGCTGCGGCGGAGCGCACCAGTCCAGGCGCCTCGTCGTACGCCCACAGGAAGAAGCGGTGGATGCGCCGCATGCCAGCCGTTCCTGCACACAGGACGGGTCCCGGAGGCAAAGGCGCTGCGGTCTCGCCGGGCTGCATCGTGAAAAAATCAGTCATTGGATTGCCCCTAACGGTCGACATGCGAGACCACGACCACTCCCCGGCAGCATCGTATCCCTGGCCCTCATACCGCACAATGGTCGGTTGACCAGCCACGGCCGATTGAACAACAGCGGCGGGGCGATCAGCGGAAGAGTACGCGCCGTCGTCGGCTGCCAATTCTCGCGCCACCTTAACGCAACAGCGGTGCGGCTGGCAGGTAAGCCAGCCGCACCGCCGTCGTGCGTTTAGTGCAGATGTTGCCGGGGCATTAGCTCCGCACAGATTCCTTCTCGCGCTCGGCCGGCTTGTAGGACTCCCAGAAGGTGGCCCCGACGATGCCCAAGGGCTTCGGGTCGAAGACCGGATCCAGGCCCAGCTTCTGCTGGCGCTCGAAGTCCTTGAGCGCCTTGAATGCAGGCTTCTGCAGGATCAGGATGCCGATGATGTTCAGCCAGGCCATCAGGCCCACGCCGATGTCGCCCATCGCCCAAGCATCCGTAGCCGTGTTCACGCAGCCGTAGGCGACGGCGATCAGGATCGCCACCTGCAGGACCATGGTGGTCGCGCGGCCAATACTGACCCGGAGACCCGGGATCAGCTTCTTGGACGAGGTGCCCACCAGGAAGCGCAGGTTGGTTTCCGCCATGTAGTAGTAGGCGATGACCGTGGTCAGGCAGAAGAAGATCAGCGTGATCGCGATGAACGAGGCGCCGAAACCTGGGAAGACGGAGTCGAAGCCGGTCTGCACGTACTGCGGGCCCACGACGGCCGTGGCCGAAAGCAGCCCGCCCTCCACCAGGATGCCGCCTTCTTCGCTGCCACCGGAGAAGACGCGGTAGGCGCCGGTGGAGAGGATCAGGAAGCCGGTGGCCGAGCAGACAAACAGGGTGTCGATGTAAACAGCGAAGGCCTGGACGAGGCCCTGCTTCGCCGGGTGGGAGACCTCGGCCGCAGCAGCGGCGTGCGGGCCAGTGCCCTGGCCGGCTTCGTTCGAGTACACGCCGCGCTTGACGCCCCACATCACGGCCAAACCGATGACGGCGCCGAGCGCCGAATCCATACCGAAGGCGCTGCGGAACACCAGCGAGAGGATCGCCGGCAGCTGGGCGGCGTTCACGAAGACGACGATCAGGGCAAGGACGATGTAAGCGACGGCCATGAACGGCACGACGAACGCCGCGACGCTGGCGATGCGCTTCACGCCGCCGATGATGACAAACGCCAGGAGAATGACAGAGCCGACGGCTACGACCCACGGCTCCAGGGCCCAGGCACCATCAATGGCGGTGGCCATCGAGTTGGCCTGCACACCCGGCAGCAGGACGCCACAGGCCAGGACCGTCACGGCAGCAAAGACGTAGCCGTATACCTTGAAGAAGCCGGCGCCCTTGGTGTGGGCGAAGGCGCGGGAGAAGTAGTAAGCGGGGCCGCCGCGGTACTCGCCGGTCAGCGGGTCGCGGGTCTTGTAGATCTGGCCCAGGGTGGACTCGATGAAGGACGTCGATGCACCCAGGAAGGCCACTGCCCACATCCAGAACAGGGCGCCAGGTCCGCCGAAAGCGATCGCGGTGGCGACGCCGGCGACGTTGCCGGTGCCCACGCGGCCGGACAGGGACATGGCCAGAGCCTGGAAGGAGGAGACGCCAGCGGCGGACTTCTCACCGCCAATGATCTGCTGGATCATGCCCTTGACGTGCCGCAGCTGCAGGAAGCGCGAACGGACGGAGAAGTAGACGCCGGAGGCGAGGCAGAGATAGACGAGCCAATCGCTCCAGATCACGCCATTGATGGCTGATAAAACATCGCTCATAAGTGTGGGGTCCCTCCATGAAGAGCGCGGGTGATGCGGTGGATGCCAGGTGCTGCGCGCAGTCGGTTGACTCGGTGGCGCGCACCACACCAAAACCTGTGAAGTCTCTCACGAAGTTTGGTGCGGGTCCATTTGGGCTGTTATCCGCCCCCGGGTTTCGACAGGCTCAACCACCGGGTTTCGACAGGCTCAACCACCGATTCGGGCAACGTACTTCGCCAGCGGGGCCAGTGCCGGCTGGGAGGAGTCATCGCCCACCGCGTCCCCACCCACCGCGTTGGCCACGGCCAGCGCTTCGGCGTAGGGGAGTCCGGAGCCAAGCGCCAGCACCAGGGCGGCGCAGAACGCGTCGCCCGCGCCGATGGTATTCGCCACGGTCACCGCGGCGGCCGGAGCCTCGGCCACCTTGCGTCCGTGCTCAAACATCGCCGCGCCGTCCTTCCCGTAGGTGACGGCCACCAGCTTCGCCTTCGCCAGGGCCGGGATCAGGGCGTATTCGGTCTCGTTGACGATCACCAGGTCGCAGCGCTCCAGCAGCTCAACCGGCAGGTCCATGGCCGGCGCCGCGTTCAGCACAAAGTAACCCTCGGACCGACTGGCCGCCTCCAGCACCACGGGCACGCCCACCTCAAGCTGGCACAGCACGGTCTCCTCAGGCCCGAACTCGAGGCCCTCCAGCGAGAGCCGGGAGTTGGCGCCGGGGCACACCACAATCTGGTTTTCGCCCTCGGCGTCCACCACGATCAGCGCCGTCCCTGTTGCGTCGCCGTCGAGCATTGCCACAGCGGAAGCGTCCACGCCGGCAGCGGACAGGGCATCCAGCATCAGCTGGCCGGAGGCGTCAGCGCCCACCGCGCCGACCATCCGCACGCTGCCGCCCAGCCTTGCTGCGGCCACGGCCTGGTTGGCGCCCTTGCCGCCCGGCTGCTGCTGCAGGACGCCGCCGCCAATGGTTTCACCGGCGGTGGGAAGCCGGTCCGTGGTGGCAATGATGTCCAGGTTGATGCTGCCGACGACGGTGACGGCAGGAAGTGTGGTGCTCATGAAAGTCCTAACGGGCCAGGGGTCTGAGTAAGAAATAGTGTACGGCACGGTTGTACTTGTGTGTCATACATGGTTGTATAACAACTCACGTCCCAGTTGCAGGATCCTGCCTGCCAAACAAAGGAGTTTGATGTGAATACCCCCACCTCGGTTGCCGCACCGCCGCCGGAGACCGAAAAAGAAACCCCCAAATTCGTCGGCCGCCGCGCCGCGCTCCTGATTTCCACCCTGCTGTTGGGCGTCCTGTCCTTCCAGCTCAATGCCAGCATGGTCACCCCGGCCCTGCCGCAGATCGCAGCCTCCTTCGGCCTCGGCGCGGACAGTGCAGCCCCGGTCCAGTCCATGTTCTTCCTGGCCGGCGCCATCGCCGGGCCGGTGATCGGACGCTGGAGCGACTTCATCGGCCGCCGCGCCGCCCTGCTCCTGGTCCTGGGCATCATGGGCGCCGGCACCGTCCTGTGCATCGTCGCCCCCACCCTGCCGCTGCTGGTGGCCGGCCGGTTCCTGCAGGGCGTCTCCAGCGCCGTCTTCGCCCTCGCCTACATTGTGCTCAGCGAAAACCTGAACGCCCGCGTCTTCGGCACCTCGGTGGGCATCATCGCCGCCATCAACGGCGGAGTGGGCGGCGTGGACGGCTACGTGGGCGGGCTGATGGCTGAAACGCTCGGCTTCCGGTCCATCTTCGTCGTCGTCCTGGTCCTCACGGCCATCGCCGCCGGCTGCATCCTCAAAATGGTCCCCGCCGGACGGCCCCAGGGCGTCCGCGGCGCCATGGACTGGTGGGGCGCCGGATCCCTCTCGGTGTTCCTGGTGTTCATCACCTACTTCGTCTCTGACGGCTCGGCCGCCGGCTGGACCGCGCCCAGCACCCTGACCTTGCTGGCCGGCTCGATCGCTTCCTTCACCGCCTTCTGGATGATCGAGAAGAAGCGCAGCCACCCGCTGATCGCCGTCCACCACCTGCGCTCCCGCCAGGTCTGGCCGGTCATCGCCACCACTGTGCTGACCCTCGCCGGCATCTTCGCCATCATCAACTTCACCGTGGTGCTGCTCAGCCAGGACGCCCTCAACGGCTTCGGCCTCAGCGCGTCCGTCTCCGCCCTGCTGTTCCTGACGCCCGCCGCCCTGATCGGCGTCTTCGCCGCACCGCTGGCCGGCTGGCTGGCTGACCGCCGCGGCTGGATCAAGACCCTCCGGATCGGCACCGGCCTCAGCCTGGCCTGCGCCATCACCGCCGCAATGTTCTCCCACAACCAGGTAGGCGTCCTGATCGCCATCGCCGCCCTGGGCATCTTCTACAACGGCTTCTTCCTCACCGCCATCAACGGCCTCTCGGTCCTGCTCTCGCCCAAGGAAGCTCCGGCCGCGCTGCCCGGCATCAACGGTGCCTCCTTCGGCATCGGGGCGAGCCTCGGCGTCGTGGTCGTTGCGCCGTTCGCCGCCCAGGCAACGTCCGCCGGCTATGCCACCGCCCTCTGGATCTCGGTGGGTATTACAGCGGCCGCCTTCATTGTCAGCCTCTTCGTGGCCGCGCCCAAGGGCGAAACTCTCTGACCTCCAAACCCCGCACCAACCGAAACGAGAAACACAGCATGACCATCCCTCCCAGCAGCCCGATCTACCTCGACTGCGACACCGGAATCGACGACGCCCTGGCCCTGGCCTACCTGCTCGCCTCCCCGCAGGCGGACCTTCGCGGGATCGGCACCGTCAGCGGCAACGTCAGTGCCGCCGACGGCGCCCGCAACACCCTGGACCTGCTCCAGCTCGCCGGCCGCGCGCACATCCCCGTCGCACTCGGTGCGCACGACCCCCTGGTGGGCGGCTTCCGCGGCGGCGCCCCGCACGTCCACGGCGCCAACGGCATCGGCGAGGTATCGCTGGAGGCATCCAGCGCCCGGCTCGCGCCCGATTCCGCGGCGCAGATGCTGGTCCGGCTCGCCCACGAACACCCCGGCACGCTCCGGATCCTGGCCGTGGGCCCGCTGACCAACGTTGCCGAGGCCCTCCGGCTGGATCCGCAGCTGCCGCGGCTGGTCCGGGACGTCACCATCATGGGCGGTGCCGCCTACGCCCCCGGCAACATCACCGCGGTGGCCGAAGCCAACATCGCCAACGATCCCGAGGCCGCCGCCGAGGTCCTCGCGGCCGACTGGGACGTGACCCTGGTACCGCTGGATGTCACCATGGCATCTGTCCTGGAGGAGAGCCACCGGCAGCAGCTGCTCGCCGCGCCGGGGCCGGTGCCGCAGGCGCTGGGGGAGATGCTGGGCTACTACTTCCGCTTCTACGAAAGCCAGTTCGGCCGCGCCTGCTCCGCCATGCACGATCCCCTCGCCGCGGCAATCGCCATGGGCGGCGTGGGCGCGTCACTGGCCCCGGTGGTGAGGGTCGACGTCGACACCACCCAGGGCCCCGGCCGCGGCCAGACCATCTTCGACCTCCGCGGACGCTACCTGGGCTACCCGGAGCAGACCGGCGCGCGCTGCCGGGTAGTGCTGGAGCTGGCGGACGACTTCGCGCCGCACCTGGTGGAGACCCTGCTGGCCTATTCGGTGGTTGAGCCTGCCGAAACCACGACGGCGGCACTCGCCTCCGCGGAATCGGTCGCCTAGGTCCCGGGGTACCCGGGCCTTTCCAGGGCTGTGTTGGGGTTGGGTCAGGCCTGGAACTGCTGCATCACCGAAAGGTGCCCGGCGCGCGCCGCGATCAGGCACTTTGCCAGGTAGAAGGGCCTGTTGCCCTGCCGGACGTACTGGGTGAGTACCAGCACCGGATCGGAGGGCCGCAGGTCCAGCAGCTTGGCGCGGCTCGGGCCCACTTGGCTGAGGCTGATCTGGCACTCGCCCGGGCCCGGAACCCGGCCCATCGCAGTGCTGAGCGTGGCAAACAAGGTGGCTCCGCCGTCGTCCTCCAGGTCCAGGGGCGCGGCGGGGCTGGTGCCCAGGCTGACCGGCTGGGCGGAGACATGCTCCTGCAGGTGGGCGATGGCCTCGCCGTCGCGGATGAGCACCGATTCCCAGAGCCAGCAATCAGTGCCCGGCTCCACGCCGATGCCCGGGGCGACGAATTCCGAGGCCGGCTGCAGTTCCTTTTGGATGCGTTTGATCTCCAGGTGCTGCCCGGGGCCGCCCAGGACCTCCTCGAAAGGCCGAATCCGCTCGATGCCAATGCGGGGGAGCGTGTCCGAGACAAACCGGCCTACCCCGCGCCGTGCCCGGATCAGGCCGTCCTCCTCCAGCAGCATCAGTGCCTCGCGGACCACCGTGCGGCTGACCTTCATGTCCGCGCCGAGCTCGGTCTCCGTGGGGATCATGGAACCGGGGGTCAGAAAGTTGTTCCGGATGGCCTCGGCAATCCTCGAATACACCGCCACGCGCAGGGGTGAGCCGGGCTGGGCGGCCACCGGCCGGGACAGGAAGCTCGCGGCGTCCTCGTGCACGTTATGCCTCGCTTTGCTGCTGGTCTCAGGGATTCCCAGCCTACCGGTGTGACGCGTTTGTTGGACAACATCATCAACCGCTGCCGAACGGGCCCGAGGCGGCCACGCCCGCTGCGGCTGTGGCAGGATGGGCCGGTGCCATTCGCTTCCTTTGCCGCCTACGCCCGCTTGGTACTAAATCCCGCCAACATCCGGCACAGCGTCGAAGCGGAGCTGGAGAATGCGGAGTACCAGGCCGGGATTGCCACTCTCGGCGGGCAGCGTTGGCGGATCCGCACGGCAAAAGTCACACCCACCAAGCCGGGAGCATTCGTTTCGGTCTGGCGTCGGGCCGAGGATGGCTCGACGGAGCCATTCCCGTTTGATGAACCGGTGCACGGATTGCTGGTGTTTGTTGAGCACGAGGGCAGGTCTGGGGTGTTCCGGTTTCCGCGGGAGATGCTCGCCCGCCTAGGCGTCTCCAGCTCCGCGGCCGGCGGGGGCAAATGCGGTTTCCGGGTTTACCCTGCGTGGTGCAGCGGGCTGAACCCGCAGGCGGCACGCACGCAGAAGGCGCAGGCGCACGGGTTCGCGGAGTTGTCCATCCAGGCGAGCGCGTACTGCCGCCCATCCGTGCCGCTTCGCACCGCCGTCGAACAGCCGTCAGTCAACGGGCAGCCACCGAATTCATGACAAAAGCAGGTGGCGGCAAACGCTCCGAGGAGCATCTGCCGCCACCTGCCGGGGCTTTTCCTGCGCGGGACCTGCCGCGGGGGTTACGGGTGAAGGCTGCTGCGGCCCCGGGTGAGGATCATGGCCAGGGCGATCATGCCGACGCCGAGCGCCAGGTGCAGGATGTTGTCGAAGCTGTTCAGGGGCACGAAGTTTCCGACCGAATCCTGCGGGACCACCAGGCCGTAGACGAACAGGACCAGGTAGATGATGCCGCCGTAGAGCAGGAAGGACCTGGCACCACCTGCGCTGCGGGCCAGCACCAGGCCGGCGACACCGAAGAGCAGGTGGACGATGTTGTGCAGGACCGATACCTGGAACAGGCCCAGCAGCAGGGCCTCCGAGTGGGCGCCGGCGAAGTGCAGCTGGTCGTGGTTGGCGGTGATGCCGGGGATGAAGCCCAGTACGCCGACCAGCAGGAACACGGCGCCGACGGCCATGGATGCCTTCTGGACGTTGGTGCGGCCGGTGGTACGGGAATGCGTGTGAGTAGCCATGGTGTTCTCCTGGATGCGATAGCTGTTTATGGAGCAGCGGCTTGTGTTTGCCCGCTGTTCCAAAGGGTTACGCCTTTCATTCGGGGCACACCGTAGAACGGATGGGTCATCGAGGAGAACTTTCTCCCGTGGTGTTCCAGGGTTTACCCGGAACAGCAAAAAAGCCCGGGTACCTGAACCTCTTTGGAAGGCTCTGGTACCCGGGCTTCGTAACCTGATACAGGTTCAGTCGTCCGCGGTCAGGCGGACGGCAGGCTAGGCGCCCAGCGGGGCTGCGGCAACCGTCGGCATCGTGGGTGATGGAGATCCGCCATCAGGTTCCACCGTGATTCCCAGCGCGGCGGCGGAGCTGATTCCGGTGACTACGGCCGGCGTGGACAACGCCTCGGCTTCCATCAACCCCTGGGACACCGGCGCGGAGCCGTCTTCGGGGATCAGCCACATCTGGTAGACCTTGCCCTCGGGCGGCGGCGGGACGTCCTTCATTCGCAACACCACGGCGTCCCTGGATTCGGAGATCGTCACCGTCGCGGTACCGCCGCCGGATACTGCCACCGTCTCTTCACGCACATCCTGCGCCTGCAGTATCTGGTTCACCGGATCGTTCTGGGTGACCACATAGGAGCCAATACCCAGCCCGCCCAGGGTCAGCACGCCGGCAGCAACAGCGCCGATCAGCCATTTTCTGGCCGCGGACGGGTTGCGTCGTTCCTCCCGGCGGTGCCGGGCAGCCTGCAGGTCATCTCTTGGCTGCGATCGGGCGGCCGACGGCGGGGCGTCGGCCGGTGCCGCCGCAACCGGCGCCCTTGAGGCGGCGTCCGGCAGTTGCGCCAGGGTTCGATCCAACAGTCCGGCGGGCGGCTCTTCCTCCACAGCAAAAGCCAGCGACAGCGTTTCCCTTGCCTGGCGGACCCGCTCGTCAAAAGCATCGCGCTCAGCCTGCGGGGCGGCCGAGATATAGCCGTCAATCAGGTCCCGCTCGTCGTCGCCAATGGCGTCCAGCGCATAAATCTCCGCCAGCTCTACGGCGCGGCCGGCCTCAAGGTCAGTGGCAATGTCGGCGGCGAAACCGCGGAAGGCTGTGCCGCCGTCGTTTGCGTCCATGCTGTTCATCTCAACTCACCTCCAAACAGGTCTTCAACCGGAGCAGTCCATCCCGGATCCGGGATTTGATAGTTGGTATTGCGGAATTCAAACGTTCGGCAACTTCCCGGTAGGTCAGGCCGCCGTAATACGCCAGCCGGACGGATTCCTGCTGCGTCTCCGTCAAGGTCCCCAGACAGCGCACCACGGCCTCGGCCTCCAGCCGGCTGCCAACCTCGTCGGAGACCGAATCGTGGTCGATCTCCTGGCTGTTGGCTCCGTACTTGGCCTCGCGGTCCGTGGAAGCCTGCGCAGAGCGGACCTTATCCACGGCGCGGCGGTGCGAAATGGTCATGAGCCAGGCCAGCGGACTGCCCGCTGCCGCGTTGTAGCTTGTTGCCTTCTGCCACACCTGCAGGTAAACCTCCTGGGTGGCGTCTTCGCTGAGTTCCAGGTCCACCAGGACGCGCCGGGCCATGCCGAAGACGCGGCGGGAGGTCAGCCGGTAAAACTCAGCAAACGCTGCCGTGTCGCCGTCGGCCACCCGGGCCAACAGCACGCCCAGTTGCCTGTTCAGATCCGGGCCGGCACTTGGCGCGGCGGGGACGGCGCCAGGTGCGGGCGCAGAGTTTGGAGCGTTGGGAGTTTCCATCACTGTCCAGCATAGGACGCTCGCCTGTAACGTACTCACTTATTTCACCTGCCGCTCCATGTGTCTTGTGGGTTGTACAGGGTATTCGGTGCCGCGGGCCGTTTGGATCGGTGTGCGTGCAGTTACGAATCTAGGCGGGGGACAAGCACCGTCGCAGTTTCGAGGCAGTTCCGGGCGGCCGGGAAAAATATATTTCCATCCGACCCATCCGACCGGAAACGTGATCCGAAGCACCTCTGTGTCCCCTTCCGGGGAAGCGACCACATCACATGCAGTTGTATGAGGAGATTTTCAAATGAACAAGACACTTCGCTACATGGCAGTCCCCACCCTGGCCCTCGGCGCACTGGCTCTCTCCACTGCTCCGGCCATGGCTCATGACGGTCCGCACTCCTACCAGTCCACCCTGGGGCAGATCAACGGCAGCTCCGCAGCAGGAACCATCACCGTGGACGTCAACGGCAATGAAGCCCACGCGGTGCTGAAGGTCTCCGGCCTGGCCGAAACCTTCATGGACGCGCCGTACCCCCACGTCCAGCACATCCACGGCGGAGCACAGGGCACCTGCCCGGACCCTTCCGTTGATGCAGACGGCAACGGCGTCATCTCCACCACCGAAGGCGCACCGAACTACGGCGGCATCGTCACCACACTCTCCACCAGCGGTGACACCAGCCCCGCAGCCGGCCTTGATCTCAAGGTCGCCGGACAGGGCGGCAGCTACACCATTGACAGGACGTTCGAGCTGAACGCCGAAACCAAGGCCGCACTCGAAGCCGGCACCGCCGTCGTCGTTGTCCACGGTCTTGACCCCGCCACGCTGACCAAGGCCGGTGCCGAAGCCAAGAGCGATCTGGTTCCGGAACTGCCCCTGGCCGCTACCTCGCCCGCTCTGTGTGGGACCCTGACCGAGGGCATGGCCATGCCGGTAGGCGGCGCTGATACGGGCGTTGCTTCCACCTCCGGTACCGACACCGGTGCCCTGGCACTGGGTGGCGGACTGGTTCTCGCCGCACTTGCCGGCGGAGCCTACGTCATCCGTCGCCGCACCGCCGTAGCCTAAGCCCTTCCCAGGACTGGTTACCATGAGGAAGATTCCCGGCCGCAGCGGAGGCCCTGTTGCCTCCGCGGCGGCCGGGGCTCTGCTCCTGCTGGCGCTGGCCGGTTGCGGCAGCGCAATGCCCGACGCCGGAGCCGCACCCAGCGCCTCCGCTTCAGTTTCTGCGGAGCCGGCCACGCCGTTGGCACCCGCACCCACCACCCCGCCGCCTGCTCCGGCAGCCGCCCCCGCTGAGGCTAAGCCGCCTGTTCTGGCGGAATCGGCACCGGTGACGGTGGCAATTCCTTCGATTGGCCTTCGCAACGACCTGATCCATTTGGGTCTGCGGGAAAACGGCTCCCTTGAGGTTCCGCAGGATACCGGCAGCGGAGCACCCGCCAGCTGGTACACCGGTTCCCCCACCCCGGGGGAGCGCGGACCCTCCGTACTGCTGGGCCACGTCAATGCGCTTGGCGGAGCCAAAGGTGTGTTCGCGGACCTGCGGCAGCTGACGCCGGGGGCCGAGATCAACGTGACGCGCGCTGATGGCAGCGTGGCGGTGTTCACCGTGGACCGCGGGGCTCTGTACAGCAAAAACAGCTTCCCCACCTTCGAGGTCTACGGCAACACGCCAGGATCCGAGCTGCGGCTCATCACCTGTGACGGCTACGACGCCGCAACCGGCCTCTTCAACGACAACTACGTGATCTACGCCAAGCTCAAGGCCTGACAACACACTGTCCCCCCTGATTAGGGTGTGCGGCAAAGGATGGACATGGAAATGAACAACCGTAAGCACGCACTGGTCTTGTTGACCGCCGCGTCCCTGCTGCTCACAAGCTGTGCAGCAGGGGCCGGCGGTAACGGCGGCGCCCACGACGGCGGCCACGCCGGCCACGGTGCCAGCTCCGAAAGCCTCACCCCTGCAGGAGCCACCACGGCTGACGGCCCCACCGAGGCCTCCAAGATGGTTTGCGGGGACCAGGTGATGGGCAATGTAGTGTCCATCCTGGGCCTCCCCGAAGACCCGCACACCATCAATGACTGGGCCAACAGCACCTTCAGCTGCACGTACCACCTTGACCAGGGCGACCTGGACATCACCGTTCAGGAAGCCAAGGATGAGGCAGCAGCCCTTGAATACTTCGACGCGATGCAGGCCCTTGCCAAGGACGCCGAGCCCATCAAGGGGCTGGCGAACCTGGGCTTCCCGGCCTACGAAACCGCTGACGGCTCTGCGGTGTTCCAGAAGGACCGGATGATCCTGCAGGTAAACGCCTCCGACCTGCCCAACGATCTGGGTCCGGAGAAGATTACCAAGAACGCCTTCGCGTACCAGCTGTCCACCACCATCCTCGGCTGCTGGATAGAGCACCCGTAGGGTTTGCGCTCTGATTCACTCCCCGCTGGGCCAGGTTTCCAGTTCAGTGGTGTCCGCGTGGACGCCATGCAGCGGCTCAAGGGCCCGAATTTCCTCAAACTGCTCCACGGTTCGGCGCGGGGGCCACTGACGACGCCGATAGCCCGGTGTCCCTGCGAATGGTCTGCCCACGACGGCGGGCGACCGGTTCGAAAACCGGCCGCCCGCCGTCGTGCTTTCCTGCCTTAAGGCTTGGCCCTTTTACTTGGCCTGTAGGCCCGGGACGCCGTCGAGGATCTGGTAGCTGGCCTTGGTGGAGACGGGGGCACCGGGGGCGGTCACTTGGCTCACCACCCGGAAATCAGCCTGCATGGAGTCCTTGGTGATGGTGGTGTTCACGTAGCCGCGGTTGTCGTTGTAGAACTTCAGGTGCGGGTTCCATGCCATGATCGGATCCACGGTGGAGCCGGAGCCGTTTCCGGTGGAGGTGATGGACGTGCACACCAGTTCGGAGCCGACCACCGGTGAGGCAGGGTCCTTGTAGTCGAGTTTGACATCGGCAGCCCAGTTACGGTGCACGTCGCCGGTCAGTACGACGGCGTTGCGGACGTTCGCGTCCACCCAGCCCTGCGTGATCCTCCGCCGGGAAGCGGCGTAGCCGTCCCAGCCGTCCATGGAAACGTCATCGATGGCCAGGTCCTGGGCGCGGTCGCGCTCGGTGAAGAACACCTGCTGGCCCAGGATGTCCCAGCGCTGGGAGGAGTTCTGCAGGCCGTTGAGCAGCCACTGTTCCTGCTCGGCGCCGGTGATGGTGCGGTTCTCCGCCAGGCGTTCGGCCACGTTCTTCTTCCAGCCGTCGCCGGCAAGCTGGTCATCACGGTACTGGCGGGTGTCCATCATGTGGAAGTTGGCCAGCTGGCCCCACTGGAGAGTGCGGTAGATCTTCATATCGAAACCTGCCGGCACCGAGGAGGCACGCAGTGGCATGTTCTCGTAGTAAGCCTGGAACGCCGCCGCCCGGCGCTGGCGGAAACGCTCAGTGGTGTCGTTCAGCTGGCTGGCGTCCCGGTTCTCCGGGATCTCATCGGCCCAGTTGTTGTCCACCTCGTGGTCATCCCACACCACCAGCCACGGTGCCACGGCGTGCGCGGCCTGCAGATCGGCGTCGGACTTGTACTGCGCGTGGCGCTGGCGGTAGCCGGCAAGCGTGGTGGTCTCCAGGCCTTCGTGCTTGCGCGGGGTGTCGCCGGCGTTTTTCTTGTACTCGTACAGGTAGTCGCCCAGGTGCAGGACCAGGTCCGGGTGGTCCTGGGCGAGGTGGCGGTACGCGGTGAAGTAGCCCTGCTCGTAGTGCGCGCAGCTGGCAAAGGCCATGGCGAGGGCCGCGGGTGTTTCGTGCAGCGCGGGGCTGGTCATGGTGCGGCCGACGGCGGTGAGGTGCCGTCCGGCGCGGAACCGATAGTAATACTCGTGGCCGGACTGCAAACCGCGCAATTCCACGTGCACTGAGTGCGCATTTTCGGGACGGGCGTGCTCCACCCCGCGGACTACGACTTTCCGCATTCCTTCGTCTTCGGCGACTTCCCACGCAACTGCAACGTTGCGATTGGGCATGCCGCCTAGGCCGTCTTCAGCTACCGGGTTCAGGGCGAGGCGGGTCCAGAGGACAAAGCCGTCGGGCCACGGTTCGCCCGAGGCAATGCCGAGCAGGAAGGGATCGTTTTTGAGGCCGGCGTCATCGGCGGTGGAAACCGCGACGGCGGCACCGGGTACCGCGGCGACGATGCCGGCACCGAGACCAACAGAGAGCAGGGACCTGCGTGAAATGTTTTCCATGCATTCGACCGTATGCAGGCAGATTGGACGCCTGCCGACCATTAAGTGAATCGAAAATGAACGGCTGACCAGCATCGGGATGGCGCGATTTGTGAAATTGAGGAGGCACGTATTGGTGCTATGTGGTGTTCTTACGGGCGTAGGGTGCCTTTGTTGTTTTGGGCGCCTTGGGTGGTTTGCTGGCCTTGGGTGGCAGGGTCGCGACATGGGCGAAAGCCTTGTTCACCCAATCGGCCGTCTGTTCGCTGTGGTTCTCGTCCTGCCACGCTTCCGGCAGGCCGGTGTACTCTCCCAGGGGCCGCTCCTCAGGGCCGAAGGGAACTGTAGCTTCGCTGCTTTCAAGCTCTGCCCTGTCGGCGGGAGCCAGCTTGACGCCGACTACCGTCCCGAAAAGGCCGGCAAACATATTGCGGTTCACAAAGGCGCCCAGGTTGCCGAACATCGGCTTCACCATGACATCCGGATGCTTAGGCATGGCCCGTAGGAAACGATTCTTGTCTGCCTCGGACGCCTTGGGCATGTCCATCGCCAACTCCTTCGTGTGCCGCCGTCAGCTGCCGCTACTGACCTGCCAGAAGAGTATGCCGAAGCTGCCGGTACGGGAATAGGCACACCCTCCTCAGCACCGACCCCGGAAGTTAACCTTCCCGGCTATGGCTTCTGGGAGTAAGTCCTGTATAGTCGTATTTGTTGTTGTGTTTATGCAGTGAGTAATTCAGGCAGTAAGCGCGGTCGAAAGCCCGCGTTCTTCTGAAGAAGCGGTTTTGAACACCCCACGCCGGAGGGCCCGAAAGTCGGGACTTTCCCTCCACCTTCAAGAAGGACAAAAATAATGGCTACTGGCACCGTCAAATGGTTTAACGCTGAAAAGGGCTTCGGCTTCATTTCCCCCGATGACTCCTCACAGGACGTTTTCGCACACTACTCTGCGATCAACTCCTCCGGCTTCCGCTCCCTCGAAGAGAACCAGAAGGTCTCCTTCGAAACCGAGCAGGGCCCCAAGGGTCCTCAGGCCACGAACATCCAGGCTATCTAATTTCCTAGATCTTCTGGAACCGTAAGGTTTCTAAGCAGGGCCGGTTCATTGCGAACCGGCCCTGCTTTTTGTTTAACCCGTAGGTGTGTTGGATGCGGCACAGGACAACTGCGGCCATCACCATTCTTGTCTACTTGACTTGCGCGCAGCGCCTTAGCTGTGGATAACTTTGAGGGGCCCAGCAGGGGCACGGGTACCCTTACTTCAGCAGCTTTCGCTTTTTCATACCGCTGCTTCAGCGGCCCTTCCGTTCTCAATAATGTCTGGGGGACATTCATGAATATCCGTACTGCGCTTTCGTCACGACCAAGAGGCCTGGTTGTGGCGTTCCTCGCCGCCGGCGCCTTGGTGCTGACGGGCTGCCAGGGCGGAGAGGGCCCGGTAGCGGAGCCGACATCGACGTCAACTGCTCCCTCGGCGACTCCGACGCCTACGCCAACTCCGACAGCTGCCTACAAGCCGGCCGACGCTTCCGGCAAGGCCCAGAACGTTCCGGTTCCCGTGAAGCCTGCCCTGGCCGACGAGAACTCGAAGGAAGGCCTGGAGGCGTTCACGAAGTACTGGTACGAATTGCTGGACTACGGGTATGAAACCGGCGACACGTCATTGTGGGTGGCGGCGACCCAACCTGGATGCGAACTCTGCGACACCTTTGAAAAGGGCCTTGCGGAGTCCTACGCGGGGGAGCACTGGGTAGTGGGCGGGCGCCTGTCTACACCGAGCATCGAGGCGCATTGGCAGGAGGGAGCTGCCAAACAATCAGTTGCGGTGCAGGTCATTCAGGACAGGATTGAGTTTTACGGCCCGCCCAATGTCCAGCCCTTTCCCCCGCTTGACGAAACTAATGTTGCTGCTGCCTTCTTTGCCACTTATGCAGATGGATCTTGGGTAGCTACAGACATCGGTCAATTGGTGTAGCCGTGCGGCAGCTCTTCGCTACGCTCTCCGTTCTAGCATTGTTGCTGATCGCAGTTGGCACTCCAGCCGCTCAGGCGGCAAAGGCGCCTGAGATTTCATACGGTAAAGAGACTATTGAGGTCCAGTCGCGGTGGACTGTTGAAGAGGCAACTAATGCCATAGTTGCGCACTCGCAGACGATGCCCCACGATCCAAATCAATATTCGTACGCTCTGCAGTGCCAGCTTGATGAAAACTCTGTCAGGAATCATTGCCTTCCTGGTCAGATCACTTGCCCTCCGAGTGAAGATGGAACCGAAGGGCAAGCGATCGTATGGAGATACGCGCCAAAGACGATCCCGGACCCCACTTGGTCCCAATGGACACCCATCGGTGGCCCGACCTGTCTGTATGACCCCAATCCTGAAGACGTCCTGCCCCGCATCGCCGCCCGAATCTTGGAGGACTTCCGCAATCTTCCAGTAGCGGCTGGCGTCATTTCAGCCCAGCCGTCCCCGCACACCCTCGTAGGTGCCGAGACCAACGTCTTTGCCAGCGCGGCTGAGCAGCAGTTCGACATCACCATCCTCGGCCAGCAGGTCCACCTCACAGCAACACCGGCCCAGTACACGTTCAACTACGGCGACGGCACCACTCTGGGGCCCAGTGCAACGCACGGCGGCCCCCTCCCGGAAGCTGAATGGGGAACCAAAACCCGTACCAGCCATGCCTACAGCACCACCGGAAACTTCGACGTCACCGTCACCACGTCATTTACGGGGACGTACTCCGTGAACAACGGACCAGCCCTCCCGATCACGGGCACGGGCGAGTTTACCTCGGCGCCGCAGACGCTTCAGGTCTGGCGCTCAGTCACCAAGAACTACGCGGACGACTGCAACGCCAATCCGCTGGGGGAAGGCTGCCGAACCAGGTAGCCTTCAATCCCCTCCGCCTATTCACCTTGCCGTCGCCACGGGTTCACCGGGCCCGGCCACGATAGGTGCATGACTGCTTTCAATCGCCGCACCGTCCTGAAGGGGGCACTGGCAGCCGCCGGTGCCGCCGTCGTTCCTGCCGCTGCCGCTGCCGCCACCGCAGCCAACGGCCCGTCGGCCGTTCCGCTGGTCCGCAACCGGCTCACCCTTCCGTTCGGGATTGCCACCGGCGACGTCACCACAAGTTCCGGTGTGCTCTGGTCGCGGGCGTCCGGTGCGGGCAGGCTGGTGGCGAACCTTCTGGCCGTTGACGACGGCGGTACGCCCCTCCGCGGAGGCCGCGCCTTCCACCGGGTACTTCGTGGCACAAGGGCCAGTGAGGCAACGGACTTCACCTCCAAAATCCTGGCCGAGCGGCTGCCCGGCGGCACCCGGTTCGACCTCTCCCTCAGCTTTGAGGACGCGGACGGCTACGCGGGCGAAACTGTGAAGGGCATGTTCACCACCGCGCCGGACATGTCCGCGATGAAGCGGGACAGGACACCCCGGCGCCAGAGCTTCGTCTGGTCCGGCGATACCGCCGGCCAGGGTTGGGGCATCAATGAAGCCATCGGCGGCATGCGCGGTTACGCTGCCATGCACGCCACCCGCCCGGATTTCTTCATCCACTCCGGGGACACGATTTACGCAGACAATCCCATCTCTGCCCAGGTCATCGAGCCGGACGGGCAGATCTGGCACAACCTGGTCACCGAGGAAGTGTCCAAGGTGGCCGAAACCCTCAACGAGTTCCGCGGCCGGCACCGCTACAACCTCATGGATGCCAACGTGCGGGCCATGTACGCGGAGGTTCCGGTCATCGCGCAGTGGGACGACCACGAGACCCACAACAACTGGTACCCGGGCGAGATCATCGCCGACGCCCGCTACACCGAGCGGAACGTGGACGTCCTCGCCGCACGCGGCCGCCAGGCCTGGCAGGAGTACCAGCCGATCGCTCAGCTCAGCGACGGCAGCACCGGCTTCGAACCGGCCCGCATCTACCGGAAGGTCTCACGCGGCCCCCAGCTGGACATTTTCTGCCTGGACATGCGCAGCTTCAAAGACCCCAACACGGACGGCAAGGAAGCGGACCTCACCGCCATCCTGGGCCAGGAGCAGGCCGACTGGCTGATCAAGGAGGTCAGCCGCTCGCAGGCAACGTGGAAGGTGATCTCTGCGGACCTTCCGATCGGGCTGATTGTGCCCGACGGCGCTGCCCAGGAATCATTGGCAAACGCGGACGACGGTGCGCCGCTGGGCAAGGAACTGGAGATCGCCCGGGTGCTCGCAGCGTTCAAGCGCAACCGGGTTAAGAACATCGTCTGGCTCACCGCTGACGTCCACTATTGTGCCGCCCACCACTATGCACCTGAACGCGCCGCGTTCCGTGACTTCGATCCGTTCTGGGAATTCGTGGGCGGGCCCATCAACGCAGGTACCTTTGGCCCAAGCGGCCTGGACGGCACCTTTGGTCCCGAGGTTGCATTCTTCAAAGCCGGCGCCTATGCGAACCAGTCGCCACGCACGGGTACCAGCCAGTACTTCGGCCACGTCGACCTGGACGAAGACGACGTCTTCACCGTCACCCTCCGCGATGCCACCGGCGCCGTCCTCTGGGGCAAGTCGCTGAACCCCGAGCGTTAGGCGTCACCGCTGCGTCCACACGCGGGTCCCGTGGACGCAGCGGAACACCGTCCGGTCATCCTGCGTTGTACCAGCAGGTGGCTGAAACCAGCAGATGTCCGTGTGCGGATGCTGCGGCTACCGGCCTAGCAGAGGAAGTTCATGGAGCAGAGAACCATCGTCATCACCGGAGCCAGCGACGGCATCGGAGCAGCAGCTGCACGCACGTTTTCCAAGGCCGGCGACAAGGTGGTGATCGTAGGCCGCTCTGAGAACAAGACCAAGGCCATCGCCACCGAACTCAATGCCGACTACTTCCTGGCAGATTTCTCTGAGCTGGCCCAGGTCCGTGCCCTGGCTACGCAACTGCAGGAAAGCTACCCACGGATCGACGTCCTGGCCAACAACGCCGGAGGCATCATGGGTAAGCACCAGCTCACCATCGATGGCCACGAAAGCACTTTTCAGGTCAATCATCTGGCACCGTTCCTGCTCACCACGCTGCTGATGGATAAGCTGCTCGCCAGCTCCGCCAAAATCATCAACACCTCAAGCGCCGCCAACGGCTTCGGCCACCTGGACTTGTCGGACCTCGCTTCCGAACGCAAATACAGCACCAACCGCGCCTACGGCACCGGCAAGCTGGCCAACATCCTCTTCACCTCCGAGCTTCACCGCAGGTTCGGTCCGGGAACCTCGGGCGGAAACTCAATTACGACGGCGGCTTTCCACCCCGGGGTGGTGCGCACGAGTTTTGCCAGTGAGTCCAGCAGCGCCATGCGGCATATCTATACCACGCTGCTCAATCGCTTCATGCTCAGCCCGGATGAGGGAGCGGACACCCTGATCTGGCTGGTCAACGGAACGGCCGGCAAGGATTGGGTGTCCGGCGCGTACTACGCGAAGTGTGCCCTGGCGAAGGCAAACAAACAGGCTTACGACGCCGACCTCGCCCGCCTCCTGTGGGAGCGCAGCGCCGAGCTGGTCAGGGCCTGACCCCACGTCAGAGAACGCAGGGCCTGACCCCACGCCAGGAAACGCAGGGCCTGGCGCCCAGGGAATGATCAGGGGGCCAGCAGGCCGTAGGTGCTGACGAGGTTCCCGTTGCTGGTGCGGTACTCATCATGCAGGGCCAGCCGGGTCTGCGGATCGTTGGGTTCGAACAACCGGCGTCCACTGCCGGCGATCACCGGATGCGTCATCAGCGTCAGTGAATCAAGCAGCCCGGCAAAGAGGAGTTGGCGCGTCACTGAAATGCTCCCGCACACAGCGATCTCGCCGCCGTCGGACTCCTTCAACCTGGCCACGAACTCTTCCAAGGGGGCATCCATCAGGTGCGAGTTCTCCCACTCGAGCGGGCCGGTCAGGCTGCGTGACGCAACGTACTTGGGAACAGGATTGATGAAGCCGGCAAAGTCCTGGTCCACAGGAGCCGTAGGCCAGTATTCGGCCCACTCCTGGTAACTCACCCGGCCCAGCACCACACCGTCCACCCGGCGCATCATCTCGTCCATGCCGTTGCCGAGTTCTTCGTCGAAGGAATTGAACTGCCACAGGAAAGGATCGGACACCACGCCGTCCACCGAATGGAACAGGCCAGCTGTTAACTTACGCATAAGCATCCTTTACGGACGGGATCAAGGGTCAGCTTCACCCTAAAGCGCCGCAGAGGTCCGCGGAAGGGGCGCAGTAACACCAGCCCCGGTTCCCAGGCCGCGCACTGTCCACCCGACGGCGCGCCAGGCAGCGGCATCCAGGACGTTGCGGGCATCCAGTATCGTCCGGCGTCGCACCAGATTGCCGGCGGTGACGGGGGAGAGCGCCCTGTATTCATCCCATTCCGTCAGCAGCAGCACCAGCTCGGCACCGTCAAGCGCCCGCTGCGTTGACTGCTCAAAGCGCAGCTGCGGGAAGCGCATCCACGCGTGGTTGATGGCCTTCGGGTCCGTCACCGTCACGTGGGCGCCGGCCTCGGCAAGCTGCAGGGCAACGTCCAGGGCGGGGGAATCGCGAATGTCGTCGGTATCTGGTTTGAAGGCCGCGCCCAGCACCGTCACGGTCCGCCCGGAGACTGATCCGCCGCACAGCGAGGCCGCAATCCCGGCCGTTTTGGAGCGCTGGCCCAGGTTGATTGCATCCACCACGCCCATCCACTCCTCCACCGACGACACACCCAGTTCAAGGGCCTGGGTACGGAAACTGCGGATGTCCTTTGGCAGGCAGCCACCGCCAAAGCCCAGACCGGCGTGCAGGTACCGGCCGCCGATCCGCGGATCCATACCCATCGCCTCGCCCAGTTCGGTCACATCGGCGCCCGACGCGTCGCACAGCTCGGCCATTGCATTAATGAAGCTGACCTTCGTGGCCAGGTACGCGTTCGACGCCGACTTAATCAGCTCGGCCGTGGCGAAATTGCACACCAGGCGGGGAATTCCGGCCTGCAGCAGCGGTTCGTAGACCGCGTCCAGTGCCGCGGTGACACCGCGCGGCGCGCCGCTTACAGGATCCAGTCCGGCGTCCTTCCCGCCGTCGACGCCGTACACCAGCCGGTCCGGCACCAGGGAATCCTTCACCGCTGTGCCCTGCCGCAGGAACTCCGGGTTCCAGCCCAGCCGCACGTCCGACCGCGCCGCCAGGACCCCGCGCAACCGCTCCACCGTGCCCACCGGCACCGTTGATTTGCCCACGACGACGGCGCCCGCGGCCAGGTGCGGGAGCAGCGCCTCTGTGGCGGAGAACAAGTAGCTGAGGTCGGCGCCGTCGGACGTCTTGGACTGCGGCGTCCCCACGCACAGGAAGTGCACCTGGGCGGAGGCAGCGTCGGCGAAGTCGGTGGAGAACCGGAGCCGGCCGGTGGCACGTCCTTCCCCGAGCAGCTCTTCCAGCCCAGGCTCGAAGAACGGTGCGAAGCCGCGGCCCAGGTGGTCCACTTTGCCGGCGTCGACGTCGATGCCCACCACGGTGTGTCCCATCGAGGCCAGTGTTGCCGCGTGGACGGCACCCAGGTAGCCGCAGCCGATAACGGAAATCCTCATGTCAGTTCCTCACGTCCTGCCGGGCAAGCCGCGAGGCTGCCTCCGCCTTAGGGGAGGCCGGCCCAGGGAAGGCCGGCTTAGGGAATATGGCCGTTCGAGCTGCCGGACCGCCCAATCCGGCCACGTGCTCCTGCAGGGCGCGTCCGGCGATCACGTCCTTGTAGTGCTCCACCAGGTCGGCGCTGAGGGCGGGCCAGGTCCGGCCCTGAACCGAATCATGGGCCGCAGCCGCGAAAGCCCGGCGCTTGGCGTCATCTCCAATCAGGTCTTCCACATGGCCGCGCAACGCAGCGAGGTTCCCAGGTTCGTAAAGCCAGCCGGTGCGCGAATTCTCCACGAGGTCCAGGGGCCCGCCGCGCCCGGTCGCCACCACGGGCACGCCCGATGCCATGGCTTCCTGGATGGTCTGGCAGAACGTTTCAAGCTCGCCGGGATGGACAAAGAGGTCGAACGACGCCACGGTTCTGGCCAGCGCCTCCCCGCCCAGAAAGCCGGCAAACACCGCCCCTGGCAACGCTTCCTCAAGGGCAGCACGTTGCGGCCCGTCGCCCACGATGACCAGTTTGGTGCCAGGTATCCCGGCCAGGGCGGCCAGGTCCTCCACCTGTTTTTCGACGGCGAGCCGGCCTACGTAGCCGATGATCCGCTCACCGTCAGGGGCCACCGAAGCCCGCCAGCCGTCGTCGCGCTTGTCCGGGCTGAATCGCTCCGTATCAACCCCCCGGCGCCACATTCCCACCCGCAGGATCCCCCGGCCGCGCAGCTGGTTCAGCGCGAACGTGGAAGGCACCAACGTCCGGGTGGCCATCAGATGGATGTTCTCCACACGGTTCCACGCCCAGTTCTCCAGGAACGGAACGCCGTAGCGGGCCGCGTAGCTGGGCACCTCGGTCTGATAAATGGCCACGCTGGGGATGCCCAGCTGGTGGGCGGCCTGGACTGCCCGCCAGCCCAGCACGAACGGTGACGCCAGGTGGACAATATCAGGTGCGTAGTCGGCAAGGATTCGCTTGACCCGGCTCACACCACCCATCGCCACGCGCACGTTCGTATACCCGGCCAGCGGAACAGCGGGCACCCGGTGGATGAAGGCCCCGGTAACAACATCGGAAGCGGCTGAATCCTGGGTGGATGGTGCGATCACCAGGACTTCGTCGCCCCGTTCCTGCAGATGGTCCAGTACCCGCAGGATGGAGTGCGTAACCCCGTTCATCAGCGGCAGGAATGATTCGGCAACAATTGCGATCCTCACCCCTCCACGGTGCGATCCGGGGCTGACGAGGTGGGGGAAAGGGCGTGACGCCGAGGGAAAGCTTCGGTGAACAGCTGGCTCGGCCGGCCAGCATGCGCGTTGTTTCCGCTGTCCTTCCAAGGGGCCTATGGGCACTTCTCCCCACCGACAAACAGGGAATTCTCTGGTGGACTGGGACGACCATGACAACCCGCCGAATCCTCCGCCTCCTGCTGGCGCCAGCCCTCGTGCTGCTGGCCGCCGGCTGCAGCGTCGAGGTCCCGATGCCGGCCAACGACTCAGTCGGAATGCTCCAGCTCAGCGACCAGCGTGCAGCAGTCCCGGCACCGGCTGCCAGTCCAGCGGAAACGGACGGCCGCGGGGACACAACAGCGGAAGGTCCGGCGGCGGCAGGAGACCCGGGTGCCGTCCCGCCGTCGGGCATTCCTTCCGGAAGTCCGTCCGGCGCGGCTGGTTCAACACCGCCCGCCTCCCGGCCGCTGAACCGGGCCGAGCAGATGCTGCCGCAGGTCAACATGAAGCCGTGGGCAGGGAGCCTGCCGGTAGTGGTACAGTCGCCGGCCAAGGACATGCAGTGTTCCATCGACAGGGACGGGGCCGCCTGCTACCTGCTGACCGAGGTTGCGCCGCGGCCGGCCGACCTGAAGGGTTTGTGCACGGGAGGGGAGCAGTACTACGGCGGTTACGCAGTAGTCACCGGCCAGGCCGGGTCACAATACGGCATCTGCGGGCACGGGGTATCGCCCATGGAGCGGGAAGCTGCCGCAGGGGAGACGTTTGCCGGGCCCATGATTGACGATGGCCAGACTGTGCGGATCGGGAACATGGTGTGTGAACGCGCCCCGGAGTCCATGAAATGTGCCCACCTTCGGACCGGCCGTGGTTTCATGATCAGCGCCTCGGATTACGAGTTGTGGTAGATCGATCGATAGCCAAGAGGCTCTCCTAAGAGGTGGGTTGAAGCCCCGGCCGGGGCGTCTTCCGTGACACCATGGAAACCGATGAAACTGCGTGCTGATCAAACCGGAGACCGTGGCCTGCCCATGCCCTTGTGGCTGCAGGGAGCCCTCGAATCCGCGCAGGCAGCCATCATTTCAGCCATTCTGGTTGCTGCCCCGATCGCGCTCGTCTGGCTGACCGGCGGCTTCGCCAGCCAGCAGCCGGACGTTGTGGCCCGGCTGGCAGGCCAGGCGTGGCTGCTGATCCACGCGGTGCCGATGGAACTCGCGGCCGTTGGTGGAGCGTCCGTTGGTGGAGCGGCCACCGCTCAAGGGACCGCCGGAACCCTGTCCCTGGTTCCGCTGGGCCTCACCCTCATTCCGTTCCTGCTGGCATGGCGCGCCGGCCGCAGACTGGCCCGCGCGTCCTATACGGACCAGCTGTGGCAGGCGCTCCTGGGCTCGTGGGCCATCTATTCCGCCTTCGGGGCCGCCACCGGATTTGTCTGCCGGACGTCCGACGTCATGATCAATCTCTGGTACGCCATGCTGACGCCGCTCATCCCGTTCGCCCTGGGGATGGTTGTGGGCGCCCGCCGCGAAGCCGGCTCGTGGAGCCGGTTGATCGGCGTCGATGCCGTGGACTGGATAGCGGCCACCAGCCAGCATTCACGCTGGGCCGGTTCCTACCTTGCCTCCGCGGCAAAGGCCGGTTTCGTCGCGGTCATGGCGGCGCTGGCACTGTCCTCGGCCCTGCTGGTCGTGGACCTGTTTGTCCACTGGAACCTGATCATTTCGGTCTATCAAGCGCTCGACGCCGGTGTTGCCGGAGGTGCCGTGCTCACCATGGCGCAACTCGGCTTCCTCCCCAACCTTGCCGTGTATGCGCTGGCGTGGGTGTCCGGTTCCGGGTTCGCCCTGGGCATGGGCTCGCAACTCGGGGCGCTTGAAACCGCAACGGGACCACTCCCGTCCATTCCGCTGCTGGCCGCGATCCCGGCAGGAAGCCTGGACTACGGCTTCGTGGCTCTGGTGGTGCCGGTCCTGGCCGGAATGCTTGCCGGCTGGTGGTTCCTGCGCGAAGGTGAGAACCACTTTGACGAATGGCTGGCTATCAAGGTGGATGCCCGCTGGTTCACTGCGTCCGCGTCCACCCTTGCCCTCGGGGCGATCATCGGGGTGGTTGCCGGCGCGTTGTCGGCGCTGCTGGCCTGGATCGCCGGCGGCTCGGTGGGCATCGGCCGGCTGACGCAGATCGGCCCGGACCCGGTGTGGATGGGGATCTGGATTGCCGCGGAAGTGGGTATCGGCGTCGTCATTGGTTATGCCGCCGGGCCGTGGCTCGAACGCCGGCAACTGGTCCAGGAGGCCGGGCTACTTAACGCGTGAGCCGCCGTCGTACAGGTCTCTAAAGTCAGCGGACCTGCGCGGGCAGCGCGTCTTCCAGCTGGATCCGGCACGTCGACGCGGCTTTTTGGGTCAGTGCCGAACGGGCGCACTCCTGGTATTCGGTGATCGCCGTGAAGAACAAAGCGGATACCAGCACCAGCAGCACCATAACAGCGGAGAGCACCAGGCCGGCGATCGTTCCAAACAGCACCAGCCGGGACTCTTTCAACCTGGCCGACCGCACCAGCAGGACGATTCCCAGGGCGATGCTCACCACCGTCAGCAGGGCCGAAAGCCACAGGTAATTTACGTCCAGCTGGAAGATGAAAAACGAGCCCAGGACTGTCAGGATGAAGACCCGGAACAGGCTGTGGGTGGTCATCCGGGACGCCTTGGCAGCTTCGCTGAGCGGTTCTTTAGTGCGCGGGGAACCGGCTGGGTCCGGGGTGTTGTTCATGTTTTCCAGCCTACGCGAGCCTGCCATTAAGCTTGACCAATGCGCATCGTAGTCCTTGTTTCCGGAACCGGCTCCAATCTCCAGGCCGTCATCGACGCCGTCCAGTCGGGGGAACTGTCTGTGCAGATCGCTGCTGTGGGAGCAGACAGGCCCGGCACATACGGTGTGGAACGGTCTGCCGCCGCCGGTATCCCCACATTCGTGGTGGACTTCAAGGATCATCCGGACCGGGCCGACTGGAACGCCGCGCTGACGCAGGCCGTCGCAGCGTACGCCCCGGACGTCGTCGTGTCTTCAGGTTTTATGCGGATCGTCAGCCCGGCGTTCATCGACGCTTTCCAAGGCCGGTATCTCAACACCCACCCGGCCCTGTTGCCGGCGTTCCCCGGCGCGCACGGCGTCCGCGATGCGCTGGCGTATGGCGTGAAGGTGACCGGCTGCACGGTGCACTGGGCGGACGCCGGCGTGGACACCGGGCCAATCATCGCCCAGGAAGCTGTGGCGGTTGAGCCGGACGACACCGAGGAAACCCTGCACGAACGCATCAAGGTGGTGGAGCGGCGCCTGCTGGTTTCGACGCTGGCCGCCCTCGCCGCCGCCTCTCCCACTGCCAGCGCCGCCCCTCCCAACTAGGTCGCATTTGTTGCCCTTTACAGCGCTGTAACGGGCACCTGCTGCTACTTAGTTGGGGTGGGAGCCGAATGGCTGTGGATAACTTCTGCCGGAGAGTTCGCCTCCTGCCACCATGGGCGTATGAGAGTCCCGCAGTCGTTGCCTCCTGCCTTCGCTGACGTTCCCTTCACTTACGCTGAAGCGCTCGACGCCGGCATCACACCAGGGCGGATCCGGCGCCGGAGTATCCCGGCACCGAGCCGGGGTATCCGGGTTCCGGATCCTGCGGTTCTGGACATGAGCACAAGGAGCGTCGGCGGCGTTGTTGGGTCCGACATCGGACCGCTGGTCAGGCCCTATACGCTGATCACCGAATTCTCTGCTGCATCCCACGCCACTGCGTTCAGGCTGTGGAAGTTCCCAGGTCTGCTGGGCGGGTTTGACGAGCCGCTCATCCACATCTCACGCCCGGACCATATGGCAATTCCACGCCGTACCGGGGTCAGAGGACACCGCGGCCAGTTTTTCGCCGACGAGATTGTTACCCTGAATGGGCTTCTAGTGACCAGCCCGGTCCGCACGTGGCTGGACTGCGCGCGGAAGATGGCTATCGACGAAATCACGGTGGTTGCAGATCACCTGCTTCGGATTCCCAGGCCAGACTTCGAAAGCAGATCCGAATCTTGGGCAACGCCTGAGGACCTCGCGGAGATGTTGGACCGGCACAAGGGAACCCCTGGAATCCGTAAGGCCCGCCTGGCACTGGAAGACGCACGTGTGGGATCCGAATCCGCCCAGGAAACACGACTTCGGCTTGCACTGGGCCGTGCCGGTCTGCCGGAACCTGAGCTGAACCGGGCCGTGGAAGTCGGTGTCGACGTCGTACGTCACCCTGATCTGGCTTTCCGCGAGTACCGGGTTGCCGTTGAGTACGACGGTGAGGTGCATTCGGCGCCTGCACAAATCGTCCGCGACATTGAGCGGGAGGAAGACTTCACAAGGGCTGGCTGGTTCCTGGTACGGGTCTCGAAACGGCACATGGCCAACGATGCCCGCGCGGCCGTGGCCAAGGTGGTCAGCGCGCTGGTCAGCCGCGGCTGGAAAGCTAACTAAGTAGCATTAGGTGCCGTTTACAGGGCCGTAAAGGGCACCTACTGCTACTTAGTTGGGAGAGGAGGGAGGGGAGGGGGACGGGCGCTACTCCAGCCGCCGCTGCTTCGTTTCCGGCGAGAAGAATGCCATCCACAAAACGGCAATGACCACCAGTCCGCCCGCCAGCGCGAAGGATGTTGCCAGCCCCAGCTCGGGCCAGAAGTAGTTGGCGAACACCAGGGGACCAATGCCGGCCCCGATCCGGGAGAACGTGGAGGCCCAGCCAAAGCCGGAACCGCGCAGCTCGGTGGGGTAGAGCTCGGAGACGTAGGTGTAGAGCACCGGGATGGCAATCTGGACCACAAAGCCGAACACCAGCAGCCAGAACACTGCGGCCGAGGGGATGTCCACCACAAAGGCCACAATCACCAGGGTCAACGCGGAGAGCGGGCCCGTGATGGCAAGAATCCATTTACGGCCAACCCGCTCCACCAGCAGCGCAGCAACCACTACACCCAGAAGGCCGACGGCGGCCATGGACGCCGTGGTGATGAACGCTTTGTACTCGGCGAAGCCTGCGCCAATCAGGATCCGCGGCATCCAGGTCAGGGCCAGGTAATAAACCAGCAGGATGCTGAAGAACAGGCCCCACGAGGCGGCGGTGATTTTCCAGTTGAACGCCCATACAGCCCGCAGCTGCGTCCAGGCGCTTCCTGGCGAGAGCCGGGGGACAGACTGTGCGTCCGGCAGGCTGTACGCGCGGGGAGTGGCGCCGGTTGCCTTGACCAAGCCGTCAATGACCTCGGCCGCTTCCTCCCGGCGGCCCTTGCGGATCAGGAACAGCGGGGATTCCGGGACGCTGCGGCGGACCCAGAACACCAGCAGCGCGGGCAGCACCATGACCAGCATGGTGTACCGCCAGTCGGCGAACACGGCCATCAGTCCGGCCGACACAAAGCCAGCCAGAGCAGCGCCGATGGGCCACCAGCCGTCCATGGCTGTCAGGACCTTGCCGCGCTGCTTCCGCGGGGTGAACTCACCCACCAACGCGTAATCCACCGGAATGCAGCCACCCAGCCCGACGCCGGCCATAAACCGGAAGATGCAGAACCAGACGAAGTCCGGGGAGAACGCGCCCAGCACGGTGAAGAGCGAGAAGATCAGCAAGGTGGCCGAAAACGCCTTTTTGCGCCCGATGGTGTCCGCGATGGTGCCCCACACAAACGCGCCCAGAGCCATGCCAATCAGATTGGACGTCGCGACCCAGCCGGCCTCACCCGGGGTCAGCGACCAGTGGCTGGACAGCAGCGGAATGAGGATACCGTTCAGCGTCACATCCCAGGCGTCGAACATAAAGCCGAGCCCGCCGATCAGGAAAATCCGCCCCTGAACCTTCCAGCGCCACGGCAATTCCTGGACAACCTGCTCACCACTGGGAACCGCGGTGTATGTGTTCATCTAAGCCTCCTGAGAAAACCCTAGCGCGAAGCCCTAGATGCGAGGATTCTGCTCGATGGCCTGGCGCAGGAAGCCGCCCGCCCGTTCCAACGCAGAAACTGCCTGTTCGGGCTCGACGTCCGCCAGCAGGACCAGGATAGCCGCCTTCACTGAACCTCCGACGGCGTCCAGCGCCTCTGCGGCAGCACCCGCATCTACGCCGGTCGCTGCTTGGACGGTGCGCTGGGACCGGGCCCGCAGCTTGGCGTTGGTGGCCTGCAGATCTACCATGAGGTTGCCGTAGGTCTTGCCGAGTTTCACCATGGAGAGCGTGCTGATCATGTTCAGCACCAGCTTCTGTGCGGTGCCGGATTTCAGCCGGGTGGAGCCTGCCACGAACTCCGGACCCACCACCACCTCGATCGCAACGTCCGCTTCCTGCCCTATTGCCGAGCCGGGATTGCACGCCAGCCCAACCGTAAAAGCACCGCGGGCGTTCGCTTCCCTGAGCGCGCCGATCACGTACGGAGTCCTTCCGGACGCGGAGATTCCGACGACGGCATCGCCTGGTCCCGCACCCGCCGCGGTTATGTCCGCAGCCCCCGCGTCGGCGTCATCTTCCGCGTTTTCCACCGCCTGCTCCACGGCCTTGCGGCCACCGGCGATAATCCCCACCACCATCTCCGGCGGGGTTCCAAACGTGGGCGGGCACTCACTGGCATCCAGGATGCCCATGCGCCCGGCAGTCCCGGCACCGATGTAGAAGAGCCGTCCGCCCTGCGCCAGCTTAGCGGCGACGGCGTCCACGGTACGGATGATGTCCGGCACCGCCAGCCCGACGGCGGCAGGAACGCCGGCGTCCTGCGCGTTCATCGATGCCACCAGCTGGGCTGTGTCCATGGTGTCCAGCCGGCTCAGCTCCGGGTTGGCGGCCTCGGTCTGCAGCCCGGCGAGCTCGGCGCGCAATGCGGCCAGCCCGTCGGCCGGGGCAACGGGTGTTCGCTCAGGGAAGCCAGCGGTTTCAGGATTTTCGGTCACGGTGGATGTACCTTTCGTGGAGCAGTTCGTTCCGGGTCGCGGCCAGGGCAGCACCGGCCAGTCCGTCGCCCTGGGCTGGTATGACGCCGATTCCCGCGTTATTAAGGTCGGCGGCCAAGCGTTGGGCAAAGTAAGGGGAATCCACGACGCCGCCCAACAGCGCTACGTGCCGCAGAGTGCTGTCCGCGATGGACCGGCCGACAGTTTCTGTGAGGTGCCGGCAGGCTTCGGAGATGATGTGCCCGGCCACAGCATCCCCGGACTCTGCTTCGGCCAGGACAAAAGGTGTGAAGCCGGCCATGGCCCGGTACGGGTTTTCCTGGCCGGCCAGCCAACCTGGTAGCTGGCTCAGCGCCGGGCGTTCAGGGCCGGGTATCCCGGAGCCTTCAGGACCGGAGCCTGCTACGGCTGAGCCGAGATACTCCACGGCGAGGCGCTCCAGAGAAGTGGCCGGGCCGCCGTCGTATGCTTCCAGCGCCGCGGACAGGCCCCGCTGGCCGATCCAGCGGCCGCTGCCGCGGTCACCAAGCAGCGGACCCCAGCCGTCGCCGCGGTGCAGTACCCCGGCATTGCCCTGCTGCGGATCACCCTCGAAGCGGAAGGACACTGCCCCGGTGCCGACGATCAGGATGGTGCCGGCTCCGCCGTCGAGCGCCCCCAGATGAGCGGCCGTTGCATCGGAGAGCACCGCGGCGGGGGCCTGGAAATGCAAGGCGAGCAGGCCGGCGAGTTCCCGGGACTGCGGCGTGCTGGCCTCTACGCCGGCCACCGCGGCACCCACCCCGGCAAGCCTCCCGGCCAAAGAACCAGTATCAGAGCCGGCGCCGTCCAGCTGCCCGGCGGCACTGGCAATCAGCCGGAACGCGGCCCCGGCGCCGCCGGAGATTCCCAGCCCGGCGAAGCCCTCAGCGCCTGCACTGCCCAGCACCGTGGAGGAACCAGTGGAGGAGCCTGCGGCATCAACAACCCGCAGCTCCACGCGGCAGCGGCTCTTGCCAATGTCCGCCACCAGCACCAGGGGTTCGCTTGTCATTCACCCACCTTAGGGGGTGTGGGCCGGGGGATCCCGGCAACACGATAAACTGGGCGCATCCCCACCACCCGCGGCCGCAACCGCGTAAAACGACGGAGACTTTTGTGAGCTTCACGCAGCTTGACCGTGTTCCCATCCGCCGGGCCTTGATCTCGGTCTACGACAAGACCGGTCTGGAGGAGCTCGCGCAGGGCCTGCACGCAGCTGGCGTTCGAATTGTTTCCACCGGTTCCACGGCCAAGAAGATCGCCGCGGCCGGGATCCCGGTCCAGGAAGTCGAAGAAGTCACCGGCTCCCCGGAAATGCTGGACGGCCGTGTCAAGACGCTGCACCCGCGCGTGCACGGCGGCATTTTGGCGGACCGCCGCGTCCCTGCGCACATGGAAACCCTGGCCGGTATGGAGATCGAAACCTTCGACCTCGTGGTGGTGAACCTGTACCCGTTCGTGGAGACCGTCAAGTCCGGCGCAGGCCAGGACGACGTCGTCGAGCAGATCGACATCGGAGGCCCGGCCATGGTGCGCTCGGCCGCGAAGAACCATGCCGCCGTCGCCATTGTTGTGGACCCCACTTTCTACGGCGATGTGATAGCTGCCGCACAAGAGGGCGGCTTTGACCTCAAGACCCGACGCCGGCTGGCAGCCAAGGCCTTCGCCCACACCGCAGCCTATGACACCGCCGTAGCCACCTGGACCGCCACCCAGTTCCTGGACGAAGACGGCGACGGCATTATCGACTGGCCCGCCTATGCCGGCCTGTCCCTGGAGCGCTCCGAGGTTCTCCGCTACGGCGAAAACCCGCACCAGCAGGCCGCACTGTACGTGGACAAGGCCGCTCCGGTTGGCATCGCCCAGGCCGAGCAGCTGCACGGCAAGGCCATGAGCTACAACAACTTCGTCGACGCCGATGCCGCCCTCCGTGCCGCCTTCGACTTCTCCGAGCCTGCAGTTGCGATCATCAAGCACGCCAACCCGTGCGGTGTGGCTGTTGGTTCCGCGGACGCCGCGGATCCGATCGCTGACGCACACGCCAAAGCCCACGCCTGCGATCCTGTCTCCGCTTTCGGTGGCGTCATTGCCGCCAACAGCACAGTCACCGCCGGCATGGCCCGCACGGTGGCCGGCATCTTCACCGAGGTTGTCATTGCCCCGGACTTCGAGCCCGAAGCCGTGGAGATCCTGTCCAAGAAGAAAAACATCCGGCTGCTGGCCCTGCCCGAGGGTTACGGCCGCTACCCGGCTGAAATGCGCCAGGTTTCCGGCGGCATGCTGGTGCAGATGACGGACAAGGTGGACGCCGACGGCGACAGCCCCGCCAACTGGACCCTCGCAGCCGGGAAAGCGGCGGACGAGAAGACCCTCGCAGACCTCGCTTTCGCGTGGACCGCCTGCCGGGCCGCCAAATCCAACGCCATCCTGCTGGCCAACAACGGCGCCGCTGTTGGCATCGGCATGGGACAGGTAAACCGCCTGGACTCCTGCCGCCTCGCCGTTGAGCGGGCCAACACGCTGGGCGTCAGCGTTGAGTCCGATGCTGCTGCCGGCAGCGACACCCCGGGCGGTGCGTCCAATGCCGACGCCACCGATGCTCCCCAGCGCGCCCGCGGTGCTGTTGCCGCTTCCGATGCGTTCTTCCCGTTCGCAGACGGCCTGCAGATTTTGATCGACGCCGGTGTCCGCGCAGTGGTTCAGCCTGGCGGTTCCGTCCGTGATGACGAAGTCATCGCTGCAGCCAACGCCGCCGGCATCACGATGTACTTCACCGGCGCCCGGCACTTCTTCCACTGACCCCACCGCCTCCCTCACCTCGCTTCGCTCGGTCAGGGAACCCTCGGCGGCGTGGGCCCACCACCGCCTCCCTCACCTCGCTTTGCTCGGTCAGGGAACCCTCGGCGGCGTGGGCCCAGCCCACACGTCAACGGCGGCTGCCCCCGAGAAGGGGACAGCCGCCGTCGGGCATTATGGGAAGCGGTTCAGTCTCCGGTGGAGTCCGGACCGTCTTCCGTGCGTGGCCGGTCCCGGTTTTCGGGCCGCACCTCGCGGGGCACTGCTTGAGCCATCCGTTCCGGCGTCCAGTACTCCCGTACAGCGTCCGGGTCCTGGTCTGTCTCGCTGGAGGTCACATCGCTGGAACCGGCAGGGACATTGCGCTGGAACGGCTTGCGTCGCTGGTGGTCAGGCTGCGGCTGCATTGGCGTAAACCTGCTGGATGGCCGTTCCCCAGTACGGGCCGTACATGGTGGTGGACCGGGTGCCGTAGCCGTAGCTGTTGACGGAGTTCTGGTAGCCGGAGGAGTTGGTTCCGATGAACCACGGGCCGCCTGAGGAACCGCCGGTCATGTCGCACGGGATGCCCTGGGTGGTGCCGCCGGGGTTCACGGTGTCGTTAATCGCCTTGCCGGTGCAGCTCTTCAGTGACTGTCCATCGAAGGGGCTCGCGGCCGGGTAGCCGTACGCCTTGTAGGTCAGGCCGCGGGCGGCGTTGAACTGGACTCCGGAGGCGCCAACGGTATCGGAAAGCGTCTGGCCGTTCAGGGGCGCGACGACGGCGAACCCGGTGTCGTACTGGATGTCACCGTTGGAGCTCCACGCCGTGGGGGCGTAGAGCGCTCGTGCGGCCCACTTTCCGTAGGGGGCTGCGCCGTTGAGGTAGGCGGGGACGAAAACGAAGTTGCTGGCAAACGCTCCCGGGCCTTCGTTGAGGCAGTGTCCGGCGGTGGACACGGTGCTCTCATTCGTGGACGCCACTGAGTTGCCTGAGCAGACGTAGTTCTGGCCGCCCAGGGTGAAAAACACCTTGCCGATGTGCGAAACCGGGCTTTCACTGGCGTTCAGCACGGTCTTGCCGGGGGCTGCCTTGCCGTCCACCTTGCTGTTTGTGCCCTTCTCGACTGCTGTCCCACCAGAAGATCCCCGGCTGCGCTCCACTGCCTTGGCTGCCAGGACATCGCCGGGAACGGCGGATTTCATCCGCTCCGGCGTCCAATAGTCCGCGGCCGCCGTCGTGCTTTCAACAGTGGTGCTGGTGACGGAGGGTTGCTTGTCCGTTGTTGGGGGTGCCGCCGTGGCGCCACCTGCCGAACACAAGGCGAGGATCGCGGCAGTGGACAGGCTGAGCAGGCTGGTTGCCAGCATCTTGGAAGTCATAAGGTTTCCTGACTGTTAGGTGCGGCGGCCATCTGGATGGGTAGGACCGCCGCGTGATGGACAGAATCTATCCCAGTGTGACAAGCCTGTAAATAGTAGTGACATCTCATGTAATTGCATGTGGGTGGGCTGGACCGGACGCTGAGCGGCCTCGGAACGCGAGTAACGTCACGTGATTAAGGCCATCGAACGGGCGTCTGCGGGGCCCGCTCGGGTAAGTTATACGTGGTGCATTAAGACCGGATTTCCATCTACAGCCGACCTCCAGGGAGACGCCCGCGCATGTCCAAGATTATCTATACGCACACCGATGAAGCGCCGATGCTCGCCACGTATTCATTCCTTCCGATCATCGAGGCCTTTGCTTCCACTGCGGGTGTGGCGGTGGAGACCCGGGACATTTCTCTGGCTGGACGCATCATTGCCGTCTTCGGTGACTACCTGACCAAGGAGCAGCAGCTGGGCGACGCCCTGGCCGAACTTGGCGAGCTGGCGAAGACGCCGGAAGCCAACATCATCAAGCTCCCCAACATCAGCGCTTCCATCCCGCAGCTCAAGGCAGCGATCGCCGAACTCCAGTCGCAGGGCTACCAGCTCCCGGACTACCCGGACAACCCGTCCTCGGACGAGGAAACGGCCATCCGCTCGCGCTACGACAAAATCAAGGGCTCCGCCGTGAACCCGGTCCTGCGTGAAGGCAACTCGGACCGCCGCGCGCCACTGTCCGTCAAGAACTACGCCCGCCAGAACCCGCATTCCATGGGCGCCTGGACCCCGGACTCCAAAACCAACGTGGCCACCATGAACAAAGACGACTTCCGCTCCAACGAAAAGTCGCTCGTCATCCCGGCCGATGGCACCATCTCCATCCAGCTGGTCCGCCAGGACGGCAGCGTCAAGGTGCTCAAGAAGGACTTCGCCGTCCTCGAAGGTGAAGTCATCGACGGCACCGTTATGCGCGCCGCTGCCCTGGATGAATTCCTCAAGGCCCAGGTCGCCCGCGCCAAGGAAGAGGGTGTGCTGTTCTCCGCCCACCTGAAGGCCACCATGATGAAGGTCTCGGACCCCATCATCTTCGGCCACGTGGTCAAGGCCTACTTCTCCGAGCTGTTCGAGACCTACGGCAAGCAGCTTGCCGCTGCGGGCCTCAGCCCCAACAACGGCCTGGCCGCCATCCTCAGTGGCCTGGAGGAACTCCCCGAAGACGTCCGCGAAGGTGTCCAGGCGCTGATCAAGAAGGGCCTCGAAGAAGGCCCCGCCCTGGCCATGGTCGATTCGGACAAGGGCATCACCAGCCTCAACGTCCCCAGCGACATCATTGTGGACGCCTCCATGCCTGCCATGGTCCGCAGTTCCGGCCACATGTGGGGCCCGGACGGCAAGGAAGCCGATACCCTGGCGGTCCTCCCGGACAGCTCCTACGCGGGCATCTACCAGGTTGTTATCGACGACTGCCGTGCCAACGGTGCCTTCGATCCCACCACCATGGGTACCGTCCCCAACGTTGGCCTGATGGCTCAGGCTGCAGAGGAATACGGCAGCCACGACAAGACCTTCGAGATCCAGGAAGCCGGCAAGGTCCAGATCCTGGACGGTTCCGGCAACGTCCTGGTGGAGCACGAGGTCTTCGAGGGCGACATCTGGCGCGCCTGCCAGACCAAGGACCCCGCCATCCGTGACTGGGTCAAGCTGGCCGTAACCCGCGCCCGCGCCTCCGCGACGCCCGCAGTGTTCTGGCTGGATGAGACCCGCGCGCACGACGCCCAGCTGATCGCCAAGGTCCGCGAGTATCTGCAGGACCACGACACCGAGAGCCTGCAGATCGAGATCATGTCCCCGGTGGATGCCACAGCCTTCACCCTCGAACGCATCCGCAAAGGCCAGGACACGATTTCGGTTACGGGCAACGTGCTCCGGGACTACCTCACGGACCTGTTCCCCATCCTGGAACTGGGCACCAGTGCCAAGATGCTCTCCGTCGTTCCGCTCATGAACGGTGGCGGACTGTTCGAAACCGGTGCCGGTGGATCCGCACCCAAGCACGTCCAGCAGCTCCTGAAGGAAAACCACCTTCGGTGGGACAGCCTGGGCGAGTTCCTGGCGCTGGCCGTCAGCTTTGAGCACCTGGCCAGCACCACGGGCAATGCCCGCGCGCAGATCCTCGGCGACACACTGGACAAGGCCACCGGCACCTTCCTGCTGGAAAACAAGTCACCAAGCCGCCGTGCCGGCGAGCTGGATAACCGCGGAAGCCACTACTTCCTGGCCCGCTACTGGGCCGAAGAGCTGGCCAAGCAGGCGGACGACGCCGGCCTGGCCGCCGCGTTCTCTTCGGTCGCCGAGGCACTGGGCAGCAACGAAGACGCGATCGTCGGCGAGCTCGCAGCGGTCCAGGGATCCCCGGTGGATATCGGGGGCTACTATCACCCGGACATTGCCAAGGTAGCCGCCGTTATGCGTCCGTCGGAGACCCTGAACAAGGTCCTCGCAACGCTCAGCTAGCAGGTAGTCGGCGCGGATATTCCTCCGTGACACGCGAAAGCGCTGGTGACGCCCGAATTCCGGGAGCCGCCAGCGCTTTTGCGTGTGCCGGGGTGCTTTGTGCGCGGATGAACGCAGCCGCAGTCAGCGCCGGGCCATCAGTGCTGGTCGTTCGGGTAACTGGTTCCAAGCTGGGCCCGCACGCCGTCGAAGAGGCGCATGGTGGCCAACGTGTCCTCCAGCGGCATCACCGGGCTTTCGGTGAGCCCCTGCTGGATGCACCGGGTGACTTCACGGAGTTCGTACGTGTAGCCCTTGCCCACGATGTCGAACTTTTCAGTCCGCCGGTCGCCGTCCCAGCCGATGGATACATGGATTTCCCTGGGGTTGTTGATGGAGCCAATCGCCTGCAGGTAGCCCTGGCTGCCGGACACGGTGGCGGTCCGCGGGCCGTGCGCCAGGAGTGAGGACGTGAGCTGCGCCTGGCCGCCGTGGTGGTAGCCGAGTGTGAGTGCATTCTGGGCGTCCACGCCGTCATCGTTGACAAAGCCGGAGGCGCTGACCGTCTGGGGGAAGCCCATAGTGCCAACCGCCCACAGCAGCGGATAGACCGTAATGTCCAGCAACGCTCCGCCGCCGTCTTCCTTGGCCCACAGCCGGGCGGTAGGGGAGTACGGCGCAGGGAAGCCCAGGTCCGCGCTTACCCAGTGCACATCGCCCAGTTCGCCGGAGGCAGCAATCTGGAAGGCCCGCTGCATGCCGGGCACGAACCGGCTCCACACCGCCTCCATCAGGAACAGGTTTCTGGCCCTGGCCAGGTCGATGAGCTCACCGGCTTCCCGGCCGTTGATGGTGAAAGCCTTCTCGCAGAGCACGTGCTTTCCGGCGTTAAGCGCGGCCTGGACAATCTCGTAATGCTGGGCGTGCGGTGACGCCACATAGACCACGTCTACGGCGTCATCGGCGAGGAGCCTGTCATAGCCGTGCACGCCGCCGTCGTTCCCGTACGCCGTTGTGAAGCCCAGCTTCGAGGCGAATTCGTCCGCCTTCTCCTGGCTGCGGGAGCTGACAGCGTAGAGTTCCGCGTCGGACAGCAGTGCCAGATCCGCAGCCACAGCATTGGCAATGCTCCCGGTGGCGATTACGCCCCAACGGAGGGTACGGCCCGTGGCGGAACGCGGGTCCTGGTCCGCTTGGCCCGAAAGCCATGGCGTTGCAATAGGTGAAGTCATGCGCTTATCTTGCCACTACATGCCGGGTTGTCCCGGAACGGTAAGAAGCGGCGCTGGAAACCCCTTGACATAGTTGTCACAACGGACGTAGAAATGAAGCGTCACCAGAGAAAGCGTTTTCTCACCGACAGGTCTCCAACCCGAACACCCGCACCCACAAGGCATGTGGTTTATTTGGCATGCCGGAAAAAAGGCCAATGACGTCCCTGATCCGCAAAACTCCACCATCCCCACAGCCGCTTTCCCTCCCGACGTTCCGCAAAAAGACGGCGGCCTGGGGAGCGGCCTGCACCACCGTAGCCCTCGCCGCCGGGCTGGCACTCGCAGCGCCCGCGGCTGCCTGGCCCGGCGGGGGCATCATTGGTCCCGACGACGCCGCACCTACCGGTTGGGCCGCCGTCGACGGTGTCACCAACGGCGGTGCCGGCGCACCTGCCGCGAACCGGTATGTGGTGGAAACCTTCGCCGAACTGAAGACCGCCCTGGCCAACCATGGCGAACCCAAGGCTCCGAAGATCATCTACATCCGCGGCACCATCGATGGAAACCAGCGGCCGGACGGCCGCATCATGGGCGAGCAGGACTACGCGCCCGGCTACGACATCCACAAATACATGTCCTGCTTCGGGCCGGAGGGAAAGACCTGGAGCGACCAGACCTTCGATTACTGTAAGTCCCAACGCCAGCTCCGGCAGACCGGCAGCAACAACATGAAACGGCAGATCGAAGTGAGCCTGCCCTCCAACACCTCTATCATCGGGCTCGACGGCGACGCCGGATTCGTGGGGGCGAATATCGTGATCCTCAGTGCCACCAATGTGGTGCTGCGCAACGTCAGCGTGGAGGCGCCCGTGGACTTCTTCACCAGCTGGTCACCCGACGACGGCGCCCTCGGTGCCTGGAATGCACGGTTCGACGCCGTCTCTTCCGTGACCTCGAATCATCTGTGGATTGACCACGTCACGCTGAGCGACGGCCGGTACCCGGACAGTGAAGCGCCGATCGGCTTCCACGGCAAGCCAGCCAACCGGCACGACGGTCTCCTGGATCTCAAGGACGGAACGGACTACGTCACCGTCTCCAACAGCCGGATCATGAACCACGACAAGACCATGCTGCTGGGCTCCGGCGACGAGCACGTGGGCAAGGACGGCGGGAAGTTGCGTGTGAGCTACATCGGCAACCTGATGGAGAACATCCAGCAGCGCGGGCCGCGGGTCCGCTTCGGCCAGGTGCACGTGCTCAACAACTATTTCGTGGGCAGCACGGACCACCCGGACTATCCGATGATCAGTGAGGCCCAAGGCGGCAGCAGCTACTTCCTCGGTGCCGGCTACGACTCCCGGATCTTCTCTGAGAACAACGCATTCGACTACACCGGCCCCGGTGCAGATCCGTCAGTGGCTGTCAGCAGCTATAACGGCCACCGGTTCTTCGACCAGGGGTCCTGGTATAACGGCGACGACGTGGACCTGAACGCGATCGCAGAGTCATCATTCGAAGCGAACAAGGCCAAGGCCCTTGCCGAAGCCGCGGAAGACGGCACCGTGGCTCCGGACTGGGCCGCTTGGGACTTCAGCACGGACGTGGGCTGGGACCCGGCCTCCTTCTACGACTACAAGGCCTTCACGGAGTATGAATCAGTAAAGGACCACGCACTGAAATTTGCCGGCACCGGTGTGCTGAAGGTCAAGGCACCGGCGGGCAGCTAGCCCTGCCGCCTACTTCAAGCAGCAGAGCCCGGCTTCCCCGTGAACAATTCACGACGGGGAGGCCGGGCTCTTCTCCGGGTACTGCCTAAGGGCTGATTGCTACTTGGTCAGCGGTCCCAGGATCGGATCATCAACGTAGGCCGTCTTCACGTTGGCCGAGGTGACGATCACCGGTTCCAGCAGGTAGGCCGGAACGCGCTTGAATTCGTTCTTGTAGTTGCGGTTGTCATTGATCTCCAGGGCCAGGCCAACCTGGAGGTCCTTCACCATGGTGACGGCGTGCTCCACCAGTTTGCGGGTGTCCTTGTTAATGGTGGAGTACTGTTCGGCGGCCAGGATGGATTTGACGGATTCAACTTCCGAATCCTGTCCGGTGACCACTGGGACGGACTTGCCGGCGCTCTTGACCGAGGTGATGATGGCCCGTGCCAAGGTGTCGTTGGGGGAGAGCACGCCGTCCAGCTCACCGGAGGCGTAGCTGCCTGAGAGCAGCGAGTCCATCCGGCGCTGGGCGTTCTCCGGCGTCCAGCCCTGGGTTACGGCGGTCGTGAAATCGTCCTGCCCGGACACAACCTTGAGTGTGCCGTCATCGATCTTGGGCTGGAGCACGCTCATGGCACCGTCGAAGAAGACTTTCGAGTTTGCGTCATCCGGGGAGCCGGCGAAGAGTTCAACGTTGTAGGGGCCTGCCTTCTTGGCTGCCATCCCCTCAAGCAGCGCCTGGCCCTGCAGTTCGCCAACCTTGAAGTTGTCGTAGGCGACGTAGTAGTCGATCGCCTTCGTGTTGGTCAACATGCGGTCGTAGGCGATGATGACGGCGCCGGCGTCCTTGGCCTGCTGCAGCTGGGTTCCCAGCTGCGCGCCATCCACGGCACCGACCACAATAACCTTCGCGCCGGAGGTGATCATGGTGGAGATCTGGTTCTGCTGCTCGGACACGCCATTGTTGGCAAACTGCACGTTCGGCTTGAATCCGGCCGAGGTGAGGCCCTCGTTGAACAGGGTTTCCGCCAGGGTCCAGTTCTCGCTGGTCTTTTTGGGCAGCGCGACGCCGATCACGGAATCCTGCGGGAATCCGGAGAGCGCGGTTCCCGGCTTCGCCGCTGCAGCGTCGACGTCGGACCGGCCGCAGCCTGTCAGCGTCAAGGTGGTGACAGCCGCGAGGACGGTCAGGGTTTTTGCGAATTTACGCATGTGGATTTCTCTTTCTTCGGTCCAATGGCGACCAGCTGTACGGCCGCCGTCGCGGTCTATTTAGTGGTCCCTGCGGGTTCGGGAACGATGACCTCGGAGGTCTTGGTGACTTCCGTGGCTGTGGTGGCCGGTTGGTTCGAGCGCAGACCGTTCATCATCATGCCGATCAGCGAGCGGCGTCCCTGGCTCTTGTTGTACACGTCGATGGCGACGGCGATCAGCAGGACGAGGCCCTTGATGATTGACTGCATGTCCGCCCCGACGCTGAGCAACTGGAGGCCATTGTTGAGGACGGCCATCACCAGGCCGCCAACGATTGAACCGATGACGGTGCCGACGCCGCCGCTGACGGCCGCGCCACCGATGAAGACGGCTGCGATCGCATCAAGTTCCCAGCCGACGCCGTCGGCCGGGCCGGAACTGGTAGACCGGGCCACGAACATCATGCCGGCCAGTGCCGCCAGGATCGACATGTTCATCATCACCATAAAATTGACCTTCTTGGATTGGACGCCGGAAAGCTCCGCCGCGTGGCGGTTGCCACCCACTGCGTAAACATGCCGGCCCAGGACGGTTTTGGTGGTGATGAAGACATACAGGGCAACCAGGCCCACAAGGATGAGTCCGGAGACGGGAAATGAGGTTCCGTAACGGCCAGTCGAGAACAGCCACGTGACGTAGAGGATGGCAGCTGCCAGGAGGGTCAGCCGGGTGACGGGAACCCAGATCGGATCCGTGATGGATCCCGTGCGGGCCTCAATGCGCCGGGTGCGGAACTCAGAGAACACCACGACGGCGATCAGCAGGAAGCCGAGGATCACAGTGGGAGCGTTGTACCGGGCGAACTCACCAATTTCAGGCAGGAAGCCAGCGCCCATGACCCGGAACTCATCAGGCACGGGAACCGTGAGGGAGTTGCCGACGAACTGGTTCAGGCCACGGAAAAGGAGCATGCCCGCCAACGTGACGATGAAGGCGGGGATACCGACGTAGGCAACCCAGAAGCCCTGCCATGCCCCGATGACGGCGCCGAGCACCAGCCCCAGCACGATGCCCATGTACCAGGGGATGCCCCAGTCACGCATGGCAATGGCCACGACGATTCCGACGGCGGCCGCGACGGACCCCACCGAAAGATCGATGTGGCCGGCGATGATCACCAGAACCATCCCGATAGCCAGCACCAGGATGTAGGAGTTGCCGTTGAACAGGTTGATCATGTTGGTCGGCGTCAGGACTTTTCCACCCGTGAAGAACTGGAAAAACAAGACAAGCGTCACGAGGGCAATGATCATGCCAAACTGGCGGGTGTCACCGCCGAAGATCCTTTTTAGTGCATTCATAATGATTCCGTTCTGGGGCTTATGCGATGTGCGCAGTGGGAGCAGCGTTGGTGCCGTTGCGGGGAACTGAGGTCATCAGGCGCATCAGGTTTTCCTGGCTGGCCTGTTCTTTATCCAGGACCCCTGTGATGGTGCCTTCAAAGATCGTGTAGATGCGGTCTGAGAGTCCAAGCAGTTCGGGTAGTTCGGAGGAGATCACGATGACGGCCTTGCCCTGCTGGGCCAGCTGCTGGATGATGCCATAAATCTCGTACTTGGCGCCAACATCGATGCCCCGGGTGGGTTCGTCGAGAATGAGCAGATCCGGGTCGGTGAACATCCATTTGGCCAGCACAACCTTCTGCTGGTTTCCACCGGAGAGCTTGGCAACGCCTTCGTTGACGGTGGGGGCCTTGGTCCGGAGGCTCTTCCGGTAACCCTCGGCAACGGTGAATTCCTCGCGCTCGTCCACCACGAGTCCCTTGGTGATGGCCTTGAGGTTGGCGGACACAGTGGTGGTCTTGATGTCATCCAGCAGGTTCAGGCCCAGGCTCTTGCGGTCTTCCGTGACGTAGGCGAGTCCGGCCTTGATGGCCTGCGGTACGTTCCGGATGTGGATTTCCTTGCCGTTCTTGAAAACCTGGCCGGAAATGAAGTTGCCGTAGGACCGGCCGAACAAGGACCGGGCCAGTTCGGTGCGTCCTGCCCCCATCAGCCCGGCAAAGCCAACAACCTCCCCCCGGCGTACCGTGAAGCTCGCGTTCTTGCAGACCAGCCGATCCGGCACCTGGGGGTGTCCCACTGTCCAGTTACGGACCTCGAACAGGACTTCCCCGATGTTGGGGACGTGCTCGGGGAACCGGGACTCCAGGGACCGGCCCACCATGCCTTTGATAATCCGGTCCTCGTCCACACCGTCAGCCTTGACGTTGAGGGTCTCGATGGACTTGCCATCCCGGATGATGGTGATTTCATCAGCGATCTGTTCGATCTCGTTCAGCTTGTGCGAAATGATAATCGAGGTGATGCCCTTGGCCTTCAGGCCCAGGATCAGGTCAAGCAGGTGCTGGGAGTCGGATTCGTTCAGCGCTGCCGTGGGCTCGTCCAGGATCAGGATCTTCACGGACTTGTTCAGCGCCTTGGCGATTTCCACCAATTGCTGCTTGCCGACGCCGATTTCCTTGATGGGGGTATCGGGGTCGTCGCGGAGTCCCACCCGTGCCAGCAGGTCAAGGGAACGACGGCGGGCTTCCGCCCAGTCGATGACCCCGCGCCTGGCGGGTTCATTGCCCAGGAAGATGTTCTCGGTAATGGACAGTTCCGGGATGAGTGCCAGTTCCTGGTGGATGATCACAATGCCTGCGGCCTCGCTGGCACGGATGTCCTTGAACCGCTGAACCTCGTTTTGGTACACGATGTCACCCGAGTAGGTTCCGTAGGGGTAAACGCCGGAGAGCACCTTCATCAAGGTGGACTTCCCGGCCCCGTTCTCGCCGCAGATGGCGTGGACTTCGCCCGCCTTCACCTGAAGGTTGACGTTCGCGAGGGCCTTCACGCCGGGGAATTCTTTGGTGATGGAACGCATCTCCAGGATGACGGGGTCTCCGTGGGTTCCTTGGGACATTGCCGTAGCGCCTCCAATGTATGACTTCGTTGTCGCCCCGCAGGTCGCGAAGGCCGTCTGAGGAAAAAGTAAACTTGATCAGGACGATTGTCGTCAACTCTTGAACGCAATGCCTGGATAACGATCTGGCGTCAGGACGTTCGGAACTTCGCGTGCTGGAACACCAGGGCAGCTGCTCCCAGGGCCTCCGCACGGTCCCCGAGCGATGACATGGTGAGGATCGTGGATTCCCCGATCACGGGCACGGCATGCCTGATCAGACCGCGCCGGATGGGGTCCAGCAGCAGGTCGCCCAGGTCCGCCAGCGGGCCTCCCACCACAATCACTTCCGGGTTGATCAGGTTGGCGACATTGCCCAGGGACCGGCCAACGGCAAGCCCGGCATCGTCCAGCACCCGCAGCGTCGCGGGATCACGGGCCAGGGTAAGCCTGACGAGGTCCGCAGGGGTTAGCTGTCCGCCCGAACTTCGGTTCAGGAGTTCGATCATGGTGGTTGTCGACGCGATTGTTTCCAGGCAGCCCCGATTGCCGCAACGGCAGATCAGGCCCTGCTCGTTGATCGTCGCATGGCCTATTTCGCCGGTGATTCCGACTGTTCCGTAGTACGGTGCGCCGTTGAGGATCAGCCCGGCGCCAATGCCGGATCCGATCTTGATGAACAGCAGGTTGCTGACCGATCCGTGCTTGCCCCAAGTGACCTCGGACAGGGCGCCAAGGTTGGCGTCGTTGTCCAAATACACCGGCATCTCCAGGGTTTCCTCGAGGTGGTCCAGGATGTTGATGCCAACCCATTCCGGCAGGATGGCGCCCTGGGCTACAGTACTCGTTCGCCTGTCGATTGGGCCGGGAATGCCGACGCCGGCACCCACCAGGGCGTTCCGCTCCACACCGCAATCAGAGAGCAGGCGGGAGAGCAGTTGTACTGCCGCCCGGATGCCCTCCTCGGCGTGGTGGCCGAGCGGCAGGTCTACGGAGTCCTCGGCGATGATGTGGTAGCTCATGGACGCCAGGACCACCCGGAGGTGCCGTCTTCCAAAGTCGATGCCCACCGCTACTGCACCATTGCTGTTGAGCCGGACGTTCAGCGCCCGCCGCCCCGAACTGGTGATGGGCTCGGTGGAGGCCAGTCCGGATTCCTGCATGATCTTTACGATGTTGGAGACCGTCGCTGTGGACAGCCCTGTCTGCCGGGCCAGCTCCGCCTGGGTGGCCGGCCCGCCCATCAGCGCTTCGATGATCCGTTGCTGGTTGAGATGGCGCAGCGCGGACTGGGATCCGGGATTCCCGGCCTTGCTCCTCGTTGGGCGTGATGTGGCGGCCATGAAAAGAAGCGTGCCCTATTCAGCAGCTTGTAGTCAAGAAGTTAACGCATAGCGGGACGGGAAGGCGTCCTGTGGTGGGTAAAACGTCCTGCCCGGCCACATTCCAGGTGCAAATGGACCCGGAAGAAGCCCGAACGCAGTGGCTAGGCTGTGACGAGCGGACGCTTTTCCTGCGCCCGCCCCGATGTCGTGAGGTGGTTACGGTGCTGCTGGCGCTGATGCAGGCAAATTCTGCCGTACTGGATATTGAAGCCAACTGTGCCGCACTTGACGAGGCTGCCCGGACCGCGGCCGCTGCAGGTGCCTCCGTGCTGGTCACGCCCGAGCTCTTCCCGGTGGGCTACGCTCCGCGGCGGCTCCGCGCCGAACTTGACCCCTCCCGGCTTCCTGCCATCAGGGACACCCTTACCAGGATCGCCCGAACGCACAATATCGGCCTGGTCTACAGTCTTCCTGCCGTAACCAACGGTGGAGTGTGGAACATCAGCTCAACGCTCCTGGACGCGCAGGGCAACACGCTCCTGCACTACGCGAAAGTCCACCTTTTTGGTGAGGACGAGCGTTCCGCGTTCAGCCCCGGAACGGAACGCCCCGCCGTCGTGGATTTCAACGGAATCCGGACCTCCATGGTGATCTGCTACGACGTGGAGTTCCCGGAGGCGGTCAGGGCAGCAGCCGACGGCGGAGCGGAACTGCTCCTGGTCCCTACGGCGCTCGCCCACGGTTTCGAGTCCGTGCCGCAGATCCTGCTGCGGGCGCGAGCGCTGGAAAGCCAGTTGGCCATCGCCTACGCCAACCATTCCGGTGTTGAAGATGGCTGTAGATTCCTCGGCGGCAGCGTCATTGCCGGTCCGGATGGCGCCTTGTTGGCAGCGGCGGGGGAAGGCGGCCAGCTCCTGTTCGCCGAGGTGGACGCCGAGATGGCCGGCCGGGCCCGTGCGGCTGTTCCATATCTGGCCGAGCGCCGCCCGGATCTCTACCGCGCCTGGGAGCACTGAGGAGAACGGCTATTCCGGAAGCAGTGCGTCAACGTATTGCAAGGCGATCCACAGTTCTGCCCTCGCCTGGGCCTGACCAAGATCCAGCTCTAGCAACTCTGCCAGGGCGGTGATCTGGCGGCGCACACTGTTCCGGTGCAGGCCCAGGGCCTTGGCCGTGGCGTCCCAGTTTCCGTTCTCGCCCAGCCACGACTTCAGCACCTTAAGCTGGGCTGAGCGGCGTTCGGGCTCCTGGTTCAGGACCGGTTCCAGCAACCGGCCGGCCAGCATGGCGCCGGCTTCCTGCCCCAATAATCCCGTGACAGTCCACGTGACCTCATCCACCCGCAGGCTCTTGCCGGTGGCCCTGACCCTGGACCGCAACGACGTGGCCCGCTTGTACGCGGCAGGCAGGTCTGCCAGCTCGGCGGGTTCCCCCACCACCAGGCGCCAGCCAAGCTGCTCCACCTCGTGCAGCAAGGCATCATCCACCTTCAGCCTGGTCACGGCCGCAAACCCGTAGTCCGTCAGCTCCACCATTTTGGTATCAAAGAGCCGCCGCCATTGGAGCAGTTCACGGACGGGGCCATCAGCTGCAGCGGCCCCTTGTTCCTCAGCACGCACGCCCTGAACCACCCTGAGCGCACCCGACCTGGTACCGGAGACGCTCTGGGCCAGCAGATCCTTCAGGTTGTTCAGCTCCCTGCTGCCGCCCGAGGCGAGGCTTTCCGGATGGAGCAGCAGTGCCGTGGCCAGTTGGCTGGGCGCCAGCGATCCACTGGTGCGCTGGCGTACCAGTAGTTCCAGCAGTCCCACAACCGAGGACACCACGCTGTTCTGTGCGGGCGTCAGGGGCACATCGGTGCCCAGCACCAGTCCGCCCAACGTGGCGTCCTTGGCACTGCGCAGCGGGTGGCCGTACACCAGGGCGGAACCAGGAGCATCGAAGGATTCTGTCTCCACGCGCGGGCCGTTGCCGGTGAGCAGCCGTTTGAGCAGGGGCTGCAAAGCGGAAAGCTCGACGCCGGAACTTGCGCTGATGCCCCGCGCAACCGTTCCGGGTGGCGCTGCGGCCGCTGCCGCCCTGGCCCGCACCCGCCCGTCTGCCCCGATCAGGAGCGCCCAGACCGGAACCCGCTGGGCCAGTGCAGACAAGAGTTCGTGTTCGGGCCGGGCTGACAGCACTGCCCGCATCAGTTGCCTGTTGGTCTCGGCCAGCTGCCGGAAGACCCGCGCATTTCCGGATTCCAGCAGCTGTGAAAAGGCCAGTCCCAATGCTGCGAACGGCACGGTGTGGGGGATTCGCACCAGGGTCAGGCCGTGTTTCCGGCAGGCGGACACCAACGGTTCGGGCACATCGTCAAAATACGGCTCCAGCCCAAAGCCGAGGGCCGCCACTCCGGCTTCCACGAGCCTGCGCACGTAAGCATCGGCAGTGTCCGCCGGGGCAACAACAGGCCCGGTGGAGCCATCAAGGAAGGGCAGTCCGGCGGTGAGCACAAACTCGCCGTCCAGCAGGTAGGGCGTAGGGTCCTCAAGTTCGCTGGGTTCCACCCAGCGCAGCGGCATCGCACCGTTGCCGCCGTCGACAAGCACCGAAAGGTCCGGCGGCAGGGCGTCCAGGAATTGCCCCAGGGTCACAGCGTCCAGCGGTCCGGAGGGCGGAGAAGAAGGTTCCGGAGCGGCGGCAGGCCCACCGCGAAGCCCACCCTCAGCTGGTGCATTTTGTCTCATGACTGAAAACTATAGGTCACTTTGCACCTCTTTGAGATTCGGGTCACAGCCCTACTGTTGATGAGGGGAATTCGACCAACTACTCACGAACGGACGTCAACGATGACTGTGCCTACACTCACCGGGCCGGCACCGGGCAACGCGACCGGACCTACAGGCCGTCCCGGACTGGCCGCCCAGCTGCTGCGCCGTAAGCCCATCGCCCAAATGGTCCGGGAAGCCGACAGCGGACACGGCGGACCGCGGCTGGTCCGCAGCTTCGGAGTCCTGCAGCTGACCATGATCAGCGTTGGCGCCACCCTGGGGACCGGCATCCTGGTGATCCTGGGCGAATCAGTCCCGCTTGCCGGACCGGCCATCTGGATCTCCTTCGCCATCGCCGGACTCGCCGCCCTGCTCTCAGCTGTGTCCTACGCGGAAATGGCCGGAATGGTCCCGGTTTCCGGTTCCAGCTACTCCTACACGTACGCCACCATGGGTGAGGGTATGGCCTGGATTTGTGGCTGGTGCCTGGTCCTTGAGTACGCCGTGTCCGTTGCTGCGGTTGCCGTCGGTGCCGGGCAATACGTGAACGAAAGCCTTGCCGTGTTCGGCCAGGTCCTGCCGGACGCCATGTCCCAGCCCCCGGGCGACGGCGGCGTCTTCAACCTTCCGGCAGTTGTCATCGTGCTGCTGGCCACCATCTTGCTGGTGCGAGGCGCAAAGGAAAGCGCCTGGATCAACACCTCGATCGTTGTGGTCAAGGTGGGCATCCTGCTCTTCTTCTGCGCCGTCGCGTTCACCGCCTTCAACGCCGGCAACTTTGAGCCGCTGCTGCCCATGGGTGCTGCCGGCGTTTCCGCCGCAGCCTCCCGCGTATTCTTCTCCTACATCGGCTTCGATGCCGCCTCCACCGCCGGTGAAGAAGCCCGCAACCCGAAGAAGGACCTGCCCCGGGCCATCATGCTGTCCATGCTGATCGTCACCACCATCTACGTCCTGGTGGCCGTTGCCGCCATCGGTGCCCGCCCTTGGGGCTGGTTCGACGGCACCGAAGCCGCCCTGGTGAAGATCCTCGAGGAAACCACCGGACAGCCGTGGATCGCACTGGTCTTCGCCGTGGGCGCCGTCCTGGCCATCGCCAGCATCGTGCTCACCGTCCTCTATGGGCAGACCCGCATCCTGCTCTCCATGTCCCGTGACGGCCTTATCCCAAAGGTCTTCAGCCGTGTCTCCCGCCGTACCGGCACCCCTGTTGCCGGGACACTCCTGGTGGGCACCGCCGTCGCACTGACCGCGGGCCTGGTTCCGCTGGGTTCCCTGGCCGACGCCACCAGCATCGGCACCCTGTTCGCCTTCGCCCTGGTCAACGTGGCCGTTATCTACCTGCGCCGCAGCCGGCCTGAACTGGAGCGTACGTTCCGCGTACCTCTCTTTCCGCTGACCCCAATCCTTGGCGCCATCATGTGCGGCTACCTCATGCTCAACCTCGGCGCTGACACCTGGTTCGTCTTCGGCATCTGGATGCTGGTGGGCGTGGCAGCCTACTTCGGCTACGGACGCCGGAACTCCAGGGTGGCGGCACTGGGTGATGACGAATACCGTGAGCTGAGCGGAGAAGCAGTTTCAACACCGTCCAACTCCAACCCCACAAAGGCTAAGACTCCATGACCATCGCCACCGAACTGCCGGCTTCCGACCCCTCCAGCACCTCAACACTGCTGGCACCCGAGCAACCCTTCGACGGCGGGACTGCCGCGCCCATCACCATGCTGAATCCGGACTTCCCGTTCAGCTATGACCACTACCTGGCCCACCCGGACGGACTGGGCACTGTGCCGCCCGGGCTTTACGGCACCGAGGTCGCAGTGGTTGGCGCAGGGCTTTCCGGGCTGGTGACTGCGTACGAGCTGATGAAGCTGGGCCTGCGCCCGGTGCTCTACGAGGCGGACCAGATCGGCGGGCGGCTGCGGACCGCGAGCTTCCCCTCCGCGCCGGGCGTTGTGGCGGACCTCGGCGGGATGCGGTTCCCCGTCTCAGGCAAGGCGTTCTACCACTATGTGGACCTGCTGGGCCTGGACACCCAGGACTTCCCGAACCCGCTGGCCCCCGTCACGTCCAGCACGGTGATCGAACTTGCCGGCCAAAAGCATTACGCCGCCACCACCGAGGACCTTCCGCCCTTCTTCCGCGAGGTGGCTGACGCCTGGAAGGCGGCAGTCAATGACGGCGCCAGGTTCCAGGAAATGCAGGAAGCCATCCGCGCCCGGGACGCCGCCCGGATCAAGGAACTGTGGAACGAACTCCTGCCGCTGATGGACGAACAGACCTTCTACGGCTTCATCGCCGGCAGCGACTCCTTCAAGCAGGCCGGCTTCGCACACCGTGAGGCCTTCGGCCAGGTGGGCTTCGGAACAGGCGGTTGGGACACCGACTTCCCCAACTCCATCCTCGAAATCCTCCGCGTTGTCTACACCGACGCGGACGACCAGCACCGGCTCATCAGCGGGGGAGCGCAGCGGCTCCCCGAGGCACTCTGGCAGCACTCGCCGTCGGACATGGTGCACTGGCCGGAAGGCACCTCCCTGGCCTCACTGCACTCGGGAGCACCCCGCGGCGCAGTGGGCAGGATCAGCCGCGATCCCAACGGCGACCTGCGGGTCGCCGAGCGCTGGGGCCGCGAAGCCAGCTACCCGGCGGTGGTGACAACCTGCCAGTCCTGGCTGCTGTCCACCCGCATCCACACTGAGGAAGCGCTGTTCCCGGCCGGGCTGTGGACGGCCATTGAGCGCTCGCACTATATGCAGTCCTCGAAGACGTTTGTGATGGTGGACAGGCCGTTCTGGAAGGACATTGATCCGGAGACCGGCCGCGAGGTGCTGTCCATGACGCTCACGGACCGGCTCAACCGCGCCACGTATCTGCTCGATGACGGTCCCGACAAACCGGCCGTCATCCTGCTCTCCTACACCTGGAACGATGACGCCCTCAAATGGCTGGCGCTGGACGCGAACGAGCGCGTGGAACTGATGCTGCACTCGCTGGAACAGATCTACCCGGGTGTGGACATTGCCAGCCACATTGTTGGCCAGCCCATCACGGTTTCCTGGGAAGCGGACCCCAACTTCATGGGTGCTTTCAAGGCCAACCTACCGGGCCATTACCGCTACCAGCAGCGGCTGTTCACGCACTTCAAGCAGGACAAACTGCCGGACTCCCAGCGCGGAATCTTCCTGGCCGGGGATGACGTCTCCTTCACGGCGGGCTGGGCCGAAGGCGCCGTCACCACCGGCCTGAATGCGGTCTGGGGAGTGGTGAACCACCTCGGCGGCTCCTCGGCTCCGGGCAATCCCGGTCCCGGCGACCTGCTGGACGAGATCGGCCCGATCAGCCTCGACTAACGGTGGTTGAGCTTGTCGAACCCTGGTGGTTGAGCCCGTCGAAACCCGGTGGTTGAGCTTGTCGAAACCTAGTGCAGTTCCCGGTGCGCGAGTGCCAGCTCCCGGTAGCGGGCCGCATTGTTGAGTACGCCGTCGTACTCTTCGTCGGTGAGCTGACGGCGTACCTTGCCCGGCACGCCGGCCACCAGGGACCGCGGCGGAATGACGGCGCCTTCCAGGACCACCGCTCCGGCGGCCACGAGTGAACCGGTGCCGATCACTGCACCGTTGAGGACGGTGGCGCTCATCCCGATCAGGCAGTCGTCCTCCACGGTGCAGCCATGCACGACGGCGGCGTGTCCCACACTGACGCGCGCGCCCACGCTGCAGGGGAAGCCAGGGTCCGCGTGCAGTACCACGTTGTCCTGCAGGTTGGTGCCGGGGCCGACGCTGATGGCGGCGGTATCTGCGCGGACCGAAACGCCGTAGAAGGCGCTGGAGTCTTCGGCCATTGTGGCGTTGCCGATGATCGACGCGGAGGGTGCGATGAACACAGATTCGTGGATCTCCGGCGCGTGGCCGGCAAAGGGGTATAGGGGAGCCATGTCCCCACCCTAATCCGGGGAGGGTGCTAGTTGAACACCACGGTCCGGTTGCCATCCAGCAGGACCCGGTGCTCGGAGTGCCACTGAACAGCCTGGGCCAGGGTGCGGCCTTCGACGTCCCGGCCCATCTGCACGAACTGCTCGGGCGTGCGCGCGTGGTCCACCCGAATGACTTCCTGTTCGATGATGGGCCCCTCATCCAGCGCTGCCGTGACGTAGTGAGCGGTGGCGCCGATCAGCTTGACGCCGCGGGCGTGCGCCTGGTGGTAAGGCTTGGCGCCCTTGAACGAGGGCAGGAACGAGTGGTGGATGTTGATGGCCTTGCCGGTCAGCTCGTTGCACAGCTCGTCGGAAAGGATCTGCATGTAACGGGCCAGGACGGTCAGTTCGACGTCGTGCTCCGCCATGATGGCCCGCAGCTTGTCCTCCGCCTGCACCTTGGTATCCGGCGTCACGGGAATGTAGTGGAAAGGGATGCCGTAGAACTCGGCCAGGCCGGCAAGGTCACGGTGGTTGGCCACGATCGCCGGAATCTCGATGGGCAGGGTGCCTGAGCGCTGCAGGAACAGGATGTCGTTGAGGCAATGTGCTGACTTGCTGGCCATCAGCAGAGTACGGACTTTCTGCCCCACCGGGAACAGGTTCCACTGCATCCCGAACGCCTGGGCAACGGGTTCGACGGCGGCATGCAGCTCTGCATGTGACGCTGCCGTGGTTGCCTCCACCCTCATGAAGAAGTTTCCGGTGGCGGGGCTGCCGTACTGCTGGGAGTCCGCGATGTTGCAACCGGCAACCAGCAAGGCACCAGCCACGGCGTGGACGATTCCGGGACGGTCCGGGCAGGACAGGGTCAGTACGTACGCTTCGTTCAGTTGCTCATCACTCACACGTACCAGCGTACCCGCGCACGGCGACGGTTTTTGGTAGTCTGGGGGCGTCGCAACTGGCGTTGGGTGGCTTACCACCAGGGAGCGGCAATCACGAAGACCACGGATCGTACGCCTGGGCCGAGGGTCATGTTTTGCCGGTGGATTCCTGCAGCAGCCGCGGCAGCCGCTTCTTAACGCCATTCCCGTCATCAAGCGGGCGTGGAAACGCGCCAACCGGTAGCCTGACCTAAGCAGTGCCCGTACCCCCAGCCAGGAGTTATTCGTGACCACTATCGCCACGTCCGCGTCCGTCAGCAACCAGTCGCTTGCCGAACTGGACCCCGAGATCGCGGCAGTCCTTAACCAGGAGCTTGGCCGCCAGCGCGGCACCCTGGAAATGATTGCCTCCGAAAACTTTGCCCCCCGCGCCGTGATGGAAGCCCAGGGCTCCGTCCTGACCAACAAGTACGCTGAGGGCTACCCGGGCCGCCGCTACTACGGTGGCTGCGAATATGTCGATGTTGCCGAGCAGCTGGCCATCGACCGCGTCAAGGATCTCTTCGGCGCCGAGTACGCCAACGTCCAGCCGCACTCCGGTGCGCAGGCCAACGCCGCGGCGCTCGCCGCCATGATCACTCCGGGCGACAAAATCCTGGGCCTGTCCCTCGCCCACGGCGGACACCTCACCCACGGCATGAAGCTGAACTTCTCCGGCAAGCTGTACAACGTCGCCGCCTACCAGGTTGAAGAAGGCGACTTCCGCATCGATATGGACAAGCTGCGCGAGCAGGCCATTGCCGAGAAGCCGCAGGTCATCATCGCCGGCTGGTCTGCCTACCCGCGCCACCTGGACTTCGAGGCCTTCCGGTCCATTGCCGACGAAGTCGGCGCACTGCTCTGGACGGACATGGCCCACTTCGCCGGCCTGGTGGCCGCCGGACTGCACCCCAGCCCGGTGCCGTACTCCGACGTAGTCACCTCCACCGTGCACAAGACCCTCTCGGGTCCGCGTTCCGGCGTGATCCTGGCCAAGCAGGAATGGGCCAAGAAACTCAACTCCAGCGTGTTCCCGGGCCAGCAGGGCGGCCCGCTCATGCACGTCATCGCGGCCAAGGCAGTGGCCTTCAAGATCGCCGGCAGCGAGGAATTCAGGGAACGCCAGGAGCGCGTCCTTGAAGGCGCCCGCATCATCGCCGACCGCCTGAACCAGCCGGACCTGGCCGAGGCAGGAGTCTCGGTGCTCACCGGCGGTACGGACGTTCACCTTGTTCTGGTGGACCTGCGCAATTCGCAGCTTGACGGCCAGCAGGCCGAAGACCTCCTGCATTCGGTGGGCATCACCGTCAACCGCAATGCCGTGCCGTTCGATCCCCGCCCGCCCATGGTCACCTCCGGCCTGCGGATTGGAACCCCCGCACTGGCTACCCGTGGCTTCGGTGCCAACGAGTTCACCGAGGTGGCGGAGATCATCGCCAGCGCCCTGAAGTCCGGCCAGGCCACCGAGGTTGAGGCACTTCAGGCCCGGGTGGACAAGCTTGCCGCTGACTTCCCGCTCTACCCGCAGCACGAGCAGTGGTAGGGGCAGCCGTGCCCAGCGCCACGATTCTTGACGGCAAGGCCGCTGCAGCACAAATCAAGACGGAGCTCGCCGAACGGGTGGCGGCGCTCAAGGCCAAGGGTGTGACGCCCGGCATTGCCACCGTCCTGGTAGGAGCCGACCCCGCATCGCACCTGTACGTGTCCATGAAGCACAAGCAGTCCGCGGCGATCGGTATGAACTCGATCCAGCGCGAACTTCCGGCAGATGCCACGCAGTCGGAAGTGGAGGCGTTGATTGACGACCTCAACGCGGACCCCGCCTGCCACGGCTACATTGTGCAGTTGCCGCTGCCCAAGCACCTGGACACGGATGCGATCCTGGAACGGATCGATCCCATGAAGGATGCGGACGGCCTGCACCCCACCAACCTGGGCCGCCTGGTGCTCAACGTCAACGGCGAAATCACTTCGCCGTTGCCGTGCACGCCACGTGGTGTCATCGAGCTGCTGGAGCGTAACGGCTACAGCCTCGCCGGCAAGCATGTTGTGGTGGTGGGCCGCGGCGTGACCATCGGCCGATCCATTGGCCTGCTGCTCACCCGCCGGGCCGTGAACGCCACTGTCACCCTGACGCACACCGGCACCGAAAATATGTCCGAACTGCTGCGTCAGGCGGACGTCATCGTCGGTGCGGCCGGCGTCAAGCACATCGTCAAGGCTGCCGACGTGAAGCCAGGGGCAGCCCTCCTGGACGTTGGTGTGACCAGGGAAGTGGATCCGGAAACCGGCAAGAGCAAGGTGTACGGGGATATCGATCCCGCGGCAGCCGAGGTGGCGGGCTTCATCTCACCGAACCCCGGCGGTGTGGGTCCCATGACCGTGGCGCTGCTGATGACCAACGTGGTGGAAACCGCAGAGCGCATGGTGGCGCAAGCCGGCCAGCGCTCACCTGCGTGAAATGAAGTGAATTGAAGTCCGACGGCGGCACCCGGCTGGGGTGCCGCCGTCGGACTTTGGCATGTTCGCCCCGGGTGGAAGGTGGCCGGAGGAGGCCTGCCGGTTTGAGAGAATAGAGCCATGCAATCTGTGGGCACTTCAAAGTTTTCGTCCGGTTCGGCCAAGGGCGGCATGTTCCGCATCGGTGGACTGGGCATGACGGTCTTTATCATCGCCTTCCTGGTGGCGGTCATCTTCGCCGCAAACCAGAACGACGTTGTTGGCTGGGTCGTGGCCATCATCGCGCTGTTCTGGCTGCTGCTGGCATCGTTTGTGGTGTTCAGCATCCAGAAAGCTGCCCGCAAGGCCGGCGCCAAGTTCAGCGAGGCCCAGAACGCCTTCAACAGTGCTGCCGGCCGCGCGCCGTCCTCGGAGTCCTCGGACCACGGCGGCACCCGTGTGGTCTCGGAGGCCCGCGCTGACGGCGTCCGGGACCTGAAGCTGGACCACTCGTTCAAGATCGTCCAGGTCCAGGTCCGCGTCATCAATGACGAACGGGCCAAGGGTGCTGCCGCGAACCAGGACACCATCAACAGGGCATTGGAAACCATCGAAATTACGGCCACCAATGCGAGGGACATGATCAAGTCCTCGGGCGGCACTGACGAGCCGGTCAGCGGCACCATCATCGACTAGAGTAGAGCGGGTGAGCTCGGCATTGGAGAAGGACCACCTTCGGATCGCATCAGTCAACGTCAATGGCCTCCGGGCTGCCTACAAGAACGGTATGGCGGCGTGGCTGGAGCCGCGCGATGTTGACATCCTCTGCCTTCAGGAGGTCCGCGCGCCTGACGCGGTGGTACGCCAGCTGCTGGGCGAGGGCTGGTATATCCTGCACGCTGAGGCCGAGGCAAAGGGCCGTGCCGGCGTTGCCGTCGCTTCCCGGCAGGAACCGACTCTGACCCGCAACGGCATCGGCGACGATTACTTCGCCACGGCAGGCCGATGGGTTGAAGCGGATTTCACGGTGCCCACAATGTCCGGTACCCCTGCCCAGCTGACCGTGGCGAGTGCCTACGTGCATTCCGGTGAGGTCGGCACGCCCAAACAAGTGGACAAGTTCCGCTTCCTGGATGCCATGACCACCCGCCTGCCGGAGCTGACCAAGCACAGCGACCACGCGCTCGTTGTGGGGGACCTGAACGTTGGCCACACCGAACTGGACATCAGGAACTGGAAGGGCAACGTCAAAAAAGCGGGATTCCTGCCTGAGGAGCGTGCCTACTTCGATCGCTTCTTCGGCGAAGAGATCGGCTGGAAGGATGTGCACCGGGGCCTGGCGGGGAACGTCAATGGCCCCTACACCTGGTGGTCGCAGCGCGGCAAGGCGTTCGACACCGACACCGGTTGGCGCATTGACTACCACCTGGCCACCCCCGGGCTCGCAGCCGCCGCTTTGTCCGCTGTTGTTGACAGGGCGCCGTCGTGGGATACCCGCTTCTCTGACCATGCTCCGCTGGTAGTGGATTACCGGCTCTAGTTTTAAGGCTCTTCCATGACGAGTTTCACCACTACAGAACCTGATGCCGCCCCCGTGCCGGCATCTTCCACCAAGCTGGCCGCCGGCCAAAAGCACCGCGTGCTTTCGGGCATGCAGCCGTCGGCTGACTCCTTGCATCTGGGCAACTACCTGGGCGCCCTGGTCAACTGGGTCCGCATGCAGGATGAATACGATGCCATCTTCTTTATCCCTGATCTGCATGCCATCACGGTGCCGCAGAATCCCGTGGAACTGGCTCGCCGTACCCGCATCACTGCTGCCCAGTACATAGCCGGCGGAGTGGACGTGGAGAAGTGCACCTTGTTCGTCCAGTCCCAGGTACCTGAGCACGCGCAGCTGGCGTGGGTATTGAATTGCATTACCGGAATGGGCGAGGCAGCCCGGATGACGCAGTTCAAGGACAAGGCCCAGAGGCAGGGATCGGACCACGCCAGCGTGGGGCTTTTCACCTACCCCATCCTCCAGGCCGCCGACATCCTGCTCTACCAGCCCCACGGAGTTCCGGTAGGCGAGGACCAGCGCCAGCACGTGGAACTCAGCCGCGATCTGGCCAACCGGTTCAACAGCCGCTTTGGCGAGACCTTCCAGGTCCCGGAGCCCTTCATCCAGAAGGAATCAGCCAAGATTTATGACCTTCAGAACCCCACGGCCAAGATGTCCAAGTCCGCGGAGTCTCCCGCAGGCCTGATCAACCTGCTCGATGATCCAAAGGTCACGGCAAAGCGCATCAAGTCCGCCGTCACTGACACTGAAACGGAGATTCGTTTCGACCGTGACGCCAAGCCCGGTGTTTCCAATTTGCTGAGCATCTACTCCGCGATTGCGGGCCGGCCGGTGGAGCAGATCGTTGCGGAGTATCAAGGCAAAATGTACGGGCACCTGAAAGTCGATCTGGCGGAACTTGTCTCCGGCCATCTCGCCCCGATCCGGGAACGCGCCAACGAGCTCCTGGCGGACCCTGCGGAACTGGACCGGCTCCTGGCCCACGGTGCCGACAAGGCCCGTGAAATTGCTTCGGCCACCCTTCGTGATGTCTATGCCAAGGTAGGGTTCCTTCCCTATGGCGGCACCCTGGGAGTCCGCTAGGCCCATGACGTCCAACAGCAGTGCCGGCGAGGGAGCGAATGTAGGGGTCATCCTGGGTTTCCCGCCTGCCATCGCCGAAGAACTGCAGCGCTGGCGGGCCTCCTTTGGCGATCCCATGGCGGACGTCATCCCTGCGCATATCACGCTGGTCACCACGACGCTCACCGAGGACTGGGAAGCAACGCACCGCCACGTTCGTGAGGTTGCCCGCCAGCAGGAACCCTTTATGGTCACCATTTCCGGTACGGGCTCCTTCCGGCCCGTATCCCCGGTGGTGTTCCTGAACGTAGAGGACGGCTTCGGAGCGTGCGTGGAGCTCCATGAGAAGCTCCAGTCCGGCCCGCTGGAACGCGAGCTGCCCTTCCCATACCACCCGCACGTCACCATCGCCCATGACGTTGCCCCCGAGAGCCTCGATGAAGCCGAAACGGCGCTCCGTGACTACAGGGCCACGTTCCCTGTGGTTAGCATGGGACTCTACGAGCACGACGCGGATGGAATTTGGCAGTTACGGGAAGAGCTGGACTTTGGGACAGAAACGGACGACGACGCGCCATGGCTCGCAGACAGCGGCGAACCCACCACTACCCACTGAGCGGGCCAAGCTGAGGCTGGCGGTCATCCAGCGCAGGATTGACTGGGGCCGTGCCCGCAGGTCAGGCGCGGGATTCGCCGGTGAAGCCGTGTCCTTGCTGCAGTGGCTCCTTGCGTCCTTCAACGCCCTCCGGCCAGTGCGCGCCATGCAGCAGTACACCAGGCAACGCGGACCGCTGATGAGCGCAGGAATCGGCTTCACCATGTTCTTCTCTATCACCGGCCTCCTGACCACGGGCTTCTCGATTGCGGGGCTTCTCCTTCGGGGGCAGCAGGTGCTGCTGGACCGGGTCGTGGCCAGCGTGGCAGAGGCGGCCCCCGGGCTGCTGAAGGTGAATGGCGGTCAGGGGCTCGTGGACCCGCAGGAACTGCTTGATCCCATCGGCTTGGGCTGGACCGCCGCAATTGCCGCCGTCGTTACCGTGATTACCTCGCTCGGCTGGCTGGCCCGGGTACGGGAGGGCCTGCGCGGAGTCCAGCAGCTGCCACCGCTGACAGTGAACCCCGTAGTCTTGAAGCTGCGCGACGCCGGCATCTTGGTGCTGCTGGGCATGGCTGTGGTTGTCAGTTCGGGCGCATCGCTGATCTTCGGGACCGCGGCCGGCTGGGTGGCAGATTTCCTGGCCTTGGACGACGCTGTGGCCGGACCGTTGACTACCTCAATCAAGATCGGCGTGCCGCTGGTGCTTAGCTGGGTCACTGCCTTGTTAATGTTCAGGCTGGTGGCCGGCCTGAAGCTGGCCATGCGGGCACTGCTGGAGGGCACAATCCTTGCTGCCATCGGAACCAGTGTCTTGCAGATCTTCAGCACTGAGCTGCTGGCAGGGGCGGGCAGGAACCCGGTGCTGGCGCCGTTCGCGATCATCATTGGCCTGCTTATTTGGTTCAATCTGGTCAGCCAGGTCTACCTGGTAGCCGGTTCCTGGGCCGCTGTCCGCCAAGCCGACCTGACGTCCGCAGCCGGCGGACCTGCCTCCGTCTGGGGGGCACGCCGGGTCCAGCCCGGACGAGTGCCCCAGGGTGGTGCCGCCGGAGAACACAAGGGTACGGAAAACCGGCCGGAGTGGGCTACTGTCCGGCGTCGAGGTACTGGTCTGTCCAGGCAGCAATAATTCTTGCAGCCCGCGCCGCCTGCCCTTTGCCCGTCAAAAGGTGATCACTGCCCTCCAGTGAGACGAAGCTCCGCGGGTGCCGGGCAGTCTGGAAAATCGTGCTGGCATTCTCGATCCCCACGGTGTTGTCAGTGGGGGAGTGCAGCACCAGCAGTGGCCTGTGCAGGCCCTTGATGCACTCGGTCAGGTCCGCATTCTCCAGGTCCTCGACGAAGTGCCGGCGGATCTCCACACGCTTGCCGCCCAGGTCTACCTCGGCGCTGCCTTCGCTGAGGATGCGGTCCAGTGCTGCATCGAACACGTGAGCCACGTGCTTGGGCGAGAACGGCGCACCAATGGTGGCGACGGCATCAAGCTCCGGGATCTCGCGGGCGGCTGCCAGGACGGCGGCACCACCAAAGGAATGTCCGACGAGGATGGAGATGGCTTTGCCGCTGTCACGCATAAAGCCTGCAGCCCGGACTGTGTCTGCCACCTTGTGGCTGAACGATCCCTCCGCCCAGGTGCCGGCAGATTCGCCCAGCCCCAGGTTGTCGAAGCGGAGCATGCCAACGCCGCTGTCTGCGAGGGCCTTGCAGATCCGTGACGCCGCGGGGCTGTCTTTGCCCAACGTGAAGCCGTGCGAGAAGACCCCCCAGCCCTTGACCGGCCCGTCGGGCTGGTCCAGAATGCCGGACAGCATCTCGCCGGTGGTGCCTTCGAACTGTACTTTCACTGAACGGGACATTGCATGCCTTTCAATACAGGGCCACTCGGCGGCCCTAAGGGTGGAAAGCACGACGGCGCCGCGCACCATAGTTGGTGGGCGGCGCCGTCGTGCTTTCCCGTCACCGGGACGGAATCAAATCTTGCGGGAAAGAATTGCCTGTTTGACCTCGGCAATGGCCTGGGTGACCTGAATGCCCCGCGGGCACGCTTCCGAGCAGTTGAAGGTGGTGCGGCAACGCCACACGCCTTCTTTGTCGTTCAGGATTTCCAGGCGCATGTCGCCGGCGTCATCACGGGAATCGAAGATGAACCGGTGCGCGTTGACAATCGCGGCAGGGCCGAAGTACTGGCCGTCGGTCCAGAACACCGGGCAGGACGACGTGCACGCGGCGCACAGAATGCACTTGGTGGTGTCGTCGAACCGCTCGCGGTCCTCGGCGGACTGCAGGCGCTCCCTGGTGGGCGCGTGCCCGCGGTTGATCAGGAACGGCATCACTTCGCGGAAGGACTGGAAGAACGGCTCCATGTCCACAATGAGGTCCTTCTCCACCGGCAGGCCCTTGATGGGCTCCACCGTGATGGGCTTGGAGGTGTCCAGGTCCTTCAGCAGCGTCTTGCAGGCCAGGCGGTTGCGGCCATTGATGCGCATGGCATCGGAACCGCAGACGCCGTGGGCACAGGAGCGGCGGAAGGAAACGCTGCCGTCGTGCTCCCACTTGATCTTGTGGAGGGCGTCAAGCACACGGTCCGTGCCGTACATGGTGAGCTCGAAGTCCTCCCACGTGGCTTCCTCGGAAACCTCGGGGTTGTACCGGCGCACACGCAGCGTGATGTTGAACGTGGGGATCTCCCCGCCACCGCCAACGCCGGCGGGCAGTTCGATTTTGGATGCTGGCTCAGCGAGTTCAGCGGTCATGTTAGTACTTCCTCACCATCGGCTCGTAGCGTGTGAAGACCACCGGCTTGGTGGCCAACCGGATTCCCGCGATAGCTTCTGCAGAACCGTCTGCCGGAGCGTGGTCGTCCTTGTACGCCATGGAGTGCTTCATGAATTTCTCGTCGTCGCGTTCCGGGAAATCTTCACGGAAGTGCCCGCCACGGGACTCTTCACGGTGAAGTGCTGCCACGGTCATGACTTTGGCCAGTTCCAGGAGGAACCCCAGTTCCACGGCCTCGAGCAGGTCAAGGTTGAAGCGTTTGCCCTTGTCCTGGACGCTGATGTTGCGGTAGCGCTCTTCGAAGGAATCGATGTCCTTGAGTACCTGGTTAAGCGTATCCGCCGTGCGGAACACCTGCATGTTGGCATCCATGGTGTCCTGCAGGTCCTTGCGGATCGCTGCCACTTTCTCGGTGCCGGTGCCATTGCGGGCAATGTTCAGCAGCTCGATCGTGTAAGCCTCCGGGTCCTCCGGAAGCTCGACGAAGTCTGCGGTTTTGGCGTATTCGGCGGCGGCGATACCGGCCCGCTTGCCGAAGACGTTGATGTCCAGCAGGGAGTTGGTGCCAAGGCGGTTGGAGCCGTGCACCGAAACGCAGGCCACTTCACCGGCGGCGTAAAGGCCGGGAACCACGGTGTCGTTGTCCTGCAGCACCTCGGTGGTGATGTTCGTGGGGATCCCGCCCATGGCGTAGTGCGCCGTCGGGAACACCGGAACGGGTTCCGTGTAGGGCTCAACACCAAGGTAGGTGCGGGCGAACTCGGTGATGTCTGGGAGTTTGGCGTCGATGTGCGCCGGCTCCAGGTGGGTCAGGTCCAGGAGGACGTAATCCTTGTTCGGGCCACAACCGCGGCCTTCCCGGACCTCGTTGGCCATGGACCGGGCCACGATGTCACGCGGCGCCAGGTCCTTGATGGTGGGGGCGTAGCGCTCCATGAAGCGCTCACCTTCTGAGTTGCGGAGGATGGCACCTTCACCGCGGGCGGCCTCCGACAGGAGGATGCCCAGACCGGCAAGGCCGGTCGGGTGGAACTGGAAGAACTCCATGTCTTCCAGGGGGATGCCGCGACGGAAGGCGATGCCCATGCCGTCTCCGGTGAGGGTGTGGGCGTTGGACGTGGTCTTGAAGACCTTGCCCGCTCCGCCCGAGGCGAAGACTACGGACTTCGCCTGGAAGACATGCAACTCGCCGGTAGCGAGGTCGTAGGACACGACGCCGGCAACCCGCTTCTGCTTGTACGGGGTGCCGTCCTCGCGTACAGCGTCTTCCTCAACCGTCAACAGGTCAAGGACGTAGTACTCGTTGTAAAACTCGACGTTGTGCTTGACGCAGTTCTGGTACAGGGTCTGCAGGATCATGTGGCCGGTGCGGTCGGCGGCGTAGCAGGCGCGGCGGACCGGAGCCTTGCCGTGGTCACGGGTGTGGCCGCCGAAGCGCCGCTGGTCGATGCGTCCCTCCGGGGTGCGGTTGAACGGCAGGCCCATTTTTTCCAGGTCCAGTACGGCGTCGATGGCCTCGCGTGCCATGACTTCAGCTGCGTCCTGGTCCACCAGGTAGTCACCGCCCTTGACGGTGTCAAAAGTGTGCCACTCCCAGTTGTCTTCCTCGACGTTGGCCAGTGCCGCGCACATGCCACCCTGTGCCGCACCGGTGTGCGAGCGAGTGGGGTAAAGCTTGGTCAGTACTGCTGTTCGTGCCCGCTGACCGGATTCAATCGCTGCGCGCATGCCAGCGCCACCGGCACCAACGATCACGACGTCGTACTTATGGACCTGCATACCAGACGCTCTTTCTCTCAAAATTCGCTATAAAACCACGGGCCGGCGTTGCCGGCACCGCAAAATACTCCCCGGATAATCGCTGCATGGAGACAGCGGGGCCCGAGCCTAGGCTGGGCAGAAGCCGCCCGGCAGTGGCACGCCATTCACCACGGGGCAGGGGTCGAAGGTGAAGATGACCAGGGTGCCAAGAACCACGATGACGATGGTGGCCGCGTAAAGGACGGTCTTGAGCCACATGCGCGTGGCGTCCTTTTCGGCGTAGTCGTTGATGATCGTGCGGACGCCGTTGGTGCCGTGCAGCATGGCCAGCCACAGCATGGCGAGGTCCCAGATCTGCCAGAACGGATCCGCCCACTTCCCGGCAACAAAACCAAAGTTGATGGCATGGATACCTTCGCCTACCAGGAGGTTGACGAACAGGTGGCCGAAGATGAGGACAACCAGTACAACGCCGGAGAGCCTCATGAACAACCAGGCAAACATCTCAAAGTTGCCCCTCGAGGCGCCGGTCCGGCGGTACTGCGGATCGATCCGTCCGTTTTTGTTGTGTGCACTGCCGCCGTGGGCGCTGCGTGGGTTGGGAATCGTTGCAGTCATGGCTTAGTGACCTCCGAAAGCGAGGGACAGGTGGCGGATCGCGAACGCCGCGATGGTGACGACCCAGAGTCCAAGGACAACCCAAAGCATCTGGCGCTGGTACTTGGCGCCCTGCTTCCAGAAATCCACCGCGATGATCCGCAGGCCGTTGAACGCATGGAAGACGATTGCGGCGACAAGGCCGGTTTCACCCAGCGCCATCAGCGGGTTCTGGTAGGTGCCGATCACGGCGTTGTAGGCCTCCGGGGAAACCCGGACCAATGATGTGTCCAGCACATGGACCAACAAGAAGAAAAAGATCACGACACCCGTAATCCGGTGTCCAACCCAGGACCACATGCCTTCACGGCCGCGGTACAAGGTGCCAGCTGGTTTCGTCGGCACTGAATAAACCTCCCTGCAACACAGCGGCGCTGGCATGGGATCCACGCGGGGAAACGCCTGCTGCGAGAGCACTCGTAGCTCAAGCCTAAATCTAGGCTTCGCTCACAGCTTATTCAATTTAGGAACCCCTTGGTCACTGGCTGGCGGCCGGTTTTTCGGCGGTTTGAGACTAAAGACACATTTGGTGGCCGGGCAGTGAGGAGGTATGGGCTGAGCGCAGCTTCACTTCCGGGGCGTAGCAGGGAGTCGGCTAGAGTATGCCTTGATGACTACAGACAACACGACAGGCCAGCCATCACCGTTGGACCGCTTTATAGCGGTTATTCCGGCGGGCGGCGTGGGAACCCGACTCTGGCCACTTTCGCGTGCAGCGGCTCCCAAATTCCTTCACGACCTGACGGGCTCCGGCAGTACGCTGCTTCGGGCTACCTATGATCGGCTTGAACCCCTGGCTGGCAGCCGCATGCTGGTTGTCACCGGCACCGCCCACCGTGACGCGGTCTGCAGGCAGCTTCCAGAGGTTAACGACGCCGATCTGGTGCTGGAGAGCGAACCCAAGGACTCCGGGGCCGCCATTGGGCTTGCCGCCGCCATCCTTCACCAACGCGATCCGGATACCATCATGGGTTCGTTCGCTGCAGACCACGTCATCAGCCCTGACGGACTTTTCCAGGAAGCTGTGCGGGAAGCAATCCATACCGCAGCCACCGGCAAGATCGTCACCATCGGCATTATGCCCACACACCCGTCAACCGGGTTCGGGTACATCCGCTCGGGAGTAAACCTGAGCGTGCCTTCGGCGCCCAGCGCGCAGGCGGTTGTCGAATTCGTTGAGAAGCCCGATGAGGACGTGGCCCGCCAGTACGTCGAAAGCGGCGAATACGTCTGGAATGCCGGCATGTTCGTAGCCCCGGTGGCCCTCATGCTTAAGCACCTTGAAGCTAACCAGCCTGAGCTGTTCTCCGGATTGCAGGAAATTGCCCAGGCCTGGGACACTCCGGCGCGGGACGAAGTAACCGCCAGGGTCTGGCCGGAGCTGCCCAAGATCGCGATCGATTACGCCGTCGCCGAACCCGCTGCCGCCGCCGGTGATGTAGCCGTGGTGCCGGGCACGTTCAGTTGGGACGACGTCGGGGATTTTGCTTCGGTGGGCCGCCTCAACAGTGCCCGCGAGGTCGACGACGTCACGGTCCTTGGTGTGGGCGCGCGCGTCTTCACCGAGAACTCCAGTGGCGTGGTGGTTTCGGACACGAAGCGCGTGATCGCGCTGATCGGCATCGAGGACGTAGTCATCGTGGATACGCCCGATGCCCTTCTGGTCACCACCATGGCAAACTCGCAGCGCGTGAAGGCGGCTGTGGCAGCGCTTAAGGCCAGCGGCGACACTGACGTCCTTTAGGTCGGATCGTTAGGTTCCAGCTCGGGTCCGCCTGGCCGCAAAACCGGCTAGCGCGCCGTAACGCACCACGGGTGATGCCGCTATTGGCGGGCGGCTCGCTAGAGTGTCTTAGTGCGCAATTACACTACCGAAGCCGAACCCACCGTCCTGGTGGGCCCGTGGCTGGAACCACTGCTGTCCGAGTTGATCGATTTCCGCCGGGATCTGCACGCACATCCTGAACTGTCCTTTAAGGAATTCCGCACCACTGACAGGCTGGTGGCACGGCTCGCGGCCGCCGGCCTGAAGCCGCGCCGGCTTGAAGGCACGGGCGTTACAGTCGACATCGGCCAAGGCCCTATCGCCACGGCACTCCGCGGCGACATTGACGCCCTCCCCATCATTGAAGAGACCGGGCTGCCTTTCGCCTCCCGAAACCACGGCGTCACACATGCCTGCGGCCATGACATTCACACCGCTACCATGCTGGGCGTGGCCTTGGTGCTGCAGCGCATAAATTTGGAAGCCCCGCTGCGTGGCCGTGTCCGGATCATTTTCCAGCCCGCCGAGGAAACCATGCCCGGCGGAGCCTTGAGTTGCATCGAACAGGGAGTGCTGGAAGGTGTGCCGCGCATCCTGGCGCTGCATTGTGATCCCAGGATCAACGTTGGGCGGATCGGTACGCGTATTGGTGCCATCACTTCCGCGTCGGACACTATCAAAATTGAACTCAGCGGCCGTGGTGGCCACACCTCGCGTCCCCACCTGACCGAGGACCTGGTGTTCGCCCTGGCCCAGATCGCCGTCAATGTACCGGCAGTCCTGTCCCGCCGCGTTGATGTACGCAGCGGTGTCTCAGTGGTCTGGGGACAGATATCTGCGGGCTCCGCGCCCAACGCCATCCCCGGGACTGGCTACATGGCCGGCACCATGCGCTGCCTTGACCGCGATGCCTGGCATTCCGCCGGCGAACTTTTGGACGAAGTTGTACAACAGGTCGCAGCGCCGTATGGCGTGGAAGTGCGCCTGGAGCACACCAGGGGAGTGCCTCCGGTGGTCAATTCCGAGCACGAAACCGCGCTCATCGAAGCCGCCGCACGTGCAGAACTGGGAGAAGGGGCTGTGGTGCTCACACCGCAGTCCATGGGTGGCGAAGACTTTGCCTGGTTCCTGGCAGAACGCCCCGGTGCCATGATGCGTCTGGGAACCATGACTCCCGGCGGTGAGGAATTCGACCTCCACCGTGGCGACTACGTTGTGGACGAGCGCGCGTTGGGCTACGGCATCCAGGTCCTCACAGCCGCAGCCTTGCGCACCATCCGCGACCTCTAGCAACGACAGAGGGAACTTCCTGCCCCGCACACTTCTCCCATACTGAGTTGTGCACAATTGAATTGCGCGTTAGTGTTCTTGACATGACCGAAGCTCCCCGCCTGGACCGCCAGGTTTGTTTTGCCCTTTATTCGGCATCCCGTGCAGCAACCGCCCTGTACCGTCCGCTTCTGGAGGATCTGGGGCTTACCTACCCGCAGTACCTGGTGATGCTGGTTCTGTGGGAGGACCAGCCGCGGGGCGTCAAGGAACTGGGTGAAGAACTGGGCCTGGACTCGGGCACGCTGTCACCCTTGCTCAAACGCCTCGAGGCCCTGGGTTTGGTGGAACGGCGGAGGTCCGGAGAGGACGAACGCCGCGTGGCCATCCACCTCACTACTGTTGGCCAGGCCCTCAGCAGCAAAGCCGGCGGAATTCCCCAACGCCTCGCGGAGGCAGCAGGGCTGTCCGCCGCCGAACTGGATCAGCTGCACAGCACCCTGGAACGGCTCACTGCCGCCCTGCACCATTCACGCTAGGCCTGCAAACCCCGCAGTGCCGCTTCCACATATCCCTACAGGACGGACTTTCCTTTGAAGACTCTTTACACTGCCCACGCCCTTGCTTCCGGCGAAGGCCGGGACGGCAATGCCCGCAGCAGCGACGGCAAACTTGATGTTGCGCTGGCCAGCCCAGTTGAACTCGGCGGGAACGGCGATGGGACCAACCCGGAACAGCTGTTTGCCGCAGGGTACGCCGCCTGCTTCCACTCAGCCCTCCGGCTGGTAGGGCGACAGGCGAAGGCGGACCTGACAGACTCTGCCGTGGCCGCACGTGTCCACCTCGGCGCCCTGGACGGTGGTGACGGCTTTGGCCTGGCAGTCGAACTGGAAATTGCCCTGCCCGAACTGGACCTTCCTACGGCCGAGGTTCTTGTTGCCAAGGCGCACGCGGTCTGCCCGTACTCCAACGCCACCCGCGGCAACATCACTGTTAACATCAAGATCCTGGAATTCGCGGCATGAGCGCCAAACCAGGGTTGCCCGCCACGTCCCGTGAAATCCGGCTCGCCTCACGTCCGGTAGGCCGTCCCGTTCCGGAGAACTTCACGCTGGCGCAATCGCCGGTTCCCGCGCTGGAGGAGGGCCAGATCCTGGTCCGCAACCTTTATATGTCGGTTGACCCCTACATGCGGGGCCGCATGAACGACGTCAAGTCCTACTCGGCCCCGTTCGCACTGAATACGGCGCTCGACGGCGGTGCTGTGGGTGAGGTGATCGCGTCCCGGTCCGAGGAACGCAAGGTGGGTGACGCCGTCGTTCATGCCCTGGGCTGGCGGGAGTATGCGGTCCTGGACGCCGGCAGCACCACCGTGGCGAGGACTGACCTGGCCCCGGCATCGGCGTTCCTTGGAGCGCTGGGCATGACCGGCCTGACGGCCTACGCCGGCCTGCTTAAGGTAGCCGAATTCAAACCCGGCGACGCCGTGTTCGTTTCAGGCGCTGCGGGGGCAGTCGGTTCGCTGGTTGGCCAGATTGCCAAAGCCATGGGCGCGTCCAAGGTGATCGGCAGTGCGGGGACTCCGGAAAAGCTTGCCAGGATCCTGGAGCTGGGCTTCGATGCGGCGTTCAACTACCGGGAGGCGCCGGTGCGGGAGCAGCTCAAAGCTGCCGCCGGCGAGGGTGGCATTGATGTCTACTTCGATAACGTCGGCGGGGACCACCTCGAGGCCGCGTTGAGCACACTGAACGTCGGCGGCCGGGTAGCAATGTGCGGAGCCATCTCGCAGTACAACTCAACGGAACCCGCTCCGGGGCCGCGGAACCTGGCACTTGCGATCGGTAAGCAACTGACGCTGCGTGGCTTCCTGGTGGGCGGACAGCGCCAGCATCGCGCCGAATTCGCCGAGCGGATGGCCGGTTGGTTGGCGGACGGGACGGTCCGTTACGACGAAACCATTGTGGACGGCCTCGAGAACGCACCGCAGGCTTTCATGGATCTCCTCGACGGCGCTAACACGGGCAAGATGCTTGTGCGCCTCTAAGCCTTAGGGCGCGGGCCACCGGCCTGCGCCCTACTGCTTGGTAACAAATTCTCATCAATCTGCGGATTCCCGGCAATGTGTGATAGGCCACGTGGCGCAGCGCACTACAGTGGCATTCATCAGTGCGCCTCGGCGCAGTGCTGCGAAGCCTCAGTGAAAACAGAATTTCAGTGCAGAAACGGACACTCATTGAATTCAGGTCGTAGCGCCACTCTCTTCATCATGGAGGAAAATTGAAGACATCACTGCGTGCCACCCTCAAACGCGGTTCAACGGCCGGAATGGCCACCGTAGGTGCTACGGCACTCCTGCTCACGGGCTGTGGCGCAGCCCCGGAGACAGGCGGGCCTACCGAGGCCGCCAGCGACTACACCGGCTGCATCGTCTCCGACTCCGGTGGGTTCGACGACCAGTCCTTCAACCAGTCCTCCTACGAAGGCCTGAAGAAGGCTGAGGCGGACCTGGGCATCAAGATCAACCAGGTCGAATCGAAGACCAACAACGACTTCGAGCCCAACCTGCGAGCCATGGTCACCGCCGGCTGCAACCTGACGGTAACCGTGGGCTTCCTCCTCGGCGACGCCACCAAGACCCAGGCAGAGGCCAACCCGGACAGCCACTTCGCCATCGTCGATTACACGTACGAGACGCCCATCGAGAACGTCAAGCCCATCATCTATGACACCGCGCAGGCAGCGTTCATGGCCGGCTACCTGGCAGCCGGCACCACCAAGACCGGCACCGTGGCCACCTTTGGCGGCATCAAAATCCCCACGGTCACCATCTTCATGGATGGCTACGCCGACGGCGTGAAGTACTACAACGAACAGAAGGGCAAGGACGTCAAGCTCCTTGGCTGGAACAAGGAATCCCAGGACGGAAGCTTCACAGGCGACTTCGAGAAGCAGGACGTCGGCAAGCAGCTCACCCAGAACCTGCTGGACCAGGGCGCTGACATTGTGATGCCGGTTGCCGGTCCGGTGGGCCGCGGCGCAGGGGCAGCCCTCCTGGAAGCCAAGGCGGCCGGTAAGGACGTCAAGCTCATCTGGGTTGACTCCGATGGCTTCCTGACGGCTCCCGAGTACAAGGACATCATGCTTTCATCCGTGATGAAGCAGATGGGCGACGCCGTGGAGAACGTCGTGAAGGAAGACGTGGAAGGCAGCTTCAACAACGAGCCGTACGTTGGCACGCTGGAGAACGACGGCGTCAGCCTGGCCCCGTTCCATGACCTTGAGTCCCAGGTTCCCGCCGAACTGAAGACCGAACTCGAGCAGATCAAAAAGGACATCATCGACGGCAAGCTGACCGTCGAGTCAGCCGCCAGCCCTAAAGGCTGACCAGCAACGCCAGGCGCCACCCCCGGTTGGTCACTGACCGACCGGGCGGTGGCGCTTTTCGTTGGGAACAAGTCCACTAGGCTGGTGCTGCAGCCGCATATCCTGTCCGGGTCACGGACGCTTCGAGAATGGTCAGAGTTGTGAAACTTGAACTCAGAGGGATCACCAAACGCTTCGGTTCCCTGCTCGCCAACGATCACATAGACGTGGTGGTTGAACCCGGACAGATCCACTGTCTGCTGGGCGAGAACGGGGCCGGCAAATCCACCCTGATGAATGTGCTGTACGGGCTGTATGAGCCCACGGAGGGGCAGATCCTCATTGACGAGGCCCCGGTTTCCTTCCGGGGTCCCGGTGACGCCATGGCGGCCGGAATCGGAATGGTCCACCAGCACTTTATGCTGGTCCCCGTCTTCACCGTCGCGGAGAACGTGGCACTCGGTGCCGAATCCACCAAGGCCGGCGGCTTCCTTAACCTGGAAGACACCCGGCGCAAGATCCGGGAAATTTCCAACAAGTACGGCTTCGACGTCGATCCGGACGCTCTGGTGGAAAACCTCCCCGTGGGCGTCCAGCAGCGTGTTGAAATCATCAAGGCGCTGGTCCGCAACGCCAAGGTGCTGATCCTTGATGAGCCGACGGCTGTGCTGACGCCTCAGGAAACCGACGAACTGCTGGACATCATGCGCCAGCTCAAATCCAACGGCACCTCCATCGTTTTCATCTCGCACAAGCTCCGTGAGGTGAAAGCGGTCTCGGACACCATCACGGTGATCCGCCGCGGCAAGGTGGTGGGTACGGCTGATCCGTCGGCAGCTACCACCGAGCTCGCGTCAATGATGGTGGGCCGCGCCGTGAACCTCACCCTGGACAAGGCCCCGGCAAAGCCGCAAGAAACCACGTTTCAGGTCCGCGACCTCACAGTCATCGCCCCCAACGGAACCCACACGGTGGACGGCATCAGTTTCGACATCGCCAGGGGTGAGATCCTGGCCATCGCCGGTGTCCAGGGGAACGGCCAGACCGAGCTCACGGAAGCCATCCTGGGCCTGCAGGACCGGGTTACCGGCTCTGTCACGCTGGACGGCAAGGAACTTCTGGGCTGCTCGGTCAAGGAAGTGCTTCGCGCCGGGGTTGGCTTCGTGCCGGAGGACCGCAAGGTGGACGGGCTGGTAGGGACTTTTTCGGTAGCCGAGAACCTGGTCCTTGACCTCTACGACCAGGCTCCGTTCGCCAAAGGCATCAGCATGAGCCCGGTTAAGGTACTGGAGAACGCCAAGTCCCGCATCGAGGAGTTCGATGTCCGGACCCCTTCGGCAGGAGCGGCGGCCGGCACGCTGTCCGGTGGTAACCAGCAGAAGCTGGTCATGGCCCGTGAACTGTCGCGGCCCCTGCGACTCTTTATTGCTTCCCAACCCACCCGTGGCGTGGACGTAGGCTCCATCGAGTTCCTGCACCGGCGCATCGTTGCCGAGCGTGACCAGGGAACACCCGTCATGATCATCTCTACCGAGCTCGACGAGGTGATGGAGTTGGCGGACCGGATTGCCGTGCTGTACAAAGGCAGGCTGGTGGGGATTGTTCCTGCCGGCACCGGCCGCGACGTGCTGGGCCTGATGATGGCCGGCATCGGGCCCGAGGACGCCGCCCACGCCAAAGCGGCACACACCCACGCTGTCCACCCCGGCGCTGTCCACTCCAACCCGCCGTCCGGAGCTGCCCCATCGGGCAGCTCCACCTCCACCGCCAGCGCCGAAGGAGGCGACCATGCCTGAGAAACGCCAGGATGCTGCAGACGATGCAGGTACAACGCAGGACACCGGTGCGACAGCGGAAGAAACGGCCGCCGTCGTTTCCGTAGACACTGCCGGTGGTGCCATGGCACCTTCCGCCGTCCCTGCCACTGCACAGAGCGGGCAACTGCCCGGCGGTGATGACCGCCTCATGCGGAAAATCTTTACGGGCAGCGGCATGGTTTCCGTCCTGGCAGTGCTCCTGGCACTGATCATCGGCGGACTCCTGATCGCGAGCACCGATGCAAGGGTGGCCGCGACTGCCAGCTACCTGTTCGCCCGGCCCACCGACTTCCTGGGGGCTGTCTGGAACGCCGCTACCCGGTCCTACATAGCGCTCTTCCAGGGAGCTGTCTTCAACCCCCGAGGCAATGGCGTTGCGTTGCAGTTCGCACCGCTGATGGAAACACTGACCATTGCCACGCCGCTCATCACGGCGGGCCTCGGCGTTGCCCTTGCTTTCCGGGCCGGCTTGTTCAACATCGGCGCCCAGGGCCAGATCATCATGGCCGGCATCCTGGCTGCCTGGGTAGGTTTCGCCCTGCATCTTCCGGCCGGTCTGCACCTTCTCCTGGTCCTCGTGGCGGGCATCATCGGCGGCGCGGTGTGGGGCGGCATGGTTGGCCTGCTCAAGGCACGTACCGGCGCCCACGAGGTCATCCTCACCATCATGTTCAACTACATCGCGCTGTACTTCCTGCGCTACCTGTTGAGCACTCCGGCATTCCAGCGGCCGGGCGTATCCAACCCGATCTCGCCCATCCTGGACGCGTCCGCTGTGTATCCGCAGATCCTGGGCTCCCAGTACCGCCTGCATCTGGGCTTTGTTCTTGCCATCGCCGCCACTGTAGGGGTCTGGTGGTTGCTGAACCGCTCCACCGTGGGCTTCGAGTTCCGCGCAGTGGGGGCAAATCCGCAGGCGGCACAGACTGCGGGCATCAATGTTCCGCGGGCCACCATCCTGGTGATGGCGCTCGCCGGCGGCCTGGCGGGCATGTCCGGCGTAGCCCAGGTAGCGGGTACGGAGAAAGTGCTCACGGACGGCGTTGCCGCAACCTACGGTTTCGACGCAATCACCGTCGCACTGCTGGGGCGTTCGACGCCGTGGGGAACCTTTGCTGCAGGCCTGCTGTTTGGAGCCTTCCGCGCCGGGGCTGTCCAGATGCAGATTCAGACGGGCACACCTATCGATATCGTGCTCGTGGTCCAGTCGCTCATCGTCCTGTTCATTGCGGCTCCGCCGCTGGTCCGGGCCGTCTTTGGATTGAACCCGCGTAAGAAGCGCAATAAGCCGCGCAAAACCGGATTCAGTCCGGAATCCCGCCAGGCAGAGAAGGCAGCAGCCACCGGAGGTGCAGCATGAGCACTACAGCAACATCGCCCGGCCCGGGAACACCCCGGCCAGAGGCCGCTGAGGCAGGAAAGCTTCAGTCCACGTCCGCCAAGCCCGTCACCTGGAAAACCCCCGTCCTGCTGGGTGCGCTGGGCATCGTGGCATTGGTGTTTTTCGGCCTGATGGCTCCCAACCGGACGGCGACGTTCGGGATCTCCACGGGCAGTGATTTTTTCCAGTTGCCTGCGCTGGACATCAATGCCCTTGCCGGCGGCATCGTCCTGTCCGCCCTGATGCTGGGGCTCGCCGCGTATTCCGTCTACCTGAAAATCAAAGACCGGTCCACGCCGGTCTGGGTGGTCATTGTCTTCGTTGTCCTGTTCGCGGCCGCGTTCCTTGTCTGGGTTGTCGGCGGCGCCCGCACTCCCAGCATTTCCCTGGCCGGGCTGATCGCCGGCAGCATCACGCTGGCAGTTCCGCTGGTCTTCGGCTCCCTGTCCGGAGTGCTCTGCGAGAGGGTAGGCGTGGTCAACATCGCCATCGAAGGCCAGCTTTTGGGCGGCGCCTTCACGGCCGCCATCGTTGCCAGCATCACGCAGAACGCCTTCGTTGGACTGCTGGCCGCGGCCATTGCCGGAGCCATCGTTTCCATGGTGCTGGCACTGTTCAGCATCAAATATCTGGTCAACCAGATCATCGTGGGTGTAGTACTCAACGTGCTGGTTTCCGGTATCACAGGGTTCCTCTTCAGCACGGTAATGCAGGAGAACTCCGGACGCTTCAACTCGCCACCGGGCCTGGGTGTCATCGATATCCCGGTGCTTTCCAGCATCCCCATCATCGGACCTATCCTGTTCAAGCAGTCCCTGGTGGGATACCTGATGTACGTGGCGGTGGCCGTGGTGTGGGTAGGGCTCTACAAGACCAGGTGGGGCCTGCGGGTCCGGGCAGTGGGGGAGCACCCGCAGGCTGCTGACACCATGGGCATCAAGGTCAATGCCACCCGGTTCTGGAACGTGACGCTTGGCGGTGCCATCGCCGGCATCGGGGGTTCCTTCTTCACCCTGGTGGCCATCGACAGCTTCACCAAGGAAATCTCCGGTGGCCGTGGCTTCATTGCCCTGGCAGCCCTGATCTTCGGCCGCTGGAACCCCATCGGTGCGTTTTTTGCGGCCTTGCTGTTCGGTTTCGCAGACAACCTGCAAAGCATCGTCACCATCATTGGAACTCCCGTACCCAGCCAGTTCATGGCCATGCTGCCGTACCTGGTCACGGTACTGGCCGTGGCCGGGCTGGTGGGCAGATCCAGGGGACCCGCGGCCAGCGGTATTCCCTATGTGAAGGGTTGACGGCCATGGGGAACCAGGTCTCGACAGGCTCGAGCGAGCATGCAGAGCATGTCTCCGGTGCGGTCGCGGAAGGCGACTCGACCACCGCCGTTGACTGGGCGGCGCTGGAGGCTGCGGCTAAAAGCGCCATGGAGTATGCCTACGCCCCGTATTCGAAGTTCCCGGTAGGGGCTGCAGCCCTGACCACTGACGGCAGGATTGTCAGTGGCTGCAACGTGGAGAATGCCAGCTATGGCCTGACGCTGTGCGCCGAATGTGCGCTGGTAGGCAACCTGCACATGAGCGGGGGTGGCCGGCTCCGGGCCTTCTACTGCGTGGATGGGGCCGGCAACGTCCTGATGCCGTGCGGCCGCTGCCGTCAACTCCTGTACGAATTCCGGGCTCCCAACATGGAGCTTATGACCACCCAAGGCATTAAGAGCATGGACCAGGTGCTACCTGACGCCTTCGGTCCCGAACACCTGGAGGATCCCCGGTGACTGACAACAGCGCAGCCCGCGCATCATCAAGCAAGACTGGCCACGAGGCCTTTGACGCCGTCGATATCATCCGCATCAAGCGGGACAAGGGTACTCTGAGCCCGGACCAGATCGACTGGACTATCGATGCCTATACGCGCGGTGCGATCGCGGACGAGCAGATGGCGGCCCTCAACATGGCCATTCTGCTCAACGGTATGGACCGCAACGAGATTGCGCGCTGGACCAAGGCGATGATTGCGTCGGGCGAGCGGATGGACTTCTCCAGCCTTCGCAGGCCCGACGGCGGCGTCAAAGCCACCAGCGACAAACACAGCACCGGGGGTGTGGGGGATAAGATCACGCTGCCGCTGGCGCCGCTGGTTGCCGTTTTTGGCGTGGCTGTTCCCCAGCTCTCAGGCCGCGGCCTGGGGCACACCGGCGGGACCCTGGACAAACTGGAGTCCATTCCGGGCTGGCGGGCGTCCCTGAGCAACGACGAGATGCTGGCCCAGCTCCAGGACGTGGGCGCCGTGATCTGTGCTGCCGGTGCCGGTTTGGCCCCGGCGGACAAGAAGTTGTATGCCCTCAGGGACGTGACCGGAACGGTGGAAGCCATCCCGTTAATTGCCTCCTCCATCATGAGCAAGAAAATCGCCGAGGGAACCGGCTCACTGGTCCTGGACGTGAAGGTGGGCTCCGGCGCGTTTATGAAGGATGAAGCCATGGCCCGCGAACTCGCGCGGACCATGGTGGAGCTGGGCAAGGATGCCGGCGTGAACACCGTTGCGTTGCTCACCAACATGAATACGCCGCTGGGCCTGACGGCCGGGAACGCCATCGAAGTCGAGGAATCGGTGGAGGTACTTGCCGGCGGCGGTCCGGAAGACGTCGTCGAACTGACCGTCCGGCTGGCCGAGGAGATGCTGGCCTGCGCTGGAGTGCCTGACGCGGATCCTGCCGCGGCACTGAAGGACGGCCGGGCGATGGACGTCTGGAACCGAATGATCGAAGCCCAGGGCGGCGATCCGCGGGCCGCACTGCTGGTGGCACGGGAATCAGAAACCATCTATGCACCGGCTGACGGGGTCCTGGTTGAACTCGACGCCTTGGCCGTGGGCGTCGCGGCCTGGCGCCTCGGTGCAGGGCGGGCACGGAAGGAAGACGCTGTCCAGGCCGGCGCAGGAGTGCGGATGCACGTGAAACCGGGCGCGGTTGTGCGCGCGGGTGAGCCCCTCATGACCTTGCTGACGGATACACCTGAACGGTTCGGCCGTGCCCGGCAAGCCCTGGAGAACGCCGTTATTATCGCCCCGGAGGGTGCCAGGCCTGCCCAGCAGCTCATCATCGACCGGATCGCCTGACTCCAGTGCAGGCCGTCAACGACTTCATCCTCGCAGGAGCATCGCAGCCATGGGTTCTTCTGCTGGTCCTGGCCTGCTGCATCATCGACGGCTTCTTCCCTCCTGTTCCCAGTGAATCCGTAGTGGTGGGCTTGGCCGCCGTAGCAGCCAGCGCCGGCCAGCCCAACGCCGGCCTGCTGATGCTCGTGGCAGCGGTGGGGGCTTTCAGCGGCGACAACATCGCCTACCTGCTGGGGCGGAGAGTCGGTACCAAGCGGTGGCGCTGGATGCGCGGGCCCCGGATGCAGACGGCATTTCGCTGGGCGGGGGGAGAGCTGCGCAAGCGGCCCGCCTCCCTGATTATGGTGGCCCGGTTCATTCCCATCGGCCGCGTAGCCGTGAACCTCACGGCGGGCGCCACCGGCTTCACACACCTGCGGTTTGTTTTCCTGACGCTGCTTTCGGCGGTGCTGTGGGCAGCCTATTCCGTTTCCATCGGCTTGTTCTTTGGCAACTGGTTCAAGGACAACCACCTGGTGGCTGCGGTCGTTGCCATCATCTGTGCAGTGGCGCTGGGCATCGTCGTAGACATTGTGATCAACAAGATTCGAGGGAAGGATCCGGTGGTGGACCGCATCCGAGATACGGGACCCTGATTCGGACCCTGATGCGACCCTGAGCCGACCCTGGTTTCCAGGCGGCAATCCACCCGCGTGTCCACCCCTGGGAGGATCCCTCAGCCCTGTAAATCAGCCTCCGGGCCGACGGTTTCACGACCCTGAGCCGATAGCTTTAGAGGCAGTATCCCGCGGCCGGAGCGTAGCGAACGACGCCCCGGCCGTGGGACACTGAGTATCCCGTTAAGTACCTATGGCAGCATCACTTTTCGCTAGGAGCGAGACCGCGTGGAGTTTATCAATGAGGCAGTGCTCCATGCAGCAGGACAATGGTGGATATATCCCATCCTCCTGCTGTTTTTCTTTGTTGACGGCTTTGCCATGGTGGTACCCAGCGAGACCCTCATCGTTGCCCTCGCGGCGTTCGCCCGGGTCAGCGGCGAGCCCAACCTGTGGATCCTTGGAACAACTGCACTGATTGGCGCCATCGCGGGCGACAACATGGCCTTTATGCTCGGCCGCAAGATAGGGCTGGAACGCTGGAAATGGATGCGCCGGGCAAAGGTCCGCAAAGTGCTCGGCTGGGCACGGTATGAACTGGACAAACGCGGTGCAGTCCTCATCTTTACGGCACGCTACATTCCCTGGGGCCGTGTGGCGGTCAACTACGTGGCAGGCAGCACCGGGTTCTCCCACCGGCGGTTTTTCCTGCTGGACGCCTTTGCCTGCATCACCTGGGTGGGGTACTCGATAGGAATCGGCCTGCTGGCCAGTTCCTTCCCCTGGCTGCACCACAACCCGCTCCTCAGTGCCGGGATCGCCGTCGTTTTCGCTATTGTGCTGGGAATCGCCCTGGATCACTCCCTGCGCTGGTGGCACAAGCATCTTGCCCGGAAGGACGCCGAGGTGGTGGACGAATGGCTCGACGGCGGTCACGCCTCCGCCCAGCCCACCGTCGCGTCGCCAACCCTTTTAGCCGCCGCAACAACGGAACCGAAGCCTGGCGCCAAGTAGCGGCTGGCGTTAGTTGCCCGCCAACCCTAAGGTTGGAACGTGACTGAGCCAATAGCTGACACTGCCCCTGCCATCGATTTCGATTTGAAGAGCCTTCCGAAGGTTTCCCTGCACGACCACCTGGACGGTGGGCTGCGCCCCGCAACCATCATTGAGCTGGCGGAGGCAATAGGACACCAGCTGCCCTCCACTGACCCTGTTGCGCTGGGTGAGTGGTTCCGTGAGTCCGCAAACTCAGGGTCTCTGGTCCGCTACCTGGAGACCTTCGACCACACAGTCGCCGTGATGCAGACCAAAGAAGGTCTCTTCCGTGTGGCCAAGGAGTTCGTGGAGGACCTGGCAGACGACGGCGTTGTGTACGGTGAGGTGCGTTGGGCCCCCGAACAGCACCTCCAGCAGGGCCTCACCCTCGACGAAGCAGTCGAGGCGGTGCAGGCGGGGCTTGAGGCCGGCACCGACTCCGTAGCCGAAACCGGGCGCGAGATCCAGGTGGGCCAGCTCATCACCGCCATGCGCCATGCCGACCGCGGCCAGGAGATCGCCGAACTTGCTGTCCGGCACCGCAACAGGGGAGCGGTTGGCTTCGACATCGCCGGCGCCGAGGACGGATTCCTGCCCTCCCGGTTCCGTGACGCGTTCACCTACCTTGCCCAGAACAACTTCCCGGCCACCGTCCACGCAGGCGAGGCCGCCGGACTCGAAAGCATCCAGTCCGCTCTGGTTGACGGACGCGCCCTCCGCTTGGGCCATGGTGTCCGGATTGCCGAGGACATCCTGGTGGAATTCGGCGACGATGATGATGAGGCGGCAGACCGCGGCCACGACGAAGAGGACATCGGCCTGGTGACCCTCGGAGACCTGTCCAGCTGGATCCGCGACCGCGGCATCGCACTGGAAATCTGCCCGTCCTCAAACCTGCAAACGGGAGCCATTGCCGGGTTTGGTGAAGGAATCGACAGCCACCCGGTGGATATGCTCTACCAGCTGGGTTTCAACGTCACTATCAACACGGACAACCGGCTGATGAGCGGCGTCACCCTTACTGACGAGTTCGAACTCCTGGTAGAGACCTTCGACTACGATCTTGATGATCTGCTCGAGCTGACCCTGAATGCCGCCGAAGCCGCCTTCCTGCCATTGGAGGAAAAAGAGGCGCTGGTGGAGTACATCAACGACGCTTACGGCAGCCTTGGCTGACGACTTCGCTGGCACGTCCGGTTCAGCCGCGGCTCCCTCCCCTTCCGGGGCCGTGGCTGACCTGGTGGAAAAGATCGCAGCTTTGCGCGAACACTGTCCCTGGATGGGTGCCCTCACCCACGCTTCACTGGTGGAGTACCTGATCGAGGAAGCCTACGAAACAGCCGAGACCATCGAAACCGGCGGCCCTGATACCGAATTGCGCGGTGAATTGGGCGATGTGCTGCTGCAGGTGGTCCTCCACGCGCGGCTCGCCGAGGAGCGCGGTGCATTCGATCTCGCGGACGTGGCCCGGGCGCTGACGGCGAAGATGGTCCGGCGCAATCCGCACGTGTTCCGCTCGGACGGAACCCTTCAGGATTCCTTCCCGGCCACGGTCCAGGAGATCGAACTCAAATGGGACGCCGTCAAGAGGGAAGAGATGCCCGGGCGCGCTAGCGCTTTCGAAGGAATCCCTGAGTCACTGCCGGCACTGTCGAAAGCACAGAAGACTCTGGACCGCGCGGAGCGGTCCGGGGCCCCGATGGACCTGGCCGAGGTGCCCACCGCAGATACGGAAGAAGAACTGGGTGACTACCTGCTCGCCGTCGTCGCTTCCGCGCGTAGTAAAGGTCTCGATGCAGAGCGTGCCCTGCGCGCCGCCATCAGGCGTGTAACGCTGGGCAGTCTAGATTAGTTTTGCCGTAACGCTGGACACTCTGGACTAGGCTAGTCCCTGACGAGGTGGTCCACCTCTCCCAAGTTTCCCAGTAGATCGCTTCCACCATAAGGAGCAAATTCATGGCGCTTATCGATGCCATCCACGCCCGCGAGATCCTCGATTCCCGCGGCAACCCGACCGTAGAAGTTGAAGTACTGCTTTCCGATGGCCAGATCGGCCGTGCGGCTGTTCCTTCGGGCGCTTCCACCGGTGAGCACGAAGCCGTTGAACTCCGCGATGGAGACAAGGGACGCTACCTGGGCAAGGGCGTACAGAAGGCCGTTGACGCTGTCATCGACCAGATTGCCCCCGCCCTGTCCGGATTCGACGCAACGGACCAGCGCAGCATCGACCAGGCCATGATCGACCTCGACGGCACGCCGAACAAGAGCAAGCTCGGCGCCAACGCCATCTTGGGTGTTTCGCTTGCGGTGGCCAACGCCGCTGCCGCCTCGGCGGACCTGCCGCTCTACAAGTACCTCGGCGGCCCTAACGCCCATGTACTGCCCGTTCCGCTGATGAACATCCTCAACGGCGGCTCGCACGCCGATTCCGACGTCGACATCCAGGAATTCATGGTTGTCCCGATCGGCGCCGAAACCTTCTCCGAGGGCCTTCGCTGGGGTGTTGAGGTGTACCACGCCCTCAAGGCAGTGCTGCAGGCCAAGGGCCTGTCCACCGGCCTGGGTGACGAGGGTGGCTTCGCTCCGAACCTGCCGTCCAACCGTGCCGCCCTGGACCTGATCCAGGAAGCCATCAAGAATGCCGGCTACACCCCGGGCGCGGACATCGCCCTTGCCTTGGACGTTGCCTCCTCCGAGTTCTTCAAGGATGGCGCCTACCAGTTTGAAGGTAAGGCACTGAGCGCGAATGACATGAGCGCCTACTACGCCGAGCTGGTTGCAGACTACCCGCTGGTCTCCATCGAGGACCCGCTGGATGAGAACGACTGGGACGGCTGGAAGACCCTCACGGACACCATCGGTGACAAGGTGCAGCTGGTAGGCGACGACCTCTTCGTCACCAACCCGGTCCGCCTGCAGCAGGGCCTCGACACCAAGACCGCCAACTCGTTGCTGGTGAAGGTCAACCAGATCGGTTCCCTGACCGAGACGCTTGACGCTGTCAGCCTGGCGCAGCGCGCTGGTTACACCACCATCACCTCACACCGCTCCGGCGAGACCGAGGACACTACCATCGCTGACATCTCGGTGGCAACCAACGCCGGGCAGATCAAGACCGGCGCTCCGGCCCGCTCCGAGCGCGTAGCCAAGTACAACCAGCTGCTGCGCATCGAAGAAGAACTCGATGATGCCGCCCGCTACGCAGGCCGCAGCGCATTCCCGCGTTTCAAGGGCTAATACCGGCTCAATCGACAGGCCGGTAGCTATGGTGGAATGACCATGGCTGCCGGTCTTGTTGTTGGATCGACATCCCGGCCGCCGGCTGGACCACGTTACAGGAGTGTCATGGCTACCCGCCGTCCCAACGTTCCCAGGGTTTCCCAAGCGGCCCGGGCACCTGATGCCGAAGAGGGCGCAGACCAAGGTGCTGATGTTATCCGCGCTGATTTTGGTGCTGGTGCGCGGGGTGCTGCCGGGAAGACCGATGGTACCGCGGCAGATTCCCGGATATCGGGAGCCGGGGAGAGGGTGGGCCGGGACGGTACAGCGCAGGAAAGCGAATCCCGGAACGGCGGCTCCAAGAAACAGGAAGCGTCGGTCACAGACACTGCGCCGCCCCCTGAGGACCAGGACCCGGTTCCTGCGAAAGCGTTCTCCGGCAGGATGCTGGCACTGGCCGTCGTGATGATCGCCATCACCGTCATGCTGGCACCCACCGTCAAGATTTACCTCGATAAGCGCGCTGAAATATCCGCCCTGAATGCCGACATTGCCAGTAAGCAGGCGGAGCAGGCGGAGCTCAACCAGCAGATTTCGCGGTGGCAGGATCCCAACTACGTCAAGCAGCAGGCCCGCGACCGCATTAACATGGTTATGCCTGGTGAGACCAGTTACTGGGTGTTTGGCAGCGACGTTACAGCAGACACCCTCCCGGATGCATCGGCCGGCGCAGCTGCCGGAAGTGCCATAGATGTCCCGTGGGTGGACGCCCTGTGGGAATCTGTCAGGCGCTCCGGCACGGACTGACCGGCACTGCTTCACCATCATTCCGCGGCGCCCGCCGCGTGTCCTGCGGCAAACCGCCGGATAATCCCGGGCAGGAAGGACAGTCATGGCACGGAACCCGGTACCAGCAGCAGAGGAATCCCGCCGCCCCACGCCGCGCGATCTCGAGGTGCTCAGCCGCCAATTGGGGCGGCCGGTCCGCGACGTCGTTGAAATACCTGCCCGCTGTGTCTGCGGCAATCCGCTGGTGGCTGCCACCGCCCCCCGGCTTAGCAATGGAACCCCGTTTCCAACGACGTTCTATCTGACCCATCCGGTGATCACAGCTGCGGTTTCCAGGCTTGAGGCCGGTGGCACCATGAACGCCATGAACGAGCGCCTCGAAGCGGGCGACCCCTTGGCCGCCCGGTACCGGGCCGCCCATGAGGAATACCTGCAGGCCAGGTCAGAAATAGGACAACGATCCGGCATTGGTGCCGTCCCCGAGATCGACGGCATTTCCGCTGGAGGCATGCCCACCCGGGTCAAATGCCTGCACGTCCTGGTTGGACACTCCTTGGCAGCAGGTCCCGGCGTGAACCCGCTCGGTGACGAAGCGCTAGCCCTCATCACGGACTGGTGGACGGCGGACCGCTGCTACTGCACCGGCGCCTGGGACACCACGGGTGAGGTTCCTGACCGTGACCTGAGCAGGCATGGCCCGCAGGGACTCCCGGAAATTGTGGGCCGTCCAGCACCTGTACGTAAATCCGCCACTGAAGGGACTGCCCAATGAAGCGCGTTGCGGCCATCGATTGCGGCACCAACTCCATCCGCCTGCTGATTGCGGACATCGAACACGCCGATGGAAACCAGGCACCCACACTGACGGATGTGGTCCGCGAGATGCGCGTGGTCCGGCTGGGCCAGGGCGTGGACGCAACGGGGGAGTTTGCCGCAGAAGCGCTCGAGCGCACCCTCGCAGCAACGGCGGATTACGCTGAGCTCATCAGGGAGCACCAGGCCACAGCGATCCGCTTTGTAGCCACTTCCGCCACCCGCGATGCGCGCAACAGGGACGTCTTTATTGACGGCGTCCGGGAACTCCTCGGTGTGGAACCGCAGGTAATCTCCGGTGACGAGGAAGCCGCCCTTTCCTTCGCCGGTGCCAGCAGCGTGCTGCCCATCGCCGACGGCGACCACGTCCTGGTCGTGGACCTGGGCGGCGGCAGTACCGAATTCGTGCTGGGCACCGCCGCCGGGGTTACCGCCGCGTTGTCTGTCGACGTCGGCTGTGTCCGGATGACCGAACGGCACCTGCGCAGCGATCCCCCCACTCCAGCAGAAATTGCCGCAGCAGAAAAAGATGTAGACGCTGCCATCGATTCGGTTAGGCAGGTGGTGCCGCTGGAGAATGCCACCGCCGTCGTCGGTGTTGCCGGCTCCATCACCACGATCACAGCGCATGCCTTGAAGCTGCCGGAGTACCTGCCATCGGCCATCCATGGCGCGGAGCTGAGCATCAAGGAACTGCGTTCCGCAGCTGATGACCTGCTGGCCTCCAGCAGGGACGAACGGGCGGCGTTGCCGTACATGCACCCGGGCAGGGTGGACGTCATCGGCGCCGGCGCCTTGGTATGGCGGCGCATCCTGGAACGACTGGCCGGCCTGACCGATGGCAGGATCGATTCAGCGACAGCGAGCGAGCACGATATTCTTGACGGGATTGCCCTGAGCATCGGCTAACTGCACGTCAACCGGCCGGGTTCACCGCACGAGCATTGGAATTGAATGACCAGAGCACCAGGCCGGCTTCGACGGACCACAGCGTCACTGCTGGCAGCTGTTCTGGCGAGCGGCGGATTGCTGATCGGCAACGCCCTGCCCGCGGCCGCAGACGCAATACGCGACAAGGAACACTGGCTGGCCGGTTCCGGTATCACCAAGGCCTGGGAGGTTTCCAAAGGCGCGGGCGTTAAAATTGCCGTCATCGACAGTGGTGTGGATGGTTCCCACCCGGACCTCAAGGGAGCTGTTGCCGGTGGCTACGATGCCTCCGGTGCGGGCAGCCCTGACGGCCTCAAGAGCATCGGCATCAAGCCAGAGCATGGCACCTTGGTGGCAACCATGCTGGTCGGTCGCGGGCACCAGCCGGCCCCCAGCACGGAAAGCCCCAGCCCCAGTGCCAGTCCCTCGCCCCCTCCCGCCCCCGGTCCTGGCGGGCCGGACGGCGTAATCGGCGTGGCACCGGAGGCACAGATCCTGGCTGTGTCCACGTGGCTGGGTTCACAGAATCCGGGCGGCAAGAGCGATCTGGACCAGATTCCCGACGCCGTTCGCTGGGCCGTGGACAACGGCGCGGACATCATCAATATTTCCCTTGGCAGCACCTCTCCGCAGTGGCCGCAGAGCTGGGACGCGGCTTTCCTGTATGCCGAGCAGAATGATGTCGTCGTCGTCGCCGCTGCAGGCAACCGCGTGGGCGGCAACGTCCAGGTGGGCGCCCCTGCAACTATCCCCGGAGTGCTGACCGTAGCCGGACTGGACAGGGCCGGCGTCGCAAGCGTCGACTCGTCCTCCCAGGGCATCGCCATTGGAGTTGCAGCCCCGGCCGAGGACCTGGTGGGCGGACTCCCGGGCGGCCAGTATGCGCAATGGGAAGGAACCTCCGGAGCTACCCCGATTGTTGCCGGGGTCGCCGCGCTGATCCGGTCGAAGTGGCCGGATATGCCCGCCAGGGATGTCATCAACAGGATCGTCAGCACTGCCAAGGACGCCGGCGCGCCCGGCAAGGATCCGCTGTACGGCTTCGGCGTCCTTGATGCTGAGGCGGCACTGAAAGCGGACGTACCAAGGGTCAGCCAGAACCCGTTGGGGACCATTGCAGCGTGGATCCAGGTGCACCGTCGGGGCCAGTCCCCCAGTGCGCTGCCGCTGCCGACCGCCGATGCCGCACCTGCCCAGCCCACCTTGCCGGCCGCGACTGTCCCGGCCGCAGTGCCGCCCTCCGCTCGCGATTCCATGGTCGCCGGCGCCGTCGTCATCGGTTTTGCGGCACTGTTCGTGGTGATGATCGCTGTGGCCGTTTTCCAGTTGCGGCGGGCTTACCGGAACCCCGCACTGCTCCGGGAAGAAGCTGACACCGGCGTGGTGGAGAAGGTGGAAAACGTGAGGCAAACGTAGCTAGTGAAGATTTTCACAAAGTGTTGTACCCTTAAATCATGGCAACCACCCCAGAGCTCCAGGACCGTCCCCGGGTACTCGTCGTCGGCGGCGGATACGTCGGCCTGTACGTAGCACTCAAACTGCAGAAGAAGATCGCGAATGCAGGTGGCATTGTCACCCTCGTGGATCCACTGCCCTACATGACCTACCAGCCCTTCCTCCCCGAAGTAGCAGGTGGCAACATCGAAGCGCGCCACGCTGTGGTCTCGCACCGCCAGCACCTCAAGCAGACGGAGTTGATCCAGGGCCGGGTTGCCTCCATCGATCACGCCAACCGCACTGCCGTGATTTCTCCGGCGGACGGCGGCGCCAACTTCGAGATCCCTTATTTCGACGTTGTCCTGGCGGCAGGAGCCATCACCCGCACCTTCCCGATCAAGGGCCTCGCGGACAAGGGCATCGGCCTGAAGACCATCGAAGAGGCCGTGGCATTGCGCAACAAGGTGCTTGACCGCATCGAGGTCGCCTCCGTCATGACCGACCCTGCGGCCCGCGCCAAGGCTCTGACCTTCGTGGTTGTCGGCGGCGGCTTCGCCGGCATCGAGTGCATCACCGAGATGGAAGACCTCGCCCGCGCTGCCGTTCGGAACAACCCGCGCATCAGGCAGGAGGAAGTCCGCTTCGTCCTGGTTGAAGCCATGGGCCGCATCATGCCTGAGGTCACCCAGAAGCAGGCCGAATGGGTTGTGGAGCACCTCCGCAGCCGCAATATCGAAGTGCTGCTGAACACCTCCCTGGATAACGCAGAGACTTCCATCAAGCTGATCAACATGGCAGACAAGTCGCCTGCCCAGGAGTTCGAAGCGGACACCCTCGTCTGGACTGCCGGTGTGCAGGCCAACCCGGTGGTCCGCTCTACTGACTTCCCGCTGGAGCCCCGCGGCCGTGTCCGCGTCCTGCCTGACCTCCGCATTGCCGGTGATGAAGGCATCATCGAGAATGCCTGGGCCGCCGGCGACATCGCCGCCGTGCCGGACCTCACGGGCAGCGGCCTCCCGGATGGCACCTGCGTCCCCAACGCCCAGCATGCACTGCGCCAGGCCAAGCGCCTCGCAAAGAACCTGTGGGCCTCCCGCTGGGAGAAGCCGCTCCACGACTACAAGCACAAGAACCTCGGCGCTGTCGCAGGTTTTGGTGAGTGGAAGGGTGTTGCCAACATCAACCTGCTGGGCCGCATTGGGCTTAAGGGCGGACTTGCCTGGCTTGCGCACCGTGGCTACCACGGCATGGCAATGCCCACCTTCGAGCGTAAGTTCCGCGTAGTCTTCGGCTGGATTCTGTCCTTCTTCATGGGCCGCGACACCACGCAGCTCCTTGACTTGGACCGCCCGCGCGCTGCCTTCGTCGCCGCTGCCACGCCTGCACCCAAGCCGGCCGCGGCCACGCCTGAGAAGTCCGCCGAAGCGCCGGCAGCCGGGGCGCCCGGTTCTGCCGGAGCCACCAAGGTGGACGCACAGCAGAGCGTACCTGCCAACGTAAAATAGCATCAGCCACTGATTTACGACGGCGGCCGCTCCCATTGGGGGGCGGCCGCCGTTTTTTCTGCTTTTCACTATTGGTCCTTCACAGGGTGCAGTACCGCAGGTGCCTAGACTGGCTTCATGATCGACCAGAAACGACTCGCCTCCTTGTTGTCATCCCTCAGACCGGCACTTCGCGCAGAGGAGTATGTCTATGTCCAGTGGCCGGAGGGCAGACCTCTCGCAGAAGGCCTGGACGCTGTTGTCCGGGAAGCAGAAGGAACGACGGCGGTCCTTGCCAGGGAGCGGGCAGACCAGCTTGGCCTGGACTATTCCTTTGTTGCAGCGTGGATCACCCTGGAGGTGCAGTCCGCCCTGGACGATGTTGGCCTGACAGCGGCCGTTAGCAGTGCGCTGACGGCCGCGCATATCAGCTGCAACATCCTGGCAGGACTCCATCACGATCATCTCCTGGTGCCCGCTGCGGACGCCGCCAGGGCCGTTGAGACGCTCCGTGAACTGTCCGCAGCGCATTCGGGACAGCAGCCCGCACCGGCTGAGGCGTCACTCGTGGTCCGAAGCGAGGTGCCGGCAGACCGTCCGGCGATTCTTGAACTGATGGGCAAGGCATTTGCGGTTTCACCCGTGACCGGCGAAGCCGTTGAAGGGACCCCAGCGGAGGTGGGCCTGCTGAAGCAATTGTTTGATGCTGAGGAGTACCTTCCCGAGCTCAGCATTGTGGCTGAGTCGGGCGACGAGATAGTCGGGTACGTCATCAGTACCCGTGCCAGGGTGGGCGATCTGCCATTGCTGGGCCTTGGACCGATCGGCGTTGTTCCCAGGTTGCAGCAGCACGGAATCGGCTCCGCATTGATGACGGAGACGATCCGGAGGGCGAATGCTGCAGGGGAACAGGGGATTGCCCTGCTGGGCAGCCCCGACTACTACGCGAGGTTCGGCTTTGTACCAGCGGATTCCTTCGGCATCGATGCGCCGGATAAATCCTGGGGCCGCTACTTCCAGTTGCTTCCGCTTGCCCTCTGGCCCGGGGGAGTGCACGGCACCTTCCAGTACGCGCTGCCATTTGACGGCCTCTGACGGGATACCATGGACGCGGCGCCCCAGTAGCCCAATTGGCAGAGGCAGCGGACTTAAAATCCGCGTGTTGTGGGTTCGAGTCCCACCTGGGGTACAAATGTGTCCTCCGTGCGCCGCCCCCTGATTTCCCCTAGGCAACGACTGTTATAAGGATGTGACCGTAGTCACTTATGTTCGGGGGAGAATTGCATTAGCTTGAGTTAAATCAGGAACACCTGACCCACCGCATCAAAGGCCGTTCGCACCTTTCGATCGAGGAGATTCTCAATGATTTCACTCCACCCGGGGGCACCCCGAGCAGCCAAGCTCACAGCGCTTGGCATCGGTTTCGCCCTTTTGGCTACTGCCTGTGGTGGCACCACCACCCCCAGCGCCACTGACACCTCCACCCCACCGTCCGAATCAGGTATCTCCTGCCCGGCTCCGGGTGAGACTGCAGGCGGGTCGGCGACCGCAACAGCCGGCGGGTCCGAAGCCGTTCCGCCTTCTTCCACCACTGCCCCGGTTCCGCTGAAGCTCGGGTCACTGCTGCCTACCACAGGTTCCCTGGCATTCCTCGGCCCGCCCGAAATCGCCGGCGTTAACCTCGGCATCAAGGAGGTCAATGACGCCGGCGGTGTCCTCGGCAGTCCGGTAGAAGTAATTCACCGCGATTCCGGCGATACGAAGACCGACATCGCCACGCAGTCAACCACCGCCCTCCTGGGCTCGGGAGTGAGCGCCATTATTGGTGCGGCTTCTTCGGGTGTTTCCAAGACCGTGATCAACCAGATCACCGGCGCAGGTGTCATCCAGTTCTCCCCGGCGAACACTTCCCCGGACTTCACCACCTGGGACGACAAAGGGCTGTACTGGCGTACTGCCCCCTCTGATGTCCTCCAGGGCAAGGTCCTGGGCAACTACATGGCAACCTGTGGTGCGCAGACTGTCGGCATGATCGTCCTCAATGACGCTTATGGCACCGGCCTCGCCACCAACATCAAGTCGGCCGTTGAGTCGGCCGGCGGCCAGATCGTCGCTGAGGAGCTCTTCAACGAAGGCGACTCGCAGTTCAGCAGCCAGGTGGATGCCGTTATTTCGGCTAAGCCGGATGCGATTGCCCTGATCACCTTCGACCAGGCCAAGAGCATTGTTCCGTTGCTGGTGGGCAAGGGCATTGATCCTACTCAGCTGTTCCTCGTTGACGGCAACACCTCGGACTACAGCAAGGATTTCGATCCCGGAACGCTGAAGGGCGCGCAGGGCACCATTCCCGGTACGTTTGCCAAGGATGCTTTCAAGCAGTCCCTGCTGGCTATTGATCCGGCCCTGAAGGACTTCAGCTACGCCGGTGAGTCCTACGATGCCGTCAACCTGGTCGCACTGGCCTCAGAGGCCGCTGCGAGCACCAACGGCGTTGACATCGCCGCGAAGCTCAAGGAAGTCTCGGAGGGCGGGGAGAAGTGCAATAACTTCGCCTCCTGCGTGACGCTGCTGCGCAACGGTGAGGACATTGACTACGACGGACAGTCCGGTCCCATCACCTTCTCGGACGCCGGTGACCCCACGGAGGCCTTCATTGGCATCTATGAGTACCAGGAAGACAACACCTACAAGCCCGTCAAGGAAGAATTCGGCAAGCTGTAACACCGCGTTCTGACTCTCAGGAACCCCCGTTCGGAGCAATCCGGACGGGGGTTCCTGCTTTGCTCGTTCGTTTTCTCAGGGCCCGCGCTGTCTTGCCGCTCATCGCCAGCAGGAGGCAAAGGAAGGGCCGCTCCGATCAGTCGATGGGAGCGGCCCTTTCTGGTCTCGATGGGCCTGTCTGGTCTGCCGGTACCTGCGCCAGTAACGGCGTTGCTGGCGGAACCCTAGTTATCGTCGGCCAGTGTTCCCAGGTACAGCTGGATGACCTTCGGATCCTTCATCAGCTCGCGGCCAGTACCGGTGTAGGCGTCGCGGCCCTGGTCCAGAACGTAGCCACGGTCGCAGATCTGCAGGCAGCGGCGCGCGTTCTGTTCCACCATGATCACCGATACGCCTGCACGGTTGATCTCATGGACCCGCAGGAAGGTCTCGTCCTGTTTGACAGGGGAGAGACCGGCCGAGGGCTCATCAAGAAGCAGTACCGCCGGATCCATCATCAGGGCGCGGCCCATGGCAACCATCTGGCGCTCGCCGCCGGACAGGGAACCGGCCCGCTGCGCCCGCCGCTTGGCGAGCTCCGGGAAGAGCCCGGCCACAAAATCGAACCGTTCGGCAAAGTCCTTGGGCCGTTGGAACATGCCCATCTGCAGGTTCTCTTCGATGGTCAACGAGGCGAACACGTTGTTATTCTGCGGCACGAAGCCCACGCCCTGGGTAACCAGCTTGTTGGCCTTCAGACCGGTCAGGTCTTTCCCGCGGACCACTACGGTACCGGAGTGCACCTTGACGAGACCGAACATTGCCTTGAGCAGGGTGGACTTGCCCGCTCCGTTGGGCCCGATGATTCCGATCAACTCACCCTTGCGGGCTTCAATGCTGCAGCCGTTCAGGATGTTCACACCCGGGAGGTATCCCGCCACCAGGTTGGTGACTTTGACGACTGAGTCGTCAGCAGGTGCCGCAGCGGCGGCCGCTGCCGGGCTGGTGGCGCTCATTCTGCCTCCTTGCTGTGGCGGCCCGGTTGTTCCGGATCCGCACGGTTGGGCCCGGTCTTGTGGCCCTGCACAACGGTGTCCACGGCTATGATTCCGGCGTTGTCGGTGCCGACAATCGATTCTTGGTCCGCTTCCAGTTCGGCCTCGAGTTCCTTGATGCCTTCGGCGTCGCCGAGGTCGACGTCGTGGTGGGCACCCAGGTACGCGTCAATGACGGCAGGATCCTTCATGACCTCGCCGGGCGGTCCTTCCGCAACGATCTTGCCTTCCGCCATCACCACCACCCAGTCCGCAATGTGACGGACCATGTGCATGTCGTGCTCAACGAAAAGTACGGTCATGCCCTCGGATTTGAGGTTCTTGATGTGGTCCAGGAGGGACTGGGTCAGGGCCGGGTTCACACCGGCCATGGGCTCGTCCAGCATCACCAGTTTGGGCCTGACCATCAAAGAGCGTGCCATCTCGAGCAGCTTGCGCTGCCCGCCGGAGAGGGAAGCAGCGTAATCGTCCTTCTTGTCATCCAGCTTGAACTTCTCCAGCAGGACATCGGCCTGGGCCGTGATCTGCTTTTCCTGGCTGCCCCAGATGCCCTTGAACAGGGCCTTTGACAGCCTCTCGCCGGCCTGTTTCGACGCGCCCAGCCGCATGTTCTCCATGACGGTGAGCTTGCCCATGACCTTGGTCAGCTGGAACGTGCGCACCATGCCCATGCGAGCCACCTTGTAGGAGGAAACGCCAGCGAGGCTGTTGCCTTCAAACTGCCACTTTCCACTGTTCGGCGCGTCGAAACCCGTCAGCAGGTTGAAGAGCGTGGTCTTGCCGGCACCGTTGGGGCCGATCAGTGCCGTGATCTTGTGCCGCGGAATTTCGAGGTATTCGACGTCGACGGCGTTAATGCCGCCGAAGGTCCGGGTGACGTTCTCCGCCACGAGGATGGGATCGCGTTTCTTGCAGCCCGGAGTGTTGGCTCCGGCCGCGATCGGCCGCGGATCGGTCATGTAATCGACCGTCTCATCGGTGAAACCGTGTGTGGCGTTTTCGCCGCTGGTGCTCATGCGAATGCCAACTCCTTCTTATTGCCAAAGACGCCTTGCGGCCTGAATATCATCAGGAGCATCAGCGCGACGCCCACCAGGATGTACCGTAACTGGCCGGCCTGGACGGTGGTCAGCCAGGTTATTGCGCCGGACTCGATGAGTCCGTAGAGGAAACTCTGGGTCAGGGACAGGACCACCCAGAAGATCATGGCTCCGACGACCGGGCCAAGGACTGTAGCCATGCCGCCAAGCAACAGGCAGGTCCACAGGAAGAAGGTCAGTTCCGTGCCGTAGTTGGCCGGCTGTACGGCGCCGCGGGGAAGGGTGAAAATCATCCCGGCCAGGGCACCCAGCACGCCACCGATGATCAGGGCCTGCATCTTGTAGGCGTAGACATTCTTGCCGAGAGACCGCACGGCGTTTTCGTCTTCGCGGATGCCCTTGAGTACGCGGCCCCAGGGACTGCGCATCAGGAGCCATACCAGGACGCAGCAGACGGCCACGAGGGACCATCCCACCACCCTGATGAAGAAATCTCGGTTGTTCATGCCCATATAGAGGCCCTCAGGGAAAGGGTTGAGCAGGTAGAAGTCGCCCTCGAACGCGGCCAGGCCGTTAGCTGAACCGGTGACCGACGTCAGCTGGTTGGTGGTCACGACGTACCGGACAATTTCTGCGGACGCGATGGTGACGATGGCCAGGTAGTCCGCCCGCAGGCGGAGCGTGGGGATACCCAGGATGAGGGCGAAGATGACGGCACAAATGACCGCGACCAGCAGTCCGACGAAGAACGGGACACCGAACGTCAGCGTCGAGATGGCGAAGCCATAGGCGCCCACGGCCATAAACCCGGCCTGACCGAAGTTCAGGAGGCCCGAGTAGCCGAAGTGGACGGCGAGGCCAAGCGCCGCGAGAGCGTACGCCGCCGTCGTGGGACTGAACAATTCACCGAAAGCACTGGAAAAAATAAATCCATAATCCATGGCGGTCTCCTAACCAACACGCTCACGGCGACCCAGGATTCCCTGGGGCCGGAAGAGGAGGACAACGATCATGATGACAAGGGCACCGACGTACTTGAGGTCGGCGGCGAGTCCGACGACCGTGGTCAGCTCCACGAAGATGCCCACCACTACGGAGCCGATCAGCGCCCCGAATACGGTGCCGAGGCCGCCAAGGGTGACGCCCGCGAAGATGAGGAGCAGGATTTGGGAGCCCATGTCGAAGGTAACGCCGGGGCGGTAGTAGGCCCAGAGGATGCCGCCCAGGGATGCGAGGACACCGCCCACGATCCACACGAGCCGGATGACGCCGTCGACGTCAATACCGGAGGCGGCAGCCAGTGCGGGGTTGTCCGCCACCGCACGCGTTGCCTTGCCGAGGCGCGTCTTGAGGAGCACTATGCCCAGGATGGTGATGACAACAGAGCTGATCAACAGGGACCAGAGGTTGTTCGGTGATATGGAGATCGGGCCGATCTGGACTTCAGCACTTTGGGCGTAAGGCAGCTGCTGGGTGGCCCCGCCGAAGTACAGCTGGATGACGTAGCGGACGGCAAGGGCAAGGCCGATGCTGACGATCATCATGGGGACCAGGCTCATGCCCCGGCGCCGCAGCGGGCGCCATAGTCCGGCATCCTGGGCGTAGCCGAAGAGGCCACCGCCCACCATGGCCAGAATAATGGTGAGCCAGAACGGCAGCCCGATGGCATTGAGCGCGAACACCAGGACGGCGCCCAGCGTCACCATCTCGCCATGGGCGAAGTTTGTGAGCCCGGTGGTACCGAAGATCAGTGAAAGCCCGACGGCGGCCAGGGCCAGCAGGAGACCGAAGCTCAGTCCTGCCACCAGGCGGTTGAGCAGGTTCTGGCCAAAGTTCTTATCCTGCATCACGATGCCCTCGCCAAAGGCGAAGATTACTGAGAGGTTGGACGTCTGGCTGAAGGTCACGGTGCGGGGATTTTCCTGGCCCTCGGCCAGTTTGATGCCCTCAGGGAGGGTGGACTCGTCCAGTTCCACCTCGTATGTTCCCTGGGTGGGAACACCGATCCGCCAGGAGCCATTCTCGGCAGATTCGGTTGTTCCGGTGAAGTCGCCGCTTTTGGCAGTGATCGTTACGCCAGCGAGCGGTGCCCGGGTGTCATCCCGGAGGAATCCGCTGATGGCGTTCTGGAATGTCTGCTCCGCGGGGGATGGTGACGGGGCAGGAGACGTCGCCTGCGATGCCGGGGCGAGGACCAGCAGGATTGCGATGACCGAGGCCGGAAGGGCTACCAGCACCTTAAGCAATCCGCGGGGCCGCCGGCGGGGCGGGCCTTGGGGTGCGCTTCTCAAGTTGTTAACCTCCACATGGGGTGGAACGGGTGCGCCGGTTGGGACGCTGCGAACGGACGGCACGGAGAGGGGGCGACTCCCGCATGCAAATGTGAGAATCATCACCCCGTTGGCTCATGTTACAGCCGCAAACGATGAAAAAAGCGCCGAAAAACTGCTGATAGATCGCGATCGGGTAACAACTGGAAGCTGGCGGACCGGATCCTGCGGGGAGACGCCGGCGAAACTTTTGTTGTTCCAATACGCGTTAGCAGATGCCCGGCGAACTGGTGCATGGCCGTGGAAGAGTCACATTTGGGTTGCGCTCACAATTCCCGGGAACCAATGGGCCCGGCAGGGCGTGGGAATTGGTACCGTGAACTATACGTTCGCTTAAGTACGGTACTTACGCTCTCTACGTCACCTATATGGAGGAAAACCGCAATGGCACTTGGCGGAAACCCGATCTTCAACGGAAAGAATTTCCGTGGAGCCACCCAGGCACCGCCTGTCCCGCAGGCTCCGTATGGCAACCAGGGCGGCTACGGCACCCAGACCCAGTACGGTATGCCGCCCCAGGCCATGAGCCAGGAGCAGCTGCAGGATATGTACAACCGTCCCGCCGCGGGTCCGCTGGACACCGGCCGGATGAGCTATGACGACGTCATCATGAAGACGTTTCTGTGCCTCGGCGCGGTTCTCGCCGGTGCAGCCGTCACCTTCGTGGTGGGCATGGGCCTCGCCAGCCTGCTGATGATCGTCGGCGCGTTGGGCGGCTTCGTGCTGGCCATGGTGAACACCTTCAAGAAGCAGCCGTCACCGGCGCTGATTCTGGCCTACGCCGGACTTGAGGGCCTCTTCCTGGGCGGCCTTACCCGTATCCTCGATGCTCAATACGGCGGTATTGGGTTGCAGGCGGTTCTTGGCACCCTGTCCGTCTTCGTCGTTACCCTGATTCTCTTCAGGAGCGGCAAGGTCCGCGCTACGCCCAAGGCCATGCGCTTCTTCATGATCGCCATGATCGGCTACGCAGTGTTTTCCGTACTCAACCTGGTCATGATGATGACAGGCCTAACGGATAACCCGTTCGGCCTGCGCAGCGGCATTTTCGGTATCCTCATTGGCGTCTTTGCGATCGGCCTTGCAGCCTTCTCGCTGATCATGGACTTCACGTCGATTGAAGCCGCAGTCAAAAGCGGAGCGCCCGAGCGGTTCTCCTGGACGGCTGCGTTCGGCCTGACGGTCACGCTGGTTTGGCTCTACGTGGAGATCATTCGCCTCCTGGCTATTCTGCGCGGCGACGAGTAGTACTTTTCTCCAGTAACAGCAATGGCCCCGCCTCCCCGGCGGGGCCATTCTTGTATCTGTTGCCGTGCTGCTGGCCGGAACCACGTCACTTAGCTGACCCGGTGCGCTCCCGCAGCGGGAGTAACGGTGAAAATATCCGGTTCCCTGTAGCCTGCATCAGCGAAAGCACGTACGACGGCGGTCCGGACTTCCGCTTCTGCCGCCACGGGAGTGAGGGCGATAGCCGCGCCACCGAAACCCCCACCGGTCATTCGGGCGCCGATTGCACCATGGCCACGGGAGACGTCTACCGCAAGGTCCAGTTCAGGGCAGGAAATCTCAAAATCGTCCCGCATTGAAACATGGCTGGCATCAAGGAGGGCGCCGATGGCGCCGGGGCCTTGGTTTGCCAGCAGCTCTACGGTCTGCAGGACCCGATCGTTTTCCATCACCACATGGCGCACCCGGCGGAAAGTGACCTCGTCCAGCAGTCCGGACGCCTCCTCCAGGTCTTCCACGCTGACGTCCCGGAGCGCCGGGACCCCCATTACCTCGGCGCCCAGTTCGCAGGAGGCGCGGCGAGAGGCATAACCGCCGTCGGCGTGTGAATGCTGCACTTTGGTGTCGATGACCAGCATGACCAGGTTTGCCGGTTCAACCTCGAACGGCACCAGCTCGACCCTCTGGTTGCGGCAGTCCAGGAAAACGGCGTGCCCTTTGGCGCCCCTCAGGGACGCCGACTGGTCCATGATGCCCGTGGGGGCACCAACGAAGTCGTTCTCCGCCTTCTGCGTGGCCAGGACCATCTCTTCGGCCTGCAGGCCGGCGCCAGTAAGATCGTTCAGTGCCGAAATAACGGCACACTCAATGGCGTGCGATGAAGACAGCCCTGCGCCCAGGGGAACATCTGAGTCCAGCAACAGGTCAATGCCGGGTACTTTGATGCCGCGTTGCCGCAGGGCCCACATGACGCCCAGCGGGTACCTGGTCCACCCCTTGGCCGAAGTGCTGTCCAGGGAGGCAGCGTCGGCCGTCGTCAGTCCCTGGCCGCCGTAGGTGGACAGCAGCCTGATGGTCGAATCGGTCCTGGCGGCCACGGCAACCCGTGCCGTTTTATCGATGGCGAAGGGCAGGACAAAACCTTCGTTGTAATCGGTGTGTTCGCCAATCAGGTTCACCCGCCCCGGTGCCTGCCAGACCCCGTCGGGGAGCCGACCGAAAGTCTCCTCAAAACGGTGGATCAGAGCATCCGTCTCCAGCGGCGCAGGTATTGCACCCGGCTTGTTTTCATGACTCATGTCAGGGCTCCTTCTGGGGATTCTGTGGCCACAACCGGGGGATTGGCAGGGGCTCCTGCCGGAACGTGGACGGTTCGAAGCCGCTCAGCCACGGCTTCGGGAGTGGTGTCGTTAATGAAGGCTCCCATGGCGGCTTCTGAGCCTGCCAGGAACTTCAGCTTGTCCGCCGCCCGCCTGGGCGAGGTGATCTGGAGATGAAGGTAGCCGGACCGCCGCAAGGCCGCGTCCGTCGGGGCCTGGTGCCATGCTGAGATGTAGGGCGTGGGGGTGGGGTAGAGGGCGTCGAAGCGCTTGAGCAGTTCCAGGTAGACAACCGCCAGTTCATCCTTTTCCTCGCCCGTCAGCGCGGCAAGATCGGCGACCTGGCGGTGCGGGACCAGATGAACTTCCAGTGGCCAGCGGGCGGCGAAGGGAACGTAGGCGCTGAAGTTGGTGCCTTCGAGGACCATGCGGCTGCCGTCTGCACGTTCTGAGCCGAGGAGCGAACCGGTCAGGGTGGAGCGGCCTCTGGCCTCATCATGGAATTTTTGGGCAGCTGCTGCCATCACTTCGGCGCGGGGAGTGACGTAGGGATAGGCATAGATCTGCCCGTGCGGGTGGTGCAGGGTGACGCCGATGTCGGCGCCGCGGTTCTCGAACGGGAAGACCTGCTTGATACCGGGCAGGGCGCTCAGGACCTCAGTGCGGTGCGCCCACGCCTCAATGACCGTACGCGCACGGGTTTCACTGAGTCCGCTGAACGAGCCGGTGTGCTCCGGAGTGAAGGCCACAACCTCACAGCGGCCGAAAGCCGGTCCCGTAGTTCCCCACGCAGGATCCTGGGGAATATGGCCCACGGCAGGGCCAAGTGACGGGAACCGGTTTTCGAAAACCACAACGTCGTAGCTGGCTGCTGGAATCTCGGACGGATTTCCGGCAGTGGTGGGGCAAATGGGGCACTGATCCGCCGGAGGCAGGTGGGTCCGGCTTTGCCGGTGGGCTGCAACCGCGACCCATTCCCGGGTCAGGGCGTCGTACCTGACCTCGCCGGGTTCGCCGCGTGGCGGAAGGGTCCGTAGATCGGCGACGGAGTCAGGAGTCCGGGGGGTCCGGGTTCCGGGGTCATCGTAGTAAATGAGTTCCCGGCCGTCGGCGAGGCTGGTGGCGGTGATATTGATCATGGTGCTTGTCCTTTAGAGGCGTGGCCGGGGAACTGGCAGCACTACAATTGTGCCATAAGGCACCACAGGGAACATATTTTCTACCAAAAGCTAACATTTAACGCCAAGAAGTCACTGCTGGCTCTAGGCCTGTCAAGCTGGAGCGGAACGGCAACGCGCTGTAGCTTGTACCCATGACCCCTGAAACCCCTGCGACCTCCAATGCTGAAGCCCCCGCCGTGGCGACTCCTGCGGTAAACCGCCCCGCCACCGGGCGGCAGTTTGAGCTGGAGCGCGGCCAGGCCAGCGCCGTCATCGCTGAGCTGGCCGCCGGGCTCCGTTCGTACACCGTCGCGGGCACGCTCTTCACGGAGACCTACGGCGACGACCAGATTCCGCCTCGTGCCTGCGGCATTACACTGGCTCCCTGGGCCAACCGGATCCAGGACGGCCTCTGGTACCTCGATGGCCGCAAGCAGCAGCTGGATATCACCGATGTGGCCCGGAACAACGCCATCCACGGACTCTTGAGGAATGCGGCTTATACCGCTGTGGCGCAGCAAAGCGATTCTGTGACGCTTGAGGCCATTATCTTTCCGCAGCACGGGTACCCGTTCCTGGTCCGCCACCAGGTGGAGTATGCATTGGCGTCCGACGGCGGACTCGTGGTGCGCCAGACCCTGATCAACGACTCCGCGAAGCGTGCGCCCTTCGTCCTGGGCGCCCATCCGTACCTGCGGATCGGCGACGTGCCCGTGGCCGACCTGGTGTTGACGGTGGACGCCGGCACCACACTGTCCGTAGATGGCAGGCTCATTCCGCGCGGGGAAGAGCCGGTCAGCGGAGATCTTGATTTCCGCGCGGGCAGGCGCATCCGCAACATCCGCCTTGACGCGGCTTTTACCGGCCTGACCTTCGAAGGCGGTATTGCCCGGCACACCCTGGTTGCTGACGATGGGCGCAGCGTGAGCCTTTGGCAGGACGAAAGCTGCGCCTACGTCCATGTCTTTGTTTCCACAGAGTATCCGGGCCGGGAACTGGTGGTGGCTGTCGAGCCAATGACGGGGCCCGCGAATGCCTTCAACAGCGGCGCGGGCCTCCGCTGGCTGGAGCCCGGCGCGAAATTCACCATGGCGTGGGGCATTGACGCCGTTTCGCAAAGGGACCAGCCTGCGCAAGGATAGGGCTATGACTCCGGAAAATGCTTCAAAACCCATGCCAGGGGCCACATCGGGAGCTGCGCCGAAGTTCGGGCCGGCAGGACCGCTTCGGGTAGTCACCGACAGGCAACTTGAACAGGACATTCCCTACGGCATCCGCATTGCAGCTGCCTGGGCCTGGCGACTTGGGCTGATCTTGCTGATGATAGGCGCCCTGGTCTGGCTGTTGAGCAAGATCAGCTTCCTTATCATCCCCGTGATGGTGGCGGCCCTGTTGGCGGGACTGCTGGCGCCGGTGGTGAACTGGCTGGCCAAGCAGCGGGTCCCCAAGGGACTGGCCGTGGCCATCACGATCCTCAGCTTCCTGGGCATCATTGCCGGTGCCCTGACGCTGGTGGGCCGCCAGCTTGTTACAGGCTTCGGGGAGCTGTGGTCCGAGGCACTGGCCGGCATCCAGCAGATCCAGGGGTGGATGGCGGACGGCCCGCTGCATCTCACCACCGCGCAAATAGACACCTACATTGAAGAAGCTGTCGACGCCTTGCAGAACAACAGCAGCAGCATCCTCAGTGGTGCGTTGTCGTTCGGCAGTACAGCCGGGCACTTTGCCGCCGGGCTGGTGCTTTCGCTCTTTATCCTGATTTTCTTCCTCCTTGAGGGGGAGCGGATCTGGGCGTTCCTGGTCCGAATGCTGCCCCGTAAGGCGCGGGCGGCGGGTTATGGGGCCGGGCGGCGGGGCTGGGCCTCCATGGTCAGTTACGTGCGGATCCAGATGTTCGTGGCCTTCGTTGATGCCGTGGGCATCGGCGCCGGAGCCGCCATCATCGGAGTACCGCTCGCGCTGCCGCTTTCCGTCCTGGTGTTCCTGGGCTCCTTCATTCCGGTGGTGGGTGCACTGGTCACGGGTGCCATTGCCGTCCTCTTGGCCCTGGTGGCCAACGGCCCTGTGAACGCGCTGATTATGCTGGCCATCGTCCTGGCAGTCCAGCAGCTGGAAAGCCACATCCTGCAGCCTCTCGTCATGGGTAAGGCAGTTTCGCTGCATCCTGTGGCCGTCATCCTGTCCGTCGCTGCGGGGTCCTACCTCGCGGGGATTCCCGGCGCCTTGTTCTCAGTACCGATCCTCGCCGTAGCAAACACCTCAATTCGATATATCTCCGCCAGAACATGGGAACATGAACTGGTGCCGGCAAACCCGGAGGATCCGCCAGCGGAGGCAACCCTGGGCACCATTCGGGAAACCGAAGGCCCCGGCGATGGCCAGGCCGCCGGAGACTCATCCACCAAAGGAGAATAGTTAGTGAATAACCTCGAGAGCCTGCCGGTCACACTGGACGATGTCCTGGAGGCGCAGAAGCTGCTCGAAGGCATTATTACCCGTACGCCGGTGGAGACATCGCGCGCGCTGGGCACGCTGGTGGGTGGCGACGTCTTCTTCAAGTGTGAAAACCTGCAACGTGCCGGCTCCTTCAAGGTCCGCGGCGCCTATGTCCGGATGGCAAAATTGTCTCCGGAAGAGAAAAAGCGTGGAGTGGTGGCGGCTTCGGCAGGCAACCACGCCCAGGGCGTTGCCGTGGCAGCCAAGAGCCTCGGCATCAAGGCCCGGATCTATATGCCCCTGGGCGTTGCACTTCCTAAACTTGCTGCCACCCGCAGCCATGGCGCAGAAGTGATCCTGCACGGCCACAACGTGGACGAAGCCCTTGCCGAGGCACAGAGATATGCCAACGAGTCCCGGGCTGTTTTCGTGCACCCCTTTGACAACGTGGACGTGGTGGCAGGACAGGGCACCGTCGGCCTGGAAATCCTTGAGCAGATCCCCACAGTCGATACCATCCTGATGGGCGTCGGCGGCGGAGGCCTGCTGGCCGGCGTGGCCATCGCCATCAAGAGCCGGGCGAAGGAATTGGGCCGCGATATCCGGATCATCGGCGTCCAGGCTGAGAACGCAGCTGCCTACCCGCCGTCACTGGCTGCTGACGCCCTGGTGCCGCTTAAGAAGGTTTCCACCATGGCGGACGGCATAGCCGTAGGCCGCCCCGGTCAGTTGCCGTTCAGCATCATCCGCGAACTGGTGGACGACGTGGTCACTGTCAGCGAAGACTCACTTGCCCGTGCCCTGATCTTCCTCCTGGAACGCGCCAAGATGGTGGTTGAACCTGCCGGCGCCGTTGGCGTGGCGGCTCTGATGGACGGAAAGATCGAAAACCCCGGTACTACTGCCGTGATCCTGTCCGGCGGCAACATCGACCCCATGCTGATGCTCAAGGTCATCCAGCGGGGCCTTTCCGCCGCCGGCCGCTACATGACCGTGCGCATGATGCTGGACGACCGTCCCGGCTCCCTAGCCACGATTGCCCGGATTATTGCGGAGAACGACGCCAACGTAACCGGGCTGGACCACACCCGTGTTGGCGGTGCCATCAGCATGGGCGACGTCTCCATCACGGTGAACCTGGAGACCAAGGGCCACGAGCACGGCGAACAGGTGCTCGGTGCACTGCGGGCCGAAGGCTTCCAGCCCATCGTGGTGCACTAGGGCCTGCCATGAAGTTGTCGGGACCAGGGCCCAGCGGGCCGCGCGCGGCCGCCGATACGGCAGGGCGCGCAAGAACGGGTTTGCTGGTGGTGGGATCTTTTGTGGCGTTGTTGTTTATCGTGGAGCTGATCAACTTCCTGACGCTTCGCAGCCTCAACTTGATCTTCGGTCTGCGGCCTCGCACCCCGGACGGCTTGCTGGACATCCTGACCTTTCCGCTGCTGCACGCAAATCTTGGTCACCTGACCTCCAACGCCCTGCCACTGATCATCTTCGGCTTCCTGGTTTTTCTGTCCGGGGCAAGGGTATTTGTCACAACGCTGGGGTTGAGCTGGCTTGGTTCCGGAACAGCGGTCTGGCTGCTGGGCGGCGGCGTGACGATAGGCGCCTCCGGCTTGGTCTTCGGATTGTTCGCATTCCTCCTGGTCCGCGGCTTCCTCAACCGGAGCTGGTGGCAGATACTGCTCTCGGCAGTCCTGTTCCTGACTTACGGAGGCATCCTCCTGGGCGCGCTCCCCATAGTGGCCGGTTATGTCTCCTGGCAGGCGCATCTTGGCGGTGCCATTGGTGGCGTGCTTGCTGCACTGCTGTTGAAGCCCGCCAGCCCAGTGGCGGCATCGCCACGCGCCTGATCCTGACTGATCCGCCGGAGGGTGCCGCATCCGGGGGAGCGCCGGCAGGCCGCTAACTTAAGCACCAAAGTCCGGCAGCCCAAACGAGGGGCTGCCGGACTTTTGTGCTGATGGAAATTGGTGCTGCTAGCCTGTGTACGGCTTGGCAGAAATGATCTGCACGGGGATGTCCTTGCCGTTAGGGGCGGTGTAGGAGATCTGGTCGCCCTCCTTATGGCCAATGATGGCGGCACCCAACGGCGACTTGTCGCTAAAAACATTGAGATCGGAATCGCCGGCGATTTCACGGGAGCCGAGCAGGAACGTCTCTTCGTCTCCGGCAATCTTGGCGACGACTATCATGCCTGGTTCCACCACGCCGTCGTCAGCCGGAGCAGCCCCGACCTGGGCGTCGCGGAGCAGGGCAGTCAGTTGGCGGATGCGGGCTTCGATCTTGCCCTGCTCTTCCTTGGCTGCGTGGTAGCCACCGTTCTCCTTGAGGTCTCCCTCCTGGCGCGCGGCTTCGATCTTCTGAACGATTTCCGCCCGGCCAGCGCCGGAAAGGTGGTCCAGCTCTGCCTTCAGACGGTCGAAAGCTTCCTGGGTGAGCCAGGCTGCGGACGGACTGTTGGTGGTAGACACGGACTTCTCCTCTAATGGTCTTACATGCAAGACACCCCGCCACGGTGGCCACTTGTGGAACTCAGTAACCAGCTCAGCGGGGTGAAGGTATTAGACCATTGTAGTCAACACTGTGGATGAATCCCAATATCCAGGCGGCACCTGTCACATCAGGGGGCGGTGTCAGGCACCCAGCAGTTGTCGACGACGCCGGTGGCCGCCAGCGATTCCGTGCGGACCACTGCACGCTGCGCAACAGTCCGGCCGGAGTCTGTGCTGCCTTCAACGACACCTGCAGGGACGTCCACAACCTTCCAGCCCACAATCGCGTACTTGGAGTCCAGGGCTTTCACGGCGCATTTCACTGCTGTACTGGAGTCCCGGGTTACCTGAAAATCAACCTCAGTTTGCGTGGCATCGATCGTGCTGTAGCTGATGTCCTTGAACGTTATGGAGTCCGTAGCGTTTGACGTGGCGATCCATGCCATGAAGCCCACCCCCATAGCGAGGGCGACGGCGGCCACCACCTTTTTGCCCTTGGCGCTGAGGCCGCGCTTTTGACGGCCATAACGATTGGCTAGGCTAGTGCTTGCGGACGATGATGCCGGGCGATCCTGGGAAGTCACCAGTCCAGTTTAGTAGGGATCAATCGGCCTGAAATCCCACCACTCAAACATGCATCCAGACAGAACGCCGGCCTTTGTGGCTCCGGCACCAGAAAGAGGAAGCGTCCCTATGACCGCGTCCAGTTCCACGCCGGCGCCGCTGCGCCTCCTGGCGGTCCATGCCCACCCCGATGATGAATCGAGCAAGGGCGCAGCAACGATGGCCATGTATGCGGCCAACGGCGTCGAGGTTATGGTCGCGACCTGCACCGATGGTTCGCGGGGAGACATCCAAAACCCGGCAGTGGAAGATGCGCCGCATCCCAAGCGCGACATGGCGGGTGCCCGGCGCCTGGAGATGGCGCACGCGGCCCGCGTCCTGGGAATCCGCCAGCAATGGCTGGGCTTCGTGGATTCCGGCCTGCCTGAGGGAGACCCGCTGCCGCCGTTGCCCGCCGGGTGCTTCGCCATGCAGCCCTTGGAACGGGCCGCTGCTCCACTGGTCCGCCTGGTCCGCAGCTTCAAGCCGCACGTGATCCTTTCCTATGATGAGAATGGCGGCTACCCGCACCCGGACCACATCATGGCGCACAAGGTTGCAGTTGAAGCGTTTGAAGCTGCCGGGGATCGTGCGCGCTATCCCGGCGTGGGCGAGCCCTGGGAGCCTGCGAAGCTGTATTACGACAGGGCGTTCAGCCCGGAGCGGTTCCGCGCCCTGCATTTTGCCCTTGAAGAGGCCGGGCTGCAGTCGCCCTACGCTGAGCGGCTGGCCGCGTGGCTGGAAAGCGACGCCGAAGGTCACATGCCCCCGCCCCCAGCACACCCGACCACTACACAGGTCGACTGCGGAGATTTCTTCGAGGCCCGCGATGACGCCTTGCGGGCCCACGCCACGCAAGTTGACCCCCTGGGGTTCTTCTTCGCCGTCTCGCCTGACATGCAGCGCCGTGCCTGGCCCTGGGAGGACTATTCCCTGATCCAGTCGCGGGTGGAAACGGAACTGCCGGAGAAGGACCTGTTCGCCGGGCTAAGATAGACACAGCTTTTCTATGCTGCGTAGAAGTTGCAGCCCGGTTTCCGGGTTGCGTTCGCAGGCCTGTGACGTCCATCCTCCAGAAGGTTTCCCTTGCACCACATGATCGTGTTCCTCACCACCACGCCCTCGCCATCACCGACGTTGCGGCCGGGTCTCAACCAGAATGACATCACGCCCGGAACCCTGGGCTTCATCATGACGGCATTCTTCGTGGTGGCAACCACGCTTCTCCTTGTGGATATGGTGCGCCGCGTGCGCCGCGTCAGGTACCGGGCACAGGTGGAGGAGGAGCGTCTGGCCGCTGCAGCTGCGGCAGATGTCGCAGCCGAGGAGGCGGCAGACTCGGGTGCTGCCATTGACAGTACGAGCACCGACGAAGGTCCGGTTGACCGCACGCAATCGGGTATGGGGAATCTGAACGAAGACCGTCCCGGAGAACCCGGCTCCCGCTAGCAGGCTCGTGTAACCGCCAGCGGAGCCAGGCCGCGCCGCAGGTGGAACCCTGCCGCACCCTGCGGATCTATGCCCCGGACTGCCCCAGCACCGCAAGCGCGATCGCTACGAAGTGCGCGGCGAAGGCTATAACGGTGAAGGCATGGAAGAGCTCATGGAAGCCAAAATGCTCGAAGCTGAAGTTGGGTTTCTTGAGGGCATAAAAAATGGCACCGGCGATGTACAGGGCGCCGCCGACGCAAATAAGGACGGCTGAGGCGGGGTTCGCCTGGAAGAGTTCCGGCAAATAGAACAATGCCCCGCAGCCGAGGGCGATGTAGATGGGCACGTACAGCCATCGCGGCGCATGGGTCCAAAGAACGCGGAACAGGGCGCCCAGGATCGCTCCGCTCCAGATGACCCAGAGCAGCAGTACCGCCTTGGGCCGATCCAGGAGTGCCCAGGCCAGGGGCGTGTAGCTTCCCGCGATGACCAGCATGATGTTCGTGTGGTCCAGCCGCTTGAGCACCATTCTTACCCCGGGGGACCAGTTGCCCCGGTGGTAGACGGCGCTGACGCCGAACAACAGGATGCCGGTGAAGGCGTACACGGCACTGGCGACCCGGAGCTCCGCATTGGGCGCCAAAGCCACCAGCACCACGCCTGCAACCAGGGCCAGCGGCGCGGAGACAGCGTGAATCCAGCCACGCCATTTGGGTTTGATAGTGAGGAGTTCTGCGATCCGGACCGCGGCATCGTCCACGGCTCCCGACCGCTCCGGTTCCCGGGGCCCGTGGCCGGCTCCGGGAGGTAAGTTGGGCGGAATGCTCGTCATGCATTAAGCCTAACTTACGCGCGGGTAAGTTACTGGTGGGTAGGAACAGCGGGCCGGAAGCAAACGGTAGCCTAGAAGGAACTGCCCATCACACCAGGAAGTCAGGTGAACCGCCGCGTGGAACTGCCCGGGCTCCTCTATGGCTTTTACGAGCGCAGGCTTCTCCGCAGCCTTTCCAGGGATCGGATTCCGAAACATATCGGTGTAATGGTGGACGGGAACCGGCGCTGGGCCAAGCAATTCAACGCTCCCACCAGCCAGGGGCACCAGGCCGGAGCGGACAAGATTCACGAGTTCCTTGGCTGGTGCCAGGAACTCGGCGTTGAAGTGGTGACGCTGTACATGCTGTCCACTGACAACATGAGCCGCTCCAGCGAAGAGCTGGACCTGCTGATGGGAATCATCGCAAATACGCTGGACCGGCTGGACGAGGATGCGGACATCTCGGTCCACGCCATGGGTGCCCCGGAACTGCTGCCCGATTACCTGGCTGAACGCCTCAACAAACTGACGGCGCGCACGCCGGTCCAGGAGAAGATCCACGTAAACGTCGCCGTGGGCTACGGCGGACGCAGGGAAATTGTTGACGCCGTCAGTGAACTCCTGCGCGACGCTGCGGACCGCGGGGTGGGGCTTCGGGATGTTGCCGATTCCCTGACGGTGGAGGACATTTCGCGTTTCCTCTACACCCGGGGCCAACCGGATCCGGACCTGGTGATCAGGACCTCTGGTGAGCAGCGGCTCTCCGGGTTCCTGATGTGGCAGAGCGCGTACAGCGAGTTCTATTTCTGTGAGGCCCTGTGGCCGGCCTTCCGCAAGGTCGATTTCCTCCGCGCCCTCCGGGATTACGCCGGCCGGCAGCGCCGCTTCGGATCCTGAAGCCCGGCGGTTGCGTTTACCTCGAATTCACACGGCGGCAGCAAGAATCGCCGGGGGATGAAACCGGAAATTAGGGCCGTTGGATTTACGTTGTATTCGTCAGCAGGCACTAACGCCGGCTGATCGGGGAGGCCACTACATGGAGCGTATTCACGCACCTCATGTTGGGGAGGCCGCGTCCGGCCTCCAGGCCGAGCCGCCTCACCAATAACAAAGCCGGGCGGAAGCCCGGGGCTGGAGTCGATGTGGCTACTTCTGAAGAGCGTCCCACCGTTTCTACCGACGGCGGCAAGAAAGCTACCTCTCGCGCCAAGCGAGCCACCACCAGGACCGGTGCAGCACAAGATGATGCTGCGGCCGGTCTTTCTGTTTCCGGTCGGGACCCGGGCGTCCAAAGCTTCGTGATCGATACCTCCGTGCTCCTGTCCGATCCGCGGGCGCTGCTGCGCTTCGCCGAACATGAGGTGATTGTCCCGATCGTGGTCATCACGGAACTGGAGTCCAAGCGGCATGATCCCGAGCTTGGCTATTTCGCCCGTAAGGCACTCCGGCTCCTGGACGATCTGCGTGTCCAGCACGGTGGCCTGAACAAACCGTTGCCCATCGGCTCCGAGGGCGGCACCCTCATGGTGGAACTGAACCATATCTCCTCCGAGGTGCTCCCTGCCGGATTCCGCAGCGGCGACAACGACAGCAGGATCCTGGCCGTGGCTAAGAACCTCGCCAACGAAGGCCGTTCTGTCACTGTGGTTTCCAAGGATCTGCCCATGCGCGTCAAGGCCTCCGCCATGGGGCTCACCGCCGATGAGTACCGGAACGAACTGGTGCAGGACTCCGGCTGGACCGGCATTGCCGAACTGGACGCCACAGAGGACGAGGTGGGCACGCTGTACGGCCACGAACCGGTCTTTATCCCGGCAGCGGCCGAGTTGCCGGTCAACACAGGCCTGGTGCTGCTGTCCAACCGCGGATCGGCCCTTGGCCGGGTGGGAGCAGACAAACAGGTCCGCCTGGTCAAGGGGGACAGGGATGTCTTCGGCCTGCATGGGAGGTCCGCCGAACAGCGGCTCGCCATCGACATGCTGATGGATCCGGGCGTCGGCATTGTCTCCATCGGCGGCCGCGCCGGTACCGGAAAGTCGGCACTGGCATTGTGTGCCGGCCTGGAAGCGGTCCTGGAGCGGCGGGAGCACCGCAAGGTGATTGTGTTCCGTCCGCTCTACGCCGTGGGCGGCCAGGAGCTTGGCTACCTGCCGGGTTCCGAAGCCGAGAAGATGAACCCATGGGCGCAGGCTGTGTTTGACACCCTGGGCGCGTTGGTCAGCCAGGAAGTGGTGGAGGAAGTCATGGACCGCGGAATGCTCGAGGTGATGCCGCTAACGCACATCCGCGGCCGCTCACTGCACGACGCCTTTGTGATTGTGGACGAAGCCCAGTCACTGGAGAAGAACGTCCTGCTGACGGTGATGAGCCGTATTGGCCAGAACTCGAAGATCGTGCTCACCCACGACGTCGCCCAGCGCGACAACCTGCGTGTGGGCCGGCATGACGGTGTCGCCGCAGTGGTGGAGACGCTTAAGGGACACCCGCTGTTCGGCCACATCACCCTGACCCGGTCCGAGCGCTCACCGATCGCCGCCCTCGTGACGGAATTGCTGGAGGGTGCTGAGATCTAGGCGTCGCCTGAAGGTCCGTTCTCCAGTGCGCCGGCGAGCGGACCTTCGGCGCCTGCGCCAAGAAGCCGGGCAGCAGCCTGGTGGCCCGAGACCTCCAGGTTCCAGTCCGGCCGCTTCAGAAGGGCAGGGGTTACGCGGACGCGCTGGACATCGCGGGCAACGCCGCCCCAGGAGTGGCGGTGGATGCCGTTCAGCTCGTAGCCAAGCGACCGCGAAACGCCAAGTGAAGCAGTATTCCACACTGCCGCATCAGACTCAGCCACCTCTGCCCCCAGCCAGTCGAAGGCATAAAGTACGACGGCGGCGCGCATCTCTTTGCCCAGGCCCTGGCCCTGCGCGGACTTTTTCAGCCAGGAACCAGTGGTGACGGTTTTTAGGGTAGCGAAGTTCTTGGCTGCGATGTCCTGGCCGGCGAATTCGCCGTTATGCCAGATCCCCAGCAGCAGAGTCCAGGATTCGGGTGCGGACTCCGCCCGGCACCGCCAATACCACCGGGCCATTGCCGGTCCCAGTTCCCCGGCCGGAAGTTCGGCCCACGGCACGCTGAAAGGACTCTTCCCGGCGTCGTGAATCCCACTCAGCGCAGCCTCCACGGAGGCCGGAATGTCGTCATCAGTTATCGGCCTCAGTAGCAGCCGGGGCGTGGTCAGGGTGAGGCCGTGAAGCGGCCAAATGGACGTCAACGTGCTCATCCGTGAAGCCTAACCGTTCCTCCGGCCTGCGGTTTCGCGTTAAGGCCGGACGCCGGCCTACCCCACCGGCCCGATGTCCCACGGGATATGGCGCCGGACATCGGTCAGGTTCATCGACTCTGTCAGGAAGAGGTCATCCAACATGTATTCGTCGACGGCCAGGATCTTCAGCCAGTGTCCGACGCCGGCCGTGTCACCGTCCAACGACCGGCTGGCGACGCAGACTCCCGTTCCGGCGTCGATCCTGATCAGTGTGCGACCAGGGTGCGCCAATGGCGCCGCAGGATCGGCGGGGGAATAGTTCCGGCCGGCGGTGACCACGGCCTCCAGTGAGGGCCGCCCGTCATCATCGACTTCCCTCAGGGCTTCCAACCCCACCGGGTTTAAATGCGGAAATTCCAGTGGCGCGGGAGCGTTGCCGGCGAGCTCTACGGGATCCAGCGCTGCCGCCAGCCTGCCGTTGCCGAAGGATGGCTCGCCATAGGCGGCTGCCGGCCTGCGGCGGACCAGCCCGGCGTCGTCGTAGACGGGTGCGACGAGGTGGGCAGGCAGAAGCCAGGACCTCCGCGTGGAGCTGACGTAGAAGTCATCCCGGGAATCGTTGATGCCGGTGGTGCTGTGCAACAGGAGCCCGTCCCGGCTTTCCAACCGCAGCGCTCCAGGCCGGCGCAGCCATCCGCGAACCAGGTTGTCGCCGCTGCCCGGCAAGTCGAGGTATTCGAATCGCAGGCTGGTCCATTTCCACGGCGAGGAACGGCACAGGTTCCTGAAGGCCCCAGCCAGACCGGCTTGGGTGTTACCGCCGGAATCGGCCTGTTCCGCTGCGCTGAATCGCCCCATATCCACAGCTTACGCGGGGAACCAACGCGCAACATGTGAAGCCCGGTAGCATCGCGAGAGTGATCCGACGACTCGTGGCCCTCTGGGAATCCTGCCCTCCGGCATTCTGGCTGGTACTTGCGGCATGCCTGTATTTCCTCGTGATGGCCGCACGGCTGACCGTGATCGATATCCGAAGCCATCGCCTCCCCAACCGCATCGTGTTCCCTTCCTATGGTGTGGCCGGGGCGCTTCTGGTGACCGCCGCGCTCCTCACGGCTTCGGGCGGCGGGCTCGGCGGCGCAACCGGTTCCGGGACTGTTCCCGACGGTGGCGCAGCCCTTCTCGGCGTGCCCTCGCTGGGGATAGTGGCCGGGGGAGCGGCGCTGTGGCTCTTCTATTTCGTGCTGCGCGTCATCTATCCGCCCGGGATGGGTTTCGGGGACGTGAAGCTCGCTGGGGTCCTGGGCATGTACCTGGGCTACCTCGGTTGGCAGCACGTCCTATACGCGACATTCGGCGCGTTTCTGCTGGGCGGGCTGTGGGGAGTCGCCATCATCCTGGCCCGACGGGGGACCCTGCAATCCGCTATTCCCTTTGGGCCCTTTATGCTCCTGGGTGCCGCCCTGGCTATGCTCCTGCCGGCCTGAGAAGCCCCGCCTGACCATCGCTGCCCAGTGGCGGTGCCAATCGGTCTACCGGTACCGCATTCTGCACACCCCGACGATTACCTGCATGATTAGGCCGAGTCCGGCACCCATAGCATCTGTCACGTCTGTCAGGAGACCCAGACGGCGGCCGGTACCTCCCCGGGGAAGGTGCCGGCCGCCGTCGAATATAAGGGGGCGGTGCGGAATTACGCCTTGTGCGGCGGACGCGTCATGGACATAACGTCCAGCGCGGTGTCCAGCTGCTCTTCGGTGACTTCGCCACGTTCCAGGAAGCCCATGGCTACCACCGTCTCACGGATGGTGAGGCCCTCGGCCACTGCCTTCTTGGCGATCTTCGCAGCGTTCTCGTAACCGATGTACTTGTTAAGCGGGGTCACGATCGACGGTGACGCCTCGGCCAGGAAGCGGGCACGTTCGACGTTGGCGGTGATGCCGTCAATCATCTTGTCGGCCATCACGCGGCTGGTGTTGGCCAGCAGGCGAATGGACTCGAGCAGGTTCGCAGCCATCACGGGGATGCCCACATTCAGCTCGAAGGCGCCGTTGGTTCCGGACCAGGCAATGGCGGTGTCGTTGCCGATAACCTGGGCGGCGACCATGATGGATGCCTCGCAGATCACAGGGTTGACCTTGCCGGGCATGATGGAGGAGCCCGGCTGCAGGTCCGGAATGGCAATTTCGCCTAAGCCGGTGTTGGGGCCGGAGCCCATCCAACGGAGGTCGTTGTTGATCTTCATAAAGGAGATCGCGATGTTGCGCAGCTGGCTGGACGCTTCGATCAGGCCATCCCGGTTGGCCTGGGCCTCAAAGTGGTTCCGTGCTTCGGTCAGCGGCAGGCCCGTGTCGGTAGCCAGCAGTTCGATGACGCGCTCGGGAAAGCCTGCAGGCGTATTGATGCCGGTGCCCACTGCGGTTCCGCCCAGCGGTACCTCGGCAACACGGGGAAGTGAGGCGTTGATGCGCTCGATGCCGAAGCGGACCTGCGCTGCATAACCGCCGAACTCCTGGCCCAGCGTGACCGGCGTTGCGTCCATGAGGTGGGTACGGCCGGACTTGACGACGTCTTTGAATTCAACTTCCTTGCGTTCCAGCGATTCTGCCAGGTAGGCAAGGGCGGGGATGAGGTCATTGATGAGCGCGGACGTTGCAGCGACGTGGACAGAGGTGGGAAAGACGTCGTTGGAAGACTGCGAGGCGTTGACGTGGTCGTTCGGGTGGACCACCTTGTCACTGCCGGAGGCCTTGAGGGCACGCGTGGCAAGCTCTGCGATGACCTCGTTGGTGTTCATGTTGGAGGAGGTGCCGGAGCCGGTCTGGAAGACGTCGATCGGGAAGTCGCCGTCGTACTTTCCGGCGGCTACCTCATCGGCTGCGTCTGCAATGGCCTTGGCAAGCTCGCCGTCGAGCACCCCAAGTTCTGCGTTGGCCTGGGCCGCAGCCTTCTTGACCCGCGCCAGCGCTTCAATGTGCGCACGCTCCAGGGTCTTTCCGGAGATGGGGAAGTTCTCGACTGCACGTTGCGTCTGCGCGCGGTACAGGGCGTTCACGGGGACGCGGACTTCGCCCATCGTGTCATGTTCAATGCGGAACTCTTCAGTGGAAGTCATGGAGCTAGCTTAGGGCGATCCGGCATTCCATCGAAAACCGTGAACGGCAAACTACACCTCCGGCGGGACAGCTGTTTTAGAGCTCGCCGATTCCCGAAACCACGTTGGCGCGGCCCTCTGCGAGGCTGTAGGACAGGCCCAGGACGGCGGCCCGGCCGCTGTCGATTGCGTCGGAAATCACACGGGAGCTGTCCACCAGGCGGTGGGACGTCTGTTTCACGTGCTCCACCACCATGTCATTGACTTCGTGCTGTTCATTCCGCAGGGAGGTGAGGACGGATGGCGTGATCCGCTCCACGAGGTCACGGATGAAACCTGCCGGCATGTGCCCGGTCTCCACCGCGCTCTTGGTAGCACTGACGGCACCACAGCTGTCATGACCCAGCACAACGAGCAGCGGCACCTCAAGCACACCGATGCTGTACTCGAGGGAGCCCAGAACGGCGTCGTCAATAACCTGCCCGGCTGTCCGCACCACGAAGGCGTCGCCGAGGCCGAGGTCAAAGATGATTTCCGCAGCAAGCCGTGAATCAGAGCAGCCAAAAATCACGGCAAAAGGATTCTGGTTTTCCACCAACGAAGAACGCCGTGAAGCGTCCTGGTTGGGGTGCGAGGACGCTCCGGCGACGAAGCGTTCATTGCCTTCACGCATGCGCCGCCAGGCGAGGGCGGGAGTCAGGTAGGTAGCCACCCGCCTACCTTACGATGCTGACGGAGCGGAGGGGGAAACCGTTACGGCAGGGGAAGCATCCATGGAAACCACGACGGCGGCAGCCAGGGTGGCAATTTCGTCAAGACTGGCGGGGCCGGACAGCACAACGGTGGTGCCGTTGTGGTCCAGGATCAGGTTCTTCTCACCCTTGCCGGAGTCGCGCAGTTCCCAGGTTTTGCCGCCGGCTTCACGGGTTCCCGTCACGGGTGCGTTCGCTGTTACCTGTGCCAACCAGGTGGGATTGGAGGCACGCGTCTGGACCAGCCCGATGAAGGAACCGGCTGGCGTCAGGTAGCCGACCTCCCAGGTGGGCACGCCGTCAGCAGTTCCGGTTTCCCAACGCGCGTAGTTGGGCCGGTACGAACCGTTTGTGTCCGGAGTAGCGGGTGTGAATCCTGCCACATCGGTGGCATTCGCGGCAGTGCCTTCGACGTCCACGGTGGAGACGAACCCGTCCGGATCCGGGGCAGGGTTCATCAGGACCACGGGCAGGAAGGCCAGGATGCTGACGGCAAGAGCGAGGATCATCCCAATCACCGAGGCGTTGGCGCGCTTGGCAGCAGCCGCCGGGATGACGGGTTTAGTCTGCTGTTCCTGCTGCGCAGGTGGCTGCTGTGCTGCCGGCTGACTGGGGGACGATTCCTGCAATTCACTCACCCTTCCATGATCCCCTATCCAGAGGCTGATCCCACATTTCGCTCCGGCGTCATTCAACGCTGCCTGTTCCCGCCCGCGACTATGATCAGTAGCAGAGGAATCACCGCGTCCACCAAAACCCGGCAGGCGCGGGCTCAATGATCGCCACTCGAAGAAGAGGTTTCCGTGTCACCTGCGCAATTTGACCAGCAGTATTCCACCATTTCCCCGTCACTGGCGGTGGGTATCGATGAGCCGGACCGCAACCTTGCGCTCGAACTCGTCCGCGTCACGGAAGCTGCCGCTATTGCCGGCGGCCACTGGGTGGGCTTTGGCGACAAGAACACGGCTGATGGTGCTGCCGTTGACGCCATGCGCTCCTTCCTTCAGACCGTGCACTTCAACGGCATTGTGGTCATCGGTGAAGGCGAAAAAGACGAAGCCCCCATGTTGTTCAACGGCGAACGCGTGGGCGACGGCACGGGTCCTGAGTGCGACGTGGCAGTGGACCCCATTGACGGCACACGCCTCACCGCCCTTGGTATCAACAACGCCCTGGCCGTACTGGCGGTGGCAGAGCGCGGCTCCATGTTCGATCCGTCCGCAGTGTTCTACATGGAGAAGCTGGTCACCGGTCCCGAAGCCGCTGACATGGTGGACCTCCGTCTCCCCGTCAAGCAGAACCTGCACCTCATCGCCAAGGCCAAAGGCGTCAAGGTCAACCAGCTTAACGTGATGATCCTGGACCGTGACCGGCACCGCCCGCTGGTGGAGGAGATCCGGGAGGCTGGTGCGCGCACCAAGTTCATCATGGACGGCGACGTCGCGGGAGCCATCGCGGCCGCCAGGTCCGGTACCGGAGTGGACGCCTTGATGGGCATTGGCGGAACGCCTGAGGGCATCGTTGCTGCCTGCGCGATCAAGTCGCTGGGCGGGGTCATTCAGGGCCGTCTGTGGCCCACGAGCGATGACGAGAAGCAGAAGGCCCTCGACGCCGGCCACGACCTTGACCGGGTTCTGTCCACCAACGACCTCGTGACGAGCGACAACTGCTACTTCGCAGCCACCGGCATCACCGATGGCGATCTTCTCAAGGGAGTGCGGTATTCCAAGGACAAGGTCCTCACACAGTCCATCGTGATGCGCTCCAAGTCCGGCACCATCCGTTTTGTGGACGGCGAGCACCAGGCCAGCAAGTGGGAAGGCTACGCCCGCCGGAGCTAGTTTTGTGGCTCCGCCCATAAGGGGCGCGGTACCTGTTCAGCGCAGGCACCGCGCCCCTTTCGCGTGGGGCCGTTGGTATAGGGTTGAAGCCATGAGTCTTGCCGTTGTGCCCTGTACTGACCGCGTCCTGTGGGACGAAATTGTCGACCGGTTCGAGGGGCACCCGCAGCAACTGTGGGGCTGGGGCGAGACCAAGGCCATGCATGGCTGGTCGGTGGACCGGGTGCAGGTCAATGACGGCGGTCAGGCCCTCGGAGCTGCGCAACTGCTGGTTCGGAGGCTGCCGTTTCCGTTCCGCTCTCTGGTTTATATCGCCCGCGGTCCCATGTGTTCGGCGGAGAACGCCGCGGCGGTGCTGGGGCGTCTAGCCGGTTATGCCTCCTCACGCCATGGAGCTGTTGCCCTGAGCATCGAGCCGGACTGGGATGCTGAATCGGCCTATGCCGATGCCGTTGCCGCCGCGGGTTTTAGGGCCTCGGCAAACACCATCCTGATCCCGCGGACACTGATCCTGGACCTCACCAAGTCAGACGACGAGCTGATGGCGGACATGTCCAAGTCCACGCGTGCCAATATCCGCAAGGCAATGCGCAGTGAGGTCCAGTTCCGCAAGGTGGCCAACGACGACGAATTGGAGCAGGTGCTTGCCGTCTATCACGAAACCGCGGACCGGGCCGGCTTCGGGATCCACGAGGACCAGTACTATCGCGACATTTTCCGGAATATGGGAGACGGCTCACCCATCATCGGAGCCTTTGACGGCGATCAGCTGCTCGCTTTTGTGTGGCTGTCGCGAAGTGGCACTACCGCTTTTGAACTTTATGGCGGCGTGAGCTCCGAAGGCCAGAAGCAGCGGGTGAACTACGGCGTGAAATGGGCTGCGATGCAGTCCATGCGTGAGGACGGCTGCCGGCGCTACGACTTCAACGGACTGCTCAATGACGGCATCTCCGACTTCAAGAAGCAGTTCGCCAAGCACGAAAACCTGCTGATGGGCACCTGGGAGAAGCCGCTCTCCCCGCTGTACCCCGCTTACACCAAGGCAATGCCTGCCGCACGGCGAGGCCTGCAGACCGCGCGCCGCCTGCTGCGTACCGCAGGGGGCCGGATCCGGCCCGCCGTCCAAAGGCTGGGCGGCGTGGCCGCTGGAGCACTGAAGCGGAGCTAAGCGTTCCGGGGCAAACCCGTGGTGACCGAGAAAGCAACTGCAGGCCCGGTTGAATCAGACACGGGATGGGCATTCACAGGTGCTTCCGCTGCGCCGACAAACGCGCTTTCGCCCCGGCCCAGAAACAGGTCTCCCGTGGGCGAATCAAGGTACATGGAACCTTGGGCGACTATCACCACTCCGGCTCCGGCCTGAACCAGCGGGACAGGCTTGTCTCCCGGCTTCAGCTCAATGCGCTGCAGCTGAAATTCATGGAACGGCGGCTGGTAAAGTTCCTGGCCCAGCGCAGTGGCGACAGGCTCCAGCCGGGGGACCGCCACGGACTCGAAACGGATAGTCTTCAACAGCTCAGGCACATCGATGTGCTTGGGAGTCAGGCCGCCGCGCAGGACGTTGTCCGACGCCGCCATCACCTCCACGCCGACGCCACGCAGGTAGGCGTGGACGTTTCCAGCGGGGAGGTAAATGGCCTGGCCCGGCGCCAGCGAGACACGGTTGAGCAGAAGGGAAATCAGGACGCCTGGATCGCCAGGATACTTCCCGTTGAGATCCACCACCGTGGACAATTCCGCCTCGTAAGGTGCCATCGGAGCGCCGGAGAGCAGGGCTGCCGCAACCATAGACGTAGCGTGTGAGACGGCTTCGCCACCGTTGATCAGTCTTTCGAAAGCGCTCCTGAGACCGTCGGTCTCAGCCGGAGCGGCGAGGTCATCGAGCAGATCGATCAACAGGGGCGGGACTTCTGCTTCAACCAGATCAAAATGTGCCGCAACGCCGGCGAAGATCTCCCGGCTTTCCGCCGCCGGGCGGAAACCGCAGAGTGCTTCAAAGTCCGTCAGGGCGAAGATCATTTCCGGCTTGTGGTTGTCATCGCGGTAGTTGCGGTCAGGCGCATCGGCGGGAACACCGGCGTCGTTCTCCATCTTGAATCCTTCGCGGGCCTGCTCAAGGCTCGGATGGACCTGCAGGGACAGCGGGGCGTCAGCAGCCAGGATTTTGGTCAAAAAGGGAAGCCTGGGGCCGAACTGTTGTATGGACGCCTCCCCCAGGAAGTGTCCAGGTTCGCGGGAGATCAGCGTGTCCAACGGTTCGGTGTAACCATCGCCCAGGTGCACCACCGAGGGCGAATCCGGATGCGCCCCGATCCACAGCTCCGCTTCAGGGCCGCCGGAAGCTGGACGGCCCAGGAAATCGGCGATAGCGCTTGTTGATCCCCAGGCGTAGTCGCGCAGGACGTTTTCGATCTTGTACAAAACTGACTTCCTTACGGTTGCAGCGGAGTGGGTCAGAGCGGGGCGCACTGGCCGTTGCTGGCTACAAGCTCCTGGATGGCCTGCTCGTTACCCTGGCGTTTCAGCTCGTTCAGCATTTCAGCCGTGATCAACTCGCCATCGGGGGTGTGGGTGACGGGTGTGAAGTCTTCCGGCCGGGTGGTGAACGGAGCGTTGAGCGGTGCGTCCAAGGGTGCTTGGACCGCCTGGGCTGACAGCGGCCCGGTTGAACCCGGGTATGCGACGATCGCGTCATCTGCGGCAGTTCCATCCGGAGCTGCTGCCGCGGGCGTTCCGGAACTTTCCGCCAGCAACTGGCTGACACGCTCGTGGATGACGTCGAAGTCCGGCACGGTGGAAAAGTAGGGTTCAAAGTCAGGCGGGCCGATGGTGAGACGCTTGGCTTCGTGGTTCTTGGCCTTCATGGCTAGGTCCACAAAGCTGCCCAGCTGCCCGGAGGAGATGTTGGAGTCAACAACCTTGGTCCCGGCGCCAGCAATGTCCTCGAACTTGGACAGCAGAGTGGCCGGATCCAGTTGCCCCAACATCGCCTGCTGGACGCACTGCTGCCGGGAGATGCGGGCGAAGTCGTCGACATACTCGCGGGAGCGGCCGTACCAGAGCGCTTGATGGCCGTTGAGATGGGTTTCGCCGGCGGCGATCCAGCCCTCGGGCATACCGTAGGTGTTGGTGGCATCATCCTTGTAACCGCTCATGGGAACCCATCCGCCGGCCTTGATGCGGATTCCGCCCATTGCGTCTATGAGCTGGGCGAAGCCGTCCATGTCCACCAGGACGTACGCCTGAACGGTAATGCCGAGAGTGCCGGAGACTGCCTCCATGGTGGCTTGCGCTCCGGGATCCGGCGCCCCGGGATAGAGGTCTGCGTATTGTTCGGTGACCTCGGTGTTGATGGCGTTGATCAGGCATTCGTCGCCGCAGTTATAACCGTCGGGATAAATCCCGCGCATCGGTGAATCCTCTGAGAACCGGGCGTTCTGCAGGTTGCGGGGAACCGAAATGATGGCGGTACCGCCGGTTTCAGCGTCGACACTGAGCACGGAGAGACTGTCAGGCCGCCTGCCGGTGCGGTCATCGCCGGCGTCTCCGCCCATCATCAGGAAGTTGTAGCGGCCATCAACGGGATCGATGGCCGGTCCGCCCGCACTGAAGATGCTGCCGATCGCGTTACGGCTGACATTGAGCAGGTATGCCGAGTAGCCCAGGGTTCCGCTGCTGATGAGCATGGCAACCAGGAGCGAAACCCCGACGATGGGACGCATGCCAGGGGCCAAAAGGACTGGCCGAATGATGCGCAGGGTATTGATGAAGAGCAGCAGCCACCCGATGGCCAGTGCCACCAGCACCAGAATGATGAGGAGCGAAGAGAAAGGATTGGTAATGATGTTGATGAACGCCGTACGGTTCATCACTGCCAGCAGCAAAGCCAGGATGGCCACTGCCCAAACGGAGAACATGACCTTCAGCGCCAGTCGGCCCAATTTCCGGTCTCCGGCAACAATCTGGGCACTGCCCGGAACCAGCAGCGTCAGGAGCAGCAGCACGAACGCCCGCTTGGTTCTGACCGGGCTTGAGGCGCCGGCGGGGTAACGGACGGGATCCGTCATGGCGCCGGGCACGCGGTTACCGCCGGTACTGCCGCCGGAGCGGTGCTCGCTGATCGTCATGCCTGCTCCCTAGGAATTTTCCCGGCCGCCAGGCTCGGCGTCATTGGCAGCATCGCCGAAAACCTCGCTGACCTTTTGCCTAAGGCTGGCGCCCTTGCGGGAAGCCACGTCATTGAGTTCCCGGGCGAACTCCAGCAGCGAAGCGCGAAGTTCTGCTGCGAGTTCATCAGTTCCTGACGCGAGCATCCGCACCGCCAGCAGGCCGGCATTCCGGGCGCCCGCGATCGAGACAGTGGCCACCGGAACTCCCGCAGGCATCTGCACGATGGACAACAAGGAGTCCATACCGTCAAGGGTCTTCAGCGGTACCGGTACACCGATGACCGGCAGCGGCGTCACTGAAGCCAGCATCCCGGGCAGGTGGGCAGCACCACCGGCACCGGCGATGATCACCCGGATTCCGCGTTCGTGCGCGGTTTGTCCGTAACGGATCATTTCCACCGGCATTCGGTGGGCGGACACGACGTCGGCTTCAAACGGGATGCCGAACTCGGCCAGGGCGTCGGCGGCTGCCTCCATCACGGGCCAGTCCGAGTCGGAGCCCATAACAAGGCCCACCAGGGGCGCATTCGGGATGCCTGCGCTGCCGGAGCCTGACGTCATGGTTTCTCCTCGGTGTTCGGATTCTGCTGTGATTCGACGGATGCCGCGCGGCCATCACGAATGATGGCTGCAACCCGGCCGGCCCGACGGCGGACGTCATCGACGTCGTCAGGGGAACGGCCCACCAGGTTTACGTGGCCGATTTTTCTGCCGGCGCGCACTGATTTGCCATAGCAATGGACCTTGGCGGCCGGCTCTTCAGCCAGAGCCGTCGGGAAAGCGGAAAAGAGATCCTGGTTTTCGCCGCCGAGGAAGTTCTTCATCACAACAATCGGGCCCAGGATGTCCGTGGCACCGAGCGGCAGGTTCAGGACGGCGCGGAGGTGTTGTTCGAACTGGCTGGTTACGGAACCGTCCTGCGTCCAATGGCCGGTGTTGTGCGGGCGCATGGCAAGCTCGTTGATCAGGAAGCCGTGACCAACACCGGGAGTCTCGAACAGTTCCACTGCCATCACGCCGGTGACGTTGAGTTCGTGGGAGATCCGAAGGGCAGCTTCCTCGGCGGCCGCGGCCACCTCAACGGGGATATGCAGCGCCGGGGCAATGACTTCATCGCAGACGCCATCCACCTGGATGGTGTGCACCACGGGCCAGGCCCTGGCCTCGCCGTCCGGAGTCCTGGCCACCAATGCTGACAGTTCGCGGCTGAATTCGACCTTGGCTTCAGCCAGGAGCGGGCTCATGGCATCAAACCAGTCCTGTGCCAGGGCAGCAGCAGCGGCGGAGTCAACGATCCTTACGCCCTTGCCGTCGTAGCCGCCGCGGGGCATCTTCAGCACCACGGGCCAGCCGTTCCGCTCGCCAAAGTCAACGAGGGCGGCTACATCGGCGACTTCAGCCCAGGCAGGGTTGGGGAGGCCCAGCCGGTCGATGGCGGCCCGCATGACCAGCTTGTCCTGGGCATGGATCAGGGCATCGGGTCCGGGCTGGACGTTAACTCCTCCCGCAAGCAGTTCGCGAAGATGCCCGCCGGGGACGTGTTCGTGGTCAAAAGTGAGCACGTCCACGCCGTCCGCGAATTCCTTCAAGGTCGCCAGGTCCTTGTAGTCGCCAAGGGGAGCCTGGGACACTGCGGAAACAGCGGAAACATCCGGGCCCTCTGCCAGCACCCGGAGCTCGAAACCCAGGGCGGTAGCCGCGGGGGCCATCATGCGGGCCAACTGGCCGCCGCCAACAACACCTATTACTGGAAAAGTCACAAGGTTCAGCCTACAGAAAAGAGACGCTGATCCCGTCTTCCGGCATGCAGGGACCGCATCTTTACAGTGCAAATACAGGAAGAGGGGCTAAAATGAGGTTTTTGGCCCGATGGCCCACAGCACAGAAGGCCATGGAGGGTCATGATCAATTCATTTGCAGATCGAATTCGCGGACTTGCCTCGCTTTTTTGGCGTGAAGTCGCCAAATTCGGCGCCGTCGGCGGTGTGGCGTTCGTCATAGACTCGGCTGTCTTCATCTGGCTCTTCACCGGCCCCATGCATGGCAGCGAAGTCTGGGCCAAGGCGCTGGCCACCGTTGTGGCAAGCATTTTCTCCTGGATTGCCAACCGATTCTGGACTTTCCGGCACCGCAAGCAGGCTAACGTCGCGCGTGAGGCACTCTTGTTTGCGGTGATGAACATCGTGGGACTGTTGATAGCCTCCGGGTGCGTCTGGTTCGCAAAGTATGTTCTGGAACTCAACGACAAACCTTCGCTCTTCATCGCCGGAAGTGTTGTGGGCCTGGTTCTGGGAACCATCTTCCGTTTTTTCGCTTACCGGTTCTGGGTGTTCAACAATGAACTCGACCAGGAGCCGGAGTTCTCGCATGACCACGAACTTATCGAACTCCACCATGACGACCACGAAGAAAAGGCAGAGGAAGCCGAGCGCGCTGCCGAGGGCATGGCAGGCTCCCCGGGGAGGCCGGTCAAAGGTCCCGAGCAGGCCTAGCCGGCTTTTGCGCCGGTAACCCGTTCGGCCGCCAGCAGGTTTTCGGTGACGGCGACGTCCGGGTGGACCAGGATCACCGAGCCATCGGCAGCCCAGGCCCCCAACGTCTTCGCGAGGGCCTCCTCCAAGCCGTCTGCCGCGCGCACCAGTAGTCGAACTCCTTCAGGCTGGGGAGCGGCGAATCCGGACAGCAGGGCAGAGTGCGGGTACACCACGCCGCCGGAGTTGACTGCCGCTGCCGCTGGGTCCCCATCTACGTGGGGCATAAACACGTCGCCGTGGGAACGCACCTGCGACGAGAAATCGATCACACCGCGAGGCAGTTCACCCGGCCACTTCATGGCGAGTGCAGGCAGGGCAACGGCGACGACGGCCGGGGCCTCGGGGGCCGATACGGGGTCGGCTGTGACTGCAACCTCAGCAGCCGGCTCTTCGCCGGCGGTGCCCAGCATGATTTCCATACCCAACTGCCAGCCGGCGAGGCACCAGACAAGCGATTTCCAATGGGCGGGCATGTCCAGCAGCAGCCGCGTTCCCGGTTCAGCGTCGAGCTCGTCCTGGAGCAGGTTACTGGTCTTGGCCACCCAGTTGTCCAGGACCCGGCCGGACAGTTCAACGCGCTCACTGTCGGGGCCGTACCAGGTGAGCCTGGGGGAGGACGAGTTTCCGGAACGAAGGCTGGCCAGCAGGGCAGCAGCCGGGAGGGCGGCGTCGGGGATGCTCATGGTTTTATCCTGCCACGCAGGCCCTGCACGTGCTTCATATTCCGGCCTGACCCGGCTAACGCCACGGACCTGCCTGTGATCTCCATCACCGTCAATTTCTTCTCGTCACTTCATTAACGTACCCTTCGCGGTCCGGAGTGCGCGCCGTTTGGGGGGTTGCGGGGCAATCGGGCGCTCCCGGGCGGTCATGATGTTGCGCGCCGGGTAGCTGGCCTGAAAATATCCATGGCGTGGCGCGCCGGGATAATCGGCATGTCGTGTTTATTATCCCGGCGCGGCTTGACTCCCATCTAGTTACACGCGTGTAATTAGGTACAGAACACCCTGACGTAACTACCGGCACACAACCGAGTGTCCATGTATCCAGTTTTGGGGCTGCAATACCAGGAGGGTCGCCATGGGGCAAGCAGAGCGTATCCAGGATGAAGCCGTCGTCGCAGGCCAGGCCGCGGCTAAGTACCATTCCCGTGGCGTACCGAGTGATTGGTACGTGGATCCGGCAGATCCGGGCGCGGCAGAGCGTTACAGCAGCAGTACCAGGGATTCGGTAGAGGACCAGGCCACTGCCTTCCTCGCCGCCCATGAGGCCCTGCTGGACGGCAACGGCGAGGCGGATCCGCTGGACCCCCCGATGGAATTGCAGGCCACGCCTCGGCCCATAGCCCAACCCGTGTGGATAGGTCTGCCGTCCGGCCAGGAGTTCGACGACGAAGGCGAACTCGGCTGGCAGACTGACGCGCTGTGTGCGCAGACCGATCCGGAAGCGTTCTTCCCCGAAAAGGGAGGATCCACCAGGGATGCGAAGAAGGTGTGCGGTTCATGCAACGTCCGCTCGCAGTGCCTGGAATACGCATTGGCAAACGATGAACGGTTCGGCATTTGGGGTGGCCTTTCCGAGCGCGAGCGCCGTCGGCTAAGGAAGAGAGCGGTCTAATTCTTCAGGAAGTCCACGTCACCGCCATTGTGGTAGCCCACAATGGCGGCGACTATCTCCCCAGAACCCTGTCTGCCCTGGCGGGCCAGACCCGGCCAGTTGATTCGGCGATCGGCGTCGATGCCGCTTCCCGGGACAATTCGGCATCACTCCTTGAAAGGGCCTTCGGCGCTGCGCGCGTGGTGAGCTATGGCGGGAAGCCAGGATTCGGGGCATCGGTCCAGGCCGGACTTCAGGCGTTATCGCCGAGGCGCCGCGAAGACTCCCACGACACTGGCAGCCACCATGACAACGAGTGGATCTGGCTCCTGCATGACGACGCCGCCCCGGCACCGGAAGCACTCGCTGAGTTGCTGGCCGCCGTCGAGCGTGCTCCTTCAGTAACTGTTGCCGGCTGCAAGCAGCTGGACTGGGACGCTCCGCGTCGCCTGATCGACGTCGGCCTCTCCACCAGCCGCTGGGCGGAACGCCTCACCCTCATTGAGGCAGACGAACTGGACCAAGGCCAGTACGACGTCCGCAGCGATACCTTTGCGGTAAATTCGGCAGGAATGTTGATCCGGCGGGACGTCTGGGAGCACCTGGGAGGCTTTGATTCCGCACTTCCGGGTCCTGGCGACGACGTCGATTTCTGCTGGCGTAACCGTCTGGCCGGCCACCGGGTGGTGGTGGTCCCCAGCGCCAAGATCCACCACGTCAGCCACCGTCCGCATGGCCTGGGTACGCCGGCTGCCGCGCGAAGAGCCCAGGTCCACCTCAGGCTCAAGCACACTGCGCTGTGGAAGCTTCCCATCCACGCCATGGGTGCCCTCCTTGGCAGCCTCTTTAAGCTCGTGCTCAGCATCGCAGTGAAGGATCCGGGCCACGGATTCTCGCAACTGCTGGCAACTTTTGCCGCGCTCGGCCGTCCCGGTGCCATTGCCCGGAGCCGTCGCAGTGCAGCGAAGACCCGGCGTATCCACCGTTCCGTCATCCGCAAGCTGCAGACGCCCCGACGTGAAGTATGGAACCACCGGCGCTCCCTGATGGAAGCGATAGGTGCTGAAGGTTCGCCCGCCGAGCGGTATGGAACCGACCTCCTCTCAGACCAGCCCAGCGGTGACTCTGCCGACGACTTCGCGGCCCTGACCACCACGGACAAGGGCTGGGTGGGCACGGGAGCGGTGCTGGCCGTTGGTGTTACTGCCGCCGCTTCGTTCGCCGGCCTTTCAGGGCTCTTCCGGGCGGATTCGGTAACCGGCGGCGCGCTGTTGCCCGTTTCCAGCAATCTGGCCGAGGTCTGGCACCACGCGTCGAGTTGGTGGATTGGCCTGGGGGCCGGGCTGCCGGGCCATGGTGATCCCTTTGGTTACGTCCTTTGGGTGCTGGGCCTCCTGGGGGCCGGGGACGCCAATGGCGCCGTCGTCTGGCTCCTGTTCCTAGCCATGCCACTGGCCGCGCTGGGAGCCTGGTTTGCCGCCGGAGCCCTGACAAGGCGCCGAAGTTTCCGGTTTGCTGTTGCCCTGATCTGGTCTGCCGCCCCGGCCCTGCAGGTCTCGCTTGACCACGGCCGGCTGGGTGCTTTGGTGGCGCATGTCTTGATGCCGCTCCTTGCCCTGGCGCTCCTTCGCGCGACCGGAAGCGCGGTGGGGCATGGCCGGTTCGCGTTGCCGGCCCCCGGCGAGCGCCGCTTTGTGGAGATGCCGCCCATCAAGGCCGGTATCAACGGCACTCCGTCATGGACAGCCGCCGCCGCCGCCGGCCTGGTCCTGGCCGTGATCGCGGCAGGGGCCCCGTCGCTGCTGGGCCCGATGATCCTGATTGTCGTGCTGGCGGGCCTTTTGCTGGGGCGTCGCGGCCGCACTGTGTGGTGGGCGCTGCTGCCAGCAGCAGCACTTTTTGTCCCGTTCGCACTGTCGGTGCTGGACCGGCCCCGCGCCCTGCTCGGAGATCCGGGCCTCCCGCTCGGTTTCGACCCTGCGCCGCTATGGCAGCAGATCCTGGCGCAACCCGTGCGCTTTGACCTCGCCGGAGGCCTTGCCGGGCTTCCCTCCTTTGAGAGTGGACCCTGGGGCTTGGTGCTGGCCCTGATGATCGGTGCCCCGATTCTGGTGCTCGCCGTCGTGGCGCTGTTTGTCCCAGGCAAGCGCACGCGCCTGGTCCGTGCATTCTGGGTGGCAGCACTGATCCTGCTCGCGGGCGGCTGGGCCGCCGGCCACGTGGCCACCGCAGTTAATGCCTCCAGCCTGGTTACCCCTTTCCCGGGACCGGCTGTATCTGCCGCAACGTTCGCACTGCTGGGGGCTGCTGTCCTGGGAGGCGAGCGGTTGCTCGCCTTGTTTGCCAACAGCGTCAAGGGTACGACGCCAGCAGCGTCTTCCGGTGTGCCCAGGACCATTGCGGCGGTCACGTTGGTCGTTGCCCTGGCCGGGCCGCTGGTGGGCCTTACCGCCTGGACCGCCCGAAACATCCTGGAACCATCCGCCGAAGCGGCAGCCGCGCCGGGGCAGCTCAACCTGGGGACCCAGAGCCTGCTTGAGGCATCCCGCGGCAGCGCCCTTCCGGCCACGGCCTCGGACCGGGGGGAAGGCCCCGAACAGACGCGGACCCTTGTGATCAGCACTTCCGAGGAGGGCAGCTACGGTGTCAGCCTGATGCGGGGTTCGGGCACCACTGTCGACGCACTGTCCACGGTGGCGTCCTCGGCCGTTATCATGGGCGAGCCCGGCAGCGAAAGTATCCGGGAAGATGATCAGGTGACGGCGGCGTTGCGCGGTGTCGTTGCCACCATCGTGGCAGGCCAGAGCGTTGATCCGCGCCCCGTCCTGGAGACCCTGGGGGCGGGATTTGTGGTCCTCAAATCCGACGACACCGCAGCCCAGCTGACCGCCAGCAGGATTGATGCAGTGCCGGGTTTGGTGGCAGTGGGCGAAACGGAAGCAGGCTGGCTCTGGCGCGTCACACCCCTGAATGCCGCTGCCCTGCAGCCTGCCGACGTCGCGCATCGTGCTCGGATTATCGACGCTGGGGGCTCGACGGTCACGCTGCTGCCCTCCGCTTTGGAGGACGTCGAGGCAGCAGTTCCGGAAGGAAGTGAGGGCAGGCTGGTGGTCCTTGCCGAACGTGCCGATCCCGGCTGGACAGCCTGGTTGGACGGGCAGAAGCTCACCTCCACCAATTCCGGCTGGGCCCAGGCGTTCACCCTGCCGGCGGCAGCGGGAGAACTGATTGTCAGGTACCAGAACCCGTGGGCGACAGTCAGCGCGGTGGTCCAGTTCACCGTCATCGGGCTGACCATCCTCCTCGCGATTCCCATGCCTGCCCGGCGCCCCAACACCGGGCTCTCGCGCGACGAGGGCTCACTGCGTAAGGAACGTCAGAATGCATAAGGACCAATCCGCAGACCCGGGCACTGCCCATCGCCGCGCTGCCGCTGAGCCTGCTGCCCCTGAGAGCACCAATGTGAAGGCCCCGGGCACTGAGGGCACCAATGTGAAGGCCCCGGGCACTGCGGGCACCGCCGCGGAAAGCGCTGGGTCCCGGGAAGAGACCGGCGTCGCTTCCGAGGCGAAGCTGGAAGTTGTTCCCGCTGCAAAGCCGGCCCGGCGGTCCCGCCGCCAGAAGGCCGCATCGCGCGGGGTCCTCACCGGTGTGCTCTCCGCCATTGCTATTGTTGCGGCCGGCGGTGCGGTGGTAGCAGGAACTACAGTGGCGGCGCCCACTATGGGGACACGTCCACTGGAAGCAGCATTGGCGCCTGTGCCCGCCGGAATAACCCAAGCCGTTTGCCCGGGACCGGCCCGGCTTCTTGAGGGATCAGCCGACGCCACTGATCCGCAGTTCAGCCCCGAATCAGGCACTGCGGCGAGCGCCGTGGATGCCGTGGTGGTGAGCGCACCGGGCGCTGCCCTGCCAGCCGGGCGGGTTGCCGGGCTGGACGGAAGCGCTGCTGTAGACATCAGCCAGGGGCCAGCGGCCGCGGCGCCTGCGGCAGCAGCAGTCTCGGCCGGTGTACTGGCAGGCCGGGAGGTGTCCGGTATCAGCGTGCTGGACGCCCAGGCCGTTGATAACAACGGCGCGTCCGCGGCAGCCCTGTTGCGCTACGGTGCCACTGATGGAGACCTGCGCGGCATCGCAGCCGCCAACTGCCAGCAGCCGGCCAATGACTTGTGGCTGGTGGGCGCCAACACCAGCCTTGGACGCACAGCAGTCCTTACTCTTACCAATGCTTCCAGCAACCCGGCAACCGTGAATCTGGAACTGTTCGGAGCGGAGGGCCAGATCCAGGCCCCCGGCAGCCGGGGGCTGCTGGTTGCTCCCGGATCCAGTCGTTCGATAGTCCTGGCTGGCCTGGCGCCCGGAGAGGAAGCGCTGAGCGTCCATGTACGCAGTTCCGGTGGCCCGGTTGCCGCTGTTATCCAGCAAAGCGTGCTGCGTGGCCTGCAGCCGGGCGGCGTGGACTATATCTCCCCTGGTGCGGGACAAGGCGCCCGCCAGGTCATGACCGGGGTGGACATCCAGGATGCGGCGGGAATTTCCGCCATGACCGCAAAGCCGGGATTCTCCGATGCCGGCCCGGTACTGTATCTGACCGTTCCCGGCTCCACGGACGCCGTCGTCGAAGTTAAAGTGTTCGGAAAAGACGGCCAGCAGGCTCTCCAGGGGGGCGGCGTGGTCACCGCCAAGGCCGGTTCCGTCACCGAAGTACCGCTGGCCGGCGTCCCCGCAGGGCACTACACGGTGGCGGCTTCTTCAGACGTATCCTTCGTGGCCTCCAGCCGGGTGACCCGCGGCACCAACCCTGATGAGCCCTCGGACGTGTCATGGTCGCCGTCGAGCCTGCGACTGGGCAGCCAGCATCTGATTCCGGTCCCTTCCTCGGGGGAGCGGCATCTGGTTTTCGGCGGGCTGGATGGCCGGGCCGCGGTAACGTACACCCCGGTCACGGCGGATGGCCGCATCCAGGAAGCAGCCACCGCAGACATCGCAGCCGGTACCACTGCCAGTATCACCATTCCGGGAGAGGTGGCCGGATCGGCAGTGACGGCCTATATTGTGTCCGCAACAGGCGACGCCGCATACGGGGCGTTGGTGCTGCAGGACGGCAATGGCGTTTCCACCGTTGCACTCACCCCCGGCGCCGAAGGGCAGGAACACGTTCCGGTCCGGCTCGGGTACTGACTGATACCGGCGCTCCGCTGTGGCTGTTCAGTAGCGGCGGCGGTAGACCGGATCCAGTGTCTCGGGCGCCACGCCCAGCATTTCCGCTGTGTGCTCAATGACGACGTCGTGCACCAGGTCCTGGAGTTCCTCCCGGGTATCGCAGGCCTGCTCCACCACCCGGCGGTAAACGGTGATCAGCGGGCCGTCGGCCTGGCCGGCAGGGATGTAGGCGCCCATTGGCGCCGGTTGGCCGGCTGCCACCAGCTCCTCCAGGTTGGTCGGGATTTCATCCACCGCAAAGCGGACGCCATCGAGGGTCTTACCCCAGATGTCGTGCAGGCGCTGGGCTGAATCCATCACAAGCTCGTCGAAACGTTCCGCCCGGGTGCGGAAACCGGGCAGGGTGGGCAACATCAGTTCGCCGCGCAGCCCGCGGCCATGGCGGTTTCTCCGCCTGGTGCGGAAACTTCTGGCCGACGTGCCCGAAAGCGGATCCTGTTGCCCTGACCGCTCGTCAGCCAACCGGACCGTAAAACCTGAATCATGGTTCGATGACTGCATATACCGACTCTAATCCTGGGAAGGGGATTCCGCGACACTCCCGGGCACTTCGGTTGCTGCGCCGTCGGTGTGCCATGGCAGCTATTGCGGCAGGGGAGGGTACTCTGGGATGTCGTGGGTGCCATTCGTCAGTGTTCCAGATCAGCCTGCCGCGAAGCGGCGGTAGCGACTTTGACGTACGTCTACGCGGACTCAACAGCCGTACTTGGTCCACTGGCAACTTACGCCGAGCCGCATTGTTACGATTTGTGCTCGCGGCACTCGGAATCACTGACAGTGCCCCGTGGTTGGGAAGTGCTCCGCCTGGCCATGCCGAACACCCCCCAGCAGCCGGGCCCCGATGATCTGCTGGCGCTTGCCGACGCCGTACGTGAAGCTGCATCCAAGCCCTCTTCCACGTCCGCTGAGCGCCGCACGGGACCGTCGCCCCTCGAAGCCCCTGCCCCCACGGAAGGCGTCCGCCGAGGCCATCTGCGGGCCCTGCGCGAACCCTCCTGAGCGCCGGATCGCGGTACGCTGGTAGCTGCACACCAGTCCCCAACGGCCATCAGCCAGACCACGGCACGATGGTCCCCGCAGGAGCAGCAAGCATGCCAAAGATCAGCCCTGAACTGTTGTCCGTCCTTCGATGCCCGGTCACTGCTTCGCCGCTGAAGCAGGAAGGCGACGTCCTGGTCGCAACGAAGGCTGCTGCAGACGGAAGTGTTCCGCAGTACCGGATCGAGGACGGCATCCCCCTTCTCCTCCGGCCCGAACTTCTCCCCGCCGCCACTGCTGCGGCGTCGGACCAGCATGATCCCGCCACGGGCCAGGGCAGCTAGCCTCTGCCCATCCGCGCGTACTTGAATTCATTCAGCAAAGGAACTCCATGACTTTCGATTATAAAGTTGCCGACATCAGCCTCGCGGAGGCCGGCAGGCACCAGATCCGGCTGGCCGAGCACGAGATGCCGGGCCTGATGTCGCTGCGCGCTGAATATGGTGCGGAACAGCCCCTCAAGGGCGCTCGGATTGCAGGATCGTTGCACATGACTGTGCAGACCGCGGTCCTCATCGAGACGCTTACCGCCCTGGGCGCTGAGGTCCGCTGGGCTTCCTGCAACATTTTCTCCACCCAGGACGAAGCCGCTGCAGCAGTCGTCGTGGGAGCGGGCACCGTGGAGAACCCGCTGGGCGTTCCCGTCTTCGCCTGGAAGGGCGAGTCGCTGGAAGAATACTGGTGGACGGCTGAGCAGATCCTGACCTGGCCGGGTGCCGACGCCAACCCTGAGCTCGGCCCCAACATGATCCTTGATGACGGCGGCGATGCCACCATGCTGGTACACAAGGGTGTTGAATTTGAAGCTGCCGGCGCTGTTCCTGCCGTTGACGCTACCGACTCCGAGGAGTACGGAGTCTTTTTGGAACTGCTGCGCCGTTCGCTGGCGTCCGATCCGCAGAAGTGGACGCGCGTTGCGGCTGGAATCAAGGGCATCAGCGAGGAAACGACTACAGGCGTACTGCGCCTGTACCAGCTTGCCGCGCAGGGCAAGCTGCTTTTCCCCGCCATCAACGTCAATGACTCCGTCACCAAGAGCAAGTTCGACAACAAGTACGGCATCCGGCACTCGTTGCCGGACGGCATCAACCGGGCCACGGACGTCCTGATGGGCGGCAAGGTCGCCGTCGTCTGCGGTTACGGCGACGTCGGCAAGGGTGCCGCCGAGGCCCTGCGCGGCCAGGGTTCCCGGGTGATCGTCACCGAGATCGACCCCATCTGCGCCCTGCAGGCTGCGATGGACGGCTACCAGGTGGCCAAGCTGGAGACCGTCCTGGCCACCGGAGACATCTTCATCACCACCACGGGCAACAAAGACGTCATCATGGCCGAACACATGGCCGGGATGAAGAATAAGGCGATCGTGGGCAACATCGGCCACTTCGACAATGAGATCGACATGGCAGGCCTGGCCCGGATTCCGGGGATCCGCAAAGTGGAGATCAAGCCGCAGGTCCACGAGTGGGTCTTCGAATGGGACACCGCCGACGGCGAAGAGGCCCGCTCCATCATCGTGCTTTCCGAGGGCCGCCTGCTGAACCTGGGCAACGCCACGGGTCACCCGTCCTTCGTGATGAGCAACTCGTTCGCCAACCAGACCATTGCCCAGATTGAACTCTGGACCAAGCACGGGCAGACGGAGGAAGAGCGGGAATACCGCAACCAGGTCTACGTCCTGCCCAAGATCCTGGACGAAAAAGTGGCGCGGCTGCACCTCGACGCCCTCGGCGTGGAGCTGACAGAACTGACCAAGGACCAGGCTGAGTACCTGGACGTCGACGTCGCCGGACCCTACAAGTCGGAGCAGTATCGTTACTGAGGTGTGACGGGGACCGCCGCTGGCCTGGCGGACCGGAACGGGTACAAGGCTTAACATTGTTCAATGACGTCTGATTCAAAACCACGCCGTTCCGGTCCCGCAGGGAAGATCGCGCTGATCGTAGCGCTGTGCCTCCTGGCTGCCGGTGGCGGCGTTTTCGCCGCCGTAGCCCCCGGATTTGCCGGTGCCGCGATTGAATCAGAGGCTTCTTCCCCGGTCCGGTCCGAGCCCGGCAAGGCCGCTCCTGTGGTGCCACCGCTGAAGCTGGACGTTGAACCGGCGAACGGTGCCCGGCAGGTCAATCCCGCTGCACCCGTCACCCTCAAAGTAGGTGCAGGCAGCATCGAGAAAGTGACGCTCACCAGCACGGCGGGCGAGACAGTCAAGGGTGAATTCGCTGATGGCGGCAGCAGCTGGAAGACCGTCGATCCCCTGAAGTTCGACGCCGAATACAGCTACAGCTACGTGGTCAAGGACGGCGCCGGCCGGGAAACCAGCGCCACCCATTCCTTCAGCACCGTGGCGTCTACCCACGAAGCGGATGCCATCATCTATCCGCTGGACGGGATGAAGGTCGGCGTGGCCCAGCCACTGCAGATCACGTTCAGCGAACCCGTCCTGAACCGTGACGCCGTCGAAGCGGCCATCAAAATCACCACCACAGCCGGCCAGACCGGCGCCTTCCACTGGTACAGCGACACGATGGTCCGGTACCGTCCGGAGACCTTCTGGGCCGCTAACTCCACCATCACTATGGAGATGCAGTTGTTTGGCGTGGACCTGGGTAACGGCCAGATCGCCAACTTCAACAAGGTGCATACCGTGAACATTGGCGACAAGGTTTCTGCAGTAGCCGACGCCGGAGCCCACACCTTTACGCTCAGCATCAATGACCAGGTGGTCAGGACCCTTCCGGTCAGCATGGGCGACGAACGCTTCCCGTCCGCCAAGGGCTTTGCCGTGTTGATGGAAAAGCGCCGCTACGACCACTTCCGGGCGGACAGCATCGGTCTGTCGCGTGACGACCCCGCCCACTACGGTGAGGTGGACGTCGAATACACCATCCGCCTGTCGCTTAGCGGTGCCTACATCCACCAGGCGCTGGAGTCGGCGTTTCCCTACATCGGGAACAAGAACGTCTCCCACGGTTGCATCGGCTTTTCCCCTGAAGGAGCCGCCTGGGTCTTTGACCGCATGACCACCGGGGACGTGGTGGAAGTGATCAACACCGAAGGTGACTTCGCTGCCTTCGAGGACGGCTTTGGCGACTGGAACATCCCCTGGGCCGAGTACGACAACTGACAATTAATCAGTGAAAGGCAGCCGCCGCAGCCTGGCGCCCAGTTCTTCGCTCCGCTCGTGGTCCCGAAAGAGCCTGGCCGTTTCCCGCCGCCGCCGTTCGGCCAGCACTGCTGCCAGGAAGTCGTGCGGATTGGTTCCGGGCGGGGGGAGCGGCGCAACATAGTGTGAAAGCTCGGTGGCCAGCGAGCGGACAGTCTCCTCGCGGGAGAGCGGCGACATCCTGCTTGCCTGGCGGACGAACATCGCCGCACGCCGGGCGGTCCCGTCTGGCACCCTGCCAATGTCCGCCACAGCGGCCCATTGCCGCAGGTGCGTCGGTACCGTAGCCAGGACAGGCGCTTCGACGGGGACCCGCCGGCGCAGGGAATACGTCCCGGCCATAACGTCTCCCAGCCGTCGGGACTTGTCACTGAAGAGCGCAACCGCGATGGCCAGTCCTCCGAAGGTGGCATAGATCTCGAGGAATCCGGTGAGCCCGCGGATCAGCACGTGACGGAACCGGATGGCCCCGCCGTCGTCCCTGACGATCCGGAGGCCCACCGCGAGTTTCCCCAGGGACAGGCCCCGGGTCAGCGTCTCCACTGCCACGGGGACAATAACCAGGAAGAACACCACGGCCAGGAGCATCAGTGCCTGGATTGCCGCAGGGTCCAGCTCCTGGCCGGCAGACACCACCGTCAGGATGGCAGCGACCAGCAGGACGACGTTGAGGACGACGTCAATCAAGAGTCCCAGAGCCCGGGCACCAAAGGACGCCGGGCGGAGTTCAAGGGCAACCGCCTCACCGGTAATAATTGCGCTCACGTTCTCCCCATTCCCTGCTGTGGGGCCTGTTGAGAGGCCCGAATCCAATCTACGGCACCATTCCTATGGGAGTGCCGGTATTCGGGTCTAGGCTGGAGCCGTGGATATGGATGCCTTCTCAGCCGTGAACTCCGGCACGTGGGCCAGACTGCATACCCTGGCCTACCAGCGCCGGCTCAGCGGTGCTGAGGCTGACGAACTGCTGCACCTCTATCAGGCCACCTCGGCGCACTTATCCCTGGTCCGTTCGCTCGCCCCCGAAAGCGGCTTGTCGGCGTCGTTATCAGCCACCCTCGCCCAGGCGCGCACGCGCTTCACCGGGGCCAGGTCCAATTTCATGGAGGACGTGGCGGGGTTCTTCGCTATCGCGCTTCCGGCGGCGCTCTACCGGCTGCGATGGCTGACCGTCGCCTGTGGACTGGCATTCTGTGCAATTGCCGCAGGTTATGCCTCCTGGGTGGCGGGTTCCCCTGATGTCCTGAGGGCGTTGGCCCCGGCTGACATGCTGCAGCAGTACGTCGAGGAAGATTTCATCAACTACTACTCGGAGAATCCGGCAGCATCATTCGCCGGCGCCGTATGGACCAACAACGCGTGGATCAGCGCCCAGGCAGTCGCGCTGGGAATCACCGGGATCTGGGTGCCGATGATCCTGTTCAGCAACGCCCAGGGCGTGGGAATCGCCGCCGGGGTTTTCGCCGCCGCGGGGAAAAGCGACGTTTTCTACAGTTACATCCTGCCTCACGGACTGATGGAGTTGACAGCCGTTTTCATCGCGTGCGCGGCCGGGCTGCGGATCTTCTGGGCAATGGTCTCCCCGGGACTGAAGACCCGTGGCCAGGCCATCGCGGAGGAAAGTAGAGCCCTGATCACCGTGGCACTTGGACTGGTGCTGATCCTGCTCGTCTCGGGGCTGGTGGAGGGCTTCGTGACTCCGTCGGCGCTTCCGGTGTGGGCAAAAATTGCCATTGGCTCCCTGGTTCTGGCGTCCTACTGGCTGTACGTCCTTGTGCCGGGACGCAGGGCCTTCCTGGCTGGCGCTACCGGAGGCCTTTCCGACGTCGATGCCGGGGCACGGGAGCTCGTCGCCTGAAAGCGGCAGCCACCCGGCGGCAGGTGACGGCATGGCATCCCTGTCCTGTCCGGGCATCAACGGTAGGCTCTAAGGGAGAAAAAGTGGCGTTGCCTGCCTGTGCAGCAACGCAAAAAGCCCGACGGAAGAGACGCTGCAGTGAACGACAAATCCCAGCCGCCAGGCAAACAGCCGGAACCGGTCCTGGACGCCTCGTCCGATCACGACGACGTCGCGTTTGACTGGATGAAGCCAAAAGTGGACACGTCCGTGAAAACCGGGCCGGCCGCCGTCGATCCCGCTCCCACCCGCGCCGACCGCAAAGCTTCGGAAGCCGCCGCCGGAAATTCTGACGCCGCAGAGCCAGGCCGCACCACGTCCGACCCGGCACTGCCCAACGCTGTGAAGTCCGACGGCGCAACAAGCGTTCCGCCCACAGCTCCCGCTGGTGCCCACTTCAGTGAGCCACTGCCCACCTCGGCCCTGCAAATCCGGCCGCCGGAGGCAGAAGTGGAACGGCGCAATGCGGAGCGCGAGAGCGCGGCAAACGCCAAGCCCGTCCTGCCCCGCTTGATGCAGGTCCTGTTGGCCATTTCCTTCCCCGTAATCCTGCTGGTCCTGGCCGTGCGTGCCGTGGCCACGCCACTGTTCCTCTGGGTGGAGTACTACCGCCCGGGCTTCCCGGGTGACGGCTACGGCTTCAACACTGATGACCGCATCACCTACGGGTCGTACGTCGTTGACTACCTCAGCAACTGGGCAGGCCCGCGCTACCTGGGCGAGCTGGTAACTCGAAGCGGTGAGCCTCTGTTCCAGCCAGAGGAAGTCAGCCATATGGCAGACGTCAAACTCGTGTTCCTGGCTGCCTTGGCCGCCGGATTCCTGCTTCTCCTGCTCAGCATCGTGGCCATCGGTTACCTCAAGCGCCGCAGTACGGGGGGAGTCCGGCGTGGCCTGTTCGCCGGATCGATCATCACATTGGTCCTGATCCTGGGTCTTGGCACCCTGGCGGTGCTGGGGTGGCAGCAGTTCTTCACTGAATTCCACCGGCTGTTCTTCGCCAGTGGAACCTGGACCTTCGCCCTTGAGGACACGCTCATCAGGCTGTTCCCCGGCCAGTTCTGGATTGACGCCGGCATAGTCATCGCTGCCTTGGTGCTGGTCACCAGCGCGGTCACCCTGGTTCTCACCTGGCCCACGCGCCGGCGACGGGGCCTGCCGCCGCGCCAGAGTAGAAAGGATAAGAAGGCCGCAGATGCCGCTGGTACTGCTGCAGACGAAACCGAAGCCCGTGAGGCCGGGTAATAACGGCCGTTCGCAGCGAGTCCTAGTTCGGGGGAACTGCGGGCTTTAGTCCTGTGACGGTGAGGTAGCCGTCGCCGTCGAGGCTCCCCAGCTCGCCGGTGCGGAAGAAGCCGTCCGCAAACGCCGCAGCAGTCGCCGCCGCGTTGTCATGGTACCCGCCGAAGACGCCAATGCCTTTGACCAGGATCTCGCCGCTGGCGGTCACCCGCACAGTGGTTCCCGGAACTGGCAGCCCGACGGTTCCAGAGCGTTTCCGGACCAGGGTATTAACGGTGCAGGGCCCGGTGGTTTCATTGCGGCCGTAGCCTTCCAGCACCGGAATTCCGGCCCCGTCGAAGAAGCGGGCTGTGTCCGCGGGCAACCTTCCGCCCGCTGCAAAAAGATAGGCCAGATGTCCCCCGAGAGCCGAGCGCAGCCGCCGGTAGACCGGCCTTTCATAGACGGCGTGACGAAGCGTGAGCAACTTACCAGGACTGCCGGCACCGTTGCCTGGCGCCCCGGCAGCGAGTGAGTATTCGACGGCGGTGCGTGCGGCAGAGTCGAACAGCCGGCTCCGGCCCGCTGTTTCTGCCTGCCGGGCGGCCTCGGCATAAATTGCCTCAACAAGACCAGGACCCGCAGCCAGCAAGCCCGGCTTATAGGATTGCAGGTCGGCCTGCAATTCATTGGCGGTGCTGTGCCCCACCGTGATGCCGGCATTGAGGAAAGTCAGTTGCGCGGACATTGCCAGCGTATTGGCGGCAGGCAGGAAGATCAGTGCACGGCCGCGGGGGTCAAGCAGGATTTCCGGCAGCAGCGGCGCCGTGTTTTTCGCCAGTAAGGAAAGATTTCCGTGGGTGATCCGACAACCCGGGACACCGCCTGACAGAGGCTTCGGCGAGACACCGTGCACAGCACCGTAAACAATCGATGCAACGTCGGCCAGCGTTGCGGTGCTGCGGTAGCGCTCCAGCTCGGCGTCGGAAATGCCGGTCCCTGCAGCGGCGAGGCTGGCTAAATTGGGCGCATCGCCGTCGTAATCCATCCGGACGGTACTGACAATCCGCTCAACCGGCAGATCGGCCGTCCTGAGCACCTCTGCGACCAGTCCTGCCGTGGCGGCGTCCTCCACGAAGATCCGGCGTGCGCCGGAGTCCTGCAGGATCCTCTCGAGCTGCGCGGCCCGCGGTTCCGGATCCCGCGGTTCCGGCTCCAGTGGGACGGTGACACCGCCGGCAAACCACACGGCAAAGTCCACCAATGTGCGCTGATAACTGCTGGCTGACAGGATGGCCACGGGATCACCGGGGCTGATCCCGCCGGCGATGAGGCCCTTGGCCAGGGCGTTGACCTCCAGGACAAACTGCCGGGCGGAAACGTCAGTCCAGCCGGTAGTTCCCTTGCGTGAGTAGAGCGCGTGCGCGGGGTTTCGATCCAGCTGTTCCAGGAGCAGCCCGGTCACGTTGGATCCGGGGTCCAGCTCAACCAGCAGTTCCGTGCTTGCTTCTCTCACGCGGTTCTCCATTCCGCAGCCACGCCGTCCGGCCTGGCTTGGTCGTCAAGGCTTAGGGCAATCCTGCCCTAGATCCAGGAGGGCATCCAGATCCGGAGACGCCAGTCCGTATAGCTGATGACCTCCGCGGTCCAGATTGGATAGAAGAACGCACTCAGCAGCAGTACCCCGGCAAGGAAGACGGCCACCAGGTACAGGCCGGAACGCCACCGCCAGCCGGGGCTGTCCTGCGGGCCAAGTATCAGGCCCACACAGTACGTCAGGGCAAGGATCAGGAATGGTTCGAAGGAAACGGCGTAGAAGAAGAAGGTGGTCCGCTCCGGATACATAAACCATGGCAGGTACCCGGCAGCCATGCCTGCAAGAACGGCCCCCGCACGCCAGTCCCGCCGGCCAGCCCACCAAAAGAGCAGAACTATCAGCGCGATGGTCCCGCTCCACCAGATCAGAGGGTTTCCCACCGAGAGAATGGCCGACGTGCAGTCGGACAGCGTGCAGCCGGGCGTTCCCTCCTTGGGCGACTGGTAGTAGAAAGAGGTGGGCCTGCCCATGACCAGCCACGTCCAAGCGGTGGCTTCATAGGGATGGTCTGAGCTCAGGCCCTGATGAAAGTTGAAGGCCTCAAGGTGGTAGTGGAACCAGGACCGCAGGGAGTCCGGCAACCAGCCCCATTCCCCGGACGGGTTGGTTTGAGCCCAGTTGCGGTAATAGGCGTCGGTGGATCGGAACCAGCCCGCCCATCCAGCGGTATATGCCAGTGCGGCCACCGGAACCACGGACATGAAGGCCGGCAGCCCATCCTTGATGACCGCTCCAATGAACCAGTTCCGGATGCCGGCAACCCGGCGGGCACTGAGGTCCCAGCAGACTGTAAGGATGCCGAAAACCGCAAGGAAGAACAGTGCCGACCACTTGGTTCCCACGGCGAGCCCCAGGCATACGCCGGCGAGGACCCGCCACCAGCGGATGCCCAGCCAGGGGCCGGTAAGCAACTGCAGGGGAGTCGGTAATCCGGTAGGAGAGGCAAGGCCCTGCCGCGCGAGCCGGTCCGCCAGGCGGTCCCTGCCGTCGTCACGGTCCAGCAGGAGGGCGCCGAAGGCGGCCAGCACCCAGAACATCAGGAAAATATCCAACAGCGAGGTGCGGGACAGCACCAGGTGGTGGCCGTCCACGGCCAGCAGCAGGCCCGCCACAGCGCCGAGGGTTATGGAAGAGAACAGCTTCTGCGCGATCAACGCCACCAACAGCACCGACAATGTCCCGGTGAGCGCGGCTGCAAAACGCCAGCCGAAGGCATTGTCTGCGCCGAAGAGCCACATTCCGGCAGCGATCATCCATTTGCCAACCGGCGGATGAACCACGTACTCGGGCGTGTCCAGCAGCACGCCGGGGTTGCCGGCATTGAAGGCATCGTTGGCCTTCTCCGGCCAGTTCCGCTCATAGCCGGCCACCAGGTAGGAGTATCCGTCTTTGACGTAGTAGGTCTCGTCGAACACCAGGGTGTTAGGTTCACCCAGCCTGACGAATCGCAGGACGCCGGCCAACGCGGCGGTAAGGGCCGGTGCCAGCCAATACCACAGGCGCAACGACGGCGGGTAGTCCCGCCAGCTCCGGATACTGCCGCTCAGCCGCTCGAGCAGGGCCCCGGCGGTGAAGGCCGTACCGGGGTCCAGGATCCATCCTGAGGCCGGCCCGGTACCGCCGGCCTGGGGCCCTGAGCCAGCGGGATGGTTTACGGCCGCTGAGGTGTCCGGAACTGCAGGACCGCCGGCAGCCGTGCCGGCGGTGGACTTCCCACCGCCGGCACTGCCGGGCGCATTCGCCTCCGAGGTCTGGGTCACCCGCCCATGCTACCTTTTGCGGACCTGTTGCCCCGGCAGGACTAGTGTGGACGTGTGCACCGCAACTCCAACTCAGAACATGCCGGCCCTGATTCCGCTCCGGCCACCCCCGAAGACGGCCTCCAGCGCGAACACGACGTCCAGCGCGAAGACGACGCCCACGCAGTTCCGCAGACGGCCGTTCAAGGCGGACCTGGCCGGATCGTGCTGGCCGCCACCCCCATCGGCAACACAGGGGACGCCTCAGCCCGCCTGGTAGAACTGCTGGCCACGGCGGACATTGTTGCGGCCGAGGACACCCGGCGCCTGCACCGGTTGGTCCAAACCCTGGGCGTGACGGTGGCCGGCCGGATTGTGAGTTACCACGAACACAACGAAGCCGCCAAGACCGGTGAACTGCTGGATCAGGTCCGCGAGGGCAAAACACTGGTGATGGTGACCGACGCCGGAATGCCAGCCGTGTCGGATCCGGGCTTCCGGCTCGTGGAAGGTGCCGTGGCGGCCGGGCTGAAAGTCACCGCAGTGCCTGGCCCCTCGGCGGTGTTGACAGCGTTGGCACTTTCCGGGCTTCCCACCGACCGGTTCTGCTTCGAAGGATTCCTGCCCCGCAAGGCCGGCGAGCGCGCAGGCCGGCTGGCTGAGCTTGATGCAGAACGCCGCACTATGGTGTTCTTTGAGGCTCCGCACCGGCTGGAGCCCATGCTGCGCGCCCTCCGTGAACGCTTCGGACCGGACCGCAGGATTGCCGTCTGCCGTGAACTGACCAAGACCTACGAAGAAGTACTGCGCGGCACTTTGGCCGAACTCCTGGACTGGGCCGAGAACAATGAAGTCCGCGGTGAAATAGCTGTTGTGGTAGGCGGCGCCCCAGAACGGGAACCCGGAACTCCGGAGGACCATGTGGCTGCCGTCAACGAGCTGGTAGCGAAGGGCGTACGGCTCAAGGAAGCCGTAGCCACCATCGCCGAGGACGTCCGGGTCAGCAAGCGGGAGCTCTATTCGGCAGTCCTCGCCGCGCGCTGACCTGCTGTGCGATTGCACAGTCGTTGGGGTCACCCATGGTGCGTGCAGGCGTAGACCCTGCTGGAACGGCCGCAGTACTGTGGCACTAAATCCACCCGGCACAGCGTGAAGAAGCCGGGTAGCCAGTCGATTCCAATGAGGGAGTAACCGTGACCGAGACTGCCACCCCTACTGTCAGTGCGGACCGCGAAAGCGAGCTGCTTGCCTCCGTGCCCACCGGCCTTCTTATCGATGGCAAGTGGCGGCCCGCGGCGTCAGGCAAGACGTTCGACGTCGAGGATCCCTCCACTGGCAAGGTACTGCTCAGCATTGCCGACGCCGGTCCCGAAGACGGTGCCGCGGCACTGGATGCCGCCGCTGCCGCGCAGGAGTCCTGGGCGAAGGTACCGTCCCGCGAGCGCGGTGAAATCCTGCGCCGCGCCTTTGAGATGATTACCGCCAGGGCTGAGGACTTCGCCCTGCTGATGACCCTGGAGATGGGCAAGCCGCTGGCAGAGGCCCGCGGTGAAGTGACATACGGTGCGGAATTCCTGCGCTGGTTCTCCGAAGAAGCCGTGCGTGCCTTTGGCCGGTACTCGGTCTCGCCGGATGGCAAGTCCCGCCTGTTGGTCACCAAGAAGCCGGTGGGCCCGTGCCTGCTGATCACACCCTGGAACTTTCCGCTGGCCATGGCCACCCGCAAGGTGGCCCCCGCCGTTGCCGCAGGCTGCACCATGGTGCTGAAGTCTGCGAACCTCACCCCGCTCACCTCGCAGCTGTTCGCTGCCGTGATGCAGGAAGCGGGTTTGCCGGCCGGTGTCCTGAACCTGATTCCCACCTCCACCGCAGGCGCCACCACCGGGCCGCTGATCAAGGACACCCGGCTTCGGAAGCTGTCCTTCACCGGTTCCACCGAAGTGGGCCGGCGGCTGATCGCAGACGCCGCAGAGACGGTGCTGCGGACATCGATGGAGCTCGGTGGAAACGCGCCGTTCGTGGTGTTCGAGGACGCCGATCTTGATGCCGCCGTTGCCGGTGCGATGCTGGCCAAGCTGCGCAACATGGGAGAGGCCTGCACCGCCGCCAACCGGTTCATTGTCCACGAGTCCATAGCGGCCGAATTCGCGGAGAAATTCGCTGCGAAGATGAAGGACATGACCACCGCCCGCGGCACCGAGCCCGAGTCCAAGGTGGGCCCGCTGATCGATGCCAAGAGCCGTAACAAGGTCCACGAACTGGTCAGTGACGCGATTGCCAACGGTGCCGTGGCGGTCACCGGCGGCGGACCCGTGGACGGCCCCGGATATTTCTATCAGCCCACAGTGCTCAAGGGCGTCACCGAAGGCACCCGGATCCTGTCCGAAGAAATCTTCGGGCCGGTTGCGCCGGTGATCACGTTCGGCACCGAGGATGAGGCGGTGCGCCTGGCCAACAACACCGAATACGGCCTGGTGGCCTACGTCTTCACCAAGGACCTCAACAGGGGTATCCGGATGGGTGAACGGCTGGAAACGGGCATGATGGGCCTGAACGCCGGCGTCATTTCCAACGCCGCGGCGCCCTTCGGCGGCGTCAAGCAGTCCGGACTGGGGCGCGAAGGCGGCCTCGAAGGCATCGAGGAATACCTCTACACCCAGTACATCGGCATTGCCGACCCCTACGCCGGCTAGCCCTGACGCAGGCGCCGCAGGCCGTCGCGCGTTCCTTCCCAGGAACGCACGGCGGCCTTTGCCGTCAGGCGGACCAGGGCTGCAGTGCCGTGCAACGGGGCGGCGGCGAACTGCCCCAGCCTGCCCATGATCGACGGCGGCACCCACTCGGCACGCAGCCGGGCCGCCTTGCGGGCGTTGGCACGCATGGTGTCCTGGACGGCCGCGATTGTTCCTGCTGTCCGCCTGGCCGCGGCCTCCCCGGCAGAAAGACCCGTCCCCTGGCTGGCGGTCCCGTCGGGATCAGATGCGGGCCGGCCATAGATGGTTGCCTCATACGCGCTGGTGAGGGCAAGCACGGCCTGGTGCCCGGCGTCATCCAATCCGCCTGGTTCGCCCAGTGCACCGGAGCTGCGGAGCCTGGCGGAGTAGTTCCGGGGCGTTTCGCTGGATTGCGGTGGCACGCCATAGTCCGTGCCGAGGTCCTCAAGTTCGGACCAGGCAGCGGTGGTCCCGGCCGCGGGACCGTAACGACCCGCGCGCAGCCGCGATGAACGCAGTGCCCCGCGTGCTGCCCGTGGTGCGGCTGCGAGGAGCAGGATACCCATGGTGCCGGCCAGTGCCGCGAGCCACGGCCTGATGCCAGGACCTTCGTCAGCCACGGAACCGCCGCCACCGGGGAGCGGAAGAGCTGAGGCGCCCGGGGCGGGGACAGGGACTGCGGGCGTGGGGGCCACCAGGGCTTCGTCGTCCTCCAGCGACTGGGGAGAGCCCGGCGCGGCGGAGCTGGACGAGGCATAGGGAGGCAGGACCCCGCGGGACGGGGTGGGCTCGAACGGCACCCAGCCCAGGCCCTCGAAGTACAACTCCGGCCAGGCATGGGCGTCGCGGGCGTCTACCTCATATTGTGCAATGCCCTCCAGTCCTGCCACCGTCATGGTTTCGCCGGTCAACCGACCGGGGGCGTAACCTACCGCGATCCGGCTCGGGATGCCCTGGACGCGGGCCATCACTGCCATGGCCGAGGAAAAGTGGACGCAGTAGCCGCTTTTTTGGCCGAGGAAGTCCGCGAGTACGGACAGGCCGTTGCCGTCATATCCCGCCCGTGCCGGGGTGTCCAGCGAATAGGTGAAGTCGCCCGACCTCAGATAGCTCTGGATGGCAAGGGCCTTGGCATATGGATTGGCGGTGGAGCCGGCCACTAAATCGGCAGTGGAGCGTACGATGTCCGGGACCTCGGCCGGGACGTTCGTGAAATCCGGGGAGATGCCTTCCTGCGGTCGGGTGGAGCGCGCCAGCAGCTCGGCCGTAATCTGCGGGACAGATGAGACCACCGTGTATTCCTGGCCGCGGGTAGTGGTGTCGGAACTCCTGATGCTCAGCGTCGTCGGGTCCCAGCCCCACTGCCCGGTGAGTCCTTCAACCGACTCCGGTGCATAGGGAACCGGAAGGTAGGGGCTGGAGAAGTTGCCGGGATTAATCTCGGTGACGTTGCGCTGAAGCTCCTCCGGCACGGCAGTCCTTTGCCGGATCTGCGAGGTACCGGGCTGCCTGGCGGCGGTACGGTCGTCAGGCCCCCAGGATTCGCCGGAAAAATTGTCGATCGTTACTGAGCGCAGGTACGGCGGACTTGAGGCCGTGGTCCCATAAGTGATCCGGCCGCTGCCGCTGGGAGCGCGGAGGCTGTTGCCGAGGGTGATCATCGGATTGAGGCCGTTGCCGGTGCCCCAGGCATTCATCCGTGAGCCTTGCGGGAAGGTACCTCGGTCGAAGCCGGGAATGGCGATCGGCAGGACGAGCGTTGCTGCCAGCGCTGCAGCTCCGGTAAGCACCGCCCGCCGTGACTGCCCGGGATTTCGGGTGGTGTCCACCGCCCCCCGGGCACCGGCGTCGAACCACTGGCTGCAGGACAGGATCACGAGGTAGCCAACCGTGGCCAGCAGGAAAGCCGGCCAGCCCACGCTCTGCGGTTTAAGCATGGCGGGCACTACCAGGATGGCCAGCAGTGCGATTCCGCTGGTGGCGGGCATGCCCAGCGGGACGGCAAGGGCGTCGATCAGGATTACCAGGATGCCGACGGCGGCACATGCAAGCATCACTATGCCGGCGTTGGGTGCCACCGGTGCGCTCTCGGACAAGATGGTCTCGCTGGCACGCTGCAGGAAGCTATCCAATGCCGACAGGGTCCCGCCGGTAGGGACAAATCCCGCGAAGGCCGTGCCGCGGAAGAACGTGAGGGTCAGGACGGCAATGAGGGCAGCGACACCGCCGGCTGTGACCACGAGCGGGCGGGCCCGCAGTGATCGCAGGGTGGCCATGGCCACGCTGACGACCAGGATAGTGGTCAGCAATGGCAGATACCAGGCCCAGCCCCGCATCACGCCATTGAGGGAAAGAGACGCCCCTGCCGTGGCCACCACAATGCCGGCCGCCATAATCCATGGCTGGTACCCGACACGGGGCCCGGCAGGCCGTGCGGGCCCCACCGTTTTTTGCGGCTCCTGCGGGGCCGCTGGCGAGTTCCGGGAACGTTCCGGGGCGAGGGTCATCTGGTCACCTCCGCACCACGGCGGACGTCCACGGCAGCGGGAGCCGCGGAACTGCCGGGTACGTCGTCGTCGAAATTCCTCCACGCGTCCTGGACCTGGGTGGAGGGCTGGAGGGCTACTGCCTTCCAGCCGCCCAGCCGGAGCGCTTCCAGGGCTTCTTCGCAGTCGTCGGGGTTTTCCGTGATGAGCATGGCAAATGCGTTGGCCCCATAGCCCGCTCCGGCGGCCAACGACCGTGCCTCGGCGAGCGAAATCCTGCCCAGAATGGCAACGAGTGGTCCCCTCATGCGGTGAGCGGAGAGCTTGTCCATCAGCTGATCGGTGAAGGCGGCGGGCCCGTGCTCGTGGCCGGCCGGGGCTTCCCGCAGGCCTGGCCGGTGATGACCGGCGAGGCCGGGCCGGTGATGACCGCTAAGCCCGATGGCAGCAAGGCTTTCTGCGATGCTCTGCAGCCCCGCGACGCCGGAAAACTCTTCAAGCTCCGGCTCGGGAGCCGACGGCGAGCGGCGGAACGCTGGCTCTCCGACGGGATCCAGGCAACGCAGGGCATAGCTCCTATCCATCAAGTGGGCGGAGATGGACATGGCGGCCACGACAACCCACTCGAAGCAGCGGCTGCTTACGGGCTGGTCCGGTTCTGACAGGCCTGCGGCCGGACCGTCGGGAAACGCTGCCAGCCGCTGGTCCAGGATAATGGTGGCCTCCGGGGTGGTAACCGACTCCTCCTGCCGCACCATCAGCGTTCCGTGCCGCGCTGTTGCTGCCCAGTGAACCCGGCGCATGGCGTCACCATGGCGGTACTCCCTGGTCATGACGTCGTCTTCGCTGGGATTGGCCCGGATCCTGGTGGCCGTCACGCCGTCGTTCCCGCGGGCCCCCGCCAACCCCGTGGGCGGAAGTTCGACGGCGGCGGGCGTTACGGTGAGGGTGTCGCCGTCGTCAATGGCGTGGCGGTGCAGCGATAAGCCGAAGGGGTCCGTGAACTCGGCGGTCACCGGGCCGATCACATACTGCCCCCGCCGTGTGGACCGGAGGTGGTACTCGTAGCGGCTGCTGCCGCCGGAAGCGGACCGGGCAGGGAAACGGAACGCCGGTGACTGGCCGAAGCGGGGCGGCAGTTTCTCCTCCATCAGCGTGTGACCGGATCCGTTGCCGGACTTGGCCACAGCGAGCTTCACAGTGGTGGTGGCGCCTGTCTCCACACTCTCCGGATCGAATTCACGGTACACACTGAAAGAGGGCTTCAGGAGCCGGACACCGGCCAGCGAGATGAGCGGAAGCACCACCAGCAGCACAGCAAGTGTCAGCAGGTCCCGGCGGCCCATGATGCCGGCCGCGAGCAGGCAGGTGGCGCCGGCCAGCAGCAACCCCCAACCCCGCCGCGTAAACAAATGGCGTCGCATGATGGGCCCTCCTAGCGGCCCCGGCCGGCCACGGCTCCCGCGCCATTGGGAGCACGCTGGGCCTCCTGATCTACCGGCAGCCGGGCAATGATGTCGCGGATCACGCCGGCAGGGGTATCGCCTGCGCTCGCCGCCTTGCGGTCAAGGATGATGCGGTGTGAGAGCACGGACGCGGCAACGGAAACCACGTCGTCGGGGAGCACGAAGCTCCGGCCGTCCAGGGCGGCCGTTGCCTTCGCCGCGCGCAGCAGCTGAAGCAGGGATCGGGGAGAGGCGCCCAGGCGCAGCAACGGCGAGGTTCGGGTGGCCTGGCCCAACGCGACTGTGTACTCCTTAACCGCCTGCGAGACGTAGACGTGCTGGACGGCCACGATCATGGCGGCGACATCGGCGGCGCTGACGACAGGACTGATGCCAGTCAGCGGGGAAGTGGACTGATGGGTCTCCAGCATTTCGATCTCGGCCGCCATATCCGGGTAGCCCATCGAGATCCGGGCCATAAAACGGTCCCGCTGTGCTTCAGGCAGAGGGTAGGTGCCTTCCATCTCGATTGGATTCTGGGTGGCCACTACCATGAATGGCTCGTCAAGTTTGAAGGAGTGGCCGTCCACGGTGACCTGGTGCTCCTCCATGCACTCGAGCAGGGCGGACTGGGTCTTGGCAGAGGCGCGGTTGATTTCGTCACCTATGACGATGTTCGCGAAGACAGCGCCTGGCCGGAACTCGAACGCGCGGGACGACTGGTTGTAGATGGACACACCCGTAACGTCCGAGGGAAGGAGGTCCGGGGTGAACTGGATGCGGCTTACCGAACAATCGATGGTGCGGGCGAGGGTCTTGGCCAGCAAAGTCTTACCGACTCCGGGCACGTCCTCCACCAACAGGTGGCCCTGTGCCAGGAGGACTGTCAGCGCCAGGCGGGCTGCGTCCGCTTTGCCATCAATCACGGTGCCGATGGCTGTAAGGATCCGTTGGCTCGCATCGTGGAACGCTTCGGCTTCCATGGCCTGGACAGGGGCGTGCGCCACTGTTGCCTGCGGCGCCCGGGCCTGGTGGCCGTTGCTGCGCGCGCGTTCCTCTGCCGGGGAAGATTCGACCGTGATTCCTTGGTGCGCGTCCATCCGTAACCTTTCATCCCTGCAAGCGCCTGGGACGCGGCTATGAGCCAGCCGATGCCCATCGGTGGGCACACGCCATTCCTGATACCAGACTACTAACACAACTGCCCCGGCTGACAGGTAGTTCCGGAATTCCGGTTCCGGATTCCGCCGGGTCAACAGGTAGTTTGGTCCCATGTGTGATTCCAGCGTTCCCGTTCCGTACCGCCAGCTGACAGCCGGGGCTGGCCAGGAATCCGGGCAGGACGGGGAAAACGGAGAAAACGGAAGCAAAAAACAGAAGAGCGGCTACCCGCCGGCGCCCGAGCCGTTGCCGGTACCCGTGATGGATAATCACACCCACCTTGATTTCGGTACGCCGCAGGAAGGCCGGGGGCACTTCACGGTAGCGGTGGCGGAAGCCCTGGATGCGGCCGCTGCCGTGGGAGTCCAGGGCGCCGTGCAGGTCGGTTGTGATCTGGAATCCTCCCGCTTTACTGTCCAGGCCGTCGACCAGGACCGCCGGCTGCTGGGCGCCGTTGCCCTCCATCCCAATGATGCTCCTGACTACGCGGCCCGCGGTGAACTGGAATCCGCGCTCGCGGAAATCGAGGAGCTGGCCCGCCACCCCCGGATCAGGGCCATCGGCGAAACCGGGCTGGATTTCTTCAGGACCACAGGCGAACGGCTCGCTGACCAGCGCTATTCGTTCCGCCGCCACATCGACATCGCCAAGCGGCTCGGACTTACCCTGCAGATCCACGATCGCGATGCCCATGACGACGTCGTGCAGGTTTTGCGTGAGGAAGGTGCACCCGAACGGGTGGTCTTCCACTGTTTCTCCGGCGGCGAATCCCTGGCCAGGACCTGCAATGACGAAGGCTGGTACATGTCTTTCGCCGGAACGCTGACCTTCCGGAACGCCGCCAACCTGCACGCCGCCGTCGGAATCGCGGAGCCCGGGCTGCTGCTCGTGGAGACTGACGCCCCGTTCCTCACGCCACACCCGTTCCGCGGCCGGCCCAACGCCAGCTATCTGGTCCCGTATACAGTACGGTCCATGGCCGAATTGACAGGAATCGAGCTGTCCGACCTGTGTACACGGATTGGCGAGAATTCCGTGCGGGCGTACGGATCGTGGGTATAAGGCCCTGCCAGTGAAACCTGACCGTTATAAATACCCGGTATAGCGTTTTCTTGGTCGCTTTATAACGCTTCGGTTACAGTGAGTAACTATTAGCCGGGGTCGGGGAAGGCCTTCGGATAATTCACTTCACCCGTGGCCCACAAAAAATGGGCTTTAGCTGACTCTGCCCGGGTGCTGTGTGGCGGCGCACTGGTGCCCCGGACATCCCTTCTTTGGGTGCGTGTGCCGGAAACTTTTGCGCGTTTTCCCCGTGCCCGGATGGTCCTAAAGTTACGGACAATCGTGGTCAAGCTATTTACATCGGACGGAAAGTTCAGCGCCCTCAAAGTCGGTACCCAGCTGGTAGTGCTCCTGGCCCTTGTGGTGGGCCTGGTGGCCTTTGTCGGGAACAACAAGACAGTGACGCTGAACGTCGACGGCAAGGTCAGCTCGATCCAGACCTTTGGCGGCACTGTTGGCCAGGTGGTCAAGAGCGCTGACGTCGAACTGCAGCCCGCAGACCGGGTTTCCCCGGCCGCCGATGTATCAATCCGGGACGGACAGGTCATCAACGTCAACCTGGCCAAGGTGGTGACGGTCAATCTGGATGGTTCCAGGAAAACCGTAAACACCACTTCGCCGGACGTTGCCGGACTTGTCAGCGAGCTCGGCGTGGCCAGCAGCTCTGAAGTTTCGGTCCCTGCCGAATCGCAGCTCACTGTCCAGGGTTCCTTCATTTCCATCTCTACCCCCAAGAACATCACCCTGGTTGCAGACGGTGCATCAGCCGCCCTCACCACCACCGCAGTCTCAGTCGGCGACGTCCTCGAAGACGCCGGTCTGGTCCTTGGCGACAATGACCGCACTTCGCAGCCCGCAAACGCCCCTGTTGTGAACAACATGGTGGTCAAGGTTTCCCGGGTGGATACCAGCCAAACGGCAGGAACTACCGAGGACATCCCCTTCGAGACGCTAAAGACGGACAGCGCCGAGCTCTTCGTCGGCGAGGAAAAGGTTACGCAGGAAGGCGTCACCGGCAAGGTGGACAAGAAGTTCAGCCTGGTGATGGTAGACGGCCGTGAAGCCTCCCGCACCCTGGTCTCTGAAACCGTGACTGTCCAGCCCGTGACGAAACAAATCACCGTGGGTACCAAGGCCAAGCCAGTGGCAGCGAAGGCTCCGGCCGCCAACACCGGGGCTGCTGCACCCGCCAGCAACACCGGGGCGGCCGCACCCGCCATGATGAACGAGGCCATGTGGGACGCCATCGCCATGTGCGAATCCACCGGCAACTGGTCCATCAACACCGGCAACGGCTACTACGGCGGCCTGCAGTTTGACATCCAGACCTGGCTCGGTGCAGGTGGCGGCGCTTACGCCCCCAACGCCAGCCTGGCCACCAAGGCCCAGCAGATTGACATCGCCAACCGCGTGTACGCCCAGCGCGGCCTCCAGCCCTGGGGTTGCGGTTGGGCGGCAAGGGGATAATTCCCGCATGCAACCAGGGACCGATCCGGCAACGGACCGGTCCCTGGTTGCATTAATGCAGCTCCCGCGGGCCGGCGCAGGCCATGCCCCACGCTGAGGGCGGGATAGGATACCTAAGTGACTGAACCGATCCCCGCCGCGCCCGCACCCCTGTTTGGTGCAACCGATATTCGCAGGCTGGCGGAGGAAATCGGCATCCGTCCCACCAAGACACTCGGCCAGAACTTCGTGATCGACGGCAACACGATCCGGCGGATTGTGGCCGCCGCAAACATCGGCCCGGATGAAACGGTGCTCGAAGTGGGCCCCGGCCTTGGCTCCCTGACGCTCGGGCTGCTGGATGCGGCCCGCGAGGTGGTCGCCGTCGAAATAGATCCTGTGCTCGCGGCCAGGCTTCCGGCCACGGTGCAGGAATGGCGGCCGGACGCCGTCGACCGCTTCCACCTGGTGCAGTCGGACGCCATGCGCGTCACCGAATTGCCGGTGGAACCGAGCGCCATTGTGGCCAACCTGCCCTACAACGTGGCTGTTCCGGTGGTCCTGCACCTGCTCCAGCACTTCCCGGGGCTCCAGCACGGATTGGTCATGGTCCAGGACGAAGTGGCAGACCGCCTGGCTGCCGGGCCTGGCTCAAAGACGTACGGGGTGCCGTCGGTCAAAGCCGCCTGGTACAGCTCCATGCGCAAGGCCGGGGTTATTGGGATGAACGTTTTTTGGCCCGCGCCGAAGATCCACTCCGGCCTGGTGGCTTTCACGCGACGTGAACCGCCGGTCACTACTGCATCGCGTGAACAGGTCTTCGCGGTGATCGATGCTGCGTTTGCCCAGCGCCGGAAGACCTTGCGGGCTGCACTCGCCGGCTGGGCCGGAAGCGCCGCCGAGGCTGAGCGCTGCCTGCTGGCTGCGGGCGTGGATCCGACGGCCCGTGGTGAAGTGATTGACATCTCCGCCTTCGCCCGGATCGCCGAAGCCCGCAACGGGGACGCCGGGTGAGCGCACTCCGGGGCAGCTTTGCCCCACGCATGGTGCGGGTCAAGGCGCCCGGCAAGATTAACGTTTCCCTGGATGTAGGGCCGCTGCGGCCGGACGGCTACCACTCCGTGGCCAGTGTGTACCTGGCAGTGTCACTGTATGAGGAGGTGGCTGCCTTCAGTACGGAGACCCCCGGGATCACCGTGAGCATCAGCCCGGCCAGCACCCTTGACCTCGACGGCGTGGACATTCCGCTGGACTCCGGGAACCTCGCCTACCAGGCGGCAGCGATGATGGCCGAGGTATCGGAAAACCCCACCGGCGTGCACCTGGAGATTACCAAGCGGGTGCCGGTCGCCGGTGGAATGGGGGGCGGCTCTGCCGACGCCGCGGCCACCTTGCTGGCCTGTGACGCCCTGTGGAACAGCGGCCTGTCCAGGGACGAGCTTGCCAGGCTGGCTGCCGAGCTCGGTGCGGACGTGCCGTTCGCCCTCCTGGGCGGTACCGCCGTCGGCCTTGGCGTGGGTGATGAACTCTCCCCGGCCCTTGCCCGCGCCCAGACTGACTGGGTGCTGGTGGCGGCCGATTACGGGCTGTCCACACCGTCGGTGTTCCAGACCCTGGACCGGTTGCGTGATGCCGAAGGCCTCGGCATCGAGGAGCCCATGGCCGTTGATCCCCAGGTCCTGCAGGCGCTGCGCGACGGCGATGCGGAACGGCTGGGCACCGTCCTGGTCAACGATCTGCAGCGGGCGGCGATTGAACTGGCCCCTGACCTGCGGAAAACGCTGGGAATGGGCGAGTCGCACGGGGCGGTGGCGGGAATGGTCTCCGGCTCGGGGCCCACTGTCGCCTTCCTCACCACCGATCCTGCGGCGGCTGAGGCACTCGCTGAAGACCTTGGTCACTACGGGCTGAGCGCCATTGCCGTACACGGCCCGGTGCCAGGTGCCAGGATCATCTCCGATACCCTTTTATAGACGGGCCCCGCTGGAATAACCTGCTCCGGACACGGCAGTTCCCGAACCACCCGGACCATCCCCGCTCCGCAATTACTGATATCAGCAGAAAGCAGTCCCCTTTGGCACACCTTCTTGGCGGCGAGAACCTCACGGTTTCGTACGCAACGCGCACCGTCCTGGACGGCATCACCCTCGGCCTCGAGGAGGGTGACCGGATCGGCATGGTGGGCCGGAACGGTGACGGCAAGTCGACGCTGATGCGTCTGCTGGCGATGCGGTCCACCCCGGACTCCGGCCGGGTGACCAAGCGCAGCGAGGTCAACATCGGCTACCTGGACCAAAGCGACGTGCTCGACGGCGACCTTACAGTAGGTGCCGCGATCGTGGGCGACCAGGCCGACTACGAATGGGCACGCAATCCCCAGATCCGCGAAGTGATGGGCGGACTGGTGTCCGACGTCGATTGGCACGCCAACGTCCATGCCCTCTCCGGTGGGCAGAAGCGTCGCGTGGCGCTGGCCAAGCTCCTGATTGAGGACCACGACGTCATCATGCTCGATGAGCCCACCAACCACCTCGACGTCGAAGGCGTGGCGTGGCTCTCCCGGCACCTGAAGACCCGCTGGCGCGCCAACCAGGGCGCGTTCCTGGTGGTCACCCACGACCGCTGGTTCCTGGACGAAGTGTGCACCAAGACCTGGGAAATCCATGACGGCATCATGGACCCGTTCGACGGCGGTTACGCGGCGTACGTGCTGGCCCGCGCCGAGCGTGACCGCTCGGCGACCGTTATGGAAAGCAAGCGCCAGCAGCTGGTGAAGAAGGAACTCGCCTGGCTGCGCCGCGGCGCCCCGGCCCGCACCGCCAAGCCCAAGTTCCGCATCGAGGCGGCAAACGCCCTGATCGCCGACGTCCCGGAGCCGCGCGATTCCATGGCGCTGAGCAAGATGGCCACCGCGCGCCTGGGCAAGGACGTCCTGGACCTGGAAAACGTTTCGCTGGACCTCCTTGGGGGCGAGTCCGGGCAGAAGCTGTTCGACAACATCACCCTGCGCCTTGCCCCGGGAGAGCGGCTGGGCCTGGTGGGCGTCAACGGCGCCGGCAAGACCACGCTGCTGAAGCTCCTCAACGGCCAGATCGAGCCGACATCCGGCAAGGTCAAGCGCGGCAAGACAGTGGTCACCGCTGTCCTCACCCAAGAAGTCAAAGAGCTCGACGACGTCTCGGACCTGCGAGTTATTGAAGTGATCGAACGCGAAAAGCGCTCCTTCAACGTCGGGGGCAAGGAATTCACCGCCGGCCAAATGGTGGAGCAGCTTGGTTTCACCAAGGAAAAACAGTGGACTCCCGTCAGGGACCTGTCCGGCGGCGAGCGACGACGCCTGCAGCTCCTGCGCCTGCTGGTGGGCGAACCCAACGTCCTGATGCTCGATGAGCCCACCAACGACCTCGACACCGACACCCTCGCCGCCGTCGAAGACGTCCTGGACGGCTGGCCGGGCACCCTTGTTGTGGTGAGCCACGACCGCTACCTGCTGGAGCGCGTCACCGACCACCAGATGGCGCTCCTGGGCGACGGCAAGATCCGCGCCCTCCCGCGCGGCGTGGACCAGTACCTGGAACTCCGCGAATCAGCCCTGGCCGGTTCCACGGTTGCCGGCGGCGGCAACCCGGTCATGGGCTCCAGCGGCAGCGCGTCCGCCAAGACCTCGGGTTCCTCCGAGGCGGAAAAGCGCGACGCCCGCAAGGCCAAGAACCGCATCGAACGCCAGCTGGGCAAACTCGAACAGCAGGAGAAGAAGCTTCACGACCAAATGGTCAAAAGCACCAACGACTCCGACTTCGACGCCCTGGCCGAACAAAACAAGAAGCTCAAGGACCTTGCCGGAGAACGCGAAGCCCTGGAACTCGAATGGCTCGGAGCCCTGGAGGTCCTGGGCGAGTAGAACGTCCGGATGCTGGAGCCGCTGACATCCTCCGCGTGCTGCTCCTTCGTCGCTTTGCCGCACGCTTCCGGATGCCACCGGCTCCAGCACGGTGGAGTCTGCGCTCAGTTCCCGCTCAGCAGCTCCGGGTCCTTCTTGAGGCCCGTGAGGCCGTTCCAGGCGAGGTTGACGAGGTGGGCGGCGACTGTGTGTTTGTCGGGTTGGCGGCTGTCCTGCCACCATTGGCCGGTCATGGCCACCATTCCGACGAGCATCTGTGCGTACATCGCCCCGTCCTGGGCGCTGAGCCCGCGCCGCGCAAACTCATCCGACAGGATGTGCTCCACCTTGGCGGTGACGTGGGACAACAACGTCGAAAACGCACCTTCGGGTTGTGACGGGGGAGCATCCCGCATGAGAATGCGGAAGCCGTCCGTGCGCTCTTCGATGTAGCCAAGAAGCGCCAGTGCTGCCCTTTCCACCAGGACGCGGGGTTTGGCTTCGGTTGAGAGGGCGCCGGTGATGGAGTCCAGCAGGATGATGAATTCGTGCTCAACCACCTGGGTGTAGAGCCCTTCCTTGGAACCGAAGTGCTCATAGATCACTGGTTTGGAGACGCCTGCCGTTGCCGCGATCTCCTCGATGGTGGTGCCGTCCAGGCCTTTGGCGGCGAAGAGTCCGCGACCCACTTCCACCAGTTGCTGCCGGCGCTGCGGCCCCGTCATCCGGATGCGCGCACCTTCTGTCCTGCGGGAAGCGCGCAGGGGAGCGGCTACGCGGCGCCCGGGTGTTTCAACCATCATTTACACCGTTCTGTCATGTTTCCACCCTGCCATCATCCCCCACAAAAGCACCCTTCCGCCGACCATGTCGCAGGCACTCCCGGGGGCATGGCAAAATAGGTACTTGTGCCCGGAACATCTGCGTTCCAGGTGCAGTCCGCCCTGGTGTAATGGCAGCACCCCGGCCTTTGGAGCCGTGGAGTATAGGTTCGAATCCTATGGGCGGAACTGGCGTGAGGGCCGTCCAGTAGGATGGACCCGGCGCCGTCCCCGGCGGGCAACTTCCGTATGGCGGATGCTTCCAGCGCCAGCGCAACCGAGCAAGGAGAGCCTGTACGTGAGTCTCGAGTCCACCAGCCCAGCCGCCGTCATTGTTCTAGCTGCAGGTGCCGGTACCCGGATGAAATCCCGTACCCCCAAGATCCTCCACGAAATCGGCGGCCTTTCGCTGGTGGGCCACGCCCTCGCAGCAGCCCGGAGCCTCCAGCCGCAAAACCTGGCCCTGGTGGTCCGGCACGAACGCGACCTGGTGGCCGAACACCTGCGCAGCCTCGACCCCAACGCCCTCATTGTTGACCAGGACGAAATTCCCGGCACCGGCCGTGCCGTTGAAGTCGCACTGAACGCGCTCGACGCCGCTGCCTCCAAGGGTGCAGCGGCCGGCAGTGCGGTGGCCGGCACAGTCGTGGTCACCTACGGCGATGTTCCGTTGCTGACCGGAGCACTGTTGCACGAGCTGGTTTCTGCGCATCAGGCCGGCAACAACGCCGTCACCGTCCTCACTGCAGTCCTTGACGACGCCACCGGCTACGGACGTATCCTCCGCGCCGCCGACGGAACAGTCACCGGAATCCGCGAGCACAAGGATGCCACGGATGAGGAACGGGCCATCCGGGAAATCAACTCCGGCATCTACGCCTTTGATGCCCGGGTGCTCCGCGAAGCCCTTCCCAAGATCACCACAGACAACAGCCAGGGTGAGAAATACCTCACAGATGTCCTGGGGCTTGCCCGCGAAGCCGGCGGCCGGGTTGCCGCAGTAGTGACCGAGGACCGCTGGCAGGTGGAAGGCGCCAACGACCGTGTGCAGCTTTCCGCGCTCGGCGCCGAACACAACCGCCGTACGGTAGAGGCCTGGATGCGCGCAGGCGTCACAATCGTGGATCCGGCAACCACCTGGATCGATTCCACCGTCGTGCTCGACGAAGACGTCCGGATCCTTCCCAACACCCAACTGCACGGCCTGACCACGGTGGCGCGTGACGCCGTCGTGGGTCCTGACACTACGCTCACGGATGTGCAGATCGGAGCAGGGGCGAAGGTGGTCCGCACCCACGGCTCCGGATCGATCATTGGCGACCACTCCGCCGTCGGGCCGTTTACGTACCTGCGGCCCGGCACTGTGCTGGGTGAGACGGGGAAGATCGGAGCGTTCTATGAAACGAAGAACGTCACGATCGGCCGGGGCTCAAAGCTGTCCCACCTCGGGTACGCCGGCGACGCCGAGATCGGTGAGGACACCAACATCGGCTGCGGCAATATCACAGCCAATTACGACGGCGAGAAGAAGCACCGGACGGTGATCGGCTCGGGCGTTCGGACAGGCTCCAACACTGTCTTCGTAGCTCCGGTCACGGTTGGCGACGGCGCGTACAGCGGCGCCGGAACGGTGATCCGGAAGGACGTGCCCGCCGGTGCACTCGCGCTGTCCCTTGCAGCGCAGCGCAACGCTGAAGGCTGGGTGGCGGCCAACCGTCCCGGCAGCCGCTCTGCGGAACTGGCTGCAGCAGCCTCCCAGGATTCCCCCACCCCGGCATCTACAGAACAGGGCAAGTAACAATGAGTGAAATTACGGCGCGCGGCGAAAAGAAGCTGGTGCTTGCGGCCGGACGCGCACACCCGGAACTTGCACGCGAGATTGCCAAAGAACTGGACACCGAACTCCTCCCGGTGGACGCTTATGACTTCGCCAACGGAGAGATCTATGTGCGGGCCGGCGAAAGCGTCCGCGGAACCGATGCTTTCGTGATCCAGGCGCACCCGGCTCCGCTGAACAACCACCTCATGGAACAGCTCATCATGATTGATTCGCTCAAGCGGGCCTCCGCCAAGCGCATCACCGTGGTGTCGCCGTTCTACCCCTACGCCCGCCAGGACAAGAAGGGCCGCGGCCGCGAACCCATCTCAGCCCGGCTGGTTGCGGACCTGTACAAGACTGCCGGCGCTGACCGCATCATGAGCGTGGACCTGCACACCTCGCAGATCCAGGGTTTCTTCGACGGCCCGGTGGACCACCTGATGGCCATCCCGCTCCTGGCGGACTACATCCGAACCCGCGTCGACGCCGAGAATATCACGGTGGTTTCCCCGGACACCGGGCGCGTCCGGGTAGCAGAACAATGGGCCGAACGCCTCGGCGGCGCACCATTGGCCTTCGTCCACAAGAGCCGTGACCTCACTGTTCCCAACCAGGCCGTGTCCAAAACCGTTGTAGGCCAGATTGAAGGCCGCACCTGCGTCCTGATTGACGACATGATCGACACCGGCGGAACCATCTCCGGTGCCGTCCAGGTGCTTAAGAACGCCGGCGCCAAGGATGTCATTATTGCTGCCACGCACGCCGTGTTCTCCGATCCGGCTGCCCGTCGGCTGGCAGAGTCCGGTGCCCGCGAAGTGGTGGTCACCAACACCCTGCCCATCACGGCTGACAAGCACTTCCCGCAGCTCACCGTCCTGTCGATCGCACCGCTGATCGCCCGCGCCATCCGTGAAGTGTTCGACGACGGTTCCGTCACCAGCCTGTTTGACGGCAACGCCTAGCATTTCCCGGCAGTTCCGCCGCAGGGTGCGCCCGGTTTCAGCAACCGGCCCGCACCCTGCTATGGTTTAACCCGAAACCTTGGCGAGGGAGAGTATCCCGGGAAACCGGCGTGCATGTCTCCGTTATCGACTGGGTCTGAATCTCCTTCTGGTAGGGCCGCTCCGGCCCGGCGTTGAAGGTCGTAAACAGACCTCCGCCCTTGCCCGGCTAACCACTGAAGCATCCAAGGAGAAATTATGTCTGAGCAGAAGCTTGCCGCAGAAGTCCGTTCCGAGTTCGGCAAGGGCTTCGCCCGCCGCGCCCGCGCAGCCGGCCGCATCCCCGCCGTCATCTACGGTCACGGCGAAGCGCCCATCCACATCACCCTGCCTGCCCGGTCCACCACCCTGGCCGTCCGCGTTGCCAACGCCCTGCTGTCCCTGGACGTCAACGGCGAAGAGCACCTGGCCCTGGTCAAGGACATCCAGCGCGATCCGATCAAGCAGATCATCGAGCACATCGACCTCTTGACCGTCCGTAAGGGCGAAGTGGTCACCGTCGAAATCGCCGTGCACCTGGTGGGCGAGCTGGCTCCGGGCACCACCCACAACCTGGAGCTCACCACCATCTCGGTTGAGGCCGACGCCACAGAGCTGCCCACCTACATCGAGGTCAGCATCGAAGGCCGCACCGCCGGCGAGCATATCCACGCTTCGGACCTGCCCCTGCCCAAGGGCACCGTCCTGCTGACCGACGCCGACGCGCTGGTTGTCAACATCTCCGAGGCCAACGTGGCCGAGGAAGAGCCCGCAGCTGACGAAGCAGCCGAGTAGCCTGCCCGGCTTCTAGTTAGAGCTGTCGGCAATGGCCGGGTCCCACGGGCCCGGCCATTGCTTTGCCTGTCCCCATGGCTTTCCCGATTGCTTTGTTCCCGACTCTTAGGATGGATCCATGACTGACACCTGGATGATTGTGGGACTCGGTAATCCTGGCCCGGAGTATTCCGGGAACCGGCACAACGTGGGCCAGATGGTGCTGGACGAACTCGCGACCCGCGTCGGCGGCAGCTTCAAGAGCCACAAAACCAGAGCGCAGGTACTCGAGGGGCGGCTGGGGATCGGCGGGCCCCGGGTTGTGCTGGCCAAGCCCATGACCTACATGAATGTTTCGGGAGGTCCGGTCGCAGGGCTGGTCAGGTTCTATGACATTGCCCCGGACCACGTGGTGGCCGTGCACGACGAAATCGACATTCCCTTTAAGGCCGTCAAGCTCAAGATCGGCGGGGGAGAAGGCGGCCACAACGGCCTGCGGGATATCTCCAAGGCGCTTGCAACGAAGGATTATTTTCGGGTGCGGGTGGGCGTAGGGCGTCCACCGGGTCGGATGGAGACAGCTGACTACGTGCTCCGGGATTTCGGATCCCAGGAGAAGAAGGAACTGCCCTTCCTGCTCGATGATGCAGCCGACGCAGTCGAACTTCTGCTGCGCGAAGGTCTGCTTGCTGCCCAGCAGAAGTTCCATCCCGCCAAGGTGTGAAGTGACTGCTCCTGTCTCTCCGGGCACTTCGGGGGTAGTGTACTCCTAGGCGGGGGGAGCATGACATCGTCCTCCGGCAGTACCTTTAGGGACGAGTTGTATGTCAGTCGAACCACTCAACTGGGGACGTGGGTCTACTCAACGATCCGTGCTGCCATCCCCGGCAGCTGCACTGAACGACGATGCCCAGAGCTGGTCTGTTACTGCCCGCCGCGCTGAGGTCCAGGCAATCCAGCGGGCGCTCCGTGAACCCGGATCCGTAGGGGTGGCGCTGACCGGTGCGCGTGGAATGGGGAAATCCTCGCTGGCCAGAACGGCGATTGCCGAGTTGGGCGCGGACACCTATGCTGTCCAGCTGCGGAGTAATCCTGCAGGCTCCAAGACTCCGTATGGTTGCCTGTCGTTTCTGCTGGCCCGCCTGCCGGCACCGTCCATGGCCTCACCCACTGCGATCCTCCAGGGAATCACTTCCCTGATCCGGCAGGATGCTGCTGGCCGGGAATGCGTCATCACCCTTGATTCCGCCGCCGATATTGACAACATGAGTTCCGGGGTCCTGCTTAACATTCTGCTGACCGGCACCGCCCGTATTGTCGCTATCGCCCCCGAGGTAAGGGCACTCCCGGCCGATTTCCATTGGCTGCTCAGCGAACGGAGGTTGACAGAGGTCCGGCTGGAGAACCTCAATGAACCACAGACGCGCCAGGTTCTGGCCTCCCTGCTGGGCCACCGTGTGGCGTCATCGCTGGTGCGCAGCTACCATTCCCTCGTCGGCGGTAACCCCCTGTTGCTGCGGGCGCTGGTTTCTGAACAGCTCCAGTGCGGCAACCTGGTGCTGTCGGACGCCGTCTGGACCCTCCAGGACAAAGTGGTCCTCTCCGGTGCCACCGCACTGGAGGATATTGTGCGTTCCCGTTGGGCCCGCGAACGGCCGGAGTGCCGTGAAGTCATCGAGATGCTGGCCTGCTCACGCCGGATTCCGCTGGTCAAGCTCACCGATCTCTTCGGAGCGGACATTGTCGCGGACATGGAGGACACCGGCGAGATCGTAGTGGGCACCAGCGAGGCCCGCTGGGTGACGCTGCAGGCACACTACCTTGGTGAAGTGGTCCGATCCTGGTTGAGCATCGCCAGACAGCGGGAACTGCGGAGCCGCCTGCTGGATGGCCAGGAACCGGACATTTCAGCGATGTCACACGAAGACCTGCTGGATTTCGCCTCTTGGACACGGGAGTGTGAGGCTGGGCTGGAGTCCGGGCTGGCGGTCGCCGCAGCGGAGGCCGCCGTCCAGCTCTTTGATCCTCGCTTTGCCCTCTCCTGCCTGGAGAATCTTGAAGACTCAGATCCGGAATGGATTGCCGGCCAGCGCTACAAAGCTGCCGCCTATCTGCAGCTTGATCTGCCGGAGCGGGCCTGGGCGGAACTCGAAGCCATCCCTGCCGCGCAGTCCGCCGCGCTGCCGCCGCTGGAACTGGCACTCCTGACGGAGGTCCGCTGTAGGGCGTTGGCTTGGCTCCCGGGTCGCTGCGGACAAGTGCCGGACGTCCTCCGGCAGGCGAGGCAGCAGTTGGGTATTGAACATCGTTATGGTGGTGCTGCCACCGCCACCTGGCCAGCCCCCATAGCAGCGGCAGCAAACCGCCTGAAATACGCAGAATTTGAATACAAGGCATTTGTTGGGGACTTCGCCTCGATGGTGCCGGACCTGGAGCGTGCAGCCGATCCCCAGATCACTGCAGATCCCTGGTTCCGCACTCACTCGTCAATGATCCTGATGACCGCCCTGTCCATCACCGGCCGGGAAATGGATGCCCTCAAACTAATGGACACCATCGGGGGACAGCTCAGCGACTTGGGCCATGTGCCCGGCTTGCGGGAGTTGTACTCGTTGCACCGCTTCCACGTCCTGCTGAGTGCCGGCCATTGGCGGCGCTGCCTGGAGGTAGCAAATCCGGGCGGCGAGGCGGCTGTTTTTGTGCTGCCCCAGCACGAAGCGCTGCCGGAACTGCTGACCGGCATCTCGTACGTCTACGCTGGGCGCGGAGCGGCGGCCCTGGACCCGCTGCTGTCCGCCATTGCCCAGCTCGAACCACGGCCGGGGAACTGTACGCTGCGGGAGGCCTATGCGGCGCTTGCCCTTGCGTATGCCCAGCAGGGAAAGGCCGTCCAGTCCCGTTCGTATCTTGACAGGCTGGGCACGCTCTCAGGTCCGGTCCCGTTTATTGCCCTGTGCGTGATCGAATTCTGCTCATTGGTGGCATCGCGCTGGCTTGACGATCCTTCTGCAGCAAGCCTGCTGGAGGCGTCGGCCCGCGAGGACATGGCAAAAGGACGCTTTACACGCGCCGGTATCAGCCTGCTGGCTGCCAGCGTTGACGGAACCGGGCGGCAGTTTGCGCTGATGGAGGAGTCCGCCGGCCACCGGCAAGGTCCCCTTGCGGAAGTATCCCGGCTTCTTGCGGTTGGCAGCCGAAGCCGGGACGCCAAGATGCTTCTCAAAGCAGCGGAACTGGCTGCGGGCCTGGAATTGGACGCGGTGGAGGCGCGCTGCGTGGCCCTGGCCCTGGATTTTGCACGGCAGGCAGGGGACGCGATGTCCGCACGGACTGCCCAAGCGCGCCTGGACAAGGTTTCCGTCAGCCTGGCTGCCCTTCCCTTTGTTCCCAGGAGCGGCAATCCTTTGCTCACCGGCAGGGAACGGCAGGTGGCTCGGCTGGCCATGAACGGAGCCTCCAACCGCGAGATTGCCGAGGAAATGGGCGTCTCCGTCAGGACCGTGGAAGGGCATTTGTACCAGGTTTTCACAAAACTTGGTGTGACTTCACGGGGTGATCTGCCTGGACTCGTCTAGGGGCAGGACATCCGGTGATGCCGCCCGAGCTGCCTGGCGCACAGTAGCAGGCAGGCGGGAGGCAATCGACCGTGCCGGCGGACTGATGGCAGGACGCATCCCGCAGGCTGTCTTGGTGATGGCCGGTCCCGGCATCGGCAAGTCCATGTTCCTTGACGCCGTGACCGAACGGATCGGGGCCGCGACGATCGTCGAGCGCATCCATGGCAGCCCCTCATTGAAGCATGTTCCCTTCGGAGTGCTGGCCCCCTACACCTCAGAACTCACGGGCGAGGATGCTGCTTCGCCAGTGGCTGTGCTGCGATCGGTGTGGGCACATTTCCAGCAGTTGAAAGGCGGACGTGAGTGGCCGCTGGTCCTTGTGGTGGACGACGCACACTACATCGATGAATCCAGCGCAGCCATACTGGTGGACATGGTAGCGGCCGGCTGGTCGAGCGTCATGGTCGCTGCGCGTCCGCGGCCCGGACTCCCACAGCCGCTGAACCAGTTGTGGTACGACGGCCTCGCGGAGCGGATAGACCTTCATCCGTTGGACCACCAGCAACTGGGTGAGGCATTGGCGGCGGCTCTCGAGGCAACCGTTCCGGCTTCCATCACTGAAGCATTCTGGCAGGCCACGGAAGGCAATCCCCTCTTGGCGGGCTGCCTGCTGAAGGACGCCCGAAGCGCAGGAATCCTCGTTAGGCGCAACGAACTCTTGCATCTGCAGGGACCACTGCCGGCCGACGGGCCGGAACTGACTTCGCATGTGGCAAGGGATGTGGCCCGGCGTTCCGCTGAGGAACAGGAAGCGCTGCGGCTGATTGCCCTGGCCGGACCCGTGAACCGGCGCTCGATTGAGGAACTTTACGGTCCGGAGGTGGTACGTGAGCTGATCGACCAGCATCTGGTGACGGACAACGGCGGGCACCCGGCCGAGCTGCAGGTCCGCCATCCCATCGTTGCCGAGGCAATCCGGAAACAGGTTAACGTCTCCCGAAGCCTGCACCTGCGTCTGAAGCTGCAGCGCGGACCGGGCATTCCTGAAGGAAGTGATGACGCGCACCTCAGGAGCGTCGAATGGGCCCTTGAATGCGGCCAGTCCGTCGCGGACCCTGCCCTCCTGCGGGCAGCCATCATCGCCCTGAAGTCGAACAAGAGTTCCGTAGCCGTGCGGCTGACGGGCAGGATTACCACCGGTCATAAGGGCCCGCTGGCCCGCGCCGTTTCAGCCAGGGCCCGGTTTAATATGGGGGATTATGCGGCGGCGAGGACGTTGCTGGAGCATGCATGGACCGGCCTGGGACCCGGGGAGACTGTGGCTGCCGCCATGCTGCGGACGGCGTCGTACATGGCTGGTGGCCTGCCCCCCGAACAGGTTTTGCAGCCAGCCACCGACCTTCCGGTCGGAGTGGACCCCGACCAGGCCCGCACCATGGCACTGGCTTCAGGCCGCGCCGTAGCGGCCGAAGAGGAACCCAGGCAGGAGCCTGCATCAAACGTCCTGGAGCAGGCCCTCGCGGCGGAACAGTTGGCTGACGGCGGGAGGCTCCAGGAGGCGTTGGAGCACGTGGTCGTGGCTGCGGCTGCTGCGCCGACGGTCGATAACACACTGTACTTTTTTGAAGAATTCGTGGTGTTCCGTGCCGTCTTTGTTTATCTGGGAATGGGCGAGTGGGCGGCTGTTGACCGGGAACTGGAGGGCTATAGCAACCGCCACCGCAGCGCGCATGGGCTCTTCGACGGAACCATGGATGCCCTCCGCGGCTACTCCTGCATACGCCAGGGAAAAATAGAGCAGGGCCGCCAGGTGCTCCTGCCTGGGGCGGAGTCGTTACGGCACGCGGATCCCCTGCAGCTGTACCGGTTCTCCGCATCGCTTGTCTTCTATGCAGCTGCCCGGGTGGGGGACAAAGGCCAGGCACGCCGCCTGGCCGCAGACATCGCCGGCATCGGCCATCTGGACCGTCCCGGTATAGGGCTTAGGGCGGAGGCCTATCTCAGCGCCGGCAACGAGTACCTCGACCGTGACGGCAAGGGGCTCGCCGCACTACGCGAACTCTGCACCAGGCCGGAGGTTTCAGCCCGGCCGGCGGTGCTGCTCGAATGCCTGCTCCTGTGCACCGAGCTGGGTGATCAGTCCGTGATGCAACAGATTGCGGGGGTGGCTGCCAGCATGGATGGCCGTTGGGCGGCAGCAGTAGCCGGGCTGGCCGGGCAATGGGTCAGCGACGATGCCAACGCGTTGTTGGAAGGAGCCAAACGGCTGGCCGCCGCAGGCTTTGTTAACCTGGCCCGCGAGTCTTACCTCCGCGCCGGGACGCTGTTCCTTGGAACCGGTGACACCCGCCGGTACCGCCAGGCAGTGAGCCTGCGCGAGAAATGCGACGACATCTTGGGCCTGAAGTTCCGTGAGGACGATGGCGCTCCTGCGCCCCGCATCCGGCTGACGCGGCGCGAACGCGACATTGCCGCACTCGCCGCCCAGGGGCTGTCGGACAAGGATATTGCGCACCGCCTGATGGTCTCTGTCCGAACGGTGGAAGGTCACTTGTATCGCGCCTACGTCAAGCTCGGGGTGCGGAGCCGCGACGAACTTTCGTCTGTGCTGCCAGTGAACGGCCGCTAGTGCACCGTTTCACACCGTCCGGTCCCTCGCCGGGCGCCAAGGAAACCAAGTATTGCGTCGTCTCCGGACCCCAAAAACGAGTACCGGGTACTCGTGCCGTGTGGACCGCAGCACGGAAGACTGGAAGAGCACCGACGCGTGCCCCAGGCACGGGGTGGTACGGGTAGGTGCGGACCCGTCCGGTACGTCAGGAGTACCCGGGCGCACTAGTTCCCCGGCCTTTGCGGGCCGGGATCTGGACGGGGCCGGCGGCGTCAGAGTCTTCTGAGACCGAGACTCTCCCCCCAGCCGTCGTCGGCCCCTTGATCTTTGCAGTCACCATCATTTGCTTCAGCTATTCCCGACGAGCCCGACGGCGGAGCCCGCGCTGCCTTCCCGTGGGACAATTGAGTGTCTTCCAACGGCACCAAGGAGTTCGTTTTGGCCCTCGTTACCACCCCCGTCACGCTTTCGCACGCAGCCGCCGATCTTGACGACGCCGAGGTGTTGCGGATCAGAAACGATTTTCCCGCCCTGCAGCAGACTATTGACGGCCAGCCTCTGGTCTACCTGGATTCCGGCGCCACATCGCAGAACCCCATCAGCGTGATGGAAGCGGAGCAGGAATTCTACGAACAGCGAAACGCTGCCGTCCACCGTGGCGCTCACCACTTGGCTGTGGAAGCAACGGACGCATTCGAGGATGCCCGGCAGACCCTCGCCGATTTCATGTCCGCCGGTTATGAAGAAACCGTGTGGACTTCCAATGCCACCGAAGGCTTGAACCTGATTTCATATGCCTTGTCCAACGCTGCCCTTTGGGCGGCGCAGGGCAGGGGAGACGAGAGGCTCCGCTCGCTGGCGGTCAGCCCCGGGGACGAGATCGTCGTGACGGAAATGGAGCATCACGCCAACCTGATTCCCTGGCAGGAACTGGCTTTCCGGACCGGGGCAACGCTCCGCTACATTCCGGTGGACGAATCCGGTGCCCTGCTCATGGATGAGGCCGCCCGCATTGTGGGGCCCAGGACCAAGGTCCTGGCCTTCACCCACGCGTCCAACGTCCTGGGTACCATCAACCCGGTAGGGCAACTGGTATCGCTGGCCCGGGACGCCGGGGCGCTCTCCGTTCTGGACGCGTGCCAGTCCGCTCCGCACCTGCCCCTGGACGTCAAGGCGCTTGATGTCGATTTCGCGGTGTTTTCCGGGCACAAGATGCTGGCACCCACCGGAATCGGCGTGCTCTACGGCAAGCAGGAACTGCTGGATGTCCTGCCGCCCTTCTTGACCGGCGGCTCAATGATCACCACTGTCACCATGGAGCGGGCGGAGTATCTTCCCGCCCCACAGCGCTTTGAGGCCGGCACCCAGCGGATCTCACAGGCCGTGGCTTTGGCCGCAGCTGCCAACTACCTCAACGAAACCGGACTGGACCGCATCCATCGGTGGGAGGCGCAGCTTGGACAAAGGATGGTGGCCGGGCTTCAGGACATTCCCGGCATCCGTGTGCTTGGCCCCTCGGCAGGGCAGGACAGGATCGGCCTGGCCGCCTTCGACGTCGACGGTGTTCACGCACACGACGTGGGGCAATTCCTGGACTCACGCGGTATCGCCGTCCGGGTGGGGCACCACTGTGCCCAGCCGTTGCACCGCCGCTTCGGGCTGACTGCCACCACGCGGGCCAGCGCGTACCTTTACAACACCACTGCCGACGTCGACGCTTTCCTTGATGCCGTTTCCGGCGTCCGATCCTACTTCCGCGTGTAAGGACCCTGTATGAGCCTGGACCAGCTGTATCAGCAGATAATTCTTGACCATGCCAAAGCCCGTCACGGCAGCGGCCTGGCGGGTGTGGACGTCCCCGCCGGTACTTCCAGCGGGCAATCGCACCAGCTTAATCCCGTCTGCGGGGACGAGGTGACGCTGCGCGTGGCGGTCAAGGACGGCGTGGTGTCCCAGGTCTCCTGGGACGGTGCCGGATGCTCGATTTCAATGGCCTCGGCTTCGGTCCTCAGTGACATGGCTGAAGGAATGACCGTCGAGGAGTTGAAGTCCGTCATCGGAACATTCCGTGAAGTGCTGCGATCCCGCGGGAAGATGGCTGCCGATCCGGAGGTTCTGGGCGATGCCGCGGCCTTCGAAGGTGTGGCCCGCTACGCGGCCCGGGTAAAGTGCGCCATGATCTCCTGGGTCGCCGCAGAGGATGCGCTCAACCAAGCCTCTTAGCGTCAGAGGAGGCCAATCACTCCGATGGCCAGGACGGCCGCCGCCAGGACCATGGAGACGCTCACCAGCACCAGGTGCACAGTGAGGAATTTTGTGGCCTTGCCGGCCGAATCCCTGGCGCGCGGATCCTTCATCACCCGGCGCAGGAACTGGGGCCAGACGATCAGTGACCACAGTCCTGCCAGGATGAGGACAACCGCGGGAAATACGGGGATAGTCACGGCTTAGTGGCTTTCGAGCCAGGCCTGGGCCTGCTTGGCCTGCAGGTTCAGTGCCTTGGCAACCATGGGCTCGGCAGCATCAGCAATCTTGCTGCCCAGGAACGGTACCGATGACTTCACGGTGCCCTCCAGATCCACCCGGGTACCGCCGGCCTCGGCCACGAGCCGCTGAACTGCCGAGACGTCCACAGGAGCGCCGGCAATCTTCACCGTGATGCTGCTTTGGCGTGAACCGTCGGCAGCAGGGGCCTCCCAGTTTTCTGCCTGGGTCACCTTCAGATGCTCGCCCACAAACTTCCGGGCCATTTCGGGAAGGCGCGTGGTAGGCAGGGTTCGGACGATGGTGGCGGTGAACGCTCCGGCGGTGTCACCGGAGACAGTGAAGGAATCCAGGACCCCGCCCACCAGTTGACTGACATGGCGCTGGAAGTCCTCGTTCACCAGCACTGCCGTTACATCGTTGACGGGGTGCGGGATGCTGGTGGTTGCGCTCAGGGCCATGGAGTCCTCCTGGGACGTCGGGAACGGTTTCGGCTCCCCATATCCTACGGCGTGTCCGGGCTCTGCCCGGAATCCGGAAGCCGCTGCGCCGCTGTCGTGATATTGCGCGCCATGGCGGGAAAGATCAGGCTGTGGAACGGCAGGACCGCCAGCCAGTACAGCCTGCCGCTGAGGCCCTTGGGAAAGAAGATGGCGCGTTGACGGTAGCGGCTGCCGTTCCCGTCCGGTTCCACGGACAGCTCCAGCCAGGCCCGGCCGGGAGCGCGCATCTCCGCACGCAGCCGGAGCAGTCTTCCCCTGTCGATGCTTTCCACCCGCCACCAGTCGACGACTTCACCGGCGGCCAGTGTGCCGGGATGACGGCGACCGCGCTGGAGGCCGGCGCCGCCCGTCAGCTTGTCCAGCCAGCCCCGGATATGCCACGCCAACGGCAGGGAGTACCACCCGTTCCGCCCGCCGATGCCCTCGATAACGGTCCAGACTTTGGCAGGGTCCACATCGCCATGGAATGTGCGCTCATCGGTGTAGACCTTGTGCCCTGCCCAGTCCGGATCACTGGGCAGCGGATCTGCGGCAGCACCGGCGTTGGCCCAGGTGGTCTGCACTTGTGCGTCGCGTTCCTTGTCCAGGGCCAAGGCAACGGCCTCGCGGTAAGGGGTCAGGCCGCCGTCGGGCTGTGGGATGTAGCGGTCAATGTCGTGCTCATCGGAGACGGCGTCGTGTTGCAGGGACTGGACCAGCGGCAGGGCCATGGACAACGGGATGGGAGTGGTCAGGGCAACCCAGAGGCCGGCAAGCTTAGGGGCCGGAACCGGCAGGGCCAGCACCATCCGGCGGGGCAGGCCGGCTTCTGCTGCATACTCGCGCATCATGCCGGCATAGGTGAGCACCTGCCGGCAGCCGACGTCGAACGTGCGGTTGACGGGGCCGTGGACCGTGGCAGCCGCCGTCAGGTAGTACAACACGTCACGCACGGCGATGGCCTCAATGCGGTTCCGCACCCAACTTGGTGCCGGCATTACCGGTAAGGCCTCGGCAAGGTGCCGGATCATCTCGAACGAAGCCGATCCGGAACCTATGACCACTCCGGCCTGGAAAACGATGGCGTCCACGGGGCCATCGAGGAAGATTGTGCCCACGGCCTCCCGGGACCGCATGTGGGTGGACAGTTCCACACCGGTTGGGTGCAGCCCGCCCAGATAAACGATCCTGGCCACTCCGGCAGCGGAAGCGGCCTCTGCTGCCGTCAGCGCCATGGCCTTTTCACGGGCTTCAAAACCTGATCCGGTGGCCATCGAGTGCACCAGGTAATAGAACACGTCGACGCCGTTCAGTGCTTCCTGCAGGGCATCGGAATCGTCCAGGCTGCTTTCGACGAGCTCTACGTCATGACGCCACGGAACACCGGCTATTTTGTCCGGAGAGCGCACCAGGACTTTGACACGGTACCCCGCCTCAAGGAGTTTCGGCACCAGCCGGCCGCCTATGTAGCCTGTGGCGCCGGTGACGAGGACGGTCCGGCCGCTTTCTGCGGACTCAGCGTCGCTGGATGTGCCGTTACCGGAGGTGGTGTTCATGGCAAATTCCTCGCTTCTACCGCCGGATGCCGCTAGGGCAGGCGCGTACGGCAACCTTAGCAATAAGCGTCCGTCAGCCCACGGCGCAACCGTTCCGGCGACGCGCAGGGCGGGGGTAGGCTGGGATGACCCGGGATTCGAAGAGAATTTCGGGTTTTCGCGTTGCCTGCGATCAGTTGACTTACCAGGAGCTTTGCCATGAGCCTTGCCGGCCCGCCCTCAACCGTTCCGTCGTTGGATGGACTGCGCCGCGTTCTCGCTGCGGACCGGACCTTCGCCCGGGTCCGCGCAGAGGCCAGCCGTGGATTCGACGTCCGCGGACAGGATTACCAGATCAGCGCACCCCCGGGACTGCGCGCCGCGCTGCTGGCTGAAATGGCCGATGGCCTCCGGGACGGCGAACCCGGAGTGGTTCTGGCCGTTACGGCTACGGGACGTGAAGCAGAGGATCTCAGCGCCGCACTCCGCGCCTACCTTCCGTCCGGCTCGGTGGCGGAATTCCCCAGCTGGGAAACCCTCCCGCATGAGCGCCTGTCGCCGCGGTCGGACACGGTGGGCCGCCGGCTGGCGGTCCTGCGGCGGCTGGCACATCCGGAAGGCCCGACGTCGGCCGGAACCGATCCGCTGCGGGTGGTGGTTGCGCCGGTGCGCGCCGTAGTCCAGCCGATCGTTGCCGGGTTGGGGGACCTGGAGCCGGTCACCCTGAAGACCGGGCAGGAGGTGCCGTTCTCTGACGTGGTCCGCAGCCTCGCCGATGCCGCCTATGCACGTGTGGACATGGTGACGCACCGTGGCGAGTTCGCGGTGCGCGGCGGAATCATCGATGTCTTTCCGCCCACCGAGGACCATCCCATCCGCGTTGAGTTCTTCGGCGACGAAGTGGACCAGTTGCGCTGGTTCGCCGTCGCGGACCAGCGCTCGCTGTCCGGCCCCGGTATGGTCCATCCCACGGAGCTGCATGCCCCGCCCTGCCGGGAATTGCTCATCACGCCTTCGGTGATGTCCCGTGCGGCCGCTTTGAAGACCCAACTGCCCGCCGCCGCGGACATGTTGACCAAAATCGCAGGCGGCATCGCCGTCGAAGGCATGGAATCCTTGGCTCCCGTCCTGGTGGACGCCATGGTGCCCCTGGTGGACCAGCTCCCGGCCGGATCCATCGCCGTCGTCATCGAGCCGGAGAAGGTGCGCACCCGCGCCCACGACCTTTCCGCTACGAACGAGGAATTCCTGGAAGCGGCCTGGTCAACAGCGTCCGACGGCGGGACCGCACCTCTTGACCTTTCCACTGATTTGGGGTCCCACGCCGCAGAGGCGCTGCACTCCGCCAGTTTCCGCACCCTGGGGGAGACCCGGGGCACTGCCTTGGAACATGGTGTGTCCTGGTGGTCCATCACCAGCCTCGCCAGCGACGAGGAACTGCTGCCGGAGATTGACGTCCTGAACCTGCATGCCCGCGAACCGCGAGGGTACCAGGGTGACGTTGCGGAAATGATGGAGTTCATCGGGTCCCATGTCCGGGACCAATGGCGGATCGTGGTGGCAACCGAAGGCCCCGGCCCCGCCCAGCGCCTGGCGGAACTTTTTCATGATGCGAATATTCCGTGTGCACGGGTGGACGCCCTCACCGAGGAGCCACAGCCCGGCATCATCGAGGTGACTACAGCCGCCGTCGGACGCGGTTTTGTCCTGGACAGCCTCAAGACCGGTCTGCTCACTGAAGCGGACCTGCTGGGCCGGACGTCTTCAGGCTCCACCAAGGACATGCGGCGGATGCCTTCAAAGCGGCGCAACGCCGTCGATCCCCTGCAGCTGGTGGCGGGGGACTCCGTGGTGCATGAGCAGCACGGCATCGGCCGGTTCGTGGAACTGATCCAGCGCAAGGTTGCTGGTGGTGGCGATGGCGTCCGCGAATACCTGGTGCTGGAGTACGCGCCGTCAAAGCGCGGCGCCCCGGGGGACAGGCTCTTTGTGCCCACGGACCAGCTGGACCAGGTGTCCCGCTACGTTGGCGGAGATACACCGGTGCTCAGCAAAATGGGCGGCGCGGACTGGGCCAGCACCAAGTCCAAGGCCCGTAAGGCCGTCAAGGAAATCGCCGGGGAACTGATCCGGTTGTATTCGGCGCGGATGGCCTCCAGAGGCTACGCGTTTGGCCCGGACACGCCCTGGCAGCGTGAACTTGAGGAGGCCTTCCCGTACGTCGAAACCCCTGACCAGTTGACCACCATCAACGAGGTCAAGGCGGACATGGAGCGGGAAATCCCCATGGACCGCCTGGTGTCCGGCGACGTCGGCTATGGCAAGACAGAGATTGCGGTCCGGGCGGCATTCAAGGCGGTCCAGGACGGCAAGCAGGTAGCGGTCCTGGTGCCCACAACACTTCTGGCCCAGCAGCACTATGAGACCTTCACCGAGCGGTTCTCCGGCTTCCCGCTGCGGGTCCGTCCCCTGTCCCGGTTCCAAAGCACCAAGGAAGCGAAGGAGACGGCCGAGGGCGTCAAGACCGGGTCCGTCGACGTGGTGATCGGCACGCACCGGCTGCTGTCCAGGGACTTCGAGTTCAAAGACCTTGGCCTGGTGATTGTGGATGAGGAGCAGCGCTTCGGTGTTGAACACAAGGAAGCGCTGAAGAAGATGCGCACCAATGTGGACGTCCTGGCCATGAGCGCCACGCCCATCCCGCGCACCCTGGAGATGTCCCTGACCGGCATCCGGGAGACCTCCACCCTGGCTACGCCGCCCGAGGAACGCCATCCGGTGCTGACCTATGTTGGCCCCTACACGGACAAGCAGACCTCCGCCGCCATCCGACGTGAACTCATGCGCGAGGGCCAGGTGTTCCTGGTCCACAACCGCGTCTCCACCATTGAGCGTACGGCCGCGAAGATCCGCGAACTGGTTCCCGAGGCCCGGGTGGAAGTTGCCCATGGGCAGATGTCCGAGAGCCGACTGGAGCAGATCATCGTGGACTTCTGGGAGAAACGCTTTGACGTCCTGGTATGTACCACCATCATTGAGACCGGACTGGACATCTCCAATGCGAACACGCTGATCGTGGACGGCGCGGACAAGTACGGCCTTTCCCAGCTGCACCAGTTGCGCGGCCGAGTGGGCCGCGGACGTGAGCGCGCGTACGCCTATTTCCTGTACCCCTCCGAGAAGCCGCTGGGCGAAGTGGCGCTGGAACGGCTCAAGGCCGTAGCAGCGCACAACGAACTTGGTGCCGGCATGCAACTGGCCATGAAGGACCTTGAGATCCGTGGGGCCGGCAACCTGCTGGGCGGCGAACAGTCGGGCCACATCCAGGGCGTCGGCTTTGACCTGTATATCCGGCTGGTGGGCGAGGCTGTGGCCGAATATCGTGGGGAAGCCGAGGAAAAAGCTGCTGAAATGAAGATTGAGCTGCCGGTCAACGCGCATTTGCCGCACGACTATGTTCCGGGAGAACGGCTGCGGCTGGAGGCCTACCGGAAGCTGGCCGCCGCCTTGACCCTGGAAGCCATCGGGGAAGTGCGTTCGGAGCTGGTGGACAGGTACGGCGAGCCGCCTCTTCCCGTGCAGAACCTCCTTGCCGTCGCGCTCTTCAGGGTAGGTGCCCGTGAAGCCGGCCTCACGGACGTTGCGCTCCAGGGCAACTTTGTCCGCTTCTCCCCGGCACAGCTTCCGGAATCGAAGGTCATGCGGCTGTCCCGGATGTACCCCGGAGCCCAGATCAAGCCGGCGATGGATGCCGTGCTGGTGCCAAAACCCAAGACAGCCCGGGTGGGCGGCCGGGACCTGCAGGACGCGGAAATCCTGGAGTGGGCCAACAACGTCATCAGCAATATCTTCAGCGGGGCGCCGGCTCCCGCTGCTGCTGCCTCCGGCACGAAGTCCGAGTCCTAGCCCGTGATGGGTGGACACCACGCCGCGTCGGGAGCCGCGGCGTGGGTTGCTGTTGCCTCGACGGGGCCGTACACGCTGGGCTGGTACCCGCTGGACGCTACGGGAATCGTGATCGGTGCGATGGCCACCGCCGGAGCGGCTCTGGTTTGCGACTGGGACCACCGCTCCAGCACCGTTGCCCATTCGCTGCCGCCGTTGTCCAACATGATCGCTGTGGGGATCGAGAATGCCAGCGGCGGGCACCGCCAGGGAACGCACTCCATCCTGGGGGCGGCGGGCTTTGTCCTCCTGGCAACCATGGCCGGACAGTTCCAGTTGCACACCCGCTGGGGATTGCTCTCCGTGGGAGCCGGCCTGCTGTGCATGTTCATGATCAACATCGCCGCCAAAGCACTGAAGCTGTTTCCCAAATCAGGGTGGATCAGCAACTGGGTCTTCGCGCTGCTAATGGCAGGGCTGGTCACCTGGTACGCGCCGGATCAGTGGACCTGGTTGCCACTGTCCATGCTGATCGGGGTAGGGGTGCACATCATCGGCGACTTGATTACCACCGGCGGCGCCCCGCTGCTGTGGCCCATCGTCATCAAGCCGCCGCGCCTGTTCCGCAAAGTTCCGCTGCTGCGTCGCGTCTGGCGGCCAAATGGCGCGCTGTCCCTGCCGGTGCTGGGCAGGGCAGGCTCCCGGAGGGAATGGCTGCTGCTCATTCCAGTCAGCGCCTACGCCATGGTGGGGATGGCTATGGCCGGATGGGAGCTGACCCGTGGCCTGTGGGCTTAGTGCTCGCCCGCGGAGTCGGAGCGCCCCATGATGGTCTGCGGGATCCAGAAGGCCAGGAACACCAGGACCAGGCAGGCGCCCATCGGCCAGACGTTGTCCAGCGTCAGGAATGTCAGCACGTAGATGCCGGCCAGGAACAGGGCCATCATGATCACAAAGGACACGACGGTGGGCGCCAGTTTGTTCTCGTTCTCAGGGGTCTGGACGGTGGTGTTGTGGGACATGCTTTCCTCCTTGGCCCCGCGGGGCTCAAAATCTGGCCTAACCGGCTGCTGTCAGTACGCGGATGTACCTTGTTCACCCTTGACGATTGCAATGCCGGAGCTGGCGCCAATACGTGTTGCACCTGCAGCAATCATAGCCTGAGCGTCCGTCAGGGACCGCACTCCGCCGGACGCCTTGACGCCCAGCTCCGGCCCTACCGTACGGCGCATCAGGGCGACGTCGTCGACCGTTGCTCCGCCGCCGTTGAAGCCCGTGGAGGTCTTGACGAAGTCCGCCCCGGCCTCCACTGCCGCCTCACACGCGAGGACCTTCTGCTCGTCGGTCAGGAGGCCCGTCTCGATGATGACCTTAAGGATTGCGTTGCTGGAGTGCACGGCGTCCGCCACGGAGGAGATGTCATCCACCAGGGCGCCCTTGTCGCCGGCCCGCGCCGCCGCGATGTTGATGACCATGTCCACCTCGTCAGCCCCGTCCAGCACCGCGCCGCGGGCTTCAAACGTCTTGACGTCCGTTGGCGTGGCACCCAGCGGAAAGCCCACCACGGAGCATGTCAGTACGCTGCTGCCCCGCAGGGCATTCTTGACGGTCTTGACCCAGATCGGATTGACACACACTGACTTGAACGAATACTCCGCAGCCTCTGCGCAGACCTTAAGGACGTCGGCCTCGCTGGCCTCCGGCTTGAGGAGGGTGTGGTCAATATAGGTGGCAATTCCCGCGGCTGCGCCTGGATCGCTCATGGCTTCCTTTCCGATGGGCCAGATTGGCCGGATGGTTTGCAAACCACGGGTCACGTGGCTGTTCCGCTGACCATCTTGCCATAGGGCCGCTCCGGACCGGGCTTCCCGCAGAGGCTGCAGAGGCACCGCTAAACGGGGCCCGGGAGTCGGGTAATCAGGCAGCCGCCGGAATCCGCTGCGTCGAAACTGTGCCCATCAGTTGGGCGGCGCAGGCTCCTGCCGCGGAATCTGCGGCAACCAGCAGTCCCAGCCGGACGCCGTCGAACGCAGCGGCATCGCCGATGGCCCAGATCCACGGAACCGAGGTGCGGAAATCGTGGCCGATCACAATACCGCCATCAGCGGCGGTTTCAAGTCCGGCGGACGCCGCCAGCGCATCGTGGGGAAGCCGGTCCTCCGCGATGATCACCAAATCACCGAGCATGGTGCTGCCGTCATCAAAGCGGATCCCTGCCGCTTCCAGCGGGGAGCCTGCCAGGGAAGCAACGACGGCGGCCGGGCGGGCACTGGTGCGCACCGGACGTACACCACGGGCGCGCAGTACAGCCTCCGCCTGCCCGGCTGCGGCACCGGTTCCGACGAGGATTCCCAGCGGGCGCCGGCCCAGGACCCTGGTGGCCTCTTTCACGGCATCGCCGATCGCGGCGGCGTCGTCAATGGTTGAGTAGCTCAATCCTCGTCCGGCGCCCTCTATTGGGGTATGCGCGGGTGCGGAACCGGTAGCAATCACCAGTTGGTCGTAACCGACTTCCAGCCCGCCTTCGGTGGTCACACGCTGCGTTGCCGGGTCGATGTGCGTTGCCGGCTGCCCGAACCGGACGGAGACGCCGGGGAACACCGCAAGCTCCAACAGCGCCTCCGGCGCGTCGTCCCGGTTACTGAGGATGGTGATGGTGCCGGTGAACTGTGCCCGGTGGAGGTGGCTCACCAGGGCCTGCGCGGCGGGACCTGCGCCGGCGATCACGATCCGCGGGTTTGTTCCGGCAGCAGAAACAGAAGTAGAAACCGTGGCACGAGTCGAAGGAATTGAAGAACGGGAGGGTGTTGGGACGGACATGGTTGGCCCTTTCACTGGTGCAGCCATCGTGTGGCCTTGGAACGCGATGGCTCCAGCGTAGGGAACAGCTTTTTCCGGGGTGTTTCGCTTGTGTTGCTTCTCTGGGCAGCCGCGTTCGCCAGTATTTACCCACCGGTAACACTGGGCGTGACGCCCGCCGGCAGAGCGGCTCAGACGCGGAGCCGGTAACCGCGCTTGACCACGGTTTCCACCAGTTTGCCGTCAGGCAGCGAGGAGCGAAGCCGGCTGACCGTCATGTCCAGTGCGTGTACTGAACCCCGCAATTCGAGCAGTTCCGACAATGATTCCCGGGACAGGACGGAACCGCCTGCGCCGAGCAGGGCGCGCAGGAGCAGTAGTGGCGCAGGCGCGAGGTCCACCGGCTCACCATCAATGCGCAGGCTGCGGCCGCGGAGTTCAATGCTGCCGGACCGGGTGTCAAGGCGGCGGACGTGGTTGAGGGCCAGATGCTCGCAGACCAGCCGGATCAGCGCGCCCATCCGGTACCGTTCCGGAACCAGCGGCTTGATGCCGACGCCGAGGAGCGGCTGCGCGGTGACGGGACCTACGACTGCGGTGGTCACAGTGGTCTTCAGGCTCTCGATGAGCTGCTGATACATGCCCATCTCGTGCGCAGTGCTCCAGAGCGCGTCCACGGCGGGAGCGCTGGTGAAGGTCAGGACGTCGAGGCTGCCGTTGCATGCGGCCTCGATCAGGCGCGGCAGGCGGTCTTCGCCGTCGGGTTTGACCCAGCGGTACGGCGTGACGGTGAGGACGTTCGCACCGGACATCCGCAGCCGCTCGAGCTGCCTGACGTCCGTGTAGCCATGCAATTGCACGGCTACGGTCTTTCCCCGGACACCTTCCGCCAGCAGCATGTCCACCAGGGTGGCGGTGGTTTCGTCGCTGCTGATACCGACGTCGGCAAGGCCGGCCGCGCGAACAGCCCCGCGGGCTTTGGGCCCCCGAACAAACATCCGGCAGGCGCCCAGGGTTTCGAGGAGTTCCTCGCCGATTCCGAAGGTGTCCGCGGCTTCACACCAGCGGCGCATCCCGTAGGCCGTGGTGGCGATGCAGATGTCCGGGCGGGCAGCGATGACGGCCTTGCTGTCCTCGATGAGGCTGATGTCCTCCTGGACTGGGGCAATTTTCAAGGCCGGAGCATGCAGCACCTCGGCGCCACGGCGTTCGAGTGCTTCGATCAAGTCCCGGGAGCGCCGGTGGGACGTGACGCCGATGCGGAAGCCTTCCAGCGGCGCATCCGCGGCCTCGAGTGCGGAGGCAGGGGCGTCGGACACAGGGGATCCGGCAGCGGGGTCAAGAGGGGCAATGGCGTTCATCGGGTCCAATCTATTCACGCACCGAGCAAGGAGGCGGCAAGCCTGTCTAAGTCTGCTGAGCTGTCCGCGTGTTCGCGATTTGCTTCGGCAACCCGTACTACCTCGCCGATCACCAGGACGGCGGGATTGGAGCAGCCTGCGGCCGCGGAGGTGATGGTGCCCAGGTTGGCAATGGTGGTCCGCTGGCCCGGCCGGTAACCGCGTTCAACCACAGCCATCGGCATGTTGTCGCGCATGCCGGCCTTCCGCAGGCCGGCTGCCAGCTGGTGGAGGGTACCAATGCCCATCAGCACCACAATGGTGCCGCCCAGGCCGGCGAGGTGGTGGAGCTCGTCCTTGGTGAGCGGGGCGTGGCCGGACACCACCGTGAACATATGGCTGACTTCGCGGTGCGTCACCGGGATGCCTGCGGCGGCGGGAACCGAAATGGCGCTGGTGACACCGGAAATAACCCGGACCTTGACGCCGGCGGCGACACAAGCTGCCACTTCCTCGCCGCCGCGACCGAAGACATAGGGGTCACCACCCTTAAGCCGGACTACGTTATTTCCGGAAAGGGCGCTTTCCACCATCAGCTTTTCGATGTCCGACTGGCCCACCTTGTGGTGGCCGGGGCGCTTGCCCACGTCGACGAGTTCCGCCGTCGTAAGCCGTGACAGTGCCTGGTACGGGGCCAGCCGGTCGTAGAAAACGACGTCGGCATCGCGTAGTGCAGCTACCGCCGCCACGGTCAGCAGGTCCGCAGTACCCGGGCCGCCGCCCACCAGCGTGACCTGGCCGGCGGAACCGGCCGCAGGTTCCGCGGCGACCGGGATACCGGCCGTACGGCAGCGGTCCAGCAACGTCTCCCACCCCGTTTGGCCGTCGTCGACGGCGGCAACCAGGAAGGGGCGTTCGGGAAACGGGCCGTCGTGCTCGCCGCCGTTCGGGGAGCTCAGCCGGTAGACGACCGCCCCGGCAGCCTCATAGCGGCGCACGGCCTGGCGGGCAGCCAGGTCTGAACCGGTGACCAGGACGTCGCGGCCGGAGAGATCGATGCTGAGCTGCATGGTTATGCCTCTGTTCCGTCGTTGGTGCTGGGCCGCATCGGGATGGATGCGCCGATCAGGACCGGCTGTTGGCTGATGCGGGCTTTTTCCTCAGGCGTGGCCGGACGCATCTGGCCGCGTTCGTCGGAGACAAAGGTGATGGAGTCGTCCTTCTGGTCCGGGGCGTTGACGAAGGACCGGAAGCGGCGGAGCCGTTCGGGATCCTTCAGGGTGTCGGCCCACTCGTCGACGTAGGTGTCCACGTGCCGGGCCATCGCAGCCTCCAGCTCATCGGCAATACCGAGGGTGTCCTTGACCACGACGTCTTCAACGTGCTTGATGCCGCCGTCGAGCTCTTCCTGCCAGCGTGCGGTGCGTTGCAGGCGGTCCGCCGTGCGGATGTAGTACATGAAGTAGCGGTCGATGTACTTGATCAGCGTTTCATCGTCGAGGTCTTTGGCCAGCAACTGGGCATGCGCCGGGGTGGCTCCGCCATTGCCGCCAACGTAGAGGTTCCAGCCGTCAGCGGTGGCGATCACGCCGACGTCCTTGCCACGGGCTTCGGCGCATTCGCGGGCACAGCCCGAGACGCCCATCTTGAGTTTGTGCGGGCTGCGGAGCCCGCGGTAGCGCAGCTCAAGGTTGATGGCCATGGCCACCGAGTCCTGGACGCCATAGCGGCACCAGGTGGAACCGACGCAGGACTTCACGGTGCGCAGGCTCTTGCCGTAGGCCTGGCCGGACTCAAAACCGGCGTCCACCAGTTCCTTCCAGATTTCCGGAAGCTGCTCCAGGCGGGCCCCGAACATGTCGATGCGCTGGCCGCCGGTGATCTTGGTGTACAGGTTGTACTTCTCGGCCACAGCGGCGATTACGCCAAGCTTCTTGGGGGTGATCTCCCCGCCGGCAATGCGCGGGACCACCGAGTAGGTGCCGTCTTTTTGCATGTTGGCCAGGGCGCGGTCGTTGGTGTCCTGCAGAGTTCCCCGGCCGGCGTCCAGTACGTAGGCGCTGTTCTGGCTGGCCAGGATGTTGGCGATGGTGGGCTTGCAGATGTCGCAGCCGTGGCCGGTGCCGTACTTGGCCATAATCTCTTCGAAGGAGGTGAGGCCCAGGACGCGGATGGCATCGAACAGTTCCTGGCGGGACAGGGCGATGTGCTCGCAGAGGGCCTTGGAAACCTCGACGCCGGACTTGGTGAGCTCGCCTTCGAGGAGCTTTTTGAGCATCGGCACACAGGAACCGCACTGGGTTCCGGCGCGCGTGCAGGCCTTCAGTTCGCCCAGTTCCTGGACCGGGGCGTTGCCCTCGCAGGCGCCGCAGCCATTGACGGCGTCACGGATGGCTCCAGCGGTGACGTTGTTGCAGGAACAGAGCGTTGCGTCATCCGGAAGTTCGGTGTCCGGGGCGTCCCCGCCGCCGGCAGCCGTGAGGTAGGCCCCGGGTTCTGCGGACAGTTCGCGGCCCAGCAGCGGGCGGAGGCTCGTATAGGGAGCGGCGTCGCCGACGAAGATACCGCCCAGGAGGGTCTTGGCATCGTCAGTGGTGACGATCTTCTGGTACACGCCGCGGGCGGGATCCGCGTAGACGATTTCCAAGGCATGTTCGGTCTTGGCGAAGGCATCACCGAAGCTGGCCACCTCCACGCCGGAGAGCTTGAGCTTGGTGGCTGTATCGAAGCCGGGGAATTGGGCCTGGCCGCCATGCAGGCGGTCCGCCACGATCTCTGCCATCGCGTTGGCCGGGGCTACCAGGCCCAGGCACATGCCGCCGAAGTTGGCCACTTCACCGATGGCGAAGATTCCGGGTATTTCGGTCTCGCAGAAGTCGTTGATGACTACGCCGCCGCGCGCACCAAGTGAGAAGGTCTGCTCCTCGCCCTCAGCAGCGCGGAAGAGTTCGTCCCGCGGCCTGACACCGATCGCAACGATCACCATATCGGCGTCGATGACGCGGCCGTCAGCCATCAGGACGCCGGTGACCTGGCCGTCGTCGTCGGAAAGAACCTCGGAGGGGAACACGCCGTTGTGGACTTCGAAGCCCTTGGCCTTGATGAGCCGGCCCATTGCCTGGCCCGCGCCTTCGTCTAGCTGGGTAGCCATCAGCCACTTGCTGCCGTCGATGACGATCGGTGTGGCGCCGAGCTGCTCGGTGCCGGCAGCGGACTCGAGGCCCAGGAGGCCACCGCCGATGGTGACTGCCTTGACCTTGCGGCCAAGCTTTTCCGTAAGGCCGGCAATAGCCTTGTTAATTGCCCAGACGTCTTCAAGCGTGCGGTAGACGTGCGTATGCTCGGCACCCGGGATCGGCAGGCGGGCCGCGTTGGAACCCGTTGCGACTACCAGGGCATCGTAGGCAAAGGTGTTGCCGGCCGCGGTTTCCACGCACTTGGCTTCATGATTGATCTTGACCACGCGCTCGCCGGTGCGAAGTTCCAGTGCCTCGTGGTCCCACATGGCTGCCGCACCCAGGGTGAGGTCGTACTCCATGTCCGTCAAGGCCTTGCTCAATGCCACGCGGTCGTAGGGGAGGTGCGGTTCTTCCGTGAGAACCGTGACATGCCAGCCGTCGAGGCCCCGGGCATGCATGGCGTCCGCAAAACGGTGGGCCGCGGGGCCGCCGCCGGCGACGACGATGCGGCGCGGTGTCTCTGTGCTTGGTGTCTGTTCGGTCACTGTGGGCCTTTCGCAACGGATGCGGGCAGGTGCGCCGCAGCCTTCTCTGTTCGAGCTTGTCAATCCAGACTAGGCAGCCGCAGTTTCGCTTCAGTTTCCCTTTTGTTTCGTGAACTTAACTTCTGCATCACGAACGCATTTCCGGCCGAGTGAGGTGTCTTTTACGCAATGGACACATTGGCAGTATCAGTGTGAAACACCCGGCGCCTACCTTGGTGGTACTGCCGGAATTACGGCCAGGCTTAGCACTTTAACGAGAATTTGCAGGGAAGGAGCCGTCATGACGGCAACACTGGAACACGGGGAACTGACCGCCAATGCAGCAGTCGCAGCAGTTGCAGCGATGGGGTGGCAGCGCGTGTGTGCAGTAGCTGACCTTGAGCCGGCCTGGGGTGAAGCTGCCCTTGTGGATGGCCGCCAGGTGGCGCTGTTCCGCATCGTCTCCGGCAATTCCGAGAGCGTCTACGCGGTTGACCAGCGTTGCCCCGCCACCGGGGCACACGTGATGGCCCGCGGTATCCTCGGCTCGCGCGGAGAGCGGGCCACTATCGCCTCGCCACTGCACAAAGAGGTTTACGATCTCCAGACAGGCGAATGCTTCAACTCGCCGGACCTGCGTCTGGCAACGTTCAGCACCAGGGTTGTTGACGGCTTTGTTGAGGTAGCGGCTTAGGGACTGACTTTAGAGCCCCAGGGCCTCACGGACATCGGTGAGCACGGCGTCCAACGACGCCCTGGCATTTAGCCGCACAGCTGGCAACTCCGCGGCCGATTCCACACCCTGGATGACTTCGAGGTAGCACTTGAGCTTGGGCTCGGTGCCACTGGGCCTGATGATGACGCGGGTCAGGTCGCGCGTCACATACAGCAGGCCGTCTGTGGGCGGCAGATCACCGCTGCCCTCCGCGAGATCCACTGAAACCTCCACGGCCGATCCGGCGAAGGACTCCGGGGGGCTCACCCGCAGGCGGTTCATCATGGCATCCAGCAGTCCCAGGTCTCCCACACGGATGCTGAGCTGATCGCTGGCGTGCAGGCCGTGGACCAGGTATAGGGCGTCGAGGGTGTCGAACATGGTCCGGCCCTCCGCTTTGGCCGCCGCTGCCAGTTCCGCGACCAGCAGAGCGGCCGAAATCCCGTCCTTGTCCCGCACCAGATCCGGTGCCACACAGTAACCAAGGGCTTCCTCGTAGCCGTAGAGCAGTCCGGGAACTCTGGAAATCCATTTGAAGCCGGTAAGGGTTTCCTGATGGGCGATGCCGGCATTCGCGGCCACGCGGGCCAGGAGCCGGGACGAAACAATGGAACTGGCGAAAACCCCAGATACCCCGGACTCACCAGAGACGCCTGCCTCGCCATTACCAGATTCGCCGCGGAGGGCGGCCAGTCGCGCAACAATATGGGCGCCGAGCAGTGCGCCTACCTCGTCACCTCGGAGCATCCGCCATTCGCCGCTCTCCGGGTCCTTGGCGGCAACGGCGGCTCGGTCCGCATCGGGGTCGTTGGCCAGGACAATGTCCGCATCCAGCCGCTCCGCTTCGGCCAGTGCCAGGTCCAGGGCGCCGGGTTCCTCCGGATTGGGGAAGCTTACGGTGGGGAAGTCCGGATCCGGCAGGGCCTGCTCCCGCACCAGGGTGACATCGTTGAAACCCGCCGCGGCCAGTGTGGCTACCGCAGTTTCGCCGCCTACTCCGTGCATGGGAGTGAGCACGATGCGCAGGTCCCGGGCCGGGAAAGCGGATGGCATAGCCAGTGTGGCGACCGACAGCCGGTAGTCCTCAACGATGGAGGGGTGCAGCACGGTCCACCCGTCGCGGGCGAGCGGGATCGACTCCAAGCTGCCCACGGCGCTGATCCTTGACGCAATCCGGGAGTCGTACGGCGTGACGATCTGGGCACCCCTGCCGTTCTCCTCCACGGCGTGGCGGCCCAGGTACACCTTGTAGCCGTTGTCCTGCGGAGGGTTGTGGCTTGCGGTCACCATCACGCCGCCGTCGCAGTCCAGTTCCCGTACCGCGAACGCCAGCAGGGGAGTGGGCAGTGCCGAAGGCATCAGGAATGTTTCGATACCGGCGGCCGTGAAGATCGCGGCAGTCTCCGCGGCGAAAACGTCGGAGTTGTACCGGGCGTCATAGCCGACGACGGCGCGCGGCCGGCTTCCGGGTGCAGCGGCGGCAACTGCATCGGTCAGGAACGCGGCGAGCCCGGCGGCAGCCCGGCGCACCACTACGCGGTTCATTCTGTTGGGCCCGGGCCCCAAGGCGGCGCGGAGTCCGGCTGTGCCGAATTCCAGCGTGCCGTTGAAGCTGTCCGCCAGTTCCTGGGCGGCGGCCGGCTCACCGCGTTCCGCCCTAGGGATCAGTTCAAGGAGCTCCGCGGCGGTCTGCGGATCCGGATCCTGGGCAGCCCAGTCGCGGGCTGCGCCGATCAGGAGAGAGTCGGCATCGGAAGAAGTCATGGGACCACGCTATCGTCGTTGGGGACAGGCAGCCGTCCGGCCACCGCCGGCAGCCACATGGTGACGTCCGTCTGCTGATGTTCTGTTGCTGGCTGAAGAAAACGCTAGAGCCGGCCGATGATCTCCGCCAGCAGCTTGGAAATCCGCGCACCTGCAGCCTTGCCGGCGTCGAGCACTTCCTCGTGGCTCAGCGGAACGGGGCTGATCCCCGCAGCAAGGTTGGTGACCAGGGAGATTCCAAAAACTTCCATGCCCGCGTGGCGGCCTGCGATTGCCTCCAGCGCTGTGGACATTCCCACCAGGTCAGCCCCGATCCGCTTGGCGTACTGCACCTCGGCAGGTGTTTCATAATGCGGACCGCTGAACTGTGCGTAGATACCCTCGGCCAGGGTGGGGTCTACTTCCCGGGCAAGTGCGCGGATGCGGGAGGAATACAGGTTCGTGAGATCCACGAACGTGGCGCCTTCCAGCGGCGACGTGGCGGTGAGGTTGATGTGGTCACTGATCAGCACCGGCGTACCAGGCACCCACTGCTCGTTCAGGCCGCCACAGCCATTGGTGAGCACCAGGGTCTTGCAACCGGCAGCTGCTGCGGTGCGGACGCCGTGCACCACAGCGCGGACACCTTTGCCTTCGTAGTAGTGCGTGCGCGCGCCCAGTACCAGGGCCCGCTTGCCGTCGGGGGTGAGCACGGAAGTAATGGTGCCAACGTGGCCGGCCACGGCAGGGGCGTGGAAGCCGGGAACTTCGTCGGCGGACAGTGTGGCGGTGGTTTCACCTATGAGACCGGCCGCCCCGCTCCAGCCGGAACCCAGGACCAAAGCGACATCGTGCCGGTCCACTCCCGTTTCCTCGGCGATGTGGTCGGCAGCGGCACGGGCGGCTTCGAAAGGATCCGTTTTGAGGAACTCTGTATTACTCACGGGTATAAGCTACCGTGCCGCCGCCGCTGTGCCCAGCAGGAGCCTGACTCCCTTTGCCCGGATTCTTGGTGCTGGGCGGGCCATAGGAGAGAATGGATGATTGTGACTACGCATCCTGATTTCAGCCCATCCCGGATCGCAATCCTGGGCGGTGGCCCGGGTGGATACGAAGCAGCCATGGTCGCAGCCTCCTTGGGAGCGCAGGTCACCATCATCGAACGGGCAGGCCTGGGCGGCTCTGCTGTCCTGACTGACGTGGTCCCTTCCAAGACTCTGATTGCCACGGCAGACCTGATGACCCGCGTGGCAGAGGCCGGCGAGCTGGGCGTGAAGTTCGACGTCGACGGCGGCGACGTTGTACCTGTCATGAGGGCAGACCTCAAGCACATCAACCACCGGTTGCTGAACCTGGCCCGCAAGCAGTCCAGCGACATCCATGATGCGTTGGTGCTCCAGAACGTCCGCATCCTGATCGGCTCCGGCAAGCTGCTGGACAACCACACGATCGAGGTCCTGACCGCAGACGGCGTGGAGACGGTGGAGGCGGACGCCATCCTCTTGACCATGGGCGCCCACCCGCGTGAACTGCCCACCGCGCGGCCGGACGGCGACCGCATCCTGAACTGGGCACAGATCTACAACCTGGACGAACTGCCGGAAGAACTCATCGTGGTGGGCTCCGGCGTCACCGGGGCCGAATTCGCCTCCGCATATAACGGATTGGGTTCCAAGGTCACCTTGATTTCCAGCCGTGAGCGCGTGCTGCCTGGCTCGGACGTGGATGCTGCCGAGGTTTTGGAGGAAGTATTCGAACGCCGCGGCGTGCGGGTCCTGTCCGAGTCCCGCGCGGAGACCGTCGAACGCACCGATAACGGCGTTGTGGTTACCCTCAGCGATGGCTCCACCGTGACGGGCAGCCACTGCCTGGTCTGCGTCGGTTCCATTCCCAACACGGCCGGCATTGGCTTGGAAGAGGCGGGCGTCGCATTGTCCGAGAGCGGGCATGTGAAGGTGGATGGCGTTTCCCGAACCACCGCCCCCAACATCTATGCGGCCGGCGACTGCACCGGCGTGCTGCAGCTCGCCTCCGTGGCCGCCATGCAGGGCCGGATCGCGATCGCCCATATCCTTGGGGACACCGTCACCCCTATCAAGCTGCACCAGGTGGCTTCGAACATTTTCACGTCGCCGGAGATCGCTTCTGTGGGGGTCTCGGAGGCCGACGTGCTTTCGGACCGGTACCAGGGCGACATCATCAAGCTTTCCCTGCGCAGCAACGCCCGCGCCAAAATGCGCAATCACCGCGATGGCTTTATCAAGATCATCGCCCGTAAGGGTTCCGGAACGGTGATCGGCGGCGTGGTGGTGGGACCCAACGCCTCCGAGCTGATCTTCCCGATCGCCATCGCCGTCAAACAGAAACTGCATGTGGACGACCTCGCCAGCACCTTCACCGTCTACCCGTCCTTGACCGGCTCCATTTCGGAAGCGGCCAGGCGCCTGCACGTGCGCTTGTAGGGCGAAAGTCTGGACCCCGGGGGCGCGCATGCATAGACTCCTCGCAGGACCGGCTGGCAATGGGGAACCGGAACCAGCCCGTCTTTCTGAGGCAAGAGGCAAGGAGGAACCATGGAACTCAACGATGTGAAATGGAACGAGCAGGGCCTGGAAAGAGGCGGGCGGCCATGAGTACAGCACTGGTACGGCCCCGCAACGGCAAGATCCTCGCAGGGGTTTGCGCAGCCCTTGCGGCCCGCTTCGGGCTGCCCAAGTTCCTGGTGCGGCTGGGCTTTATTATCTTTGGTTTGGTGGGCATCGGCGAGTTGGTCTACATCGCGCTGTGGATCATGATCCCCAAGGCCCCGGTATAGGGCATTTCTTTCAGCCCCTGGCAGGCTTACACTGATGCCAACTGCGGAGGTTGGCCATGGAGAGTCCCCAAACGTCGGTAAGTGCTGCTGAGCGCGATGGTGTTCTGCCGGGAGGGCCCAGGGAGCGGTTCGCCGGCTACGGCATCATGGGCGTAACCTTCAGCACCGGTCACATCCTGGCACTGCGCCGTTTTGACCGCTCCTCAGTCGGACCCGCCTACACCTCCGTCTGGCTCCGGGACCCGGCAGGCAAATGGTCCATTTTCAGCACTGTGGCACCTGAGCTTTCCTGTGCGCGCTATTTCAGTAGCGGACTTGAACGGTCACCGGCGGCGCAGGTGTCCATTCGCTGGAACGGGCCGGCGTCGTTCACTGTCCGCGCGGAAGGTCCTGTGGATCTTACCTGGGACGTTGGTCTCTCCGAAACGTCCGTCACGCGGCTGATGTCTGCCGTCTGCAGCGCCGTACCGGAGAAGCTCTGGCGAAACAGTGTATTTCTCAGCGCGATGGGACTGATGGCCGGGCCCCTGCTGCGCGCGGGAAAGATCGGGCTGACTGGGAAGGTTCCTAACCGGCAATCGTTCCAGGCCCGCCCCCAGCGCATGTGGTTCGTTTCATCCTCGACGGCAAGGCTTGATGGAAAGGACCTCGGCACGCCCGCACCGCTGCCGCTGCAGGACCGGCTGGGCGATTTCTGGATCCCGCAGCGGGGCATTTTCATGATCGGTTCGTCGCTGTTCGACCAGTTGGATCCGCACCACCACGAAGTGGTTCGGTAGCGAGTGGTTCAGTAGCGAGTGGCGAAGTAGCGAGTGGTTGAGCAGCCGGTTCAGGCGACGGCTGCCTGGAAGTGCTGCTCGATCATTGCCTTGATGTCGTCGTGGCAGCCGCCGCAGCCGGTTCCGGCGCGTGTTGCCTTGGATACTTCTGCAACGCTGGCACAACCTTCTTCAACGGCGTTGCGGATGCTTGCACCACTGACTCCAGCGCAGCGGCACACCGTACCGTTGGGATCGCGGGGGCCGCTATCCGGAAGCTGGTCCGGCCCGTCCAGCCGCAGCATCAGGGACCGGTCAGCGGGAAGCTCCGAGCGCCGTTCGAACAACCCAACGAGTTCTGCGGCAGTCCTTGGCATGCCTACTGCAACCAGGCCTTCCAGCACGCCGCCGCGGGTGGTCATCTTGACGTAGCGGCCGTGCTCGGGGTCGGCCCACTGGGCCACCTGGAGGCGTTCGCGGCCATTTCCCACCCCGGCGGTGAGTGCCTCCTCGTCCCACGGCTCGGCGTTGTTGCTGCCTGCGACGGCGAGGTTCATGCCGTTGGCCTTCAGGACGATCACGCCGGGCAGTTCCTGCGGCAGGGGAGGCTGGGTCTCGGCCGCCGCCGGATCGCTGCCGGCAAGCAGCAGCAGGTGCTCCGCGAGCCATTCGGCCTGCCGCCACCCCGGGCCCACAAGCCCCAGCGGCCCGGTGGCGCTGCGGCATTCGATACAGGACTTGTCGGTGCAGCGGACCTCGGCGCAGTCTCCGATCGCGAAGATGTGCGGTTCGTGGTGGGCCTTGAGCTGGTGGTCCACCAGGATGCCGGTGCCGGTGCTCAACCCGGCGCCCTCGGCCAGCTCTGTCCGGGGCCGTACCCCGCACGACAGCACCAGGAGATCGCCGTCGATGGCGGAACCGTCGTCGAGCAGCAGTGCTGAGAAGCCGCCGTCGGCTGCGCTGTGTTCAACTCCGGTGGAACGGGCGTTGCCGGCCATCCGTACGCCGCAGCGGCGCAGGCTGTTGGCCAGCACGGAACCGCCGCCGCGGTCGATGTTGCGGCCCAATGGGTGGGGGCCGTTGTGGACCACGGTGACGGTGGCGCCTTCCTCGGCGGCGGCCAGGGCAATTTCCAGTCCCAGGACGCCACCGCCCAGCACCACCACACGCTTCCGGCCCTCGACGGCCTGGCGGAGCTGCCCGGCATCGCGGAGATCACGCAGTGCCGTAACGCCGGCGGGGAGCACCGGGTGGGCGGGGTCGGGGTTGATGCCGGTCAGATTCGGAATGACGGGCCGTGAGCCGGTGGCAAGGACCAGCCGGTCAAAGTGTACTTCTGAACCATCCATCAGCAGTACCCGCTGCCGGGGACGGTCGATGCGCCGGACGTGGACGCCCAGCCGAACGTCAAGACCGTCCGCAGCCAAGGCCTTGGCGTCGGCAAGGGCCAGAGTGTCGGCGGTGGTGTGCCCGACACCAACGGAACCGATCAGGACCCGGTTATAGGCAGCTACTGGTTCTTCACCAATCACCGTGAGGGTGACGCTGCCGTTGCGGACGCCCGGGAGCAGTTCGTCCACGAGCCGGGCGGCCACAGGCCCAAAGCCCACCACCACAATCTGTTCGGTCATGACGCCTCCATTGTTGCGGGAACGCGGTCCGGTGCGGCTGACTGAGTGGTTGCCAGCCTGACGTGGACGGTATTGAATTTGAACTCCGGCATTCCGGAGATGGGATCCGTGGCGGCCTCAGTGAGCCGGTTGGCGCTTTCCAGTTCAGGGAAGTGGAAGGGCAGGAAGACGGTTTCCTGGCGGATCGCCGTGCTGAGTTCGGCCTTGCACAGGACTTCGCCGCGTTTGTTCGCAATGGAGACGTACGCCCCCTCGGTGATGCCGAGCCCCGCTGCGGCAGCCGGATGGATCTGCACGGTGGCTTCGGGCCTCGCGGCCAGCAGATCGGCCACCCGCCGTGTCTGCGAGCCCGACTGGTAGTGCTCCAGCAGCCGCCCGGTGATGAGAGTCATGGACTTGCCGGTGGCCTTTGTGCCGGAGGCGGTTCCGGCAGCCGCGGCAGGTTCGGGAGTGGTAACGGAAACGGCAGTACGACGCCGGGGTGTCACTGGAGTGAGCACTGCCCTGCCGTCCGCGTGGGCGAAGGAGTCCACGAACAGCCGGGGAGTGCCGGTGCTTCCGGCGGGGTAGGGCCAGTAGGCAGCCTCGCCGCGATCAAGTTTGTCGTAGCTGATGCCCGAGTAGTCAGCCAGCCCGCCGGCGGAAGCCAGGCGCAACTCTTCGAAGACTTCCTCGGGGTACTCGCTGAAGGTGGAGGGAGCCTGGAGGGCCCCGGCAAGCCGGGCCATGATCCAGAGTTCGCTGCGCGCACCGGACGGTGGCTTGATGGCCCGGCGGCGGCGGAGCACTCGGCCCTCCAGATTGGTCAGGGTTCCCTCCTCCTCGGCCCACTGCAGTACGGGGAGCACCAGATCGGCTTCAGCGGCAGTCTCGGACATGAAGAAGTCACACACCACCAGGAAGTCCAGGCTGCGGAGTCCGGCGATTACGGCATTGGCGTCCGGGGCGGCCACAGCGATATTGGAGGCGTGCACAAAAAGGCAACGGACGCCGTCGGGCTTTCCCAGTGACTGCAGGAGTTGGACTGCCGGGAGGCCGGGACCGGGAATGCTCTCCTCCGGAACACCCCAGACGGCAGCCATATGCGCACGCGCGGCGGGGTCGGTGATCTTCCGGTAGCCGGGAAGCTGGTCGGCCTTCTGGCCGTGTTCTCGGCCACCTTGGCCATTGCCCTGGCCGGTGAGGGTGCCGTAGCCGCTGCGGGCGGAACCGGGAAGGCCGAGCAGCAGGCTGAGGTTGATGGCGGCGGTGGCGGTGTCGGTGCCGTCAATATGCTGTTCCACGCCACGGCCGGTGAGGATATAGCTGCCGCCTTGGCGGGTGCCGGCGGCCAGCCTGCGCGCGGCCTCGCGGATAAGTTCGGCAGGAACCCCCGTGAGAGACTGCACCCGTTCCGGCCAGAAGGCGTTCACACTGCGGACGACGGCGTCATAGCCAGAGGTACGCTCCCGGAGGTAGCTGGAGTCGCTGAGGCCTTCATGGATCACCACGTGGCTGATGCCCAGCAGGAGGGTGAGGTCAGTTCCGGGAAGCGGTTGCAGGTGGAGGCCGCCGCCGTCGGCCGTGAAGGCGGCTGTAGAGGAACGGCGGGGGTCCACCACGATCAGGCCGCCGTTGTCGCGGGCGCCCTGCAGGTGCTGGACGAAGGGCGGCATGGTCTCGGCCACGTTGGAGCCAAGGATCAGAATGGTACTGGCAGTTCCCAGATCTGCGAGGGGAAAGGGCAGGCCCCTGTCCACCCCGAAGGCGCGCATGCCCGCGGCTGCTGCCGAGGACATGCAGAACCGGCCGTTGTAATCGATCCTTGAGGTGCCAAGGGCAACACGGGCAAACTTGCCCAGGAGGTACGCCTTTTCATTGGTGAGGCCACCGCCGCCGAAGACACCTACGGAATCGGCTCCGTAGGAGGCCTGGGTTCTTTTGACCTGGTCCGTGACCAGGGCCAGAGCCTGGTCCCAGCCGATGGGCCGGTGGACGCCGTCGGCGCCGCGGAGCAGTGGCTCGGTGACCCGGCCGGGATGGTTTAACAGACTGGCCGAGGTCCAGCCCTTGCGGCAGAGGCCGCCACGGTTGGTGGGGAAGTCGCGTCCGGTGACCTCCAGCAACACCGGAAGCGCGGGCGGCGCGGCGGGGACAGCGTCGCTGGTGGAAACTCCGGCAACGGGCGCTGACCCCGGCTGTGCGGCCGGGGTCAGCGCCTTGGTGGACGTCAGCGTCATGGCGCACTGCAAGGCGCAGTAAGGGCAGTGCGTGGCGGCGCTTTTGGTCATGTTAGACGTGTCCCATCGCGTTTCGGCCGGCATTGCGGATGTAGCAGGCCCAGCAGACGGTCAGCATCAGGATGTAGGCCCCGACGAATCCGTAAAAAGCTGGAGTGTACGAACCGCTGGCGGTGTTGGAGGCGTTGAGCATTTGCGGGATGACGAACCCGCCGTAGGCGCCGATCGCGGAGATCAGGCCCAGGGCAGATGATGCCAGCCGCTGGGTGGCCACTGAGTCGGCACCGTTGCGTGCTGCCCGGCTGGACGTGGCAAAGATAACCGGGATCATGCGGTAGGTGGCACCGTTTCCGAAGCCGCTGGCGGTGAAGAGCAGCAGGAAGAGGAACAGGAAGAGCCAGAAGTTCTTGACTGGCAGGGTCCAGATCATGGTAAGCGTGATGATTGCCATGGAGGCGAAGGCGGCCACGGTCATCCGGGCGCCGCCCATGCGGTCGGCCATCCGGCCGCCGTAGGGGCGGGCCAGGGAACCGACCAGCGGGCCAAGGAACGCCAGCGACAGTGCCACGGTGCCCACTCCGATGGTGGAGAACTCCGGGAAGTAGTCCTTGATGAGCTTGGGGAACACGCCGGCGAAGCCAATGAACGAACCGAAGGTGCCGATGTAAAGCAGGGCCATGATCCATAGATGCGGTTCCTTGAGCGCCGCCACCGAGCCGGCCACGTCACCCTTGGCGCTGGTGAGGTTGTCCATGTACTTCCAGGCGCCGAAAGCGGCCAGGAGGATGAACGGTACCCACATCAGCCCGGCCATTGGCAGGTTGACGGTACCGGCGGCCAGGAGGGTGATGACGATCGGCACGGCGAGCTGTGCGACGGCGGCACCAAGGTTGCCGCCGGCAGCGTTCAGGCCCAGCGCCCAGCCTTTTTCGCGCGCCGGGTAGAAGAAGGTGATGTTGGCCATGGAGCTGGCGAAGTTGCCGCCGCCAAAGCCGGCCAGAGCCGCGACCAGCAGGAGCGTGCCAAAGGGGGTGTCAGGGTTGGAAACGCAAATGGCGAGCCCAATGGACGGGATCAGCAGCAGGAGCGCCGAAACGATGGTCCAGTTCCGGCCGCCGAAGCGGGGCACCATGAAGGTGTAGGGAATGCGCAGCGTGGCACCTACCAGGCTTGGCATGGAGATCAACCAGAAGATCTCGGACGTGGACAGAGTGAAGCCCGCCGCCGGAAGCTGGACAACAACAATGGACCAAAGTTGCCAAACGACAAAACCCAGGAATTCGGCGAAGATGGACCAGTTCAGGTTCCGGCGCGCAATGGAGCGGCCAGCGCTTTCCCACTGTTCGTGGTTTTCCGCGTTCCAGTTGGCGATCCAGCGTCCCGGCCGGAATTCAAGTGCGGGGACATGGCCTACGGTTGCGCCTGTGGCTGGCGCGGTAGCTGACTCAGTGGCACGATCAACAGTCACGGTGTCCCTCCTTTGAGGATTGATTGGGGAAAAGTTGTTTCCTCAAAGGTAGGCAGCCGGCGTTTCGTGGACGGTCCCGGTTTGTTAACGTGCTGTGACATTTGCCTATCGGCGCCTTCGGTCCGCTGTGAGAAGTCAGCTGACCTGCAAGCGCGGGTTGAGACTGCGATGGCTCCATGCCAGAAGCGCTGGCGCCTAAAGTCAGAGGTCCGTTACGTGGGAGTGAGCCGCTGGGTTGATGCCGGTTCGGCGGCTGATGATTTTGAACCGAACGACTCGTTGGATCATGACCGGGTACCCATGTAGCACCAGTCCGACAAGCAGTATCTGGCCGGCCCCCTGGAGATGGGTCGTAGCTGCGGCAGTAACGGCTAGCAGCACCGTGGCAGCAACGCCGAGAAGATGGCCGGTTTCTGACTGCTCAGTACCTCTGAGAAATCGGGACAGTCCCGAAGCGCCGCTCTCCGAGTGACGCATCTGCCTGATGACCCGATTCCATCCCAGCGAACTTAGTACGCGGCGAACCAACTCGGTACCTAATATTGCGTAGATGCGTGGTTCGTAAGGTTGGACCCGGTAGCGGGACCGGCCGACGTCGGTCAGGGCGGGCCCTGCGAGCAGTGCCATGAAGAGGAAGGCTCCTTGCGCAACGAATGCGAAGACCAAGTGGTCAGGCCCAATGGCAAACCAGCCTGCTCCCGCCAGGCCGAGACCGATCCCTAGACCCGCAACCATGGAACCAGACTGTTGACCGCGCTTTGTCCCCATGGGTCTAAGTCTGCAGATCAGCAGCGCTCTTACCAAGCTGGTCAGGCTGCCGCGGGTCCGTCCCGTTGGTAGATCGGGTGAGAATCGAAATGATGATGTTGATGAGCCCGGCGATGGCTTCTTCGGTTGGAAGGGACTGGCGTGCGGCGGCTTGAGCCAGTGCCTCCGCAGCTCCTACGATCGCGATCATGGAAGCGGTTGGAACCCTGCCGGTTGCCGAGAAGGGGTTTAGAGCACTCCGGCATAGGTCGATGTAGGCCGCCTCGGTATCACGTTTAAGTTGTTCCAGGTCGGGGGATCCTTCGAGTGCACCGAGGATGCCAGCCAATTGGCGTCCGTGCGCTACGACGCACTCCACGTGAGATTGGGCAATCGCCGTTGCCTGACCGCGCACAGTGTGCTCGGCGTCCGCAAGGGACCGCTCCAGCTTTTGCGTCTGTAGGGCGTCGAACTCACGGTACATAGCTATAAGCAGCGCAGAACGCGAGGCGAAGTGGTCATACACAACGGGTTTGGTGATGCCAGCGCGCTCAGCGAGACGGCCAAGAGTCAGGGAGTCGGTCCCACCGACATCGAGGACTGACCAAGCGACGGACAACAGCTGTTCCCGCCGTTCATTCTTGCGCATTTTTCCTAATGCCATGCCGTCCTCTCATCTCATCAGGTCTATCTACAGATAGTAGCCTACTGCTAGTAACCTACTGATGGTAGGTTTAAGCCGAGAAGGTGCTTCCTTAACTAATTCACCAGGAGACGTCGTGACCAAAGCGCTGATCGTGATTGCCCATCCGGACCAGAACTCGTTGACCCATTTCGTTGCGAAGGAGCTGAAAGGCGCCTTCGCTTATTGCGGGATGTCTAGTGAGGTCGCAGATCTTGCAGCGGAAAACTTCGATCCGCGGTTCACTAAAGACGACCGATTGTCATACCAGCAGGTGACAGGGTTGCCGGTTGATGTGGTTAGCGAGCAGGAGCGGATCGATCGGGCTGATCACCTTATCTTGGTCTTCCCGGTTTATTGGTGGTCGATGCCGGCTCTGCTTAAGGGTTGGATAGACCGTGTCTTCGTCAGTGGATGGGCGTTCGAACAGCCCGAGGGGAGTTCGTTGAAGCCCAAGTTAGGCCGGTTGTGCGTACACCTTGTCCCCATCGCGGGGAGTGATGCCAGCGCGTATGAGCGGCACGGCTACCGAGCATCGATCAGCACCCAGATTGAGCACGGGGTCATAGACTTCTGCGGGGCCAGACGTGGATCAACCACCTACATCTATGATTCCGAGACAAAGGGGCGGTCGGTAATTGCCGATGAGGTGAGCTCGCTTGCCAGGGACATCGCTAGAGGAGCGAGCAAGATATCGCTGAGTGCGGTGCCCTCCTCTTGAAGAACGCCCTGCAGCCAATTCTCAGCCTTTTCGAGCCGCCAGCTCCTAAGTCCCGGCGCTGGAACATAAGGCCGCGTTATGCCCAGGCAGGTCCACATAGTGGACTTCTTGTCCAAAGATTGGACTGTGGGAACTAATATTGAACTCTAACTATTTGCGGCCCGGAAAGCGGAAGCAGCCCGGCCTGACGAAAGCGTTGATACATGTCATCAGCTGAAACAACAACAGCGGAGCCAGGGTCCACGAAGCCCGTGAACTCCAAGGGCAAGGTCATCTTTGCCAGCCTCATTGGCACCACCATCGAGTTCTACGACTTCTATATTTACGCCACGGCTGCCGTCCTGGTCTTTCCGAAGCTCTTTTTCCCGCACGCGACAGAAATTAATGCGCTGCTGAGTTCGTTCGCCATTTTTGGTGTGGCTTTTATTGCCCGCCCGGTGGGTTCGGTTCTTTTTGGCCACTTTGGCGATAAGTTCGGCCGCAAAGGCACGCTGGTGGCTTCGTTGCTCACCATGGGTATTGCCACCTTCCTCATTGGGACGCTCCCCACGGCTTCCCTTCCCGGCTGGGCAGTCATGGCTCCATTGATGCTCGTGGTCCTGCGCTTTGCGCAAGGGCTGGCGCTCGGTGGCGAATGGTCAGGCGCGGCCCTGCTGGCTACTGAGAATGCTCCGAAGGGCAAGCGGGCAGTTTACGGAACCTTCCCGCAGCTTGGGGCACCCATCGGCTTTATCCTCGCCAACGTGCTGTTCATCTGGCTCGACGCGGCACTCACTCCGGAGGCGTTCCTCGCCTGGGGCTGGCGGGTACCGTTCCTGCTTAGCGCCGTGATGGTGATTGTGGGCCTTTACGTCCGGTTGAAGCTGGTGGAAAGCCTGTCCTTCCAGAAGGTACTCACCGAAGACAAGGTGGCCAAGGTACCCTTCACGGCCACCTTCAAGAACCACTGGCGCCCGGTGGTGGCAGGAACGTTCATCATGCTTGCCACTTACGTGCTGTTCTACATCATGACCTCCTTCACCCTGTCCTATGGCACCAAGCCCGCCTCCGTGGAGGCCGCCCAGGCGGTGGCGGAGAAGGCCGGCAAGCCGATGTCAGCAGCAGAGATCGCCGGCTTTGTTCCCGGGCTGGGTATTCCCCGTGGAGACTTCCTGTGGATGCTGATCCTCGGCGTCGTTTTTTTTGGCATTTTCACCCTCGTCTCCGGCCCACTGGCCGAAAAGTGGGGACGCCGCAAGTTCCTGCTCGCCGTCACCGCAGGCATTTTTGTCTTCGGCGTCCTCTGGTTCACCATGTTCGGACCGGGCCAGGCGGCTGCAATCGTCGGACTGATCGTGGGCTTTACCCTGATGGGCCTCACCTTCGGGCCGATGGCCGCGATTCTTCCGGAGTTGTTCCCGGCCAACGTCCGGTACACCGGGTCCGCGGTGGCTTATAACCTCTCAAGCGTGATTGGCGCCGCTCCGGCGTCGTTCATCGCGATCGCGCTGTGGCAGGCAGCCGGCGGCAGCACCTGGCTGGTGGGCGTTTACATGGCGGCCGCAGCGGTGCTCACCTTCATCGCGCTCTGGATCACCCGCGAAACGAAGGACACTGATTACGAGAACAACGTAGCCTAGTGTCGCTTACCTGAAAATGCCCGGCGTGTTCCCTCTTGGGGAACATGCCGGGCATTTTTACTTCGCGTAGCGTTCCACAAAATTCCGCAGGACCTTCATGGGCTCTGTGACTGTACTCAACCTGGCTTCCCTAATCAGGTCCTCGGCTGCTTCGGGGGCGAAGTACCCCGAGTGCCGGTAGACCCGGATCCTGGTCATCAGGCCTTCAGCATCGAGTTCCGGGTGGAACTGGGTGGCGTACAGGTTCTGTTTGATCCGGAACATCTGGACAGGGCACGACGCCGACGTCGCCAGCAGCACTGCATGCTCCGGCAGGCGGGTGCACGCTTCCTTGTGGCCGACGAAGGCGCTGAACTCCCGGGGAAGGCCTGCCAGCAGTGGGTCGGTACCGCCGTCGTCGTTGATCCTGACCTCTACCGCTCCCAGCGGTTCGCCGAAGGTCCTGTCAATCACCGCGCCCTGATGGGCGCCCAAGGTCCCCACTCCGTAGCAGGCGCCCAGGAACGGGAAATCCTCAGCGACCAGCGTGTCCAGGAGCCCTGATAGCTCCCGCTCCACCCGCTGCTGCGTTGCCGACTTGGACTCCGGAGGATCGCTGGAGGTAAACGGGCTGCCGCCAACGATGATGCCGGAGATGGTGTCCAGGTCCAGGCGGGGGATGGGGCCGGCATCAAGCCTGATGCGCAGCAACTCCTCAGGTTGCAGGCCGCAAAAGCGCAGGTAGGCCGCGTATTCCTCGTCCGCGGCCGCTTCCTCAGGGCGGGAAGCCAACAGCACAAAGGGCAACAATTTGCTCACCACCCTTCAGTCAGGAGACTGTGCCTCTTAGGTAACCGTAGCGCGTCGTGCCTGCGGATGGGCATTGGTGTCGGCATGACGGTGGGCCAGCTTCCAGAAGCCCTCTTCACGCCGGAAGATGCTGGTTACCCGCAGGGCAAATTCCTCTTCCGCCTGCCCGGCGCCAACCCGGGCGCGGAAATGTTCCGTCTCCACCAAATACGCGGTGTCCTGCGCGTGATACGACGTGATGGTTTCAAACCCCAGCATCACGCCATCTGCGTAGTAGCGCGACGCCTGGTCAAGCCGCGCCTCTACCTGCGCCCAGCCACGGGCGATCCCGCCCAGCGGATTAGCCAAGGTGACGTCGTCGAGCCTGGAATAGAGCTCCTTCACGGCCTGCGGGTTGCCCCGCATAATTTCCGGGATGGCCAGGTGGTAGCGGGCAACTTCTTCTTCAAAACTTGGTGCAAGCACGTGCTGGTCTCCGCCTTAGTCTTCGATGGTGGCAATGACGGCACCGGTAGCCACCGTTTCACCGGCGATGGCACTCAAGCCGGTGATCGTTCCGGCGCGGTGGGCAGTGAGCGGCTGTTCCATCTTCATGGCTTCCAGCACCACGACGAGGTCACCCTCGGCAACGACGTCGCCGTTGGCTACTGCAACTTTGACGATGGTGCCCTGCATGGGAGACGCAAGGGAGTTACCGGTCGCGGCTTCGGCGGGGCCGGCGGAGCGGGCGCGCTTCTTGGACTTTCCTGCCTTGGCTGCGCTTGGGCCTGCCATTGCCAGGGAACCGAGCGATGCAGGGAGCACTACCTCAAGGCGCTTGCCGCCAACCTCGACGACGACCCTCTGGCGATCTCCGGCGTCTGCCGCTTCTGCGATCCCCTCCGGAGTCCAGGCCGGAAGGGCGTTGGTGAATCCGGTCTCAATCCAGCGGGTGTGGACAGCGAAGGGGCCGCTTTCCGGCGCGAACGCGGAGTCGGTGACCACGGCGAGGTGGAACGGGATAACAGTGGGGATGCCCTCCACCACCATTTCCTCAAGGGCACGGCGTGAGCGTTCCAGGGCCTGGCGACGGGTGGCGCCGGTGACGACCAGCTTGGAGAGCATGGAGTCGAAGTTGCCACTGATCACGTCACCCTGCTCAACGCCGGAGTCTATGCGGACACCGGGGCCTGTGGGGTTCCGAAGCGTCCGGATGGTTCCCGGCGCCGGCATGAAGTTGCGGCCCGGATCTTCCCCGGTAATGCGGAACTCAAAGGAGTGGCCGCGGACTTCGGGATCGTCGTAGCCGAGTTCCTCGCCACGGGCCAACCGGAACTGCTCGCGGACGAGGTCGATTCCGGTGACTTCCTCTGAGACGCAGTGCTCCACCTGGAGCCGGGTGTTGACCTCAAGGAAGGAGATGGTGCCATCCTGCCCCACCAGGAACTCGCAGGTGCCGGCGCCGAGGTAGCCGGCCTCCTTGAGGATGGCCTTTGAGGACTCGTACAGCAACCGGTTCTGCTCTTCGGTCAGGAACGGGGCCGGAGCCTCTTCGACAAGCTTCTGGTTGCGGCGCTGCAGCGAGCAGTCGCGCGTGGAGACCACCACGACGTTGCCGTGCGCATCGGCCAGGCACTGGGTTTCCACGTGGCGCGGGGCGTCCAGGAACCGTTCAATAAAGCATTCGCCGCGTCCGAAGGCGGCCGTGGCCTCCCGGACTGCGGACTCGAACAGCTCGGGGATTTCATCACGGGTGCGGGCCACCTTGATGCCGCGGCCGCCGCCGCCGAATGCCGCTTTGATGGCAACGGGAAGGCCGAACTCGTCAACGAACGCCAGGATTTCCTCGGCGGATTCGACCGGGTCAGCAGTCCCGGGAACCTGTGGAGCGCCAACCTTCTCGGCGATATGCCGGGCCTGGACCTTGTCCCCCAGGGCGGAGATGGCTTCGGGGGAGGGGCCGATCCACGTGATCCCGGCCTCGATGACCCGGGCTGCGAACTGCGCGTTTTCAGCCAGGAAGCCGTAGCCCGGGTGGATGGCGTCGGCGCCGGAACGGACGGCGGCGTCGATGATCTTGTCCATCAGGAGGTAGGACTCGGCGGCCGTGTTGCCACCCAGTGCATACGCCTCGTCAGCAAGACGTACATGGAGTGCGTTCTGGTCGGGATCTGCGTAAACGGCGACGGAGGCGATGCCCTCGTCGCGTGCTGCCCGGATAATCCGGACGGCGATTTCACCGCGGTTCGCGATCAGCACCTTCGTGATGTTTGATGGTGCTTGGGGGCCGGACTGCTCCGAAATAGCTGACAAGGCGTCTCCTTCTTTCTTCAGGGAGCCTAGCGCTATTTTGAGGGTTCCGCCGATGTTACTTGCGGAATCCGCCCGTGCAGCGGTCATCCTTTGTAGGGAAGCTACAACTTGCGTGGAAATGATCCGTTCAGGCGGAGGTCCACAGTTCTGTGATGCCGACGCCGGCCTGGGCCAGCAGCCTGCGCAGGGTGGAGATGGAGAGGCCCACCACGGCATGGGGATCGCCATCGACCTTGCGGATAAAGGCGCCCCCCAAGCCGTCGATGGTGAAGGAGCCGGCGCAATGCAGCGGTTCCCCGGTGGCAATGTAGGCGTCGATTTCGGCTGAAGTCATGTCTTCGAAGGCCACCTCCGCCGAGGCAACTGCACCGAGCGTGGCACCGGAGCCGTTCCCGGAGTCGGTGTCCCTGCAGTCAATCAGCCAGTGTCCGGTGTGGAGGACCCCTGCGCTCCCGCTCATCCTGAGCATCCGTTCGCGGGCCACAGCTGCCGTGTACGGCTTTCCGTGTGCCTCGCCGTCGAACTCGAAGACTGAATCGCAGGCAATCACCAGGGCGCCCTCCGCTTCCGGGAGCGCCGCCACGGCTTCGCCCTTGGCCCGGGCCAGCAGCAGGGCGGTGTCGTGCGGATCGGTCACCCCGTACTTGGCCTGGACTGCGTCTTCATCCACATCAGAGACCATCACGGTGTGCCCAATGCCGGCGTCGGTAAGCAGTTTAGTCCGGGCGGGGGACTGGGAAGCGAGAATGAGCCGGGTCACGTCAATTAGCCTAGTGGACCGGTTGGGGCTGGGAATCCGCGGGAACCTGCTCCCGGCTGAGCCGGGCTCCCTCCACGTCCACATCCGGCAGGATCCGCTCCAGCCACCCCGGCAGCCACCAGACCTTCTTATCCAGCAGGTACATGACGGCCGGGACGATGGTCATCCGCACCACGAAGGCATCAAGCAGCACCCCGAACGCCATGGCGAAACCCAGTGGCCGGACCATGGTGAGGTGGCTGAAGATGAAGCCGGCGAAAACGCTCACCATGATGATTGCAGCAGCGGTCACCACGGCGGCGGCATGCCGGAAGCCCAGCTGCACTGCGTGTTTGGCCGACTGCCCGTGGACGTAGGCCTCCCGCATCCCGGACGCGATAAACACCTGGTAGTCCATGGCAAGGCCGAACAGCACGCCGATCACGATGATGGGCAGGAAGCTGAGCACGGCGCCGGGATTGGCGACGTCGAACACACCGCCCAGCCAGCCCCACTGGTACACAGCCACCACGCCGCCGAACGCCGCGGCCAGCGAGAGCAGGAAGCCTCCGGTAGCCAGGAGCGGCACCACGATGGAGCGGAACACCAGCAGGAGCAGGACCAGGGAAAGTCCGACGACGATCAGCAGGTAGGGCGGGAGGGCGTCGGCGAGCTTCGTGGAGACGTCGATGTTGCCGGCCGTCTGCCCGGTCAGGCCGATGTGGACGCCCGTCTGCTCTTCGATTTCAGCGTTGCGTTCCCGCAGTTCGGCAACTACCTGGACAGTGTTTTCGCTGGCCGCGCCTTCGCTGGGGATCACCTGGAAGACTGCCGTGCGGCGGTCATCGCTCAGGGCGACGGGGGCGGCGGCAACAACGTTGTCCAGCCCGCGGAGCAGGTCCGCGACGTCGTACTGCAGGTTCTGCGCCCCCGTTTCGTCCAGGCCTTCGGGGAATTCGCCCACCACCACGATGGGTCCGGTCATGCCTTCGCCGAAGCTGCGGGCGGTGAGGTCGTACGCCTGGTAGGCCTCAGAGTCCACGGGTTCTGAACCGCCGTCCGGAAGGGCCAACCGGAGTTGGGTGGCCGGCAGCGCCATGGTGACCAGCAGGACCACTCCGGCAACGAGGGCCATCACGGGGTGCCGGGTGACGATTCCACCCCAACCGCGGGTGCTCAACGCTTCATCCTTGGCTTCGTCTTCTTCCTCATGACCTGGCTCGGCGTTGTGCGCAGCTGCCTTGGCCCAGGCACGTTTGGAGACGATCCTCCGGCCAACAAGGGCCAGGACGGCCGGGGTCAGCGTGAGCGCCACGGCAACCGCCACCGCCACTGTAGCGGCGGCCGACAGTCCCATGACGGCGAGGAAGGGCAGGCCGGGGACCACCAGGGCCGCCAGCGCGATGATGACCGTCAGGCCGGCGAAGAGGACAGCGTTGCCGGACGTGCCGGTTGCACGTGCCACCGACTCCTCCGCATCCATACCGGCCAGGACCTGCGTCCGGTGCCGGTTGACGATGAACAGCGAGTAGTCGATGCCCACGGCCAGCCCCAGCATGAGGGCCAGCATGGGGGAGATTGAGCTCATCTCGACAGCCCCGGAAAGGGCGAAGGTGGCGCCTACCCCAACGGCGACACCCATCACGGCCATCAACAGCGGCAGGCCGGCGGCGATGAGGGTGCCGAGCATGATGATCAGCACCAGCGCAGCGATGGCGATGCCGATGATTTCCGCTGCACCGAAGAGTTCGGAGATGTCCTCGGTGATTTCCTTGCTGGCGAAAGCGGTGACGCCGGCGCTTGAAGCGTTGTGCGCGATGTCCTGGACTTCGCCACGGACTTCCGGCGTGAGGCCGTTGATCGAGGTGTTGAACTGGACCTGGGCGATGGCTGCCTTGCCGTCCTCGGACACAAAGCGCAGTCCTTCGCTGGCTTCCGCCTGGCGCTGGCCCAGCTCCAGTTTGGCCTTCGCTGCCTCAAGCTCGGCTGCTCCGGCCTGGTGCTGTTCCTGACCGGCAGCCAACGTTGCCTTCTGTTCACCAAGCTGGGCTTCAATTGCGGCAGCTGGAAGGCCTGCGGCGGCCATTTGCTGTTCTGCCGCTGCCAGCTGGGCCGCCCCGGCGTCGAGCTGGGCCTTTGCGGCGTCGAGCTCCGCCTGGCCTGCATCAATCTGTGCCTTGCCGTCTGCGATGGTCTTCGCCGCGCCGTCCAGCTGTTCCTGGGTGGTGAACGGATTGACGGTGCCCCGGACGTCCGGGAGGGCTTCCAGCTCGGTCAGGGCATCGGCGACGGCGGAGCGGCTCTCGGCCGTGAATCCGCCGTCGGGTGCTTCGAAGACGATGCTGGCGGAACCGCCGGAAGCGGAGGGGAGCTCGGCTTTCAGCTTGTCCGCCATCTGCTGGGTTTCGGTACCCGGGATCTGGAAGTTGTTGGACATGGTGCCGTGGAAGGCCGCGGCGGATCCGCCCACGGCCACCAGGATGGCCAGCCACAGTGAAATAACCAGCCAGCGGCGACGGTAGGAGAATTTGCCAAGTCGGTAAAGCAGGAGTGCCATGTCAGAGCCGTTCTGTCAGGAAGGTGGCGAAGGAGGGTAGTAGGTCAGATACCTGGCGCGGATGCCGGGTTGTTGCCGGCCGCGGGGTAGGTGGTGAATCCATCGGCCAACAGGCTCATGGAGTCGATCAGGAGTGAACGCAGGGTGGCCAGCGATTCGGGGGACAGGTCCGCGCCGCATCGGGCGAACCAGCTGTCCACGGCAGCCTTGCCGCAGCCCATCACCGAGCTGGCCAGGGCACGCACGTAAAGGTCGTCGACGTCGGCTCCGGATTTGGCCAGGCGCTCCTGGACCGCCTCGATGATCTGGACCGTGCAGGTGTCCCAGGCCTCAAGCTCCGACCGGAAGATCCCCGGGCTGCACTGCGCCAGGCTGTGGAGTTCCGCAATCGGTGCCACCGTCATGGGGTCGGCGAGCTCGGCCAGGGCGGCTCGGGCTGATTCCAGAATCGGTTCGTCGGTGGGCCGGAGGCGGAACCGGATCAGGACGTTGTCCAGGAATCCGTCGGCTACTGACGCCAGCACCGCATCGATGCCGTTGAAGTAGTTGAAGAACGTGCGCCGGGAGATGCCCGCGGCGTCAGCGATATCCTCCACGGTGAAATTGCCGTAGCCCTTGCTACGGAGGAGTTGCAGCGCCGCCGTTGCGATCGCCTCGCGGGTAGCAGCCTTGTTGAGTTCACGACGGGAAAGTACCGGCGATGCAGCTGTCAGTTCGCTGGAGGAGTTCACTTGATTACACTATGTGCAAGTTTGCACTATGCGCAAGTTCTGGCCGGCGTTGACGGCACCACGTTGACGCAGGTGGAGGCTGACGCTGTTACCACATCGGTGGAAGCCGGCTTAATCGGCAGCACCGCTACACACAAAGGAGGTCCCCGGAAAATTCCGGGGACCTCCTTTGTGGAGCAGGCTTCTAGGTTATGCCTTGGCGTCAGCCAATTCACGTTCCGCTGTGGAAGGAGCAACCGGCTCTGCAGAGCCGGCCTCGTCATCCGCGAACGGAGTGCCATTGCGCGGAGCGTTGTAGAGGTCCTCGTCCAGGATTCCCTGGCGCTTGGCCACAATCGTGGGCACCAATGCCTGGCCGGCAACGTTGACCGCGGTGCGGCCCATGTCCAGGATGGGATCGATGGCGAGCAGGAGTCCGACGCCGGCCAGCGGCAGCCCCAGCGTGGAGAGCGTGAGCGTGAGCATCACCACGGCGCCAGTGGTGCCGGCAGTAGCAGCTGAACCGAGGACGGACACCAGTGCGATCAATAGATACTGGGTGAAGTCCAGCTGTACACCGAAGAACTGGGCTACGAAGATGGCGGCGATCGCCGGGTAAATCGCAGCGCAGCCGTCCATCTTGGTGGTAGCACCGAGCGGTACAGCAAAGGATGCGTAGGCACGCGGCACGCCCAGTGAGCGCTCGGTGACCCGCTGGGTCAACGGCAGGGTTCCGATCGAGGAACGCGAGACGAAGGCCAGCTGCACCGCGGGCCAGACCCCGGTGAAGTACTGCTTGACGGACAGTCCGTGGCTGCGCACCAGGATGGGGTAGACCACGAACAGCACCAGGGCCAGGCCAACGTAGATGGCAATGGCAAATTTACCCAGCGAACCTATGGTGTCCCAACCGTAGACGGCCACCGCATTGCCGATCAGGCCGACGGTACCCAGCGGGGCGATCCTGATGATCCACCACAGGACCTTCTGGATGACGGCCAGGGCCGAAGCGGTGAAGTTCAGGAACGGCTCGGCCGCCTTGCCTACCTTGAGGGCGGCAATGCCTACGGCGATAGCGATGACCAGGATCTGCAGGACGTTAAAGCTGACCGAGGTGGTAGCGCCGGTTTCGGCGACCGTGGTGCTTGCGCCCAGGCCCAGGAAATTCTTCGGGAACAGGCCGGTGAGGAAGGCCCACCAGCTGCCCACCTTGCCGGGTTCCTCTCCTTCGCCGGTAATGCCGGTGTTGGCGCCGGGCTGGAGCAGTACGCCCAGTCCGATGCCGATCAGCACAGCGATCAGGGAGGTGATGGCAAACCAGAGCAGGGTGTTCCAGGCCAGGCGTGCGGCATTGGAGACTTCGCGCAGGTTGGAGATGGAGCTGACAACGGCCGTGAAGATCAAGGGCACGACGGCGGTCTGCAGCAGCGCGACATAACTGGAACCGATGGTCTGCAGCGTGGCACCAAGGGCGTTGGGATCGTCTTTGGTGCTGCCGGTGTACTTGGCCAAAAGGCCCAGGGCCAGGCCAACAATAAGGGCAGCGATGATTTGGACGCCAAAGGATCCTGCCCACTTGGGCAACTGGAAGCCGGACGTTCCCGATTTTTTAGGGGTGCTGGTTGAAGTGCTCACTCGAATACGCTAGGTCCAACCGCCATACCATCACGAACGAACGTTGAGAAATATTACGCGGCCCAAGCCCCCTCAAGCGACGAAACACCAGCAAACCCGCCACCCCAAGCCACTTTTATGAAGATATTCCCAGCGCGGGTGTGTTAAAAGTCTCGCTGCCCTTTGGTCTGGAGGACGGGCGCCCGGCAGCATGCGTCAAAGCGACGAAGTGGGCCCACGCCGGCAGGGTTCCCTGGCTGAGCTTGCGAAGCTAGGGTGCCGGTGGGGAGCAGCATGCCGAGGGCGTCCGTCCTCCAGACGCACCGGAAGGCAGAGAGGGCTAAAGCAACGCCCGGCGGAGGGTATCGAGGCCTACGGACCCTATGTTCAACGCCCGGGTGTGAAAGTCCTTGAGGTTGAAGCCGGGGCGGGATTCGAGCTCGGCGCGTATTTCTTCCCAGAGCCGCTGGCCGATCTTGTAGGAGGGGGCCTGGCCTGGCCAGCCGAGGTAGCGGGTGAATTCGAACTTGAGCTGGCCGTCGCTGATGGGCAGGTTGGCGCGGAGGAATTCATAGCCTTTTTCGGGCGTCCAGGTTCCGGTACCCCAGGCTGAGGGAACTTCCAGTTCCAGGTGTACGCCAATGTCGAAGACAACCCGGGCGGCACGCATCCGCTGCATGTCCAGCATGCCCATGTGGTCGCCGGGATCGGACAGGTAGCCCAGTTCCTGCATGAGTTTTTCGGCGTAGAGCGCCCAGCCTTCGCCGTGCCCGGAGGTCCAGCAGACGTTGCGGCGCCACTTGTTCAGCAGTTCCCTGCGATAGGTGGCTGTTCCGACCTGGAGGTGGTGGCCGGGAACGCCTTCGTGGTAGACCGTGGTGGTCTCGGCCCACGTGGTGAAGGTGTCTTCGCCGGCGGGGACTGACCACCACATCCGGCCGGGCCCGCTGAAGTCGTCGGAGGGGCCTGTGTAGTAGATGCCGCCCTCGTCGGTGGGGGCAATTCGGCACTCAAGGGTTTGCATTGGTTCGGGGATGTCGAAGTGCACGCCTGCCAGTTCGGCGACGGCTTTGTCGGAGAGCTCCTGCATCCAGGCCTGGAGTGCAGCCGTGCCTTTGAGCTGGCGGGCGGGATCGTTGTTCAGGATTTCTTTTGCCTCGGCGACGGTGGCTCCCGGCTGGATGGCTTCTGCCACGGTCTGCTGCTCGTCGATCAGGCGCTGCAGCTCCTGCACGCCCCAGGCATAGGTTTCCTCCAGGTCCACCGTTGCACCGAGGAAGTTCCGTGACGCCAGTGCATAACGATCGCGGCCCACTGCGTCCTTGGTCGGGGCTACCGGCAGGAGTTCGTCACGAAGGAATGCGGCAAAGTCCGCGTAGGCACTCCGGGCAGCGGCAGCCCCGGCGTCGAGAGTTTCCTGCAGAACGGAAGGCACCGCCTGGCCGGAGATTCGGGCTTCGGCGGCGAGCTTGGCGAAGAAGCCGTCTTCAGCCGCGTACTTGGTGGTTTGTTCGATGACAGTTTCCACCTGGCGCGCGGCGGATACCCGCCCGGCCTCCTTGCCGGAACGCAGGGCTTCGATGTACCCGGCCAGTGCGGCGGGCACGTTGTGGGCACGGCCGGCGATGTGCTCCCAGTGTTCCGGCGTCTCCGTTGGCATCAGGTCGAAGATGGCGCGGATTTCCTGGGCGGGGGAGGCGATGTTATTCAGGTCGGCGGCATCCCAACCGGATTGGTGGATTTCCAGCAGGAGCCCCAGCCGCTCGCCCATGGCGTCCAGGGTAACGGCGTCAACGTCGTCAGCCGGCGCCAGGCCGTCCAGTTCGGCGAGGGTCTTCCGGGCCTCGTTGGCCAGTTCTGCAATTCCGGCGGGGGAGTAATCTGGGTACTCGGTTTCACGGCCGGGAATACCCAGCTCCGTGGCGAAGCTCGGATTGAGCCTGATCAGCGTGTCCGTATATTGGTCCGCGACAGCGTCGATGGGTGTCCGAGGGCGCGCAACAGGTGCAGCAGGGTTAGTCATAAAACGAGACTAATGGCGGTGCATCCCCCTGTGCAGGCCCGCCACGCCCGGAGCCGGGGAAGCGGTGGGACTCAGCCGCGGCTGCGCCGCCATGCTCCCGGACCGGGCGTGGGCGGGAGCCGCAGCTGCTGGCGACGCACCCAGTGCCGGGTAGTGGGACGCAATGGTGCCTCCGCTGCCGTGCCCGGCAGGGAAAGCACGACGGCGGTGAGCGCCGCGAGTTCCTCGGGCGTGGGATTTCCCTTGACCACCGAGAGGACGGCCGGGCTTTCGGCGGTTTCGATGGCTTCGACAGGCTCAGTTTCGACAGGCTCAACCACCGGTTTCCGGGACGTCACAGCGGGATGTTCCCATGCTTTTTGGTGGGCAGCGACGCGCGTTTGTCACGCAGTACCCGCAGTCCGCGGATGATCTGCGGCCGGGTTTCTGAAGGGGCGATCACTGCGTCGACGTAGCCAAGCTCGGCTGCCTGGTACGGGTTGAGCAGCTCTTCTTCGTACTGCTTGATCACTTCTGCACGGCGGGCCTCGACGTCCCCGCCCGCTTCGGCGACTGCTGCGAGATCGCGGCGGTACAGGATGTTCACAGCTCCCTGGGCGCCCATCACGCCGATCTGGGCAGTGGGCCAGGCCAGGTTCAGGTCTGCGCCCAGCTTCTTGGAACCCATCACAATGTAGGCTCCGCCGTAGGCCTTGCGGGTGATGACGGTGAGCTTGGGGACGGTGGCCTCGGCGTAGGCATAAAGGAGCTTGGCGCCGCGCCGGATGATGCCCTGGAATTCCTGGTCCTTGCCGGGCAGGAAGCCGGGGACGTCCACCAGGGTGATGATCGGGATGTTGAAGGCATCGCAGTTCCGCACAAAGCGGGCGGCCTTTTCGGACGCCGCAATATCAAGGGTGCCGGCGAACTGCAGGGGCTGGTTGGCGACGATACCAACGGTGTGACCCTCGATCCGGCCGTAACCGATGATCACGTTCGGGGCGTACAGGGACTGCATCTCAAGGAAATGGGCATCGTCCACCAGCTGTCCGATCAGCGTGCGCATGTCATAGGGCTGGTTGGCGGAGTCCGGGATGAGCGCGTCGAGGGCGAGGTCGTCTTCGTCGATCTCCAGTTCCTGGTCATGTTCGGTGACCGGCGGCTCGGAGAGGTTGTTGGAGGGCAGGAAATCCAGGAGTTCGCGGACAAAATCCAGGGCGTCAGCCTCATCGGCCGCCAGATAGGTGGACGTTCCCGTGGTGGCGTTGTGCTGCCGTGCACCGCCCAGGGTTTCCATATCCACGTCCTCGCCCGTAACGGTCCTGATGACGTCCGGGCCGGTGATGAACATGTGTGAGGTCTTGTCCACCATCACCACATAGTCAGTCAAGGCAGGGGAGTAGGCGGCGCCGCCGGCAGAGGGGCCCATGATCACCGAGATCTGCGGGACCACTCCGGAGGCGTGGACGTTGTTGCGGAAAATGTCCGCGAACATGGCCAGCGATGCCACGCCTTCCTGGATGCGGGCGCCGCCACCGTCCAGGATGCCCACCACGGGGCAACCGTTACGGAGCGCGAACTCCTGTACTTTCACGATTTTTTCGCCGTTGACCTGGCTCAGTGAGCCGCCGTAGACGGAGAAGTCCTGGCTGTAGACGGCAACCGGCCGGCCGTCCACGGTGCCGTAGCCGGAGACCAGGCCATCACCCAGAGGCTTCTTCTTTTCCATGCCGAATGCTGTGGAACGGTGCACAGCCAGGGCATCAAACTCCACGAACGAGCCTTCGTCGAGCAGCAGGGCAATCCGCTCGCGGGCCGTATTCTTCCCCCGGGCATGCTGCTTCTCGATCGCTTCCGGCCCCGATGGCTGTTCCGAACGGGCCTGGCGGTCACGGAAGTCGGCAATCTTCCCAGCTGTGGTGGTCAGATCGTGGCTCATCAGGGGTCTCCGGCTCTGTTTCGGGTTCAGTGCAGTTCTTCAGGGGCAACACACGCATGAAAACGTGGTTCACGGCGGGATTAAGTAGCTTGTGTACAAGCTCCCGAACTCCGGTACGCGCCTGTTGGCTAGTCTAATGACGCTTGGTGCCGGGACCGCTGTAGAAACCCTACAATTTTGTGGCGTCCGGCCCTTTCGACTGTCCGGAAAGCATGTTACTCGTGAGTAACATTTGTCCGTTACAGTATGCCTATGACTGCCAGCAACGATGCTCGAAGTACCCTTTCCCCGTCTACGGCCACACCATACCGGCCGAAGGGATCGCTCAAGGGCCGCACCATCCTGATGTCCGGCGGCAGCCGGGGGATTGGCCTGGCGATTGCGCTCCGCGCCGCACGCGACGGAGCAAACATCGTGATGCTGGCCAAAACCGGCCAGCCGCACGCCAAGCTTGAAGGCACGGTCTTCACCGCGGCCACACAAGTGGAGGAAGCCGGCGGCCAGGCACTGCCGCTGGTAGGAGACGTCCGGAACGACGACGATGTGGCGGCCGCAGTTGCCGCAGCCCTTGACAGGTTTGGCCGGATCGACGTCGTGATTAACAACGCCTCCGCTATTGACCTCTCCCGCACTCCTGACGTTGACATGAAACGCTACGACCTCATGCAGGACATCAACGTCCGGGGCACCTTCCTGCTCTCAAAACTGGCGCTCCCGGCGCTGCTGGCATCCGGCGACGGGCAGATCCTGACGCTTTCGCCACCCCTGAACCTGGATCCAAAGTGGGCCGGCCAACACCTCGCCTACACCATGGCCAAATACGGCATGAGCCTGACCACGCTGGGCCTGGCGGAGGAATTCAAGGATCAGCCGCTCAGCGTTAACTCACTCTGGCCCTGCACCCTGATCGACACGGCTGCCATCCGCAACATGCCCGGCGGCAGCAGAATCGTCCAAGCGGCGCGAGGGCCGGAGATCATGGCCGATGCCGCCCATGCCATCCTCACCGGCGCCCATGTACCGCCCGACGCCGGGCGCGAAACCGGCAGATTCTATACAGACGAGGAAGTTCTCGCGGGCGCCGGCATCACGGACTTCGCCCCGTACAGCCTGGGAGCGGCCGAGGACCAGCTGGTACCGGACATCTTCCTCTAACGCCGCGACTGAGCCGAGTCGCTAGGATTCTAGTTATGGATGACGCACAGAACCCCGGCCCCGAAGAGACCACAGCCGGCTCGGGTCCCGCCGGTTCTGTCCCCGCCCGTTCAGCCCTGGACAGGGCAGCGCTTACTGCGCCGGACTTCCTGGCAGCACACGGGATCAGCAGCCTCGCCGTTGTCGAGACCACGGGCTCCACCAACGAGGACCTGCTGCGTGCCGTGACCGTCGAGCCAAAAGCCTGGCCTGACCTGTCCATCCTCACCGCCGAACACCAAAGCTCGGGCCGAGGCCGTCTGGCCCGGCACTGGGAGGCTCCGCCCCGCAGCTCGATTGCCGTGTCGATGGTGCTGCGGCCTGTTAATTCCCAGGGGCTGCCGGTTCCCACGCACAGCTATTCCTGGCTGTCGATGGTCGCAGCACTGGCCCTTCGCGAAGCCCTGATGGAAACCGCGGAGCTGCCGGCCGAGATAAAGTGGCCCAACGACGTCCTGGTCCACGGCCGGAAAATCTCAGGCATCCTTGCGCAGCTGGAGCCCCTGAGCGGACCTGGCGTGCCAGCGGTCATTTTGGGAACGGGAGTCAACGTCACGCTGACGGAGCCGGAACTGCCGGTGCCCACCGCCACCTCGGTCCTCCTGGAGCAGTCAAGGGCGACTGACCGCACCGACCTGCTCAAGAGTTATCTTTCCCGCTTTGCCGCCCTCTATCGCGCGTTCTGCAATGCCGACGGCGATCCTACGGCAGGGCTGGCGGGTGGACCTTCGTTGCACAAACGGCTGGAAAGCGTGATGGTCACGCTCGGGCGGCAGGTCCGGGCCCAGCTGCCCGGCGACCACGAAATTATCGGCCATGCGACCCGCCTGGACCCGTACGGCTCGCTGCTGGTAGTGGATGAGGCCGGGCACGAGCACGTTGTCACCGCCGGGGATGTTGTCCACGTCCGCCCCTGGTCGCGCGAGGCCGGCGGCGAAAGTGGTTATGCGTAAGGACCTGCTTGCAGGCGAGCAGGTCATTGTCCTTACCCGGCCCCAACCGCGGGCGCTGACCGTTACCGCCGTCGTCTTTATTTTCACGCCTGCCCTGGTTGCCTTTGCCTGGGCCTGGATTCTCAGGGGCGGGGCGGCAGCGCTCCTTCCTGTGGTTTCCGGACTGGAGTTCTGGCTGGTGGCCGCCTGTGTGGTGCTGGGTGCCTGGATCTGGCTTGGCTATTGCCTCCCGCGCTTGATGCGCTGGAGTGCCACGCGCTACATCCTGACCAGCCGGCGGGTCATCCACCGGTCCGGCACCGTGCGGCGGCACGACCGGCAGCTTTCCCTTGCCGCGGTCCGCAACGTGTCGGTCAGCCAATCGCTCCTACAGCGGGTATTGCGCTCGGGGAATATATCCTTGGAGTCCGGCTACGGCGGGAGCCTGGAGCTTCCGGACATGCCGGAGGTTGCCCGGTTTCGAAATTTCGTCCTCGAAGCCATCGATGACCTTCCGGAAGAGGAATTCATTGAAGTTGAACGGATGAACAGTCCTGCCGAAGGGGCAGAGCCGTGGGATGGGAGAGCAGGTGGAGAGAATGAGCGGTGAGGACCTGAACGACGCCGGCACGGAAGTTACGCCCTTGGCGCCCCCTGCTGCGCCCACGGCCGACGTTGTTCCCGAGCGCGCTCCGGAACCAGCGCCCGCAACCGGCACAATCTCCGCAGAGCGGCTGGCTGCGAAGGCCCTGGAAACCCGGCTTTTGGGCGGCGAACGCAAGCTGCGGCGTCGTGAAGTTGCTGCTGGTGCGGGGCTGTCGCTGCTGTCCGCACGCAAACTCTGGCGTGCCCTCGGCTTCCCCAATTACAGCGACGAGGACGTGGCTTTCACCGAACGGGACCAGGCCGCGCTCAGCACAGTGGTGGATCTGGTCCGCGCGGAAAAGCTGACCGAGGAAGCTGCCATTTCCGTTACCCGGGCTATCGGCCAGATGACCGACCGCATGGTTGTGTGGCAGATCGAGGCGCTGATCGAGGACATGGTCCACGAGCAGGGCGTAACAGACGCCGTAGCGCGTAAACAGTTGGTGAACGATCTTCCCGCGCTGGTCGATGCGCTGGAGGAGATGCTGGTTTACTCGTGGCGCCGCCAGCTCAATGCCGGGGTCCAGCGCCTTGCGGTGCGGGCCGAAGCCGGATTGCAGGCCAGCGAAGAAGGCCGCGAAGGGGACGAAGATGACGCCCCGCTGCCGTTGGCCCGCGCGGTGGGCTTCGCCGACCTCGTCTCCTACACCAGCCTTTCGCGCCGAATGAATGAAAAGACGCTTGCCCGGCTGGTGCAGCGCTTCGAGAACAAGTGCGCCGAGATCATCTCGGTGGGCGGTGGCCGGCTCGTGAAAACGGTGGGCGACGAAGTCCTCTACATTGCAGAAACACCGGCAGCGGGCGCCGAGATTTCGCTGGCATTGGCGCAGGCATTTACCGAGGATGAAATCCTTCCAGAGGCCCGCGTGGCCATGGTCTGGGGCCGCATCCTGTCCAGGCTTGGCGATATATATGGTCCTACAGTCAACCTCGCTGCCCGGCTCACCTCACTGGCCAATCCCGGCACCGTCCTGGTGGACTCCATGACGGCCGGCGCCCTGGAAAACGATGAGCGCTTCGTCCTGATGCCCCAGCCCGCCGAGGACGTCCGCGGCTTTGGCGAAATCCACCCGGTCCTGCTGGCCCGCGGGCGGGGTAAGGGCCTGGTCCTGGACTGAGTCTTGGGTCGCCTCCGGAGTTTATCTAATTGATGTTTGATTCCGCTAGGATGACTCCCAGGCCTCCCGACGGTGGGGAGGGCTGCCCATCGCAGACCCTGCAGGGGTCGGATAGGCTATCGCGGGAATACAGACCCCGGATCCGGGTATTGGACAGGCTGTCCTTCGGCGGCTGCAATTTTGAGGAATTCGTAACGCTGTGACATCACTGCTGGGGAAGCTTGGGCTGAAAAAGCGCCACAATAAACTCGTTTCTGGCACCGCCTTTGGCGTGGCCACCGCATTCCTTGTAGCCGGCGCCGTGCTGTACCCCGGATTCAAGACTACCGAGGTGGAGCTGAACGACGGCGGTGTCTGGGTCGTCTCCAAGTCCAGGAACGCTGTGGGCCGCCTCAACTACCCGTCCCGGGTCCTGGACGGTGCGGTGACTCCTGCGTCGACGTCTTTTGATGTCCTGCAGAACGGCCTGGACGTCCTGGTTGACGACACGGCCGGTTCCACGCTCAACCAGGTGTCTGCGGCCAACCTGCGACTGGGTGGCGATAAACAGCTGCCGGGGTCCTCTGATGTGAGTTTCGGCACCGAAGTCATCTCCGTGACGGACACCGGCTCCGGGAAGGTCTGGGCTGTTTCCCCGTCAACAATCAATGGTTTTGATGAGGAAGCTTCTGAGCCGGTGTATGTGGGTTCTGAGGGTGTGGTGTCGGCTGTTGGTGTGGATGACCGGATTTATTCGGCGGATCCTGAGTCCGGTGTGGTGACTGTTACTGAGGTTGATGCGGCCGGGGCGGCGGTGTCAACGGAATCGTCGACGTGGAGCGGGCTTAAGGGTGCGGGCGATATCCAGTTGGCTGTGGTGGGGGATAAGCCGGTGGTGCTTGATGCTGCCCGGGGCAAGTTGTTTTTGCCGGGTGGGCGGGAGTTGGCTTTGGCTGATGCCGGGGATGCTTTGTTGCAGCAGTCCGGCCCGGAGTCGGGTTCGGTGGCTTTGGCTACGAAGAAGGCGTTGTTGAAGCAGCCGTTGGACGGTTCCACGGCTAAGACGGTGTCTTTTGATGGTGAGGGTATTCCTGCGGCGCCGGTGCAGTTGGGCGGGTGTGTGCATGCGGCGTGGTCCGGGGCGAACAAGTATGTGCGTGACTGTGAAAACGATGTTGACGATAAGAACGTTGACGTTCCGAAGGCGAGTGCCTCGCCGTCGTACGTTTTCCGGGTTAACCGGGACCTGGTGGTTCTCAATGATGTGAATTCCGGGAATGTGTGGCTGGTGAACCAGAACATGCAGCTGGTGAACAACTGGGAAGACGTCATCCCGCCGCAGAATGAATCTGATGAGCAGGATCAGGAATCCGCGGATAACAACACCATCAATGTCCTCCCGGACCGGACCAAGCCCAACAGGCCGCCGGAAACCAAGCCGGACAGCGTGGGCGTCCGGCCCGGCCGCACCACCATCATCAGCGTCCTGGATAACGATTCCGATCCAGACGGCGACGTCCTGACGGCCGCCGTCGGGAATTCCGGTCCCACCAGTGGCAAGCTCCAGAACATCTACGGCGGTACCGCCTTCCAGATCAACGTTCCGGCGGACGCCAAAGCCGGAACGGAAACGTTCAGCTACACGGCCGACGATGGCCGTGGGCTCTCGGCCGCGGGCCAGGTCACGCTTAACGTGGTGGGGCCGGAGGAGAACCACCCCCCGCAATTCAAACGCGGCGGCAACGCCACCACTCTGCTGGTGGAGCAGGGCAAAACAGTCAGCCAGAACATCCTCACGGACTGGATGGACCCCGACGGCGACGATTTGGTGCTGCTCGATGCCAAGGCGGACAACGAACAGGACCAGGTCAAAGTACGCCGTGACGGCCTGCTCACCTACCAGGACTCCGGAGCCACGGCGGGCAAGAAGAACGTCACCGTCACAATCTGGGACGGCATAACTACCGTTACGGGAACCGTGGTGATTAATGTCCAGCCGCCGGGTGCTCTGGCGCCCGTGGTGAATGCTGACCACGTCACGGCTGTGGTGGGCCAGGACCTGGTGATCTCGCCGCTGAAGAACGACGTCGACCCCAACGGCGGTGCCCTCCGCCTGGCCCAGGTGGAAGCCAGTGGTCCGGCCGAGATTGGTCCGGTGACCGATGGTGGAACATTTACGTTCAATAGCACCTCGATCGGTCCGATGTACTTGACGTACATCGCCAGCAACGGGCCACAGAGCTCGCAGGGGCTGATCCGGGTGGACGTCGAATCCGGCGAGGACGGCGGCGATCCCGTGGCCGTGCACGACGTGGCCCTGATGCCGGTGGGTGGCAGCGTTCTGCTGGACCCGCTGGCCAACGATTCCGATCCGGCCGGCGGCGTCCTGGTGCTCCAGTCCGTCAAGGTACCGGAAAATTCCACAACCTCCATCAGCGTGATCGACCACAGCGTCATCCGAATCACCGATCTTGGCGCCACAGCTGAACCCTTCCTGTTCGAATACACCATGTCCAACGGCAGCAAGTCCGCCACAGGCAGCGTCACCGTGGTTCCGGTGCCTGCGCCGGCTGTGGTGGAGGCTCCACAGCCCAAGCCCGACGAAGTCAATGTCCGCGTTGGCGACGTCGTGACGATTCCGGTCCTGGAGAACGACACCCATCCGCAGGGCCAGGAACTGAGCGTGGACCCGGTCCTCCCGCAGGGCATCGACGAGGTGGACGGGAAGGTGTTTGTTTCTGAGAACACCGTCCGCTTCATCGCCGGGCCGCTGCCGAAGACTGTCCGGGCCATCTACAACGCTGTTGATCCGCAGGGCCAAAAGAGTGCGGCCGCCGTCACGATCCACATCCTTCCGCTGGAAGGTGCCGAGAACTCGCGCCCGCAGCCGAAGAACCTGACGGCCCGAGTGGTGGCCAGCGGAACGGTGCGCATTCCGGTGCCGCTGGACGGCATCGACCCTGATGGTGACTCTGTGCAGCTGACCGGCATCGACAGCACGCCGTCCATGGGCACGGCCAGCGTCGGCAGCAACTTCATTGACTTCACCGCGGCCGGCGACGGCTCCGGCACTGACACGTTCCGCTACAAGGTAGTTGACCGGCAAGGGGCAACGAACTCCGGCACCGTGACCGTCGGTGTTGCTCCCCGCGGGGACATAAACCAGAACCCGACACCGGTCGATGATGAGGTTAAGGTCCGGCCCGGGCGCCAGATCGCCGTCGATGCCAGCGGCAACGATACCGATCCCGACGGCGATCCCATCCGGATCATGACCGACGGCATCGTCGGCGATGCCTCCCTCGAAGCCACCGTCAGTAAGGCCAGCGGGCGGATCATCCTCCGGGCACCTGCTGAAGAGGGGACTGTGAACCTTCAGTACACGATCGCCGATGACCGTGATGCCACCGCCCAGGCGGCAATTACGGTGGTGGTGGACAGCACTGTTCCGCTGCAGGCCCCGATAGCCCGCGACGACCGCGTCACCTCGGCCCAGACCCTGGGCAAGACCGCGGTCGACGTTCCGGTGCTGAAGAACGACGAGGATCCGGACGGCGTCGGCGAAAACCTCAAGATCAGCACCGAAGCCCTCACTGCCCGCCCGGGCAGCGACGGCAACATGATCGTGGAACTGACGGAAGGGCCACAGCTGATTCCGTACACGGTCGAAGACGTTGACGGCCAGAATGCCACGGCCATCATCTGGGTACCGGGTCTGGGCCAGCAGGTTCCCACCTTGGCCAAGGACGAGGTTTTGGAGCTTATTTCCGGCCAGTCAGTGACGATCGACCTGAACGAATGGGTGAAGGTACGCGACGGACACGCGCCGCGGATCACGCAGGCGGACCGCATCAAGCTGATCGGCGGCGATGGAAGCGATCCCCTGGCCAGCCCCACTTCGTTGAAATACACTGCCGGCGCCGAGTATGTGGGACCGGGTTCCATCAGTTTCGAAGTCACCGACGGCACCTCGGTCGATGACCCTGCCGGGCTGAAATCGACCCTCAGTATCCGCACGAAAGTGCTGCCGGACCCGAACAAGAACAACCCGCCCGCCCTGCTTGGCGCGGGGCTGACCGTGCCCAAGGGCGAGACCCGAAGCCTGGATCTGTCCCGGCTCACCGAGGATCCTGACAAGGATGACATTGCCAACATGAAGTACCGGCTGGAAGGCGGCAACACCAACTCGTTCAACGTCAGCCTGGACGGCAAGGAGCTCAAGGTTTCCACCGATGCCGGCACCGCCACCGGGATCACCGGTAGCGTGCAGGTCAAGGCAACGGATCCCCGCGGCCTGGAGGCCACGGCCACTTACCAGTTGTCCGTCACAGCCTCTGACCGGCCCATGCCGGTGGCAAACGATGACGTAGAGGACAACGCTGCGGCAGGCAAGCAGGCCTCCATCAACGTGCTGGCCAACGACACTAACCCGTTCCCGGAAACGGCGCTGAAAATCATCGAGGCAACCGTGGAAACTGGTCAGGGCACGGCAGTCGTGGCAGGAGATTCCGTCCTGGTGACGCCGGCAGGCGGGTTCTCCGGTTCCATGATCGTGGCCTACACGGTGCAGGACAAGACCGGCGAGGTCTCGCGCCAGGCCACAGCCCGCGTTCGGCTCAGCGTGAAGGACAAGCCCCTGGCTCCGGGCACCGCCCAGGCTCAAAGCGTCGGGGACAGGACAGCCTTGCTCACCTGGACGGCGCCCGCAGACCGCGGCTCGCCCATCACCGGTTACACCGTGTATGGGGAGGCAGGCTTCCAGCAGGCGTGTCCGGCCAACACCTGCACCCTGGCCGGCCTGACCAATAACACGAAGTACCACTTTGAGGTGACGGCCACGAACGCTTTCGGGGAATCTGACCGCTCACCGGCGTCTGCGGAGGTGCGCCCCGACGTCAAGCCCGAGACCCCGCTCGCTCCGGCCACGAAGTTTGGCGACAAGGAGGCCACTATTACCTGGACGGCTCCGCTGAGCAAGGGTTCACCCATCAAGGGCTACGACCTTGAGATCTCGCCGGCCCCGGCCGGGCAGAACGCGCAGGTCCAGAACCTGACCTCTACCAGTTATGTGTGGAAGGGGCTGCAGAACGGTGTTTCCTACAAGGTACGCGTCCTGGCCAGGAACGACGCCAAGGAGCCCTCGGAATGGAGTCCCTACTCGGCGGCCGTGGTGCCGGCTGGCCCTCCCATGACGCCTGCAGCACCGTCTGCCAGTTCGGCAGCATCGGTAGGGCCGGAGAGCCAGATGAGGGTTTCCTGGACGGCGCCCAACAACAACGGCGACGCCATCTCCGCCTACACCCTGACCACGCTTCGCGGCGGTGCCGTTGTATCCTCGCAGCAGGTTGCCGCCACCTCCCAGAACGTCACGGTGGACAACTCCGAGGCCAACTACACGTTTACGGTTTCGGCCACAAACAAGGCCGGAACCAGCGAAACCAGCGCACCGTCCGCGCCGGTCCGGGCAGCCGGAAAACCGGGGATGGTCGACGGCGGCAGTGTGCGGGAAACCGGCACCAGCGGTCAGCTCGAGGTGTCCTTTACACTCCTGACGGACGCGCAACGCAACGGCTCGACGGCGGGTGAGATCCAGTACAGCTACACCACCAGCAGTGGCGCCCGCGGCCCCATCAACCCGGGCGGGGGCGTCATCAACGGCTTGCCCAATGGCACCAACGTCACGGTCAACATCATTGCCACCTCCACCAAAACCGGCCAGGCCGGGGATGCCAAGCCCATCGGCGCAGCCAACCCCTACGGTCCGCCAAACGCCCCGAACGTGAGCGGTGGAAAGTCTTCTCCCGAAGACAAGATGGTTTACTGGCAATGGAACAACCCCGCCACCAACGGGCGCGCCCTGGACCACTACGAAGTTCGTGTCAACAACGGTGGTTGGGAAAATGTTGGCAAGCGCAATTCGTTCGAAGTGAATACGGGAGGCTTCAACGAGGTCCGGAACCTTGATGTTCGTGCTTTCACCGTTGTCTACGGCCCGGCGGGCAGTGCCAACTCAACGTCAGGCAACCCTCCGCCTCCGCCTGTCAAGAACACGGTGAAGGTCCACAGCAGCACCGTGAACAGCTGCACTGACGTGTCTGGTCAACCCAGCGGCTTCGACGATTCAACCTCGAACAAGAGGTGCTGGGGCAAGCCAGGCGGCGGGGACGACGCCCCTTATCCGTGGCTCAACCGCTACGATGCCGCCGTAGAGGTTGACAGATGCGGCAGCCCGTGGGGTACCAGCGGCTGGTACCACATAACGGGCGGTGCCTATAACGATCGTTGGGTCCGTGCAGACACTGTGTACTTCGCCTCCGGAAAGTCACCGTGCTAGGCACAAGGCGACCGCACCCCGACAACACCCCCCATGGAATGCAGCAGAAATTAAGGAATCAGCCATGACAATGACAAGCGAGCAGGCCACCTGGTTTGCAGGCACCTTCGAGAAGCTGGTGGCCAACGTGGGCAAGGCGGTGCTGGGCAAGGAGCACGTCATCCGCCTGACGTTCACGGCCATGCTCGCCGAGGGCCACATCCTCTTCGAGGACGCTCCCGGTACCGGCAAAACCTCCCTGGCCCGGGCCCTCGCGGCCACCGTGCAGGGCTCGAATAACAGGATCCAGTTCACCCCTGACCTCCTGCCGTCCGACGTCACCGGCGTCACCATCTATGACCAGAAAACCCAGAAGTTCGAGTTCCACAAGGGGCCGATCTTCAACAACATCGTCCTCGCAGACGAAATCAACCGCGCCTCGCCCAAAACCCAGTCCGCTCTCCTGGAAGTCATGGAAGAGTCCCGGGTGACCGTGGACGGGGTAACGTACGAGGCCGGCAGGCCCTTCATGGTGCTTGCCACCCAGAACCCGATTGAGCAGGCCGGTACCTACCGCCTTCCCGAGGCCCAGCTGGACCGCTTCCTCATCAAAACCTCCATCGGCTACCCGGACCACGCCTCCACTGTCAGGTTGCTGGGCGGGGCCAACCTCAAGAACCGGGCCAGCGACCTGACTCCGGTAATCACCACGCAGGCCGTGGCGGACATGGCAGACCTCGCGGCAACGGTCCACGTGGACACCGCCGTGCTCGAATACATCTCCCGGCTGACCGAGGAGACGCGCAACGCCCCGGAGAGCCGGCTGGGTGTCTCGGTACGTGGTGCCCTGGCCATGGTCCGGGCCGCCAAGGTCTGGGCCGCGGCCCAGGGCCGCAACTTCGTCCTCCCGGACGACGTGAAGGAACTGGCGCCCGTAGTGTGGACACACCGCTTCGTGATGGATCCGGAAGCAGAGTTCTCCGGGGCCACCCCTGAAGTAATCCTGGCACGCGTCCTGCGCGACGTGGCAGCACCTCAGCAACGCGCCACCGCCTGACCCGACCCGCACGTCCACGTAGTCCCCATGCCAGCACGAACGAAGGTCCATCCATGTCCAGCAGCACACTGCTGACCCGGCTTGCTGAGCGCGCCAGGCAGCCGTTCAATCAGGGCGGCGCCGCTTCACGTCTCGGGGCACAACTGCGCCGGCCGTTCGTCCGTGACGGCCGGCAGACCCGGCTCCATCCGGCGGCAGTCTGGGCAGAGGCCAGCAGTACGCTAAGCCTGGTTCTGCAGCCGGGCTGGCAGAGGCTCCGGGAACTGTGGCTCCGCTACGTGTGGCCTGTCCTCTCAGTGGTCAGCGTGCTTGGCTGGTCGGTGCTGGCGGCGTCCATCCTGCTGTGGAGCACGGGGGAGGCCTTCGGTTGGCAGGAAGCCAAGGCAGCCGCCGTCGCAGCTTTCGTGTTGTTCGTCATCGCCATCGGCTTCATCCTGGGCCGTTCGTCCTACGGCGTCGTCCTGGATCTCGCGCGCACCCGGGTCGCCGTGGGGGACAGCGCGGTGGGAAGCATCGCCGTGTCCAACACGTCCACCCGTCCGCTGCTGCCGGCCGCCCTGGAACTGCCGGTTGGCGCTGCCACGGCTTTGTTCCACCTGCCCCGGATGAAACCGCAGCAGGTCCACGAGGACCTGTTCACCATCCCCACCGCCCGGCGGGCAGTCATCTCGGTGGGGCCAGTCCGCTCGGTACGGGCGGACCCGTTGCACTTGCTGCGGCGCCAGGTGCTGTGGACCGAACCGGAGGATCTCTACGTCCACCCGCGGACGGTTGCCTTGGCCGGTTCCGCCGCGGGCTTTATCCGCGACCTGGAAGGCATGCCCACCACGGATCTTTCCAGTGCCGACGTCTCCTTCCATGCCCTTCGCGATTATGTGCCCGGTGACGACCGCCGCCACATCCACTGGAAGACCACAGCCAGGACCAACAAGCTGATGGTGCGCCAGTTCGAGGAAACCCGCCGCGCGCACCTCGCCATCTCGCTCTCGATTAACACTGACGAGTATGACTCCGAGCAAGAATTCGAGATGGCCATTTCCGTGGCGGCCTCCATCGGCCGGCAGGCCATTCGCGAACAGCGGGACCTCGACGTGATCACCCAGAAGGGGCCACTGCGCTGCGAAACCGGCCGAAACCTCTTGGATGATATGACGAGGATTGTGGGGGCACCCCACCGCCGCACCGCCGTCGACCTCGCCCGCAGCGTGGCTGACGCCGTGCCCAACGCCTCGGTGGTCTTCTTTGTGGTGGGCCAGCGGATAACCCCCACCCAGCTCAGGAGCGCCGCCGCGTCGGTGGCTCCCGGTGTCCGCGCCATTGCCGTTCGGGTGCAGGCCGGCGCGGCCCCGTCCCGGGCCAACATCGCCGACCTCACCGTCCTGACCGTGGGCGACCTGGGCGATCTCGGCATCATTCTTCGAAAGGCAGCAGCATGAGCACCGCACCCGGACTCCGGCCCAGGCGCGTCAACCGGCAAGGGGGCCTGCCCTCCTCGCAGTCGCCGTTCACTGACGGCCGTCCTGCCTGGCATATTGTGCTGGACGCCGTGGTCCTGGTGATCCTGCTGGGACTGGGCGTGCTTGGCTTCAGCCTGAGCTTCGGCGGCAACCCGTACTACCTCATTTCCGGTTTTGGCGGCATCCTGCTGGGCCTGGCTATTGCCGGAGTCAACGCGCACTTGCGGCTGGGGCTGCTGATCACCACCGCCCTGACCCTGGGCGCCTACCTTGTACTCGGGACTGCGCTGGCTGTGCCGGATTCGGCCATCGCCGGTTTTGTGCCCACCCTGGATTCGCTGCGGATTCTGCTGCTGGGTGTGGTGTTCTCCTGGAAGGACATGCTGACGGTTGGTGTGCCCGTGGGCACAGCCGGCGGCGTCCTGATCGTGCCCTTCCTTAGTTCGCTGGTCACAGCGCTGGTCGCCGGCGTTCTCACCTGGCGGCTGCGGACCCCGTACTGGCCGTTGCTGCCGGTGCTGGTCCTGTTCATCACCGGCATCGCCTTTTCCACCAACGCCTCGTTCCTCACTGTTGAGCGCGGCATTGGACTGACGGTGGTGGCCATTGCGTGGGCCACCTTCCGCCGTGATGAATTACGACGCCGCGACACCAGGAAAATCTCCGTCAACAGCCCCCAGGCGGACACCGCCGCAGCCCGGCGCGCCCGGCTGCGCAGGCTCGGGACCGCCGCCGGCGTCATCGCCGCCAGCGTTGCCGTCACGGCATTGACAGCACCTCTGATCACCGCAGCGGATGACCGGAAGGTGCTCCGCAACGTCGTCGTACCGCCCTTCGATCCAAAGGACTACATCACCCCCCTGGCGAGTTTCCGCACGTTCGTAAAGGACCAGAAGGACGACACCCTGTTCGTGGTCAAGGGGCTGCCCAAAGACGCCCGTGTAAGGCTCGCCGCCCTGGACGCTTTCGACGGGACCAACTACAACATGGACCCTAACGGTTCCGGCAGTTTCAGCAAGGTGGGCGACACCGATTCACTGAACACCCTCGCGGATGCCTCTGGGGTGGTGGCCACGAATGATTACACTCTGGACATCGCCATCGCCGACTACCAGGGTTACTTCCTGCCCGGCGGCCGGCAAACCACCGGGATCAGCTTTGACAGCGCCGGTTCGCGTGCAGCGTCCGGTCTGTACTTCAATGCCGGGACGGACACCGCAGTAACCACCCAGGGTGTGGCCCAGGGCGATTCCTACAGCGTCCAGGTTTCGGACCCGGTCAAACTCGAACACGGCCAGCTCACCCAGTACGACTTCGCCAAGGTGTCACTGCCGGAAGCATTCGAAGTCCCCCCGGTGGTGGGTTCGCAGGCCAACGACCTTTCCGTTGATGCCCCCACGGCAATCGACCGGGTCCGCCAGATTGAAGCCCACTTCCAGAAGACCGGCGCGTTCAGCAACGGCCTCATTTCCGAAGGTCAGCTGCCCAGCGTTTCCGGACACAGCTCCGCCCGGATCCGCAGCCTGCTCACGGCCAAGCAAATGCTGGGCGACGACGAACAGTACGCCGTTGCGATGTCCCTGATGCTTCGCCACCTGGGCATTCCGTCCCGTGTGGTGATGGGTTTCTACCCGGACCCCACCAGCCCGGAGAACGGGGCCAGCGAGGTCAGCATCACGGGCAAGAACGTCCACGCCTGGGTTGAAGTAGCGTTTGAGCGTGTGGGCTGGGTGCAGTTTGACCCGACGCCGCCTAAGGATAATGTGCCTATTCCGCCGGACCCGGAAAACAAGTCGAAGCCCAAGCCGCAGGTGCTGCAGCCACCTCCCCCGCCGCAGGAGCCAGCTGACTTACCGCCGGACTCTTCACCTGATGCCTTGGACGCCGACGAGAAGAAGGACAACCCCTGGCTGTTCTGGGGACCGCTCCTGGCCGCGATCGGCATCGCCATGATTCCGTTGGTGATCCTGGCCATTCCGCTGATCCTTATCGCCGTGCTGAAGTCCCGGCGCCGTAAGGCCCGGTTCGCGGAGGGTCATCCGGCCCAGCGCGTCGGCGGCGGCTGGAACGAAGTGGTGAGCCTCGCCACTGACGTCGGAGCCGGCGTGGACCACAGGGCAACGCGCCGCGAAAGTGCGGCAGTCCTGGCGGACGCGTTCCCGCAGACCAAGACGAACACTGCGCTGCTGGCCAACCGGGCCGACGCCGCAATTTTCGGCGCCGGCCAGCCCAGCGAACAGGAAGTCAACGATTACTGGGCAATTGTGGACTCCTCGCTGAAGGAGATGACGGGCAGCCTCGGATTCTGGCGCCGGCAGGCGGCGAAGTTCTCCCCAAGGTCGCTGTTGGCGGACGGCCGCGCGGCCGTGGCGGCACGGCGGGCAGGTAAAGGGCAGGGTTCCGGTTCCGGCTACGCTCATAGGCCAAAAGCCGGCGGTAGGGTTGCAACTGATCCCTCCGACCCGGGCCCCAGCGCGGCCGGCAATAAATCCGACAGGAAGAGTCCCACCGAACAATGAGCCAGGAAGCCGAGCGTTGCGCGCGCTGCCAGCAACTGATCCGCCCCGGCGCCGCTTTTTGCACTGCGTGCGGCTCCCCGTTGAGCAACCGGGCCGCCCGCAATTCACGAAATGTGGACTCCGCGCACCGGAACCATCCGGACCTCGGCACTGAGCATCCGGGACAGAATCCCGGTAATATCCCGGTAACACCAGCCGTGGCGGTCCCGACGCTGGCAGGTCACAGTCAGGGGCATGGTCAAGTGGGAGGAATGAACGTGGCTACGAAGCTCGAGCTCGTACCGGCAGCGGCGCCTAAACGGTTGGGAGCAGCGGTTCTGGACTGGCTGCCGCCCTTCGCCGTGCTGGTGCTTGCCTTCGCCATTGGCTTTGCCGGGGTGACCCGGAGCCAAAGCGGCGGCTTTATTGTCTACGACACAAGTTCGCTGGTGCTCTTTGGCAGCATCGGAGTCGGCATTGCGCTGGTTTATGCATTCGTCATGATGGGCCTGGAAGGCCGTTCCGGCGTCACTCTCGGCAACCGGCTGATGGGGATCCGCAGTGCTGACAGCGACGGTTTCGCGCCCGGCGCGGGGCCGGTCTTCGTCCGCGGCATCATTACCGGCGCGGGAGTCTTCCTTGCCCTGATCGCCGCGATCCTGGTGGTGATCTTCCGCTGGTTTGATGCCGCCCTGATCATCCTGGGGCCCCTGTCCCTGCTGGCCGTGGCGTGGGCCGTGCTCGTCGTCATTTCCAGTTCCTGGGACCGAAACAACAAGCTTCGGGGCTGGCACGACACCGCCGCCAAAACCCTCGTTTTTGACATCAAGGCCGGGCGGAATCCTGTAGCTACCGGCGGGATCCAGGGCCCGTACAGTTTTGCGCCCATGGACCTTCCCCCGGTCCAGGCAGTTGCTTCTCCCGTAGCCGGTGCCCGTTCGACCCCGAGCGTGATCAACGCCCAGGCACCCGTCGACGGCGGCACTTGGGTACCGCCCAAGGCTACGGCCACCGCCGCCGGGCACGTACCGGTTGCGGCAGCAGTCCAACCGGCACCAGTCCAACCGGCGGCAGCAGTCGTGGCCGCGCCCGCACAGGCTTTCCAGCCTCCTCAGACGCAAGCCGCGCCTCACCCTGACGACGACGTTGACCGTACGCAGATGCGCGGAGATGCCGCCGCGGTAAAGGCTCCGGTGGCGGTACTGCGCATCCGGCTGGATGACGGCAGGGATTTCCAGCTGGACCGCAACGTCCTGGTTGGCCGGAACCCGGTGGCCCAGGGCGGCGAGCAGAGCGCCATGGTGCTTGCAGTAACCGATCCCGGCCGATCCATCTCCAAAACGCACCTCCACCTCCTCACCGACGGGGCCGGAGTGTGGGTGACTGACCGCAACTCGACCAACGGCAGCGCCGTCAGTACACCTGACGGAACGCGTTCACCCCTGCAGCCGGGCGTTCCGGTGTTTGTCACCCCCGGTTCCACGGTGCATTTCGGTGACCGGCACTTCGTTGTTGGCCAGGCATGATGGCGGGCGCAGCGGAGCCATCCGCAAACAGCCACGCCGGGTTGAGCCTGAGCTATGGCTATGGTACTGACCGGGGGCTGCGGCGTGAGCTCAACGAAGACTCTTTTATAGCCTCGGATCCGGTGTTCGCGGTTGCCGATGGCATGGGCGGACACGAGGCCGGTGAGATTGCCAGCGGTATGTGTGTACGCGCCCTGGCCGCCATGCCACAGCTGGCCAAGGGGGAGCGGAGTGTCACCGCCGGGGTGCTGCAGCAGTACCTGGTGCGCGCTGACCAGAGCATCCGGGAGGCAACGGGGGCCAGGGCCGGAACCACGCTGACCGGCGCCGTCGTGGTTGAACAGATGGGCATGCCCTACTGGCTGGTCATGAACATCGGTGATTCGCGGACCTACCGGCTCAGCCAGGGCCGGTTCAGCCAGGTAAGCGTAGATCATTCCGAGGTCCAGGAACTGGTGGACGCCGGGGACATCACCAGGGAGGAAGCGGCTGTGCACCCGCGCCGCCACGTGGTGACCAGGGCGCTCGGTACCGGTGACGAGACCGAAGCGGATTACTGGCTGCTGCCCGTCGAAGAAGGTGACAGGATCCTGGTCTGCTCCGACGGCCTGAACGCTGAGCTCACGGACGAACACATGTTCCGGATACTCAGCACCGTGGGCCATCCGCAGGATGCTGTCGACGCACTCATCCAGGCGGCACTGCGCAACGGGGGACGGGACAACGTCACCGTCATCATCGTGGACGCCAAGAACGTACTGAACGACGCCGGAATCGCCACCACCGCCCCGCGGCCAGCGGTTGATGCCGAGGAAGGCACTACGCTGCCGCGGACCCAGGTGCTGGGCGCGGAAACTGATCCGGATGTCACGGCTGGACCTGATATAGCAGAGGAGAACCGTGATGACCGCTAACTATGGTCCCGGCCCCTGGGTGGGAATGGTGCGTGGCCAGACCGCCGTGCTGTTGGAGCCCGGCACCTCGCCTGAACTGGTACTCACCCTCTGGGACCTCCTGGAAAAGGCTCCGGAAGTCCATGAAGTCCTGCACGCCGTCACCACCGGGTTCGGCGGCTCGCTCACTGACATGCCGTCTTTCGGCATTATCGGATTCAAGGACTCGCTGCGGGTTTTCCTCCGCGGCGATATTGACCTGGAAATAGACGGACCCGATGGTGGAAAGGAGCCGGAGGACCGAAGCGGGCTGGTGGAACTCAATGGGCGCAATGTTTCCACGTGGGCTGAGCGCTGGCTGGCCGAACCCGGCAACTTCCGGCTTTCAATCCCAGGCGTTTGTGCAGATGCTGCCTGGCCGCTTGTCGAAGGAGTGGTCCAGCTGGGTGCCCTTGCCGTCACGGTGGGCGGTGCTTCGTCAGTAACAGAGGTTGAGGGGCGGAACTCCGCTGCGCGCCGTTCTGGCGGCGCTTTACCGGGCCGCCAAGACGCCATGCCTGCCCGCGCACCTGTTGAAGCTGCACCATCAGCAGCGCCTCCATCGGAGCCGGAACCGGCGCCGAACCGGCAACCGGACCTCGACCCCGGAGCCACCGCAGCAGCGGAACCCTCCCTCGTTGTGCCGGACCTGGAGTCCCCTGAACTGGATTCTCCCGTACTGGACAGCGCCGTGACGGAAGCTGCCGCCCAACCTCCCGCCACCGAACCTCCTGCCACCGAACCTCCTGCCACCGAATCTCCTGAGTCGCCATCCGACGCCCGCGAAGCCTCGGCCGAAACCATGATGGCGCTCTCTGACGAGGATGTGGACTACACCGTCGCGCCTGCTGATGTGCACGCCGCCGCTCCGGATACCGCGAAGGCTGTTCCTTCCCCACCGGACGTGGCAGAGCCGGTCCAGGAAATGACCGGCAATTACGATCACCTCTGGGAAAAAACCGTGGCCCGCAGCATCGAAGACGCCGCCGTCAGGGAAGATCCTGAGGAGGAAGAAGAGCCGCCAGGGAAAGAGCCCGCAGCAGAAGTTCCTGCAGCTTCGCCTGCAGACGCAGACGTGGCGGCACCCTACTCTGTCAGCGACCCTGCCGCGGGGCCTGCCGGGGCCAGCCAGCCTGGTCCACCGGATCCCGATCCGGAACCGACTGCGGGCTCCGGCCTCATAGATTCCGTTCCCTGGCGGACCTCCAGCAGTCCTGCCGCGCCTTGGGTTCCACCGACTCCAGAGCCGGCACCGGCGCCCCAATCTGTGCCGGCTCAGCCCGGACAGGCGCAACCTGGCGGGGCCTGGCCCGCCCCGCCGCAGGTTGCGCAGCCCCACTATGCGGCATCGTCCTTTGACGAGGACCATGACGGCCAGACCATCATGAAGGGCGACCTCGCCGGAATGGTGGCCCACCCCGCGCCTGTCGTCGCCGATCCCGCAACAGGTCCCATGGTGCTGGCAAGGGTTTGCGACCAGGGCCACGCCAATCCGCCGACGAACGCCCAATGCGCCTCCTGCGGCCGGCAGCTGCCGGCAGACGCCATCCAGGTGCCGCGCCCGCGGCTTGGCGTCATGCGGATTTCCACCGGTGAAGTGGTGGAGCTGGACCAGTCGCTGGTCATCGGACGCCAGCCTTCGGTTTCCCGCGTGCAGGGCGGCGGCATGCCGCGGCTGGTTCAGGTCGCCAGCCCCAGCGGCGACATTTCCCGCTCACACGTCGAAGTGCGGCTGGAAGGCTGGCACGTCATGCTGTGCGATTTGAAAGCAACCAATGGCACGGTGCTGGTCCGCCAGGGCCAGCCTCCGCGCCGCCTCGCGCAGAACGAGATGGCCATTCTCCTCGATGGCGACATCGCCGAGCTGGGCGACGATATCTCTCTGCGGTTCGAGGAGATCCGGTGAGTTCGAAACGCCCCATTGCTCCACCGCCGCACATCCCGGGCTTCACCTACGTCAGCCTGCTCGGATCGGGTGGCTTCTCTGATGTCTACCTCTACGAGCAGGACAGGCCGCGCCGCAAGGTTGCCGTAAAGGTGCTGCTATCGGACCTCAAAACCGAAGGCGCCCGGCGCCGGTTCGAGTCCGAAGCCAACCTGATGGCGCAACTGTCTTCGCATCCCTACATCGTCACCATTTACGAGGCCGAGGTCACCGAGGACGGGCATTCCTACCTGGCCATGGAGTACTGCTCCAGGCCCAGCCTGGACGTCAGGTACCGGCGGCAGCGGTTCAGCGTGGACGAGGTACTTGCCGTCGGAATCCAGGTAGCTTCGGCAGTGGAGACAGCACACCGGGCCGGTATCGCCCACCGCGACATCAAGCCGGCCAACATCCTGGTGACCGACTATAACCGGCCCGCGCTGACCGACTTCGGTATCTCCGGCACGCTGGGCGGCGATGCAGACGAGGACGCCGGTATGTCCATCCCGTGGTCCCCGCCGGAGCAGTTCCGCGATGGTGCAGTGGACGGTGTCATGGTGGACGTCTGGGCCCTCGGCGCCACCCTCTACACCCTACTGGCCGGCCGTTCGCCGTTTGTGATGCCCGGTGCGGACAACTCCCAGCGCGAGCTCATTTCACGGATCACCTCCATGCCGGTTCCGCGGCTGGGCCGGGCCGACGTGCCGGCCACCCTGGAACTGGCGTTGTCCACTGCCATGGCCAAAGCGCCGGCGTCGCGTTATTCATCGGCCCATGCCTTTGCCCTGGCCCTGCAGCGGATCCAGGCGGAGCTCAATCTTTCGGTGACGCCCTTCGAGGTCCTGGAAGAACCCGGCCATGAGGAAAGCCACCCGGACGACGGCTTCGAAGAAACCCGTGTCCGGAGCATCGCCGCGATCGATCCCGAACGAACGGGCAGCTCACCCACCTTTCCTGCCCGGACCAGGCCAAACGCTCCCGCGCCTGCCGCCTCGCCCGGTGCCGCCGCTGCGCCGGCGCCTGGCCGTTCCACCGCTCCGCAGGTTCCCGGGCAACTGTTCGACGGCGGCAAGCCAGCCCGCAGCACACCGCACGCTGATGCCCGGGACGTCATTGCCCGGAACCCCGTTGCCCCGGACCAGCGGACAGGTGATGCCTGGGCGCAGGCAACCATGCTTCGCAGCAGCACCGCCGCCGCACCACCAGATTTCGACGAAGCCACAGTCCAACGGGGTGCACCGTCCACAACCCGCGATCCGGCTCCGGGTCAGGCCGGCGACTCCCGCTGGAGTCCGGTTAAACCGGAAATCGATGCCACCGTCAGCAGGGCTGCGCTGCCGGACGAAGCAGCGACAGATCAGGCGCCAGCCCCTGAGGCCCATCCGTCGCACCGCAACCTCTGGCTGGCCATTACGGGCGGCACCCTGCTGGTGCTCGCCGTCGTCGTCGGAATTATTGTGGCCGGCAACGCACCGGAAACGAAGGCACTGCCCCAGGAAACCGTTAACAGGCCCCCGGCCGACGCCCTGGACAATGGCACCGTTCCGGACGTCAGCGAGCTGGCGGGCAGCATTGGAGGAGCGGGGAAGGTGACCTTCACCTGGACCAATCCGCAGCCGAAAGACGGTGACACCTACAAGTGGCGGGTCTACGCGCTGACCGGCAGCGGTGAGTTCCAGTCCACGGAGGTGCCCACGGCAGAGGTTGCGCTTAACCCTGTCGAGCCCACATGCATTCAGGTCATCCTGGTGCGAAGCGACGGCGCTTCTTCACCGCAGGAGCAGGATTCCATCGCTTGCGTGCGGCCATGAGCGCCTATTTGAGCAGCGACGTCAACACAGTGAGAGAGGTATCCGGCATGGGGGATCTAAGCCTGGATTTCTGCGGCGAATGGTACGAACCGTCCGACGAGGACATCTTCAACATCGGCCGCGAGGGGGACCTGGAAGTAGATGACAACCCGTACCTGCACCGGCAGTTCCTCCAGATCGCCCGTTATGACGGCATCTGGTGGCTGAGCAACGTGGGCAGCATGCTGGCTGCGACAGTGGCCGACGCCTCGGGCGGCATGCAGGCGTGGCTGGCGCCGGGAGCCCGCATCCCGCTGGTCTTCAGCCACACCAATGTCATTTTCACTGCTGGACCCACCACCTATGAGTTTGCCGTGCACTTGCGGACCCCTTCGTTCCGGCAGCAGTCACGCGACGATGACAGCGACGGCGAAACCACTATTGGTCCGGTGGTTTTCACGGACTCGCAGAAGGCCCTGATCGTGGCACTGGCCGAGCCGATGCTGCGCCGCGAAGGCACCGGCTTCAGTGCCATTCCGTCCTCCGCGGAGGCGGCCAATACTCTGGGCTGGGCGCTGACCCGGTTCAACCGCAAGCTGGACAACGTCTGCGACAAACTGGACCGCGTTGGCGTTGTGGGCCTCCGTGGCGGCGGCGGCAAGCTCGCCACCAATCGGCGGGCGCGCCTCGTGGAACATGCCGTGACCTCACACCTCGTCACGGCCGATGACCTGTACCTGATTGAAAAGATGAGAGGGGTCGACGAAGGGTGAGGATCCGACTCACGCTCCGCCGCGAACCGGCCGAAGCCAAGAACCTGGCCGTAACGGTGGACGGCCTGGCTACCGTTGCCGACATCGCCGTCCAGTTGTGGGCTGCCGATCCCGACCGCAAGGGCACACCACCGCCGGAAGGCCTGTCCCTGCGCATCGACGAAGCCTTCGTGGCAGGTGGCATGCGTGGCCTGGTCCTGGAGCGCAGCGACAACCTCCTCGAATCCGGGCTGCGGCCGGGGTCTGTTGTGTCCCTCACCCAGGTGAGCGAGCAGTTCAACGTTCCGGGAGCCAGCCGGGGGCCGGCAGCGGCGACCTTGCGGGTGCTGTCCGGTCCCGACGTCGGGCAGGAATTCTCCCTGCCGTCCGGTACCAGTTACATCGGCCGGGACCACGACGTCGACATCCGGCTTTCGGACCCTATGACCTCCAAGCGCCATGCACGGATCACGGTGGGGGAGACAGTGGAAATCGTGGACACGAATTCCGCCAACGGCCTGTTGATGGACGGGTTGCCGGTCACCCGGGCCACGTTGAACTCCTCGGACACAGTGACCCTTGGCGACACCACCATCACGGTGGTGGCGCTGTCCCGGAACCAGGCGGCAGCTCCGACGTCGCCGTTGGTCGATTTCAACCGTTCGCCACGGGTGGTTCCGCGGTTCGATCCCATCAAAAAGATGCTGCCCGCCGGACCGAAGCGGCAGGACCATCACCCGTTCCCGTACATCATGCTGGTTGCCCCGCTGCTGATGGGCGCGGTCATTTTCGCCATCACCAGGAACGTGCTGTCAGTGGTGTTCATGGGAATGATGCCGCTGTTCATCATTGGCCACTATGTGGACCACAAGATGCAGAACAAGCGGGAGCGCAAGGAGCAGGTCAAGCATTTCCGCGAATCCATGGCTGCCTTCCGTGAGGACATCACTGAGCTGCAGCAGGTGGAGCGGGCGGTGCGGCTCCAGGAAGCGCCATCGGTGGCGGACACCGTTGACTCGATCTACAAGCTGGGCCCGCTGCTGTGGACCCATCGTCCTGAACATTCCGGCTTCCTGGGCCTGCGCTTTGGGCTGGGAACCAGTCCCTCCAGGATCAACTTCGAGGAAGGCAATTCCAGCGACACCGAAGTTGAATTCACCCGGGAGATCCAGGCCTGCATCAGGCAGTTCCAGGACATCGAAGGTGTTCCGATCGTCTCCCAGCTCCGCTCAGCCGGGTCCTTCGGCCTTGCCGGGTCCCGTGGGCTGGTGGACGATGTCGCGCGTGGCATGGTGCTCCAGCTGGCAGGACTGCATTCCCCGGCCGAAGTCGTGGTTACTGCCATCACCTCCGCCCAGTCCCGCGAACGCTGGGACTGGTTGCAGTGGCTCCCACACGTCGGCTCGGGCCACAGCCCTTTGTCCGGCGACCACCTGGCCGCGGGCTCCGCGGGCGGTTCTTCACTGCTGGCCCGGCTCGAGGACCTGGTCGCGTCCCGCGAAGCGTCGGCGCAAGGACCCCGTCCGCTTCCGCGGCCGGCGATCGGCCAGGAAAGCGTTCCTGTTCCGGGACCCGTCCTTCCCGTGGTGCTGGTGATCGTCGAGGACGACGCGCCGGTGGACCGCGGCCGGCTGACCCGGCTGGTGGAACGCGGCCCGGATTCCGGCGTCCACGTAATGTGGGTTGCCGCCGACATACAGTCCCTGCCTGCAGCCTGCCGCGACTTTATGGCCGTTGACGGCGATCACGGCACCACCACGGGCCAGGTCCGCCTGGGCCGGCACACCTACCCGGTCAGCTGCGAGAGCGTTGACGCCGAACTGGCAGGACAGCTGGCGCGCATGCTGGCGCCGGTAGTCGACGTCGGCAAGCCCCTTTCGGATGATTCGGACCTTCCCCGGGCGGTGTCCTATGCGACGCTGATCGGCAAGGACTTTATGGACAACCCGCACGCCGTGGCCGACCGGTGGAAAGAAAACAACTCGGTCCACGCGTTCGCCGCACCGAACCGGAAAGACAACGGAACACTCCGTGCGCTGGTTGGTTCCAAAGGCGTTGAGCCCTTGTACCTTGACCTGAAGAACGAGGGCCCGCACGCCCTGGTGGGCGGCACCACGGGTGCGGGCAAATCTGAATTCCTGCAGTCCTGGGTAATGGGCATGGCCGCGGCCTACAGCCCGGACCGGGTCAGTTTCCTGTTCGTGGACTACAAGGGCGGTGCCGCCTTCGCCGACTGCCTGCACCTGCCCCACACCGTGGGCCTGGTTACCGACCTCAGCCCGCACCTGGTCCGCCGTGCGCTGACCTCGCTTCGCGCCGAACTGCACTACCGCGAACACCTGCTCAACCGGAAAAAGGCCAAGGACTTGCTGGGGCTCCAGCGGGAAGCCGACCCCGAGGCTCCGCCATACCTGATCATCATCGTGGACGAATTCGCCGCGCTGGCCACCGAAGTGCCTGAGTTCGTTGACGGTGTGGTGGACGTTGCCGCCCGCGGGCGTTCGCTGGGCCTGCACCTGATCCTGGCCACGCAGCGACCTGCCGGCGTGATCAAGGAGAGCCTGCGCGCCAACACCAACCTTCGCGTTGCCTTGCGGATGGCTGATGAGGACGACGCCAGCGACATCCTGGGCGTCCCCGACGCCGCCTACTTTGACCCCTCCATTCCCGGCCGTGGTGCCGCGAAAACCGGACCCGGCCGGATCCAGGGATTCCAGACCGGCTACGCAGGCGGCTGGACCACCGAGAAGCCGCAACGCCCGCAGATCGACATTGTGGAGATGGCGTTTGGCTCCGGACCCAGCTGGCAGGAACCAGCCCCGGAGAAGCCTGTTAAGGAAGAGCCCGCCGGCCCCAACGACATCTCACGGATGACGTCCAACATCGTCCGTGCCGCGGAGGTCCTGGCCATCAACCCGCCGCGCAAGCCGTGGTTGAACGAGCTGGCCGTGACCTACGATTTCTCGAAGCTGCCCAACCCGCGCACCGATGAGCGGCTGCTGCTGGGGGTTGCTGACGATCCTGCCCACCAGGACCAGCCCACGGTGTTTTATGAGCCTGACCGGGACGGCAACATGGCCATCTACGGCACGGGCGGATCGGGCAAGTCAGCAGCCCTTCGCGGAATCGCCATCGCTGCGGCTGTGACACCGCGCGGCGGGCCGGTGCACGTTTATGGCATCGACTGCGGCTCCTCCGGGCTGAAGATGCTTGACGGGCTGCCGCACGTTGGTGAAATTATCAACGGCGACGATGTCGAACGCGTGGGCAGGCTGCTGCGCTGGCTGCGTGACATTGCCGACGACCGGTCCGCGCGTTTTGCCGAGGTCCGGGCCTCCACCATCGTCGAATACCGCAAGCTGGCGAATATGCCGGACGAAAAGCGCATCTTCATCCTGGTGGACGGGATGTCCGCCTTCCGTGAGGCGTACGAATACAGCCGGCTGTCCGCGTTGTGGGATATCTTCCTGCAGCTGGCAACCGACGGCCGACCCCTGGGCATCCACCTTGTAGTGTCCGGTGACCGCACGAACTCCGTGCCGGCGTCGTTGCTGGCTTCCATCCAGCGCAGGCTGGTGCTGCGCCTGTCCTCTGAGGACGATTACATCTCCATGGACATCCCCAAGGATGTGCTGAGCGCGGCGTCACCGCCGGGACGCGGCATGCTGGGCGGCTTCGAGGTCCAGCTTGCCGTCCTGGGCGGGAACTCCAACCTTGCGCTGCAGGCCCGCGAGGTCAACAGGCTCAGCGAGGCGATGCTGCGCCAGGGCGTCGAGCCGGCACCCAAGATCCAGCGTCTTCCGGAGCAGGTGGACCTGGACATCCTGCCCACCGGCAGCACCGATCTGCCCGTCATCGGAGTCGACGACGAAACGCTGCAGCCGGCAGAGATCCTGGCCAAGGGGACTCTGCTGCTTGCCGGTCCTCCAGGCGCCGGGCGCACGGTGGCCCTGGTGACCATGGCCTACGCGATGCGTCGCTCCAACCCCGACACCGAGCTGGTTTACATAGGTTCCCGGCGCTCAGCCGTTGCGTCGCTGCGGCTTTGGAGCCGGTCTATCGTGGGCGCAGATGACCTTGAGGCAACAGTGGAAGAGCTGATGGAACACTCGGTGGCCAATCCGGGCCAGCTGGCCTTCTTCATCGAAGGCCTCACCGAGTTCACTGATACCGGAGCGGAGTCAGGGCTGGAACAGCTGGTCTCGGCCTCGATCAAGGCAGACCAGTGGGTGGTAGGCGAGTCTGAGACCTCCACCTGGTCCTCGGCCTGGTCCCTGTCCCAGCCTTTCAAGTCCGGCCGGCGCGGCCTGCTCATCAACCCTGGAGACATCGAAGGAGACAGCCTGCTCAACACCTCGCTGGGCAGGATCAGCACTGACTTCATTCCGGGCCGTGGCTACATCGTTGGCCGCGGAAAGGTACGGAAACTACAGATTGCCTTGCCTCCGGAAAACCGCTCATGAGCCGTTGCTGGAGCCAGATCCATTTGCTCCGCCGCCACAAGGTGTAGCAGACTACACCAAAATCATGTCAGCTGCGGAGGGGGCCGCACGACGTCGAAAAGGTCTCCATGAAAACTCCTTTCGTAATCCGGAGAGCAGCCATGTCCGGGCTCGCCGCCGCCGTTCTTGCCCTGTCTGCGGGTGCGGTGGCTGCGGCTCCAGCGGTGGCCACGGACCTCTGCCTTCTTGTTGTCTGCCCGCCTGATGAGAAGAAGAATCCGCCTCACGATCCGCCAGGTAAACCAAAACCCGTTGACCCCCAGCCCGCGCCTTCCGCAGAGCAGCCCGCGCCCGCGCCGCCACCGGCGCCCGCACCCGCTCCGCCACCGCCACCGGCGCCGGCGCCAGCCTTGCCGCCGGCCCCGGAACCCGCTCCGGTAACCGAAGCGGCAGTGCCCATCCCGGAGCCGACGGTTGAGGATCCGGTAACTCCTTCTCCCACGGCGAGTGCCTGGACGCGATCACCGGAGCCCAGCAAGGAATCGAACTGGAACAAGCCGATCAGGAAGTCGGCGGAGCCGAGCAATGAGGCAGCGTTGGTTTCCTTCAACGCGCCGGGTCCCGGACTTGGCGGCCTGTTAGCCATCATGGGCGGTGTCTTCCTGGTGGGAGTTGCCGGCCTGGCCTTCGCCTGGTGGGCGCGGAGCCGGTTCTCCAGCCACTAATGTCGGGCCCTTAAGGCAAGATAGGTCTGTGAGCACAGCACCAGGAACGTCCCCAGCAGCCGCAGCAGCCTCCGGACCCGAAGTGGTTCCGGCCGGGTCGCTGCGGGAGGAATACGAGAACGTGGCGGACCTGGTCCGTAAGTATCGCTTTGCGTACTACCAGGAGGACACCCCGCTCGTCTCGGACGCGGAGTTTGACGCGCTCTTCCGCCGTCTTGAAGAACTTGAGGCGCTGCACCCGGAGCTGGTGTCCAATGATTCCCCCACCCAGGAGGTAGGCGGCGAGGTTTCGGCTGCTTTTGCTGCCGTGGAGCATCTCCAGCGCATGTACAGCCTGGAGGATGTCTTCTCGCTTGAGGAGCTTGAAGCCTGGATGGTCAAGGCGCAGGCCGGAATCGAGCGGGTGGGCGGCGTCCGGGGTGCCTGGCTGACCGAGCTCAAGATCGATGGGCTTGCCGTCAACCTTCTTTACCGGGACGGGAAACTGGTCAGGGCTGCCACCCGCGGCGACGGCACCACCGGCGAAGACGTCACCCATAATGTGCTGACCATCAAGGAAATTCCGCAGCAGCTCAAGGGCACCGGCTTTCCGGCCGAGATGGAGGTCCGGGGTGAAGTCTTCATTCCCTCCCAGGCCTTCGCGGAGTTTAACGACGCGTTGATCGCCGAGGGCAAGGCGCCGCTGGCCAATCCGAGGAATGCCGCCGCCGGGTCCCTGCGGCAGAAGGATCCGGCCGAAACCGCCAAGCGCCCGCTGCGGATGTTCGTTCACGGCATTGGTGTCCGCGACGGCCTCCCAACGGCCAGCCAATCGGAGACCTACGATCGGTTGGCCGAATGGGGCCTGCCCGTCAGCCCGTACTCGCAGGTGCTGGGCGGGTTGGAGGACGTCCTCAACTTCATCGCCGAATACGGCGACAAACGCCACAGCCTGCTGCACGAGATCGACGGCATCGTCGTCAAGGTCGATGATTTTGCCACCCAGCGTGCGCTGGGCTACACCTCGCGGGTTCCCCGGTGGGCTGTTGCCTACAAGTACCCGCCGGAAGAAGTGCACACCAAGCTGCTGGACATTGCGGTCAACGTCGGCCGCACAGGCCGGGTTACCCCGTACGGGGTGATGGTGCCGGTGAAGGTTGCCGGGTCCACCGTGGAAATGGCCACCCTCCACAACCAGGAGGTAGTCAAAGCCAAAGGCGTGAAAATCGGCGACGTCGTGGTGCTCCGCAAGGCCGGAGACGTCATCCCGGAAATTGTGGGACCGGTCCTTGCTTTGCGGGACAAGCAGGACCCGCCCGTGCGGGACTTCGTGATGCCATCGGCATGCCCGTCCTGTGGCACCCCGCTGGCACCTGCCAAGGAAGCCGACGTCGACATCCGCTGCCCTAACGCACGGTCCTGCCCGGCGCAGCTGCGTGAGCGGGTTTTCCACCTTGCCGGCCGCGGTGCCTTCGACATCGAGGCGCTTGGCTGGGAAGCTGCCATCGCGCTGACCTCCGGCCCCGGTCCTGATCCGGCAACTATCGGCGGCTATCCCAAGCCGGAGGGCCCGGGGGCGCTGGAAAACGAGGCCCGCATCTTCGACCTCGCTGCGGACGCACCGGACCCGGAACTGCGGGACAGCCTGGCGGACGTGAAAGTCTGGCGGGAGAAGCGGGCCAAGGGCGTAGGCACGGGGGAGTGGGAGCTGGTTCCCTATTTCTGGACCAAGCCCACGGCCAAGGCCCCTTCCAAGCCGACGGCATCCACCGAGAAGCTGTTCGCGGAAGTGCAGAAGGCCAGGACCCAGCCGTTGTGGCGGGTGTTCGTAGCGCTGTCCATCCGTCATGTAGGGCCCCGGGCCTCGCGGGCGCTGGCCACCCGCTTCGGCACCATGGATGCCATCCGCAGCGCCTCCGAAGAGGAACTTGCCGGCGTCGACGGGGTTGGTCCCACCATCGCCGCTGCCCTGGTCGAATGGTTTACCGAAGACTGGCACCGCGAAATTGTTGACCGCTGGGCAGAAGCCGGAGTGCGGATGGCTGACGAGCAGGACGAATCGACGCCGCGCACGCTTGAAGGGCTGACCATCGTGGTCACCGGCACCCTGCCCAACTTCAGCCGCGACGAAGCCAAGGAAGCCATCCTGACGCGCGGGGGCAAGGCGTCGGGCTCTGTCTCAAAGAAGACCGACTACCTGGTGGCTGGTGAAAGTGCCGGCACCAAGCTGGACAAGGCCGAGCAGCTGGGCGTGCCGGTCCTGGATGAGGATGGCTTCCGGAAGCTGTTGGCGGAAGGCCCCGCACCTACAGAACCTTCCGCCGAAGAAGCAACTGAAACCTACGTCGACGGAGCAACCGAATGAGCGAACCTACCCCTGAGTCACTGCTTTCCGTAGCCCGGGAGGCTGCGCGGGCAGGCGCGGCGGTCCTTGCCGGCCGCAGCACGGCAAAGCTGGAACCCACCAACAAGGGGGAGGCCGGGGACTGGGTTACAGATTTCGATATGGCCGCGGAGAATGCCGTGCGGGGAGTCATCACCGAACAGCGCCCGGCGGACGCCATCACCGGCGAGGAACACGGCACCACCCATCCGGAGAGCCCCAGCGGCTACCGCTGGTCCATAGACCCGTTGGACGGCACCACCAATTTCATCCGCAACATCGTTTACTACGCCACCTCGGTTGCCGTAGCGGATGCCGACGGCGCGTGGCTGGCCGGAGTGGTGGATGCGCCCGCACTGGGCAGGGTTTACTACGCCTCCCGCGGCGGCGGGGCCTGGCTTGAGGAAGGCGGGGTGCGTTCGCAGCTCACCGGGCCGCAGCCCGGCAGGAAGGGCCAAATCCTCGCCACCGGCTTCAGCTATGACCCTGCTGTGCGGAGCGAACAGGCGGCACTGCTTGGTGGCCTGATGGACGGCTTCGCGGACGTCCGGCGCCTGGGCTCGGCTGCGTTGGATCTCTGCATGGTGGCTGACGGGACCCACGACGCCTACGGCGAGCGCGGACTCAATGAGCACGACTTTGCCGCGGGAGCGCTGATTGCCGAGGAAGCCGGCTGCTGGGTTCGCAGGCCACGCCTCACCAGCCCTCTGGACGGTGGACCGGACCACGGCCACCGGCTGGCGGCCTGGACCTGTGCGGCCACACTGGAGTTGTCCGGCAAGTTCCCGCTCTGACATGATCCGGACCCTGGCCATAGCCAACTACCGTTCGATCCGTGACTTGTCCCTGGAACTGCACGGGCTGGACGTGGTGACTGGGGCCAACGGGAGCGGGAAATCCTCGCTGTACCGGGCGCTGCGCCTGCTGGCCGAATGCGCCGCCGGCAACATCGTCGGCTCGCTGGCCAGGGATGGCGGGCTGGAATCGACGCTGTGGGCAGGGCCGGAGACCATCAGTGACGCCATGCGGCGCGGCGACGTTCCTGTCCAGGGGACCGTGCGGCGGGACCCCGTCAACCTCAAATTAGGGTACTCCGGGGATGGTTTCGGATACCTGGTGGACCTAGGTATTCCCGTGCCCAGCGGCGCAGGCTTTGACGAAGTAACCGGCAAGCCCAGGCCTTCTGCCTTCGCCCGTGACCCTGAGATCAAGAGGGAGCAGATCTTCTCCGGACCCGTTGCCCGCCCCGGAGCCCTGCTGGTGGACCGCAGGGGCGGGCACGCCCGGCTCCGGGGACAGGACGGCGAATGGGCGGAACTGTCCAGGCGCCTGGATACCTTCCAAAGCATGCTCACCGAAGTATCAGACCAGGACAAGGCACCCGAAGTCGCGCAGGTGCGGGACTCCGTGCGGTCCTGGCGCTTCTACGACCACTTCAGGACGGACGCTGAAGCTCCTGCGCGGCAGGCACAGACCGGTACCCGTACCCTGGTGCTGCACCACAGCGGCAGAGACCTCGCGGCCGCCCTGCAGACCCTGCGGGAGGTGGGCTTCGAACGGAAGCTGGACTCCGCCGTCGGGCACGCCTTTCCGGGCAGCCGACTGGAGATTGCCGTGCAGGACGGCCGGTTCAGTGTGGAACTGCACCAGCCGGGCATGCTGCGACCGATGAAAGCGGCGGAGCTTTCGGACGGAACCTTGCGCTTCCTGCTGCTCACTGCGGCGCTGCTGACCCCGCGGCCGCCCGAGCTTATGGTGCTCAACGAACCTGAGACAAGCCTCCACGTTGACCTGATGCCGGCTCTCGCCCGGTTGATCGTCGAGGCCAGCGCCAACAGCCAGATGATCGTGGTGACCCATTCAACGGCGCTTCTTCAGGAACTCCGCCTGAGCGGAGCGGCCCACGAACATGAGCTGTACAAGGACGTGGGGGAGACCAAAATAAGAGGTTTGGGATCTCTTGAGAAACCGCAGTGGAGTTGGCCGAAACGCTGAGCCGTGGCAGACCCGACGCCGCCGCCCTGGGGCTGAAGCGGCCCAGGACCGACGAACCAATCGGTGAAGATGATAGTTCGGTCACGGAAACTACATGTTTCGCCGGTTTGCGGCCTCGACGCGACTACCATTGATAGGTGCATCCGCAGATCATTGTCCGTCCAGCAGTCCCTTCCGATTTCGACGCCGTAGCCCGAATAACCCGCGACGCCTACCTTGCCGCCGGGTACTTCGAGGACGCCGACCACCCGTACATGCGCCAGGTTCAGGACGTTGCAGCCCGCGCCGCGGAGGCTACCGTCTGGGTGGCGGAACGAACCGGCGAGGTTGTGGGCTCGGTGACGCTGGCTCTGGCGGGCGAACCCTACGCCGATATTGCGCTGGCGGACGAGCTCGAATTCCGGATGCTGGTGGTGGACCCGGCGGTGCAGCGCAGCGGCGCGGGCAAGGCCATGGTGGAAGCCATCATTGAACATGCGAAGTCCCTGGACGGAGTCAAGGCCGTGGCTCTGACTACCGGGATGAGCTGGGAAAGCGCGCACGGCCTTTACCGCATGACCGGTTTCAACCGGGTTCCGGAGCGTGACTGGTTTGTTCCGGATACCGACATAAAGCTGCTGGTTTACCGCCAGGAGGTCTAGCGCGCCTAGGGTAGTGCCGAATCATTCGGCACTGAAAGGCACCAGCATGCGCAAGACATTCGGCACCGGCTCCGTCTGGGAACAGACTCTTGGCTATTCCCGCGCCGTCCAGGTGGACAACACCCTTTACATTTCCGCCACGGCAGCCAGCGGTGAGGACGGAATTGTCGGCGACGACTTCTACACCCAGACCCGGTTCATCCTGCAGAAGCTGGGCGCTGTCCTCGCCGATGCCGGCTTCAGCTTCAGCGATGTTGTGCAGTCCAAGCTCTACGTCACGGACATCAGCCAGTGGGAAGAAGCGGGCCGTGCGCACGGCGAGGTCTTCGGTGAGATCCGTCCCACGCTGTCCCTGGTCCATGTGCTTCCCTTCCTGGATCCGAAGATGCTGGTGGAGATCGAGTTGGTGGCGCAGAAGCCCGCCGGCTAGGACCCCTCCTGCCGGGCCGGAACGCCGTAGCGGTGTTCCGGCCGGCCGGTGGTTCCGTAACGTAGCTGAATCTCGACGGCGCCGTCATCAGCCAGCGAGGACAGGTATCTTTGGGCTGTGGCACGGGATACACCAACCCGCGCCGCCACCTCCGCCGCTGAGTACTGTTCGCCGGGCTGCAGAGATTCCAGCACCGCCGCTTCCGTGGCGGACCGGGGCCTGGCTGACGGCGTCACATCTCCGGGTATGAGGGCCCGCTTGGCCCGTTCCACCGTTTCCTGATCCAGCGACCCTGCTTGGTTCAGGATCCGCCGGTACCGGGCATAGGAGCGCAGCTGTTGGGACAGGGACTCCCCGGTAAACGGTTTGAGCAGGTAGCCCAGCGCGCCGCGGCGGAAGGCGATCCGCAGCGAGGCCCCGTCCGAGGCGGCGCTGAGCATGATGGTGTCCACATCCAGCTGGTGCAGCAGATCCAGTCCCGAGGCATCCGGAAGGTAGACGTCGAGCAATACCAGGTCGGGCCGCAGCGAGTGGATGGCCTGCAGCGCCAGGGACGCGTTTCCCACCGGGGCCAGGGCCATGAAACCGGCAACCGAATCCACGTAGGTGGCGTGGAGCTTGGCCACGTGAAAGTCGTCATCCACGATCAGCACCCTGAAGTCCTCAGGCATTGCGATCCTCTCCCTTGAGACCGTTGGTTTGAGCCCCGTTACTCAGCCTGGTGACTCCGGGCAGCGTGGCCATGAACACGGCGCCCGGCCCGCCGGGTCTCCCCGGTTCCAGGACCCGGACGTCCCCGCCGCGGCGCCGGGACAATGAGCGGGCCAGTGCCAGCCCCAGCCCCTGGCCGCCGGCGGCACGCACCGGGCCTGCCGCCGTCGTAAATCCTTCGGCGAAAACCTGCTCGGGATCGGCCGTCAGCGCGGCCCCCAGCCCGTCACCGGAATCCGCGACGACGATGTACAGCACTCCGCCTGCAGCGCCTCCCTCGCCGGGTTCATCCAGCAGCTCCACCTCGACCCACCGGTCTGCGGCGGAACCGGCGACGGCGGCGTTTACCGCATTGTCCAGCAGGTTCCCCAGCACGGTGGTGACGTCCTGCGGCTCGCTGACCTGGCCCCTGACCAGGGTCTCCGGGCCGATCCGGAGGGTGACACCCCGTTCGTCAGCCTCAACACCCTTGGCCCCGACGAATGCCTGCAGGTACGGATCCTGGAGCAGCTCTGCCTGATCAACGGGGAACTTCAAAGGGCCCGTAGCAGCCAGCCGGGCCAGGTACTCCCGTGCCTGGCGGTGCTGTCCAATGCTGAGGAAGCCGGCAATGCTGTGCAGCTGGTTCGCGAACTCGTGGCGCTGGGCGCGAAGCGCTGTGGACATGGTGCCGACGGCGTCCAGCTGCCGGGTCAGCTGCTGCAGTTCCGTCCTGTCCCGCAGCATGAGCACCCAGCCCAGGTCTTCGCTCCCGTGGAGGGCCTTGCGGGCACTGGCCACGATCACCTGGCCCCCTGCCACCAGTTCCTGGGCATCTGCTTCGCCGGCCTCTGGCCGTGTCAGCGACTTCAGGATCTCCGGGACCGGCGCGTCCGCCCACTGGGTTCCAGCGAGGTCGGGCAATGCCAGCAGGCGCTGCGCGGCGGCATTGAAGACGCTGACCCGGCCGTCTGACGAAATGCCGATGACGCCGTCGTCCACACCCTGCAGCACCGCCACCTGGTCGTGGACCAGGGTGCTGATTTCCTCTGGTTCCAGGCCGAGCGTAAGGCGTTGCAGCCGGCGCCGCAGCAGGAAGGAGGCCAGCACGCCGGCCAGCAGCGCAGCCAGGGCAGTGAAGGCCACCGGGCCGATGTCCCTGGCCAGGCTCTGGCCCACGGTTTCCATCGAGTATCCAACGCTCACCTCACCCACCACCGTCTCCGATTCCGGCGCGTACACCGGCACCTTCGCGCCGGCGGACGGCCCCAGAGTCCCGATGTTCCGGGTGGTCACTTCCCGTCCGGCGAGGGCCTCGGAGGGGTCTGTGCTGACCTGCTCGCCCAACCGCGCTGCGTCAGGATGTGCCAGCCGCAGCCCGGTCTCGTCCGTCAGGACCACGAAAAGCGCCCCCGTCCTGGCGCGGGCACCCTCAGCAACGGCCATCAGCGGTCCCGCGGCCAGTTCCGCTGCCGGGGGAGTGCCGGGTTGGCTGCTGATGGCGGCAACATCAGCCCTGACCCGCGGGTCTGAAGCCACGGTCCGGGCCAGGGTAAGGGCTTGGTTCTCAGCCTCGCGGCCGGCACGGTCATAGCTCAGCCAGGCGTGGACGGCGGCGCTGAGCAGGACCACCAGCAACACCACGCCGAGTTGCAGGAGCAGGGTCTGGGTGGAGAACCGCAGGGGCCGCCGGGTTGCGGAACTCCTCATGGTCCTCCTTCGCCAGCCGTGAGCACAATGAGCAAAATGCTCCCAATAAGCAGTATGCCAATCAATTGAGCCAAACGCCCAGCCGTGATGGCCGCCACCCTACAGTCTGTAGCACGCGTCACACTGTTGTGTCGCCGTTCACAGAAGGAGCCGGCCGTGCTGGTATTACTTGGATTCGCCATGATCGCGGTATTCATGGTGCTGATCATGACGAAGAAGTTGACGCCAGTGTTGGCATTGATCATCGTTCCCACCGTTTTTGGCCTGTTCGCGGGAGCCGGGCTTGGCATCGGCGACATGGTCATGGAGTCGATGAAGTCCATGACTTCCACTGCCGCCCTGCTGATGTTCGCCATCATCTACTTTGGCCTGATGATCGACGTCGGGTTGTTTGATCCGCTGGTGAAGTTCATCCTGCGCAAACTGGGCAACGACCCCGCCAAAGTAGTGCTGGGAACCGCACTCCTCGCAGCCGCCGTGTCCCTGGACGGTGATGGCTCCACTACCTTCATCCTCACCACTGCAGCCATGCTGCCGATCTACCTGCGGTTGAAGATGAGCCCCGTGGTCCTGACCTGTGTGGCCGGTCTGGCCAACGGAACCATGAATATCGTGCCGTGGGGTGGTCCCACTGCCCGGGCCGCCACCGCCCTGGAAATCGACGTCAATGACGTCTTTGTCCCGATGATCCCGTCCCTCATCGGAGGCATCGCCGTCGTCCTCGCGTTCGCCTGGCTGCTCGGCCTGCAGGAGCGCAACCGCCTCCGCGCCACCATGCCGGAAATCTGGGGCGTGCCGTCTACGGCAGGGCCCTTTACGGCTGAAGCGTCCGACGGCGGCGCTTCCGCCGCCGGTGCCGGCAGCGGCACCGGGAGCAATGCCTCACCTGCCCGTGGAGCCGGAGGTCCCGCCGCAGGCGGTTCCGTTGCTGTCCTGGATCGCACGGAAACGCTGGTTGACGAGCACGACACCGCGATGGCTGACACCGCCCTGGATCCCAACCGGAAGACCCTTCGTCCCAAACTGCAGTGGTTCAACCTCGGCCTGACCGTAGCGGTCATGGCAATGCTCATCGCCGACCTCGTACCCCTGCCCTATGTCTTCATGGTCGGCTCTGCCATTGCGCTTTTGGTCAACTTCCCGAACGTGAAGGAGCAGGCGGCCCAGTTGATTGCGCACGCACCGTCGGTAGTCGCAGTGGTCAGCATGGTCCTGGCGGCCGCCGTCCTGACCGGCGTCCTCACCGGCACCGGCATGGTCACCGCCATGTCCGAATGGCTGGTCCGGATCATTCCCGCTGACATGGGACCGTTCATGGCTGTGATCACCGGCGTCCTGAGCATCCCCATGACGTTCTTCATGAGCAACGATGCCTTCTACTTCGGCGTACTGCCCGTCCTGAGCGAGACTGCCGGCCACTACGGAATCAGCGCCGCCGAAATGGCCCGCGCATCCATCACCGGCCAGCCGTTCCACATGCAGAGCCCACTGGTCCCGGCAATCCTGCTCCTGGTCTCACTGGCCAAGGTTGATCTTGGCGACCACCACAAGAAGGTGCTGTGGCGCAGTGCCGTGGTGTCCCTGGTGATGCTGGGAATCGGCATGCTGACCGGAGCCATCGGCGTCGGCTGAGCGGCAGCCGCGCAGCACGTTGGTGCCCGCCGGAGCCACTAGACTGGATCGGAAACCAATTCGAACGTGCAGGGGAGATCCATGGCTGCGATCAACCGTGAGGATGTTGCGCATCTGGCGCGGCTTGCTCACATCGAGATGAGTGCTGAAGAGCTGGACAGGATGGCGGGTGAACTCGCCGTCATCGTCGAGTCCATCAAGTCAGTGAGTGAAGCTGCCGGCGACGACGTCCCGGCAACGTCGCACCCCATCCCGTTGACCAACGTGTTCCGCGAAGACGTTGTGGGCCACACCTTCACCGCTGAGCAGTCGCTCTCCGGCGCACCGGACGCGGCGGAAAACCGCTTCAAGGTACCGGCAATCCTGGATGAGGCGTAACCATGACTGAATTGAACACCCAGGACGCGTCCGCGCTGATCCGTTCCTCCGCCGCCACCCTTGCCAGCAAACTGGCTGCCGGCGACGTCTCCGCCGTCGAAGTGACGCAGGCACACCTGGACCGCATTGCCGCCGTCGACGGTGGGGACCGCGGTGTCAACGCCTTCCTGCACGTGAACACGGAAGAAGCGCTCGCCGTTGCCGCGGAGGTTGACTCCATCCGTGCCGCAGGCGGGGCCGAGGCCGAAGGGCTGCATGCGCTGGCCGGCGTTCCCATTGCGGTGAAGGACCTGATTGTCACTGTCGGCCAGCCCACTACGGCGGGCTCGAAGATCCTCGAGGGATGGCACAGCCCGTACGACGCCACGGTAGTCAGGCGCCTCCGTGCCGCCCGGATGCCCATCCTCGGCAAAACCAACCTGGACGAATTCGCCATGGGTTCCTCCACGGAGCACTCGGCCTACGGCCCCACCCGCAACCCCTGGGACCTGGACCGGATCCCGGGCGGTTCCGGCGGCGGTTCCGCTGCCGCCGTCGCCGCGTTCGAAGCTCCGTTGGCCCTGGGCACGGATACAGGCGGCTCCATCCGCCAGCCCGGCGCGGTTACCGGCACCGTGGGCGTCAAGCCCACCTACGGCAGCGTTTCGCGGTACGGCGCCATCGCCATGGCGTCCTCACTGGACCAGATCGGTCCTGTTTCGCGTACTGTCCTGGACTCGGCTTTGCTGCACCAGGTGATCGGCGGGCACGATCCTTTCGACTCCACCTCGTTGCCGGACCCGCTGGCGGACCTTGTTGCTGCCGCGAGCATCGGCAACGTCGAGGGACTGCGGATCGGCATCATTAAGGAACTGCACGGCGAGGGCTACCAGGCCGGCGTCGAAAACCGCTTCAAGGAGTCGCTGGAGCTCCTCAAGGGTGCCGGCGCGGAGATCGTCGAGGTCTCCTGCCCCAACTTCCAGTATGCGCTGGGCGCCTACTATCTGATCATGCCGTCGGAAGCGTCGTCCAACCTGGCAAAGTACGACGGCGTCCGGTTCGGGATGCGGGTCCTGCCCCAGGATGCGCCACTCACTATTGAACGCGTCATGGGTGCCACCCGCGCCGCAGGTTTCGGCGATGAGGTCAAGCGCCGCATCATCTTGGGCACCTACGCCCTCAGCGCCGGCTACTACGACGCCTACTACGGTTCCGCGCAGAAGGTCCGGACCCTGGTGCAGCGCGACTTCGAGGCCGCCTTCGCCAAGGCCGATGTGCTGATTTCCCCCACGGCGCCCACCACGGCGTTCAAGCTGGGTGAGAAGCTGGATGACCCCTTGGCCATGTACCTCAACGACGTCGCCACCATCCCGGCCAACCTGGCCGGCGTTCCCGGACTTTCCCTCCCTGGTGGCCTGGCCGACGAGGACGGACTGCCTGTAGGCATCCAGTTGCTGGCCCCGGCCCGCCAGGACGCGCGACTCTACCGGGTAGGTGCTGTCCTTGAATCCTTGCTTGAAGCCAAATGGGGAGGCCCGCTGCTGGATCGGGCCCCCTCGCTGCCCGCCAACGTCGACGAGCCTGCCGCCTCGGTGGTCGAGCCTGTCGAGACCCTCATCGGAAGCCGGGAGGCAAAATAAATGACTGACGCAATCCTGAGCTTCGAAGAGGCCATGGCGAAGTACGATCCCGTGCTGGGCTTTGAAGTGCACGTGGAGCTGAACACCAAGACCAAGATGTTCTCCTCCGCGCCGAACGTCTTCGGCGACGAGCCCAACACCAACGTCAATGAAGTGGACCTGGGCCTGCCCGGTGTCCTTCCAGTGGTGAACAAGACGGCCATCGAGTCCTCTATCAAGATCGGCCTGGCGCTCAACTGCAAGATCGCCGAGAGCTGCCGCTTCGCCCGGAAAAACTACTTCTACCCGGACACCCCGAAGAACTTCCAGACGTCCCAGTACGACGAACCGATTGCCTACGACGGCTACCTGGACATCGAGCTCTCCGACGGCACTGTCTTCCGCGTGGAAATCGAACGGGCCCACATGGAGGAGGACGCCGGCAAGCTGACCCACTTGGGCGGGGCGGCCGGCCGCATCCAGGGCGCCGACTATTCGCTGGTGGACTACAACCGTTCAGGTGTGCCGCTGGTGGAAATTGTCACCAAGCCCATCGAGGGGGCCGGGTCCCGCGCTCCGGAACTTGCCAAGGCCTACGTTGCGGCCGTCCGGGAAATCGTGAAGAACCTTGGCGTTTCCGACGCCAGGATGGAGCGCGGCAACGTCCGTTGCGACGCCAACGTGTCCCTGCGTCCGCACGGCCGGGAACGGTTCGGCATCCGCTCCGAAACCAAGAACGTCAACTCCCTGCGCGCCGTCGAACATGCTGTCCGTTACGAAATCCAGCGGCACGCCGCCGTCCTGGATGCCGGCGAGCCGGTTGTCCAGGAAACCCGGCACTGGCACGAGGACACCCGGACCACCACGTCCGGCCGTCCCAAGTCCGACGCCGACGACTACCGCTACTTTCCGGAGCCGGACCTGGTGCCGGTCGTGGCTTCGCGCGAATGGGTTGAGGAACTCCGCGCAACGCTTCCCGAGCCGCCGGCCGAGCGCCGTAAGCGCCTGCAGGCCGACTGGGGCTATTCGGACCTGGAGTTCCGCGATGTGGTGAACGCCGGCGTCATGGACGAGATCGAAGAGACAATTGCTGCCGGAGCTTCGGCCACCGTGGCACGCAAGTGGTGGATGGGTGAGATCGTCGGTCGTGCAAAGGCAGCTGACGTTGATCCCGGCCAGTTGGGCGTCCAGCCTGCCACGATCGTGGAACTCAGCAAGCTGGTGGAAGCCGGCAGCATCAACAACAAGATGGCCGTTGAGGTCCTGGATGCCGTCCTGGCCGGTGAGGGCACGCCGGCCGACATCATCGACAAGCGCGGCCTCGCGGTTGTCTCTGATGACGGACCCCTTCTTGAGGCAATCGATACCGTCCTGGCTTCCCAGCCAGACGTGGCGGACAAGATCCGCGGCGGCAAGGTGCAGGCTGTCGGCGCGATCGTGGGCGGCGTGATGAAGGCTACCCGCGGGCAGGCGGACGCCGGACGCGTTCGTGAGCTGATCCTGGAGAAGCTGGGCGTCACCGTCTAGCTACCCAAGCCCAAGTAGCTCGCATTTAACGCTCTCAAAGCAGTCTTTGACGACGTTAACTGCGAGCTACCTGGGTTTAACGGGCAGCCGCGGCCAGTTCGCTCATTACCGCCCGCAACCCGTCGCAGACCGTCAGGACGGATTGGCGCTTCAGCGTCTCGGGCCGGGACAGCACGTCGATCTTCCGCAGCGCGTTCACCCCGGTCAACGGCCGCAGCACTACGCCCGCGTCGAGCACCCGGCGCGAAGTGAACCGGGGGAGCAGGCCTATGGCACCGCCGTCGGACACCAGCGCCGCGACTGTGGAGTAATCGTTGATCCGGTGCAGCACCTTCGCGGGCCGCCCGCTGACGGCAACGACGGCGGCCAGCACGTCAGCGGGCGAGTAGCCCGGGCGGCTGGTTACCCAGGGCTCCGCGACGACGTCATCCGGCGTCAGGATGTGGCGGTCAGACAGTGCGTGTCCGGCCGGGAGCGCCACGTCCAGCGGTTCGTCGGCCAGCGGGATCACTGTCACCTTCTCTTCCGGCCAGGGCGGGCTGTTGTCGAGCCGGTGGGCCAGCACCAGGTCGTAGCGGGCGGTCAGTCCGGGGAAATCTTCCTGTGCAACGTCCTCGTCGGCAAGGCGCAGTTCCGGGGTGGTCCCGTGCGTCCCAAGCACGCCAAGAAGCGGCGCGAAAAGCGCCTGCCCCGCACTGTGGAAGGCGCTGATGGAGACCGGCATTCCCGGGGATTCGTGATAGGCGCCGATCGCTGCCCGCGCATCTGCCATGGCATTTACGACGGCGGCACCCGCCTCGGCGAGCACTCGTCCGGCATCAGTGAGGACCAGTACCCTGCCTTCCTTGCGGGTGAGGGGAACCTCCACTGAGCGCTGCAGCAGCGCCAACTGCTGCGAAACGGCCGACGGCGTCACCATCAGGGTTTCGGCTACAGCCTTGACACTGCCCAGGTCACCGAGTTCGCGAAGCATCTGCAGCTGGGAGATTTCCATTAGCAAATACTAAACCGTTGCTTCAGTAAATTTCGTTTGTGCTTAATGCTCAGCAGGGATTCAATGGTCTCACCACGGCAGCAGAGCGGCTGCCCCCCTGCACGTTAGGAACCCATGAAGGCTCTCTACAAGTCCGGCCCGCACGCCGGCTTCGAACTCGTTGACCGTCCTGAACCCGAAGCAGGGGCAGACGACGTCAAGATCCGGGTTATCACCACCGGCATTTGCGGCACCGACCTGCACATCCAGTCGTGGGATGCCTGGGCGCAAGGCATCATCGAAGCTCCGTTGATCGCCGGCCATGAATTTTACGGCGAAGTGGTGGAGGTAGGTGCGGACGTCCGCGACGTCAAAGTGGGCGACCAGGTATCCGGGGAAGGCCATATTGTCTGCGGGATCTGCCGGAACTGCCGGGCAGGGCGTCGCCAGATGTGTATCCATACGGTATCAGTGGGCGTGCAGCGTGACGGAGCCTTCGCCGAGTTCGTGGTGATTCCGGAGACCAACGTCTGGGTCCACCAGGATGCCTCGGTCACCCCCGAACTCGGTGCCATCTTCGATCCCTTCGGCAATGCTGTCCACACTGCGCTGAGTTTCCCCCTGGTGGGCGAGGACGTGCTCATCACCGGAGCCGGGCCCATCGGGCTGATGGCCATCGCCGTAGCCCGCCATGCGGGGGCGCGGAAGATCGCCATCACCGACGTCTCCGCACCCCGCCTGCAGCTGGCCCGCAGTCTCGGCGCGGACCTTGCCATCGACGTTTCCACCACGAGGGTCAAGGAAGCGCAGCAGGCGCTGGGTATGCGCGAGGGTTTCGACATCGGCCTGGAAATGTCCGGCCACCCCACGGCGCTGCCTGAGATGATCGACAATATGAACCACGGGGGACGCATCGCCATGCTGGGCCTGCCCAGCCAGTCCATAGACATCGACTGGGGCAAGGTGGTCACCCACATGCTGACCCTCAAGGGCATCTACGGCCGGGAAATGTTCGAGACCTGGTATGCCATGAGCGCCATGCTGTCCTCCAACCCCGCCCTGCACGCCACGATCTCGGCAGTGGTGACGGACAAGCTTTCCGCCACGGAATGGGAACGGGGCTTTGACATCGCCCGGGCCGGCACCGGCGGCAAAGTTGTCCTCGACTGGACCGAACTCTAAGGAGCACCATGTACACGTCACTGAAGGATGAGCTCGAGGAAGAGCTGGCTGGCCTGCGCACTGCCGGCCTGTTCAAGACCGAGCGCCACATTGATTCACCCCAGGCCGGCCACATCAGCGCCGGACAGCTCGGCGCCCCGGCCCGCCCGGTACTTAACTTCTGTGCCAACAACTATCTGGGCCTGGCCGACCACCCGGAGATCATCGCGGCGGCCAAGGAAGCCCTGGACTCGCGAGGCTTCGGGATGGCCTCGGTCCGCTTCATCTGCGGGACCCAGGACCTGCACCTGGCACTGGAAGCAAGGGTCTCCCGATTCCTGGGCACCGAGGACACCATCCTTTTTTCAAGCTGCTTCGACGCCAACGGGGGAGTCTTCGAATCACTCTTCGGCCCGGAGGACGCCATCATTTCCGATGCCCTGAACCATGCGTCGATTATCGACGGCATCCGGCTATGCAAGGCCAGCCGCTACCGCTACGCCAACCGGGACATGGCCGAGCTTGAGGCACGGTTAATCGAGGCAACCGGCGGGGCCAACCCGGCCCGCCGCACGATCATTGTCACGGACGGCGTTTTCTCCATGGACGGCTACCTGGCCCCGCTGGAAGCGATCTGTGACCTCGCTGACAAGTACGGCGCCCTGGTCATGGTGGACGACTCGCACGCCGTAGGCTTCATGGGCTCCACCGGCGCCGGCACTCCGGAACACGCGGGAGTCTCCGATCGGGTGGACATCTACACCGGCACGTTCGGTAAGGCCCTGGGCGGAGCGTCGGGCGGCTACGTCTCGGGCCGCAGCGCCATCGTCGCCATGCTGCGCCAAAAGGCCCGGCCGTACCTGTTCTCCAACTCGTTGGCGCCCTCGATCGTCGCGGCGACCCTGACGGCCCTGGACATGGTGGAGAACTCAGGGGAGTTGCGCAGCCGCCTCTTCGAGAATGCGGCCCTCTTCCGCAGCAGGATGGTTGAGGAAGGTTTTGAGCTGCTTGATGGCGAGCACGCCATCATCCCGGTGATGTTCGGCGATGCCGTGATGGCGGCCAGGGTTGCTGACCACATGCTGGGCGACGGCGTCTTCGTCACCGCCTTCAGCTATCCGGTGGTCCCGAAGGATGCCGCCCGCATCCGTGTCCAGTTGTCCGCAGCCCACAGCGCGGAAGACGTGGAGCGCTGCGTCCAGGCCTTTGTTGCCAGCCGTGCGGCGATCGCGGGGCAGGACTCCTAAAAAAGTTCGACGGCGGCACGCACCTGGGTCTGCAAGGATGGTGCCATGGCGGCGAACTATGACGTGGTAATCGTTGGCGGCGGCGTTGCCGGACTCTCTCTTGCTTCGGCCCTGGCGGGGGAGTGTTCTGTTGCCGTGGTGGAGGCCGAACAGGAGCTGGCTTACCATTCGTCCTCCCGCTCCGCCCGCCAGCTCATCCCCAGCTATGGTCCGCACGTCGTGCAGGAGCTAACCCTCCGGACCCTGGAACTGATGGCAGCTCGGGACACCGAGCTGGAATCCGGCCAAGTGTTGTCGCCGCGTGGATTTATGCTGATCGGTTCTCTGGCAGACGTAGCGGCCCGGGCCAGCGGCCAGATGGAAGCCATAAGCCACCCGGCTGCCATGGCGCTCTGCCCGGTCCTGCGTCCGGAGTGGTTCGAGGCCGCCGGCTTCGACTCGGGTTCGTTTGCCTGTAATGCACCCCTCCTCATCGAGGATCATCGGCAGCGCGCCATCGCCGCCGGAGCCGAGATCATCACCGGTGCCCCGGTGCATTCTGCACAGCCTCTCGGCAGCGGTTGGCAGATCGGGGCCGGCCAGGAAGCACTTCATGGCGCAGTGATGGTCAATGCTGCCGGAGCGTGGGCTGACGAACTGGCCGTTATCAGTGGTGTGGAGCGGGTGGGCCTGCAGCCGTACCGGCGCACCGCGGCCATCGTCGACGTCGAAAATCCCCTGGCTCCAGCCTCACCAATGGTTGCCGCGGCGGATGACACCTTCTACTTCCGGCCGGAGGATGGCGGTGTGCTGATCTCCCCGGCGGAGTCCCGGCCCAGCGGTCCGGAGGATGCCCAGCCGCGGACGGCGGACGTCGACGGCGTGGTGAACAGGCTTAACCAGGCAACCACATTGGGGATCAGGACTGTTCGCCGCGCCTGGACCGGTCTGCGCACCTCGCCTGCAGATGGGATACCGGTGGTGGGCTTCGACGCCGAGGCGCGCGGCTTTTTCTGGTTGGCCGGCCAAGGGGGCTATGGCTTCCAGACGTCGTCGGCAATCGCCGAACTTGCGGCAGATCTGATCCTCGGCCGCGATTCCAGCAGGGAAGCGCGTCCGGAATCCCGGACGGCACAACTGCTGGATCCGGCCCGGTTGTCCATCCGACGCTGAAGAATGTCCCTATGAGCACTCTGATCACCAACATCGGCGAACTGATGACCCAGGATGCCGACGGCCGCATCCTCCACGACGCAGCGGTGGTGTTTGAGGGCGAACGCATTTCCTGGATCGGTTCCGCAGCCACTGCCCCGCCGGCAGACGAGGCCGTGGACGCCGGCGGCCGCGCCGTCCTTCCGGGCTGGGTGGACTCCCACACGCACCTGGTGTTCGCCGGCGACCGCACCGCCGAATTTACCGCCAGGATGGCCGGCGAGGAGTACACCGCAGGCGGCATTGCGGTGACCACGGGCGCCACCAGGGCCACTTCCGACTTCGATCTGACCCGCCTGCTGCTGGGCCGCGTGGCGGAAGCAGCCTCGCTGGGCACAACCTACATCGAAACCAAGACCGGCTATGGGCTGGATGTCGAGCACGAGGCCAGAAGTGCCCGAATCGCGTCCACCGTGGTTGACGAGGTGACGTTCCTGGGCGCCCACCTTGTTCCCAAGGGTATTTCCGCCGCGGACTATGTTGACCTGGTCTGCGGTCCCATGCTGCAGGCCGTCCGGCCCTACGTTTCCTGGGCTGATGTCTTCTGCGAAACCGGAGCCTTCGACGCCGAGCAGTCCCGGCGGGTCCTTGAGGCCTGCAAGTCTGCCGGACTTGGCCTGCGTGTGCATGGCAACCAGCTGGGCGAGGGGCCTGGTGTCCAGTTGGCCGTCGAGTTCGCCGCTGCCAGCGTGGATCACGTCAACTACCTGGCAGACGCCGATTTCGATGCCCTCGCCGGCAGCTGGTCAGGGGGCAGCCGCGGGACGGTAGCAACCTGCCTCCCGGCCTGCGACCTGTCCACCCGCCAGCCCTTGGCTCCCGCCCGGCGTCTCCTCGATTCCGGTGTTCCGGTGGCACTGGCCTCCAACTGCAACCCGGGCACTTCCTACACCAGTTCCATGGCCTACTGCGTTACCACAGCGGTGCTGCAGATGGGCCTGTCGGTAGCGGAAGCAGTGCGCGCTGCCACGTACGGTGGCGCGCTGGCCCTGCACCGGGAAACGGGTGAGGACGTTGATGGCGTACGCGCGGTGGGTTCGCTGGCCGTGGGACATCGGGCGGACCTGCAGATGCTGAATGCGCCGTCAGCCACGCATCTTGCCTACCGGCCGGGGATGCCACTGACCCGCGCGGTATGGCGCGCCGGCGCCCGTACGCCCTTGCACGGCAGCCAGTCCAGGCGCTGAGCCGCTGCCGGGCCTACCCGGTGCCATTTTCGTTCCCCGGGTTGCCGTCACTTCGGCGTCCGCAGCTGCCTGCTGCCCTTTTCGGAAATGTTCGCCATGATTCTTGTTAGATAGTTCTTGCTCGTTTACTGTTTGTATCAGTCAGAATACGTCACTGACGTTTCATTCTGACGTCACTTACGGCCGTTAAAGGAGCATTCTCATGACGCAAGGCACGCCAGGAGCATTCATGGAGGAGGAACTCACCTCCCAGCCCGAGATGTGGCAGCGTGCCATTGCCCAGGCGGCACGCGAGGAGCTCCTGCCCGCGGACGGCGAGCGCGTGGCAGTGCTGGGATGCGGCACGTCATGGTTCATGGCCCAGAGCTACGCCCGGGCGCGTGAATCCAGCGGCAAGGGCCTGACCGATGCCTTTGCTGCCTCTGAAGCCTTCCTGAACAACAACAGTCCGGCACGTACTTACGACGCCGTTATCGCCATTACGCGTTCCGGCACCACCACGGAAGTACTTGAGCTCCTCGGCGCGCTCAAGGGGAAAGTCCGCACCATTGCCCTGATCGGTGACCTCCACTCGCCCATCGTCGGCCTCGCCGACGCGGTGATTGGACTGCCTTACGCGGACGAGCAGTCCGTGGTCCAGACCCGCTTCGCCACCTCGGCGCTTGCCTACCTGTTGGCCAGCCTGGGGGAGGATCTGGACCAGGCGGTGGTCGAGGCCCGTGCCGCCGTCGTTGAACCCACCCCGCCAGAGCTCCTGGAAGCCGGGCAGTTCACCTTCCTTGGCCGTGGCTGGACGGTTGGCCTGGCCCATGAGGCTGGCCTGAAGATGCGTGAAGCAGTGCAGGACTGGACGGAAGCTTACCCGGCCATGGAATACCGCCATGGCCCCATATCCATAGCGTGCCCGGGCCGGGTTACCTGGCTCTTCGGAGAACAGCCGGAGGGCCTGGACCAGGACATGGCGGCCACCGGAGCGCTGTATATCAACACCGGCAAGCACCCTCTGGCCGAGCTTGCCCGTGTCCATAAGGTGACCCTGGACCGGGCCCGGGCCCGTGGACTGAACCCGGACCTGCCCCGCAACCTGACGCGTTCTGTCATCCTCGGCGCCTCAGCCTAGGAAGCGGCATGGTCCTTGGAGCCGCAGAGTCCGCGGTGCTTGCGTTCGACGTCGGCGGCACGGATCTCAAAGCGGGCATTATCGATACTGACGGCAGCGTCCTTGGGATGCGCCGGGTTCCCACCCCGCGCGATCCGGCCCGCCCGGCCGACGCCATCCTGGACCGGCTGGCGGAACTGGCCGGGGACTTGGCAGCCGAATTTCCGGCGACCACGATTGCGGCAGCGGGCGTTGTTGTGCCGGGGATCGTAGATGAAGTGGCCGGCATTGGCAGCTATTCGGCCAACCTGGGCTGGCGGAACTACCCGTTCGCCGCAGAAGCGGGGCGCAGGCTGGGAGTCCCGGTGGCCTTTGATCATGATGTCCGTTCGGCCGCTGCCGTGGAACACCGCTACGGCGGCTCGCGGGAATTTGGTGACGTTGTGGTCATGGTGGTGGGCACCGGTATCGCGGCGGCCGTTTTCTCAGCTGGCCACCTGGTGACTGCAGCCGGCTTCGCGGGGGAACTGGGACATGCCCTGGTACCGGATCCGGACGGTGCCGGCAGCACCATCCTTGAAGCCGTAGGTTCCGCCGGCGGCATTGCCGGACGCTACCGGGCGGCAACAGGTGAAGCGGTCCCCGGGGCCAGGGACGTGCTGGAGCGGGGACGCTCCGGAGATGCTGTGGCGGCCCGGATCTGGGCGGATGCCGTGGACGCGCTGGCGTTCACCATCTGCCAGTGCGTCAGCATCATCGGCACCGAGGCAGTGGTGATCGGGGGCGGTCTGGCTGAAGCCGGCGAGGAACTCCTGGAACCCGTCCGGAAGCGCGTGGACGAGTTGTTGGACTTCCATCGCCGTCCGGTGATCCTCCGTGCCAGGTTGGGCCAGGACGCCGGGCTTCTCGGCGCCGCCCTGAAGGCCCGCAAGCTGCTGGCGGACCCGGGGCGCGCGCGCCGTAAAGGGGGCTGTCAGTGAATCGGATTATTACCGTGACGCCGAACCCCGCGGTGGACGTTACCTATCACGCGGCGGGAATCGTCCCCGGCGGAAGCCACCGTGTGGAGGCGCCGCAGAGCCGCGCCGGAGGCAAAGGCATCAACGTCGCCAGGGTGGCCCACCAACTGGGCAACGACGTCCTGGCCATTGCGCCTTGCGGTGGCAGCACGGGCACGGAATTCTCTGCGGACATTGCCGGTTCAGGAGTTGCGCACCGTCTGGTCCAGGTGCAGGTTCCAATGCGCCGCAGCGTTGCCTTGGTGGACACCGAGGGCGGGCAAACCACCATCTTCAACGAAGCCGGCCGGCCGCTCCGGCCGGAGGACTGGCGAAAGCTGGCAGAGGCCGTCGTGGCCGGCCTCAGCGGTGAGGACGGTTATCCGCCCGGCGTGCTGGTGGGCTCCGGAAGCCTCCCACCAGGGGCGCCTGCCGATTTCTACGCTTCGCTCGTGGCACTGGCCGCAATGGCCGGGATTCCGGCCATCATCGACACCTCAGGGCCAGGTATCCTCTCAGCTGCGGCAGCCGGTGCGGACCTCCTCAAGCCCAACATCGACGAACTGCTTGAAGCTACGGGAGAAACAAACCCCGTCCCTGCCGCCCGGAGGCTCCTTGCCCTCGGCGCCCGGCGCGTGCTGGCAAGCGCCGGGGAACAGGGGATGCTCCTGTTTGATGCAGCCATGCCTGGCCAGTACCTCACGGCACGGCTTCCCAAGCCCCTGACCGGCAACCCCACAGGAGCCGGAGACGCGGCCGTGGCCGCTGCCGCCGTCCTGCTGGCCGGCGGCAATACCGACGCTGAAGCACTTCTCCGGGCAGCGACGGCCTGGTCCGCAGCCGCCGTTCTGATGCCTGCCGCCGGTGAGATATCGCCGTCGTACCGGGACTTTGAAAGTCAGCTCATTCTGTCCCGGAAGGACACCGTATGACACTGGTTAATACCCGTGAGCTGGTCCAGGATGCTGCGGCCCGTGGCACCGGACAAGGCGCGTTCAACATTATCCACCTCGAAACGCTGGAGGGTTTGGTAGCCGGTGCAGAGGCGGCCGGCCTGCCGCTGATCCTGCAGGTCTCGGAGAACTGCGTTGCTTATCACGGCGGGCTTGAACCTCTCGCTGCAGCAGCACTGGCAGTCGCCAGGGATGCGGCCGTTCCCGTGGCCGTGCATCTGGATCACGCAGAGTCCGAAGAACTGGCGGTGCAGGCGGTGGAGCTGGGGTTCGGATCGGTGATGTACGACGGCGCCAGGCTGGCATATGCGGCAAACGTCGCCGCTACCCGGCGCATCGTGGAATACGCCCACGCCAGGGGTGTCTATGTGGAGGCGGAGCTGGGCGCGATCGGCGGAAAGGACGGCGCCCACGCGCCCGGGGTGCGGACGGATCCGGCCGAAGCGGCACAGTTCGTGGCAGCTACCGGTGTGGACGCGCTCGCCGTAGCAGTTGGCTCTTCGCACGCAATGACCCGCCGCAACGCCACACTGGACCTTGCCCTGATCGCCAGGCTGCGGGACGCATCGGCGGTTCCGCTGGTGCTTCATGGCTCGTCCGGAGTGCCAGATGACGTGCTCGTGGCAGCAATTCGGGCCGGCATGACTAAAATTAATGTATCCACTCACCTCAACGGGTTCTTCACGCGCGCCGTGCGGAACTACCTTGACGGCCATCCGGACGTGGTGGACTCGCGGACGTACTTAAAAGCAGGCCGGGAAGCATTGGTGCCGGAGGCCGCACGCTTGTTAACACTCTTTGCGAAAACCACATAGTCCACACCCGGAGGTAGTGATGACACGCACCGAAAGACTCACCGCAATCCTGGATCTCCTGGCCGAATCAGGCCAGGTGGACGTAGAGGACATTGTCACGCGCCTCGGGGTCTCGCCGGCAACAGCGCGCCGCGACCTGGACAGCCTGGCCAAGCAGCGGCTCCTCAGTCGCACCAGGGGTGGGGCAACCACGGGAGTGGTGTCCTATGACCTTCCTGGCCGGTACAACAGGGACGACCACGCCCAAGCCAAACACCAGATCGCCCTTGCAGCTTCCGCACTGATCAAGCCCGGCGCAGTGATCGGACTGAGCGGCGGAACCACCAGTACTGCCCTGGCGCAGGTACTTGCCACCCGGCCGGACTTAAATACCACCTCCCAGCGGGCAACGCTGACAGTGGTCACCAATGCCATCAACATCGCCTCGCAGCTGGCCGTCCGGCCCAACATCAAGATCATGGTCACCGGCGGCATCCTCAACCCCCGCTCCTACGAGCTGGTGGGGCCATACACGGACATCATCATGGAGAAGGTAGCGCTGGATATTGCCTTCGTTGGAGTCAACGGCATCGATCCGGAGTTCGGGCCCACCATCACTGACGAGGGCGAAGCCTCCGTCAATGCCCTGATGGCCAGGCGTGCGTCAGTTTCCTACGTCCTGGCCGATTCCTCGAAGGTGAGGAAGAGGGCGTTCGCTACCATGGCCGGCTACGAATTCCGACGATTGATCACCGATGCCGGGATATCCGCCAGGGACAAGGAAGCCTTTGAGGCCGGGGGCACCGAGGTGATCCTGGCTCCCACCGACTCGGAGGAGGACTGACCCGCCTCTCCTGGCGCACCCACGCCCCCGGCATAAAGCTCCTTCAGCGAACTGCCGGAAAGAACAGGCAAGATGGGAACATGCTGGTTACGTCCCGCCGTCGGTTGCGGTTTGAAGTCTGGATTGTCCTTGGCCTCTCGCTGGGCCAGTCAGCCGTGTATTCAGTGGTCCAGTTAATGGACAAGGTGAGCCGGGCTCCCTTGGCGGAGGGAACCTCCACCCTGAACCGTTCGCAAAGCAGCCGGGAATACTTTGACCTGACCTACCAGCTGCTGGACATCATCTTCGCGCTGGTGCCGGTGGCGCTGGTGCTGTTCTTCCTGAGCTCCGAGCGGCAGGGATCTGTTGCGGGCCTGGCCCCGGGCGCTGTCTCAAGAACTGCCCCGGGCATGTCTGCCCAGCCGATTCCGGGGCTGGAGAAAGGCAATCCGCCGTCGGTATTCCGCCGGCTCGGCATGGACGCCACCAGGCCGTGGCGGGATCTCCTGCAGGGCGCCGGCCTCGCTGCGCTGATCGGGATCCCTTCGCTGGGCCTGTATGCCGCGGGCAGGGCGCTGGGAATCACCACGGCCATCATCCCCAGCGCGCTGGACGCCTACTGGTGGACCGTTCCCGTTCTGATCCTGTCTGCTCTCAGGCACGCGCTTGTTGAAGAGGTCATTGTGGTGGCGTACCTCCTGGAGCGGTTCGGCCGGTTCGGCTGGAGCGTGCCGGTGGCCATCCTGCTGAGCTCCGTGCTGCGCGGCAGCTACCATCTCTACCAGGGCTTCGGGCCGTTCATTGGCAATGTGGTGATGGGCATGATATTCGCCTGGCTATACACCAGGACCGGGCGGGTGATGCCGCTGATTGTCGCCCATGCCCTGCTGGACATCGTGGCGTTCGTCGGGTTCAGTCTGATGGGGAGCGCGATCGGGCTCGGCTGAGTTATTGACTCTGCCGTTAAACGAATTCGGCCGCCGGTTGCGGGTGGCATCATTGGCACCCGCAACAGGCGGCCGAAGCATTGGAAATGATCAGATGGTCACGGCGCCGGATGCTGTTTCGAACGTGACAGACAGGATACCGGGGGTACCGTGCGGTGCCATCCAGTCGACGGAAACGTCCTCAAGGGGCTTCTCCACCGGTTCGCCCAGCCACTCGGTGACGCGTTCGGCGGAACCGGCGATGGTGAGGCTGGACATCTTGACGCCGCTCTCGTACGCGTTGGACGGGTGCAGGCCGGGATCACCCTCCCACTTGAGCAGGTACGGCACCTGAGGATCGGCAATGAGCCCCAGGATTCCGATCTGCTTCCACACGAGTTCGCGGCCATCCGGAAACTTGCGGTTGCCGTTTACGGCCGAGCGGCCGAGCCTGGCCTCAAAAGGAGTCAGATCCTCCACTTCGACGCACCAGCCCATCCAGCCGCCGCCGGCGGCGGAGCGGGCGCGGACCGCCTGGCCAAAGGGGGCCTTGTCTGACGCAGGGTGGTCAAGCACTTCCACTACTTCAAGGTACTTGTGGCCGGCCAGCGGAAAAATCATGTTCCGGGTGCCAAAGCGGGGGTGGACTCCGCCCTTCACAGCGTCGACCCCCAGTGCAGCGGAGATGCGTTCGGTGGTGGCAGCGAGGCCATCGTGTTCACAGGCGTAAGAGACGTGATCCATGCGCATGCCTTCATCTTGGCACTTTGTGATCCGCCTCTCAGCTAAGGGTAGCCTTAGCTGCTTGCTCCTCCTGAATCTGGCATTGGGAGAAAGTTCGTCACAATTCTGGTCATCCCACTGCCTGCTTCCTACACTGGGTCCAGGTCATGAGTGCCAGCGTTTTGCCCCGGCTTGCTGGCCGGCAACCCTCCATCCGCGGTGGGGTGCCCCGGGTGAAGACCGGGCTGTCCGGCAACCGCCGGGCGGCAAGCGCGCCCCGGCCCATGAGGGGACCGGGCATTCTCCAGGAGCTTCAATGTCCAATGCATGGTCCTTCGAAACCCGCCAGATCCACGCAGGCCAGGAGCCGGACGCCGCAACCGGCGCCAGGGCACTGCCCATCTACCAGACCACCTCGTTCGTCTTCCCGTCCGCCGAGAGCGCGGCCAACCGCTTTGCCCTCAGCGAGCTTGCACCCATTTACACCCGGATCGGAAACCCCACCCAGGACGCGGTCGAACAGCGTATCGCCAGCCTGGAAGGCGGTCTTGGCGCCTTGCTGCTGAGTTCCGGCCAGGCGGCGGAAACCTTTGCCATCCTCAACGTCGCCGAGGCCGGCGATCACGTCGTGGCCAGTCCCAGCCTCTACGGCGGCACTTACAACCTCCTGGCGCACACGCTCAAGCGCTTCGGCATCTCCGTGACGTTCGTAGAGGATCCGGACAACCTGGACCAGTGGCGCGACGCCGTCCAGGACAACACCAAGCTCTTCTTCGGTGAGGTTGTGTCCAATCCCCGCCAGGACGTGTTGGACATCGAAGGTGTCGCTGCAGTGGCGCATGCCGCCGGGGTTCCGCTCATCGTGGACAACACCCTCTCCACGCCCTACCTGATCCGTCCCATCGAATGGGGCGCCGACATCGTGGTGCATTCCGCCACCAAATACCTCGGCGGGCACGGCACAGCAATCGCCGGCGTCATCGTCGATTCCGGGAACTTCGACTTCAGCAAGGATCCTGAACGCTTCCCCGGATTCAACACCCCGGACCCCAGCTACAACGGCCTGGTGTACGCCCGTGATCTCGGCGTCAACGGCATCCTCGGCGCCAACCTCTCCTACATCCTCAAGGCCCGCGTCCAATTACTCCGCGACCTCGGTTCCGCTGTGGCTCCGTTCAACGCCTTCCTCATTGCCCAGGGGCTGGAGACGCTGAGCCTGCGCGTGGAACGCCATGTCGCCAACGCCACCGCCGTGGCGAACTGGCTGGAGGCGAGGTCCGACGTCGAATCGGTCGCCTATGCCGGGCTGCCGTCCAGCCCGTGGTTCGAGCGCGGGCAGAAATACGGTCCGCGCGGAACCGGCGCAATCGTCGCCTTCAACCTTGCCGGTGGGGCCGAGGCAGGCAAGGCCTTTGTTGATGCGCTGGAGCTGCACTCCCACGTGGCAAACATCGGCGACGTACGCTCCCTGGTGATCCATCCGGCATCGACAACCCACAGCCAGCTTTCCCCGGAGCAGCAGGCCGTAGCCGGGGTGACCCCTGGACTGGTCAGGCTTTCGGTGGGCCTGGAGCACATCGACGACATCCTCGCGGACCTTGAGTCCGGCTTCAGGGCAGCCAAGGAAGCCTGAGTTCCCGCAGCGGAAAGGCGGAGCGTACGTCAAAAACGTCATACGCTTCGCCTTTTTGCTGCCGCGTTTCGTACAATCGTGGCAGGTCATGAGTGCCAGCAACAGCCCCGGCTTGCTGGCCGGCAACCCTCCTTCGCGGCGGGGTGCCCCGGGTGAAGACCTGGCCTGACGTCAGCCGACGCCAGGCAATCGCGAAGAAAAGGCTCCACTCATGACGATTACCGTCTCCCGCACTGCCGCTGCCGGCGCAGCACCCGCCGCCGGGCAGCTTGACGGGACCCTCCGTTACCACTCCATCGGCGGGCTGGACCTCGAAGGCGGAGGCCACCTCCCGGACGTCATCCTGGCTTACGAAACCTGGGGCCGGCTCAATGAGGACCGAAGCAACGCCGTCCTCATCGAGCATGCCCTGACCGGCAGCACCCACGTCACCCGGGGCGGCAGCGACGAAGAAGGCTGGTGGGAGCAGCTTGCCGGTCCCGGGGCGCCGGTTGATACGGACCGTTTCTTCGTTGTGTCGGTCAACATTGTGGGCGGTTGCTACGGATCTACGGGCCCCGCATCGCCTGCTCCGGACGGTAAACCCTGGGGTTCCCGCTTTCCGTTGATAACCCTGCGTGACAGCACCGAGGCGGAAGCCCGGTTGGCGGACCAGTTGGGGATCGATTCCTGGTACGCCGTGATTGGCGGATCCATGGGAGGCGCCCGCGCCCTGGAATGGGCAGTGACGTACCCGCAGCGGGTACAGCGCTGCGGCGTCATTTCCATCGGAGCGGCCAGCACGGCCGAACAGATCGCTTTTGCCCAGGCGCAGACGCTTGCCATCCGCCAGGATCCGCACTTCAGGGGCGGCGATTACTACAACGGTGCGCAGCCCGAAGCCGGGTTGGCTCTGGCACGCAGGATCGCCCACATCACTTACCGTTCGGCACTGGAACTTGACACCAGGTTCGGGCGGGAGGCGCAGGAGTCGGAATCTCCCCTGCAACAGCAGGCGTTGGGGGAGCGGGGCCGCTACCAGGTGGAAAGCTACCTTGACCACCAGGGAACGAAGCTGGTTAAGCGGTTCGACGCTAACAGCTACATCGTCATCACCGAATCCTTGATGAGCCACGATATCTGCCGGGGAAGGGGCGCCCTGCCGGATGTCCTGCGGCGGGTGACTGCCAAATTCTTCATTGCCACCGTGGATTCCGACCGGCTGTATTTCCCGGCGCAGTCCCAGGAACTCGCCGGGGCGCTGCCTGGCGATGTTCCGGTGCATGTCATTTCAGCGCCCATTGGGCATGACGGCTTCCTGACGGAGATTGGCCAGCTGGACCGGGAGCTCCGGAAGCATCTCTCGGCCTAAGCCGGCCCAGGCCCAAGGCGGCAGGAACGGTCCGCTAGCCCTTCATGATTTCGTCACGCTGGGCCATGTAGTCCTCCATGGCCAGTTCACCGGCACTGAACTTCGCATCCAGCTCCGCCAGCTTCCGGGCGCGGTAGCCCTGTGGAGCGGACGGAACAGCGGGAGTCGGCGGCGCAACGGGCGGCTGGGAGTCCCGTGGATTGGGCGTGGCCTGCTGTGGGGGAAGCTGTTCAGCCGCCGGCGCATCCTGCCACGCGGGAATGATGGGCGGCAGGTCCTGCCGGGGCTGGATCTGCCGGTAGGGACCTGCGAAGTAGTCCTGCTGCGTGTAGCCGTCCCGGTGCTGGGGCTGCCCGGGGGCGCCGGTGCCGGTGCCCGGGCCGCCGAATTCGCTGGGAGCGCCGGGCCCGCCGAAGTACCGCTCGTTCCGGCCCTTGGTGGAGCGCCGGTACCAGCGCATCAGGAACGGGATCAGGATGGACAGGATAATAATCCAGAAAAACAGGGAACTCACGGTGCCTGACCTCTCATCGGTGTACTCCCAGTTTAGTCCCGCAGAACTATTCCGGAGCCTTTCAGCGGTGAGCCACCTCGTCGGTTCCCTTCGGGCCTTCCCCCGAACCCAGGGGAACACCCGGACCAAAGACCGGGCCCGGCGTCGGGCGTTTTGCGCTGATGCCGTCACCGGAGGAACGGTTCCGTAGCCTCCGGACCACCCATGGGACAAAGTACTCCCTGGCCCAGACGAGGTCATTGGAACGGGCTTCCCGCCAGCTGCGCGGTGGCAGCGGCTTCGGTGCCAGCGGCTCCAGCGAGTGCTGGACGTTCAGCGAATCCAGCACCATGGCCGCAATAGTGTGGTGGCCCAAGGGGGAGAAGTGCAGCCGGTCGGCGTCCCACATCTGCGGATCGGCCAACTGGCGCAGTGACCACATATCGGCAATGACTGCGTCGTGGCGCGCGGCGACGGTGCGCAGGTTCTCGTTATAAATCGCCACCTTGCTGCGGACCCGGCTCAACACCGATGATCCGGTGTCGGGGCCATTGAACAGGACCACGGTGGCGCCGGTCGTGGCCAGGATTTGCACCACCGAGTCCAGCTTCGCGGCCAGGGCGTCAGGATCGCCGCCGGGCCGGATGAGGTCGTTCCCGCCGGCAGAAACCGTCACCAGATCCGGCTTCAGCGCGAGACAGGGCGCCAGCTGCTGGTCCACAATCTGCTGCAGCAGGCGCCCGCGGACAGCCAGGTTTGCGTAGGCGAAGTCTTCATGGCCCCTGCTGAGTTCCTCTGCCACACGATCGGCCCAGCCGCGATACGCTCCGGGCCGGGAAGGGTCGGGATCGCCGATCCCTTCCGTAAAGGAATCCCCGAGGGCAACGTAGCGGCCCCAGGGATGGGTTGGGATGGCTTCCAAATCACTCACGCCCCTATCCTGCCTTCTACACTTCAAGCTACGCCACCGTAGGTTGTTACCGGCGGGTAACTGTAAGAATGGGAACCATGACAAACGCCCACGTATTTCCTGATCCAGTTGTTGTGTGGTCCCAGCCGGAGGCGGACCGCGCAGGGAAGCCCCTGCTGGTGCTGCTGCACGGTTATGGTGCCAATGAACACGACTTGCTGAGCCTCGTGGACATGCTTCCCGCCGGGTTCGCCGTCGCCTCAGTGCGGGCGCCCATAGCCATGGGCGCAGGATTTACCTGGTTCCCGTTGACAGGCAACGTGGACTACTCGTTAGACGCAGTGAAAAAGGCAACAGAGCACGTGCAGGACTGGCTGGATACTGTCAGGGGCAACCACCCCTCAGTGACCCTGCTCGGATTCTCGATGGGCATGGCCATGGCCACCACGCTGCTGCGCTTCCGGCCCACAAACTATGCCGCCGTCGTCGGACTTTCCGGGTTCGTGGTGAATGCAGGCGGGGATACTGACTTCCACGACGACCAACTGGACGGAAGGGTGCCATTATTCTGGGGCCGGGACCAGCAGGATCCGGTGATCACGCCGGACAAGATCGAATACACCATGGGCTGGGTCCGGAACCACGTAAAGCTCACCAAAGTGCTGTACACCGGCATGTGGCACGGCATCAACCAGCAGGAAATCGGCCACGTGTCGGAGTTCCTCACACACGAGGTCCTGAAACCCTGACGACGGCGGCCCGGCAGGGGAGGCAGTGCCTTCTCCGCCGGGATGACGGGTCAGTCCGCGGCGGGAGCGGTGACACGCACCGTCCGGCCGTTGACAGTGACGGTATCGCCGTCGTGCAGCTGACGGCCGCGCCGCTCATCGATCTCGCCGTTGACCTTCACCAGCCCGTTTTTTATCAGCTCGGCCGCTTCCACGCCGTCTTCCACCAGGTCAGCCAGCTTCAGCAGTTGGCCAAGCCGGATCATATTGTCCCGCAGAGGAATTTCTTCAGTCGTGTTTACTTCGTTGGTGTCTTCATCCATGCCCATACAAACCATCATGCCCGAGACCTGGTCCCGCCCGTGACCGCGCGTGCACTCCCTGCCTTGGCCGGTCTGCCGCTCGCAGTTGCAGCCGGACTCGCCATCCCTGTCCAGGGCAGGATCAACGGGGCGTTGGGCGTGCGGCTCAACGATGGCATGGGTGCCGCCGTCGTCAGTTTCAGCACGGGGCTGTTGCTGATGCTGGTGGTTTCCTTCGCGTTGCCGGCCGGCCGGGCAAGCCTGGCCCGCGTCCTGCCGGCCATCCGGAACCGGGCCTTTCCCCGCATCTACGTCCTGGCCGGCACCATTGGTGCGCTGTTCGTCTTTGCTCAGTCCTTCACGGTCGGGATCATCGGAGTGGCACTGTTCACGGTGGCGACAGTCACCGGCCAAACGGTCAGCGGACTCCTGGTGGACAGCATGGGGATCGGCCCGGCCGGCCGAAGACGCCTCACGCGGATCCGGCTCCTGGGCTGCTTCCTGACGGTTGCGGCCGTGCTGCTGGCCGTGTCGCCGCGGTTAGGGACGGTAGGCGCCGGAGGTCCTGCAGCGACTTCCGACGGCGGTCCGGAGGCAGGCGGGCTGGCTGCCCTTCTGCTGGTGCTGCTTTTGCCGGTGCTGGCCGGCTTCATGATGAGTTTCCAGCAGGCGATGAACGGTACGGCCACCATGCACTACGGCAGCCCACTGGCGGCCACCCTGGTCAACTTCATCACCGGAGCCGCGGTGCTCTGGATCGCATGGCTGGTAAAGCTCGCAACCGCAGGCCCCGGCAATCCACTGCCGGGGGAGTGGTGGTACTACCTTGGCGGTCCCATGGGATGCATCTTCATTGGGGTGGGTGCCCTGCTGGTCCGCAGCCTGGGCGTCCTGCTCACCGGGCTGGGCATGATCGCCGGTCAGCTGGTCGGTTCACTGGCCCTTGACCTGGTCATTCCCACTGCCGGAACAGTGGTGGCACCGGCCACAGTGGCCGGCACCCTGTTGACGCTGGCCGCTATTATCCTCGCCACACTGCCCTGGCCACGGGGAGCTTTCGGGCGCCGTGGGCCGGTAGGCTAAGACACGCAGGTTTTCTGCAGTTTGTCCCACGCACCTCCCCGCCTGCATTTCGCCGGATCCGGGGCCAGAACCACGGACCGCACCCAGCGGCCCTGTAGAAATCGGAGTCTCCTCATGGCAGCAAAATCCGTCCTCGACCAGGTCATTTCCCTCTCCAAGCGGAGGGGCTTTGTGTTCCAGGCCGGTGAGATCTACGGAGGCTCGCGTTCTGCCTGGGATTACGGGCCCCTTGGTGCCGAGCTCAAGGAAAACATCAAGCGCCAGTGGTGGCAGTCCATGGTCCGTGGCCGCGAAGACGTAGTCGGCCTGGATTCTTCGGTGATCCTGCCCCGTCAGGTCTGGGAAGCCTCCGGCCACGTGGAGGTCTTCTCCGACCCGCTGGTCGAATGCCTTTCCTGCCACAAGCGCTACCGCGCGGACCACCTCGAAGAAGAGTACGAGGAAAAGAAGGGCCGCCCCGCGGAGAACGGGCTCAAGGACATCGCCTGCGCCAACTGCGGTACCCGCGGTGAATGGACCGAGCCCCAGGAGTTCTCCGGACTGCTCAAGACCTTCCTTGGCCCGGTCGCCAACGAAGAAGGCATGCACTACCTGCGCCCGGAAACCGCGCAGGGCATCTTCGTAAACTTCAACAACGTCCTCACCACGGCCCGGAAGAAGCCGCCGTTCGGCATCGGCCAGATCGGCAAGTCCTTCCGCAACGAGATCACGCCCGGAAATTTCATTTTCCGCACCCGCGAGTTCGAGCAGATGGAAATGGAATTCTTCGTCGAGCCCGGCACGGACGAAGAATGGCACAAGTACTGGATGAACGAGCGGATGTCCTGGTACACCGGGCTGGGCCTGCGGGAGGAAAACCTCCGCTTCTTCGAGCACCCGCTGGAGAAGCTGAGCCACTACTCCAAGGGCACCACGGACATCGAATACCGTTTTGGTTTCCAGGGCTCGGAGTGGGGCGAGCTGGAAGGCATCGCCAACCGCACGGACTTCGACCTCTCCACGCATGCGAAGGCCTCCGGCACGGACCTGAGCTACTTCAACCAAGCCACCAATGAACGCTACGTTCCGTACGTGATCGAGCCGGCCGCCGGCCTGACCCGTTCCTTTATGGCCTTCCTCATTGACGCGTACACCGAGGACGAGGCCCCCAACGCCAAGGGCGGCGTTGACGTCCGCACCGTCCTGAAGCTGGACCCGCGGCTGGCTCCGGTCAAGGCTGCTGTCCTGCCGCTGAGCCGCAACGAGGACCTTTCTCCGAAGGCCAAGGCCTTGGGCGCCCAGCTACGCAAAAACTGGAACATCGACTTCGATGACGCCGGTGCCATCGGTCGCCGCTACCGCCGTCAGGATGAGATCGGCACGCCGTTCTGCATCACCGTCGACTTCGACACCCTCGAAGACCAGGCCGTCACCATCCGTGAACGGGACACCATGGCGCAGGAACGCGTGTCCCTGGACAAGGTGGAAGGCTACCTGGCCGCACGACTGATCGGCGCCTGAGCAATGGCCATTGAATACCGTGAATGGCGCGACGGCGATGATCTCGCGCTGCTGGAAATCTGGGGCGACCCGGAAACGCACCAGGCGGGCCAGTTTCGCGGGGCACTCACCGACTCCTCGTCCGGCTCGGCAGGTTCCCCGTGGCGCCGCTGCATCGTGGCCGAGGACGTGGTGGACGGTATCGGTATCCCGGTGGCGGCCGGCGTCGTCTATGAGGCATCCCTGCACCCCGAGCGCCTGTGGGCCTACATCGAGGTGGCGCGGGACCACCGCCGCGCCGGCATCGGTGCCACGCTGCTGACCATGCTGCGCCGCGAAGCGCAGGAGTCGCCGTCGGGTGTTTCGCGGCTCCGGGCCAAGGTGCAGCCGGGAACGCCGGGCGCCGCCTTCGCTGAAGCTTTCGGGCTGACGCCGATCCAGCGTTCCCGCCTCGTCGTGGTGGATGCGGCGGCCCTGCGCCTGCCGGTCTTCCCCTCCTCCGGTGACGCCGCAGGAGGGTTGTCCAACGACGAAGACGCCGGCTCCGACGTCGTGATGGATCTGGCCACCGGTTCGGTGGAACTCACTGATGTAGTGGGCCGGTATTACAGCTCCATCCACGGCTGGGATTCTCCCGGTGCGTTGAGCATCGGGCAGGTCCAGAAGCTGTTCCTGGACGAGCTCACCGGAGCACATGGCGCGATCGTGCTGCGCGCGCGGCCCGAGTCAGCCTTCGGAAGTTCCGTCGCCCCCAGCCAAAAGGGCCGGATCCGTGCCTTTGCCGTGAGCTACGCAGAGGCCGGCCACGTGGAAGAAGCCCCAGGGACCGGGCAGCCCACGGACGTCTTCATCGGCCATGAGCCTGATCTTGATCCCGAGGACGCTGCGGAAGCTGTGCGTGACCTGTTGTCGCTGATCGCCTACCAGCATCCGGTGATGCTGGAACTGGATGATTCGATGACTGCCTCGCGTGCCGCCGTCGAACCTTTGCTTGCAGGTGGAAAGGCCCGGCTCGCGGTGCCTGAAACGCTGATCGTCTCCGATTGACCCGTCACCATCCAATGTCAAGCGTTAAGGGGTCAAACAACTGATGGGTGCAGGACACTCGCACGGCCATGGCCACGCCGAAGGCCTTGAACCGACTGTCCGGTCGCTGGCCGTGCGGCGGAAGGCGAACGTTGTCCTGGCCGTGATCCTCATTCCGCTGGCCCTGCTGACGCTGGCCGGGATGGCCATGTTGTGGCCGTCCGGGAGCAAAGAGGGTATGACGTTGTCCAGCCCGTACTCGGCTGCGCCAGGGGTGACCTTCGACACCGGCAGGGTTCAGCGCGTGGCCACCGAGCCGTGCGTCGAGACGATGCCCAACACCGACCCCAATGCTGCCCCCAGGCCACAGGGCTCGGACTGCCTGTTCGCCTACACCCAGCCGGACGTCGGCGGCAGCCCGGTCAAGGTGGTGATCAACCCGGACGTGGCCAAATCAGGCGGGGTTTCTGGCGGGGACGACATCCGCTACCTGAACCTTTCCAACGCCCACGGGGTCAACGAATCCCAGGGGTCGCCGGCGTATATCTTCGTTGACTTCGTCAGGACACTGCCAATTGTCTTCCTGGCCATCCTCTACGCCGTGGTGGTGATAGCGGTGGCCCGGTGGCGGGGCTTCAGGGCCCTGGTGGGGCTGGTGGGTGCCTACTTTGTGCTGGTGAGTTTCATGCTCCCCGGCCTGGCAGAAGGGAAACCGCCGCTGTTGTTGGCTCTCGTCGGATCCACGGTGATCATGATCGGGGTTCTGTACTTTGCGCACGGGTTCTCCGCCAGAACGTCCACGGCGCTGCTGGGAACCATCTTCGGCCTGCTGATCACGGCATTACTGGCCGCCTGGGCCACCGATGCCGCCAACCTGGTCGGCGTCGGCAGTCATGATGCCACCACGCTGATCAACATTTCCGGCAATATCTCCATTTCTGGCATCATCCTGTGCGGACTGATCATTTCAGGATTGGGCGTGCTCAATGACGTCACCATCACCCAGTCCTCGGCCGTCTGGGAGCTGTATGAGCTGGCCCCGGACACCAGCGCCCGCAAGCTCTTCACTTCCGCCATGCGGATCGGCAGGGACCACATCGCGTCCACGGTCTATACCATCGCTTTTGCCTACGCCGGTGCCGCTTTGCCGGTACTGATCATCGTGATGCTGTACGACCGCCCGTTGGGGGAGACCCTCACCAGTGCCGAGCTTTCCGAAGAAGTGATCCGGACCCTGGTGGGTTCGGTCGGGCTGGTGCTGGCCATTCCGGTCACCACGCTGATTGCCGTCCTGGTGGTCAAGGCCACCGGCGCCGGCACCGGACTTTCCGCCCCGTCCTCCAGCCCGTCGTCCCCATCGGGAACGTCAGCGGGAACGGCGTCGGTAACGGAAAGGCCACTTCCCCCGGGAATTAACGACGCCGGATCGTTGGCCGCCGCTGCCGGCTCCGGTCAGGAGACGGAACAGTCACCGCGCCGAGGCCGCCGGGCCGACCGCCGGGAGTGACGGGCTGCCCGATTTGCCCGGCTTTGCAACAATGGACAGGTGACTGTTGTAGCAACCCCTCCCGCCCCCAAGCTGGAACTCCCGCCCCTTAAGCTCGGCCCCATCACCGTGGACACCCCGGTGATCCTGGCGCCCATGGCCGGCATTACCAACTCAGCCTTTCGTCGTTTGTGCCGTGAATACGGCGGCGGCATGTACGTTGCCGAGATGGTGACCTCTCGCGCCCTGGTGGAGCGGACCCCGGAATCACTGCGGATCATTTCCCATGACGAGGATGAGGCGGTCCGCTCCGTCCAGCTTTACGGCGTGGACCCGGTGACAGTAGGAGCCGCGGTGCGCATGCTGGTGGAGGAAGACCGTGCAGACCACATCGACCTCAACTTCGGCTGCCCCGTACCCAAGGTGACCCGGCGCGGCGGCGGCTCGGCGCTGCCCTGGAAGATAGACCTCTTCACATCGATCGTGCAGACCGCCGTGAAGGAAGCCGGCAAGGGGAACGTTCCGCTCACCGTCAAGATGCGCAAGGGCATCGACGACGACCACCTCACCTACCTCGACGCCGGCCGGATTGCCCGCGATGCCGGTGTGGCCGCCGTCGCCCTGCATGGCCGCACAGCCGCACAGTTCTATTCAGGGCAGGCCGACTGGTCCGCGATTGCGCGCCTCCGCGAAGCCCTGCCGGACATTCCGGTACTCGGCAACGGCGATATCTGGTCCGCTGAAGACGCCGTCCGGATGGTCCGCGAGACCGGAGTTGACGGTGTGGTGGTGGGCCGCGGCTGCCAGGGACGCCCGTGGCTCTTTGGCGATCTCCAGGCGGCGTTCGAAGGCAGCGATACCCGCTACAAGCCCGATCTCGCGAAGGTGGCGGAGAGTGTCTACCGGCATGCGGAACTCATGGTGGAAACCTTCGGTGACGAGGGCAAGGCACTGCGTGAAATCCGCAAACATATGGCCTGGTATTTCAAAGGCTATGTGGTGGGCAGCGAGCTCCGCACAAAGCTGGCCCTGGTGAGCAGCCTCGAGGTGCTCCGCGGAACACTGGATCAACTGGACCTCGAATCGCCCTATCCGGGGGTTGACGCCGAAGGCCCCCGTGGCCGGGCAGGCTCTCCCAAGAAGCCCGCTCTGCCCAAGGACTGGCTGGAATCACGCGCCCTGAACTCCGAGCAGTCACGGGACATCTCCGCCGCGGAACTGGACGTTTCCGGTGGCTGATGCGGGGACGTCCAGCCAGCTGCTGGGTTCTGCAGTGCCCGGCTACGAACCGCGCGATTCGGAACGCTGGGTCAAGGAACCGGCCAAAACCACTTACCGCTCCGACTTCGAACGTGACCGGGCCAGGGTGCTGCACTCCTCTGCCCTGCGCCGGCTCGGCGCCAAAACCCAGGTGGTTGCGCCGGATACGGACGACTTCGTCCGGACACGGCTGACGCACAGCCTCGAAGTTGCCCAGGTAGGCCGGGAACTGGGCCGGACCCTCGGCTGCGACCCGGACGTTGTGGATACCGCCTGCCTCAGCCACGACCTGGGGCACCCGCCCTTCGGCCACAACGGTGAGTCGGCGCTGAATGAGATGGCGCAGGCAATCGGCGGCTTCGAAGGCAATGCCCAGACGCTGCGGCTGCTGACCCGCCTGGAACCCAAGGTGCTGGACTCCCAGGGCCTGCCTGCCGGACTTAACCTCACGCGGGCAAGCCTGGATGCGGCATCAAAGTACCCGTGGTCGGCCCTGGAAGCGCCGGTGATTCACGGCCAGCGCACCAGCAAATTCGGTGCCTACGAGGACGACCTCCCGATTTTCAACTGGATCCGTGAGGGAGCCCCGGAGCGCCGTACCTGCCTGGAAGCCCAGGTCATGGACCTGGCGGACGACATCTCCTATTCAGTGCACGACGTCGAGGATGCGATCGTGGCCGGGCATTTCCAGCTCCGCTGGATGGACAACCCGGACCATCGCGCCCGGGTAGTGGGCTACACCCGGCAGTGGTACCTGCCCCACAACGATCCAGACGCCATTGACGCCGCCCTGGCCCGATTGGAAGCAACCGATGTCTGGGTTCCGGAGGCGGATGGCAGCCGCAAGTCCATGGCCGCCCTCAAGAACATGACCAGCCAGCTGATCGGCAGGTTCTGTCAAAGCGCCCTGGAAACCACCCGCGCCGCGTATGGTCCGGAAAACCTCACGCGTTACAACGCGGAACTGATGGTTCCGGACGAGACCGTGATGGAGATCGCGGTAATGAAGGGCCTGGCCACCACCTTCGTGATGACCACCGAACACCGCCAGCCCATCTATGAGCGCCAGCGTGAAGTGCTGCACGCGCTGGTGACTGCCTTGAGCGCAACAGGGGACAGGCACCTGGAACCGATGTTTGCCGCAGACTGGCGGGACGCGCCGGACGATTCCGCGCGCCTGCGCGTTGTCATCGACCAGGTGGCATCGCTCACGGACGCTTCTGCGCTGGCCCTGTACGAACGCCTGGTAGGCAGCCTGCCCTCCCTGTGGTGAGCGCTTTTGTGCCTGTAGGCAGAGCTAGGATGGCTACGTGGCCGGCCTGATCAAACGCGAAGATATCGAAGAAGTACGCCAGCGGACGGACATCAAGGAAGTCATTGACGGCTACGTGACGCTGAAGGGCGCCGGGCTGGGCACGTACAAGGGCCTGTGCCCCTTCCACGACGAACGCTCGCCGTCGTTCACCGTGCGACCCCAGGTGGGCCGCTACCACTGCTTCGGCTGCGGCGAGGACGGCGACGTCATCTCCTTCGTCCAAAAGCAGGACCACTCGTCCTTCTCCGAAGCGGTGGAAAAGCTGGCCGCCCGGATCGGTTACGAGCTGCGCTACGAGGATGGCGGCAGCGGCCCCAGCCGGGAGGAAGTGGGCCGGCGCCAGCGGCTTCTGGACGCCCATAAAATTGCTGCCGAGTTTTTTTCCGCGCAGCTGCTCACTGCCGGCGCCGCTGAGGGCCGCAATTTCCTGCAGGGCCGTGGTTTCGACCGGGCTGCGGCCGAGCAGTTCGGGGTCGGCTATGCTCCGCAAGGCTGGGACGCGCTGCTCAAACACCTTCGCGGGCGCGGGTTCACGGATGCGGAATTGAAGCTGACCGGCATGTTTTCCGAAGGTAATAGGGGCATCTACGACCGCTTCCGGGGGCGCCTCATCTGGCCCATCAGGGATATCGCGGGGGACACTATCGGCTTCGGCGCGCGAAAGCTTTACGAGGATGATCAGGGCCCCAAGTACCTGAACACCCCCGAAACTGCCCTCTACAAAAAATCCCAGGTGCTTTACGGGATCGACCTCGCCAAGCGGACCATTGCCAAGGACCGCCAGCTGGTGGTGGTGGAAGGCTACACGGACGTGATGGCCTGCCACCTTGCGGGAATCACGACGGCGGTAGCCACCTGTGGAACCGCGTTCGGCACCGAACACATCAAGATAGCCCGCCGCCTGCTCTCAGATGATGGATCGGGCGGCGAGGTGGTCTTCACCTTCGACGGCGATGCCGCGGGCCAGAAGGCGGCGCTGCGCGCCTTCGAGGAGGACCAGCGGTTTGTCGCCCAGACGTACGTGGCCGTGGAACCCTCCGGAGCCGATCCGTGCGACCTGAGGCTGAGCCGCGGGGACGAGGCCGTCCGGGAACTCATCAACAGCCGCCGTCCGCTGTTCGAGTTTGCCATCAAGGCATCGCTTCGCCGGCACAACCTGGACACCGTGGAAGGCAGGGTGGCAGCCCTCCGGGAGGCAGCGCCGGTGGTGGCTCAGATCCGCGATGCCAGTATGCGGCCCGCCTACGCCCGCGAGCTGGCGGGCTGGCTGGGAATGGCGGTGGAAGATGTTAACCGTGCAGTGGGAGTTGCCATCAAACGGTCCGGCACCCCGGTACCGTCCGGTACTCCAGCGTCGCCCGGCGCTGCAGCAACCAACGGCCCGGGCCAGCACAGCCAGCGCCCAATGAGAACCGCACCCGGCGTTGCCGACGCGCCGCCGTCGGGAGCCGTTCCCTCCCTCCACCGGCCTGACCCACGGGACCCAGTGGCGTCCATGGAACGGCAGGCCATTGAGGTAGCCCTCCAGGAACCCTCAGTCCTGGGCGGCGGCAACTGGGAACGGTTCAGTGCTGCCCGGTTCGCCACCCCCGTCTTCCAGGCCATCCATGACGCCATGCGCGCCACGGGGATAGGCATCATCCATGATCCCGCCCGGTGGGTGGAACAGGTGATGCACGAAGTCCCGGAGCCGCTGCGCCCGCTGGTGTCCGAGCTGTCGGTGGTGCCTCTGCCCGCCAGCAATGCCGATGCCGTGCAACGGTACTGCCGCGATATCCTGGCGCGGCTGTTCGAGCTGCAGATCACCCGCGTCAAAGCGGACAAGATGGGGCAGTTGCAGCGGCTTGATGCGGCGGCACATCCTGAAGAGTTCCAGCGGCTGAACCGCGAGCTGATGATCCTTGAGATGGAGCGCCGGACCCTCCGCTCGGACGCCTGAGCGCCCGGAGCGGCATGCCCGGGAGGGGCCGCGCCCCTGGGATGTTGGTTCAATTTCGTACCTGGTCGGGTGTTTGCTAGGCTTATATCCGCTTCATTCCTCCTTAGCTCAATTGGCAGAGCATTCGACTGTTAATCGAAGGGTTGCTGGTTCAAGTCCAGCAGGAGGAGCGTGCAGTCCCCGTTCCGGGTTCCGGAACGGGGACTTTTTTGTAGCCTGGGAGTACTACCCGCCTTTGTTTGCGCCGATTTCCCATAGCCGCAGAACCTTTGCTAATGTCATACCTGCTTCATTCCTCCTTAGCTCAATTGGCAGAGCATTCGACTGTTAATCGAAGGGTTGCTGGTTCAAGTCCAGCAGGAGGAGCCAGCGCAAAAACCCCGCTTCCGTTCCTGGAAGCGGGGTTTTTTATTGACCAGTTAGTCGTGTTCTCTCATAGCCTGTCGCTGTTCCGCTACACAAAGTCCATTTCCACCTGGAGGAAGCATTCCGCCTCGATGACGGCGGCAGCGAAGGCCCCGTATTCGGTGGGCGGCTTCCGTGGCTCCCGGGGATACCACTCGTGGAGTTCGGAATGCACCCGGACGAACCCGGAATCCGGCGGCGCGTAGAAGATGGCGAAGCGCTGCACAGGCCATTCGGGTGTGGTTTCGGGGGCAACCAGCAGGGCCGCTTTGAAAGCCGGGTTATACCATTGTGCGATGGGACGGCGCCGGTCCTCCGTGAAAAGCCCGCCGGCGAACAGGGCCGCTGACTGCGGGCTGGTTTGGGCGCAAAGCCGATCCCACCACAGAGGCAGAATATGGTCATCACAGCGCTGCCACGCGGCCGGATGCGGCGGATGTTCCTGCCGGTTGGGCACCCTTCTATTTTACCGTCGCAGCCCATACCCCCAGCAAGACCCACACCTCACAGCGAGAGTGTGCGGACTGCGGCGTCAGTCCCTGCTCCACGGTCCGGGGTTGAGCCGGTACAGCAAGGCCGAGCCGACCAGGGCGCCAAGGATGATCCCGTAGCCTGGGCTGCCTGCAAGCCTTCCGACGAAGAAACCGGCGATGCCACCCAGGACTGCGCCGAGGAACAGGCCGCGCGGGTTGCGGTGCGGCTTCCTGGAAGGGGTTTGCCGGGCCGTCGCAGGCTGCCTGCGCTTGAAGATGTTCATCATGGATCGCCTGCTGCCGCGTCGAAGGGGGTATGCCGGACCCATCCTAGATGAGTTGCTCCTGGTGGCGGGGCCGCACGATCCGGCAGGTGGCAGGCGCGCCGTTGACAACCCTCGCGAAAAGCCAGCGGACGCTGAATGATAGTTTTGTGGGCGGGACTGTGCACCGGCACGAGCCCGGCACCTGCGGAGGCTGAAACAACGATGGATCCAGTTAGGCGGTACCGATGAGCGGACGTCACACCGGGCGCACAGGCCAGGGACTGCGTTTTACTGCGCTGCCCGCGACCCTGCGGCTGATCTTCAGGCTGGCACCCCGCCAGCTCAATGATGAAATTGCCTTCGCCAAAGTAGAACTAAAGCGAAAGGGCGTTCAGCTCGGAACTGCCGGGGCCTTCCTTGGCGGGGCGCTGGTTTTCGTCGGACTGCTGGTTATTGCGCTGGTGGTGGCTGCCATCATGGGGCTCGCCGTCCTCATGCCGGCCTGGCTCGCCGCACTGCTGGTTTCAGCGTTCTTCCTGGTCGTGGCCGGAATCGCGGGCCTCGTGGGGGTGGCCAAGTTCAAGAAGGCGATGCCGCTGATGCCGGAGGAGACCATCCGGGGCATCAAACACGACCTCGGCGTAGCCAAGGAGGGTTCGGCGTTCAACGCCGCCGTCCTGGATCCCAAGAGCCCCGCGGCAAAAGCCGCCAAGGCCGCCAAGAAAGAGGCCGCAGCCAAGGAAAAAGCCGAAAAGGAAGCCACGGCAGCCGCCCAGGAGAAGGAGCCTCCCCCGGCAAGCGAGGCCGAATTGCATCGCAGGCTCTCGCTGCGCCGTAACCACCTCAGCGACCTCCGCGACGATCTCGGCGAGGAACTTGACGTCAAGACCCAGGTCGGTGTTGTCAAGGACGCCGCCAGCCTGCAGCTCAAATCCGGGCAGCAGCGGCTGCAGGACAGTAAGGAACTCCTTGCCGGGAGCGTCCGGAACCTGGGCGGCTCCGAAACCGTGAACCGCCGCTGGAAGCCACTGCTGGCCCTGGCGGCCTCGGGCACAGTGCTGGTCGTCCTGCTCCGCAGGCTTGTCAGGGGCCAGTAACCGGTACGGGCAACAACGCACCAACAACCGCCTGTAACAACGTGCGGCAACAGCTATGAATAATGGGGGAGTGATGAGATTCATCGGTGCCGGCGCTCGTCCGGGCTACGACCAGGTTGATCATGACCTGGTCTTCACCGTGCCCAATTTCCTCACAGTCCTTCGTTTCATGGGCGTCCCGCTCTTTATGTGGCTGATTCTGGCACGGCAGGACTATGGACTGGGGATGATTGTGCTGGTGATCATGGCCGGGACCGATTGGGTGGACGGCTACATTGCACGGCGCTTCGACCAGGCCTCCAAGCTGGGCCGTGTGTTGGACCCCCTGGCGGACCGGCTTGCCATGATCACGGTGGCAGGCACCCTGGTGGCCGCAGGTGTGGTCCACTGGCTCTACCTTCTGGCGCTCCTTGTCCCGGACGCCGTCCTGCTGGTCATGACGCTTTCCTACTTCCACGGCCATCCCGATCTTCCGGTCAGCGCGGTGGGGAAAGTCCGTACCGCGCTCCTGCTCGTAGGGACGCCCCTGCTGCTGTTGTCCAATCTGGATACAGCGGCGGCCGGCGGCCTGTACATCGCCGCCTGGATCGTCCTGGGGCTTGGCCTGGTGGGCCACTGGATTGCGGCCTACAACTACTTCTGGGCAATCCTGCGGAAGGGACGGCAGCTCCGTGCCGCCCGTCCCGCGCGGCACCCCGGGGCCGGTACCAACTGATGGTGTGGCTCGCCGTCGTACTTGCCGTCCTGGGTGCGTTCTGCCTCGCGTTCGGTGCCCAGCGCCAGGGGAGTGCCGTCAAAGCGGATACGGGAGGCCTGGCACTTAATTCCGCTGGATTCCTGCGGCTCCTTCGTAACCCGCGGTGGGTCTTCGGTCTCCTGTTGTTGGCCGTCGGCATGGCCTTGAACGCCGTCGCCCTCGTCTCGGCGCCGCTGACCGTGGTACAGCCCATCGGTGCGATCGCCCTGGTGATCACCACCGTGGTGAACGCCAAGGACCAGGGCATCACGATCAACCGGGCCACGGTGGTCGCCATCTCGGCCTGCGTTACCGGCTCGGCACTCTTTGTGTTGCTGGCCGTGAACGCGACGCAGGAAAACCACCATGTCAACGCCGAGAACGAGCTGACGATCGTGCTGCTGCTGGTCCTGGCTGTTGGCGTCTTCGGTTCGCTCGCCGTGGTTTTCAAGCAGCGGATGAGCGCCTTCATTTACATTCTGGGGGCGGGTGTGCTTTTCGGATTTGTAGCCGTGCTGACCAGGATCATCGGCAAACACCTGCTGGACCCCAACGGACTGTTCCTGGCGAACGTGCAGTGGTACAGCGTGGTGGCCATTATTGCTGCCGGCATCCTGGGTTCGTGGTTTGTCCAAAGTGCCTATTCGGGCGGGCCGCCGGACCTGGTGATCGCTGGGCTTACAGTCATTGACCCGATTGTGGGCATCGCCATCGGCATTACTATCCTGGGCGAGCTGCGCCCGGATGTCCACGCCGTGCTGGCGATTGCCATGGCCACAGCGGCCTTCATTGCTATCGTTGGGGTGATCGCACTGTCAAGGCACCATCCCGAGGTTACCAAGCGCAAGAAAGAAGCGCGGAAAACCGCCGGCAGTCCGAGCCATTAGCCGATACTTCATCAGCGGCCCGGCGAACCACGCCAACGGCCAATGGGCGGCGGGCGCATCAGCCCCGGCGCCCTGACCACCAGGAGCACTTCACGTGACGACGCCCGCTAACCAACGCCCCCTGACCATCCTGATCGCAGCGGACACCTACCCGCCCCACGTCAATGGCGCCGCCCAGTTCGGCTACCGCCTGGCCAAGGGAATGACATCCCGGGGCCACGATGTCCACGTCCTGGCCGGCCGTGCAGACCGGGGTAAGGCCTTCAGCGAGTTCCGCTCCGAGGCCACCGTCCATCGGCTCCGCTCACACAAAGCCTTCACCCACGAGTACTTCCGGCTCTGCCTGCCCTGGGAGATCAAGAAGGACATCAGCCTGCTGTTCGACCGCATCAATCCTGACGTGGTGCACATCCAGAGCCACTACATGATCGGCGAACAGGTCCTCTACGAAGCCGTGAGGCGTGGCGTCCGCGTGGTGGCCACCAACCACTTCATGCCGGAGAACCTGAACCCGTTCCTGCCGTTTCCGCAGTGGTTCAAGAACATTGTGGGCAAAGTTTCCTGGCGGGACATGGGACGGGTCATGGGGCAGGCGGACGTCATCACCACGCCCACGCCGCTCGCAGCCAAGGCAATGCACGACCACGCTTTCCTGGCTAAGGTCCTGCCCCTGTCCAACGGCATAGACTCCGCTGCGTATGAGCTGCGCCCAGGCGAAGAGATCGAGCCCCACCCGCACCCCACTGTGCTCTTTGCCGGCCGGCTCGCCGAGGAGAAGCACGTGGATGTGCTGATCAAGGCAGTGGCGGCAACGCCGGCGGAGCTCAACGTCCACCTCGAGATCGTCGGCGGCGGGGAGGTCCGGCCTGCCCTCGAAAGCCTGGTGACGCGACTGAACCTTCAGGACCGGGTGAAGTTCCTGGGACTGGCCAGTGACGAAGAGCTCAGGGAGGCCTACATCAAGGCCGATCTGTTCTGCATGCCTGGTACCGCGGAGCTCCAGTCCCTGGTCACCTTGGAGGCCATGTCCGCTTCCACCCCTGTTGTGCTGGCCAACGCCATGGCCTTGCCGCACCTGGTCAGGGACGGCGAGAACGGCTACCTCTTTACACCGATGGACAGCGTCGATCTTGCCGCCAGGATCACCAGCATCCTTAAGCTGCCGGATGCGGAAAGGGCAGCAATGGGCAAGGCGAGCCGGGCCATGGTGGAACCGCACAGTATCGACTCCACGCTGCAGACGTTCGAAGACCTCTACCGCGGAGCCGGCTTCGAAGACAAGGTGGTCTGAGGTGGCCGTCCCGTTTGCTAGAGTGTTTTTGCCCCTGACGCAGGCGGGCCGCGAGGTGCGGTCCGGATGGGGCGGAGGGGCTATAGCTCAGCTGGTTAGAGCGCGGGACTCATAATCCTAAGGTCCTCGGTTCAAGTCCGAGTAGCCCTACAGCAGTAAACCGAGGAATATTCCAGTACCTACAGGGAATCCGGGCAGAGCACCATCTGCCCGGGTTCCTTTCCTTTTTCTCCGGCGTGAGGTATGTTACTGGTCAGTAACATACCTCTTGCCGTTCCGGGTTTTTCCGGTCAGTGCTGATCCCTGTGGAGGAACGCCATGTCCAAGTCCGCTCCCGACATCAACAACCTTCCCTACGCGGACGGCGATTTTTTCGCCTTCGAGCAGCTGCTCAGCGAGAAGGAACGCGACAGGCTTGCCGAAATCCGTGAATTCCTGGCCCGTGAGGTCAAGCCCATTGCCGTGGATTACTGGAACCGTGCGGAGTTCCCGTTCGAGCTGATCCCGAAGCTGGCCGACATCGACCTGGTCAGCCCCGTCCGGCGCCAGGGCCATTCGAACCTTTTTGCCGGGCTGGTGCACGCGGAGACCACCCGAGCAGATACCTCGATCGCGACTTTTTTGGGCGTTCATGATGGCCTCTTCACCGGCTCCATCGAGGCATTGGCATCGCAGGAGCAGCAGGAAGCCTGGCTCCCGGACATTTACTCGCTGAAGAAAATCGGTGCCTTTGGGTTGACCGAACCCCTGGGCGGATCGGACGTGGCGGGCGGTACCCGCACTACCGCCCGTCGGGACGGTGACAACTGGGTGCTCAATGGCGCCAAGCGCTGGATCGGCAATGCCACCTTCTCCGACTGGGTGGTGATTTACGCCCGCGACATTGCCGACAACCAGGTCAAGGGCTTCCTGGTGGACACCAGGCTCCCCGGCTACTCCGCCACAAAGATCGAGAACAAGATCTCCCTGCGCACCGTCCAGAATGCGGACATCACGCTCGAAAACGTGGTGGTGCCGGACTTCTTCAAACTGGCCCACGCCAACAGCTTCCGGGACACCAACAAGGTGCTCAAGGTCACCCGCCTGGCCGTAGCCTGGCAGGCGGTGGGTCAGCAGCTGGCTGCTTTCGACGTAGCCCGCCGCTACGCCGTTGAGCGCCACCAGTTCGGCCGGCCCCTTGCCTCCTTCCAGCTGGTCCAAAGCCAGCTTGTCCAGATCCTGGGCAACGCGGTCAGCTCCATGGGCATGATGGTGCGGCTGTCCCAGCTTGAAGATGCAGGGCAGGCCAAGGATGAACAGTCCGCCCTGGCCAAGGCTTTCACCACTGCGCGCATGCGGGAGAGCGTGGCAATCGGCAGGAGCCTGCTGGGTGGAAACGGCATTGTGACGGACTTCGAGATGGCCAAGATCTTCTCGGACGCCGAGGCCATCTACTCGTATGAGGGCACGCACGAGGTCAACACCCTGGTGACAGGCCGGGCCATCACGGGTATCTCCGCCATCGTCTGATCGGTCACGCCTGCTCCTGCATCGGCCCTATCCGGTTCTGGTTCTGAGTGGCGGCAGCAGGACGGACGGCCGGAGGTCAACGAAGAATCCCAAAGGATTGATGTATTCGTCTGCCTGCCTGACGCCCCAGTGCACGCAGGGAATGCCTGCGCAGTGGCCGGAATCTACGGTGCCAATCGTGTCCCCTGCCGCTACCGAGGTGCCTACGGCGAGGGAACTGGAGACCGGTTCAAAACTGCTCTTCAGCCCGCCCCCGTGATCCACGGTAATAACGGGACGGTCCACCACGGTGCCCGCAAAGCTCACCGTGCCTGCCGCGGGGGAGGTGATTGTGGCGCCGTCGGACGCTGTTTTGAGGTCCACTCCGCGGTGGCCGCTGAGCCATGGCTTAGCCGGCGGATCAAAGTCCCGGAGCACGGTGCTCCGGAGATCCGTGGGCCTGGGTCCGAGCGGCCATTCCCAACCTGGCTTGGGTGCCGGGACGGCCGCCTGCGCCGAAGCGGCAAGCGCCGGCAGTACCAGGACGGACAATACCGCGAGCAGGACCTTCGGGCTGGACATCATGGTTCCAGCATTGGATGGTTGGCAAGGCCCGGTCACCCCCGACCTGCCCGTATGTGGATATCCTGCCGGTTCAGGACGATGGGCGCGGCCCGTTCATGCCGCCGTTCACGGCCTGGCTCATGGCCTCCGGGCTGCGGCTGCTGTAGTACACTGGGTGGAGCAGTTTGCTGTGCCCTCAACGTTTTTCATGAAGTCCTGTTTTCAGGAGCTTCCATTGAAAAGTGTCGGCACGTCTCATTCAGAGGTGTGGGGGAACAGCAACTGACTACGCGTATCCACACCTCCTCCTATGAAGCCCCCGGGTTCAGGCAGGGGAGGGTTGTGCCTCCTACGGTCAATGCCTTGCGGTGTTGAGGGGAAGCACAACGGATGCCAGGAGCTGCGCCCAAACCGGGCAAGGCTAAATAACCGTCAACTATTGGCAGGGTAAGAGCGGCCATCGGCCCTCTCATGAATGACCTGCCGGAAGGAGCGCCGGCATGCCCGTCGTAACTATGCGCCAGCTGCTTGACAGCGGCGTCCACTTTGGACACCAGACCCGTCGTTGGAACCCGAAGATGAAGCGATTCATCTTCACGGAACGCAACGGCATCTACATCATTGACCTGCAGCAGTCGCTGTCCTACATCGACCGTGCCTACGAGTTCGTGAAGGCCACCGTTGCACACGGCGGCACCGTCCTCTTCGTCGGTACCAAGAAGCAGGCCCAGGAATCCATCGCCGAGCAGGCCACCCGCGTCGGCCAGCCCTACGTCAACCAGCGTTGGCTCGGCGGCATGCTGACCAACTTCTCCACGGTTTCCAAGCGTATCCAGCGCATGAAGGAACTCGAAGAGATCGACTTCGATGACGTCGCAGGTTCGGCTTACACCAAGAAGGAACTGCTGCTCCTTCGCCGCGAACTCACCAAGCTCGAGAGCAACCTCGGCGGTATCCGCAACCTGACCAAGGCACCCTCCGTGCTCTGGATCGTGGACACCAAGAAGGAACACCTTGCAGTTGACGAGGCCAAGAAGCTGAACATCCCCGTTGTTGCCATCCTGGACACCAACTGCGATCCGGACGAAGTCGATTTCCCGATCCCGGGCAACGACGACGCCATCCGCTCCGTAAACCTCCTCACCCGCGTTGTTGCCGACGCCGTTGCCGAAGGCCTTATCGCCCGCAACCAGCGCGCCACCGGCACCACCGAGGCTCCGGAAGAGCCGTTGGCCGAGTGGGAGCGCGAACTCCTCGAAGGCACCAAGACTGAAGAGGCTGCCCCGGCAGAAGAGGCTGCAGCACCGGCCGCAGAAGCTGAAGCTGAAGCACCGGCTGCTGCCGAGGCTCCCGCCGAAAGCGCCAAGTAACAACTCAATCGGGTTTTCCCGGGCCTGTCCGCAGTCCCCGGGTCACTGACAGGATGGCCGCTCACCTGGTGAGCTGCCGTCCTGTCAGTCCGTACACACCATAAATTTCTAGACAGAGGGGTTCACATGGCGAACTACACTGCCGCAGACATCAAGGCACTGCGCGAGCGCACCGGCGCTGGCATGATGGATGTCAAGAAGGCTCTCGACGAAGCCAACGGCGACGCTGAGAAGGCCATCGAGATCATTCGCATCAAGGGCCTCAAGGGTGCCACCAAGCGCGAAGGCCGTTCCACGGCTGAAGGCCTGGTTGCTGCCAAGGTTGAAGCCGGTGTTGGCGTAATGGTAGAGGTCAACTGCGAGACCGACTTCGTTGCCAAGGCCGACAAGTTCATCCAGCTGGCCGACAAGGTCCTGGCCGTTGCCATCGAGTCCGGCGCTGCCGATCTCGAGGCGCTGCTGGCCACCGACGTTGACGGCAAGCCGCTTTCCGAGGTCGTCATCGAAGAAGGTGCAGTCCTCGGCGAAAAGGTTGTTGTCCGCCGCATCGCCCGCATCGAGGGTGCAACGGTTGACGCGTACCTGCACAAGACGTCCAAGGACCTCCCGGCCCAGGTCGGCGTTCTGCTCGCCGTAGACGGAGAAGGCGAAGCCGCGGCCACCGCAGCACACGACGTCGCCGTCCACGTCGCAGCCATGGCGCCCAACTACCTCAGCCGCGAAGATGTTCCGGCCGAACTGGTTGAGTCCGAGCGCCGCATCGCCGAGGAGACCGCCAAGGCTGAAGGCAAGCCCGAGGCTGCCCTCACCAAGATCGTTGAAGGCCGCGTGACGGGCTTCTACAAGGGCGAGGTTCTCCTTGACCAGGCATTCGCCAAGGATGCCAAGAAGTCAGTAGCACAGGTCCTCTCCGAGGCCGGCGTGAAGGCCACCGCCTTCGCACGGTTCCGCGTAGGCTCCTAGTTCTCTCCGCAGGGGGGCGGCCACTTCGGTGGCTGCCCCTTTTGCATGCGCGGCGGCCTCCGGTCCGGACTCCCGGTGGGACCTTTAGGCCGCGCTCAGGATAATCTTTTCAGAGTTCATCAACCGGAAGGCATCATGGAAGCCGACAACACTGCAACCCAACCTGAGAAGAGCAGGCGCCGCGTCCTGCTCAAGCTGTCTGGCGAGGTCTTCGGCGGGGGAAAGCTCGGTGTCGATCCCGAAACCGTCCGGGCCACCGCCAAGCAGATTGCGGCCGCCGTGCCGGATGTGGAAGTTGCCATCGTGGTGGGCGGCGGAAACTTCTTCCGCGGTGCCGAACTGTCCCAAAGCGGCATGGACCGCTCGCGAGCCGACTACATGGGCATGCTGGGAACGGTAATGAACTGCCTGGCGCTGCAGGACTTCCTGGAGCAGGCCGGCGTTGAAACCCGTGTCCAGAGCGCCATCACCATGGGCCAGGTGGCCGAGGCCTACATCCCCCGCCGCGCCATCCGCCACATGGAAAAGGGCCGCGTCGTGATCTTCGGCGCAGGCGCTGGGCTTCCCTACTTCTCCACCGACACCGTGGCCGCGCAGCGCGCGCTCGAGGTTCATGCCGACGTCGTGCTGATGGCCAAGAGCGGAGTGGACGGCGTCTACACCGCCGACCCCAAAAAGGACCCCAGCGCCCAGAAGCTGGACGTCCTCAGCTACGACGAGGCGCTGCGCCGGGACATCCGGGTGATGGACCAGACGGCGATGACCATGTGCAAGGACAACAACCTCTCCATGGTGGTCTTTGGCATGGAAGGCGAAGGAAACGTCACCCGCGCCATCCTGGGCGAAGAGCTGGGCACCTTGGTGACCCCTTAGCACCGGCTAGGATAAATTCAGGAAGTTCCGCCCATTTCTAGAGGAGAAACCGTGATCGAAGAAACCTTGCTCGAAGCCGAGGACAAAATGGACAAGGCCGTTGAGGTAGCCAAGGAAGACTTCGCCTCGATCCGCACCGGCCGCGCCAACCCGGGCCTGTACAACAAGGTGCTGGTGGACTATTACGGCTCGCCGACGCCGCTGCAGCAGCTGGCCTCCTTCGCCATCCCTGACGCCCGGACCATCCTGATCACGCCCTTCGATAAGACCGCACTGCGGGACATCGAGCGTGCCCTGAGCGACTCCGAGGTGGGCGCCAACCCGTCCAACGACGGCAACGTCATCCGGGTGACCATCCCTGAACTGACCCAGGAACGCCGCAAGGAGTACGTCAAGATCGTCAAGTCCAAGGGTGAGGACGCCAAGATTTCCATCCGCAGCGTCCGCCGCAAGGCGAAGGAAACCCTCGACCGCCTGGTCAAGGACGGCGAGGCCGGCGAGGATGAGGGCACGCGTGCGGAAAAGGAGCTGGATGCCTTGACCAAGTCCCACGTCGACGGAATTGACGAGCTCCTCAAGCGCAAAGAAGCCGAGCTGCTCGAGGTCTGATGAATCAGCCAGATCAGGGGCCGGGGCAGCCCTCGCGGCTACGAACGAGGCCACCCCGCGTCAACCCGACTCCCAAGGCCGGTCGGGACCTTCCGGCGGCGATCGGCGTCGGGCTCCTGATGCTCTTTGGGGTTCTGGGTGGGCTGCTGTTCCTGCCGCTGGGTTTTGTGGCGGTAACTGCCGGGTTTGCCATCCTGGGAGTCTGGGAAGTGTTCCGTGCCCTGGAAGCCAATGGCACCCGCATGCCGATCGTTCCGGTAATGACCGGTACCGTGGCCATGCCTTTTGCTGCCTACTTCGGTGGGTTGGAAAGTCTGCTCTTTGCCATGCTGCTGAGCTGCGTAGCCCTTTTGCTGTGGCGGTCCATCGAAAGCCCTGTGGGATCGGCCAAGAGCATTTTCGCCGGGGTTTTTGCCCTTGGCTGGATTCCTTTCCTGATCGGCTTTGCCTCGCTGCCGCTCCACTCCACGGACGGCCCGGCAGCTATGGGGTTCTGGCCCGGCGGCGAGATCCCGCACGGTGCCTGGCAGATTGTGGTGCTCCTGCTGTTGGTGGTGGCCAACGATACCTTCGGCTACCTCCTGGGCGCCTCTTTCGGCAAACATCCCATGGCGCCGAAGATCAGTCCCAAGAAATCCTGGGAAGGATTTGCCGGCTCAGTCGCCGGAGCCGTGGGGGTGGGCATCCTGGCAACCATCTTCCTGCTCGACCGGCCTTGGTGGATGGGCATCATCCTGGCGGTGGGCATGGTGGCGGCGGCCACGGCAGGCGACCTTGCCGAATCAATGGTTAAACGCGAACTGGGCGTTAAGGACATGAGCAGCATCCTGCCGGGCCATGGTGGCGTGATGGACCGGTTGGATTCAATAGTTTTCGCCTCGCCGGTAGCCTATGTCCTCTTTGTTCTGACCGGTGCCTGATGATCACCGGCCAACCATCTAGAATGATTCCCACCGGTTTGGGCCGGGAAGCGAAGAAGGAATGAAATCAACAGTGAGTAGTCAACGGCAGGTTTCCGCGTCCTTTCAGCGTGTGCCACGTACTGAATATGGCTACAACGCCAGCCAAGTGGATCAGTTCCTGCAGCGTGCCCGGGTTTCGCTCGAAACCCCTGATGCGGCCGAGAACGCTGTGACCAGCACCGAGGTGCGTTCTGTGGCCTTCGATCCCGTCAAAGGCGGGTATTCGGCGGCAGTGGTTGATGCGGCCCTGGACCGCCTCGAGGATGCCTTTGCCAGGCGCGAACGGGACGAACTGATTGCCGCCAGCGGCGAGGAAGCCTGGCTGCGAAACATTGGCGAGCTCTCCGGAATTCTCCGTGGCCGGCTGCACCGCCCGGACGGGGAGCGTTTCCGCAGGCCCTCAAATTCCAAGGCACGCAGCTACAACACCACCGACGTCGACAACCTGTGCCGCGAACTTATCGGCTACCTCGAAGAGGACAAGCCTTTAAGTGTAGACAGTATCCGGCGGGCCGTGTTCCGCCCGGCCACTGGCGCCGACGGATATGAGGAAACCCAGGTCGATGCATTCCTGGACCGGGTCGTTGAACTGATGGCTGCCATCGACTGACAGGCCCGCTTATGCAGGGCTTGGCGAGACAGGTGTATGCCGTGCCCACACGTCGGCATAGCGGCGGTAACCCTTGTAAATGGAAAACGCCAGGAAGGCCGCCCCGCAGACTGTCCCGACAGCAACGGCCAAGACCATCGGGGCGCGGGTTGCAGTGATCAGGACACCGGTCAGGATGGCAAGCAATGCCGAGTTGGCGCCAGCCATGAAGATCATGCTGCTGCCCGCCACATGGCTGAAGCTGCTCCGGCTTTCCAGGAAATCATAGGTCTGCCCCGCCCCGGCCTGGTCATCATGCGATGATGCCATCAAGTACTGTGCCACGCCCGGGTCCAGGTCCACGTACGCTGCCCGCAAACGGTTCATGGCCAGGACGTACATCAGGTCCTCCAGCGCCACATTGACCACACGCAGCTGGGTCAGCAGGCCCATAGCGGCGTCCACCACCAGCACAATGACTGCCAGCACCAGAAACGGTCCGGTGAAGCCTGTTGCCTGCCCCACCAGGGCAAGGCTGACCAGACTCGCGGAGGTAAACATCAGGAACATGCTGATCCGCGTCAGTACCTCGGCCTGTGCTGTGCTCCGCGAGGCGAGGAGGCCCCAGTGCTCGGTTGCCAACAGCTGTGCCCGGGCAGGGGACGGATGGTTCGGGACGCCGTCGGGAGGGCTTGCACCGGAGATGGACATGCCGCCATTGTGCACCCACAACCCTCGGTGTACCAGTGTCACATCGGCCGTGGGCTTACCGCGATTCAGCGCTTAGTGGCCAGCGGGCGTTCCGGAGTGTGCAGCCGGGTCATCACCCGGGTAAGGGTCCGCGGTACCCGGCTTTTGGTGGCACGGGAGACCAACACCATCACCGCAAAGGCCGCGGGTACCGTCCAGGCGGCCGGCTGCGCCAGCCACACCGGCGTTGAAGACGCCTCCAGGAGGGCGCCGGCCACCATCGCCCCGCCGCACAGCAGGCCACCTGTCAGCATTCCGCTGATGGCCCCCGTGTCGGTGAGCCCCCGCCACCAAATCCCCAACAGCAGGACAGGACAGACGGTTGACGCCGTAAACGCGAACACCATCCCCACGCTGCCGGCCAGTGCCAGGGAATCGGTGAGGAAGGCAAAACCGAGCGGCACCAGGGCAGAGAGCACCGCGGCCAGTCGGAAGCCGCGGACGCTGCCGCCCAGTACGTCCTGGCTGATCACCCCGGCCAACGACACCACCAGCCCTGAGGTGGTGGACAGGAACGCGGCGAAGGCGCCGGCCACCACCAGGGCGGACAGCACCTCCCCGGCGACACCGCCCACCAGGTGGCCCGGCATCAGGAGGACGACGGCGTCCGCGCGGCCCGTGCGGGCAAGCTCGGGCGCGAACATGCGGGCCGCCAGGCCCAGTGCCGTCGGGAAAAGGTAGAAGAAGGACAGCAGGCCCAGCACGATCAAGGTGGTCCTGCGTGCTGACTGGCCGTCAGGGTTGGTGTAAAAGCGCACCAGGACGTGAGGCAGGCCGAGCGTCCCGAAGAGCAGGGCCACCAGCAGCGAGACATTCTGGTACAGCCCGCCCGGTGGCTGCCCTGTGGGGTTGACCGTAGCAGGCGCTACCGGCTCGGTCCCGTTGCCGGCCAGGACCAGGAGAATAAAAATAACAGGAACGGCAAGAGCGGTCAGCTTCAGCCAGTACTGGAAGGCCTGGACGAAGGTGATGGAGCGCATCCCGCCTGCCACCACCGTCAGGCAGACCACCACGACGACGGCCACTGGGCCCACCCATGACGGAAGCCCCGTGGTGGCCCGGATGGTCAGGGCGGCGCCGTGCAGTTGCGGCACGATGTAGAGCCAGCCAACCACCACGACGACGGCACTCGTCACCCGCCGCACCAGCCGGGAGTCCAGCCTGGCTTCGGTGAAGTCCGGGATGGTGTAGGCGCCGGAGCGGCGCAGCGGGGCGGCCACGAAGAGCAGCAGCATCAGGTATCCCGCGGTATAGCCAATAGGGAACCACAGGGCGTCAGTCCCGGAGAGCAGGATCAGCCCGGCCACGCCCAGAAAGCTGGCAGCGGAAAGGTACTCGCCACCGATGGCTGAAGCGTTCCACCAGGGCCGCACGGTCCTGGACGCAACATAGAAGTCGCCGGTGGTCCTGGAGATGCGGAGCCCGTAGAAGCCAATGACTGCTGTAGCGAGGGAAACCGCGGCGAAGGCGGCAATGGCAACGGCCGGGTTCATGGAGGCACCATCAACGGTTCTCAGCGAGGTCGCGGTACCGGGATTCATTCCGGTTGGCTGCCCGGATAAACAGCCAGGCGCTGAGCGCTATAACGGGGTACAGGCCCATCCCCAGCAGCAGCCAGTCGAACGGGATGCCTGCAATGGTGGTTCCGGCAAGCCCCGGCACAAAGGCAAGCAGTGCCGGGAAGCCGCCCAGGATCACCAGGAAGCCGATGGCCACTACCATGGCCAGCCGGAGCTGCGAACGGATGAGCGAGCGGACGAACAGTTGCCCTACCTCGCTTTGCTCGGCTCCGTCATGGAGTTCCGGCGTCGTCCGTGCCGCTGATTGCGGGGCGACCACCCTGACGCGGGTCATGGCTGGGGCCGGACACGGGTGGTTTCCAGTTTTTCGCGCACGATGGGCAGGTGCCGGCGGCTGATGGGCACCCCGGCGCCGGCCACCGTGACGTGCGGGCCGTCCGCGGAAAGCCGGATCTGGCTGACGTGCTTGAGGGACACCAGATAGGAGCGGTGCGTCCGAATGAACCCGGCGTCGGCCCATTGCTGTTCCAGGTCAGCCAGCGGAACACGGACCAGGTAGCTTGATTCGGCCGTGTGCAACCGGGCGTAATCTCCCTGCGCCTGGACATACATGATGTCATCACGCCGGATCATCCGGGTGGTGCCGCCCTGGTCCACGGTGATCATTTCGACGGCGGGAGTGCCGCCTTCGCGCAGCAGTTCAGCGATCCTGCCAATGGTCCGGGTGAGCCGTTCCGCTCGGAGCGGCTTGAGCAGGTAGTCGATGGCGGCCAGTTCAAACGCCTCCAGGGCGCAGTCCTCGTCGGCGGTGACAAAAACCACCAGGGGCGGCCTGGCACGGCGGGAAATGGCGCGGGCGATGTCCAGGCCGGAGACAGCTGGCATGTGGATGTCCAGGAACACCGCATCGGGGGAGTGGGTGGCGAGGAGGCGCAGGGCCTCGCTTCCGGAGGACGCGCGGTGGATGGTGCCCACCCGGTCATCCCTTCCCAGCAGGAAGGCAAGGTCTTCGACGGCGGGCAACTCGTCATCTGCGACGAGGACATTGATCATCCCTCTACAGTAACCGGATCAGGGGCCGGCATCAGGCGTCATGACCAGGCTGGGACTTCGGTACGCGCAAGGTGATAAGGGTTCCTTCGCCGGGAGCCGTCTCGATCACCAGGCCGTTGTTATCGCCGTAGACCTGGCGGAGCCGCACATCGACGTTGCGCAGCCCCACATGCTCGCCGTCGCTGTGCCCGGCGAGCAGGGACCGCAGGTATTCCGGGTCCATTCCCACGCCGTCGTCCTCGATCCTGACTTCCGCGAAAGCACCCGAATCGTGGGCGCTGATGCTGATGTGGCCCGGCCCTTCCTTCGCCTCCAGTCCATGCCGTACGGCATTCTCCACCAGCGGCTGCAGGCTCAGGAACGGAATCACGGTACTGAGCACCTCCGGTGCCACCTGCAGGCTCACCTGGACCCGCTCACCAAACCGGGCACGCTCCAGGAGGAGGTAGCGGTCGATGCAGCGCAGTTCTTCGGCGAGGGTGGTGAAGTCGCCGTGGCGGCGGAACGAGTAGCGGGTGAAGTCGGCAAACTCCACTACCAGTTCGCGGGCGCGGGCAGGATCCGTATTGATGAAGGAGGCGATGGCGTTCAGCGAGTTGTAAATGAAATGCGGGCTGATCTGGGCGCGGAGGGCCCGCACTTCAGCTTCCATGAGCATGGTCCTTGACGCGTCCAGTTCGGCCAGTTCCACCTGGGTGGCCACCCAGTCGGCCACCTCTCCAGTGGCCCGGGCCAGGCCCGCGCCGGCCTGTGGTGCGAATGCGGCCACGCACCCCACCACCCGGGAGCCGGCGCGGATCGGGGCGACAACCGCAGCGGGTGCCGGTGCCGCGGCTGTATCCCCCCAGGCGCCGGGCTGCAGGACGGCGGACCGGCCCTCACGGAGCACTTCTTCTGCCAACTCCATGAGGTGCGGCCGCAGTTCGTCGTGCGCTCCGTCCCATGCCAGCACTCCGGTGGCGTCGGTGATGGCCAGCGCCTCGCAGCCCAGCAGGGCCCGCAGTTGCCGGCTGGCCTTCGCGGCGCCGGCCGGATGCAGGCCAGTGCGGAGGTGTTGCCCTGCCCGTGACGCAGCGTGCAGCGTGTTGTAGGTGGCCCGCTCGGCATCGCTGCCCAGGTCACGGAACGAGCGCAGCACTTTCAACCCAATGCCGGCGACGGCGGCAATCGCCAAGGTGATCAGGGCGATGGCGGCGGCGGTGAACAGCGGGGAGTCGGCCATGGGGACAGCGTAGTCGGCATGCTGTGATGGCCGCAGCGCTTCCGCCCTGGTTCGCCGGTATCAGCAGGTGCCATGCCGCTCGCCGCAGCGCCGGGACCGCTTGGCGACGGCCAGCCGCAGCCTGCTGAATATTGCCTCCCTCACACGGCACAGTGATTGCAGTCACATTGGCGGTCCATGGGCGTGGAGCCCCCGCCGCTTCGACTCACGCAACACTCAATGAGGAGGAACGATGGGTAGCGATGCCCCTACTCCGGACGCTGCGGCGTCCGTGGACTTCGTGCAAGTCCAGTCGACGGAGCAGTTCCAGAAACTGCGCAAACGTCACCGCAGCTTTGTTTTCCCCATGGCAATAGTGTTCCTGCTGTGGTATTTCGCGTATGTCCTGCTGGCTGACTACGCGGTGGACTTCATGTCCATCAAGGTGTGGGGCAACGTCAACATCGGCCTGATCCTGGGGCTGCTGCAATTTGTCTCCACCTTCGCTATCACCAGCTGGTATGTCAGTTACTCGAACCGCCGCCTCGATCCGATTGCAACTGAGATCCGGCAGGGAATAGAGGGCCACCAGTTTGATAAAAACGGCGTCCGCCTGAGTGGAGGAAACAAATGATCGCCATCCCAGCTAAGATCGACGTCGCTGCCCTCCAGGAGACGACGCTGCTGAACATGGGCATTTTCGGCCTGTTCGTGGCCGTCACCATGGTCATCGTGTTCCGGGCCAGCCGCAACAATAAAACTGCAGCGGACTACTACGCCGCAGGCCGCTCCTTTACCGGATCGCAGAACGGCACCGCCATTGCCGGCGACTATCTGTCCGCAGCATCGTTCCTGGGAATCACCGGCGCCATCGCCATCAACGGTTACGACGGCTTCATGTACTCCATCGGCTTCCTGGTGGCCTGGCTGGTAGCCCTGCTGCTGGTAGCTGAGTTGCTGCGCAACACGGGCAAGTTCACCATGGCCGACGTGCTCTCCTTCCGGCTCCGGCAGCGCCCCGTCCGCATCGCTGCGGCCATCTCGACGCTGGCCGTCTGCTTCTTTTACCTCCTGGCCCAGATGGCCGGTGCAGGCAGCCTCGTTTCGCTGCTCCTTGGCATCAGTGACTGGGGAGGCCAGGCACTGGTCATCACGGTTGTTGGTGGCCTCATGATCATGTACGTCCTCATCGGCGGCATGAAAGGCACCACCTGGGTCCAGATCATCAAGGCCATCCTGCTGATCGCGGGAGCCGCCGTCATGACGTTCTGGGTGCTCGCAATCTACGGCTTCAACCTCTCCGCCCTGCTGGGCGGCGCTGTGGAGACGGCGAATAATCCTGCCGTCCTGAACCCCGGCCTGCAGTACGGCAAGTCGGACGCCTCCAAGCTTGATTTCATGTCCCTTGCCCTGGCATTGGTGCTTGGTACCGCAGCCCTGCCGCACGTGCTGATGCGCTTCTACACCGTCCCCACGGCCAAGGAAGCCCGCAAGTCAGTGGTCTGGGCAATCTGGCTGATTGGCCTGTTCTACCTGTTCACCCTGGTCCTGGGCTACGGAGCCGCCGCATTGGTAGGCGCAGACACCATCAAGGCGGCGCCGGGCGGCGTCAACTCCGCTGCTCCGCTGCTGGCGTTCTTCCTGGGCGGTCCGCTGTTGTTGGGCTTTATCTCGGCTGTGGCATTCGCTACCATCCTGGCCGTGGTGGCCGGGCTGACCATCACCGCCGCCGCATCGTTTGCCCACGACATCTACGCCAACGTCATTGCCAAGGACAAGGCCGACGCCGACACTGAGGTCAAGGTTGCCAGGCGCACCGTTGTGGTGATCGGCGTGCTCGCCATCGTCGGCGGTATCTTCGCCAACGGGCAAAACGTCGCCTTCCTGGTGGCGCTCGCCTTCGCCGTAGCGGCATCGGCCAACCTGCCCACCATTGTCTACTCGCTGTTCTGGCGCCGCTTTACCACGCAGGGCGCACTCTGGAGCATGTACGGCGGGCTGATCTCGGCAATTGTCCTGATCACCTTCTCCCCGGTGGTCTCCGGTTCGGCGACCTCCATGATCAAGGACGCCAACTTTGCCTTCTTCCCGCTCAGTAACCCTGGCATTGTTTCCATCCCGCTCGCGTTCGCGCTCGGCTGGCTGGGAACCGTCCTGGACAAGAAGCTCGAAGACACTACCAAGCAGGCTGAGATGGAAGTCCGCTCCCTGACGGGAATCGGCGCAGAGAAGGCCGTGGACCACTAAGAACCCCGGAAGAGCGCAGGTAGCTAAGCGAAAACGGCCCCGCACCAACTGGTGCGGGGCCGCTTTCGTCCGGTACGTGGTGCGGGTCAGTCTGCGTAGCCAGTTTGCGGGATGGCTACTGGGGCGGCAAGAGCTTGATGTTGATCATCTTCAGCTCGTCAACGCCTTCGAACCGGTACTCAAGGTCAATCGTGGTGTTGCCGCAGGTGATGACCCCGGCAATGTCCGCGGACTTGGTGCCGTTCTCTGTAGCGGCGCTGACGTGGTTGTACTCCGGCCGACAGCTGCCGTCCATCTCCAGGCTTGCAATGCCCGCCACGAATTCCTCCTGGGGGAGTTGCTCCTGCAGGGCAGGATCGAGGTAGTCGTAGGCTTCGTCCGACTTGCCGTCGATGACCAGCTCGGTGAAGTCTTCCGCGAGTCCCTTCGCCTGGCCCGTGGCACCGCCGGCAAAGTTGAGCAGGACCACCACCCCTACTGTCACCAGGACAATGCCGGCACCCACAATGCCGAGGACAACATAGAGGCCCTTGCGGCTTTTGCGTGGAGGCTCCTGTCCGGGAAGTCCGAAGGGCGGCGGTGGCGCAGACTGCCTGTATAGCGGCGGAGTGTAGCCTCCCTGTGTGTCGTACGCAGGATCCTGGGGGGAGGGGTGTGCGGGAGGTGGAGTCGGGCCGGAGTCAGGGGCGCCGGGCTGGTACGGTTCCTGGGGACTGCTCAAGATGGAGCCTTTCCGGCGAGATCGGGGGTATCCGCCTGATTGCTGGGACCGCCAGGCCCGCCGCACTTGTTTCAACGTGTAACAGCCTATAGCCCCCGGTGGTACTGCACTTGCTAGCCTTGGCCGCGGTCCAGCAGCGGCTGGACCCTGAACGGAATCATTTCCCTCATGGCCAAGGCTGTGTCCGTACGGTCCACGCCGTCGCACGCCAGGATTTTTCCGTTGATGCGGAAAAGATCCTCGGCATCAACGGCCACCACCCGTAGCAGCAGATCTGCCGAACCGGTCAGCCCGTACCCTTCGAGAATTTCGGGGATGCCGGCAAGGTCCTTCGCCAATCCGCCCAGCTTCTGCTGCTGGACGTGGACGGAGATAAATGCCATCAGCGGGTACCCCAGCGATGCCGGATTGATGCGGCGTTCAAAGGAAAGAAAGACTCGTTTCTTCTCCAGCTGCGCCATCCGCGCCTGGACAGTATTGCGGGACAGGCCGAGTTTTTGCGCCAGGGCCACCACTGTCCTGGCGGGGTCCTTGGCCAGTGCCGAAAGCAGGCGCGTGTCTGTGCCATCCAAAGCTTGCATAATGCGCAAGGCTAGCACGGTCAATCGCCACGAAATAGGGCACATTGCTCAGTCGCGGCAGGATCGGTTGTACCTCTTGTTCATTGTGAGTAGGGTCACAAATAGCGGGTAAAGGTGCCCGGCAGACCTGCCGGCGGTGGGATCACAAGTCCCTTCGCGGCTGGTCACAAAGGACGTCGGAGGTTGACGAACGTGATCGCAGAACGCAAGGGAGCCCCACACCCGGGGCTGGTCCAGATGATAACTCCGGACGGGGAGCGCGTCAGCCATCCCGAGTACGATCCATGGGTCCAGGACGTTGGCGACGAGCAGCTGCTCGCGCTATATACGGACATGGCGATCGTCCGGCGGATCGACACCGAAGCAACGGCACTCCAACGTCAAGGTGAGCTTGCCCTTTGGCCGCCCCTGCTCGGGCAGGAGGCCGCGCAGGTAGGTTCGGCACGGGTGGTTCGTCCACAGGACTTCATCTTCTCCAGCTACCGGGAGAACGGAGTGGCGTGGTGCCGCGGAGTGGAGCTGGCGGACATTATCAGGATGTGGCGGGGTAACGCGGCCTCCGGCTGGGATCCCTACACGGTAAATATGGCGGCACCCCAGATCATCATCGGAGCCCAGACGTTGCATGCCACCGGCTACGCCATGGGTATCCAGTTCGATGGTGCCGACACCGCCGCCATTACCTACTTCGGTGATGGTGCCACGAGCCAGGGCGATGTTAACGAGGCGATGGTCTTTGCCGCTAGCTTCCAGGTTCCCGTCGTGTTCTTCTGCCAGAACAACCACTGGGCCATTTCCGAGCCTGTGGCGCTGCAGTCCCATACCCGCATTGCTGATCGGGCTCCGGGCTTCGGTATCCCGTCAATGCAGGTGGACGGTAACGATGTCCTGGCGGTAATGGCGGCCACCCGGATAGCGATGGACCGCGCCTGGCACGGCGGGGGGCCCACCTTCATCGAAGCCGTGACCTACAGGATGGGGCCGCATACCACCGCTGACGATCCCACCCGTTACCGCGACGCCAACGAACTTGAGGACTGGGCTGCCAAGGATCCGTTAAAACGCGTCAAGGCACTGCTGGACAGGAAGGGCGTGCTCACCGACCAGCTGCTGGAAGAGGTGGAAAGCAAAGCCTCTGCCGTGGCCCAACAGCTGCGCAAGGCCTGTGTAGAGATGCCGGATCCCGCATCGTCGGATGTCTTCCGGCACGTGTACAGCACCCCGAACTCCTGGTTGGACCGCCAGGAAGAGCATTACTCCCGCTACCTGGCCTCCCTCGGCGATCCCGCGGCGGCCACTCCGGCTGAAGGAGCCACGCGATGACCACCATGACCTTCGGTGCTGCTATTAACGCCGGACTCCGCAAGTCCCTGGAAAACGATCCCAAAGTTGTCCTGATGGGGGAGGATATCGGGACCCTTGGCGGAGTCTTCAGGATCACTGACGGCCTGCAGAAAGACTTCGGCCGGCATCGCGTCATCGATACTCCACTGGCCGAATCGGGAATCATGGGCACCGCTGTGGGGCTTGCCTACCGTGGCTACCGGCCGGTGGTTGAAATTCAGTTTGACGGCTTCATCTACCCGGCCTTTGACCAGATTGTGTGCCAGGTAGCCAAGATGCACTACCGGACCCGCGGTGCAGTCACCCTGCCCATCACCATCCGCGTTCCCTTCGGAGGCGGGATCGGCTCACCCGAGCACCATTCCGAATCGCCCGAGGCCTATTTCACGCATACTTCCGGCTTGCGCGTGGTCAGTGTGTCCAACCCGCAGGATGCCTACACCATGGTTCAGCAGGCCATCCGCTGTGACGACCCTGTCCTCTTCTTCGAGCCCAAGCGGCGCTATCACGACAAAGGCGAGGTGGATCTGGGCGTCGACCCGGCCACTGCGCCCGATATGGGATCGGCGGCAGTAGTTGCCACCGGAAGGGACATCACCCTGGTGTGCTACGGACCGCTGGTGAAAACCGCTAGGGATGCCGCCCTGGCTGCCGCTGACGACGGAATTTCCATTGAAGTAATTGACCTGCGCTCGCTCTCCCCGGTGGATTACCCCACCGTTGAGTCCTCGGTGCGGAAAACAGGCCGACTGGTGATCACGCACGAAGCAGGCCAGTCCGGCGGTGTCGGCGCGGAGATCGCCGCCAGCATCACCGAGCGCTGCTTCCACTACCTGGAATCGCCGCCTGTCCGGGTCACCGGCTTCGACATTCCCTACCCCTACTCCAAGCTGGAGATGCACCACCTGCCTGATCTGGACCGCATCCTGGACGGTGTGGACCGGGCAATGAACAGGCCTAACTCGTTGAGCGGCCTGGAAGGATGAGTGCCACCATGATCAAGGAATTCCGGCTCCCGGACCTGGGCGAGGGCCTCACCGAATCCGAAATCCTCAACTGGCGTGTGAACGTGGGCGACACCGTAACGCTGAATCAGGTGATCGCCGAGGTGGAGACCGCAAAAGCCGTGGTCGAACTGCCATCGCCTTTCGCAGGCGTCGTCACCGCGCTGCACGAGGCCCCCGGAACAGTGGTGGAAGTTGGAAAGCCTATTGTCTCGTTTGAGGTAGCGGACGACGGCGGGACAACCGGCCAAGCCGCAGGAGGCGCCAACGGCACCGGAAATGCCCGAGAAGACGATAGGGAAGGCAAAACAGGAAGCAACGGCTCGGAAGGTGTGGCCAAACGGGAGCCGAACCTGGTGGGGTACGGCGCCGTCCTGGAGCAATCCGGTCGGCCGGTACGCCGCCGTCGTGCCGGTATTGCTCCGGTTGCGGCTGCGGCTGCGGCTCCGGCAGGACCAGTCACAGCTCCCCAGGCAGTCGAGTCCCCCGAAAGGCCACGGTCCACACCGCCCGTCAGGAAGCTGGCCCGGGACCTCGGTGTGGACCTTACCGCGGTCACCGGCACCGGTGAACGCGGGTTAATCATCCGGGAAGACGTGCTGAAGGCCTCCGGGGTGGCGGCCAACGAGGGTCAGGCTGCCGCGGCAGGCGGGCAGCGCGAGACGCGCACACCCATCAAGGGGGTCCGTAAAGCCACGGCGTCCGCCATGGTGGCAAGTGCCTTCACCGCCCCGCACGTCACCGAATTCCTTACGCTGGACGTCAGCCCGGCGATGGAACTTCTGGACAGGCTGAAGTCCGGCAGGGAATTCGCCGGTGTGAAACTGACCCCCCTCACCCTGGTGGCCAGGGCCGTGCTGATTGCACTCAAACGGAACCCGGCGCTGCACTCTGCCTGGGACGAAGCCAGCCAGGAGATTGTCCAGTTCAATTACGTTAATCTCGGCATCGCCGCCGCGACTCCGCGGGGCCTGCTGGTGCCGAACATCAAGGATGCGGATGCGTTGTCCTTCCAGGACCTGGCCGCCGCCCTTGGCGAACTGGCAGAGACTGCCAGGGCGGGCAAGACCAGTCCTGCGCAACTCACTGGCGGCACCATCTCCATCACCAATATCGGAGTCTTTGGAATCGACGCCGGTACGCCCATCCTGAACCCTGGTGAGGCGGCCATCCTTGCTGTCGGCGCGGTACGCCGGATGCCCTGGGAATACCGGGGCAAGATCAGGTTGCGGCAGGTCCTAACGCTGAGCCTCTCGTTTGACCACCGCCTGGTGGACGGCGAGCAGGGCTCACGCTTCCTCGCCGACGTCGGGAATCTCCTGGCCGATCCCGCGCTCGCCCTGACCATGGCGTAGCAGCGGGACGGCCCTGGCGTTCAGGACACAGTCAACGCAGCCAGTGCCATCCGTGCCAGCACCGGGGCGGCGGACTTCGCACCAATCCGCCGCCCATGGGCCCGGACTGAATGCGGCGTGGAGTTGATCAGGCCGAAGGCAGCGTGGGCGCGCATCCGCAGCTCCGCAGCGTCCAGGGCCGGGTGGATGACGGCGAGGACCTGCACCCACAGCTCCACATACTGGCGCTGCAGCTGGCGGACCCGGGCCTGGTCTTCGGTTGAAAGGTTGCTTAAGTCCCGGTCCTGTACCCGGATCACCTCCGGCTGGTTGAGCGCGAAATCCACCTGGAAGGCAACGAGACCTTCGATGGCGCTGGCGCCGTCACGGGCGGCGGACACCACGGCCTGCCCGCCGGCCAACAGGTCCTGGCTGACGGTCAGGAGCAGCGCACCCAGGACTGCCTGCTTGCCAGGGAAATGCCTGTAGACAGCCGGACCGCTGACGCCTGCGGCAGCGCCCAGGTCCTCGATGGAGACGCGGTTGAAGCCTTCCCGGGCAAAGAGCGCGGCGGCCGCGGAGAGCAACGCCTGCCTCCGGTTCTCCTTCGCTTGCCCGCGCTGGGTCAAAGGAGCGCCGGGCTCGGAGTGGGGAAGTGGTGCGGGCATCTTTCCTCCTGGGAGCTGCACAGCCCACGTTTCCTATTGTGGTGGACTTCACAGTTAATAGAGACTAACCTGAATTACAGTTACTCGTCATTAACCGAAATTGCTGCAGGGGCGGCCCGCCGGGGCGGCCAGGCAGGGAGGACGTTCGTCAATGGAGACAATCGCCAGCCGGGTGGACACCGGCAGCCCGGACTTCGCAGCAAACTCCAAGGCTCAGGCGGCGCTGGCCGAAGAGTTGCGCGGCCGGCTGCAGGTAACCGCACAGGGCGGTCCGGCGGCGTCCCGGGAGCGGCACCTGGCAAGGGGAAAGCTGCTGCCCAGGGAACGGATCGAGCAGTTGCTGGACACCGGCAGCCCTTTCCTCGAAATTGCCCCGCTGGCGGCCAACGGCATGTACAACGACGAATCTCCTGGAGCCGGCGTCATCGCCGGGATTGGCATGGTGCATGGCCGACATGTCCTGGTCATTTCCAATGACGCCACCGTCAAAGGCGGAACCTACTACCCGCTGACCGTCAAGAAGCACCTCCGTGCCCAGGAAATAGCCTTCGAGAACCGGCTGCCCTGCATCTACCTTGTGGACTCGGGAGGCGCCTTCCTGCCTAAACAGGACGAGGTTTTTCCGGACCGCGACCACTTCGGCAGGATCTTCTACAACCAGGCCCGGATGTCCGCCGCCAAAATCCCGCAGCTGGCAGCGGTGCTGGGCTCCTGTACCGCAGGGGGAGCCTACGTGCCCGCCATGAGCGATGAAACTGTTATTGTCCGAAACCAGGGCACCATTTTCCTCGGTGGGCCGCCGCTGGTGAAGGCCGCGATCGGAGAAATCGTCACTGCAGAGGAACTGGGCGGCGGCGAAGTGCATTCGAAAATCTCCGGCGTCACCGACCACCTTGCGGAAAATGACGAGCACGCCCTGCAGATCATCAGGGACATCGTGGCCACCCTGCCCAGACCGGCAGCTCCGGCCTGGGACGTGGTGCCCGCCGTCGAACCTGCCGCGGACCCGGCTGAGCTCTACGGCGCGGTGCCCGTGGACGTGAACGCGCAGTACGACGTCCACGAGGTGATTGCCCGGCTGATGGACGGCAGCAGGTTCCACGAGTTCAAAAAAGAGTACGGCACCACTTTGGTGACGGGCTTCGGCCGGCTGCACGGGCACCCGGTGGGCATTGTGGCCAACAACGGCGTGCTGTTCAGCGAGTCTTCGCTCAAGGGGGCGCATTTCATCGAACTCTGTGACCAGCGCGGTATCCCGTTGCTGTTCCTGCAGAACATCTCCGGATTTATGGTGGGCAAGGACGCCGAGCAGGGTGGCATCGCCCGCAACGGCGCCAAGATGGTCACCGCGGTGGCCACCGCCAGGGTCCCCAAGCTCACAGTGGTGATCGGCGGCTCGTTCGGCGCAGGAAACTACTCCATGTGTGGCCGCGCGTACTCGCCTCGGTTCCTATGGATGTGGCCGGCAGCGCGGATCTCCGTCATGGGTGGCAACCAGGCTTCCAGTGTTCTGGCCACCGTCAAGAGGGATCAATACGACGCCAACGGTAAGGAGTGGTCCGCCGATGAGGAGGAAGCCTTCAAGGCCCCCATCAGGCAGCAGTACGAGGACCAGGGCAGCCCTTATTACTCAACGGCCCGGCTCTGGGATGACGCCGTGATCGACCCAGCAGACACGCGGACCGTCCTGGGACTCGCGCTGGACGTCGTATCCCGCAGCCCGCTGCCGGAGACTTCCTTCGGCCTGTTCAGGATGTGACCGGATGAGCCACACATCACGTGCAACCAGCCAGACCGATGCCCTTTCGGACCCTCCGTTCCACGCCGTTCTGGTGGCGAACCGCGGCGAGATCGCCTGCCGGATCATCAGGACACTGCGCAGGATGGGTATCCGGTCCGTCGCCGTCTACAGCGATGCCGACGCCGGTGCGCGCCACGTTCTCGAGGCCGACACCGCCGTCAGGATCGGCCCTGCCGCGGCCGCAGAGAGCTACCTCAACATTGACGCCCTGGTGCGGGCCTGCAAGGCGGCCGGCGCCGAGGCCGTCCACCCCGGCTATGGCTTTCTGAGTGAGAATGCCCTTTTCGCCGAAGCTCTCCAGGCTGCCGGAGTGACCTTCATTGGTCCGCCGGTGCATGCCCTCACCGTGATGGGGGACAAGATCCGTTCCAAGAACCATGTGGCCGGCTACGGCGTGCCGGTGGTTCCCGGAATCGCCAAGCCGGCGCTCAGTGATGCGGAACTGGCTGCGGCGGCTGACGAAGTGGGCTATCCGTTGCTGATTAAGCCCTCCGCCGGCGGTGGCGGCAAGGGCATGCATGTGGTGCTGCAGCCGGAGGACCTTGGTGCTGCGTTGCTGACGGCGCGCAGGGTCGCCGCGGCAGCTTTCGGGGACGACACGCTGTTCCTGGAACGGCTGGTGGCAACGCCGCGCCACATTGAGGTCCAGGTCCTGGCGGACGCCCACGGAAATGTCATCCACCTGGGCGAGCGGGAATGCTCGCTGCAGCGCCGGCACCAGAAGGTGATCGAGGAAGCCCCCTCGCCGCTGCTGGAGTCGCTGCCCCACGGCGAAGCCATTCGCGCCAGGATCGGGGACGCGGCGTGCCAGGCGGCGCGCAGCGTCCACTACACAGGGGCCGGAACCGTCGAATTCCTGGTGTCGGACCAGGCGCCCGAGGAGTTTTTCTTTATGGAGATGAACACCAGGCTCCAGGTGGAACATCCGGTCACGGAAATGGTCACCGGCCACGACCTCGTGGAATGGCAGGTGCGGATTGCCGCCGGGGAGGAACTGACGGTGCGGCAGGCGGACGTCGAACTCCACGGCCATGCCGTCGAGGCACGGATCTACGCCGAACGGCCGGACCGCAACTTCCTCCCCTCAGCCGGTACGGTGCTTCTGCTGGAGGAACCAGACGGTCCTGCAGGGGAAGGCGCTGCACGGGAGGGCGCCGCATTTGCGGTAGCGCACGGGAGGTCGGGAGCGCCCGTGGTCCGGGTGGACTCGTCCCTCCTGCCAGGACTGGAGGTGTCATCCAGCTATGACCCCATGCTGGCCAAAGTGATCGCCTGGTCCGGGAACAGGCAGGCGGCGCTGGACGCCCTGGACACGGCGCTCGCCGGCTACACGGCACTGGGCATTGAAACCAACGGTGAATACCTGCGGCTCCTGATTAATGATGCCGACGTCCGCGCCGGCAGGCTGGATACCGGGCTGATCGAACGCAGACTGCCGGAACTCGCATTCCGCGAAGTCTCCGAATCCGAATTCATCGCAGCCGCGCTGTATCTTCACGGCGAGGAACAAGCGGCACGGGCACAGATGCGCCCTGCCGCAGCGGGTCCCTGGCATCACGCCGATGGCTGGCGGATCGGCGGACGGGCGCCCTGGCGGGTCAGCCTCGACGCTTCAGAAGGGGAGGTTGTGACGGTCACCGTCATCGCGGATCCCGCTGAACCGGGTTCCGGTACCGTCCGGGTGGGTTCGGGCAACGAACGCCGCGCGTCCCTGCGGCTCACCCGGCCGGGACATGCAGTACTGACTGTCGACGGCGAACCTCTCGGTTATGCAGTCGCCGCAACTTCCGCAACCGGTGCAGGAACCCGTGGAACGGGAACGCGCGAATTGTTCCTGGGCAGCGGCGGCTGGTCCTGCCGCCTTGAGATCCTGGACAGGGAGGCCCGGCTCACGCGGCTGCTGGCCGCCATTGAGCGTGGGGCCGGTGCCGCTGATCCGGAAGTCCGCTCGCCCATGACGGGGACGGTGGTGTCGCTTGCGGCCCAGGATGGCCAACATGTGACCGCTGGCCAGACGCTGTTGTCCGTCGAGGCCATGAAGATGGAACACCAACTCGCTGCGGAGCTGACAGGAATGGTCCACCTCAACGTCAAACCCGGAGATTTGGTCAGGGCCGGCGAGGTGCTGGCCAGGATCCATCCGGATACAGCAACGGAACCCAGTGACACGCAGAAAGCAAACGGGCGTCCGCTCATTCCAGAAGCCACCAATGCCAAGGGAGACCAGCCATGACAGATTTTCAGCTCAGTGAGGAATACCAGGACCTCAGCGACACTGTGCGGGCCTTTGCGGACGAAGTAGTTGCCCCCGTGTCAGCCCACCACGACGAAACGCACACCTTCCCCTACGAAGTGATCTCGCAGATGGCGGACATGGGACTGTTCGGCCTGCCGTTCCCGGAGGAGTACGGCGGCATGGGCGGAGACTATTTCGCGCTATCGCTGGCGCTGGAACAACTGGGCCGGGTGGATCAATCAGTCGCCATCACCCTGGAAGCGGGGGTGTCCCTGGGCGCCATGCCCATCCACCGCTTCGGCACTGAAGTGCAGAAGCAGGAATGGCTTCCGCTGCTGGCCTCCGGAAAGGCGCTCGCAGGCTTCGGGCTCACCGAATCCGAGGCCGGTTCCGATGCAGGCGGTACCAAGACAGCCGCCAGGCTGGACGACGGCACCTGGACCATCGACGGCACTAAAGAGTTCATCACCAACTCGGGAACGGACATCACCCGGCTGGTCACGGTGACAGCTGTCACCGGACGGGAAGAACGCCCGGACGGGACGGTGAAGAAGGAAATCTCCACCATCCTGGTCCCCACCGGCACTCCGGGCTTCACAGCGGAAAAGGCCTACAACAAGGTGGGCTGGAACGCCTCAGACACCCACCCACTGACCCTCAAGGACGTCAAGGTCCCTGAAGCCAACCTGCTGGGCGAACGCGGACGGGGGTACGCCAATTTCCTGTCCATCCTTGATGAGGGACGGATCGCCATCGCAGCCCTGGCTACCGGGGCCGCCCAGGGCTGCGTCGATTTGTCGGTGAAGTATGCCAAGGAACGCACTGCTTTCGGCCAGAACATCGGAAAGCACCAGGCTGTGGCCTTCAAGATCGCCAGGATGCAGGCCAGGGCTCACACCGCCCGGCTTGCCTACTACGACGCGGCCGCCCGGATGCTGGCGGGCAAGCCGTTCAAGACCGAAGCCGCCATCGCTAAGATGGTCGCAGGTGAGGCAGCCATGGACAACGCGCGGGACGCCACCCAGGTGTTTGGCGGCTATGGCTTCATCAACGAGTTCACCGTGGCCCGCCATTACCGGGATTCAAAGATCCTGGAGATCGGTGAAGGCACCACGGAAGTCCAGCTGATGCTGATCGCCCGCGAGCTGGGTCTCTAGGTGGATCCGGTGGTCGAGCCTGTCGAGACCCTCGAAAGGAACAACAATGATTAACAAGGTTGTTGCAAGTGCCGAGGAAGCCGTCGCGGACATTCCCGACGGCGCTTCGCTGGCGGTGGGCGGATTTGGCCTCTGCGGGATTCCCGTCACGCTGATCGATGCCCTGTACAGCCGCGGTACCAAGGATTTGGAAACCGTCAGCAACAACTGCGGCGTGGACGATTGGGGCTTGGGCATCCTGCTCAAAGAGGGCAGGATCCGGCGGACCATCAGTTCCTACGTGGGGGAGAACAAGGAGTTTGCGCGGCAGTACCTCAGCGGTGAGCTCGAAGTGGTCCTCACCCCGCAGGGGACCCTGGCGGAGAAGCTCCGGGCGGGCGGTGCCGGCATCCCCGCTTTCTACACCAAGGCTGGGGTGGGCACCCAGGTATCCGAGGGCGGCCTGCCGCAGAAGTACGACTCCAACGGCGGGATTGCTGTTGCCTCGGCCCCCAAGGAGGTCAGGACGTTCAACGGTATCGATTACGTCCTGGAGGAATCCCTGACTCCGGATTTTGGGCTCGTCCATGCCTGGAAAGGGGACCGGCACGGCAACCTGGTGTTCCACGCCACCGCGATGAACTTTAATCCGCTGTGTGCCATGGCCGGGAAAATTACCATCGCAGAGGTTGAGGAGTTGGTGGAACCCGGCGAACTGGATCCTGAACATGTCCATATCCCGGGGATCTTCGTCCAGCGCGTGGTCCTGGCGGCCGGCACCGAAAAAAGGGTTGAAAAGCGGACGGTCGCTATGGCGCAAACCGCCAGCACAACCGAGGCAGGAGCATAACCATGACTCTCCCGGATCAGAACGTGCAGCCAGGCCGGCCGGAGTCGGTGCGGCACGAATACCGGCGCGCCCAGGCAGCCGATGAGGAAAAGAAAGGCTGGTCGCGCAACGAACTTGCCGCGCGGGTGGCCACGGAACTGCGCAACGGACAGTACGTGAACCTGGGAATCGGGATGCCTACCCTGATTCCCAATTACATCCCCGACGGCGTCGAAGTGGTGCTCCACTCGGAGAACGGGATCCTCGGCGTTGGGCCCTATCCCACGGAAGACGCCGTCGATCCTGACCTCATCAATGCCGGGAAAGAAACTGTGACGGTGAATAAGGGGGCGGCGTTCTTTGATTCGGCCACCTCCTTCGGCATGATCCGCGGCGGCCATGTGGACGTTGCCGTCCTGGGCGCCATGGAGGTGGCAGAAAACGGCGACCTGGCCAACTGGATGATTCCCGGCAAGATGGTCAAGGGGATGGGCGGCGCCATGGATCTGGTGTTTGGTGCCGGCAAGGTGATCGTCATGATGGAACACGTGGACCGTAACGGCAACCCTAAAATCGTGCAGCGTTGCACACTGCCCCTCACCGGCAAGGGCTGCGTGGACCGGATCATTACCGATCTCGCCGTGATCGACGTCGTCACCGACCCCTCCGGCTCCCGGCTGGTGCTCCGTGAACTGGCCCCGAACGTGACGCTCGAGGAAGTTGTGGCAGCCACCGGTGCCGAACTCTTCGAAGAAGACCACGAGCTGACCGTATGAAGCGCGTCATAGAACAGCGTGGCCTCTACTTCGAAGAATTGGAGGAGGGCGTCGTTTATGCGCACCGGCCGGGACGGACGGTGACTGATGCGGACAATATGCTGTTCACCACCATGACCATGAACACCCAGGGGCTGCACCTGGATGCTGCCTGGAGCGCCGGGCAGCCGTTCGGGCAGCGGCTGGTCAACTCGATGTTCACCCTTGCCACTGTCGTCGGCCAATCCGTCACGCAGCTGACCCAGGGAACCATCATTGCCCAGCTGGGGCTCACTGACGTGTCCTTCCCGCATCCGCTGTACCTCGGGGACACCCTCTACACAGAATCAGTTGTCACCCAAAAGCGGCCGTCAGCATCCCGGCCCGGCCAGGGCGTGGTCACCTTCCAGCACACGGGCCGAAACCAGGACGGCGAGGTGGTGGCGTTGGCAACCCGGAGCTGCCTGATGTGGACTGAGGCGGCGCATCGTGAAGCTGCCGGCGGATGAGGGGCACAATACAGTTATGACGTTTCTGATGGGACCCGCACTGCTTTTCTGCCCCGCCGACCGGCCGGAACGGTTCCGCAAGGCTGCCGAACGGGCGGACGCCGTCATCCTGGATTTGGAGGATGCCGTGGCCCCCGCGGACAAGAAACGGGCGCGCGGCGCCATTCTGGCGCAGCTGGGAACTACAGGAGAAAGCCCCGAGCTTGAGCCAAGCCGCACCATCATCCGGGTCAATCCGGCCGGCACCGAAGAGTTTGAGAAGGATCTGCACTGCCTCGCGCACACGCCCTACCGCACAGTCATGCTGGCCAAAACCGAGGATCCGGCACAGCTGGCCCGGCTGGAGGGCTACCACGTGATTGCGTTGTGCGAGACTGCCGCGGGCATCCTCAACGCCCCGGCGATTGCCGCCGCGCCCAACGTGGTGGCCCTGATGTGGGGCGCCGAAGACCTCCTGGCCTCCCTGGGAGGCACTTCCAGCAGGCAGGCCTCCGGCGGTTACCGGGATGTGGCCCTGCACGCCCGCTCCGCCGTGCTGCTGGCAGCCCGCGCCCATGGCAAGGAAGCCGTGGACTCGGTCTATGTGGATATCCCGGACCTCACCGGACTTGCGACAGAAGCCGCAGACGCCGTCGCCTCCGGTTTTGGTTCCAAGGCCTGCATCCACCCCACCCAGGTGGCGGTAATCCGGGCCGCCTATGCCCCATCGGAAGCGGAAGTAGCCGCGGCAGCCGGACTCCTGGACGCTGCCCGGACCGCAGGCTCGGGGGTCTTCCAGTACCAGGGCCGGATGGTTGACGGACCTGTCCTCAAGCATGCCGAGGCAACCCTGAGGCGGGCCGCCGGCCAGGTACCGCCACTGGGGCAGTGACGGCGGCGTCCCGGTAAATACGGGATACTTAGTCAATGCAGCCACGCAGAATTGTCCTTCTCGGATCCACCGGCTCCATCGGCACCCAGGCCCTTGACGTCGTCGACGGCGCCCCGCATCTTTTCGAGGTAGTGGCACTCAGTGCCGGAGGCGGGAAGCCCGAACTCCTGGCCAGGCAGGCTGTCCATACGCACGCCACAGTAGTCGGCATGGCCGGCGGCGACGCCGGCCGGCTCTCCCAACTGATCAAGGAAGCGGCGGCGGCCGCTGGCTTGTCCGGCTATCGTCCCGAGATCATCGTTGGCCCTGATGCTGCGGCCAGGGTCGCAGCTGTTCCGGCAGACGTGGTACTCAACGGAATTACCGGTTCCATCGGCCTGGCGCCAACCCTCGCAGCGCTCAAGTCCGGTGCCGTGCTGGCGCTGGCCAACAAGGAGTCCCTGATCGTCGGCGGCTCACTGGTTACCGCCGCCGCGGCACCCGGCCAGATCGTGCCTGTGGATTCGGAGCACTCGGCAATTGCCCAGTGCCTGCGCTCAGGCCGCGCCGACGAGGTGGAGAAGCTGATCCTCACAGCATCCGGCGGGCCCTTCCGGGGCCGCACCCGCTCAGAGCTGCATGATGTTTCGCCGGCCGAAGCGCTGGCACATCCCACCTGGGACATGGGTCCCATGGTCACCACCAATTCGGCGACCCTGGTAAACAAGGGCCTGGAAGTCATTGAGGCGCACCTGCTGTTCGATATTCCCCTGGACCGGATCGACGTTGTGGTCCACCCGCAGTCGGTGGTTCACTCCATGGTGCAGTTCGTGGACGGCTCCATCATTGCCCAGGCCTCGCCGCCGGACATGCGGCTGCCGATCGCCCTGGGGCTGGGCTGGCCGGACCGCGTGCCCAAGGCTGCTAAGGCGTGCGACTGGACCAAGGCTGCCACCTGGACTTTTGAGCCGCTCGATGCCGTGGCTTTCCCCGCCGTGGGGCTCGCCAAGGATGCGGCGAAGCAGGGGAGTACCTTTCCCGCGGTCTTCAACGCCGCAAATGAGGAAGCCGTCCTGGCCTTCCACGACGGCCGGATCAGGTTCACGGAAATCGTAAACACCATCGATGCCATCCTCAGCGAGCACACAGGTTCCTCCGGGTTGACGGTGGAATCAGTACTGAATGCTGAGAAGTGGGCACGCTCGCGGGCCCAGGAACGTTTAGCCCTCAGCAGTCTCTAAGGAAGCAGCAGAACAACTTATGACCCCGGTTCTTCTTTTTATCCTCGGCGTGGTCTTTGTGGCCATCGGCATTGCCGTGTCCATCGCCCTGCACGAGGTGGGCCACCTGCTGCCAGCCAAGCTGTTCAAGGTGCGGGTTACCAAATACATGATCGGTTTCGGACCCACGCTGTGGTCCCGCCGCAGGGGCGAAACCGAGTACGGCATCAAGGCCATTCCGCTGGGTGGCTACGTGTCCATGATCGGCATGTATCCGCCCAACCAGGACGACGGCGGCGTCCGGCCCTCCAGTACCGGAATGTTCCAGACGCTTGCCTCCGAAGCCCGTTCGGTGGCTCATGAAGAAGTCGGCCCGGCGGACGGGAACCGCGTCTTCTACAAGCTTCCGGTCTGGAAGAAGATCATCGTGATGCTGGGCGGCCCGGCCATGAACCTGATCATCGGCGTGGCGCTGACGGCTGTGCTGCTAATGGGCTTCGGTGCGGCCACGGCCACCACCACCATTTCGAATGTGTCCAAGTGCCAGGTGGCGGAGGGGCAGACGGTGGACCCGGACTCTGCTGACTGCCGGCCAACCCCGGCCGCTGCCGCTGGACTGCTGCCCAACGACGTCGTTACCTCCTTTGACGGCAAGCCCGTCGCCGAGTGGAGCCAGCTCACTGAGTGGATCCGCGCAGCTGCCGGCCGGGAAGTGGCCATTACCGTGGATCGGGCAGGAACAGAGATTTCCACCATGGTGACGCCGGTACTTTCGTCACGCCCCGTGGTGGGTCCGGACGGACTGCAGGCCCAGGACGACGCCGGGCAGCCGCTGTACCAGGACGTCGGCTTCCTGGGAATAGGTGCGAAGAGTGAACTGGTTCCCCAGCCGGCGTCGACCGTTCTGCCCATGGCGGGCGAGAACATCCGGCAGGTGGCGGGCGTGATCCTGAACCTTCCGGCCCGGGTGGTGGGCGTGGCGCAGGCCGCCTTCAGCTCTGAACCCCGTGACCCCAACGGGCCGATCAGCGTGGTAGGCGTTGGCCGGGTGGCCGGAGAAGTCGCCGCCATGGAGGAAATTCCCGTGGACGCCAGGGTCGCAACGCTGGTGGGACTGCTGGCCGGACTCAACTTTGCACTCGCTGTGTTCAACCTGGTGCCGCTGCTGCCGCTGGACGGCGGACACGTGGCCGGTGCCCTGTATGAGGGCGCGCGTCGGCTGGTGGCCCGGCTGTTCGGCAAGCCGGATCCCGGCGCTTTTGACATTGCCCGGCTGCTGCCGTTGACGTACGTTGTGGCAGTGCTCCTGATGGGGCTGAGCGCGCTGCTGATCTACGCAGACATAGTGAAGCCGATCAGCCTGTTCGGGTGATTCGAGGCTATCTTGATTGATTCCCACCAATCAGCCGTATTTGATTGATTGTCTGAGATAAGCCGCCTACGGTTGATCCATGTACGTTCTAACTATTGACCAACGCGGCAGCAGATCGGACCGGGACCGTGTTCCGGGCTTACTGTCAGAGCTGGAACAACTGGGGTACCCCGGTTTTGAACGGTCAGTAGGCGACGAACTCCAAGGCGTTGTCGACGCGGCCGCTGACGCTGCAGATATTGCCTTCCACGCCCTCCGGAGTGGCCGCTGGTACGTGGGGATCGGCCTCGGTGAGGCAGTAGTGCCCGACGGCGGAAGCCCCCGTGAGGGGATCGGGCCCGCCTTTGTTGCCGCACGCAAGGCAGTCGAACTCGCCAAGGCGGCAGGCAGTCACGTTCCGTTGTCAGTGGTGGCAGGCATACTGGCCCGGACGACGGAAGGGGAAACGAAAGTGGTGAAGGGTGCGGCTACATCGGCGGAGGAGGCCTGCGCCGATGCCCAGGCGGTGTTGAGGCTGATTGGAAAACTCCGTCACGAGCGCACTGCCGCGCAGTGGAAAGTAGTGGACACCATGCAGGAGTTGGAGGCTGTTACGTCCCACGCTGTCCAGAAACAGGCCGCGGAACGGCTGGGGGTCACTGTGCAGTCCGTCAGCCGCACCCTGCTCCGGTCCGGGTGGCAGGAAGAGAAGGCGGCACGTCCGGCGGCTGCCCGGTTGCTCGATTTCGCCCACCAGGCAGTGCTCAGCACCATTGCTGCGGCCGGGAGGAACTGATGGATGCAGCGTGGCTCGATGCCTTCTGGGTTACCGGTGCGCTCCTGGCAGCGGGCTTTGCAGGCTGGCCGGTGACCGTCCTGGTTTTCCGGCTGGCACGGACTATCGATGAGAAAACCGACGAGCCCCTGCCGGCAGTACCAGATACATCAGCCGGAATGGATGATCCTGCGGCTGACGTCACTGTCGATGCTGAACGCGCCGGTCGTAGCGGATCCGCCGGGCCCGAAGACGTCAGCAAGCCTTCAATCGAACTGCCGCCTGCCGTGCCAGTAACTAAAACCATCCTCCGGGGCGGCGCCATCATCGGGGTTCTGGAACGGCTTGCCGTCGCACTCGCAATCCTGGGCGGGCAGCCGGTGGCCATTGCCTACGTCGTGGCTATCAAGGGGTTGGGCAGATTCGCCGAACTGAAGGCAACGCCGGCGGCCGCAGAACGGTTCATTATTGGCACGCTGACCTCCATGCTGTGGGCTGCCGGTGTGGCCGCGGTGGTCAAAGTCGTTGTCCTGGGTTGATCCGTGCGGTAGCTGCAGCAGGGGTTGCCCGCACGCGCCGGAGCGTCGGCGCAGCCGGTCCGGATCGGCGGAGGGGGCGCCGGGGCGTTAGGGTATCCATATGACTGTTTTTGCCGTTGAGTATGTGTACACCGCCGATTCCGCAGCAGCCCGAGATGAGGCGCGTCCGGCTCACCGGGAGTGGCTGGCTGGCTTGGAAACCGAGGGGCAGCTGCTCACCAGCGGCCCGTATGGGGACGGCGCCGGGGCGCTGCTCATCTTCAAGGCGGCCGGTGAATCGGAGTTGACCGAACTCCTGAAGCAGGATCCCTTCGCGGGCGCCGGTGTCATTGCAGGCATCCGGACCACAGAATGGAAGCCGGTCATCGGCCTGCTGGCCCCGCACGCTTCCTAAAGCCGAATCTTCTTCCAACCGTTTCACCAATCAAGGAGTCCACGTGACCTCGGTCAGCCTGGGAATGCCGGCAGCCCCGCCACCCGTTCTCGCCCCCCGCCGCAAGACGCGGCAGATCAAGGTTGGTTCGGTCGGTGTTGGTTCCGATTCGCCGATCAGCGTCCAGTCCATGACAACGACGCCCACCACCGATATCAACGCCACCCTTCAGCAGATCGCCGAACTGACGGCCTCGGGTTGCGATATTGTCCGCGTTGCCTGTCCATCGGCAGATGACGCTGAAGCACTGCCGATCATCGCCCGGAAGTCCCAGATCCCCGTGATCGCTGACATCCATTTCCAGCCCAAGTATGTTTTTGCCGCCATCGAGGCAGGCTGCGCAGCTGTCCGCGTCAACCCGGGCAACATCCGGAAGTTTGATGATCAGGTCAAGGAAATCGCCGCCGCGGCCCGCGACCATGGCACCTCCATCCGTATTGGCGTGAATGCAGGCTCACTGGAGCCCGGCATCATGAAGAAGTACGGCAAGGCCACGCCCGAGGCCCTCGTTGAGTCGGCTGTCTGGGAAGCCTCCTTGTTTGAAGAGCATGGTTTCCACGATTTCAAGATTTCCGTCAAGCACAACGACCCCGTGATCATGGTCGCCGCCTACGAAATGCTCGCTGAGCAGGGCGACTGGCCGCTGCACCTTGGCGTCACCGAGGCGGGCCCGGCCTTCCAGGGCACCATCAAGTCGGCCACGGCCTTCGGAGCCCTGCTGTCCCGGGGCATCGGTGACACCATCCGCGTTTCGCTGTCCGCCCCGCCCGTAGAGGAAATCAAGGTAGGCAATCAGATCCTGCAGTCGCTGAACCTGCGTCCGCGCAAGCTTGAGATTGTCTCCTGTCCGTCCTGTGGCCGTGCCCAGGTTGACGTCTACTCCCTGGCCGAGCAGGTCACTGCCGGGCTGGAAGGCATGGAAGTCCCGTTGCGCGTAGCCGTGATGGGCTGCGTAGTGAACGGACCAGGCGAAGCCAGGGAAGCGGACCTCGGCGTCGCGTCCGGCAATGGCAAGGGCCAGATCTTTGTGAAGGGCGAAGTCATCAAGACTGTGCCTGAAAGCCAGATCGTTGAGACACTGATCGAAGAGGCAATGCGGCTGGCGGAGGAGATGGGGGAGTCCGATGGCGAAGATGCTGTCAAGGGCGGCCCCGTGGTCAGCGTCTCGTAGGGGCGGAGCGGCGCCGGGAGGCGCCGTCGTACGCGTCCTGGGAGACGGGGACACCGCAGCGTTGGGGGAGTTGGCCGGCCGGGATCCGGTGGCCAATGTCTTCATCCTGGCGCATTTGGCAGCAATAGGTACGGCTGCCCCCACCAGCGGCGGGGCCTCCATCTTTGGAGTGTTCGACGCCGGCACCCTGGTGGGCGCGTGCTGGTCGGGCGCGAACATCGTGCCCGTCGAGCTGGCTCCTGAGATGGCGCCACTCATCGCTTCCGCCGCCGGCCGGTCAGGGCGGCGTTTTGCGTCAGCTTTCGGCCCTGCCCCTGCTGTCCTGGCAATCCATGAGGGCCTGCACGAACTGGGACATACCTCCCATGAGGTGCGGGCAGAGCAGCCCCTCATGATCATTGAAGGTCCGCCCCTCGTTGCTGCCGACCCCGCGGTCCGGCTGGGGACCATGGCCGACTTTGATCGCATCCTGCCGGCGTGCGCTGCGATGTTTGAAGAAGAAGTGGGTTACTCCCCGTTCCTCGGCGGCCGCGATTTCTACGGCCGCCGGGTCGAAGGCCTCATCCGGCAGGGGCATTCCATGGTGCTGATGGGTCCGGCCGGTGAAGTGGTTTTCAAGGCGGAACTTGGCGCCGTGACGGCTGAAGTCACGCAGGTCCAGGGTGTGTGGATGAATCCGCAATACCGCGGCCGCGGGCTCGGCGCCGCCTACATGGCCGCCGTGGTGGAGCTGGCGCAAAAAGTAGCCCCCGTGACCAGCCTCTACGTCAACGACTACAACTTCCGGGCACGCGCCGTGTACCAGAGGGTCGGTTTCCGCGCGGTGGGCACGTTCGCTACAGTTCTCTTCTAGTTGCTCAGCTGTAAAGCAGGAAAGGCCCTGCCGGCGGCAACAGTATTGGGGGAAATATGCGTGTCAAGGGCGTCCTGGGAATCTCGGCAGCACTCCTTCTTGGTGTAACGTCCTGCAGCGGGCCAACGGGCGCAGTGGAGCCCGATCCTGCGCCGGCCTCCAGCACCGCCGCACAGCATGTTCCCGAACCGTCCCGCGCCCCGGTTGCCGTGTACACGTCTGCGCAACTGTCGGAAATCGTCAGCCAAGTTGCGGACGAATCCGGCCGGGCGATGACAGTAATGCCAGAGGCGGACATCCTGGCCCAGCAGGCGCAGATGAAATCGGTGATGAAAACCATGACTGTAGAGCCGTCGCAGTGCGCTCAATTTGCGGTTGCGGATAACCTTCCGGAGGGAACTGCGCTAGCGCTGGGTATATCGGAGACGGCCGAGCCCGTCTCCTCGACGGCGTTGACCCTGGCTTCCGGAGTGGACGGGGCTGCCGCGCAGGCTAAATTGGACGACCTTCAAGCCCTTGCCATCTGCGAAGACTTGACAGTCGATATAGCGGGTACCTCGGCATCCACCCACATCCAGATTGTGGATAACCTAACATCGCTTCCGGGTGCCCGGACCTACAGGGCAGACGCCCAATCAGCGGCTGGCCAAATGTCCATGATCATGTCGCAAGCCGTCCACAAGGGTGTATTGATTTCCGCCGTCGCAACTGGTGGCGCAAGCCAAGAGGACGCCGTGCGACGAACGGCAGAGCTGATGGACCTGGCTGTGGCACTCCTCAAGTAGCCCGCCCGAACGCGGACCGCACTACTGTTGCGCCGCCGTCGGGAGTTCCCCGGTCAGGTATCTCTGGATAGTGGGGGAGAGCAGCGCCACCACCTCTTCCGGGGTGAGCGAGGCCATCGGTTCGAGGCGGACAATGTACCGCGCCATCATCAGCCCCACCATCTGGCTGGCCACGAGGTTTCCGCGCAGCGCCACCTCAGCCGGACTTCCCGGCACCCCTGCCATGACCCGGGAGAGGATGGTCCTGGTGACAGTTTCACGCAGCAGAAGGGTCCGGGTACGGGAGCCGATCGTGCCGCGGAAGAAAGCGATGAGCCCGTGTTGGGCAGGGCTTTCCCACAGCCGCACAATTGCCCGGACCACCGCTTCTGCCCGGACAGCAGGGTCGTGTTCGCTGACACCGCGCAGCACCTCGGCAGGATCGGCAGGAAGGGCCACACACTGGGCGAAGAGCTCCTCCTTGCCCTTGAAGAAGTGATGAACCATGCCCGGATCCACGCCGGCTTCCCTGGCGATCTGCCGCAGGCTGGTGCCGTCGTAGCCGTGCTCGGCAAACAGTCTGCCTGCCGCGGCGAGGATGTCATCCCGGGAATCTGCGCTTCCGGGATTTCGGTTCCGGCGTCCGCGGCGGGCTCCTGCGGCGAGGGCATCTCGTTGCGTCATGAGGTGCGCCGCCTAAGGGTCAGGGACGCCAGGACCAGCACCACCAGGACAATGGCGATCATGATTCCAGCATCGATCCACATAGTCCCGGTTGCATTACTGTTCATGGCGATTTCCGTCAGGGCATCCACCGAGAACGTCAGCGGAAGAACGTTCGAGATTGATTCCAGAACCTCGTTCATGTGATCGCGTGCAACAAACAAGCCGCAAAGAAGGATCTGGGGCACCACCACCACCGGCATAAACTGCACGGCCTGGAACTCCGTCCGTGCGAAGGCCGAACACAGCAGGCCCAGCGCAACTCCCAGGACGGAATTGATGACAGCAATCATCACCACCAGCGCCGGGCTGCCTTCAATGTCCAGGTTGAAGATCCAGTAGGCCACGGCGGTAGCCATCAGGGACTGCAGTGCGGCCATCATGGAGAAGGCAAGGCCGTAGCCGAACAACAGGTCGGCCTTGTGGATGGGAGTGGTGAGCAGCCGTTCCAGGGTGCCGGACGTCCGTTCGCGCAGCATAGTGATGGAGGTGACCAGGAACATCACCACAAACGGGAAGATGGCCAGCATCATCAGGCCCACCCGGTCGAAAGTGCGGGGTGCACCGGGCGGCAGCACCTCGTTCTCGAACAGGTAGTAGACGGCCGTCAGCAGCAACGCGGGAACCACCAGGATCAGGGCTATGCTGCGGTGGTCATGCCTGAGTTGCTCCAGCACCCGGCGTGCGGTGGCCAACATCACGTGCACGTTCATGGCTGCGCCCCCGTCACTTCAGAACCGAATGCTTGACCGGACACGCCGGCTGCGAGCGACGGGTTGAGGATAATGTTCAGGAACGCCCGCTCGAGGTCCTGGCTGCCGCCGCGCCTGCTCAACTCCACGGGCGTCAGCTGGGCCAGGAGCCTGCCCTCACGCAGAAGCAACAGGGAAGCGCAGTGACTTGCCTCCTCCATCACGTGACTGGAGACCACGAGCGTTGTCCCGGCGTCGGCCATGGTCTGGAAGCGGTCCCAGAGCTCCGCGCGCAGTACCGGATCCAGTCCCACAGTCGGTTCGTCCAGTACCAGCAGCTGCGGTCTGGCCACCAGGGCGCAGGCGAGGGACACCCGGCTCAGCTGGCCGCCGGAAAGGTCGGCAGTCTTCTGTGCCGACTGTTTTTCGAGTCCGACGGCGGCAATCGCCTCTGCGGTATCGGCGCGGTTTTTGCCATGCATGGCGCCGAAGTAGCGTACGTTCGCCTGGACGCTGAGGTCCGGGTACACGCTGGGTGCCTGGGTGACGTAGCCGACCTGGTGGCGCAACGCGGGATGGCCTGCCGGCCTGCCCAGCACCCGCACTGTGCCGCCATTGACTTTCTGCACGCCGACTATGGCACGCATCAGCGTGGTTTTGCCGCTGCCTGATGGTCCCAGGAGGCCGGTAATCATGCCGCCCGGGACCGTGAAGTCCAGCCCGTCAAGGACCGTGGAGCGGCCGCGGTTAACCTGCAGGTTACGCACTTCCACGGCGTCTCCGGGTGGATTGGAGGGAAGCGGTGCCGAGCGGGCCATGGCCACCTTCTCTATCAGGAGAATAATTCATCAAGTGATGAATTAAAGTTAGAACGGACGGACAACAGCGTCAAGGGGCGGGCGGTAGGCAGTTCTGCCGGGTCTGCAGCGGGCTGCTGCGGGGCCGGTTTGCCGGTAGATTAGTACCCAGAAGAAACGCCGGCGCTGCCTTCCGCAGCATTCCCCAGAAATGGATATCCACCCGTGGTCACAAGACTGTCCCACCTTTTCCTGCGCACGCTGCGTGAAGATCCCGTTGACGCGGAGGTGGCCAGCCACCGGCTGCTGGTTCGCGCCGGCTACATCCGCCGGGCGGCACCCGGCATTTACACCTGGTTGCCGCTGGGCCTGAGCGTGCTCCGCAAGGTTGAGCAGATTGTCCGCGAGGAAATGAATGCCATCGGCGCCCAGGAAGTGCACTTTCCGGCACTCTTGCCCCGGGAGCCGTATGAGGCCACCAACCGCTGGGTGGAGTACGGCGAAGGCCTGTTCCGTCTCCAGGACCGCAAGGGTGCCGACTACCTGCTGGCACCCACGCATGAGGAAATGTTCACCCTGCTGGTCAAGGACCTGTACTCGTCCTACAAGGATCTGCCCCTGAGCCTTTACCAGATCCAGAACAAGTACCGTGACGAGGCGCGTCCCCGCGCGGGCCTGCTCCGCGGCCGCGAGTTCATCATGAAGGACTCCTACTCCTTCGACGTCGATGACGCCGGCCTGGACGCCAGCTACGCCGCGCACCGCGCAGCCTATGTGAAGATCTTCGCCCGGCTCGGCCTTGAAGTTGTCCCCGTTGCCGCTACTGCCGGCGCCATGGGTGGTTCCAAGAGCGAGGAATTCCTGCACCCCACCGAGATCGGCGAAGACACCTTCGTCCGGTCCGCCGGCGGTTACGCGGCAAACGTCGAGGCCGTCACCACCGTGGTCCCGGAGGATATCGATTTCACGAATCTTCCGGCCGCGCAGGTCGTGGACACCCCGGACACTCCCACCATCGAGACCCTGGTCGCCGCAGCCAACCAGTTGGCCCCTCGCAGCGAGGCCGACGGCGGTGCCTGGACTGCGGCGGATACCCTCAAGAACGTCGTCCTGGCCGTTACCCTGCCTACCGGCGAGCGCCAGATCGTCGTCATTGGCCTTCCTGGCGATCGCGCCGTGGACCTGAAGCGCGTCGAGGCGAACATTGGTTCCTTCCTGCCCGTCGCCGGCGAGATCGGCCTGGAGGCTGCAGGAGAAGACGACCTCAAAAAGAACCCGCTGATTGTTAAGGGTTACCTGGGCCCCGGACTGACGCCGGAGGAGCCGCTGCTGGGCCTGGATAGCGCCAGCAAGCTGCTTTACCTGGTGGATCCGCGTGTGGTTTCCGGAACCAGCTGGGTAACCGGCGCAAACGAGAACGGCAAACATGTGTTCGGCCTGGTGGCAGGACGCGATTTCACCTGGGACGGCGTCATCGAGTGCACGGATGTGCGCGCCGGCGACCCCGCTCCGGACGGCTCCGGCCCGCTGGAAATCGCCCGCGGTATCGAAATGGGGCACGTCTTCCAGCTCGGCCGCAAGTACGCCGAGGCTTTGGACCTGAAGGTCCTGGACCAGAACGGCAAGCAGGTGGTGGTCACCATGGGCTCCTACGGCGTTGGCGTAACCCGCGCTGTGGCTGCCTTGGCGGAAGCCAACCATGACGACCGCGGACTCGTTTGGCCGCGCCAGGTGGCACCCGCTGATGTCCATGTTGTAGCCGTCGGCCGTGGTGAGGACATTTTCGCCGCCGCGGAAAAGCTGTCCGCCGAACTCGATGCCGCCGGACTGGACGTCATCTTCGATGACCGCCCGAAGGTATCCCCGGGCGTGAAGTTCGGCGACGCCGAACTGGTGGGCGTTCCCACCATCCTGGCCGTGGGCCGGGGCCTGGCTGACGGCGTAGTCGAAATCAAGGACCGTCGCACCGGCGAAGCAGAGAACATTGCGGTGGACCAGGCTGTCGATTACGTCCTGGCCGCCGTCCGCGGCCGGTGATTTCCGGGTTCGAGGCGATTGAGCCGGCCACCCTCCTGTTGATTGTGGTGGCCGGCCTCGCCGCGGGCTGGATAGATGCAGTAGTGGGTGGCGGCGGGCTTCTCCAGCTTCCGGCCCTGCTGCTGGTACCGGGTATTACCCCGGTCCAGGCGCTGGCCACGAACAAGATGGGATCGATTTTCGGTACCACCACGAGTGCCGTGACCTACTACGGCAGGGTGAAGCCCGATCTCTGGACCGCGGTACCCATGGCTGTGATCGCCCTTGCGGGAAGTTTCGGCGGCGCCATCCTGGCTGCCCAGCTGCCCGCCAGCGTCTTCAAGCCCATCATTGTCGTGGCGCTGGTGGTGGTGGCCGTCTTCACCGCATTGAAGCCCGACGTCGGCGACATTACGCTGCTGCGCCACGACGGCAAGCGCCATTATGTGGTTGCCTGCCTGATCGGTGCGGTCATCGGTTTCTACGATGGCCTGATCGGCCCTGGTACCGGATCCTTCCTCGTCATAGCGCTGGTGTCTGCCATGGGGTATGCCTTCCTGGAAGCCAGCGCCAAAGCCAAAATCGTGAACATGGCCACCAATGCAGGGGCGTTGCTGTTTTTCCTGCCCCATGGCTCGCTGCTGTGGGGAGTGGGGCTGGTCCTGGGCGCGGCGAACATGGCGGGCGGCTACCTGGGTGCCCGCACAGCTGTTAAGCAGGGGAGCCGCTTCATCCGGCTGGTTTTCCTGGCTGTGGTCGCCGCGCTCATCCTGAAGCTCGGCTATGACATGTGGGTGGAGAATTTCGCCTGACGTTCTGGTCCGGGAGAAGGCTGGCTGCCGGCTGTCAGGGGATGGATTGCTCTTCACCGGGTTCCGGGAGCGACTGTGGTGCAGGAAAAGGCCATCAAGGGTTCGTCCCGCCAGTGTGCTGGCCACCCACAGTGAGCGGAGGAAATCCCCCTGATGGTGCGGGCTGGGAGCATAGCCAAGCGCGTTGTCCACCTCTCTCGCGATACCCCATTGCCTGGCCACGTCGGCATCGAGGCCCGCCGCTGAGCTGAAGTCCCGGCAGCGTTCCAGCAGCCCTACTTCAGGGTTGTCCCGGGGAAGTTCGCTTAGGCGGTTCCACAGCAACGGGGCAACCGCAAATTCTGCCTCGCCGATCATGGGCTGGGGATCGATGACAGCGTAGCCCTCGCTGTCGAGGCGGCCCAGCACATTGAGGAAGTGGAAGTCCGCGTTGACCAGGACATCGTGTGCTGACCGCCGGCCAACGGCGCCCCGCGTCTGGCAGACCTCGAGGGCGGCTTCAAGCAGCCATCGTGGAAAGGGGCGGCTCAGCCTTTCCCACTCCGCCGGCATCTCATCGCTCCATTGTTCGGCGCGGACAGCAATATGGTCCAGTTCCTGCCATTGCGGCCGTTCGTCGGGAACAAGGCACAGCTGCCGCATCAATGCGCCCCATACAGGAACTGCGCTGTCCATGGGAACAGGCTGCAATGACCGTTCAGCATCCAGGCGTTCAAGAACCATGGAACAGCTTTGGGCGTCGGATTCGAGAAGGCGTGCAGCGCCCTGCCCGTTCCACAGCACCAATGCGTGGCGTTCAACCTGCGCTTCGTCGTGCGGGAACGCGATTTTAAGCGCGGCTGGTGTCCCGTCCTGACGGAGCACCGGCAGCACCAGGCCGCCGTGGCCGTTCCACGGCACGGCGCCGGGAGCCAGATCCGGGGTTAGCTCCCACCGCTCCACGCACTCTTCGAGGAGCCCGGGCAGGGCGGCCAGCCAGGCACGCCCCTCGCGGCTGCGGCTGTAGCGCGCAGTGAGGTCGGGTGGGATCGGCACGTAGGCAGGCTGGCTCATCGGTCCCAGCGTAATCGGTCCCGGAGTAATCCTTGCGTAGCTGTCGGCGGTTCTCCTGCCTGGAAGAACGTATGGCGTTAGCAAACATCGACACCGCCGGGCGGGCGAGCGGTCGCGGTCAGCGGGTGGGACCGCTGGTGGGGGTTCCCTCGGTTGGGGTTGCGCCAGCGGGAACCGGAGGCAGGGCAGAGGCATCGACGGCCAGGCCCGGGAGCGCTCCGGCATCCGCGCCCCAACGCTCCGCCCGCTGCGCCGTCTCCAGCAGCGCCTGAACGGCCCATTCGCGGGTGGGTCCGTCGCTGAAGGCTACGAGGTCGCCGTAGACGGGCAAGGCGCCGGCCTCCAATGAGCCGAGCCCGTTGGTGGGAGCGGCGAGAAATTCTCCGCCCAGCGCGTAGCCGGGAGCTGCCGGGGTCACTTCCAGGCAATACGCGGCCAGGAGCGAGGCGGCATCTTCGGCCAGGTCCCGGTGGCGTGACAAGGCGTCTGCCGCAAGGATTGCGGCGTCTCCGGCGAGCCGCGGCAGGGCCACCTGGTAGCCGTAATCGCCCTGGCGTTCACTTTCGAGGACGGCGGCCAATGCGGCCGGCATGCCGGACGACGCCGGAGCCCGGCATTGCGCCGAAGGTATTGCTGTTGCGCCGCCAGTGGGAGCCGCGTCTGAGCCGTCCGTGGGCTTTCCCGGGGTCTGGCCGGGCTCAGGCACCTCAAGGCCGGGAAGGGGGACGCCGGACTCTGCTGCCAGTGATTCCGCCTCCAGCAGCTGGCCGGTACCGGTGGCAACCAGCAGCCGCGCTGTCCCGCCGTCGGCTGCTTGCGCATCGCTGAGCCGCTCGCCTGCGCTGGCTACCAGCTCTGCCAGGAATGCCGGAATCGACGCAGGCGCCGGAGTTGTTGGTGCCGGCGCCGGGGCGGAACTGGGGGCGGGGCCGGAAAAGGGCTTGTCCGTTGCTACCGGAAGCGGGCGGTAGAGGGCCTGACCCTGCACAGTCAGCAAAGTCACAGTCCTGCCCAGCTGCGCGGTTCCGGCCGACTCCGCGGTGGCCTCACTCGCCAGGACGGTCCCCGCCGAACGCAGTCGCTCAGTGGCCGCATAGGCATCCGCCAGCGCTTGCTCGGAGAATGTCGGTGCCGGTGGTGGCGCAGGTTCCTGCAGTGTTAGCACCATTCCGCTGCTGAGGATCACCGCGCACGTAGCCACCAGGATCCCGGCACGGAGAAGTCTTTCCCGGGGGTTCGTTTTCCTGGCTTTGCTTCTCACAACATCCCATGTTGTCACGTTGGGAAGGCAGCCCGGTGCACCAAGGTTCCCGGAAAATCGCTACGCTAGTACACACAACATCATCTATCGGAAGGCGGCCGGCATCGTGAGTAATGCAGAAGCCACGGCTTCATCGGACCCTACCGGATCGGGTAAGGCTGATGCCGCACCCGCATATAACCCGGAGGCAGCGCGCCTGCGCGCCCTTTTCGAGCCCGCAGTGGAGGCCAGCCGGCTGTACCTGGAGGACGTGGCCATCACTGTAGCCGGGTCCCACCGCACCGTCCACGTCGTCGTGGATTTGCCGCAGGAGGAAACCGGGGGAGTGAATCTTGATGTCATCGCGGAGATTTCGCATGCCCTTTCGGACATCCTGGACAACGATCCGGCGTCGGACGGCCGCCCCTACGACCTCGAGGTGTCCTCACCCGGCGTTGGCCGGCCGCTGACGGAAGCGCGCCACTGGCACCGGGCACGAGGCCGCATGGTCAGGGTCAACGTCAGCCAGGGCGACAACGTGACCGGACGAATCCAGTCAGTGGACGATTCCGGCGTCACGTTGATCCCGGAGATAGCCGTCAAAAAAGGCATGAAGCCGCGGCAGGGCGACGCCATCAAACTTCCTTTCGACAGGATCCGCAATGGAAAAGTCGAGATCGAATTCAGCCACCTCGATGAGGCTGGTCTGGACAATGAGCACAATGGACCTTCTGAGGAGGCCTGATGGATATTGACATGAGCGCGCTGAGACTTCTGGAGCGTGAGCGCGAAATTCCGCTGGATCTTCTGATTCCCACCATCGAGCAGGCGCTGCTGGTGGCCTACCACAAGTCTCCGGGAGCCTTTGAAAAGGCCCGGGCTGAACTTGACCGCAAGAGCGGCAAGGTGACCATCTGGGCAGTCGAAATCGACGACGACGGCGCCCCGATCGGTGAGTTCGAGGACACCCCGGCCGGGTTCGGCCGCATCGCGGCAAGCACCGCACGCCAGATCATCCTGCAGCGTCTGCGGGATGTTGAGGACGACAACGTTCTCGGCGAATTCAAGGGACGTGAAGGCGAGCTTGTTGCCGGCATGATCCAGCAGGGCAACAACCCGCACATGATCCAGGTCAACCTCGGATCAGTGGAGGCGCTCCTGCCGCCGCCCGAACAGGTTCCGGGCGAGAAGTACATACACGGGCAGCGACTGCGTGCCTTCGTGGTGGACGTCCACCGCGGCACCAAGGGTCCCTCCATCACGCTGTCCCGCTCGCACCCGGGCCTGGTGCGGAAGCTTTTTGAGCTGGAGGTTCCGGAAATCGCCGACCGCTCCGTGGAGATCGTGGCTCTGGCCAGGGAAGCCGGGCACCGAACCAAGATTGCTGTTAAGGCGAACATCCCTGGTGTTAACGCCAAGGGTGCCTGCATCGGTGAAATGGGCAGCCGCGTCCGGGCGGTCATGACGGAGTTGAACGACGAAAAGATCGACATCGTTGATTTCAACGAGGACCCCGCTACGTTCATCGCTAGCGCACTGTCGCCGTCGCGTGTGAATTCTGTCACGGTCCTGGATGAAGCTGCCCGCTCAGCGCGTGTTGTCGTGCCTGATTACCAGCTCTCGCTGGCCATCGGCAAGGAAGGGCAGAACGCCCGCCTGGCCGCTAAGCTCACGGGCTGGCGCATCGATATCGTCTCCGATGCCGTGCCGAAGAACGCCCAGCGCGAGGCGTAACGCCGCTGCCCGCGACTCCGGACGTGGCCGGCCCAAGTCGGCCGCATCCGGTGTCGCGACGCTCCGCGCCCCGGAGGTTCGTCAAGACGAGGCCTGAAGGGGCTAGAATAGAAGGTAACCGCGCCCAAGGGCCGGTATTCGTGTGCCGTCCAACCGTAGGCGGCACCTGGTACGTCAGGAAGAACCATCGCAGTCAGTGAGCAGTCGAACCGCGAAAATTCTCCCCAACGCACATGCATCGGATGCCGGAAACAAGGGTTGCGGTCAGAGCTGATCCGGCTTGTCGCCTCACGCAGTGACCCCGTCACAGTTGTAGTGGATGAACGACGCCGGATGGCTGGCCGGGGTGCTTGGCTGCACCCCAGCGAACCGTGCCTTGCATTGGCCGTCAAACGGCGGGCCTTCGGAAGGGCGCTTAATGGCGCCCACCGGATTGCCGACGTCGAACGGCGGATCCTGGCAGGCACGGCCACTGCGGACACCCCGGTGCCCGCAGAACCAACCGTCCAACCTGAAAGCGGGTCTGAAATCTGATGGAAACCCGATGAGTTCCCAGCGATGAGTGCGTAACGATGACAACTTTGTTGCGCTCTGCAATGGGCCTTCCAGCTGTATTTGCGGCGGAGGCCCGCAGTAAGAAGTAGACGGTTCGTGCCTGGCTCGGTGCGGACCGAGACAGGAGAAATGTGGCCAAGGTCCGCGTACATGAGCTCGCCAAAGAGCTCGGTATTACTTCCAAAGATGCAGTGACAAAACTGCAGGAACTGGGCGAATTCGTTCGCTCCGCCTCTTCCACCATTGAGGCCCCCGTTGTGCGTAAACTGCGCAACGCCTTCCCCGACGCCGCGGCAAAGTCCGCAGCGCCGGCAGCTGCGCCCAAGGCGCCTGCCCCGGCACCAACGCGGCCGGCAGCACCCCAGGCTCCGGCCCCCAAGACTGAGGCTCCTGCAGCTGCTGCACCGTCGGCACCTGCCGCCCCGGCTGCACCGTCGGCACCTGCCGCTGCTGCTCCGTCGGCACCTCCTGCTCCGGCAGCACCTTCAACCGGCGCCCCCGCAGCACCCGCTGCAAGCGTTCCATCAGCAACTGCTCCCTCCACTGGCGCCAAGCCTGGTGCTCGTCCCGCTCCGCGGGCCGAAACGCCAGCGGCCCCCGCCCGCCAGGGTGGATCGGGTGCCCGTCCAGGCGGTCCCCGTCCGGGCAACAACCCCTTCGCTACGTCCCAGGGCATGCCCCGCGGCCGTGGCGGCGACGGAGAGCGTCCTCCCCGTCCCGGCAACAACCCTTTCGCGCCGTCCCAGGGCATGCCCCGCCCCGGTGGCAGCCGCACTGAAGGCGAGCGTCCCGGTGGTCCGCGTCCCGCGGCCGGTGCCGGTGGCCCCCGTCCCGGTGGTCCGCGTCCCGCAGCCGGTGCAGGCGGAGCCCGTCCGGGCAGCCCCCGTCCGGGTACCAGTGCTGGTCCGCGTGCCGCGGGAGCCGGCGGAAACCGTCCTACTCCGGGCATGATGCCCAACCGCACTGAGCGTCCCGCGCCCGCTGGTGCAGGTGCTGGCCGTCCGGGTGGCGCAGGGCGCGGTCCCGGCCGTCCCGGTGGCGCTCCCGGTACCGGTGGTGCACCAGGTGCCGGTGGCGGAGCTCCCGCCGGTGGTGGCTTTGGTAAGGGCGGCCGCGGTCGCGGCGGCACCCAGGGTGCCTTCGGCAAGGGCGGCGCCGGTCGTGGCAAGCAGCGCAAGTCCAAGCGTGCAAAGCGCCAGGAACTTGAGCAGATGAGTGCCCCGTCGCTGGGTGGCGTGAGCGTACCCCGCGGCGACGGAAACACTGTTATCCGCCTGCGTCGCGGCTCCTCCATCACGGACTTCGCTGACAAGATAGAGGCAAACCCCGCCGCACTGGTAACTGTGCTGTTCCACCTCGGTGAAATGGCAACGGCCACGCAGTCGCTGGACGAGGAAACCTTCGCGCTGCTGGGCGAAGAACTCGGCTACAAGCTTCAGGTTGTGTCGCCGGAGGACGAGGAGCGCGAGCTGCTCTCCGGGTTCGACATCGACTTCGACGCCGAGCTGGAAGCCGAAGGCGACGAGGAACTCGAGTCACGTCCTCCGGTTGTCACCGTCATGGGTCACGTTGACCACGGTAAGACCCGTCTGCTTGACGCCATCCGCAAGTCCGACGTCATGGCGGGCGAGCACGGCGGTATCACGCAGCACATCGGTGCTTACCAGGTCGCCCACCACCACGAGGGTGAAGACCGCAAGATCACGTTCATTGATACCCCTGGCCACGAGGCGTTCACCGCTATGCGTGCCCGTGGTGCCAAGGTCACGGACATCGCCATCCTGGTTGTTGCAGCGGATGACGGCGTCATGCCCCAGACCGTTGAAGCACTCAACCACGCACAGGCCGCCAACGTGCCGATCGTGGTTGCAGTGAACAAGATCGACAAGGAAGGCGCCAACCCTGAAAAGGTCCGTGGCCAGCTGACCGAGTACGGCCTGGTTCCCGAAGAATATGGTGGCGACACCATGTTCGTTGAGGTCTCTGCCCGCCAGAACCTCAACATTGACGAACTGCTCGAGGCAGTCCTGCTCACCGCAGACGCCGCCCTGGACATGCGCGCCAACCCCAACAAGGACGCCCGCGGTATTGCCATCGAAGCAAACCTGGACAAGGGTCGCGGTGCCGTTGCTACCGTCCTGGTGCAGTCCGGTACGCTGCGCGTCGGCGACACCATCGTTGCCGGCACGGCTCACGGCCGCGTCCGTGCAATGTTCGACGACGACGGCAGTGCCCTGACCGAGGCCGGCCCGTCCCGCCCCGTGCAGGTACTGGGTCTGTCCAACGTGCCGCGCGCCGGCGACACCTTCTTCGTAACTGCTGACGAGCGCACCGCCCGTCAGATCGCAGAGAAGCGTGAAGCAGCCGACCGCAACGCCGCCCTGGCCAAGCGCCGTAAGCGCATCAGCCTCGAAGACTTCGACCAGGCAGTGGCCGATGGCAAGATCGACACCCTCAACCTCATCCTCAAGGGTGACGTGTCCGGTGCCGTGGAAGCCCTCGAAGACGCCCTGCTCAAGATCGACGTCGGCGAAGGCGTGCAGCTGCGCGTCATCCACCGCGGTGTTGGTGCCATTACGCAGAACGACGTCAACCTGGCAACAGTGGACAGCGCCGTCATCATCGGCTTCAACGTCAAGCCCGCCGAGCGGGTTGCCGAACTGGCAGACCGTGAAGGCGTGGACATGCGCTTCTACTCCGTCATCTACGCAGCAATCGATGACATCGAGATGGCCCTCAAGGGCATGCTCAAGCCGGAGTACGAGGAAGTCCAGCTGGGCACCGCCGAAGTCCGCGAAGTATTCCGTTCCTCCAAGTTCGGCAACATCGCAGGCTCCATCGTTCGCTCGGGTGTTATCCGACGCAACACGAAGGCACGCATCAGCCGCGACGGCAAGATCATCGGTGACAACCTCACCGTTGAGACGCTCAAGCGCTTCAAGGACGACGCCACCGAGGTCCGCACGGACTTCGAGTGTGGTATCGGTCTTGGCTCGTACAACGACATCAACGAAGGCGACATCATCGAGACCTTCGAGATGCGCGAGAAGCCGCGCGTCTAGGTTGTATCAGTAGCGGGGAGCCTCCGACTTTTGGGGGCGCCCCGCCCCTACGCTGGGCGGCCCGGGATCTGCGATCCTGTGCCGCCCAGCTCCGGTAGGCCCGATGCCACTCCCGGGTGCCCCAAAAACTCTCCGGCATCGTTCTAGACTCACCATAGAGGCGCGTGGCACCAGAGGCATTTGAGTGCCCAACTATCCCGCCGCCGTCGTACCCCCCAAATTTTTAGGAGTTGTTCATGGCTGATCCCGCACGGGCTGCCAAGTTGGCGCAGCGCATCAAGGTTGTTGTCGCTGAGGCCCTGGGCCGGAAGGTTAAGGATCCTCGTCTGGAAGGCATCACTGTCACCGATGCCCGCGTGACGAACGACCTGCAGCATGCCACCATCTACTACACCGTCCTTGGTGACCAGGCCGTTCAGGCTGATGCTGCCAAGGGGCTGGAGAAGGCCAAGGGCGTTCTCCGCCAGGAAGTCGGGCGCAACATCACGGTCCGGCTGACCCCTACGCTCGAATTCGTGGCGGACCGTATTCCCGAGGTTGCTTCCAACCTTGAGGAACTGCTTCGTGAAGCCAAGAGGCGCGATGCCGAAGTTGCTGCGCTGGCGGAGAAAGCCAAACACGCTGGTGATCCCGATCCGTACCGCAGCTCCGATGACGTCGATGAGGAAGCTGACGAAGACGGCGCCAAGTAAACAAATCGGCGAAACGACGCCAGATGATTGAAGGCCCGGACCATATGGTCCGGGCCTTCAATCATCTGGTTAGGATTTAGGCATGACCCACGGGAATGAAGAAGGCGACGTCAAGCAATACCTCGAGCGCGCCGTCGAGTTGGCGGTCCGGAACGTTGCCGACGGCGGCGGACCGTTTGGTGCCTTGGTGGTAACCCCAGATGGCCGTGCATTTGAAGGAACCAACAGGGTCACCCGCGACAATGATCCAACAGCCCATGCCGAGGTCGTAGCTATCCGGACCGCAGCCGCCTCGATGGCCAGCTTCGACTTGCACGGGTCCGTGTTGTATACCAGCTGCGAGCCATGCCCGCTGTGCCTCGCGTCAGCGCTCTGGGCCAGGATCGACCGAGTGTACTTCGCGGCAGATCGTCACGGCGCCGCGGCGGCAGGCTTTGATGACGCCGTGTTCTACGACTACTTTGACGGAAGCCGTCCGGAACTGCTTCCTGTGGCACACGAAGAGGTTCCGACGTCCGACGTTCCCTTTGAAGCGTGGCGCGCCAACGTGTCCCGCACGGACTACTGAACCGGGACGGCAACCCGGCCTGCTTAGGCAGGTTTAGCCCGCGCCGGCAGCTTGTTGACGCCGTCGAGCAGTTCCTGCCGTGAGCCGCAGAGGGCAATACGTATCCATCCCTCGCCGATTGAGCCGAAGGCGGTACCGGGAGCAACGGCCACCCCCGAGTCAGTCAGGAACCGGCGGGCCCAGCCGCGGACGTCGCCTTCGCTGGCGTGCGAAACATCCGCCCAGAGGTAAAAGGCTCCCTGCGCACCGAGGTAGGGGATATTCCGGGCATCCAGCACCGCCGACGCCGCATCCCGGTTGGCGCGATAGTGCCCGTGGGCAGAGGAAACGTAATCCTGCGGCCCGGTCAGCGCCGCCAGCGCAGCATACTGCGACGGCGACGCGACGCAGGAAACGATCGCTTCCATCGCGTTGTTCATGACCTTCTCCAGTCCTGGAGGACAGATCAGTGCCCCGATCCGCAGCCCGGTAAGGCCATAGGTCTTGGACAGCGTCAGGGATGTGAAGACGCGCGCCTGCCCGGGAACGTCGCTGTCGAAGACGGCCGGACTGACATGCGGCACGTCGTAGGTGAACGCTTCGTAGCATTCGTCCGAAATGATCCAGAGATCGTGCCGGCGGGCCAGGGCCACCAACTCCCGGGTCAGCTCTGCGCTGAGCACGGCGCCCAGCGGATTGGAGGGGGAATTCAGTACAAGTACACGGGTCCGCTCCGTGATCAGCTTCTCGAGGTCGCTGATCCGCGGCTGGAAACCGTGCTCCGGATAGAGCGGATAACGGACAGGCAGCGCGTGCAGCAGGCTGGCGGTCATCACGAAGGTGGGATAGCCGGGATTGGGGATCAGGACCTCGTCGCCGGGGGCCAGCAGCAGGCTCATCGCGAAGTGGAGTCCCTGTTGCGCGCCATCCACCACGTAGACGCGGTCCGCCCCAATGCTTGTCCCGCTGCGCTCCCGGAACCGTGCGGCGAAGGCTTCCCGCAGCGACGGAATGCCGGCGTTGGGTGTGTAGTTGGTCTCATCCCGCTCAAGGCATGCCATTCCGGCATCGAGCACGTGGCGGGGGAGCGGAAACCCCGGCTCGCCGATGCTCAGGACTATCGCCCCGGGCGTCTGCCAGGCCTGCTCGGTAATCTCACGGATCTGGTTGACAGGCAACTCACTGACGGCGGCGGAGAGCTTGGGCATAGCAGCCATCCTAAGCCGTGCGGCGGCCGACCCTTCCCGCGCGCATATACTGGGAGGCGTGCTTTCTGGACTGGTGATAGTGGACAAACCGCAGGGATGGACCAGCCATGATGTGGTTGGCCGGATGCGGCGGCTTGCCGGTACCCGGAAGGTGGGCCACGCCGGAACCCTGGACCCCATGGCTACGGGAGTCCTCGTGGTCGGCATCAACAAGGCCACCCGCCTGCTGACTTACATCGTGGGGACCTCCAAGACCTATACCGCCACGATCCGGCTCGGCCAGTCCACCATCACGGACGATGCCGAGGGCGAGGTAGTCACCACCGTCAGCGCCGCCGGGGTTGAGGATGCCGCGGTCAGGGCAGGCATAGCGGCCCTCACCGGTGAGATCCAACAGATTCCCAGCAGCGTCAGCGCCATCAAAGTCAACGGTGAACGCGCTTACGCCCGTGTCCGGTCAGGTGAAGAAGTCAAACTGGCCGCCCGTCCCGTTACCATCCACCGCTTCGAGCTGGCCGCTATCCGGCGCTCCGCCGACAACCAGGCGCTGGACCTGGACGTTACCGTCGAATGTTCGTCCGGAACCTATATCAGGGCCCTCGCCCGTGATCTTGGCGCCGGGCTGGGGGTCGGCGGCCACCTCACGGCGCTGCGCCGGACGCATGTCGGGCCGTACTCCCTGGAGCAGGCGCACACCTTGGAACAGCTCGCAGAACACATGGACGTCCTGGAAATGTCACAGGCAGCCAGGGCCCTGATGCCCAACCGTGAGCTGAGCGACGAGGAAACCCGGGAGATTTCTTTTGGCCGTCGGATCGCGCCAGGCCCTGCGGCCGGGACGCCGGAGGCTGCCACGGTCGAGCGTCCGGCTGCCGCTTTCGCCCCGGACGGCCAGCTCGTGGCCCTGCTCGCCGATTCCGGTACCTCGGCAAAACCCGTTGTGGTTTTCGCTCCCGACACCGCTCCTGACACAGCTGGAGCGGTCGATTAGCAGTGGACGCATACTTTTACATCATCCTGGTGGTGGGATTGGTCTCAACGCTGCTGTGCCTCGGCGCAGGCATTCTGAAGAAGGCACCCAACGATGCCACTATCCTCTCGGTCATTGGCGTCGAAGTTGCCCTGCTGGTCTACCTGGTCGGATCCATTGTCCGGGTGATCACGGGGGAGCCCATTGCCGGCGAGGCCTGGGAGTTCTGGGGCTACATGGCCACGGCGCTGCTGCTGCCCCCGGCAGCTGTCTACTGGTCTGTCCTGGAACGGACCAGATGGAGCAATTTCGTGCTGGCCGCCGTTGGAGTCACGGCGCTCGTCATGGCTGCCCGCATGAACCAGATCTGGTATTGAACCTGTAACGGCATTGAAGTGGAAGAAGGAAACACTCCGGTGGAAAAGAACCAGTCGGCATCCGCGCCCTCCGCTGAGGGCACGTCTGCACGGCCGCGCGACACCCGGAACACCGGCCCGGGCCGGCTGCTCATTGCGGTGTACGCGGTTTTCGCGATTTCCGCCACTGCCCGTGCCGGTTATCAGATCCTGACGAAGTTCAGCGAAGCGCCCCTCGCGTATCTGCTCTCGGCGTTTGCCGCCGTCGTCTACATCATTGCCACGGTGTCCCTCGCGAAGCCGGGCCGCATGTGGTTTCGTGTCTCCGTTGCCGCGGTGCTGGTGGAACTCGTAGGGGTCCTCGTCGTGGGGGCGTTGAGCATCTTTGACTCCGTCCAGTTCCCGCACGAGACCGTGTGGTCGCTGTTCGGACGGGGCTATGCGTTCGTTCCGCTGCTCCTGCCGATCCTTGGCCTGATCTGGCTCAACCGCAGGCGTCCTTCGCGTTAGCGGCCGGGCACCCTGCACGCTTTTGGGCCGGGCAGCCGGGGCACCGTTTCCGGGTAACCTTAGAAGGTTCCGGGGCTGGATGTGCTCTGGAATTCCGGAAAACAGTGCAGCAGGCGACTGAACCAGTAGTCAGCAACACCGAAGTACCGAATGAAGTATCGAATATTGTTTATGAAGGCGTAAAGGCGAGGGTGATGGTCCACATCTGGAACGATCCGTCCGAGGTCCCGGCGGACTTCGGTCCTTCCGTTGTTACTTTCGGAAACTTCGACGGCGTCCATCGCGGCCACCAGCAGGTTCTCTCAGAGCTCATTCGTACGGCGCGTCTTACCGGTTCACGGGCCGTGGCGGTCACCTTCGACCCCCACCCGGCGTTTATCCACCGGCCGGAATCGGCTCCGGAGATGATCATGGGACTCCAGGACAAGCTTGTGGCACTGGGGGAGCTTGGCTTGGACGCCGTCCTGGTGGTCAAATACTCGCTGGACCTCGCCAGCCTCACCGCCGAGCAGTTCGTGGGCCAGTACCTGGTGGACACCCTGCATGCCCGCCACGTGGTGATCGGCCATGATGCGCGATTCGGCCGCGGCAACTCAGGTGACCTGGAAACCATGAAGGAACTCGGCCGGAAGTTCGACTTCGAGGTCCAGGTGATCAGTGAATTCGGTTCCGAAGGCTACCCCCTGCACGATGACGCCGGCACGGACCGGCGCTGTTCCTCCACCTGGGTGAGGGAGGCCCTGCGGGACGGCGATGTCTCTACGGCTGCCGCCGTCCTGGGCCGGTCGCACCGGATGCGCGGAGAAGTGGTCCACGGGGCAGCCCGCGGACGCGCCCTCGGTTTCCCCACCGCCAACCTTGCCGGCACGGCCACCGGACTCATCCCCGCTGACGGCATTTACGCCGGTTGGCTGGTGGACCAGGCAGGCGCACGCTGGCCGGCAGCAATCTCCGTCGGTTCCAATCCAACATTCGACGGCGTAAGCCGCCAGGTGGAAGCGCACGTCATCGACCGGCCTGACGAAGCCGTGGAAGACTTCGACCTTTATGGCCAGACCGTTGTGGTGGAGTTCGTCGAGCGTCTGCGCGGCATGGTCGCCTACACCGGCCCCGATGCGCTGGTCGAGCAGATGAAGCTGGACGTTGTACAGGCGCACGCGATCCTGAGCGGCAGCTAATTCGGCTGTTTCGACAAGATTGCGGACGTGCCGGTAAACTAAACGATGGATCCGGCTGCAGTCCGTGGCGGCTGGCTCCTGTTGCGCGCACGGTCTTTTGGTTTAGTCCCGAAGTCCGGCGTGCGCGATCCCGGCAGCGACCTGCTGATTCGGGCCACACGGCACATCTCTAGGAGTTATTGTGGCACTTGACGCCGCTGTAAAGCAGTCCATCATCAAGGATTTCGCAACGTCCGAGGGCGACACCGGTTCGCCCGAGGTCCAGGTTGCAGTCCTGACCCAGCGGATCAAGGATCTGACTGAGCACATGAAGGAGCACAAGCACGACTTCCACACCCAGCGCGGTTTGCTGGCCATGGTTGGTCGTCGCAAGCGCATGCTTGGCTACCTCAAGAAGACCGACATCGAACGCTACCGTTCGCTCATCGAGCGCCTCGGCCTGCGCCGCTAGTCGTATCGGGAGCGGCCCGTTCCCACCCGGAACGGGTCGCTTTCTTCAAATGAAAACTCAATAGGAGGATCAACCGCATCACGCATTCGCGGTCCTCGGTAGTGATCCCCGGGAACGGCTTCCTTGATTGAAGCCCTGGCCCGTGGGTCTCGATCGATGACCGGGTGCAGTGCAGGCCAGTAGACAGATGCTGGCCTGGGTTGATGCGGCTGGACTTCCGTGAATCAAGAAACGGAGGTGACTCTCTTGGAGGGTCCCGAAATCCAGTTCTCAGAAGCAGTTATTGACAATGGCCGCTTTGGCAAGCGTGTAATCCGCTTCGAAACCGGCCGCCTTGCCAAGCAGGCAGCCGGCGCAGCCATGGTGTACATCGACGATGACACCGCGCTGCTGTCCGCTACTACTGCGGGCAAGCACCCGCGCGAAGGTTTCGACTTCTTCCCGCTGACGGTCGACGTCGAGGAGCGTATGTACGCTGCCGGCCGTATTCCGGGTTCGTTCTTCCGCCGCGAAGGCCGCCCGTCCACCGAAGCCATCCTGGCCTGCCGCCTCATGGACCGTCCGCTGCGCCCCGCGTTCGTCAAGGGCCTGCGTAACGAGGTCCAGATCGTGGTCACCGTCCTGTCGATCAACCCGGACGAGCTCTACGACGTGGTGGCCATCAACGCCTCCTCCATGTCCACGCAGCTTTCCGGCCTTCCGTTCTCCGGCCCCATCGGCGGCGTCCGCGTTGCCCTGGTTGCTGACGAGACCGGCTCACAGTGGGTTGCTTTCCCGAAGCACTCCCAGCTGGAAAACTCGGTCTTCAACATGGTCGTCGCCGGCCGTGTTGCCGGTGACGACGTCGCCATCATGATGGTCGAAGCCGAAGCCACGGACAACTCCTGGAACCTCATCAAGGAACAGGGCGCCACGGCCCCTACCGAAGAGGTTGTTTCCGAGGGCCTCGAGGCTGCAAAGCCGTTCATCAAGGCACTGTGCGACGCCCAGTCGGACCTGGCTGCCCGCGCCGCCAAGCCCACGGTTGAATTCCCGGTCTTCCTCGATTACGAGGACGACGTCTACGCCGCTGTGGAGTCTGCTGCCGCCGACAAGCTGGCCGCTGTCTTCCAGATCGCTGACAAGACCGAGCGCAACGACGCAACGGATGCACTCAAGGATGAAGTCACCGCTGCCCTGGCCGGCCAATTCGAAGGCCGCGAAAAGGAACTGTCCGCAGCATTCCGCTCGGTTACCAAGCAGGTTGTGCGCCAGCGCATCCTGAAGGACCAGATCCGCATCGACGGCCGTGGACTGACGGACATCCGCCAGCTCACCGCCGAGGTTGAGGTTCTGCCCCGCGTCCACGGTTCGGCCATCTTCGAACGCGGCGAGACCCAGATCATGGGTGTCACCACGCTGAACATGCTCAAGATGGAGCAGCAGATCGATTCGTTGTCGCCGGTAACGCGCAAGCGCTACATGCACAACTACAACTTCCCGCCGTACTCCACCGGTGAGACCGGCCGCGTCGGCTCCCCGAAGCGCCGCGAAATCGGCCACGGTGCCCTTGCAGAACGCGCAATCGTTCCGGTCCTGCCTTCCCGTGAGGAGTTCCCCTACGCCATCCGCCAGGTGTCTGAAGCCCTCAGCTCCAACGGTTCGACGTCGATGGGTTCCGTTTGCGCCTCCACCCTGTCGCTGCTGAACGCCGGTGTGCCCCTGAAGGCAGCCGTCGCCGGTATCGCCATGGGCCTGGTCTCCGATCAGGTTGACGGCCAGACCCGCTACGCAGCGCTGACTGACATCCTCGGCGCCGAAGATGCCTTCGGTGACATGGACTTCAAGGTTGCCGGTACCGCAGAGTTTGTGACAGCCATCCAGCTGGATACCAAGCTCGACGGCATCCCCGCTTCCGTGCTGGCAGCAGCGCTGAAGCAGGCCCGTGAAGCCCGCCTGCACATCCTCGAGGTCCTCAACTCGGCTATCGACACCCCGGACGAGCTTTCTGAGTTCGCTCCGCGCGTCATTGCCGTCAAGATCCCCGTGGATAAGATCGGCGAGGTCATCGGCCCCAAGGGCAAGATGATCAACCAGATCCAGGAAGACACCGGCGCTGACATCTCCATCGAGGATGACGGCACGGTCTACATCGGCGCAACCAACGGTCCGTCTGCCGATGCAGCACGGTCCGCCATCAACGCCATCGCGAACCCGCAGGTTCCGGAAATCGGCGAGCGTTACCTGGGTACGGTCGTCAAGACCACCACCTTCGGTGCCTTCGTTTCGCTGACTCCGGGCAAGGACGGCCTCCTACACATCTCCGAGCTGCGCAAGCTTGCCAACGGCAAGCGGGTGGACAACGTCGAGGATGTAGTCTCCGTCGGCCAGAAGGTCCAGGTGGAAATCACCAAGATCGACGACCGCGGAAAGCTGTCGCTGGCCCCGGTCGTGGCTGAAGAAGAAGGTGCCGAGCCGGAGACAGAGCGCGTGCACCCGACTGACCCTGCAGAGGGCGCCGACGTCGAGTAGTAAAACCCGGGTGTGACCACACACTCGAACTGGCGGGACCGGTGGAATTTCCACCGGTCCCGCCGCTGTTACGATGGCAGCCAGATCCCGCTGCCGCACCTGAAAGGCTTCCATGACTGTTGTCCCCCTGCCGCTTGAGCAGAACGCTTCCATCGACTCGCTGGTGCACGGATCCGACGGCGGTGCCGAGGTGCGGCGCTCGGTTCTTCCCGGCGGTGTCCGGGTCCTCACCGAGGCCATGCCCGGCCAGCGTTCCGCCACGATTGGATTCTGGGTAGGGGTCGGTTCCCGTGACGAGGCGGATGGCCAGCACGGGTCAACGCATTTCCTGGAACACCTGCTGTTCAAGGGAACCAAGCGCCGGACGGCACTGGAAATCGCTTCGGCGTTCGATGAGGTGGGTGGCGAGTCCAATGCAGCTACCGCCAAGGAGAGTACCTGCTACTTCGCCCGTGTCCTGGACACGGACCTGCCGATGGCGATCGATGTCATTACCGACATGATCACCGGCGCTGTCCTGGATCCGGTGGAGATGGAGCAGGAGCGCGACGTCATCCTGGAAGAGATAGCCATGGACAGCGACGACCCTACGGACGTTGCCCACGAACACTTCGTCGCTGACGTACTGGGAGCGCATCCGCTGGGCCGTCCCATCGGAGGTACTCCCGCTGCGATTAGGGTTGTTGCCAGGGACTCTGTCTGGGAACATTACCGCCGCTACTACCGTCCGGAAGAGCTGGTGGTCACGGCAGCCGGAGGGCTCGACCACGACGTCGTCTGCCGCCTCGTGGTGGACGCCCTTGAATCCGCCGGCTGGTCCCTTGCGCCGGATGCGAAGCCGGTCCCGCGGCGTTCCACCGAGCGGGCCCCCATCGCCGGTACGGCCGGGCTCAAGGTGGTCAAGCGCGCTGTGGAACAAGCCAACATCATCATGGGCTGCCCCACCATCGTTGCCACTGACGAACGGCGTTTCGTGATGAGCGTCCTGAATGCCGTCCTGGGCGGCGGAATGTCTTCCAGGCTGTTCCAGGAAGTGCGCGAGAAGCGCGGCCTGGTTTATTCGACGTACTCGTTTGCGTCCTCGTACGCCGACGCCGGGTACTTCGGCATGTACGCAGGCTGCACACCGTCCAAGGTCCAGCAGGTGCTGCAGCTGCTGGGGGTCGAGCTCGACAAGCTCGCCGCCGATGGTATTTCCGACGATGAACTGCGCAAGGCCGTGGGCCAGCTGTGTGGCGGCATCGTCCTGGCCCTGGAGGACACGGGTTCACGCATGTCGCGGCTGGGAAGGGCTGAGCTCGTGTCCGGCGAATACCAGGACATCGACGAGACCCTGCGCTTGATCAAAGCGGTCACGGCAGAGCAGGTCCAGGAGCTGGCACGCGAACTCGCTGCCGCTCCCCGCACCGTCACTGTTGTGGGTCCATTCGAGGAAACCGAGACGTTCGGCCTCTGATTCTTCCGCCGTGGCGCTAGGCGGCCCGTACCTGGACTTCTGCGGGTTTGCCGGCGTCGCTGCCGAAGACGAGCCTCTTGTTGGCGACGTTGTCCGTGAAGAAGCGATCATGGCTGACCACCACCACGGCCCCGGGGAAGTGCAGCAGAGCGCGTTCCATGACCTGGGTGCTGGAGACATCCAGATGGTTGGTGGGTTCGTCCAGGATCAGGGTTGACGCGCCGGAGAGCAGGCACTGAGCCAGCGCCACCCGGGCCCGCTGTCCGCCCGAAAGGTTGCCGATCCGCTGTTTGAGATCGGCCTCGGAAAACTGGAACATCGCCAGGAAACGGTTCACTGATTTCCTGGTTGCCCGTAGGGCCAGGCTGTCCGGCATGGCGTTGACAGCATGGGAGACGGTGTCATCGGCGTCGAGCCCGTCAAGGATCTGGTTGTAGGACACCACTCCAGCGCCCTTGGCCCAGGCAACGGTGCCGGTATCGGCGGCTTCCTCCCCGGTCAGGGCACGGAGCAGGGTTGACTTCCCACTGCCGTTGGAGCCGAGGATTACGATCCGGTTTCCGCGGCGGATCTCGAAGCTAAGGCCGCTGAACAGGGCCCGGTCTCCGTAGGACTTGCCCAGTGATTCCACCCGGCACAGAACGTCCTTGACGTGCAGGCCGCCATAGATTTCGGTGATGATTTGGTCCACCGGCCGCGGCGCACGGGATTTCTTGATTTTCGCCAACTGGTTTCCCAGGCCTTTGCCGGCCGCCTTCGCCGCTTCGCGCCGATCCGAGATGCCCTCGGCCTCGAAGGCCAGAAGCTCGGCCTCGTGCATGAACTGGCTTTCCAGGGTCTTGAGCCGGAATTGCTTAGCGGTCACGTACTCCGCGAAGTTTCCCGGGTACTCGTGCAGGTGGAAGTTTTCGACCTCCACGATCCGGGTCACCACCGCATCGAGGAACTGACGGTCGTGCGAGACGATGATGGCCGCGCCCTTAAAGGAACGGAACCAGCCCTCGAGCCATTCGACGCCGGCCACGTCCAAATAGTTGGTGGGCTCATCCAGGAGCAGCACGTCCGGTGCCTCCAGCAGGATCTTGGCCAGGGCGGCCCGGTTGCGCCAACCGCCGGACAGGTCATCGATCGCGCAGCTTCGGTGGGCTTCCTCGAAGCCCAGGGTGGTCAGCACCTTGTCGATGGTGCGGGGGTAGTCCCATCCGTCCAGGCGGTCCATGTCTTCGAACAATCCGGACTGCCGATGGATCAGCCGGTCGAGTTCCTCTGGATCAGACGGTTCTGCTGCTATGGCGGCATCAATTTCCGCAAGTTCCGCTTCAATGGCCTTTATGGCGTCGAACAGCCCGTTCAATATCTCGAGAATGGTGGCGTTGCCGTCGAGTTCGGAGAACTGGGAGAAATAGCCAACCCTGGTACCCGGTTCGAGCGTGACGGTCCCGGAATCGGGGGCCACCTGGTCCAGGGCCATCTTAAGGAGGGTGGACTTGCCGGAGCCGTTCTTGCCGATCAGGCCCACCCGGTCGCCGGCGTCGAGCCGGAAGAACGCCTCGCGGAGCACCTGCACCTTGTCGAAGCGGACACTGACGTCGTTCAGCCGGATCAAGCTCATGGGTGCGGTCCTATCAAGGGGTGGGTACGGATGCGCAGTGCCCTCGTGTGGCAGTACCGTCCTGTGGCCGAACGGCCGCAGCCAATCCTACTAGGCTGGTTCTACGGGGACCGGCTGCCGGCAGCTTTAGCCGCCGGCGAAGGGCGGCAGGACGTCGACAGTATCCGCCGGGCCCACCTTTACTGACGGGTTCCGCGCCGCCACGCCGTTGAGCAGGAAGCTGCTGCGGGACAGGATGCGGGGGAGCGGCGGCGTCCCCGCGGGCGGCTCAGCCCGTTCCACCGCAACGACCGCGGCAATCAGGTCTTCCAGGGTAGTGCCCTCGGGCAGGTCGAAGCGTTCTTCATCTGCGCCCGCCGCGGCGCGCGCAGCAGCGAAGTAACGTACGTTCAAGGAATTCAGCCTCCGATGGCGCTCATGCTGCGGTCGGGCTGGACGAAGTCAGGCGCGCCCAGGCCAACGTGGTCCATACCGTGTGCCTTGGGCTTGACCCACATGGCGTCCTGCCAGCGGCGTGCGAGTTCGTCGTCATCCGCGCCTTCGCGGAGCAGGCCCAGCAGGTCGAACTCCTCCCGGGAGAAGAGGCAGCTCATGATTTTTCCCTCGGCGGTGATGCGCGTCCGGCGGCAGTCGGAACAAAACGGTTCGGTCACTGAGGCGATGATGCCCACGGTACCCAGAACGGGACCAACAGCATCGCCCGCAAGAGCAGGAGCATGAGCATGAGCCGCTCCGCCGCGCCGTCGGACTTCAAACCGCTCTGCCGGGGCACCATCGCGCGCCCGGGGATCGGGGCCCAGCACGAAGTCCCGGGAGAGCAATGAACGGATTTCCGCGGCCGTGACCATGTCCCGTCGGGTCCAGCCGTGGTCGGCGTCCAACGGCATCTGTTCGATGAACCGGAGTTCGTAGTCACGGTCAAGCGCCCAGGCCAGCAGGTCAGGCGCTTCAAGGTCGTTAATGCCGCGCATGAGGACGGCGTTGATCTTTACGGGGCCCAGCCCGGCATCGCGGGCGGCGTCAACCCCGGCCAGTACCCGGTCCAGGAACGGCCGCCTGGTCAGCTTGGTGAACGTTTCCTCATGGAGCGAATCGATCGAAACGTTAATGCGCGTGAGGCCGGCAGATTTAAGCGCTGCCGCTTTCCGGTCCAACCCGACACCATTGGTAGTCAAGGAAATCGGCAGCTCCGGGTGGTTGCGTCGGATTCCGGCGATGATTTCCACCAGGTCAGCACGTACCAATGGTTCCCCGCCGGTCAGCCGCAGTTCCCGGACACCAAGGACATCGACACCGACCCGGACAATCCGCTCAATTTCCGATGCAGTCATGACAGCCTGCTTGGCGAGCCATTCCAGGCCCTCGGCGGGCATGCAGTAGGTGCAGCGCAGGTTGCATTTGTCAGTCAGGGACAATCGCATGTCCGTGGCGCGGCGGCCATAGCGGTCGGCCAGCCCTGCGGGGGCCTCCGCCGGGCGGCGAGGCGGGACTCCGGGAGCTTCGGGATGCGACGACGCCGGATCACCGTCCCGTGGTTGCGGCATGCCCAGCTGAACAGTCATAAATTCAGGCTACGCCACGTTGGTCACATGCATCATCCCCCGTCCAAAATGCAGTCCGCCATTACAGTGGTGCTGAGCGACTACGGCACGCTTCAGCCGCGTCACCAAGCCCAGCCCCGTTCCCAGGAAGGCCCGCATGCACAGCCCTTCACACCAGCACCATTCGGGTTCCACTCCCGCCCGGCACCGGGACCGGGCCAGGAAATTGCTCGCCCAGCTACTGGCACAGCGCCCCATCGAACAGGTTCCGCTGGCAGACGCTTTGGGCAGGGGCCTGGCAGCGGACGTCGTGGCGCCGGTTGACCTTCCGCCTTTCGCTAATTCCCAAATGGACGGGTTCGCCGTGGCCAGCAAGGAAACCCACGACGGCGGCACACAGTTCAAGGTGAGCGCCGCCATTGCGGCGGGGACGGCTCCGGCGCCACTGGAGCCCGGCTCGGCCGCCCCGATTATGACCGGAGCCATGCTTCCGGACGGCGCGGACGCCGTCGTCCCCATTGAACGGGCAGAACCGGACGCGTTCCCGGACCCGGACCCCCACGCTACGGTCCACCTGCCAAAGACCGGGGCAGGCATGTTCGTCAGGCCGGCAGGCAGTGACATTGAAGCCGGGCAGCTTGCCCTGCGGGCGGGAACCTTCCTTGGTCCCGGCCCGCTGGGGCTACTGGCCGCCCTTGGCATCAGCACGGTTCACGTCCACCAGGTGCTGACCGTCCTGTTGATCACCACCGGTGATGAAGTGGTGGAACCGGGCCGGGATCTTGCCCCCGGCCGGATTTATGACGCAAACGCCACCCTCCTGGGCTCTGCCATGCGGCAGGCCGGGTTGCGGGTCATCCATCCGGCCATCGTTCCGGACCAGCCAGCCAGGCTGGAAGCGCTCCTGCTGGAGCACCTTGGCAGCGTGGACCTGATCGTCACTTCCGGCGGAGTAAGCAAGGGCGCCTACGAAGTGGTGCGGCAGGCACTGGCAGGGCAGCCTGTCAGTTTCGGCCACGTCAGCATGCAGCCGGGCGGTCCGCAGGGGATCGGCACCGTCAACGGCGTGCCGTTTTTTGGCTTCCCCGGAAACCCGGTGAGTTCGCTGGTGTCCTTTGAGATGTTCCTGAGGCCGGTCCTGTCGGAATTGTTTGGTACGCCGCAACCCCGGCCGGTGACCATGGCGAGGCTGGCCACCGCCCTCACCTCCCCTGAAGGAAAGCACCAGGTCCGCCGCGGCACCCTCGCTCCGGACGGAACCGTAAGCCTCGAAGGCGGTGAGGGGTCCCATCTCGTGCACGCACTGGCATTGTCAAACGCCCTGGTCCAGGTTCCCGCGGGGACGTCATCACTCGCCGCGGGCGAAGAAGTGGAAGTATGGATGTTGTGACTTCTCCAGCATCAGACGCCAACGAGCAAAACACAGACAACCGGCCGTCCGGTCTTACCCACCTGCGCCAGGACGGTACCGCGCACATGGTGGATGTCTCAGGAAAACCCGAAACCACCCGCGAGGCCACGGCCACCGCTACGGTCCGCAGCACCACTGAAGTGCTGGGACTGCTGGGCAGCGGCGGGCTTCCCAAGGGGGACGCCCTGTCTGTCGCCAGAGTCGCGGGCATTCTCGCGGCCAAGAAGACGCCTGAACTCATTCCGCTCTGCCACCCGCTGCCGCTGTCCCGGATCACTGTGGATTTTGAGTTGCGCGAGGACAGTGTTGAGGTCCTGGCAACGGTCCGGACCAAAGGGGTCACCGGCGTCGAGATGGAAGCGCTGACCGCCGCGAGCGTGGCGGCACTGAGCGTGTACGACATGATCAAGGCAGTGGACAAGCACGCAGTCCTGACGGACATTCGCGTGCTTGCCAAGAGCGGCGGCAAGAGCGGGGATTGGACACTATGAGCACACCAACAGGAAATGGTTCGAACGCGCCGGTGCACCAGCACGGTCCCGTAGGCGGCAAGGCCGGCGTCGTTATCGCCTCCACCAGGGCCGCTGCGGGCGTCTACAAGGACGAAACCGGGCCGGTGATTGCAGACTGGCTTACCGAGCACGGTTTCGAAACCCTCCCGGCTGTGGTGGTGCCCGACGGCGATGCCGTCGGCGCCGCGATCCGTGCACTCTTGATGCTGGATCCGGCAGTCATCATCACCAGCGGTGGCACCGGGCTCAGCCCCGACGACCGCACACCGGAGGTCACCCTGGCCCTGCTGGACCGCGAAGTCCCAGGCATTATGGAAGCCGTGCGCCGCGCAGGCACCGCCAAAACCCCGCTGGCCACGCTCAGCCGCGGCCACGCCGGTGCCGCGGGCACCACGTTTATCGTGAACCTTCCGGGCTCCCCGCAAGGGGTGATGGATGGCCTCGCTGTCCTCGATCCAGTCATCGGGCACGTGTGTGAACAGTTGGCAGGCGGCAATGGGCACTGAGGCAAAGTTCGACGTCGTCGCCGCTGTCCTGAGCGACCGCCCAATTTCGGTGGATCAGGCCATAGCCGCTGTCGAGTCTGATACCGCAGGCGCGGTGGTCAGTTTCAGTGGTGTGGTGCGCAATCATGACGGCGGGAAGGCAGTTCGGAGGCTGAGCTACACCGCTCATCCGAGCGCCGAACAGGTGCTGGCAGACGTGGTCGCCGGACTGCTGGCTGACCACGGCGGAGAGGAGGACACCTCGGAAGCGCCCGTCCGTATCTGGGCCGCGCACCGGATAGGTCCGCTGGAGATCGGCGATCCCGCACTGGTTTGTGCTGTTGCGGCCGCGCACCGTGGCCAGGCCTTCGCGTTGTGTTCCGAACTGGTGGACCGGATCAAGGAGCAGGTGCCTATCTGGAAGCAACAGTTCTTCACAGACGGCACCGTGGAGTGGGTGGGCGCCGGCGAGTAGCCCGGCCTTTGCTTCAGCGCTGTAAAGCCGGGTGTTCGGCGACTGTAGGGTTAAGGCCATGACCGAACTTCTCCACGTCGCCGTGCTGGGCGCAGGCGGCCGCATGGGCGCCGAGGCCGTCAAAGCCGTCGAAGCCGCCCCGGACCTCAAACTTGTAGCCGCCCTCGGCCGCAACGACTCCCTGGATACCCTGGCCCGTTCCGGCGCGGATGTTGTGGTGGATCTGACTGTCCCCGGCAGCACCGAGGAGAATGTCCGCTTCGCTGTTGAACACGGCATCCACGCCGTGGTGGGAACCACCGGGTGGGATGCTGACCGGCTGGCGCGGCTGGAAGAACTGTTGGCAGCCAACCCCGCAACCGGCGTGCTGATTGCTCCGAACTTCGCCCTGGGCTCCGTACTTGCCTCCGCGTTTGCGGCCACCGCGTCCAGGTATTTCGAATCCGTCGAAGTGGTGGAGCTCCACCATCCCAACAAGATCGACGCGCCGTCCGGCACCGCTGTGCGGACGGCCCAGCTGATTGCTGCGGCGCGTGCCGAAGCTGGCGTTCCGGCAAGCCCTGATGCCACGGAGACGGAGCTGGAGGGCGCCCGGGGCTGCGAGGTGGACGGCATCCGCGTCCACAGCGTCCGGCTCCGCGGCCTGGTAGCCCACCAGGAAGTCCTGCTGGGTGGCGCGGGCGAGCAGTTGACCATCCGCCATGACTCCTTCGATCGCGCATCCTTCATGCCCGGCGTCCTGCTGGGCGTCCGGAATATCGCCGCCCATCCCGGGCTGACGGTAGGCCTTGACGGCTACCTGGACCTGGGAATCTGAGCATGGCCGTGAAGGCTTTCCAAGGCAGCAACCGCACCAAGATCTGGGTAGGGGCTGTTACGCTCCTGCTCGTTTTCTACCTGGTTGTCACTTTCCAGCGTGCCCTGCTCCTGATTACGGATCCGGATCCCATTGCAAAGGCCTTCGGCGCGGCCTATCTGGTGCTGCCTATGATCGGCGCCTGGGCCATGATCCGTGAACTGCTGTTCGGCGCCAGGACGGAGCAACTGGCCCGGATCCTGGAAGCCGAGGGCGGTTTGCCCGTTGATGAGCTTCCACGCACCCCGGCCGGGCGTATCGTCCGCTCCGCTGCAGACCAGGAATTTGAGAAGTACCGCCTTGAGGCTGAAGCGGCTCCTGAAGACTGGCGCTCCTGGTTCCGGCTCAGCTGTGCTTACGACGCCGCAGGGGACCGGAAACGGGCCCGCTCCTCAATGCGCGATGCCGTGCGCCTGTTCCGCGCCGATTCCGGTGCCGTCGGCTGAAAAGTTCAGTGCCGACGTCGGGCTCTCCGGGAATCTAGCGGACGGCCGGCAGTGGCCGCGCGCCCAGCCGGTGGGCTGCGTGTGCCAATAGCTCCAGCGGACCCCGCCAATGCAGGACCGCGAACACCATCCCCAGAACCACAGACGCAAGGGCCTGCGCCGCGTACATGCCTTCGTCGGTCCATCCTCCCGGGAGGCCGTCAACGTACAGGGCAGCGAGTGTCCAGACGTGAACCGTATACAGCGTCAAGGTCAGTGCTCCCGCTCCCCGCAGTGGCAGCAATATGTCAAGGTTCAGCCAGGTTCCCAGCGAGCCCAGCAGCAGACAGGCGCCCAGGGCGGCAGCCGCCGCTGAGGAGGAATGCAGCAGGTCCAGGGTGGTCCCGGAATGCGGTGCCGCGGTGGCAAGCCACCACCAGGAACCCGTCTGCTCAACGCCTGTCAGGTTGACCCGGAGAAGGTTCTCCAGCGGCCAGCGGCGGTCTCCGATGACGGCTTCCAGGGCCTGCCGGCCACCCCAGTCCTCCATGAGCGCGTTTCCCAGAGCCTTTGTAGCGGCCGCCACGGCTGTCCCCGCGAGGAGCAGGATCCCGGCAACCCGTGGCCGGTGCAGTGGAAGCCGGCCGACAGCCAGGCCCACCAGCAGGTAGGCGAGCCACTGGAAGACAGGATAGTAGCCGGTCAGGAAGAGATCACCCAACAGCGGCCCCGCTGTGGAGAGGTCTTCCCAGGACGGATTATGTCCCAGGTGCAGCGGCGGTTCCCCCGCGAGGAACCAAGGGCGCAGCAAATAGGCCACCACCGGTGAGAGCAGAATCCAGCCGCCCGCCCAGGCCAGGAGATGCTTCAACGACAGCCCCAGGAACGGCAGCACACAGAGGAACAGCAGGGCGTAGTGGACCAGGATGATGGCCACGTTCACGTCCAGCCCGCCCAGTGTGAAGCCCGCGACGGCGATCACGAGTGCCCGCATGGCTATTCCGCGCCGGGCCAGGTTCAGGGGATGTCCGGTCAACGGGACACCCCTGCCCGTGGAAAGGGCCAGGCCAACGCCGGCAAGCACGGCAAATAACGCAGAGGCACGTCCGGAGAACGCGAGGCCCACCCAGGTGGGGGTGAGCTCGGCGTTTGGCTCGAAAGTGGGCATCAGGTGTGTGGCCATCATGCCGAGCAACGCCAGCCCCCGTGCTGCGTCCACGCCGGTTAGCCTGGGCGTGATGCCCAGGCTGTTGGCGGTGGAGGACCGGGAGTGGACGCTCATGCGCCGATACTCTCATATCCGCCTATGCCGCAGCTGTGACCCGTCTTGTATTCGAATATATGTTCGAATAGGATTGCCGCATGCAGACTCCATCGCGCAGGATTCCCGGTACAGCCCAGCGGCCTTCAGCCCAGCATCCAGTGCATCAGGCATCCAATAACGGATCCCCTCGTGGCAGCCAGGCACCGGAAACCGGGCCGCCGTCGGGTGTTATGAAGGCCATGAGCCCGGGCGTGGTCGATTATCTCTTTCGCCAGCTGGTCAGCGGTGAATCTGCGGAAGACATCCAGTGGCAGCGGGAGGGCATCACCCTTTCGGCCCAACCGGCCGGGGCCGAGCTCGCACGGCGGCTCGCGGAAACTGATCTTGAAGCCCTCACGCCCGTCGAGTTGTTCCACTATGTCAGGGCGGCGCAGCGGCTGGCCTCCTGGGCTGAAGGGCTGAGGGAAGCCGCGGTGGAAAGGTACTGCGCGCCTGGTGGAGGTTCCCCGGACATGGATTGCGGGCCGGACCGCCGGGAAAACCGCGGTCCGTTTGCCCAGGATCAGGCGGTGACTGACACCTGACTGTTTCCGCCGTCCAGTATCAGAACCGGTGCCTACCACGGCTGTCGGAGGGGCCTTGCCAGTCCCCGTTTGACGATGATCACGCATGGGGCATTGTTGTAACCAGCCACTGACAAGGTAACGTTTTTTCCATGCCTGAAACTTCCGCGCACATTCCTGCTCTCGGTACGCTCCTGACTGCGATGGTCACGCCCTTCACCAAGGACGGCGCCGTGGACTACAAGCAGGCAGCGGAACTGGCCAGCAAGCTCGTGGACGACGGTTGTGACGGCCTGGTGGTCACCGGGACCACAGGCGAAACGTCCACCCTCACTGACGAGGAGAACCTGGGCATGTTCCGCGCCGTTAAGGAGGCAGTGGGAAGCCGGGCTGCCATTATTGCCGGCACGGGCACTAACGACACCGCCCACTCAGTGCACCTGTCCCGGCAGGCCGCGGCGCTTGGCGTCGACGGCCTTCTGCTGGTTACGCCCTATTACAACAAGCCCAGCCAGTCGGGAATCCGCGCGCACTTCGAGGCCATTGCTACCGCGGCGGACATTCCCGTAATGCTCTATGACATTCCTGGACGCTCGGCTGTTCCGATTAACCCCGAGACCCTTATCCGGCTGGCAGCCCACCCGAATATCGTCGCCGTCAAGGACGCCAAAGCCGATTTTGCGGCCGCCGCCCAGGTCATGGCCGAGACAGACCTCGACTTCTACTCGGGCGATGACGGCCTCACCCTCCCGTGGATGGCGTTGGGTGCGGTAGGCCTGGTGGGCGTTACTACCCACATTGCGACCCGCCGGTTCCGCGAGCTCGTAGATGCCATCAACGCGAATGATCTTGCCACGGCCCGAAAGATCAACTTCGAGCTGCAGCCGTTGATCCGGGCCACCATGACCCGCGTCCAGGGTGCCGTTGCGGCAAAACAGATTCTTAAATGGCAGGAAGTCCTGCCCAACTCGATTGTCCGTTTGCCCCTCGTGGAGCCGGACGAAACCGAGATCGAAATCATCCGCGAGGATTTGGCAGAAGCAGGGCTGGTGTTCTCCTGAAGGTGATCCCGGCACCCTTCCGCCTGGAAAGTAGTGCATTATGACCCAAACCGCCCTTCCCGGCCTCACCACTCCGCCCCGGCTCGCTCCGGACACCCTGCGGATCGTGCCCCTTGGCGGCCTCGGTGAGATCGGCCGCAACATGGCCGTCTTCGAGATCGCCGGAAAACTGCTCATCGTGGACTGCGGTGTGTTGTTTCCCGAGGAGACCCAGCCCGGCGTTGACTTGATCCTGCCGGACTTCTCCTACATCGAGGACCGCGTACAGGACATCGTCGCCGTCGTCCTGACTCACGGCCACGAAGACCACATCGGTGCCGTGCCGTACCTGCTTCGGCTCCGGAACGACATTCCGCTGATCGGCTCCCAACTGACGCTGGCACTGATTGAAGCCAAGCTCCAGGAACACCGGATCCGCCCATACACCCTCACCGTTGCCGAGGGCCAGGCGGAGTCATTCGGACCGTTTGAGTGCGAATTCGTGGCCGTCAACCACTCGATCCCGGATGCCCTCGCGGTGTTCATCCGCACCGCCGGCGGCACTGTGCTGCACACCGGTGACTTCAAGATGGACCAGCTGCCCCTGGACGGACGCATCACCGACCTTCGGCACTTCTCCCGGTTGGGCGAAGAAGGCGTCGACCTCTTCATGTCCGACTCCACCAACGCCGACGTACCCGGGTTCACCACCGCTGAAAAGGAGATCGGCCCCACTCTGGAGCGGCTCTTCGGCCAGGCAAGCAAACGGATCATCGTCGCTTCCTTTTCCTCCCACGTCCACCGTGTCCAGCAGGTGCTGGACGCCGCGGCCAAGCACAACCGCAAGGTGGCCTTCGTGGGCCGCTCCATGGTGCGAAACATGGCCATCGCCGCCAAGCTGGGCTACCTGGACGTGCCGGACGGCCTGCTGGTTGACCTGAAGAACATTGATCAGCTCGCGGACAACCGCGTAGTGCTGATGTCCACCGGTTCCCAGGGCGAGCCCATGGCGGCACTGTCCCGGATGGCCAACGGCGATCACCGCGTGGTGGTCGGCGAAGGTGACACCGTCATCCTGGCCTCCAGCCTGATTCCCGGCAACGAAAATGCTGTCTTCAGAATCATCAACGGGCTGCTGAAGCTCGGCGCGGACGTCATCCACAAGGGCAACGCCAAGGTGCACGTTTCCGGCCACGCTGCCGCCGGTGAACTCCTGTACTGCTACAACATCCTTGAGCCGCTCAACGCCATGCCGGTCCACGGCGAAACCCGACACCTGATCGCCAACGGCAAGATCGCGATCGAATCAGGTGTGCCGGAAGCCAGCGTGATCCTCGCGGACAACGGCACCGTGGTTGACCTCAAGAACCACCGCGCGGACATCGTCGGCCAGGTGGAAGTCGGTTTCGTCTATGTGGACGGTTCCAGCGTCGGCGAAATCACAGATGCTGACCTCAAAGACCGCCGGATCCTCGGCGATGAGGGCTTTATCTCGATCATCATTGTGGTCAACCGCACCACCGGCAAGGTGGTCTCCGGCCCCGAGATCCACGCCCGTGGTGTGGCAGAGGACGACGCAGTCTTTGACGAGATCATCCCCAAGATCAACGCTGCGCTGGAAGAAGCCGTACTGAATCACGCGGACCACACAAGTCACCAGCTGCAGCAGGTTGTCCGCCGCGTCGTAGGTACCTGGGTCAACCGCAAGCTGCGCCGCAAACCCATGATCATCCCCGTGGTGCTCGAGGCTTAGGCACTGCATAACCGTAGGTTTCCCGGCCGCTGCGGGTGCTGAACACAGCTGCCCCCGGCCCGGAAATCCGCGGAATTACGGCTCGGCTGAGGTAGCGTGGCGGTATGGCCACACGCACTACTTCCGCGCCCAAAGGCAGATCCACCAGTAAATCCGGTGGTTCTGCCCGGGGATCCTCAGCCACCGCGTCCCGGACATCCAAGGCGGGGTCAGGTTCTGCCCGCACCCGCCCGCTTCCCACCGTCGAACACCGCCAGCCGTGGCTGGGCCGGGTCATCGGCGGCGCGTGGCAGGGGCTGGGACATCTGGTGGGCGGTGGTGTGCGACGCATTGGCCACGATGTCAGCGGCCTGGATCCCGAGGACCGCCGGGATGGTGCCGCGCTGTTCAACCTCGTGCTGGCCGTTTTTATCGCCACGTTCGCCTGGTGGGGCTTCACGGGGTGGTTCCCCGACGCCGTCTACAGCGTGGTCAACGGGACATTCGGCTGGGTATCACTCTTGCTGCCCTTGATGCTGGGCATCTGTGCCTTGCGCCTCTTCCGCCAGCCTGCCGACAGCCGGGGAAACAACCGCGTCGGCATCGGCTTCCTGATCATGGCCTGGTCCGGATCCGCGCTCGGTCACGTCCTCGGTGGGCAGCCCACGGTTGCCGAAGGGTTCGATGGCCTTCGGCAGGCCGGAGGCATGCTGGGCCTGCTGGCTGCTGCGCCGCTTGCCGCCATTCATCCCGCAGTGCCCATCGTGCTGTACTCGCTGCTGGCTTTTGTATCCCTGCTGATCGTCACCGCCACGCCCTTCGGAGCCATCCCGCGCCGGCTCCGCCGAGGCTACGAGCACCTCGTGGGCCTGGATCTCCAGGAACCCCGTGAGGCCGGCAGCTCCCATGACCGCAGCTACCTCTTTGAGGGCAACGGGGCGGCACAGGCTCCCAGGAAAAAACGGCGTCGCCTGTTCGGTAAGGACCAGGACAGCGATCCGGGCCTCGAAGGCTATGTTGGCGACGAAGCCTTCGAGCACGCCGTCATTGACGACGACGCTGCCGAGGCGGGCAGTGGCAGTCCCGCACCGGGCGTTCGCCGGCCTACCCAGGCGGAGATCGCCGTCGAGAAGATCAAGGCGGCCCAGGGCCTGGGCAAGGCCCCTGAAGGCGCGACCGAGGCGATTCCGCTGGTCACGCCCGGCCTGAGCGCTCCTGCGGCACCGGCCGCGGCGCCCTACGTTCCCGCCAAACCGGTGGTGCCGGCCCCGCTGCCCACACCCATTCCGCAGCGGACCGAACAGCTGTCCCTGGCCGGCGACGTGACGTACACGCTTCCACCCTCGGACTTCCTCACTCCTGGATCCATCCCGAAGGAACGCACGGAAGCCAATGACGCCGTCGTAGCCGCCCTGACCGATACCCTGCAGCAGTTCAACGTGGACGCCGCGGTGACGGGGTTCAGCCGGGGACCAACCGTGACACGTTACGAGATCGAGCTTTCCTCCGGCACCAAGGTGGAACGGGTTACGGCGTTGTCCAAGAACATTTCCTACGCCGTTGCCTCCAGCGACGTCCGTATCCTGAGCCCCATTCCCGGGAAATCCGCCATTGGCATTGAGATCCCCAACACTGACCGTGAGACGGTCTCCCTCGGCGATGTGTTGCGCAGCCAGAACGCCCGCCGCACGGACCACCCTATGGTCATGGGCGTCGGCAAGGACGTGGAGGGCGGTTACGTGGTGGCCAACCTTGCCAAGATGCCTCACCTGCTGGTGGCCGGTGCCACCGGTGCCGGTAAATCCTCGTTCGTGAACTCCATGATCACCTCCATCCTGATGCGGGCCACCCCTGATGAGGTCCGGATGGTCATGGTGGACCCCAAACGGGTTGAATTAACCGCCTACGAGGGCGTCCCGCACCTGATCACGCCCATCATCACCAACCCCAAGAAGGCCGCCGAGGCTCTGCAGTGGGTGGTCCGTGAGATGGACGCCCGCTATGACGATCTCGCCAACTACGGCTACAAGCACATTGACGATTTCAACAAGGCCGTCCGGGCCGGCAAGGTTGTTCCGCCGCCGGATTCCAAGAGGGTTATCAAGCCCTACCCGTACCTGTTGGTGATTGTGGACGAGCTCGCCGACCTCATGATGGTGGCGCCCCGGGACGTCGAGGATTCCATTGTCCGCATCACCCAGCTGGCTCGTGCCGCCGGCATCCACTTGGTGCTGGCCACCCAGCGCCCTTCGGTTGACGTCGTCACCGGCCTGATCAAGGCCAACGTGCCGTCCCGCATGGCGTTCGCAACCTCGTCCGTCACCGATTCCCGCGTCGTCCTGGACCAGCCGGGAGCCGAAAAGCTGATCGGCCAAGGCGACGCCCTTTTCCTGCCCATGGGTGCCAACAAGGCGATGCGTGTTCAGGGTGCCTGGGTCACTGAATCGGAAATCCACAAGGTAGTGGAGCACGTCAAGGGCCAGCTTCAGGCGGTCTACCGCGAGGACGTTGCAGTCGAGGCCACCAAGAAGCAGATCGACGACGACATCGGGGACGATCTCGAAGTCCTGTTGCAGGCCACAGAACTTGTGGTCACCACGCAGTTCGGGTCCACCTCCATGCTGCAGCGCAAGCTCCGGGTCGGTTTTGCCAAGGCGGGCCGGCTCATGGACCTTCTTGAGTCCAGGGGAGTGGTGGGTCCGTCTGAAGGCTCCAAGGCCCGGGACGTGCTGGTGAAGCCCGATGACCTCGCTGCCGTGCTGGCAGCCATGAAGGGCCAGGAAGGTCCTGCCGTTGCCGATTCACAAACGGCGGCACTCAGCGACAACGCCAACGCCAACATTCCGCAGGGCGGGTACGCGGAGGACCTTGTGGCTGCCGATCTTGACCGACGCGCCCAGGGTGTTGAGTATTACGACGGCGCAGACGGCACGCCAGACGACGACGATGACGGCTCGGAGGATGCCTGGTCCCTCACCGGGCGCTAGCGTGTCAGGTGAAGGCGATAGCCTAGGTAGGTGACTAGCTCCGACGTGACCGCTTCCAGCTCCAGCGCCTCCGGCATCTGGAACCTCCCCAATGTCCTGACCATGCTCCGCATCGTCCTGGTCCCGTTCTTCGTGTGGTTCCTGGTCCTTGACGCGCCCGGACTGGAAAGTACCTCCGGACTCTGGCGGTGGGCGGCCTTCGCCTGCTTCGCCGTCGCGATCTACACGGACAAGCTCGACGGCGACATCGCCCGCAGCAGGGGACTGGTTACTGACTTCGGAAAAATCGCAGACCCCATTGCGGACAAGCTGCTGACCGGCTCGGCTCTGGTCATGCTGTCGGTATTGGGTGAGTTGCCGTGGTGGATCACCCTTGTGATCCTTGTCCGCGAATGGGGTATCACGGCGCTGCGCTTCTTTGTGATCCGGTACGGAGTCATTCCCGCATCGAAGGGCGGCAAGCTCAAGACCGTTGTGCAGACAGCAGCCATCCTGCTCTACCTTTTCCCGTTCACTGTCTCTGTCCCATGGTTGGGCGCCGTGGCCCTGGCCGTGATGCTGGCCGCAGTGGCAATCACCGTCTGGACCGGCGTCGATTATGTGGTGGAGGCCGTGAAGCTCCGTAATTCCGGGCGGGCAGCTAAGGGCACCAAAGCGCCATGAGCAAGCTGCACGAACTCTCAGCGCAGGTGGTTCAGGCCGCGCTCGACGCCGGGCTGACGGTTGGCACCGCAGAATCACTTACCGCGGGACTCGTCTCGGCCGCAATCGCCGACATTCCTGGAGCGTCCGGAATGCTTCAGGGCGGCGTAGTGGCCTACCGGAACTCAGTTAAAGCCGAGGTGCTTGATGTTCCGGAGGATCTGCTTGCCCGTGCCGGATCAGTAGACGGCGAGGTCGCCGCTGCCATGGCTGCCGGTGCGCGGAATACCTGTGGCGCGGACATAGGTGTTTCCACCACCGGCGTCGCCGGTCCTGAACCGCATGATGGAAAAGCTGTCGGAACCGTCTTCATCGGGGTGGCCGGTGCGACGGGTGCAAGAGCCTTTGAATACGCCTTCAGCGGCAGCAGGCCCGTCATCCGTTCGCAGGCCTGTGAGGCTGCGATGGAGCGGCTCCTGGCAGAAATCCGCTCCGTTCTTTACCAGAGGTAAAGCTGCCGGGAACAAAATATGGCGGCCAATAGTTGTTACTTTGTGTCGTCCCTGATCAACCGGGGCGCCTAGGATGATTAAACAACCGGTTTACCCCAGCGGTGCCGGATCGAAGAGGGAGCAAGGCGATACAGATGGTAAAGCAGCCCGTATCCGTAAACGGCGTTGTCCGCTGGAAGGATGTGGGCATCGCCAATCAGGGCAAGAGCGATCAGAAGGAGCGCAAAATGGTTGTACTTCGTCATGAAATCGGTGATGTCCTGCGCGACGTCCGCCAGCGTCAGGGGCGCACGCTCCGCGAAGTTTCCCACAGCGCCCGGGTCTCGCTTGGTTACCTGAGCGAAGTAGAGCGTGGACAGAAAGAAGCATCTTCCGAACTGCTGTCATCGATCTGCACCGCACTGGACGTGCCATTGTCCAGCATGCTCCGCGAGGTCAGCGATCGGGTCGCTGTCGCTGAAGGTGTCGCAGTGCCTGACACCGTTCCCCAGGAATTTGCACAGCGCTACGGCCGCGACCTTGGTACGGACCTGAACGACGAACTCTCCAAGGGTCTGCTCTCCGGAGCCCGCTAAACCGGGACAGCCCTGTAAATGTCAACGGAAGGGCCTCCGCCTGCTGGAAACCAGCGCGCGGGGCCCTTCCTTTGCGTTAGGACCAGGATTGTCTTCCCAGCTAGATTTCATTAATCCGGGCGAGGAAGCCGGCAAGAGTTTCCAGTTCCTCATCCGGCCATTCATTGAGCCGCTCACGGAAAGCCTGCCGGCGGGCGTCCTGAACCTCGCTGATCTTGGCCTCGCCTTCGGCGGTAAGCCTGATGGAGGAGGCCCTGCCGTCCAGCGGATCCGCTTCTTTGTACACCAGCCCGATGTTCTCCAGGAAGGCCACCTGGCGGCTCACTGACGGCTTGCCCACGCCCAGGCATGATGCCAGTTCGGTGAGCCGGATGGGTCCTTCACGCCGTAACACGCTCAGCAGGCCGTAGGCGGCCGGTTCCATATCCGGATGCACCTGGCGGGAAAGCTGCGCCGAGACCGACCGGGCCCGCCGAAAGAAAAGGCTCAGCTGGTGTTCGACCGAGTTCAATGCCTCGTCATGCGGGTCGCGGTTGCTCATGGCAACTATTCTAGTTCCGGCCCGGCGGCAGTCCGGCGTGGCCGGGGCCCGTGAGAGACTCGTTGTGTGAGGATCAGTGACTTTTGGCGCCTGATGGACGACGAATTCGGTGCCGGCTATTCCCGCGTGCTGGGTTCATCCCTGGTTTTGGCGGGAGGGGCCCGCGTGGCGGGGCGGACGGCGCAGGAGGCGCTTGCCGCAGGAGCCCATCCCCGGGACGTGTGGCTTGCCGTCTGCGACATCCAGGACGTTCCTCCTGAGCGGCGGCTGGGCCGCGACATCAAGCCCAAAGACTGACAGACAGACTGACACGCCCTGCAAAGTGTTCGAATACCTGTTCGGATAAAGCTATGATTTTCCCAAGACTTATCCACATACGCAAAGCCATCCCGGGTGAATGTCAGAGGGTGACGTTAGCGTCAGAGATGACCAGACAGTCGGCCGGTGAGGCCGCTCCACAGCGAGAAAAATTAGAGGTGTGAACCATGGCGGCAGCCCCGGATCGTGAAAAAGCGCTGGAAGCAGCATTGGCCCAGATCGACAAGCAGTTCGGCAAGGGATCGGTGATGCGCCTGGGGGATGAAGTCCGTGCTCCGATCGAAATCATTCCTACCGGTTCCATCGCGCTGGATGTTGCGCTGGGAATTGGTGGCCTGCCCCGCGGCCGCGTGGTGGAGATTTACGGTCCTGAATCCTCCGGTAAAACCACCGTGGCGCTTCACGCCGTAGCCAACGCGCAGCGGCAGGGCGGCATTGCGGCGTTTATTGACGCCGAGCACGCCCTGGATCCTGAATACGCTGCAAAGCTCGGCGTGGACACGGATGCGCTGCTGGTTTCCCAGCCGGACACCGGCGAGCAGGCCCTGGAAATCATGGACATGCTGATTGGCTCCGGGTCCCTTGACGTCATTGTCATCGACTCCGTGGCTGCGCTGGTGCCCCGCGCTGAAATCGAAGGCGACATGGGTGACAGCCATGTTGGCCTCCAGGCAAGGCTTATGAGCCAGGCACTGCGTAAGATCACCGGCCGGCTCAGCCAGACCAAGACCACCGCCATCTTCATCAACCAGCTGCGCGAGAAGATCGGTGTGTTCTTCGGCTCACCGGAGACCACCACCGGCGGTAAAGCGCTGAAGTTCTATGCATCCATCCGTATTGACGTCCGCCGTATCCAGACGCTCAAGGAAGGTTCGGATTCGGTGGGCAACCGTACCAAGGCCAAGATTGTGAAGAACAAGATGGCCCCGCCCTTCAAGGTTGCCGAATTCGACATCATCTATGGTCAGGGTATCTCCCGCGAGGGCGGCATCATCGACATGGGCGTGGAGCACGGCATCATCAAAAAGTCCGGCTCGTGGTTTACCTACGACGGTGACCAGCTGGGCCAAGGCATGGAGAACTCGAGGCGTTTCCTGCGGGACAACCCGGAATTGTCCGCTGAGCTGGAACGCCTGATCAAGGAAAAACTTGGAGTGGGCGCGACCGCCGCGGCAGCTGAAAAGGCAGACACTCCCAAGCTGAAGGCCGTCGACGGGTTCTAGGATGGCAGGCTTGACGGGATCACGGCCGCGGGGGGCGGCGTCCGGGCCTGCACCGGAACTGGACCCGGACGCAGATCCGGCCGCCATGGCACGGAACATTGTGCTGCGGCAATTGACTGTTTCTGCCAAGAGCAGGCTGCAACTTGCCCGCAAACTGGCCGAACGCGGGATCCCCGAGGACGTCGCGGAAGCTGTCCTGGACCGCTTCGAAGAAGTCCGGTTGGTGGATGATGCAGAGTTTGCTGAGGGGTGGGTCCGGAACCGTGCCTCGAGCCGGAAGCTGGCCAAGGGCGCGCTGCGGCGTGAGCTGTCCGAAAAAGGCATCGCCCCTGAGCAGGCGGAGACAGCGCTGGCGCAGCTTTCCGATTCGGACGAGGAATCCGCAGCACGGGACCTTGTCCGCAAGAAGCTTCGCGGGAAACCGCTGCCCACAGACCCGGCTGAACGCGGAAAGGTCACCCGCCGGCTGGCGGGAATGCTAGCCCGTAAGGGCTATCAGCCCTCTTTAGCCTTCAGGATCGTGGGCGAAGAATTCGATGTCGCTGATTTGCTGCCCGGTGACTGACCGTAAATCCGGTGCGGGCTGATCGGACGCGCCCAAGGCGGCGAGCCGTTACCCTTAATGGGTGAGTTTGACCATTTCTTCCCCCGCAGCCAGCCCGTCTTCCCCTGAGTTCGGGGAGGAAAAAACCGGAGCTGTCCCGCCGCGTACCTACCAGGTGCGGACCTTCGGCTGCCAGATGAACGTCCATGATTCCGAGCGCATGGCAGGGCTTCTGGAGGGCGCCGGACTCGTGCCCGCGGAAGGTGCCCACGCTGATGTCGTGGTGTTCAACACTTGTGCCGTCCGGGAGAATGCTGACAACAAACTCTATGGCAACCTGGGCATGCTTGCCCCGATCAAGGCAGCCAACCCCGGCATGCAGATTGCTGTCGGCGGCTGCCTCGCGCAGAAGGACCGGGACACGATCCTCCGCAAGGCGCCCTGGGTGGACGCGGTGTTCGGAACCCACAATGTCGGTGCGTTGCCCGCTTTGCTGGAACGTGCCCGGCACAACAATGAAGCCCAGTTGGAGATCCTGGAATCCCTGGACGTCTTTCCTTCCACGTTGCCCACCAAGCGGGACTCGGTGTATTCGGGCTGGGTTTCCATCTCCGTCGGCTGCAACAACACCTGCACCTTCTGCATCGTTCCGGCGCTCCGGGGCAAGGAGAAGGACAGGCGGCCCGGCGATATCCTCGCTGAAGTCCAGGCGTTGGTGGATGATGGTGCCATCGAGGTAACCCTCCTGGGCCAGAACGTTAACTCCTATGGTGTGGAATTTGGCGACCGGCAGGCTTTTTCCAAGCTGCTGCGCGCCTGCGGAGAAATCCGTGGCCTCGAACGCGTCCGGTTCACCAGCCCGCATCCGGCGGCCTTCACGGACGACGTCATTGATGCCATGGCCGAAACGCCCAACGTGATGCCTCAGCTGCACATGCCTTTGCAGTCGGGGTCCGATTCCATTCTCAAGGCAATGAAGCGTTCCTACCGCTCCACCAAGTTCCTGGGAATTCTGGACAAGGTCCGCGAGCGCATTCCCCACGCGGCTATTTCCACGGACATCATTGTCGGGTTCCCTGGCGAGACTGAAGAGGACTTCCAAGCCACCCTGGACGTTGTGTCCCGATCCAGGTTCGCCACCGCCTTCACGTTCCAGTACTCCAAGCGGCCTGGTACACCGGCCGCCGAGCTGGCGGAGCAGTTGCCGAAGGCCGTAGTCCAGGAGCGCTTTGAACGCCTCACCGGACTGCAGGACCGGATTGCTGCCGAGGAAAACGCCAAACAGTTGGGACGCCGGGTTGAGGTCATGGTCACCGCCCGGTCAGGCCGGAAGTCAGAGGAGACTCACCGCCTGTCCGGCCGTGCCCAGGACCAGCGACTGGTTCATTTCTCGGTGCCGGAAGGCGCGCAGGCCCCCCGCCCCGGAGACCTCGTCACCGTCACCATCACTGAAGCGGCAGCCTTCCACCTGGTGGCTGATCCGGACCTTGCGGACTACAGTCTGCGCCGCTCGCGTGCCGGCGACGCCTGGGATCGTTCCCAGGCAGATTCCTGCGGTGTGCCGGCCGCATCGGACGCCAGCGCAGCAAACAAGGCGCGCGGTACAGCCGGCGTTTCCCTGGGGATGCCCACCCTGCCTCCCCGCTTGGGCTGACCCGGGTGGCAGTTGACGGAAACGTTCCCCATCCGCCGGTGATCGCCGTCGTCGGCCCTACCGGTTCCGGGAAATCAGACCTGGCCGTAGGGCTTGCCCTGGCACTGGGTGGTGAGGTGATTAATGCCGACGCCATGCAGTTTTATCGCGGGATGGACATCGGCACCGCCAAAATTACACCTGCCGAACGCCACGGCGTTCCGCACCACCTGCTGGACATTCTGGATGTTACCGAGGAAGCCAGCGTCGCGGATTTCCAGCAGCTGGCCCGAACTTGCGTGGAGGATATGCATCGTCGCGGCAAACGCGCCATCCTCGTGGGCGGTTCGGGTCTCTACGTCCGCGCGGCACTGGATACATTGGAATTTCCAGGAACCGACCCGGTCGTCAGAGGCAGGATCGAATCGGACCTGGCCGCCCACGGCGTTGCAACCCTGCTGGAACGCCTTCGTACGATCGATCCGGTGTCCGCCGCACGTTTGGGTGATGAGCGGAGGATTGTCCGCGCACTGGAGGTCCACGAACTGACGGGTCGGCCCTTCAGCTCCTTCATGCCCACCCGTGAGTATTTCCGTCCAGCGATCCAGATCGGACTGGAAGTAGACCGTGGGCAACTCAGGCAACGGTTGGCGGACCGGGTGCATCGCATGGTGGAAGCCGGACTCCTCGAAGAAGTCCAGCGCCTCGATGCGGCCGGTCTGCGCCGTGGCCGGACCGCAGCACGCGCGCTGGGTTATGCCCAGTTCCTGCGTGTCCTGGACGGGGAGTCTGTCGTGGCGGCCGCCGCGGAGGAAACCATCGTGGCAACGAGGCAGTTCGCCAGGCGGCAGCTCACGTGGTTCCGCGCCGACCACCGGATCACCTGGTTGGACTGGCAGCATCCCGCACTTCTGGAAGCGGCCGTGAAACTCTCCACCCAGGAACTTCCGACGCCGGAACAACGGTAAGTGCCGCCGGTTCCGGGTGCCCCCGGCCGTTTAGTCAACGTGCAGGCTCCCCGGTAGGCTGGAATTATGGATGCAACAGCCGCAGTGACCCGTGAGTCCGTAAAGCCGCAGCTGGCGGGCCTTGACTTCGCCAAGGGCCACGGAACCGGGAACGACTTTGTGCTGATCGCAGATCCCGACGGTGCCCGGACCATCACCCCGGAGCAAGTTGCCGTGATTTGCGACCGGCACCGGGGGATTGGCGCTGACGGCCTGATCCGTGCCGTCCCGTCGCGGTTCCTTCCCGAGGGGCAGGAATTGCTCGCTGCCAACCCGCACGTGGAATGGTTTATGGATTACCGGAACGGGGACGGCTCGCTTTCCGAAATGTGCGGCAACGGTGTCCGGGTATTCGTACACTTCCTTCGGACTGAGGGCTTCATCAGTCTCGCCGACGGGGAGTCGATCACCATCGGAACCCGCGGTGGTCTCAAGACTGTCGTGCGCACCGGCGGGAACTATGCGGTGGACATGGGTCCCTGGTCGTTCATCTACCCCGGCGAGGCTGCCGCTAAAGCCATGGACTCGACCGTCACGGCTGATGGTCTTTCCGTTCCCCGCCCAGCGCTTTCTGTGAGTATGGGAAACCCGCACACCGTGGTTGCCCTGGCTGAACTTGCAGAGCTGTCCGCTACCAGGCTGTATGAGGCCCCCGTTGTTGAACCTGTTCCAGGCCAGGGCACGAATGTTGAGTTCGTGGTGCCTTCGGAACCACTGGTCCACGACGGTGTCGGCAGCATCACCATGCGTGTCCATGAGCGCGGCGTGGGGGAGACGCAGTCCTGCGGCACGGGTGCTTGCGCCGCAGCGGTAGCCATTCGGCACTGGGCAGGCGCGGGCGCACCGGACGCCTGGAACGTCCATGTTCCGGGCGGAGTTGTAGGGGTCAAGTTCTTCGCCGGCCCCGAAGGGCACGAACACGTCGAACTCAGCGGACCTGCCGTGATTGTGGCTAGAGGGCAGCTTTCCTGACCCGCAGGATGCGGAACGATTTTGCCGTGCTTTCCCGGGTTACGGAGTAGCTGGCGTCCAAGGTCTCGGCCAGCCAGCGCTGCAGTGAATCCGCACCAAGATTCTTCTGGACCACCAGCCAGGCCGCGCCCCCTGGGGCGAGCCTGGGCAGCCATTGCACGAGCAGGGCATGCAGGCCGTCCTTGCCGATCCGGATCGGTGGGTTGGACCAGATGGTGTCAAAGCGAAGCTCCGGGTCCACCGATTCCGGAGTTCCTGCGATGACGTTTTCCAGGCCCAGCCGTGCAGCGTTCTCATTGGTCAAGATGACGCAGCGTTCGTTGACGTCTACGGCATAGACGCGGGCGTGGGGTGCCTGGAGGGCCATGGTGAGGGCTATGGGTCCCCAGCCACAGCCGATGTCCAGCAGGTTGCCCGTCGGTGCGGGCGGCGGAACCTCGGAGAGCAGGATGGCCGTGCCCTTGTCGACTCCGTCCGGGCTGAAGATACCTGTGGAGGTCTGCAGATGGCGCGTGTGCCCTGCGAGCTCGACGGTGAGCGGCTTGCGCTGGAAGGGCCCGGCGGGCGATGCCGTGAAATAGTGTGCAGACTCCATAATGGGCCAGACTAGTATCGGCCATGGCCGAATACGAATCGTGGGCTGCAGGCATTCCTGCCGGACAAGCCCATGCGCCTTCCGCTACCGGAGCCTCTGCTTCCACTCTGCTAGGATTGGAACCATGATTTTGATTTTCCAGTAGCTGAGGCTTTCCCTTCAGTGGCGATGCAGGCCTCGACCGGCTTTCCGCCGTCGTCGTCGTGATCCTTTTCCGGCGACTTTCCCAGCAATCCATGAGCGGACCTAATACCGCCTTGGCCGGAGAATCAAGAAACTTTTAGCCCTGGAGACGCGTTTTGCGGATGTCGCGGGCGTCCCTTCGTTGGCTGCTCCGGCCACCTAAGAACCGCCACTCCTCATCAGGAATGAGCTTTGCTCCTGGAGGGCGCGGCAAACAGGAGAACCCCATGAGCCAATCCCGTCAGCCCAGCGCGAATTCCGTGCCACAACAACCCAATCGGCACTATTCTGGAAGTGTCACACCCCTAAAGGAGACCATGAGCACACAGCAGAGTACCGGACCCGATCCGTCAGCCCAGGACCTCAGTCCTGCGGAAATCCAGGCGGTCATCGACCGGATCCTGTCAAAGGATGTTCCTGCCCGCGGCACTGACGCCGCCGGCCGGGAGTCGGAAGACGGCGTCTTTGGCAGGGCGCAGGCCATTTCACGGCAAGATGGGGAACACAGCGAGTACGACGGCGACCAGCAGGATCTGCAGGACCGCCGCGCACTGCGTCGTACCGCGGGCTTGTCAACGGAACTCGAAGACGTCACCGAGGTCGAATACCGCCAGCTACGGCTGGAACGGGTAGTACTTGCAGGGCTGTGGACTGAAGGTACCTTGGCTGACGCAGAAAACTCGCTGCGTGAACTTGCAGCCCTGGCCGAAACTGCGGGCTCGGAAGTCCTTGACGGGCTCGTCCAGCGGCGCAGCAAACCTGATCCCGGGACCTTCCTGGGCTCGGGCAAGGCGCAGGAACTCAAGGACATCGTGATGGCCACGGGCGCAGATACTGTCGTGGTGGATGCTGAACTTGCTCCATCCCAGCGCCGTGGGCTTGAGGACATCGTCAAGGTCAAGGTCATTGACCGAACCGCCCTGATTCTGGATATTTTCGCCCAGCATGCGAAGAGCCGCGAGGGCAAGGCCCAGGTGGAACTGGCCCAGCTCGAATACCTGTTGCCGCGCCTGCGTGGCTGGGGTGAGTCAATGTCCCGTCAGGCCGGCGGACAAATCGGCGGGGCCGGTGCCGGCATGGGCTCGCGTGGTCCTGGTGAAACCAAGATTGAGCTGGACCGCCGGCGTATCCGCACCCGGATGGCCAAACTCCGCCGCGAGATTGCTGCAATGAAGCCGGCACGGGAAACCAAGCGGGCCAACCGCCGTCGGAATTCCGTTCCGTCCGTTGCTATCGCCGGATACACCAACGCAGGCAAGTCGTCACTGCTTAACCGCCTTACGGATGCCGGTGTCCTGGTGGAAAACGCCCTCTTCGCCACCCTGGACCCCACCGTGCGCAAGGCAGAGACCGCAGACGGGTTGAACTACACGCTGGCAGACACCGTTGGATTCGTCCGGTCGCTGCCTACCCAGCTGGTGGAGGCCTTCCGTTCGACGCTGGAGGAGGTGGCAGATTCTGACCTGATCCTGCATGTCGTTGACGTTTCGCATCCGGATCCGGAAGGCCAGATCGCTGCCGTCCGCAAGGTCTTCAGCGAGGTGGATGCGCGCAAGGTGCCCGAGATCATCGTCCTCAACAAGGCCGACGCCGCCGATCCCTTTGTCGTGGAGCGGCTCAAGCAGCGCGAGCCGCGGCACGTGGTGGTATCAGCCCGGACCGGCGAAGGAGTTCCGGAGTTGCTGCGCGCCATCAGCGAATCCATTCCTCGGCCCGGTGTCAAGCTGGAACTGCTGATCCCCTATGACCGCGGTGACCTGGTCAGCAAGTTGCACGACTCGGACGTTGAGATCCTCAGCATGGAGCACGAGGAAACAGGTACCCGTGCCCTCGTGAAGGTGCGCGAAGGACTCGCCGCGGAGCTGGAACCGTTCATCAGCAATGACTGAGGTGGCGGCCAGCGAAACGCAACGTCCCGTTAAGAGCGCTGTCGAGCAGTTCGTCCTGGAACTGCTCGACAGGGCTGTTGACGGGATGGGCGGCCAGAGCCGCGCCGGCCAGCATCAGATGGCGCGCGAGGTAGCCCGCGCCATCGAAACCGGCGAACACCTGCTGGTGCAGGCCGGCACTGGAACGGGTAAGTCCCTGGCTTACCTCATCCCGCTCATTGCGCATTCGCTGGTCAGTAATAAGCCAACGCTGGTTTCCACCGCCACGCTTGCGCTGCAGACGCAGATCGTGGGCAGGGACCTGCCGAGGCTTCTGAAAACCCTCACTCCGGCACTGGAGCGGCCTGTCAAGGTGGCGCTCGTGAAAGGCCGCGCCAACTACGTTTGCCGGCATAAGCTCGAAGGCGGGTTCCCTTCCGAGGAGCCGTCTGAAGGGCAGCTCTTCTCGCTCGGCGAGGACACCAGCGTTCCGCACTTCGCCGCGGCGGTTGGCGGGCCTTCTTCTGCCCTTGGCAAGGAAGTCGTCAGGCTCCGCGAATGGGCCGGGAAGACCGCCACCGGAGACCGGGACGAGCTCCTGCCTGGCGTAACGGACCGTGCCTGGCGGCAGGTTTCCGTGACGTCAATGGAATGCCTCGGCGCCCAGAAGTGCCCGCTTGCCGAGGAATGCTTCAGTGAGCTGGCCCGCCAGGATGCCGCGGACGCCGACGTTGTGGTGACCAACCATGCCATGCTCGCTGTCAGTGCTTTCGAAGGTCTGGCGGTGCTGCCGGAGTATGACGTTGTGGTCGTGGATGAAGCGCATGAACTCCAGGACCGGGTGACCGGCGCCGTCTCAGGCCAGCTCTCGGTGGCGATGGTTCATGCTGCAGCAGCTGGTGCCCGGAAACATACGGCCATCACGGTCGACGCCCTCAACGCCGCGGCGGCCAACCTCGAACTCTCCCTCGTCGGGGCCGCCAATGGACTCCTTCCCAATGGGCTCAACGAGGAGCAGTTGGACTGCGTGGACCAGGTGCGTGAGGCCTGCCGCGGCGCGCTTTCGGACTCCAAAGGGGACAGTTCGGCAACTGCCGACGGCGGACGGCAGCTCGCGCGATCGCGGCTGTTGGTGATCCTGGAGCTTTGTGAGCGGCTGTTGCTGGCGCGTGAGAACCGCGAAGTGGTGTGGATATCCCGCGCCAGTTCCTTCGATCCGCAGCAGGGCTACGGGCAGCCTGATGACTCCGCGCCGGCGCTGATCAACATTGCGCCGCTGAGTGTGGCAGGCAAGTTGCGGGAGGGGTTGTTTGCCGGCCATACCGTGGTGCTCACTTCAGCCACCCTTGCGATTGGTTCGGCGTTCGAACCTACTGCCGGCGGCCTTGGGCTGGTGGGGGAAGGCGCCCCGGCGTGGACGGGCATTGATGTAGGCTCGCCCTTCGATTACCCCAAGCAGGGGATCCTGTACGTTGCAGGCCACCTGCCCAAACCGGGCAGGGGTACCTCGCCGGAGGCCCTGGATGAGCTTGAAGCCCTCATCAAGGCGTCCGCCGGCGGGGCCCTGTGCCTGTTCTCCTCGCGACGGGCAGCGGAAGAGGCCGCCGAGGCCATGCGTGGCAGGCTGGGCGTGAAAATTCTCTGCCAGGGGGAGTCCACCATGACTGGCCTGGTTAAGCAGTTCGGCGACGAAAGGGATACCTGCCTGTTCGGCACCATGTCCTTGTGGCAGGGCGTCGATGTCCCTGGAGATTCGTGCCGGCTCGTTGTCATTGACCGCATACCGTTCCCGCGTCCCGATGATCCACTGATGACTGCACGGTCGCGTTCAGTTGCCCAGGCAGGCGGCAACGGCTTCATGGCAGTGTCCGCCACGCATGCGGCCGTCCGGCTCGCACAGGGAGCCGGACGCTTGATCCGCTCCACACGGGACCGGGGAGTAGTGGCCGTTCTGGACTCGCGGCTTTCTACCGAACGCTACGGAAACTTCCTGCGATCAGCGCTGCCGCCGTTCTGGCCCACGCGTGATGCGAAGATCGCCTATGCGGCGCTGGCGAGGCTGGCTGAGGGAAAGTAAGGGTTCCCCGGACTGAGCCGGGGAACCCCTCGCGTTTGGGAAGCGCAGCAACTACAGCGAACGCAGGACCGAAACGACCTTGCCCATGATGCTGGCGTGGTCGCCCAGAATGGGCTCGTACTGTGTATTCTGCGGCAGCAGCCATGTGTGGCCATCGCGTTGGCGAAAAGTCTTAACGGTGGCTTCGTCATCGAGCAGGGCAGCCACTATATCGCCGTTGCTGGCATCACTTTGCCGTCGGACCACTACCCAGTCACCGTCACAGATGGCTGCATCGATCATTGAATCTCCGGCGACCCGAAGCATAAACAATTCGCCCTGGCCAACCAGCTGGCGGGGCAGCGGCATGACGTCTTCCACCAGCTGGTCCGCGAGAATGGGCCCGCCGGCGGCGATACGGCCCACCAGCGGAACCATGGCGGTATCGACGGCCGTGGGCAACTGTGTGACAGTGGCGGCAGGGGCTGCGCCATGCTCCGGCGTGGCTGCTGCTCCCTTTCCGTTTCCACCGTCCAGGGTCAGCGGCATCAGCACTTCCATTGCCCGGGGCCGCTTGGGATCCCGCCGGAGGTAACCGAGCTTCTCCAACTGGGAAAGCTGGTGCGTGACGCTGGACAGGCTGGCCAGCCCCACGGTATCTCCGATTTCGCGCATGGACGGCGGATAACCATTGTCGTTAACAGAACGCTGAATCGTCTCGAGAATTTTCTTCTGTCGGGCCGTGAGGCCCTTTGAGGCGCGGGCAGCCGGTACGTTCCGGGACGTCGGCTTGCCTCCCGTGGCCTGTGTTGCCATGTGGTACCCGTGCCTTTCCAGCCAAAATGTCACACCCCGCTGATGGACTGCAGTGGTGGTTGTTTCTCTTCACCCAACGTAGGCCAGCCACACAGTTTTTTCAAACATTTGTTCTAGCGAGTCTCGACAATGTTCGTTCATAGGTGCTAAAACTGAACAAAGCAATCTTCGAATATGTATTCGAGTCGCGTCGCCTGGTTCGGTTCTTTGTTCGAACGGCGGTCGGGGCGCAGATGGCCGGCCCAGCAGGGACGGTATATGTCGGGCAGCATCGCAGGTCCAGGAGGGCTCAGTCCATGTCAGCTGTAACTGTTATTCACGACGGAGGTTTCCGCAGCCGGATTTCCACCGCGCCCGGCCGCCACTTCATGCGCCAGACGTCAAGGATGCGTTCCCAGCAAAGCCCGGGGAACGCACCCTTGCGCCTTACCCGGCGCGGCCAGGTGGTATTGATGGGGGTACCTCTGCTGGTCCTGGCCGCATTGTTGCTGAGTCTGGCCGGATTTCTGCTTTCCCCGGCGAAGGCATCGGATTCAGCCCAGGACCTTTCGGTAACGCCGACAGTCACTGTCGTCGTCCAGCCCGGTTCTTCCCTTTGGGGGATTGCGTCCGCTGTAGCTCCGGACCGGGACCCGCGGGACGTTGTGGCAGAGATCGTCCAGCTGAACAATCTCGCCGGTGGAACCGTGGTCCCCGGACAGCAGCTGTTTGTGCCGACAGGCAAGGACTGACCCCTCGTCCCTGACGCATGGCAGCCAACTTGAGCTGGCATACCGTCACAGTTTCCGCGCCCAGGCCGGGCAGACTTAAGCTTGTACGGTGAGTGAAAAGTTTGAGCGCCTAAATCGACTTCCCTTGCGGAATAACCTCCGCGGGCTTTCTCCGTATGGAGCGCCGCAGTTGGATGTTCCCATCCTCCTGAACGTGAATGAGAACACGCACGGCGTTCCCCTGGAAGTGCAGGCCGCTATCGCGGAGGCAGTCACCGCCGCTGCCGCTGGCCTCAACAGGTATCCGGACCGTGAATTCACCGAGCTCCGGAGCAAGCTGGCCGAGTATCTGGGGCACGGTCTTACTGCAGACAATATCTGGGCAGCCAACGGCTCGAATGAGGTTCTGCAGCAGATTCTCCAGGCCTTCGGTGGGCCGGGCCGGTCCGCCCTGGGATTTCCTCCCACGTATTCCATGTATCCCCTCCTGGCCAGCGGCACGGACACCGCGTACCTGAGGGGGCAGCGTACTGATGACTACGGCCTCAGCGCGGAGTCGGCCGCGCGGCAGGTCCGCGAGCTGCGGCCCGGCATCGTCTTCCTCTGCTCACCCAACAATCCAACCGGCACGGGGCTGGGGCTGGACGTCGTGGAAGCTGTCTACGATGCCGGTGAGGACAGTCAGACAATTGTGATCGTGGATGAGGCTTACCACGAGTTCGCCCACGACGGAACGCCGAGCGCCCTGACACTGCTCCCGGGACGGGAACGGCTGATTGTCTCCCGCACCATGAGCAAGGCCTTTGCCCTGGCCGGTGCCCGGCTTGGTTACATGGCGGCCGCTCCGGAGGTCACCGATGCTTTGCGGCTGGTGCGGCTGCCCTACCACCTGTCCGCTATCACGCAGGCAACGGCCTTGGCGGCCCTGGAACACCGCGAGGCGCTGATGGCTGACGTTGAGGACATCAAACGCCAGCGGGACAGGATCGTGGAGGGTCTGCTGCGGCTGGGCCTCAAGCCGGCCGCGTCGGACTCCAACTACGTCTTCTTTGGCGGTCTGGAGAACCCGCACGAGGTATGGCAGGGACTCCTGGATGCCGGAGTGCTGATCCGGGACGTCGGCATTGCGGGCCACCTTCGGGTCACCGCCGGAACTGAGAGCGAAACCACAGCCTTCCTGACTTCTCTTGAAGAAATCCTGGCCGGAGCCGCCCGGCTTCCGGCATAAACTGGAATAAGCCAGTTCACGCCTTTATTACCATCCCTAAAGGACACTTCACCATGAGCAATGCCGGTTCCAACGCCGTCCAGGCCCGGACCGCACGCCTCGAGCGTGCCACCAGCGAATCGTCCGTCCTGGTGGAGATTAACCTCGATGGCACCGGAGTTTCGGATATCAGCACCTCGGTCCCGTTCTACGACCACATGCTGACGGCACTGTCCAAGCACTCGTTGATCGACATGACTGTTAAAGCAACAGGTGACACCCACATCGACGTCCACCACACCGTCGAGGACGTTGCTATTACTTTCGGCGAAGTGCTGCGCGAAGCCCTTGGCTCCAAGGCGGGTATCCGGCGTTTCGGTGAGGCTACAGTTCCGTTGGACGAAGCCCTTGCCCACGCGGTGGTGGATGTTTCCGGCCGGCCCTATCTCGTCCATGGCGGCGAACCGGCAGGCCAGGAGTACCACCTGATTGGCGGCCACTTCACCGGGTCCCTGACCCGCCATGTCTTTGAGGCCATGACCCTGCATGCCGGGATATGCCTGCACATGAACGTACTCGCGGGCCGGGACCCTCATCACATCGTCGAGGCCCAATTCAAGGCCTTTGCCCGAGCGCTCCGGGCCGCTGTTGAATCCGATCCACGCGTAGACGGTATTCCTTCCACCAAGGGGGCATTATGAGCGGCCAAGTCCTTCGTAATGGGGCTGTGACCGATCCTTCGGCAAGCCGCAAGCCGGAGTCCCCTGATGGGAAACCTACGGTTACCGTCCTGGACTACGGTTCGGGTAACGTCCGTTCAGCCGTCCGCGCCCTGGAACGCGCCGGTGCCCACGTGCTGCTGAGCTCCAAGCCGGAGGACGTTCTCAATGCCGATGGCCTCGTGGTACCGGGTGTGGGTGCTTTTGAGACCGTGATGAACGAACTCCAGGCAGTGAACGCTATCCGGCTGATCGGCCGCCGCGTTGCCGGCGGGCGGCCGGTCCTCGCCATCTGTGTGGGGCTACAGGTTCTCTTCGAAGCGGGAGTCGAGCACGGCACAGAAGCGCCGGGCATGGGCGAATGGCCCGGCAAGGTTGAGGCTCTTCGGGCAGAAGTGGTCCCGCACATGGGCTGGAACACCGTCAAGGTGCCGGAAGGATCGCGGCTGTTTTCCGGCGTCGAGGATGAACGCTTCTACTTTGTGCACTCCTATGGCGTCCAGGAGTGGAACTTCGATGTCATCCAGCCGAGGATGGCAGCGCCGTTGGTCACCTGGTCCGAGCACGGCGGTCCGTTTATTGCCGCCGTAGAGAACGGGCCGTTGTGCGCCACGCAGTTCCACCCGGAGAAGTCCGGCGATGCCGGTGCCCGCCTGCTGCGCAACTGGGTTGACGGACTGCGCCGTCCGTCAAGGGAACAACCCGCCGGCGGGGCGTCCTGAATGTGGTCGATTGTCCTGATGGGCCTCGGTGGCCTGCTGGTTGGCGGGGCATTGTCCTTCCGCCAGCAGGGTAAGCCGTTATGGACTCAGGTTTCGTTCTTCGTACTGGCAGGAATGGCGCTCCTGGCTGCCTACCTGCTGACACTGCCGGCCGCCTGAGCTGAACTTTTGAACCGGGCTGCTGCAGACCCGGCTGCACAAACTAACTGAGGACTGAGATGACCACTGCAACAGATCTGCCCGTGCTGGAACTGCTTCCGGCCGTCGACGTCGTTAACGGCCAGACCGTCCGGCTTGTCCAGGGCGAGGCCGGCAGCGAAACCAGCTACGGGACGCCCCTCGAAGCGGCCCTGAACTGGCAGGAGCAGGGTGCCGAGTGGGTGCATCTGGTGGATTTGGACGCAGCCTTTGGACGGGGTTCCAATGCTGAGCTGCTCCGGGAAGTGGTTGGCCGCCTGGACATCAAGGTGGAACTCTCCGGCGGTCTCCGTGATGACGCCTCCCTCGAAGCAGCACTGGATCTGGGCGTCGCCCGCGTGAACCTTGGCACCGCCGCCCTGGAGAACCCGGAATGGACCCGGCGCGTTATCGAGCGCTTTGGCGACCGGATCGCCGTCGGACTGGATGTCCGCGGAACGACGCTGGCGGGGCGTGGCTGGACCAGGGAGGGCGGTGACCTCTGGGAGGTGCTGGCCAGATTGGAGGACGCCGGCTGCGCCCGCTACGTTGTCACCGACGTCACCAAGGATGGCACTTTGCAGGGACCCAACGTGGAACTGTTGCGCCAGATGGTGGAGAAGACCAACAAACCCGTGATCGCGTCCGGCGGGATTTCCAGCCTGGCCGACCTCGCCGCCCTTCGTGCGCTGGTTCCACTGGGAGTGGAAGGGGCGATCGTGGGCAAGGCGCTGTACGCCCCCGCGTTTACGCTCCCTGAAGCACTCGACGTTGCAGGGCGTCGTTAAGCGGCCGCGGATTAACAGTCCGGAGAGCAGCATGAGCAGCGGGGACGACAACTCTCTGAACACCGCCAAAGGTCCCGCCAGGCACTTGCCCGGTCACATTGCCGCCGCCCTGGCAGGCGCAGGAGGTGCCACCGATTCCGCCGGCCGGCCGTGGGCGGGCAGGAGCCTTGCCGGCGATGACGCCAGCATCCATAACTTTGATGACGACGACGGCGCCGCGAACCCTGATTACGTGGCCGCAAAGGCAGCCCTGCACGCCGGATCGGGCAGCGAAGAGGACGTCGTTGCTGCCCTTGCTGCCGCGCGCGTTTTCGTTCCCATAGTTGCAACAGTTGCCGAGGAAGCCACCGGTGCCGGTGGCCTGGTGGCGGACAAGCAAGCCGACATGGCCCTGGTGACGTTGCAGGCTGCGGACGGCCGGAAAGCCTTGCCGGTCTTCACCAGCTCCGAAGCCCTGGCGCAATGGCATCCCCAGGCCAGGCCCGTTGCCGTCTATGCTGCGCGGGCGGCGCTGTCCGCTGTAGCCGAAGGCGCCGAACTGATGGTCCTGGACCCAGGCAGTCCCGCGCCATTTGTCCTGCGCCGTCCGGCCGTTTGGTCCCTGGCGCAGCAGAAGCCCTGGCAGCCGTCCTACACGGATGCTGAGGTCGTGGAAGCCATGGCCGGAACTTTGGCCGGCCACGATGCAGTCCGCCGCCTGGAGATCCTTCCCGGCGGAGGAGTCGCCACTGCCGCTGCGGACGGAACCACAGTCCCGGGAGGCGGTGCCGGACCTGAGCTCCGGGCTGTCCTGTACCTGGAGGACGGTCTCGACGCAGCTGCACTGCAAGCACTGGTGTCAAACCTCCACGCAGGGTGGGCTCAGAATGTATTGTTTGCAGAGCGCGTTGATTCAATCGAGATCAAGATCAGGCGCGCTTCGCAATAGCTTTCGGTCAGTGGGGTGATCCTCGTGCTGCCCGGGAGCAGACCAAAAGGACACACTGGTGAACTTCGCCCTCTACCGTGAACTGCTGGCCATCAGGGCCATTCGGCGGCTGCTGCTGGTCGGCATGGTTGCCCGGATACCACACTCTGCAGCAGGGGTGCTGCTGACCCTGCACATTGTGCTGACTTTGGGCGAAGGTTATGCAGCCGCCGGAGCAGCAGCGGCGGTCATGACCATCGGCATAGCAGTGGGTGCACCCTGGCGGGGCCGTCGGGTCGATACCGTTGGGCTTCGCCGTGCGCTGGTCCCTTCCGTGGTGTCCGAGACGGTGATCTGGTCCATCGTTCCGCACGTGAGCTACCAGTGGCTGCTCCCGCTGGTCTTCGTCGGAGGCCTGCTGACCCTGCCGATCTTCAGCGTGGTGCGACAGTCGCTGGGAGTTCTCGCCGACGGCGACCAGCGCCGGACCGCTTTTGCGTTGGATTCCATCACCACCGAGGTGGTCTTCATGATCGGCCCCGCGGTGGGTGCCATCATCGCCACGACCGGCAACAGTGTTATCGGCCTGACCATTGTTGGCGTCTCCACCTCCCTCGCGGGTCTGTTCCTCATGTGGTTCAACCCGCCTACACGCAGCATCGCACCCCTGCCGGCCATGGCGGAGGAACAGCTTCATGCAGCGGAAGTGGCGGCGGTGTCGGCCGCGCCGGCGCACCTGCCCGAAGCCGCTGCGGAGATTGCTCCGGCAGCACGGCACACCACCGAAGGCACCTCCCCGGGGTTGAGGTCCCGGATGGCGCGGAACTTCACCTGGTTCACAGCCAGCGTCGGCGCAGTCTTCGCTGTGGCGGCCGGGACCGGGATGGTGCTCAGTGGCACCGACGTCGGGATCGTGGCAGCACTGGAACTCACGGACCGGCAGGGTGAGATCGGGATTGTCTTTCTTTTTTGGTGCGCTGCCTCTGTCGTCGGTGGCGTGCTTTACGGCGCCATGCACCGGCCGGTCTCGCCCATTCTGCTGTTGCTGGGCATGGCTGCCCTGAGTATCCCCATGGGCTTTGCGCAGGGCACCTGGGATCTGGCCCTGCTGTCCATTGCGCCGGGGCTTTTGTGCGCTCCGGTGTTGTCCGCAGCATCGGAAAAGGTAGCGGAACTTGTGGCCGAAGACCGCAGGGGAGAAGCCATGGGCTGGTATGGCTCAGCGCTGACGTCGGGCGTCGCGCTGGGGGCACCGCTGGCAGGGGTCTTCATCGACTCCATTGGTCCCTCGGGAGGTTTCGTAGCCGTGGGAACGGCCGGCGTTCTAGTCTGCATGGTCGGGCTGCTGCTCCAAGCATTGCGTCGCCGCCGGCTTCCGGTGTGAGGCGATCACCACTACATCAGGAAATAACGACGGCGGCATGTCCCGGAAAGGGGACATGCCGCCGTCGCTGGTACTGCTTCAGTAAGTATCAGTTAACCGGTCCGGTGAACTTCTCACCAGGGCCCTTGCCGGGTGCGTCCGGAATAATGGATTCCTCACGGAACGCAAGCTGCAGGGAACGCAGGCCGTCGCGCAACGGGCCGGCGTGCTGGGAGCCGATTTCGGGAGCCGCGGCGGTGACCAGTCCGGCGAGTGCCGTGATCAGCTTGCGCGCTTCGTCAAGATCCTTGAGCTCAGCTGCGTTCTCTTCCTCGGCGAGGCCAAGTTTCACTGCCGATGCGCTCATAAGGTGGACCGCCGCCGTCGTAATAACCTCGATGGCGGGGACTTCCGCAATGTCCCGGATCTGCTGCGCGACGCCGGTAGTTGTCTCTTCCGGGGCTTGGTAAATGTGTGAATTACTGTCTGGGGTGGTCATACTGGTAAGCTTGTCACAGACCGACTGAATGTCGTTATTTTGCGATGAACGGAACCCGGACCGCTATGTGCCCCGGGATCCTTTATTTGTGAATGATCATCAGTTTGCAAGCGGAGTTCTCTCCCACCCGCGTCAGCCGTTGTTCCAGGATCCGTTCCAGGGGCGCAAGGTTGCCGGGTACAGGTCGGCGTCTATCGGTACAGCCGTTAGATTGGTTGGTGCTTTGGGCTTAGCTCTCAGTTTCAGCAGTTCCGATCTTCGAGGCCTTCGATTGCTCCGGCAATTGGAGGCCTTCTCTGTTTGCCGGTGGAATACCAACAACGAACACAGGAGCTTTAACATTAGCGAGCCAAGAATCAATGAGCGTATCCGCGTCCCCGAGGTGCGGCTGGTCGGCCCTGCAGGTGAACAGGTAGGAATCGTCCGTATTGAGGATGCCCTGCGTTTGGCTGCCGAGTCCGACCTTGATCTCGTTGAAGTAGCACCTCAGGCGAAGCCTCCGGTGTGCAAGCTGATGGACTTCGGCAAGTACAAGTACGAGGCCGCCGTCAAGGCACGTGAAGCCCGGAAGAACCAGACCAACACGGTCCTGAAGGAAATCCGCTTCCGCCTGAAGATCGACACTCACGACTATGAGACCAAGCGCGGCCACGCCCTGCGCTTCCTCGGCGCCGGAGACAAGGTCAAGGCCATGATCCAGTTCCGCGGCCGCGAACAGCAGCGTCCGGAGATGGGCATCCGCCTGCTTCAGCGTTTCGCTGAAGATGTTGCAGAAGTGGGCGTTGTGGAATCCAGCCCCCGCATCGACGGCCGCAACATGGTGATGGTGGTCGGCCCGTTGAAGAACAAGGCCGAAGCCAAGGCAGAGGCCCGCCGCGCTACGCAGCGTGCAGAAGCCAAGGCCCAGAACGAAGCCAAGGCCTCCGGCCGCGTGGACGTCTCGGGTGATGACAGTGCACCGCTGACGCAGTCGTTGGCAGATCTTTTGCCGGAGGGCTTCACGGTCAATTCCGAGCCCGAGGCTCCCGCTGAGGAAGCAGTGCAGCCGGCCGCGGCGGAAGCTGCTGCCGAGCCGCGTGCAGAGGAAGCCCAGGAGGCTGCTCCGGCGGAAGCTCCGAAGGCTGCGCCCAAGGCTGAAGCTCCGAAGGCTGCTCCGAAGGCTGAAGCTCCGAAGGCTGCTCCGAAGGCTGAAGCTCCGAAGGCTGCGCCCAAGGCTGAGGCTCCGAAGGCTGCGCCCAAGGCTGAGGCTCCGAAGGCTGCCCCCAAGGCCGAAGCTCCGAAGGCTGCCCCGGCTCCGGCCCCTAAGCCGGCAGTTCCTGCGCCCATGCCTAGGCCTGTTGCCAAGCCTGGGGTTCCTAAGCCCGCGGCAAGGCCCGCAGCGCCCAAGCCGGCTGGCAAGAAGACCAACTAGTCAAGCTGACCGGGTTCCGCCCGGTCAGTCAGCAACCAGCACGCCTCCTCCAGGGGAGGCTGCGCGATTGAACTGCAGACCTCGTCTGCGGACACGTAAGGAGATCGGTTCCCATGCCGAAGATGAAGACCCACAGCGGCGCCAAGAAGCGCTTCAAGCTGACCGGTACCGGCAAGCTGCGCCGCCAGCAGGCCAACCGCCGCCACTACCTCGAGCACAAGTCCAGCCGGCTTACCCGCCGCCTGGCCGGTGACAAGATCGTCTTCAAGGGCGACGCCAAGGTCATCCGGAAGATGCTCGGCATCTAAGTTCCAAGTTCCTGACTCTGCCACCTGGCAGTTGTCAACTACCAAACAGCCTTCTCAGGCCGCCGGGAGACCGGCAGTAGATGCTTGGGATATGAATTTTTGAAGGAGTACGCACGTGGCACGTGTGAAGAGGGCGGTAAACGCCCACAAGAAGCGCCGGGTTATCCTTGAGCGGGCCAAAGGCTACCGCGGTCAGCGTTCGCGCCTGTACCGCAAGGCCAAAGAGCAGCTGCTGCACTCGTTTGTGTACAGCTACGGCGACCGCAAGAAGAAGAAGGGTGACTTCCGTCGCCTGTGGATCCAGCGTATCAATGCTGCATCCCGCGCTAACGGCCTGACCTACAACCGACTGATCCAGGGCCTCAAGGCCGCTGAGGTCGAGGTTGACCGCCGCATGCTTGCAGAGCTGGCCGTCTCCGACGCCAACGCCTTTGCTGCGCTGGTCAAGGTTGCCAAGGACTCGCTGCCGGCGGACACTTCCGCTCCGGCCGTGGCCGTCGAAGCAGCCCCGGCTCCCAAGGCCAAAGCTGCCAAGAAGCCTGCCGCCAAGACGGCTGCCGAGTAAGCTGACTCAAGCTCCAGATTTAGCCCGTTCAAGAACCTGCTGCAACAGCAACTAAAGTTCTTGTATGAACGAAACCGGGCGCCCGCAAGACTTTCCACTCTCCAATCCCCGAGCCGATCGGGTGAGGGAAGTGGCAAAGCTTGCAGGGCGCCCGGCCCGTTTAAGGCGGGGCCGCTTTATTGCCGAGGGTCCGCAGGCAGTCCGGGAAGCGCTCCTGTTGCACCAGGCCAGGCTGAAGGCCGGGGGAGAGGGTGTGGTGGTCGAGGTCTACGCCAGCGAGGCCTGCCTGGACAAGTTTCCCGAGTTTGAAGGGCTTGCCGCGGGAACCGACGCCAGGATTGCCACAGAGGAAGTCCTTTCCGCCATGGCAGACACCGTCAACCCCCAGGGGATCGTGGCTGTGTGCCGGTTCGTTGACGTCACCCTCGACTCAGTGCTCGACGGCGGTCCGCGCCTCATTGCGGTTCTTTGCCAGGTGCGGGATCCGGGCAATGCAGGAACTGTCCTCCGTGCCGCGGACGCTGCAGGTGCTGACGCGGTAGTCCTTACCGGGTCAAGCGTAGATATTTATAACCCGAAGGCCGTCCGCTCAACGGCCGGCTCTTTGTTCCACCTGCCCGTGGTGCTTGGCGCCGACGTTACCGAGCTGGCCGGAAAGCTTCGGGACCGCGGCATCGGGATCCTTGCCGCTGATGGCTACGGCACGCTGAACCTGGACCAGCTTCAGGACGAAAATGCCGCACGGCGGCTGGGCGCCGCCGGCAAGGCCTCCGATTTTCCCCTGGAATCGCCTACGGCCTGGTTCTTCGGCAACGAGGCCCAAGGTCTTTCGGAAGAAGAGCTCGCACTGGCTGACCACCGGGTGGCCGTCCCGGTATATGGTGCTGCGGAGAGCCTGAACCTGGGCACTGCGGCCACCGTTTGCCTTTACGCCAGCGCGCGGTCACAGCGGCCCGCCCGTTGATCCGGGTAGGGTAGGCAAGGCCAGTGGCCTGAGCCACTAAGTATCCAACTGAAACTGAAGCTTAAAGATGTTGAAGGCTCCCACCCGAACGGGTGGGAGCCTTCAACTGTTCTTGAAACGGCAGTGGTTAGGTTGTGGTTTTGTTCCGTCCGGTGATGGCTCCATAGATGCCGGCTACAACCAAGCCGCCGACAATAGCAAGAAGCCAGGAACCGATGTTCCAGAATTCCATCCGGCCGCCGCCGAACAGAAGATCACCGATCCAACCGCCGACGATGGCGCCGACGACGCCCAGCACGAGGCTGGTGACCCAGCCGCCGCCCACCCTGCCGGGCATGACGGCCTTGACGATGGCTCCAACGATGAGTCCGAGAATGATCCAGCCTAGAAAGCCCATATCTCCTCCTACATGTTCGTCGGGATGGTGTCTTCCCGATGATGCTTCAAGCTAACACACAGCACCCCTATTGTCAGCATACTTATTGTACGTCGGATGCGTGTCCCGGGCGCCTGCTGGAAGCGTATGTCCGGGTGCCAAGCGGATTGGTCCTTGGTCAGGACACCAGTGGCTTCTTCCGTTCCAGGTAGCCGCTGAAGAGGGCGACTGCCAGGCCAAGGACGGCCAGGACCGCCCCAACGAGTGCCGGGGCCACATAGCCCCAGCCCCACGCAATAACCAGGCCGCCCAGGAAAGCGCCAAGCGCATTAGCGACGTTGAGGGCCGCGTGATTCAGTGAGGATGCCAGCGACGGCGCATCAGGGGACGCGTCCAGGAGTCTGGTCTGCAGCGCGGGCACCAGCATCGACCCCGCTGCGCCTACCACGAAGACCATCAGGAAGGCGCTCCAGGGCCAGTGGACGGCGATCGCGTAGACCACCAGAGCGACGGCAATGCCTGGCAGGACACGGTAAATGGTCCCCATCACCGATCTGTCTGCCAGCCGGCCGCCGACGACGTTGCCGGCCACCATGCCAAGCCCGTACAGGGCTACGACGATCGGAATCCAGGTTGATGGCATTCCGGCCACCAGGGTCATGGTGTGGGCGATATAGGTATAGGTGGCGAAGAAACCGCCGAAGCCAACAACGCCTATGAGGATTGCCAGCCAGACCTGGATGCGGCGCAAGGCGCCGAGTTCCCGCCGGATACTCGCATCCGGGTGTGCCTCCTGGAATGGGACGAACCTCCAGATCATGGCAAGCGTGACGAACCCCAGGAAGGCGACCATGACGAACAGCAAGCGCCAGCCAAAGGTCTGCCCAACCCAGGTGGCGAGGGGCACCCCGACGACGTTGGAGACGGAAAGGCCCGCCATGACCATGGAGATCGCCCAGCCACGTCGGCTTGGCGCCACCAGTGAAGCGCCGATGACCGCGGCAACGCCGAAAAATGCCCCGTGGGGAAGCCCCGAAACGAAGCGCGAGATCAGCATGGTGGCGTAGTCGGGTGCGATGAACGAGGACAGGTTGGCGATGGTGAAGACCATCATCAATCCGAGTGCAAGATGCTTACGCGGCATCCGCGCTCCGACGGCGGCCAGCAGCGGCGCCCCGACCACCACGCCCAAGGCATACGCCGAGATCAGGTGGCCTGCCTCGGGAGTGCTGATCCGAAGGCCCTTCTCAACCTCCGTCAGCAAACCCATCATGGTGAATTCCGTAACGCCGATTCCGACGCCTCCCATGGCCAGCGCCAGGATTGCCCAGGCAAGGTTAAAGGATGGCGCCGGGCGAAGGGTATCCGACTTTAATGACTGCGTCATGAACCTGCATTTCGAAGTGTGTAAGGGAAGAGTTCCAGAGGAGATGCCGCCGAAGCCATGGACCGGCAGGCACCCCTAGATCCTATGGCAGCAACAACCCCGTAGCCGGATTCCTTCCCGTAGTCGCCGCGTACACTGAGCCGGTGACTGAACTTATACATGTAGTGGGCGGGGCGGTGCTGGATTCGCTGGACGCACCTACCCGGCTGCTGGTAGCCCGGCGGACGGCACCGGAACGCTTTGCCGGGATGTGGGAATTCCCAGGCGGCAAAGTCGAGCAGGGCGAGGAGCCGCGGCAGGCCTTGCACCGCGAGTTGAAGGAAGAACTGGGTATCGAGGTCCGGCTGGGGACGGAACTGCCCGCAGGTGCCCCCCTGGGCTGGCCACTGAATGAGAAGGCGGTCATGCGCGTGTGGTTTGCCCAGATCACTTCGGGTGAGCCGCAACCGCTGGAAGACCACGATGAACTGCGCTGGGTCAGCCTCCTGGATGGTGATGAAGCTCTCGCCCTTCCCTGGATTCCGGCTGACCTCCCGATTGTCCGTGCGCTGCAGCAATACCTGGACGCAACGGCACCCCGTACTGCTGGGCGCTGAATTTTAGAACGGTCATCGACCTGAATAGCGTGCTGCAGTTCGATTTTCGGCATCGTCTGGTGGCTTGGCAGAATAATTAGCTTGGACGTGGTACGCCGCGACCCCTTTTGCCGGACAAATCAAATGGGACCCCATGTCCGGTGAAAACTGCCTCAGCCCCGACCCCTCGGAAGGACAGCGTTGATCTCCGTAGACCGCGTCAGCAAGAGCTACGGCTCCGGGACCACCCGTGTGGATGCACTCTCTGATGTCTCCCTGGCCGTGCGTCCTGGCGAGATCTTTGGGGTCGTCGGCCAGAGTGGTGCCGGGAAGAGTACCTTGATCCGCACTATCAATTCACTGGAACGGCCGGACTCCGGCAAGGTCACAGTCGATGGCCGTGACATGACCACCCTGGCCGGTGCCGATCTTCGCGCAGCCCGCCACAACATCGGCATGATTTTCCAGCACTTCAATCTGTTGAGCAGCCGTACCGTGCGGGCGAATGTGGAGTTGTCCCTTGAAATCACCGGCGCCGGCCGTAGTTCCCGGCGTACCCGCGCCCTGGAGATCCTCGAACTCGTAGGGCTGCATGGCAAAGCCGATGCCTACCCTGCCCAGCTGTCCGGGGGCCAGAAGCAGCGTGTGGGTATCGCCCGTGCATTGGCCTCCAGTCCGTCCGTACTCCTCAGCGATGAGGCCACGTCGGCACTTGATCCGGAAACCACCCGGCAAATCCTGGACCTTATCCGCCAGCTCAGCAAAGACCTTGGACTAACAGTGTTGCTGATTACGCACGAAATGGACGTCGTCAAAAGGATCTGCGATTCGGCGGCCGTTATGAGCCGGGGCCGGATCCTCGAGCAGGGGCGGGTTGAGCAGCTGCTGACTACAGAAAGATCCCTGTTGGGCCACGCGCTCTTTCCCCTCGGTGAGATCCCGGAGACGTCCAGCACCATCGTTGAAATAACCTTCACCGGCGTGACGGCCGACAGGCCGGTCATTGCCCAGTTGGCGCGTAAGCATGACATCGACGTCGGAATCCTGGGTGCGGCACTGGAGACCATTCATGGCCACCAGACCGGCCGGACCAGGCTGGAACTCCCGGGAGAGGAACGGAAAGTGCAAGCTGCCATCGCCGACCTTCGTTCGCAGGGGCTGTTCGTGGAGGTCATCAAGTGATCGACCGTAACGACCCCTACTTCTGGCTGGACTTGCTCGACACTATTCTCAAGGGCACCGGCGAAACGTTCTACACCGTTGGCGTCAGCCTGCTCTTCACTGTTGTGTTCGGCCTGGCCGCGGGAGTCCTGCTGGTCACTACCGAATCCGGCGGTCTCCTCTCCAAGCTGCTGGGAAGCCGGGCACTGGGACTGGTCACCAACCGGGCGCTGGACCTGCTGGTCAATATTGGCCGGTCGATTCCGTTCATTATCCTGATGATCCTGCTCATCCCGTTTACGCGGCTCGTCGCAGGGTCCTTCATTGGACCTACTGCGGCCATCGTTCCGTTAACCATTGCCGGCATTCCATTCTTCGCCAGGCTGGTTGAGATCGGCATCCGCGAAGTACCAGTGGGCCTGGTGGAAGCAGCACAGTCCCTCGGGGCAACCCGCTGGACCATCCTTACCAAGGTGATGATCGCCGAGGCAGTGCCTGCGCTGGCGCTGGGCCTTTCCACCACAGTGGTGGGCCTGATCGGCTACTCGGCCATGGTAGGTGCAGTGGGCGGCGGCGGACTGGGTGACGTGGCATTCCGCTACGGCTACCAGCGATACAGCCCTGAGTACATGTTCGCCGTTGTCATACTGCTCATCCTGATAGTCCAGGTCTTCCAGACGTTGGGAAACTTTGCCGCCCGCCGGCTTTCCCACCGCTGATCCAGATGCTGCCGGCCAGGTTTCACTCCGTCGGCGCCCGATCCATTCCCCTCAATAACAGCACCACCCTGAAAGGGATCCGATGATCCGTACACATGTCCTGAAAGCCGCCGCGGCGGGAATCGCCGCCATCCTCACGCTGTCTGCCTGCGGTGCAGGCGGAGGCTCCTCGGATGCCTCCAGCACCATCAAGGTCGGCGCACTGGCAGTTCCCGCTGGTGACATGCTCAAGCATGTCCAGCGCGAGCTCGCGGAAAAGGAGGGGCTCACCGTTGAGTACAAGGAGTTCAGCGATTACAACACGCCGAACCCCGCAGTCAGCGACGGTGACATCGACGCCAACCTCTTCCAGAACACCACCTTCCTGGAGACCTACAACAAGGCCTCAGGAAAGGACCTGGTCAGCGTGGGCAAGGTCTACCTGCCGCCCATGGCCCTGTACTCCAACAACATCGCCGATCTCGCCGGCCTCCCGGACGGTGCCAGCATTGCCATCCCCAACGATCCCACCAACGAGTCACGTGCGCTCAAACTGCTGGCCTCCGAAGGACTCATCGAGGTGACGGAGAATCCCATCACCCTCAAGGACGTCACGGCAAATCCGAAGAACTTTGAGTTCACCGAGATCGAGAACGCCAGCCTTCCGCAGGCCCTTAATGACAAGGATGCGGCCATTGTCACCCTGGCGTTCGCACTGCCGGCCGGACTCAGCGCCGACAAGCAGCTCCTGGTTGAAGGCAAGGACAGCGAGTACTACAACGTCCTCGCTGTGAAGGCCGAGCACAAGGACGATCCGCGCGTCCAAAAGCTCTACAAGATCCTTACCTCTCAGGAGATGAAGGACTTCCTCCAGGAGGAGTACAAGGGCCTGGTCATCCCGGCCCCCTAGTTACACCCGGTCATTAACGGTGACTGCGCTGCAGAACGGCGAAACGAGGCTGGACAACAGCTGCTGCTGAACTGTAGCTAGAACAGGGTGGGCTGCTGACGCTGCCCCGTAACGACCGGCTGGAGGTCTCCAGCCGGTCGTTTGCCATTAGCAGCAGGGGTGCTCGCGGAAGGGATGATACCGGCAGGATACTGCGCCTCTTCTTCGCGCGGATCATCGTCCAGGTCCCGGTGGCTAAAGCCCTGGGAACCGGGGAAGCCATGCCGTTCCTTGAAATAGCGGACTTTGGCGGAAAGCCATGACCGGTACTCCTTGGAAGCATAGGAACCAGTGCCGTACAGCCGCCGGTACCGGCCTGCAAGCTCAGGATGCTTCGCCGCGATCCACTGCATGAACCATTCCCTGGTGCCTGGCTTCAGGTACAGGGCGCCCGCGGTAACGCCCGTGGCTCCGGCAGCGGCCAGGGAAGCGAACAGAGCGTCAAGGGCCTCATCACTGTCCGACAGCCACGGAAGGATAGGCATGGCCATTACCCCGCACGGCAGCCCTGCTTCCCGCAGCCGGGAGATGAGTTTCAGTCTGGCCCTGGGGCCGGGCGTGCCAGGCTCCACGGCTTCGGAGAGGGCCTCGTCCGTCATCGCCAGGGAAATTCCGACGCCGACAGGTACCTGCGTGGCAACGCTCTTCAGGAGCGGAATGTCCCGGGCCAGGAGTGTCCCTTTGGTGAGGATGGACAGCGGAGTGCCGGAATCAGCCAGGGCGGTGATGATGCCCGGCATTAGTTTGTAGCGGCCTTCTGCACGCTGGTACGGATCCGTATTGGTGCCCAGGGCGACCTGATGGCGCGCCCAGGACGGCCTGGCGAGTTCTTTCCGGAGAACCTCCGCGGCGTTCACCTTGACCACAACCTGGCTGTCGAAGTCCAGTCCTGAATCGAAGTCCAAATACGTATGGCTCTTCCGTGCAAAGCAGTACACGCAGGCGTGACTGCAGCCGCGGTACGGGTTGATGGTCCATTCGAACGGCATTCGTGAACCGGCAACCACCTTGTTGAGCACCGATTTGGCAGTGACCTCATGGAAGGTGATGCCGGAGAACTCGGGCGTGGTGACTGAACGGACCAAGCCGGCGAGGGGGATGAGGGCAGGTGCTGCCACTGCGCTGGCATCCGCCATAGGCAGGGCAGGTGATTCCAGTGCTTGTGCGTCCCATCTCATGACCTAATTCGAATATATGTTCGAAGTTAAGTCAAGCATCCGGGGCTCTTCACACTGCGGTGGCGTCCGAATAGCTGAGGGACCAAGTGATGGTCAAGGCGCAACTGGCCGCGGTTGTCCCGCGTTCCACCGGTACAGGTTCAACCGACGCAGCCCGCTGCATTCCGGAAAGCGGGACTACGTTCTGTGTCGGCGGGTGTTCCTGAACCGACTCCGCTTTGCCCAAGCTGGCTCCGGCCAGCCGTGCCAGTTGGGACGCCGCAGCCTCGGCGTCGTGCCAAGCGTATCTCCTGGCTTCAGCCATGATCGCGGTTTCATTGGTAAAGCCGGGGACCGTTCCATTGAGGCGGACGTCATTCCCGCCGGCCGTCACGGCGTCGGAGATCACCTTCGCGGCATCAGGCATGCGGAGCCGGACATCCAGGGCACTGCCTGCGAGGTAGCCGGTCACAATCTGGCCTTCCCCCTCCCGCCAGGTTATGTCCGCCCTGACGTTGATGCCGGCGGTGGAAATGTCCTGGTCCTGAACCCCGTTGCCGCGCAGGCTGACCGTCACTGCGCGGACCGCCCCGCCAAGGCCTTCATAGGCTTCGGCAACACTGTCCCGGCGGCATTCGAGCGCCAGGGAGAGTGAGAGCAGGTCCGGTACGGCCTCGGCCGTCCCCGTTCCCGTCACGGTGATGGTGTTCATGGGCTGATCCTTTTCCATGGCTTCCTCCCTCGCATTTTCCGTCCGTTCCCACGCACAGGGTAACCGCCGGCTTCCAGGCCGGCCTGGCGTTCAAAGATGTTCCCGGAACCCGTGTTGCCCGTCCGAAGCCAGGACCAGGTGGCGGCAACGAAATAGAACGGCAGGAAGAACGGGCCAAGGAACGCTGCGTACTGGCTGGCGTGGTGTGCTTCATGTCTCAGGAGCCCCGGATCCGCCTGGCGGGGATCGGGGACGGGACCGGTTCCCCGGGTTCGAAAAATGACGACGTTACCGATGGTAAAGGCGCCGGCAACAGGCAGCCGCCACCGGTAACCGGCCGCCAGCAGCAGGCCATGCGGACCGGGAACCACCCTCAATCCCGCGGCGCTGGCGAGCAGGAGCCCCAAGGCAGTGCTTCCGTTGATCACGTTCGCCACCTGCCGAAGGCGTTGGGGCCGCGTCAACGGGATCTTCGCCGTTGTCATGGGGACATCGTAGCTGGCGGGTTCTACTAGACTGGACGCTAGTGGCCGCCGGTACTCCGACGGGCCTGGACTGCATTGTGACTGTATTGTCATTGTCCCGCTAGCATGCCGGTGGATGTCGCCGGCCCACCGACTCGTAGCTAAGAACAGTAGATGACTGAAACTCTGCCGGGCGCAGACGCCCCGAACCCCCTGGACGAAGCCGCCATCACAGCCGCCGTGGAGCGGGCGCTGGAGGCTATTGCCGCCGCCACGTCACTTGAGGACCTCAAGACGGTCAGGCTCGCCCACACCGGCGAGAAGTCGCCGCTCAGCATGGCCAACCGTGGCATCGGCAAGCTGTCCAAGGAAGACAAGGCCGCCGCCGGCAAGCTGATGGGATCCTCGCGCGGCCGCGTTAACCAGGCACTCGCTGCCCGTACGGTTGAGCTGGAAGCGGAAAACGATGCCCGCATCCTGGTTGAGGAAACAGTTGACGTCACGGCGGCCCCGCGTCGCCGCCGTGCCGGTGCGCGCCACCCTTTGTCCACCCTGCAGGACCGGGTCTGCGACATCTTCGTGGGCATGGGATGGGAAATCGCCGAAGGCCCGGAGGTTGAATCGGAATGGTTCAACTTCGATGCCTTGAACTTCAAGCCTGACCACCCGGCCCGTGAAATGCAGGACACCTTCTTCGTCGAGCCTCCCGAGGCCCACCTTGTGATGCGCACCCACACGTCGCCCGTACAGGTGCGGTCCATGCTGGAACGGGACCTGCCCATTTACGTGCTGTGCCCGGGCAAGGTCTTCCGGACCGACGAACTCGATGCCACACACACCCCGGTGTTCCACCAGTTCGAGGGCCTGGCCATCGACAAGAACCTCAGCATGGCCGATCTGCTGGGCACCCTGGAGCACTTCACCCGGCAGATGTTTGGCGACGATGCCTCCGTCCGGCTGCGCCCCAACTACTTCCCGTTCACCGAACCGTCTGCGGAGCTGGACATCTGGCACCCCGGGGCCAAAGGTGGTCCGCGCTGGATTGAATGGGGCGGGTGCGGCATGGTCAATGCCAACGTGCTTCGCGCGGCCGGCATCGATCCGGACGTTTATTCAGGTTTTGCCTTCGGCATGGGCATTGAGCGTGCCCTGATGTTCCGCAACGAAGTTGGGGACATGCGGGACATGATCGAAGGCGATGTACGTTTCAGCGAGCACTTCGGGATGGAGATCTAACAGTGCGTATCCCACTTTCCTGGCTGCGTGAATTCGCGCAGGTACCGGCCGATGCAACGGCCGAACATGTCATGGCGGACCTGGTCAAGGTCGGCTTCGAGGAAGAGGACGTCCACCGTCCCACCGACACCCTGCAAGGACCCATCGTGGTGGGCCAGGTACTGAGCCTGGTCAAGGAACCGCAGTCCAACGGCAAGACCATCAACTGGTGCCAGGTCCGTGTTGTTCCTGAGGGGCAGGAACAGACCCTGACCGGCGAAGGCATTGATCCGTCCGGTGTCCAGGGCATTATTTGCGGCGCCCATAACTTCGTTGAGGGCGACAAAGTGGTTGTCACCCTGCCCGGTGCGGTCCTGCCCGGTGACTTCCGGATTTCAGCCCGCAAGACCTACGGCCACCTGTCGGCAGGCATGATCGCCTCCGTGCGCGAGCTGGGTATCGGCGAAGACCACGACGGCATCCTGGTGCTTTCCAGGATCGGCCTGGACCCGGAAATCGGCACCGACGCCATGGAGTTGCTGGGCCTCTACGACCAGGCTGCGGAAATCAACGTCACTCCGGACCGCGGCTACGCGTTCTCCATCCGCGGCGTTGCCCGCGAGTATGCCCACGCCACGGGAACCGCCTTCACCGATCCGGCATCAAAGGTGGCAGTTGCCGCACCGCTGGCTGCCGGCTACCCGGTCAAGATCAACGATGCAGCGCCCATTTACGGCAAGCCGGGCTGCGACCGCTTTGTGGCCCGCACCGTCACCGGCGTCGACGCCACGCTGCCCACACCGGCCTGGATGTCATCGCGGCTCCGGCTGGCAGGCATCCGCTCAATTTCGCTGCCCGTGGATATTTCCAACTACGTGATGCTGGAGCTCGGCCAGCCGCTGCATTTCTACGACCAGGACAAGCTGTCCGGCGAGATTGTGGTGCGCCGCGCCGACGCCGGTGAAAAGCTCGCCACCCTGGACGGCAAGGAACGAACTCTCGACGCTGAGGACCTCCTGATCACCGACGCTTCGGCCGTCATCGGCATCGCCGGAGTCATGGGCGGCGCAGCGACCGAAGTGACGGATTCGACGTCGACAGTCCTTATTGAGGCGGCACACTTCGAAGAGGTTTCGATCGCCCGTTCGCGCCGCCGGCACAAGCTGCCGTCAGAGGCCTCCAAGCGCTTCGAACGCGGCGTTGACTGGCACATTGCCGATGTCGCTGCGCAGCGGGCCGTGGACCTCCTGGTGGAACTCGCCGGCGGCACCGCCCAGGAAACCGGGACCGACGTCGGAACAGCACCCGACGCCGTCGTGATTGAACTGCCGGAGGGTTACGCGGCGGCGCGGATTGGGATCGACTTTACCGAGGAACAGATCACCACCGCACTGCAGGACCTGGGCGGCACCGTGGACAAGACAGTTGACGGATACCGGGTCAGCGCGCCTAGCTGGCGCCACGACCTTGAGACCAGGGACGACCTCACCGAGGAAATCGCACGTCTGGTTGGCTACGACCAGATTCCCGCCACGCTTCCGGTTGCTCCGCCCGGCCGCGGGCTGACCCGCACCCAGCAGCAGCGGCGGCGTCTGGTGCAGGCATTTGCCGACGCCGGCCTGACCGAGGTGCTCTCCTACCCGTTTGTCTCCAAGGCGGCCAACGACACCTTCGGCATCGCAGAACAGGGCGCGGAACGCAAGGCCCTCAAGCTGGCCAACCCGATCAGCGAGGAACAGGGTTACCTGCGGACTTCCATTCTGCCCGGCCTCTTTGAAGTAGCCCGGCGGAACCTTTCGCGTGGTTTCCGGGACCTTGCGCTCTTCGAGTCGGGTTCGGTCTTCCTGCCGGACGGGACGCTGGGAACGGCGTCCATCCCGCCGCTGGGCGCCCGCCCGTCGGACGAGGTTCTTGACGGACTGTACGACGGCGTCCCGCACCAGCCTCTGCACGTCGCCGCTGTTTTCACAGGGCATGACTCACCGGCCGCGGCCGGCCACACGCCCCGGCTTTGGGACTGGGCGGATGCCTTGGATGTTGCCCGGCTTGCCGGCGATGTGCTGGGCGTGGACCTTGTAGTCAGCCAGGGTGCGCACCAGGCCTTCCACCCGGGCCGGACGGCGCAGCTGGCCCTCCGGTCCGGTGACGTAGTGGGCTACGCCGGCGAGCTGCACCCGAAACTCCTGGCATCCCATGACATGCCTGCCAGGGCAGCCGCGGTGGAACTGAACGCGGAGCTGCTTTTCCAGGCAGCGGCAGACGTCATCGTGGCCAAGCCAATTTCCGGTTTCCCGGTTGCCACCCAGGACGTTGCCCTGGTGGTTCCGCAGGATATTCCTGCTGCAGAGGTTCTGGCCGCCCTTCGCGAAGGTGCGGGCGAACTGCTGGAGGACGTGGCCTTGTTCGATGTCTATGCAGGCAAGGGCATCCCAGAGGGCAGCAAATCGCTGGCGTTTGGCCTGCGCTTCCGCGCCGACGACCGGACGCTTACTGCTGATGAGGCTTCTGCGGCCCGTGAAGCAGCCGTGGCCTTGGCAGCCGATCGGTTTGGTGCAGTCCAGCGTTAGGCGCAACTGACGTGCAGGACTAAGACAGGAAGGCGCGGAACCAATGTCATCAGACGTGGTGTTCCGCGCCTTTCATGTTGCTGCACCGCCAATTGCAGATGCCCGGACAGGGGAAAGGGTTCGGCTGGACCCCGCAGAAGAGCGGCGTGCCGCCGCCATGGAACCTCTGTCTTCCGGACGCTTCCGCGCAGGACGGATAGCCCTGCGGCAGTTCGCAGCTGAGTTGATGGACATCCCGGGATCAGAACTTGCTCTGGACTACACCTGCCCGCAATGCGCGGGGGAAGGGGACAGGGCCCACGGCCGACCAGGGTATTCACACAACGGCCGTACGCTCCCGTTACTCCTGAGCCTGGCCAGGACCGGCAGTTGGGTCCTGCTGGCCAGCCTTCCGGAACCCGCCGCCGGGCTTCGACTCGGGGTGGACGTTGAGGATCCCGCCGCCGTCGTCTTTGCCGGTTTTGACGCCACGGTGCTCACAGCCGCCGAAGCGGCGGTAGTCGCCAGGGAGCCGGCGGAAGTCCGCAACCAGGCACGGGCGCGCCTATGGGCACGCAAAGAAGCATGGCTGAAAATGCAGGGCGGGGGGCTGCGGACGTCACCGGGCGCCGTCGACGTCCTCTGTTTGCCAGGACTCCGGGATCTCCCACGGGGGGAAGCTGGAATGCCGCAGCACCTTGCGGCGGCGGTAGCAGTGGGATAAATGCCGTCAGGCGCGGGGGAAGGCGGGCAGCTTTTCCTCCAGCAGCCAAGGGTGCAGCAGCTGTTCGCAGTCCAGCCCGGTTGCGTGGTCAGCAGCCAGGATGAAGTCTGCAGTCGTCACCGAACCGTGGGCGTTGCTTCGTGTCCATTCATGCATCAGGGCGAAGAAAGCCATGTCTCCGCAGCGAACCCGGAGGGCGTGGAGCGCCAAGGCGCCGCGCTTGTACACCCGGTCATCGAACATCAGCTCAGGGCCAGGATCGCCGATCATCAGGTCCTGGACGCCGCTGCTGAGCTTCCGCCACGCGGCGTAGGCGCGCTCCCCGATGCCGGGACCGCCGCTCTCCTCGGACCAGATCCACTCCGCGTAGCAGGCGAAGCCCTCATGCAGCCAGATGTCGTGCCAGGACGCCAACGTGAGGGAATTGCCGAACCACTGATGTGCCAGTTCGTGGGCAATCAATCGTTGTGATTCCCAGTCCTGGCCCAGATGGTTCCGGCCGAGGATTGACAACGACTGCGCCTCCAATGGGATCTCGAGCTCGTCGTCAGCTACCACTACCGTGTATTCCGGGAACGGGTAGGGGCCGAAGCAGCGCACAAAGGTCTGCATCATGTCGTTCTGGCGGGCCAGCCCTTCGCGGGCCTGGCGGGAAAGTTCCGGGCTAACCGCCACGTTTTGCACCACCGGGGTTTGGGATGTGTTCCGGGGTGCGGCGGGTGAATCGGCGGCGGGTGAAGCGGCCGGCACTGCAGCCGGCGCGGCAACCACCAGAGGGAGCAGCGCGTAGCGGCCAATCTGTACCGTGGCGAGGTACGTAGCCATGGGATCGAGCTGCTCATAAGTCCACGTTTCCCGGCTGGACTTGCGGTTCCGCCCTACCAGCCGGCCGTTGCTGACCGCGCGGTAGTTCTCGTCCGTGGTAACGCTGATCCGGAATTGGGACTTGTGGCGCGGATGGTCGTTGCATGGAAACCAGGAAGGTGCTCCGTTGGGTTGCCCCGCCACCAGCACGCCGTCGGTCAGCTCCTCCCAGCCCACCTCGCCCCACAGTCCGCGACGGGGAGCCGGGTTGCCCTGGTACCGGATGTCCAGGGTGAACTCTTCGTTTTCGGCCAGCGGGTCCGCTGGAACAATCACCAGCTGTTCGGCACGCTGGCTGAAACTGCCGGCTTTCTTGCCATTGAACAGCACCTTCACGGCGCGCAGCCCGGTGAAATCCAGCACGATCGCAGATGAGGCCCGCAGGGCGGTTGCGTGGAGCAGGGCACGTGCAGTGAGCTTGTTGCTGGCCAGCCGGTAATCCAGGTCCAGTTCGTAGAGCCCAACGTGGAAGGCGTCAGTGCCCTGCTCCGGCATGTACGGATCAGGCCACGGGTGCGCATCCGGCATTGCGGCAGCTGGTCCTGGGACGTGGGGGAAACTCATCAAAGCCTTAATGTCAGGAACGAGGGAGGATGTCAGGATGTCACACCTATGGGACGGGGATGGGTACGGGTAGGGGCTCACGGCTGCCGGCAGGCTTGGAATCGGCCGGATTGACCGGACCCTTCCAGGGACTGACGGGATTCCCCATCCAGTACGTTCCGGCTGGAACATGCTCGCCGCGCATGACCAGCGACGCTGGCCCTACAGTTCCGCCGCTGCCTATCGATGCCTGGGGGAGGATGACGCCGTGCGGACCCATGGTCGCGCCATCTTCGAGTTGGACAGTATCCAGGCTCATGATCCTGTCATGGAACAGGTGGGTCTGGACAACGCAGCCCCTGTTTACAGTGGAGTTCTTGCCCAGGGTCACCAGGTCGGCCTCGGGCAGCCAGTAACTTTCACACCACGCCCCACTGCCGATCTTGGCTCCCAGGGCGCGCAGCCACCAGACCAGGGCAGGGGTGCCTGCTGCCGCGCGGGCAAACCAAGGGGCACTGACCATCTCGATGAAGGTGTCCACCACTTCGTTCCGCCAGATGAACTGGCTCCATAGGGGATGTTCTCCGGCCCGGATCCGGCCCACCAGGAGCCACTTTGCAGCTACCGCGCTGGCTGCGGCAACACCACCGGCCACGAGCATTACGATGCCGCCCACGGCGGCTGCTGCCCAGTATCCGGCCGCTGCGGCGATGGCATCGGCCGCAAGCATGATTCCGGCTGCGATGCCAACCGTGAGGACCACCGGTATGAACCGGCACAGCTCCCAGAGGGAGCGAGCCACTTTCAGCCTCGTGGGCGGCTTGTAGGTCAGGCTGGAGTCGGAGGCTACTGCCGTTCGGCGCAACCGCACAGGCGGGCTGCCCAGCCACGAAGTGCCGGACTTGGCTTTGCTCGGCGTGGCTGACAGTACGGCCACCAGTGAGTTCTTGGGAACACTGCGGCCGGCGGCGGTCATCCCGGAGTTGCCCAGGAAGGAACGTTTGCCGATTTTGGCCGGCGCGATCTTCAGCCAGCCACCGCCCAGTTCATACGAAGCCACCATGGTGTCGTCGGCCAGGAAGGCGCCCTCACCCACGGTGGTCATGCTGGGCAGCAGGAGGACTGTGGAGGCCTCCACGTTCTTGCCGATCTTGGCTCCCAGCAGCCTCAGCCACACGGGCGTGAAAAGGCTGGCATAAATGGGAAACAGGAGGTCCCGGGCCAGGTCCAGCACCCGTTCCGTGGCCCAGACCTGCCAGCCAATGCGGCTCCGGACCCTGTAGTACCCGGGGGCCAGCCCGATGCTGAGCAGCCGGGTGGTGCCCAGGACCAGCAGCATGTTGGCCAGGAACCAGGCCAGGGCGGCCAACGGCAGGGAAGCCAGGACCTGTGGGGTGGCATCTGCCAGTGAGCTGCTCCCGCGAATAAACAGGAACACAACGGCCGCGGCCGCGGCCGCGGAAAGATAAGGGATCAGCGACAGGACAGCGGATGCTGCCGCAAATGCCGCAAACCAGACGCGGCCCGTGGCTTTCCTTACCGGGGGAGCCTCAGGCCATTCCCGCTTCGCTTTGCCGCGGCGTTGTGCGGGGGAACCAGCAACTGCCTGGCCGGCTTTCACCTTGCCCAAAACCGCCGAGCCGGCATCGACGCTGGCCCTTGCTCCGATGGAGGCGCCGGGCATCAGCGTGCTGCGGGCACCAACGGTGGCCCCCGCGCCTACGTGCACGCGGCCGATGTGAACGTGGTCGCCGTCGATCCACCACCCAGAGAGATCCACCTCCGGTTCGATGTTGGCACCGTTGCCCAGGGACAGGAATCCGGTGACGGGCGGCAGCGAATGGAGTTGGACGTCGTTGCCGATCTTGGCGCCGAGTGCGCGGGCATAGGAAGGAACCCACGGTGCGCTGGCAAGGCTGACGGCTCCGGCCAGGTCCTGGATCTGCTCGGCAAGCCATAGCCGGAGGTGGATCTTCCCGGACCGGGGGTAGCGGCCGGGAACAACACCCCGGAGCAGGATGCGCGCCGCGGCTATGGAAATGGCCATCCGCCCGGCCGGGCTTACGAAGACCAGCCAGGAAACAGCCACCCACCACCAGGAAACAGTGGGAGCTTCTGTGAACCCGGCGAAGGCTGCCAGCAGGTTGTTCGCCACCATCAGGTAGGTCAGCCAGCGCATGCCCACCAGGATGTGCAGCGGAATACCCATCAACGTCTGGAACAGTTGCGACTTGAAAGCTGTGGGCCGCACGGAGCGTTGTGTGGCGGGGGCAGCCGTAATTCCTTCAGGCAGTGATTGCCGTGCGGTGTCGATCAAGGCACCGATCCGCGGTGTCGCATAGATGTCCGCTACGGTAATGGTGGGGTAGCGTACGCGCAGGGCCGAGACCAGCTGGGCTGCAGCCAGGGATCCGCCGCCGTAGGCAAAGAAGTCCGCATCGAGGGTAGTCACCGGGCTGCCCAACACGGCCGACCACTGCTCCACAATCCAGTGCGCATCTTCCGGAAGGTTCAACGGTGCAGCATCGGCATCTGCTGCCGCGGCACCGGCCAGCGGCCAGGGCAGGGCGTGGCGGTCCACCTTGCCGCTGGTTTTGGTGGGCAGCGATTCCACCATGGTCAACAGCGGGATCAGCGCCGCCGGAAGAGTGGCGGCCAGCAGGGCGCGGGCTTCCGTGAGGTCAAGTCCGTCAGGTCCGGCGGGGGCCAGGTAACCCACCAGGATCTGGTTTCCGGCAGCAGTAGTTTGCACCGCCGCTGCCGCTCCGCCAACACCCGGCAGGGATTGCAGGGCGGAATCAATTTCGCCCAGCTCGATCCGCCGACCGCCCAGTTTAACTTGTTCGTCGGCGCGGCCCATAAAGATCAGGCCAACAGTATCAAAGCGGACCAGGTCTCCTGACCGGTAAGCACGTTCCCAGCCGAGCGAGGGCATGGGTGCGTATTTCTCAGCGTCCTTCGCAGGATCGAGGTAGCGGGCCAACCCGACTCCGCCAATAATCAGTTCGCCGATGGCACCTTCGGGCACGGGGACACCGTTGCCATCAACGACGGCCAGGTCCCAGCCATCCAGAGGCAGGCCGATCCGCACCGGACCGGTACCCCCCAGGGGAGCGGCGCATGCCACCACGGTAGCCTCGGTGGGGCCGTAGGTGTTCCAGACTTCACGGCCTTCAACGGCCAGCCGCTGGGCTAGTTCAGGCGGGCATGCTTCGCCGCCGAAAATCAGCAGCCTGACGTTCTCGAGGGATTCGGCCGGCCACAGGGCGGCAAGCGTGGGCACCGTGGACACTGCGCTGATGCCGTGGTTGATCAGCCAGGGACCAAGGTCCATTCCGGTGCGCACCAGGGCCCGGGGAGCGGGTACAAGGCAGGCGCCGTTGCGCCAGGCGAGCCACATTTCCTCGCAGGATGCGTCGAAAGCAACCGACAACCCGGCCAGCACGCGGTCCTGCGGACCGAGGGGCTCGGATTTGAGGAAGATCCTGGCTTCTGCATCCACGAAGGCCGCGGCCGAACGGTGCTGGACCGCAACTCCCTTGGGCGTTCCTGTGGAACCGGAGGTGAAAATCACCCAGGCGTCGTCGTCGGCCACGGCCTTGCGCGGTGCCGGGAATGGCCGGGGGCGGTCAACCGCCAGGGCGATGTTGGACCCAGCGCCAATCACGGCCGCCACTTTGGCTTCACCGAAAACCAGCCGCGCGCGCTCCTCGGGATCGTCGGCATCAACGGGGACATAGGCAGCTCCCACCAGCAGGATGGCCAGGATGGCGATGTAGAGCTCGTTGGTACCCGAAGGAATCCGGACGCCAATCTTGTCTCCCGCGCCGAGCCCGGCATGGTGAAGGCGCCTGCCCATGGCCCGGACTTCGGCCAGCAGTTGGGTGTAGCTCAGCGAGGTTGTGCCATCATCCAGCGCGGACGCCTCCGGGTGGGCCGCCGCGGTTTGCTCGAGGATGTCTACCAGGGTGCGCGGCGCCGGGGCGGCGCTTCCGCCGGGCATCTGCGGCTGGTACACCTTCGGCTCAGGAGGATTGGTGTCTGCGAGGTTCTCGATCACTGGGAAAGTGTCCCGTTCACAGATGAACAAAAGGTGTCGAAGTTTGCTTCACGGCTACTGCCCGTTCCTGGATCGTTCATGTCGGCGTTGCCTGTTGTCGTCCTTCAGGGCCCCTTTCACGGAATAAGGACCAGCTTTCCGGTGGTCTGCCGCCCTTCAAGGGACTTATGGGCCTCTGCCGCCGCGGACAGCGGGTACTCCGCGCCGATGTGGACCTTAAGGTCGCCCCCAGCGGCGGCGTCGAAAATTTCTTTGGACCGCCAGCGTCGTTCGGTCGGGTTGAGCAGGTAGTGCGCCAGTGAGGGCCTGGTGAGGTACAGGCCACCGGCAGCATTGAGGCGCTGCGGATCAAAGGGCGGCACCGGTCCGGAGGCCGCGCCGAACAACACCAGGGTTCCGCGGGTGCGCAGTGACGCCAGCGAGTCGTCGAAGGTGTTTTTTCCGACGCCGTCATACACCACGTCAGCTCCGGTGCCGTTGGTGAGTTCCCGGACGTTCTCCGCGAAACCTTCGTAACGCAGAACTTCATCCGCGCCCGCTCCCCGGGCCAGCCTTTCTTTCTCTTCCGTGGACACCGTGGTGATGACCCGGGCCCCGCGCGCTTTAAGCAACTGGATGAGCAGCAGGCCTACTCCGCCGGCGCCGGCATGCATGAGAACGGTCTGGCCAGGCTCCACCCGGAAGGTGGAGTTCATCAGGTAATGCGCCGTCATCCCCTGTAGCGGCAGGGCTGCGGCGCTGCGGTCGTCAAGGCCGTCGGGGACGGGCAGTGCTTTGGCTTCATCAAGGACGGTGTAGCCCGCATAGCAACCGGTGCCTTCAGCCGTGGCCACGCGGTCTCCAACCGCGAAGAGTTCGACGCCCGCGCCCAGGGCTTCGACAGTTCCAGCCATCTCCGAGCCGGGGGTGAAGGGGTAGTCCACCTTGTAGATACCGCTGCGCTGGTACGTGTCAATGAAATTCACGCCGACCGCTGCCACCTTGACCAGGAGCTGGCCCGGGCCGGGCACCGGCTGGTCGACGGAAACGTATTCAAGGACCTCCGGGCCGCCTGACTGCCGGGCATTAATTGCATGAGTCATGGAATTCTCCTTCTCCGGCCGGGACTTTCCCCACCCGGACCCGTAAGCCATCATATTGAGTACCGCCGCTGCCGCCGGCATATGGGGCCATCGGCGCTGCGCCGGGAGGAGTCCACGAAGATAGGCCCGGCATGGCTCATGTATAAATATCGGGACTAATGCATATTCTTGCTGTACGGTTGGAGTTATGACTATTTCAGTTGCCGTCTCCGGCGCCAGCGGTTACGCCGGTGGCGAGGTACTGCGCCTTCTTGCCGGCCATCCGGACGTCACTATCGGTGCCATTACAGCGCACAGCAGCGCTGGGTCACGACTGGGCGAAGTGCAACCGCACCTTCACTCACTGGCCAACCGCATCCTGGAAGAAACTACGGTGGAGAATCTCTCCGGCCACGATGTAGTCTTCCTGGCCCTCCCGCACGGTGCTTCTGCCGCGCTGGCTGCACAGCTGCCGGAGGGCACGCTGGTCATCGACGCCGGTGCGGACCACCGCCTCACCGACCCGATGGCGTGGGAGAAGTTCTACGGCTCCGCACATGCCGGCAGCTGGCCGTACGGGCTTCCGGAACTCCCCGGACACCGTGAAAAACTTCGGGACGCGCACCGGATCGCGGTGCCCGGTTGCTACCCCACGTCCTCGCTGCTGGCCCTGACGCCCGGCTTTGCTGCCGGTTTGTTGGAGCTCGACGACGTCGTGATCGTTTCAGCCTCCGGAACCTCCGGCGCGGGCAAGGCAGCCAAAGTCAACCTGATCGGTTCCGAAGTGATGGGCTCGATGAACCCCTATGGCGTCGGTGGCGGGCATCGGCACACGCCTGAGATTGAGCAGGGACTGTCTCTGGCCGCCGGAGCGCAGGTCACCGTTTCCTTCACCCCTACGCTTGCACCCATGAGCCGGGGCATCCTCACCACCGCGACGGCGAAGGTAAAGCCGCAGGCAGAGGGGAGTACTACTGCAGAGCAGTTGCGCCAGGCCTGGGCTGACGCGTACGACGACGAACCGTTCGTCCATCTGCTGCCGGAAGGGCAGTGGCCGGCCACCAAGTCGGTCCAGGGAACCAACCACGCCGTGATGCAGCTTGCGTACGATCAGCACGCCAACCGGGTCATCGTGACCTGCGTCATCGACAACCTCACCAAGGGCACCGCCGGCGGAGCCGTGCAGTCCATGAATATTGCGCTTGGCCTCCCGGAAACGGCTGGCCTCAATCTCCAGGGAGTCGCCCCGTGACCGTTACTGCCCCTCTCGGATTTCGGGCCGCCGGAATCACCGCAGGCCTGAAGGCCTCCGGCAAGCCGGACCTCGCGCTGGTGGTCAACGATGGCCCCAAGAAGGCCGCTGCCGCCGTTTTCACCACCAACCGGGTGGCTGCAGCCCCCGTGCACTGGTCCCGGCAGGTGGTTGCCGATGGTCGTGTTGACGCGGTAATCCTGAACTCGGGAGGAGCCAATGCCTGCACCGGCCCGCTGGGTTTCCAGAACACCCATGCTACGGCGGAGAAAACCGCAGACGTCCTTGGCATCTCCGCCACCGATGTTGTGGTGTGTTCCACCGGCCTGATCGGCGAGCAACTGCCCATGGATAAGATCCTGCCAGGGGTGGAAGCAGCGGCAGCAGGCCTCAGCGTTGACGGCGGGGCCGCCGCCGCAACGGCCATCATGACCACGGACACCGTATCCAAAGTGGCCCTGTTCATCGGCACTGATTCCAGTGGCGTTGAGTTCTCCATCGGTGGGATGGCCAAGGGTGCCGGAATGTTGGCCCCCGGACTTGCCACCATGCTGGTGGTACTCACCACGGATGCCGACGTCGCCCCGGAACTGCTCGACGTCGTCCTGCGGGATGCCACGCGCGTCACCTTCGGCCGCGCGGACTCCGACGGCTGCATGTCCACGAACGATACCGTGGTCCTGATGGCCTCCGGCGCCTCAGGCGCCGTCCCGTCCGCGAACGAGCTGGGGGAGGGGCTCACGACCGTGTGCGCTGAGCTGGCCCGGAAGCTGATCGGAGACGCCGAGGGCGCCAGCCACGACATCGCGATCCGCACGTTTAACGCCGCCAGCGAGGCCGACGCGGAAATCGTCAGCCGCGCCGTGGCCCGCTCCAACCTCTTCAAGGCCGCGATCTTCGGCAAGGACCCCAACTGGGGCCGTGTGCTGTCCGCTGTGGGGACCACCAACGCCGTCTTTGATCCGGACCAGTTGAACGTGTCCATGAACGGCGTCCAGATCTGCCGCAACGGCAGCATCGGTGACGACCGCGGTCTCGTGGACCTTGAACCCCGTGAAGTGCACGTTGAGATCGATCTCCAGTCCGGCGATGCCGAGGCAACCATTTGGACCAATGACCTGACGCACGACTACGTCCACGAGAACAGCGCCTACTCAAGCTAGCAGCGGACCTTCCGGAAGAGACACCCATGAACGCCCAAACCCGTGCAAACACGTCCATGCGCGATGCCCAGGACAAGGCGGCAACACTGATCGAGGCGCTGCCCTGGATCCAGCGTTTTGCCGGCACCACCATGGTGATCAAGTATGGCGGCAACGCCATGGTCAATGATGAGCTGCGCCGTGCCTTCGCCGAGGACATCGTCTTCCTTCACCACGTAGGGATCCATCCTGTGGTGGTCCACGGAGGCGGGCCGCAGATCAACGCCATGCTCAGCCGGCTGGACATTGAGTCCGAGTTCAAGGGCGGGCTCCGCGTCACAACTCCGGAAGCCATGGACGTGGTCCGGATGGTCTTGACCGGCCAGGTGGGCCGCGAATTGGTCGGCCTGATCAATTCGCACGGCCCCTACGCCGTGGGGATGTCCGGCGAGGACGGCGGGCTGCTCCGCGCCGTCCGCACCGGCACCGTCATCGATGGCGAAGAAGTGGACCTGGGCCTGGTAGGTGAGGTGGTGGGCGTCAACCCTGACGGCATCATGGACCTCATCGCCGCGGGCCGGATTCCGGTGATCTCCACCGTTGCACCGGAGATCGAGGGCGGTATGGACAACCCGGCCGGCAACCACCAGACCACCGGCCAGGTGCTTAACGTCAATGCCGATACCGCAGCGGCCGCCCTGGCCGAAGCACTGGGCGCCTCCAAGCTGGTGATCCTGACCGACGTCGAAGGCCTCTTCGCGAACTGGCCTGACCGGAGCTCGCTGATCTCGTCCATCCCGGCGTCGGACCTCAAGGAATTGCTGCCGTCCCTGGAATCGGGCATGATCCCCAAGATGGAAGCCTGCCTCAAAGCTGTCCAGGGCGGAGTGGAGCGGGCGCACATCGTTGACGGCAGGCTGGCGCATTCGATGCTTCTGGAAACTTTTACAACGGCGGGTATTGGCACCCAGGTCATTCCGGACGAGGACGTGTTGGCATGAACAAGGAGCATTCGGTGGTAGAGCCTGTCGAAACTGAGCCTGTCGAAACCGAAAGTCCGGTGGTTGAGCTTGTCGAAACCCAGGGATCCCGACAGGCTCGATCATCAGAGGAAACCGAAGGCCGGCCTACGGGCGCCGATTGGCTCACCCGCTATTCGTCGTCGCTGATGGGCGTCTTCGGTACACCACAGCGTGTCCTGATCCGGGGTTCCGGGTGTGTGGTCTGGGATGCGGACGGCCGGGAGTACCTGGACCTTCTGGGCGGCATCGCCGTTAATGCGTTGGGCCACGCCCACCCCTTCGTGACCTCGGTGATTTCCAGCCAGCTGGCCACCCTTGGCCATGTCTCCAACTTCTTCACCAGCCCCACCCAGGTGGCTTTGGCCGAGAAGCTCCTGGAGTTGACCGAGGCGCCCGCCGGTTCCAAAGTCTTTTTCACCAATTCCGGCACCGAGGCGAACGAGGCGGCGTTCAAGCTGGCCCGCCGCAACAACGGCGCTGCTGACGGGAGCGCTAATGGTCCGCGCACCCGGATCATCGCCCTTGAGGGTGCCTTCCACGGCCGGACCATGGGAGCCCTTGCGCTGACCGCGAAGGAAGCTTACCGGACACCGTTCGCGCCGCTGCCCGGCGGGGTCACACACATTCCGTTCGGCGACGTCGAGGCACTGCGTGCCGCCGTCGACAGTTCCGTTGCTGCCGTTTTCCTGGAACCCATCCAGGGCGAAGCAGGCGTCCGCCCGCTGCCGCCCGGATACCTGCAGGCCGCCCGTCAGATCACGTCCGACGCCGGCGCGCTCCTCATCCTGGATGAGGTCCAGACCGGGATGGGCCGGACGGGCAACTGGCTGGCCAGTTCCACCGCCGGGATTGTTCCCGATGCCGTCACGCTCGCCAAGGGGCTCGGCGGCGGCTTCCCGATCGGCGCCATGATCACCTTCGGCGAATCCACCTCGAAGCTGCTGACCGCCGGCCAGCACGGCACCACCTTCGGCGGGAATCCGGTGGCCACCGCTGCGGCGCTGGCAACCTTGCATGTCCTGGAAACCCAGCAGGTGCTGCAAAATGCGGTCAAGGTGGGGGAGCACATCCGCTCCGGCCTGTCCGCTCTCGACGGCGTCACCGAAGTCCGCGGCGTTGGCCTGCTGATTGGCTTCGATCTGGATGCCGACGTCGCCGCCGCCGCTGTGGCGGCCGGCCTCGCGGCCGGCTTCATCATCAACGCGCCGGGACCGCGTACGGTCCGGCTGGCACCCCCACTGATTCTTACCGTTGACCAAGCCGATACCTTCCTTGCCGCCTTCCCGGCAATACTCCAGAGCGCAAAGGATGCCCAGTGAGCAAAAAAATCAGGCACTTCCTCAAGGACACCGACCTTAGCCCAGGGGAACAGGCGGAAGTCCTTGACCTCGCAGCCCGCATGAAGGCTGCGCCGTACAGCGTGCAGCCGTACGCCGCGGATGGCAGCGGCCGGAAGACCGTGGCCATCATCTTCGACAAGACCTCCACCCGTACCCGTGTTTCCTTCGCCACCGGTGTGGCGGACATGGGCGGCAGCGCGCTGATCATTAACCCGGGCGAAGCCCAGATCGGCCACAAGGAGTCCGTGGAGGACACGGCCAAAGTGTTGGAACGCATGGTCTCCACGATCGTGTGGCGGACCGGGCCGCACGCAGGACTTGTGGCCATGGCAGAGAACTCCAGCGTTCCTGTGATCAATGCCTTGTGCGATGACTACCACCCCTGCCAGCTTCTTGCCGATCTCCTGGCGGTCAAGGAACACAAGGGGTCGCTGCAGGGGCTCACCATGAGCTATCTGGGCGACGCCGCCAACAACATGGCCAACTCCTACCTGCTCGCCGGCGTCACAGCCGGAATGCACGTCCGCATCGCCGGCCCGGAGGGTTACCTGCCGGAGGCCGGAATTGTTGCCGCAGCGCAGGAACGTGCGGCCCTGACCGGCGGCTCCGTGCTGATCACCACCGACGCCGCCGAGGCACTCAAGGGTGCCGACGTCGTTGCCACAGACACCTGGGTCTCCATGGGGCAGGAAGCGGAGAAGGAAGCCCGCCTGGAGCTTTTCCGGGAGTACTCCGTGGACGAGGCGGCCATGGCACTCGCGGCGGATGACGCCGTCGTGCTTCATTGCCTGCCTGCGTATCGCGGCTACGAGATTTCCGCGGGCGTCATCGACGGGCCTCAGTCGATCGTTTGGGACGAGGCGGAAAACCGCCTGCATGCCCAAAAGGCGCTGATGGCGTGGCTGATGCACCAGTCCGGACTTGCCGTGGTTGAGGGACTGGAACCCGTCCCTGCGGCAGCGGGCGAGGCAGGCAACTAGTGTCCGCCCAGCCGGCGTCCCCGGGCGCCAGCCCCGCCACCAAAACCGCGCGCCAGGCCAGGATCACGGCCATCCTCACCGGTGAGTCGGTGCGGTCGCAGGCGGAGCTCGCGGCCCTGTTGGCTGACGACGGCGTCCAGGTCACCCAGGCCACCCTGTCGCGGGACCTGGTGGAACTGGGGGCAGTGCGCGTACGCGGCAAGGAAGGCGTCCTGGTGTATGCGGTTCCCGGCGAAGGCGGTGAAAGGGCGGCCAAAAGCGGTGTCAGCCAGGAGATCCTGGACGCCAGACTGGCCCGGCTGTGCGGGGAACTGCTGGTCACCGCCGAGGCTTCCGCCAACATCGCCGTGCTCCGCACCCCGCCTGGAGCTGCTAACTTCCTGGCCCTGGCGATCGACCATTCGGTGATGCCGTCCATCCTTGGCACCATCGCCGGGGACGACACCGTGCTGCTGGTCTCCCGGGATCCGATGGGCGGCGCCGAGCTTGCTGCGAGGTTCCTGCAGCTGGCAGAGGAAGCCGGCACAGGCTAAACGCCTGCCGGTGTGACAGGCTTTTCCTAAGACTTTCAGACGAGTACTGCATCAACAATATAAGGAGAATTTGACGTGACTGAACGTATTGTTCTGGCCTACTCCGGTGGCCTGGATACTTCCGTAGCAATTGGCTGGATCGGTGAAGCCACCGGTGCCGAGGTCATCGCCGTGGCGGTAGACGTCGGGCAGGGCGGCGAATCCCTGGAGACCATCCGCCAGCGTGCCCTTGGCTGCGGCGCCGTCGAGGCGTACGTGGCTGACGCGTCCGACGAGTTCGCCAACGAGTATTGCGTCCCGACGCTGAAGGCCAACGCGCTTTACCAGGGCCACTACCCTCTGGTGTCTGCCATTTCCCGTCCCGTGATCGTCAAGCACCTGGTCAAGGCAGCCCGCGAATTCGGCGCCACCACCGTGGCCCACGGCTGCACCGGCAAGGGCAACGACCAGGTCCGGTTTGAAGTCGGCATCCAGTCCCTGGGACCGGACCTGAAGTGCATCGCCCCGGTCCGCGACCTGGCTCTGACCCGCGACAAGGCCATTGCCTTCGCCGAGGAGAAGGGACTGCCGATCGAGACCACCAAGAAGAATCCGTACTCGATCGACCAGAACGTCTGGGGACGCGCCGTCGAAACCGGCTACCTCGAAGACATCTGGAACGCGCCCACCAAGGACATCTACGACTACACCGCCACGCCGGAATTCCCGCCGGCGCCCGATGAGGTCACCATCTCCTTCGAAGCCGGCGTGCCGGTGGCGATCGACGGCATCCGGGTCACCCCGCTGCAGGCCATCAAGGAACTGAACCGCCGGGCCGGCGCCCAGGGCGTGGGTCGTATCGACGTCGTCGAGGACCGGTTGGTGGGCATCAAGTCCCGCGAGATCTACGAAGCTCCGGGCGCAATGGCCCTGATTACCGCTCACAAGCACCTCGAGGACATCACCATCGAGCGCGAGCAGGCCCGGTTCAAGGCAACGGTCGGGCAGCGCTGGGCCGAGTTGGTGTATGACGGCCAGTGGTTCTCCCCGCTGAAGCGTTCGCTGGATGCGTTTATCGAGGACACCCAGAAGTACGTCTCCGGAGATATCCGGATGGTGCTCCACGGCGGCCAGGCGATCGTCAACGGCCGCCGCTCCGAGACCTCGCTGTACGACTTCTCCCTGGCCACCTACGACACCGGGGACACCTTCGATCAGTCCCAGGCCAAGGGCTTCATCGAGCTGTTCGGCATGTCTTCCAAGGTAGCTGCGGGGCGCGACATCCGGGTTGCAGGAAAGTAAGCCGTTGGCTGAGCAGAATTCGTCTCCGGGCCAGGACCCGGTGGTTGAGCTTGTCGAGACCCAGGTTTCGACAAGCTCAACCACCAGCTCAACAAATACCGGCGCACTGTGGGGCGGCCGGTTCGCCGGCGGCCCCGCGGATGCCCTGGCTGCGCTCAGCAAGTCCACGCATTTCGACTGGCGGCTGGCCCGCTACGACATCGCCGGTTCCAAGGCGCATGCCCGTGTGCTGCATAAGGCCGGCCTGCTGGATGACGCCGAGCTTGACGGCATGCTGGCGGCGCTGACGCAGCTGGACGAGGACGTAGCTTCCGGCGCATACTTGCCGGCCGAGTCCGACGAGGACGTGCACGGTTCCCTGGAACGCGGGTTGATCGAACGGGCGGGCACCCAATTAGGCGGCAAGCTTCGCGCTGGCCGGTCCCGCAATGATCAGGTGGCCACGCTGGGCAGGATGTTCCTGCGGGACCACGCCCGGATCATTGCCGGCGGCCTATTGGCTACGGTTGACGCCCTGGTTGACCAGGCGAAGGCCCACCACGGCGTTGCGATGCCAGGCCGTACGCACCTGCAACACGCCCAGCCGGTCCTGCTCAGCCACCACCTCCTGGCCCACGCCTGGGCCTTGCTCCGCGATGTGCAGCGGCTCCAGGACTGGGACAAGCGGGCAGGGGTGTCACCTTATGGTTCCGGGGCCCTGGCGGGTTCCTCACTCGGCCTGGACCCTGAGGCTGTCGCCGCAGACCTTGGCTTCTTTTCCGCTTCGCACAACTCAATCGACGGCACCGCTTCCCGCGACGTCTTCGCCGAGTTCGCCTGGGTGTGCGCCATGATCGGCGTGGACCTGTCCCGGATTTCCGAGGAGGTCATTCTCTGGGCTACCAAGGAGTTCTCCTTCGTCACCCTGCACGATTCGTATTCCACAGGATCTTCGATCATGCCGCAGAAGAAGAACCCGGATGTTGCCGAGTTGGCCCGCGGCAAGGCCGGACGGCTGATCGGCAACCTGACGGGCCTGTTGGCCACGCTCAAGGGGTTGCCGCTTGCGTACAACCGCGATCTGCAGGAGGACAAGGAGCCGGTGTTCGACGCCGCCGACACGCTGGAGCTGCTGCTTCCGGCTGTGTCCGGCATGATTGCCACCCTGACGTTCAACACCGAACGCATGGAGTCCCTGGCTCCGCAGGGTTTCGCGCTGGCAACGGACATCGCCGAATGGCTTGTCCGCCAGGGCGTGCCGTTCCGGGAAGCCCATGAGCTCTCCGGCGCGGCCGTGAAGCAGGCCGAAGGCCGCGGAGTGGAACTGTGGGACCTGACGGACGATGAATACGCGGCAATCTCCGCTTACCTGACGCCTGAGGTCCGCACGGTCTTGTCCACCGAGGGGTCGCTGAACAGCCGCAACTCCCAGGGCGGCACGGCACCGGCCGCCGTCGAGCGTCAACTGGCGTTCCTCGAAGCCGAGCTGGCGGAAGTCCGCAGCTACGCCGGCTGAACAACGCTGGCTTCGGGTCTCGACAGGCTCGACCACCGGTGGTCGAGCCTGTCGAGACCCGAACACCGAGCCTGTCGAGACCCGAGACTGAGATCCGGTTAGGATGAGCGCCATGACTTCCCCCGCGCCGGACGCACTGCTCGCCGAACTCCACCAAGCCGCCGACGTCGCTGTCACCACGGCCGCCAAGCTTACGGATGACGAGGTAGCAGCCCCGTCCGCCCTGCCGGACTGGACCCGCGGCCATGTTCTTGCCCATCTCGCCGGCATCTGCAATGCCATGGCCAGGCAGCTCGAGTACGCCGCGAGGGGCGAAAAGATCGAGCTGTACGATGGCGGCTATGAAGGCCGCACCAAAGCCATTGAGCTGGCCGCCGGCCATCATGCGGCCCAGCATGTGGCAGACCTCCAGAACGCCCTGCGCCGGGTCTTGAAGGCTTTTGATTCGCTTCCCGATGTCAAGGACTCCGCGGCCCACCGCATCGGCTGGTGGGCCCCCATCACCTACCGCGGCGGAGTGGTCCTGGACGGTGGCCTGGCACTATGGCGTGAACTCGTGATCCACAGCTCGGATCTAGGCACCGGAAGGGGCCCGGAAACCTGGAGCCGGCCGTTCTGCGAGCATCTGTTTGAGTTCCTGGCTGCGCGGATCCAGCCTGAGGACAAGGTGGTGCTCCAGCCCCTGGGCCTGCCACCGGTAAGTATTGGCAGCGGAGGCCGCACCACCGTTGTCGGCGGCATGATCACGGATATTGCGGCGTGGCTGGCAGGACGGGAACCGAGCCTTGGCAGCCTGAGGGCACAGGCTGCAGCGGACGGCGTCGAACTTCCGGGACTGCTGCCGTGGCCGGCCGGTACTCCGGCAGCTCAATAGCAGGAAGCAGCAGCAAGCAGGGAACAGGCCGGTCGTCGAGCTTGTTCGGGCCCGCCCTACGCTGCCTCGCGGGCCAGCAGGCTTTCCTTCACGGCGAGGCCCCAGCGGAAGCCGCCCAGTGACCCGTCGGTGCGGATCACCCTGTGGCAGGGCACGAACAGCGCTGCTGCGTTGAAGGCACAGGCGCTGGCGGCTGCCCGGACCGCCTTGGCGTTACCGGCCAGGGCAGCATATTCGGTGTAAGTCACCGGCTTCCCGGGGCGGACGGTTCGCAGGATGTCCCAGGCATTGCTGCGGAACGGGCCGGATTTCTGCAGTACGGGCACCCGCATGGCCGGAACGGGATCGCCGGCGTAAAAGGCCTCGACGGCCTCCGATATATCGCCCAGCGAGCCCACGGCCTTCAGTTCCGCAGGCAGCAGGTTCGGGTGGATCTGGCCCATCAGTTGTGCGGGATCGGCCGTCCAGCCCGAGGACAGCACTATGCCGTCACGGGCGATGATCGTGAACGGTCCGTCCGTGGTGTTCATGGTGAGGAGCTGTGCGGTCATGGTTTTACCTTCGTGGTTGGGGGAGTCTTGATCGCGGCACGCCACAAGTGCATTGTTGCGTAGGAGCGCCAGGGGCTGACTTCCAGGAAATCGGGGGAGAGCCCGGTGCTTGCTGATGATCCTTCGGTTCCTGCGGTTCCTGCGGTTCCTGCCAGCCGCCGCACGCCGTTCCGGACGGCGGCGTCGTTGGCCAGGAAAATGTCAGGCGAACCGAGGATCCGCATGGCGGCATAGCCAACTGTCCAGGGCCCGACGCCGGGAAGCGGCAGGAGCTTTGCCTGGAGCCCTGGGAGGTCATCACCGTAGCCGAAGTCCAGTTCGCCGGAAGCCATCCGTTCGGCGGCGGTAATAAGGGAATCGATCCGTCGTTGCGGTCCCCGCAGGGCGCCGCGTCCGTTCGCGGCGATCTCCGCCGCTGTGGGGAACAACCGGTCCAGTCCTTCGGACGGTGCCTGGCTGGCACTGCCAACGGCCGAGAGTTCCGTGAGTGCCGTCCTTGCTGCTGCAACTGTAATCTGCTGGCCGATCATGGCCCGGACCAGCAGTTCCTGCGGGTCTACGGCGCCGGGCATCCGCATCCCGGGAAAGGCGGCTACGGACGCTGCCAGGCGGTGGTCTGTGGCCAGTACGGCATCCACTGCCTGCGGATCGGCGTCCAGGTCGAACAGCCTGCGGACGCGGCTGAGCAGGGCTGCCAGGTCGCGTAGGTCTACGGCGTCCACCGTCAGCGTCAGTTGGCTGTCACCGGCCGGCCGCATGCCGCCGTCATACTCCACGTGGAAGGCGGCGTCACCGTGCGGGAGCCGTAGGGTTCTCGCGTAGCCGGTTTCGCTTCCCGACTCGATTCGCGCAATGGCGCGGACCGCCAGGAAGCTGAAGATCCCGGGGTCGAACGGTTTCCGGACGGGCAGGTTTAGCGTCAGGGCTGTGGTGGTGGCAATCTCCGCAGAGGCCCGTGGGTGGCGTGCGGTTGCCCGTAACGCCGTGGGCGTCATGGCAAACACCTCGCCGATGGTCTCGTTGAACTGCCGGACGCTGCTGAATCCCGCCGCGAAGGCGACGTCCACGATCCTCATCGGCGTCGACACCAGCAGTGTGCGCGCCGTCTGCGCCCGGCTGGCGCGCGCCAGCGAGAGGGGTCCTGCGCCGAGTTCCTGGCTCAATATCCGGTTCAGCTGCCGGGCGGAATAGCCAAGCCGGGCCGCGAGGCCTTCGACGCCGTCGCGGTTGATGACGCCGTCATTGATCAGGCGCATGGCCCGGCCGGCAATATCCTGCCGAACGTTCCAGGCCGGAGTTCCCGGGACGGCCTCGGGGAGGCAACGCTTGCAGGCGCGGTAGCCGGCCTCGTGGGCTGCCGCCGAGGTCTCGTAAAACGTAACGTTTGCGGCTTTCGGCGTCCGGGCGGGGCAGGAGGGACGGCAATAGATGCCGGTGCTCCGCACTGCGGTGAAGAACTGGCCATCAAAACGGGTATCGCGGGTATCAATTGCCCGGTAGCGCTGCCAGAAGTCCATGGGTTCCATCCTGCCAGCCGTCCAGCACCCAGGGCTAGCGGAAATCGGACACTGCTGTAACGGTGATCGCGGTGCCGGTTAGAGTCGGAGGATGAGTGAAACGCAAGGCAAGTGCAGCACACCTGAGGCGCTGCGGAGCGTGTTGTCCGGAGACGCCCGGGAGGTGGCTGCCCGGCTGTTGGGTGCTGTCCTGACCCATCATGGCCGTGCAGGAACTGTGTCAGTCCGTTTGTCCGAGGTGGAGGCTTACCTTGGCCCGCATGATTCGGAGTTCCCCGATCCGGGCTCTCATACCTACCGGGGCCAAACGCCGCGCAATGCGCCCATGTTCGGCCCTCCCGGCCACCTGTACGTCTACTTCACGTACGGGATGCATCACTGTGCCAACCTCGTTTGCGGTCCTGAAGGCGCCGCGTCGGGAGTTCTTCTGCGCGCCGGGACCGTGGTGGAGGGTCTGGAGCTGGCGCGCGCCCGCCGCCCTGCGTCAAAGCGCGATGCCGACCTCGCCAGCGGGCCCGCGCGGCTGGCCACTGTTCTGGGAGTAACGACGGCGGACAGCGGCCGGGATGCCCTGGCGTACCCTTTCGAGCTGGTACTTCCCTCGCAGCCGGCACCGGAGGTGGAAACCGGGCCGCGGGTGGGGGTCTCCGGCCATGGCGGAACCGACAGCTATCCATGGCGGTACTGGTTGCCGGACGATCCCTCAGTCTCCAAGTACAAGGCTGCCCGGCCGCGCTCAGTGCAGTAGCTCGAGCCGGTGGCGCCGATGCTGAACGCGTTTCGGGGCGCCGAGGAAAATCTGTGCTGTTTCCGCCGCGTTAATCAAAATGGCTGTAGAATGGACGGTCCGTATTTTGCGATAGGGGAACGCCTCGATGCTCGACGCTGATTTGGTCCACGAACGGACCTACGTTGCCGGTTTGTATGCCCGGCTTGATGAATTGCGCGCGGAAAAACGCGACCAGCTGGCCAAGGTGCGCCGCGCCGGCGGTGTGGGCACCATGCAGAACGTTTCCGAACGTGACGCCTTCGCAGCACTGTACGAGGACCGCCTCGCCCAGCTCGACGCCGTCGACGACCGGCTTGTCTTCGGCCGCCTGGATCTGGACTCGGGCGAAGCCCAGTACATCGGCAGGATCGGGCTGACTACGGAGGACCTGCAGCGGCTCATGGTGGACTGGCGTGCACCCGAAGCCGGACATTTCTACCAGGCCACGGCCTTCGACCGGCAGGGCGTGCGCCGCCGACGCCACCTGATTCTCCAAGGCCGTGAAGTGAAGGCCATTGAGGACGACGTCCTGGATCCGGACATGCTCTCCGATGCCGATTCGCTGCAGGGCGAGGGGGCCCTGCTTGCGGCCCTGAATTCCAAGCGCACCGGACGCATGTCTGACATTGTCGGCACCATCCAGTCCGAACAGGACCGCATCATCCGCTCGTCCATCTCGGGTGCCCTTGTTGTCCAGGGCGGGCCCGGAACGGGCAAGACGGCTGTTGCGCTGCACCGCGCCGCCTACTTGCTGTATACCCACCGCGAACGCCTGAAGACCGCCGGCGTGCTGCTAGTGGGCCCATCGTCGTCGTTTATGAAGTACATCGAAAGGGTCCTGCCGTCTCTCGGCGAGACCGGCGTGGTCATGGCCAGCCTGGGCCGCCTGATGCCCGGCATTCAGGCGGAAGCTGAACCGGAAGGATCAGTTGCTGCGCTCAAGGGCCGGCTGGACATGGCCGATGTCGTGGCCAACGCTGTTGCCAACCGGCAGCGCATTCCTGCTGAAAACCGGATCCTCGAAGTTGACGGCCGGCGCCTGGTCCTCACTCCGCGCCAGGTCCGCCGGGCCCGCGACCGCGCCCGTTCCACCGGGAAGCCGCACAACGAGGCCAGGCTCACGTTTGTGAAGATCCTGCTCCGTGAGCTGACCGAACAGCTCACCGAGCTCGTGGAGGCCGGCAGCCTGGGCAACAACGCTGACCGTTCCTACTTGGCCGAGGATGTTCGCAGCGCCAAGGATGTCCGGATTGCCCTGAACCTGTGCTGGATGCCGATGACGCCCACCAAGCTCATTGCGGAACTGTTCAGCAAGCCGGCCATCCTCGAGGCCTGCACTCCTCGTTTGACGCCTGCGGAACGGGCCCTGCTGGCCCGCCCCGTGGATGCACCGTGGACCGAGTCCGACGTTCCGTTGCTGGATGAGGCCGCCGAGCTCCTTGGCGAACTTGATCCTGCGGCCGGCCGCAGCCTGGCGCAGCAGGAGAACGACCGCGCCCGCGATCTGGCCAACGCCAAGCAGACCCTGGTCAACATGGAAGAGGCCGGCTACAACGTGTTGATGACGGCCGAAGAGCTGATGGACCAGAACCAGGAGCGTGAGACCCGCCAGACAGCGGCGGAGCGCGCCACCAGCGACAGGACCTGGGCGTTCGGCCACATTGTGGTGGATGAGGCACAGGAGTTGTCGCCCATGCAGTGGCGTCTCCTGGTCCGCCGTTGCCCGCTCAAATCCTTCACGATCGTTGGCGACATCGCGCAGACCAGCTCGGTGGCGGGCGCCAACTCATGGCAGTCGGCACTTGGTCCGCTCTTTGGCGACCGCTGGCAAATGGAGGAATTGACGGTTAACTACCGGACGCCGTCGCAGATTGCCGAAGCTGCCGTGCGTATGGCCAACGCCGCCGGCCTGGTGGTCTCCGCTCCCAAGGCGGTCCGCGAGGGCCAGTGGTCACCGGTCATCGACCGCGTTGCGCCGGAGGCCATGATGGACAGCCTCCTGGCAGCCCTGCCGGAGGAACTGGAAGCGCTCGACGGCGGACTCCTCGCGGTTATCGCAGAGGGTGAGCTGCTGCAACAGGCGGCTTCCGCACTTCGGAGTGCCTATGGCAACAGGGTCGGCACGGGTGCCGGCAGCTACGCACAGGACATTGTGGTGATCAGTCCCAGGGAAGCAAAGGGCCTGGAGTTCGACGGCGTCATCATCCTGGAGCCGTCAGCGCTGTTGAACCAGGAACACGGACGGGTGGGCGACCTCTACGTTGCCATGACCCGGCCCACGCAGCGGCTGCGGCTGATCGCGGCCGGCGAGGTGCCGGCAGGCATCGAACGCTGAGGCCCTGGCGGCACGATTCCTGCTAACTTAGGAATCGTGCCGCAACTCAACAACCTCGAATCCCAGCAGAACGACGCCTCCTTCGCCAACATCTGGCAGGAACTCAAATGGCGCGGTCTGATCCACGTATCCACCGACGAAGCCGAGCTGGAAAAACTGCTCTCCGGTGACCCCATTACGTATTACTGCGGATTCGACCCCACGGCACCGAGCCTGCACCTGGGCAACCTTGTCCAGCTGCTGGTGCTTCGCCGCCTGCAGTTGGCAGGCCACAAGCCGCTGGGCCTCGTGGGTGGTTCCACCGGACTTATCGGAGACCCGCGTCCGACGGCGGAACGCACCTTGAACACCAAGGACACCGTCACCGAGTGGGTCGGCTACCTCCAGGGCCAGGTGAGCCGCTTCCTCAGCTTCGAGGGGGGCAACGCAGCGCGCATCGTGAACAATCTCGATTGGACCGCTCCGCTGTCCGCTATCGATTTTCTCCGCGAGATCGGCAAGCACTTCCGCGTGGGGACCATGCTCCGCAAGGACGCGGTGGCGTCGCGCCTGAACTCCGATGAAGGCATCAGCTACACGGAGTTCAGCTACCAGATCCTGCAGGGTATGGACTACCTGCAGCTGTACCGTGATTACGGCTGTGTCCTGCAGACCGGTGGATCGGATCAGTGGGGCAACCTCACCAGCGGAACGGAGCTCATCCGCAAGGTTGAGGGAAAGAGTGTCCACGCCCTGGGCACGCCGTTGATCACCAACGCGGATGGATCCAAGTTCGGTAAGAGCGAAGGCAATGCCATCTGGCTGGATTCGGCCATGTGCAGCCCTTACGCCTTCTACCAGTTCTGGGTGAACACTTCTGATGCCGACGTCGTTGACCGACTTAAGATCTTTACCTTCCTTTCCCGGGCAGAAATCGAAGCGTTGGCACAGCAGGTCGCAGACAAGCCGTTCGCGCGTGAAGGCCAGCGCCGCCTCGCGTACGAGGTGACATCGCTGGTGCATGGAGTAGATGCCACTGAAAAAGTCATCGCTGCTTCCGCTGCGGTGTTCGGCAACGGCGACCTCACTGTGCTGGACGAGGACACCCTGGCAGCAGCGACGTCCGAGCTTCCTTCGGCCGCCGTTGACCGGGCCGGCTTGGGGATCATTGACCTCCTCGTGGCCACCGGTCTTTCTGAAAGCAAGTCTGCAGCCCGCCGGACGGTAGGGGAGGGCGGTGCCTACGTGAACAACGCCAAAATCTCGGATCCGGATGCCGTTGTTGACCCCGCCCAGCTCCTGCATGGGAAGTACCTGCTGCTGCGGAAAGGCAAGAAAAACCTTGCCACTGTTCAGGTCGCCTGATCAGGCCCCTTCCGGCCGCTGAACTTCCATTTACACGCTCCCCTTGGTCGACTTGCACGGCCGCGGGGGAGCGTGTAATGTTTTCTGAGTTGCCGCCGTTGAGCGGTGACCACCCCCAACAACTACGAAGCAATTCGGCTCGCGCAAAGCGTGGGAATGAAGAATTGCTTCGAATTCTGGTGGGGAAATTCTTTTCAGAGAGTGAATATCGGGTAAATATCCCGGGTTTGCAAAGTGAAGAGATATGAAATAAGATTGAAACATCGCAGCGAAGAAATACGGAAAGAAATTCAGCAATGAATTAGTTCCGGGAATATTCGAATGTGTCTGTTGTTTGAGAACTCAATAGTGTGCCAAGTTTATTGATACCGATTTATTTATATGAATTGGTTGTTTTTGACCGGGCCTGTGCCGCCCCTGTGGTGTGGGTCTGGTTTTTTTCAGCTGGTTTCAAATTTTGTGCAGCCATTTTCCTGCGTTATTTCCGTGGGTGTGGTTGTGTCTGTTTTTGTTTTACTTCAACGGAGAGTTTGATCCTGGCTCAGGATGAACGCTGGCGGCGTGCTTAACACATGCAAGTCGAACGATGATGCCAGCTTGCTGGTGGATTAGTGGCGAACGGGTGAGTAACACGTGAGTAACCTGCCCTTGACTCTGGGATAAGCCTGGGAAACTGGGTCTAATACCGGATATGACTCCTCATCGCATGGTGGGGGGTGGAAAGCTTTTTTGTGGTTTTGGATGGACTCGCGGCCTATCAGCTTGTTGGTGAGGTAATGGCTCACCAAGGCGACGACGGGTAGCCGGCCTGAGAGGGTGACCGGCCACACTGGGACTGAGACACGGCCCAGACTCCTACGGGAGGCAGCAGTGGGGAATATTGCACAATGGGCGAAAGCCTGATGCAGCGACGCCGCGTGAGGGATGACGGCCTTCGGGTTGTAAACCTCTTTCAGTAGGGAAGAAGCGAAAGTGACGGTACCTGCAGAAGAAGCGCCGGCTAACTACGTGCCAGCAGCCGCGGTAATACGTAGGGCGCAAGCGTTATCCGGAATTATTGGGCGTAAAGAGCTCGTAGGCGGTTTGTCGCGTCTGCCGTGAAAGTCCGGGGCTCAACTCCGGATCTGCGGTGGGTACGGGCAGACTAGAGTGATGTAGGGGAGACTGGAATTCCTGGTGTAGCGGTGAAATGCGCAGATATCAGGAGGAACACCGATGGCGAAGGCAGGTCTCTGGGCATTAACTGACGCTGAGGAGCGAAAGCATGGGGAGCGAACAGGATTAGATACCCTGGTAGTCCATGCCGTAAACGTTGGGCACTAGGTGTGGGGGACATTCCACGTTTTCCGCGCCGTAGCTAACGCATTAAGTGCCCCGCCTGGGGAGTACGGCCGCAAGGCTAAAACTCAAAGGAATTGACGGGGGCCCGCACAAGCGGCGGAGCATGCGGATTAATTCGATGCAACGCGAAGAACCTTACCAAGGCTTGACATGAACCGGAAACGTCTGGAAACAGGCGCCCCACTTGTGGTCGGTTTACAGGTGGTGCATGGTTGTCGTCAGCTCGTGTCGTGAGATGTTGGGTTAAGTCCCGCAACGAGCGCAACCCTCGTTCCATGTTGCCAGCGCGTAATGGCGGGGACTCATGGGAGACTGCCGGGGTCAACTCGGAGGAAGGTGGGGACGACGTCAAATCATCATGCCCCTTATGTCTTGGGCTTCACGCATGCTACAATGGCCGGTACAAAGGGTTGCGATACTGTGAGGTGGAGCTAATCCCAAAAAGCCGGTCTCAGTTCGGATTGGGGTCTGCAACTCGACCCCATGAAGTCGGAGTCGCTAGTAATCGCAGATCAGCAACGCTGCGGTGAATACGTTCCCGGGCCTTGTACACACCGCCCGTCAAGTCACGAAAGTTGGTAACACCCGAAGCCGGTGGCCTAACCCCTTGTGGGAGGGAGCTGTCGAAGGTGGGACCGGCGATTGGGACTAAGTCGTAACAAGGTAGCCGTACCGGAAGGTGCGGCTGGATCACCTCCTTTCTAAGGAGCACCTACAGATTGTTCATGCCGCGTATGTGGTGTGGGGGTTTGTCAGGAGTATATGCCCGTTGCGCAGACGCTAGTTCTGCGGCGGGTGCTCATGGGTGGAATATCAATAAATAGCGGCTGTCTGTGGTTTCGCTTGTCCAGTACGGTGACTGTTCTTCCTCTTTGCGGGGGTTGGTGGTTGCTTGGAACGATGTGGTGGGGTTTGCGGGTGGTTTAGTGTTTGGCACACTGTTGGGTCCTGAGGCAACAGGGCCGTGGATGCTTTCTTCTGCTCTTTTGGGTGGGTGGGGGTGTTTGCGGGTTTGTTTGTTTCTGGTTTCCTGGCTGCATCGATCGCATGGTGGTCCCGTTCGCGGGGCTTGTGTGGGGTGTGTGGTTTGGGGTTGTTGTTTGAGAACTACATAGTGGACGCGAGCATCTTTTATAAGAAGCAATTTCCAAGAATATGAACCTGGATCTGGTTCCGTGCGCCTTTGGGTGTGCGGGGACGGTTTCTGTGGTTCTCTCGAAAATCTGTTTTGAATTGATCTTTGTGGTCAAGTTTTTAAGGGCACACGGTGAATGCCTTGGCATTAGGAGCCGAAGAAGGACGTGGGAATCTGCGATATGCCTGGGGGAGTCGATAACCGGACTTTGATCCCAGGGTCTCCGAATGGGGAAACCCCGCCAGGAACGCGAGTTACCTGGTGACCCGTATCTGAACACATAGGGTACGTGGAGGGAACGCGGGGAAGTGAAACATCTCAGTACCCGCAGGAAGAGAAAACAATAGTGATTCCGTCAGTAGTGGCGAGCGAACGCGGATCAGGCTAAACCGTTCCATGTGTGATAGCCGGCGGGCGTTGCATGGTCGGGGTTGTGGGACTTTCCGTACTGTCTCTGCCGGGACAGTGAGGTGTGATGTGCTGGCATAGGTGAACGGTCTTGAAAGGCCGGCCGTAGAGGGTGTGAGCCCCGTAACCGTAATGTTTGGTGCCGCCTGGAGAGTATCCCAAGTAGCACGGGGCCCGAGAAATCCCGTGTGAATCTGTCAGGACCACCTGATAAGCCTAAATACTCCCTAATGACCGATAGCGGACCAGTACCGTGAGGGAAAGGTGAAAAGTACCCCGGGAGGGGAGTGAAACAGTACCTGAAACCGTGTGCTTACAATCCGTCGGAGCAACCTTGTAGTTGTGACGGCGTGCCTTTTGAAGAATGAGCCTGCGAGTTAGTGTTACGTCGCGAGGTTAACCCGTGGGGGGAAGCCGTAGCGAAAGCGAGTCTGAATAGGGCGTTGCAGTGGCGTGATCTAGACCCGAAGCGAAGTGATCTACCCATGGCCAGGTTGAAGCGACGGTAAGACGTCGTGGAGGACCGAACCCACTTCAGTTGAAAATGGAGGGGATGAGCTGTGGGTAGGGGTGAAAGGCCAATCAAACTTCGTGATAGCTGGTTCTCCCCGAAATGCATTTAGGTGCAGCGTTGCGTGTTTCTTACCGGAGGTAGAGCTACTGGATGGCTAATGGGCCCTACAAGGTTACTGACGTCAGCCAAACTCCGAATGCCGGTAAGTGAGAGCGCAGCAGTGAGACTGTGGGGGATAAGCTTCATAGTCGAGAGGGAAACAGCCCAGACCACCAACTAAGGCCCCTAAGCGTGTGCTAAGTGGGAAAGGATGTGGAGTTGCGAAGACAACCAGGAGGTTGGCTTAGAAGCAGCCATCCTTGAAAGAGTGCGTAATAGCTCACTGGTCAAGTGATTCCGCGCCGACAATGTAGCGGGGCTCAAGTACACCGCCGAAGTTGTGGATTTCAGATAGTAGACAAGCCTTCGTGGTTCAGTCGTCTGGAGTGGTAGGGGAGCGTCGTGTGGGCAGTGAAGTCGCGGTGTAAACCAGCGGTGGAGCCTACACGAGTGAGAATGCAGGCATGAGTAGCGAAAGACGGGTGAGAAACCCGTCCGCCGAATGATCAAGGGTTCCAGGGTCAAGCTAATCTGCCCTGGGTAAGTCGGGACCTAAGGCGAGGCCGACAGGCGTAGTCGATGGACAACGGGTTGATATTCCCGTACCGGCGAAAAACCGCCCATGCTGAACAGGGGATACTAACTGCCCGAAGCCTGCCCGATCGCCCTTGTGGTGTGAGGGTTTTGGTGGAGCGCAGGACCTGATCCTGGGAGGCAAGCGTATTAACAGGTGTGACGCAGGAAGGTAGCCAAGCCGGGCGATGGTTGTCCCGGTCTAAGGATGTAGGGTGAATGGTTGGTAAATCCGCTGTTCGTGATGCCTGAGATCTGATGGGACCCCCGTATGGGGGGATTTGGTGATCCTATGCTGCCGAGAAAAGCATCGACGCGAGGTTTTAGCCGCCCGTACCCCAAACCGACACAGGTGATCAGGTAGAGAATACTAAGGCGATCGAGAGAATTATGGTTAAGGAACTCGGCAAAATGCCCCCGTAACTTCGGGAGAAGGGGGGCCCCAACCTTGAAAGAACCACGCGTTCTGGAGGGGATCGGGGCCGCAGAGACCAGGGGGAAGCGACTGTTTACTAAAAACACAGGTCCGTGCGAAGTCGCAAGACGATGTATACGGACTGACTCCTGCCCGGTGCTGGAAGGTTAAGAGGACCGGTTAGCCGCAAGGCGAAGCTGAGAATTTAAGCCCCAGTAAACGGCGGTGGTAACTATAACCATCCTAAGGTAGCGAAATTCCTTGTCGGGTAAGTTCCGACCTGCACGAATGGAGTAACGACTTCCCCGCTGTCTCAACCATAAACTCGGCGAAATTGCAGTACGAGTAAAGATGCTCGTTACGCGCAGCAGGACGGAAAGACCCCGAGACCTTTACTATAGTTTGGTATTGGTGTTCGGAGTGGCTTGTGTAGGATAGGTGGGAGACGTTGAAGCCCGGACGCCAGTTCGGGTGGAGTCATCGTTGAAATACCACTCTGGTCACTTTGGACATCTAACTTCGGCCCGTAATCCGGGTCAGGGACAGTGCCTGATGGGTAGTTTAACTGGGGCGGTTGCCTCCTAAAGAGTAACGGAGGCGCCCAAAGGTTCCCTCAGCCTGGTTGGCAATCAGGTGTCGAGTGTAAGTGCACAAGGGAGCTTGACTGTGAGAGAGACATCTCAAGCAGGGACGAAAGTCGGGACTAGTGATCCGGCGGTACATTGTGGAATGGCCGTCGCTCAACGGATAAAAGGTACCTCGGGGATAACAGGCTGATCTTGCCCAAGAGTCCATATCGACGGCATGGTTTGGCACCTCGATGTCGGCTCGTCGCATCCTGGGGCTGGAGTAGGTCCCAAGGGTTGGGCTGTTCGCCCATTAAAGCGGTACGCGAGCTGGGTTTAGAACGTCGTGAGACAGTTCGGTCCCTATCCGCTGCGCGCGCAGGAAATTTGAGAAGGGCTGTCCTTAGTACGAGAGGACCGGGACGGACGAACCTCTGGTGTGTCAGTTGTACTGCCAAGTGCACCGCTGATTAGCTACGTTCGGATGGGATAACCGCTGAAAGCATCTAAGCGGGAAGCCCGCTTCAAGATGAGATTTCCATACACCTCGTGTGTGAGAGGCCCCCAGCCAGACCACTGGGTTGATAGGCCGGATGTGGAAGCGGGGACTAAAGACCCGTGAAGCTGACCGGTACTAATAGGCCGATAACTTACACCACACACCAGTGCGTGAACGAAACCTTCAAAAGACGTTCACACCAAAGCACTGCGTAAAGATCAAGACTGCTTGCGTCCACTATGTGGTTCCCAAACAACAAACCCGCACCACGGGCACGTTGCACAGGAACCAACAACAAAATAACAACACCACAAGTTGTAACACCAGACTTCCCACACCCCCAACAAGGGGTGACGGGTACAAGGGTTACGGCGGTCATAGCGTGGGGGAAACGCCCGGTCCCATTCCGAACCCGGAAGCTAAGACCCACAGCGCCGATGGTACTGCACCCGGGAGGGTGTGGGAGAGTAGGTCACCGCCGGACAAACACTAGGCTCAGGCCCCGACACCACGTGTCGGGGCCTGACCCCTTTAACACCACCACACCCGCAAACACAAACAACCCAAGGCCCAGACGCCAGACGCTACCACCGTGCCCAAAAACACACGACGCCGCTGGATAACAGGCCTGGTGGCTGGGTTGGACGGTGATGGCCTGACGGGCTCTCGCCTAGAATTGAATGAGACGTTTGGGCCTGTGAAAGAATGCTGGATCCAGGCCCAGTAGGAATAACAACATAATGATGAGGACGGCTGCACCAGATGCCTGCGGTCGGCTCACAACAGGAGGAATCCATCATGGCTGAGCACGACGGCGGCAACAAAGGCGCGAATTCCGGGAACGAGCGCCGGCCCCATGGTGGTGCCTTCCGAGGTCCCAACAACTCCGGCGGACAGCCGCGGGGATTCCGTGACCGTGACCGCGATGGTGGCGGACAGGCAGGACGCCCGCGCCGTGAAGGTGACGGTGAGCGTAAGTCGTTCGGTGATCGTCCCCAGCGTGAGGGCGGCGGGGAGCGTAAGCCTTTTGGCGACCGCGACAACCGCGGTGAGCGTAAGTCCTTCGGTGATCGTCCCCAGCGTGAAGGCGGCGGGGAGCGTAAGCCTTTTGGTGACCGCGACAACCGCGGTGAGCGTAAGCCTTTTGGTGACCGCGACAACCGCGGTGAGCGCAAGCCTTACGGCGACCGTCCCCAGCGTGAAGGCGGCGGCGACCGCAAATCTTTCGGTGACCGCGACAGCCGTGGCGGTGAGCGCCGATCCTTCAGTGACCGTCCGCAGCGTGAGGGCGGCGGCGACCGCAAGCCTTTCGGCGACCGCGACAGCCGTGACAACCGCAGGCCTTTTGGCGACCGTCCCCGTCGCGAAGGTGATGGCGAACGTCGTTCCTTTGGTGACAGGGACAACCGCGGCGACCGCAACGACCGTGGGCCGCGACAGTTCGGTTCGGATCGTAGTGAATCGCGTCCCATGCGGGTCCCCAACGCAGCGGATCTGCGCAGTTCCAACCGGCCGGACCGCGAGCGTTCTCCTGAGATCGACGAGGACGTAACGGGCAAGGAGCTTGACCGTGCCACCCAGCACCAGATTAAGACACTCGAAGGCACCAGCGCCGAATGGGTTGCCAGGCACCTCGTGATGGCCGGCCGCCTGATTGACATCGAGCCCGAGCTCTCATTCCAGCACGCACTGGCTGCGAGCCGTCGTGGCGGCCGCCTGGCCGTTGTGCGCGAAGCCGTTGGCCTGACCGCTTACGCCGCCGGACACTACGGTGAAGCGCTTCGCGAGTTCCGTACCTACCGCCGGATCAGCGGCTCCAATGTGCACCTTCCCGTGATGGCCGACTGCGAACGTGGGCTGGGCCGCCCGGACCGTGCCCTGGATGTGGCCCGCTCCGAAGAGGCCAAGGACCTGGATGCTCCGGGCAAGGTTGAACTCGCCATTGTGGCATCCGGTGCACGCTCGGATCTCGGGCAGCTGGACGCCGCCGTCGCCGAGCTGGAAATTCCGCAGCTGGACATCAACCGTGCGTTCTCGTACAGTCCCCGTCTCTTCCGCGCCTATGCCAACGCGCTGACTGCCGCCGGCCGGGCAGAGGAAGCCGTGCGCTGGGAGAAGCAGGCAGCCGTTGCAGAAAACGCCCTTGGCGTCGATGTCGACGAGGAGCCGGAAATCATGGACCTCGGTTGGGACCAGGAGGAAGAGGAACGCGAAGAGAAGGAACGCCGCCGCCGCCTGGCTGCGGTGCCGTCCGCGACTTCTAACCCCGCGCCCGCTGCGGCCGTTGCAGCTCCGGCGCCTGCCCAGGTTCAGGTGGGAGCCGAGGCCCCCAAGGCCCACGAAGCACGGCATGAACTCGGCGACCATGCCGATGACGCCGATGCGGACGCGTTCGAATCCTACGACCTGGAGTCGGACGAAGATTCTTTGGAACGGGACGAACTCGAAGAAGGCGAAAACGCAGACCTCCAGGACAAGGAAGACTAACCCGGATGGCAGGCGCGCTGATTTCAGGTTTTGATGCCGTCCTCGCGGACCTTGACGGTGTTGTCTACGCCGGGCCGCATGCCATACCCGGAGCGATCGATTCGTTGCAGGGCCTGGCCGGGTATGGAATAGGCCTCGGGTATGTCACCAATAACGCCTCCAGGTCCCCGGCCCAGGTAGCTGCCCACCTGCGGGAGCTTGGGGCGCCAGCCGAAGACCATCAGGTGGTCAGCTCCTCGCAGGCTGCCGCAGCATTGCTGGCCTCCATGCTGCCTCCAGGTTCGCCGGTGCTGGTCACTGGCAGTGCTGCGCTTGCCCATGAAGTTGAACTCGTTGGCCTTTGTCCGGTGCACAGCCAGGCAGAGGATCCGGTGGCCGTAGTGCAGGGCTTCAATCCGGACATCGGCTGGAAGGACCTGGCGGAGGCTGCTTACGTCATTTCTGCAGGGGCAGCGTGGGTGGCGACCAACACCGATATGTCCATTCCCCAGGCGCGGGGGATTGCACCGGGTAACGGAACCCTGGTGGCCGCTGTCGCTGCAGCAACCGGCGTCACTCCCACCGTGGCGGGCAAGCCCGAGGCGCCGCTGTTCCACACTGCCGCCCAGCGGCTCGCCGCCAAACGCCCGCTGGTGGTGGGCGACCGACTGGACACAGACATCCTGGGCGGCAACCGGGCGGGCTTCGCCACGGCAGCGGTCCTGACCGGCGTCGACACGCGCGAATCCATTCTCGCCGCGAAAACTGCCGAACGGCCGACCTACCTGCTGAGGAACCTCACCGATCTCTACCGTCCTTATCCGGACGTAACGGACGACGACGGGTTGTTCCGTTGTGGTGCCGCATCCGCCAGTGTCAGCGACGGCACAGTCACCATCGCAGGCTCCACCGAGGACCTTGACTCCTGGCGTGCCGCCTGCGGTGCATGGTGGGCAGCAAACCCCCATTCCGCCGAACAGGCCGTGCCCAAGGTCGCCTGGACGGCTCCCGTCAATGACCGGTTGGCCACGGCATAGTCACTAGACTGGAGCAATGACTTACCTGTTCCATCCTGCCGTCGAGGCTGAACCCGCCTGGCCGGACCTGGACATTCAAGGGCAAAATCCAGCAGTCGGCCAGGATCAGGTTGTAGCCAGGGCCGTCGAGTTGGTCCAGGACATCCCGGACCTCCCCGTGGCCGATCACCCTGAGCGGTTTGTTGCCATCCATGACGCCTTGCTTTCAGCGTTGAACGATGACGCTCCCGGCAACCCGGGCACGACAACAACGGACAACGCACCCCGTCCGGGCGGGCGCTGACGTGGCCCGTCTGGATCAGGCGCTGGTGGGCCGGGGACTCGCCCGTTCCCGGACTCACGCGGCAGCCCTCATCGCGGAGGGCAAGGTGAGCTCGCACGGCCAGGTCCTCTCCAAGCCGTCCCTGCAGGTCGATGATGAGCGAAGCATCACAGTTGCCGCTGATGAGACCGATTCCTACGTCAGCCGCGCCGGCCACAAACTGGCCGGCGCGCTGGACACCTTTTCGAGCATCGAAGTGGCCGGCAAGCGCTGCCTGGATGCCGGGGCCTCAACCGGGGGCTTCACTGAGGTACTGCTCCGGCGCGGTGCAGCCCACGTGGTGGCTGTCGACGTCGGGCATGGCCAGCTGGTGCCCCAGCTCCGGGAAGATCCCCGCGTCGCCGTCCATGAAGGCCTCAATGTCCGGTATATGAACGCCGAGGACATCGGCGGGCCGGCCGCACTTACAGTCGCGGACCTGTCCTTTATCTCACTGACGTTGGTGATGCTTCCGCTTGGGCTGAGCACCGAACCCGGGGGAGACCTGGTGCTGATGGTCAAGCCGCAGTTCGAGATAGGCAAGGACCGCCTGGGGCGGACCGGCGTGGTCACGTCGGAACGCGAACGCCGGATGGCGGTGGAGAAGGTGGCCAATGCAGCACTCGACGCCGGACTCGAGTTGAAGGCACTGGCAGCCAGTCCGCTGCCCGGCCAGGACGGAAACGTCGAATTCTTCCTGTGGATAAAGCGCCGGATGTCTCACGGGGTGCCTAAGATCGAGGAGCGGGAGGCGGCCATTGCCACTCTGCTTGGACAGGTCTGGCAGCAGTCCTGAAAGCAACAGCTCCGAAAGCAGTCCTGATTCCACCGACAACCCACAAGAGAGCGAAGCGATGAGCAGGCGAGTACTGATCCTTGCCCATACCGGCCGGGAGGAATCCTTGAAGGCCGCGTGGGAGGCCTGTGTGCAGCTGCATGCCTTCGGGATTGTGCCCGTGATGCAGGATTCCGAACTGGATGACATGGTGCGCTTTTTCGGCCAGCTTGAACAACCGGTTGAAGTCCTCCACGATCATGTCCAGCTGCCTGACGTCGAGCTGGTGATGGTCCTCGGCGGCGATGGCACCATCCTCCGCGCAGCCGAACTGGTCCGCGAAGTGGATGTTCCGTTGCTTGGCGTGAACCTGGGCCATGTGGGCTTCCTGGCGGAGAGCGAGCGGGCGGACCTGGCGCAAACTGTTGAGTGGATTGCGCGCCGCGAATACACGGTTGAAGAACGTATGACCATCGACGTACAGGTCTGGGTGCGGGGCAGCAAAATCTGGCACACCTGGGCGCTGAACGAGGCTGCCATCGAGAAGGGCAACAGGGAACGGATGCTGGAGGTGGTCACGGAAGTCGATGAACGCCCGCTGACCTCCTTCGGCTGTGACGGCGTGGTCCTGGCCACGCCCACCGGGTCAACCGCCTACGCCTTCTCTGCTGGCGGGCCCGTAGTCTGGCCCGAGGTGGAGGCCCTCGTCATAGTTCCCATCAGCGCGCATGCCCTTTTTGCCAAACCGCTGGTCGTTTCGCCCCGCTCCCGATTGGCAGTGGAAGTGCTGAACCGCACGGACGCGTGGGGCGTCCTGTGGTGCGACGGCCGCCGCTCTGTGGACCTGCCGCCGGGCTCGCGCGTAGAGGTCACTAAGTCGAACACACCCGTCCGGCTGGCCCGCACCCACCAGACGCCGTTCTCCGGCCGCCTGGTCCGCAAATTTGAACTGCCTATCCACGGCTGGCGCGGACCGGTAGCCCAGACTGAGGCTGTCCACACCGGGCCTGTTCCGGTCATCCGGACGCCCAGGCCCATGCCGCCGCTGCCAACGCCCCACACTGACCTGCCAGCAGAAACTGACCCTCCGAAAGCACAGTGACCCATGCTTGAAGAACTGCGAATCCGTGATCTCGGCGTTATTACCGATGCCACCCTCCCGCTTGGCCCTGGCCTGAGCGTGGTTACCGGCGAGACCGGTGCCGGCAAAACCATGGTGGTAACCGCCGTCGGTCTCCTCCTGGGGGCCAGGGCGGACGCCGGCGCCGTCCGGAGTGGCGCCAAGAGCGCCAATGCTGAGGCCGTGGTGAAGCTCGACGCCGGGCACCCCGCCGTGGTGCGGGCAGTGGATGCCGGCGCCGAGGTGGAAGAGTTCGACGGCGGCGCCGAGCTGATTCTCGCCAGGCGCCTTGGCGCCGATGGCCGCAGCCGCGCCTTCCTGGGCGGGCGGGCAGCGCCCGTAGGCGTCCTGGCCGAGATCGGCGAGACGCTGGTGGTGGTCCACGGCCAGTCAGACCAGATCCGGCTGAAGGGCGCAGTTGCCCAGCGCGGCGCCCTGGACAAGTTCGCCGGCGAGGCCTTGAGCGGCCCGTTGTCCGCCTACCAGGCCCTGTACGGCCAATGGAAGTCCAGCCAGACGGAGCTGGACACCCTGCGTAGCGCGGCCCGGGACAGGCTTCGCGAGGCGGAGTCACTGGAGATCGCCCTCGCCGAGATCGACGAGGTGGATCCGCAGCCGGGGGAGGACGAGTCCCTCAAGGCCGAAGCCGTGAAGCTGGCCAATGTGGAAGAGCTCAGAATCGCTGCCAACACTGCACATCAGGCATTGATCGCGGAGGACTTTGGCGATGCAGGCGACGCCACCACCCTGGTGGACGCAGCTAAACGGACCCTGGAACACGTGGCCGAACACGATGCCGAGCTGGGTTCGGCGGCTGGCCGGCTGGCGGAAGTCGGCTTCCTGCTCAACGACATCGCAACTGAACTCGCCAGCTACCAGGCCGGACTGGATTCAGAAGGGCCGGAGCGCCTTGCCGAAATCGAGGACCGCCGGGCCGCCCTCGCCAAGCTGGTCCGCAAGTACGCGCCGAGCATCGATGAAGTGCTGATCTGGGCGGAAAATGCCCGCGTCCGTTTCGATGAGCTGCAGGACGATTCCACCAGGATCGAGTCCCTGGAAGCCGAAGTGGTCCGCATGGAAGCCGAATTGCAGAAGCAGTCGGCAGCCATCAGCAAAATCCGGGCCAAGGCAGCCAAGGACCTCGCCTCCCGGGTAAGCGCGGAGCTGAAGGCCCTGGCGATGGCCGACGCTACGCTCGTCATCAACCTTGACGCCGCCGCACAGCTTGGACCCCATGGTGCCGACGAGATCACCTTCCTCCTCCAGCCGCACTCAGGTGCACCGGCAAGGCCGTTGGGTAAGGGCGCTTCCGGGGGTGAGCTGTCCCGGGTGATGCTCGCGATCGAAGTGGTGCTGGCTGCCGTGGATCCCGTACCCACCTTCGTTTTCGACGAGGTTGACGCCGGCGTTGGCGGACGTGCCGCCGTCGAAATCGGCCGCAGGCTGGCCATGCTGGCACAGCACGTGCAGGTCCTGGTGGTTACCCACCTCCCGCAGGTCGCAGCGTTCGCGGACCAGCACATTACCGTCACCAAGACTTCCGTCAGGGGAGCCGACGGCGACACCGCCACCGGGTTCACGTCCAGTGACGTCCGGCTGCTTAATGGCGTTGAACGGGTCAGGGAGCTGGCCAGGATGCTGGCTGGGCAGGAGGATTCTGAATCGGCGCAGGCCCATGCGCAGGAGCTGCTGGACGACGCGAAACTGCTGCCGCAACGGGCTTGAGTGCTACACAGTCGTCAGGGCGCGGATGGCGCGCGCCATCATGGCGTTCACCACCAGGGGGTGGAGCAGGCGTACCGGAAGGAAGTAGAGGCGGCCCCGCCAACCTTTCAGGCGCACGACCGTGGTGACGCGCAGAAGTCGGGTTCCGGCGTCGAAAGCCACACCGCAGCGGAAATCCAGATGGTTTTCGTCGGTACTGAGCAGCGCTTCATCGCCTTGGACCCGGACAACATCAAAGGTGTCCGGGACGGCCCGCTTGATGCCGACCAACCCCACCACGGCCTCGCGGAGCCCCAGGAGCGCGAGAACCCACCGAGGCATGGTCCGCAAAGAAAAAATGGTCTCCGCCCAGAGTTCCGGGTCGGATGGCACGGCCTGCGCTTCGGCAGGCACTGGCCGGACAATCACATCCGCATAGTCCGGTTCGGGGATGTCCCAAAACGCCAAGGAACGAAACGCCGGTAGAGGTTCCTTGTCAGCGTCCGGGGCCGGGTTTGGCACTCGAGGCGTGGTCACCCCTTGATCCTAGCCCTCGCGCCCGGCACACTGAATCATTTGGGAAATCTCCCGCACGGCCAGTGGAAGGCTCAATTGATGATAAGCTCGAATTCCGTGGTGCAGCGATCAAATTCCCGTGTAAATTCCCGGTTCCCGGGCTCCTCCAAGACGACCAAACACATCTTCGTCACCGGTGGTGTGGCGTCCTCGCTCGGTAAGGGACTGACGGCTTCAAGCCTCGGCCACCTCCTGCGGGCACGCGGCTTGTCTGTAACTATGCAAAAGCTCGATCCCTACCTGAACGTGGATCCGGGCACGATGAACCCCTTCCAGCACGGTGAAGTCTTCGTTACCGACGACGGTGCCGAGACTGACCTGGACATTGGGCATTACGAGCGCTTCCTCGACGAAAACCTTGAAGGATCCGCGAACGTCACCACCGGCCAGGTGTACTCGACTGTCATCGCCAAGGAACGGCGAGGTGAATACCTCGGCGACACCGTCCAGGTCATCCCGCACATCACCGATGAAATCAAGCGGCGGATGCGGCTGCCGGCCGAGGCAAAGAACGCGCCGGACGTCATCATCACCGAGATCGGCGGAACGGTGGGGGACATCGAGTCCCAGCCATTCCTCGAGTCTGCCCGCCAGGTCCGCCAGGACATCGGCCGCGGCAACGTTTTCTTTCTCCACGTTTCCCTGGTGCCGTACATCGGCCCCTCCCAGGAACTGAAAACCAAGCCCACCCAGCACTCCGTAGCTGCACTGCGCTCCATCGGCATCCAGCCCGAGGCGATCGTCATCCGCTCGGACCGCGAAGTGCCGGACGCCATGCGCGAAAAGATCGGCCGGATGTGTGACGTCGATGTCGACGCCGTCGTAAATGCGGCCGATGCCCCGAGCATCTACGACATCCCCAAAACCCTGCACTCCCAGGGCCTGGACTCCTACATCGTCCGCGCCCTGGACCTGCCGTTCAAGGACGTTGACTGGACCAGCTGGGACAAGCTCCTCGAAGCAGTCCACAACCCCAAGCACCACGTGGAAATCGCTTTGGTCGGCAAGTACATCGACCTCCCGGACGCCTACCTGTCCGTGACCGAGGCCCTGCGCGCCGGCGGTTTCGCCAACGACACCAAAGTCGGCATCCGCTGGGTCCCGTCAGACGAGTGCGAAACCCATGAAGGCGCCGTGAAGTCCCTCGCTGGCGTCGACGCTATCTGTGTTCCCGGCGGATTCGGTATCCGCGGCCTTGAAGGCAAGCTTGGCGCACTGAAATTTGCGCGTGAAAGCAAGCTTCCGGTACTGGGCCTGTGCCTGGGCCTGCAGTGCATGGTCATCGAATACGCCCGTAACGTGGTGGGCCTGGAAGGCGCGTCCTCTTCCGAGTTCGAGCCGGATTCCAAGTACCCGGTGATCGCCACGATGGAAGAGCAGCTGGACATCGTTGAAGGCAAGGGAGACCTCGGCGGCACCATGCGTCTGGGGCTCTACGAAGCCAAGCTGGACGCCGGATCGGTCGTCGCGGAAACCTACGGCACCACCACGGCCAGCGAGCGTCACCGCCACCGCTACGAGGTCAACAACAAGTACCGTGACCAGATTGCCGCGGAGGGCCTGGTCTTCTCCGGCACGTCGCCCGACGGCAAGCTGGTGGAGTACGTTGAGCTGCCGCGGGAGGTCCACCCGTACTATGTGGCCACCCAGGCCCACCCGGAACTGAGCTCGCGCCCCACGCGCCCCCATCCGCTCTTCACCGGGCTGGTCAAGGCCGCCCTGGACCATCAGAAGGTGCCGGCCACGCCGGCAATTGAGCCGGCTGCCGCGGGGAAGTCCCGCGCGGCTGCTGCCAAGTAGACACCACAATAAAGGACGGCGCGATGCCCGGTAATTCTGAAACCGCTTCTTCTGAACGGCTGGTTTTGGATGCGCCGAGTCCGCGCCGTCTGGTGTCTTCCCGGAAGGTCTACGAGGGCCGGATCTGGGACGTCGTGAGCGAGGACTTCCAGCTCAGCGAGGACTCCGCGGTGCTGACCCGCGATTTCATCGACCACCCCGGCGCTGTGGCTGTACTGCCCATGAACGACGCCGGTCAGATCCTGCTGCTGAGGCAGTACCGCCACCCGGTGGGCATGGACCTCTGGGAGATTCCTGCCGGCCTGCTGGACATTGAAGGCGAAAACTTCGTCGTGGGTGCTGCCCGTGAACTGGCTGAGGAAGCGGACATCGCTGCCGGCACCTGGCACGTGCTGGCGGATTTTTTCAACTCGCCAGGCTCGTCCAGCGAGGCCATCCGTATCTACCTGGCCCGGGACCTTACGGACATTCCTCATCATGAACGCCATGAGCGGACGGAGGAGGAAGCGGAGATCGAGTTCCACTGGATAAACCTCGACGACGCCGTCGCGGCCGTGCTGGCGGGGCAGCTGCATAACCCGTCCGCCGTCGTCGGAATCCTTGCGGCGGCCGCCGCACGCTCCAATGGTTACCGGGACCTGCGCCCGGCCGATGCCCCTTGGCCTGCACACCCTAAGCAGCGCTGATGACGGGTGTGGCACCGGCGGCAGTGCGGACTGCCGTACAAGACGCGGTGGGGGACTACCTCCAACACATGGGCGTGGAACGGGGCCTGGCCGCTAATACCCTGTCCGCGTACCGCCGCGATCTTGCCCGCTATGCTGCCTATCTGCAGGCGGAAGGCTGTACTGAACCGGCCCACATCACCCGGCACCACGTCACGGGTTTTGTCCAGGCGCTTTCCGACGGTTCCGACGGCGGAACAGCCCTGGGGGTGCGCTCCGCGGCAAGGACTGTGGTCGCCGTCCGTGGGCTTCACAAGTTCTGGGCGCTGGAAGGACTGACTCCAACCGACCCGGCCAGCGACGTCCATCCGCCCATGCCTGGAAAACGGCTGCCCAAAGCCATCAGCGTTTCCGAAGTCACACGCATCCTGGAAGCATGCGGCGTGGATACTCCCACAGGCCTGCGCGACCGGGCGCTGCTGGAATTCCTTTATTCCACCGGTGCCCGTATCAGTGAAGGTGTGGGGCTCGATATCGACGATCTCAGCCTGGCTGGCGATGAACCCGGTCCTGCCGTGGTCCGGCTGTTCGGCAAGGGATCCAAGGAGCGGCTGGTGCCCTTGGGATCCTATGGGGCACGGGCCTTGGAAGCCTATCTGGTACGCGGCCGCCCGCAACTGGCCGCCAAGGGGAAAGGCACCCCCGCCCTGTTCCTCAACGCCCGCGGCGGGCGGATCAGTCGGCAGAGTGCCTGGACCATCCTGAAGGCTGCGGCGGAGAAGGCGAACATCACCAAGGATGTCTCCCCGCACACACTTCGCCACTCTTTCGCCACCCACCTCCTGGAAGGCGGAGCAGATGTCCGCGTGGTCCAGGAACTGCTGGGCCACGCGTCGGTGACCACCACGCAGGTCTACACCCTGGTCACCGCGGACACCCTGCGTGAAATCTATGCCGCCGCCCACCCGCGGGCGTTGGGGTAGGCATGGCAGCTGTCACCCTCTGCTTCCTGCTGCGCGGCAGCCCTGAGTCCGGGCAGGTACTCCTGGGCATGAAAAAGACCGGCTTTGGGAGCGGCAAGATCGTAGGGCTGGGCGGGCACGTGGAGCCCGGAGAAAGTGATGCACAGGCAGCCTGCCGCGAGGTGTTCGAAGAATCCGGCGTGGTGGTCCTGGAGCGCGACCTTGAAGATGCCGGGCTGGTGCTCTTCGATTTCCCGGCCAGGCCAGAATGGAACATGTCCACCAGACTTTTCGTGGCCCGCCGCTGGAGCGGCGAACCCAGGGAAAGCGGTGAGATCCGCCCGGAATGGTTCGACGTCGGCGCCTTGCCTTTGGCGGACATGTGGCAGGATGCGGGCCGCTGGCTACCCCTGGCACTGGGCGGGCAACTGTTGGACGTCACCGTGACCCTGAACGACGACAACGAAACGGTCCGCTCCTTCACCCAGCGCTGAGCATGTATCTTTTTGTAGTCCTACCGGTCTAGGTGCCGCTCGTCGGGCCCGTTGTAGGCACTCAACGGCCGGATCAGCGAGTTGGACGCCTGTTGCTCCATGATGTGGGCGGTCCAGCCCGTGATACGGCTGGCCACGAACAGCGGTGTGAACGTGGGCGTATCGAAGCCCATCAGGTGATAGGTGGGACCGGCCGGGTAGTCAAGGTTTGGCTTGATGGCTTTCGCCTCGTCCATGGCCGCCTCGAGGCCGTCGTACAGACCCAACAGTTCCGGCCGTCCGTAATAGGCGATCATCTTGTCCAATGCGGCCTTCATGGTGGGTACCCGTGAATCCCCGTGTTTGTAGACGCGGTGCCCGAAGCCCATCACCTTCTTCTTGGCTTCAAGCGCTGCCTCCATCCATGCCTTAGCACGTGCGGCGGCTTCTTCGCGTGATTCGCTGGACCTGATGCCGATCTCGTCGAAGGTGTGCATCACCGCTTCATTGGCGCCACCGTGCAGTGGGCCCTTGAGTGCGCCGATGGCTGCCGTCACCGCAGAATGGAGGTCCGAGAGGGTGGATGTCACCACCCTTGCCGTGAAGGTGGAGGCATTAAAGGAGTGCTCGGCGTAAAGGATCATGGAGACGTTGAAGGCCTCCACCACTTCCGGCACGGCTTCTTCCCCGAACGTCATCCACAGAAAGTTGGCGGAGTAGTCCAGATCATCGCGGGCAGCAACGGGTTCTTGTCCGTGGCGGCGACGCTGGTCGTAGGCTACGACAGCCGGCATTGCGGCGAAAAGGTCAATGGCCTTTGTCAGGTTTGCTTCCACCGAGGAATCCTCGGCCAACGCGTGGCGGGCGCCCAGGACCGAGGCTGCTGTGCGGCAGACGTCCATGGGGTGTGACGTCGTTGGAAGTGCGTCAATAACCTGCTTGAGCACCGGATCCAATGCCCGGGCCCCGCGCTCGCGGGCAGTGAAGTCTGCCAGTTCGGCGTCCGTGGGAAGCTCGCCGTGCCAAAGGAGGTACGCCACCTCCTCAAAGCTGCAGCTGGCTGCCAGCTCCTGGACGGGGTAGCCGCGGTAGAGCAGCGAGTTGGTTTCGGGATTGACCTTGGATACAGCTGTGTAGTCAGCTATCACACCGGCAAGGCCTTTGCGGATCTCTTCATCAGCCATTGTGAAACTCCTTCGTTCCTGATTGTGGAGGGGTGGTGATAACGCTGCTAGTACTTTCCCGGAATGCGGAAGTTGAAAATCCCGCTGTCGAAGCGGTTATAGGCCTCGTAGTCAACCAGTTCGTAGAGCCGTGTCCGGGTCAGCATTGCCGGCACCTGGGCTTGCTGGGTGCCGTCTGCCTTGATGGAATCCAGCGTACGCTCGGCTGCGCCCATAGCACTACGGAGCAGGGTTACCGGGTAAATCACCAGGTTCACCCCGACGTCCTGCAACTGGTCCACTGTAAAGAGATCGCTCTTGCCGAACTCGGTCATGTTGGCCAGGATCGGCACATCCACGGCGTCACGGATGGCTTTGAACTCTGACAGGTCCTTCATCGCTTCCGGGAAGATCGCGTCCGCGCCGGCATCCACCAGGGCACGGGCACGCTCCTGCGCCGCGTGGAGGCCTTCCACGGCACGGATATCTGTGCGGGCCATAATGAGGAAGTTCGGATCCCGCCGGGCATCTGCTGCGGCCCGGATACGTTTCACGGCAGTGTCGTCGTCCACCACGTTTTTGCCGTCCAGGTGCCCGCAGCGCTTGGGATTGAACTGGTCCTCAATGTGGCAGCCGGCCAATCCGGCATTCTCGAGTTCCTGAATGCTTCGGGCCACGTTCATCGGTTCGCCGAATCCGGTGTCGGCGTCAACGAGGGCGGGCAGCTCCGTCATCCGGGCGATCTGCCCTGCACGCTGGGCTACTTCGGTGAGTGTGGTCAGTCCAATGTCCGGCAGGCCCAGGTCGTTGGCCAGGACGGCGCCGGATATGTACACGCCGGAAAAGCCCTTTTCTTCGATGAGCCGGGCGGAGAGGGGGTTGAAGGCACCGGGGAACTGCGCGATGGTGCCGGAGGCGAGGAGCTCCCGGAGTTTGATGCGCTTCTGCTCCGGTGTGGTGGTCGAGTACAACATTTAGAACAGCCCCTTCGGCCCGGCGGCGGGATCGATCACGCCGTCCGCGGCAGTGATGTTCAGCTGGTCCAGTTCCCCGGCGGCCAGCTCCGGGAGGCGTTCGACGGCGGCGAGGAACCTGTTGATCTCAACCTCGTCCACCAGCCCCGCAGCCAAAGTGCGGAACTTGTTGACGTACTGTTCCCGGGCGAAGGGCCGGGCCCCCAACGGGTGAGCGTCGGCGACGGCAATCTGGTCCGTGATGACCGTTCCGTCGGTCAGGGTGATGTGTACGGAACCGCCGAACGCCTTTTCGCTGATGTCCAGCGAGTGGTAGCGGCGCGTCCACTCGGCGTCCTCTTCGGTAGTGACCTTGTGCCAGAGTTCCACGGTGTCGGCGCGGCGGGCGCGCCCGGGGGAGTAGGAATCCACGTGGTGCCAGGAACCGTCCTGCAGGGCCACTGTAAAGATATAGGGGATGGAGTGGTCCAGCGTTTCGCGGCTGGCAGTGGGATCGTATTTCTGCGGGTCGTTGGCGCCGGAGCCGATGACGTAGTGCGTGTGGTGGCTGGTCTTGATCAGGACGGACGCCACATTGGCCGGGTCGGTGGCCTCGGGATGCTCACGGTGGAGCTTGCGGGCCAGGTCGATCCAGGCCTGGGCCTGGTACTCGGCGGAATGCTCTTTGGTGTACGTGTCCATAATGGCCCGCTTGGCTTCGCCAGGACCGGGCAGCGGAACTTCGTAGGAGGCATCCGGACCATCCAGGAGCCAGGCGATCACACCATCCTCGCCTTCGTAGATCGGCACCGGGGAGGTCTGGCCGCGCATGGCACGGTCCACTGACTCAACGGCCATCTTGCCGGCAAAGGCGGGGGCGTGGGCCTTCCAGGTGGAGATCTCACCCTTCCGGGACTGCCTGGTGGCCGTGGTGGTGTGCAGCGCCTGCCCTACCGCCTGGAAGATGGTCTCGACGTCGAGGCCCAGGAGGGTGCCGATGCCGGCAGCAGCTGAGGGGCCAAGGTGGGCAACATGGTCGATCTTGTGTTTGTGGAGGCAAATCGCCTTGACCAGGTTCACCTGGATCTCGTAGCCGGTGGCAATGCCGCGGATCAGTTCCGCTCCGCTGGAGCCGCGGTGCTGGGCAACGGCCAGGATGGGCGGGATGTTGTCTCCCGGGTGCGAGTAATCTGCCGCCAGGAAGGTGTCGTGGTAATCCAGTTCACGGACGGCCACGCCGTTCGCCCACGCTGCCCATTCGGGCGAGACGCGCTCGCCGATGCCGAACACCTTGGCGCCCGCGCCGCCGGTGCTGGGGCCGTGGGCCTGTGCCTGGGCGCGGGCGGCGACGATGGGGCCGCGGTTTAGCGAAGCGATTGCAACGGAGGCGTTGTCGATGATGCGGTTGATCACCATTTCGGTGACCTCCGGCGTAACAGCAACATCGTCGACGGCGACGGCGGCGATCTTGTGGGCCAGTTGCTCTTCGCGGGGGAGCTTTTCTTCGCTCTTGTAAACGCGGACGTGGTGGAGCTTAACCATGGGAATTCCTTCTTAGTGAGGCAAATGGGTGGCTTTGACGTGGCTGAGGCTTCGGTGGAGGTGCAAAGTGGTGGCAGCCTGGGCCAACGCCGGATTTTTCAGGGCGATGGCGTCGGCGATCGCGGCGTGTTCCGCAGCGGCGTGCAGCAAGCGCTTAGGATCATCAGCGGCCAGCCGGCGGACCCGGACCAGGTGTACCCGCAGGCTCCGCATCGCCTGGACCAGATACGCGTTGCCAATGGCGTCGTCAATGGCAGCATCAAGTCCGGCCACCAGGGTGTAGTAGCTGTGCCGGCCCGGATCGCCTTCACCCAGCAAGGACGGCGCCTCAAGGAGCTGCTTGCGGAGTTGCTCGAAGACGGCGCTGTCGCCGCGCTGGGCGGCCAGGGCTGCCGCCTTGCACTCCAGTGTTTCGCGGAGCTCAAAGAGTTCGTCGATGTCCTCCAGTGAAATATCGGTGACCACGACGCCGCGGCCACCGGCAGCCGTCGTCAATCCTTCAGCGCTGAGCCGGCTCAGTGCCTCCCGCAGGGGAGTGCGTGAGACGCCGAGCCGTTCGGACTGTTCGACTTCTGCCAGGACGGTGCCCGGCCGCAAACGCCACTCAATGATGTCCTCGCGGAGGACATTGTAGGCGCGGTCACTGGCTCGCATGCCTTCAGTGTATACACAGCTGGTCCCTCAGCGGGTAAAAGTTTATTGATTAGCTACCTGTGTATACATCGGTGCCTCTACTGTGCTGTGGGCCGATTCCAGCCGTATTCGTTCTCCGGGCGTCCCGGCGTGCCGTAGCGCGGCGCTCTGGTGGCAATACCGGCATCGGCCAGGTACTCCAGGTACCGGCGCGCAGTCACCCGTGACATACCCAGCGGCCCCATGACCTCGCTGGCCGAGACCGGCGCCCCCTGCTGCTTGAGGTAATTGCTGACGGCCTCCAGGGTGGACTGGGAAAGGCCCTTGGGCAGAGGCAGGTCGGTGGGGGCCCGGAGGCTTGCGAAGGCCTGGTCAACGTCGCTTTGTGAGGCCCCGCCCCTGGATGCGCCGGTCATGGATCCTGCAAGTTGCTCGCGGAAGGCCCGGTAGCTGGTGAGTTTGTCGGCGAAGGCAGCGAAGGTGAACGGCTTGATGAGGTACTGCACAACGCCAATGGAAACGGCGCTGCGCACGATGTTCAGTTCGCGGACAGCTGTGATGGCAATGATGTCCGCGAAGAGCCCGGCCGAGCGCATCCGCCGGGCGATGTCCAGGCCATGGAGGTCCGGCAGGTTCATATCCAGCAACACCAGGTCCACCGGTGAGCCTGCCGTGGAGAACTCGGTCAACAGGCGCAAAGCGGATTGTCCGTCCGGTGCCGTGCCTGCCAGCATAAAGCCCTCAAGCCGGCCGATGTAGGCAGCATGGGCCGCCGCGGCGACGGCTTCGTCCTCAACGACGAGGACGCGGATGTCACCCATGCTGGTTCTCCTGTTGCTGCCGTTGAGGTTGGGTTCGGCCTGCACGGGCCGGCAGGAAGACCTGGAACTTAATGCCGCGGACCCCGTTGATGGTCAGCGTGCCGCCCAGCCGCTGGACGGCCTGCCGGACCAGGGCCAGGCCAATCCCGCGGCCGCCCGTTCCCTTGGTGCCCGACGTCGGCACGGACTTGGTGCTGTAGCCGTGCCTCAGGATGTTGTCCACTTCCCGGGGATCGATGGCGGGGCCCGAATCGTGGACACCAAGGTCCAGGCCTTCGTCGTCAGATTCCACGGTGAGCTCCACCCTCCGGGGGAGTGGACCTTCGGCGGCGGAATCAATGGCGTTGTCCAGCAGGTTGCCAAGGATGGTCACCAGGTCCTGTACCGCCAGGCCGGAAACGGAGGCTGTTCCTTCAGTGTGCAGGGTCAGTTTCACGCCTCGTTCGTTGGCTTCGGACGCCTTGCCCATGATCAGCGCGCTGAGGACGGGTTCGTCTACTGAGCTAAGCATTTCGTCGGTGAGTTGTTGGCTGAGTTCCAGGTCTTGGGTGGCAAACTCCAGGGCTTCCCGGGTGCGGCCCAGCTCAAGCAGGGACACCATGGTGTGAAGCCGGTTGGCATGCTCGTGGGTCTGGGCCCGGAGGGCGTCGGAGAGCGTCCTCATGGTTTCCAGTTCGCTGCCCAATGACTCGATCTCGGTCCGGTCGCGGAGGGTTGCGACCGTGCCATAAGCGGCCGGGCGGCGTCCGCCGGGGGAGTCGGGCCCAACAGCCGGGCCCTGGTTGACCACCACGATCCGCGGGCCGGTGAGGTGGATTTCGTCGTGGGCTACACGCCCGGATTCAAAAAGTTCTCTGAGGCTGGCGGCCAGCGGCAGCTCGGCAAGTGGCTGGGGGTGGACTGGATTGCCGCCCGAATTATGGGGCGGGAGTCCCAGCAGTTCGGCCGCCTGGTCGTTGTACATCACCACCCTGCCCCGGGTGTCAACGAGGATGAGCCCCTCCCGGACCGAATGCAGCACGGATTCGTAGTAGGCAAAGAGCTGGGCAAGTTGTTCAGGCCCCCATCCACGGGTGACCCGGTTCAGATAGCGGCCCAGGAGCCAGGCGGCCAGCGACCCGCCAATGAGGAGCGCCAGACTGATTGCCAGCAACGCCGGCAGCCGGCTGGAGAGGGCAACATCCACTGTGCGCACCGTGATGCCGGCTGCCACGAGGGCCCTTATGTTTCCGGCGGCATCCGTCACGGGGGCGATTGTGCGCACGGACGGGCCCAGGGTTCCTGCCGTGACCTCGGTAAACACCTGGCCTTCAAGGGCCGCATCAATGGAACCAATATAGGGCTTGCCCAGTTCCTCCTCCCGGGGATGGGTCCACCGGGTGCGGTCCGGAGCCATGATGGTGACGAAATCAGCTCCTGCCCCTGCCATCACCTTGAGGGCGTATGGCTGTAGCGCTGCCGACGGATCCGGCGAATCGGTGGCCTGTTGGAGCACCAGTGGATTCGCGGCTACAGCGGCTGCCACGCCCGCCATCCGGCGCCCTGCCTCCCGGTAGGCGTGGTCGCGGGCGTCCACGAACGTGGCTGCACCCACCACAACCGTGAACACGAGGACAACGAGCAGGTTGGCCACAAACAAGCGACGGGCGATGCTCCAGCGGTGGATCATCAGTACCTCCCATGACCAATATGAACGCAACAGTGAGCCGTGTCACGTCGTGCCCAATGATGGATATCACATCGGACCGACGTGATGCGCCCAGAGACTGTGCGGCAGCGTCCACCAGACTATCCATAAGGAGACACACCATGGCTTCTCAACGAGGAGAGTCAGCCGCGCCTGCCAAAGCAGCACGCAAAGGCATTGACAAATCCCACTACCTTTACATCGCCGTCATCGCCGCCGTTATCCTCGGCGCCGTCATCGGCCTGATGTTCCCCGAGGTAGGAAAATCCCTCAAGCCCCTGGGCGACGGGTTCATCAAGCTCATCAAGATGATGATCGCGCCGATCATCTTCTGCACCATCGTCCTGGGTATCGGCTCCATCGCCAAGGCGGCAACCGTGGGCAAGGTTGGCGGACTGGCGCTGGGCTACTTCATCATCATGTCCACGTTCGCGCTCGGCATCGGCCTGGTGGTGGGCAACCTGATCCACCCGGGCGAGGGCCTCAAGCTTGCTCCCTATGATCCCTCCAAGAAGGCGGAAGTGGACAGCACCGTCGCCTTCCTCCTCGGCATCATCCCCGGGGACATTCCGGTCCTGCCCACACTCTTCGCGGCACTCCTCGTAGGCTTCGCCCTGCAGAAGATGGGGCCGCAGGGTGCTCCCATCCTCAAGGCCATCAGCCATGGACAGGTCCTGGTCTTCCGGATCCTCATCATGATCATGTGGCTCGCCCCGGTTGGTGCCTTCGGTGCCATCGCAGCCGTCGTCGGAGCCACCGGCTTCCAGGCCATCGTCAGCATGTTCACCCTGATGGCCGCCTTCTACATCACCTGCGCCCTGTTCATCGTCATCATTCTGGGCGGATTGCTCAAGGTTGTCTCCGGCGTCAACATCTTCAAGCTGATGAAGTACCTGGGCCGCGAATACCTGCTCATCTTCTCCACCTCATCCTCGGAGGCCGCACTGCCCCGGCTCATTGCCAAGATGGAGCACCTGGGCGTCTCCAAGCCTGTAGTCGGCGTTACCGTGCCTACCGGTTACTCCTTCAACCTGGATGGCACGGCGATCTACCTGACCATGGCTTCCCTCTTTGTGGCCAACGCCATGGGTACCCCGCTGGATCTCGGTGCCCAACTGTCGCTGCTGATCTTTATGATCATTGCGTCCAAGGGTGCTGCCGGTGTTACCGGTGCAGGCCTCGCCACCCTGGCTGCCGGCCTGCAGGCCCACAAGCCCGAACTCCTGGGCGGTGTAGGCATGATCGTCGGCATCGACCGGTTCATGTCAGAGGCCCGCGCCCTCACCAACTTCACGGGCAATGCCGTGGCCACCGTGCTGGTGGGCACCTGGGTCAAGGAGATCGACGGCGGACAGGTCACCCGGGTGCTGTCCGGCGAGATTCCTTTCGACGAGCAGACCATGATTGCCGGCCACGGCGAACCCGCTCCTGCGCAGGCCACTTCCACCTCGACCGACGAACCCGTCCGGGTAGGCGTCTAGCAGACTCACCGGGGGCAAATCCCTCCAATTGAACCAGTAGAACCGCCCGTGCACAGGTCCCGTGCATGGGCGGTTCTGCCGTTCCTGGGGAAGTAACCTTCGACCTCTACTAGAGGGTAAAGGCTCAAAAGTCCGGCCAAGTCAAGTTCCCCCGAATACCGTGTCGGGCGCTGTAGCCTTGGTTGAAAGCAGGATCGGCGCTGGACATCCAGCGGCACTCAGCCAGCAAGATAATCGCCGTCATCGAAAGTGTGGATAGATACGTGAGCAGCGAACAGGGTTCAGCAACTCTGGAAGGCACGGAAACCGATCTGGAAGAGTCCGTTATGGGCCCCACCGGACGCCCCTACAGGGAGTTCCCCGAGCCCGCGCCTCTGGCTTCGCACGGTCCGGCCAGGGTGATTGCCATGGTCAACCAGAAGGGTGGAGTGGGTAAAACCACGTCCACGATTAATCTCGCTGCTGCCCTTGCTGAGTACGGCCGGCGCGTCCTGCTGGTTGACTTCGATCCCCAGGGCGCCCTCTCTGCCGGACTCGGCGCCAACCCGCATGAGCTGGATCTGACCGTCTACAACGTCCTGATGGACCGCAAGGTGGACATCCGGGACGCCATTCAGCAGACCGGCGTCGAGAATGTGGACCTGTTGCCCGCCAACATCGACCTCTCCGCGGCCGAGGTGCAGCTGGTCAACGAGGTAGCCCGCGAGCAGGTCCTGGACCGTGCCTTGAAGAAGGTTGAAGATGATTACGACGTCGTCCTCATCGACTGCCAGCCCTCCCTTGGCCTGCTCACGGTCAATGCGCTGACCGCAGCCCACGGCGTGATCATCCCGCTGATCTGCGAATTCTTTGCGCTCCGGGCCGTTGCCCTGCTGGTGGAGACCATCGATAAAGTCCAGGACCGGCTCAACCCGCGCCTTCAGGTGGACGGGGTCCTGGCTACCATGTACGACGCCCGCACCCTGCACAGCCGCGAGGTCATCACCCGCCTGGTGGAAGCCTTCGGGGATAAGGTCTTCGAGACAGTCATCAAGCGGTCCATCAAGTTCGCCGACGCAACCGTCGCCGCCGAACCCATCACCAGCTACGCGGGCAACCACATCGGTGCCGACGCCTACCGCCGCCTGGCCAAGGAACTCATCTCGCGCGGCGGCGCGCCGTAGGGGCAGTGGCTGGAACCAAAGCCGGTTTCGAAGTCCGGCTGGCAAACTTCACCGGCCCCTTCGATTTACTCCTCGGCCTGATCGCCAAGCATGAGCTGGACATCACGGAAGTGGCCATCGCCACCGTGACTGATGAATTCATCCAGTACATCCGCCGCTTCCAGAAGCTGGGCGAGGAGTGGGCGCTGGATGAGGCCAGCGAGTTCCTGGTCATCGCGGCAACCCTGCTGGACCTCAAGGCCGCCAGGCTGCTTCCGGCCGGTGAGGTGGAAAACGAGGAGGACATAGCCCTCCTCGAAGCCAGGGACCTGCTGTTCGCGCGGCTCCTGCAATACAAGGCCTTCAAGGAAATCGCGGCCATGATGGCCCGGACCCTGGAAGAGGAGGCCGCCCGGTACCCGCGGCAGGTTGCTCTCGAGGAGCAATTCGCGGCGATGCTGCCGGAGCTTGTGTGGCGGCACACGCCCGAACAATTTGCGGACCTGGCCCGGAAGGCGCTGGAACCCAAGGAGCCTGCGCCCACCGAGGTCGGCATCGCACACCTCCACGGCGGCAACGTCAGCGTCCGCGAGCAGGCCGAGATCCTGGGCCTGCTGCTCCAGCAGTCCGGCGCGCTGTCCTTCCGGACCCTGATCGCCGACGCCGAGTCCACCCTGGTGGTGGTGGCCCGGTTCCTGGCCTTGCTGGAAATGTATCGGGACAAGGCTGTGGCGTTTGACCAGATCCAGCCGCTCGGCGAGCTGACGGTGCGCTGGAGCGCCGGGCCGGATGAGTGGAGCAGCGGCAACCTGAGTGAAGAGTTTGAGGAGCAGCCATGACGGAAGAGGCCGTGGATCAGCTGGAGGATCTGCCCGGCGGCCGGAAGGCTGCCCTGGAGGCGGTGCTGATGGTCCTGGACCAGCCGGCCACCGCGGCGGAACTTGCCGCGGGCCTGCAGCTGACCATTCCGGTGGTGGAGGAACTGCTGGCGGAACTGCAGGGGGAGTATGACGGCTATACTGTTAAAGCCCCGGATACGGATTCCGACGGCGGTGGCCCCCGTAACACCAGGGAATCAGGCTCCGCCGGATCAGGAACCGGCCCCCGGGGTTTCGAATTGCGGAACATAGCCGGCGGTTGGCGACTGTATTCACGCGCCGAATTCTCCGACGTCGTTGGCCGTTTTGTCCTTGAAGGGCAAACAGCAAGGCTGACACAGGCGGCACTGGAGACACTGGCGGTGATTGCCTACCGGCAACCGGTATCGAGGGCCAGGGTGTCTGCGATTCGTGGTGTCAATGTTGACTCCGTCGTGCGGACGCTGACCCAGCGCGGACTGATCGAAGATTCGGGAAATGATCCTGAGTCCGGTGCGGTCCTGTACCGGACCACCTCCTATTTTCTTGAAAGAATGGGAATCGGTTCGGTTGCCGATTTGCCGCACCTTTCGCCCCATTTGCCGGGGTTGGAAGGAATCGACGAGTTTTACGACGCCGGAACCATGTAGGCGGGGAATCCTGCCTGCGAATTTACTCACCAACCGTGCAGACGAATTCTGCGCGGCTGGCTAGGGTTGTTTCCGGACAGCCTTTGCCAGGCATCATCAACGAAGGACGGGTCATGACACAGGCGGGACGCCAGGGTTCACCACGTAATGGTTCGGGACGTAATGGTTCCGGACAAAACTCTCGAAACCCCCAGCAGGGCGGCGCAGGCCGCGGCTCGGGAAACAGCGCCTCGGGACGCAGTCAAGGATCCGGCCAAGGATTCGGAGCAGGATTCGGCGGCTCAGGCCGCCCGCAGCGGGCGCCAAAGCCCCGCGAAGAACGCTTTATCGATCCGGATGAGCAGCCGACCGAGGCTGCTGAACAGGCGAACCGGAAGCCGGCCACTGGCCGCTCCACTGTGCGCAAGGCAGGTGCCGGGAAGCCGGGTGCCGGCAAGGCTCCGGGTACTCCGGGCGCACCTAAGCCGCGTACCGCCTCGGCCAAGACGTTTGGCACGCGCGCCTTTGGTGGCGAGCGGTTCGGCCAGAACCTTGGCCCGGTGCGCAAGCCCAGCCGCAAGCGCGGACCCCAGGGTCCCGTGCCGCAGTCTGATCTCCATGATGAGGACGGCGTCCGCCTGCAGAAGGTCATGGCCCAGGCCGGCGTAGCATCACGCCGCGTCTGCGAGGAAATGATCGCTGAAGGCCGGGTGGAGGTTGACGGCCAGGTCGTCACCGAACTCGGCATGCGCGTGGATCCCACCGCTGCCGTGATCCACGTTGATGGCATTCGCATCCAGCTGGATGAGAGCCTCGTCTACATGGTCTTCAACAAGCCCAAGGGCGTTGTGTCCACCATGGAGGATCCCGAGGGCAGGCCGTGCATCAGCGATTTTGTGCGCAACACCCACGGCGAGCGTCTCTTCCACGTAGGCCGCTTGGACGTCGCCACCGAAGGTCTGCTCCTGCTGACTAACGACGGCGAACTCGCCAACCGCCTCACGCACCCTTCCTACGAGGTACCTAAGACGTACCTGGTCCAGGTCAAGGGTCCGTTCCCGCAGGGTGTGGGAGCACAGCTCCGCTCCGGTGTGGAGCTCGAAGACGGCATTGCCACCGTGGACTCCTTCAAGCTGGTGGACTCCACTCCGGGCCACGTGCTGATCGAAGTGGTCCTGCACTCCGGCAAGAACCGGATCGTCCGCCGAATGTTCGAATCTGTCGGATTCCCGGTCCTCCGCTTGGTCCGGGTCAAGATCGGTCCCATCGGCCTGGGCGACCAGCGCCAGGGCAGCATCCGCAACCTGGGCAGGCAGGAAGTCGGCCACCTGATGGCGTCAGTGGGGCTCTGAGGAATGTCCGCGTTCCGTGCCCAGGGCCCGGGCCAGTTAAAGGGCCCGGTCCTGGTGATCGGTACGGGGCTGCTCGGCACCAGCATTGGCCTGGGGCTTCGCGGCCGCGGCGTTCCGGTTTACCTCTCTGATCCTTCGCCCACCAACCAGGCCGTCGCCGTCGATATTGGCGCCGGACGTCCTGCGGGTGAGCTTGCCGGCAGTGCGCCTGAACTCGTAGTGGTGGGCGCACCGCCGGACGTTACTGCCGACGTCGTTCAGCATGCCCTGAAAAGCTACCCGGATGCCGTGGTGGTGGATATCGCCAGCGTGAAGGCGGCCATCCAGGCTGACCTTCGCGGCAGGGGAGCGGATCTCAGCCGTTACGTGGGGACCCATCCCATGGCCGGCCGTGAAAAGTCCGGTCCCGTGGCGGCCCGCGGTGAGCTTTTCACCTCGATGCCGTGGGTCCTGTGCCCGGCCGATGAAACGTCGGCCGAAGCCTTGGGGACGGCCAGGGCACTGGCCACGGACCTGGGTGCCGTGGTCTCGCAGTTCACAGCTGTTGAGCATGACGAAGCCGTGGCGCTGGTGTCCCACCTGCCCCAGGTGATGTCCTCGCTTCTGGCCAGCCGGCTGCAGGGGACTCCGCTGCATGCGTTGTCGCTGGCCGGCAACGGGCTGCGGGATGTCACCAGGATCGCAGCCAGCGATCCGTCGCTGTGGGTACAGATCCTCGGCAGCAACGCGGCGAAGGTTGTGGAGATCCTTTACGGCGTCCGCGAGGACCTGAACCGCCTCATCGGCACGCTTGAAGATCCCACCGCTCCCGGGGCAAGGCTGGATTTGGCCCAGCTCATCAGCGAAGGCAACGCCGGCCAGGTCCGGATTCCGGGCAAGCACGGGGGCCCGCCCCAGGCGTATTCCTGGCTGACTGTGCTGGTGGATGACCGTCCCGGCCAGATCGCGCAGTTGCTGACCGAAATCGGCGAGATCGGCGTGAACCTTGAGGATTTGCGGCTGGACCACTCGTCCGGACAAAACGTTGGCATGGTGGAAATCTCCGTGCTGCCCAACAAGCATGACCACCTGATCGAAGCTTTGAACGACCGTGGATGGCGGGTATTGCAGTGATGACACAGGAACTGATCGACACCATGCCTGCCCTCCGGGTAGGACGCTCGCTGGTTATCGCCATCGACGGACCGTCCGGTTCCGGCAAATCCAGCGTGAGCAAGGAAGTGGCCCGGCGCCTCCGGGTGGCCTATCTGGATACCGGCGCCATGTACCGGGCCCTGACCTGGCACTGCCTGGACACCGGGATCGATCTTCACGACGCCGCTGCCGTTGAACAGGCCTCGCGAGACCTGGTGTTGGACATGAGCACAAGCCCTCGCGAGGAATATGTGCGGGTGGACGGCGTGGACGTTACGGATCTCATCCGCGAACCGGCCATCTCCTCTGCCGTCAGCGCCGTTGCCACTACCCTTGGTGCCCGGACCGAGCTGATCCGCCGGCAGCGCGCCATCATTGACGAGCACCACCGGCGCATCGTCGTTGAAGGCCGCGACATCACTACCGTCGTAGCCCCGGGGGCCGAGGTGCGGATGCTCCTGACCGCCAGCGAGGAAGCCCGCCTGCGCCGGCGCGGCGCCCAGCTTGGCGGTACCCAGACTGCCGCCGAACTGGCAGCCCAGGTGACGCGCCGCGATGCCCGGGACTCCGCCGTCGTGAATTTCACCCAGGCAGCCGATGGTGTGGTGACGCTGGATTCCTCGGATCTGGACTTCGAGGAAACCGTGCAGGCGGCACTGGTGATTGTCAGTAAGGTCCTTAACCGTGATTGAGCGCCGGATCCCGTCCCCGCTCACCATGGGTTGGAGTCGGGTAGTCGGCTGGATTCTGGACCACGTGGTGTACCGGACCACGGTGACAGGACGTGAGAACGTACCCGTCAACGGGCCGGTGATCTTTGCCGCAAACCACATCAGCTTCCTGGACGGACCCGTGCTCTTCGGGGCGGCTCCGCGGCGGATGCACATCCTGGTCAAGAAGGAGATGTTCAAGGGATTCCTGGGGCTGGTCCTCAGGGCCGCCGGGCAGCTGCCCGTAGACCGTTCCGGTGACCGGGCCGCGCTGCAGCTCAGCAAGGACGTGCTCGACGCCGGCCGCTGCGTAGGAATCCTTCCCGAAGGAACGCGCGGCGGAGGCAGCGCCGCGGCCATCAATAACGGCGTAGCCTGGCTGGCGCTGAACTCGCGGGCAGTTGTGGTTCCGGTGGCAATTCTTGGCACCAGGACCGGTACGGACCACCTCGATTCAGTGCCTAAACCGGGGCGCCGTTTCCATCTTTATTTCGGCCCTGCCATTGGCGTAGGACGCCATGACGGGGAATCCGGCCGTGCTTCAATGGACAGGGTGGCTGCGGAAATCCGCGCTGCGCTGGCCGGCACGGTCGAGCAAGCAATTGCGCACAGCGGGCAGTCTTTGCCCGATTCTTTGCCTGCGGCGAAGCACCGCGAAACCACCACAGCAGTAGCCGGGACGCCGGCAGATGACCATCTAAGGAAAGTGCAATGAGCGATTCGACTCCCAACTCCGGCCCGTCAGGTTCCGGCGAAGAAGACTACACGCCCACCGGCACGGACCAGGTGGCTGAGCGGCTGGCCGCGATTGACGACGACGAGGCCGAAGTTCGTGCCCAGTCCCTCCGCGCCGGGCTCGAAGATTACGATCTGGACGACGAAGACGCCGCGCTGCTGCGCGGTGACTACGACGACGAGGACCTCGACGGCCCGGTCAAGCTCGATCCGGTTCTGGCCATCATCGGCCGGCCGAACGTTGGCAAGTCCACGCTGGTGAACCGTATCCTGGGCCGCCGTGAAGCCGTGGTGGAGGATACCCCCGGCGTCACCCGTGACCGAGTCATGTACTCGGCCAGCTGGAATGGCCAAAACTTCACGGTGGTGGATACCGGCGGCTGGGAGCACGATGCCCGCGGCATCCACGCCCGGGTTGCCGAGCAGGCCGAGATGGCCGTGGAGCTTGCCGACGCCGTATTGTTCGTTGTTGACTCCGCCGTTGGCGCCACCGCCACTGACGAGGGCGTCATGAAGATGCTCCGCAAGTCCAAGAAGCCGGTCATCATGGTGGCCAACAAGGTGGACGACTTCGCCCAGGAAGCGGAGTCCGCCTCGCTCTGGGGCCTTGGCTTTGGCGAGCCGTACCCGGTCTCGGCACTGCACGGCCGCGGCGTGGCTGACCTCCTGGACCACGTCATCGACACGCTTCCGGAGTACTCCACCATCGAAGGCGTGGAACGCTCCGGCGGCCCGCGCCGCATCGCGCTGATCGGCCGCCCCAACGTGGGCAAGTCGTCACTGCTGAACAAGCTGGCCGGTACGGAGCGCGTTGTGGTGGACAACACCGCAGGCACCACCCGGGACCCGGTTGATGAGTTCATTGAATTGGGCGACCGCACCTGGCGCTTCGTGGACACCGCAGGCATCCGCCGCCGCCAGCACATGGCACAGGGCGCCGACTTCTACGCCTCCCTCCGGACGCAGGCCGCGCTGGAAAAGGCGGAGGTCGCCGTCGTACTTCTGGCAGTGGATGAAGTCCTCAGCGAGCAGGACGTTCGCATCCTGCAGCTGGCGATCGAATCCGGCCGCGCCCTGGTGCTGGCCTTCAACAAGTGGGACCTGCTGGACGAGGAACGCCGTAGCTACCTGGAGACTGAGATCGAGCGGGACCTGGCACACGTTGCCTGGGCGCCGCGCGTGAACATCTCCGCGAAGACCGGCTGGCACAAGGACCGGCTGGTTCCGGCGCTGGACATTGCGCTGGAGAGCTGGGACAAGCGGATCGCCACCGGCCGGCTCAACGCCTTCCTGGGTGAGCTGGTAGCAGCGCACCCGCACCCCGTGCGTGGCGGCAAGCAGCCCCGCATCCTGTTCGGCACGCAGGCCTCCAGCCGGCCGCCGAAGTTCGTGCTGTTCACCACCGGGTTCCTGGATCCGGGCTACCGCCGCTTCATCACCCGCCGCCTGCGCGAAACGTTCGGCTTCGAGGGCACGCCCATTGAAGTCAGCATGCGCGTGCGCGAGAAGCGGAGCCGGAAGAAGTAGGTTCCGGGTTTTCTGACCGTACTGATTGACGACGGCGCGCCTTCCCTTTGAGGGGAGGCGCGCCGTTTTTGTGGGGTCCCGTTTCTTCTGTCTTTTGGCGCGCTAAAAATGTCAGTGGTCGGTGATGTGATGGATTCATGGAGATCACCAGCAGCTTGAGCGAGGGGACGCCGCTTCATTCTGCGGTGGCCGATCCTCTGGTGGTGCTGGATGGGATGGTCTCCACGCTCGAGTCTCTGGAGCACGTCATCGCCAATTTGCAGGCGATGCGGACGTACACGCTGGCTATGACGTCGCGGCTGGCGGATGTCATGAACGACGGCGGCGCGCGGCCGGGGTTCGCGGCTGCCGGCTGGGATTCGCGCTCGGCGGAGCTGGCGCAACGCGCCGTGACGGCGGAGATCGCCACCGCCACCCGTGCGAACGACCGCTCGGTGCAGCGGCAGATGGGCGAGGCAGTTGAACTGCTGGAGCGGTTCCCTGTGACGTTCCAGGCCTTTGCTGAGGGGCGGATCAGCCAGGCGCACGTTCGCGTGATCCAGGATGCCGGGACTGTGCTTGCTTGCCCCGCGGCTTTGTCCAGGTACGAGTCTGTGGTGGTGGCTTGTGCCGAGCAGCAGGCGCCCGGCCGGGTGCGGCGATTGGCTGTCCGCGAAGTTGAGAAGGCCCAGCCCACGTTGCTGGCTGGCCGGCACGAACGCGCTGCGGTGGACCGCCATGTGCGAGTGGCTCCCTTGCCGGACGGTATGGCCGAGCTGGCTGCGGTTCTGCCCGCGGCTGTGGCCTATGGCATCCACGACCGGCTTACGCAGATGGCGCGGGCACACGCTTCTTCTGGGGCTCCTGCTTCTGACCCTGGAGCGCATCGGAATATGGACCAGCTCCGTGCCGATCTGCTGTCTGATTTGTTGCTGTGTGGGGCGCCGCTGGGCCATGACACACCTGACGGGTTCCTGGCGGCTATCCAGGGGCGGGTGGATGTGACTATTCCCGTGGCTACCTTGGTTGGTGGTTCTGCCGGGCCTGCTTCTATCGGTTCCGGGCGGGTCCCCGCTGAGGTGGAGGGGAAACACCCGATCGACCCTGCGACTGCGCGTGCACTGGCTGGGCAGGCGACTGCCTGGAACCGGGTGCTGACGGATCCGGTCACGGGTGCCGTGCTTGCTGTTGACCGTTACCGGCCTAGCGAGGACCTCAAACGACTGCTTACTGCCCGGGACTCTCGCTGCCGTTTCCCTGGCTGCGGTATCAAAGCCCGGGAGCTGGACCTGGACCACACGCACGATGCTGCCCTGGGCGGTGCTACGGAAACGGGCAACCTCGCCGGGCTCTGCAGACGTCACCACATGCTCAAGCACCATTCACGGTGGAAGATCAAGCAAACCGGGGGAGGGACGCTGGAATGGACCAGCCCCACCGGCCGGAGTTACACGGACCACGCGCCGACGCCACCAACTTCCATCACCGGCGCCGACGCGAGCCGAAGATGGAGGCCTGGTGATCATCTTGAATTGGGCAATACATCCGACCCGCCTCCATTTTGAGCAATACCTGTACGGGAGTGCCGTCGGTTACTTGTGCCAGGCGTTGAAGTTGATTCCGTCAGGGTGAGCGTTGCTACGGTAGATCAGGTCCGCCTGGCTGAAGCGTTCGGCTTCGAGGGCACGCCCATTGACGTCAGCATGCGTGACGGGAAAAGAGAAGCCGGAAACGCCGGCCATTTGGTCATCGGCACCTGCCGGAATCGTGTAAGCTTTTCAAGGTGGTTCGGCCGGACTGCTGAGATGAATTCCGTGGAAACACTGGTATTTATTGCAGCGGAGAACGGCGGGACCAGCGGGCTGTAGCGCAGCTTGGTAGCGCACTTGACTGGGGGTCAAGGGGTCGCAGGTTCAAATCCTGTCAGCCCGACCAATACGATAGCCGCGACACACTTCGTGTCGCGGCTATCGTCGTATGTGGTTATTTCCTTGACTCCGGACTTTACTCGAAGGTCTGTCATACCTTGAGCCGGATCTGGCTGGAGGCAGTAGTTGTGCAGCACATCGCCGAAATCCCTAGCCAGCCGGGATTCGACCCGCCCAAAGTCAGCGCTTCCCTGGTGTGTGAGACAGCAGCAGCGGCGTGTATTGAGCGCTGAATCATTTACGCTTCCCGATCTACTAGGTGCGTAGGCATGAATGTCGGTGGTTGCATATACCGTCAGAGCACCAGCCCAGATTGAAGGAGCATCCAGATGCCACATGACAATCAACATTACCCAGTCGCAATTTCCCGAATCAGCGAGGATGATTCGCGTGAACTTCAGAACGTGCGTGCGATCCAGTGGCTTCTTATACAGCAGGGTGGTCCGGTCGTTGTCGTCACACCGCAGAAACACTTTTCCGGCGATAGCCTCAAACGCTTGATTGCGCGTCCGAGCGTCACTCATCTCACTTGGCGCGGTTTCTCGACGGGGTACCTCGAGAATCGGAGAGTGATCTTTGGGTGGCCTGACCGTCAGCGTCTCAATGACCTATGGGGTGCTAGGCCCGACGCCCTTGTCGTGCTGGAACATGGCGGTACAGAGGCGGCAGAGTGGATCGCCGACAACAACCCAATCCAACTGTTGAACGGTCAGACCCTGCGGCTCTCGGCAGAGAGGGTAGGAGTGTCAGCACCTGAACCTCTTCCTAACGGCGTCGACGCCATCTTGGAGCATGTCGCGGTCATGGCAGCGGGATACTCCCCAGGTCTGAAGTGGAATGAGGAGGACATGCTTAAAGCGGACATGATGAACCGACCGGACCGATGGGAACCCGTCACAGCTGAGCAGGTCCGGGCCAAGTGCCGGGAGCTGAATATGCGGCCAAATGACATCGACACCGTTGCTGGATATCTGCAACGCAGGAAGGAAGGCGGACGCTTCAATGTCCGGAGCTCTTACCGGGGCTTCCAATTCTCATAGCCAACGATGGGATGCAGCCCATGGTTGTGATGCGCCGACCGCATGCTCGAGGTCTATTGCCGCGGCGGAGAGGGCTCGAGAACCAATCCACGCTGCATACTGATTCGATATACGTGTGTGGGGAAGGGATCGTTCTTGATATGCGAGAGGAGAGCGCTCAATGAGTGACGATGACGAGTTACGACGAGTTCGATTTTATGGAGCCAATGACCTGGCTTCCGGCTGGCACGCCCCGCGCGTGGCCGAACTTGCTGCTCAGTTCGATCCTGAGAATGCCCTGACGAGCATTATGGATGTCCTCGAACTCCACAACGTACAGCAGTACCTCGAAAACGGATTGCTCCCGAGCCTCTGCACGGAGAGTCAACGAGAGGGGCTCATGGCACGGGCTCCGCAGATTCGCGCTGCTGTTGCACGCTTCTTTACTGCGGTTGACGGCCGGAACTTTGCCGCCGTCGTGGCCGAGGTAGGCTACGAATATCATCGGGACCTCCTCGACCTTCTCGGTCGTAACAAGGCTTTCGAACGTTGCAGTGCAGAGATAGCGCTTACCGCCCTGAAGGCAGCGGGTGTCCACCTCGGTGAAATGCTCGCGAGCAAGAACCTAGTCCAGGCATATGACACTGAAATACGGGACGAGCTTCTCACCTCGAGCCGCAGCGCCGAATACATCGTTCGCAAGTACTTGGAAAAGGGTGCAAGAGGTGGGATACATTTTCCACCGAGCTTCACTTCGATGGACGCCCGCAGTTTGCTTGAGCGCTACATCGACAGCGAGGAGGCGAACCTGAACCATGTCTGGCTGATTGCGAACGCAAACGATCATGCTCAGGCCGGCATAGATGCCAAGCTCAAGTTGCGTGCAAAAAGACGCAGCGAAGAATTGAACGCAAAGATCTTCGAACAGAACGAGGGGTTCAAGATGGGTTGCGAGGTGAGCATCTCTGACGATCAAGATGAACCAGCCGTGCTCGAGTTGGACTCGTCGAATGGATCGCTCGTGCGATACACGTACGGCAGCCGCTGGCTCGAGGCGACCCTGGATAATCCGAGCATCCTCAACAACTTTCAGCAGCTGTTTGACTTCGTCGATCACCAAATAATTCTGACGCTTCCATCCTATCCAGCCCGCTTAGATGTGATGGAACGGGTGATGGGACTTACTGGGAATGCCGAGTATAAGGTCGGCTTTGCATTTGGAAACGTCGACACCAGTTCCAAACTTCAGACACTCATGTACTGGCGATTCCTGAAGTCGCACGACGTTGACCTGGAGCAGGTCATCTCCTGGTTCTTCGAGACGTATCTCGTCGAGGAGTTTGGCATGTCGAACTTCTCGTTCGTTCCGTCTGATGAAAGTTCGTCGTACCTCCAGAGAGTCCGGCATCTTTTTGCTGAGATGGAAAGTGTTGCAAACCAATTCGGCCTATACGCTGAGAATGGTGAACTCGATCGAGAATTGCTCGCCATAAGATCGGACCAGGTTCGATACAAAGAGATACCCTGTCTCCTCGATGGCAAGTATATTTATCCGTCAGAAGGCGAAGAGATTGTCGGTATCCTTCATCTTCTGTTCTCTGACCAATCGGCGTTGAGCTACATAGATGAGGGGCTGCGTGCTGAAAACGCGGCCGCGCTCCTCTTACAGAACCAAGTCGCCTACGCGGACTTCCACGACTACCAGAAGGTGAGCATCGACCATCTGATCAACCTCGGCATTCTGGAGAATACTGGCGAGCGTGTCCGATTCACGAGTATGGAGCGATTGCTGATCCTCACGGCGTTGTTCCATACTCAAGCGGCTAACTATTATCACCTTTCGGAGGCGGGGCGGGCCGAGGTGGAGAGCATGGCCGAGAAGGGCTGGGTAACGCGCCGCTCCTCGCTGCTGACCGATGCTGAAGGGGCCTACTTCAACTATTTTCTCAATAAGGTGGGATTCAGCAACGGACCCAATTTACGCAATAGGTACTTGCATGGGTCGCAGGCCCACTCCGACGGCGATGAGGCGCATTTCGATACCTACCTGATTGCGCTGCGTTTGATCGTGGCATTGGTTATTAAGATGAACGACGACGTTTGTCTCGCAGCGACCGAGAGTTCGAGCTCTAGCGAAGCTGGAAGCAGGAACTCATGACCTGAACAGACTTGATTCAGCGCGGCGGAAACCCGGCCGGTGCCGCATGGACACAGCACCTGCAATGCGCAAAATTGCGATGCCCATTCATTGCCGGGTTGTTTGTGTTCGTGATTCTTCCCAATCGGTTTCGTCCAGCTCGGCGATGTAGGCAAGTGCGATGGCTTCGCTGGCCGTTTCGGGGATGATTTCTCTGGCTGTTTCGGGAGTCACTAGAGGTGCACTCATCTGCCTGCGGAGCGTTCGAATTCTGCGGAGATACAGGAAGGTGACGACGATCCCCGGAAGAAACATCAGGTAGGCCAGCACTGTCCCCGCAACGGCGGTGAGCTCCATGATGACCAGCTTCGTGCCAAGCGCCGACCTGACGCTGGGAGCAACAGGAACGGACAAAACGAGCCCCCCGAGCACTAGCCCGAACCACGTCACCAGTGCCCACCATCGAAAACCTTTCCGCGGCACGTGCACTTGCGTTTTTCGAAGGAACCGGAAGTCCCGGACTGTCTCAAAGAGCTGCACTGCAAAGATGAGGATCCCCCCACAGACCATGACAATTCCGAAGCCCCACGTGCCGAAGCGGTAGAACTCGCTCGGTGCGTTCAAAGCGAAAATCAACACGTAGTAGGCCGTGACCGCGATGAGGACTGTCGCTACACCGTCGCTGATTCGTTCTTCGAGGGGCAGGAATTTGAGCCGGGTCCTCTGAATGCCGTTTCGAACGACGTAAAGGAGTGCCGCGATCATCAGTGCTGAACCAAGCGCCGAGCCAAGATTGAGTTCATCGATTCGGTCGATGACATATTGGTTGGCTGCTGAGACCCATTCCGTGAGACTTCCTGTGTACAGGCTCCCTAGAAGAGCCCCGAAGCTGACCACAAAGAAGGTGCCAGCCGCGACGCCCTTCTTCGTCCAGGTTCGGAGGGGTCCTTTGATCCCAATGAGCAAAGTCATGAATTGTTTGCCGATTGCGACAACCAGTCCGAGGACGGTGCTCAGCGTGATCACCAAGCCGACGAAACTTAGCCAGTCTGTTTGCGGATTGTTCCTATTGAAATGTGACCAGGCCCACCAGAGGAGGCCGGCCCAGACTCCGAGGAACGTTGCCGTAGCAAGACATTTCTCTCCAATCCTCCTAGTTTTGGCGAAGAACAACGGAAAGAACCAACGGAGCCCCTGCCAGGCCGTGATCGCACAGTTCAAGGCGTAGACGACGTTCCATGTTTTAGCGGCAGCTCCAGCACGGGTGATTTTCTGTGTCAAGCGGAATTGTCTCTCAAGGCTGCGCTCTAACACGAGCGCCTGTCGTTCGTGAAGAGCAATTAGGTCATCGGACGTCGCATCCGTAACTGATTTCAGTGCGCGAAACATCACCTCGTGAGTCTTGGTGTCGACGGAGACCATTTGCGTCCCAACGAAGTCCTGGAGTGCTTGCTCGTCGCTCCCAGACCGTGGACTTCGAAGAAGGTCTCGGCGATGCGCTTCTAACGAAGCCGCAAACTGGAACTGTGCGCTCCAGTCTGCGGGACGGGCCGCGGCGGAACCGATGGCCAGCATCCAGACCGTGAAGAGGAAGGCGATTACGCCGCACGTCGAGCCTATCGCCAAGAGCAGGTCCAAAAGAGTCTCCGAAAGTGTTGAGTGCGGGCAAGAAGCGACCTCGTGCCCCACCCTTCTGAACTCCCGGCCAACATTCAAGTCATACGGCGGTCGGACTACGCTACTGGGTACGGTAGCCGCACGGGAACGGGCCCGGAGAGTCTCCGACGTCGTGCCTCCAGGGGCTCCTGGATGCGGTGAACCAGCGGGTTGTCATTGCTGACGGCGTCATGGGCACCCTGCTGCAGGGGCACGACCTCTCGCTCGAGGAAGATTTTCAGGGGCTGGAGGGCTGATGGGCTGCAACGAGATCCATAAAGACACGCGTCCCAATGTCATCAGGACATCCATGACGCGTACTTTGCGGTGGGCATCGACGCCGTCGAGACCAATACGTCTGGCGCCAACTGGTCCAACCTCTCCGATTACAGCATTGATGACCCGATCGCAGAACTGGCACTGAAGGGCGCCCAGATTGCCCGAACGCGCTGAAGCGGCGGAGGAAAACGACGGCCGTATGCGGTGGGTCCTCGGCCCGATGGGGCCGGGCATCAAGCTCCCCAGCCTCGGCCATACCAGCTGCGAAGGATGTTATCGGCTCACGCAGGAACGAGCGGGGTGCTTTACGGTAAGCCCGACCAATCTTGTGCTCAGAGGCTGTCAACGGGGGGACTCGCGCGGCGAATCACTCCGGGCCGGCCAGCCTGCAGCCGGCCCGGAGCATCCGTCAGCGCAGGTCGAAGCGGTCCAGCTCCATGACCTTCACCCAAGCAGCCACGAAGTCGTTGACGAACTTCTCCCTGCCGTCCTCGCTGGCATAGACCTCGGCCAACGCACGGAGCTGGGAGTTGGAGCCGAAGACCAGGTCCACCGGGGTGGCGGTCCACTTCAGTTCGCCGGTGGAAACGTCCCTGATCTCATAGACGTTCTCGTCCGCCTCCGACGCTTTCCACTGGGTGCCAGGGGAGAGAAGGTTGACGAAGAAGTCGTTGGTCAGCACCTGGGGCCTGTCGGTGAGGACGCCGTAATTGGAGCCCCCGACATTGGTGCCGAGGGCGCGCATGCCGCCGACCAGTGCTGTCATCTCCGGCGCCGACAGGTCCAGCATGTACGCCTTGTCCAGCATGAGAGTCTCCGGCTGTAGCTTCTCGCCGGGGCGCACGTAGTTACGGAACCCGTCAGCCCGCGGCTTCAGGTACTGGAACTGTTCGACGTCGGTCTGGTCCTGGGCGGCATCGGTGCGGCCCGGGCGGAACGGCACGGTGACGGAGAACCCGGCGTCCCGCGCCGCCTTCTCCACCGCGGCGCAGCCGCCAAGAACGATCAGGTCAGCCAGCGAGACCTTCTTGCCTCCGGCCTGGGCAGCGTTGAATTGCTGCTGCACGCTCTCAAGCGCCTGCAACGCCGTCGAAAGTTGCTCGGGTTCATTGACCTCCCAGCCGGTCTGCGGCTCCAGCCGGATCCGTGCGCCGTTGGCCCCGCCGCGGCGGTCGGTCTTGCGGAAGGTGGACGCGGAAGCCCAAGCGGTGGTTGCCAGCTGTGAGACGGACAGGCCCGAGTCCAAAAGTGATGCCTTCAGCGAAGCGATGTCCTCCTCGCCAATCAACTCGTGGTCCACCGCGGGAACCGGATCCTGCCAGAGCTGAGCTTCGGGAACCCAAGGCCCGAGCATGTGTGGGCCCACAGGTCCCATGTCGCGGTGCAGCAGCTTGTACCAGGCCTTGGCGAAGGCGAGCTGGAATTCATCCGGGTTCTTCAGGAAGCGCCGCCCGATTTCCTCATAGACAGGGTCGAAACGCAGCGACAGGTCGGTGGTCAGCATGGTGGGCCGGTGCTTCTTCTGCGGGTCATGCGCGTCCGGAATGATCTCCGGGGCGTCCTTAGCCACCCACTGGTGCGCGCCGGCGGGGCTCTTGACCTGCTCCCACTCGTACTCGAACAGTATTTCCAGGAAGCGGTTGCTCCACTGGGTGGGCCGGTCCGTCCAGGTGACCTCGAGGCCGGAGGTGATGGTGTCCGCACCCTTGCCGCTGCCGTAGGTGCTGAGCCAGCCCAGCCCCTGGTTCTCGAGATTGGCGCCCTCCGGTTCGGGGCCGACGTGCGCGTCGGCGTCACCGGCGCCATGGGTTTTGCCGAACGTGTGGCCTCCTGCGATCAGCGCGAAGGTCTCTTCGTCGTTCATCGCCATACGCTTGAACGTCTCGCGGATGAACGCTGCCGCGAGCTTGGGATCCGGGTTGCCCATTGGACCTTCGGGGTTGACGTAGATCAGGCCCATCTCAGTGGAGCCGACGTCCTCCGACATCTGGCCTTCACCGATGTAGCGTTCGTCGCCGAGCCAGGCGTCTTCCGGGCCCCAGAAAATCTCCTCGGGTTCCCACACGTCCTCGCGGCCGAAGGCGAAGCCAAAGGTCTTGAAGCCCATCGACTCGAGGGAGACGTTTCCCGCGAGGACGAGCAGGTCGGCCCAGGAGAGCTTCTGGCCGTACTTCTGCTTGACGGGCCACAGCAGACGGCGGGCCTTGTCGAGGTTGGCGTTGTCCGGCCAGCTGTTGAGCGGCGCGAACCGCTGGCTGCCGTCCCCTGCACCGCCGCGGCCGTCCTGGACGCGGTAGGTGCCGGCGGCGTGCCAGCTCAGCCGAATCATCAGGCCGCCATAGTGGCCGAAGTCAGCAGGCCACCAGTCCTGGGACGTGGTGAGGACCTGGGTAATATCCTGCTTGAGCGCTTCGACGTCGAGCTTCTGGAATTCCTCCCGGTAGCTAAAGCCGGGGCCGAGCGGGTTGCCCGCCGGGTGGTGGGCGTGAAGCACCGAGAGGTCCAGCTGGTTGGGCCACCAATCCGCGACGGTCCGCGGCCGGTGCCCCTTAGGCTGCGGCGAGTCGATCGCTGGGTTTTCACTCTCGCTGCCGTGCGAGGTAACGCTGCCATGCGCCACCGGACACCCGCCTTCAACCTTGCTGTCGAGGCCTTGGGCACTTCCTGGGGTGGGCACCGGGGGGTGTTCTTGGGGGTCGGTCATGTGCTTCCTTCCATGTGGCCGAGGCCGTGGTCGGACTCGGGCAGCCGCTTCAACCCTCCTATTTGAACATGAGACGGTGCCCGGGGGAGAGCCCTCTTTTGCGGGCCACCGTCCTGGGTTTTCACCTGGGTCAATCCCTGGCGTTTCTGTACCTGCGGAGTCGAAGCACACTGGGAGCTGAACGGGCAGATCGAGGAGACGTACACCGGGCATGCGCTGGTGAAGGTGTTCGGCCGGGAGCGCGAGGTGGAGGAGCGGTTCCGGCAGAACGCGGAGCTGTACCAGGCGAGCTTCGGCGCGCAGTTTCATTTCCGGGCTGATCATGCCGGCCATGACGTTCATCGGAAACCTGGTGTACGTGGGAATCGCCGTGGTGGGCGGGCTCCAGGTGGCATCCGGGGCGATGCAGTTGGGCGACGTCCAGGCGTTCATCCAGTACTCGCGGCAGTTCACTATGCCGCTGGCGCAGCTCGGGTCCGTGGCGAACGTGCTGCAGTCCGGGGTGGCGTCCGTCGAGCGGGTATTCTCGCTGCTGGACGAAGACAAGGAACCTGAGAAGCCTGCGCCTTCTACCGGTCCGGTGTTCGGGCGGGGGTGGCTGGAGTTCTCGTTCCCATACTTGCGGAGAAGCCATTGATTTCCGTGCTTTCGTGGTGGCGGAGCCGGGCAGACGGAGGCAATCGTGGGGCGCACCGGGGCGTGCAAGACCATGCTGGTGAACCTGATGATGCGGTTCTGTGAGCCGGACGCCGGGCGAATAACGTTCGACTGCGTCGACGTCATCTCGGTGCCGCGGCGGGAGCTGCGCTTACGGCTGGGGATGGTGCTGCAGGCTGCGTGGCTGTTCGGCGGGACCATCCGGGACAATTGCGTACGGCCGGCCCTCGGCTACCTCCGAGGAGGTGCTGGGAAGCGGCTCGGGCGACCTACGTGGACCGGTTGTGCGTTCACTGCCTGATGGGTACGACACGGTGCTGGACGACGAGGGCGCGAACATGTCTGCGGGGGAGAAGCAGCTGCTGACCGTCGCCAGGGCGTTCCCAGCCCGGCCTTCTGCTGACTCTGACGCGACGTCCGCGGTGGATACCCGGACCGAGGTGCTGGTGCAGAAGGCGATGAGTGCACTGCGATCGGACCGGACGGGCTTCGTGATCACCCACCGCCAGTCCACCATCCGCGACGCCGACCTCATCCTGGTGATGGAAGCCGGCCAGGTCGTGGAGCAGGGCACGAACGCCTCATTGCTTGCCGGCGGGGTTTACGCGCGGCTGTACGAGGCGCAGTTAGCGGCTCCTGCGGCGGATGTCTTCGGCGCCGCTAATCCGTTTCATACGGGGCAGAATACCCAGGGTTCGACAGGATAATCCGTCCGGTATTGCGCTGGTACGGGTGCGCTCTTATCGTCGCCATAGGCTTTTGCTGATGTACGGCGCGGTCACCGCTAAACCCGCACGCGATCGGTTAGTTGGAGTCGGTTAGATACAAGCGTGTAGAGATCGATCGAGCCCAGCTCTTTGTCCGTGAGGGTCACCGTGAGGGCGTAGCGTTGTTGCCGGTAGTCGTCGGTGTTCCGAGCCCAGGAAGCAGCCTTATGAGTCACGGCAACGTAAAACGTATCGGCATCGTCGGTAAATGAAGCTTTACGCCACCATGATCTCTTCATTAGGGTGCTGCTGGTAAAAATCTGCTGAGATGGCTCCAGTTTGAGGTGACGACTGTCCCGAATGAGGTCCGTACTTGCGTCAACTTGGGATTGGAGAGTTTCGAGAAGCTCTGCCGGGTCCAAGTTGCGATACAGGCCGAATGACATCGCACCCGCTAGATACTCTCGGCGCTTACTCCTAACAGGAGGATCGAACGCCAGTGTGACAGTGATGGAACGTTCTCGTTTCCCAGATCTGAACTCCGTAGGAATCGGGATGGGGTGCAATCGCACAGCCTCAGTAGGCATTGATCCGTCATATAGCATCGTGACTTTGGATGTCGTACTCAGGATGGACTCTTCGGAGTTCGGTACCCCCATCCCGTATCGAACCGTCCGAGTTGTATCACTTTGGGTGTCCTTGGCGGCAGCCGGCAAACGCGACCCGAGCGCAAGCAGAGCCCGCACGAGGTTAGCGGAAGCGTTGGGATATGCATGGAGAATGTCCGCAGCTGCCCGCGCCACGGCGGGGGCAGCGAAGCTAGTACCGTTGCATGCCCTGAAGAGGCGTCCACTCGTATCCATGGCGGTGCTAATTACACTCGCCCCAGGTTCGTCGGGGACCACACGCCCAGTGTCGTTTATGACAGAATTTCCGCCGGCATGTACGAAATCGGGTTTGTTGCGCCGCGACGCCCCAGATCCAAGGCCGGGGCCGCTCCGACTAAACGGTGAAACTGCTCCGACTCCGGCGATTGCCTCCCAACTAAAGCGGGCCGGATTTAGCTCGGCCGCTGCATCACTGTGAGCAATCGAGCCAACTGTAACTGCCAGGGCGGCAGGTCCAGGCTCACTTAACCTATGATCTTCGTGGGCCAGATACTCAGGATAATGATCCCTGATGTGGTGACCGGATGAGAGCGTCCCATCAATTGAGACAGGTATATTTCCCGTAGGTACGACAATGACTACGTCTAGATCTCGGGAAAGGCGATCCAGCGTCTCAGTCAGTTCCTCGACGTGGACTGCATTGAAGGGTTCCGAATAGCCGATACTTAGATTAAAAATTCGTACCCCGTGCTTTGTGTGCAGAGTCTTTATCGCACGCTCGACAAGGTCAGCCTCCGTATAGCTCCCAGCGAAAACTGGGTGTCCAGGAGTGTGCGCCGTAGGATCGGTGTGCATGATCCTCGCGACATGCACTAAACCATGTGCCGAAATCGGGACGCCGTCTCGGAGTTGTTCCTCCAAATGGGGAAATAGGACGCGACCCACCACCTCTGTGCCGTGGTGAGTAGGGTCGCTCCAGACAAAACCGTCTTCCGCGATGTTCGTAACTGTGACGAGATCCTTGAGTAGAGGATGCCCTGTCGCTGGGTGATCGTCTAACACACCGACCGCTGCACTTGGAATTAGTTCCCGCGTCAGATCATCAGCTGACGCGTGGTACCAATCGCTGAAGTCTAAGAACGGAACCGGTGGCGTGCGCACGCGCTCGACCACGCTTACTTCCAGGATCTCACTAAGCAACGTCTGAGTCATGCTTACTCGGATTACTGTACGCGCGGGGGTGACGTCCTGAAGGAGGATATGGCCGCCTCCCTTCAAGATGACGGCCTTGACAACCTCAAATCTCCGGAGGGCCTCCTCCCGACTAGCCGATGGCCAAATCTTGATGTCTACCGTGAATGGCCCACTAGAGCTCAAATCAAGGAGCCCTGGACCCATACGATCTTCGCGCCCGTACCGCTCAATGTCGTTGAACATATCCAGCAAGCTCCGGAGGTCGCCCGTCCGGGAATATTGGTCAATCGCTTTCTGAAGCGCAACGCCGTCGTCGCTAACAAGGTAGAAGTACGTAAAGTCGACGGTCTCACCTAGAAATTGCAGTCCCCGTGCAGCTGTTGAGCTGTCGACCGGTCGCCCAGTGGCTCGGACCTTGAAGACTAAGTCAGGATCGACGTTACGCGGTAGCTTTCTTCCTTGAGTCGCCGCTTTGAGGCTGGCCGAGAGTGAAGGGCCGTGAATATTGGGGTGCCGGGCTTCTCTTGGGGACCGATCGGGTGGACTGGATCGGCGTGAGTTGGATTCCAGTGGGTTGGGAAGTTTAAGATGCTCGGGCAATGCGGTCCTTACCAGGGTCGATTCTTCACTGCTTCCAGCGCAGTGCTGACGTCCTCGTCATTCAAATGTTCACGCCCAGATAAAAGCGCATTTCGGCGAGCATCCCACACAAATTTTTCCACAGCGGCATGCGGTAGCCCGCGCAGAGATCTTGCTAGAGGGTCGATATCAAGTCCTGGATGCTTTACCGGGCGTAGTCTAAGTCGCAGAAGTCGCCTTATTTCGTGAACGGTAGGCAAGTTGAATGTCAGTACTTCATCAAACCTGCGCCATAGAGCTGAATCCAGTAGGTCAGCATGATTCGTTGCCGCGAGAATAAGGCTTGGACCAGAATACCTGTCGGTCATCTGCAGAAACGAAGTAACAACTCGCTTCATCTCTCCATGTTCTGAACCATCATTGCGGGATCTGCCCAAGGCATCGAACTCATCGAACAAAACCACCAAGGGAGCTCTGTCGGCGTATTCAAAGATTCGGCGCAGGTTGCTTGCGGTTTCGCCAAGGTAGGAAGATACAACGGCGTCTAGTCGTACAAGCAGGAAGGGCCAACCGAGCTCGGCGGCGATACCCTCAGCGGCGGTGGTTTTTCCGCAACCTGGGGGGCCCGTGAATAAAAACCGTTGTCGCTTTGGAATCCCTGCAGAGCCGAGCAGTGTCCACTGCTTCACCTCGGCCGCGGCTCCATACAGAGAATTAGCGAGTTGGGGCGACAGTACAAGCTCTTCAATGAGCTTTTGCGGATGCCGTAGATCGGCGAGTGGCCACTCACCCTCTCTATCCATTGGAGGTTCAGGGAGGATGACGGTTGCGGCGACATCCGCAGTGGCACCCCCCACCGCAAGCAAGGACTGAAGGTCTCGAGCGAGCGCATGATGATGTTTGCTTTTTTCTTCCTCAATGATCTCCATCGCGGCACGCCTAAAGGCAAGCTCATCGCGAGTGTGGAAAGCGCGGAACATCGTCTTCAACTGCTTGCCAGCCATATAAGTACCTTAGAGTATCGGGGTTTGTTCGATGTGTGGCGGAACTGTCACTGCCAAGACAGACGTTCATCTTCGAGCAGTGATCATCATTCCCGACATCTACTGGACGAGTGGCCCACGGTGCTCCGGGACACGCTGAACGGTTCGCCAATCACGGCGGTGTCTTGTCCTCTTCTAACTAATACAGGGAGACGAGCTTGGTTGCATGGCCATTGGATTGTGTGCCGGGAAGCCGGTCTTTGTGTTTGACGACGTGCATGCTTCCGACGTTGTGGGTACTTACCCGGTGAGCAACGGGCACCGTTTTACCGCGACGCAAGGGTTGGCCGTCCTGAGGAACAACTAGTTGCCAATATTTTTGGACGAGTCTTCGGCAGGCAACTCTTCCAGTTCCTTATCGCCACTAATTCGCTAGCGGATACCTTTCGGATCGGAGAACTCAACACCACCAACTCTTGGGATCAACCACTTCAGTGCCTCGTTGTCATCGCCCGAAACTGGCCGTCTCCCGTCACTCTCCATGCGAGCTCTTGCCGCAAGCCGGGTGCTCCGAACTTGTTCTCTCCTATCCTCGAGATTGATTCGTCCATCTGCTCATGGAAAAATGCTCTCACGCTCAGAGCCAGTTGACCGTCACTTGGCCTTTGAAGCCCAGGCAAAGCGCGTTGATGTTCGGCTCTCACTTGAAGTCCAACTGACCGAGCAAACTTCTCGCGTTCCTCTCTCCGACCCTGGCCTCGTGCTCCAACTATCGCGATACGATCGCTTTCCCTCGGACCTGCCTTGCAAAATCAGCAGTAGATTTTTTCTGCACTGAGTCTCGCCGCTGTTCATCCTGGATCTCGACTGACGTCCGTTGTATGCGAAGCGCTGCAATTGCTCCGACAAACCAAAGAACGTCACGACGACACCTGCCCACTCTGCAACGTTCCCCCAGGCGGGCTCCAGTGGTGCAGACTCGTGATTCAGAGCAACCAGAAGTACAACCAACAGAATCATGAGCCCGGGGGAAAGGCCACTAGCCGGTACTCAAGGTGCGTGCGGCCTACCATCCTTAGATATAGCCGCTGCCTTCTGTCTAGCTTTGCCTCTCCGATATATTCACCAGCCAGTTCTGCCGGGTAATTCTTCCCTGTCGCGATTTACGAACCCAGGGCGTGCGCTTCATCGCGTTGGCCTGCGCCCACCACCAACTTCGTTACAAACTGCGGATCTCAGTTGGCGATCGAATGCCTCGTCCCGTTGATGCACGCCGGTAACCCCACGCCCGCCACGCGGCTCCAAAAATTTCCTCCTCAGCGACGACGGCACAACTTAGGAGATGACACCTCGGGCACCTGCCGCTGGTCTGTGCGCGCCCCCGTAGCACTCAGACACACAGCGCAACGTAATGGCCCCCACACGTAACCTGTTTAGATGCCTCGTTTTGCGCTCGATATTGACTCTGTCCCTCGCCCCGCCCGCGCCCAGGAGCTGCTGGATGCGGTGAACCAGCGAGTCGTCATTGCCGACGGTGCCATGGGCACCATGCTGCAGGGACACGAGCTGTCGCTCGAGGATGATTTCCAGGGCCTGGAGGGCTGCAACGAGATCCTCAATGACACTCGCCCGGACGTCATCGCGCAGATCCATGACGCGTACTTCGCGGTGGGCATCGATGCCGTCGAGACCAATACCTTCGGAGCCAACTGGTCCAACCTGTCCGATTACGGCATCGATGACCGGATCACAGAATTGGCACTGAAGGGCGCCAAAATTGCCCGGGAACGCGCGGAAGCCGCAGAGGCAACGGACGGCCGGATGCGCTGGGTCCTCGGCTCCATGGGCCCCGGCACCAAGCTCCCCAGCCTCGGCCACACCAGCTACGACTACCTCAAGCAGACCTTCGCCCTGCAGGCCGAGGGCCTCATCGACGGGGGAGCAGACGCCTTCCTCATCGAAACCAGCCAGGACCTCCTGCAGACCAAAGCCGCCGTCAACGGCTGCAAGCAGGCCATCGTTACCCGCGGCATCCGGCTCCCCATCTTCGTCGAGGTGACGGTGGAGACCACCGGCACCATGCTGATGGGTTCCGAGATCGGCGCAGCACTCACCGCGCTCGAGCCGCTCGGCGTCGACGCCATCGGCCTGAACTGCGCCACCGGCCCGGACGAGATGAGCGAGCACCTCCGCCACCTCTCCAAGCAGTCCTCCGTGGCCATCGCCTGCATGCCCAACGCCGGCCTGCCCGTCCTTGGCCCGAACGGCGCGCACTATCCGCTCTCGCCCTCCGAGCTCGCCATCGCCCACGAACAGTTCGTCCGCGAATTCGGCCTGGGCCTGGTGGGCGGCTGTTGCGGTACGACGCCGGAACACCTGGCCGCCGTCGTCGAACGCCTTGCGCCCTTCCGCACCAAAAAGACGGGGGGAACCACCAAGCGCGTCCCCACCGAGCGGGAGCCCGGCGTCGCGTCCCTTTACCATCACGTGAATTTCGACCAGGAGCTCTCCTACCTCGCCATTGGTGAGCGCACCAACGCGAACGGTTCGAAGGCGTTCCGCCAGGCGATGCTCGAAGAGCGCTGGGACGATTGCGTCGATATTGCCCGTAGCCAGGTCCGGGTTGGCGCGAACCTGCTGGACGTGTGCATCGACTATGTGGGGCGCGACGGCGTGGCCGACATGAAGGAGATCGTCTCCCGTTTCGCGTCGGCCTCCACGCTCCCGCTGGTCATGGACTCCACCGAACCGGCAGTGCTCCAGGCCGGGCTGGAACTCATCGGCGGCCGCCCGGTGGTCAACTCCGTCAACTATGAGGACGGCGACGGCCCGGACAGTCGCTTCGCGCGCATCATGCCGCTGGTGAAGGAACACGGTACCGCCGTGATCGCCCTGACCATCGATGAGCACGGCCAGGCACGCACCACGGAGGGCAAGGTGGCCATCGCCTCCCGCCTCGTTGACGCCCTGATAGACGAATGGGGCATGCGGGTTGAGGACATCATCGTCGACTGCCTGACCTTCCCGGTCGCCACGGGTCAGGAGGAAACCCGCCGGGACGGCATCGAAACCATCGAGGCCATCCGCCAGATCAGCGCGAAGTACCCCGGCATCAACACCACCCTCGGCGTCTCCAACGTCTCCTTCGGCCTGAATCCGGCAGCACGCATGGTCCTGAACTCGGTGTTCCTGCACGAAGCCGTCCAGGCGGGCCTCACCAGCGGCATCATCGACGCCGCCAAGATCGTCCCGCTCGCTTCGCTGCCGGAGGATCAGCGCAAGGTGGCACTGGACCTCGTCTATGACCGCCGCGAATACGACGCCGACGGCAACACCACGTACGACCCCCTGGCCATCATGCTGGACATGTTCGCCGGCGTCGACACCGCGGCCCTCAAGGACCAGCGCGCCGCCGAACTCGCCGCGCTGCCCACCGGCGCGCGCCTGGAACGGCGCATCATCGACGGCGAGGGCAAGGGCCTCGAAGCGGACCTGGACCTGGCGCGCTCCGAAGGCATGACCCCGCTCGGCATCATTAACGACTACCTGCTCGAGGGCATGAAGGTGGTGGGCGAACGCTTCGGCGCCGGCGAGATGCAGCTGCCGTTCGTGCTGCAGTCCGCCGAGGTGATGAAGAACGCCGTGGCCCTGCTCGAGCCGCACATGGAGAAGTCGGATTCCTCCGGCAAGGGCACCATGGTGATTGCCACCGTGCGCGGCGACGTGCATGACATCGGCAAGAACCTGGTGGACATCATCCTCACCAACAACGGCTACAAAGTCATCAACATCGGCATCAAGCAGGGCATCGCCGAGATCATGGCCGCAGCCGAGGAGCACGACGCCGACGTGATCGGCATGTCCGGCCTGCTGGTGAAGTCCACGGTGGTGATGAAGGAGAACCTCGCGGAGCTGCAGTCCCGCGGCCTGGCGAAGAAATGGCCCATCATCCTCGGCGGCGCTGCCCTGACCCGCGCCTACGTGGAGCAGGACCTGGCAGAGCAGTTCGACGGCGTCGTCCGCTACGCCAAGGACGCCTTCGAGGGCCTGGCGCTCATGGAACCGCTGGTGCGGGTTGCCCGCGGTGAATCCCCGGACGACGTCGGCCTGCCGCCTCTGAAGAAGCGCATCCACAAGGGAGGCGCGAAGTTCACGGTGACCGAGCCCGAGGCAATGCCCGGACGCTCCGACGTCGTCGCCGACAACGCTGTACCTACGCCGCCGTTCTGGGGCACCCGCATTGTGCGCGGCGTTGCACTCCACGACTTCGCCGCCTTCCTGGACGAGCGGGCGACGTTCATGGGCCAGTGGGGCCTCAAGCCCGGCCGCGGTGAGGACGGCGCCTCCTATGAGGAACTGGTGGAACGCGAGGGCCGCCCGCGCCTGCGGTACTGGCTGGACCGGATCCTCGCTGAGGGAATGCTTGATGCGTCCGTCGCTTTCGGCTACTTCCCGGTGGTCTCCGAGGGGGAACAGGTGGTGGTTCTGCACCACGGTGAAGACCCCGACGGCGTACTGGGCACGCCGGGGCTGCTCGCCCCGGACGGTGGGTCAGGCGGCCCGATCGGCACCGACCGCCTGCGTTTCGATTTTCCACGCCAGCGCCGCGACCGGCACCTGTGCCTGGCCGACTTTGTGAAGTCCCGCGAATCGGGGCAGATTGACGTCCTGCCGGTACAGCTGGTCACCGCCGGTTCGAAGATCGAAGAGTTCACCTCCAAAATGTTCGACGCCAACCAGTACCGCGACTACTACGAGCTCAACGGCCTGGTCATGCAGCTCACCGAAGCGCTCGCGGAGTTCTGGCACGCGCGCATCCGAAAGGAGCTGGGCTTCGCTGCCGAGGAGCCCGAAGACACGGCAGGGTACTTCAAGCTTGACTACCGTGGCGCCCGGTTCTCACTCGGGTACCCTGCGTGCCCGGACATGGAGGACCGCCGCAAGGTGACCGAACTGCTGAAGCCGGAGCGGATGGGCGTGGTCCTCAGCGATGAACTCATGCTGCACCCCGAACAATCCACCGACGCGTTCGTGTTCCACCACCCGGAGGCGAAGTACTTCAAGGTGTGAGCCAGCCTGTGATCTGCACCATGGTGGTGGGCCCTGGTGCCTGTTCAGGCAGGAACAGGGCCTAGGGTTCCACTATGAAGATCATCATTGCGCTACTTGTTATCTGGCTTGCCCTTTCGATCCTCGGGTTCGTTGTGAAGGGCCTGCTCTGGCTGGCTTTCCTCGGCCTGATCCTGTTTGTAGCCACCGCCGTGTGGGGTTGGCTCAAACGCAAAACTAACGCCTGATCCGTTCCATTTCAGGGACGACGGCGGGTAGGGCCACAGTGCCCTGCCCGCCGTTGCTGTATACCGGCTTCACCCGGCGGAACGCGGCCAGGATGGCCCGACCCACCAGGCAGATGCCCACGATCGTGGTGATGGCACGCAAGGTGTCCCATCCCGCCGTCGAGGTCAATAGTGAGTAGAGCAGGAAGCTGCTGAGATTGGTGCCCAGCGGCGCGCCCGCAACATAGGAGATGCCCGTACCCGCACCCACGGCGAACGGCCAGAACCACAGGTTGGTGAGCAGGCCGAACAGGTAGGACGCCACCACGCCATAACCGCACAGCATCCACAGCTCGGCCTTCCCCCGCACCCGGTGGGGGAGCAGCCCTGCCCCGGCGCCCACCCACGCGCACGCGAAGATCTGGAACGGCGTCCACGGGCCGATTCCACCCCACAATGCGCTGGACAGTGCGATGGTGGCTGCCCCCAGCAGCAAACCAAATTGGGCACCATAGGCCCGGCCGGCCAGGATCAGCAGAATGAACACCGCTTCAACGCCCCCGACGCCGGTACTCGCCACCCGCACCGCCGAACCGACTGCGGCCAGGACGCCGAGCAACGCCACGGTGTGCGCGGAGCGGACAGAGCCGTCCAGCGATACGGCGATGGCGACGGCGGCCAGGGGAGCGATAGCCAATGCCACGTAGGGGACTGCTGCGGCGGCGTCCTGCGGGAACGCCGCCGCCAGCAGTGGCCAGCAGAAGGCACCCAAAGCCAGGAGGTTCGCTGCCGCCAGGACGATCAGTTCCGCAGTTCGGGGTAGTCGGATCCTGCGCGGCTTAGTAACTGAAACGTCTTCGTGACCGACTGTATGTTGTGGTGCAACAGCGTCTGCGGCCTGCCAGCGTGAAGTATTCAGGGGCAGTGACTGGTGGACAGGTGCTGCATCCAAAGCCTCGGGCACAGCCGCGGGTGCAATGCCGTCACGCATGGGAAGGATCCGGGCCCCCAGGCTGTGCGCAAAATCGAGGTCATGGGTGGCGATCAGGACGGCCGTGCCCGCGTCAGCTGCGGCCAGCAGCGCAGCCGAGACTGCCGTGCGCGCCGCAGGATCCAGTCCGCGGGTGGGTTCATCGATCAGGAGCACTTCCGGATCGTCGATGGTCTGCAGCGCGATGGCAAGGATCCTGCGCTCGCCGGCAGAAAGGTCCCGGGGATGTTCTCCAAGGGGCATCCCGACGCCTCCGCGCAGGCGGGCGAGGCGTGCTTCAGCGGGCTCCGATTCTGTAGCCCGTGGATCCAGGCGCCGGGACGCGCGTGCCTGCCGCCGGTCTGCGGCGCGGAGCTCTGCCGCGACGGTGTCCCTGGTGAAGAGGTCATCGGAAGCGTCCGGGACGAGGGCTACGCGGCCGCCGTCGAGGGCCAGCTCCACCAGAAGGGATGACTTTCCGGCGCCATTAGGCCCCACCAGTGCCACCACTTCACCCCTGTGCAGTGTCACGGATGCGTCGTGCACCAGTGGCTTCCCCTTGCGGTGCACGGAGAGGTTCGCTGCGGTCAGCACGGGTGCCTGTTCGGTTGGCCGTCCGGGAGCCGGATGGGCAGCCACCGGAACCGAAACGGATGGCGCGGCGCTTGGTACCAGGGCGCCGTCGTCGATGCTCCACCAGGCGTCAGCAACGGTCACCAGGGCTTCGGCCCGGTGCTCCGCCACGATGACGCAAACACCGGCTACCCGGGCGAGGGCGCTGAGCACGGAGATGACGCGTTCGCGCGCTGCGGTGTCAAGGTCGGCCAGCGGCTCGTCAGCAAGGAGCAGCACCGGATGTTGCACTACGGCAGCAGCGATCGCCACGAGTGTTGCCTCACCAGCCGAGAGGGTACTGACATCGCGGTCCAGCAGCGCCGTGACGCCGATACGTTCTGCGACCTCCGATACCCGGGCCATTCTGGCCGCAGGCGTCACGCCGCGCAGTTCGAGCGCGAGGCCGATTTCGTCGCGGACCCGGGTGGTGGCAAACGCGGCCCGGGGATTCTGTAAGACGACGCCGACGAAGCGGGCGGTATCGCGCGGTGGCGTGATGGCCCGGTCCATCCCTGCAACGCGCACCGTGCCAGCGATTTCTCCACCGTCCACGTGGGAGAGCAGCCCGGCGAGTCCTCTCAGGATTGTGGATTTGCCGGACCCCGTGGCGCCTGTGATGACCGAAACTGACCCGGGCGGCGGCGCAAACTCTGCTACGCGCACTTGCGCATCGGCGATCCGGAATTGCGCATTCCGGACCAGAAGCGGCGCTGAGTTGCCGTGCGTGAGGCGCAGGCCGCCGTCGGATTGTTGTGATGTCCGGCTTCCAAAGCCGCGCAATTCCAAGGCCGCGGCCACCCGGGCGGCGTGTTCCAGGGTGCGCTCCAGCACGGGAACAAGCGCCCGGGGTCCGAACCGTTCACCGCGCAATCGAAAGGCCAGGCGCACGGCACGCACAGCGTCATACAGTGCGGGCAACGCCGCCCAGGCCACCACGAGCATCCGGGCGATGCCCTGCAGGGGACCGCCGCGGGCCAGGACCACAAAACCGCGGGCCACGTCCACCACGGAGTTGAGCAGGCCAAAGCCCAGGATCATGCCGGCAATCGGCAGGGCGGACAGTGCGGCCTGCCCCAGTCCTTCTGCCGTTACCGGGCCAAGGACCGCCACATGGGCAAAGGGCCCGGGCAGCCGTACCGGCGGCAGGTTGAACAGGAGCGTGTCACCGACGCCCGCCCCGTTGAAAAGGATGCGGTAGATGACCCGCGCCGCGATGAAGACGACGGCGAGAGCCGCCGCTGCGCGTAACGGCGCGGGCCGAAAGGTCACGCCGTCGGTGCGGCCGGCGCGCCGTCAACCGTGTAGAGCAGTTCCAGGCTGTCGCCCGGGGAAACCTGCAAGGTGGCAAGGCCTTCCTGGGCATAACCCCATTCACCGGCGGCGGGCTTTACCCAGAGCGACCAGTAGGCGAAGGCCGCGGGCATGTCCTTGCATTCCTCGCGGTAGGTGCCGCCCTTGTGGGCGATGTCGACGTCGGCAGCGGGGACGCCGTTGACCCGGCATACCAGCTCTGTGGGGTAGGCGGTGGTGCCTTCAGTTTCCACCTTGGCATCGGCCAGCACCTTGGACGCGGGGGTGGTGGCATCCACCGGCACGCAGACGGGCGCGGAGTCGGTGCCGCCCTGCTTCAGGGCACTGGAATCAACAGAGACCAGCACGCCGGCGCAAGGCTCGGAGGCAGAGGCGGAGGCGGAGGAGGCGGAGGACGCGGTGGTCGGGGCGGCAGAATCGTATGGCTGGCTGGTGGCCGGCGCGGAACAGGCGGCCAGGGTAATGAGCAGACCTGCGGCGGCGAGTGAGCTCGCGGCGGCGGTACGGAGTTTAGTCAAAGTCACCTGACTAGGGTAGGGCGTTGCCTGTCCGGATCCGGATGCCATGGCGTTGTGTGACGTCGCCTCCCACGCTCCTGCCGTGGCCAAGCGGCCGTAACGGCACTGTCGCGTCACCAGCCGCCGCGCGTTGGAGTGTGTCCCTTTCGGGCGTCCTCGGGCATGGCCATTTCGGCACGCAGCCCCAGGAGCCGGATGGGACGGTCCGCTTCGATCGCGGCCGTGAGGTCCAGGGCCTGGGCGAGGATTTCGCTCCGCTCGAAGGTCCTGGCAATCTTCCGCGCGTGGGTTTTGGTGACAAACGGCGCGTACCGGACCTTGAGGGTCAGCCCGATCACAGGCCGGCCTTCGGCCACAACGTCCTCCAGGACACGCGCTGCCAGATCCTTTACGGCGTCCTCCACCTGGGCCGGCTCGGTCAGGTCCTGCTGGAAGGTGGTCTCCCGGCTGTGCCCGCGGGTAACCCAGGGGGTGTCGTCCACGATGCTGGCGCCGTCCCCGCGTCCGAGCTCCGCGTACCAGGGGCCCATTTTTGGTCCGAATTCCGGGACCAGGTCCTGGGGGTTGGACGCGGCAAGCTCGGCGACTGTGGTTATGCCGAGCTTGGCCAGCCGGCCGGACACCTTGTTTCCGACGCCCCACAGCTCCTTGGTGGGCCGGCTGCCCATGACCTCGAGCCAGTTCCCGGCATTGAGCCGGAAGACTCCGGCCGGCTTACCGAAACCGGTGGCTACCTTGGCCCGCACCAGGGTGTCCCCGATCCCCACGCTGCAATGCAGCTGCGTTCGCTCCAAAACAGCGGCCTGCAGTTGCCGTGCGTAAGCCTCCGGGTCCTTCGCAGCAATTCCGACAAAGGCTTCATCCCAACCCAGCACCTGAACCGTGGCGCCGGGCTGCTCGCGCAAGGTAGCCATCACCGTCTCAGACACGGCGAGGTACGCCTCCTGGTCCACAGGAAGGATCACAGCGTCAGGCACTTTCCGGGCGGCAATGCGTAAAGGCATTCCGGACCCGACGCCGAAAGCCCTGGCTTCGTAGGACGCCGTTGACACCACAGCGCGTTCCGTGGGGTCGCCCCGGCCGCCGACAATGATCGGCTTGCCCGCAAGCTCCGGCCGGCGGAGCACTTCGACCGCCGCAATGAACTGGTCGAGGTCGACGTGCAGCACCCACCTGTTTTCGCTCACGCCACCAGTCTGCCCCAAACATCAGCAATTGACTCCCGGAGAGCGGGCCCAGGCTTTAGTCTTGGTGCCGTATCAGTGATCCGTCGGCCGGGCCGTAATCTCCGTGACAGAAGGGCACATGACGTGAAGAGAGTGGGGCGTGTTCTCGCCTGGATTGCCGGCGTCCTCGCCGTCGTCATTGTTGCTGGTGTGATTTTCTGGAACGTGAGCCCCTGGCCCAGCGTTTGGCTGCTGCGTTCGGCGCCTGATCCGGCTGGCCTCGAGAACGCCGAAGCCGCAGCGAAGTACGTGCCGGACGGCATCCACTCAGACCTGGACGTGGTGTACGACGAAACCTCCACCGAGGGTCGGCTGGACGTCTTCCGCCCGGACGATGCTGGCGCCGCACTGCCCGTGGTGTTCTGGGTGCATGGCGGAGCGTTCATCGCCGGGCAAAAGGAACCGTTGCGCACTTACCTCCCCGTGCTGGCCTCGCACGGGTTCACCGTGGTGAACGTCGAATACACCCACGCACCTGAGGCCACCTACCCGCGGCCGGTGCAACAGGTGGATCAAGCCATTGCACACGTCCTGGAACACGCCGAAGAGTTCCGCGTTGACCCGGACCGCATTGTGCTCGCAGGCGACTCTGCAGGCGCCCACATCGCGGCCCAGACGGCGATGGCGATCGCCCAGCCGGACTATGCGTCCGCGGCCGGTCTGCCGGCCGCCGCTGCCCCCGACCAGGTGGTCGGCACGGTCCTGTTCAGTGGCCCCTATGATCCAACTTCGGTGAAATACGACAACGAGTCGTTTGGATTCTTCATGCGCACGGTGATGTGGTCCTACTCCGGGACAAAGTCATTCCTCGAAGACGACCAATTCCTGTACGCCGCGTTGCCAGAGCACGTGGACGGTGACTACCCGCCGTCGTTCATCTCAACCGGGCCGGCCGATCCGCTCCTTAAGCAGAACCAGGAATGGGTGACTGCGCTGAGCACTGCGGGCGTCGACGTGACCACCCTTTTCTTCGACGCCGCAAGCACGCCCGAATCAGTGGGCCACGAGTACCAGCTTGCCCTGGACACGCCACAGGCCCGGCAGGCCATGGTGGAACAGGTCGCTTTCCTCCGGAAGGTCACCGGTTCAGAAATGCGGGCCGGGGTCTCCGACGGATGGTGACGCCGGCGCACACTGGCTTACTTCAGGAACTTTGAAGTCCGCCGGTCCGCCAGGATCTTGCCGTTGGTCTGGCAGGTGGGGCAGTACTGCAGTGCCGAGTCCGCAAAGGACACCTCCCGCACAGTGTCTCCACATACCGGGCAGGGCTGGCCCGCGCGGCCGTGGACGCGCATGTGGCCGCGTTTGGAGTCCTTGAGCTGGCTGGGAGGTTTGCCGCTGGCCTCGAGGATGGCTGCTCCCAGGACATCGTGGATGGCCTCGTACAAGGTGCGTACTGCCACGGCGTCAAGCTTGTTGGCGACGGCGAACGGGGAGAGCCGGGCGGCGTGCAATATCTCGTCGCTGTAGGCATTGCCTATTCCGGCGATGAGGCTTTGGTTGCGGAGCACACCTTTGATCTGATGGCCGCCTGCTGCCAGAATGCCGGCGAAGGTGTCCAGATCGAATCCGTCTGCGAACGGATCCGGCCCCAGCGCGGCAATTCCGGGAACATCCTGGGGATCATTCACCACGTAAAGTGCGAGCCCCTTGTGCGTCCCGGCTTCGGTGAGGTCCAAGCCCCAGTCGGTCCCGCCGTCGGCCGGGCGGAAGCGCAGCCGCGCGGCAATCGGCCCTTTGCCCAGCTTGAGCGGCGCAGGAGACGGCGATTCGAGAACCCTGGCCCAGCCGGCGCGGGCCAGGTGGAATACGAAGTTCAGTCCGTCCGCCTCAATACAGACGAACTTTCCAAAACGGCTCACCCCGGTGGCCGTCCGGCCTTCCAACGCGTAATACGGCGGATCGGCTGTTTTAAGGGCAGCGATGGAGGCGACCTGAACCTTGCTGATGCCAACTCCCTTGAGCCGGTCGTTCAGGTAAGAAGCCAGCGCGGCGACTTCGGGCAGTTCAGGCATGGATCACACTCTTTACCGATCAGTGGCGCGGACCGGAGCCGCCGGCATGGTCGTCGGCAGTTTCGCGTGCCTTGTCTGGTGACGTTGTCGCCGTCGTATGCTGCGCGTCCCGTTCGGTGTTCTTCGCGGCGAGGGTACGCTCCGCCTCGGCTTTCTTGAACGCCTTGACCTTACGGCCGCGCTGCCGCCAGATCCTCCACAGCACGACGCCGGCAACAAAGGCGACTGCCGCGGCTGCAGCTGAGATCTGGGTCCAGAGCGGGAACCAGGTGGCCTCGGTGCCCAGGATCCGCTGGCCGTTGTGGGCCGATTCGGAATTGCTGATGAGGATCGCAGCGGTGAGGAGGTTGGGCGTCGCCATAACGACTGCCAGCAGGACCAGCACGAGCTTCCATGCCCAGGAGACCTTCCTGTGCGTCGCCTGCCAGGCAATCATGAGCGGCAGGAGTGTGAAAACGAAGCCATAGAACATGCCCATCCACACCCCGGCCCCAAGATCACCCTGCACCTGGTTGCCGATCGTCGTGGCCCACCAGACCGGTAGGACAGCGGCGAGTATGAAGTACGCCAGGACGAGGATTACCAGTGTCACCACACCAAAGATGATCCGGGCCGCCCAGTTGGTCTTTTTCACCGGCTGTGCCTGTGTAGGTTCTGTCATTGCACCATCATGACAGAACCCCTTGAGGCGGAAGCGGATGTGCCTATACTTTCACCGGCGGCTTGTTGTTATGGCCCCGGTGACATTGCTGATTGATCCTATGGAAGGCCCCTGATGAGCAACATTCCCGAAGACCTGTACTACACCGCCGAGCATGAATGGGTTTCGGAGCCCACGGCAGAGGGCGTGGTCCGCATCGGCATCACCGATTTCGCACAGGATGCCCTGGGCGACGTCGTCTACGCCCAGATGCCTGAGCCGGGCACTGCCGTCAAGGCCGGGGAGGTCATCGGCGAGGTCGAGTCGACCAAAAGCGTCAGCGACATTTACGCCCCTGTCAGTGGGGAAGTGGTGGCCCGCAACGAGTCCCTGGACACGGACTCGGCCCTGATCAACAGTGATTCGTACGGCGATGGCTGGCTCCTGGAAGTCCGTTTGGCAGAAGCGGACGCCGTAAACTCCCTCCTCAGTGCATCAGAGTACGAACAGCAGGTAGGCTGAAGCTAACCGGTTTTTCGCGTCCCGACGCAATGACGGCGAACGGCTTTGTTTTACATCGCCGCACGTCAGCGGCGTGATTGCGGGTTTCGGAAGTAAGTGTTGATTGCAGGAGCAAGTGCTGCAGCGGAAGAGGAGGAACCCATGGTTGGCCACGACTTGAACCCTGCCAATGGTCGTGAGGGCATTGGCGCGGAAACAGCTTCGGAGACCACTTCGATCCACCTCCCGCCCGTAACGGATGAGCCGGCAATTGCGCGGCAGCTTTCCCGTGAAGAACGTGCCGCTGTTGAGGCGCTGCCCGCGGGTTCGGCACTGCTGGTAGCCCACAGCGGCCCGAACAACGGGGCCCGGTTCCTGCTGGATTCCGAGGTCACCACGGCCGGCAGGCACCCCGATGCCGACATCTTTCTCGACGACGTCACCGTGTCGCGTAGGCACGTCGAGTTCCGCCGGACGGCGAACAGCTTCGAAGTGGTGGACACCGGCAGCCTGAACGGCACCTACGTCAACCACGATCGCGTGGACAAGGTGGAACTGCGCTCAGGCAGCGAAGTCCAGATTGGCAAATTCCGTCTCACCTTCTACCGGAGTCCTGCCCGCGCAGCAGGCCGTTCCTGATCAAGGGGCTGCCCGTGGCAATGGCGCAGCCGGACCGGCGCGGTCCCCAGGTCCTGAACATCGGGGAAGTCCTCGCCCAGCTCAGCGATGACTTTCCCGGTATGTCGGCCTCAAAGATCAGGTTCCTTGAAGAAAAGGGCCTGATCAACCCGCGGCGCACGCCGGCGGGTTACCGGCAATACTCTGACGGCGATGTCGAACGCCTGCGCTTTGTCCTTGCGCTGCAACGGGACCAGTATCTCCCGCTCAAGGTCATCAAGGATTACCTGGATGCCATCGACCGCGGCGAACGGCCGGAAAACCTTCCGCCAGGCGTGGTGGTGTCTCCGCGGATCGTCTCGGATGAGCTTGCGGCAGAGCTCAAAAACCGCGGCCGCAAGCTCAGCGAGGAACAGCTGCGTGCCGAATCCGGCGCCAGCGTTCCGCTCCTGCAGTCGCTGTTGAGCTTCGGTCTGATCGGCCACACCGGCGGCTTGTTTGATGAACATTCGCTCCAGGTCGCCAAAGCATGCGTCCAGCTGGAAAGCCATGGCTTGGAACCGCGGCACTTGCGGCCGTTCCAGGCTGCCGCGGAACGGGAGTTCGGCCTGGTGGAACGCGTTGTGGCACCGTTGGCCTCCCGTAAAGACGCGGCCTCACAGGCGCGGGCAGCAGAGGCGGCCCGCGAGATCAGCGACTTGTGCCTCACCCTGCACCGTGCCCTGGTGCAGGACCACATCTCACGCATGGAACTGTGATGATCGAAGTCGAGATAGTCGGAGTCCGGATCGAACTGCCGTCGAACCAGCCATTGGTGCTTCTTCGTGAACTCCACGGAGAACGCCACGTACCCATTTGGATCGGTACTCCTGAAGCCAGCGCCATCGCCTTGGCGCAGCAGGGCATCACCCCGCCGCGTCCCATGACGCACGACCTCCTTGTGGACGTCGTGGAGTCCTTGGGACATTCGGTCGTCAGCGTCAACATTGTGGCTGTGGAAGACAACATCTTCTATGGCCAACTGCAGTTTGAGAATGGCACTACTGTCAGTTCCCGCGCATCAGACGCACTCGCTGTGGCACTGCGTGCGAAATGCCGAATCTGGTGTGCTGACGCCGTGATGGACGAGGCGGGGGTACGGATCACCGAGCATGACGAGGGTGAAGACGCTGAGCCCTCACCCAGCGTGGATGAAGAAGGCGAACTGCGGCGCTTCCGCGAATTCCTGGACGATGTTGAGCCGGAAGACTTCGACGGTTAGATAACGTTAAGGTTAAAGTTGAGCCTGAAAGTTTCGACACGCCCTGTAGATGGTCCCTAGATCTTTGACCTTGGGGCGCAGCAGGCCTAACGTCGAAGTATCAAGTTCCCATTGCTTACAGCGGTCCCGCAAGTCACACTGGAAAGTGCGTTCTCTGCGGAATTACATGCATGGCCTTTATCGCGGGCCGGTGGCTGTATGGAATCCCCGGGGAGCTTAGGACAAGGAGGATCCAGGTGAGTCCCAAAGGCGATTCAGGCCAGCTCAAGCAGCCTACGAAGGCTGGCAAGGCTGTGCCCGTGAGCGGGGCCCAGGGGCTGCTGTTTACCGAAGACCTTCCGGTTCTGGACGAAGACGCCGGTTACCGGGGTCCCACTGCCTGCAAGGCGGCGGGAATTACTTACCGTCAGCTGGACTACTGGGCGCGGACGGGCCTGGTGGAACCTGCCGTCCGCGGTGCAGCCGGTTCCGGCTCCCAACGGCTTTATGGTTTCCGGGACATCCTGGTCCTGAAGGTGGTCAAGCGCCTTCTCGACACCGGCGTTTCGCTTCAGCAGATCCGTTCCGCCGTCGAACACCTGCGCGAGCGTGGCGTGGAAGACCTGGCCCAGATCACCTTGATGAGCGACGGTGCCAGCGTGTACGAATGCACGTCGGCGGACGAAGTCATCGACCTCGTCCAAGGCGGCCAGGGCGTTTTTGGTATTGCAGTCGGCCGGGTCTGGCGGGAAGTGGAAGGGAGCCTCGCCTCGCTGCCCAGCGAACATGCAGCGGAGCAGTCCTTTCCCGACGACGAGTTAAGCAAACGGCGCGCTGCACGCAAGATCAGCTGACGACGCCGGTAGCTCCGCCCTGCGGGGAAAGCCGAAAAGGTGGGAGTCCGGTCAGGACGTCCCACCTTTTGCGTCCGGCAGTAGTAGTACTAGCGCTGCGCCCGGCGGGATGCCCGGCCGGCGCCCATGATGTTTGCCAGGAGAGTGTCAAACAAGGCGGCAGCATTCTTGGCCGAGTCTCCGGGCCAGCTGTGGACCGGATGGGCAGCGCCCTGGATCTGCTGCCAGTTGGCCTGCTCCGGAATGCGTGGCTCCAGCAGCATGCCGCCGAACATCGTTTCCATTTCCGAGAGCCTGAAGGCGTGCTCCGATGACCCGGTACGGACCCGGTTGGCCACGATGCCGGCGGGTGAAAGGCCCGGCGCAAATTCCTGCCGGAAGAGCTGGATGGCACGCATGGTGCGTTCGGTGCCGGCGACTGAGAAGAGGCCGGGCTCGGCCACCAGCGCCACTTTGTCGCTGGCAGACCATGCCATCCGGGTCAGTCCATTAAGCGAGGGCGGGCAGTCGATCAGGATCAGCTCGTAGTGCTGGGCCCCCGACAGAATCGTGGACAGCCGGCGGAGGTCACGCTTGCCCAGGTCGGGTCGGTCGTAGATACCGGTGAACGCGGAACCGACTGCGACATCGAGGACCGGGCCGGCAGTTCCCTTTGCCGCAGCGCCAGCCACCCAGCCGCTGGCAGCGACGTTGTCCGCGAGGCGGGCCCGGCGGGGGTTTTTGAGCATTCGACCGATGTCCAGGTGGCCGTTGCTTTGGACGCCGAGAGCAGTGGTCGCGTCGGCGTGTGGATCAAGGTCCACCACCAGGGTGGGTATGTTCGCGGCCAGCGCCGCTGACGCCAATCCAGTGGTGACGGAGGTTTTACCGACTCCGCCCTTGAGGCTGCTGATGCTGACTACTTGCACGTGAAAACCAAGACCTAACGCCGGATGCCGAGTTGGGGCAGGACTACCGATAGATTACCGAAGGCAATTCGGAGCCCGCATCCCCATCATATGTTGACCTGTCAGCGAATCGGCGCTTTGGCTGCCCCGGCATGGCAGACTGGTGAGGCCGCCGCGACGCGTGTTCCGGATTGTGCTGCGCACATGACGGTTGTGGATGTGACGGTGACCACAAGCATTTGTGTTTGACCGCAGCCGTCTTAGACACTGTGACCACCTACCGATCCACCCGCAATGATGCAGGAGCAGCATGTTTTCTAAAATTCTGGTGGCCAACCGTGGCGAAATTGCCATCCGCGCCTTTCGCGCCGGCTATGAACTGGGCGCCAAGACTGTCGCCGTGTTTCCGCATGAGGACAGGAACTCCATTCACCGCCAGAAGGCCGACGAGGCCTATCTGATCGGTAAAGAGGGACACCCGGTCCGTGCGTACCTGGACGTGGAAGAAGTGGTGCGGGTGGCCAAGGAAGCCGGGGCTGACGCCATCTACCCCGGCTACGGCTTCCTCTCCGAGAATCCGGATCTGGCGCGGGCCGCCGCGGCGGCGGGAATCACCTTTGTCGGACCACCCGCCGAGGTCCTGGAACTGGCCGGCAACAAGGTAACCGCCCTGGCAGCAGCCAAGGCCGCTGGCGTGCCCGTCCTGAAGTCCAGTGCGCCGTCCAAGGACCTGGACGAGCTCATTGCCGCGGCTGATGAAATCGGCTTCCCCATCTTCGCCAAGGCTGTAGCCGGCGGTGGTGGCCGCGGGATGCGCCGTGTTGACACCCGTGAGGCCCTTCCCGATGCCCTGCAGGCCGCCATGCGTGAGGCGGACGCGGCCTTCGGTGATCCCACCATGTTCCTTGAGCAGGCAGTACTCCGCCCCCGGCACATCGAAGTGCAGATCCTGGCCGACGCCGAGGGCAATGTCATGCACTTGTTCGAGCGCGACTGTTCCATCCAGCGGCGCCACCAGAAGGTCATCGAAATCGCTCCGGCACCCAATCTGGACGAGGGTATCCGGCAGGCACTGTACCGTGACGCCGTCAAGTTCGCGAAGGCCCTCAACTACGTCAATGCCGGCACCGTGGAGTTCCTCGTGGACACCGTGGGCGAGCGGGCAGGCCAGCACGTCTTCATCGAAATGAATCCCCGCATCCAGGTGGAGCACACAGTCACCGAGGAAGTCACGGACGTCGACCTGGTGCAGGCCCAGCTGCGGATCGCCTCGGGGGAGACGCTGGCAGACCTCGGCCTCTCGCAGGACACCGTGCAGCTCCGCGGCGCTGCGTTGCAGTCCCGCATCACCACCGAGGATCCCGCCAACGGGTTCCGCCCCGATGTTGGAAAGATCACCGGTTACCGTTCCGCCGGCGGCGCCGGTGTAAGGCTCGACGGCGGCACCGTCTACTCGGGTGCCGAGATCAGCCCGCACTTCGACTCCATGCTGGTGAAGCTGACGTGCCGTGGACGCGATTACCCTGCGGCCGTAGCCCGCGCACGCCGCGCCCTGGCTGAGTTCCGAATCCGCGGTGTGTCCACGAACATTTCGTTCCTGCAGGCGGTCCTTGATGATGCCGAATTCGTTGCCGGCAATATCGCCACCTCCTTCATTGACGAGCGCCCGGAGCTGCTCAAGTCCCGCGTCTCCGCTGACCGCGGCACCAAGCTGCTGACCTGGCTTGCAGAGGTCACCGTCAACAAGCCCAACGGCGAACTCAAGGTCATGACCGACCCCGCCCGGAAGCTGCCGGCACTGCCCGAAGGAACACCGCCGCCGGGATCCCGCCAGCGGCTCCTGGACCTCGGTCCGGAAGGGTTCGCCCGGGCACTGCGCGAACAGAGCGCTGTCGCGGTCACGGACACCACCTTCCGCGACGCGCACCAGTCCCTGTTGGCCACCCGTGTCCGGACGCGCGACCTCCTGGCGGCAGGTCCGGCCGTTTCCAGCCTCCTGCCCGAACTGTTGTCGGTGGAAGCATGGGGCGGTGCCACCTACGACGTCGCACTTCGGTTCCTGGGCGAGGACCCCTGGGACCGGCTGGCCGCCCTGCGGAAGGCCATGCCCAACGTGTGCCTGCAGATGCTGCTGCGCGGCCGCAACACCGTGGGCTACACGCCGTACCCGGAGGAAGTCACCGAAGCCTTCGTCAATGAGGCTGCAGCTACCGGCATCGACATCTTCCGCATCTTCGATGCCCTCAATGACGTCAACCAGATGGCCCCGGCAATCCGCGCTGTCAGGGCTACCGGAACCGCCGTCGCCGAGGTGGCACTCTGCTACACCGGCGACATGCTGGACCCGGCAGAGCAGCTCTACACGCTGGACTACTACCTGGAATTGGCGCAGAGGATCGTCGACGCCGGGGCACACATCCTGGCCATCAAGGACATGGCAGGGCTCCTGCGTCCCGCCGCGGCCGCCAAGCTTGTTGCTGCCCTCCGTGAACGGTTCGACCTGCCAGTCCACCTGCACACCCACGACACCGCCGGTGGACAGCTCGCCACCCTGCTTGCAGCGGTCGACGCCGGAGTGGACGCCGTGGACGTCGCTGCCGCTTCACTGGCTGGAACCACCAGCCAGCCATCGGCCTCAGCCCTGGTGGCCGCCCTGGAGCACACCCCGCGTGATACTGGCCTCAGCCTGGCCGCGGTCAGTTCCATGGAGCCCTACTGGGAAGCAGTGCGCCGGGTCTACGCTCCCTTTGAGTCCGGACTGCCGGGCCCCACAGGCCGCGTTTACCAGCACGAAATCCCCGGCGGGCAGCTTTCCAACCTGCGTCAGCAGGCGATGGCGCTGGGCCTGGGCGAACGGTTCGAAGCCATTGAGGACATGTACACGGCGGCGGACCGGATCCTTGGGCGCCTGGTCAAGGTCACGCCTTCGTCCAAGGTGGTGGGCGACCTCGCCCTGCACCTGGTAGGCCTCGGCGCCGATCCCGCCGACTTCAACGAGAATCCGCAGAACTACGACATCCCGGACTCTGTGATTGGCTTCCTGTCAGGCGAACTGGGCGACCCTCCCGGAGGATGGCCTGAGCCGTTCCGCACCAAGGCCCTGCAGGGGCGTACCGTCAAGGTGCGCGACGCCGAGCTGAGCCCCGAGGACAGCGAAGCCCTGGCGGGGGATTCCAAGACCCGGCAGCGGACCTTGAACCGACTGCTGTTCGCCGGCCCCACCAAGGACTACGAGAAGAGTCAGGAAACCTACGGCAACGTCTCGGTTCTGGACACCCGCGATTACCTGTATGGCCTGCAGCTCGGCCAGGAACACGTGATCCAGCTCGAGCGCGGCGTGCGCCTGATCGCTGAACTTGAAGCAGTATCCGAGCCGGACGAGAAGGGTATGCGCACAGTAATGTGCAAGCTCAACGGCCAGTCGCGTCCCGTAGTGGTCCGCGACCAGTCGGTGGACAGCAACGTCAAGGCAGCAGAAAAAGCAGACCCGGCCAACAAGGGCCACGTAGCGGCGCCGTTTGCCGGCGCCGTGACGCTCACCGTACGTCCGGGCGACGAAGTCAACCCCGGGGACACCGTGGCCACCATCGAGGCCATGAAGATGGAAGCGTCAATCACGACGCCGGTGGGCGGCAAGGTTTCCCGGCTCGCGGTCGCTGAAATCGAGCAGGTGCAGGGCGGCGACCTGCTGCTCGTCGTGGAGTAAAGGGTCAACTAAAACAGGAGGCCCAACCGGGTTTGCACCGGTTGGGCCTCCTTTTTGCATTGGTGATCGAGCCTGCCAGGTGCAGGATTCTAGACCCGCGGCGCCGCGTACATCTCTTCGATGACCGTTTCGAAGTCCTTGGCCACCTGTGCGCGCTTGACCTTCATCGATGGCGTCAGGTGACCGGACGCCTCGGTGAAGTCGGACGGCACAATCCGGAAGGACTTTATGGCTTCGGCCTGGGAAACCGAGTCGTTGGCCTTGGTGATGAGTTCCTGCACGGCGGCCTTTACCACGGCGTTTTCCGCAGCCTGGTCCATGGTGGTGTCAGCAGGTTGGCCATGGCGCTGAAGCCAGCCGGGGAGTGCCTCCGGATCAAGGGTGACCAGCGCGCCGATGAACGGACGGTTGTCACCTACTACCAGCACCTGGGAAACCAGTGCGTCAGCGCGGATCTGATCTTCCAGCAGTGCGGGGACTACATTCTTGCCGCTGGCAGTGACGATGATTTCCTTCTTGCGGCCGGTGATGCGCAGGAAGCCTTCGTCGTCCAACTGCCCGATGTCCCCGGTCCTGAACCAGCCGTCAGTAAAGGTTTCCGCTGTGAGGTCTTCGCGTTTGTAGTAGCCCTTCATTACGCAGACGCCCTTGGCCAGGATCTCGCCGTCGTCGTCAATCCTGACCGAGTTGCCGGGCAGCGGCTTGCCCACGGTGCCGATCCGAATCCGGGACGGAGTGTTGACCGAGACGGGTGCTGTGGTTTCGGTGAGCCCGTAACCTTCGAGGATCTGCAGTCCGATGCCTTGGAAGAAGTGTCCCAGCCGTTCACCCAGGGGCCCGCCGCCGGAGACCGCATGTGCCACATTGCCGCCCATGGCGGCACGGAGCTTGCCGTAGACGAGCTTGTCGAACAGAGCATGCTTGAGCTTGAGCCCAAGGCCGATCCGGCCGGACTCGCGCGCCTTGGAGTAGGCGATGGCGGTGTCCGCCGCCTTGTGGAAGATGGCCCCCTTGCCACCGTCCTCCGCTTTGGTCAATGCCGAGTTGTAGACCTTCTCGAATACTCGTGGCACCGCCAGGATGAAGGTGGGCTGGTAACTCTGCAGGTCCGCCAGCAGGTTCTTGATGTCCGGAGTGTGGGCTACGGTGGCTCCCGCGGCTACGGCCAGCACTGAGATAAACCGGGCGAAGACGTGCGCGAGGGGCAGGAACATGATGGTCTTGGCATTTTCATTGACCACGTCGCTGAGGATGGCCAGGGCGTTCTCGGAGAGTTCGACGAAGTTGCCGTGGGTGAGTTCACAACCCTTCGGCCGGCCGGTGGTCCCTGAGGTGTAGATGATGGTGGCGACGTCGGCGAGGTTGGCTGCACTGCGCCGTGCTTCCAGTTCCGCATCGTCGATTCCCGTGCCCGCCTGGCGCAAGGCGTCAAGTCCGGCGCCTTCCAGCTGCCACACGTGCTGCAGTGCCGAAAGCCCTTCAGAGGTTGCCGCCTGGCGGATGATGTTCTCGTGGTGGGCGGTCTCACCGAAAGCAGCGACGGCACCGGAGTCGCCAAGGTTCCAGGCGACCTGGGAAGGCGAGGAGGTTTCGTAGATGGGGACCGAGATACCGCCCGCGAACCAGATCGCGAAGTCCACCAGCGCCCATTCATAGCGGGTCCTTGACATGATGCCCACGCGGTCGCCCGGGCCTACACCGCTGGCCATCAGGCCTTTGGCAAGTGCCGAAACGTCCGCCAGGAAATCACGGGCGCGGATGTCTTCCCACGTGCCGGAAGAACCAATTTTGGAGAAAAGGGCAGGGTTGCTGGCTTTTTCGGCCTGCTTGACCACCAGGTCAGTAATGTTCGTCTCCGGCGGGACAACAACCAGGGGCGGAACACTGGATTCGCGCACTGTAGCTCCTTTGATATCAGACTGCCCTTGCGACTACTGGTCTAAGACTAGTACGCAGGTGCAGCGCATGTGCAGAGTTAAAAGCTACTGGCCAGTAACAAGCAGGTCAACGACCTGACCAGCGGATTCGGGCGACACGCCGCCTAGACTGAAGAACTATGAGCGCCACGCTTCCTGGGGAGGACCCCGGAACCAATCTCCGCCCCGGCGGCTGGCGGCGGAAGTCCCGCCTTCCGGCGCCCCTCGCAGTGTCCCCGCTCGCCGGGAGCCGACCGTCCGGTCCCCGCCTCCGGCTGGGGCGGCGCGGCCTGGCCATCGGCATCGACATCGGTGGCACCAAGGTGGCCGCAGGAGTTGTCGACGCCAGCGGCAGGATCCTCAGCGGGGCCCGGAGGTCCACGCCTGGGAACGACCCGCGGGCGGTCGAAAACGTGATCGTGGAGCTCGTTGGGGAACTGGCATCGCAGTACCGGGTGGGTACCGTAGGGATCGGCGCTGCGGGATGGATGGACGTCGACGGCGGTACTGTCCTTTTCAGCCCCCATTTGGCTTGGCGGAATGAACCGTTGCGGGCGAACCTCCAGCGGCTCCTGAGGCGTCCTGTGTTTATCAGTAACGATGCCGACGCTGCCGCTTGGGCCGAATGGCGGTTCGGCCGCGGCCAGGGGCAGCGCCGACTGGTATGCATCACGCTTGGAACGGGCATCGGCGGCGCCATGGTGATGGATGGCAGGGTCGAACGGGGCATGTATGGCGTCGCGGGGGAGTTCGGCCATCAGATCATGATGCCCGGCGGCCACCGCTGCCAGTGCGGAAACCGTGGTTGCTGGGAGCAATACGCGTCCGGCAACGCCTTGGGCCGCGAAGCGAGGGCGCTGGCGGAAGCCAACTCGCCGATCGCCAGGGAGCTCCTGGCCGCAGTCCAAGGAGATCCGGAACGGATCACGGGTGCCGTCGTGACGGAGCTTGCGCTAGCCGGGGATGCCGCCTGCATTGAACTGATCGAAGACGTCGGCGAATGGCTGGGGCTGGGCCTGGCGAACCTGGCAGCCGCCCTCGATCCCGGAATGTTCGTCATCGGAGGGGGACTCTGTTCGGCCGGTGACCTACTGCTGGAACCTGCGCGGAGAGCCTTCACACGCAACCTCACGGGGCGTGGTTTCCGGCCGGCCGCCACGATTGAACGTGCGGCACTTGGGCCGAGCGCCGGACTGATCGGCGCGGCGGACCTTTCCCGTGTCAGCAGCCGCAGCCGGCGCTGACACTCCTAGACGCGGGCGCCGTCGTCCGAGTCGTTTTTGTCATGGGGCAGCCGCATGATGAGGTAGCCAACGGCAGCAACGAAAGCCGCGATAACACCCAGGATCGCCAGGAGCGGCGCCGCTCGCCAGAACATCGCGAACAGCAGCAACGTGATCGGTCCGCCCAGCGCTCCGAGCCAGGCCAGCATGGTCAGCGGCTCTGTCCCTGCAAGGCTGGGTGGCTCTTCCGGCACGAATTCGTCCCCGGCGTCATCGGTTGCATAGTCACGCGGCCCTGGCCCAACAGGGCCCATAGATCCGGCTGCCTGGGCACGCTCCGCGGCGGACGGCTCACGGCGGGCAGAACCAGCGAGGCCCAAGGGGTCGAAGTCGGCGAATCCGGGCCGGCGAGCACCGGTAGAGGCGTCTGGCGGCAAGGGGCCCGCAGACGGTGGTTCCGGTGTTCCAGATGCCTGCTCCGTACCGGAAGTCGCCGAAGCATCCTGCTCATGCGGCGGAGTCTGCGGCTCTCCCTGCAGCCGCGACACCAGATCCAGCCAGACGGCGTCGTCCTGGTTGGCGCCCTGATCAGGTGATCCTGGATCCGGTCTGTTCATCCTGCCGTGCCTTCCGGAAGTGTTGCCTGGCCGGTTGCGGCCTGGCGACGAATGAAGTCCACGGAGCCGGTAAAGATGCTGGCGGCATCGTTGTCCAGGGTGGCCACGTGGTAGCTGTTTTCCAAGTAGCTTACGTCCAACGGGGCTCCGGTAAGGCGGTCGCGCAGCAGGTTCATGGAGGCGTCCGAGACGACGTGGTCCACGGTGGAGCGGAAGACGCGAACCGGCGCCGCAATTCTGGGCAGCAGTCGGACCGTGTCCTTGAACATCAGGTGCAGCTGGTGTGCCGCCGCTACCGGCGTCCGGGGATACGCGCCTTCGTCGATCCCCTCCTTCATGATGTCATTGGCGATGGCGGGTGTGCTCCGCAGGACAAATTTCAGCAGCCCCGCCAATGAGGACCGGGGATCGTCAATCCGCAGCGCAGGGTTAACCAGCAGTACGCCCGCAACTGGCCGGGTGGCGGCCAGCCGGAGGGCCAGGGCCCCTCCCATGGAGAGCCCGGCCGAGAACACCTGCCCGCATTCGGCATCGAGTTCCAGGTACGCGTTGTCTACGGCCTCATGCCACTGCCGCCAGTTTGTCCGGGCGAGTTCCTGCCACGTAGTGCCGTGGCCAGGGAGCAGCGGCATCCGCACAGCGAATCCGGCGTCGGCCAGCGCGGTGGCCCAGTTTCTGAGCCCGTGCGGGCTTCCGGTAAAGCCATGGGACAGTACAACACCCACGGCGGGACCCTCGCCCCGAAAGGCACTGCTGAAGGGGCTATGGTCGGGAATTACTTTCACCGGGTTCCTTCGTTGATTCCTGGACATAAGGCTCGGTTTTATTTCCCGTTGAAGGTTGGGTGCCACGACCCGCCTGGTGAAGGAAGAAATTTACCGAACCGGCGAAAATCGTGGCGGCATCGGCGTCCAGGGTCGCCACGTGCCCACTGGCGGGAAGGTCGATGACCGTTGGTGGCGTTGGAAGTCCACGTTGAAGGATCGCAAGGGAAGTGGGAGGTACCACGACGTCGGTCAGGGAGCGGAACACCTGCACGGGCGCCGTTACGCTGCGGAGGGCGCGCGTGGCCGCACCGAACAACTTTTTCAGCTCGTGGACCGCAGCCAGCGGAGTACGTGAGTAGTCGCCGTCATCAGTGGGCGCCGCGGTGACATTCTCTTCCACGATCGGCATGGTGGTCCGCTGGAAGTGCTTGAGGACGCCGATCATCCGGACCCGTCTGTCGTAAAAGCTCAGGCCCGGATTTACGATTGAAACCCCGGCCACCGAATGGCGCGAGGCTGTTAACAGGGCAATGGCGCCGCCCATCGACAGTCCGGCCACGAAGGTCGTCCGTGTGGTGGCTGCCAGTTCCAGGTAGGCCTCTTCGAAGGTAAGGTGCCAATCGCGCCAGCGTGAACCTGCCAGCTCCTGCCAATTGGTTCCGTGGCCCGGCAGCAGCGGGACGGAGACCGCGAAGCCCTGGCCGGCCAGGTGTTCGGCCCAGGGCAGGATGCTCAGTGGGCTGCCGGTAAAGCCGTGGCAAACGGCAATACCGATCGAAGCATTGGCGCCATGGCCGGGGTAGCTGAACCCGGCCGGGGTTCGCTGCTCGCTGCTTTCCATCATGGCTCCATCGTGTCACTGTTCGATGCAATTCTCACTAGAGTAGGGTGGCAGTGGATTCCCGCCCAGCGGCCTGTTGAGCCGGGCTGCTGCCGTCCGGAGAGGTGCGTCGCGTGTTTTATTGGGTCATGAAAAGGATCTTCCTCGGGCCGGTCCTCAAGTTACTTTTCAGGCCATGGGTCAAGGGCCTGGACAATATTCCGGAGCATGGAGCGGCAATCCTGGCGTCAAACCACCTGTCTTTTTCGGACTCCATTTTTATGCCGCTGATGGTGCGGCGGCCAGTGGTTTTCCTCGCCAAGTCTGAGTACTTCACGGGGACCGGCATTAAGGGCCGCCTCACGGCGATGTTCTTTCGCCTGACCAACCAGTTGCCCATGGACCGCTCGGGAGGAGCCGCTTCGGCCGTCTCGCTCAACGCCGGCATGGACGTGCTGCGCAACGGCGGCCTGCTGGGAATCTACCCCGAAGGAACGCGCAGCCCGGATGCCCGCCTGTACCGTGGCAAGGTCGGCGTGGCCAAGCTGGCCCTGGAAGCCGGGGTACCGGTAATCCCGGTAGCCATGATCGGCACTGACAAGGTCCAGCCCATCGGCAAGCGGCTGCCTAACATCCGCAGGATTGGCATGATTTTCGGCGAACCGCTGGATTTCAGCCAGTACCAGGGCCAGTCGGAGGACCGTGCAGTGCAACGCGAGGTGACCGACCAGATCATGTCCCGGCTGATGCGCCTCTCCGGCCAGGAATACGTGGACGAGTACGCCGCCGTCGTCAAGCTGCGGCTCAGCGGGGCTGGTCCTGCCGGTCCGGATCCCGGCTCCGGCCCTGACTCAGGAATCGTTGCCGACCCACCAGGAACGCCCGACGCCGGTAGCTGAGTATGACGTCAGGGTACCCCTGATGACGGCACCTGTACGCAGATCCCGCCGGAGGATACTACTCTTGTATAGTGACTGAGCTATCCGCAAAACCTGTCTTTTCCCTGTCCAGTACCGCCCAGAGCGGCGCCGCAGACTATCCAGGGCTTGATCACTGGCGTGATCTGCCCATTTCGCAGCAGCCCAACTGGCAGGACAAAGCGGTCTTTGACGCCTCGGTGCGTGAACTATCGGTGGTGCCGCCGTTGGTCTTCGCCGGTGAAGTGGACATCCTTCGTGACCGCCTCGCCGCCGCCGCGCAGGGCAAAGCGTTCCTGCTCCAGGGCGGAGACTGTGCCGAAACATTCGAGGCCGCCACGGCTGACAAGATCAGCGCCCGCGTCCGCACAATCCTCCAGATGGCGGTAGTGCTCACGTACGGGGCGGCCATGCCCGTCATCAAGATGGGGCGGATGGCCGGGCAGTTCGCCAAGCCGCGCTCCTCTAACGACGAGACCCGCGAAGGTGTCACCTTGCCGGCGTACCGCGGGGACATTGTTAATGGCTACGAGTTCACCCCGGAATCCCGCGGCCACGATGCCTCCCGCATGCTCCGCGCCTACCACACGTCCGCTTCCACGCTGAACCTGATCCGTGCCTTCACGCAAGGTGGTTTTGCCGACCTCCGCCTGGTCCACCACTGGAACAAGGGGTTCACGGAAAACCCTGCCCATGCACGCTACGAATCCCTGGCCCGCGAGATCGACCGTGCCATCACGTTCATGGACTCCTGTGGCGCTGACTTCGAGGCCCTCAAGAGGGTGGAGTTCTTCGCCAGCCATGAAGCCCTGCTCCTGGACTACGAGCGCGCGCTCACCCGCATCGATTCGCGGACCGGCCTGCCGTACGACACGTCAGCTCACTTCCTCTGGATCGGTGAACGCACCCGCGAACTGGACCACGCACACGTGGATTTCCTGTCCCGGGTACGCAACCCGATCGGCGTCAAGCTGGGCCCCGGAACCAGCGGAGACGATGCTCTGCGCCTCATCGACAAGCTTGATCCCAACCGCGAACCTGGGCGCCTGACCTTCATCACGCGGATGGGTGCCGGTAACATCCGCGAGAAGCTGCCCGCCGTCGTCGAAAAGGTCACAGCCTCCGGCGCCCAGGTCCTCTGGGTCACCGACCCCATGCACGGCAACACCGTCACGTCGCCGAACGGCTACAAGACCCGGAATTTCGACGACGTCATTGACGAGGTGCGCGGCTTCTTCGAAGTGCATCAGGCACTGGGAACGGTACCCGGCGGCCTGCACGTCGAGATGACCGGTGACGATGTCGCCGAATGCCTTGGCGGCGCCGACCCCATCGACCAGGATGCCTTCCTGGACCGCTACGAATCGGTGTGCGATCCGCGGCTCAACCACATGCAGTCCCTTGAGATGGCCTTCCTGGTTGCAGGGGCGCTTTCCAAGAAGTAACCACCGAAGACAGCGTCAAAGAACTGCGCCTGCCGCTCCCGGACTCCGGAAGGGGCAGGCGCAGTTTTGCTAAGGGAACTAAACCACTGTCAGGGTGATGACCGAGCCCTCGGGGAGTTCCTTATTTCCGGGTTCCTGTGCGCGGACAGTGCCGAACAATCCGCCCAGGACCTCGTTGATTCTGACGTCGAAGCCCAGTCGCCTGAGCTCGGCCGCGGCCACGTTGGCCTGCTTGCCCACGAAATTGGGTACTTTCACCATTTTCGGTCCCTTGGAGATGGTCAGTTCCACTGTTCCACCACGCACCAGGGTGCCATTGGCCGGCGACTGCGCCACCACGTTGTCCTCGGGCACGTTCCGGTCATTGACCTCGTTCACTACCTCGGCTTCGAGGCCAACGGCCTCGATTGCGTCCTCCGCAGCGTCCTTCTCCATCCCCGTGACGACCGGGACCGCGATGGGTTCCGGTCCCTTGGAAACCGTCAGGGCAATGGGAGTGCCGCGGCGGACTTCGGTGGCGGGCGCCGGGTCCTGGCTAAGGACGGTCCCCGCAGGCACAGTCTCATTGAAGACCTCGGTGACAGGCCCCAGTGCCATTCCCATGCTGTTAAGCGTGGATTTTGCCTCATCCAGCGAGCCGCCGGTTAGATCTTCAAGCGGGAACAGCTGCGGGCCCCGGGAGACGATCAGCGAGATCAGTTCGAAGCGCCGGATTTCAGTACCCCCGGGCGGTTCCGTGCCGATAACGTGACCCAAGGGTACGGCGTCGTCAAAGGCACGGGCGGTGCTGTACTGGAAGCCTGCTTCGGTAAGCTCGAGCTTAGCGGCGTCCTCTGTTTTGTTGACCAGTTGGGGGATGACGCCAGGAGAGCCGGGTCCCATTCCGAAGAACCAACCAGCTCCAGTAGCCAGTGCGGCCACCAGGATCAGGACAATAACCCAAAGCACCCCACGACGGCGGGGGTTTCCTTCGCGGAGGTTCCGCACCGGCGTGGCGGCTGCTTTGGAACGGGCCTTGTCCTCTTCCCGGGCAGCCTTCTTTTGCGCGCGTTTGCCCAGCGGTCGCCGGGGGTCCGGAGCAAGCGGCGGTTGTCCTGCGTACGGGCCGGGCCAGCCACTACCTGCACCCATGTCGGATGGCGGCACTTGTGGCCCGGATACACCCGGCCTCTCGGATTGTCCGTGAACAGACTCGATCTGTGCGGTGGGGTACTCCCTTGGGAGGTAGGGGGCGCCTGCCCTCACGGCGTTGGCGGGGAAGATAGCCGTGGGATTGCTGGTGGCAGAGATGACTTCGGTGTGTTGCTGCGGTTCCGTTCCGGGCGGCCGGGATGGAGCGGGGGGCATGGCGCGGCTTGGGGTCTGGACAGGTTTGGCTACCTGGTGGCCGGCCGTCGCGGCGGCAGGCTGGGCGTCGAGTTCCTCGTCTGTCAGGCGCGTGCGGATGTGGCTTAGCTCCTCGAAGAGAGCCAGCCCGTCTACCGGGCGGTTTTCGGGATCGTTAGCCGTGCACCACTGAACCAGCTCGTCAACGTCTGCGGCCAGCCCCGGCACCAGCTGCGACGGCGGCGGGACCACGCCGTTAACATGCTGGTAGGCCACCTGGATGGGGACATCGCCCTGGAAGGGCTGCCGGCCTGTGAGCATTTCGTACAGCATGATTCCCGCAGAGTAGATATCGCTGCGCGCGTCTGCCGGCTTGCCGAGCACCAGCTCAGGGGAAATGTAGGCAACGGTGCCCAGCAGCGCGCCCGTGCTGGTGGATGTGGTCACAGCGCGGGACAGGCCGAAGTCGCCAATCTTGATCCGGCCGTCCTTGGCAATGAGTACATTCTCCGGCTTGACGTCCCGGTGAATAAGACCGGCCAGGTGGGCAGCACCCAGCCCTTCGACGACAGGGCTTATCAGCGCGAGTGCCAGCCGCGTGGTCAGCCCGCCTTTCTCGGTAATCACGTCACGCAGGGTGTGGCCGTCAATGTACTCCATGACCAGATACCCCGTGTTGCCGTCATGGCCCTGGTCAAGCATTCCAACAACGTGGGGGTGGGACAGCCTTGCTGCCGCCTTCGCTTCACGCCCCAGCCGGTCCAGGAAGTTCTGGTCGTGGGCCAGATGCGGGTGCAGAACCTTCAGCGCAACGTCACGGTCAAGTCGGAGGTCCGTGGCCAGGTAGACAGTGGACATGCCGCCGCGGGCAATGCGGGAGCGGATGGCATAGCGATGATCCACTGCCGTTCCCACCAGGCTGTCATAGAGGTTTTCCTGCACCTTACGATCCTAATCCTGACTGGATCAGGGCCCCAGCCGACAGACGGGCCCGGACCGTATCGTTATTGTTCCGCTGCACCGGCCGGCAAGCGATGGACGGGCCGATCAACCTTTGTGGCAGGCGGCCCGCCCCGACGGTTACTGGAAGTTTTTCTGGTGCGCCAGGATGGCTGCCACGTAGGCCTTCGTGTCGTCGTACATGCCGTTCTTGCTGACCGAGTACTGCCCCTGGTAGTAGCCGGCGATCGCATTTTCCATGCCGTTGCTGGTGGCCAGCAGCCTGCTGATAATGGCAACGCCGGCCGTGGCGTTGTCGTGGGGATCGAGCAGGTTCAGGCGGCGGCCCACCATGTCTGAGGCCCATTCCCCGGAACTGGGAATCACCTGCATGGTGCCGATGGCGTTTGCCGGCGAAACGGCGCGCTGGTTGAAGCCCGATTCCTGGAAGGCGAAGGCCAGTGCCAGCGAAGGATCCACACCCATGGAGCGGGCTGTGCTTGCGACGATCGCGCGCATCTCGTCCCGGCTGGGAACTGGTGAGGCATTGAGGAGTGCCTTATTCTCGTTCGCCGAACTCACGACGGCTGCGGGGTACTCGAAGCCCAGGAAGGAACTGGGAACCAGCGGCGCTACGGTGGACGCCGGCTGAAGCGGGGCGACGGCGGGGGCGGCACCGCCGGCAGGCGAGACCTTGATCTGCTGGCCGGGGTGGATGAGTTTGGTGGCTGAGAGCTGGTTCCAGCTCAGCAGATCAGACAGGGACACGCCATGCTTAGCGGCGATGCCGGACAATGTGTCCCCGGCGCGGACGGTGTAGCTGGCGGCCCCGGCGGGGGCGGGGGCCGGCGTGGGCGCCGGCGCGGCTGTTGGTGCGGGTCCGGGTACCGGCGCGGATGCTGGCGCTCCCGGCTGGCTGGATACCTTGATCTGCTGGCCCGGGTGGATGAACTTCGCGGGTGAGAGCTGGTTCCAGCTCAGGAGGTCGGACAAGGACACCCCGTGCCTGGCAGCGATGCCACTTAGTGTGTCCCCGGCGCGGACGGTGTAGCTGGCGGTCCCGGCTGGCGCCGGCGCTGCCGTTGGGGCGGCTGTTGGCGCCGTCGTCGAGGACCCGGGCTGGCCGGTGAGCTTAATCTTCTGGCCCGGATAGATCAGCGTGTTGGGCGAGAGATTGTTCAGGGACAGTACTTCGGCTGTGTTCAGGCCGAATTTCGCGGCAATGGCCGTTACTGTATCGCCACGGACCACCGTGTAGTCGCCAGGGGTGGAGGGCGCGGCCGGCAGGAAGGCCTTGGGCAGGGCAGAAGAGACGGCAGACGCGGGAATAGTCGTCTTTGCGACTGCAGCCTGGGTCTGCGCCTTGATTGCCGCATTGAGCGAGGCGGGCAGCGACCGGGCCGGTGACTGGGCCTGGGCAGGCTGGGCCAGCGCCAGGGAGGAAAGCATCACGGCGGGAAGGGCAGCGGTAGCCGCGGCCATGAGGGGCAGACGTGGACGGTTCGGCTGTTGGGGCAGACGTGACGGGGTCATGGAAGGAGGTTCCTCTTCTCGGCCGGGCTGCTGCTGGCACGTGTTGGTGACTGGTATCTTCGAGCGCGGGTTCGGGGCACTGCTGTTACTCATGTTACTGAAGTTGTTAAAGTGATTAATGTGAATGTCTCACGAATTTACCGCTAGCACAAGAATTGGCTTTCTGAAGAAATCCCTGATCAGGCGGTGTGTCGGGCTTTGACACGGCCCCAGCCGGGCTCCGACTAGGCGCCCGGGCAGGGGGCATGGCAACCTTATGTCGTGAGTAATATCGAAAGCCTTGTGGGCGAATGGCTGCCCCTGCCAGATGTCGCCAAACTCCTGAATGTTTCCATCACCCGGGTTCACAGCCTGTTGGATGAGCGGTCCCTCGCGGCTCTGCGCGTTGGCGACAGGAATATCCGTAAAGTTCCGGCCGCCTTCGTCCAGGACGGTGAAGTGGTGGACAGCCTTAGGGGAACTATCGTGGTGTTGTCGGACGCCGGATATTCAGATGAAGACCTCATCACCTGGCTGTTCACGCCTGACGAATCCCTGCGTGGAAGGCCCATTGATGCCCTCCGCGAGGGCCGCAAGACTGAAATCCGACGCCGCGCCCAGACGCTGGCCTGGTAGCAGCTTCGCCGTTCGGCTGGCCCAGCATCGCGAACCCACGGAAGCCGGCCCGGCTCTGACGGGCCGGCCGCCGCTCAGGAAGCGCGGCTGACGGAAGCCTCTGCCAGCTTTCGCAGTGCGGTACGGGAGAATTCATCCACCGGCATTTCCGCCAGGGCCGTCACGGCCGAATCGGCAAACTGGCTGATGAGCAGCTCTGTCGCTTGCAGTGCGCCGCAGTCCATAATGATCCGGCGGATCTCTTCCACATCTGTTGCATCGAGCTCAGGGCTCCCCAGTTTCTGGTCGATGAACGCCGACTCCGCTGGGTTGGCCTGCTCCAGGGCGAGGGCAACGAGAACTGTGCGTTTGCCTTCCCGCAGATCGTCACCGGCAGGCTTACCGGTGGTGATGGGATCGCCAAAGACTCCCAGGACATCGTCCCGCAGCTGGAAAGCTTCGCCCAGTGGCAGGGCAAAGGCCGAGTAGCCACGGAGAAGGTCGTCATGTGCCCCGGCCAGCGCACCGCCCAGCGCCAGCGGGTGCTCCGTTGAATACTTGGCGGATTTGAAGCGGATGATCGACTGCGCGCGTGTCACGGCCTGCGCCCGGTCCCGGACCGGTCCGGCCACTTCTTCCAGGATGTCAAGATATTGCCCGGCCATGACCTCCGCCCGCATGAGGTTGAAAATCAACCGGGCGCGGCTCCCTGAAGCGGCCCTGGGGCCGATGTCGGTAAAAGCCTCTTCACTGAAAGACAGGCAAAGATCGCCGGCAAGAATGCCGGCTGCCTGGCCAAACCGTTCACCGTCCAGCGCCCATCCCTGTTCCTGGTGCAGCTGGCCGAACCGCCGATGGACACTGGGGCCACCGCGGCGGGTATCCGAACGGTCGATGATGTCGTCGTGAATCAATGCCGCTGCCTGGAAGAGTTCCAGGGCCGCACCCGCGGTAACAATTTCCTCTGCATCGGCGCTGCCGCCGGCGCCCCGCCATCCCCAGTAGCACATCAGGGCTCGAAGCCGCTTGCCCCCGGTGACCAGGTTGGAGATGGAATCCATAATGGGATCGATGTCGGGGGAGATGGCAGACATAATCTCGTGGCGGCCTGCCAGGAACCCGCGCAGCCTGGCTGCCACTGCTGCGACGTAATCCGCTTGCTCAACGAGGAGCTGTTCGGCCGCCGTCACTTGATGGACTCCGGCGCGACGTTCGCGCCGAGGGTGAAAGTAGACGTGCCGCCGGCTTCGACCACAGCAAGGTTGATGGTCTCGTTGGTGCCGCGGATAAAGTCCTTTGACGCCACGCTTCCGACGGACTCTCCTGGAACGGCTGTAAAGCCCTGCCCCCCGATGGCTGCAGTGTAGAACTCGACGACGGCGGCAGGCTGCCCCGGAATGCTGGCCACCAGGGCCGCGTTGGCAGGGACCGATGACTTGTCGAAGCTGCTGGAAACGACGGTTGCCCCAGGCATCAGCGGCAGCAGGGCGGTCGGGAAACCTTCGACGACGGTCCCCACTGTTGCGGAGGCAGTGGGTTGTCCGCCGTCCCCCTTTTCTGTGGCCGGGACGGGGAGCGGGTCCACGGACGTTGTGGCGGACGGCGCCGGAGAGGATGATTGAACCGGGCCGCCGGACGTGCAGGCGGTTAGCGCCAGGACGGCCCCCGTGGCGAGCAGCACCACGCGAAGCGGCGCCTTCATACCAATAGTCGTCACAGGGCAGTTCCTCCTGGAGTTGTAAAACGGAAGTTGAAAAACGGGATACTGCCTCCAGTTTAGTCAGTCCCCCAACATAGGATTGCAGCGTGCGCGTAGATAGGGATAGAAGCGGAAAGATCGGCAGGGTGCAGGAGGGTAGCGTCGGCCTGCCATCGGCGCCGGCCGGGCCGGGCCCCCGCAGCGCCATCCTGCACGTGGATATGGATGCATTTTTCGTTTCGGTTGAACTTCGCAGCCGCCCGGAGCTGCGCGGCAAACCCATCATCGTGGGGTTTCCCGGCGAACGCTCGGTGGTGTTGTCCGCCTCGTATGAAGCGCGCTCTTCGGGCGTGAAATCGGCCATGCCGATGGCCGTAGCTGTCCGGATGTGCCCGCAGGCCCTCGTGATTGAACCCCGCCACGGCCTCTATTACGAGGTCTCCGCCCAGTTAATGTCGCTCTTTGAATCCATTACGGACCTGGTTGAGCCGTTGAGCGTGGATGAGGCCTTCCTGGACGTCAGCGGCGCCATCCGCCGGCTTGGTCCTCCTGCGGAGATCGGGGCCCTTATCCGGCGCCGGGTGTCCAGCGAGCTGGGGATCACCGCTTCGGTAGGAATAGCCGTCAACAAATTCGTGGCAAAGATTGCCTCAACCCGCTGCAAGCCGGACGGGCTGCTGGTGATCGAGCCTGAACAAACTGTGCAGTACCTGCACTCCCTTCCGGTGGGAGCCCTCTGGGGCGTGGGTGAAAAGACCGCCCAGGTGCTGGCACGGATGGGGATCAGGACTGTCGCGGATGTTGCTGCCACACCGGCCCCGTCCCTCAAAAGGGCACTGGGCGCCACCGGAGAGCACATCCACCGCCTTGCCTGGGGGATCGACTCCAGACCGGTCAGCCCCATCAGGGAAGAAAAGAGCATCGGGGCCGAAGAGACATTTATCATGGACACGGTAGATGACGTCCTCCTCCACCGCGAGTTGCTTCGGCTTGCCCACCGCACTGCGTCGAGGCTGCGTAGTTCCGGAATGCTGGCAAGGACCGTGGCTCTGAAGCTCCGCTACTCCGACTTTTCGACTGTTACCCGGAGCCGGACTGTTCCCACACCCATTGACAGCGCACAGCTGGTCTATGAAGTGGCCGTCCAGTTGCTGGCCGGCCTGGGCGCGCGTCCCCTGGCCGTCCGGCTGGTCGGGGTGCGTGCGGAGCAGCTTGAGCCCAAATCACACACAGCCCTGCAACTCAGCCTTGACCGTCGGGACGATAACTGGCGGGCGGCCGAGGAAGTCCTGGATGAGGTGACCCGGCGTTTCGGCACCAAATCGGTCCTCCCGGCGAGGCTGCTGGACGCCCCTGGCGAGGCCTGCTGACTTCCTGGAGGGCAGTCCTGGCACATTGAACCGCCAGTGTCTTTCAGTTCCGGCCCGGACAAACTATCCTTAGTTGTACATAGATTTTCGAACGTTTGGACATGGTTCAGGGGCTGTCGCAATTGGGGCTGCTGCTTTTGAGTCCGGGCGTACTTTGGTTAGTTTCGCCAGTGACGGCGGCGGCGGAACCAAGTAGGGTGGCCGGGCGTTAGAGAAGTGGAAGTGTTTGCTGGGCCTGGCCGGACGTTGGCCTACATAAAGGAGGTCGTGATGCCGCTCTCGGAGCACGAACAGAAGCTGCTGGAACAGCTCGAGAAGCAACTGCATGAGGACGATCCCAAGTTTGCCAGTTCCATGGGGTCCGATCCTTCCCGCACGTGGTCAACGCGGCACATCATCATGGGTGTGTTCTGTGCCTTGGCCGGAATCTTGTTGCTGCTCGTCGGCGTAACCATACAGAATATTTTCGTCGGTGTCCTCGGGTTCATCATCATGGGCGCAGGCGTTTATTTCGCGACCCTCCGTAGCTCTGCTGGCAAATCCGGTAAGGATGCCGGACGCTCCGCCAAGGGTGCCAAGCAGCGCAGCTCGTTTATGAGCAGCCTCGAGGAACGCTGGGACGAAAGGCGCCGCGGCGAACCCTAGGCCCACGCTCCACTTTCCTCCCTGGACGTCCCGCCCTACTTGCCAACAGGCATCGAATGACCCGCTTCGGCGGGTCATTCGCCATTTAACGGGCCCTTTCGGCACTCTCAGGCTTCCAGATGTCGAGGAAAGGCGCCTGAGCCCTCCACTTCCCACCACCGACTTTTGCCCAGTGCCCGCGCGGATTTGTTGCGCCTTAGTGCAGCCATTTGCTCCGTGTCGCGTTGACTGGGGAGGAAAGTGGAGTAATGTGGAGGACATAAGAGGGTAGTGGCAGCGCAGGAGTGCAATCCCTGACATCAGACGGGCGGTGGGCCAGTGTTTTTGGGCACTCATTCGCCGCGGCTTGATGAGAAGGGGCGGATTATCCTGCCGGCCAAGTTCCGCGAGGAACTTGCGGCCGGTTTGGTCCTGACCAGGGGCCAGGAGCGTTGCATCTACGTCTTCAGCGAGAAGGAATTCGCGCGGGTACACGAGCAAATGCGGGAGGCGCCCATCTCTTCCCGGCAGGCCCGTGACTATATCCGCGTCTTTCTTTCTGGAGCCTCTGACGAGGTACCCGACAGGCAGGGGCGGATAACCATTCCGCCCGCGCTAAGGGAGTACGCAGGATTGGGGCGCGAGCTGGCCGTTATCGGAGCCGGAACGCGCGCTGAGATCTGGGATGCCCAAGCCTGGAGCCAGTACCTCGCGGAGCAGGAAACTGCCTTCTCCGAAACCGACGACGCTATTCCGGGGATCCTGTGATCACCGCGGGCAGCCCGCCGAAAGGTTCTTGAATGGGATCTCCAGCCGCCCATCCAACGTTCCACCTGACTCACTTCCCCGGAGCCAGGCGGACGCGGGGGATAGGCGCGGATGGGGATCCGGTTTAAGAACCAGCTCAGTGTCCAGAATTCCACTTCACCGAGTCGACAGGAGGACGAAGGCATGACAGACCAGCCCAAGCCAACGTCCGAACGCCATGTACCGGTCCTGCGGGACCGGTGCATCAATTTGTTGGCTCCCGGATTCGAGGCTGCACGGAAACGGGCCGAGACGCCCGTAGCGATCGACGCAACGCTCGGTATGGGCGGCCACTCGGAGGCTATGCTCCAGCGCTTCCCGGACCTGCACCTGATCGGCATTGATCGCGACGAAGAAGCCCTTGCGCTGGCAGGGGCCAGGCTGGCTCCTTATCAGGAACGGACGGACCTGGTCCACGCCGTTTACGACGAAATCGAAGACGTACTGGACGATCTTGGCTTTGCTGAAGTCCACGGCGTCCTGATGGACCTTGGCGTATCCTCCCTGCAACTGGACGAGCGCGAGCGTGGCTTCGCGTACTCCTTCGACGCACCGCTGGACATGCGTATGGACACCAGCCGGGGGCAGACTGCGGCGGACGTGGTTAACAACTACAGCGAAGAAGACCTGGTGCGGATTATCCGAACGTGGGGCGAGGAGAAGTTCGCGGGCCGGATTGCCAACCGGATAGTCTCTGCGCGCGCCTCACGGCCATTTACTACCACCGGCCAACTGGTGGACGTCATTCGGGCCGTCGTTCCCGCCGGTGCCGCCAAGTCCGGCGGACATCCGGCCAAAAGGACCTTTCAGGCTCTCCGCATCGAGGTCAATGAAGAACTGGATGTCCTTCAGCGGGCGGTGCCCGCTGCGGTCGCTGTGACGGCGCTCGGCGGACGAGTAGTGGTGATGTCATACCACTCACTGGAAGACAAGATTGTTAAGTCCGTGTTCCAGGCCGGTTCCAGGTCCTCCGCACCGTTGGGCTTTCCGGTGGAACTGGAGGAACACAAAGCGCATCTGAAAACCCTGACCAAGGGGACTGAAGTGCCCACTGCGGCAGAAATCGAAGAGAACCCGCGTGCCGCGTCAGCTCGGCTGCGCGCCGTCGAACGGATCAGGCCCGGGAGGTCCGCATGAGCTCAGCAGCAGCACCAAACTTGCCCCTGTCTGCAGGCGGCAGCCCCCGCAGCCTGGACCCGGGTCGCCGCCGGGAGCGCACCCCGCTCTCCGTTGTCCGGTCGGTGCCACGGAAGCGCCGCACACCTTTTGTGGTGATGTGCTTTGCTATGTTGGCGTTTGCCCTGGTGACCGTTCTCGTCCTGAATATTCAGGTCTCCTCAGCGCAGTACAGCCTGGTTCAACTCAAAAGCACGCAGTCCACCCTGACGAAGGAAAATCAGGAGTTGGCGCAGCAGGTGCAGAACTTTGAAGCTCCACAGAACCTGGCTGCCAAGGCCACCCAGTTGGGTATGGTTGCTTCCCCAAACAAGGGCCAGATTGACCTTTCCACGCTTAAGGTCACCGGAAAGGCCACTCCGGCAGCGTCCGGGGCTCCGGCCGGGGCAGTCATCCCGGCTCCGGCCGTCGCCGGACAACTCAGCGTCGTACCGCCCGCCACATCGGGTGAACCCCTGGAGAACCGGACTCCTGCTGAGGCGTCGGGACCGGCTGACGCCGCGCCGGAATCTCCGGAGGTGCCGGCAACGGGTGCTGCAGCGGAGGCAGGGGCCGCGGCAGAAGCTCAGCCCCCCGCGGCGCCGGCGCCGGCTGTCGAATTGAACGGCGGCTCGGTGCCGGCACCGGAACAGCGGACCCCAGGACAGTAACCAACGATCGGCCCCACCAGGCAGCAAGGGATAATCGTGGCGCAAGATACCGGCAAACCTGGAGCATCAGGAAAGAAGCCGCGGCTGTCCGCCACTGCGTGGCAGGCCAAACCGCTGGGCAAGGCAAGGACTGCAACCGGATTCAAGGCCGAACAACGCAAAGCCAACGCCCGTTCGAGTGGTCGTCCCCAGCCTCCGGGGGCAAGCGGTCGCCTGCGCTTGGGACTGGGAATCATGTTGGTCCTCCTCCTGGTGGTGGGTGGAAGGTTGTTCATGGTGCAGGGGCTGGACGTGGGTGGGATGGCTGAAGCGGCGTTGAAAAACCGCCTGCAGCCTGCCGTGCTCCTGGCCGAACGTGGCAGCATATTGGACGCGGATGGAACCGTGCTGGCCAACAGCGTGATCCGCTACAACGTAGTAGTGGACCAACTCCGTAACACTGAAAATGACTCGTTCTACAGGCTCACCGACGAGGGCGAACTGGTGGAGGTCAGCCGCGACCAGGGCATCGGGGAGCTGGCAGCACTCCTGGGTTTGAAAGTGGAGGACGTCCGCCAGGCAGTGACAGGGGAGTCCCGCTACACCATCCTGGCCAAGGACGTGGAGCCGGACGTGGAAGCCCGGATTTCCAAGCTGCGTATACCGGGCCTGGTCACTGAAGGCGTCAGTAAGCGCGTCTATCCCAACGGGTCGGTAGCCGGCGGCATCGTCGGTTTCCTGGTAGACGGAACCACCGGCCAGGCGGGCCTGGAGCAGACTCAGGATGAGGTGCTTCGAGGAAAGGACGGTGAACGGCTGTTTGAAATCGGCGCCGACGGGCTCCGGATTCCGGTGGGCATTGACGAACTGACGCCGGCAGTAGACGGCAAGGACGTCAAACTGACCTTGAACGCGGATCTTCAGTACTTTGCTCAGCAGGCGATCCAGACGCAGAAGGAAGCGCTGGGTGCAGAGTGGGCCTCAATCGTTGTCTCGGAGATCAAGACCGGCAACATTATTGCGATGGCAGACACCAACGCTCCGGACCCAAACAATCCCGGTGCTGTGGACGCCAAGGACCGCGGCGTCCGGTCAGTCACAGCGGCGTATGAGCCCGGATCAGTGGAAAAGATGATGACCCTTGCAGCACTGATCGAGGAGGGCAAAGCGACGCCGTTGTCCGAGTACTCGCTGCCTTCCCACGAAATGAACTTCAACGGGCAGACTATCGGCGACTCATTCGAACACGGCCCGGAGAAGCGGACACTGGCAGGCATCTTGGGCTACTCCATGAACACCGGTACCGTGGCAGCCGGCCAGGCCCTGACCAAGGAACAACGTTATAACTGGCTGAAGAAGTTCGGCATAGGCGACGCTCCCGACATAGGGCTGCCCTCCCAGGCCTCAGGCATCCTCAGCTCATGGGAGCAGTGGGATGAGCGGCAGGAATTGACGGTGATGTTCGGGCAGGGCGTCTCCCAGTCGACCTTGCAGACTGTCCGCGCCTATCAGTCCATTGGGAATAACGGCGTTATGCTCCAGCCCAGGTTGATAGACAGCTACATTGGCCCGGATGGGACTGAGGAAAAGGTAGAGGCCAGGCCTGCACAACAGGTGGTGTCTGACGAAACGGCCCAGCAGGTCCAGGACATGCTGGAGAGCGCCGTAACCGAGGGCCGCATCAAGGACGCGGCTATCGATGGTTACCGCGTGGGCGCCAAAACGGGAACCGCCGAATCCCCGTGCGACAACGGCTTGGGGTTCTGCGGTTTTACGTCGTCGATTGTGGGAATGGCTCCCATGGACGACCCACAGTTTATTGTTGAGGTAGTGGTGCAACGGCCACAGCCCAAATTAACAACCTTCTCACTGGGGCCGGTGTTCCGGTCAGTGATGGGCCAGGTATTGCGGACACACAACGTCCAGCCGTCCACCGGAGAACCAGTGCGGCTCCCGCAGTTCGCCGAGTAGGCGGGGCCGGGCCTGCCAGGCGGGCTCTGCCCGCTTCCGCATTCCGGGCACAAGGTTCGTTTTTATCCAGCATGACCTGCCGCGGGGACTACCCCGCAGGCAGGGAAGTATGACTAGCGCCATCGGAGACCCTTTTGTCAGAACCTGTAACGCCCGGCACCAACGGACGCGGCCCATCCCCGGAAGCGGCGAAAGCCACAGCCCCTGAAGGCGAGAGCGGTTCCGCCTTCCGGCCTTCCTCCGTCCGCCCTGTCCCGCTGGCAGAACTGGCCGCTGCCGTCGGTGTGGAACTGACTGGCGCCACCGGTGCCGCCGCGGTTACGGGTATTTCCCTGAACTCCCGCACGGTGCAGCCAGGCGACCTCTATGTTGCCCTGCCAGGTGCCTCGCGTCATGGAGCCGACTTTGTGGCGCAGGCAGTGGAGCGGGGTGCCGCCGCCGTTCTGACTGACGACGCCGGTGCACGCATCCTTGCCCTGGACGAAGGCATACAGGTGCCGGTGGTGGTGGCCAGTGAACCACGCCGTGATGTCGGACGGCTCGCTGCCCGGATCTACCGCGGCCAGTCCAGCGAAAGTGACCTCCGGCTGTTCGCGGTCACCGGTACAAATGGCAAGACCACCACGACATACTTCATCAACTCACTCCTTCACGCACTGGGGCAGAAGCCGGGGCTGATCGGCACGATCGAAATCCTGGCGGGCTCCGCCCCGATCCCCAGCCTCCTTACCACGCCGGAGTCGCCGGACGTTCATGCACTCCTGGCTTTGATGGGGGAAAGCGGCCTCGATTCGGCGTCGATGGAAGTTTCCTCGCACGCGCTGCAATTCCATCGCGTGGACGCGGTGACCTTCGATGTTGCCGGATTCACGAACCTGACCCAGGATCACCTGGACCTGCACGGAACGCTCGAGGAGTACTTCCGTACCAAGGCGGAGCTGTTCACCCCGGCCAGGGCGCGGACGGCCGTTGTCACCGTGGATGATGCCTGGGGAAGGCAACTGGCCGGCCAGGCCGTGATACCTGTAGTGACACTTGCCACAGGATCCGGGGCAACGACTGCCGCCGACTGGACTGTTTCGACCCAGCGGCCCAGGGACCTGGGTACGGAGTTCACCCTGAGCGGGCCGGACGGGGTGGAACTGACAGTCCATTGCGGCCTCCCGGGTGCCTTCAACGTCTCCAACGCCGCCCTCGCCACCCTGATGGTGCTTGCCTCCGGCGTGGCTCCCGATGAGCTCCAGCGGGCGCTGGACACCCATGATCCCTTTATGGTTGCCGTCCCCGGACGGATGCAGCTGGTGGCAACCCGGCCCGCCGCCGTCGTCGATTTTGCACACAACCCCGACGCCCTTGCCCGGGCCCTGGAAGCCGTGCGTCCGCCCGCTGCCGAAGGGAAGCTGATTGTTGTCTTTGGCGCCACCGGCCAGCGGGACCAGGGAAAGCGGCCCGGCATGGGTGCCATTGCAGCCGCGGGCGCGGACGTTGTGATTGTCACAGACGATGATCCCCACGACGAGGATGCTGCAGCAATCCGCGCCGGCGTCCTTGCCGGTGCCATCAAGGCACGGTACGAGCAGAACCTCGGATGCGTGATCACGGAAATTTTCCCGCGCGCAGAAGCCATTCGTCGGGCCGTTGAACTGGCAGGCCCTCTTGACACGATTCTGGTGGCCGGTCGGGGGCATGAGGTGTGGCAGGAAGTCAAAGGAGTCAACCTGGCCCTCGACGACAGAGTTGAGCTGCGGGCTGCCTTGACAGCAAGGGGATTCAACGTTCTCCAAGACGAGCGGATAGAGTCCTAAACCGAGATGATTGCATTTACTGCGGCGGAAATCGCCGATATCACCCATGGCCGCCTCACTGCAGACCCGGCCGTTGTGCCGACGTCGATTGTGACCGACTCGCGGGAAGCGGGCGCTGGCGCGTTGTACGTGGCCAAGCCCGGCGAGCACGCGGACGGGCATGATTTTACCGCCGCCGCCTTCGAGCGTGGAGCAGTGCTGACGCTCTCCGAGCGGCCTGTCCCGTCGCCTGATGGCAGCGATTACCCCGCAGTGATCGTGCCCGACGCCGTGCTGGCCATGGGCGACCTTGCCCGCGAAGCCGTTCGACGCATCCGGGCGGAGCGCGCCGCAGCAGGCGGGGACTTCACGGTGATCGGCATTACGGGATCCGCAGGGAAGACCACCACCAAGGACCTCCTGGCCGGCCTGTTCTCCGCGGAGGGTCCCACCGTGGCTCCCCAGGGCTCCTATAACGGCGAGGTTGGCGTCCCGCTGACTGTTTTGGCGGCAGACGCGGACACCCGCTACCTGGTGATCGAAATGGGAGCTACACGAATAGGGCACATCCAGTACCTGGCCGGAATCGTCGCCCCTGACATCGGAGTGGTACTGGGCGTTGGCTCTGCCCACTCCGGCGAGTTCGGCGGCGTCGAAAACATTGCCAAGGCAAAGGGCGAGTTAGTCGAAGCCCTCGCCGAAGACGGTACGGCGGTGCTGAACCTCGATGACCAGCGCGTGGCGGCCATGGCATCGCGCACCCGGGCGAAGGTGCTGGGGTTCACTGCAATCCAGGATGCGGAACGAAAAACGCCGCTTCAGGACGACGCCTTCCTGCGGGCTGCTGCCGTTGATACAAACGACGCCGGCAATCCGGTTTTTGAGCTCTTCGTACCAGGCACCGTGGAATCGGTGGCCGTGACGAGCCAACTGATTGGCGTCCATCACGTGGCGAACCTCCTGGCCGCTGCCGCCGCCGCGCACGCAGCGGGGGTTCCTGCAGACCGGATCGCAATGGCACTGAGCAGCCAGGGGACCGCCAGCCGATGGCGGATGGAGCGCACGGAGCGTGCCGACGGCGTGACCGTCATCAACGACGCCTATAACGCCAACCCGGAATCGATGAGGGCCGCACTGCGTACCCTGGCGGACCTGGGCCAGGGACGCCGCACCTGGGCGGTCCTTGGCGCCATGCTGGAACTGGGGGAGGACTCCATCCGGGAGCACACTGCTGTGGGCACACAGGTGGTCCGGCTGAATATCTCGCGCCTCCTGGTAGTGGGCCGGGAAGCCCGGGCCCTCTATGTCTCCGCGGTCCAGGAAGGTTCCTGGGGCGACGAATGCATCTTCGCAGAAACCCTTGACGAGGCCTACCAAATCCTGTCAGCAGAACTTGCCGCGGGGGACCTTGTCCTCTTCAAGTCCTCCAATAGTGTTGGCCTGAGGCATTTGGGCGATCGGATAGCATTACCTCCACACGCCGAAGCTACAGCCCACGACGGGAGCGCCCTGCTGTGATTGCACTTTTGATTGGCGCCGGGCTGGCTTTGCTGCTGGCACTGGTAGGAACCCCGCTGTTCATCCGGCTCCTGGTCCGCAAAAGCTACGGCCAGTTCATCAGGGATGACGGACCCACCTCCCATCACACCAAGCGCGGTACACCCACCATGGGCGGAACCGTCGTGGTTGGCGCTGTCCTGCTGGGTTACGGACTGACGCACGTGATCATGTGGATGATTAATCCGCGCTCTCCCGGACCATCAGTCTCGGCGTTGATCCTCCTGTTCCTGATGGTCGGTATGGGTCTGGTGGGGTTCCTGGACGATTTCATCAAGATTTCCCGGCAGCGCAGCCTGGGCCTGAACGCCAAGGCCAAACTGATCCTGCAGGCGGCGGTGGGCATCATCTTCGCCGTCCTGGCACTGAACTTTCCCGATGAGGACGGCCTCACCCCCGCGTCAACCCGGATATCCCTTGTCCGCGATATTCCATGGCTGGACCTTGCCTTTGGCGGCACCGTGCTGGGCGCCATCCTGTTTGTCCTGTGGTCCAACCTGATCGTCACGGCAGCTACCAACGGCGTGAACCTGACCGACGGGTTGGACGGGCTTGCCGCCGGTGCTTCGGTAATGGTCTTCGGCGCCTACACCCTGATGGGAATCTGGCAGAGCAACCAGGCCTGCGGCTCACCCCGCCAGGCAGGTGGTGGCTGTTACACGGTGCGGGATCCCCTGGACCTGGCGCTGCTGGCTGCCATCATCAGCGCTGCACTCGTCGGATTCCTCTGGTGGAACACGTCACCGGCCAAGATTTTCATGGGCGACACCGGCTCACTGGCTATTGGCGGGGCAGTGGCCGGATTTGCCATTCTTTCGCGTACCGAACTGCTGCTCGCATTCATCGGTGGTCTGTTTGTCCTGATCACCCTTTCCGTCATCATCCAGGTGGGCTACTTCAAAGCAACTGGTGGCAAGCGCTTCTTCAAGATGGCGCCCTTGCAGCACCACTTCGAACTTAAAGGCTGGGCCGAGGTCACCGTAGTGGTCAGGTTCTGGATCCTCGGTGGCCTGTTCGTTGCCATGGGCCTGGGCATCTTCTATGCCGAATGGGTCGTCCTCCTGTGAACTCCGCCGGTATCGAAAGACTGAATGGCCTCACCAGCTGGGACGCCGACTGGGCAGGGCTGAAGGTAGTGGTCACGGGCATCGGTGTTTCCGGATTCGCCGCCGCCGACACCCTCATTGAACTAGGTGCCAGGGTAGTGGTGGCGGACGCTGCCACTACCGAACGGGCCAAAGCCCAGGCAGACACCCTGCGCATTGTGGGTGCCGCGGACGTCCTCCTCGGCGAGGACGCCGTCCAATCTGTCCCAAAGGTCGACGGCGAGTGGCCCGAACTGATCGTGACCTCGCCCGGGTGGCGTCCTGACCAGGCCCTGCTCGCCTCCGCAGCGCGCAGGCACATTCCGGTGTGGGGAGATGTGGAGCTGGCCTGGCGTGTGCGCGAACGGGCCGGCCGTAAGACCGCCGACTGGCTTTGCATCACGGGAACCAATGGCAAGACCACCACTGTGGGCCTCACCGAATCCATGCTTCAGGCCGCCGGCCTGAAGGCGATAGCGGTAGGAAACGTGGGCACGCCAATCCTCGACGCTTTGCGCGACCCCGTAGAGTACGACGTCCTAGCGGTGGAACTGTCCAGCTTCCAGCTTCACTGGGCGCATTCCCTGTCTCCGGTGGCCAGCGTTTGCCTGAACGTCGCCGAAGACCACGTGGACTGGCACGGTTCCTATGGTTCGTATCTGGCGGACAAGGCCAAGGTTTACGAACGTACCCAGAAGGCCTGCATCTACAACGCGGAGCAGATTGAAACCGAACGAATGGTGGAAAACGCCGACGTCGTCGAGGGCTGCCGGGCTATAGGCTTCACGACGCTCACTCCCGCCGTCAGCATGCTGGGTGTGGTCGAAGACCTCCTGGTGGACCGCGCCTTCATTGAACAGCGCAAGGACAGTGCAGCCGAGCTTGCCTCCATCCCGGACCTGGGGAGGGTAGCCCCGCGGCACATGGTGGCCAATGCCCTCGCCGCTGCCGCCCTCGTGCGCGCCTACGGGGTCGCTCCGGACGCCGTCAGGCAGGGGATCCGCAGCTACCTGCCCGGCGATCACCGTATCCAGCCCGTCGCCAGCGTGAACGACGTCCTCTGGGTCAACGACTCCAAAGCCACCAATCCGCACGCTGCTGCGGCCTCGTTGGCTTCTTTCAGCAGCGTGGTCTGGATTGCCGGTGGACTCTCCAAGGGCGTGAGCTATGACGACCTCGTGCGGGACCACTCCGGCCGGCTGAAGGGCGTTGTCCTGCTGGGCAAGGACCCGGCCCCGCTGCAGGAGGCGCTTCGGAGACACGCGCCTGATGTCCCGGTGATCACGGCTTCGGCGGGCCAGACTGAAAATATGCAGACTGCCACGACGGGCGTAGACCACGCTACGGCAACAGGTCTCGAGGATTCCGGTGAAGCGGTGATGACCCGGGCCGTTGCGGCAGCAGCGCAGCTTGCCGCACCAGGGGACATCGTCCTGATGGCCCCGGCGGCTGCATCAATGGATCAATTCTCTTCCTACGCTCACCGTGGTGACGCCTTCATCGAAGCTGTCCGCGAGCTGGTGGAAGGCCAGGCCCACACCGGCGAGGAGTGACGATGGCAAGCACTCCCACGAAGCGGGCCAGGGCGTACCCGATGGAGTGGTACCGGAATTTCTGGGCGGCACTGGAAGGTACCGGTACCTCCCGGAATGGCTCCACTTACTACCTGATCCTGGGTTCAGCGATCGCCCTCACCGCGATCGGCATCATGATGGTGCTGTCCGCCTCCAGCGTCGAATCCATTGCTGCCGGTGAATCTCCATACGGTGATGCCATCAAGCAGGGAATTTTCGCAATCGTCGGCCTGGTGGTGATGTTTATCCTGTCCCGCATCAATGTCACCTGGCTGAAGCGGCTCGCCTGGCCGGCCATTGGCTTGGCGTGCGTGCTCCTGGTCCTGGTGTTGCTGATTGGTAAAGACGTCAACGGAAACAGAAACTGGATCGAAGTCGAAGGATTTACGTTCCAGCCTTCAGAAGCGGCGAAGCTGGCCCTGGCACTGTGGATGGCCACCGTTTTGGCGCGGAAGGGCCGGCTCGTGGAGCGCGGCTGGCACGCCTTCATCCCGGTTGTTCCCGTTGCCGGAATAATCATTGGCCTGGTACTTGCGGGAAAAGACCTCGGAACCGTCATGATCATCGTCATGGTTGCCGCCGCGGCGCTGTTCTTCGCCGGAGTGCGGCTGTACTTCTTCGGCATAGCAGCCATCGCAGCGATCGTCGGGGTTTCTGTGATGGCGCTGACCAACGCCAACCGCGTGCGCCGCATCACCTCCTGGTGGACAGGCGAGGACGCCACCGATACCGACGCCAACTACCAGGCAATGCACGGCCTCTACGGCCTGGCGTCGGGGGGCTGGTTCGGCGTAGGGCTTGGGCAGAGCCGGCAGAAGTACAGCTGGATTCCGGAAGCCCACAACGACTTCATTTTCGCCATCATCGGTGAGGAACTCGGCCTGGTGGGTACCGGCGTCGTACTGATCTTGTTTGCCATCCTTGGCGCTGCCATCTACCGCGTGGTGGTGGCCCAGCAGGACCCCTTCCACCGCGTCCTCGCCGGCACCATCATGGTGTGGCTCCTCGGCCAGGCCACCGTCAACATGGCGGTGGTGACCGGCCTGATGCCGGTGATTGGCGTGCCGCTGCCCTTTATTTCATACGGCGGGTCGGCGTTGCTGATGTCGCTGTGCGCCATCGGTGTGGTCCTATCGCTCGCGAGGGAACAGATGGATCCAGTGCTCCGTTCGAGGCGCCTCCTGGGGTTTGGCAGCGCAGCAGTTGCAGGAACCGGGCCCGCGAAACAATCCACCGCAAGAAAGCGTAAGTAATCTCCATGACTTCCACAGCACCGTCCATCGTCCTCGCAGGCGGTGGCACCGCAGGACATATCAGCCCCCTGCTGGCCATCGCAGCCGCCCTGCAGTCTGCCCGGGCCGACGTCCGCCTCGTGGCAGTTGGCACGGCCGCCGGCATGGAGACGCGGCTTGTCCCGGCGGCCGGTCTGCCGCTGCAGACCATCGACCGCGTGCCGTTTCCGCGGCGCCCTTCCATCGACCTGCTGCGCTTGCCGGGCAGGATGGCCGGGGCTGTCAGGCAGGCCGATGCGATTCTTGATGAGGCCGCGGCCGATGTCCTGGTGGGCGTGGGCGGCTACGTCTGCACCCCGATGTACCTGGCAGCCAGGAAAAGAAGAATTCCCATCGTCATCCACGAGGCCAACGCCCGGCCAGGCCTGGCAAACCGGGTGGGGGCCCTCTTTGCCACGCATGTCGGCGTTGCTTTCGAGGGTACGCCCCTGCGTGGTGCCCGGCACGTGGGCATGCCCATGCGCACGCGCATATCCGGCCTCGACAGGACAGCGGCCCAGGCTGCAGCCCGCGAGTCCCTGGGCCTGGCCCCGGATCTTCCCACCTTGATCGTGACCGGCGGCTCATCCGGCGCGCAATCGATCAACAGGACCATCGCTGCGTCTCTGCCGGCGCTTGCCGCCGCCGGAATCCAGACGCTCCACATCACGGGTCGTGGCAAGGCTGTGCTTGCCGGGGACGGCTCGTTGCTGACGGCATCCAACTACCACCAAATTGAATATGTGGACGGCATGGAACAGGTCTATGCCGCGGCTGACCTGCTGCTGGCCCGGGCAGGCGCAGCCACGGTCAGTGAGGTGGCTGCAGTCGGCCTCCCCGCTATCCTGGTTCCGCTGCCCATCGGCAACGGCGAGCAGGCCCTCAATGCCGGGGGACTGGTTCGAGCAGGCGGAGCTGTCCTCGTGGCGGACCGGGAGTTCACGCCCGGGTGGGTCCAAGCGTCACTGCTGCCCTTGCTCGGGGATTCAGCCCGGCTTAAGGCGATGAACAGCGCGGCCTACACCCTGGGAATCCGAAACGCCGATCAGCGGATGGCTGATCTTGTCCTGGAAGCGGTATCAGCATGACAACACCAGCCTCAGACGGCATCAGCTCCCTGGGCCGGATCCACTTCATCGGCGTAGGTGGCGTGGGGATGTCCGCGGTGGCTCGCATCATGGTGGCAAGGGGGGTGCCCGTCAGTGGATCGGACGCGAAGGATCTGCCTGTCATGACAGAGCTTGCCGCGGCGGGTGCCCGGATTGCCGTTGGATACGAGGCCGCGAACCTTGGTGATGCCACGACGGTAGTAGCGGGTTCGGCCATCCGGCAGGACAACCCTGAACTGGCGGCCGCCCGGGAAGCCGGCCTCACTGTGTTGCACCGTTCGGAGGCCCTCGCCGCTGTGATGGCCACCGACACAGTAGTTGCCGTTGCCGGTACGCATGGCAAGTCCACCACGACGTCCATGATTACCGTGCTGCTCCGCGGCGCCGGCCTGGATCCCTCGTTCGCCATTGGTGCCAACGTCCCGGCACTCGGCGTGAACGCTGCTGACGGTACCACGGACATTTTTGTTGCCGAAGCGGATGAGTCGGATGGTTCTTTCCTGAACTACCGGCCGCAGATCGCCGTCGTGACGAATGTTGAACCTGACCATCTGGACCACTACGGCACGGCAGAGGCCGTTTACGCATCCTTCGACAAGTTCAGTGAACTCCTCCCCGCGGACGGGACGCTTATTGCCTGCGCTGATGACGCCGGGGCAGAAGCCCTGGCTACCCGGACGGCCGCCCGCGGAAGTAGCAGGGTGGTCCGTTATGGGACAGGCCAGGACGCTGACGTGAGAATTGATGACGGCGGCCCGGGGCAGGTGTGGGTCAGTGCAGGTGCAGGACGGTACCCGCTCAAGCTGCAGGTGCCGGGGCGGCACAATGCCCTCAACGCCGCAGCAGCGGTGGCGGTTGCCCTGGAGCTTGGTGTGCCCCTGAACGCCGCCGCCGCCGCCCTCGAGCAGTTCTCCGGCGCCTCGCGCAGGTTTGAGTTCAAGGGCGCTGCCCGGGGAGTTCGGGTTTACGACGACTACGCACACCACCCCACCGAAGTCCGGGCGGCTATTGCGGCCGCCCGGAGTGTGGCGGGGAACAACAAAGTCCATGTCCTGTTCCAGCCGCACCTGTTTTCACGGACGAGGGAATTTGCTGATGAATTCGCGGACGCGCTGAAGCTTGCGGATTCGTCCCTGGTGTTGGATATCTATCCCGCCCGGGAGGACCCGATCCCGGGTGTGAGCAGTGAACTGATCACCCGGCACCTCGGCGCGGGCGGCCGGCTGGTGAGCGCCGGGGATGCCGTCAACGCAGTGGCAGGCGTGGCCGTCCACGGTGACATTGTCCTGACAGTTGGAGCGGGCGACGTCACCGCTTACGGGCCCCTCATCGTGGCGGCGCTGGATGGCTAGCGGCCGGAAACCGCCCGTTCCGCGGGACAAGTCCGCCGGCCCGGGCGGCGGCAGTTCCGGTACCCGAAGTTCCAACGGTACCGCCGGGAAATCCGCCAGTACCGGTGTCATTTCGGCGTCGAGGGATCTTCCCGACCCGCCGGATCCCGCCGTCAGCAGCAAAGTGACGGGGAGCCCGGCAGGAGCTAGCATCCTCGCCTTTCCCGAACCCAGGGGAAAGCGGCTGCGTCGCAACATCCTCCTGGCAGCATGCATTGCAGCAGCCTTGACGGCGGGGATTGTTGGTGCTGCTGTGTTTTCGCCGGTCCTGGCCATCCGGACGGTCACGGTCTCCGGTACCCAGCTGCTCACTGCCGATCAGGTCCAGGCGGCACTCCGGCCGGTGCAGGGCGTTCCGCTGCCGCAGGTGGCAGAGGCTGAGGTGGAGGCGCTTCTTGTGCCGCTGGTTCAGGTGAAGGACGTCAGCGTGCAGGCACGGCCGCCGTCCGAGTTGGTGGTAAAAATCCAGGAGCGGGTGCCGGTGGCACTGGTCAAGCAGGGGGAGCAGTACCTGATGGTTGATGTCGATGGCGTCCAGCTGGCCACCATCGCGGATCCCGCGTCAACGGCACTCCCAGTGATCGATGGCGGCGCCGGAGCCATTGGGCAGGAACTGTTCCAGGCAACGGCGGCGGTGTTGGGCGCTCTGCCCCCGGAAATCCTCGCCCGGCTCTCGAATGCAACAGCCCAGTCGGTGGACGCCGTGGAACTCAAACTCCTCGACGGGCAGACGGTGGTCTGGGGCAACGCGGAGGAGCGCGAGCTGAAGGCAAAGGTACTTCAAGCTTTGCTGCAGGTCCCGATGGACCCGGAGAATCCAGTCAGGATCTACGACGTCAGCGCGCCCCGCAACCCCGTAACCCGCTAACGGGCGAAATTACTGTGGATTACCACGACACGCGGGGGCGGTTATTGAATGTGGGAAGCATAGGAAATAGCGTCACAGACAAGAGTTACTTGACATAACTGTAACCTTCAGGTCGAAGGTTAAGGTTGCTGGCTTCAAGCTCGACTCCAGCAGATTTCGCAACAGGACACGAACAAGGGACACGTAACGTGGCAGCACCGCAGAATTACTTGGCCGTCATCAAGGTCGTCGGCATCGGCGGCGGTGGCGTGAACGCAGTCAACCGGATGATCGAGGTTGGCCTCCGCGGAGTCGAGTTCATCGCCATCAACACCGACGCCCAGGCCCTCCTTATGAGTGACGCCGACGTCAAGCTTGACGTCGGCCGGGAACTCACCAGGGGCCTCGGGGCCGGTGCCAACCCGGAGGTGGGTAAGCAGGCCGCGGAGGATCATGCCGATGAGATCGAGGAAGTCATCCGCGGGGCTGACATGGTGTTCGTTACCGCAGGCGAAGGTGGTGGCACGGGAACTGGCGGTGCCCCCGTCGTCGCACGGATTGCCCGTTCGCTCGGCGCGCTTACCATCGGCGTCGTTACGCGTCCCTTCACCTTCGAAGGCCGCCGCCGCGCCGGTTCCGCCGAGGCCGGCATCGACGCGCTCCGGGACGAAGTCGATACCCTCATCGTCATCCCCAACGACCGCTTGCTGTCCATCAGCGACCGCAACGTCTCCGTCCTGGACGCCTTCCGTTCCGCGGACCAGGTCCTGCTTTCGGGCGTGCAGGGCATCACGGATCTCATCACGACGCCCGGCTTGATTAACCTCGACTTTGCCGACGTCAAGTCAGTGATGCAGGGTGCCGGATCGGCTTTGATGGGCATTGGCTCCGCCCGCGGTGAGGACCGCGCGGTGAAGGCCGCAGAGCTCGCCATCGCCTCGCCGCTCCTGGAGGCATCCATCGACGGCGCCCACGGCGTGCTGCTCTCCATCCAGGGTGGTTCGGACCTTGGCCTCTTCGAGATCAACGAGGCCGCACGGCTGGTCCAGGAGGTTGCGCACCCCGAGGCCAACATCATCTTCGGCGCCGTGATCGATGATGCGCTGGGCGACGAAGCCCGTGTCACCGTCATTGCCGCCGGTTTTGACGACGTCAAAGCCACGTCGCCGTCCATGGACCAGTCGCAGCCGCAGTCGGCTCCGCAGCGTCCTGCCGCACCTGCCGCAGCTCCTTCGCAGCAGGCTGATTCGCGTTCGTCGCAGGTTCAGCCGGTGCACGCCGGAATGGGTGCCGCGGGCCTCAGTAACTGGGGACAGCAGCGTCCGGCAGCCGTACCCGCAGACTCAGGGTTCGACGTCGACCTTCCCGCAGTCGTGGAGCCAGACCTTTCGGGCAGCAACTCGGACGATCTGGATGTCCCTGATTTCCTGAAGTAGGCATCACTTGTTCTTGTGGCGTAGCGAAGCCCTGCCCGGTGTTTCGGTCGCTTTCACCGACGCCCGCGCGGGGAACCTCGCGCTGCACGTTGGAGATGACGCGGCGGATGTTGCCCGGCGTCGTGCTGCCGTTGAGTTGGCCGCCGGAATTTCACCCCGCCATTTCCAGTTCATGAACCAGGTTCACGGCGCTGACGTGGCGGTGCTGGACGGACCTGCCGGCGCCGCACCGGCTGTGGACGCCATGGTGAGCTCTGCAGTCCCGCTCGCCGTGATGGTGGCTGACTGCGTCCCGGTGATCATGGTGGGCGAAACCACGTCAGGGCCGGCTGTTTTGGCGGTCGCCCATGCGGGGCGGCCCGGCCTCGCCGCTGGCGTTATCCCGCGCACTGTTGTGCAGATGCGCAGAGCCGGGGCGGGGCGGATCAGTGCGTGGCTTGGTCCGTCCATTTGCGGGCGTTGCTACGAGGTTCCTCCCGCCATGCGGGCCGAGGTGGATCAGGCCGTGCCCGGCACCGCCTCCGAGACAAGCTGGGGGACACCTGCCCTTGACCTGCCACACGGGGTCCGGAGCCAACTGAAAGCTGCCGACGTCGATATCAAGTATTCGGGGCCCTGCACTCTTGAAACACCAACTCTCTACTCCTACCGCCGTAACCAGCAGGCCGGACGATTTGCGGGGCTGGTGTGGAGCCATGGCTGAAGGTGTTCCTGATGTCGACCGCCGTGAGCAGCTTGCCAGCAACCTCGCCGCCGTTCAGGGCCGCATTGCGGTTGCAGCCGCCCTCCGCGCCGTACCGGCCCCGCAGCTGATCGTCGTAACAAAGTTCCATCCGGCCGCCGATGTAAGACTGCTGGCTTCCCTGGGCATCCAGGATTTCGGTGAGAACCGCGACCAGGAGGCCGCTGCCAAGGCCGCGGAGGTTTCCGGGTTCCCTGACATCACCGGTCCAGCTCGTTGGCATTTTATTGGGCAACTGCAGAGCAACAAGGCTAGATCCGTCGTGAAGTATGCACATTCGGTCCACTCGGTGGACCGCCTCCAGTTGGCCAGTGCGCTGGATAAGGCCATGACGATGGAGGTTGAGCGCAGTGGCAGGGCCCCCTTGGAGTGCTTTATCCAGGTGAACCTCGACGAAGGCTCCGGTGATCGGGCCGGTCATCCGGAAAATCTGCAGCGTGGCGGCGCTGCACCACACGCTGTTCCGGAGTTGGCAGACCGCATTTCCTCATCCCCGCTGCTTCGCCTGGCAGGAGTGATGGCAGTGGCTCCGCTGGGGGCCCCCGCCGATGCAGCGTTCGAAAAACTTGCGGGGATTTCTGCACGGCTGCAGTCGGAACACCCGGGCGCCACAGGTATTTCCGCCGGCATGAGCCAGGACCTCGAATCAGCCATGCGGTTCGAGGCGACACACCTGAGGATAGGCTCCGATATTCTCGGATCGCGTCCGGCCGTGGGGTAGCGTCGTGGTATTGGAAGTGAATGGCCGGGCTCCGGTTGCCTACACATGGGCACGCCCGCCCTTCGGACACGATTAGGAGTCGACCATGGCCGGCGCTCTGCGCAAGACAATGATCTATCTTGGGCTCGCCGATGGCGATGAGCATTACGAGTCCGAGATCCACACCCACCAGAAGGACGGGGACGAATCGATGGAACATGACCGCGAGGAACGCCGTGCACCGGCGCCTGTCCGCGAGGTCGTCCGTGAATCGTCCCATGCCGCCGAAGAGGAATACCGCGCACCTGTGACTCCTATCAAACGTGCGGCCTCCAGCCGCGAAGACACTGGCGGACTGCGCCAGATCACGACGATCCACCCGCGTTCGTACAACGATGCCAAGCTGATCGGCGAGAGTTTCCGGGACGGCATTCCCGTAATCATGAATGTGACGGATATGGGGGAGTCCGACGCCAAGCGGCTGGTCGACTTCTCTGCCGGCTTGGTGTTTGGCCTCCGAGGCAGCATCGAACGCGTCACGAATAAGGTTTTCCTGCTGTCGCCGTCGTACATTGAAGTTATCGGCGATGACAAAAAGGTCAGCGAGACGCAGGCCAGCTTCTTTAACCAGAGCTGAACCTGACAGCTTTCCACCGCGGATGCCAGGCAGGAAACTGTCTGGCATCTGTGCTGGAATAGAAACACCACCACCAGGGCAGCGGGTCTGTCCGCGATCAACACGGAGTTATGGGTTAAGTCATGGGTTTAGTCTTCGGGCTTGTCTACATTGCTTTGTTGTTGTTTCTCGTGGCGCTGATCATCCGCCTCGTTTTTGACTGGGTGCAGATGTTTGCCCGCGAATGGAGGCCACGGGGCGTGTCTCTTGTCACGGCCCATACGGTGTACTCCGTCACTGACCCGCCCTTGAAAGTCCTGCGACGCCTGATCCCGCCGCTGCGACTGGGTGGAATCAGCCTGGATCTGGGCTTCCTGTTGCTGTTCTTCGCGGTCAGTATCGCGATGGGCATCACGCGGGGCCTGGCGTAAATTTCCGGAGAAACCCGGGTTTGACACTACGGTGTTGAATTAGAGTAAGCACACGATATTTAGGTACCGTAGTTTTGGACGGCCGGAAGGCCCTACTGACTAACTAGACCAAGAGGTGACCAGATGGCTTTGACGCCAGAAGACGTTGTCAACAAGCGCTTTCAGCCGACCAAGTTTCGCGAAGGCTACGATCAGGACGAGGTTGACGACTTCCTGGACGAAATCGTCGTCGAACTGCGGCGCCTGAACCAGGAGAACGACGAACTTCGCAAGAAGCTCGCCGAATCCGGTTCCGGTACCAGCGCTAACACCACGGCAGCATCACCGGTTGTTGAGAGCGTGCCCGCTCCCGCCAAGCCGGAGAAGCAGCAGGAGGCTAAGCCTGAGCCCGCTCCCAAGGCCGAAAAGAAGGAAGTCGAGCCGGTTGCAGCCGTATCCGCACCGGTGCCTGCCACGGCAGCGACGGGTTCGGCTTCGGCTGAGTCCGCTGCCGGCCTGCTCGCTATGGCGCAGCAGATGCACGACCGCCACGTTGCCGATGGCCAGGAGCTCAAGGACAAGATCATCGCCGAGGCGCAGATCGAAGCGAGCAGCCTGGTCAACGACGCACAGGAAAAGTCCCGCAAAATCCTGGGCGCCCTGGAACAGCAGCGGTCCGTCCTGGAGCGCAAGGTGGAGCAGCTTCGCGGCTTCGAGCGTGACTACCGCTCACGCCTCAAGGCCTACATCGAAGGCCAACTGCGCGACCTTGACGCACGCGGTTCCGTTGCTGCCCCTGAGTCCAGCGACGCCAACTGATCCACCAGCAAGTATTCTGAAGGCCGGCGGCTGAGGATTCCTCGGCCGCCGGCCTTCAGTTTTACCTCGCTGTTCCAGTCCTACAGGTTTTACCTCGAATGAAAGCACCATGACAGACGACACCGTCGACGACGCCCCATTGACCTCCGCCGCCCGACGGCCTCAGCGGAAGGTTCTCATTAGCCTTTTTGCGGGCTTTGCCGTCTTCGCCTACGTCTTTGACCAGCTCACCAAGCTCTGGGTGACGGCCAATATGGTCGAAGGCGAGCAGATTCCGGTCTTACCGCCACTGCTGCACTGGTACTTCATCCGTAATTCAGGCGCAGCTTTTTCGATTGGCGAGAACATCACCTGGGTGTTCACGATCGTGATGGCCGCCGTCTCAGTGGCTATTCTGTTCCAGGTCCGGAAGTTGGGGTCAAAGTGGTGGGCTCTGGCTCTTGGGCTGCTGCTGGGCGGGGCGCTGGGCAATCTGACAGACCGACTTTTCCGGGAACCGTCCTTCGGCATGGGGCACGTCGTGGATTTCATCCAGCTGCCCAACTTCGCCATCTTCAACATTGCCGATTCCGCGGTGGTGTCCGCGGTGGTCATCATTTGTCTGCTGACCCTCAAAGGGATACCGCTTGATGGTGTAAGCCAGGATCCAGCCAAGGAAGCCGGCCATGAGTGAGGAATACATTGTCGACGCCGGCCACTCCGGACTGCGTGCCGATGCCGCTGTCGCCGGACTGCTCGGGATCTCCCGTTCCGCCGCCGCAGTCCTGCTCGCCGAAGGGAACGTCCTCGATGCCGGCCGTCCGGTGGGAAAGTCGGCAAGGCTCCAAGAGGGAACCGTACTGCAGGTCACCATACCGGAACGCCCGGACCCGCTGAATGTTGTGGAGGAAGTTGTGGAAGGCCTGAACGTCTTGTTCGATGACGAGGACTTGGTCGTCATTGATAAGCCGGTGGGGGTAGCAGCTCACCCGTCGCCGGGCTGGGTTGGCCCCACTGTGGTGGGCGGGCTCGCGGGCCTCGGCTACCGGATCTCCACCTCCGGGGCATCGGAGCGGGCCGGTATCGTGCACCGGCTGGACGTCGGGACATCCGGGGTTATGGTGGTGGCCAAGACCGAGCACGCCTATACAGTTCTCAAGCGGGCCTTCAAGGAGCGCACCGTGGAGAAGGTTTACCACGCCGTGGTCCAGGGGCTCCCGGATCCGCTCGAGGGCACCATCGATGCCCCGATCGGCCGGCACCCCGGTCACGATTGGCGCTTTGCGGTGATCGAAGACGGCCGGCCGTCCGTCACGCACTACGAGGTGCTGGAAGCTTTTGGCAAAGCCACCCTGGTGGAGGTACATCTGGAAACGGGTCGCACCCATCAGATCCGGGTTCATTTTTCCGCGCTTCGTCATCCCTGTGCAGGTGATTTGACCTACGGCGCCGATCCACGGCTGGCAGCCAATCTTGGCTTGACCCGCCAGTGGCTGCATGCGCGTAGCCTCACCTTCGCCCACCCCCGGACCGGCGAGCCCGTGCAAGTAACCAGCGATTATCCCGCTGATCTAAGGTATGCGCTGGAGCTCCTGGAAAGCGGCCAGGCCTGACCGCCGGGTCTTACGTGTCCTGCCCGCAGGGGCTTCAAGCGACCGGTAGACTGTCCCGGTGACTTCCAGCAATGCCTCGTTTGTCCATCTCCACAACCACACCGAATACTCCATGCTGGACGGCGCCGCCCGGCTGGGGGAGTTGTTCAACGAGACTGAGCGCCTGGGAATGCCTGCGTTGGCCACCACGGACCACGGATACCTGTTCGGCGCCTTTGATTTCTGGAAACGCGCCACGGACCAGGGCATCAAGCCGATTATCGGTGTGGAAGCCTACGTCACTCCCGGGACCGCCCGCACCGACAAGAGCCGTGTGCGCTGGGGTGAAGAACACCAGCGCAAAGACGACATCTCCGGCGGTGGTTCCTACACCCACATGACGCTGCTGAGCTACAACAACACCGGCATGCGCAACCTCTTCCGGGCCTCCTCCATCGCTTCCCTGGACGCGGTGTTCGGCAAGTGGCCCCGTCTTGACCGGGAACTGCTGAACACGTATTCGGAGGGCTTGATCGCCACTACCGGCTGCCCGTCCGGTGAAGTCCAGACGCGCCTGCGGCTGGGCCAGTACCGGGAAGCCCTGGAGGCAGCGGCAGAATTCAGGGACATCTTTGGCGCAGAGAACTACTTCTGCGAGCTGATGGACCACGGCCTGGATATTGAACGCCGGGTCACCGGGGATCTCCTCCGGCTGGCCAAGGAACTCAATCTTCCGCTGGTAGCCACCAACGACCTCCACTACACCCATGAGCATGACGCGAAGGCCCACGAGGCGCTGCTGGCCATCCAGTCAGGCTCGACGCTCCTGGAACCAACGTATGACAACGGCGGCTCGCGCTTCGCGTTCTCCGGCAGTGGCTACTACCTGAAGTCCCCTCAGGAAATGCGCGAACTCTTCCGTGACCATCCAGACGCCTGTGATAACACGCTGCTGATCGCCGAACGTTGTGAAGTCTCCTTCAACACCGGGGCGAACTACATGCCCAGGTTCCCCTGCCCGCCCGGCGAAGATGAAACCTCCTGGCTGGTGAAGGAAGTGGCCAGGGGCCTGACCGTCCGCTACCCCGGCGGTGTCCCGGACAAGGTCCGCAAGCAGGCCGATTACGAGCTTGAGGTCATCACCTCCATGGGCTTCCCCGGGTACTTCCTGGTGGTTGCGGACTTCATCAACTGGGCCAAGAACAACGGCATCCGGGTGGGGCCGGGACGTGGTTCCGGTGCCGGTTCCATGGTGGCCTATGCCATGCGCATCACGGACCTTGATCCCCTGGAACACGGCCTCATCTTTGAGCGCTTCCTGAACCCGGACCGTGTCTCCATGCCCGACTTCGACGTCGACTTCGATGACCGGCGGCGGTCCGAAGTGATCGACTATGTAACGCGCAAATATGGTGATGAGCGCGTTGCCATGATCGTCACCTATGGCACCATCAAGACCAAACAGGCGCTCAAGGACTCCTCGCGCGTGCTGGGCTACCCGTTCAGCATGGGGGAGCAGCTGACCAAGGCGCTGCCGCCGGCGGTCATGGCCAAGGACATTCCCCTGGCGGACATCCAGAACCCCGACTCCAAGCGGTACGGCGAAGCCGGTGATTTCCGCCAACTGATCGGCACTGATCCGGAGGCTGCCAAGGTCTTTGAGACGGCCCTGGGCATCGAAGGCCTAAAGAGGCAGTGGGGTGTCCACGCAGCCGGTGTCATCATGTCTTCGGATCCCATCATCGACGTCATTCCGATTATGCGCCGCATCCAGGACGGCCAGGTGATCACGCAGTTTGACTACCCCACCTGTGAAGGCCTTGGCCTCATCAAAATGGACTTCCTGGGCCTTCGAAACCTGACGATTATTTCGGACGCCCTGGAAAACATCAAGCTCAACCGCGGCCATGACCTTGATCTGGACTCCCTGGCGCTGGACGACAAAGCATCGTACGAGCTCCTGGCCCGTGGCGATACCCTGGGCGTTTTCCAGCTCGACGGCGGTCCGATGCGTTCGCTGCTCAAGCTGATGAAGCCCGACAACTTCGAAGACATCTCCGCCGTCCTGGCCCTCTACCGCCCCGGACCCATGGGCGCCAATGCGCATACCGACTACGCGCTCCGCAAGAACGGGATCCAGGAAGTCATTCCAATCCACCCGGAGCTTAAGGAACCGCTAGCGGAAATCCTGGGCGGCACCTACGGCCTGATCGTGTACCAGGAACAGGTCATGGCCGTAGCCCAGAAACTGGCCGGGTACTCCCTGGGCCAGGCCGACATCCTGCGCCGTGCCATGGGTAAGAAGAAGAAATCCGAGCTGGACAAGCAGTTCGCCGGCTTCTCCCAGGGCATGCAGGACAACGGCTACTCCATGGAAGCGGTCAAGACGCTCTGGGACATCCTGCTTCCTTTCTCCGACTACGCGTTCAACAAGGCCCACTCCGCCGCTTACGGCGTGATCTCCTATTGGACCGCGTACCTGAAGGCCCACTATGCCCCGGAGTACATGGCCGCACTGCTGACTTCCGTCGGCGACGACAAGGACAAGTCAGCGATCTACCTCAACGAGTGCCGTCGAATGGGCATTACGGTGCTGCCGCCGGACGTCAACGAATCGGCACTGAATTTCACCCCTGTTGGCAACGACATCCGCTTCGGTATGGGGGCCATCCGCAACGTGGGTTCCAACGTGGTCCAGGCTATGGTGGCCGCCCGTGAAGAAGAGGGTGCCTACACCTCATTCAAGGACTTCCTGATGAAAGTCCCGGCTGTGGTCTGCAACAAGCGGACCATCGAGTCCTTGATTAAGGCGGGCGCTTTTGACTCGCTGAACCACCATCGCCGCTCCCTGGTGATGATCCATGAAGAAGCCATCGACTCCGTGATCACGCTCAAGCGCAACGAGGCAATCGGCCAGTTCGACCTCTTTGCCGGCTTCGAAGAGGCGGAATCCCAGGCTTCACTGAGCATCGAGATCCCTGACCTTCCCGAGTGGGAAAAGAAGGACAAACTGTCCTTCGAACGGGACATGCTGGGACTCTACGTCTCGGACCACCCGTTGCAGGGGCTGGAAGGGGTGTTGAGCCAGCACGCCGATCAGTCAATCACGTCACTGATCGCCGACGACGGCCCTCACGACGGTGCCATCGTGACCATTTCGGGGATGATCACTTCCCTCAGCCGCAGGATCGCGAAGGCCAGCGGTAATGCCTACGCCAGGGCAGAGATTGAGGATCTGGGCGGTTCGATCGAAGTGATGTTCTTCGGCCAGGTGTACGGGCCCATCGCCTCAGTCCTCGCTGAAGACCTGATTGTGGTGGTCAAAGGACGGCTCCAGCGCCGCGACGACGGAGCCGTGACGTTGAACTGCATGGAACTGTCCGTACCTGACCTCACCGAGGGAACAAACGGCCCGGTAGTGATCACCATGCCCACCCATAAGGCCACTGAGATGGTGGTCACGGAGTTGGGAGATGTCCTGAAGAACCACCGTGGCAATTCCGAGGTCCGCCTGAACCTGATGGGGGATTCGCGGATCGAAGTCATGGCGCTGCCGGTTCACCTGCGGGTTAACCCCACGCCGTCACTGTTCGGAGACCTGAAGGTGTTGCTCGGCCCGGCCTGCCTGGACAGTTAGATTTCGTAGTCGAGCGGCACCGGCTGACTGTAGCCTCCGGAGTGGTAGAGCAGCGGGGAACCGCTGCCGCCCATCTCGCCGTCGATCACTTCAACTACAACTACTGCATTGTTTTCGAACGACATCCGCATTTGGATCTTGCCCACCAACCAGCCCGCAACGTCCTTCAGGATGGGGACGCCGTGCGGACCCTCGGCCCAGTGGTCTCCTTCGAAACGGTCCCGCGTCCGGGCAAACCTGTCGGCCAGTCCGCGGTTTTCCAGGCCCAGCATATGGACGCCGATGTAGCTTGAATTTGCCACGGCCGGCCAGGAACTGGAGCTCCGCGCCATGTTGAACGTGAACCGGGGTGGTTCGGCGGACAGTGAGGCCACCGATGTTGCCGTGAAGCCGAAGGGCTTGCCATCGAAGTTGGCCGTGATGATAGCCACTCCGGCCGCATGGCGGCGGAACATCTCCCTGAACATCACCCCGTAGGCCGGCTGGTTTGGCGCCACCGTTTGAACTCCCTGCGTATCCGTATCCCTGCTCCTAAGTCTGGCACCAACCCTATGACCGCTAAAGGGCCCGACGGTACTTGGTTACCTGGGACGTCGTGGCGGGCAAGGACCGGCAGGTTTGTTAAGGTTTGTTCCATGACTCAACTCCACAACAGTGCTGGCCCGGAGCCGGCGAACCGCAGGCATAGGAGACGGTCCGGTCTTCCTTGGCGGTGGCTGGCCTGGTCCGCGGTTGCTGGAGTGGCTATTGGTCCGTTGTGGTGGATCCTGGCGCCCGCGGGGTTGAACTTGGTAACTGGTGGTGACCCTGCCTTGGCCACCGGGCTGGACACTGCCGCCTGGCTTCCCCGCGACCTGACGCTTGCGGGATTGTTCCTTTTTGCCGGATGTCTCTCCGGCGTTGTGCTTACCGGCAAGATCATGCGGTTCAGTCAGCTGAAGTTCGCCTTTGCGCTGGCCGGCGGGCTCTTGGGAGCTGTCATCGCCTGGCGTACGGGGATGCTGGCAGCGGCGTGGTGGGGGGAGCCACTGGACGCAACAGCCAATGCAAGCATCGCTTTTTCCCTGCGCTCCCTCCCGGTCCTCCTGGTGTGGCCCGCGGCCACGGCTATAGCGACATTCGTGACGAGCCTGCTCAGCATCGTCGGGCGCCCTGCATCCACCAACCACGACGCGGATGAGTAAAATGGATCGGGTGAGCCTTTCTTCTGACGTTTCCGCAGGGCAGCCTGAATCCACCCTGACCTTCCGTACCGTTGACCTTCGGGGCAAGAGCCTGGGACTGGCGGAAATGCGGGCCGCGGTACCCCGTGTCCGGCAGGAAACCACGGCAGATGCTGAGGAAGCCGTCCGGGGCATCATCTCGACCGTCCGCAGCGAGGGACTCTCCGGTCTCCGTCGGCTTGCCAGTACTTTCGACGGCGTCGAGCAGCTTCACCCCCGGGTTCCGGAAGCTGCCCTTGCGGAAGCCCTGGCCGCTGCGCCTGCCGACGTCCGTAATGCCCTGGAAGAGTCGATCCGGAGGGCGCGCGAATTTGCGGACCGGCAGCGGCCCCGCAACGTGGACGTTGATTTTGGCGACGGTGCCGTGGTCAGCCAGAACTGGGTTCCGGTTTCCAGGGTGGGCCTGTACGTTCCCGGCGGGCTGGCACCCCTGGCATCGTCAGTGGTGATGAACGTGGTGCCGGCACTGGCTGCGGGGGTGCCGTCCATTGCACTGGCATCGCCGCCGCAGAAAGATTTCGGCGGACTGCCGCACCCCACTATCCTCGCAGCCGCTGCACTCCTGGGCATCACGGAGGTCTATGCGGTTGGCGGGGCGCAGGCAATCGCCGCGTTTGCCTACGGCGTTCCGGCGGACGAGTCCGGGCCGGCCATCGAACCTGTAGATGTAGTGACCGGGCCGGGCAACATCTTTGTGGCCACTGCCAAGCGGCTGGTCAAAGGCACAGTGGGAATCGACTCCGAGGCCGGTACCACTGAGATTGCCATTCTTGCCGATTCCGGTGCGCGGGCTGACCTGGTCGCTGCGGACCTCATCAGCCAGGCCGAGCACGATCCGGGCGCGGCCTCGGTACTTATCACCGACTCTGAAGACCTCGCAGCGGCAGTCAGGACTGAACTGGAACGCCAGGCAGGCTCCACCCGGCACGCGGAGAGGGTCCGGACCGCGCTGTCGGGGGCCCAGTCCGGTGTAGTGCTGGTTGACGACCTGGATCAGGGGATTGCCGCCTGTGACGCCTATGCGGCGGAACACCTTGAGATCATGACTGCTGACGCCCCGGCTGTTGCCGCCCGGGTACGCAACGCCGGTGCCATCTTTGTTGGCGACTACAGTCCCGTCAGCCTGGGTGACTACTGCGCCGGGTCCAACCATGTGCTTCCTACCAGCGGAACGGCAGCGTTCTCCTCCGGGCTGAACGTCACCACCTTCCTCCGCGCCATCCAGGTCATCAATTACAGCGCGGACGCGCTTCGGAAGGTCAGCGGGCACATTGTCAGCCTGGCCAAGGCCGAGGGGCTGCCGGCCCATGGCGATGCCGTGACTGTCCGCTTCAACGCTGCCGGGCCACAATAGACCTGACTACTACATGTGGTAATTACAGGCTTGTTATTCCGCAACATGTAGTTGTAAAATTGCATCCGGAAAAGTCTTCTGTCGGAATGGGGAATCACGAATGTACTGTCCCTTCTGCCGCAATCCCGATTCCCGCGTGGTGGACAGCCGGATGGCGGATGACGGCTCGTCCATCCGCAGGCGCAGGCAATGTCCGGAGTGTGGCCGCAGGTTCACCACCGTGGAAACCACGAGTCTGTCGGTGATCAAGCGGTCAGGCGTTGGCGAACCGTTCAGCCGCAGCAAGGTCATCAACGGTGTCCGTAAAGCCTGTCAGGGCCGGCCTGTCAGCGAGGATGATCTTGCCCTGCTGGCCCAGGAAGTCGAAGAGAACATCCGGGCCTCGGGCGCGGCCGAAATTGATGCCCATGAAGTCGGCCTGGTGATCCTCGGTCCCCTGCAGAAGCTGGATAAGGTGGCATACCTGCGTTTTGCCAGCGTGTACCAGGCGTTCGAATCCCTTGAGGATTTTGAAACGGCTATCGCCATCCTCCGCCACGAGGCCGAATCCGGACCTGAGTCTGCGGCGCCGCGGAACCCGGAGAAAAGCGCCCTCTAAATTCCGGTGGCGGCAGCGGAGGGGAAGCCGCAGCCGCCACCGGCCATCTTCCGGCATGGCCCGAAGTATTCAGCGCCCTCCGGAGACCGGCAGGATGGCTCCTGTAATGTAGCCGGCCTCTGCGGACATCAACCACATTACGGCGGCTGCGACCTCATCCGGCTCCGCCCCGCGTCCCATCGGAATAGTGGGGTTCAGCCGTTCAACGCGGTCCGGCATTCCCGCGGCAGCGTGCAGCCCGGTGTTGGTGCTGCCGGGCGCCACGGCGTTGACCCGGATGCCCTCGCGCGCCACCTCCGCGGCCAAACCGGTGGTCAACACGTCAACGGCACCCTTGGACGCCGCATAGTGCACCCAGGTTCCGGGGGAGCCCGCCTTGGTAGCCGTGGACGAGATGTTGATGATGGTGCCGCCGGCTCCGCCGCGCAGCGTGCTGAGCCTCCTGACGGCTTCCTGGCAGACAAAGAGCAGGCCCGCCACATTGACATCAAGCACGCGCTGGACCGTAGCCGCCGGTACGTCCACCAGCGGGCCGATCAGATTCCCGGTAATACCCGCGTTATTAACGACGGCGGTCACCGTACCCAGGGATTCAGCCAGGTTGAAGAGGTCCTTGACCGCTGAAGGATCGCTGATATCCGCGTGGGCTGCCACGGCTGTTCCGCCGTCGTTGATGATGGAGTCCACCACTGAACGGGCGCCCTCGGCATCGTTGGAGTAGTTCACTACGACGGCGTGACCCTGGCCCGCAGCCCGCAGGGCGATCGCGGCACCGATGCCACGGCTGGCACCGGTCACGATGGTGACAGTACGGTCCTGCGGCATCATTTGCTGAGTTTGTGCTTAACTGCGATTTCGAGGGCTGCGCCGACGATCCCGGCCTCGTTCTTCAGCTCGGCCGGCACAATCGGCGTCCGAAGCCTGAGGTTGGGCAGGTATTCGTCAGCCCGTTTGGAGATGCCGCCGCCCACAATAAAGAGCTCCGGCGAGAACAGGAATTCCACGTGCGAGAAGTAGCGCTGCAGGAGGACGCTGTATTCGTCCCAGGTGAGTCCGTCGCGTTCCCGGGCAACTGCTGAGGCTTTCGTTTCGGCGTCGAAACCGTCGATCTCAAGGTGGCCCAGTTCAGCGTTGGGAACCAGGCGCCCGTCGAAAATGAAGGCAGAGCCGATGCCCGTCCCGAGCGTGATCACCAGGACCGTGCCGTCCACACCTTTACCCGCGCCATAGCGCGCCTCGGCCAGACCAGCGGCATCGGCGTCGTTAATCACTTCCACGGGACGTCCCAGGCGCTCGGTGAGCAGGGCATCAATATCAGTGTTCAGCCAGGCCTTGTCCACATTGGCAGCGGAGAGCACCACGCCGTGCTGGATGATGCCCGGGAAGGTGACACCCACCGGTGCACTGGGATCGGGAGCGTCCTCACGCAGTGCGAGTTCGGCAACCACCTGGGCCACAACGTCAGCTACCGCCTCAGGGGTGGCCGGTTGCGGTGTAGGTACGCGGAAACGTTCGCCGAGCAGCTTGCCCTTCTTGAGGTCGACGATGCCTCCCTTGATCCCCGTACCGCCGATGTCGATGCCGATCAGGGGGGAGTTTTTATGGGACTTTTCATCCTTCTTGGCCAATGTGTTTCCGTTCGTGGCAGGGGTGGGCAAGGTGGCGATGCTGGCGGTTTCCCGCAAGGATCAGGGGAGGGTAAGGATCTCGGCGCCGGACTCGGTGACCAGCAGCGTGTGCTCAAACTGCGCAGTCCGTTTGCGGTCCTTGGTGACGACAGTCCAGTCGTCCGGCCACAGGTCCCACTCGATGGTACCGAGCGTCAGCATGGGTTCAATGGTAAACACCATGCCCGCCTCAATCACCGTGTTGTAAGCGGGAGCGGCATCATAATGCGGAATGATCAGCCCGGTGTGGAAGGCCTCACCCACTCCGTGGCCGGTAAAGTCGCGCACTACTCCATAACCGAAGCGCTTCGCGTAAGACTGGATCGCCCGGCCGATGACATTGATCTCACGGCCCGGGGCAACCACCTTGATGGCCCGGTTCAGCGACTCCCGGGTGCGCTCGACCAGCAGCCGGGACTCCTCGTCAACGTCACCCACCAGGAAGGTGTAGTTGGTATCGCCATGGACGCCGTTGATAAAGGCGGTGATGTCGATGTTGATGATGTCGCCGTCCTGGATCACCGTGGAATCCGGGATTCCGTGGCAGATAACTTCATTCAGTGACGAGCACAGCGACTTGGGAAAGCCCCGGTATCCCAGCGTGGACGGGTAAGCCTTGTGGTCCAGCAGGAATTCGTGGCCCACACGATCGAGGGAGTCCGTGGTGACGCCTGGCCTGATGTGCTTGCCTACCTCCACAATTGCCTGTGCCGCGATCCTGCTGGCGATCCGGATCTTTTCGATCGTCTCGGCGGACTTGACCTCGGAGCCGGTGAATTTCGCCGGGGCAGGCTTACCCACATACTCAGGACGGGGGATGGATGCCGGCACCGGCAGTTGCGGGTTCACGGTCCCGCGGGTCAGCGTACCGGGGGGTGCGGTCGAGGCAAGGGAAGGCATAGATTGATCATATAAGGCGGTGCGTAACACCTATAACTGAAGGCAGAGCAATGACCGAGTACTGGTACAACGTCAACACCCATGAAGTCGAGGAAGACGCCCTGTCAGACTGGAGCCAGCTGATTGGGCCCTACAAGACCCGCGAGGAAGCCGAGCACGCGATAGAAAAGGTGCGGGCGCGCAACGATGCCTGGGACAAGCAGGACGAGGACGACTGAGGCGGCCCAGGCCGCGGCCGTTTAGAAGGAGTGTTCCGGTCCGGGGAACTGGCCGGAGCGGACGTCATCTGCATAAGCCGTGGCCGCATCGTGCAGGGTGGAGCGGATGTCGGCGTACTGTTTGACGAACCTGGCCATCTTCCCGCCGCGCAGGCCCGCCATGTCCTGCCACACCAGCACCTGGCCTGTTGTAGCGTTTCCGGCGCCGATGCCCACCGTGGGGACGCGGACGGCGGCATCGACGGCGGCCGCAGTCTCTGCGGGGACCATTTCCATCAGCACACTGAAGGCCCCGGCATCAGCCAGAGCGACGGCGTCGTCAATAAGTCGCTGTGCGTCTTCGCCCCGTCCCTGGACCCGGTACCCGCCCAAGGAATGTTCGCTTTGCGGCGTAAAGCCAATGTGGGCCATGACGGGGATCCCGGCCTGCACCATGGCCCGGACGGTCTCCGCATAGAACCTGCCACCCTCGATCTTGACGGCGTGGGCCAGGCCTTCCTTCAGGAAGCGGACTCCGGTGGCCACGGCCTGTTGCGGGGAGACCTCGTAGCTGCCGAAAGGCAGGTCGGCGACGATGAGCGCGCGGCGGGCGGACCTCGCAACGGCGCGGCACAGGGGGAGCAGCTCGTCCACGGTGACCGGAATGCTGGTGTCGTTGCCGAAGACGTTGTTCGAAGCGGAGTCGCCGATCAGCAGCACCTCCACACCGGCCTGGTCAAAGATTTCTGCCGTGTACTGCTCGTACGCTGTCAGCATCGCAAAGCGCCGGCCGTTGTCCTTGGCCTGCTGGAGGTGGTGCGTCCGCACCCGTGCAGGTGCTTTGGGCGCGCCCGCGGCCGGCGCCGCCGGAGCCGGTCCGGCCGGACCGTTGCCATAAGGTGCGGGTACTTCGGTGGACGCGCTGGACTCAGGATTATTGCTTGTGGACATGGCTAGAGCGTAATGCCGGGTGTCCTTCCATATCCACCGCGCGGCGTTTGGCCACTCCCCGGCAGCGGCATACAAATGGCGTAACAGAAACAACCGGAACAGGGCCTGCAGGTGTTCGAGCGCTTCGTGCCCGCATTCGGTGCGAATGCTTAGTACAGTGATTCGTGAACTGCTGCCGGCTTTCTCATGACGGACCCGGGGCAAGACTGTAGACGCGAGAGAGGCCACCATGGACCGCCAGCAAGAGTTTGTTCTGCGCACAATCGAAGAGCGCGACGTACGTTTTGTACGCCTGTGGTTCACCGATGTGGTCGGCTCCCTCAAGTCCGTCGCCCTGGCGCCTGCTGAGGTGGAAGGCGCTTTCGAGGAGGGCCTGGGCTTTGACGGTTCGGCCATTGAAGGACTGGCGCGTGTCTTCGAATCGGACATGCTGGCGCAGCCGGACCCGGCCACCTTCCAGATTCTGCCCTGGCGGGGCGAAACCGAACAGACCTCCAGAATGTTCTGCGACATTCTTACCCCGGACGGCGAGCCGTCCGCCGCCGATCCCCGCAACGTCCTCAAGCGGACGCTGGCTAAGGCCGCGGACATGGGCTTCACCTGCTACACACACCCTGAAATCGAGTTCTACCTGCTCAAGTCCCAGCAGCCCGGCCCGGACGGTTCGCCCATCCCGGTAGACGAGGGCGGCTACTTCGACCATGTCCCGGGTGGCGTTGCCCAGGACTTCCGCCGCACCGCGGTCACCATGCTGGAGTCGGTCGGAATCTCCGTGGAGTTCAGCCACCATGAAGCCGGTCCCGGCCAGAACGAAATTGATCTCCGTTACGCTGACGCGCTGCAGACAGCTGACAACATCATGACGTTCCGCACCGTAATTAAGGAAGTAGCACTCCAGCAGGGCACCTACGCCACCTTCATGCCCAAGCCGTTCACGGCCCACCCGGGCTCGGGCATGCACACGCACTTCTCGCTCTTCGAAGGCGACACCAATGCCTTCTATGAAGCCGGCGCGGAGTACCAGCTGTCAAAGACGGCCAAGCAGTTCATCGCCGGCGTCCTCAAGCATGCGCCGGAATTCACCGCAGTGACCAACCAGTTCGTCAACTCGTACAAGCGCCTGTGGGGCGGCGGCGAGGCCCCCAGCTACCTCAGCTGGGGCCACAACAACCGTTCAGCACTGGTCCGGGTTCCGCTGTACAAGCCGGGCAAGGGCCAGTCGGCCCGGATCGAGTACCGCGGAATCGACTCTGCCGCCAATCCCTACCTCGCCTACGCGGTACTGCTTGGTGCAGGCCTCAAGGGAATCGAAGAAGGTTACGAACTGCCCGCCGCTGCCGAAGACGATGTGTGGTCGCTCAGTTCGGCCGAACGCCGTGCCATGGGACATGATCCCCTTCCGGCCAGCCTGCACGACGCCATCCGCGCCATGGAAGACTCCGAGCTTATGCCCCAGATCCTGGGCGAGCAGGTTTACGAGCACTTCCTGCGCAACAAGCGCGCTGAATGGCAGGACTACCGGCTCCAGGTCACGCCCTATGAGTTGCAGCGCAATCTCGGCATCCTGTAAGCCCGCCCCGTGAGTTTTGCTCGACGCCTGATTGCAACCGGCTTCAGCGACCTTGAAAAAGGTGAACGCTTCCTGGCCGCCCGCGAGCTCGATGGCCTTGACCAGGACCGTTTGTTCGAAGGCTTGCAGATGGCGGCCAACCCGGACGTCGCCCTGCAGTCGCTGGTCCGCCTGATCGAGAAGCACCCGGCGCTCCGGGAACTGGCTGTGGCAGGTCCTGAGCGAAGCGAGCCCCTGTACCGGGTGTTGGGTGCCTCTGAAGCGTTGGGGGAGTTCCTCATCCGCCACCCGGAGCACCTTGATGCCTTCGATGTCCGGCCCAGCCCGGAGCCCTTGGGTGCCGACCCGGAGGAACTGCGGACCCGGCTCTTGAGGTCCGTGCAGGCTGATCCCCGTTCTCTCCGGCCAGTGGCGGGATTGGCTGGACCGGACGCTTACGTTGCGCTGCGGGCGGCTTACCGGCGCGGCGTGGTGGACCTGGCGGTGAAGGACATGTGCGCGGCTGACCCCTTAGACTTCCTGCCCTTTGCCGGCGCCGAATTGGCGGACCTCGCGGGTGCCGCCATCGAAGCTGCCCTCGCCGTGGCCCGGGCCGAGGTGGCTGACCAGTTCGGCGTCGCGGATGTTGCCGCCGTCGGCCTTGCGGTGATTGGTATGGGTAAGTGCGGCGCCCGGGAACTGAACTATATTTCCGACGTCGATGTTATCTACGTGATTGACGACGGCGGACTGGAGGATGCGCGCGCCTCCACTATTGGCACGGCACTGGCCAGCGGAATCTCCCGGGCCATCTCGGCGGTGGGGCGGGAGCCCGGGCTCTGGGAAGTGGACGCCAACCTTCGTCCGGAAGGACAGTCCGGGCCGCTGGTACGGACGCTGGCGTCGCATCAGAGCTACTACGCGCGCTGGGCCGAAAGCTGGGAGTTTCAGGCCTTGCTGAAGGCCAGGACCATCGCCGGCGACACCGCCCTGGGGAAGCGCTATGAAGAGGCCGTAGCGCCGCTGATCTGGAGCTCGGCAGGCCGTGACGGCTTCGTGGAGTCTGTCCAGGCAATGCGCCGCCGGGTGACGGAACATATCCCGGCCGCCGAGGAACAACGGCAAATTAAACTTGGCCGCGGCGGGCTCCGGGACGTCGAATTCACGGTCCAGCTGCTGCAGCTGGTTCACGGCAAATCGGATGAAACACTCCGGGTCCGGGACACGACGTCAGCCATCGCCGCGCTATCTGCCGGCGGCTACATCGGCCGGGCGGACGCCACGAATTTTGACCGTGCTTACCGTTATCTCCGGCTCCTGGAGCACCGGATCCAGCTGTTCCAGCTGCGGCGGACGCACTTGATGCCGGTTCGCGATGACGCCCTTCGCTCGTTGGCCAAAGCGGTGCTGGGACCGTTTTCGACGGAGCGGCCGCACCCGGATGCACTGATGGGCGCCTGGCAAAAAACCAAACGCTCCGTGCGTGAACTACATGAGCGCATCTTCTACCGCCCGCTGCTGAATACCGCCGCGAAGTTGAGCACCGAAGACGCACGGTTGAGCCCGGAAGCTGCCGAAGGGCGCCTGGCGGCATTGGGCTACCGCGACCCGCAAGGAGCCATGCGGCACATCCAGGCCCTGACCAGCGGCGTGAGCAGGCGCGCGGCCTTGCAGCGCCAGCTGCTGCCGGTGTTGTTGGACTGGCTGGCCGAAGGCGTGGATCCGGACGCCGGGTTGCTTGGCTTTCGCCGGGTCAGCGAGGCGTTGGGAACCACGCATTGGTACCTGGGCCTGCTCCGTGATTCCTCCGCAGCGGCCGAAAGGCTGTGCCATGTGCTATCCAACTCGCGGCTCATAGCGGACTTGATGGAGGTGTCACCGGAATCCGTGGCCTGGTTGGGCTCGGACAAAGAGTTGGCACCCATCAGCTACGAGGCCCAGTGGCAGGAAATCACCGCCAAGATGTCCCGGCATTCTGATCCGGAAAGTGCCATGCGGCTGATCCGGCTGATCAGGCGCCGGGAAATCCTGCGAACGGCGATTGCCGATTCGGCCGGCCTGCTTAACCAGGACCAGGTTGGCCAGGCGCTTTCTGATGCAGACCGGGCAGCCGTGCTGGGTGCCCTCCGCGTCGCCGAAACCGTGGTGTCAGCGCGTGAGCCGCTGAAGACGTCGGTGGTGGTGGTGGCCATGGGCCGCCAGGGCGGCCGGGAGATCGGTTACGGCTCGGATGCCGACGTCATCTATGTGCACAGGGCGCTGCCGGGCTTCGGTGAGGAAGAGGCCCAGCAACAGGCCCTTCGCATAGTGGGAAAGCTGTCCAGCCTGTTGACGCAGCCGCTAAAGCCTGCCATCCAGGCGGAGCGGGTCCTGCAGGTGGACGCCGATCTCCGCCCCGAAGGTAAGAATGGCGCCATGGTCAGGTCCCTCGACTCCTTTGCCGAGTACTACCGCCGCTGGTCGCTGATCTGGGAAGCCCAGGCCCTGCTGCGGGCCCGTCCCATGGCGGGCGACGACGCACTGGCCCAGGCTTTCATGGACGTCATCAATCCGCTCCGGTATCCGGAGTCCGTGAGTGAGCAGGATGTCCGGGAAGTCCGCAGGGTGAAGGCACGGGTGGAGGCCGAACGGCTGCCGCGCGGCGCCGATCCTGCACGCCATGTAAAGCTGGGCCGAGGCGGCCTGAGCGACGTCGAATGGCTGGTGCAGTTGCTGCAGCTCCAGCATGCTGCACGGCACCCGGAACTGCAGACGACGTCAACCGTCCAGGCGCTGGCCGCCGCCGCTGAATTGGGGCTGCTTGAGCCAGGGGAGGCGGCGCTGCTCAGCACCGCGTGGCGGCTGGCAAGCCGCATCAGGTCTGCAAACGTCATTTGGACGGGCCGGACATCTGACCTGCTGCCGTCCTCCCGCCGCGACCTCGAAGCCGTGGCCCGCTGGTGCGGCTATGAACCCGGGCAGGCAGCGGTCCTGGAAGAGGATTACCTCAGGATCAGCCGCCGGGCGCGGGGAGTCTTCGAAAGGGTGTTCTACGGCCGGTAACCTGGTGCCGGATAGTCAGGCACATGTTGTGCGGCCATAAGCTGAACTAATGGATTCCACCGTCTGGCTTATTCCCCTCAAGGACCTTGATTCCGATGCCAGGGACATCCAGCTCGGTGCAGTGGCGGAGCTGGAACTGGCACCCGGCCAGCTGGACTTTGTGGGGGAGCCGCTGCGGATGGTCATGGCCGCCCTTGAAGACGGGACGCGCTATCCGCACGTGATCGAGAGCGGTGGTGCCGCCGTCGGAGTCCTGACGCTGCAGCGCGGGGCCGCCACCCTCGCGGGCTGGGACGATGACGATTCTGCCTGGCTGCTCCGCGGATTCCTGATTGACCGCCGGCGGCAAGGCGAAGGATTGGGCACTGCTGCAACTATTGCTGCGGTCAGGGCGGCCAGGAACCTCAGCCGGCGCTCCGAGAGCCGGGAGTCGGGCGTGGTCCTCTCCGTCAACTCACGCAACCCGGCAGGCAAGGCCGCATACCTCCGCGCCGGGTTCTCCGACGTCGGCGAGTATCTGGGCGGACGTGCAGGCCCGCAGCGGGTGATGTACCGGCCCTTCTAAGGGGAGCGGTCGGAACGGGCCCCAGCTGGTCGAGATTGACGCTTCTACCAGCGGTGGCCCAGCGTGGGCGCCCTGCGGACCTTGCTGGCGCCTTATGCTTGGGCCATGTCTACTGATGATGAGAAGGACCCTCCTGTACCTGCCGACCTTGAGGGCAAGATGCCTCGAAAAGTCCACGGGGATCAGCCTGCAGATGTGCAGGATCCGTCCGAACACGGGGAGCAGCCAAGCAAACGGAACGACTGAGCCAGTCCGGCTCCGGGTGCCGGCACCTCCCGGATTGACGGCATTTGCTGGATGGCCGATCCTGGAAGAATCTGCTTCCAGGGCGCAAAAAGGCCGGTCCAGGTTCTGACCTGGACCGGCCTTTTGATGCAGCCTGTAACGGACTGTCAGCGGACTGTCAGCGGACTATCACCGCTTCCAGCCGCAGATTCGGGCTAGACGCCGTAGTAGAGCTCAAACTCGTACGGGTTCGGGCGCAGCGACAGCGGCCGGATCTCGTTCTCGTACTTGTACTCGATCCAGGTGTCGATCAGGTCCTGGGTGAAAACGCCGCCGGCCTGCAGGAACTCGTTGTCCTCGCGCAGTGCCTCAAGTGCTTCTTCCAGGGTGCCCGGAGCCTTGGGGATGTCCTTGGCTTCTTCGTAGGGAAGCTCGTAGAGATCCTTGTCGATCGGAGCCGGGGGTTCGATGCGGTTGCGGATGCCGTCAATGCCGGCCATCAGCTGGGCAGCGAAGGCCAGGTACGGGTTGGAGGAGGGGTCCGGTGCGCGGAACTCGATGCGCTTGGCCTTCGGGTTGGAGCCCGTGATCGGGATACGGATACCGGCAGAGCGGTTGCCCTGCGAGTAGACCATGTTAACCGGAGCCTCGAAGCCCTTGACCAGGCGGCGGTATGAGTTCACCGTCGGGTTGGTGAAGGCCAGAACAGCAGAAGAGTGCTTCAGCAGGCCGCCGATGTACCAGCGGGCGGTGTCGGACAGGCCGGCATAGCCCTTCTCGTCGTAGAACAGCGGCTCGCTGCCGTTCCACAGGGACTGGTGGCAGTGCATGCCGGAGCCGTTGTCACCGAAGACCGGCTTCGGCATGAAGGTAACTGACTTACCCCAGGCGTCAGCAGTGTTCTTGATGACGTACTTGAACTTCTGCAGGTCATCGGCAGCGTGGGTCAGGGTGGTGAACTTGTAGTTGATCTCAGCCTGGCCAGCGGAACCGACTTCGTGGTGGCTGCGCTCGACCTCAAGGCCGGCCTCGTCCAGCGCAACACACATGGCGTCGCGGAGGTCGGCCTGCTTGTCCGTGGGGGAGACGGGGAAGTAGCCACCCTTGACCGGAGTCTTGTAGCCGAGGTTTCCACCCTCTTCTTCACGCCCGGTGTTCCAGTGTGCTTCTTCGGAATCGATCTTGTAGAAGCTGCCCTGTGGGGAGGACTGGTACTGCACGTTGTCGAACACGAAGAACTCTGCTTCGGGAGCGAAGAACGCGGTGTCGGCGATGCCGGTCGATGCGAGGTATGCTTCGGCCTTCTCGGCAACTCCACGGGGATCGCGGTGGTAAGGATCGCCCGTGCGGGGGTTGACGATCGAGAAGTTCAGCGCGAGGGTCTTCTCCATGCGGAAGGTGTCCAGGAATGCCGTGGTGACATCAGGAATCAGCTGCATGTCGGACTCTGCGATGCCCTGGAAGCCGCGGATGGAGGAACCGTCGAAAAGCTGGCCGTTGATGAAGAAGTCGGCGTCGACGCTCTTGGCGGGCACATTGAAGTGCTGCTGGACGCCGGGGAGGTCGGTGAAGCGGATATCGACAAATTTAATGTCTTCGTTCTTGATGAACTCGAGGACTTCGTCCGCAGTCTTGAACATCTATGCTCCTTATGCATATTGAATCTCTGGCTGACAGCCAGCTGGTCCAGCGCAATCCGGAAACCGGGAAAACGATAGCTTCCGGTCATCTGGCCGCTTGCAACTTGTACCACCCTAGGGATATGGGATTTCCCGTCCATGTCCGCTTTGTTTCGGGGAGGTTACAGAATGCCTTGCTATGAAACCGTACCCGGTGTCCACACTCTGGTCTAACCGCTTCCACAGTGCGAACGGTGGTGAGTCGGTAAGCTTGGATGGTGGTAGATCGTAAAGACATTGGTTCCTGGCTCAGCGGACCGGACACCTCCGGCATATCAAAATACCCGGGAGAGCGGCTGGGACTGCCGGAATCGGGTCCCGGATCGATAGCCCGCGCAGGACGCAGGATTGTTGCCATTGTGCTGGACTGGGGCATTGCCTTGCTGATCAGCAACTTTGTCTTCGCCGGGAACTCCTGGGCCACCTTGGCAATCTTTGCCGTTGAACAAACACTTCTGGTAGGCACGCTGGGCTACAGCATCGGGCACCGGATCGTGGGAATCCATGTGGTGCGGGCCGAGGGCGGTGCTCCGGGCCTGTTGGCAGGACTGGTGCGGGCGGTCCTGATCTGTCTGGTGATTCCGGCCGTTATCTTTGATCCCGATCACCGTGGCCTGCACGACAAGGCTATGAATACGCTGCTCCTTCGCCGCTGATCCTTCCTGTTCGCGTTTCTGTACCCAGGTGGCACAAACGCATTAGCTACACAAAAACCGCCCCGGGCGCCGGCCTGATACGGCATGCGGGGCGGTTTTCGTGTGCTGTCTTTGGTTGGTTTTTTACGCAGACCCCAACGGCTGGGGCTCAGCGCCCGCGGCTGGGGCGGACCTTGTAGGGGTCGATGCCCTTGGGGATCGGCAGCTTGGTTCCCAGGGAGGAAATCCTCTTCGACACAGCACTGACCTCCACCTTGGTCAGCTCTTTCTTGAGCTTGCCCATCTTCTTGGCTACCTGGCTGATGGGGACCTGGCCCTCGCCGCGGCCTGTTTCGATGATGTGGATGGTGACGTTCGGAAGGATGCGGCTGAGGCGCTTGCGCTCGGCATCGAGCAGGGGCCTCACCCGGTGGGAGGGGCCTTCGCTGATCAGTACGACGCCGGGACGGCCGATGGCGCGGAACACGGCATCCTGCGTGCGCGGATTTACCGCGACCGGCTGTTCTTCCGTGATCCAGCCGCGGCGGAGAGTTCCCAAGGCGGCGCCGGACGCGCCCGGCTGTCCTTCAATCCTCGCGAAGGCGGCACGTTCAGCCCGCCGGGAGAGAATCAGCGTGGCGCCAAGCAGGCCCAGCGGGATCGCGATAAGGAGGCCGGTGATCCAGTTCTCGAGCAGGAGGCCGACGACCAGGCCGATTGCCACGATGCCCAGGAATACCAGCAGCATCAGCCACGGAACCATGGGATCATGCCGGCGGGTCATCTGGAAGACCTCGACGATCTGCTTCACCCGGCTCGGCTTCTTGACCTTTGCCTCTTTGGGCTTCCGGGAAAAGAGGCCGCGCTTGGTTTTTTCGGCAGGCGCAGAGGCGCCGCTGCTGGAATCTGGGGATTTAGCCATAGTGCCTTAATTCTACGTGATTCACGGCAGGGGGCCGGACGCCGGGAAGTCCCGACGCCCGGCCCCAGGCCGTGCTAAATGGTGGTGGTTGTGCCTAAGAGTGGGCCGCGATCAGCGAGCTTGCTTCCTGGCGGGTGCTGCCTGAACTTTCGATGTGGGCCAGGTGGGCGGGGATCTCCCAGCCCTTCTTCCGCATTGCGGTGGCCCATAGGCGGCCGGCGCGGTAGGACGAACGGACCAGGGGACCGCTCATCACGCCGAGGAAGCCAATTTCATCCGCTTCCTCCTGAAGCTCCACGAACTCCTGCGGCTTGACCCAGCGGTCCACCGGCAGGTGGCGTTCAGAGGGGCGCAGGTACTGCGTGATGGTGATGAGGTCACAACCTGCCTGGTGCAGGTCACGGAGTGCTTCCGAAATCTCTTCGCGGGTCTCGCCCATGCCCAGGATCAGGTTGGACTTGGTCACCATGCCCAGGTTGCGGCCCTGGGTAATGACATCCAGGGAGCGCTCGTACCGGAAGGCCGGCCGGATCCGCTTGAAGATTCTGGGGACCGTCTCCACGTTGTGGGCAAAGACTTCGGGTTTCGAATCGCAGATTGCTTCGATGTGTTCCGGCTTGCCTGAAAAATCCGGAATCAGCAGTTCAACGCCGGTACCCGGGTTGAGCTCGTGGATCTTGCGCACCGTCTCGGCGTAGAGCCAGACGCCTTCGTCCGCGAGGTCGTCACGGGCTACGCCGGTGACAGTGGCGTAGCGCAGCTGCATGGACTGGACCGAACGTGCAACTTTGGTGGGTTCGAACATGTCCACCGGTGATGGTTTGCCTGTATCGATCTGGCAGAAGTCGCAGCGGCGCGTGCACTCGGAACCGCCGATTAGGAAGGTGGCTTCCTTGTCTTCCCAGCACTCAAAGATGTTGGGGCAACCGGCCTCTTCACACACCGTGTGCAGGCCTTCCTTCTTCACAAGGTTCTTCAGGTTAACGAACTCCGGGCCCATCTGGACCTTGGCCTTGATCCACTCCGGTTTCCGCTCCACCGGTACAGCCGCGTTCCGCTGCTCGATCCGCAGCATTTTTCGGCCTTCTGGTGCCAGTGTCACAGCAGTGCTCCTTCATGGGTGGCGACTAGGGCGTCTTCATTCTTGCGCAGTTCTTCGGTGATGCGGAAAACCAGGTCTGCCGGAGCCACATTGCGGCCGGTTTCCTGGGAAATGGTGGTGACACCGGCGTCGGTGATGCCGCACGCGATGATCTGGGCGTATGGCGCGAGATCGTTGTTGCAGTTGATGGCGAAGCCGTGCATGGTTACGCCCTCGGAAACCCGAATACCAATAGCGGCGATCTTCCGCGCGGGGCCGCGGTCATCGGCATTGATCCAGACGCCCGCCCGTCCTTTGATGCGTTCGGCGGTGATGCCATAGTCTGCGAGCACCGCGATCATCACTGCCTCGAGGCGTTCGACGTAGTCGCGGATACCGGCAGGGTTTTTCAGCTTGATGATCGGATACCCCACCAGTTGCCCCGGACCGTGCCACGTGAGCTTCCCGCCGCGGTCGACGGCGACTACCGGCGTTCCATCAAAAGGCCGTTCGTGGTCTTCCGTGCGCTTACCCGCCGTGTACACGGCGGAATGTTCCAAAAACAGGACTGTGCTCGGGGCCTCGCCTGCGACCACGGCGTCGTGGAGTTCGCGCTGTATATCCCAAGCACGCGGGTAGTCGACATAATCGGGGGCAAGACCCAGCTGCTTAAACTCGAGAGTCATGCCCACCAGCTTAGTCCCCGGCCGCTGTCGTGACCGGTTTAGTGTCCAAGCTCGCATTCCTGACCGCATATGACTGCCTGTGGATAACTTCTGCGGCAGATCTCCAGGTCCGGTACTTGTTAACCATGAGCAATGGCGGACTACAGGACACCACCCCTCCCGCGGTGCCGGGATACTCGGTGGGGCGGAAACTTGGCCGGGGAAGCAGCGCAGACGTCTGGCTTGTGGAGGCAGCAAAGACGGGCCGCCGCTTTGCCTTGAAATGTTTCCATCCCCCGGCTCATTCCCTGCCCGCCGGGACCGGGGAACCGGCAGCTGGACTGTCTGAAGAGGACGTGCGCCGTGAAATCCGGATCCTGTCCGTTCTGGATCACCCGCATCTGGTCAAGGCGCACGACGTCGTCCGGCTGGGTGGGGCTGATGCCCGGCAGCTCGGAATCCTGCTTGACTTCGCGGCCGGCGGGTCGCTCGCGCAGCTGGTGGCAACCCGCGGCCGGCTTACCGTGGGTGAAACGGTCACTGTCCTGACACCCCTGGCGCAGGCGCTGGCTTACCTGCATGCCAACGGTTTTACCCATGCAGACGTTTCCCCCGGCAATGTTCTGTTCTCGGCTGAGGGCAAACCCCTGCTGGCCGACGTCGGCATAGCGCGCATGGTGGGAGATCCCGCTTCTGCCGCGCGTGAGGGAACCCCCGGGTTCTGCGATCCGTCCCCGGTGGACAGTATGCGGATAGGCCTGCAGCCGGAGCGGGACCTCTACTCACTGGCCGCTGTGGGCTGGTTTTGCCTGACGGGCGAGGTCCCGCCGGCTACGCGCGACCGCCCGCCGTTGCCCCTGATCCATCCTGAGGTTCCAGGTGCCCTGGCTGCCGCGCTGGAATCCGGCCTCAATGAGGACCGGCGACAGCGTCCTACGGCGGCCGGTTTCGCTACAGCGGTCTACAGGAGCGCCGCGCCCGCCGCCGTCGGACTGTCCACGTCGGTGCACCCCAGTGTCATCCCGGAACTGCTGACCCGGCGTCGGTTGCCTGACTCCACTCCAGGGAGCTTGCGCGGGAAGTTTCAGACGTGGCGGCGGCGCCTGACGTGGTTGCGCCCGCCAGGGAACACAAAGCAACGCCGTCATGTTCACACCCGCGTTCCAGGCGTCAGCAGCACTCCCGGCCGGGCAACGGCTGCAGTAAAGGCCCGGAGCCGGCACGCCAGGCTGCCGCGGTTTGTCATGACCGGTACGTTAGCGGTTCTGACCGTCGGTCTTGTTGCGGCAATTGTCTTCTGGGCGCCCGGCCGCATGCCGAATGGTCCGGACGAAGTGCTCCACGGGGGTCCTGCCGCCACGGCGACCTCCCCGGCTGACGCCGGCAGCAGCCAGGATTCCACGGACCGGTCGGATGACGGCAAAGGTATTCCGGCAGGCGTGGAGGAACAGCTTCGGTCACCTGACCCTGCCCTCGCGGTCCTCGGGCTGGCCTGGCTGCGTTCTGAGGCCTTCCGTGAGGGCAGGCCGGAACTCTTGGAACAGGTCAACGTGGCAGGCTCCCCCGCCGGAGCCGCGGACGCCCGCATCATGGACGGTCTCCAGGCTTCAGGGCAGGTGCTGGCCGGCTTTTCCATGGAACTGCGCAGCATTGACGTCCAGCCCGGGGGCACGGAAAGCCGTGCCCTGGTGGGAGTTGATTCAGCCACCACTGCCTATCGGGAACTGACGACGGCAGGAGAACAGGTGGCTGAGCGCGCCGCCGCACCCTCCCGGAGATTGATAGTGCAGCTCGAACGGTCCGACGGGCGCTGGCGGATTTCCGGGATCCTTCCTGGCTGATTGCCGGAAAGGATCTCCCTCCCGGCACCTACTTCCTTCGGACTCCGGCTGCCACCCACTCTGTGGCTGCCTCGATGTCCGCGTGCTGCCACCGGAATCCGGCTTCTGCCAGCACCGCGGGCTCCATCCGCTGGCTGGCCAAAAGCAACTCAGATGCCAGCCCGTCCATCACGAGCTTCAGGATGAAGGCCGGGACCCTGGCAACCGTGGGCCGGTGCAGGGCCTTGCCGAGCCCGTGGATCAGCGTGTTGAGGTCCGCAGCTTTCGGTCCGCACACGTTGACCGGACCCCGTACCTCGGCCGTCAACAGGAACGTAAAGGCAGCAGTCAGGTCCGGCAGAGTGACCCAGGGCCAGTATTGGCGCCCATCCCCGAGCGGGCCGCCCAGACCCAGCCGAATCAAGGGCAAAAACCTCGCCAGCGCGCCTCCCGCAGGACTCAGCACCACACCTGTCCGTGGAGTCACCACCCTCACCCCAGGGGGTGCCTGAAGCGCGGCCGCCTCCCATTCCTCACACAATCGGGGCAGGAGGCCGTTGCCGTTCGGGTGGTCCTCACGCAGGACGGCGTCTCCGGCATCCCCGTAGTACCCGGAGGCGGACTGGCTGAGGAAGACACCTGGCGGAGTCTCCATCCGTGCCATTGCCGCAGTCAGGGTCCTGGTGGCATCCAGCCGGGAATTGAACAGTTCAGCCTTGCGCTTACGCGTCCAGGGCCGGTCGCCGATGCCGGCCCCGGACAGGTTGATCACCGCATCTGCCGTGGCGAGAGCCGCAGGATCCAGCTCGTGGCGCGCCGGATCCCAGCGGATCTCCGCGGCATTGGCCGGACCCCTGCGTACCAGCGTGGCAACGGTGTGGCCGGATTCCCGCAGGGCGCGCTGCAATTCTTTGCCGATGAAGCCTGAGGCGCCTGAGATCACAATATGCATGATCCATCTCACCATGCCCGTGCCACCGGGGCGCCGCGCTAAGTCCGATATCCGCGTTGACTATGATCGAACGATGACCTCTTCGAGCTACTTCCGATTCCCGCATTTGCATGGCGATCTGGTCACTTTCGTGGCCGAGGACGACGTCTGGCTGGCACCCTTGGCAGGCGGCCGGGCCTGGCGCGTTTCCGCTCTGCAGCTCCCAGCCAGGAATCCGCGGTTCAGTCCGGACGGCAAGCGGCTGGTCTGGACCGTCGTGCAGGGCACCGCTCCGGAGGTGGTGACGTCCGACGTCGACGGTGGTGGCTACCGGCAGCTGACCTACTTCGGCCACGCCAGCACCCGGGTTAAGGGTTTTACGCCCGGCGGTGATGCCGTCGTGACCAGCGCCTTCCGCCAGGCCGAGAGCCGGCATACGCACGCTTACCGCGTGCCGTTGGACGGCGGCTGGGCGGAAGAGTTGCCATTCGGCCCGGTGGAGTGCGTGGCCTTCGGGCCGGAGCTTGGCGACGAACGCCCTGTGGTGCTCTCAAGCGTTCTGTCCCGGGAACCGGCCTGGTGGAAGCGGTATCGCGGCGGAACAGCGGGAAAGCTATGGATCGATGCCGATGGCAACGGGGAATTCGAGCGGCTGGCGCCGGAGCTGGACGGCAACCTGACGGACCCCATGTGGGTTTCCGGCCGCATAGCCTTCCTGTCCGACCACGAGGGCTACGGCAACCTGTACTCCGTCCTGCCCAACGGCTCGGACCTTCGCCGGCATACGGACCACCAGGACTTCTACGTCCGACACGCGTCCACGGACGGCCGGCGGATTGTGTTCGAATCCGCCGGGGAACTCTGGATCCTCAAGGACCTCGACTCGGAAGCGGAGCCGCTGGCGGTCACTTTAGGTTCGGCCTCGCAGTCACGCCGGCCGGCCATGCTCCAGGCTGCCAAGCACCTCGGCTCGGTGATTCCGGATGCCCGCGGCGACGCGAGTGCTGTGGAAGCGCACGGAACCATCCACTGGCTGCGCCATAAAGACGGACCCTCCCGGGTCATCGAGGGCACGCCCGGCGTGCGCGGCAGGTTGCCCCGGCCCCTTGCGGGTGGCCGCATCGCCTACCTCGCTGACCATGGCGGCGAGGAAGCACTTTATGTGCGGGAACTCTTTGCTCCAATCCACGATGCTGCACCGGCTGACCGCCTGTCATCCGCGGCTTCGGCGGACGGACAGGCCGATCCCAGCAGCCAGGCAGAGAAGTCCGGGCAGTCGGAGCTGTCGCAGGAACAGCAATTGCCCCGCCCGGTTCCGGCATCCTCCGCAGCTTCGGCCGCCGCCGACACCGTGCATCCGCAGGACGACTCCCGGCAGGGGATCGAAGGCGCCGACGTTGCCCCTGAAGAAGCAGCGGAGGCTCCGGTCCCCGTTGCCCGGCCGCTCCGGCTCGATTTTCCTCAGCCGGTACGCGCCAGTTCGATGGAAGCCAGCCCCGACGGCCGATGGCTGGCCCTGGGAACCCCGTTCGGTGCCGTCTACCTGGCAGACACTACGTCCGGCACCATCTCACTGCTCAGCAGCATTGGGGAGGGAAGCGTCACCGACCTCGCATGGTCGCCGGATTCGCACTGGTTGGGCTGGTCCGAACCCGTGACATCTTTCGGGTCCCGCAGCAAACTCCGGCTGGCCGCCGTAGATGCAGGGGCCGAGGACATCATCGATGTCACTGATGGCCGCTTCGGTGACCGGTCGCCTTCCTTCACCCCGGACGGCAAGTTCCTGGCGTTCCTGTCCAACCGAAGCTTCGACCCGGTTTATGACGGGCACTCCTTCGATCTTTCTTTCCCCAGTCCCATCAAGCCTTACCTGGTGGCCCTTGCGGCAGGTACGCCGTCGCCGTTCGGTCCGGCCGTCCACCCCGCGGAAGCTGACCAGGAGCCCACTGCCAACACAACCGACGACGAGGGCACTCCGGCCTCCGGTCAACCTGCGGAGGGTGCCGCCAAAACCGTCGTGGACGCCGAAGGCCTCGCACACCGGGTTATCACCGTCCCGGTGGCGCAAGGCAACTACTCAGCACTGCGGGCAGTGGACGGTGGCCTACTATGGCTTGACCAGGCCCTGGCGGGGGTGACCGGCGACGGCCGGGCCACGCAGGAGGACAAGGACGCGCCGCCGTCGTTGGTCCGTTTTGACCTGGAAAAGCGCAAGAAGACCACCTTGGTGGACTCGGCAGGCAGCTACCGTTTGTCCGGCGACGGAAAGAAGCTGGTGGTGATCCACGAGCAGAAGGTCACTGTGGTGCCTTCCGCGGCGAAGGCTGACGAGGATTCGGGCCAGGCCATCACGGTGGATCTTGGCAGGATCAGGGTTCAGCTGGACCCGCTGAGAGTCTGGGGCCAGGCATTCGACGAGGCCTGGCGGCTCCAACGGGACTTCTTCTGGACCGAAGATATGGCGGGGCAGGATTGGGCAGCCATCAGGGACCGCTACCGGCCCGTGGTGGAGCGGCTGGGTTCCCATGACGACCTGACGGACCTGTTATGGGAACTCCACGGTGAACTGGGCACATCCCACGCCTACGTCCGTCCTGCCCCGGTAAAAGAGGACGGAAGCAGTCCGCAGGGCAGGCTCGGCGCAGACCTCGCGCAGACGGAATCCGGCTGGGAGATTACGCGGATCCTGGCGGGGGAGTCCTCGGACCCGCTCGCGACATCGCCGCTGACCCGCCCGGGAGCGGACGTCCGTGCCGGGGACGTCCTGCTCGCCATTGACGGCCAGCCCTTGGGCGCCGGGGTAACACCGGCCATGCTGCTGGCAGGTGCCGCGGGTAAGGCCGTGGAACTGACGGTGCGCAACGGACCCCTGCATGGCGAAGGCGCCGGTGACCAACGCCGGGTTGCGGTGGTCCCGATCCGGGACGAGGAACGCCTTCGCTACCAGGACTGGGTATCCGCGAACCGCAGGACTGTCCGCGAAGCGTCCAAGGATGCGTTCGGCTACCTGCATGTCCCTGACATGATGGCCAACGGCTGGGCGCAACTGCACCGCGACCTTGACACCGAGACAGCCCTGGACGGCCTGATTGTGGATGTCCGCCGCAACCGCGGGGGACACACTTCACAGCTTGTCGCTGAACTCATTGGCCGGAAGGTCACCGGATGGAGCATGCCCCGTGGCGAGCGGCCGCGCACCTATCCTCACCATGCGCCGCGCGGTCCTGTCATCATCCTTGCCGATGAATTCGCAGGGTCCGACGGCGACATCATCACCCAGGTTGCCAAGCTGCGGGGGATCGGTCCTGTCATCGGTACCCGCACGTGGGGTGGCGTGGTGGGCATCGACAACCGCTTCTCGCTCGCCGACGGTACCGGTGTGACCCAGCCGCGTTACGCTACCTGGTTCTCCGGAGGCGTGGGTTGGCAGGTGGAGAATTATGGAGTTGAACCGGATATCGAGGTGTTGTTCCCACCGCACGCGTATGCAGCCGGCAGGGATCCCCAACTCGAACACGCAATCTCCTCGCTGAAGGAGATGATCGAGGAGCTTCCCACGGACCGGCCCCCGGCGCGTGTTGGCTACCGGAAGCTCAAGCCTGCCCCCTTGCCAGCCCGCAGATGATGCCTCTCATCTGCTGAGGGTTCAGACTGAACCAACCCGGCATGCGAAAGGCCCCGGCCGCCGTCGACAAACGACTGCAGCCAGGGCCTTTTGCATTGTTGCGGAAAGCTAGGACTGAAGCGTAGCGTCCAAGGTGATTTCGATGCTGGCCAGCGCTCCGGAAACAGGGCAGCCAGTCTTCGCTTCGTTGGCGATCTTCTGGAATTCGTCTTCCGACAATCCGGGAACCCGGGCCGACATGGTGAGGTGGCTGCCAGTGATGCCCGTGCCAGGTACAAACGTGACATCAGCCTTCGTGTTCACTTCTTCCGGGGCGTGGCCGGCCTGTGCCAGGGCGTGGCTGAATGCCATCGAGAAGCAGGCGGAGTGGGCGGCGGCGATCAGCTCTTCCGGGCTGGTCTTGCCTTCGGAAGCCTCCGTGCGGGCCTTCCAGGTGACCTCGTAGGTTCCGAGTCCGGAGCTGTCCAGTGTGGTGGCTCCGGAACCGGCCATCAGGTCGCCGTTCCAAACAGTGTGTGCGGTGCGTGTTGCTGCCATGTCCACTCCTCAAGTCTTGTCTGTCGATAATGTCAGGCCAGGCTGCTGCCGGGCCCGCCGGGTTCAATCCTAGGCACTCCTGCAGGCCCACGCACGGGCTGTCCGCTCTCAGTGGATTGTGACCCGTCGGCTTTCGGCCGACGCGCTTACCGGTTATTCCCGTGGACTAATTCCAGATGGTGGCGATCGCGATGTTGATCAATGCAAGTCCGCCCACGCCGTGGGCCAGGCCGGTGGAGACTGGCTCGCCCTTCTTGATCTTGCGTGTCGCGATGACGGCAAGGACGGCTACTGCTGCGGCGATCGCAAATTTGATGCCGAGCTTGAAGTAGTTGGGGTCGGCGTCGGGCATCACGGGGATGATTCCCATCATGGCGATGCCGGTCAACAGCTGCAGGAAGGCGCCGTCGCGCTGACGCGGATGCACAGTAGGTTCTTTCAGGGTTGCGATCCAGTAACCCACGATCATCGCTGCGCCGACAATGTGGAGGAACACCAGAATGCTGTAGAGAATGGTCATGGTCACAGCTTAGCCAGAAGATTTCTACGACGCGTAGCAGAAGGCTGGCGCGGCGTCGTTCTTTTGGGGGAAACGGCAAACGCCGGATATTCGCGAACCTAATCGCAAACATCCGGCGTTAGTCCCACTGGGCATAGCCGATGGGCGCGGGTTACAGGCCCAGGTCTGCCTCGAAGGCACCGGCCTCAAGGCGGGCCTTCAGAGTCTGCAGGAACCGGCCGGCATCCGCACCATCGACCAGGCGGTGATCATATGTGAGGGACAGGTACATCATGGAGCGGATGGCAATCGAATCGTCGCCGTTCTCATCGGAAACCACCACAGCACGCTTGACGATGGCACCGGTGCCCAGGATGGCCACCTGCGGCTGGTTGATGATCGGGGTGTCGAACAGGGCGCCGACCGATCCGATGTTCGTGATGCTGAACGTACCGCCGGACAGCTCGTCCGGACCAATCTTGCCGTCGCGGGTGCGGCTGGCGACGTCGGCGATCTTACCGGCCAGGCCAGCCAGGTTCAGGTTGCCAGCGTCGTTAATAACCGGAACCAGGAGGCCCTTCTCGGTGTCGACGGCAATCGCCAGGTGCTCGGCGTTGTGGTAGGTGATCTCCTGCTTGTCCTCGTCGTACGCAGCGTTGAGCTTGGGGTGCTGCTTGAGGGCCTCGGCGACCGCCTTGGCGATGAACGGCAGGAAGGTGAGCTTGTTGCCGTTCTGTGCCTGGAAGGAGTTCTTGGCACGGGCACGGAGCTTGGCCACCTTGGTCATGTCCACTTCGTGCACCTGCGTCAGCTGCGTGGAGATGTCCAGCGACTCGCGCATCCGGCGGGCGATGACCTGACGGATGCGGGGGGCCTTCTGGACAGTACCCCGCAACGAGGAAACTGCCGGTGCAGGTGCGGCAGGAGCCGCCGAGCCGGATGCCGCGGGAGCGGCGGAAGCCGCCGGAGCCTTCGCAGCGGCAGCCTTGGCTTCAGCAGCAGCGACGATGTCCTGCTTGCGGATGCGGCCACCAACACCGGTGCCGGTCACGGAGGCAATGTCGACGCCCTGCTGGTTGGCCAGCTTGCGGACCAGCGGAGTGACATAGTTGGATTCGCTGCCACCAGCGGCGGGTGCTTCTTCCTTTGCCGGCGCAGCTGCAGGAGCCGGAGCAGGCGCCTCTTCCTTGGCGGGTGCTTCTTCCTTTGCCGGCGCAGCTGCAGGAGCCGGAGCAGGCGCCTCTTCCTTGGCGGGTGCGGGAGCCGCGGCGGGTGCGGGAGCTTCTTCCTTGGCCGGCGCGGGAGCCGCGCCGGAACCGATAACAGCAAGGACAGAACCGACTTCAGCGGTCTCGTCCTCGTTGACGCGGATTTCCTGGAGGGTGCCGGCTACCGGCGACGGGATTTCGGTGTCGACCTTATCCGTGGATACCTCAAGTAGTGGCTCGTCGACCTCGACCGAATCCCCCACGGCCTTGAGCCAGCGTGTGACAGTGCCCTCGGTAACGCTCTCGCCGAGCGCGGGGAGGGTGACCTCGTGGCCTTCCCCACCGCCCGCGGCAGGTGCTTCTGCGGCAGGTGCTTCGGCTGCCGGCTCTTCTGCCGGGGCGGGTGCATTGTCTGCCGGCGCCGCGGGGGCTTCTTCAGCAGGGGCAGCTTCCTGTGCCGCCGGAGCCTCTTCGGCGGGTGCTGAACCGGCCCCGGAGCCGTCGCCAATCCGAACCAGGGGGGCGCCAACTTCTGCGGTCTCGTCTTCAGCGACGAGGATCTCTTCGATCACGCCAGCGATGGGAGAGGGGATTTCGGTGTCGACCTTGTCAGTGGAGACTTCGAGCAGCGGCTCGTCCACTTCTACCCGGTCACCTACCTGCTTAAGCCAGCGGGTGACGGTTCCTTCGGTGACGCTCTCACCGAGGGCGGGCAAGTTAACGGATTCAGACATGTCGTCCCCGTTCTCCTTATTGATGTTTAGTGCGGATGGTTGCTGCCTGGATTTGAGCTTAGTGCACCCGGCGGATCAGGCCGGATGCACTAAACCCAGGGGTCTTGCGGAAAATCAGCCGTGCAGGGCTTTGCCCGCCAGCGCGAGGTGGGCCTCGCCGAGGGACTCATTCTGGGTGGGGTGGGCGTGCAGCAACTGGGCCACATCCTCGGGGTAGGCTTCCCAGTTCACGATCAGCTGGGCCTCGCCGATCTGCTCACCCATGCGGGCGCCGATCATGTGGACGCCGACGACCGGACCGTCCTTCTGGCGCACGAGCTTAACCAGGCCGCTGGTGCCCAGGATGGAGCTCTTGCCGTTACCGGCCAGGTTGTATTCCTGGGTTTGGATCTGGTCCTCGCCGAACTTCTCTTTGGCGGACTTTTCGGTGTACCCGACTGTCGCGATTTCGGGGTCGCAGTAGGTGACCTTGGGAATGTTGACGTCTTCAACAATGACGGGCTTGAGTCCGGCGATCTCTTCGGCAACGAAGATGCCCTGCTGGAATCCCCGGTGCGCAAGCTGGACGCCGGGGACGATGTCACCCACCGCATAGATGTTGGCAACTCCGGTGTGCAGGCGCTCATTGGTGATAACGAAGCCCCGGTCAATGGTGACTCCGGCTTCCTCAAAGCCGAGGTTTGCGGTGGCGGGACCGCGGCCGACTGCCACCAGGAGCAGGTCGGCTTCAAACGTCTGGCCGTCCACGAGGGTGACCTTGACGCCGTCGTCGTTCTGCTCAACACCCTGGAAGAAAATCCCGGTGGAGAACTTGATGCCGCGCTTCTTGAAGGCGCGCTCCAGGCTCTTCACAATGGTGGCATCTTCGTTCGGCACCAGCGAGGGGAGGCCCTCGACGATGGTTACGTCCACGCCGAACGACTTCCAGACCGAAGCGAACTCGACGCCGATGACGCCGCCGCCAAGGATGATGGCGCTCTTGGGGATGGAGTCCATCTTCAAAGCTTCATCGGAGGTGATGACCTTGCCACCGATTTCGAGGCCGGGCAGGGAGCGGGAGTAGGAGCCTGTTGCCAGGATGATGTTCTTGCCCTTGTAGGCGGTGCCGTTGACTACAACGGTATCGGTGCCCTGCAGCTTGCCCTCACCCTCGATGACGGTGATGCCCTTGGACTTGATGAGTCCCTGCAGGCCCCGGAACTTGCCGGCGATGATGCCGTCCTTGTACGCATTGACGGCGTTGATGTCGATGCTGTCCAGGGTGACATTGATGCCGTACTTGGCGGAATCACGGGCGTGGTCGGCCAGCTCTGCCGAATGCAGGAGTGCCTTGGTGGGAATGCAGCCGTTGTGCAGGCAGGTTCCACCAAGTTTCGCCTTTTCTACGAGGCCAACGGTGAAGCCCAGCTGGACGGCACGCAGGGCGGCGGCGTATCCGCCGCTGCCGCCACCAAGTACCAGGATGTCGAATTCTTGCGCAGTTGCCTGATCGGCCACTTAGACGCTCCCTCGCGTGAATGATGACGCGAGAGTACGCATCATCTGGTCTTGAAACTATCCTGCCGTGATTATGCCAGCAGGCTGATTTCCCTTGCATTTGTGACTACCAAAGTTCACCTTAGCGAACCACTAATCCATGCTCCACCTTGCCACCCTGTTTGTGGAGCGCTTGTGTCCAGTGTCACGCGGCCTTGTGGCGAACGGATCTTTCTCTAAAAGATGCCGCCCCAAGGCCGCGCCACACCATGGCGAAGAGCCTATGCGGACGCCGCGCGGTCCTCGGCATAGGCAAGGAGCGTACGTACCGTGCAGCCGGTTCCCTGCTTGGGTGTGTAGCCGTAGGGGCTGCCGCTATTAAAGGCCGGGCCGGCAATGTCGATGTGCGCCCACGGAATCTGTTCGCCGTTCTTGCCCTTGCCCACAAATTCCTGAAGGAAAACGGCGGCGGTCATCATCCCGCCGTGGCGTTCGCCGATGTTCGCCAGATCGGCAACCTGTGAGTCCAGGCTGGGACGGAGCTCCTCGGGCAGGGGCATGGGCCAGACAAGCTCACCGGCGCGGTCGGCGGCGGCCTTCAGCGGCGCAGTCACAGAGTCTGCTCCCATGATGCCGGCCGTCCGGTTTCCCAGGGCGATCAATTGCGCTCCCGTGAGGGTGGCGACATCAATGATGATGTCCGGGAATTCCTGGCCGGCGGCCACAATTCCGTCTGCCATGACCAGGCGCCCCTCGGCATCTGTATTAAGGACTTCAACGGTTTTGCCGCCGAACATGGTCAGTACGTCGGAGGGGCGGGAAGCCGCTCCCGACGGCATGTTCTCGGCGATGCACAGCCAGGCCGTAGCCTTGAGCGGCAGCCCCAGTTCAGCAATGGCCAGGACAGTATTAAGCACGACGGCGGCGCCGGCCATATCGCTCTTCATGTCGCCCATGCCCAGGGCAGGCTTAAGCGAGATTCCGCCGGTGTCGAAGGTGATGCCCTTGCCGACGAGGGCGATCTTCTGAGTTGCTTTCGAGGGGGCGTATTCGACCTTGACCAGGCGCGGCTGGCGGGTGGAGCCCTTGCCCACGCCCATGATGCCGCCGAAGCCTTCCTTTTCGAGGCGTTTCTCGTCCCAGACGGTCACCTTCACGGGCAGGCCTTTGGCGAGTTCCCGGGCGGCATCAGCGAATGACTCGGGGTAGAGGTGGCTGGGCGGCTGGTTGACCAGGGTGCGGGTGGCGTTAACTGCCTTTCCAACCAGGCCGGCCCGGCGAAGTACGGCCGGCAGGCCCTTGTCCGCGGCCAGCTCGGTGAAGATTGCCACGTTGCGGACCGGATCCTTCAGGCCGTCCTTGGCGGAGCGGAATTCGGTGAAGGAGTAGGCGCCCATTGCGGCACCTTCGGCGACTGCAGCGACGTCGGCGAGTGCCGCCGTCGGGAGTGCCAGGACGACACTCCCCAGGCCCGCAAGTTGCCGCACTGCCGAACCGGCTGCCCTGCGCAAGGCCTCCCCGGAGACTGCCCCGTTTGCCTCCACTGCCCCTGTGCCAACCAGCACCAGCACGGCATTGCCGGTCTCCGGCAGGCCCGGGAGACGCAACAGCTGATCGGCTGCCCCGGTGACGCCGAGCGCTGTGAACGAGGCGGCCAGTGTTTCCGCTGCCTTGGCGCTGAGCGGATTCTCCAGCAGAACCGGACCGTCCGATCCCTTTCCAACCCCAACGACAACGGCGTCGGCAGCTGCCTTCTTCAGCTCGCGGGAGAGAGCAGTAAGGTTGATTTCAGTATTCTTGACCATGGGTTCGGTCCTCGATTCTCTGGGAAGTACCGGGCAAGGCTGCAGGTTTTGCGCCAGGCCGTGCTGTCCGGCCGCACCGGCGCAACGTCCACCGGATCAGTTTCCGGAAAATGCTGTGCGCGGCCGTGCAGGCCACTTCCGATCGTAGCGCGGCACGGATAATTTGGCTGGCAGCCGGACGTTTCCCGGAAATCCCGTGGCCGGGACTGCGGCACCACGTAGGCAGGAATGTCCCGCGGGACTCTTACGTTGTAGATCTTAAAGGCCCTGTAGCGCTCAAAAATACGAAAGGATCGTGCCGTGCTTGAACGGATTTCCGGTTCCCTGTTGGACCCTGACGCTCTCTACGCGGGCAACTACGGGTTGCTGCACAGCCCGGAGCTCCGCGGACTGAATCTGGTGATGGGGTTCACCGGGTTCGCCGACGCCGGCCACGTTGTCCGCCAGATCAATACCGAACTGCTCGACGTCCTGGATTCAGAGCCGGTTGCCGTTTTTGATGCTGACCAGCTCATCGACTATCGGTCGCGCCGGCCGCATATCTCCTTTGTGGAGGACCACATCGAGGACTACCAGGCGCCCCGGCTGGCCCTGTACCGGCTGCTCGACGGCCTCGGCAAACCGTTCCTCCTGCTTGCCGGATTCGAACCTGACCTTCAGTGGGAACGCTTCGCCCGTGCCGTCGTCGGACTGGTGGAAAAGCTGGACGTCAACCTGGTGACCTGGATCCATTCCATCCCTATGCCGGTCCCGCACACCCGCCCGGTAGGCGTGACCGTGCACGGCAACAGGCCCGAACTGATCGAAGGCATTTCCGCATGGAAGCCAACGGTTGAAGTACCTGCCGCCGTGGGGCACATCCTGGAACTTCGCCTCATCGAAGCGGGACGCAATGTGGCCGGCTACGTGATCCACGTGCCGCACTACCTTGCCGACGCCGAGTACCCCACTGCTGCGGTGGCCGGCCTGGAATACCTGGGGGCAGCTGCATCCCTGATGCTGCCCACCGACCGGCTGCGCGAGGCCGGACGGGAGGTGGGACGCCAGATTGCCGAGCAGGTGAACGCTTCCGTCGATGTGCAGCAGGTGGTGGAGCGGCTTGAAGTCCGTTATGACGAGAAGGCCGAAGGTACCGTCCGGCGCTCACTGCTTGCCGACGAAAACGACGAACTGCCTAACGCGGATGCTCTTGGCGCGGCCGTCGAAGCTTACCTGGCGCGGGAAAACCCTGGCCAGTAACCTTCCCAGCTGAGGCTGCCAGGCCCGGCCCTGCCGCCGGCGGGGCTGGCGGTTCGGCATAATGAGGTAGTGACTGCACCCCGCGCCTGGCTGATCTGGACCATCGGAGTTGTGTCGTATCTGGTGGCGGTAACGCAGCGGACTTCGTTTGGTGTGGTGGGCCTGGAAGCCACCGAAAGGTTCAATGCCAGCGCCTCAGCCATCTCCTTCTTCACGGTATTGCAGCTGCTGGTTTACGCCGGACTGCAGATACCCGTGGGCGTGCTTGTGGACCGCTTCGGCTCACGGATCATGATCGCCGGCGGGGCGGTGCTTATGGCGGCCGGCCAGCTGCAGCTGGCCTTCGCTGAGAGCATCCCGGGCGGCGTTCTGGGCAGGGTACTGGTGGGGGCCGGCGACGCTATGACTTTTATTTCAGTGATCCGGCTCATTCCGCTGTGGTTTGCGCCCGCCCGTGTGCCATTGATCACCCAGCTGACGGGTATGTCCGGCCAGCTGGGCCAGTTAATCAGCGTGGTGCCGTTTGCTATGGTGCTGCATTCTGCCGGCTGGAACCCGGCGTTCCTGATGCTGGCCGGGATGTCAGGTGTGGCGGCTGTCCTGGTGATCGTGCTGTTGCGGGACATGCCGGCTGGGACTGTCCGCGCCGAGTCGGTGCAGGGCCTGCGGGCGACAGGAGCCTCACTCAAGCGGGCCTGGCACCAGCCGGGTACCCGGCTGGGAATGTGGAGCCACTTCACCATCCAGTTCAGTGGCACCGTGTTCGCCATGACATGGGGGTACCCCTTCCTGATCTCCGCCCAGGGCCTGGAACCCACCGCAGTCGCCTTGCTGATGGCACTCTTCGTGGCAACCGGAATTGTGGTGGGTCCTTTCATTGGCAGATTTGTTTCCCGGCATCCGCTGCGAAGGTCCACCCTGGTGTTACTGATTGCCGGCGCCACGGCCGCTGCCTGGGCCACGGTGCTGCTGATGCCCGGCAGGGCTCCGCTATGGATGCTTGTTGGCCTGGTGGTGGTCCTCGCCATCGGCGGACCGGGTTCCATGATCGGGTTCGACTTCGCAAGGACGTTCAACCCCGCCCACCGGATGGGCACAGCCACCGGAATCGTGAACGTGGGCGGTTTCTGCGCAGCCCTCATCTGCATCTTCCTGGTAGGCCTGGTCCTTGACTTCCTGTACTCCACTGGCTATTCCAACGGTGTCCTCTATGGTTTGGACCCGTTCAGGATCGCACTCAGCGTCCAGTTCCTGCTGTTGGGCTTTGGAGCTTTCGCCGTTCTGGCGTCCCGCCGGAAAGTGCGCCGCCAGATGGCAGCGCAGGGAGTCAATGTTCCGCCACTATTGAAGACGCTGGCCGCACGGCGCCGGGCGCGGTTGGCCAGTAGGCACCCCGGCACCGGGTCCGACTAGCCCGACGCCCCGCAGGGCCCGGGATCCGGCAGACTGGTCCTCCACATTCATGTAGGTTCACTCCTTATCCACATAGCCGGATCAGTTGCTGCAGATGCCTGGCGACGTGGACCACGCTGGATACATGACAGCTTCCGCATCGATTTCAGTCAGTGGCCCTGAAGACATCCTGGGCTATATTCCGCACTCGCTGGGCTACTGGCCAGAAGACAGCCTGGTGGCCATCACGCTCCAGGGAAACCGGATCAGCGCCACCCTGCGCGTGGATCTGCCGCGCAGCACCCAGCCGGCGGACCTGATGCAGTACGCCGTTGCCGTGAGGCGCTACCTTGAGGCTGACCGCAAGGCGGATGGCGCGGTGCTGGCCGTATTCAGCGCAAATGAGTGGGAAGACCTGCCACGTGAATACGGGCCGCTGCTGGCGGCACTGGGACAAGAGCTGGCGGGAGAAGGCCTTGGCGTCCGTGATGCCTGGTACGTCGGCAACCGGTATTGGCGGGACGCGTTGTGTGGGGACACAGGCTGTTGCCCCTGGCCTGGCAGGTCGCTGCAAGAAATTCGGGACAGCCGGCTGAACGCCGAACTAATTTACCGAGGCAGCAGCGTGGGAACGCCTCCTGTCCCGCAAGCGCCCTCACCTTCGCCTTCCATGCAACCTACGGAGCCTCTGGAGGACGGCTGGTTTGGCAGGCTGTCCGGCCGCTCGGCCAGCCGTTCCCAGTTTGCCCTGGTGCTGGACGCGTGGGAGCACGCGTTGCAAAGGGCAACGTCGGGTGGCCTGGACCGGGAGCAGATGGCTTATCTCCGCGCGGTGCTGCGTGTTCCCGCCTGGCGTGACGCGGTCCTGGTGCTGTGTGCGGCGGGCCGGGACGCTGCTTTGGGCGGGGCAGAGCGGTTTGCAATTTTTGACGTCGCTCGGGATGACCCTGCCCTGTCAGTCGGATTGCCGGGCGTGGCAGCCGCGTCAACATTTACCGGTCGCCGGGCCGCCGGCGCGGGCAGCTCTGCTCTACCTGCTGCTGGTACAAATATTGCCGTTCCAGACCCTGTCGGCCATGAGATGCCGGCCGTCCCCGGCTATGGCGAGGTTCTGCTTGGGCTGGCACCGGGCAAACCTGATTGGAAAAGCCTGGACGCTTTGGATCGTGTGTTGGAGCGGCTGGTAAACCATGGCGGGGGAGCGGCCGGCGCGGCGGCGTCGACAGGTCGGGGGTGGATCGCCTGGTGCCGCGGCCGGGGTTCCTACGCCGCAGCCTTCCTCCGGCAGGCTTTGGAGTTCGTACCGGAGTACAGGCTGGCGGAACTTCTGCACGAAATGATTAGCCGGGGAACGCTTTGCGGTTGGGCGGGTAACCCGCAATCGGCCTGGCAGAAGTTCGGCGCGGACGCTGCCTGACGTTGTGCGGAGATCCGCGGCGGGCACGGCAAGGTGACAGCAAGGCATCCTGGCAGGTGGCGGCCGGGCACAAGGTTTTTCGGTGAGTCGGTTGGGCAGTCGGTGCCTATCGGCAAAACCATGAGACAATGGATGCCGAGACCCGGTTGGGTCCGTGAATCAGGTGCCGCTGAAATTCCTTAATCGGGAACAAAAGCGCCCTTTCCGGTGGTTGAGTTAACAGACTCTGCAAGCCGCGATTGCATCTGATGTTCATCACGGACTTGACAGGGTCATAGTGGTGTTGCCCGTATGGCGATTCCACAGACCGCCGCTAGAAAGGTTTTCTGTGACCCCGTCTTCCGCGAAGAAGGACCCCGCCGACCAGGCTGAGCTGACCCCTGAGGAGAAGCAGGCCGCCACCAACGCCAAGCGTGCCGCCACCAGGGCAGCCAATAAGGCTGTTCGTGACGCCGCCGGCGAAGGCTCAGCCACTGACGCCAATCCTGCCCCCAAAAAGCGTGGACCCAAGCCCGGCGCCAAGGCTGCCGCCGAAGCTGCCGGAAAATCCCCGCAGGACGCCGATGCTGACGCTGACGACGATCAGGATATCGACGTTGACCCGGCCGAACTCGTTGAGGACGGCGACGCCCCCGCTGCCAAGACCGATGGCGCAGCCACCGGCTCGGGTTTCGTCTATTCAGACGCGGACGACGACGACGCTCCTGTCCAGCAGGTCATGTCTGCCGGCGCAACTGCCGACCCCGTCAAGGATTACCTGAAGCAGATCGGCAAGGTCGCCCTGCTGAACGCAGAGCAGGAAGTCGATCTTGCCCTGCGCATCGAGGCGGGACTCTTTGCCGAGGAGAAGATTGCCAAGGACGACGGTTCCATGGACCCGAAGTTCAAGCGCGAACTTGAATTCATCATCCACGACGGCAAGCGCGCCAAGAACCACCTGCTGGAAGCCAACCTGCGCCTGGTCGTCTCGCTTGCCAAGCGCTACACGGGCCGTGGGATGCTCTTCCTGGACCTGATCCAGGAAGGCAACCTGGGGCTGATCCGCGCGGTGGAGAAGTTCGACTACACCAAGGGCTTCAAGTTTTCCACCTACGCAACATGGTGGATCCGCCAGGCCATCACCCGCGCCATGGCTGACCAGGCACGCACCATCCGCATTCCCGTGCACATGGTGGAGGTCATCAATAAGCTGGCCCGTGTCCAGCGCCAGATGCTCCAGGACCTCGGCCGGGAGCCGTCACCGGAAGAGCTGGCCCTGGAATTGGACATGACTCCGGAGAAAGTCGTCGAGGTCCAGAAGTATGGACGCGAACCGATCTCGCTGCACACGCCTCTGGGTGAGGACGGCGATTCGGAATTCGGCGACCTCATCGAGGACTCCGAAGCCGTGGTGCCGGCAGACGCCGTCAGCTTCACCTTGCTGCAGGAACAGCTCCACTCCGTCCTGGACACGTTGTCAGAGCGCGAGGCCGGCGTTGTGGCCATGCGGTTCGGCCTCACCGACGGACAGCCTAAGACTTTAGACGAAATCGGAAAAGTCTACGGCGTTACGCGTGAGCGTATCCGACAGATCGAGTCCAAGACCATGTCCAAGCTGCGTCACCCGTCACGTTCGCAGGTGCTGCGCGACTACCTGGATTAAGCGTTTGGCCCGGTTCTCTTCGGGTCAGTCACAGCAAAGCCGCCGACGGGAGCAATCCCACGGCGGCTTTGCTGTCGGCCTGTTCTGCCGCACCATGCAAAAAGCAGGGTCCCTCTGCGGAGGAACCCTGCTTTTTCGTTTTGGCTTATGGGTCTAGTCGACCGGTACCGGAGCCTTCTCGTGGAGACGCCCGGTTTCGTCGTGCCAGTCTGAGCTCAACGGCTTGAGCGTTGCTTCGACTGCACGGGCGTGGTGGCCGCAAAACAGCAGCTCCCCGCCGGAGGACTCGAGTACAACGCGGACGTATGCCTGAGCTCCACAACGATCGCACCGGTCAAGTGCGTTGAGCGTTCGATCGGCTACTGCTGCTGTCATGTCGGCCTCCTAAGTAGATCTGTACCTCTATATAACCAGCATTCGAGGCCAAACAAGGCCAAGGATGGGTGACTTTCGCTGTCCGCGTATCACACCTCGGTAACGGTCAAAGTTGTTCTCCGGCACTGCAGGCGTTGCAGTCAGAGGATGTCCGCCCGGACGACTACCCTAGGAAGAGCCCTCGCGGCGGGACTCCCGGCACTGACTGCGCATTGACCGTCCAGTAAGCCGGAAGCCGTCCAGTATCTACCCCGGCCTTAAAGGAGCGCATTACCCGTGGCACCAAGTTCTGATTACACCGCCAGGCACCTCTCGGTCCTGGAGGGCCTTGAGGCCGTGCGCAAACGGCCCGGCATGTATATCGGTTCCACTGACTCCCGCGGACTGATGCACTGCCTCTGGGAGATCATCGACAACGCCGTTGATGAGGCCCTTGCCGGCTTCGGCCATGACATCAAGATCATCCTGCACGCGGATAATTCCGTTGAAATCCACGACGACGGCCGCGGCATTCCCATCGACGTGGAACCCAAGACCGGGCTTACCGGTGTTGAGGTTGTCTTCACGAAACTGCATGCCGGCGGAAAATTCGGTGGCGGCTCATACGCCGCTTCCGGCGGCCTCCACGGTGTTGGTGCCTCCGTTGTAAACGCGCTCTCGGCCCGGCTGGACGTCGAGGTGGACAGGGGCGGCAAGACGTACAAGATGTCCTTCCGCCGCGGCGAGCCCGGCCGCTTTAAGGACACCGGAACCCGCTCCGACCCGGCCGCGCCCTTCACCGCCTTTGTCGATGATTCGGTGCTGGATGTCATTGGTAAAGCAAAGCGTGGCGTGACCGGTACGCGGATCCGCTACTGGGCGGACCGGCAGATATTTACCCAGGATGCCAAGTTTTCCTACGAGGAGTTGGCAGCCCGGGCACGCCAGACCTCCTTTCTGGTCCCCGGCCTCAAGCTGACCGTCCGGGACGAGCGGAAAATTCCCGGAACGCCAGGGGAGCCGGGGCCTCATGAAGAGTTCTTCCACCACGACGGCGGCATCTCCGAGTTTGCTGAGTTCCTTGCCATCGACGCGGCCGTGACAGATGTATGGCGTCTCCATGGTTCAGGCAAGTTCAAGGAAACAGTTCCCATCATCGACGAGTCCGGCCACAGCCAGCTTGCCGAAATTGAGCGGGACTGCGAGGTGGACGTTGCTTTGCGCTGGGGGATCGGCTACGACACCACACTGCGCAGTTTCGTCAATATCATCGCCACCCCCAAGGGCGGAACGCATCAGGCCGGTTTTGAACAAGCCCTGGTGAAGACCTTCCGCAAGGCCGTGGAAAGCAACGCCCGCAAGCTCAAAGCCGGCAACGACAAAATCGAGAAGGACGATATTTTCGCCGGGCTGACAGCCGTCCTGACGGTACGCCTGGCGGAGCCACAGTTCGAGGGCCAGACGAAGGAAATTCTGGGTACGTCGGCAGTCCGGGCGATCGTGGCGCGGGTGGTGGAGAAGGAAATCACGGCCCGGCTCAGTTCTGCCAACCGTAACGACAAGGCCCAAGCTGCGCTGCTGCTGGAGAAGATCGTCAGCGAGATGAAGTCCCGCATTTCCGCCCGGGTCCATAAGGAGACCCAGCGCCGGAAAAACGCCCTCGAGACGTCCTCCATGCCCACCAAGCTGGCCGACTGCCGGACCGACGACGTCAGCCGTTCGGAGCTCTTCATTGTTGAGGGTGATTCGGCGCTGGGTACGGCGAAACTGGCCCGGTCCTCGGATTTCCAGGCCCTGCTTCCCATTCGTGGCAAGATCCTCAACGTACAGAAGGCCTCTGTGGGGGACATGCTCTCCAACGCTGAATGTGCCGCTCTTATCCAGGTCGTTGGCGCCGGTTCAGGCAGGAGCTTCGCCCTCGAGGCAGCCCGTTACGGAAAGGTCATCCTGATGACTGACGCCGACGTTGACGGCGCCCATATCCGCACCCTGCTCCTGACGCTTTTCTTCAGGTATATGCGGCCGATGGTCGAGGAGGGCCGGGTCTTCGCCGCCGTCCCTCCACTACACCGGGTGGAGGTCATCAACGCCGGTCAGAAGGCCAACGAGATGGTCTACACCTACTCCGAAGCTGAACTCCATACCCTCCTGGCAAAACTGTCCAAGGAGGGCAAGCGCTACAAGGAACCCATCCAGCGCTACAAGGGTCTAGGCGAAATGGATGCCGGGCAGTTGGCAGAGACCACCATGGATCCCCGGCACCGGACCCTGCGTAAGGTCAATATCGAAAACGCCCAGCAAGCAGAGGCGGTCTTTGACCTGCTGATGGGCTCTGACGTTGCTCCGCGCAAGGACTTTATCATCGCCGGAGCGTCCAGCCTCGACCGGGAACGCATCGACGCGTAGCTGAGGGCGGGAACAGCTACCCCAACAGGCCGGGGACGATCAGCAGGGCAGTCGGCACGGCAAGGAGCAGGGCGCTGAGCGCCAGGACGGCAGCTCTCACCCAGCGGGGCAGCGGAGGCTGTGTTGAGAGCAGCCTGCTGACACGCGACGCCGTGGTGCGGGCTGAGACAGAGCCGGTGGCAGGACTTGTGTCCAGTCCGTCCATGCCTGACGCGCCGGCGGCCCTGCCGGCCACTGCCGCCGGCGGTTGCATGGCCGGGTTGCCTTCCGGTCCGGCAGCCACTATTGCAATGGCCTTGATGAGTGTCGGACGGCTTACTTCCTTCAGCGCAACATCGTCTGCCAGCATTTCGATCAGCGAGTTGACAGCCTGCTGGGCCAGGAGCGTCGTGGGCAGCCAGGGGAGTGCCTGACGCCAGGCGGCGAACACCCATAACAGCAGGTGATGGCGTTGGCCCAAGTGGGCATTTTCGTGGCACAACACGGCGCGCAGTTCGTCGGGCTCCAGGGCTGACATCAATCCGTCGGAGAGAACAGTGATAGACCGCGCTCCGCCAGGAAGGCAGTACGCCACGGGTGAATCGTGGCTGATGACCATGGTGCCGGCACGCCCAGGCGACGGCGAAGCCAGCAGTTCCAGGAGTTCACGGTGGCGCTTGCGCTGGCGCTGGATCCTGATGTACGTGAGGAGCAGCGTGAACACCAGGTGTGCTGTCAGGAGCGCGGCAGCGGATAGTGCAAACAGGTGCCAGAAGCCCAGTGCCGTGGTGGGTGCATTAAAAAGCACCATGGAAGCCAGGCCCTGTAGCCCGGCCACGAGGTTGTCACCCAGCGGCTCCAGTCCATAGACGAGCATCGCGCCGATCATGGAGAGGCCGCCGGCCAGCCCTACCGCCTGCCAGAGGATCATTGCCGTAAACGGCGAGCGGGCAGGCCATTGTGCCTTGGACAGGAGTACCGGTACCGGCCAAGCCAGTATTACCGCCAAGGCGGCCAGCAGGTACGAGGCCCAGAACATGGAGCCTTAGTCGCGACCGAGCAGTTTGCGCAGGCTTTCCGCTTCGCTCGGGCTGACCGAGCCGATGAACCGTGCCAGAACGGCTTCGCGGTCGGGCGCTGAGCCCAGGACCTCGTGCATCAGTTCGGCTGTGTGATCCTCCCGGCTTGAAACAGCCTGGTAACGGTGCGGGCGCATACCGCGCTCACGCTCCACAAGGCCTTTTTTCTCAAGCCTGGAAAGGACCGTCAGAACAGTGGTGACTGCCAGTTCCTTGCCTTCGTGGCCGGCGGTGCCGGCCGCCGCTTCAGTGCTTTGGGCCAGCCTGTCGCGCAGGGTGTTGGCCGTGGCTGCTTCCTGGCCTGCCCAGAGCAGGTCCATAACCGCCCGTTCCAGTTCGCCGAGACTCGCCATTCATCAAATCCTTAAAATCCGTGCACCGGTGCTGTACGCATCCGGTATCCAACAATCGTGACCTGGAACTAAAGTTACCCTTTTTCCGCCAGGCTTTCTACATCAGGTAGAACGCACGGCGTGGCGTGGGGCACAGAAGGGCGGCTCGGGCGCTTCACCGACGGTTTACACCCCAGGCCGACTGTTCTACACTCTGTAGAAGACGAAACTTCTACAACTCGTAGAAGTTTACCGAATCGGAGAGCAACAGTAGGGGACCCGCTTGGAAGCCTTGGAAATTGCGCGGTGGCAGTTCGGAATCACCACGGTGTACCACTTCATGATGGTGCCCCTCACCATCGGCCTGGGCCTCCTCGTGGCCATCATGCAGACTCTGTGGCACCGCACGGGGAAACCCGAATTCCTGCGGATGACCAAGTTCTGGGGCAAGCTGTTCCTGATCAACTTCATCATGGGCGTCGCGACAGGGATCGTCCAGGAATTCCAGTTCGGAATGGCCTGGAGTGAGTACAGCCGGTTCGTCGGGGACGTGTTTGGCGCACCTTTGGCCCTTGAAGCCCTGCTGGCATTCTTTGTGGAATCCACGTTCCTGGGCTTGTGGATCTTCGGCTGGAAGCAGTTGAAGCCGGCAGTTCACCTCGCTTGCCTGTGGATCGCCGTAGTCGGCTCCATCTTCTCGGCGTACTTCATCATCGTCGCGAACAGTTGGATGCAGCATCCGGTAGGCGTCGAGCTGATCGACGGGCGTCCGGTCATGGTTGACGCCTGGGCCGTGTTCACGAATAACACAGCGCTGGTAGCCGTCCCGCACACTCTCTTTGGCGCCCTGGCCGTGGCTGGCGGATTCCTGTTGGGCATCGCCTGGTACCACCTGTGGCGACGCCGCAAGGACGGCATCGACACCATTGGCCCGGATGGCAAGGTAGTGCCTGGGACCAGCGATATCGCCGGCCGGGACCGGACCGACCACACGGTCTGGATCCGCTCGTTGCGGATCGGCGCCGTCGTGGCCATGATCTCCTTCGCCGGCACCGCAGTTACCGGTGACCTCCAAGGCAAGCTGATGTTCGAACAGCAGCCCATGAAGATGGCTGCCGCCGAGGCTGCCTGCCACGACGGAACCGGATTCTCCGTGCTGAGCGTCGGAAACCTGGGGTCCCAGAACTGTGACGACATCGTGGCGCTGATCGAAGTTCCCGGCATTCTGTCCTATCTGGCCAAGGGTGACTTCACCACAGAAATCCGCGGCGTCAACAGCCTCGTGGAGGAATACAAGGCCAACTACGGCACCAACCTTCCGATCGATCCCATGTACGGCGAGCGGGCCGGCCAGGAGATCGACTACGTGCCTGTTATGGAGGTGACGTACTGGGGCTTCCGCATAATGATTGGCTTCGGTGGCCTGGCGGCTGCTGCTGCGCTGACAGCCCTGTGGATCACCCGTAAGGGCACGGTCCCGGAATCAAAATGGCTCATGCGGCTGGCCGTCCTTGGCATCCTTGCCCCCTTTGGCGCCAATGCCGCCGGCTGGATATTCACTGAGATGGGCCGCCAGCCCTTTGTGGTGGCACCCAATCCTGACCTCAACGGAATCGACCAGGTGTTTATGTTCACGGCGGCCGCGGTTTCGCCCGGAGTAAGCGCCGGCGAGCTCCTCACCTCGCTGGTAGTCCTAACGGCCATCTACGCGCTGTTGCTGGTGGTTGAGGTCAAGCTGCTGGTCAGGTACATCCGCGGCGGCGTGGTTGCCGGGATGCCGGAACTCGCCCATGCGCCGTCGGGCCGTGAGGGTGACGGCAACGACGGCGACACTGACGATGACGACCGGAACCGGGATGACGTCCTGGCTTTCGCTTACTAGGAGCAAGGGAAACTACTGATGGAACTCCTGCCCACGATCTGGTTCATCGCAATCGCCGTCCTGTGGACCGGCTACCTCTTCCTCGAAGGGTTTGATCTGGGAGTAGGGATGCTGATGAAGACCTTCGCCCGGGACAATACAGAACGCCGGGTATTGCTGAACACCATCGGTCCGGTCTGGGACGGCAATGAGGTATGGCTGCTCACGGCCGCCGGAGCCACGTTCGCTGCCTTCCCGTTCTGGTACGCTTCCCTCTTCTCTGCCATGTACGGGCCGCTGCTGGTGGTGCTGGTTGCCCTGATCTTCCGCGCCGTGGCCTTCGAATACCGCGGCAAGGTGGATTCGGTCCAGTGGCGCAACCGCTGGGACTGGGCCATAGCTGTTGGCTCCTTCCTCGCGGCCTTCGGCGTGGGTGCCGCCCTCGCCCTGACTACAACCGGGTTGCCGCTCAATGCCAACGGCGACCGGCAGGGTGGCCCGCTCGCCTGGTTCAGCTGGTATGCAGTTTTGGGCGGGCTGGCCGTGGTGGGCTTCGCGCTGGTGCACGCCCTCGCCTTCCTGGCACTGAAGACCGACGGCGACGTGCGGCACCGCGCCCGGCTCTGGTTTACCCGGCTGCTGCCGTTCCTTCTGCTGCCGCTGGTGGGATGGGCCCTGGCTGTCCAGATGCTGACTGGCAACATCTGGACAATCCTCGCCGTAGCCCTGTCCGCAGCCTGTGCCGCCTATTCCTGGCGCTCGGCGCGGCGGGGAAATGAAGGCCGTGCCTTTATGGGTCTCGGTGCATTCCTGCTGCTGGGCAGTGCAGCCATTTTCGGCGCAGCCTTTCCCGTAGTGCTGCCGTCGACCATCAGCCCGGAATTTGACCTGACCATCTACAACGCCTCGGCATCGGATTACACACTGGGCCTGATGAGCATTGTGGCGGCAGTGGGGCTGCCGCTGGTGATTGCCTACCAGTCCTGGACCTATTGGGTATTCCGCCGCCGCGTCAGCGCGGACCACATTCCGGCGGCGCACTGGTTCCTCCCGGCGATCGCCGCCAGGGTGCTGGTCAGCGACGAGGCTGCCGCCAGGAGCAGTGACCGACCGTGAGGCCGGAGTTTCCGAGCGGGACGGCCACGCGCGGCGCCCTCTATTGGCTGGGCTTCCTGGCAGCCCTGAAGGCCCTTTCCCTGGTGCTCATGGCACAGGCGGTAGCCGCCATGCTGGCCGGACTTGCCGGCGGCGATACCGGTTGGCGCGAGGAGCTGGTATGGGGGGTGGCGGGGGCGATGCTGCGGGCCGCGTTAGTGTGGGCCCAGGGCGTTGCGGCCCGGCGGGCGGCCTTTGGGGTCAAGGAAGAGCTCCGTTCCCGTCTCCTGCACCACGCGCTGGGTCCAAAGGGAGCGGTGGGAACCGGCACGCCCATGAACGACGGTGGCGTGGCCGTCCTGGCGACACGTGGCCTGGACGCCCTGGACAATTACTACACACAGTTCCTCCCTGCCCTGGTCAACTGCGCCACAGTGCCCTTGTTGCTCGGAGCCAGGATTCTCTTCGCCGACTGGGTCAGCGCCGTAGTGATTGTGTTGACGGTACCCCTGGTGCCAGTCTTTATGATCCTGATCGGACGGCACACCGAGGACAGGGTCGGTGAAGCCCAGGCGACCCTGCGCCGGCTGTCAGGCCATATCCTCGAACTGGCCAAGGGGCTCCCGGTCCTGGTGGGCCTCGGTCGCGCGAGTGAGCAACGGGCCGCCCTCGAGGAAATCTCCGAACAATACCGGCACCGGACCATGGGTACCCTGCGCACGGCGTTCCTTTCGGCACTGGCGCTTGAGCTCATCGCCACGATCTCCGTAGCAGTGGTGGCCGTCTTCATCGGCGTGCGGCTTGTGGCGGGGGATATGGCGCTGGAGGCCGGGCTGCTGGCACTCATCCTCGCCCCGGACTGCTACCTGCCCCTGCGTGAACTCGGCACCGCCCACCACGCGAGTGACGACGGTCGGGCGGCGCTCGCCTCGGCCAACGACTTTCTGGACGGAACCGGCAAGCCGGACGCCAGCAGTGGCCCGGGTTCGGCAGGCACCTCCGCCGGGGCCGGATCGACAGCAGCCGAAACCGCCGCAGGCTTGGGCAACGGTGCTCCGGGCGTCCATGTGTCCGGCCTGTCGGTGAGGTATCCGGGCCGGGAGGCTGCCGCCGTCGGGCCCGTCGACTTTCACGCACCCTCCGGCCGGATTACGGCCCTTGCCGGACCCAGCGGCACGGGAAAGAGCACTGTTCTTGGTGTCCTGGCGGGCACCATCCGCAACGGCTCAGAAGCCTCGGTGTCCGGCAGGGTATCCGGTGTCCCGGACGCCAATATCGCCTGGGTTCCGCAGCACCCGGTGATGCTCGAAGAGACCGTGCTCGGGGAAGTCCTCCTTTACCTCGGCCGCGATCCCGGCTGGCTCCCTGTACAAGAAAAGGGACAGGAAAATTGTCAAGAAAAGGGGCAAGGGAGCGGCGATACCGGGCAGCTGGCGCTTGAGCTCCTGGACCGGGTTTCCGCCTCGCATCTGGCAGCGAAGCACCCGTCCGAACTCAGCCCCGGGGAACTGCGTCGGGTTGCCGTTGCCCGCGGACTGGCCCGGCTCCAGTCCGGCGCCACTGTCCTGTTGCTTGACGAACCCACCGCGCACCTTGATGCCGTGAGCGCCGGTGCAGTGCGCTCCGCCATCATCTCGCTGCCGGACACGGTTACCGTGATCCTCGTTGCCCATGACCCGGACACGAGTGCACTCGCGGACCAAGTGGTGTTTATTGGTTCGGGCCCCGGCAGCGGCGCCGGCACCGGCACCGGGCCCGTCACGGTATCTGAAACCCGAGCAGACGCAGATGTGACGGTGTCAGGCGCGGGGTACGGCAACATTCATGCCAACCACCTGGCAGACCGCACGTCCATCCCGGCAGAGACGGCGGTGACACCGGATCCGGGGTCAGCGCCGCTGCCACCCGGAACCATCCGTGCGCTTGCCGGCGTCCTGGGCCCGGTATGGCCACGTCTCACCGGTGCCTGCTTCGTAGGCGCCTTGGCCGCGCTGTTCGCGGTAGCTCTTTCCGCGTTGTCCGGGTGGCTCATCATCCGGGCCAGCGAGCAACCGCCCATCCTGTACCTTCTTGGTGCCATCGTGGGTGTACGGTTCTTCGGCATCGGCCGGGCCTTACTGCGCTACTGGGAACGCCTACTGACGCACGATGCCGTCTTCGCCGGGATGACCAGACTTCGCGGCTCACTCTGGGAATCGCTCAGCCGGCGGGCACTGCAGCTCAGGCGGCTGCTGCGGGGCGGCAATGTCCTGGGAACCGTAGTTGACGACGTCGACACCCTGAGGGAACTGCTGCCCCGGGTGATCCTGCCGCCGCTTGCGGCGGTCATCGTCGCGGGAGCCGCCGTTGTGGCGACAGCAGTTTTGTTGCCCCCGGCAGTTCCTGCAGTGGTTATCTGCGCCCTCGTTTGCCTCGTGATATCCCCGGTCCTGGCACTTGCGGCAGACCGCAGGGCGGCGCAGGCCGAGCAGCAATTGCGCTCGATGGTGCTGCGCCGGATCACATTGGCGCTGGATGCCAGGGCCGAACTGTCAGCCAATGGCCTCGCACCGGCCGTGCTCGACGAACTGCGCGGCCGCGACAGGGCCGCAACGGCAGTTGCCCAGCGTTCGGCCTGGGCCGAAGGGATCGGCCAGGCCACCACTGTCCTGGCGTGCACACTGGCCGCGTTGGCCTCGGGTGTGCTGGCGGCCCCGGCCGTGGCGGCCGGACTGGTCCCGGGGCTGGTGGCGGCTGTCGTATTGATGCAGCTGGCACTCATCGAGCCCTATGCAGCGGTGGTGTCCGCCGTCCGGCAGGCACCGGCCCTGGCACTGGTCCTGCAGCGCCTTGCCCGAACCGGTGCCCTTTCAGCAACGGCCGGCGATGGCGGCCAAGGCGACGGTATCGTGGCGGTTCCCGACCGTCCGCTCGGCCTTCCCGGCCTGGAGCTGGAGAACCTCGCTGCGGCCTGGCCCGGCGGCAGTCCCGTGTTCAGCGGCCTCACGGCCCAGGGGGATCCCGGCCGCTGGCTGGTGGTTTCCGGACCGTCCGGCTCCGGAAAATCCACGCTGTTGTCCGTGTTGCTCGGCTTCCTGCCGGTGTACGACGGCGCGGCGCGGGTCACCGGGGCGGCGGCCTGGTGCCCCCAGGACGCCCATCTCTTCGATTCCACTGTTCGCGGCAATCTGCTCCTCGCTCGTCCCGCGGACCGGAAACCTGCAGACAGCGAGCTCCTGGCCGCACTGGACGCCGTCGGACTTGGGCCGCTGCTGGCCGCTATTCCGGAAGGACTGGACGCGAGGATCGGTCCCGGCGGCTCTTTCCTTAGCGGCGGGGAGCGGCAGCGGCTCGCCATGGCGCGGACACTGCTCACCGGTGCGCCGGTGCTGTTGCTGGACGAGCCTACAGCCCACCTGGACGCGGCCGCGGCCCGGGAGCTGCTGGCCCAGCTGCGGACGGGGCTACGGGACGTCACGGTGGTTATGGTGACGCACAACGTTGTTGACATACATCCTGACGACTCCCGGCTGGAGCTGCCGGGACAGGACCGGGAAATCTCCGCCGAACCGAGCCAGGCAGGCCACGGCACGGCGCTGCTGGCAGCGGGGGCCGGCCGTCAGTAGCCTGTTGTCATGTCTTCCTCAAGCAATCGGCTGACCGAATCAACGCGCCCTGTTGCTGTCCAACTGCCGGATCCGGTGACCGGGCTGCACTGGCGGGCCGCCACTGCAGCCGACCTGGACTCCTGGGCTGCGCTGATCGCCCGCACCGCCTCCGTCGAGCATCCTGCCTGGTTCTAAAAAGTCGGGGACCTGGAGCAGGTGCTGGAGAACAGCAACAATGATCCCCGGACCCACACGGTGTTGGGGATTGACGATTCCGGAGTTCCGCGTGCCTACGGCCGCATCAGCAAGAATCCACACGGCGATAAGGCCCAGACCATGGGCTGCGTGGATCCGCAGTGGCAGCGGAAGGGCGTCGGCACTGCCATCGTGGCCTGGCAAGAGGCCAGGACTCGAGCCCGCTTCGCCGCGGACGCGGTGGCCGGTGAGTCTGCCGGTGGAACCGTGGTGTTGCCGAGGGGCTTGAACTGGTGCTGATGGACCCGGCGCTGCACGAGGCCGCCCGGCTCGCGCACAACGATGCGTTCCGGGACCACTGGGGGAGCGAGCCGCGGGACGAGCAGTCATGGCGCTTCACCCTGGAACACCCGTTCGCCAGGCCGGACTGGACCACCGTGGTGCTTGATAAGGCCACGGGTGAAGTGGCCGGGTATCAGGTGGCGAGCTTCGATCCGGACAGCGCCCCGGAGCGCGGATTCAAGGAAGGCTACACCGAGCTCCTTGGTGTCCGGCGGGCTTACCGTGGGCGCGGCATTGCACAGGCGTTGTTGGCTGACGTGATGCGCCGCTTCGCAGCGGATGGCATGGACGCGGCCTCGCTTGACGTTGACTCGGCGAACCCCACGGGCGCGTTGGCCCTGTACCTGACGATGGGATACACGCCCGTCAACCAACGCGTGAGCTGGGAAAAACTGCTTTAGCCTTTGACGTCATGAAGGTGATGAACGACGTCGTGCAGGAAGTAGCGTGAAAAGGTCAGCACAGTGAACTCCGAGCCGTTGCTCCGGAGGCCTTTGCGGTTCCAGTCGCTTTCCCGCACGCGGGCAAAGTCTTCGGCGATCTGCTCACCTTCGGCCGTGAGTTGGGCACTGACCTTCGCAGGATCCGCTGTACCGTAATCCGCCTCTACTGCCGTGGCATCCTGGTCCCAGTTCTCGAACTCAGCGTTGTCGCTGGTGAGCATCAGGTTGAGCCGCTGGTCGAAGACGCTGAAAACGTCCCGCACATGGCATGCGTATTCAAGCGTTGACCAGGTGCTGTCATCGGGTCGCTCGGCTACGTCAGGGCGCCGGAGGACCGACCTCCACCTGGGCAGCACGCTGCGGACGGTTCCGGGCACGGTAGCGGGCGTAACGGTGGCAGGATCGAAGGAGCATTCGGGGCACCGCTCGGACAGCACCCACGTCCAGTCCTTTACATCAGGAATGATCGGCATGGCTGCAGTCTACGGGAGGTGGCCGGCTTCCCGGCATCTCCCATGCGGTGCGCTAAATGATTGTTTCCTGAACAGCCGGGGTTTCTTCGGCCACATGCTCAGGCCAGGCCATGGCGGGACCGATGGCGTCGACAGCCTGAGACAGGGGAATCCCCGAGCCGTCGCGCCTGCCGTGTTCCTGTGGCAGCGAACGCGCCACGCCCGCCGCTGAGGATGCTTTTGCCGGTCCGTGGCCTGCCCAGCCGAGCAGCAAGGTGTCTTCGCCTTTGAGGAAGCGGTGCGCACGGACCCCGGCGGTGGCGCGGCCCTTCGCGGGGTACTCGTCGAAGGCCGTTACCTTGGCCGTGCCGGGAGCCGTGCCCGGCAGGGCACCGGTGGTGCCGGCAATGGTGACGACGACGGCGGCGGGGTCCTCGGCTGCAACCGCACCGAAGAACAGCACGGCATCGCCCGGTGCCAGTTTGATGCCCGCCATACCGCCCGCGGTGCGGCCTTGCGGACGGACGGCCGAAGCCGGGAAACGCAGCAGCTGCGCCTGCTGCGTCACAAAAACCAGCTCGGCATCGTCGGACGCGGCCGGAACCACGCCCACCAGCGAGTCTTTGTCCTTCAGGGCAATGATCTCCCAGTCTTCCCGGTTCAAGGGATAGTCGGGCTGGACCCGCTTCACCACGCCCTGCACAGTACCCAACGCCAGGACCTGGTCCAGCGGTGCAAATGCCACAAGGGTCTCGCCCTTGAGCAGTGTCAGGAAGTCCCTGGCCGCCACGCCGCCTGCCATGTTGGGCAACCCGGACACGGTGGGCAGTACAGGCATGTCCACCACCTGCAGGCGAAGCATCCTCCCCGTGGAGGTGACAGCCCCGATTTCGCCGCGTGCCGACGTCGGAATCACTGAGCGGAAAACGTCGTGGCGGGTACGAGGGCCGGATTCGCTGAGCGGCTCCAGGGCAAGGGTGCGGGCGATCTGGCCGGAGGCCGTCAGGATAGCCCAGCAGGGATCGTCGGCGACTTCGAGGGCCAGGGGCACGGCTTTGACTTTTCCGTTGCCCCCTGCGAGCGCAGCGGCGACAGTGGGGGGCACAGCCTCGGACTCGAGCAGTACGGTGCGGCGGGCTGTGGCGTACTTGTCGGCGAGCTCGCCCAGCTCCGCCGAGACCAGGCCGCGAAGCCGCTCCTCGGAGGCCAGGATTGCCTCAAGTTCGGCGATCTCGCGGCGCAGTTCGTCCTGTTCCTTCTCCAATTCAATACGGGAGTACTTGGTGAGCTGTCGAAGCCGCAGTTCCAGGATGTAATTTGCCTGGATTTCGGTGAGGTCGTAGATGGACATCAGACGCACCCGTGCCGCGGCTGCTTCGTCCGAAGACCGGATGATCTGGATGACCTCATCGATGTCCACGATGGCGATGAGCAGGCCCTCCACCAGGTGCAGGCGGTCCTTCTTCTTGCCCAGCCGGAACACGGTACGGCGCCGGACCACGTCAATCCGGTGGTCCACGTAAACGGTGAGCAGCGGCAGCAGCCCCAGCGTCTGCGGCTGCCCGTCCACCAGGGTGACGTTATTGATGCCGAACGAATCCTCCATCGGCGTGTAGCGGTACAGCTGCTGCAGGACGGCCTGCGGGTTGAAGCCGTTCTTGAGTTCAATGACCAGGCGCAGCCCGTGCTTGCGGTCCGTCAGGTCTACGACGTCGCTGATTCCGGACAGCTTCTTGCCGTTGACGGCGTCTTTGATCTTTTCGATGACCTTTTCAGGACCCACCATGTAAGGCAGCTCTGTCACCACGAGTCCCGTGCGGCGGGCGGAGAGTTGTTCGACCTCCACCTTGGCCCGGGTCTTGAACGAACCGCGGCCTGTCGCGTAGGCGTCGCGCACACCGTCCAGGCCCACAATCCTGCCGCCGGTAGGAAGGTCCGGCCCCGGCACGAACTTCATGATGTCGTCCAGGGTGGCGTCAGGGTTCGCGATCAGGTGCCGGGCTGCTGCCACTACCTCACCCAGGTTGTGCGGCGCCATGTTAGTGGCCATGCCGACGGCGATGCCCGTGGCGCCGTTAACCAGCAGGTTGGGGAAAGCAGCCGGCAGCACCTCTGGCTGGGTGAGCTGGTTGTCGTAGTTGGGAACAAAATCAACGACGTCTTCGTCGAGGTGGTCTGTCAGGGTGAGGGCTGCGGCAGCCATCCGGGCCTCGGTGTACCGCGGTGCGGCAGGACCGTCGTCGAGGGACCCGAAGTTGCCGTGGCCATCGATCAGCGGCAGCCGCAGCGCAAAGTCCTGCGCCATCCGGACCATGGCGTCATAAATGGCGGTGTCGCCGTGAGGGTGCAGCTTGCCCATCACCTCGCCCACCACGCGTGCACTCTTGACGTGCCCGCGGTCCGGCCGCAGTCCCATTTCGCTCATCATGTAGAGGATGCGGCGCTGTACCGGCTTCAGGCCGTCGCGGGCATCCGGCAGGGCGCGCGAATAGATCACCGAGTAGGCGTACTCCAGGAAGGAGCCCTCCATCTCGGACGTGACATCGATGTCAACGATTCTCTCGCTGTAATCCTCGCCGGGATCACTGGCAGGGGCGGGGCTTTGGCGGCGGGCCATAGGGCTGATGGATCCTTAGGGGTGTGCAAGGGAGTTTTTTAGCTAGGCTAAGCCTATGGTGGAACAGCCCGCGGACGGCGTATATCCGGAATACTGGGAAGCCGATGTCGTTCTGCGCGATGGCGGAACAGCCCATCTGAGGCCCATTCAGCCAACAGATGTGGACGCCGTCCAGGCCTTCCATACCGGGCAGTCCCAGAACTCAATTTACATGCGTTTCTTTGCCCTCAAAGCACGGCTGAGCAGTAAAGAACTCAAACGGTTCACCGAAGTGGACTTCCATGACCGCGTTGCGTTCGTTATCACCATCGGCGGCGCGATCATCGGGATCGGCCGTTATGACCGCCTCGATGATCCGTCCGAGGCAGAGGTGGCCTTCAACATTGCGGATGTGCACCAGGGCCGCGGCATCGGTTCCATCCTGCTCGAACACCTGGCTGCGGCAGCGAGGGAAAACGGCATCCGGCGCTTCACCGCCGAGGTCCTCCCCGAAAACCGCAAGATGCTGATGGTTTTTTCCGATGCCGGTTATGACGTCAAAAGGCATTTCGACGACGGCGTCGTCAGCCTCGAATTCAATATCGACCCCACGGAAAAATCCCGTGCCGTGATGGAGGCCCGTGAGCACCGGGCGGAGGCGCGCAGCGTGCGGAGTTTGCTGGCGCCATCGTCCGTTGCGGTGATCGGCGCCAGCCGGACTTGGGGAAAGCTTGGGTACCAGCTCCTGGAACACCTGATTGAAGGTGGTTTCAAGGGCCCCGTCTACGCCGTGAATCCGGAAGCCCTGGAACTCGCCGGCATGCTCTCCTACTCCCGGTTGTCAGAGATTCCGGAACCCATCCAGCTGGCAATTATCGCGGTACCGTACGAGGAAGTGTCTTCCGTAGTGGACGACTGCGCGGCTGCAGGCGTTAAGGGCCTTTTGATCGCCACCTCAGGGTTCGCTGACGACGGCGAGCGCGGGCTGCTGCGGCAACGGGAGCTGGTACGCAAGGCTAGGGCCAACGGCATGCGGGTGATCGGGCCGGCCTCGCTGGGCATGATCAACACCCACCCGGACATCTCGCTGAACGCATCGATGGCACCGTACCTGCCCAAACGCGGCGGCCTCGGGGCATTCAGCCAGTCTGCGGCCATCGGTGTTTCGCTGTATGCCGCCTGCAGCCGGCGCCGGGTGGGAGTGTCAACGTTCGTGTCTGCGGGCAACCGGGCAGACGTTTCCGGTAACGATCTGATGCAGTACTGGGAGGACGATTCCGACACCGGCGCCGTCGCCCTCTATCTTGAGTCCATCGGCAACCCGCGTAAGTTTTCCCGGCTGGCCCGCAGGCTGGCGCAGACCAAACCGGTAATAGTTGCCAAGTCCGACACCATGGGCCTGCAGCTTCCCCGCGGCCATGCCGTCCGCACCACCCAAGCGCCAGTGGGCGCCCTTGACGCAATGCTGCGCCAGTCCGGAGTGATCCGGGTGCAGACTATCGAAGCCCTGATGGATGTCAGCCAGATTGTGTCGGCAGCACCACTGCCGGCGGGTCCCCGGGTGGCGGTGGTCAGCAATTCCTACGCCTTGGGCATGGTGGTTGCGGATAGTGCCGCGGCCAATGGTTTGGTGGTGGAGCGGACCGTTACGGACCTGAACCTCGACGCCGGCATGTCGATTGCGCTTCCGGTTCTCCGTCAGCAGTTGGCTGGCATTCTCGCTGAGGACTCGGTGGACTCCGCCGTGGTCACCCTGCTTCCGGCCCGGGGGCTGACTGTCGAAGACATCGCAGGCATCCTGGCCGGGTGTGCTGCTGAAGCCGGTAAACCGGTGATCGCCGTTTTTGCCGGGATTATGGACCCTTCGGTCTACGTTGAGGGGCTGGCAGGCGGGAAGGATCAGGACGGCAGGAGCCCCGGCGTTCCGTGCTACGCCAACTCCGGCGCGGCTGTGAGCGCGCTTGCCGCCGTCGTCTGGTACGCGGAGTGGGCCAGGCGCGACCGCGGAGCCTTCGTGGAGCCTGAGGGCTGCGATGCCGACGCCGTCCGTGCCGGGCTTGAAGTCCTGCTCCGGGACGTGCACGGTGAACAGCTGAAACCCCTTGACCAGGAGGCGGCAACAACCCTGCTGGGTCATTACGGGATCTCGGTGCTGCCTTCCGCGCGCTTTGAAACGGATGACGAGGCCGTTGCAGCGGCAGACCGCCTTGGCTGGCCAGTAGTCCTGAAGACCACAGACCCGGCCCTTCGCCATCGCCTTGACCTGGGCGGAGTCAGGCTGGACATCCAGGATGCTGACTCCCTGCGGCGCAACCTGGCCCAGATGCGCCGGGCACTGGCCGGCTATGGTACTGCCGCCCTGGAAGTGCAGGCGATGGCTCCTGTGGGGCAGGCCTGCACCATGCGCGCCATCGAGGATCCGCTCCTGGGCCCCGTCGTTTCCTTCGGCATGGCGGGAGACGCTGTAAACCTGCTGGATGACTGGGCCCACCGGGTGCCGCCTTTGACTACCGAGGACCTCAGAGAATTCATCCGTGCCCCGCGCGCGTCCCGGAAACTGTTTGCCTACCAGGGCCTCCCGCCGGCCGATGTCGAAGCCCTCGAAGACCTGGCAGCGCGACTGTCGCTCCTTAAAGACAACCACCCCGAAATCGCGCTCGTGGAATTCAACCCGGTTCTGTGCGGTACCTCTGGACTGTCCATCCTTGCCGCCGACGTACGGATCGCCAATCCGGCCCAGCGCACGGACAGCGCGCGCCGGGCCATGCTCGGCTAACATGCTGGCAGTTAGCAAGTGTCCAGTCGATCTGTGAAAATGGGGACATGACCCCACAGCCCTCATCGTCGCAGCCAAAGCCGCAACCCGCGCCCCAGCAGCAACCGCAGGTGCAACCAGAGAGCAGTGGCCAGCCGGCCGGACGCCAGCAGGGCACGCACAGCCATGGCGCCCAAGGGCAAAGCCTCGACGCCGCACTGCAGAAGGCGGGTTTCTACCCCCGGCTGGTGGCCGACGTTGTGGAAGATGCCCTGGACGGACGGGACTGTGTTGCCCATCTGGTGCACCTGGAGACGCACTTTGACCGTGCCGAGGTGCGCCGCCACATTACGGTGCTGGTGTTGACCGACGACATGCTGGTGATCACGCATGTGGACGACCAGCAACTGGACGAAGCCGGCGAGCAGATGGTGGCGCAGGTTTCCACCGAGTCCGTCCCGGTGGCGCAGATCCGCTCCGTAGTGCTCAGTTACATGTACACACAGCCACACAATTACAAGCCGTCGGATCCCGTACGTGAAGTGACCCTGTCGATTGCGTGGTCCGGGGGCCAGCGGCTGGACATGGGCCCGGCCAGTTGCGGAGACCCGCAGTGCGAGGCGGACCACGGCTACACCGGCACCATTGCCCAGGAGGACATTGTGCTCCGCATCAGTGCCGAAGCGGACGGCCTGCAGGCGGTCCAGGAGGCCAAGCTCTTTGCCCGGGCCTTGAGGGCGGTTAATACAGGCACGGCCGGGCCCTCGAGTGTGGTTGGCCATCCGGCGAAAGCCCTGCCCACATGGCCTCGAGGGGTCTTTGGCAGCCGGCTTGGCCGCGGCCACCAGCGCTGACATGCTGCCTGAGCTGACCAGCGAATCCATCCGCCTCCCACAGCCGCCCGCGTACGGCCGCCAGTCCATTGCTGAGGTTTTTGGCAGCGCCGCCGCAAGTCTGGGCGTTGGCGGCTATTCCAACCACCTGGCCTTTCCCGCGTCTTCGAGAGTCTGCGTCGTGCTGGCAGACGGCCTGGGACGAAACCTGCTCAAGAAAAAGGCTGCGCACACACCATTCCTGCGTTCCGTGGTCCAGGCGGGCCAGGGAGCCGTTCCCGTGTGGCTCGACTCCGCTTTTCCCTCCACCACTGCTGCCTCGCTTGCCAGTCTGGGGACCGGACGCCCGCCCGGGCAGCACGGACTGGTGGGCTACGACGTGCTGGATCCGGCCCAGGACCGGGTGGTAAATATGCTGGGCAACTGGGACGACGGCGTCGATCCGGCGGCCTGGCAGCCGCTCCCGACCATTCTTGAGGACGTTGCCGGAACGGTAGATGTGGTCACGGTGAGCCTGCCACAGTTCGCAGACTCGCCCATGACCCGTGCGGCCCTGCGCGGTGGCCGGTTCGTCTCAGCTGTGACTCCCCACGCCCGCACTGCGGCGGCCGCCGAGGCTATGTCAGGCCAGGGCCCCACCCTCATGTATTACTACCTCAATGAGCTGGACAAAGCCGGGCACCGGCATGGCTCCGCGTCTGAGCAGTGGGAGCACCAGCTGGAGGAACTCGACGCCACCGTGAAGCGGCTCAACACTGGGTTGCCTGCGGGAACCACCATAGTCCTGACCGCAGACCACGGGATGGTTGACGTGCCCGAATCACAACGCATCGATTACTCGGCTGACCCGGCCCTGGTAGAGGGAGTCCGGCATACAGCCGGCGAGCCCCGGATGGTCCATCTCTACCTGGAGCCCGATGCCGGGAGCGACGTGCGGGGGCGGCTCTTGCGGAGCTGGCAGGCCCGGTTCGGCGACAGGGCATGGGTCTTTACCCGGGAGGAGGCTGTGCGAGCGGGACTTTTCGGAGAAGTCCGCGACGGCGTGGGGGAGAGGATCGGTGATCTCATGATTGCCGCGCGGGAAGGTATCGCCCTTTACGACACCCGGCGCGTGCGCCCTGCTGCCCTGGACGTCATCGGCCAGCATGGCTCGCTGACCCGGGCTGAGCGGGAAGTGCCGTTGCTTTGCTTCACGGCCCAGGGAAAGGCGTCGCGCCGTGGCTGAGTTGGTGTTCTTCTCAGGAACCATGGATTGCGGCAAATCAACCTTGGCGCTGCAAATGGACTACAACCATCGGGCCCGCGGACGCGGCGGCGTCCGGTTCAGCCGGAACGACCGCGCCGGTGGATCGCGTATTTCCAGCCGACTGGGACTCGAGACCGATGCCAACGAAGTCCTGGACCACACGGACTTCTGGGATGAAGTGATGACCCGGCGCATGCGCGGTCAGCACGTGGACTACCTGATCTGCGACGAAGCCCAGTTCTACTCACCCGGACAGGTTGAACAGCTGGCCAGGCTGGTGGATGAGGTGGAGATCGATGTCTTCGCTTTTGGTATCACAGCTGACTTCAGGACCAGGCTCTTCCCCGGTTCGCAGCGTCTCATTGAGCTCGCGGACCGGGTCCAGGTGCTTCAGGTTGAAGCGCTCTGCTGGTGCGGCCGGCGGGCAACGCATAATGCCCGGACAATTGATGGAGCCATGGTGGTCGAAGGTGCCCAAGTGGTGGTGGGCGACGTCGACATGGGCGCCGATCCCGGGCCTGACGGGCATGATTCCGGCCAGGGTCCGGTGGTGGGTTATGAGACCCTGTGCCGCCGTCACTACATGCGGCGCGTTACCGCCCACGGGGCAAGAATCATGGCCGAACAGGACCAGTTGCTGCCCTTCGAAGTGGACGCGTGCCACTGGCGGGGTTAATCGCCCCGGGTACCAAAAACGATCTCGTCCCAGGTGGGGACGCTTGACCGTTTAGCCTTTGCGGGCCGTTCGGGAGGTGAGGCCGGGCCTGGATCATGCGGGCCGGGGTGGGCGGACTCCGTGTTCCGCCGCCTTTGCCCGCCGCCAAGCAGTTCATCGAGGCCCGCGCCGGAACCTTCGCTTGAACCGTTGCCCGTAGAACCGTTGCCCGTAGAGCCGTTGCCTGGAGGACCTGCCGGGGACGGCGTAATGGTGATCTCACGAGTTTCGGTGCTGACGCCGTCGTGCAATGCCAGCGGGTCTTCGCGGTCCGGGGCTTCCGCTGCACCGGTGTTGTTCTCGCGCAACGGAGGGATGAGGCTTAGCCGCGCCATCATGGATGGCCGTCCGTCCTTACGCCTGCCGTCGCGGGTCTCCCCCTGGGCCGCAGGCGTTTCGTGATCATTACTGTGCTGGCCGTCTTCTGCCGGGCGTGGCTCGTCCGGCACTTCCGATGGCCGCGGATGGGCTGCCGGCACACCCTGGCTGAGCAGCAGGGCGAGGGCATCGTCACCGTCCTCATCCACTCCAAGACGCTGGCCACGCCGGGCACGGAGGAGATCCAGGATGCCATCGGCGTCCTGTCCCGGTACCGCGGAAGGCATCGTTGCGGAAGGCTCGGCCGGGGCTTCAGCCTCGGCTTCGAAGTCAAAGGGCCGGTCAGTCACGGCAGTCAGCCGACGCGCAGGAACGGGTCCATCGAGGGGTTCCAGTTCGCTGAGTTGCTGTGCCCAGCGGTTCGCGTTCTGCAGGGTCTTGCGTGCAGGGCTAAACGTCCACATGGCCGGGGGCTCCTCGCCGATTCCGGCGGGCCGCGCAGCGCTGATTTCAAAGCGTGCCACGACCGTCCAGAAACCGTCCGGGCGCCGCCAGGAATCCCATTCGACGGCGGATTCCTCGATACCGTGCGCCCTGAGCCGATGCGAAACCATGTCATCCAGAGTGGCGGGATGGTCGCCAAAGGCGGCACGGTACGCTTCATGGCCGGGGGAGGGCGCCGCTACTTCGATCTTGCGTGCCTGCCGGGCAACATAATCACGTTCGGCAAGGACCGGCCCCTCATAGCGCTCTACCTTGGCCAGCGGAATGCCTGCCAGATCCGCCACCTCCGAAGCGGTGGCCCCGGCACGGATCCGGGCCTGGATATCGCGGGGCGACAAAGCCACCGGCGTCCCCACGGCCGGTTTGGCCACCTGACGGCTGGCCGATCGCAGTGCTTCATCGATCGGCAGCCGGAACATCTCGCCGCCGGGCCCGGTCAACAGGAGGTGAGTCCCGTCGTCGTGCACGCCTACAAGCCGTAGATCCTGCATACAAATCCTCCACCCTGGCATTACTATCAATCGAAACTCTGCCATCTGGCAGGGGGTTTATCGCTTAGGGGAAAGGGCGCGCCGCGAAATTCCGGGCGAATCAGGGTGAATCCCTCTGGTTCAAGGGGAGCGTGGGCACAAAAGGGTGTCGCCGGGCGTTATGTTGACGCAGGACCCGTTCAACGGCATACGGAGAGTGACCAGCACGCCATGGCGACAGACTACGACGCGCCACGCAAGTCAGAAGAGGACCTCGCTTCGGATTCACTTGAGGAGCTCAAGTCCGCCCGCATCGACAAGCCCACGGCAGGGGTGGAAGAGGACGAAACCGATCTGGCCGGTGGCTACGAGCTGCCGGGCGCGGACCTGTCCGGCGAAGAGTTGCTGGTTCGGATTCTCCCGCCCCAGCCTGACGAGTTCACGTGTGCTTCGTGTTTCCTGGTTCATCACCGTTCGCAGCTGGTGCGGGAGTCGGGCGGCCAGCTCATTTGCGCCGAGTGTGAAGGATGAGCCTGTAGTGACGTGTCCCGCAGTTACTTCCCGGGGAAGGGCTGGAGCGCTGTGACCAGTTCCTCAGGCCGTCGTGTTGAGGTCAGCCAGTAAGGGGTGCGGTCTGCCGGGTCAGAGAGTTCTATCCGGACCACCGGGTCAATCCATCCCCGGATGCACAGATATGCCAAGGCGTTCAGACCCGTGCCCCGCTCACGGGTGGCGTCCGGTCCGCGATGGGCGCTCGCCCCGGAAATGAAGTCACGGCTGATCGTTGCCCTGCCCACGGTCAATTCCGTGTCCGTGACAATGATCCGCGGCGTGGAGAGCAGCAGCAGGGTGGACACAATGACCAGCAGGACGGCTGCGGCGATGAATCCTGCAGTGGGGCTGATGGGCGCGAACACCAGGATTCCGGCGCCGGAGAACCCCACGGCAAACAGCCAGATCCAGAGGGACGGCAGGAGCTTCTCGGCAAAAACGGGCTGCCCGTTCTTCGGATCAGGCGAGGCACCGCTAGGCAGGGGGGATGTGGGGCTGGAATCAGGCATACCCCAGCTTTTCACCTTTGACCCGGCTTTTCATCTTCGGGCGCCTCCTCCTCTGGAGGACGGCTAGGCCGCTGCAACGCCGCCGCGTTAGAGTGAGGAACTGTGACTGAACTTCCAGGACTCTCCCAAGCCACCCTCCAGGTCCAGCTGAAAATGCTGGACAGTGGACTCGAACCTCCTTCCTACGCCCATCCCGGCGATGCCGGTGCCGATCTCCGCTGCACAGTGGACGTCCGTCTCGAGCCCGGCGAACGGAAACTGGTGCCGACCGGTGTGGCCATCGCACTTCCTGAGGGTTTTGTGGCACTCATCCACCCTCGCTCCGGGCTGGCAACCAAACATGGACTGACTGTGGTCAATGCCCCCGGAACCGTGGACGCCGGCTACCGCGGAGAAATCGCCGTCACGCTCCTGAATACGGACCGCCGGGACGCCATCGAGCTGCGCCGCGGCGATAGAATAGCCCAAATGGTCATCCAGCGTGTGGAGCATGCGCAGTTTGTCCCTGTGAACGAATTGAGCGGATCCGTCCGTGGCGCCGGTGGCTTCGGTTCAACCGGTGGATTCACGACGCCGGGAGCTTGAATCCCGGCACAGCGCACCGTGGTGGGCCGGCCGCTTTCCATCAGCGGCAAGGCCCGCACCATCCCAATGAAGGAGACGACCCATGGTTTTTGGACTAGGCAGGAAATCCAGGAACGAACAGCAGGCTGAGACGGAATTCCCTGAGGCGGAATCCGCTGAGGCGGGTGCCGCACTGGAACCGGAGGCCACAGCCCCGGCCACCACAGAAACTGATGACGCCCGCAGTACTACGGGCCCCTTTGACATTTCTGAGATCACCAGCCGTGAGGGCTACGTTGATCTGGGCGCCCTCCTCATTGCGCCGAGCGAAGGACTTCAGCTTCGACTCGAAATCGAGGAAAAGACGCAGCGGGTTATCGCAGTAACTCTGGATCTGAACGGTTCAAGCCTGCAGTTGCAGGCTTTTGCTGCTCCCAAGTCTGAAGGGCTGTGGGACGACATCCGGGAACAGATCGGACAGTCTGTAGGGAGCCAAGGCGGGCAGGTTGAAGAAATCCAGGGTGGTTTCGGCACCGAACTGGTGGCAAAACTGCCTGCGGCTGCTGCCGACGGCAGCCAGGGCTACCGGGTGGCCCGCTTCATCGGCGTCGATGGGCCGCGCTGGTTCCTGCGCGGTGTGCTGGGCGGTTCTGCAGCCATGGAGCGTGACGCAGCCGAAGAGTTGGAGGAACTGTTCCGCCAGGTCGTGGTGATCCGGGGCGACAGCCCCATGCCGCCGCGCGACCTGCTGCCGCTGCGCCTTCCCAAGGACACATCGGTACAGCCACAGCCACAGCCACAGCAGCCGGAACTCCACAAGCCTGAACGCGGGCCGGAGACCACTCACATTGGCTGAACCCGGCGATGCCCGGCGGCCTCCGGCCAAAGCCAACGTTATGATGATCAACCACCTGCCCGAACGTGGGCGGGTGGTATGCCGCGGCAACATCGATTCGGTAACGTACGCACCGTCCGGCGGCGTCGCAGCCTTTACCGCCATGGTGTCGGACCCCGGCGTTATCCGTCGGACCGACCGCCAAAGGCTGCAGGTCATCTGGCTGGGCAGGCGCCGGATACCCGGACTGGCAGCCGGCACCGAAATCAAGCTCGAGGGAATGCTGACCCGCAGCCAAGGCAAAGCCACCATGTTTAATCCACGCTACGAAATATTGTCCAAACAGGAGCGAGTATGAGTCCCGAGCAGCAGGACCGGCCCGAACAACGGCCTGACAGCCTGGGCGCCGTTGCCGGCAGCTACGCCGCGAAGGCCGGGCTTCACCGTTCCGGTGACGGCAAGGTTGACGTCCTCAAGAGCGCCGGTGGCATCCAGGGAATCGCGGAGAGCATCCTTCCGGGTCTGGTATTCCTGGTTGTCTTCACCATCTGGCGCGACCTTCCCGTCTCGCTCGTGGCCGCGCTGGCTTCGGCGGCGGTGTTCACGGTTGTGAGGCTGATCCAACGACGACCGCTGACCCAGGCGCTGGCAGGGATCGTGGGTGTCGGGATTTCGGCCTGGCTCGCCAATACCACGGGTAAGGCAGAGGATTTCTATCTCCCGGGATTTATCACCAACGCCGCCTATATTGCGGCCATGGTTGCTTCGATTGCCCTGCGCTGGCCCATCGCCGGATTGCTGTTCGGTTTCATCCGCAACGAAGGACTCGACTGGCGCAAGGATCCCGCCCGGCTAAAGGCCTACCGGCTGGGGACCTGGGTGATTGTCCTGGTCCTGGCACTTCGACTGGTGGTGCAGGTACCGCTCTACCTGATGGGATCCGAGGGACTGACTGCCCTGGCCACAACCAGGCTGCTCATGGGCGCGCCGCTGTACATCCTGGGCATCTGGGTAGCCTGGCTGCTGACCCGCCCGGTGCCTGCCGGCGATCAGCCTTCGAAGCCGTCGTCGAACGCGTCATCCACCGATGCCTGAGCAGCCGCGCCTGTAGCTTCGGCTTCGGCCGATTCCGGTGACAGCAGGGCCCTGAGGTCGTCCTCTGCTGCGATTGTGGTGACGAAGAACAGTTCGTCGCCGCCGTCGATGACGTCATCACGGCTGGGGGTGATGGGCGCGTGATCGCGGAGGATTGCCACCAGAGTGGCGTCTTCGGGCCATTGGATGTCGCCCACCGTTGAACCGATCACGTGCGAGTCATGCGGCACGGTGAACTCCACCAGCGAAGCGACGCCGGTCTGGAGGGTCAGCAGCCTGACGAGGTCGCCGATCTCCACGGCTTCCTCCACGAGTGCGGTCATCAATTGAGGCGTATTGACCGCGACGTCCACGCCCCAGGAGTCATTGAACATCCAGTCGTTTTTGGGGTTATTGACCCGGCCTACCGTGCGGCCCACGCCGAACTCTGTTTTGGCCAGAAGCGATACCACCAGGTTGACCTTGTCGTCACCCGTGGCCGAAACCACGACGTCGGCATCCTCAAGCCTGGCACCTTGCAGGGTGCTCAGTTCACACGCGTCGCCCACCAGCCAGTGCGCGCCCCGGAGCCCGCTGCGGCCTATGACCTCGGGCTTGAGATCGATCAGGAGAATGTCATGCTTGTGCGCAAGCAACTCCCTGGCAATCGATGAGCCCACACTGCCGGCCCCGACAATAACGACTTTCACTACAGCTCCTTGACGGGCGGTTTAGCCAGGACATGGGCCACTTCGGAGACCCGGTCCAGAGACAGCATGGCGTGCACGGTATCGCCTTCCTGGTAAATGGCGGCGGCGGAGGGCAAAATACCCTCGCCGAACCGGGTCAGGTAGGCAATGCGGACATCGGCGACGTTCTCGATCGTGCCGATGCCATGCCCGATCCAGGCCGGATCAAGATCGATTTCGGTGAGTACCAGCCGCCCGGAGGGCTCACGGTACTCACCGGCGAGATGCTGTTCGGGCAGGATGCGGCGGAGGACCTGGTCTGCGCTCCAGCGGACGGCAGCCACGGTGGGGATGCCCAGGCGCTGGTAGATTTCGGCCCGACCGGGATCATAGATGCGTGCCACAACGTGGGGAACATGGAAAGTTTCGCGGGCCACCCGGGTGGCCAGGATATTGGAGTTGTCACCGCTGGAAACGGCGGCGAAGGCATACGCTTCGGTAACGCCCGCCTGCTTGAGGGTTTCGCGGTCGAAGCCGACCCCCGTTACCTTGCGTCCGGTGAAGCCCTGACGGAGCCTGCGGAATGCCCGGTCATCCTGATCGATGATCGCCACGGAATGCCCGGCTTCTTCCAGGGTATGCGCCAGGGTTGCGCCCACACGACCGCAACCCATGATCACGAAGTGCGCCACGCCAATCTCCTCAATTTGATGTTCCATGCTGCAGTCAGAACTCTACCGGCAGTGGGCGGATAGGTTCCGCGTTCGCGGGGAAGCACCCGCCGTCATGACATCGAAGACGAATACGACTAACTTTGTGGAGTGCTGACAATACTGAACGCGGCGAAGCGGGTACTCGTCGGCAGGCCGTTCCGGAACGACCGCCTGCCCCACACCCTGCTTCCGAAGCGTATCGCCCTGCCTGTATTTGCATCGGATGCGCTGTCGTCCATTGCTTATGCGCCGGACGAAATCCTGTTGACCCTGGCACTGGCCGGGGTCAGCGCCGTGGCCTTCTCGCCCTGGGTCGGGCTCGCGGTTATGGTGGTGCTGCTGACCGTGGTGGCCTCTTACCGGCAGAACGTGCACGCCTATCCCTCCGGCGGCGGCGACTACGAAATCGCCAACGTGAACCTGGGCAAGTACGCCGGGCTGACAGTCGCCTCGGCGCTGCTGGTGGATTACGTGATGACAGTTGCCGTTTCCTTGTCCTCGGCCGCGGTGTACCTCAGCACGGCTATCCCTGCCCTGTACGGCCAGCAGACGGCAATTGCCACGATCGGCGTCGTAATCCTTGCGTTGGTGAACCTGCGTGGCGTCCGGGAAGCGGGCCGTCTCTTCGCTATTCCCACTTACATCTTCCTGTTCACGATCCTGGGTATGACGGCGGTGGGTATCTTCCAGGCAGCCACCGGGCAACTGAGGCAGGCACCGTCAGCCGCCCTCGAGATTGTTCCCGCGCCGGGATTTGATGAGGGCCTGGTGGGCCTGGCCGGCGCATTCCTGCTGCTTCGCGCCTTTTCGTCCGGTGCTGCGGCACTGACCGGCGTTGAAGCCATCAGCAACGGCGTACCGAACTTCCGTAAGCCGAAGAGTAAAAACGCGGCTACCACGCTCCTGCTCCTTGGCGTGATTGCCTCGGCGATGATGGCGGGCATCATGTTCCTTGCCAATGCCGCAAAGGTCCACGTCGTCGCCGATCCCGCCACCGAATTCCGCCTCAACGGCCAGCCGCTGCCTGCCGACTACATTCAGAACCCGGCCATCAGCCAACTCGCCCAGACGATCTTTGGCGCGGGTTCCGTGCCCTTCTTCGTCGTGGTGGCGGCCACCGGCCTTATCCTCGTTTTCGCCGCCAATACCGCCTTCAATGGGTTCCCCGTTCTTGGCTCAATCCTGGCCCAGGACGGCTACCTGCCCCGGCAGTTGCGTACCAGGGGGGACCGGCTCGCCTTCAGCAACGGCGTGCTGGCCCTGGCCGCGGGGGCGCTGGTGCTGATCGTGGCGTTCAACGCCGATGTCACCAAGCTCATCCAGCTGTACATCGTTGGCGTCTTTATCTCCTTCACGGCCAGCCAGTTGGGCATGGTGCGGCACTGGGGACGCGAACTGAAACTTGCCAAGGACCGCAATCTCCGGCGGCGCATGGCCAAGTCCCGGACCATTAACATGATCGGTTTCGGCATGACGGCACTGGTACTGGTCATCGTTCTGGTGACCAAGTTTGAACAGGGAGCCTGGATTGCCCTGCTGGCGATGATCGCGCTCTTCCTGATCATGTGGAGTATCAAGGCGCACTATGACAACGTGGCGAAGGAACTGGCCGTCGACGAGGATTCCTCGCCCCGGGCCCTGCCCACCAGAGTCCACGCGGTGCTGCTGGTCTCCCACGTCCGTAAGCCGGTGCTTCGGGCCCTGGCTTACGCCCGCGCCTCCCGGCCGTCGCGCCTTGATGCAATCACCGTAGACATCAATGCCGAAGAAACCGCGCATACGGTTGCCGACTGGGAAAAGCTCGACATCCCGGTGCCGCTCACCGTCCTGGACAGCCCGTACCGCGAGACCGTTACGCCGATCATGGAGTACATCACCAACATGCGGCGGGACTCCCCGCGAGACCTGATCGTGGTTTACATCCCCGAGTACGTGGTGGGCAAATGGTGGGAGCAACTGGTCCACAACCAGACTGCCCTCCGGATCAAGACCCGGCTGCACTTTGAACCCGGCGTGATGGTGGCCAGCGTACCGTGGCAACTAAAATCGTCCGAAGAAGCCAAGAACCTGCAGGACCTGCGATGACACCATCTGGGAGAGACATCAACAGCACTACCAGCACCAGCACATCATCCGTCGTCGAGTCCGGGCGGGAGGCAGGCCCGGGAACATTTCCCGATGAGATCACGGAACTGGAGGTGGAAGTGGGCCCGGTAGCCCACGGCGGCCACTGCGTTGCCCGCCTCGACGGCAGGGTCATCTTTGTCCGCCACGGCATTCCGGGGGAGCGGGTCCGGGTGCGCCTGACCGAAGCCGGGCCGTCGGCCCGGTTCTGGCGAGGCGATGTCGTGGAGGTTCTGGAGGCATCCCCGGACCGGGTGGAACACTTCTGGCACACCGCAGATTCAGGGCGCGCCTGGGCCAACGGCCATCCACCGGTGGGCGGGGCCGAGTTTGGCCATATTGCCCCCGCGCGGCAACGCGCCCTCAAGACTGCGGTGCTGGCTGAACAGCTGAAGCGACTCGCCGGACTGGAGCCCGGTGTCGAACTTAACATTGATGTCGAAGAGGTCCCGCTCGGTCGCGAAGCTGCCGATGGAGCCACGGCCGGCCTCGGCTGGCGGACCCGGGCCAGTTTCTCCGTCACCCGGGGCGGACGCCTGGGGATGCACGCCCACCGCTCCAACGAGGTCTACGCGGTGCGGGAGATGCCGCTTGCGGTAAGTGCCATCAACAACCTGCGGCTGTGGGACGTGGACCTGCAGGGCGTTGAGCGCGTTGAGGTCGCTGCCCCGGCAAACGGGTCCCGGCCGTTGATCCTGCTGGCGCCGGCCGCCGGCACCAAGGCGAAGCGCCTGGCCGCCATCCTCGCGCAGTTGCCAGGGGACGTATCGGTTGCCACCTTCGATCCCGAGACCTCCGAAACCCTGCAGCTCCGTGGCCGCACATGGGTCCAGGAGTCCGCAGTGGGGCACACGTACCGGGTCACCGGCGCAGGATTCTGGCAGATTCACCGGAACGGCCCCGAGACCCTGGTGGGCGCGGTGACCGATTTCCTTGGCGACGGCGGCTACCTCCAGCCCGGAGGCAGTGTCGCTGACCTATACGCAGGGGCCGGCCTGTTCACAGCAAGACTGGCTGACCTTGTGGGAGAGTCCGGCGCTGTCCTGTCCGTGGAGGGGTCGCCCGGCGGCAGCCGCGATGCGCGCAAGAACCTGCACGGGGCGCCGCAGGTGAGCATTGTCCAGGGGCGAGTGGAGAAGGTACTGCGGCAAAAGCCTTATGCCTTCGACGCGCTGGTGCTGGACCCGCCCCGTGCAGGAGCCGGCAAGGTCGTGGTGCACCAGTTGATGGAGTCGAAGCCGCGGGCCATCGCGTATGTGTCCTGCGATCCGGCGTCGTTCGCACGTGATCTGGGTTACTTCCGGCAGGATGGCTGGCAGCTGGCCGCGCTCCGTGCCTTCGATCTGTACCCGCACACCCACCACCTGGAAACGGTGGCGCTGCTGACTCCCCGGGCCTGAAGCTACTACTATGGGCCCAGTAGTCCTGTCGCGTCCGCCATCACAGCTGATGGCAAGCAATATGCCCGGAACCGCTAATTAGGCAGTCCTAACTAGCTAGCGGACAACCGCGCGACAAAGATAAAACTGTTGCGAGAGGAGTCCTGCGATGAGCACTGTGGACAGCTTCGGTTCAAAAGGCAAACTTAATGTAGCCGGAACCGAATACGAAATTTTCCGGTTGAACTCCGTTGAAGGTGCAGAAAACCTTCCGTTCAGCCTCAAGGTATTGCTTGAAAACCTGTTGAGGACCGAGGACGGCGCGAACATCACTGCCGATCACGTACGCGCCTTGGCCGGCTGGGATCCCAACGCCCAGCCAGATACAGAAATCCAGTTCACGCCGGCCCGCGTGATCATGCAGGACTTTACGGGTGTTCCCTGTGTCGTCGACCTCGCCACCATGCGTGAGGCTGTTAAGGAACTGGGCGGCGATCCTACCCGGGTAAACCCGTTGGCACCGGCAGAAATGGTCATCGACCACTCCGTCCAGATCGATGCATTCGGCAACGCCGGCGCACTGGAACGCAACATGGAGATCGAATACCAGCGCAATGGTGAGCGCTACCAGTTCCTTCGCTGGGGCCAGACGGCCTTTGACGACTTCAAGGTTGTTCCCCCGGGAACGGGCATTGTGCACCAGGTAAACATTGAGTACCTGGCCCGCACCGTCATGACCCGCGAAATTGACGGCGTCGTCCGGGCCTACCCGGACACCTGCGTCGGCACCGACTCACACACCACCATGGTCAACGGCCTCGGTGTGCTGGGCTGGGGCGTTGGTGGCATCGAAGCCGAGGCTGCCATGCTGGGCCAGCCGGTTTCCATGCTGATCCCGCGCGTTGTTGGTTTCAAGCTCAGCGGTTCCATCCCTGCCGGTGCTACCGCTACCGACGTCGTCCTGACCATCACCGAGATGCTGCGTAAGCACGGTGTGGTGGGCAAGTTCGTTGAGTTCTACGGTGAAGGCGTCGCTGCCGTGCCGCTGGCCAACCGCGCCACGATCGGCAACATGAGCCCGGAATTCGGTTCCACGGCTGCAATGTTCCCCATCGATGACGTCACCCTCGAGTACCTGCGGCTTACCGGCCGTTCCGACGAGAACGTCGCACTGGTCGAGGCTTACGCCAAGGAACAGGGACTCTGGCACGACCCGTCCCGTGAACTGCGCTTCTCAGAGTTCATCGAACTGGACCTGTCCACCGTCGTCCCCTCGATCTCCGGCCCGAAGCGTCCCCAGGACCGCATCGTGCTCACCGAGGCCAAGGACCAGTTCCGGCACGACCTCCGCAACTACGTCGCACACGATGCCGACGCCGGCACCCTGGACGAGTCCCTCGAGGAGACCTTCCCGGCCTCGGACCCGCCCTCTTTCACGCAGTCCGATACCCACGTGACGGACACGGACCGCGAGCCGCCGATCTACTCCGCGGCGCACGGTGCAGCCGGCCGGATTTCCAACGCCGTCAAGGTGACCACGGAAGACGGCCGCGAGTTCGAGCTGGACCACGGGGCCGTAGCCATTGCCTCCATCACGTCCTGCACCAACACGTCCAACCCCTCCGTGATGCTGGCCGCCGCACTGCTGGCCCGCAATGCCGTGGACAAGGGCCTGACATCCAAGCCATGGGTCAAGACCTCGGTCGCCCCGGGTTCCAAGGTTGTCACCGACTACTACGAAAAGTCCGGCCTGACCCCGTACCTGGAGAAGCTTGGCTTCTACATTGTTGGCTACGGCTGTGCCACCTGCATCGGTAACTCCGGCCCGCTGGATGCCGAAATCTCCGAGGCCGTCCAGGCCAACGACCTTTCGGTTACCGCAGTGCTATCCGGCAACCGCAACTTCGAAGGCCGGATCAACCCGGACGTGAAGATGAACTACCTGGCCTCGCCGCCGCTGGTTATTGCCTACGCCCTGGCGGGTTCCATGGACTTCGACTTCGAGACGGATCCCCTGGGCAAGGACGATGCCGGCAACGACGTCTTCCTCAGGGACATCTGGCCGAACCCGGTAGAGGTCCAGCAGGTCATCGATTCCTCGATCGACAAGGAAATGTTCGCCCGCGGCTATGAGGGCGTTTTCGACGGCGACGACCGCTGGAAGGCCCTGGACACTCCGGCAGGCGATACCTTCGCCTGGGATCCGAACTCCACTTACGTCCGGAAGCCCCCGTACTTCGAGGGCATGCAGGCCACGCCGTCTCCCGTTACGGACATTGAGGGCGCCCGGGTCCTGCTGAAGCTGGGCGATTCGGTCACCACGGACCACATTTCCCCGGCCGGTTCGTTCAAGTCCGACACCCCTGCCGGCCAGTATCTGCTGGCCAACGGTGTGGAGCGCAAGGACTTCAACTCCTACGGTTCACGCCGGGGCAACCACGAGGTCATGATCCGCGGTACGTTCGCGAACATCCGAATCAAGAACCAGTTGCTTGACGGTGTGGAGGGCGGGTTCACCCGTGACTTTACCCAGGCTGACGGCCCGCAGGCATATGTCTACGACGCCGCGCAGAACTACCAGGCAGCCGGCACTCCGCTGGTGGTCCTGGCGGGCAAGGAATATGGATCGGGTTCCTCGCGTGACTGGGCTGCCAAGGGCACTGCGCTCCTGGGTGTCAAGGCTGTCCTGGCTGAAAGCTACGAGCGAATCCACCGCTCCAACCTGATCGGCATGGGTGTTCTGCCCCTGCAGTTCCCGGCCGGCGAGTCCGCGGCAACCATCGGCCTGACCGGCACGGAAACGTTTGCTGTTGAGGGCGTGACAGCCCTCAACGAAGGCACCACGCCGAAGACACTGAAGGTTACCGCCACGTCCGAGGACGGCTCCGTCAAGTCCTTCGATGCCGTGCTGCGCATCGATACCCCGGGCGAAGCGGACTACTACCGCAACGGTGGAATCCTGCAGTACGTGCTGCGCCAGATTTCCGCCAACTAGCGGAAATCCTCCCCCCGCATCACCCCTCAAGGCCCCGGCTGGTCATGGACCAGCCGGGGCCTTGACGTTCCAGGGGGAGCCGAGGCGTTAGAGTTAATAGGCATGTCTACCATCCGAAGGAGGGCCATTGGGAATCCTGGATACCATCCGGAACCCGCAGGACCTGGGCGAGTTGTCCCGTGAGCAGCTTGACCAGCTGGCCGCGGAGATCCGGTCTTTCCTGATCAGCAACGTCTCACAGACCGGCGGCCATCTTGGACCCAACCTCGGCGTCGTCGAGCTCACCATGGCAGTCCACCGCATCTTTGACTCCCCCCGGGACAGCATTGTCTTTGACACGGGCCATCAGTCCTATGTCCACAAACTGCTGACCGGACGGCAGGACTTCAGTACCCTTCGCCAGCAGGGCGGGATGTCCGGGTACCCGTCCCGCGCCGAATCCGAACACGACATCGTTGAGAGCTCGCACGCTTCCTCTTCGCTGTCCTGGGCAGACGGCATCTCGCGTGCACGGCAATTGACGGGCGAGGGTGAGCGCTACGTCGTTGCCGTTGTGGGCGACGGCGCCCTGACCGGCGGTATGACGTGGGAAGCCCTCAACAATATCGCCGCGGACAAACGCCGCCGCGTTGTCATTGTGGTCAATGACAACGGCAGGTCTTATGCACCTACGGTGGGCGGGCTGGCTGACTACCTCGCCTCCCTGCGGCCCACGATTGATTCGCTGCGCGTCGCTCCCGCCTACGAGGGCACCCTGGACTGGTGGAAAAAGAAGCTTCAGAGCGGCGGCCCCGTGGGCCAGTTCACCTATAAGAGCCTGCACGCCATGAAAAAGGGCATCAAGGACTGGTGGGCTCCGCAGGGCATGTTCGAGGACCTTGGCATGAAGTACATCGGACCGGTGGACGGCCACGACCTCCACGCGCTTGAACATGCCCTGTCCACGGCGCGGAACTACGCCGGCCCTGTGATCGTGCACTGCATGACGGAAAAGGGCCACGGCTACGCCCCGGCCCGGGCCCACGAAGCGGACCAGTTCCACGCCGTCGGAATTATCGATCCCGAGACGGGCGAGCCCACTGACCCGGCGGGCGCACCGTCCTGGACCTCGGTCTTTGCCACGGAAATTGCTGACATTGCGGATGAACGCCCTGACATCGTCGGCATCACCGGCGCAATGCTGATCCCGGTCGGCCTGCACAAGCTGGCGGCCCGGCACCCGGCCCGCGTGATCGACGTCGGAATTGCCGAACAGCATGCCCTCACCTCGGCTGCGGGGATGGCTTTTGGCGGGCTCCATCCTGTGGTGGCCATCTACGCGACGTTCCTGAACCGTGCCTTCGACCAACTGTTGATGGACGTCGCGCTGCACAAGGCCGGCGTGACGATCGTCCTGGACCGGGCGGGTGTAACCGGACCTGATGGTGCGAGCCACCACGGCATGTGGGACATGGCCATGGTGCAGATTGTGCCGGGGTTGCATCTGGCGGCTCCGCGGGACGCGGGACGGCTGCGGGAAGAACTTCGCGAGGCCGTGGCGATTTCGGATGCCCCAAGCGTGGTCCGCTTCTCCAAGGGCACTGTCGGCGCAGAGGTAGAAGCCATTGAGCGGCTCTCCGACGGCGTGGACGTCCTGGCCCGTCGGCCGGCCGGCTCCACAGATAATGACGTCCTGATCGTCAGCGTGGGTGCCATGTCCGAGTTGGCTTTGGACGTATCCAACCGCCTGGGCTCGCAGGGAATCAGTACCACAGTGGTTGATCCGCGCTGGGTGCTACCGGTCCGGCGATCGATCATTGCCCTCGCTTCGAGGCACCGCCTGGTGATCTGCATCGAGGATGGCGTGCGGGCAGGTGGCGTGGGTTCGCGGATCCGCCAGGAGATGCGCGCTGCCGGCGTGGACACCGCTTTGAACGAGGTCGGCCTGCCCGTCGACTTCCTGGACCATGGCACGCGTGGCCAGGTCATGGAGCGCGTCGGGCTTACCGCGCAGCAAATAACGCACGACGTCGTAGCGCAGGTTTTGGGCACCAAGGTACCTTTTGCGCGTCCCCTGCCCGGCCAGCAGCATCCGAGCACGGGAAGCCTGCCGATCCTGTGACGTCCAACCCACCTGACCGCACTGCGGCGGCGCCGGAGGTGGGGGACCTCGTGGTCGCCCGGAACCGCAAGTGGGATGGGAAAGCACACTGGGTGGTGCCGGGTCGGTTCCTGGGCGAGGACCAGTACGGCTGGTGGATTTTCCAGCCGGCCGGCTCGTTCTGCTCCCGGCCGGGTGCGGCCTTCTACGCCGCTTCGGATGCCGTACTGCTGGTGCCCTATGAGGGCGACTATGTTGCCACCTTCTACGACGACAGTTACCCCGGCGACTTCCGGTTGTATATCGACCTCGCGCTGTCCCATGAGTGGCGCACCATCAGGCCGGGTCTGACCGAATTCCACCTGATAGATATGGACCTGGACGTGATCCGGTCCGTCAAGCATGGAACGTACATCGACGATGAAGACGAATTCGCAGAACACCGGCTGGCCATGGGGTACCCGCAGCCGGTAGTGGACAGCATCAGGGAAACTGCGGACAGACTCTTCCTGGCCGTCAAAGGACAAGAATCACCGTTCGATGGAACGGAAACAAACTGGTTTGAAAGAGGACGGCAATGAGCGGGATTATCCGGGTATACAAGCGTGACGACGAAGGTGTGCTGAACTTCCGGGAGGCCTGGTTCGACGAGGACTATTCGCAGTTCGTGATGAACTACGGCGTAGTAGGGCACCAGAGCAAGACTGAGGAAACCGACGTCGATGATGCCACGGCCGCAGAAAGCCTGATGACTGCCTTCGCGCTCCAGTGCGAGGAGGACGGCTATGCCGAAATCCCCGAAGAGGAGCAGTTCTGGGTAGTGGCACAGTATGCACTGAAGACCCGCGAGGGGACGGACAGGGACCGCTACCTGGAGGAGAAGGCCAAGGACGCCCTGATCAGCCATCTTGCCTGGCGTGGCCTGGGAGTGGTGGATCGGTCCGAGTTCAGCGATTTCAAGCTCAACATTTTCTGCTTGTGCCCCGACGTAAACAAGGCCGTCAACGCCATCAAGGTCTGTATCCGCGGCGAGGACCTGGACTTCACCAAGCTCAGCATCGGTGCCGCGTCCTTCAAGGACCCCGAGGCCATGCGCCTCAAGCACGCGCCGCGCGCCGGTGCCGTGTTCAAGCTCTAGGAACACGCGTTCCCGTAACGGCCTGCAGTGCGATATAGGGTTGCTTCATGACTGAATACCGCCGCTTGGGCAAGTCCGGACTGACCGTTTCCGTCGTGGGCCTGGGCTGTAACAACCTCGGCCGGCCGCACACGGTGACGGAATCACAAGAGGGTAGCGACGCCGTCGTTAGTGCCGCGCTGGACGCGGGGCTCACCTTTTTCGATGTCGCTGATACTTATGGGCGGGAGCCCGGCCTGAGCGAGTCCATCCTTGGGAAAGCTCTGGGGAGCCGGCGGCCCGATGTGGTGGTGGCGACCAAATTCGGCATGGACATGCGCGGGGCGAACGGCAACGATTTTGGCGCCCGGGGTTCCCGCCGCTACATCATCCAGGCGGTAGAAGCCTCTTTGCGGCGGCTGGATACGGATTGGATCGACCTCTACCAGTTCCACACGCCGGATCCCACAACACCTATTGACGAAACCCTGGCCGCCCTTGAGGACCTGGTGACCAGCGGAAAGGTCCGATACATCGGCCATTCCAACCGTGCCGGGTGGCAGATCGCCGAAGCCGAGTTCGTGGCGCGCGCCAGCGGCGGGGCACGGTTCATCTCCACCCAGAACCACTACAACCTCCTGGACCGGCGCGCGGAACTGGAAGTGACTCCGGCCGCTGAAGCATTCGGGCTCGGGGTGCTGCCGTACTTCCCGCTGGCCAATGGCCTGCTGACCGGAAAGTATGCCCCGCACAAAGCCCCGGCAGGCACACGGCTGAGTCACACCCGCAAGAACCTTGTGGATGACGCCGACTGGGAGCAGCTGGAAAGGTTCGGCAACTTTTCCGCCACGCGCGGCCTGAGTGAAGTCCAGGTGGCATTCTCCTGGCTGGCCGCGCAGCCATCCGTGGGCAGTGTGATCGCCGGCGCCACCCGGCCCGAGCAGGTGCGGCAGAACGCGGAAGCTGCCTCTTGGAACCCCACCGCGGAAGACCTCGCTGAATTGGATGACATCTTTCCGAAAGTCCCCAAAGTAGCGCTGTTCTAGGGATGACGGACATGATAAGCCTCCTCTTGGACGTGGACACCGGAATCGATGACGCCCTGGCCCTGGCATACTTGGCGTCGCTGCCGAATGTCGAATTTGTGGCTGTCACAGCCTCAGCCGGCAATGCCGATGTAGACCAGGTGGCACGGAACACCCTGGCCATGCTTGAGCTTTGCGGACACCGCGACGTCGAAGTGGCCGTTGGTGCCCGGACGCCTCTGGAGATTCCGTTGGTGACCACCCCCGAGACCCACGGGCCGCAGGGCTTGGGACATGCGGTACTGCCGCCGCCGTCGGGAAGTCTCTCGGCGAGGGACGCTGTAGATCTCTGGGTGGAAGCGGCCCGTGCTCGGCCGGGGGAGCTCACGGCACTGATCACGGCGCCGCTGACCAACTTCGCCCTCGCGCTCCGTCGCGAACCGCGGCTGCCCCTGCTTCTGCGGAAAGTGGTCATTATGGGAGGCTGCTTCTACTACCAGGGCAACACCACACCCACGGCGGAATGGAACACGCACGTGGACCCGCACGCTGCCAGGGAAGTCTACGAAGCCTACCGGGGCCTTCCGGAAGATCGCCTGCCGATCATTTGTTCCCTGGACACCACCGAACGGATCGAACTCCATCCCGAACACGTGCGCCTGTTGGCCGTGGAGGCGGGCTGCGCAGTTGAGGAACTTGTGCTGCCGGAACAGCCGGAGGGCCTCCGAAGCACGTCAGATAATCCGCTGGTACGTCACCTCTCCGATGCGATTCGCTTTTACTTCGAATTCCACCGCCGCTATGACCAGGGCTATGTGGCCCATATCCACGATTTCTTCGCCGCCGGCGTCGCCGCCGGGACCCTCGAGTACTCCACCCGGTTGGCCACCGTGGATGTGGAGACGGAGTCCAGGCTGCTGATCGGGACCACGGTGGCGGACTACCGAAGCCTTTGGGGACACGCCCCGAACGCGCGGATCGTCTCGGACAATAAACCCGCCGCTGCGTTCGAGGAGCTGGTGGCATCGATTGGCGCCCTGGCCCGACGGCTGGCGGCTGGGGAGCTCCCCGGCAATTTCTCTTCAGCCGGGCGCTAAACTGGTGAACGGTCCGGCGCAGCGGTAGCGAACGCCGGTTGCTGCCGAGGTGACATAGGCAGCTGTCGTCCCATCCCCGAAGCCCATCGGGGCTGCATAGCCTGAACCTTCGAAGGAACACCATGTCATCCACGTCCCTGACGCTCCCCTCAGCCAGCCCGGCAGCCGTGCGAAAACGCCGCATCCTGGAGATTCTCGGCGGCGCCGCCATTGCTGCGACGTATATCTACCTGGTTTTGAACCAGCCCGCAGACATCGCGTCCGGGCCGGGCAGCGCGGCTGCCCTCGTTGCGCTGTCGGGTTTCCTGGCTGGCGCCATCCTGCTGGTGATCGCGGTCCTGCCCACCCTTCCCACCAGCACAGTGGTCCTGATTCCGGTGGCGCTCGTCCTGAACATCGTGATGGGCCAGTTTGTGGGAAGCACGTTGGTGCCCTTCTACCTCGATGCCATCGGAACTGTGCTGATAGCTGTCCTGGCGGGCCCCGCTGCTGGCGCAGCCACCGGCGCCCTGAGCAGCATTGTCTGGTCCTTCTTCAACCCCACGGTCCTGCCCTTTGCTGCCGGTGCCGCCCTGATCGGATTCCTTGCCGGGCTCGCCGCGCGTCACGGCCTCTTCCGCAGGTTCTACCTGGCTCCCGTGGCCGGCTTCATAACAGGCATCCTTGCCGGCGTGGTGTCCGCACCGGTAGCGGCGTTTGTCTTTGGCGGTACCTCGGGAGTGGCCACTGGAGCCATTGTCAGTGCCTTCCGTGCCATGGGCGACACTCTTCTCGCCGCAATCACCAAGCAGGCACTGATCTCGGATCCCATGGACAAGGCGATTGTCTTCACGATCGTCGCGGTCCTTGTGTATGCGCTGCCACGCAGAAGCACCCTCCAGTTCCCGTTCTTGCGGCGGCACCGGGTCCTCGCCGGAAAGAAAGGCTCCTAGCCTGGCCCGCATCAGTCCGCTGACGCTGGTCATTACCGTGCTCGCGGCTGTGGTGGTGACGACGGCGGTGGGTGACTGGGCATTCTCGCTGGCCGTGCTGCTGGCGGCCGCGGTGGGAACAGTCGTTGCCGGAACGGCGCACCGCGTCTGGCCCGCGGCCGGCATTATCCTGGTGCCCCTGGCCGCTTCGTTGCTGCTGACCCACGGGCTGTTCTTTCCTGAGGGCCACACGGTGCTGTGGACCTGGGGTCCGGCCAGGTTGACAGTCGAAGGGCTTGCCTTGGCCGGGAACCTCCTCTTGCGGGCAACAGTGCTGGTGGTCCTGCTGCTGGCGCTTTCCTTCAGCATCCGGACGGCCGACATCATGGCCCTTTGCAGTAGGTACCGTATCCCGCCGCAGCTCGGCTTTGTGCTCTGTTCCACTCTGACCATCACTCCGGCCGTCATGCAGCGCGCCCGGCGTATCCGGGAAGCACAGCAGCTCCGGGGCCTGTCCACGGGAAAGTCATTCCCTGCCCGGTTGGCTTCCTTCCGCGTGCTGGCGGTTCCGCTGCTGCTTTCCCTCCTGCATGAAGCGGGAGAGCGCGCCGCCGCACTGGAAACCAGAGGTTTCGGCGGCGCGACTTCGCGCTCGAGCCTGCGGGAGGTGCCCGACTCAAGGGGCCAATCCGTCTTCCGGTGGGCTGTCCTTGCCGTCGTGGTGGCCTTCCTCATCCTGTGGTTCGGCCCGGGAGGAGGTGGCAGTGCGGATCCGTCTTGAGTCCTTCAGCTATCCGGACAGCAGGGAACCGGTCCTGTCCGGCATTGACTTGGCGGTGCGGCCCGGCGGATGTGTCCTCGTGGCGGGCGGCTCGGGCAGCGGGAAGACTACCTTGGGACTTATTCTTGCCGGAGTGCTTCCCGGCCAGCATCGGGGCCACATGAGAGGCAGTATCGGCCTTGGCGGGGATTTGCTGCGGTTTCCAGAAAGCCAGGTGTCCCGGGTTGACCATGGACGATGGAGCAGTCTGGTAGGTTACGCAGGCCAGGACCCGGCTGCCCAGCTCTCCACCATCGCTCCCACCGTGGCGGAGGAAATAGCCTTTCCGCTGGAGAACGCCGGCATGCCACGTCACCGGATGCAGGACCGCGTCCGGGAAACGGCGACTGCCCTGGGGCTGGCCGGGCTGCTGGACCGCAATCCCGCCGAATTGTCAGGGGGCCAGCAGAAACTGGTGGCCATTGCTGCTGCGGTCGCGCTGCGCCCGGGTTGCCTTGTACTGGATGAACCGTTGGCGGGGCTGGATTTTTCTGCCCGAACCGCGGTCCAGGCAGCGCTCAGGACCCTGGTGACGGATGGGATGGGGATCGTCCTGCTGTCCCAGGATCTTGCCGGAGCCGGCCTGGCACCGGAGAGGGCAGTTTTGCTTGACACGGGCCATGCTGTCTTCACAGGCACAGTGGAAGAGGCAGCGCAGAAGGCCGCTGTCCTTCAATTGCCGGTCCTGCACTTGCCCGTCCTCGGCGCGCAAGTGGATTCGAGTAAGGCTCCGGCAAAGCGTAGGGAACCGGCAGCGTCCGGTGGCCAGCCATGCAGGGAAGCGTCAGCCCCAGTCGTGGCAGCCAACTCGCTCAGCTTCACTTATGGTTGGCGCACGCCTCGTCCCTGGCGGCGGAGTCGGCAGGCCGAACCCGTCGTCGACGGCGTGAATCTTTCCATAGCCGTGGGGGAGTGCGTGGCGGTGACCGGAGCCAACGGGTCCGGGAAGTCCACCCTGCTGCGGCTCCTGACCGGGTTGTCCGTCCCGCAGGCCGGGACGGTGAACCTGCTTGCCGGCCCGCCCCGTGGAAGGGGATCCGCCCCGGCCCGCGCAGCCCTGGGCGCCCTGCTCCAGCATCCCCGTGAACAGCTTTTCGAGCGCACCGTCCGCCGCGAGGTGGGTGCAGGTCTTCGCCGCACCCTCGACGAGGCAGCCCGCGGGGAACTCGTCAGCGGGGCCCTGCGACGGTGCGCTCTGCTGGACTTCGGCGAACACCACCCCTATGAGTTGCCGGCGTCCGGGCAACGACTGACGGCATTGGCAGCCCTGCTCGTCCAGTCGCCAGGGTTCATTGCCCTGGATGAACCGACCGTTTCCCTGGACGGAGCGGGCCTGGAGCTACTGGCCGACGCCATGGCGGCGGAAGCTGAACGGGGGGCGGCCATCGTGATGGTCACGCATGATCTTGATTTCGCCCACCGGACCTGCAATCGGCTGATGGTGCTTAGCGAGGGAAAAGTCGTGGCCGAGGGCCCGTTCAACGAGGTGCTGGAAGAACATTTCAGCTCAGGGGTTGCCTACGGTGTTGCCGCGCCCGCCACCTGGCACTGGTGACGGGCTCCGGCAGCCTACGATGCCTTCGACGCAACTCCCGGTTCCAGGAACCGCTTGCCGTTCACACGCTCGGAAGCACCCACGCGGTCCAGGTATGGTGTGATCCCGCCGAGGAACATTGGCCAGCCGGCGCCGAGGATCATGCACAGGTCGATGTCCTGGGGCCCTGAAACCACGCCTTCTTGGAGCATCAGCCCAATTTCCTCGGCCAGGGCGTCCTGAGTACGCCGAAGCACTTCCTCTGCCGTGGATGGTGTTGAACCAAAGGACATCAGGGCAAGGGTGGCTGCCGGGATCTCCGGCTTGCCATCCTCCCCAGGGACCCACAGGGACTTGATCCCGTTATCAATGAGCTTCTGCAGGTTCTGCGATACCGCAAAGCGGTCGCCGAATGCAGCATGGAGCGATTCCTGGACGTGCTGGGCCACCGGGAGCCCAACCATTGCCCCGAGGGTGAATGGCGTCATGGGCAGCCCCATGGGCCGCAGTGCGTTATCGGCCACCTCGGCCGGCGTGCCTTCGTCGAACGCCGCGGTTACCTCGCCCATCAGCCGCAACAGGATGCGGTTGACCACGAAGGCTGCGGCGTCCTTGACCAGTACTGCGGATTTCTTGAGTCCCTTGGCCAACTCGAAAGCGGTGGCCAGAACGGCGTCGTCGGTTTTTGGCGCCCGAACGATTTCCAGCAGCGGCATCACGGCCACCGGATTGAAGAAGTGGAAACCCACCAGGCGTTCGGGATACTGGAGGCCTTCCGCCATGGCCGTGACGGACAAGGAAGAGGTATTCGTGGCCAGGATGCATTCGGCAGAGACAATGGCCTCCACCTCTGCGAAGACCTGCTTCTTGACGTTGAGCTCTTCGAATACGGCTTCGATCACGAAGTCGGCATCCGCGAAGGCTTCCTTGGACACCGAGCCGCTAACCAGCGCCTTGGTGCGGTTGGCGGCGTCCTGGCTGATCCGCTTCTTGCCCAGCAGCTTGTCCACTTCGGCGTGGACGTAGCCAACACCCTTGTCGACCCGGGCCTGGTCGATATCCGTCATGACCACGGGCACCTTGAGCTGGCGGGCGAACAACAAGGCCAATTGGCTGGCCATCAGGCCGGCGCCGACGACCCCGACCTTGGTGACCGGGCGCGCGAGCTTGCGGTCCGGTGCGCCGGCCGGGCGCTTGGCGCGTTTCTGCACGAGGTCCAGGAAGGCGTACACGGTCGAGCGGAATTCCTCGGTCTGCATCAGTACTGCAAGGGTGTCCGCCTCCAATGCCGCCGCTTCATGCTGGGGGAGCGTCCGGTTGGCTTCCATGACGTCAAGCACCTTGGCCGGGGCAGGTGAGGCATTGGACGTCTTTGCCTCAATGAACGCACGGCCGGACGTGATCGCGGCTGCCCACCGTTGGGCAACTGCGGGGTCGGCCGGATCCACGGCATTGGCCCGTGCCGGCACTTCCTGGCCGGCAATAACCCTGGAGGCCCAGGCGACGGACTGTTCAACGAAGTCTGCAGGCTCGAACAAAGCATCGGCTATGCCAAGGCTGAAGGCTTCGGGACCACTCAGGGTCTTGTTGTTGCTGAGTGGATTTTCGATCATGACCTTAACAGCGTTCTCCGGTCCGATCAGGCGCGGCAGGATGTAGACGCCGCCCCAGCCCGGGATGAGTCCGAGGAAGGCTTCCGGCAGCGCCAGCGCACCGGCTCCGGTGGAAACTGTCCTGTAGGTGGACTGCAGGGCCACTTCGAGTCCGCCGCCGAGGGCGACGCCATTGATGAAGGCAAAGCTGGGGACGCCGAGGTTGCCAAGGGTGCCGTAGACGTCATGCCCGAGTTGGGCCATCCACAGTCCATGTTCAGGCTCGTTGAGCGACTTCACCGAGGAGAGGTCCGCGCCGGCGACGAGGAAGTATGGTTTGCCGGTAACGCCGACGCCGACGATCTCGCCCCGGGCGGCGCGTTCCTTCAGCCCTTCGAGGATTGTCCCGAGTTCGACGAGGGTGTTGGGTCCCAGGGTGGTTGGCTTGGTGTGGTCCAGGCCGTTATCGAGGGTCACCAATGCGAAGACGCCGGGGCTGGTGCCGTTAACGGCAGGGAGTTCGATGTCCTGCACGTATGAGTGCGTCACTGTTTCGTCGGGGAACAGCTCAGCCAGTTTCGTAAAGTCTGCGGCGCTCATGCGGCGGCTCCTTCGGTGATCGCAGCGTCGTCGCTGGCGGTTTGTTTGCCACTGTAGTCAGCATGGTGCGGGTTTTCCCAGATGACGGTGGCACCCATGCCAAGGCCGATGCACATGGTGGTGATGCCATAGCGCACCGTGGGATCTTCCTCGAACTGCCGGGCCAGCTGATTCATCAGCCGGACGCCTGAGGAGGCCAGGGGATGGCCCACGGCGATAGCGCCGCCATACCGGTTGACCCGGGGATCGTCGTCGGAAATTCCGAAGTGGTCCAGGAAGCTCAGGACCTGGACTGCAAACGCTTCGTTGATTTCGAACAGGCCAATGTCCGCGATGTTCAGGCCGGCGTTCTTCAGCGCCTTTTCGGTGGCGGGAACAGGGCCGATGCCCATAACTTCCGGCTCGACGCCCGCATAGGCATAGCTGACCAGCCGCATTTTGACTGGCAGTCCCAGTTCCTCCGCCGCGCCGGCTGAGGCCAGGACGGCTGCCGTGGCGCCGTCATTAAGCCCTGCGGCATTTCCGGCAGTGACCCTGCCGTGGGCACGGAATGGCGTGCGCAAGGCGGCAAGATCCTGCACGGTGGTACCTGGCCGCGGCGGCTCGTCCACGCTGTTGACGGTCCAGCCCTGGCCCGGTTTCATGGTGGCCACCGGGACCAGGTCCGGCTGGATCTGCCCGTTGGCATAAGCCGTTGCCAGCTTGTCCTGTGAGGCAACGGCGTAGGCGTCGGTGCGTTCCTTGGTAATGGCAGGAAAACGGTCGTGCAGGTTCTCGGCCGTGTTACCCATGTTCAATGCCGCAGGGTCCACGAGCCGCTCGGACATAAAGCGGGGGTTGGGGTCAGCTCCGGAACCCATGGGATGGTTGCCCATGTGCTCGACGCCGCCGGCTATGACGACGTCGTACGCGCCAAACCCAATCCCGCTTGCGGTGGTGGTGACAGCGGTCATGGCACCGGCACACATGCGGTCGATCGCGAAGCCCGGAACCGTGCGGGGGAGACCGGCCAGCAGCGCCGCGGTACGGCCGAGCGTCAGGCCCTGGTCCCCCGTCTGCGTGGTGGCGGCCACGGCCACCTCGTCGATGCGGTCAGCGGGAAGTGACGGGTTGCGTCGCATCAGCTCCCGGATGCACTTCACCATAAGATCGTCGGCCCGGGTGCCGGCGTAAATGCCTTTTTCTCCGGCGCGGCCGAAGGGTGTGCGCACACCATCCACAAAAACTACATCGCGCACGTTGCGGGGTGCCCCGGTGCTCCGGTGTTGGCTCACGTGATACTCCTCATCGAGAATTTCGGTGCCGGACGATGCGCGGCTGCGCCCTCCGGTGCATTTTCAGCAATGTTACTCGTGAGTAACTTGTCATGCAAGGGTCGAATCCCGGAAAACGGGCCTTCGCCATTGAGCCAGCCGGGCCGGCGCCGATTCCTGCCAACTTCCCCCGGACGGGGGAGGCGGATCACCCTGACCGGGGAAGCATGGCCTGTCCCGGGACGGGATCGTGGAAGCATGACTATCAACCATAAGAAAACCGTACGGAAACCGTTGTTGCCCACGACCAACGGCAGCGCAACCCGTGGCAGCTTCCTCGCATCGGGTATTGCCGTTTTTGCTGCCGCCTACGCCATGATCGGCGCCATATGGGGCTTGTCCGGAAGTCCGTTCCCGGTGGGGGACGCTGACCCGTATTCGATGGCCCTGCTGTTCGGCGCGCCGCACGCGGTAGTGGGCTGGGCCCTGGTGGTCCTTGCCGCAGTGGCAGCAGTGCTCGCCGCAGTGTCTGCGGCCAGTCTCAAGGCAGGCCGGCCGCCAGCGTTCCTCAGGGCGGCGGTGATCACGATGGCCGCCGTTTTGTGCCTCGTAGCCTTGGTGTTGGTGGGTGATACCCGCCTGCTCTCCGTCCTTGGCTATATTCCGGTGATCCTTGCCAAGGTCTCCCATGACCCGCAGATTCAGGAGGCCCTGCCACGGCTGTTGGATATGTCGCTGTTGAACCTCGTGGCATTGGCTGCCGGCGCCGCCCTTTGGGTGGCTCTGGCGGTGGTGGTGGATCGCAGCCACCGTGGTGCCTGCCCTCGGTGCGGACGCGGCGAAGACACGCTTAGGGGGCCATTTTCGGCGGCGTCCGCATCCCGGTGGGGACGTATTGCTGTTGTCATTGCAGTTGCCGTTCCCCTGGTCTATGCCACAACCAGGATCTTCTGGGCCTTCGGCGTACCGCTCGGGCTGGACGCCTCCATCCAGGATGACATGGTGGCGAAGGGGATGGATTCAAGTGCCCTTGGTCTTGGCGGCATGGCGCTTCTGGGTGCGGTCTTGACCATCGGGCTCGTGCAAAGGTGGGGCGAGGTCTTCCCACGGTGGATCCCTGGACTGGCCGGAAAACGGGTACCGATCAGTCTTGCGGTCATTCCTGCCGCGTTCGTTGCCATGGCGATCATTCCGGCATCGGTCACCATGATCATGATGGCGGGAACGTCCTCGGACTCGATCGTCCCCGCTTTCAGTGCTGACAACTGGGCTCCCTTTGGTCCGGCCTTCCTCTGGCCGCTGTGGGGCGCTGCACTGGCTGCGGCAACCCTCGCCTACTATCTGCGCAGGCGGGGAACATGCCCTGAATGCCGCCGCAACGGCTGATAGGGAACAATGTTGAGCGTGACGGGCACCAAGTCGAGGGGGAGATGGCTGGCCGCGGCAACGCGGACGGCCGTTTTCCTCATGATCGGTGGACTGCTTGCCGTACCGTACGGAGCGGTGGTGGTGTGGATCGCTCAGCTGTGGCGGTTCGCCGGCGACAACCTGCTCGCCGTGCCCAGCGGCCTGGTTATTGGGGCAGGCCTGCTGATTGTTCCTGCCACCTTGAAAGTCATGCGCACCCTGGAACGCACGGCGGCCAATGAGCTGTTGGGCACGGCCCTGACCGAACCGACGGGACCTGCAAAGCTCAGTGACATCGCCCGCGGTGCTGCATGGTTCCTGGTGCATCTGGCAACGGGCGCGCTGGCGGTAGTGGTTCTTGTCTTTGTGTTACCAATCGTCGTTGTGTACGCGATCGCTCCCGTCGCTGGAGGCGTTGCCGTCACCGGGCCACTGGCGGCCCAGCTCCTGCCCGGGGCTGATCCCCTCGCCGCGACGTGGATTGTGCTTGCGGCGTGTGCAGGTGCCGTTGCCATCCTCGTCTTGGCGGCGAGCCAACTGCGGATCTGGGCAGTCCTGTTTCTGGGGCCGTCCGAGCAGGAAAAGCTGGCCATCGCCCAGCGCAAGGCACGTGAGCTTGCGCGGCGCAATGAGCTCGCCCGGGAACTCCACGATTCGATCGGCCATGCGCTGGCCATTACCACCCTCCAGGCGGCAGCAGCGCGCCGGCTTGTGGTGACGGACCCTGGGAAGGCAGTGGAAGCCATGGCTGCGGTGGAGAACACCGGACGTGCGGCAATGGAAGAGCTGGACCAGGTCCTGGGCGTCCTCCGTGCACCAGCCGATACCCATGAGGCCGGCATACCCGGCCCGGCGCCGCACACCTTGGCCGAGGTGTCCGAACTGGTGGCGCAGCACCGCTACGCCGGATTACGGGCCACGCTCCACGTCACCGGGGACATCGGAACGGTGCCCGAACTACAGGCGCGCGAGGCGTACAGGATTATCCAGGAAGGACTGACGAACGTGGCCAAGCATGGAAGCGGGAAAGGTTGTGACGTGGAGGTTTCGATTATGGGAGGAGAGTCGGCCGGGAGGGTGGGAATCCACATCATAAACCCGGCTCCGGACGCCGCACATCCTCAACCGGAGCAGCCGCTTGAGCTGCATCAGGAAGGCCGACCCACCCAGTGCGGACATGGGCTGGCCGGTCTCCGGGAACGCACAGTCCTCCTGGGCGGCACTTTCCAGGCGGTCGTTTCGGACGGCACGTGGCATCTCAACGCTGACCTGCCTTGGCAAAACCGGGAGAGGGGGAAATGAGATGATCACGCTGCTGATCGTGGATGACGAGCCACTGGTCCGTTCCGGACTGCGGGCCATTCTCGAAGGCGAGCCGGACCTGGAAGTTGTTGGGGAAGCCGGCGACGGCGCGGAAGTCCCGGCCCTCGTGGGGCGTCTGCGCCCGGACGTGGTGCTGATGGATGTCCGGATGCCGCTTGTAGATGGCATCCAGGCAACCCGGAGCCTCCTGGGAAACGACCGCACGCGCGGGAGTGTTCCCAAGGTATTGGTGCTGACCACCTTTGGAAGTGATGACTACGTCTACCAGGCCTTGAGGTGCGGAGCCGCAGGCTTCCTGCTCAAGCGTTCACGGCCGGAGGAAATCATTCAGGCCGTGCGGACAGTAACATCCGGGGACAGCGTGGTGTTTCCTGAGTCAGTCCGGCAGCTGACCGGGCCGGGCCACGAGGGCGCTATGGCTACGGTACTGGACGCACTGAGTGCGAGGGAGAAGGAAGTGCTGGCCGAACTGGCATCGGGCCGGAACAATGCCGAAATCGCGGCCGGACTTTTCCTCAGCCCGGAAACAGTCAAGAGCCACATAGCCTCGCTGCTGGGCAAATTACAGGTGCGTGACCGCACGCAAGCCGTGATCCTGGCTTACGAGACCGGCTTCATTAAGCCTGGCCGCAGTCCAGCCAGCCGGTCAGCTGCTGATCGCGGCGGCCGGACTGGAGTTTAGGAAGGGCACTACTCCGCAGGCTTGTTTTCCTTTACCGGCAACGGCTCCGGGTCCAGGAAGGCGGCGGCGATGACCGGCGCCGTAAGCTGCACCTGCCATGGCCGGGCACCAAGATCGGCCAACTGTTCCGCCACGGTGGATTCGGAGATTTCCGACGGCGGCCGCCAGGCAAGGCGGCGCAGGAAGTCCGGAGTCAGCAGGTTCTCCAGCGGCAGGTGCAGTTCATTCGCGAGCTCCTGGAGGAGCGGCCGGGCAGTAGCCAACCGCGCCGCGGCTTCCGGATCCCGGTCCGCCCAGACCCTCGGCGGGGGCGGCGCATTGGTGGGCAGGTGCAGCGGCGGGAGTTCCTCGAGATCGCGGGCAATGCCGATGCAGCGCAGCCAGCGTGGCGCTTCCCGCTGTGCTGCGCGGCCATGGAAACCTTTGGTGGCCAGCAGTTGCGGAACCGTGGCGGGCATGGCCTTGGCCGCAGCCACCAGGGCGGCGTCGGGAATCAGACGGCCGGGAGCGACGTCGCGCTTACGGGCCAGGGAGTCCCGCTCGAACCAGAGTTCCCTCACGGCGGCAAGCTGCCGCCGGTCCCGGATCTGATGCAGGCCCGAAGTCTTACGCCAGGGGTCCACCCGTGGCGGCGCAACTCCGGTCTCGAGGATCGCGGCGAATTCCTGTTCCGCGTACTCCAGCTTTCCACCGGCCGCCAGCAGTTCGATCAGCTCTTCACGAAGCTCCGCCAGGACCTCGACGTCCAGTGCCGCATAACGCAGCCAGGGTTCGGGCAGCGGCCGCGTTGACCAGTCAGCCGCCGAGTGCTCCTTCGCCAGGCCGAAGCCCAGCAGTTGTTCGATCACGGCGGCGAGGCCAACCCGGGGAAGCCCTGCCAGCCGGGCGGCGAGCTCCGTATCAAACAGCTTCGCCGGCCACATGCCAAGTTCGGACAAACAGGGGAGGTCCTGGCTGGCCGCGTGGAGAATCCACTCGACGCCGTCAAGGGCCTCGTTGACGATCTTAAGGTCCTCGAAGGGTTCCGGGTCGATGAGCCAGGTACCTGCACCTTCACGGCGGATCTGGACAAGGAAGGCGCGCTGGCCATAGCGGAATCCGGAAGCACGCTCGGCGTCGACTCCGGCCGGGCCGGTTCCTGCGGCGAGGGCGGCGGCACAGCGCTCCAGGCCGGCCTGGCTTTCAATGACCAACGGCACTCCCTCACGGGGAGCGTCTAGGTCGATGATCTGTGGTACGGCCTCGAAGCCGTCAACCTGGATGTGGGTTTGGGACTCATCCGCCGGGGCGCCGGCGGTGGTGTTGTCCGAGATATGAGGGGTCATGGTGCCCCCAGTTTACCGACAATGGCGTCGATGGCCTGGAAAACGGCGGGCATTGTGCCTTCGTCCGCTAGTTCCGGCGCCGGCCGGGCAGCCCGGAGACGCCGTCGGGGAGCGGTGGCAGGCCGGCGAAAGTGCACACCATGTCGGACCAGGCTTCCAAGTGCGCGCCCACGTCAGGCCCGGAAGGAGTCCAGGAAGCGCGCAATTCGATGTCGATGGTTCCGGGGCGTCCGGCGAGAGTGCCGAAACTCTCCGAAAGTACCCGGGTGGCTGTCCCGCCAGCTGCGCGATACGCCGCTTTGCGGTTCTCCAGGGCTTCCACCAGCCAGGTCCACGCGACGGAGCCGAGCATCTCGTCATTACCCATTTCAGGCTCCAGCTGAGCCCGGATGTAGGTGACGATGCGGAAATCGCCGTCCCAGACCGCCGAGCCGTCGGGATCGTGAAGCAGGATGAAGCGTCCGGTTGCCAGTTCTTCTTCGTCCTCCGGCGAGGCAGCGGCCAGGGCCATTGCGGCCGGGCCATGGACCGGCGTAGTGGTGCCCGAAGCCGGTGACATGACCTCCGCACCCAGCGCTACGGCATAGGGTGCCAGCCGCGACGGCGCAGGGATTTCAGCGAGCCGCAGTTCACTGCGGCTCTTTGCCTTCCGGAGCGTTCCCAGCGCGTGCAGGAAATCTGCGGGAACATGGGCGAGATCGTTCACCATCGCAGAGTACTCAACCCCTTGCGGCATTCGCCGCAGGCACGCCGCGGGATACCAACACCCGGCGGCGTGCGCTAGCCGGTGCTGCCGCCATGGGCAGCCAATTCATTCCGGATGGCGGCGGCGAAATCGTCAACGTCTTCCGCCGTGGTGTCGAACGAGCACATCCAGCGGACCTCGCCAGTGGCTTCATTCCAGTCGTAGAACCGGAAGGACTTTCGCAACCGGTCCGCCACGCCTGGGGGAACAATGGCGAACACGCCGTTGGATTCGGTGACCTGGGTGAGCCGGACGCCGTCGATCCCTTCCACGGCCGTCCGCAGTCGGGCGGCCATTGCATTGGCATGCGACGCGGACCGCAGCCACAAGTCATCTTCCATGAGGGCGATGAACTGGGCAGACAGGAACCTCATTTTGGAGGCAAGCTGCATGTTCATCTTGCGCAGGTACTTCAGCCCCGATGACACTGACGGGTTGAGGGCAACCACCACTTCACCGTAGAGGAGACCGTTCTTGGTGCCGCCCAGGGAGAGGATGTCCACGCCAGCGTCCCGCGTGAAGGCCCGCAGCGGCACGCCCAGGTGGGCGGCGGCGTTGGACAGCCGTGCCCCATCCATATGCAGTGACATACCCTTCGCATGGACGTGGTCTGCCAGTGCCCTGACCTCGTCCGGTGTGTAGCACGTGCCCACCTCTGTGGTTTGGGTGATGGAGACCGCCAGCGGCTGGGCGCGGTGCTCGTCGCCCCAGCCCCAGGCTTCGCGGTCGATCAGCTCCGGGGTCAGCTTGCCGTCGGCAGCCGGGACTGCCAGCAGTTTGATGCCGCCAATGCGCTCCGGGGCACCGTTTTCGTCGACATTGATGTGCGCCGTAGAAGCACAGATCACGGCACCCCAGCGGGGCAGGAGTGATTGCAGCGACAGGACGTTTGCGCCGGTGCCGTTGAAAACGGGGAACGCCTCAATACCGGCCCCGAAGTGGCCTTCCAGGACTTCATGGAGCCGCGCCGTGTATTCGTCGTCTCCGTAGGCCACCTGGTGGCCATCATTTGCGCCGGCCAGTGCTGCCAGCACCTCCGGGTGGATGCCGGAATAGTTGTCCGAGGCAAAGCCCCGCACGGATGCGTCGTGGAGCCGGCCGGCAGGCAACACGCCGCCGGCTACGGAAGAGGTTTTGGTGATGGTGTTCAAGGGAAGGGTCACACTTTCAGTCTATGGCCGTTGATCACTGCTGCGGGGGTGCTGAACAGGCGTACGACGGCGGCAGCGAGGTCATCGACGTCGGTGGCACCGGGAAAGCGGCGCTCAGGCTGCCGTTCCCGCATCGCGCTGTCAACAAGCGATTTAACAACCAGGACGACGGCGGCGGCGGAGCTGCCGGAGCGGGTGAAGCCGTCCGCCACGGCCATTGTCCATGCTTCCGCCGCGGCTTTGGCGGCCACGTAGTTTGCGCTGGCTGCAGCGGGAGCGTCAACCGCCGTCGAGGAGACCATGGCGAACCTGCCGCCGGGGGCAGCCTCGAGTTCGGCGTAGAACTCCCGGGTCACGTTGCGCAGCGTGGTGATGGCCGCCGTCGAGAGGAAATCCCAATCCTCGTCCGACTGCTCCGCAATGCCGGCGGCACCCCGCCAGCCCCCCACGAGGTGGATAACTCCATCCACCCTGCCCGCCAGCGCAGTGACTTCCTTGTGCAGGCTTTGGACCTCCGCGGCATCGGCAAGGTTACAGACAAGGGGCGTGGCTCCGTCGCCCGCTTCGGCTGCGGCGGCAGCGATCCGGCCAGCGTCGGATCCGACCATCAGCACCTGGCATCCTGCGGCCAGGAGGGCGCGGCCCACGGCGATCCCGGAGGAGCCGCTGCCGCCCGTTACCAGGACGGTGCGGCCGGAGGTTTCCGGGGAGCCGGTCACGGCTGGCCGTCTTCGGTGCCGGAGAGTCCGGTGATTCCGGCCGTTGATTCGATGACGGGACGCATCTTCTTCTCCAGGGCTTCGTAGAACATGGACAACGGGAACTCGTCATCCAGGACCTGGTCAGTCAGGCCGCGCGGCGGACCGTCCAGCGGAAGCGCGCCTGGTCCCTTGGCCCATACCGAGGCCGGGTTGGGCGTCACGGTCTCCGAGACCAGCTGGTACGCGGCGAGCCAGTGGGCGGTCTTGGGCCGGTCAATGGAGCGCCAGTAGAGCTCGTCGATGCGGGCACCAAGGGCGATCACAACGTCTGCGGCTTCAGCCCAGTCGATGCTCAGGCGGGTGTCGGTCCAGTGCAGCACGTGGTGCTGGTGCATCCATGCGAACAGGAGCTGGCCGCCCAATCCGTCATAGTTCCGCACCCGTGAGCCGGTGATGGCGAAGCGGAAGATCCGGTCAAAGATGACCGCGTACTGCACCAGGCGGGCGTGCTTGCGGGCCTGGGGGTCGGCGTCGTCATCCTTTTCAATTCGCACCGATTCGCGGAAAGCGGTCAGATCGCAGCGCAGTTCCTCCAGTGAGTACAGGAAGTAGGGCATTCGCTGCTTGATCATGAACGGGTCAAACGGCAGGTCGCCGCGCATGTGGGTGCGGTCGTGGATGAGGTCCCACATCACGAAGGTTTCCTCAGCGAGCTGCTGGTTATCCAGCAGCTCGACGGCGTCGGCCGGAAGTTCCAGGGAGGTGATGTCCGCGGCCGCGCGCAGGACGCGGCGGAAGCGGGCAGCCTCGCGGTCGGCGAAGATGGCACCCCAGGTGAAGGACGGCGTTTCGCGGACCGCCACAGTCTCCGGAAACAGGACGGCCGAATTGGTGTCGTAGCCAGCCGTGAAGTCGAGGAAGCGGATAGGCACAAAGAGCTTGTTGGAGTATTCCCCGGCTTCGAGTCCGTGAATGAATTCCGGCCAGATGACCTCGATCAGCACGGCTTCGACCAGCCTGCTGGTACTCCCGTTCTGGGTGTACATGGGGAAGATCACCAGGTGCTGCAGGCCGTCGATGCGCTGTTCCTGCGGCTGGAAGGCCAGGAGGGAGTTCAGGAAGTCGGGCACCCCGAAGCCGGCATCCCGCCAGCGGATGAAATCCTCCTGTACGGCGTCCAGATAGGCAGTGTCGTGCGGAAAAGCGGGTGCCAGTGAGGCTATTGAAGCCAACAGGATGTCCAGGTGCGAGGAGGCGGTGCGGTGGTTGGCTTCCTCGGGAATCGACCCGTCCTGGACCTGCAATGCCTGCAAAGCGGAGGCAGCCTCCTTAAGCGTTAGCCACTCCGGGTTGGTGGGGGAAATCCGGGTTGCCGCAGACGTTGCAGTCATCATTTCGCGAGGCCTTTCTGGTTGCTTGCCATGTTGTGGCGAGCCTAGCAAGCAACCAGCTCCACTAATCCAAAAACAGCTTGAGCATCAGAAAGACTTTTGCTCAGCACATCGGGCACGGGCTCCAGCCCTGAGGACGGTTGAGCTTAGGACTCGTCCTTGGGGACGAGCTTCAACGAGACGGAGTTGATGCAGTACCTCTGGTCTGTGGGCGTGCCATACCCTTCGCCCTCAAAAACATGCCCCAGGTGCGAATCGCAGTTGGCGCACCTTACTTCCACCCTCTCCATGCCGAGAGTGCGGTCGTGAATGTAGCGGACCCGCCCTTCGGCCAGCGGAGCCCAGAAGGACGGCCAACCGCAGTGCGAATCGAACTTTTCGTTGCTGGTGAAGAGCTCGGCCCCGCACGCACGGCAGTGATAGACCCCTGCCGTGTGGGTGTCCCAGTACTCACCGGTGTAGGGACGCTCGGTGCCAGCCTGCCGGAGCACCTGGAATTCCTCCGGCGTCAGTTCCTGGCGCCATTGGTCATCAGTTTTTTCGGCTGGGTTTGGCACGGATGCTGCACCTTTGTCGTCGAAAGTTTTGTCGATGCTTTTGTCGAATCTTTTCTCAAACGGGTTCATGATGGGTGAACGCTTAGGAGTCCCCAATAAATCCCGAGCCCGCGTACAGGTGCAGCACCGGCAGGCCCAGAACATCCTGTGCCTTGTTCGCCCAGTCCGTGTGGAAGGTATCGGCGATGGCGTGTGGGCGCGTCACGACTACAGCCTGCGTTGCCGATAGTTCCTTGACCTTGGCGATCAAGCCGTCCACCGCCCGGCCTTCGACGATCTCGCCGCTGACACCCGTGCCTACACCTTGGAGGGTGCGCAGCGAAGCGGCGAGCGTTTCTGCCGCCGCCGTCCGTTCGGCCGCCGGGTCCGGTGCCTTCGGCACGAGTTCACGGAATGCCTTGGCAACCTCCAGCATGGAGAGGTTTTCAAGGAAATCGACCAGGAGGTGTCGTTCTGTGTTGGCCGGCACCAGGACTACAAGCTGCGCATCGCGTCCATCCACCAGGCTTTCAATGTTCTGTCGGTCTTCTGTAACCAGCGGCTCTTCGGTCAGGATGACAATGGGATCACTCATGCCCACAGCCTAGTACCGCACACGCGCTGCCGCACCGACCTGCACAGTTCCTCCGGCGAAGGGCTTCGGCGTGGCAGCGCCACGATGCGCGAAGCCGGCCTCAGTGCCGGTAAGAATAGATGCATGGCATCTTCCCACCGCCCCGATCCGGCGGCGACCGAGACCGGCTTGTCCACCTCCACTAAGTGGGGGATTGGCGGACTCATCGCGGGCGGTGCGCTCGGCGCTGCCGTGGCCACGGGGTCATCGACGTTGGCCGTCTACTTTGCCCGGCGGGTGATTACTCCTGTCAGGCAGCGGGTGGAAGACCAGGAAATCCTCGCCGTCACCCGCGAAGGCGACTCCCTCCAGGTAATTCTTGCGGCGAACGCGGACACCACTGTTGAAGGTACTTACGGACTGTTTTTCGACGGCGGCAAGGGCCACGCCAGGATCGGCCGGATTGTGTCCTACTCGCCGGCAGAACGCACGGTGCAGCGCGACGTCGAGCAGGTGTACGCGGGAGATCTGGCCAAGGCTGCCCGAGGCTACTGGAGTGGTGTCACGTACCCTGACCTGGAAACAGCGGGGATTGCCTCGGAAGACGTGATGGTGGACGTCGAGGGCGGCCGGGCGCCGGCTTGGCTGGCACGTCCCGCGGAGGAATCGGCCACTGGCCAGGGTTTCGGAACCGGGCACACTGCCGGAGGGGGTATTTGGGCGATTATGGTGCACGGCCGGGGCGCCACCCGGCAGGAAGCCCTCAGGGCTGTGACGACAGCCCGGAGCCTGGGACTCACCAGCTTGCTGGTGTCCTACCGGAATGACGGGCTGGCGCCCTCGGCGGACGACGGCAGGTACGGACTCGGCTCCACAGAGTGGCGTGACGTTGACGCTGCGATCGATTACGCGCTGTCCAACGGGGCAACGGAAGTGGTGCTGTTTGGCTGGTCCATGGGCGGCGCCATCTGCCTCCAGACCGCTGACCTCTCGAAGCACCGCCACCTGATCCGCGCCATGGTGCTGGACGGCCCCGTGATCAATTGGGTTGATGTCCTGGCCCACCATGCGCAGTTGAACAGGATTCCCTCGCTGGTGGGACGTTACGGCCAGATGATGCTGGGGCATCCGCTGGGCAAGCGGTTGACCGGGCTCGCTGCGCCGGTGGACCTGAAGGCCATGGACTGGGTTTCCAGGGCTGTTGAGCTGCGCACTCCGACCCTCATCGTGCACAGCGTCGACGATGAATATGTGCCCTACCGTCCATCCGCAGAACTCGCCGAACGCAATCCGGAAATGGTCACCTTCGAGATGTTCCACCGAGCCGGCCACACGAAGGAATGGAACGTTGACCCTGAGCGGTGGGAAGGCGTGGTCAGGGCCTGGTTGAACGCCCAGCTGGCACCGCGGACTGACCCGGGCCAGGGCCTGCCCGCCTGACTTCCGCGGAGCCTCCAGGTTGCCTGCAACCAGCAGCGCAGGGCGGTCAGCGCCCCGGCCGCCGCTGTGCTGCTATGGGCGCTGTTACAGCGCGGGTCAGGCGGATGAGGTCTGCGGGCGCAAGTTCGATGTCAAGACCCCTCCGGCCGCCAGAGACCAGTATGGATTCAAGCTGCAGGGCGCTGGCGTCAATAACGGTAGGGGAAGCCTGCCGCTGCCCCAACGGAGAAATGCCGCCCAGGACATAGCCGGTACGCCGCTGGGCCGTCGCGGGGTCTGCCATGGCGGCCTTTTTGCCACCTAAAGCGGCGGCGATGGACTTCAGGTCCAGGTTTCCGTTGACAGGAACCACACCCACCGCGAGGCTTCCATCGACGTCAACGAGCAAGGTCTTGAAGACTTTCGCCGGATCCACGCCCAAGGCCTCGGCGGCCTCGATTCCGTAACTTTCTGCACCCGGGTCATGGACATAGGGACGGAGTACAAAGGAGACGCCCGCGGCCGTCAAAGCGACGGTGGCGGGCGTTCCGGAGGCAGGGGACCTGCGTGCCATCTGGCGTCCTGCTCAGTTGTTGGCCTGCAGGTTTGCCACAGCGGCTGTTTTTCGCTTGATGCGGCCCAGCATGGCCGTCATTCCCCGCATGCGCAGGGGCGTGATGGCGCGGGTGAGGCCGAGGAGCTCGGGCATGTCGTCCGGAACGGCCAGGATTTCCCGGGCGGTCAGCCCGTCAAGCCCTTCATGCAGGACAGCGGCAAAACCGCGGGTGGTGGGAGCCTCGGGGGGAGCCTTGAAGAAGAGCCTGATGCGGTCCCCTGAATCGGCCGGTTCCGTTTCGATAGTCAGGAACAACGGCGACTGGCACTCAACCACCTGCTCCAGGAGCTCAGGGTGGTTGCCAAGACGCTCCGGGAGGTCCGGCAGGCCGCGGGAGAACTCCAGCAACAACTGCAGCCGTTCGGGCTCGGTCATGGCCTGGAAGTCGTCAACGATTTCCGCCAGGGCGGGAGGAAGCTCAGTGGTAGTCATCAGTTCAAGTTTACGCAGTCCGGGCAGGGATTTCCGCATGCCCGGACTGCGCTGTTATTGCCTGCTCTTACATCTGTTGTTATTGATTGCTGATTGCTGTTCCGGACCTGCTATTCCGTGCCGGGAACAGTGCCGGGTTCCGTGCCCTTAACGATAGGAACGCGGACTGCATTTCCCCATTCCGTCCAGGAACCGTCGTAATTACGGACGTTCTCAAAACCGAGCAGGTACTTCAGGGCAAACCAGGTGTGGCTGGACCGCTCGCCAATCCGGCAATACGCCACGACGTCGTCACCGGCCTTCAGGCCGGCCTCGCCGAGATACAGCGCCTCGAGTTCCTTGCGGCTCCGGTAGCTGCCATCCTCTGCGGCCGCGCGGGCCCAGGGCACGGAGGCCGCTGTGGGGATGTGGCCGCCGCGGAGGGCACCTTCTTCGGGGTAGGCAGGCATGTGGGTACGCTGGCCGGAGTATTCCTCGGGGGAGCGGACGTCGATGAGCGGGTTGCCCAGGTGCGCCAGCACGTCTTCCTTGAAGGCACGGATCGGGGTGTCGTTGCGTTCCACTACGGGGTAGTCGCCGGGCTCCGGGGTGGGGGTTTCGGTGGTCAGTTCACGGCCTTCGGCAATCCACTTGTCCCTGCCGCCGTCGAGCAACCGGACGTCCTCGTGGCCGAAGAGTGTGAATACCCACAGCGCGTAGGCAGCCCACCAGTTGGACTTGTCTCCGTAGATCACCACGGTGCTGTCCCGGGAGATCCCCTTGGCTGCTGCGAGCCTCGCAAACTGTTCGCCGTTGACATAGTCGCGGGTGACTTCATCGTTGAGGTCCGTGTGCCAGTCGATCTTGACGGCGCCCGGGATGTGGCCGGTCTCATACAACAGGACGTCTTCATCGGATTCCACCACTACCAGTTTCCCGTCCCGGGTGGCGCCATCGGCAAGGGCCGCTGCCAGCCATTGAGTGGAAACGAGCTTCTCTGGCTGGGCGTAGGCGGCGAATTTTTCGTTCTGTTCAACCGGGTAGGTCATTGCATGCCTTTCACTGACGGTCTGCGGATAAGGTTCCACCGTTCCACCTTAACTTTGAGGCCCGCGCATCGTTGCACTCCGTTAACACTGGGAAACATGCCCTGCTGCCGGCTGCCGGATGTGCCGCCGCCCGCCCGGGCCGGTTTCGTTCCGGGACACAGCGCTGTTGCCGGTATTCTGGCTGGGGTAATGACATACAGAGAATGGACCGACTTGGTACAGATTGAACAGCTCGCCGCCCGCACTCCTGCGGTTTCGGTGGACGAGCTCCTCAAGGGTTTTTATCCGTCGCCAAGGTTTGGGAAGGTCTCATTCGCCAGCTATCGGCCTGATCCCGCACAGCCGAGCCAGTCGGCCGCAGTGCGCGCCCTGGAATCCTTCGCCGACGGTGTGGGCGCCGGCGATGGCGCGGGGTTCCTGAAGAAACTGTTCGCCAGGAAGGACCCCTCGCGCGCCGGGATCTACCTGGACGGCGGCTTCGGCGTCGGCAAGACCCACCTGCTGGCTTCGCTCTGGCATGCTTCCCCCGGCCCCAAGGCGTTCGGAACGTTCGTCGAATACACCAACCTGGTAGGAGCGCTGTCCTTTCGGAAGACTGTTGATGTCCTGAGCCATTACAAACTGGTGTGCATCGATGAATTCGAACTTGATGATCCTGGCGACACCGTCCTGATGTCACGGCTGATGCGGGAACTGGCTGACGCCGGCGTCAAGCTTGCCGCCACCTCCAACACGCTCCCCGGTTCCCTGGGTGACGGCCGCTTTGCTGCAGTGGACTTCCAGCGCGAAATCCAGGTGCTCGCGGACCAGTTCGATGTATTACGGATTGATGGCGAGGACTTCCGCCACCGCGGCCTGGCGGCCGCACCGCCGCCTCTGAAGAACAGCGAACTGGCGTCACGGATGAAGGCGGAGTTCGATGGCAAGACCGTGGCCCAGGATGAGTTCAATACCCTCATCGACCACCTCGCCGGCGTGCACCCCAGCCGGTACCGGAAGCTGATTGACGGAATCGACGGGGTGGTATGGCGCAATGTCGAAACCATCACAGAACAGTCCGTGGCGTTGCGCTTTGTGGTCCTGGCCGACCGTCTGTATGACAAGGACGTGCCGATCCTGGCCAGTGGCGTGCCTTTCGACAAGCTCTTCACGGAGGAAATGATGAACGGCGGTTACATGAAGAAGTACTTCCGCGCCGTTTCCCGGCTGACGGCACTGGCGCGCGAGGGCCAGAACCACGAACCTTCCTGACGCAGCCCGGGTTCCGGGCGTGGCGCCGTCGTCAGGGTGAGGTTTTACGCAGCACGGCGCGGACCAGAAGGCCTGCAGCCAGCGCCCAGAACGCCGCACCAATGCCAGCCACGGAAAGTCCGGATGCCGCCATCAGGAAAGTGACGACGGCGGGAATCCTGTCCGCAGCTTCCTGCAGCGCCGCAGAAACTGCCGCTGCGAGGGTGCCCAGCAAAGCCAGTCCTGCAACGGCTTCCAACAGGCCGCCGGGAGCCGCGCTGACCAGGGTCACCAGTGCAGCCGAGAAGGCAGCGAGCACCAGATACGCCAGGCCGGACGTGAACCCGGCCACCCAACGCTTGCTCCGATCCGGGCCGGCCTCCTCGCCTGCGGCCAGGGCCGCGCTGAGGGCCGCGAGGTTTATTGCATGGGCGCCGAACGGGGCACCGAGGACTGTTCCAAATCCGGTGAACAGCATGGCCGGGCGCCACGGGGTTTCGTAGCCGAAGGACTTCAGTACGGCCACGCCCGGGATGTTCTGGGAGGCCATGGTCACGATGAACAGCGGGAGGGCAATGCCAACGGCCGCCTGAAGCGTGAACGACGGCGTTGTCCAGACCAGGGCAGGAAGGACTGTGTCAGTGCTGACGGCGGTTCCATTGGAGACGAGGTGGATGGTGATGCCGGCCAGGGCCACCACCAGGGCCGCCGGGACAGACCAGCGCGGGGCAAACCGCATCATCAGAAGCCAGCACAAAATGACCGGCAAGACCAGGGCGGGGACAGTTCCGACGGCCTGGAAAGGCGCAAGGCACAAGGGGAGCAGGACGCCGGCGAGCATGGCCTGTGCCAGGGCTGCGGGGATTCTCGCGAGCAGCCTGCCGAGTGCCGGGACCAGTCCCGTCAACGCTATGAGAACCCCGGTGACCATGAAAGCCCCCACGGCAGCCGGCCACCCGCCGTCGACCATCCCTCCCGCGGCAAGCAATGCAGCGCCGGGAGTTGACCATGCGAGGGTGACGGGCACCCGCGACCGCCAGGCCAGCCACAGGACGGCGACCCCGAAGACCACAGTGAGGGCAAGCAATCCTGACGCTGCCTGCCCGGCGTCTGCGCCCACGGAACGGAGCCCGGCAAGCACCACGGCGAAAGAGGACGTAAACCCAACGAGGGCAGTCACGATCCCGGCAACGATTGCCTGGGACAGCGGAGTCCGGGGGCCGGAAGGGGTAGTTGTAGCTGAACGCGGGGCCGGTGAATCGGCGGTTGGAAACTTCGGCATAATCGGCAAGATTACCCTCCGGCACCCGGACAGAGGATTCCGCAGCCTGCTCTGCCAAACGAACCGGTTAGCTGAACGGGGGGTTAAACGACGAAGGTGCAGACACCGCCTCCCGGCGGGATCTGCACCCTGTTGACGTTTTAGGGCAATCCCAGGATTACCGCGTAACTCCGTTACGGAGTCTGCTCGGTAGCCGGAGCCTTTCCAGGCTTGCCGTCTGACTTGTCAACCAAGTTAGAGGCGCCATTCTGGACGGAGTCGATGTGGCCGGAGTACTTGCCGCCGGTCTTGGAATCGACGAAGTCACCGGCCTTGGTGATTCCATCCTTGATGGCCTGTTCATTGCCGTGGATGAGACCCTGAGCCTTGCCCTTAAGACTGTCAATTAGTCCCACGAGCACCTCCCTTCAGTTGCGGAGCCAGTTCGCTCCTCCACAATCGATCCTAGCTCCGGGGCAGCAGGGAGCCAAGGAATTCTGTGCACTGGCATGAGGATGCGCCAAGGGCGAACAGGACGGGGACCATGGGACTGCCGGCGAACCGGCAATTGGAAGGCACAAAAAAGCCTCCATCCTGTTGACTCTCGTCATCAGATGGAGGCTCTCATTGGGAGTGGGCGATACTGGGATCGAACCAGTGACCTCTTCCGTGTCAGGGAAGCGCGCTACCGCTGCGCCAATCGCCCGGAGTTCCGGTCGTAAACCAGTTGCTTTCCCCAGCAGAGAGCGGACGACGAGATTCGAACTCGCGACATCCACCTTGGCAAGGTGGTGCTCTACCAGCTGAGCTACGTCCGCAAAAGAAGCAAGTTTCCTTGCCTGGTGGGCGATACTGGGATCGAACCAGTGACCTCTTCCGTGTCAGGGAAGCGCGCTACCGCTGCGCCAATCGCCCAATGCTCACCGGAGTAATCCGGAAACCATGGTTTTCACCGAGGTGGGTACGGGATTCGAACCCGTGTAAACGGCTTTGCAGGCCGCTGCCTCGCCTCTCGGCCAACCCACCATGTAGGCATTGGTCCCGAAGAACCTTTGCCTTGACAGTGTCCTACGAGCGGACGACGAGATTCGAACTCGCGACATCCACCTTGGCAAGGTGGTGCTCTACCAGCTGAGCTACGTCCGCATTTTGGAGTCCGGGTGCACTGCCGCAGGCGGCATTCCCTCGCTTTCCAACGAGTAAGAACTCTATAGGAGGTTTACGGATTCTCCAAATCAGGCCCTCTCCTACGTCGCGGAAGGGCCCAAAATCCTTGAAATTCCGCGGCTAAACCGAATTACACCCATGTAATTTCCCGGCGCTGGACCCTTGGCGCCGCGGTAGTTCCGGCCCGATTTCCAAAACTCTTCCGGGTCAGCTAGCATTCAAAGGCATCAGGGCGATTGGCGCAGTGGTAGCGCGCTTCGTTCACACCGAAGAGGTCACTGGTTCGAACCCAGTATCGCCCACCGATCAAAGAGTCCGCCTTTTACTGTTTGCAGTATCGGGCGGACTTTTTTGTGCCCGGTTTTTTTGTCAGTCCCTTGTGAAAGAGTCACTGTATGACCGCTCCGTTATTGGCCCACGCTACTGAATATGGCCGCATGTACGCGCGCTCCACCAGCGCGCCCTATACCGTCCCGTCCATCACCACCGTTATTGGCCAGCAGCCTCACGGCCTTGATGGGTGGTTCGGTTATATGGCCGCTAACGGACTGGCGCAGGATCCACTCCTGGCCGAGTCGCTGGGCAGTCCGGCCAAGTTGAAGCAGGCCGTGAACAGGGCTGCGAAGGCGGCGGAGACTTACCGCGATGGTGCTGCCAAACGTGGGGACCGTGTGCACGGCTACTGCGAACAGGTCGCCCTGCGCGCCCTCGGGCGTCCGCACACCATGAAGGAAGCCCGGGCCGCGCTGGCCGCCAACGGGGAAGAAGGTTTTGCTGCCCGGTTCGATGAATGGTGGGATCTCTACCAGGTGGAGCCCTTGGCGCCGGAGATCACCGTCTGGAACCAAACTGTAGGTTACGCGGGCACCCTGGACCTCGTCGCCAGGATCAACGGCAGGATCTGCCTGATCGACTATAAGACCAAGGGCACCAGCAGGGACGGCACGGTCAAACCACTCGACGCAAAAGTGGTGATGCAGTTGGTGGCAGGCATGAAGGCGGAAGAAAGCCTGGTGGATGGCGTCGCGGGCGAGTGGGAGGCCTGGAAGTACGGCGAGGCCCCGCTGCTGTTGGCCGTCGCCATCGGAGAAACGGAGGTCCGCCCGGTCCGGGCCAATCCCGAGGTCCTGAAGCATTACTGGTGGAAGTTCTGCGCCCTGCGCCGCGTCTGGGAACTGTCCGCGGATGCGCTTAACGCGGGCAACCCCCTGCTGCCCGTTGCGCCACCTGCCTTCGTGCCGGCAGGAAGTCCCCGGGCCTAGCCGGGCTCCCGCTGTATCCGCCAGGAACTAAACTGGATTGGCTCCTGTATTCCGCCACCCCTAAGGATTAACTTTTCATGGCCATTCTTACTATCCGCATCATCGGCGATCCTGTGCTCCGCACGGTGGCTGATCCCGTGACGGAGTTTGGGCCCGAGCTGGCCAAGCTGGTTGCCGATATGACGGAAACCATGGAAGACGTTGACGGCGCAGGTCTGGCAGCGCCGCAGGTAGGAATCAGCCAGCGGGTCTTCACCTACCGGATCGATGGTGTCGAGGGCCACATCGTTAATCCGGTCCTTGAAAACAGCGACGATTTCCAGCCGGACCAGGTGGAGGGGTGTCTGTCTATCCCTGGCCTGGGCTTCCCGGTCCGGCGTTTCCGCAGCACCAAGGTCACCGGCGTCGACATTCACGGCAACCCGGTGTCACTGGAAGGTGAGGGCCTGCTGGCACGCTGCTTCCAGCACGAAACCGATCACCTCGATGGCATCCTCTTTACCGATCGCCTTGAGGGCGAAGACCGGAAGGCAGCCCTGCGGTCCATCCGCAACGCCAACTATGCCGCTGTTGCAGAACGCACGACGTCGGAACGCGCCAAGACCGTCGGTTCAAGTTTCGGAACCTCCGGGCCGGCCGCTGGCAGCTTCGGCGCCGGTTCATGAGGGTACTCTTTGCCGGAACACCGGCGGTGGCTATTCCCTCACTGGAAGCCCTGGTCCAAGCAGGATTCGATGTTGTCGCTGTACTGACCCGGCCGGACGCGCCGCTGGGACGGGAACGGGTCCTGACGCCGTCGCCGGTTGCCGCGCGGGCTGAAGAGCTCGGGATCCCGGTCATCAGGGCAGCGCGGGTCGACGCCGACGTGACGGCACAGATTGCCGGGACGGCGCCTGACATCGCTGCGATTGTGGCCTACGGAGGCCTTATTCCACGGCCCGCGCTGGCTGTTCCGCAGCACGGCTGGGTCAACCTTCACTTTTCACTCCTTCCCGCCTGGCGGGGCGCGGCCCCGGTCCAGCGCTCCATCATGGCCGGTGATGATGTCACGGGCGCCGTCACGTTCAGGCTCGAAGAAGGCCTGGATACCGGGCCCGTCTTCGGAACACTCACTGAGGCAGTTGGGCCCAGGGACACCTCCGGCGAACTGTTGGAACGATTGTCCCGCAGCGGTGCTGTTTTGCTGGCCCAGACACTGTCTGCCATCGAGGCCGGCCAGGCCAGCCCGGTGCCGCAGCAGGGCGACGTGACCCTCGCGCCCAAACTTTCCCTCGAGGATGGCCGGGTTGACTGGCAGCAGCCTGCCTTGGCTATCGACCGGCAGGTACGCGGTGTCACTCCTGAGCCGGGCGGCTGGACATCACTGGCGGGCCAGCGGGTCAAACTCGAACCAGTCAGGCCGGATCCCTCTGCAGGGGACTTGCCCCCTGGCCGGGTTGAACTCCGCGGTAAAGCTGTCCTGGTGGGCACGGGCTCCCATCCGGTGGAATTAACCAGGGTTCAGCCTGCGGGCAAAAAGATGATGGCCGCGGCTGATTGGGCCCGCGGAATGGCTTCCCATGAAAGCGTGGTGTTCGAATGAGCGGATCTGCAGAGTCAGGCCGTAACAGCGGCAGGGGCCGTCCGGACAACGGCGGCAAGAAGCGCGGCAACAGCAAGGGTGGTGGCGCGCGGCGGGATGCCCAGGGCAGGGAACGCAACCGCAGCGCCCAGCGCAGCTTCACCGAAAACGCTCCGTCACAGCGCACCCGGCGCGCCGATCCTGCGAGGCTGGTGGCCTTTGAGGTCCTCCGCGCAGTGGCCACCGAGGATGCTTATGCCAACCTGGTGCTGCCGGCACGGATCCGCCACCACCGCCTTGACCGGCGGGATGCCGGCTTCGCCACCGAGCTCACCTACGGTGCGCTGCGCGGCCAAGGGACCTACGACGCCATCCTGGCCCGCTGCGTGGACCGTCCGCTGGACCAGCTTGATCCCGCGATCCTTGACGCTTTGCGGATCGGTGTCCACCAGTTGCTGGCCATGCGCGTCCCGGCGCATGCCGCCCTTGACCAGACGGTGGGGCTTGCCCGTGCAGTGATTGGCGCCGGTCCGGGCGCGCTGGTCAACGCGGTGCTCCGGAAGGTGGCAGCCCGAACCATGGAGGAGTGGCTCGGTGAATTGGTCAGTGGTGAAACCGATCCAACACGGATTGCGTCCCTTAAATTTGCCCACCCGGAGTGGATTGTCCGCGCCATGCGGCAGTCCCTGGTAGCCCACGGCAGGCCGGCCTCCGATATCGACCAGCTCCTGGAAGCGGACAACGCCGCTCCCGTGGTGAACCTGGTGGCACTGCCCGGACTCGGCAGCCTTGATGAGGCCCTCGAAGGTGGTGCTACTCCCGGCGAGCTGGTGGAGGGCTCCGCACTCAGCAGCGGTGGCGACCTCGGCCGGTTGGCTTCCATCCGCGAAGGAAGCACCAGGGTCCAGGACGTAGGTTCCCAGCTGGTGGCCCGGGCGCTGGCCGCAGCAGACATCGAACCGCAGGCAGGCTCGGAACATGGTTCTGGCAACAGGCCCGAAGCGTGGCTCGACCTCTGTGCCGGGCCTGGTGGAAAGGCCGCGTTGCTCGCTGCCCTCGCCCGTCGCTCCGGAGCAACGCTGCTGGCCAATGAACCCGCACCCCACCGTGCCAAACTGGTGACCCAGGCTCTGGCCGCCGTGCCCGCGGAAACCTGGAGCGTTCGAACGGGGGACGGGCGCGATGTCGGAACCGCTTACGCAGAGACCTTTGACCGGGTGCTGGTTGATGTTCCCTGCAGCGGCCTCGGTGCCCTGCGCCGGCGCCCGGAATCCCGGTGGCGACGTACCCCAAAGGACCTGGCGGACCTTGGCCCGCTGCAGCGCGAACTTCTGAATTCTGCCATTGACGCTGTCCGCCCGGGCGGTGTCGTGGCTTATGTCACGTGCTCACCACACCCAGCGGAGACCACTGCCGTGGTCAGCGATGCCCTCCGGAAGCGCGAGGACCTGGAACTGCTGGATGCAGGCGCAGTCCTGGATTCCGTCAGCCTGCCGGGTTCCCTGAACGCCGGTCATGAGCAGACTGCGCAGTTGTGGCCGCACGTCCACCAGACCGACGCCATGTTCCTCGCCCTTATCCGGAAGAAACTCTGAAGTCCTGACGCCCAGCCCTGACCGAAAGGCCGCCACATGACCGAATGCTGCATCAACCCGAGCATCCTCTCCGCTGACTTCGTCAACCTTGAATCCGAGCTGGCCCGCATCAGCAACGCCGATTCCGTCCATGTGGACGTCATGGATAATCACTTTGTGCCCAACCTGACCCTGGGGCTTCCCGTGGTGAAGCGGATCCAGGCAGTCAGCCCGATCCCGCTGGACGTGCACCTGATGATCTCCGACGCCGACCGGTGGGCTCCCGAATATGCGGACGCAGGCGTGGCGTCCGTGACTTTCCACGCGGAGGCGGCGCTGGCGCCGGTGAAACTGGCCCGCGAGCTTCGTTCCCGTGGGTCAAAGGCGGGCATGGCGCTGCGCCCGACTACCGCCGTCGAGCCATATCTGGACATGTTGACGGAGTTGGACATGCTGCTGATCATGACCGTTGAGCCGGGCTTCGGCGGCCAGGCCTTCCTGGACCTGACATTGCCCAAGATCCGGCGGGCGCGCGCTGCAATCGACGGAACAGGTGCCTCTGTTGCGCTTCAGGTGGATGGTGGCATTACTGAGGAGACCATCCTTCGCGCCGCAGAGGCGGGGGCAAATGTGTTTGTTGCCGGGTCAGCTGTCTATGGTGCCGACGATCCAGCTGCCGCGATCACCCGGCTGCGCGACGCCGGGGTTAGCGCCGGTTTCGGGACGGGCCGCTAGTGCGGCTTGTTACGCTTCGGGTGCGGGAATAGCCGGCCGGCCTGCCCTGTTGTGGCACAATGACAAGACACATACGTGCTCCGGGGTCGGTGTAAGTCCGAACCGGCGGTGATAGTCCGCGACCCGCGAGCCGCGTCCTCCAGTGGAGGTTGCGGCGGACGGTTGAACTGGTGAAACTCCGGTACCGACAGTTAAAGTCTGGATGAGAGAAGCACGTACAGCTGTATTTTCCGGCGCGCTGCCTGCGTCGGGTTATTTCGCTGTCGTATACCCCCGGAGCCATCGCGGTTCTAGAGGGAAGGAACGACACACACGTGGACCTTTTGCGGTGGCTCTTCGAAGCTCAGATTCCTGTTGGCGGATCTGCCCTGATTCTTCGTGAAGTGCTGGGAAATATTTTTGGACTGGCTAGTGCGCTTGGCGGCATGCGCCGCAAGGTCTGGGCCTGGCCGGTGGGCATCGCCGGCAATCTTCTCCTGTTGACGGTGTTCCTGGGCAACGTTTTCGGATCAGCAACGCCTGCCACCTTGTGGGGGCAGGCGTCCCGACAGGTGATGTTCATTGCCGTCGCTGCCTATGGCTGGCATCGCTGGCAGGAGAGCCGGCGGCAGGCACCGTCGACAACGGCTGCTGCGGCTATCACTCCCGTCTGGGCAGGCACCCGCACCCGTGTCATCCTGGTGCTCGCCATGGTTGCCGGAACCGCCGCCCTGACGCCCCTGTTCGATGCGCTCGGTTCCTACCCGCCGGTCTGGGCAGATGCCTGGACCTTTACGGGATCGCTGCTGGCCACTTACGGCATGGCCAGGGGTTGGACGGAGTTCTGGCTGATCTGGGTGGCGGTGGACATTGTCGGCGTGCCGCTGCTGTTTAGCGCCGGGTACTACGCCAGCGCCCTGATGTACCTCTTCTACGGGTTCTTCACACTTGCCGGCTTCTTTGTCTGGAGGCGGGCGTCCAAGGCGGCGGCCGGCCCTACCGGTACCACCGGAACCGTGGCAGGCAGTGCAGTGCTGGAACCGGTGGCCAAATGAACGGCGGCCCCGTATCAGCTTTCACACCCGCAGAGGCGACGGCGATGGCGGCAGCACTCCAGGCGGCGGCAGAAGGTCCACGTGGAGCCAACCCCCTGGTGGGCGCTGTAGTCATTGGCCGGGACGGCCGGCTGCTGTCCGCCGGCTTTCACCGCGGCGCGGGCACCCCCCACGCTGAAGCCGACGCCATTGCCGGGGCACTGGAGGCGGGCGTGGACCTGCAAGGCACCACCATGATGGTCACGCTGGAGCCGTGCAACCATTGGGGACGCACCGCCCCGTGCGCCCAGGCCATCATCGACGCCGGGATCAGGGACGTCGTCTATGCCGTTGATGATCCCCACGACCCCGCAGCCGGAGGTGCGGCAACCCTGCGTTCCGCAGGAGTGCGGGTCCGCAGCGGACTGGCAGCCGGAGCGGCTCTGGAGCTCAACCGCCAGTGGTTCCAGGCGGTCGCTGACAACCGGCCGTTCGTAACCCTTCACATAGCGCAAACCCTCGACGCGCGGATCGCCGCCGAGGATGGGACCAGCCAATGGATTTCCGGCCCGGAATCGCTGGCGGACAATCACGCACTTCGCGGCAGGATCGACGCCATCCTGGTAGGTACCGGAACAGTGCTGGTGGACAATCCCCGGCTTACTGCGCGTGGCGCTGACGGGAATCCCATCCGGAAGCAGCCGCTGCGGGCAGTCATGGGATTGCGGGAGGTTCCCGCCGATGCAGCCATTCGTGGACGTGACGGTATGTTTAGGCAATTGGCCACCCGCGATCCCCACCAGGCGCTGGCGCAGTTGTACGAGGCCGGCGCCCGGCATGTGATGGTCGAGGGCGGTTCCGCAATTCTCAGTTCGTTCCTGTCCGCGAGCCTGGTGGACGAGCTGATTGTGTATCTGGCACCGACGCTCCTGGGGTCCGGCACGTCCTCGCTTACCGGACTTGGCATCAGCACCCTGGCCGACGCCCAGCACTGGGACTGGGATCCCGCTCACGGTGGTGCTGTCCAGCACCTGGGCCGGGACCTGAAACTCCATTTGCGGCCCGCAGCGGCCGGGGGGCCCACAGTCCTCGAGTCACAACAGACGGCACAACAGTCACAACGCACAGCACAACTTCCCGCCGCCGCGGGAAAAGCCTTTGGAGGCAGATGATGTTTACAGGAATTATTGCTGAACAGGGCGAGGTCCTGGCAGTCGAGCGCAACGGCGGGCAAAGCGCCGTCGTCAGGTTGCGGGCCCCAGGACTGACGGATGGACTCGAGCCGGGTGGTTCCATCGCCGTTAACGGCGTCTGCCTCTCTGCCACAGCCATTGACGGCAAGGAATTCAGTGTCGACGTGATGGGGGAAACCCTGGTGCGCAGCACCATTGGTGAGCTGGCAGCCGGAGACGCGGTTAACCTGGAGCGCTGCGTCCCTGCTGGAGGCCGGCTGGACGGCCATGTTGTACAGGGTCACGTTGACGGCGTCGGTCACCTTGTGGAGCGGGAAGCGCAAGGCAACTGGGACCGCCTCAGGTTCGCCGTTCCCGCCAACCTGGCCCGCTACATCGCCGAAAAAGGCTCTATAGCGATCGACGGTGTCTCCTTGACGGTGACCGCCGTCAGCGAACCGCCTGCGCCCGAACCCTGGTTTGAAGTGGGACTCATTCCCATCACCCTGGCTGAGACGGGGTTGGGGCGGAAAACGCCAGGCAGCCGGGTTAACCTCGAGGTGGACGTGCTGGCGAAGTACACCGAGCGTCTCCTCGCGTTCGGCCCGGCCTCCGCGGACAGTAAGTGAGTACCGTCGTGCCGGCACAGACAGTGAACCAAGAGAACCAGGCCGCGCCGCGCCTGGACGCAGTTGCCGACGCTGTGCGCGCCATCGCGGCAGGATTGCCCGTGCTGGTGGTGGACAACGAGGACCGGGAAAACGAAGGTGACATCATCTTCGCCGCCCAGCACGCTACGCCGGCACTGATGGGCTGGACCATCCGGCACTCCTCAGGTGTTATCTGTGTGCCGCTGAGCGGGGAGCGCGCCGACGCACTGGCCTTGCCGCCCATGGTCGCCGTGAACGAGGATGCCAAGGGCACCGCCTACACAGTGTCATGTGATGCAGCGATCGGCGTAAGCACCGGAATATCGGCTACCGACCGGGCGCTCACTGCCCGCGTGCTTGCGGATTCCACCAGCACGCCCCGGGACGTGACCCGCCCCGGGCATATATTTCCGCTTCGGGCGGTTGACGCAGGAGTGCGGGAACGTCCGGGCCATACAGAGGCGGCCGTGGACCTGTGCCGGCTTGCCGGCCTGGAACCGGTGGGCGTCATCGCTGAGGTAGTGTACGACGACGGCGAAATGATGCGCCTGGACGGATTGCGGGCTTTCGCCGATGAACACGGCTGCCCCTTGATCTCGATCGAGGCTTTGGCAAACTATCTTGAAGGCACCTACCCGGCAGGCGCGGAAAGCAGTCCATCGGAAAGATCCCCGGGAGGATCTCCGGCGGCGGAAGAGGAGAAGAAATGACGGTATCCGGTACCAGGGACCAGGCCGCCGAGGGTGACGAAGCCACAGCAATGTACCCGGTGCCCGAGGAGGCCAGCGGTGGCTTGCATCCTGTACTTGGCGGTCCGGTGGTGCAGCTGCCTTCAGAGTTCGGCATGTTTGTGGCGCAGGCCTGGACAGACCTCGAAACCGGCGTCGAGCATCTTGCGGTAAGTTCCCCGCGTCCGCCGGTGGACGGCAAGGCACCGCTGGTGCGCCTGCATTCCGAATGCCTCACCGGAGACGTTTTTGGCTCCTACCGCTGCGATTGCGGTGAGCAACTGGCTTACGCCCTGGAGCTGATCCAGAAGCACGGCGGCACCCTGGTTTACCTGCGCGGCCAGGAAGGCCGCGGCATCGGTCTGGCCAACAAGATCAAGGCCTATGCCCTGCAGGAGGCAGGTTTTGACACCGTGGAAGCCAATGAGCAGCTGGGTCTGCCGGTGGATGCGCGGCGGTATGCGGCCGCTGCCCAGATCCTTGCGGAAATGGGCCTGACCGAGGTAAGGCTGCTCAGCAACAACCCGGATAAGAAACACCGGCTGGCACAGGCCGGCGTGACCGTGGTGGAGATGGTTCCCACCGAGGTTCCGTCCCGTGAGCAGAACATCCGTTACCTGCAGACCAAGAAGGACCGGATGGATCATCGGCTGACCCTGGGCGGGGCACAGGCCGTTGCCGGGCCTGCCGCAGCCGTTTACCAGCACGAACAGGACTAACTGCCCGGCATCGTCCGCCGCGGCACCAGTACCACCCCTGACCACTGACAAGATCAACCAGCTAGGATCCAGCATGAGCGGCCACGGCGCACCCACCATCGACCTCACCACTTTGAACCGCGACGCAACGTCACAGCTGCGGCTCGCCATCATCGCGGCGAGTTGGCACAAAGAAATCATGGACGGGCTGCTGGACGGCGCCCTGCGCGCTGCCGGCGAAGCTGGAATCACGGAGCCATCGGTGTTTCGGGTACCGGGGGCTTTTGAACTTCCGGTCGCCGCTGCACGGCTGGCACCACATTTTGACGCCGTGGTGGCCCTCGGTGTCGTCATCCGCGGCGGCACCCCGCACTTTGAGTATGTGTGCCAGGCGGCGACGGCGGGACTCACCGACGTCAGTGTCAATACGGGCGTCCCGGTCGGCTTCGGGGTGCTCACCTGCGACAACGAGCAGCAGGGGCTGGACCGTGCCGGACTGCCCGGCTCCTCCGAGGATAAGGGTCATGAGGCGGTAACCGCGGCGCTGGCCACCGCAGTCCTGCTCCGGCCCTTCGAATAGCAGTCCGGTGCCCGCCCCGGGATCCCAGCGTGCCGTCCGTCACACGTCGGGCGTCATGCTGGGGCCGGACGGGCATGCCTGGCTCCAGAGCAAGTAGTCTTGAGGGCGTGAAGAATTTCGAGTCGCTGTTCGCTGAACTGAGTGAGAAGGCAGCCTCCCGTCCGGAGGGCTCCCGCACCGTCGCTGAATTGGATTCCGGCGTCCACGGCATCGGCAAGAAAGTTGTCGAGGAAGCGGCCGAGGTGTGGATGGCTGCAGAGTACGAATCCGATGACGCCGCAGCCGAGGAAATCTCCCAGCTCCTGTACCACCTGCAGGTTCTGATGATCGCCAAGGGCCTCACCCTGGAAGACGTTTACAAGCATCTGTAGCCACCCCGGCACCCGCAAGGCCATGTCCTGCGCTGCCATCGAGTGGCCACTTTTGCCCCCAATAAACGCCTGAATGAAAAGAGCACCCATGCTGCGAGTAGCAGTTCCCAATAAAGGTTCACTGTCCGAAGCCGCCTCGGCCATGCTGTCCGAGGCCGGCTACCGCCAGCGCCGCGATACCCGTGAACTTGTCATGGTTGATCCGGACAATGAGATCGAGTTCTTCTTCCTGCGCCCCCGCGACATCGCCGTATACGTAGGGCGTGGAACGCTCGACGTCGGCATTACCGGCCGCGATCTCCTTCTGGATGCCGAGGTTGAAGCAGAGGAACTGCTCCCCTTGGGCTTTGCCGCCTCCACCTTCCGGTTCGCCGGCCCCATCGGCGACTTTGCCGGCGTCGAACAGCTGGAAGGCAAGCGCCTGGCAACCAGCTATGACGGTCTGCTCCGCGGCTACCTGGAAGAACGGGGCATCAACGCGCAGGTGGTCCGGCTCGATGGCGCCGTAGAGTCATCGGTGCGGCTGGGTGTCGCGGACGCGATTGCCGACGTCGTGGAAACCGGGAACACGCTCAAAGCCGCCGGGATGGAAATCTTTGGGGAGCCCATCCTCAAGTCCGAGGCCGTGCTGATCAGGCGCACCGGCCAAGGCGGAGCCGCCAACGGCACCGCCAAGGAGATCGAGGTCCTGATCCGCCGCCTGCAGGGCGTGCTGGTGGCCCGGCAGTATGTGCTGATGGATTACGACATCCGCAAGGAACTCGTGGAGCAGGCGGCAGCGCTGACTCCCGGACTGGAATCGCCCACCGTCTCGCCGTTGCGCGACTCGGAATGGGTGGCCGTGCGCTCCATGGTCCCCAAAAAGGAAACCAACCGCATCATGGACGAACTTTACGATCTGGGTGCCCGTGCCATCCTGGTCAGCAGCATCCACGCCTGCCGGATCTGAGCACTGAAATCCTGCTGACTTCAAGGAGAAGCACATGGCTGTAGCCGTACGCGTCATTCCCTGCCTGGACGTTGACGCGGGCCGGGTTGTGAAAGGCATCAACTTTGAGGGCCTCCGCGACGCCGGCGATCCGGTGGAACTGGCGCACCGCTACGACAACGCCGGTGCGGACGAGTTGACCTTCCTGGACGTCACGGCGTCCTCAGGAAACCGCGAAACCACCTTCGACGTCGTCCGCCGCACCGCGGAGGAAGTCTTCATCCCGCTGACCGTAGGCGGCGGGGTCAGGGGAGTGGCGGAAGTGGACAAGCTCCTGCGTTTCGGTGCAGACAAGGCCTCCATTAACACCGCAGCGGTCGCACGCCCGGACGTCATCGACGAGATCAGCCGGCACTTCGGTTCCCAGGTCCTGGTGCTCTCCGTTGACGCCCGCCGAACCAGGCCCGGCTCTGCGCCCACGCCATCCGGATTCGAGGTCACCACCCACGGTGGACGGCAGGGGACCGGGATCGACGCTGTTGCCTGGGCCCGCGAGGCCGCTGACCGGGGCGTGGGGGAGATTCTCCTGAATTCCATCGATGCCGACGGCACCAAGGACGGCTTCGACCTGGAACTGATCCGCCTCGTGCGGGCTGCCGTCAAGGTGCCCATCATTGCTTCCGGCGGTGCTGGGGAACCGGCACACTTTCCGCCGGCGGTGGAAGCCGGCGCAGACGCCGTGCTTGCGGCGTCGATCTTCCACTGGGGACCGGACAACATGATGTCCCACGTCAAGGATGCTATCAGGGCTGCGGGCTTCGAGGTCCGTTAAGGGTTTCGGTGGTTGGAGGAATCTCGACAAGCTCGATCACCGGTGGTTGAGCTCGATCACCGGTGGTTGAGCTTGTCGAAACCTCGAAACCTCAATATTCCGGACCTACAGGCCGACTTCGGCTGACTGCAACAGCGCGACGGCGTCCGGCTGGCCTTCGAAGGTCACCAGGGCGTGCTGCGTCCGGCCGTGGGCATGCATGAGGAGTTCGCCGGGTTCGCCAACGATCGCCACTGATACAGGTGCCCGCTTGGCGACGTGACGGGGACCGGAGGGCCGGACCAGGACGATGCCAAGGTCCACGCCGCGGTACAGGATGGCTGCGCGTTTGATCAATTCCGCCCACAACGCATCGGAGTAGGCCTCGTCGAGGGCCCGGGGCGCCCACCTGTCGCCGGCGCGCCGGACGTCCTCGGTATGCACGAAATACTCGATGAGGTTGGCGCTTTCGTCGAGGGCCTTGATGTTCATGGGCGACAACGCCGGAGGCCCGGCGCGGAAGCTGTTGACCAGGCGCGTGTACTCCTCAACGGAGGCTGATTCATCGGCCAGCTTGCTGGTGGCGGCCTCGGAAGCCTTTGCGAGGCTTTTGAAGACAAGGCCCAGTCCGACGGCGATTTTGCGTTCGCGAAGGTAAAGGTGGGCCGCAAGATCGCGGGTCTGCCACCCGGCGCAGAGCGTGGGGGAGTCAGGTCCGGCCGCAAGGAGGGTTTCGGCCAGGACTTCTCGGGACGGGTCGACGAAATGCATCACTTGTGAAACTAGCACGAGAAGGCCGCAGATGTGCAGCGGCGGGCGCCGCCAGGCAAGGCACTAGACTTGAGCTGATGTCAGAGCAACCCGCCCCCAGTAATTCTCCCGGCGGCACCCTGCCCGGTGCCCTTCCGGATGCCATTTCCGGTGCCCTGAAGCGTGACGCCGCAGGGCTCGTCGCTGCGATCGTCCAGCAGTTCGACACCAACGAGGTCCTGATGCTGGGCTGGATGGACGACGAAGCCTTGAGCCGGACCTTGAGCAGCGGCCGCGTTACGTTCTATTCGCGTTCCCGTCAGGAGTACTGGCGCAAGGGCGACACCTCCGGCCACGTGCAATGGGTCAAGTCCGTTGCCCTTGACTGCGACGGCGACGCCCTTCTGGTCCGCGTGGACCAGATCGGCGCTGCCTGCCACACGGGCACCCGGACCTGCTTCGACGGCCGGGATCTTGGTGCCACGGCCGGCCGGCGGGCCTGACAGCCTCGCAAGGCACCTCTGAGCGGCACTTCAAACAGCATGACAAGAACAGGCGGAAGCACAGCTATGCAGGACCTTGGAATCATCAGCCCTGGGCTGGCGGAGTTTCGTGAACTGGCCGCGACCCGGCGGGTCATCCCTGTCCACTTGAAGGTGTTGGCGGACGCTGAGACCCCCATCGGACTGTACCGCAAACTGGCGCAGGGCCAGCCGGGAACGTTCCTGATGGAATCAGCGGCAGCGGGCGGAGCATGGTCGCGCTACTCGTTTATCGGCGCCAGGTCCCGGGCCACGCTCACCACCAAGGATGGAGCCGCGTACTGGCTGGGCGAGCCGCCTGCCGGCGTCCCCGTGGATGGTAACCCCGTGGACGCTGTCCGGGATACTATCGCGGCGCTGCAGACAGAACGCTTTGAGGGCCTCCCGCCCTTCACCTCGGGACTGGTCGGCTTCCTGGGCTGGGAGTCGGTACGGCACTGGGAGAAACTGACCAGCCCTCCGGAAGATGACCTTCATCTGCCGGAGCTGGCTCTCAACCTCGTCACCGATATGGCCGTGCACGACAATGTGGACGGAACCGTCATGCTGATCGCCAATGCGATCAATTTTGACGACACTTCAGAACGCGTCGACGACGCCTGGCATGACGCGGTTGCGCGCATCAAATCCATGCTTGAGCAGGTAGCCACGCCCGTCCGGCAGCCGGTGTCCGTGCTGGATCCCCAGGGTGCGGATTTCGCTTCAAGCGTGCAGGAACGCTGGGATGAAACCGAGTACCTTGCAGCCCTGGACCGGGGCAAGGAAGCCATCGTAGACGGCGAGGTGTTCCAGGTTGTCATCTCCCGGCGCTTCGAGATGGAGTGCGGGGGCTCTGCGCTGGACGTCTACCGCGTGTTGAGAAATACCAACCCGAGCCCCTATATGTACATCTTCAGCCTGGCCGACGCCGATGGCCGGGAGTATTCCATTGTTGGATCCTCACCGGAGGCACTGGTCACGGTGACCGGCGACGACGTCATCACCCACCCCATCGCTGGGTCCAGGCCGCGTGGCAAGACTGTTGAGGCAGACAAGGCAATGGCCGAGGAACTCCTGGCGGACCAGAAGGAACGGGCGGAGCACCTGATGCTGGTGGACCTGTCCCGCAATGATCTGTCCAAGGTCTGCGTGGCCGGCACCGTCGACGTTTCGCAGTTCATGGAAGTAGAACGCTTCAGCCACATCATGCACCTCGTCTCCACTGTCGTGGGCAAGCTTGCCCCGGGAGCCAGTGCCTACGACGTCCTGAAGGCGACGTTCCCTGCAGGTACGCTCTCCGGAGCACCCAAGCCCCGCGCGCTGCGGCTCCTGGATGAGCTGGAACCGCACCGCCGTGGAATCTATGGCGGTGTCGTCGGTTATCTGGACTTCGCAGGAAACATGGACATGGCCATCGCCATCCGCTCCGCGCTGCTGCGTGAAGGCCGCGCCTACGTTCAGGCAGGGGGCGGCATCGTTGCTGATTCCAGCAATCCGGCAGAGGCCCTTGAAACAGTCAACAAGGCAGCCGCACCCCTGCGCGCCGTACACACTGCCGGTTCCCTGCATGACATCACGGCGGAGTCCGTGCTGATCCGGGATCCTGCCGGGGCATCAGACTCGCGGGCGGTGGAATAGTGCCCGGCGCCGTCCAGGCCAAGAATGCGGCTCCGCCACGCTGGGCCCGCCGGCCGTTCCTGGTCCTTGCGGTCACGCTCCTGGCGCTGGCAGCTTTTGGCACAACAACCCAGACCTGGCTGACCGTACAGCTTGATCCCGGGCAGTTGGGCCAGGGGCTCGGCTCCGAACTAGCGGTGACCGGAAACAAGGCGGCCACCGCGGTGACAGCGCTGGCACTTGTTGCCTTGGCCGGAGGCATCGCCGCTTCCATAGCGGGGCGAGTGGGCCGCTGGGTTATTGCCGGCCTGATAGTCCTCGCTGCCGGAGGCATTGTGGCTGCCGCGGGTACTGTTTTGGCTGATCCGCTGGCCGCCGCCCAGGGGGCCATTGCGGAAGCAACAGGAGTTTCCGGCGGCACGGCCGAGGTCAGTGTGTCCGTCTTCCCGGTCCTGGCTATTGTGACGGGCGTCCTTCTCGATTGTGTTGCCCTGGTGCTGGTTCCTGCCGGCCGGTTCTGGAAGACGCGCACCCGCTTCGATGCGAAACCCGCCACGGGTGGAGCAGCGCCCAGCGGGCCTGTGGACAACATTGACACCTGGGACCGGTTGTCGCGGGGCGACGACCCCACCTGATCCCCTGCGGCACAACCGGGCGCCCCTGGCGCAGCCGATCACGCAGCACCGCCCGTCACCATGCACGGTACAAAAAATGGCAGAATGTAAGCAGTATTCATCCTGAGGAGATTTCCATGAGCAAAGCCCCTGTTTCCGCGTCCACCACCAACCAGTCGGCGAAGACCGTGCACGGCGTCGATCACAGTGTTGAAATCGGCCACGGTAACAGCCCGGCGGCCTGGACTTGTGTGTTCATCATGCTGGCGGGCGGTTTGATTGCCTCGATCGCCTTCGTAATCGCCAGCACCCCGATCTTCGTTGCCGGAATTGCCGTGATGTTCGTCGGCCTGATCGTCGGCTACATCCTTCGCAAGGTGGGCTACGGCGTCGGCGGCAGCAAGCTGAAAAACTCCGGCCACTGATGGCAACTGTTCTCGATGACATCAACGCCGGTGTCAGGGAGGATATGGAGGCCAGGCAGCGGTTGGTATCGCTGGCTGAACTCAAGGACAGGGCCGCCGCAGCTGCTCCTGCCCGGGATGCCTGGGCTGCCTTGGGAGGTCCGCTGCAGCCCCGCAACGAGCTCCGGGTCATCGCGGAGATCAAGCGGAGCAGCCCGTCAAAAGGTGCGCTGGCCGCGATCTCCGATCCGGCCTCGCTTGCTGCCCAGTACGCCGGCGGCGGCGCTGCAGTTATCAGCGTCCTGACGGAACAGCGCCGCTTCCACGGCTCGCTGGCTGATCTGGACGCCGTGCGCTCCCGGGTGGACGTACCCTTGCTGCGCAAGGACTTCACGCTGGACGAATACCAAATCTGGGAAGCACGGGCCCACGGAGCGGACCTTATTCTGCTCATTGTGGCCTCGCTGTCCGACGCCCAGCTGCAGGAATTCAGCGCGTTGAGCCATGAGCTGGGCATGAACGTCCTGGTGGAAACCCATACCGCCCGGGAAATTGAGCGCGCCATTGCTGCCGAGGCCCGGATCATCGGAGTCAACGTACGTAACCTCAAAACCCTCGACGTCGACCGTTCCGTTTTCGCCAGCCTCGCCGGGTCCATTCCGGCCGAGGCAGTGGTGGTCGCCGAGTCCGGCGTCCGCGACGCTGATGACGTGCGGCACTACGCCGGCAACGGCGCCAACGCCATCCTGGTGGGGGAGGCCCTGGTCAGCGACGCGACACCGCGTGCGCGCATTGCCGAATTCGCCAGTGCCGGCGCGGCTGCTATCGCGGCCCGCGCCTGAACAAGCCCCGGGGACTGCAGCGTAGCTGCTTTCCTCCGGCAGCCGGGTCCGTATCGCGGCACGCTGCCACAACATTTTGACGATCAACTGGAACAGGACGGTGAGACTGATGGTTGACGCACCAACAGGCAACGCTGGCAGCGCTGGCAACGATGCAGCGGAAGATTTTCTGCAGGGACGGACCTCCCTCAAGAGTGCGCCGGGCCCCTATTTCGGCAGCTATGGCGGCCGTTGGATGCCTGAATCACTCATTGCCGCACTGGATGAGCTGGAAGACACCTTCGACAAGGCCAAGGCCGACCCCGAATTCCTGGCCCAGATCGCCGAGCTGAACAAGAACTACTCGGGACGGCCCTCCCTGCTCACCGAGGCCAAGCGCTTTTCGGAGCAGGCCGGCGGCGCCCGGATCTTCCTCAAGCGGGAGGACCTGAACCATACCGGCTCGCACAAGATCAATAACGTGCTGGGCCAGGCCCTGTTGGCCAAGCGCATGGGCAAGACCCGGATTATCGCCGAGACCGGAGCCGGCCAGCACGGCGTTGCCAGCGCCACTGCCGCAGCGCTGCTGGGACTTGAATGCGTTGTGTACATGGGTGCCGAGGACTGCCGCCGGCAGGCGCTGAACGTTGCCCGCATGCAGCTGCTTGGCGCCACGGTGGTTCCTGTCACCAATGGTTCCCAGACCCTCAAGGACGCCATCAACGATGCCCTCAGGGACTGGGTCAGCAACGTGGACACCACGCACTACCTGCTGGGTACCGCGGCCGGAGCGCATCCCTTCCCGGCCATGGTGCGCTTCTTCCACGAGGTGATCGGCGAGGAAGCCCGCGCACAGATCCTGGACCAGACCGGCAAGCTGCCGGATGCTGTCTGCGCCTGTATTGGCGGCGGCTCCAACGCCATCGGCATCTTCCATGGGTTCCTCGATGATCCCGAGGTCAAGATTTACGGCTTCGAGGCAGGGGGCGACGGCGTGGACACCGGCCGGCACGCGGCCACCATCACGCTGGGCAAACCCGGCGTCCTGCATGGCGCGCGCTCCTACCTGATGCAGGACGACGACGGACAGACCATCGAATCGCACTCCATTTCGGCAGGCCTGGACTACCCGGGCGTTGGTCCGGAACATGCCTATCTCGCAGACATCGGACGGGTCAGCTACGAGCCCATCACCGATGCCGAAGCCATGGACGCCTTCAAACTGCTGTGCCGGACGGAGGGCATCATCCCCGCCATCGAGTCCTCCCATGCCCTTGCGGGCGCCATCAAGGTGGGGCAGCGCCTGACCGAGGGCAAGGCGGGCCCGTCCGACGTCGTGATCATCGTCAACCTCTCCGGCCGTGGCGACAAGGATGTGGAGACCGCAGCCGAGTGGTTCGACATGCTCGATGATGAAGGCAAGGTGAAGGGCACCAACCTTTCCACCCGCAAGCCCAAGGGCCCCACCGACAGCGCCGAGACCGAGGCCGTGCCGGCGACCAGCCCGGCCAACCCCAGCAGCAAGGACCGCAACTGATGACCGAACAGCCTGTGAGCAAGTCCGCCGCTGCCATCGACCGTGCACGCACGGCCGGGCGCCCGGCCCTGGTGTGCTACCTGCCCGCCGGTTACCCGGACGTACAGGCAACCATCGACGCCGGGATCGCCATGGCCAACAACGGCGCCGACATCATCGAGATTGGAATTCCGTATTCGGATCCGGTCATGGACGGCCCAGTCATCCAGGCCGCCACCACCGAGGCAATTGCGAACGGTTTCCGCGTAGCCAGCGTCTTCGACGTCGTGCGTGGGATCACGTCTGCTACCGACGTCGCCGTCCTGGTCATGACCTACTGGAACCCTGTGGTGCGGATGGGTGTCGAGGAGTTTTCCCGCCAGCTGGCTGAGGCCGGCGGTGCCGGGCTCATCACGCCGGACCTCATTCCGGATGAAGCTTCCGAGTGGTTCGCGGCTTCCGACAAGTACGGACTGGACAGGGTCTTCCTGGTGGCCCCATCCTCCACACCGGAACGCCTCACCAAGACCGTGGAAGCCAGCCGCGGCTTTGTCTACGCCGTCTCCATCATGGGGGTCACCGGAACCCGCCAGGACGTCAGCAGCAGCGCGGAACAGCTCGTGGCCGACACCCACGCTGCCGGCGCCGAGCGCGTCTGCGTCGGCCTGGGAGTCTCCAACGCCGCCCACGTGCGGGAGATCGGAGCGTACGCTGACGGAGTGATCGTCGGGACCGCGCTTGTTGCAGCCATCCGTGATGGCGGCGTGGACGCGGTGGCAACGCTGACCAAGGAACTCAGCACAGGACTCAGCCGGGAAGAGGCTTAAAACCATGGAGACCCTCCAATTCGCAGCGGCCATGGTGCCGGCAAGCATCCCCAGCCCCGGCTGGTCCGGCTTCGACATTCCGCTGCCGTGGGGGTCCCTGCGCATCCACGCCTATGCCTTGTGCATCCTGGCCGGAATCGTGGCGGGGCTGTGGCTGACTTCCCGCCGCTGGTCACGCCGTGGCGGTCCTGAAGGCAGCATCTGGGACATCGTGATCTGGGCGATCCCGTTCGGGATCATCGGCGGCCGGCTTTATCACGTGGTGTCCTCCCCTGACGCCTACTTCGGGCCGGGGTTTGACGGCACCGGAGATCTCTCCCTGATTCCACAGCTCTGGAGGGGTGGCCTGGGTATCTGGGGCGCGGTGGTGCTTGGCGTTCTCGGAGCCTGGATCGGTTGCCGGCGTGCAGGCGTCAAACTGCCTGCCTTCCTGGACGCCGCGGCGCCCGGACTTCTGCTGGCCCAAGCGCTGGGCCGCTGGGGAAATTATTTCAACCAGGAGCTTTTCGGCGGTCCCACCACTTTGCCGTGGGGTCTGCAGATTGATGCGGACAACGCCAACTTCCCGGCAGGAGCGCCGGCGGACACCCTGTTCCACCCCACGTTCCTCTATGAATCGCTGTGGAACATCGCGGGCGTCGTCATCCTCCTGGCCCTCGACCGGCGCTTTGCCTTCCGGCACGGCCGGCTCTTCTGGCTCTATGCGGTGTACTACACCCTGGGCCGGGTCTGGATCGAAGCCATGCGGATAGACGACGCCGAGCAGGTCGCCCTCTTCGGGATCACCGCCAGGCTCAACGTCTGGACCAGCATCGTCGTTTTCCTGGTTGCCATCGCGATCTTTGTGGTCCTCCGCTACCGCAAACGCCCTGACCCCGATACGGTCTACCTTCCAGGTCATGAACCGGCCACAACCGACGAACCGGTCCGGGATACGGAAGGTGGTGTCTCCGACACCGGCCCGCGTGATAATCTCCCAGATAACCAAAGCGGCACAGGCGTGTCTTCCGAACCAACGGAAGGCGAACCGAAGCCTGCAGCACCGGCACCCGGAGATGCCCGTGATGACGCCGCAGGGACCACACCGGGCGCTGGCCGGACCAAATAGGCCAGCACCGTCACCAGGGCAGCGGAGTTATCACTCGCCAGCACCCGTTCCACAACGTTGTGGCAGCAGGGCCCACCCGGAAGCTTAGAGGAGCCGACGGCGGGGCCTTGGGCCAGGAGTCCAACGTAACTCTTCGTTGCGCAGGGCCTCCTGACCTACAATTCGAGTAACTAACACTTGTTGTGCCCCCCTATAGGCGCTCTGAGTGGGGCCAGTGTTGTCCCTTCCATACGCACGATCAGGAGGAAGGACGTCTCCCATGACCCAAACTCTTCACAGCCCCAGTTGGTCTGAACCAGACCGGCCTGAGGCTGCCATGTCGCCGTTCAAACGCTTTGCGGCACTTCCTGAGGCTTCGGGGCTCTATAACCCGGACAATGAAAAGGACGCCTGCGGCCTGGCCATCATCGCCACGCTTCGCGGCGAACCCGGCTACGACATTGTTGATGCCGCGCTGACGGCCCTCCGTAACCTCGAACACCGCGGTGCCGTTGGCGCCGACGAGGGCACGGGCGACGGCGCCGGCCTCCTGATGCAGATCCCGGACGAATTCTTCCGTGCTGTCACCGCATTTGAGCTCCCGGCTCCCGGGCAGTACGCCGCGGGCACAGCATTCCTGCCGGCCGAGGCCCGTGAGGCTGAAGCTGCCAAGGCCGGAATCGAAAGCCTTGCCGCGGATGAAGGGCTGACCGTCCTGGGCTGGCGCGAGGTACCGATCGTTGCCGACCTGGTGGGCGCCATGGCCCGCGCCTGCATGCCGTACTTTTCCCAGCTGTTCCTTGCCTCGGCAACCGGCGAACACCTGGAACGCAATGACCTGGACGCCAAGGCCTGGCGGATCCGCAAGCGCGCGCAGAATAAGTTCGGCGTGTACTTCCCGTCGCTGTCCTCCCGGACCATCGTCTACAAGGGAATGCTGACCACCGCGCAGCTGGAGCCGTTTTACCCGGACCTTTCGGACAAGCGGTTCAAGACCAAACTGGCGATTGTCCACTCCCGCTTCTCCACCAATACCTTCCCGTCGTGGCCGCTGGCGCAGCCGTTCCGGACTATCGCCCACAACGGCGAAATCAACACGGTCAAGGGCAACCGCAACTGGATGCGCGCCCGCCAGTCCCAGCTGGCCAGTCCGTTGCTGGGTGATGCTCCCGAGGAACTCTTCCCGATCTGCACTCCTGGTGCCTCTGACTCTGCGTCCTTCGATGAAGTTGCCGAATTGCTCTGGCTGTCCGGCCGTCCCATCACGCACGCCATCATGATGATGATCCCCGAGGCCTGGGAAAACCACGCCACGATGGATCCTGCACGCCGCGCATTCTACGAATACCACTCCCTCCTGATGGAGCCGTGGGACGGGCCCGCTGCTGTTTCCTTCACCGACGGCAACCTCGTGGGCGCCACCCTGGACCGCAACGGGCTCCGTCCGGGCCGGTACTGGATCACCGAAGACGGCCTGATTGTCTTCGCCTCGGAAGTTGGCGTCATCGACGTCGAACCCTCCAAGGTGGTCAAAAAGGGCCGGGTTTCGCCGGGCAGGATGTTCCTGGTCGATACCGATGCCGGCCGCATCATCAGCGACGCCGAGGTTAAGGCCGAGGTTGCAGCTGCGAACCCCTGGGCTGATTGGGTCGAGGAAAACCTCATTGACCTCAAGGATCTGCCGGAACGCGAGCACGTGGTGCACACCGCGGCCTCGGTAAACATCCGCCAGCGCACTTTCGGCTACACCACGGAAGAACTGCGGATCCTCTTGGGTCCGATGGCCCGCACCGGGGCCGAGCCGCTTGGCGCGATGGGTTCGGACACTCCCGTTGCCGTCCTTTCAAAGCGCCCGCGGTTGCTCTTTGACTACTTTGTGCAGTCCTTCGCGCAGGTCACCAATCCACCGCTGGATGCCATCCGGGAGGAACTGGTCACGTCCCTGACGTGTGCCATCGGCCCTAACGGCAACCTGCTGGACACCAACCAGGTCAGGCAGCCGCAGGTCTCGTTGCCCTTCCCGGTGATCAATAACGATCAGCTGGCGAAGATTGCCAATATCGAAAACGCCGACGGCGACCGCGTCGCCATGAAGGTTCGGGGCCTCTACCGTCCCGAGGGCGGCGAGGCAGCCCTGCGGGCCCGGCTCACGGAAATCTGCGAGCAGGTGTCCGGAGCGATTAACCGCGGTGTCCAGTACATCGTTCTGTCGGACCGTGACTCCAGCGCCCAGTGGGCACCTATCCCTTCGCTGCTGCTGGTCAGCGCGGTGCACCACCACCTGCTGCGCAGCGCCAACCGCACCAAGACGGCCCTGGTCGTGGAGGCAGGCGACGTCCGCGAGACGCACCATGTCGCGGTCCTGGTCGGTTACGGTGCCTCGGCAGTGAACCCGTACCTGGCCATGGAATCCGTGGAGCAGCTCATCGCGTGCGGTGACGTCACTGGTGTCACGCCGCAGGATGGCGTCTACAACCTCATCAAGGGCCTTGGCAAGGGCGTCTTGAAGATCATGTCCAAGATGGGCATCTCCACCGTGGCCTCCTACACCGGCGCGCAGACCTTCGAAGCCCTCGGCCTCGGCCAGGAACTGGTGGACGAGTTCTTCTCCGGCACCCACTCCCAGCTGGGCGGCGTCGGCCTTGATGTCATTGCTGCCGAGGTGCTTGCCCGGCACCGGACGGCTTACCCGGAAGACGGCATCGAGCTTCCGCACCAGCCGCTGAACAGCGGCGGGGAATACCAGTGGCGTCGTGACGGCGAACCGCACCTGTTCAACCCGGAGACGGTCTTCCGGTTGCAGCACGCCACCCGCGAACGCCGCTATGACATCTTCAAGGCTTACACCAGGGGAGTGGACGACCAGTCCGAGAACCTGATGACCCTCCGCGGCCTGCTGAAGTTCAAGACCGGGCACCGTCCGTCAGTCCCGCTTGAGGAAGTGGAGCCCGTCTCCAGCATCGTCAAACGCTTCTCCACGGGTGCCATGAGCTACGGCTCCATCTCCAAGGAAGCGCACGAAACCCTGGCGATTGCCATGAACCGGCTGGGCGGCAAGTCCAACACCGGCGAAGGCGGCGAGGATGTGGACAGGCTTCTCGATCCCGAGCGCCGCTCCGCGGTCAAGCAGATCGCTTCCGGACGTTTCGGCGTCACCAGTCTGTACTTGAGCAACGCCGACGACATCCAGATCAAGATGGCGCAGGGTGCCAAGCCCGGCGAGGGCGGCCAGCTGATGGCACAAAAGGTCTACCCCTGGGTGGCTCGGACACGGCACTCGACCCCCGGCGTCGGACTGATTTCCCCGCCCCCGCACCACGACATCTACTCGATCGAGGACCTCGCGCAGCTCATTTATGACGCCAAGCGCGCCAACCCCTCGGCCCGGGTGCACGTCAAACTGGTCTCTGAAGTGGGGATCGGCACGGTGGCCTCCGGCGTGACCAAGGCCAAGGCCGACGTCGTACTGGTGTCCGGCCATGACGGCGGCACCGGTGCATCACCGCTGAACTCGCTCAAGCACGCCGGCGTCCCGTGGGAGCTTGGCCTGGCCGAGACCCAGCAGACGCTGATGCTCAACGGGCTGCGCGACCGCGTGGTGGTGCAGGTGGACGGCCAGCTCAAGACCGGCCGTGATGTTGTTATCGCTGCCCTCCTCGGTGGCGAGGAATTCGGTTTTGCCACTGCGCCGCTGGTGGTCTCCGGCTGCATCATGATGCGCGTCTGCCACCTGGATACGTGCCCCGTTGGTGTAGCCACGCAGAACCCGGAGCTGCGTTCCAGGTTCAACGGCAAGCCCGAATTCGTGGTCAACTTCTTTGAATTCCTGGCCGAAGAGGTCCGCGAGATCCTCGCCGAACTCGGGTTCCGGAGCATCGAAGAGGCAATCGGCCACGCCGAGATGCTGGACACCCGTGAAGCGATCAACCACTGGAAGGCCGAAGGGCTGGACCTGGATCCGATCCTGCACGGGCTCGAATTCGACGATGACGCCCCCTTGCGGAACCTGACCACCCAGAACCACGAGCTGGACAAGCACTTCGACCAGCGGCTCATCAGCATGTCCACCGAGGCCCTCACGGACCGCAGTCCTGTACGGATCCAGGTTGACGTGATCAACACGGACCGCTCGGTGGGTACCATGCTGGGCCACGTGGTGACCAAGACGTTCGGCACAGACGTGCTGGCAACCAACACCATCGATATCACCCTCAACGGCACGGCCGGCCAGTCGCTGGGCGCCTTCCTGCCCGCGGGCATCACGCTGCGGCTCTTCGGCGATTCGAACGACTACGTGGGCAAGGGCTTGTCCGGCGGACGGATTATCGTCCGGCCGGACCGAAGCAACGTCTTCGCCGCTGAGCGCAACGTCATTGCCGGCAACGTCATCGGCTACGGCGCCACCAGCGGCGAGCTGTTCCTCCGCGGCCAGGTGGGCGAACGCTTCCTGGTGCGTAATTCCGGTGCCACTGCCGTCGTCGAAGGCATTGGGGACCATGGTTGCGAATACATGACCGGCGGGCAGACCCTGATCATCGGACGGACGGGCCGCAACTTCGGTGCGGGGATGTCCGGCGGAACTGCCTATGTCTTGGACCTGCAGGAAACGAAGGTCAACAAGGACGCGTTGCAGTCGGGCGAACTTCAGCTCCGCGAACTTGACGCCGAGGACCGGGACATCGTGCACGGCCTGCTGGTCAAGCACGTTGAGGAAACCGAGTCCGCCCTGGCGGCGCAGCTGTTGGAGAACTTCGACGACACTGCTGCCCGTCTTACCAAGGTATTGCCGCGGGACTACGCGGCCGTGCTTCAAACACGGCTTGACGCCATCGCAGAGGGCCTGGACCCCGATGGCGAAGAAGTCTGGTCTCGAATCCTGGAGGTAACCGGTGGCTGATCCACGCGGATTTCTCAAAGTACGTCAGCGCGAAACCCAGCCGCGGCGTCCTGTTCCCGTCCGCATTATGGACTGGAAGGAAGTGTACGAAGCGCAGGAGAAGGGTGTCCTGAGAAGCCAGGCCGGCCGTTGCATGGACTGTGGCGTTCCGTTCTGCCACCAGGGGTGCCCGCTGGGTAACCTCATTCCTGAATGGAACGACCTGATGTGGCGGGACAAGGGCCAGGAAGCAATTGAGCGGCTGCATGCCACCAACAACTTCCCTGAGTTCACCGGCCGGCTCTGCCCGGCACCCTGCGAGGCGTCCTGCGTGCTGGGGATCAACCAGCCCGCAGTGACCATCAAGCAGGTGGAGAACTCGATCATTGACGAGGCCTACGACAACGGCTGGGTGTACCCGCTGCCGCCCGCGCGGCTCACCGGCAAGACCGTCGCCGTGGTTGGTTCCGGCCCGGCGGGGCTGGCAGTGGCACAGCAGCTCACCCGGGTGGGACACACCGTCGCCGTGTACGAACGGGACGACAAAATCGGCGGCCTGCTCCGTTACGGCATTCCCGATTTCAAGATGGAAAAGGAGCTGGTGGACCGCCGCGTCCAGCAGATGAAGGCCGAAGGCACCCGATTCCGTACCGGCGTCGCGGTAGGCACCGACGTCACCTGGGAACAGCTGCGCCGGCGCTACGATGCAGTGGTGGTGGCCACCGGAGCGACCGTTCCGCGTGACTTGCCCATCCCCGGCCGCGAGCTGGACGGTGTGCACTTTGCGATGGATTACCTGGTTCCCGCCAACCGCATGGTTGCCGGGGAGGCCGTCCCGGACCTGATTGATGCCCGCGGTAAGCACGTAGTGATCCTCGGCGGTGGCGATACAGGTGCCGACTGCCTGGGAACAGCACACCGGCAGCAGGCAGCCTCGGTCACCACGCTGGCTATCGGCCAGCAGCCTCCGGCCGAGCGTGCCGCTCACCAGCCGTGGCCGACATTCCCTACGCTGTTCGAAATGGCTAGCGCGCACGAGGAAGGTGGCGAACGCACCTACCTGGCGTCCACGGTCGAGTTCGTAGGCGAGAACGGCAAGCTGACAGGCGTCAAGGTGGCCGAGACGGAGTTCGTGGATGGCAAACGGCTCCCCAAGGCAGGAACGGAACGCATCATTCCCGCTGACCTCGTCTTCCTGTCGCTGGGCTTCACGGGTGCTGAGCCTTCAGGCATTACCGAGCAGGTCAACGCGGAATTCGATGGCCGCGGCAACGTGGCGCGGGACCGCTCCTACATGACCAACACGGAAGCTGTCTTCGTTGCCGGTGATGCCGGACGCGGACAGTCCCTCATTGTGTGGGCCATCGCCGAGGGCCGGGCGTGTGCCTCCGCCGTCGATAAGTTCCTGATGGGCAGCACCATTCTGCCCGCACCGGTTGCCCCGTCCGACCGTGCGATCGCCGTTCTTTAGGCATCAATCGCGACCGGAAGTTCACTTCAAAGTCAACTCAACAAAAGAACCAGACCATTAGGGTAGGTATATGAGACGCGCAAAGATAGTGGCCACCTTCGGGCCAGCCATTGCCAGCTATGAGAACACGCTTGCAGTTCTTGAGGCGGGGGTAGACGTTGCCCGCATGAACATGAGCCACGGTGATTACACCGTCCATGATTCAACCTATGAGAACGTCCGGCGTGCCGCCGGCGAGCTGGGCCGCCCGGTCGCCATCATGGCCGACCTGCAGGGCCCCAAGATCCGGCTGGGCCGCTTTGTTGACGGACCGCATGCTTTGGCAGCGGGTGACATCTTCACGATCACCACCGAAGACGTTCCGGGCACCCAGGAGATCTGCTCCACCACACTGAAGAGCCTCACCCAGGACGTCAACGTGGGCGATGCCCTGCTGATCGACGACGGCAAGGTGGCCCTGCGTGCCATCGAGGTCGACGACGTCAAGGTGGTTGCCGAGGTAACCGTTGGCGGCATGGTGTCCAACAACAAGGGCATCAACCTTCCCGGCGTAGCCGTCAACGTGCCGGCGTTGAGTGAAAAGGACGAGGACGATCTCCGCTGGGCCATGCGCCGCGGCGTTGACCTCGTGGCACTTTCCTTCGTTCGCGATGCATCGGACATTGTTCGCGTGCACGAAATCATGGACGAAGAAGGCCGCCGTGTTCCGGTGATCGCCAAGATCGAGAAGCCGCAGGCCGTTGAGCAGCTGCATGAAATCATCGACGCCTTTGATGCCATCATGGTGGCGCGTGGTGACCTCGGTGTTGAGCTTCCGCTCGAAGAGGTGCCGATCGTCCAGAAGCGCGCCATCGAACTGGCCCGCCGCTGGGCCAAGCCGGTCATCGTGGCCACCCAGGTGCTGGAGTCCATGATCGACAACCCGCGTCCCACGCGTGCCGAGGCCTCGGACTGCGCCAACGCGGTGCTCGACGGTGCGGATGCCGTCATGCTGTCCGGCGAGACCAGCGTCGGAAAGTACCCGATCGAGACCGTGAAGGTCATGGGCCGGATCATCGAGTCCACGGAAAAGCACGGCCTTGAGCGCGTCCCTCCGCTGGGCACCAAGCCCAAGACCCGTGGCGGTGCCATCACCCGTGCCGCCGTCGAGATTGCCGACCAGCTGGACGCAAAGTACATCTGTACCTTCACCCAGTCCGGTGATTCTGCCCGCCGGCTCTCCCGGCTGCGCCCGATCAAGCCGGTGTTCGCCTTCACGCCCGTGGAGCAGGTCTGGAACCAGCTGGCCCTCACGTGGGGCATCCAGCCGGTGCTGGTCCCGATGGTTGGCCACACCGACGAAATGACTGCCCAGGTCGACCGCAGCCTGCTGGAGATGGACCTGGTGGAGGATAACGACCTCGTCGTCATCGCTGCCGGTTCCCCTCCCGGAAAGGCCGGTTCCACCAACTCGCTGAAGGTTCACAAGGTGGGCGATCTCGCTGACACCTCCCGCACGGGCGAGGCCGCGGTGAACAGGGAGAAGCTTGGCCCCTGGCCGGAAAAGAAGAGCAAGGTAGCTGCCGAACCGGTTTCCTAGTCCGGACGCGCACCACGAGAAAGCCCTCCGCGGGATATCCGCGGAGGGCTTTCTCGTGTGTTTGGCGGTTCAGCTCGCCGGATTGTTCGGTGGTTGAGCGTGCCGAAATGTTCGGTGGTTGAGCTTGTCGAAACCCGGGCGATGCGCGCTAGTTGACCTGGTTGATGATCGTCTCGGCGACTTCACGCATGCTGAGCCGGCGGTCCATGGAGGTCTTCTGAATCCACCGGAATGCTTCCGGCTCGGTCAGGCCCATCTTGGTAGTGAGCAGGCTCTTGGCACGCTCTACGAGCTTGCGGGTGGCGAACTGTTCCTGAAGGTCCGAGACCTCGGATTCGAGGGCCTTGATCTCCTCGTGGCGGGACAACGCGATCTCCAGCGCCGGAATCAGGTCTGCCGGGGTGAACGGCTTGACCACGTACGCCATGGCGCCGGCGTCCCGGGCGCGTTCAACAAGTTCCTTCTGGCTGAACGCCGTCAGCAGGACCACGGGAGCAATGCGTGCTTTGACGATTTTTTCCGCCGCGGTGATGCCATCCATGACGGGCATCTTGACGTCCATGAGGACCAGGTCCGGCTTAAGCTCTTCGGCCAGCTGCACTGCCTTCTCGCCGTTGTCGGCCTCGCCGACAACGTCGTAGCCCTCGCCGCGGAGGATTTCGATAATGTCCAGGCGGATCAGGGTTTCATCTTCCGCCACAACAACGCGGCGCGCCGGCTGGGACGTGGACGTGGACTCCGTCGATTCGGTCACGGGATCTCCTTGGAAGGTACGGCGGGAACATCACTATCTTAGTTGTGCCCGCGGCTTTGCTTGATCGGATGGTCAATTGCGGCGGCACTGACGCGATTCTGGAATTCAGCCTATCTGCATGTAGAGTAATTCCGCGCACTGGAGCAGATCGCGTCGGCCACAATAAGCTGTGAGCGGACGGTTATGCTGGTGGTGCAGGCCCGAGTGGCGGAATTGGCAGACGCGCCGCACTCAAAATGCGGTATCGAAAGATGTGTGGGTTCGAGTCCCACCTCGGGCACAGCAGATCCCCTCGTCAGAGGGGATTTTTTCTTTAACGAGTTGCGCCCAAGCGGTGTTCGGCGCGCGGAGCCGGTCAGGATTCGCCGGTTGGAACAGCTCACAGCCCCTCAAACAGGTCGGTCAGATGCGGGCTGCCCGCCGGCCTCGGCGGCCACGCAATGATTGACGATTCCCGGGAAACGATTCTGGCCCAGCGGAGCTCGTCAACTCCGGGATCGACGAGGACGTGCCTTTGGGATTTGTGCTCCATCAGACCTGCGACGATCCGGTGAGCCACGTGTCTTGTGTCGACGTCGATGTCGATCCATTCATCGGGAACAGGACGCAGGTGATATTCGCGGGCGGGGTCCCAGGGGTCCATGCCCCGTAGTCGTCGCCCGCGGTTCCAACGCTCAAAGGTTGATGCGCGCAAAGCACCGTGAACAAGTCGCTTTAGGCCGGGGCCCGGCACCTTGCGGGCAATCGTGAAGGCTTCATCTGTGGCCTTGCCGACGGCGATATGGTCCCGGTGCCCTGTGATTCCGTCGGGTCCAAACGTCACCACGACCTGTGGGCGTTCCTCCAGGAGAATTGTCAGGATCCTGCCCACCAGCTCGTCAAAATGTACTTCGGGCAGGTGCCCGTCGTCGTAGTCCAGCCAAACATGGCGGTGGGGAATTGTGCCGTGCGCAAGCCAGGCGTTGGTGCTTTCCCTTCGCCGCCAGGCGCCGAGTTCCTGCGGTGTCGTCGGCACGCCCTCAGCGATCTGACCGGCGGCGCCGTCTGTTGCCAGCACCAGGCAGAACCGAAAGTCCGGGTCATTTTCGTGCAAGGCAATCGAACCCGCACAGCCGTACGCGTCGTCGTCCGGGTGAGCGACCACAACCGCCAGTGAATGCGGCTCATTCATAGGTCAGAGATTAAACCCGGACAGGTCATAAAAACAGTGCACGCTGCCTCGTCACCGGCCTGCGTCATTTGGCTGCCGGTGCACCCCCATCGGGACAGGCTTGGCGCACAGTGGTCCATCTTCGTAACGAACCAGCGTTTTCGGAACGAACCAGCGTTTAGTCCTGTGCACCTCGACGCTGCCCCGGCTTTCACGGTAGCCTGCACGCCATGGTCAACATGGAGCAGTTCCGGGTCCTCCTTGAAGAGGAACGGGACCGGAAGTACGCGCTGCTGAAGGCACTCCGCCAGGACATCGGGTCCGTGAGTGCTGCCCGCGAAAACTCCAATGTTGACGACGAGCACGATCCGGAGGGCAGCACCATCGCTTTCGAGCTTTCCCAGGCCGGCGCTCTATTGGAGCAAAGCCGGGCCGGGCTGGAACAGATCGAGGCCGCCCTGGGCCGGATATCCGATGGCAGTTACGGATTGTGTGAAGTTTGCGGAACGCTCATTCCGGAAGGCCGTCTTGAAGCACGGCCCTGGACGCCCTTTTGCATAAAGCACGCCTCGGGGAGGACCTGAGACGCACGGCAGCTGTCAGTTTTCCAGCCATTCCGTAACGACTTTGGTGAATTCGTCAGGTGCGCTCTGGTGAACGTTATGCCCGGTATCAAGCGTGACAAACGTGCATTCGGGAATGAGCTCCGAGACTTCGGCCAGCAGTTCCTGAGGTACGTGGCTGCTTGCTCCGCCCCCGATCAGTAGAATAGGCGCCGTGATTCCGGTCAAGGACGGCCACCATCGCCGTGACGGATCGTTGACCTGACTGGCGATAGCAGGGACCACTGCCCAATCGAACGGCAGCTCGCCGTCGGGCCGTTCCGGCAGTGCCCTGGTGCGGGGGAACGGCGGAGGGGCGTCCTCGATGATGAGCCGTCCAACCCTGCCGGGTTGGATCTGGGCGATGAGGTAGGCGACCACCGCGCCCATGGAGTGGCCCATCAGGATGACATCGTGGAGGTCCAACGCATCCAGGACCGCAATGACGTCGTCGCGCATCAGTTCGAAGGTGTACGTACCGGGCCGGCCACTGCTGCCGTGGCCGCGGAGGTCCACCGCAACCACCTGGAAGCGCCCGGACAGGGCTGCCGCAACCGTGGACCAATCCGCGGCGCGATCACCGAGGGCGTGCAGCAGCACAAGCGGTGGTGCCTCTGCATTGCCATTGACTTCAACGTTGATCGCTACGCCGTCGGCGCCGGTGAGGGTCTGCGTCTTCATGACTGTTCCTCGCGCCCCGGCCACTGCCTGCCCTCCCATGGGTCATAATCGGCGACGAGTTCCTCCTGCGCGGGACGCTCCGACTCCGGGACGTGCTGTAGGTTCACCCTCACCCGGTACCACAGCGAACTGGAGCCGCGCATGCCGTCGACCAGCACGTCGGCCGGATGCAGGGCAGGAACGACGTCGGGATGCCGGGACTTCCACTCCTCAAGGGCTGCGAGCGCCTCGGCTTTGGTCCTGGTGCGGGCTACTTCAATGAGCGGCATCAGGGATTGCCGGCGGCCGGAGCCCTCCCCACTGCGCGGTGGTTTCTCCGCCGGGCCCAGTTCCGCGGCAAGTGCCAGCAAACCGTCCAGTGAACCGACCGCGTCGTCAATCCCGGCGTGCGGATCACCCAGGTCGGCGAAGCGTTCTGGCACTGTCAGCACCGTGAACTGCTCAGGCCGGGCGGAGCGGACTTCATCCCACGTGAGCGGGGTTGAGACCCGGGCATCGGGCAGCGGCCGCACAGAATAGGCGGAAGCCACGGTACGGTCCTTGGCGTTCTGGTTGAAGTCGACGAATACACTCTCGCCGCGCTCCTCCTTCCACCACCGCGCGGTGGCCAGGCCGGGAGCGCGGTTCTCGACTTCGCGTGCGAGCGTTTCGGCGGCCAGCCGTACCTCACGGTAGGACCACTGGGGCGCGATGCGAACCAGGATGTGGAGGCCGCGTGAGCCGCTGGTCTTCGGCCATCCCACCAGCCCGACGTCGTCGAGCACCTCACCCGCGACGTAGGCGACGTCAACGATCTGCGACCAATCGACTCCGGGCATGGGATCAAGGTCCACCCGTAGCTCGTCGGGGTGCTCGAGGTCCTCCGCACGCACCGGATGCGGGTTCAGGTCCAGGCAGCCAAGATTCACCACCCAGGCCAGGCCCGCCGCATCGCGGATCACGGCTTCCTCGGCGGACGTGCCCGACGCGTAGTGCAGCGTCGCCGTATCGATGAAATCCGGATGGGCTTCGGGCACGCGCTTCTGAAAAAACGGTTCAGAGCCGATGCCTTTTGGAAAACGTTTGAGCACCATCGGCCGGCCGGCCGCACCGCGCAAGGCACCCTCCGCGACTGCGAGGTAGTAGTGAACCAGATCGAGCTTCGTCAGCCCGGCGTCGGGGAACACCACCTTGTCCGGGCTCGAGACGCGGACCTCAGAGCCGGCAATGTCGAGGATCTCGGCCGGGGTCTTCGAGGGGCTCATGCCGCCACGCTAGCAACGATCGGATGCCCCGGCCAGACCTGCTGCGCTACAACCATCCGCTTCCAAGGCGGCAGCGCTACTCGGCCGGGGGCCGCTGCCGCTGGCGTTTAGTTGCTGAGCGCTGTTGCTTTGCGGCGAGGTGCCGCCGTTTCGAGCCCCGGGTGGGCTTGGTCGGACGGCGCGCGGCTGCCTCGGGGGCAAGCCCTTCAGCGATGAGCTCCGCAAGTTTGCGCAAGGCTATTTCGCGGTTTCGGAGCTGAGAGCGGTTTTCTGAGGCCGTTACGGTGACCGTGCCGGCAATAAGGCGACGGCCAAAACGCGTCATCAGCTGTGTCCGCTGATCGTCGGAGAGCACAGCTGAGCCGGCCACGTTCCAGGACAGCTCGGCCCGGCTGTCTGAGGTGTTTACATGCTGGCCGCCGGGCCCGGAGGAGCGGGAGAATCGCCAACCCAGCTCCGCCGCGGGAATCGTGAGCTCTGTCGATACCTCCAGGTCCATTCAACAAGTGTGGCACGAGGATACGCCGTGAACTCCGGCAAACCAGCGGCTACCAGCGGCAACCAGCGGCAAAGCGGGCGCAGGCCTTCAGCAGGTGGGCGGCGAACAAGCCCCGAACGTGTCAAGATCAGCTATGTCCAACCGCCTGATGCTGCTCGACACTGCGTCCCTGTACTTCCGTGCTTTCTACGGCCTTCCGGACACGCTCCGCCGCTCCGATGGCACCCCTGTGAACGCTGTCCGCGGGCTGCTGGACATGATCGCCCGGCTCACCACGGACTATGGCGCCACCCATCTCATCGCCTGCTGGGACAACGATTGGCGGCCGCAGTGGCGGGTGGACCTCCTTCCGAGCTACAAGATGCACCGCGTCAGTGAGGCTATATCCAACGCCCCGGATGTGGAAGTGGTCCCCGACGCCCTGGAAGCACAACTTCCAATGATCCGGCGGATCCTGGAGCTCGCGGGTATCGCCGTTGTGGGGGCTGCTGAGCATGAGGCCGACGACGTCATCGGCACCTACGCGAGCCACGCCCGGATGCCGGTGGACGTCGTGACGGGAGACCGCGATCTCTTCCAGGTGGTTAACGATGACCGCGGGGTGCGGGTGATTTACACGGCGCGTGGCATGAGGAACCTCGAAGAGGTGACTGACGCCGTCGTGGTGGGGAAGTACCGGGTACTGCCGGAGCAGTATGCCGACTACGCCACGCTCCGCGGTGATGCCTCGGACGGCCTGCCGGGAGTCGCCGGCATTGGCGAGAAGACTGCGGCTTCCTTGCTCGCCGAGCACGGCACCCTCGAGTTCCTGCTGGAAGCGGTGGCGGATCAGGGAAGCGGGCTGCCGCGTTCTTTGCGGTCCAAGCTTGTTGCTGCCGCCGACTATCTCGAGGTGGCACCCGCCGTCGTCAGGCTGGTCCGGGACCTGGCTCTGCCCTCGATGGAGGAGGCTGGGGCGGAACTGCACCCGGTGCAGGGCGGACCGCGCGAGGAGCTTGAGCGGCTGGCCGTTGAGTGGAACCTGGGCAGTTCGGTACAACGGCTGCTCAAGGCGCTGGATGGTCGCTAAGCTGGTGCCACCAAATAATCAGCCTGCTGATGAAAAGGAGTGTGGGTGCCATGCCAAAAACCGGCAAGAATGACCACGCAGTGAAAAGCGAGCTTCCCTCCACCCTGCAGCGTTCTGATCGTAAGGCGCAGGACACATTCGCCAAAACCTACGATTCCGCGCTTGAGTCCTACGACAACGACGAACAACGGGCCGCCCGGGCGGCCTACGCCTCGCTCAAGCACAGCTATGAGAAGGTTGGCGATCACTGGGAGCCAAAAGAGGATCGGGGGCCTTCGGACAAGCGTGCCGAGGGCGGGGCGGCATCCAAGGAACCCACCGCCGGAGGCGTGGACGCGAACGCGTCCAAGGAGCACTTGTATCAGCGTGCCAAGGAACTGGATATCAAGGGCCGCTCAACCATGAACAAGGACCAACTGGTCAAGGCCCTGCAGAAGGCCAACGATGCTGCCACCCGCAAGGCACGCGGCAAGTAATCCCGACGGCGGCACGTGGCAAGAGTGCCTGACCAGCGTCGGATAAACCAGTAGGCGGCTGTTGCCAGCACAATGGATGGGTGACATCTCCTCTGAACCCCGTCCCGCAAGGTGCCTCGACGGGCGGAAGCTTTGACCTCGGCGTTATTGGCAGGGGCCTGGCATTCGCGTCCTCACTTCGGGACCTTGAGCTGTCGCTGCAATCAGGTGGACCCTCAGCCGCGGTCGTAGTGCAGGCGCCGCCGGGTACCGGCAAGACCACCCTGGTTCCGCCGCTTCTTGCCAACAGCACCGCCAGGCCCGGCCAGCAACGCGTGATGGTTACCCAGCCGCGGCGGGTGGCGGTACGCGCTGCGGCACGGCGGCTTGCCTTCCTCGACGGGAGCCAGCTCGGCGGGCGTGTTGGATACTCAGTGCGTGGCGAGCGCAGGTCAGGCCCCAATACCCTGGTGGAGTTTGTCACCCCCGGAATCCTGCTGCGCCGGCTACTGGCGGACCCCGGCCTGGAATCCACGGCCGCAGTGATCCTCGATGAGGTCCATGAGCGCGGACTGGAGACGGACCTGCTTCTTGGCCTGCTCGGCGAGGTCCGTGAGCTCCGCGGCGATCTGGCCCTTGTGGCGATGTCCGCCACCCTGGATGCGCCCCGCTTCGCCGCGCTGCTCGGGACCCGAAGCGCAGGAAGTCCGGGAACAACAGCACATCACGACGGCGGCAGGCCGGCTCCCGTCGTCGACTGCCCTTCCGCCCTGTACCCCCTCGATGTCCAGTGGCAACCGGCTCCCGTTCCTCGGCTGGACGCCAGGGGAGTGACCCGCGACTTCCTCAACCACGTGGCGGACACCGCAGCGGCAGCACACGGCCGGGCGCTCACCGGCAGCCCGGCCTCTGACGCCCTGGTGTTTGTCCCGGGAGCGCGGGAAGTCCAACATGTCGCGGCGCGGCTCCGCGGCCGCCTGGGTTCCGCCGTCGAAATCCTGGAACTCCATGGCCAGGCCAGCCCTGCCGAACAGGACCGCGCTGTGTCCGGACGCACGCCGGGGGAGCCGCCCCGGATCATTGTCTCCACCGATCTTGCGGAATCGTCGCTGACCGTGCCCGGCGTTCGGCTGGTCATCGACTCCGGGCTGGCCCGGGAGCCGCGGCGGGACGCCAGCCGCGGCATGTCCGGCCTGGTCACAGTCTCCTGTTCACGGGCTTCGGCGGAACAACGTGCGGGCCGGGCTGCCCGCCAGGGCCCGGGTACGGCCGTGCGGTGTTATGACCAGAGGACGTATGGATCGGCGCCTGCCCATGTAACCCCGGAAATTGCCGTGGCAGACCTGACAAGTGCGGCCCTGATCCTGGCCTGCTGGGGTTCGCCCGGCGGGCAGGGACTTGCTTTCCCCGACGCGCCGCCCCATGCGGCGATGGCAGATGCCGTCGAGGTTCTCCGCGAACTGGGGGCCATCAAGGCCGATGGTGCAGCCACTGGCCTTGGCAAGGCTCTGGCCAGGATCCCGGCGGATCCGCGCCTTGCCAGGGCTCTGCTCGATGGTGCGGCGTCCGTCGGCGCTCATCGTGCCGCGGAAGCGGTCGGCCTGGTGGCGGGGGACCAGCGTGCCCCCGGAGCCGATCTGCCACGGCTGCTCGCCTCACTTCGGGCCGGCAAGGACCAGGCATCCCGGCGCTGGGCAGAAGAAGTCCGCCGTCTGGAGGCCATGGCACGCCAGGAAGCTTCCGGCGTCGCAGATTCTGTTCCTCCCGGACGTACCGCTGGAGGATCCGTTCCGGACAGGGAAGCGGTGGGCGCTGTCGTCGCACTCGCGTTCCCGGACCGGGTGGCACGCCGTGTTTCCGGCGGCGGTCCCGAGAGTTACCTGCTGTCCTCGGGAACGCGCGCCGGCTTGCCTGCCGGCAGCAGCCTCGCCGGTCATGAATGGTTGGCGGTAGCTGACGTATCGCGTGCGCAGGGGCGCGATGCCGCAGGAACCGGGGCCGTGATCCGTGCGGCCGCACCCATTTCCCTCGAGACCGCACAAGCGGCTGCCCGGGAGCTTGTGACCGACGCCGTCGAAGCCCGCTTCAGCCAGGGCCGCGTCACCGCAAAACGTGTCCGGCGGCTGGGCGCCATCGTGCTGGCCTCCACCTCCGTCAGGCCTTCGCCGGAGGAAGGCCGTGCAGCGGTGGCGGCTGCACTTCTGAAGGAGGGCCTGGAAGTAATCGGATGGTCGACGGCGGCAGATACCCTGCGGCGGCGCCTGGCCTTTATCCGTGGGGAGCTGGGTGAACCGTGGCCGGACGTCTCTGAAGAGGCCCTGCTGGCCCGGCTGGACGAGTGGCTGGCCCCGGAGCTGGCGGCCGTGGCCAGTGGGGCGCCGACGAGCAGCATCGACCTTGCGGATCCGCTGCGGAGGCTCCTGCCCTGGCCGGAGGCCGGCCGTCTGGCGGAACTCGCCCCGGAGCGCCTTGAGGTGCCCAGCGGCTCCCGTGCCGCCGTCATCTACCCGGCAATGGAGGATTACAGGACCGCTGATGGATCCGCGAATCCTGCTAATTCCACTCACGACGCCGGCCGTCCCGTTGTGGCTGTCAAACTCCAGGAGTGCTTCGGGCTGGCAGAGACGCCGCGCCTTGTGGACGGACGCGTACCCGTACTCTTCCACTTGCTCTCGCCGGCGCGCCGGCCGCTGGCCGTAACGGATGACCTGACGTCCTTCTGGTCCGGACCTTATACCCAGGTGCGGGCCGAGATGCGCGGGCGCTACCCCCGGCATCCCTGGCCGGAGGATCCCTGGACGGCGCCGGCAACCGCACGGACCAAGGGACGGAAATAGCCCGGTTCAAGGGAAGCTCCACCAGGGGCGGAAACCGCGTGAGATGTCTGATACACGATGGAAACCTCACGTCGATGCCCTGAAACATGACCGGGCTAGGCTGATCAGCACCTGGACAACGAAGTCCACCACTGACCCGAAAGGACGTAAAGATGTTTCTCCTGAACACCCTTAACCTTTTGCTTGATTCCGATTCCAACGACGAGAGCCGCTCCTTTGGCTCCGGCACGGCTAAAACGAACTTTCCTGAGGGGCAGTTGACCTCCGCAGCCTGGGAAGGCTGGTGGCACGAGGACGCCTCCTAGTCCCGTCCGATTCAAGACTCCCCGCCCGGTCGGCAGTGTTGCCGGCCGGGCGGGATCCAATGTCAGCTGTGGGCCAGGACGAAGTCCGCGGCCAACCCCGCCACTGAAGCCCCCACGTCCTCGGCGCTGCGCTTTGTGCCGGCAACCGCAAAGGAATGGTCCCCGCCTTGTAGCCACTGCAGCCGGGCAGTCGGTCCGATCCGGTGCACCACGTCCTCCAGGATCTGCGGGGTGGCGAAAGTGTCCCGGCTGCCCTGCAGGAACAGCATGGGCAGAGTCAGCCCGTAGAGGTGCTCGTCCCGCACCTTCTCCGGCTTGCCCGGCGGGTGCAGCGGGTAACCCAGGTACACCAGCCCGGCAGCGTCCATCCCCTCGGCAACTGCCATAGACGCCATGCGCCCGCCAAATGATTTGCCCGCGGCCCAGCGGGCCAGCCCGGGTTCGAGCTCCTCCGCAACAGCCATGGCCGCGCGCCAGGCTGCAATGGCAACGGGAGGACGGTCAGGGAACTTGCGTCCTGCGTCGCGGTAAGGGAAATTGAACCGGAGCGTGGCGACGCCCCGGTCAGCCAGGGCTGCAGCCAGGCCGGCCATAAAAGGGTGCTCCTTCCCGGCACCGGCGCCGTGGGCAAGGACCAGCATTGCCACGGGTTGGCCCGGCCGGAGGTAACTGGCGGAAAGCGGCGTCTCTGCCATGGGAATGGTCAACTGTGATTCGGAAACGGGCATGCACTTATCATGCCCGTTTGGCGGACCGCAGCTGAGCAGGAAGGTACCGCCTCTGAGTGCCGGGGTGTAGCTTGTCATCATGGCGAGTGAGCAGACCATCCTGACAGTCCCCGGACCACATGGCGACCGCGAAGTGCGGCTTTCCAGCCCCAGCAGGGTCCTCTGGCCGGAGTTGGGCCTTACCAAACTCGACCTGGCCACTTACATGGTGGCAGTGGGTGAGCCCTTCATAGAAGCCAACGGCGACCGCCCGGTATCGCTGCAGCGCTATTCGGAGAACGTTGACGGCGACTTCTTCTTCTCCAAGAACCCGCCCAAGGGCGCGCCGGATTTCATCCGCTCCGTCAAAGTGGTTTACCCCAGCGCCCGTTCCCATCCCCAGCTGGTGCTTGATGAACCGGCCGCAGCCGTCTGGGCTGTCCAAATGAATACCGTCGTCTTCCACCCCTGGCCCTCGCGGACGGCCAACACAGACAACCCCGACCAGTTGCGTATCGATCTCGATCCCCAGCCCGGCACGGACTTCGACGACGCCGTTCCGGTCGCATTTGCCCTGAGGGACGTCCTGGCCGAGGCCGGCCTGGCCACCTTTGTCAAGACGTCAGGAAACCGGGGGCTGCATGTTTTCGCTCCCGTCAAGCCTGAATATGAGTTCCTGGATGTACGGCACGCGGTCATCGCTGCCTGCCGGGAGCTGGAGCGGCGGATGCCGGACAAAGTCACCACGAACTGGTGGAAGGAGGAACGCGGTACCAGGATCTTCCTGGACTTCAACCAGGCAAACCGCGACCGCACCATGGCTGGCGCCTACAGTCCACGGCCGCTCCCGCACGCCCCGGTCTCGTGTCCGGTGACGTGGGATGAACTGGGCAGCACGGATCCGAAGGCATTCACTATCCTTACCGTCCCGGACAGGCTCAAATCCAGCGGAGATCCCTGGAGCGGGATGCATGAGAACCCCGGCAGCATCAGCACGCTGTTGGAGTGGTGGGACAGGGACCTGGCCGCCGGCCTGGGGGAGTTGCCGTTCCCGCCGGACTATCCCAAGATGCCCGGTGAACCGCCGCGCGTGCAGCCAAGCCGTGCGAAGAAGCCGGCATAAGAGGCATGTCCCGGCCCCGTCAACATGGACTTGTCCGCAAGAGGCTACTCAAACCTTGAGGGGTCGCCTGTTCCACTGCGGACTATTTCGGCGGTTCCGCTTGAATAATCCACCACGGTTGTGGGTTCAGGTCCGCAGTCGCCAGAATCGACCACGGCGTCCAGCACGTGGTCCAGGCGTTCCTTGATCTCCCAGCCCTGGGTCAGCGGATCGTCCTCATCGGGCAGCAGCAGGGTGCTGGACAGGATCGGTTCACCGAGTTCAGCGAGCAGGGCCTGCACTACCCGGTTGTCCGGAATCCTGACTCCCACAGTCTTCTTCTTGGGGTGCAGCAGGCGCCGCGGCACTTCCTTGGTGGCCGGAAGAATGAATGTATAACTGCCTGGCGTGACGGCTTTGATATGGCGGAAAACGTCGTTGCCAATATTGACGAACTGCCCCAGCTGCGCAAAGTCCTTGCAGACCAGCGTGAAATGGTGCTTGCTATCGAGTTGGCGGATGGTGCGGATCCGGTCCAGCGCTTCCTTGTTTCCGAGTTGGGCGCCCAGGGCATAGCAGGAGTCTGTGGGATAGGCGATCAGGCCGCCGTCACGAATGATTGCTACCGCCTGGGCAATGGCGCGCGGCTGCGGATCCTGCGGATGGACATCAAAATAACGGGCCATGCATCGAGCCTACGTCAGCGAGCTGTCATGCAAGAACGGATGCTGTATTGCTGATGGAAGGGTAGGCAGCCCGGCTGTACTGCGGCACGATGGTGGTGTTACATCACAACTGCATGAACTCCCATCAACACCTATGCGCAACAGAAAACCAGGAGTCCAGCCATGACTGTTTTACTGAATCCCTACCTCGGTTTCCGCGACAACGCCCGGGACGCCATGACCTTCTACCAGGGTGTTTTTGGCGGCGACCTCGAGCTCAACACCTTCGGGGATTCCCATGCCAGCGATGATCCATCTGAAGCGAACAAGATTATGCACGGGATGCTCACCGCCCCTAACGGGATGGTTCTGATGGGCGCAGACACCCCGAACGGCATGGAGTATTCCCCGGGAAGCGCTGTCACTATTTCGCTCAGTGGTGATGACGAAAACGGCTTGCGCGGCTACTGGGAGAAGCTTGTTGATGGCGGCAGCGTCACCGTTCCCCTGGAGACTGCCCCTTGGGGTGCAACCTTCGGAATGTTGACCGATCCGTTCGGTGTGGCCTGGATGGTCAACATCGCTGCACCTGCGGCCGAGGCTTCCGCCGCAGATACCGTCAGCTAGGGGAGCGACTGAGCCGCCGTGGAGCCGATCCTGGAGTTCCTCGGACATTACTGGTGGCTGGCTTTTCCGCTGAGCGGCGTGATCGGCGGCTGGGCAAAGGCTTGGTCCAAGGCAGTTGAACGCCGCCATGAGCGAAGGGTCCAGCTGTATCAACTGAAAAACTACGTGCAGGACCAGGACCGTGCCACCGCGGCCGAAGTCGAGGCCTTGGTCACATCCCACGATGCCGTAAACCGCCGCTGGCTGGATTATGAGCTGGATGTGGGCAAGCTGATCGACTATCCCATGATGACCGATGTCAGGGAGCCCCTGACTGTCTCTTTCCTCCGGGCCAAGCGCGACGCCGATGGCCTCCGGCCCCAGGACCCAGGCGAGCTTACTGGGCGGGCGGCGGACCGCTACCGGGAAGCCGTGAGGAATTTTGAAACCGCCTTTGACGTCGCCGAACGTGAAGCGAGGCGCGTTAAGGACGTGAATTTCACCGAAGTTGAGCGGCAACGGCTTGCAACTGCGCGGAAGCTGCTGAGGCTTGCGGGGGACAATGCTGCCACTCCGGCCGAGCGCCAGAGCGCCTATCGCCGCGCGCGCCGCGAACTGGATGGCCTCCTGGTACTGCCCGACGCCGCCATTGCCGCCATCGAGCAGCGGGTGGCCGGGCGGCTTGACGCAGGGAACCCCGGACCCGGCGGGTCCACCGGAACTGCGCCCTGACCCAACCGCTGTTTGGGGTCTGCAACTCCATCCGCGTACGATCTATAGGGTTTCACGCTGGCATCTGAACTCCACAACTCACCCTTGGTAAATTTTTGGTGAACTTGTGGCGCCTGTCAGGCGGGGGAGCGGAACCTCTGAACGTCGACTCTGCAGATGGAGCACAGGTGGATATCACCGTCATGGTGGCGCTGGTCATAGCGCTTGCACTTTTTTTCGATTTCACCAACGGATTCCACGACACCGCGAATGCGATGGCGACTCCGATCGCCACCGGGGCGATCAAGCCCAAGGCTGCCGTGACACTCGCCGCGATCCTCAACCTGGTTGGCGCGTTCCTGTCCACGGAGGTGGCCAAGACCGTCTCCGGCGGAATCATCCGCGAGGGCAATGACGGCATCCAGATCACTCCGGACATCATTTTCGCCGGCCTGATGGGCGCGATCCTCTGGAACATGATCACCTGGCTCAAGGGACTTCCCTCAAGCTCATCGCATGCTTTGTTTGGCGGGTTGATCGGTGCCGCAATAGCGGGCATCGGTTTCCATTCGGTTAACCTCGAGACGCTGATGCAGAAAGTTATCCTGCCTGCGCTCTTCGCTCCCTTGATTGCCGCCCTGGTGGCCTACATCTGCACACGCCTGGCCTATGCACTCACCTCCCGCCATGATCCGGAAACGGGCACCAAGCTGACCCAGAAGCGTGGCGGATTCCGCACCGGACAGATCTTCACGTCGAGCCTGGTAGCCCTGGCCCATGGCACCAATGATGCGCAGAAGACCATGGGCATCATCACCCTTGTACTGATCGCGGCGGGCACCCAGGAGCCCGGCTCCGGCCCGCAGTTCTGGGTCATAGCGGCGTGTGCGTTCGCCATCGCCATCGGAACCTACGCAGGCGGCTGGCGCATCATCCGGACCATGGGATCGGGACTGACAGAGGTCAAGCCCGCACAGGGCTTTGCCGCCGAGGCGAGCACGGCATCTGCGATCCTTGCGTCCTCACACCTGGGCTTTGCTCTGTCCACAACGCAGGTCGCCTCCGGTTCCGTCATCGGGTCAGGGCTGGGCCGCCGCGGAACGTCAGTGCGCTGGGGAACGGCCGGCCGGATCGCACTGGGCTGGCTGTTTACCCTTCCCGCTGCCGGCGTGGTCGGCGCGTTGACCGCACTGCTGGTGAAGACCGGCATCGTCGGCGTGATCATTGCTGCTGTTGCCGGAAGTTCGGCGGTCCTTTACATGTTCCTGCACTCGAGGAAATCGGCTGTGGGCCACCATAATGCCGTGGAGGTCGAGGAAGCCGGAGAAGCCGTCAGGTTTCAGAAGAAAAAGAAGGCACGGACAGCTGGAGCAGGCACCACAGGAGGCGAAGAATAATGAAGTGGATCGAACTGCTGATCGTAGCCGGAGCCACGCTGAGCGCTGCCGTCACCGTCGTCGTCCTCTATTCCCTGGGTGTCCGGCTGACTGCGATCGCCGGCACCGTCAAGGAACAATCGCCTACCACCTTCCGTGTACTGGCAGGTGTGTGTTTCGGTCTTTGCGGCCTTGCCGTCCTGTTCGGCCTTTACCTGATCATTCCGTACTTCAGTAAATAGCAGGCGCCGGGGAAGCCGTTCACAGCTAGGATGGCGCCATGGCGGATTTTCAATACTTTGTGGCGGCCTCGCTGGACGGATTCATCGCAACGGAAACCGACGACCTCAGCTGGCTCTTGCAGTTTGACGGTTTTGAAGGCGGCGCCGAAAGTTACGACTCGTTTATGGCCGGTGTTGGCTGCATTGCGATGGGCGGGGCAACATTCCAGTGGCTTATGGACCACGAGCCGGGAGTCTGGCCTTATCCCCGCACCCCATGCTGGGTGTTCACTCATCATGAGTACCGGGTGCCGGCAAATGCGGACGTGAAGTTCGTGCGCGGCGACGTGGCCGAATTCATTCCCGACCTGGCAGAGGCTGCTGCAGGGAACAACGTCTGGGTGGTGGGCGGCGGAGACCTGGCTGCCCAGTTCGCCGCGGCCGGCAAACTGGACGAACTGATTCTTTCTGTGATCCCTGTGGTGCTGGGGAGCGGAAAGCGGCTGCTGCCATTGACAAACCCGACGGCGCCGCTGCAGCTGACGTCCTCACGGCAGCTTGGCAGCGGAATCGTGGAGAACCGGTACAGGTTCCCGTCATCAGCTTGAGGGGATGTTGTCCCGCAGCATATTGGTGATGCGCGCCGTCGAAAGTCTCCGGCCCTGCTCATCCGTCATCACAATCTCGTGGGTGGTGAGCGTTTTTCCCAGGTGGATGGCGGTGCAGGTTCCGGTCACGGTGCCTGCGGCAATGGCGCGATGATGGGTGGCTCCCACTTCGATGCCCACGGCGTGCCGTCCCGGGCCAGCATGAATCGCTGCCGCGAAGGAGCCCAGCGTCTCTGCCAGCACCACATGCGCCCCGCCATGAAGAATGCCGGCCACCTGCGTGTTGCCCTCGACCGGCATGGTGGCCACCGAGTGCTCAGGGCCCAGCTCGCTGAAGCGGATTCCCAGCTTGACCACCAGGGCGCCGACTCCGCGCTGGCCCAGCCAGCCGTGGAGGTGGTCGGGGACGCCGGCAGCCGCCAGCTCCGCGGCGAAGGGCGCGGGCGTGAAATTGTCCATCATGGCAACTAGGCTTGCAGTTGTGAGTGAAACTACCAAACCGGCGCCCCTTCCTTCTGAGACCCTTTCCCCGCAGGATGATGCTGCCACGCAGGACGCTGCGGTTCCGCCGTCCGGTGCAGGGGTTTCGGCCACCGAAGCACCGGTTATTCCCCTGACTGATCAGCCGCGCCTGCTGGTGCTGGACGGCCATTCCATGGCATTCCGTGCTTTTTTTGCACTCCCCGCGGACAAATTCTCCACCGCCAGCGGCCAGCACACGAACGCCATCCATGGGTTCACTTCAATGCTGATCAACCTCATCAAGGAGCAGAAGCCCACGCATGTGGCTGTCGCATTTGATGTCTCCGACGACACCACCCACCGGAAGACTGAGTACAGCGAGTACAAAGGCGGCCGGAATGAAACTCCCCGGGAGATGAGCGGCCAGATCGACCTCATAGACAAAGTCATGGGCGCATGGGGCATCAAGACCATCAAGATGCCCGGCTACGAGGCAGACGACATCCTCGCGACCCTCGCCACCATGGGCGAAAAAGCCGGCTTCGAGGTCTTGCTCGTCTCGGGTGACCGCGATGCCTTTCAGCTCATTACCGACAACGTCTTTGTGCTCTACCCCAGGAAAGGCGTCAGCGACATTCCCCGCATGGACGCCGCGGCCATCCAGGAAAAGTACTTCGTCACTCCAGCCGAGTACTCGGACCTTGCCGCACTGGTAGGCGAGTCCGCCGACAACCTGCCGGGCGTGCCCGGTGTTGGACCCAAAACCGCTGCCAAATGGATCAACCTCTATGGCGGGCTCGAAGGTGTGCTGGCCAACCTTGATTCCATAGGCGGCAAAGTGGGCGATGCCCTGCGTGAACACGTGGAATCCGTCAGACGGAACCGTAAGCTCAACAGGCTGCACACCGATCTGGACCTTCCGGTGACCCTCAAGGAACTCGCCGATCCCCGCCCGGACCAGGCCGCACTGGAAGAGCTCTTCGACGAACTGGAATTCAAGACCATCCGGAGCCGGCTGTTCGCCCTGTACGGCAGTGAAGTGGAGGAGGCGGAACGGGAGATCATCGAAACCCCTGGGTACATCACCCCTGCCGGGCACGGGGAACTGGCCGCCTTCCTGGCCGCGGGGACTGGGCAGCGCTCCGCCGTCGCCGTCGACCTCGTTCCCGGACGGATCGGCGAGGACGCGAGCGCCCTGGCCATTGTCCGGGATGGCGAAGCGGCATATGTGGACTTGTCCGCACAGGATGCCGAGTCGGAGAACGTCCTGGCCGCCTGGCTCCGGGACCCCGAAGCTCCCAAAGTGATGCACGGTTACAAGGGCGCACTCAAGGCACTGGCTGCCCGGGGCCTGGAACTGGAAGGCGTGGTGGATGACACCGCGATCTCCGGCTATCTCATCCAGCCCGACCGCCGTACCTACGAATTGGCGGAACTGGCCCAGCACCACCTGAACGTCGTCGTCTCCACACCCGCCACCAAGGCAGGCCAGCTCGAGCTCGCTTTCGACGGCGACGACGCCGCCGCTGCGGACGCACTCGTCCACACGGGCGCCGTCGTCCTCGCCCTGAGCCGCTTCTTTGAAGCGGAACTCCAGGAACGCAAGGCAACCGGGCTGCTGTCCACGCTTGAACTGCCCGTCAGCCGCGTCCTTGCGGACATGGAGATGGCCGGCATCGGGATCGATCTGGCCCGTATGGACGAGCAGATGGCGGACCTCGCAAAAGTAATCGACAATGCGCAGGAACTGGCGTTCGCCGCGATCGGCCACGAGGTGAATCTCGGCTCGCCCAAGCAGCTGCAGACGGTATTGTTCGAGGAACTGCAGCTGCCGAAGACCAAGAAGATCAAGTCCGGCTACACCACCGACGCCGCATCCCTGAAAAACCTGCTGGAGAAGACCGGCCATGAGTTCCTGGTCCAGCTGATGGCGCACCGGGAATCGGCCAAGCTGCGGCAGATGATCGAATCGCTCAAGAAATCTGTTGCGGAGGATGGCCGGATCCACACCACCTACGCGCAGAATGTTGCCGCTACAGGCCGGATCTCGTCCAACAACCCCAACCTGCAGAACATCCCGATCCGTAGTGAGGAGGGGCGCCGCGTCCGTGGCATCTTCGTGGTCAGCGAGGGCTATGAGTGCCTGCTCTCCGCCGACTATTCGCAGATCGAAATGCGGATCATGGCCCACCTGTCCGGCGACCAGGGCTTGATTCAGGCCTACCGGGACGGGGAGGACCTGCACCGCTTCGTGGGTTCAAACATCTTCCATGTGCCCACCGAGGAGGTCACCAGTGCCATGCGGTCCAAGGTCAAGGCCATGTCCTACGGCCTCGCGTATGGCCTGACCTCCTTCGGCCTCTCCAAGCAGCTGGAGATTTCGGTGGACGAGGCACGAACGCTGATGAAGGAATACTTCGACCGGTTCGGTGCCGTGCGCGACTATCTCCGCGGCGTGGTGGACCAGGCCCGGATCGACGGCTACACCTCCACTATTGAAGGCCGCCGGCGGTACCTTCCGGATCTCACCAGCACGGACCGTCAGCTGCGCGAAAACGCCGAGCGTATCGCTTTGAACTCGCCCATCCAGGGTTCTGCCGCGGACATCATCAAGCGCGCAATGCTTGGCGTCCATGCCGAACTCTCGGCACAGGGCCTGAAGTCCCGGATGTTGCTGCAGGTCCACGATGAACTGGTCCTTGAGGTGGCCACGGGGGAGCGGGCAGCCGTGGAGAAGCTGGTAACCGAGCAGATGGGCGCAGCCGCGGACCTGACCGTCCCGCTCGAGGTGCAGATCGGCGTAGGCCGCACCTGGTACGACGCCGGCCACTAGGTACTGAAACACGGCAGGGAGGCGGGACGGCAGCCCGTCCCGCCTCCGCACTGATTTCGGCGTTCCCAACTTGAGGCGGGTGGCCATCACCGGCGATCAGGATCTTTGCCATGGCGTCACTGCCGAACAGCGCACCCAGGCACGTCTCCGGGTGGTGGTGGCGGTACGAAGGATTAATTGGCTAGGCTCAACCTCGTGGCTGAAATGAGTGGGGACTACGAGATCCGCCGGTTTTCTCCGGCAGCAAAGGGCGATCCGGCTTACGGGCAATCGGCAGCATGGACGCGCGCGGTAACCTTCGGTTTCCATGACCAGCGCCGGTCCGAGGAAGATGTGGACAGGATTATCGCGTTCAATCGCGTTGATCAGCGCATCTATACCGGCGTCTACCAAAAGGGCGCCGTCGCTGAACATTCGCTGCCCGCTGAGGTTCCGGTGGCCACCTTTGCCACGCTGCGCAAGACTTTGAATGTCGGCTTCGGCCGATTCCTGGACGCGCAGCTCGTCACGTCTGTAACGGTCCGCACCTCCCACCGGCGCCGTGGGCTGCTCCGGGCCATGATGGGACAGGACCTGGCAACGGCCCGTGAAGAAGGGATTGCGATCGCTGCCCTCACTGCCTCCGAGGCGTCGATTTACGGGCGGTTCGGCTTCGGCGTTGCGACACTGGAACAGTCCATCAAGGTGGACACCAGCGCCCGGTTTGTCCTGAACCATGTGCCCGCGGGGACCGTGGAAGTGGCTGACCCGAAGGCCTTGTTGGAGCTGGCGCCTGCGGTTTTTGACCGCCTTCATGCGCTCACGCCGGGGTCAGTGGGCCGGCAGGAGTTTTACCGCCAGCTCGCCTCGGGGTCTGTCAGCCGGGATGGCGGCGAAGACCCAAAGGTGAAGGTGGCGCTGCACTATGGCCCGGACGGTATGGTCGACGGTTATGTTTCCTACAAGTTCGGCGGTTGGTCGGATACACCGCCAACCATGGAAATTGTGGACCTGGTGGCCGCCAGTAACGACGCCTACCTGGAACTCTGGCAATACCTGGGGGCGATTGACCTCGTAGAACAGGTGACCTGGGCGGAGGCCCCGGTCGATGATCCGCTGCGCTGGGCACTGACCGACGCGCGCTGCGTTTCCGCTTCCGAGCCTCGGGACATGCTGTGGCTGCGGATTCTGGACGCCGGAAAGGCGCTGGAAGCGCGGCATTACCCTGCCGATGGATCCCTGGTGCTCAAGGTATCGGATCCGCTGGGTTTCGTGGAGGGCACTTATGTTCTGGAGGTCGACGGCGGCGCTGGAGTTGTGCGCGACGCTGGAAGCGGGGCTGCGCAGACTCCCGATCTGGAACTGGACATCTCGGCGTTGTCCTCCATCTACGTCGGCGGCGTCAGCCCGGTGACACTCGCGGCCGCGGGAGTCATCGTCGAGCATCAGCCGGGGGCGGCGTTCCGCGCCGCGCGGATGTTCGCGGTCGAACGTCCTGCCCACTGCCTCACGCATTTCTAGGCGCTTTGACCCGGGTTGCCCGGCTCCACTAGAATGAACGGGCGTGTACTACGTGCACGCATCTTTTATTTTCACCATAATCCACAAATCAGGATGATCCGGCGCCTTGCCGTGTTCTGCTTCAGCGCCCATGCGTAGGAGCGGCGGTCAGCCTGACCGACTCACTATCCACAACGGAGCCCCTACTACATGACCATCACCTCCACCGAGAAGCCCGGTACCCCCGTAGTCGCCATTAACGACATCGGTACCGCTGAGGACTTCCTCGCAGCTGTCGACGCCACCATCAAGTACTTCAACGACGGAGACCTCGTCGAAGGTACCGTCGTCAAGGTCGACCGCGACGAAGTCCTGCTCGACATCGGTTACAAGACCGAAGGTGTCATCCCCTCCCGTGAGCTTTCCATCAAGCACGATGTTGATCCCGGAGACGTCGTCTCCGTCGGCGATCAGGTTGAAGCACTGGTGCTCACCAAGGAAGACAAAGAAGGCCGTCTGATCCTCTCCAAGAAGCGCGCTCAGTACGAGCGTGCCTGGGGCGACATCGAGAAGGTCAAGGAAGAAGACGGTGTCGTCACCGGTACCGTCATCGAGGTTGTCAAGGGTGGTCTTATCCTCGACATCGGCCTGCGCGGCTTCCTGCCGGCATCCCTCGTCGAGATGCGCCGTGTGCGCGACCTGGCTCCGTACATCGGTCAGCAGATCGAAGCCAAGATCATCGAGCTGGACAAGAACCGCAACAACGTGGTCCTTTCCCGCCGTGCCTGGCTCGAGCAGACCCAGTCCGAGGTCCGCTCCACGTTCCTCAACAAGCTGGAAAAGGGCCAGGTTCGTCCCGGCGTCGTTTCCTCCATCGTCAACTTCGGTGCCTTCGTGGACCTGGGCGGCGTAGACGGCCTCGTTCACGTTTCCGAGCTGTCCTGGAAGCACATCGACCACCCGTCCGAGGTGGTCGAGGTTGGTCAGGAAGTTACCGTCGAGGTTCTCGAGGTCGATCTGGACCGCGAGCGCGTCTCCCTGTCGCTCAAGGCTACGCAGGAAGATCCGTGGCAGACCTTCGCCCGCACCCACGCCCTGGGCCAGGTTGTGCCGGGTAAGGTCACCAAGCTGGTTCCGTTCGGCGCGTTCGTTCGTGTCGAAGACGGCATCGAAGGCCTGGTCCACATCTCCGAGCTCGCAGTGCGCCACGTAGAGCTGGCCGAGCAGGTTGTCTCCGTTGGCGACGAACTGTTCGTCAAGGTCATCGACATCGACCTGGAGCGCCGCCGGATCTCGCTGTCCCTCAAGCAGGCTAACGAGGGCGTCGACGCCGAGAGCACCGAATTCGATCCGGCACTCTACGGCATGGCCGCAGAGTACGACGAAGAGGGCAACTACAAGTACCCGGAGGGCTTCGACCCGGAGTCCAACGAGTGGCTTGAAGGCTACGAGACCCAGCGCGCAACCTGGGAGCAGCAGTACGCTGACGCCCAGACCCGTTGGGAAGCCCACAAGAAGCAGGTTGCCCAGCACGCTGCCGACGACGCTGCCGCTGCAACGTCCGGTGAGAGCGATTCGGGTACTACCAGCTACTCCTCGGAGCCCGCTCCGGAGGCTAACGTCGGAGCCGGTACCCTGGCTTCCGACGAGGCTCTTGCTGCTCTCCGCGAGAAGCTGACCGGCAACTAATTGCCGCCGGCCCGGTCACCGGGTCAAACGCAACAGGCCCCTGCCATCTGGCAGGGGCCTGTTGCGTTTGAGGAATACCTGCCCTGCAGGTGAGATTCCCAGCCAGGGACACTTCAGGGGAGCGGAATATCCACCCACTCCGTTCCTTCAGGGGTGAGTATGGCGGTGCCGGCAGTTAGGGACAGCAAGCGGTCCGCGGCTGCGGAAATGCCGGCCGCGGCATCCGGCAGCGCCAGTCGAAGGACGGTGTTCTGCCCTCCGTAACTGGATGTTGCCATCACAAAGCCCGCAGCTCGGAGTTCGTTCTCCAGCCGTCCGGCCTGCGCGTGCGGGACTTCAGTGGAACAGATCCGCAGCCGGCTGCGCCGTACCAGGGGAGCGGCGTCCAGGGCAGAGGAAACGGACTCCGAGTAGGCGCGGACCAGCCCGCCGGCGCCCAGCAGGATCCCGCCAAAATACCGGACAACGACGGCGGTAATGTCACTCAAGTCAGCAGCGCCGGCACCCGTTTCCCGCCTTGTCAGTGCCTCGAGCATGGGCAGGCCCGCAGTTCCGGAGGGTTCGCCGTCGTCGTTGGAACGCTGTACATCCCGGTCCGGGCCCAGCACGAATGCCGAGCAGTGATGCCTGGCATCGTGGAATTCACGCCGGAGCCCGGCAACCAGCGCCCGTGCGTCAGCTTCACTATCCGTTCGGCGGAGCACGGTGAGGAACCGGGAACGCTTGATTTCCAGCTCGGTCCGGACGTCCTGCCCCGCGGCGAGGGTGGAGTAGGCGGTGGCCCGGCTTTCCTGGCTTGGTGGGTCAGCATCAACATCCGGCACCGGTTCAGTCTAGTCTGGTGGAATGCTGAAGATCGGACTCACGGGCGGCATCGCGTCCGGCAAATCAGTGGTGGCTACAAGGTTCCGTGAACTGGGCGCGACGGTCATCGATGCTGATGCCCTGGCCCGTGAGGTGGTGGAACGTGGCACTCCCGGCCTTGCCGCCGTCGTCGATGAATTTGGTGGCGCCATCCTCAGCGGGGATGGCAGTCTGGATCGTGCGAAACTCGGGTCCCTGGTGTTCAAGGACCAGGCGCTCCGCGAGAAGTTGAATGCCATCGTCCATCCGCTGGTCAGGGCGCGTGCTGCTGAACTGCTCTCGGAGGCGGGGAAAGCCGGACCCGGGTCCATCGTGGTCCAGGACATCCCCCTTCTGGTGGAAACCGGACAGGCCTCGTCCTTCGACGTTGTAGTGGTGGTGGATGCCCCCCAAGACGTCCGGGTGCAGCGCATGGTGGCGCAGCGCGGCATGAGCGAAGAGGATGCACGCGCTCGGATGGCGGCCCAGGCCAGCCGGGCGGAGCGACTGTCAGCGGCCGACATCATCCTGGACAATTCCGGTACCGTGGAATCCCTGGTCAGGCATGTGGATACCCTGTGGGAGTCGCGGCTGGTTCCGCTGGCCGCAGTGACGGGCAATGACGGTCGGGCTGGCCGGGACTGCCTGAGCTTACGCCCGCGGTGAATCCGGCCCCTCTCTGTCAGTGCCCGGGGGTAAATTGGAAGCATGAGTCTTGCGCAGGAAATTAACCGCGTTGTAGCCCCCTTCGAAGTCATCAGCGAGTTCAAGCCGGCAGGTGACCAGCCCGCCGCGATCGGGGAGCTGACGGAGCGGATCAGGAACGGCGAGAAGGACGTGGTCCTGCTCGGTGCTACTGGTACCGGTAAGAGCGCCACCACCGCCTGGCTGATTGAACAGGTGCAGAGGCCTACGCTTGTGATGGTCCAGAACAAGACCCTCGCGGCTCAACTGGCCAACGAATTCCGGGAACTCCTGCCCAACAACGCCGTGGAGTACTTTGTCTCGTATTACGACTACTACCAGCCTGAGGCGTACGTGGCGCAGACGGACACCTTCATCGAGAAGGACTCCTCCATCAACGAGGAAGTCGAACGGCTCCGCCACTCCGCCACCAACGCCCTGCTGACCCGCCGGGATGTCATTGTGGTGGCTACGGTGTCCTGCATCTACGGCCTGGGCACGCCGGAAGAGTACATCGCCGGCATGGTCACGCTCCGCAAGGGGGCTGAGATGAACCGGGACGCCCTGCTGCGGAAGTTCGTCGCCATGCAGTACGCCCGCAATGACATGGATTTCCATCGCGGCACGTTCCGTGTCCGGGGTGATACCGTGGAGATCATCCCGATGTACGAGGAACTGGCCATCCGGATCGAGTTCTTCGGAGACGAGATCGAGAACATCCATACGCTCCATCCGCTAACCGGCGAGGTGATCCGGGACGAAGAGGAAATGTACGTCTTCCCGGCCTCGCACTACGTGGCCGGTCCCGAGCGGATGGCCCGGGCCATCAAGCGCATCGAGGATGAGCTCGCCGATCGGCTGCAGGTCCTGGAAAGCCAAAACAAACTGGTGGAAGCCCAGCGGCTTCGGATGCGCACCACCTATGACCTTGAAATGATGCAGCAGATGGGATTCTGCAACGGCATCGAGAACTACTCATCGCACATTGACGGCCGCGCCCGCGGAACAGCACCGCACTGCCTGATTGACTACTTCCCGGACGACTTCCTGCTGGTGATCGACGAGTCCCACGTAACCGTGCCGCAGATCGGCGCCATGTACGAAGGCGACATGTCCCGTAAGCGGAACCTTGTGGACTTCGGCTTCCGCCTGCCCTCGGCGATGGACAACCGCCCGCTCAAATGGGACGAGTTCCTTGAACGCGTCGGTCAGACCGTCTACTTGTCGGCCACTCCCGGCAAGTACGAACTGGGCAAGGCAGACGGCTTTGTCCAACAGATCATCCGGCCCACCGGGCTGATCGATCCCGAAGTGGTGGTCAAGCCCACCAAAGGCCAGATCGATGATCTGCTCGGTGAGATCAAGACCCGGACAGCAAAGAACGAACGCGTCCTGGTCACCACGCTCACCAAGCGCATGGCGGAGGACCTCACTGACTATTTGCTGGGCCATGGCATCAAGGTTGAGTACCTGCACTCCGACGTCGACACCCTGCGCCGCGTCGAGCTGCTCCGCGAACTCCGGATGGGCGTCTTTGACGTCCTGGTGGGCATCAACCTGCTCCGCGAAGGCCTCGACCTGCCCGAAGTATCGCTGGTGAGCATCCTGGACGCAGACAAGGAAGGCTTCCTGCGTTCCTCCACATCGCTGATCCAGACCATCGGCCGTGCTGCCCGAAACGTCTCCGGGCAAGTTCACATGTACGCGGACCGCATCACAGACTCGATGGCGCACGCCATCGATGAGACCAACCGGCGGCGTGCCATCCAGGTGGCCTACAACACGGAAAAGGGGATCGATCCGCAGCCGTTGCGGAAGAAGATTGCTGACATTACCGACCAGCTGGCCAAGGAAGACGCCGACACCCAGGAGCTGCTGAACAACAACCGGTTGGCCAAGGGCGCAAAGCGCGGAAGCAGTTCCAAGGGTTCGGCCAAGGTCAGAGCTGACGGCCTGGCCGCAGCGCCCGCTGAGGACCTCGTAGGCCTCATCGAACAACTCACCGAACAGATGCACGGGGCAGCCGCCGAACTCCAGTTCGAGGTTGCCGCCCGGATCCGTGACGAAGTGAGCGAGTTGAAGAAGGAACTGCGTCAGATGCAGGCCGCCGGGCACGCCTAGGCTACAGTTAACGTCACGTAGGGGAGTATCCCAAGCGCTACGATCGTCAACACGCCAGGCACAGCTGCCAGGCCGGGCGTAGCGGGCCGCCGTTTCAGCACCAAGTGCACAGGCAGGCCGGAGAGACTTACACCGCTAGCCCGTACCCTGCGAAAGGTATTTTCCTGTGCTCGAACTACCCGTCTGGTTTGAGGTCGGCTCGTTTGTCGTCCTTGGCATTATCCTTGCGCTCGACCTCCTCCTGGTCCTGCGCCGCCCGCACGAACCCTCCATGAAGGAGGCCGGCCTGTGGGTAGCGTTCTACGTCAGTCTTGCGCTTGTGTTTGCCGGCGCCATGTTTGCCTTCACCGGCCCTGAATACGGTGGACAGTTCGTCGCCGGCTGGGTGACGGAATACAGCCTCAGCATTGACAACCTGTTCGTCTTCATCATCATCATGGCCCGGTTCTCGGTGCCCCGTAAGTACCAGCAGGAAGTGCTGATGGTGGGCATCATCATTGCGCTGATCCTGCGCGGCATCTTCATCCTGCTCGGCGCCATCGTGATTGAGCAGTTCAGCTGGGTGTTCTACATCTTCGGCGCCTTCCTGCTCTGGACTGCCTGGAAGCAGGCCCAGGATGAGGGTGAGGACGAAGAAGACCGCGAGAACCCGCTGATCGCCAAGATCCGCAAGGTCATTCCCATGTCGGAGAAGTTCGACGGCGGCAAGTTGCGCACCACAGTGGACGGCAAGAGGGTCTTCACCCCGATGCTGATCGTCTTCATCACCATCGGCATGACGGACCTGCTCTTCGCCGTGGACTCCATCCCGGCGATCTTCGGCCTGACGCAGAGCCCCTTTATCGTCTTCACGGCGAACCTGTTCGCCCTGATGGGACTACGCCAGCTGTACTTCCTGTTGGGTGGGTTGATGAACCGGTTGATTTACCTCAAGCACGCGCTGTCCTTCATCCTGGCCTTCATCGGGGTGAAGCTGGTACTGCACGCGATGCACGTCAACGAACTGCCGTTCATCAACGGTGGACATCACATCGAGTGGGCACCGGAAATCCCCACCTTTGTGTCCTTGGCTGTAATTGTTGGCACCATCATCATCGCGGTGGTCGCCAGTCTCCTCAGCTCCAAGGCGAAGGAAGCACACCTGGACTCCCGCTTGGAAGAGGACCTCAAGAAGAGCATGAGCGACACCGAGTAATCACGTGGCTATGCTCAAAGAATGACTACTTCTCTTGCTACGGCGCTGGACCTGAAAAAGGTCCAGCGCCGTACTGTTTTGGTCCTCAGCAGCGCCCAGCTCCTGAGCGGCATCGGAAACGGAGCCACGTTGTCCGTGGGCTCCCTGCTGGCCGTTCAATTGTCCGGTTCAGATGCCTGGGCAGGCTCGGTGACCACCGTCATGACGCTGGGAACAGCCATTGCCGCGATGCCTTTGGCAGGACTTGCCGGACGCCGGGGCCGGCGGGTCGGACTTCTGTCCGGTCTGGTCGCCGGAATGATAGGCGCCCTGCTGGTGGTGGCATCCACGGTCACGGAAACTTTTGTCCTCCTGCTCGCCGGGGCCGCGCTCCTGGGAATCGCCACGGCGGCCAATCTCCAGGCCCGTTTCGCCGCCGTCGATCTTGCCGAAACGGCGCAGCGTGGCAGGTCGCTGGCCATAGTGGTGTGGGCTGTCACCGTTGGCGCTGTGGCTGGCCCCAACCTGATCAAGCCGGGCGCCATTGTGGGTGAGGCTTTGGGTCTGCCGGCGATTTCCGGTCCCTTCCTCTTTTCGATCGCGGGGTTGTTCCTCGCCGCCGTGCTCATCCTGGCCGGGCTGCGCCCCGATCCGCTGCTTTATGCCGCCATGCTGCGTAACGAGAAGCTCGCCGCGGCCGGCTCCGGCCCGCCCGTAGCCAAACGCCAGTCACTGCGGAACGGCGTGCGGGCCATCCGGGAATCGCCCAAGGCCAAACTGGCCCTGATTGCCGTCGTCACGGCGCATGCCTGCATGGCTGCCGTGATGTCCATGACGCCGCTGCACCTGCAGATTCTTGGCGAGCACGGCGTAGGGGGCGGCCATGACCAGTCCGCTGGAGCCGGGACGGATACCTTCGCCCTGATCGGATTTACTATCTCGCTGCATATTGCCGGAATGTATGCGCTATCGCCGGTGATGGGCTGGCTGACGGACCGCGCAGGCCGCATCCCTACCATCTTGCTGGGTCAGGGGCTCATCCTTGCAGCAACGGCTTGTGCGGGATTCGGAGCTGCCACACCGGCATTGGTCACAGTAGGCCTGGTGCTGCTTGGCTTGGGCTGGTCGGCAGCAACCATCGCAGGATCAACCCTCCTCGCAGAGAGCGTCAGCGAGGGGGACAAGGTGCTTGTCCAGGGCGTCTCAGACACTTTGATGAGCGGTGCCGGCGCCGTCGGAGCCGGCTGCGCAGGCCTGGTACTGAGCTGGATTGGATACCAGGGGCTGAATATGGTTGCCCTGGCCATCGCCGGCACCATAATTGCTGTCGTCCTTTCGGTGGCCTTCAGGACAGGGCAGGCAGCTCCCGCCTCAACTGGCAGCTGACCTCGCCATGCCGAGGAGCCGGCCGAAGATCGCCTCGCCGTCATCGGCAATTCCGTCGTGGTGGAAGTCCGCTGTCTCCCAGATCTTCAGTCCGCTTATAGAGCCGGCCGTGGCCAGTGAGATGTCGCGGTCCACATAGATGTCCTCCGTGTAGACGGCGGCGGCCACCGGGACCTCGTTGGCGGCAAGCTGCTCCAGATCGTAGAGCTGCCGCCAGTCGTCTTTTGCCGCCAGGAGTTCTGCCACGCCTTGCAGCGGGCGCAGTGCGGGATCCTGCTCGAAGTACCAGGGGTAGATCATCTCTCCGGTGAGCAGTGTCTCTGGCGCATCTGGTGAGAACTGCGGAAATTCCTCCAGAATCCGCCAGGCGGCCCAGGACGTGGCCTGTCCCTGGCCGTAGATTGATTCATGCATCAGGGCGTAGAGCGGGTTCGCTGCCCGGGAAACCAAGCCGTAGACCTGTTCCAGGAAAGTATCACTGAGCCGTTCGCCGCCGGGCGCCGGCGTAAAAGCGTCCTCCAGGAGATAATGCAGGGCATCCATCCTGGTATTGCCGCCCAGGAAAGCGCCCACCATTTGGAAACGCTCCACGGTGAGCCTGCCGCCGTCGGGCAGGTATTCGGGTGTCTCCTGCAGATGAGCGGCGATCCGGTTCACCATGGCGCGGTCCTGGGGGTAGCGGGCAAAATATTCCGCGTTCCGGGCTTCAACCCGGGCGAACGTTGCCCGGTACACCTGGTCAGCGGATCCCTTGAGGGGCGCCAGTCCACCGGTGATCAGCACCTCGCGCAGTCCCTCCGGGGCGAAGGACAAGTAGCTTAGCGCGCAGAATCCGCCATAGCTCTGGCCGTAGATGCTCCAGGGACCGGAACCCAGGACCGTCCTGATGAGTTCGGCATCGGCCACGATGGAGTCGGCGCGGAAATGCTCCAGATAGGCCGCCTGCGCGGCATCGTCACCCCGCAGGGGAAGGGTGTTGCGGTCCGCAGGTGTGGAGAGTCCGGTGCCGCGCTGGTCCAGCATCAGGATCCTGAAGTGCTTTGCCGCGGCCTTCGCCCAACCAGCCAAGGAGGTGAGGCGGTTGCCGCGACCTCCCGGGCCGCCCTGCAGGTACAGGAGCCAGGGGAGTTGCCCGGCTTCTGCGGGCGTGTGGCTGCTGGATACGTATTCACGGGCAAAGACGGTGATGGTTTCGGAATCGGCTCCCGCGTCGGATCTGCTGAAGTGATCCAGTGGAACCGTGAAATAGTGCTCGGCCGTTCGGAGCCCGCGGAATTCATGGCGGGCGCGCACCTCATGGTCTGCGCCGGCCGGAGGGCCCGGCCGTTTGGCACTTTCAACGGTACCGCCCGGTCCGGGGGACTGCTCAGGCACGGGTGTCAACCGTTGCGCGGCTGCCGACCTGCTGCAGTGCTTCACCGGTGAGCCGGAAAGTTGACCAGCCATCCAAGGGACAGGCACCGAGGTTCCTGTAGAAGTTGATGGAGGGTTCATTCCAGTCCAGGACGCTCCACTCAACGCGGGCGTACCCACGTTCGACGGCGGTCGCGGCCAGATATTCCAGCAGCGCCGTTCCATGCCCTTCGCCGCGGGATTCAGGGGTGACGTAGAGGTCCTCCAGGTAAATACCGTGGACTCCCTCCCACGTCGAATAGTTCAGGAACCACAGCGCGAAGCCCTGGACTTCCCCGGCCGCGTTTTCTGCCATGGTTGCGTAGACGCGCGGGTTGTCGCCGAAGAGGACTTCGGTGAGCATTTCGGGGGTGTTCCGGACAGCGTCCGGTTCCTTCTCGTAGGCGGCCAGATCGTGGATCATCGACAGGATTGCGGGCACGTCTTCTACGGTTGCCGGGCGGATTACACTCATGATGAAAAGCTTACTAGGGCTCCTAGAGCCTGTTGACGTCGATCACCCGGACCACCGCGGTTCCAGTTTCGTCACACTCCGCCAGGTCCACTTCCGCGGAAATACCCCAGTCGTGATTCCCGGCCGGGTCTTCAAAAATCTGCCGCACCTTCCATAGGCCCGGCTCCTCCGTGATGATGAGCAGGCCCGGCCCGCGCGCATCGGGGCCCGTGCCGATGTCGTCGTGTTCATCGAAATAGTCGTCCAGGGCGTCCTCCCAGCGCCCGGCGTCCCAGCCGGAGCCGCCGTCGAGCTCTCCCAGAGCCGCTGCGTCCTCGTCCGCGAAAAGCTCCACCCTGCGGAACATCTCGTTGCGGACCATCACGCGGAACGCCCGGGTGTTCGACGTCAGCGACGGCGGGGGCGGCGGCGGTGCGTCGTGCGGGGTGGGTGCCGCGCCGGAGGTCAGCTCCTCCCATTCGTCCAGGAGGCTGGAGTCCACTTGGCGGACCAGTTCGCCCAGCCAGGCGATGAGGTCTTCCAGGTCTTCGCGCAGCATGTCCTGCGGCACCGTCTGGCGGAGGGCCTTGAAGCAGTCCGCGAGGTACCGGAGCACGATGCCCTCCGATCGGGCCAGGCTGTAGAACTGGACGAACTCGCCGAAGTTCATGGCGCGCTGGTACATATCGCGCACAATCGACTTCGGGGCCAGCTCAAAGTCGCCAATCCATGGCGCGGCGCGGCGGTAGACCTCGAACGCTTCGCCCAGCATCTCCGCCAGCGGCTGCGGGTAGCTGACCTCGTCCAAGAGAGCCATTCGCTGGTCGTACTCGATGCCTTCGGACTTCATCGCGGCCACTGCCTCCCCGCGGGCCTTCTTGAGCTGGGCGGACAGGATCTGGCGCGGTTTCTCCAGCGTGGACTCGATCACAGACACCACGTCCAACGCATACGACGGCGACTCCGGGTCCAGCAGCTCGAGGGCGGCAAGAGCGAAGGGCGACAGCGGTTGGTTCAAGGCGAAGTTAGCCTGCAGGTGGACGGTGAGCCGGACTGTCCGCCCGTCCGGTCCCTGCTGTTCCGGCGGTATACGCTCCACGACTTCAGCGGCCAGCAGCTCACGGTAAATGCCCAGCGCCTTTTTCATGAGCCGCAGCTGCGCAGGCCGCGACTCGTGGTTCTCCGTCAGCAGCCGTCGGGCGGCCGTAAAGGGGTCGCCGGGACGTTCCATCAGGTTCATCAGCATGGAATGGGTCACGGTAAAACTGGACGTCAAGGGATCCGGCACCGATTCGACCAGCCTCTTGAAGGTGGGTTCACCCCATGAGACGAAACCCTCTGGCGGCTTCTTTTTGACTACCTGGCGGAGCTTCTTCTGGTCGTCACCAAACTTGGCCGTGGCCTTCGCCATCGCCTTGACGTTCTCGATCACATGCTCGGGAGCCTGCACCACCACTGTCCCGGCGGTGTCGTAACCGGCCCGTCCGGCCCGTCCGGCAATCTGGTGGAACTCACGGGAGTTCAGCAGCCGGGTGCGGACGCCGTCGTACTTGCTCAGCGCGGTGAGCAGGACAGTACGGATGGGAACATTGATGCCGACGCCCAGCGTGTCCGTTCCGCAGATGACTTTCAGCAGTCCGGCTTGTGCCAGCTGCTCCACCAGCCTGCGGTACTTGGGCAGCATGCCGGCGTGGTGCACGCCGATTCCGTGCCGCACCAGGCGGTTGAGCGTCTTGCCGAAACCGGCCGCGAAGCGGAAGTTGGCGATCAACTCGGCGATCTTGTCCTTCTCCTCGCGTGTACAAACGTTGATGCTCATCAGGGTCTGTGCACGGTCAATAGCTTCTATCTGGCTGAAGTGCACCACGTAGACAGGGACCTGCCGGGTACTCAGCAGCTCTTCAAGCGTTTCGTGGACGGGAGTCTGCTGGTAGTAGTAATGCAGCGGAATGGGACGCTCCACCGAGCTGACGGTGCTGCTGGGACGCCCGGTCAGTTCGGTAAGGCCCTTTTCAAACCTGCTCACATCGCCCAGCGTTGCGGACATCAGGAGGAACTGGGCCTGCGGGAGTTCCAGCAGCGGCACCTGCCATGCCCAGCCACGTTGCGGATCCGAATAGAAGTGGAACTCGTCCATGATGACGGCGCCGAGTTCCGCTGCAGCTCCTTCACGCAGCGCGATGTTAGCCAGAATCTCTGCCGTGCAACAGATGATCGGCGCGTCCTGGTTCACCCCGGAATCCCCCGTGATCATGCCCACGTTGGAGGCCCCGAAGATTTCACACAGGGCAAAGAACTTCTCCGAGACGAGCGCCTTGATGGGTGCCGTGTAGTAGCTGCGCTGGCCCCGTGCCATGGCCTGGAAGTGCGCCGCGATCGCCACGAGCGATTTTCCCGATCCGGTGGGCGTGGCCAGGATGACATTCGCTCCGGTGGCCAGTTCCATAATTGCTTCATCCTGGGCCGGGTACAGGTCGATACCCCGTGACAACGTCCAGTCCAAAAAGCTGGAATAAAGCACATCGGGGTCAGCAGCGGCTGCGGAAGGGAGCTGGTCAACAAGATTCATTGATTTCCAGCTTAGTGCCCCTGTTGGTACAGCACGGCGGGCCGGCAGCGGGTTAAGCTCCGGATAGCGATTAATTACCCGAGGCCAAGGAGCAGGCAGTGAAATGGGATCCCACTAAGTACGTTCAGTTCGGCGACCACCGGAACCGGCCGTTCTTTGATCTCACTGCGCGGATCCACGCCACCGATCCCAGCAAGGTCGTAGACCTCGGCTGCGGGCCGGGCAACCTCACGGCCACCCTTGCCGAGCGCTGGCCTTCGGCCCGGGTAGTGGGCCTTGACTCCTCACCCGAGATGCTTGCCCAGGCGGCCAATCACGCCGGCGCAAACCCCCGGCTGGCGTTTGAACTGGCCGACGCCGGCGCGTGGCTGCCGGATCAGGAAACTGACGTAGTGGTTACCAACGCTGCACTTCAGTGGGTGCCCGGCCATACGGACCTGCTGCCCAAGTGGCTGGAGGCTTTGCGGCCGGGAGGGTGGTTCGCCATGCAGGTCCCGGGAAACTTCGGTGCTCCCTCACACGCATTGATGCGCGAAGTCGCCGCGTCACAGCGGTGGGCCGCCAAGCTCCAGGGCGTGCTCCGGCATGAGGACGTTGTGGCCGAACCTGCCGAATACCTTGAAATCATGCTCGACGCCGGGTGCTCGGCCGATGCTTGGGAAACCAGCTACCAGCAGGTCCTGACGGGGGAGAGCCCTGTCCTCGAGTGGGTTCGGGGCACGGCCCTGCGCCCGGTGCTGGCCGCGCTGACGCCCGAGGAGGGAAGGGAATTTGAACACGAGTATGCCCGGCTGGTGGCTGAGGCTTATCCGCCCACGGTCCACGGGACCGTCTTCCCGTTCCGCCGGATCTTCGCCGTCGCCCGGAAAGCCGGCTGAGCTGTGTCTGGCGTCGGTCCGTTCCCGGGGACCTGGGCACCGAATACCGGCAGCAGCGTCCCGCTTTTCGAGCAGCTGCGGTTGCGGATCATCCAGCTGGCCGACGACGGTACGCTGCCGGCCGGGGCAAAGCTGCCTGCCGTTCGCAGCCTTGCCACTCAGCTTGGCGTAGCGCCCCATACTGTGGCGAGGGCATACAAGGAACTGGAACTGGCCGGGGTAGTGGCAACCCAAGGGCGCAATGGGACCCTGATCACTGCCCGTGACAACCGCCGGGTGGCTTTAGCTGAGGCTGCGGCGCGGTACGCGGCGGCTGCACGGGAGCAGGGGGTTTCCTTCGCGGAAGCAGTGCAGTTGCTCGCGGCTGCCTACGACGCCGGGTAACGGCGGATGTGATCCAGTCAATAGAAATTCGAAGAAGTTTTCGATTAGCATTGGTTCGTGCCTAAAGCCGTAGCTGAAGAAACAGCAGTCGAAGCCATGCCCGGCAACGGGTCCACCCTGAATGCAGCCTCCCATCGCCCTGACCTCACGCGTCTGGTGGTTAAGGGTGCCCGGGAGCATAACCTGCGCAATGTGGACCTGGATCTGCCGCGGGACGCGATGATCGTCTTCACAGGATTGTCAGGTTCCGGAAAGTCATCGCTGGCGTTCGACACCATCTTTGCCGAAGGCCAGCGCCGCTACGTCGAGTCGCTGTCCGCCTACGCCCGGCAGTTCCTGGGCCAGGTGGACAAGCCGGACGTCGACTTCATCGAAGGCCTTTCGCCGGCGGTCTCCATTGACCAGAAGTCCACCAGCAAGAACCCCCGTTCCACGGTGGGCACCATTACGGAGATTTACGACTACCTGCGCCTGCTCTGGGCCCGTGTGGGCCGCCCGCATTGCCCTGTCTGCGGGGAGCCGGTCACCAAGCAAACGCCGCAGCAGATTGTGGACCAGCTCCTTGAACTGGAGGAAGGCACCCGCTTCCAGATTCTGGCCCCTGTTGTCCGCGGCCGGAAGGGGGAGTTCGTTGACCTGTTCAAGGAACTCACCGCAAAGGGCTATTCACGTGCCAGGGTGGACGGCGAACTGGTCCAGCTCAGCGAACCGCCCAAGCTGGGCAAGCAGTACAAGCACACCATCGAGGTGGTAGTGGACCGGCTGGTGGTCAAGGAGGGGATCAGCCAGCGGCTGACGGACTCGGTGGAGACTGCGCTGGGCCTGGCCGAGGGGCGCGTCCTGGCCGAGTTCGTTGACGTCGAAGCAAAGGATCCCGCCCGGCTGCGGGCCTTCTCCGAGCACCTTGCCTGCCCCAACGAACACCCGCTGGCCATTGATGAAATTGAGCCACGGTCTTTCTCGTTCAACAACCCGTTCGGCGCCTGCGCTGTCTGCAGTGGCATCGGCACCCGCCTGGAGGTGGATGAGGAACTGATCATCCCCAACCCCGAGCTCTCGCTGGCCGAAGGCGCCATCGCTCCATGGTCCCTTGGTACCGCCACCACCGAATACTGGAACAGGCTCCTTGAGGGCCTCGCCAAGGAACTCCGCTTTTCCATGGATACCCCGTGGCAGGACCTGGGCTCAGACATCCGCCAGACTGTGCTGCACGGCAAGGACCACAAAGTGGTCGTCCAGTACAAAAACCGCTTTGGACGCGAACGTAAGTACAGCACCGGTTTCGAAGGCGCTATCCAGTATGTGCACCGCAAGCACGGTGAAACCGATTCGGAATGGGCCCGCGACCGGTACGAGGAATACATGCGCCAGATTCCGTGCCCGGCCTGTAACGGTGCCCGGTTGAATCCGGCCTCGTTGTCCGTCCTGATCAACGGCAAATCGATTGCCCACGTTGCCGCGCTACCGCTGCGCCAGTGCGCGGAGTTCCTCAACGAACTGGTGTTGACCGGCCGCGAAGCCCAGATTGCGCACCAGGTCCTTAAGGAGATCCAGGCCCGGCTGACCTTCCTGCTGGACGTGGGCCTTGAATACCTGAACCTGGAACGCCCGGCCGGCACCCTCTCCGGTGGAGAAGCCCAGCGGATCCGCCTGGCAACCCAGATCGGTTCGGGCCTGGTGGGCGTGCTGTATGTCCTGGACGAGCCCTCCATCGGCCTGCACCAGCGGGACAACCGCCGGCTGATCGACACCCTGACCCGTCTGCGGGACCTCGGCAACACCCTCATTGTGGTGGAACACGATGAAGACACCATCCAGGCATCCGACTGGGTGGTGGATATCGGGCCTGGAGCGGGCGAGCACGGAGGCAAGGTGGTTCACTCGGGAACCTACAAGGAACTCCTGGCAAACGAGGAGTCGATGACCGGCGATTATCTCTCCGGCCGCCGAAAGATCGAGGTTCCCGCCAAGCGGCGCAAGTACGACAAAAAACGCGAACTCAAGGTAGTCGGAGCCCGCGAGAACAACCTGCTGAATGTTGAGGCGTCCTTCCCGCTCGGCCTCTTCACTGCCGTAACTGGTGTCAGCGGCTCAGGTAAATCCACCTTGGTCAACGAGATCCTCTACAAAGTCCTGGCCAATAAGCTCAACGGTGCCAAGCAGGTGGCGGGACGGCACAAGACCGTTCAAGGGCTGGAGCACCTGGACAAGGTGGTGCACGTGGATCAAAGCCCCATCGGACGCACGCCGCGGTCCAACCCGGCCACTTACACGGGCGTTTTTGACAATATCCGGAAGCTCTTCGCGGAGACCACGGAAGCCAAGGTCCGCGGGTACCTGCCCGGCCGCTTCTCGTTCAACGTTAAGGGTGGCCGCTGCGAGGCGTGCTCGGGAGACGGCACGCTCAAGATCGAAATGAACTTCCTGCCTGACGTCTACGTGCCCTGCGAGGTCTGCCACGGTGCCCGCTACAACAGGGAAACCCTTGAGGTCCACTACAAGGGCAAAACCATCGCAGATGTGCTGAACATGCCTATCGAGGAAGGCGCGGAATTCTTTGCCGCCTTCTCGCCCATTGCCCGGCACCTTAACACGCTGGTGGACGTCGGTCTGGGCTACGTCCGCCTGGGTCAGCCTGCCACGACGCTGTCCGGCGGGGAGGCTCAGCGCGTCAAGCTGGCGGCAGAACTGCAGAAACGGTCCAACGGCCGCAGCGTGTACGTTCTGGATGAACCCACCACGGGACTGCATTTCGAGGACATCCGGAAGCTCCTGATGGTTCTGCAAGGCCTGGTGGACAAAGGCAACACAGTCATTACCATTGAGCACAACCTGGACGTCATCAAGAGCGCTGACTGGATCGTGGACCTCGGCCCTGACGGTGGTTCCGGCGGTGGCCGCGTTGTGGCAACAGGCACACCGGAACAGCTGGCCAAGTCAACAGAGAGCCACACTGCCGCCTTCCTGGCTGAACTGTTGCACTGAGGACCGCATCCTGGCGGGAAGTATTCCTTTCCGGGAATGCGAGTTTCCGGCATGAGTGCTCTCATGAGAAACTAAGCCGGTGACTTCCTCAACAGTGCCCGTGATTTTCGACCTAGACGGCACTCTTGTCGATCCAGCGGGAGGAATCCAGGACGGAATCGCCACTGCACTTGTTGCTGTGGGCCTGCCCGTGCCCGGACCGGCCGCCCTTCAGTCCATGATCGGGCCGAAGCTTAGTGACGCCCTCCTGAACATTGCCGGAGTTCCAGCTCACCTGCTGGACCAAACCATAGCGCTCTACCGCGCGTACTACCGGTCATCCGGTATCGGACAGGGAACCGTCTACCCGGGCGTCAGGGAACTGCTGGAGAATCTGCTGGCGGCCGGACATCCCCTGGCCGTCGCAACCCAAAAACCCCAGGGCCTGGCTCATGTCGTCCTGGAATATCACGGGCTGAACCGCTACTTCAGCTGCATCCATGGTTCGGCTGACGACGAAACGTTGACTGGCGCCCATCTGGGCAAGAAGGAGATTATCGCCAGCGCGCTGGCGAATCTTTCGACTGCAGAAGCTGTCATGGTGGGGGACCGGGCACAGGACGTCGCGGGCGCGCTGGCCAACGGGATCGACTGCATTGGCGTCCGTTGGGGTTTCGCGGCCGTTGGGGAGCTTGAGGCCGCGGGCGCTGTTGTCACCGTGGACCTGCCATCCGAAGTGCTCCCAGCCGTTGCCAGCCTCACCGGCCCCGCTGCGATTGCCGTTCAGAAGGAGACCAATGGCGCTGTTTGATGCAATCCGCTGGACCACGCGGGGGCTGATTTCCACAACCTGCCGGCCTACCGTCGTCGGCCTGGAGAACGTGCCCAAGGATGGGCCGTTCATCGTGGCACCCAACCACCTTTCCTTCCTGGACAGCGTCATTGTGCAGGCCCTGATGCCGCGACCGGTGGCATTCTTTGCGAAAGCCGAATACTTCACCACTGGTGGCGTCAAAGGCCGCGTGATGAAGTCCTTCTTCGAGGGCGTTGGTTCCATTCCGGTTGAGCGCGGCGAGCAGGCCGCCAGCGTCCAGGCGCTGAGATCACTCCTGGACATCCTGGAGGCAGGCAAGGGGATAGGCATTTACCCGGAAGGCACGCGGTCCAGGGACGGCATCCTCTACCGCGGCCGGACCGGCGTGGGCTGGCTCGCCCTGACCACGGGCGCCCCCGTCATTCCGGTTGGCCTGATTGGCACGGAGAACCTGCAGCCTGCGGACCAAAACTCTGTCAAACCCCAGCACTTCCTGATGAAAGTCGGAGAGCCGCTCTATTTCGACAAGACGGGTCCTGATCACTCGCTGCCGGCGCGCCGCGCGGTTACGGACACGATCATGGACGCGATCGCCGAGCTGACGGGCCAGGAACGGTCCACCAGCTATAACCAGAGCAAGACGATTGACTGACCGGTCCGGCGCACCGGCATGCCCTCAGTAGACTGGAACCGTGGCAGACCCAGCTAGTTACCGCCCCCAGCCGGGCGAGATCCCAACCAATCCCGGGGTTTACCGGTTCCGTGATGCCCAGGGACGGGTCATCTACGTCGGTAAGGCCAAGAACCTTCGTTCCCGGCTGAACAGCTACTTTGCCAACCCTGCCGGCCTGTTGGCCAAGACGCATGCGATGGTGCACGCTGCGAGCAGCGTCGAGTGGACTGTGGTGGGCAGCGAACTTGAGTCCCTGCAGCTTGAGTTTACGTGGATCAAGGAATTCAAGCCACGGTTCAATGTGGTGTTCCGGGACGACAAAACCTACCCCTACCTTGCGCTGACCATGGGTGAAAAGTTCCCGCGCGTCCAGGTCATGCGTGGTGACCGCCGCAAGGGCACCCGGTACTTCGGCCCCTACACCGCCGGGGCCATCCGGGAAACGATGGACACACTCCTGCGGGTCTTCCCTGTCCGGAGCTGCAGCGCCGGTGTATTCCGTCGGGCAGAAGCCAGTGGCAGGCCCTGCCTCCTGGGGTACATCGACAAATGCGCCGCGCCATGCGTGGGACGGATCTCTCCGGAAGACCACCGCGCACTGGCAGAGGATTTCTGCGCGTTCATGGGCGGTGAGGCTACGCGCTTCATTTCGCGCCTGGAAAAAGACATGGCTGCTGCAGTGGCTGAACTCGATTATGAGCGGGCAGCCCGGATCCGCGATGACATCAGCGCCCTGCGCAAGGTTTTTGAACGCAACGCAGTCGTGCTTGCCGAGGATACCGACGCCGACATCTTCGCCCTCCACGAGGACGATCTCGAGGCGGCCGTCCAGGTGTTCCATGTCCGTGGCGGTCGCGTGCGCGGACAGCGCGGCTGGGTGGTGGAGAAGGTTGAGGACTCCACGACGCCGGACCTCGTCGAACATCTGCTGCAGCAGGTCTATGGCGAGGACGATGGGAAGCACGGCAGGTTGCCGCGGGAGGTGCTGGTACCGGTGATGCCCAGCAACAGCGCCGAGCTGGGCGTGTGGCTCGGTGGCCTGCGTGGCGCCCGGGTGGATGTGCGTGTGCCTCAGCGGGGCGACAAAGCCGCCCTGCTCGGCACTGTGCGCGATAATGCCGAGCATGCCCTCAAGCTTCACAAGACACGCCGCGCCGGCGACCTCACGGTCCGCTCGCAGGCCCTGCAGGAGTTGCAGGATGCGTTGGACCTGCCGGTAGCCCTGCTTCGGATCGAATGCTTCGATATTTCCCATGTTCAGGGAACCAACGTTGTGGCCTCGATGGTCGTAGTGGAGGACGGCCTGCCGAAAAAGTCTGACTACCGGAAGTTCTCAGTTACCGGGCCTGCTGCTGCGGACGATACTGCGGCGATGCACGATGTGCTGACGCGCCGCTTCCGGCATTATCTGCAGGACAAAAACGACAAACAGGATGCCCTCGATGCTTCCGTTGGATCAGCCGGCAATACTGATGGCGCCGGTGCTGTCCTTGACTCGACCACCCCTGCGCCGCGGGCAAAGTTCGCCTATCCGCCAAACCTGGTAGTGGTCGACGGCGGAAAGCCCCAGGTTAATGCCGCGGCGCGGGCGCTGGCTGAATTGGGAATTGACGACGTCTATGTAGTGGGCCTTGCCAAACGGCTCGAGGAAGTATGGCTGCCGGACAGCGACTTCCCGGTGATCCTGCCGAGGAGCTCCCAGGGCCTGTACCTGTTGCAGCGCATCCGGGATGAAGCCCACCGTTTCGCCATCTCTTTCCACCGCCAGAAGCGCGGCAAGGCCATGACCGTTTCAGTCCTCGATGGAGTACCGGGCCTTGGCACCTCCAAACGGAAGGTCCTGCTGGAGCATTTTGGTTCTGTCAAAGCCATCAAGGCAGCGCCGGTGGAAGAGCTGACCCGGGTCCGGGGCATTGGACCTTCGCTTGCCGCTGCCATAGCCGGTCATCTTTCGGGTGACCAGCTGGAACCGGCTCCCGCCGTCAACATGACCACCGGCGAAATCATTGAATCTTAGCTAGGGTAAGGAACGGGTCAGGCGCAGCTCGCGCCCGGGCTTGTTGGTATCGCAGAGACATCGCAGAGATATTGCAGAGACGGAGCACGATTAATGGCAGAGACGACGGCGGATTCCGGGACTGAGCACAACGGCCTCAGGCCGGTCAAGCCCCTCGAATCCGAACTGCTCGTGGTCACGGGAATGTCCGGGGCCGGCCGCAGCACCGCCGCCGATGCCCTGGAGGACCACGGCTGGTATGTAGTCGAAAACCTGCCGCCGCAGATGCTCGGAACCCTGGCAGGGTTGGTTTCGCATGCGCCGCAGTCCATTCCCAGGCTGGCCGTAGTGATGGATGTCCGCAGCAAGGGCCTCTTTGCAGATATCCGGGCCTCCCTCGGTGCTCTGGAAGCCAGTGGGGTGAAGTTCAGGGTATTGTTCCTCGATGCCAAGGACGACGTCCTGGTGCGCCGGTTCGAACAGGGCCGGCGCCCCCATCCGCTCCAGGGCGGAGGGCGGATCCTGGATGGCATTGCCACCGAACGTGAAGTACTGAAGGAGTTGAAGGACTCATCTGACCTGGTGTTGGACACATCGAGCCTCAATGTCCACGGGCTCGCGACCGCCATCACGGAACTCTTCAGCGACTCCGGCCCGGTGGCACTGCGGCTCAATGTGATGAGCTTCGGTTTCAAGTACGGCCTGCCGGTGGACGCCAACTACGTCGCTGATGTCAGGTTCATCCCCAACCCGCACTGGGTGCCCCAGCTTCGCCCGCACACCGGTCTCGATAAGCCTGTCAGCGATTACGTCCTCGAAGCTGAGGGCGTCGCCGAGTTCGTGGACCGCTATGTCCTGGCGCTGGAACCGGTGCTGGACGGCTACCGGCGTGAGAACAAGCATTACGCCACGATCGCCGTGGGCTGTACCGGCGGAAAGCACCGCTCGGTGGCGGTCGCCGCTGAACTTTCGAAACGGCTGGCACAGTTTCCGCGGGTCACCGTAACCACCACTCATCGGGACCTGGGTAGGGAGTAATGGGGATGCTGACCGGGCCGCTGCCGCTCATTCCTCCTGCCAAGTCCTCCTCGAACCAACAGTCCAAAGGCCCTACCGTAGTTGCCCTCGGCGGCGGACACGGGCTGTCGGCCTCTCTGTCGGCCCTGCGGCTGCTGACGTCGGAGCTGACTGCGGTTGTGACGGTGGCAGACGACGGCGGCTCGTCGGGCCGCCTGCGCGAGGAATACGGTGTCCTGCCTCCTGGCGATCTGCGCATGGCACTGTCCGCCTTGTGTGACGACACCGACTGGGGCCGCACCTGGCGTGATGTCATGCAGCACAGGTTCCGCCCTGCGAACGGCAAACCGGGCGCCCTGGATGAGCACGCCATGGGGAATCTCCTCATTGTGACTCTCTGGGAATTGCTGGGCGACGCCGTCGACGGCCTCAAATGGGCCGGCGCCCTTCTGGGTGCCCGAGGCCAGGTGCTGCCCATGTCAACCGTTCCACTGACCATCGAAGGCGACATCAGAGTGACAGCCCCGGACGGAGAATGGGCCCTTCAGACTATCAGCGGGCAGGCGCGGTGTGCTGTCGCGGGTTCGTTGGAACGGGTCCGGCTGCTGCCGGAAGCCGCGCCGGCGTGCGTCGAGGCACTGACGGCAATTGAGTTGGCTGACTGGGTGGTGCTGGGACCTGGCTCCTGGTACACCTCCGTCCTGCCGCACCTGCTGCTGCCGGAAATGCGCCAGGCGCTCTGTGACACACCTGCCAAGCGCTGTCTGACCATGAACCTGGCTACCGACACCAAAGAAACCAGCGGGATGACTGCCGCTGACCACCTGTATGCCCTGCGGAATTACGCGCCCGGCTTCAGTGTCGACGTCGTCCTTGCAGATCCTGCCTCAGTTTCGGACAGGGCGGAATTCGAGAAGGCGGCAGGAATGATCGGTGCCGAGGTGGTCTTGGGTAGAGTTGGGGCCGCGGGACGGCGGCCTGTCCATGATCCCTTGCGGCTTGCCGCGGCGTACCACGATATTTTCGGGAACAGTTAGGAAGGTGCCATGGCACTGACATCATCGGTTAAGGAAGAGCTTTCCCGGCTGGACATCAAGAAGTCCTCAGTCCGTAAAGCCGAGGTATCGGCCATGCTTCGGTTTGCCGGAGGACTGCACATTATTTCCGGCAGGATCGTGATTGAAGCGGAAGTCGACCTGGCTTCCACGGCCCGCCGCCTACGTGCTGCCATCGCCGAGGTCTATGGACACCAGAGCGAAATCATTGTGGTCTCGGGCGGCGGCCTGCGGCGAGGCAACCGCTATGTGGTGCGTGTAGTCCGTGACGGTGAAGCCCTGGCACGGCAGACCGGCCTGCTGGACGGCAGGGGACGTCCTGTCCGTGGGTTGCCATCTGCCGTCGTCAATGGCTCTGCCGCAGACGCCGAAGCCGTCTGGCGTGGTGCCTTCCTTGCACATGGTTCGCTTACTGAGCCCGGGCGTTCGTCCGCCATGGAGGTGACGTGCCCCGGCCCTGAATCGGCGCTGGCGCTGGTCGGTGCAGCCCGTCGCCTTGGCATCCAGGCGAAGGCCCGTGAGGTCAGGGGCGTGGACCGTGTTGTGATCCGCGACGGCGACACCATAGCCGAACTCCTGACCCGGATGGGTGCCCATGACGCACTGATGGTCTGGGAAGAACGCCGGATGCGCAAAGAAGTGCGCGCTACAGCGAACCGGCTCGCCAACTTTGACGACGCCAACCTTCGTCGCTCCGCACAGGCCGCAGTTGCCGCAGGGGCCAGGGTGGAGCGCGCGCTGGAGATCCTCGGTGATGATGTTCCGGATCACCTGAAGTATGCCGGCGAACTGCGGGTAGCGCACAAGCAGGCCAGCCTCGATGAACTCGGCCGCCTGGCCGATCCGATTATGACCAAAGACGCCATCGCGGGACGGATCCGCCGTTTGCTGGCCATGGCGGACAAACGCGCACTTGACCTGGGCATACCCGGGACGGACGCCAATGTGACACCTGAAATGCTGGACGACTAGCCGGCGTCCTAGAATCAAGAGCAGGCGGCGGAAATACCTGCCGGACCCCGGTGGTTATGCCGCACAGGGCCTGTGACCGCCCCTATATTTCCGGATGCACCGCCATCCGGATGCACAATCCGAGAGTTACCAACCGGACAACTGTCCACGACATTGGAGGATTTTGTGACCGAATACGTTCTGCCTGAACTCAGCTACGACTACGCAGCGCTGGAGCCGCACATTTCTGCGCGCATCATGGAACTGCACCACAGCAAGCACCACGCAGCTTATGTCGCGGGCGCCAACAACGCGCTGGCCCAGCTGGCTGATGCCCGTGAAAAGGGCGACTTCGCCAACATCAACCGTCTCTCGAAGGACCTCGCCTTCCACACCGGCGGGCACGTCAACCACTCGGTCTTCTGGAACAACCTTTCTCCGGACGGCGGCGACAAGCCTGAGGGCGAGCTTGCTGCTGCCATTGAGGACGCCTTCGGTTCCTTTGATGCCTTCCGTGCACATTTCAGCGCTGCTGCCCTTGCTCTGCAGGGGTCTGGCTGGGCCTTCCTGGCCTACGAGCCCGTCGGCGGCAACCTGGTCATCGAGCAGCTTTACGACCAGCAGGGCAACGTAGCGGTCGGCACCACGCCGCTGCTGATGCTGGACATGTGGGAGCACGCCTTCTACCTGGATTACGTCAACGTCAAGGCTGACTACGTCAAGGCGTTCTGGAACATCGTTAACTGGGCCGACGTAGCCAAGCGCTTCGAGGCCGCACGCACGAACGCCAGCGGGCTGATTACGCTTTCCTAGTCTTTTCAGCGTCATCTGGTTGTAACAAAGGTCACATTCACGCCGAATCTGACCGGGATCCGGACTCTCCGCCCCCGCACTTGCGGGGGCGGAGGTTCTTAAACGTAAGATAGATCACGGAAGGCGGTTAGCCTTCAGCAATGTGGCTGGTCGCCCTCCGAATTGAAATCATCTCTGCCCAATGGCGTGCGGGATCTGTTAGTTGGCTTTAAACGCCCGACTCAACTAGGTGTGCTTGCAAGAGCACCAAGGAGACTGAAAAAGTGACGACCCGTATTGGTATTAATGGCTTCGGCCGCATCGGCCGCAACTACTTCCGCGCAGCACTCGCGCAGGGTGCAGACCTTGAGATCGTCGCTGTAAACGACCTCACCAGCCCGGAGGCCCTGGCCCACCTCTTCAAGTACGACTCTGTAGGCGGCCGCCTCAAGGAATCCATCGAGGTCAAGGACGGCAACATCATTGTTGACGGCCGCACCATCAAGGTTCTGGCCGAGCGCGATCCCGCGAAACTGCCCTGGGCTGAACTCGGAGTGGACATCGTGATCGAGTCCACCGGGTTCTTCACCAAGGCCGCCGACGCCCAGAAGCACATCGATGCCGGCGCAAAAAAGGTGCTTATTTCCGCACCGGCTTCTGACGAGGACATCACGATTGTGATGGGCGTCAACGAGGGTCTTTACGATTCCGACGCCCACAACATCATCTCGAACGCGTCGTGCACCACCAACTGCCTGGGTCCACTGGCCAAGGTCATCAACGACACCTTCGGCATCGAGCGTGGCCTGATGACAACCATCCACGCCTACACTGCGGACCAGAACCTGCAGGACGGCCCGCACAAGGATCTTCGCCGGGCCCGTGCAGCGGCAATCAACATGGTGCCCACCTCCACCGGTGCGGCAAAGGCCATCGGCCTGGTCCTTCCGGAACTCAAGGGCAAGCTGGATGGTTATGCCATCCGAGTGCCGGTCCCCACGGGTTCCGCCACTGACCTGACCGTCACCGTCTCGCGCGAGACCACGGTTGAGGAAGTCAACGCAGCCCTCAAGGCAGCCTCGGAATCCGAGGAGCTCATGGGCTTCCTGACCTACACCGAAGAGCCCATTGTTTCGTCCGATATCGTGGGCGATCCCGCTTCGTCGATCTTTGACGCCGGCCTGACCAAGGTCATCGGCAACCAGGTCAAGGTCGTTTCCTGGTATGACAACGAATGGGGCTACTCCAACCGTCTGGTAGACCTGACCGAGCTTGTTGCTTCCAAGCTGGGTTAGGGTTGGTCCATGACCTTTCACACCCTCAACGAACTGATCGCTGAAGGTGTCCGCGGGCGGTACATTCTGGTTCGAAGTGACCTGAATGTGCCGCTCGACGGCTCTACCGTCACTGACGACGGCCGCATCCGCGCCTCGCTGCCAGTGCTGGAAAAGCTAACGGACGCCGGTGCGCGCGTACTGGTAACAGCCCACCTTGGCCGCCCCAAGGGCACTCCGGAGGACAAGTATTCATGCAAGCCGGCTGCAGCCCGCCTGGCCGAGCTTGCCGGCTTTCCGGTCACCCTTGCCGCGGACACGGTCGGGCCCTCCGCCAAAGAGCTTGCGGCCTCCCTCAAGGACGGCGAAGCGCTGGTCCTGGAGAACGTTCGCTTCGATCCACGCGAAACCAGCAAGGACGATGCCGAACGTGGCGCCTTCGCAGATGAACTGGTGGGTTTGACTGCCGGGAACGGCGCGTTCGTGGACGATGCCTTCGGTGCAGTTCACCGTAAGCATGCAAGCGTTTACGACGTCGCCACTCGCCTTCCGTCCTTCCAGGGCGATCTGGTGCGCACGGAAGTCGAGGTACTGCGCAAGCTGACAACTGACACGCAGCGCCCGTACGTCGTGGTCCTCGGTGGTTCGAAGGTGTCCGACAAGCTGGCAGTCATCGACAACCTCCTGGGCAAGGCAGACACCATCCTGGTAGGTGGCGGCATGCTCTTCACCTTCCTTGCGGCCCAAGGCCACAAGGTTGCTTCGAGCCTGCTGGAATCCGACCAGATTCCGGTGGTGCAGGACTACCTCAAGCGTGCTGCTGAAGCGGGCACCGAATTCGTAGTCCCGGTGGACGTGGTAGTTGCTGAGAAGTTCGCGGCGGATGCGGCGCACCAGACCGTCAGCGCCGAAGCGATCGAGGAAAGCAGCTTCGGCGCAAACGGCATCGGGCTGGACATAGGCCCCGAGTCAGCCGCGGAATTTGCAGGCCGGATCAAGGCAGCCAGGACCGTCTTCTGGAACGGACCTATGGGCGTGTTCGAGTTCGAGGCATTCGCCGACGGCACCCGTGCCGTGGCCAAAGCCCTCACGGAATCGGAGGCTTTCACTGTGGTGGGCGGCGGCGACTCCGCCGCAGCAGTCCGCACCCTGGGCTTCGATGACCTCCAGTTCGGCCATATTTCAACAGGTGGCGGCGCCAGCCTGGAATACCTCGAGGGCAAGGAACTGCCAGGACTGAGCGTCCTGGACCGCTAGCCAAGGGAGGCCGGCAGATACAGCAACGATTGTTGCGGTGCCTGCCGGCCTCTTCATTTCACACACTTTGGAGAGAATGTGACGACGTCAACCAACGGCGCTTTTGACCGTAAGCCGCTGATCGCGGGCAACTGGAAGATGAACATGGACCACGTCCAGGGCATCACCCTCCTGCAGAAGCTGGCCTGGACCCTCAGCGATGCCAAGCACGACTACAGCCGCGTGGAGGTCGCGGTGTTCCCGCCGTTTACCGACCTTCGCGGCGTGCAAACACTGGTCCAGGGCGACGAACTGGACATCGAATACGGTGGCCAGGACCTTTCCCAGTTCGATTCGGGAGCCTATACAGGCGACATATCCGGTCAGTTCCTGGCGAAGTTGGGGTGCACGTACGTGCTGGTGGGCCATAGCGAACGGCGGACTGTCCACAACGAGTCTGACGAGGTCCTCAACGCTAAGGTCAAGACCGCCTACGTCCATGGCCTGACGCCGGTCCTATGCGTTGGCGAGGGCCTGGAAGTCCGCCAGGCGGGCACCCACGTCGAGCACACGCTCGATCAGCTGCGTGCCGACGTCGAGGGCCTTTCTGCCGAACAGGCGGGAAGCCTCGTGGTGGCTTATGAACCCGTTTGGGCCATTGGCACCGGCGAAGTCGCAGGTCCGGAGGACGCCCAGGAGATGTGCGCCGCCATCCGCGCTGAACTCATCAAACTCTTTGGCGAGGAAGTCGCCGCCAAGGTCAGGCTTCTTTATGGCGGCTCGGTCAAGGCCAGCAACGTTGCCGCGATCCTCAACGAACGCGATGTAGACGGCGTGTTGGTGGGCGGTGCAAGCCTGGACCCTGCTGAGTTTGCTAATATTGTCAGGTTCGAGAGCCACCTCACCGCTAGTTGATCAGCCGGCTCCCGTCATCCCAACTTTGGAAAGGCCGTCGTGGACGTTCTTCATGTCATCCTGCAGATTATCCTGGGCGTAACCAGCCTTCTGCTGACCCTCTTGATCCTGCTCCATAAGGGACGCGGCGGGGGCCTCTCTGACATGTTCGGCGGAGGCATGAGCTCCGGCCTGAGTTCTTCCGGCGTGGCTGAGCGGAACCTGAACCGTTTTACCGTCATCCTGGGAGTCACCTGGGGCCTGGTGATCATCGCTCTTGGGCTGGTCATGAAGTTCGCAGGGGCTGGCGACTCCTGATCCTTGCAACTCCGGGAACTTTAGGAAAACATGTTGCGGCCCTGACGCCGGAACAGACTGCGCATTAGACTGTGGCTGTTGGCTTTGCCAACGGCCACAGTCAGTTAAGCCGCCAGTCGAGCAGCCAGGAGTCGCCCGTGGTACATGCCGCCTCAGGGTTTCGGGGCACCCGCGTGGGTGTTAATGAAGGTACCGGGCCCAGAAATGAATCCGACCACTCTTCGGGAGTGAACGTGCCGCGTATGCGTGTGTCCTACTGGTGCGACCGGGGCCATGAGACGCGGCTTGTTTTTCTTAAGCTCCCTGATGAACAAATCCCCACAGCGTGGGACTGCCGGCATTGCGGGCATGTGGCCTCGCGTGATGGAGCCGCACCTGATCCGGCTGAACAGTCCGAGGACGGCTACAAAAGCCACCTCGAGTACGTTAAAGAACGACGCTCCGGCCAGGACGCCGAAGCTGTCCTGGCCGGAGCGCTGGAACGGCTACGCGCCAGAAAAGTCCTTCCGGACCAGCTGAGCCGGGACCCGTGAGGCCGCGTTTTCGTCGATAAGCCACAACGTCCTCGACGTGCCCGAAGGGCCGGCAGCCGGAACCTGGACCGGGTTGGCCCCTGCCAGGGCCAAACCGACGGCCCCGGCTTTATCCTCGCCGGCTACCACCATCCACACCTCGGCTGCGGTGTTGATCGCAGGCAGCGTCAGGGAGATACGCTCTGGAGGCGGCTTGGGCGAGTTGCGCACGCCAACCACAGTCAGTTCCTTCTCCCGGATGCCGCCCTGCTCGGGAAACAGCGAGGCGACGTGCGCGTCCGGGCCTACGCCCAGCAGCACAACGTCGAACCGGGGGAGCGCACCGGGCTGGTCGGGGCGGCCATCGGACATGTCTGCAGCGTGCTCTGCTGCTGCCGCTGCCCTAAGGCGTTCGGCGTAGTCGGCCGCTGCTTCCTCGGGTGTCGCGAACTCGTCACTGGATCCGGTCCGGTGGACGCGCTCCGGATCCACCGGGATGTGGGCCAACAGGGCGTCGAATGCCTGGACGGCATTGCTGTCCGGGCTGTCCGCCGGGACGAAACGTTCGTCTCCCCACCAGAAATTTACTTTGGACCAGTCCACGGCAGGAGCAGCGGCCGATGACGCTACTGCCTTCAACGATCCGATGCCGACGGTCCCTCCGGTGAGGATTACTGTGGCCGATCCGTGCTTGTCCTGCACATCTACCAGTTTGGTGATCAGTCTCGCCGCGATTGCGGCCATCAGTACGGATGAATCGGGATGGATGCTGACGCGCGGCTCAACGCTCACTTGGACGGACGCTCCTTAGGTTGGTACGTGGCAGTCCAATAGTAATCACTTCGCCGAACACTTCGTCCGGGTCCAAGCGGCGCAGTTCCTCCGCCAGGCAATCGCGTAGGCTCCGGCGGGGAAGGGTGATGCGCTGGGCGGGTTGGCCAGGCTGGGTAAGTTCGGCCACGGAGAGTCCGGGCCTGAACAACTGGACGTCACCACTGGAACGGCTCAGGCGGACGCGCCGGATGCCGGTTCCTGCAGGGTCCGCCACAATGGTCACAGGAGCATCAAGCGCAAGTGTCAGCCACGCCGCCAGCAGGATGGTGCTGGGTGAATCGGATGCGCCTTCTACGGCCACAGCCGTTACCGGTGCCGGGTCCACCTGGTCCAGGACTGCTGCGAGCTGGATACGCCAGTTGGTCAGCCGCGTCCAGGCGAGGTCGGTGTCGCCTGCCTTATAGGTAGCCCGGATGTTCTCCAATGCCGCCTGCGGGTCTGCCTCATTGGCTGAATCGGTGATCCGGCGGTGCGCGATCCGGCCAATGGAGGTGTCGCACGCGTTCTTCGGTGCGCCGTGGGACCACCAGGCCACAATCGGGGCGTCCGGGAGCAGCAGCGCCGCCACCAGGGATTCGTTTTCTTCAGCCAACTCACCATAGCCGCGGAGGACGATTACCTCAGAAGCACCGGCATCGCCGCCCACGCGGATCTGCGCATCCAGGCGAGTGGGTGCGGAAGCTCCGGCATCGGCCAGCACAATAATGCGGCAGGGGTGCTCCCGGCTGGCCTCATTGGCTGCTTCGATCGCTTCTTCCTCAAGGCCGGACTTGGTGACGACGACCAGCGTCAGTACCCGGCCCAGGGCGATCACACCGCCCTGCTCGCGCAGGGACGTGATCTTTTTGGAAATCTTTGACGTTGTTGTATCCGGAAGATCTACGATCATGGCCTTCTCCAGGTTCGCCCGTCGCGGGACAGGAGTTCATCGGCAGAGGCGGGGCCCCAGCTGCCCGGTGCGTATGGTTCGGGTTGTTCATCCAGCCCGGCCCAGTAGTCCTCGAACGGGTCAAGGATCTTCCAGGACAACTCCACTTCCTGGTGACGCGGGAACAGCGGCGGTTCGCCCAGGAGCACGTCAAGGATAAGGCGCTCGTAGGCTTCAGGGCTGGACTCCGTGAAGGAGTGGCCATAACCGAAGTCCATGGTGACATCGCGGACTTCCATCTGGGTCCCGGGAACCTTGGAACCGAACCTGATGGTGACGCCTTCATCGGGCTGCACGCGGATAACCACCGCGTTTTGGCCAAAATCGTCCTCACTGTGGTCCCGGAACAGCAGATTCGGTGCGCGCTTGAAGACGACGGCGATTTCCGTCACCCGGCGGCCGAGCCGCTTCCCGGCCCGCAGGTAGAAGGGCACGCCGTGCCAGCGCCGGGTATTGATATCCACCCGAATGGCAGCGTACGTTTCGGTCTTCGAATCGGCAGGAATGCCCTCTTCCTCGAGATAACCCTGAACCTGCTCGCCGCCCTGCCAGCCGCCGGTGAATTGCCCCCGGGCGGAATGTGTGGAGAGGTCCTCAGGCAGCTTTACGGCCGCCAGCACCTTCTCTTTCTCAGCACGCAGATCATCGGCATTAAAGGAGATCGGTTCTTCCATCGCCGTCAGCGCCAGCAGCTGGAGGAGGTGGTTCTGGATGACGTCACGGGCCGCGCCGACGCCGTCGTAATACCCCGCCCGGCCACCCGTGCCGATGTCCTCGGCCATCGTGATCTGGACGTGGTCAACGGAGTTGGAGTTCCAGAGCGGCTCAAACAGCTGGTTGGCGAAGCGCAGGGCCAGGATGTTCTGGACCGTCTCTTTGCCCAGGTAGTGGTCAATCCTGAAAACGGCGTCGGGCGGAAAGACCGACTCCACGATGTCGTTGAGCTGACGGGCAGACTCGAGGTCGTGCCCGAAGGGCTTCTCGATGACGACACGCCGCCACTGGCCGTGGTCGGCCTGGGCCAGGCCGTGTTTGGACAGCTGCCGGCAGACCTGTTCAAATGCCTTGGGCGGGATGGACAGGTAGAACGCGTGGTTACCGCGAGTGCCCCGCTGCTCATCCAGCGCCGCGACGGTATCGCCGAGGCGCTCAAAGGCGTCGTCGTCGTCGAATTCTCCCTGGACAAAACGAATGCCCTCGGAAAGCTGGTTCCACACGGCCTCGTCGAACGGGGTACGTGCAAAGGACTTCACCGAGGCCTTGACCTCGGCCGCGAAGTCCTGATCGTTCCAGTTGCGGCGGCCGAAGCCCACCAGCGCGAAGCTGGGAGGCAACAACCCACGGTTGGCCAGGTCGTAGACGGCCGGCATGAGCTTTTTGCGGGCAAGATCCCCGGTGACGCCGAAGAGGACCAGTGAGGAAGGGCCGGCGATCCGGTTCAGGCGGCGGTCCCTCGGGTCCCGGAGCGGATTGCGCCCGGGTTTCCCGGACCTGGCCTGGGACCGGGTGCCGTTTTCAGTTTCTGGCATGGTGTGTGGTGCTGCCTTAGCTTTCAGGGACAGAGGAGGCCTGGGCGGCCAGTTCTGCAACGATTTTCCGTAGCTGCTCAGTACCCGCGCTCCGGTCTGTCAGGTGCAGCCGCAGGACGGGCCGGCCATGACTTTCCAGAACCTGGGCATCGCCGGCAGCCTGTGCGGAGATAAGTTCTCCGAACGTAAAGGGCCGATCCGGAATTGCGATGTCCGCGGACGCTGCCGCGGTAACCTGCAGGAACACGCCGACGGCCGGTCCACCCTTGTGGAATTGGCCGGTGGAATGCAGGAACCGCGGACCCCAGCCGAAGGTGACAGGGCGGCCGCTGATGACGGCAAGTTCATCACGGACAGCTTCTAGGGATGCGAAGGCGATCCTGTCGAAGTAGGCCTGGACGCTCAGGTAGCTTCCCGTTCCAAGCTGCCCCAGCAGGGCACTGACGGCCTCTGAGGCAGAAGAAGCGTGTCCCAGCCAGTCCCCGCCGCGCACCTCAATGGCGCCGTCCACGAACTCGGCAGGAGTCGGCTCAGGCTGTGCGTCCAGGAGGCCGCGGGCGGCAACCTTTGCAGCCTCCACATCGGGCTGGTCAAAGGGGTTGATGCCCAGCAACCGGCCGGCCACGGCGGTAGCAAACTCCCACGCCATCATTTGCGCGGCAAGACCGCCGGCAATGGCGGCTTCGTCCCCGGAAAAGTCGACGTCGGCATCCGCTCCTACCAGCCGGACCACGAGGACGTCCTCGGCGCCGTTTGTGACTTCAGGGGACGTGGGGCCGGCCACGACCGGCAGGACGCCGGTGCCGAGCTTTCCGGTGGATTCGGCGATGAGCTGTTCGGCCCAATCAGCGAAACCCACAATGCCCGACCCGTCTTCGGCGATGACTACCTTATTCCGCAGCGGGTTGGTTCCACCGAGCACGGCACCGAGCCGCAGACCAATGTTCTCAGGAGCGTCCTCGTTGAGGACTTCGGCGGCTTCCTCGGCTTCGTCAAGGAACGCCTGGATGTCTACGCCCGCAAGTCCCGACGGGACCAGGCCAAAGGCGGTGAGGGCGGAATAGCGACCACCCACATTGGGGTCTGCGTTGAAGACGGCGCGGTAGCCGGCTTCACGGGCTGCCTTGTCCAGGGGTGAGCCGGGATCCGTGACGATGATGATCCGGCTCCTGGCATCAAGCCCGGCATCGGTGAAGGCCTGCTCGAAAATACGGCGCTGCGAGTCGGTTTCCAGTGTGGAGCCGGACTTGGACGACACCACGATTGCCGTCTCGTCCAGACGGTCAGCGAGGGCGGCGCTGACCTGGTCCGGGTCCGTACTGTCCAGGACTGTCAGCTCCACGCCAGCGGTACCGGCGATGACCTCCGGAGCCAGCGAGGATCCACCCATGCCGCATAGGACGATGCGGGTGACTCCTTCCGCCCGGAGGGCATCGCGAAGTTCCAGGATGCTGCCCACCAGGGGCTGGGAGACGCTGGCCGCCTCCACCCAGCCGAGGCGGACCGCTGACTCGGCTTCGGCGTCGGGACCCCACAGCGTGGGGTCCTTCGCGAAGATCCGCGTAGCGATCCGGTCCTCGACCAGGGCTGGAAGGTGCTGCTCTATAGCCTGCAGCGCGGCTCCGGTGGCGTGGAAGCTGAGTGACGTCATGGTGGGTCAGGAAGCCTTCCGTGCGGAGGAAAGTGCACCTTCGACGTCCGCCAGCAGTTCCTTCCAGCTGGCCACGAACTTGTCCAGGCCTTCGGTTTCCAGGACTGAGACGACGTCGTTGTAGGAAATGCCCAGGCCTTCGAGGGCGTCCAGCGTCGCATTGGACTCCGCATAGGTACCCGCGACGGTGTCACCGGTGATGACACCGTGATCAAAAGTGGCGTCCAGGGTCTTTTCGGGCATGGTGTTGACGACGCCGGGGGCAACCAGTTCGGTCACATACAGGGTGTCCGCGTATGCGGGGTCCTTGACGCCGGTAGAAGCCCACAGAGGGCGCTGGGGAAGTGCGCCGGCCTCGGCCAGCAGCGCCCAGCGCTCCGTGGAGAACAGTTCCTCATACACCTGGTAGGCGAGACGGGCGTTGGCCAGTGCGGCCTTGCCCTTGAGTTCCTTTGCCTCGTCGGTGCCGATGGCGTCAAGGCGCTTGTCGATTTCGCTGTCAACGCGGGAGACGAAGAAGGACGCCACGGAGTGCAGCTTGGAGAGGTCGTGGCCGTTTTCCTTGGCCTGTTCCAGGCCTGTCTGGAAGGCGTTGATGACCGCGCGGTAGCGCTCGAGGGAGAAGATCAGTGTCACGTTCACGCTGATGCCTGCCGCGATGGTGGCTGTGATGGCTTCCAGGCCTTCAAGCGTTGCCGGAATCTTGATCAGGACGTTGTCCTTGTTGACCCTCTTGTACAGGCTCTTGGCTTCGGCGATGGTGCCTTCCGTGTCCCAGGCAAGTCGCGGATCAACTTCAATCGAGACGCGGCCGTCCACGCCATTGGTGGCTGCTGCGACCGGAGCGAAGAGGTCGCAGGCATCTGCCACGTCGGTGGTGGTGATTTCGAAGATGGTGTCTTCGACGCTCGCGCCTGCTGCTGCCTTCTCGGCGATCAAAGCGTCGTAATCGGTGCCGGCAGTGATGGCGGCGTGGAAGATGGACGGGTTCGTGGTGACGCCGACGACGTTCTTTTCGTCGATCAGCTTCTGCAGCGTGCCCGTGTCCAGGCGAGTGCGGGAGAGGTCGTCGAGCCAGATGGAGACACCGGCATCGGAGAGTTGCTGGGTGGGAGTAGTCATGTTCTTATCTCCTGTAATTGGTTGTCAGGCCTGCAGGCCTGCGAGGGAGTCCTTGGCAGCGGCGACTACAGCTTCGGCCGTGATGCCGAATTCCTGGAAAAGCCGCTTGTAGTCGGCCGAGGCGCCGTAGTGCTCGAGCGAAACGGAACGGCCGGCGTCACCGACGAACTCACGCCAGCCCAGCGCAAGGCCGGCTTCGACCGATACGCGGGCCTTGACTGCTGCCGGAAGGATGGATTCGCGGTAATCGGCGTCCTGCTTGTTGAACCATTCAACGCAGGGCATCGAAACAACGCGGGCGGCGATGCCTTCGGCCTGGAGTGATTCCCGGGCCTCGACAGCCAGCTGGACTTCCGAGCCGGTGCCGATCAGGATGACATCGGCCGGGACCGTAACGCCGTCCCTGGAGGCCTCGGCCAGTACGTAACCGCCCTTGGTGACGCCGTCCACGGAGCCGAAAGTATCGCCGTCGGCAACGCTTTCGCCGCGGGCGTAGGTGGGGATGTTCTGGCGGGTCAGGACAATGCCGGCCGGGTTTTCGTGGTTGGCCAGCATGGTCTTCCACGCCACTGCAACCTCGTTAGCGTCGCCGGGACGGACGACGTCCAGTCCGATGATGGCGCGAAGCGAGGACAGCTGCTCCACCGGCTGGTGGGTGGGGCCGTCTTCACCGAGGCCGATGGAATCGTGCGTCCAGACATACAGCGACGGAACTCCCATGAGTGCGCCGAGGCGGATGGCCGGACGCTGGTAGTCGCTGAAGATCAGGAATGTGCCGGAGAACGCGCGGGTCCGTCCGTGCAGGCTGATGCCGTTGACGATCGATGCAGCGGCGTGCTCACGGATGCCGAAGTGGAGTACCCGGCCGTAGGGGTTGCCTGACCAGGCGTCGGTCTGCTTGGACGCCGGAACGAACGACGGCGAACCTTCGATGGTGGTGTTGTTGGACTCCGCGAGGTCAGCGGAGCCGCCCCAGAGTTCAGGCATGACCGGGCCCAGGGCATTCAGGACCTTGCCGGATGCTGCGCGGGTGGAGACGTCCTTGCCTGCTTCGAAGACGGGCAGGGCGGCATCGAGGCCTTCTGGAAGCTCGCGGGCCTCGACGCGGGCCAGGAGCGCCGCACCTTCCGGGTTGGCTGCCTGCCAGGCGTTAAAGGACTCTTCCCATTCCTTACGGGCGGCAGCGCCACGGTCAGCAACGGAGCGGGCGTGCGCCAGGACCTCGGGGTCAACGTCAAAGGACTTCTCGGGATCGAAGCCCAGCACGGACTTCAAACCTGCAACTTCTTCTGCACCCAGGGCAGAACCATGGATCTTGCCGGTGTTCTGTTTCTTCGGTGCCGGGTAGCCAATGATGGTCCGCAGCGACACGATAGAGGGCTTGGACGTCTCGGCCTTCGCGGCGAGCAGCGCAGAGTAGAGCTCCTGCACGTCTTCCTTGTATTCGCCGGTCTTGGTCCAGTCAACACGCTGGACGTGCCAGCCGTACGCTTCGTAGCGCTTCAGGACGTCTTCCGTGAACGCGATGTCGGTGTCGTCTTCGATGGAAATGTGGTTCTCATCGTAGACAACAACAAGGTTGCCCAACTCCTGGTGGCCGGCCAGCGAGGAGGCCTCGCTGGTGACGCCTTCCTGAAGGTCGCCGTCGGAGGCGATGACCCAGATGGTGTGGTCGAACGGGCTGGTGCCGGCGGCGGCATCGGCGTCGAACAGGCCGCGTTGCCGGCGCTGGGAGTAGGCAAAACCGACCGACGAGGCCAGGCCCTGGCCCAGCGGGCCTGTGGTGATCTCCACACCGGCGGTGTGCTTGTACTCCGGGTGGCCCGGGGTCAGCGAACCCCAGGTACGCAGCGCCTCAAGGTCCTCCAGCTCCAGGCCATAACCTGACAGGAACAGCTGGATGTACAGCGTGAGGGAGGTGTGGCCGGGGGAGAGGACGAAGCGGTCGCGGCCGATCCACTCCGGGTTCCGGGGGTCATGCCGCATCAGCTTCTGGAAGAGAAGGTATGCAGCGGGGGCCAGACTCATGGCGGTACCGGGATGGCCGTTGCCAACCTTCTCCACCGCGTCCGCAGCGAGGACGCGGACGGTGTCCACGGCGCGCTGGTCCAAACTGGTCCATGACAGTTCTTGCTCTTCCAAATGTGGCACGAAAACCGGGCCCCTCTCTGTGCTGACGGCCTTCGGTAATCACAGTGCGGAACAGGGCACATAATGGTGCCCGCCGCGATGTGTACCAGCCGTCCACCATTGAAACGTTGATCTATCATTCAGTCGCCTGCGCCAGCCGCCGGGAATGCGGTTTCCAACCCCGCCCGCTGCGTGCGCTGATCAGTTCACAGCTTAGCCGGATTCCACACTTCGGTCAGTGCATATCTCATAAAGTGGACGGAAATTTGCCTTATATGAACCGCTCCGGGGCTCCCGGCAAGTGAGCTTGAGTTAATGTGCTCGAAGCATGGGCCTTGCGATCACGGACACAGTTGCCGGGGTGAACCGCACTATGACGGCACGGTATGATATTGGCGGCTGGCGTGCTGAAAAACGCACCAAGGAACGCAACAGAGAACAGGGTGACTACGACCGTGAGCACTACCGAATCCCCGCTGAACGTCTCACCGGCAACGGGGAAGAGCGGTAGCGGCCGGTCGGGTCTGGGTCGGAAGGCAAAGGCCTATCTGGCACTGACGAAGCCGCGGGTCATCGAACTTCTTCTGGTCAGCACTTTGCCCACCATGATTTTTGCCGAGCGCGGTTTCCCGTCCATCGGCCTCATCCTTGCCACTTTGGTGGGTGGCGCCTTTGCCGCCGGCAGTGCGGGTGCCTTCAACTGCTACATCGACCGCGACATCGACAAGCTGATGCACCGGACGGAGAAGCGGCCGCTGGTCACCGGTGAAGTCAGTCCCCGTGAAGCCTTGGTCTTCGCTTCACTCCTGGGTGCAGCTGCCATTGCCATCCTGTGGTTCGGGGCGAACCCGCTCTCTGCCTGGCTTGGCCTGGGCGCTATCTTCTTTTACGTGGTGATTTACACCATGATCCTTAAGCGCCGCACTGCCCAGAACATCGTCTGGGGCGGCGCGGCTGGCTGTTTCCCCGTCCTGATCGCCTGGGCGGCCGTGACCAACACGGTGGAGTGGCCGGCCATTATCCTCTTCATGGTCATTTTCCTCTGGACGCCGCCGCACTACTGGCCGCTGTCCATGCGCTACGGCGAGGATTACCGGAACGCCAAGGTACCCATGCTGGGCGCCATTGCAGGCGCCAGGGTGGTGTCCGTCCAGGTGGTCCTGTATGCATGGGCCATGGTGGCGTGCTCACTGCTGATGATTCCCGCCGGAGGCGCAGGCTGGGTTTACACGGTTGTTGCCGTAGGCGCCGGCGCCTGGTTCCTCTACGAATCCCACGCATTGTACGGCCGGGCCCACCGCGAGGACATTGCGGACAAGCGGGCCATGAAAGTCTTCCACGGTTCCATTAGCTACCTCACCCTGCTGTTCATCGCACTGGCTGTGGATCCGTTCGTGGGATCCGCCATCGTGGTTGGCTAGGGACCAGCTTCGCCCTGCCGGTACCAGAGACACACCGGTTCCCCACAAACGAAGCACCCGCACAAAGGTCTGGCACCACGGTTAAACCGTGGTGCCAGACCTTTGCCGTTGAGAGGGACCGCCGTCGTCAGCCGTTAATCCCCGGAGGAAACCCGGAGGAAACCCGGAGGACGCGCTGTGAACCCTTACCGCACCGGCCTATGAGCCTTTAGCGGACCGGGCTGCAGCGCGCGATGTCCGCTGCATTGGTGGCGGCACTCATCAACAAGGCAGCGGCCAGCATGTGCGCGCCCACCAGGAGCGCCGGGACGCCGTTGTAGTACTGAGTGAAGCCGATGACACCCTGCAGGAGGGTGACGCTGATCAGCAGCAGCACAGCCGTACGGAAAATGCCGGGGATCCTGTTCCGGAAGATCAGGTACACCGCGAACAGCGTGCCGGCTGTGACCAGGTACGCCGGCACCGCATGGATGTGCGAGACGAGATCCCAGTTCAGGCCGTTGCGCGGTGCGTCTGCGTCTCCGGCGTGCGGGCCGGCACCAGTCACCACAACACCCAGCACGACGGCGGCCGCCGCACACGCTGCCACCGCCGTCATCAACGGGCGCAGGACTCCGGGAAGTGCGGGAAGGGGCTGTGCGATAAAGCGTCCGGTGCGCCCGTGGGCGCGGTTGACCAGCAGCGTGGCAAAAACCACCAGTGCCATGGATACCAGGAAGTGCATCCCGACAACCCAGGGATTGAGATTGGTCCAGACGGTGATCCCGCCGATGACTGCCTGGGCCGGAATGCTCGCCAGGAGGCCTAGTGCCAGGAGGAACATGTCCTTGCGTTCCTTGCGCAGGTTCCACAGGTACACGAGCATCAGAGCGGCGATGGTGGCAAGCACAAAGGTTAACAGCCGGTTGCCGAACTCGATAAAGCCGTGCAAGCCCATTTCCGGGGTGTTCACCAGCGAGGTCTCAGTGCACTTCGGCCAGGTGGGGCAGCCCAGTCCCGAGGCGGTCAGCCGGACCGCGCCGCCGGTGACAATCAGCATGGTCTGTCCGATCAGGGACAGCACGGACAGCCGCCGCACGCTGGAGTTCACGGTGGTGGGGAGGCGTGACGTGACCCTGCGGGCAAGCTGCGGGAGGCGGGGGGCGGTACTCACTTTTGTTCTCAATTCCACTTGAACCATCGAATGGCTGCTGCTCCGGCAATTAGTGTCCAGAGAAGCAGGATCAGGGCGGCCGGGCCGTTGAACGTACCGGCGCCAAATGCCTCCCGAAGGGCATCGCCGAGCGCACCCGAAGGAAGGTAGGGGACTACGGCCTGCGCCGCGGATGGAAGCCGCTCACCTGGGATGACAATTCCGCCCAGGGCGCCCAGCAGTATCCACAGCAGGTTGGTGACGGCCAGCGTGGCTTCCGGCCGGGCCGTGCCTGCCACCAGGAGACCCAGAGCAGTGAAGGCGGCTGCGCCGAGTATCAGCAGGACAGCGCCCGGCAGGATGCCAGCAGCGTTCGGCTGCCAGCCCAGGGGAAGTGCGACGGCGGTAATCACCACCGTCTGGATCGCCAGGACGGCCAGGACTGCTATGGCCTTGCCGGCGATGAGTCCGGTGCGACCCAGCGGCGTGGTGGACAGGAAGCGAAGCACGCCGTACCGCCGGTCAAAGCCGGTGGCGATGCCCTGGCCGGTGAAGGCCGTGGACATCGCGCAGAGCGCCAGGATGCCGGGCACCGCCACGTTGACCCTAGAGCCTCCGAGCCCGTCGAGGAGCGGAGTCATGACCAGTCCGATGAGGGCCAGGAGCGGGAGGAACACCGCGAGGATGAGCTGCTCGCCGTTGCTCAACATGGCTTGGGCTTCATACCTGCCCTGGAGGAGGATGCGTCGCAGCAGGGGTGCGGGCAGCCGGGTTGCGGCGGTCACCGGGCGTCATCCCTGGCTGAAACGTCGAGGAATACATCTTCCAGGCTGCGGGCCTGGAGGCTCATGGACACGGGCATAACGTCCTTACTTTCCCAAAAGGCAGCCAGGGCGGCCAGGTGGGCCGGTGTGAGGTAGCCGGTGGCGGTGTAACTTCCGGCGCGGGTTTCACGGACTTCGATGACCTCCGGCAGGACGCCGTCGAGTTTCAGGCCTGGGGCGGCCTCGAAATATAGCGTCCGTACGCTTTCGCCGGACGGCTGGGTGGATCCGCCGTGCTGCAGGAGCTCGCTGACGGTGCCCTCGGCAACATTGCGGCCGGCGTCGATGATGTAGACGTAGTCGGCCAGCCGCTGGGCGTCGTCCATCAGGTGCGTGGTCAGGATGATCCCCATGCCGGCATCACGCAGTTCGGCTATGTAGTCGAACACCAGCTGGCGCGACTGCGGATCAAGGCCAGCGCTTGGTTCGTCGAGGAACAAGACCTCGGGATTGCCGATCAGTGCTGCCGCAAGGGCCAGTCGCTGTTTCTGCCCGCCGGACAGCCGGCGGACCGTCGTCTTACTGAAGGCGTCAATGCCCAGCCGCTCCACCAGGCCGGCCATGGGCAATGGATTACGGTACATACCGGCGATGTGTTTCAGCAGCGGGATGGGCCGGGCCGACGGCGGCAGTCCGCCGTCCTGAAGCATCACGCCGACCCTGGACCGCAAAGCTGCACTGGCCGTGGCCGGATCGCTCCCCAGGAGGGAAACGTGACCGCCGGAGCGTTGCTGCAGGCCTTGGGCGCACTCTATGGTGGTGGTTTTGCCTGCGCCGTTGGTTCCCAACAGTGCAGTCACCTGACCTGCGTGCGCTGTCATGGATACGTCACTGACCACCCGTAGCATCTTGCCGTCCAGGGCCGCCAGCGGGCCGACATCCTTGATGAGCCCATCGATGGCCAGGACAGGGGAATTGGGGGATCGCACCCCAGCATTCTACGTGATGTAGTAGCTGTCCACCCGTTTCAAGCAGCCGTCCGGGCTCAGCCTCACGCCCAGTACTTGCCACATCACCCAAAGCTCACCGGATTCCGCATCATTCACGGTGCCTGCCCGGGATTCTGTTCGCGGTAAATCACCGTGACGTCGCCGCCGACCGCGGGATGTTGCCCATGGTCCACCGCGGCACTGGTACCGCTTGAGGTCAGCCTTGCCTTACTGGAGGCTTGGAACAAATTACGACATGATTGTGTTGTGTATTCCGTGACTAAGACTGCTTCCGCGCCTTTGGCCGGGCCCGGGACGAATGGTGCCGTCCGCGGTTCCGTGCGTCCGGCCGCGCCAAGTGCTGCAGAGACGGATGAGCGCACCCGCGATCGCGTGCTGAGCGCGGTCCTGGAGCACGGCCCGGTCAGCGCCGCCGAACTCGGTGACATGCTGGGCTTTACCCCCGCGGCGGTCCGTCGGCACCTTGACCGCCTTTCCCGCAATGGTCTTATCGAAGTGAAACGTGCAGCCAGGGGAAGCGCAGGCGCCGGTCGTCCGGCACGCCGCTATGTGCTGAGTTCCCGGGGCCAGTCTTCCCTCGGTGACGACTACCTCAATATTGCCGTATCGGCGCTCAGCCAGCTCCAGGGCCTGGCCGGGGAAGAAGCTGTCCGCCGGTTCGCTGCCGAACGCTTCGCAGAGATGGAGAGCCGCTATGCGCCGGAGATGGAGCAGGCCGGCGAGGACGTCACCGCCCGTGCCCGTGCTCTTTCCGCCGCGTTGACCCGCGACGGATTTGCAGCGTCCGCGGCATCCGTGGATGCAAAAGCACCCCTGCCCGCCGCCTTCTCCAGCGTTCAGCTCTGCCAGGGACACTGCCCAATCCAGCACCTCGCCGCCCGGTTTCCGGAGTTCTGCGACGCCGAAACCGAAGTATTTTCAAGGCTGGTCGGTGTTGATGTCCGCAGGTTGTCCACGCTCGCCCGCGGCGGACATGTCTGCACCACCCACATTCCAACAGGCCGTCCGGCGGTCCCGAAGCCCGAAGCTTCTGGCCCTGTTCCCGGCAACCTGACACCAGTATCCACCAGCCAGCAAGGAAGGCCGTGATGACGGACCAACTATCAGAGAAGCCGGTAGCTGAAGACACCGTGATCTCAAAGATTCTGGAGAAGAATCCTGAGCTCCATGGTATCGGCACCTACGAGTACGGCTGGGCTGACAAGAACGACGTCGGCGCCAACGCCCGTCGCGGTATCAACGACGAGGTAGTCCGTGATATCTCGTCCAAGAAGAGCGAGCCGCAGTGGATGCTGGACCTTCGCCTCAAGGGCCTGAAGTATTTTGACCGCAAGCCCATGCCCACCTGGGGCGCGGACCTGTCCGGCATCGACTTCGACAACATCAAGTACTTCGTGCGCTCCACTGAGAAACAGGCCACCAGCTGGGAGGACCTGCCGGAGGACATCAAGAACACCTACGACAAGCTCGGCATCCCCGAGGCTGAAAAGCAGCGCCTGGTTTCCGGTGTCGCCGCCCAGTACGAGTCCGAGGTCGTCTACCACCAGCTGCGTGAGGACCTCGAGAAGCAGGGTGTTATTTTCCTCGACACCGATACTGCACTGAAGGAACACCCGGAGATCTTCCAGGAGTACTTCGGCACCGTCATCCCCGTTGGCGACAACAAGTTCGCGTCGTTGAACACGGCCGTCTGGTCCGGTGGCTCCTTTGTGTACGTTCCCAAGGGCGTCCACGTGGACATCCCGCTGCAGGCCTACTTCCGTATCAACACGGAGAACATGGGCCAGTTCGAGCGCACCTTGATCATCGCCGACGAGGACTCCTACGTCCACTACATCGAAGGCTGCACCGCCCCCATCTACACATCCGACTCCCTGCATTCCGCAGTGGTTGAGATCATCGTGAAGAAGGGCGCCCGCGTCCGCTACACCACCATCCAGAACTGGTCCAACAACGTTTACAACCTGGTGACCAAGCGCGCCATCTGCGAAGCTGGCGCCACCATGGAATGGGTGGATGGCAACATCGGCTCCAAGGTGACCATGAAGTACCCAGCCGTCTACCTGGTGGGTGAGCACGCCAAGGGCGAGACCTTGTCCATCGCTTTTGCCGGCGCAGGCCAGCACCAGGACACCGGCTCAAAGATGGTCCACATCGCGCCGAACACCAAGAGCTCCATCATTTCCAAGTCTGTGGCCCGTGGCGGCGGACGGGCAGCGTACCGCGGCCTGGTCCAGGTCCGCGAAGGTGCCAAGCACTCCGCCAATACCGTGCGTTGTGACGCGCTGTTGGTGGACACCATCAGCCGCTCGGACACTTACCCGTACATTGACATCCGCGAGGATGACGTTGTGATGGGCCACGAAGCTACCGTCTCCCGGGTCAGCGAAGAACAGCTCTTCTACCTGATGTCCCGCGGCATGCGCGAAGACGAGGCCATGGCGATGATCGTCCGTGGCTTCATCGAGCCGATTGCCCGCGAACTCCCGATGGAGTACGCACTTGAGCTGAACCGCCTGATTGAACTGCAGATGGAAGGGTCCGTCGGATAACGATGACTGAAATCACCACCGAAAAAGCGCGCATCGGCGCGCCCTCAGCCCAGCCGTTCATCAACGGTTTCACCGAGGAAGGCGAAAGCCTTTCCCCGATCAACGCCGCTGGTTCCAAGGCCCCGCTCGCAGGAGAGGCCGTCAAGGCCCACTCCCACGGCGGGGGCGTAGGCGTACCGGACAGCTCACGTGCCGGGCGGCTCACCTCCTACAAGCTGGCAGACTTCAAGCCACTGACCGGCATGGAAGAGGACTGGCGCTTCACCCCGCTTAAGCGGCTGCGCGGTCTGCACACGGAGGTCCTCAACGGTGCGGCACCGTCCGTGCACGTTGTTGCACCGTCGGGTGTAGTCCTCGAAACGGTGGGACGCGACGATGCCCGCATCGGTTCCGCCGCCATCCCGGAGGACCGTGTCTCCGCCAACGCCTGGGAAAACTTCGCAGAGGCCACCGTCATCACGGTTCCCGCTGAGCTGCAGGTCAGCGGAGAGGTATCCGTAGTCATCGAGGGATCCGGCACCGAGGCCTCCGCGCAGCACATCGTGATTATCGCCAAGCGGTTCTCCAAGGCGACAGTTGTCCTGGAACACCGGGGCAGCGCAGTAGTGTCCGAGAACGTCGAAATCCTGATTGAAGACGGCGCAGAGCTCACCGTCATCTCGCTCCAGGAATGGAATGACGACGCGGTTCACGCATCCTCGCAGCAGGCCCGCCTGGGCCGGGACTCCAAGTTCAAGCACATCGCCGTTTCACTCGGCGGAGACCTGGTGCGCATCACGCCGTCGACACGGTTCACCGCAACTGGCGCGGAAGCCGAAATGTTCGGCCTCTATTACGCGGATGCCGGCCAGCACCTGGAGCAGCGCCTGTTCGTTGACCACGCGGTGGCCAACTGCAAGTCCAACGTGCTCTACAAAGGCGCACTGCAGGGCAAAAACGCGCACACCGTGTGGGTGGGTGACGTCCTCATCCGTAAAGAGGCCGAAGGCACCGATACCTATGAGGCAAACCGCAACCTGGTCCTCACCGACGGGGCACGCGCAGACTCCGTGCCCAACCTGGAAATCGAAACCGGGCTTATCGCAGGTGCAGGCCACGCCAGCGCAACCGGCCGTTTCGATGACGAGCACCTGTTTTACCTCATGGCCCGGGGCATCCCGGAGAAGGTTGCCCGCCGCCTCGTTGTGCGCGGGTTCCTCAACGAGATCATCCAGCAGATCAGGATTCCGGCCCTCGAAGAGCGGCTGACCGAAGCTGTTGAGCGCGAACTCGCCGCCAGCGAGCACTGATACTGCAGGCCATCAGCACTGTTGTTGCATAAGACTTAAGAACAACCAGAAAGAAGAGCATGTCAACTCTTGAGATCAAGGACCTGCACGTCAGCATTGAGACGGAGCAGGGCACCAAGGAGATCCTGAAGGGCGTCAGCCTGGTTATCCGCACCGGTGAAACCCACGCCATCATGGGTCCGAATGGTTCGGGCAAGTCCACCCTGGCTTCCACCATCGCCGGCCACCCGCGCTACATCGTGACCAGCGGTTCCATCACCCTTGACGGTGAAGACGTCCTGGAAATGAGCGTGGACGAGCGCGCGCGGGCCGGCCTGTTCCTGGCCATGCAGTACCCGGTTGAGGTTCCCGGGGTCAGCATGACGAACTTCCTGCGCACTGCCAAGACCGCCATTGATGGCGAGGCTCCGGCATTGCGTACCTGGACCAAGGAAGTTAAGTCGGCCATGGAACAGCTCCGGATCAACGCCGACTTCGCGCAGCGCAACGTCAACGAGGGCTTTTCCGGCGGCGAAAAGAAGCGCGTGGAGATCCTGCAGCTGGAACTCTTCAAGCCGAAGTTTGCGATCCTGGATGAGACCGACTCAGGCCTTGACGTGGATGCACTGAAGGTCGTTTCCGAGGGCGTCAACCGCGCCCAGTCCGAAGGCAAGATGGGCACACTGCTTATCACCCACTACACACGGATCCTGCGCTACATCAAGCCGGAATTCGTTCACGTCTTCGTTGACGGTCAGGTTGTGGAAGAAGGCGGGCCCGAGCTGGCCGACCGCCTGGAAGAAGAAGGCTACGACCGTTACGCGGCCGGTGCCGGCGCTGCCGTTGCACCCGCCGTGCAGGCCTAGTTAGGATCGCCTCATGACCGAAACAAATGTGGCCCGCACCAGCCTCGAGGATGTCGAGGAGGCGCTCAAGGATGTCATCGACCCCGAACTGGGCGTCAACATCGTTGACCTCGGGCTGCTCTACGGTCTGAAATATTCCGATGACGACGGCGCACTGCTGATCGACATGACGCTCACCACGGCTGCCTGCCCTCTCACGGATGTGCTCGAGGAGCAGGTAGGCAAGGCGCTGGACGGCGTCGTGGACGACTGGCGCCTGAATTGGGTCTGGATGCCGCCGTGGGGTCCGGAACGGATCACCGACGACGGCAAGGACCAGATGCGGGCCCTCGGCTTCAACATCTGATCTCCACTATCTGAGTACGACGGCGGCCGGTCACCTTCATTGCGAAGGTGACCGGCCGCCGTCGTCCAGTCTTAAGGGGAGTGAACCCTACGGCGTGGCCACCGCGAAGGTGTCGCACTGGTTGATGTCGCCGCCTTCGTAGCCCACGGAGAACCATTTCTGGCGCTGCTCACTGGAGCCGTGGGTCCAGGCTTCCGGGGAGACGCGTCCGGTGGCTGCTTCCTGGATGCGGTCATCGCCCACCGCCGACGCCGCGGACAGGGCATCCTTGAGGTCCTGTTGGGTCAGCGGTTCAAGGAAGGGTTGGCCCGTCTGCGGATCGGGTTGCTCCGTGGCGTAGCGGACCCACAGTCCCGCAAGGCAATCGGCCTGCAGCTCCACCCTGACGGCGCCGGACTCGGGGCCCTGTGGATCCTGCTGGGCATAGCCCAGGGTGCCGATGATGCTCTGCACGTGGTGTCCGAATTCATGGGCCACGACATACTCCTGGGCCAACGGGCCGCCGGAGGAACCAAAGCGGTCCACCAACTCCTGGAAGAACCCCGGATCAAAGTAGGCCGTGGAATCGGCGGGGCAGTAGAAAGGTCCCACGGCGGACGTAGCATTACCACACCCGGTGCTGGTGGCGCCGTCGAAAATTACGGTTTCCGGCCGGGGATACTGCACGCCGTAATCGTCCAAATAGTCCGGCCAGAAGGCGTTGAGGCTGTTGACGGTCCCCACAATGCGGCAATCAAGGCGGGCGTCGGCATCGGCCCCGATGGCGCAGGCGGGACCGGTGGCCTGCTCCTGCCCTTGGCCCTGATCCGTGCCCGTCCCGGTGAGGCCATTCAGCATGGACGGATCGACGCCGAGCAGCACCAGGAGGAGCACCACAATGCCTCCGCCAATGCCACCGCCGATCTTGGTGCCGCGTCCTATACCGCGGCCGCGGCGGTCCTGCACCTGCGAGGGATCCAGGCGAACGTTGTCATTGAAGCTCATAATGAAACTTTAGACGCTACACAATGCGGAGTGCAGGCAGGCGGCCGCTAAAATTGGCCTGATGCCATTCCTTGACCGACTCCAGCGCTGGGCCGACGACCGCCCCGATGCCCCCGCTATTGTGGTTGCCGGCCGTTACCTCAGCTGGTCGGATCTTCGTGAAGCGGCTACGGCCGCCCTCCCGCAGACGGCGGCACTGAGCGTGCTCGCGCAGCCCAACTCCGTCGATTTCGCCGTCTCGTTCGCGGCAGGCATTGCCGGAACGCGCCAGTGCGCGGTGCTCGATCCGACCTGGCCGGAAGCTGTCCGGGACGGCATCGGTGAAAAACTGGCTGAGTCCCACCCCGGAGCCTTGGCGGTGCAGCCTGCCAATCCATTGGCAGAGGAACTGGCGGATGGGCCGCCGGACACGCCTTTCCTGATCGGGCTCACTTCAGGTACCACCTCGGTCCCGAAAGCCTTCACCCGCTCCCGGCAATCCTGGCAGCTGTCCTTCGAAGCGTCGATCGCATTCTTCGGCCTGCGCCAGGATGACATCACCTTGGCCCCGGGCCCACTGGCTGCCAGCCTGAATCTGTATGCCCTGGCTGAGTGCCTGTATGCCGGCGCGCAGTTCAATACGCTCGAATCGTTCGATATTTCTGACGTCCACACAGCCGTCGCGTTCGATGGCGTGACCCGGCTGGTGGTGGTGCCCACCATGCTCCGGCTCCTCAGCGAGCGTGGATTAGCCGGGGGAGTGGACGCGTCAGGGCTGCGGAGCATCATCTGCGCCGGTTCCAAGCTGGACGCCCGAACCCTGGAAGCCGCGCGACGCTGGGCTCCAGCGGCAACTATTTTCGAGTATTACGGTGCCTCAGAGCTCAGCTTCGTGGCCGGTTCGGGGCTTGCGCCCGGAGAACCGGCAGCTGCCGGGAACACCAGGATCGGCAGGGCTTTTCCCGGGGTGGACATCAGGATCCTGGCCGATACGGCTACCGACGCTGATGGTGCGCCTGATGACGCAAGACCACGCAGCGTGGAACTTCCCGACGGCGAGGCAGGCTGGATCTGTGTTCGCAGCGGCATGGTCAGCAACGGCTACCTGTGGGGCGATGATGGCGAGGCCCTGCGTACCATGGACGGCTGGTACACCGTGGGGGACCAGGGTTACCTGGAGGACGGTGCGCTGCATATCCTTGGCCGGCGCTCAGACATGATCCTGGCAGCCGGCCGCAATGTCTACCCTCACGAGGTGGAGCTGGCGTTGACCTCCATTCCGGGTGTGGCGTCGGCCGTGGCAGTGGGCATGCCCGATGATCTCCGCGGCCAGAAAGTTGTGGCGGGGATCGTGCCCGCCAACGGAGCGATTACCGTGACCCAGATCAGGACCGCGTTGTCGGCGGCTTTAGCCAGGGAAAAGCGGCCGCAGCAGTATTACCTCCTGGACGGGCTGCCTGTGACGGACCGCGGGAAAGTCAGCCGCGGACTTCTGCGGGAGTGGATCGAGGCCGGCGACGGCAGGGTTAAGCACCTTGGCTGACGGAAGCACCGAGGAGCGTCAGCCCGTCATCATCGCTGCCCGGCGTACGCCGGTAGTCCGGGCCAAGGGCGCCCTTCGCGATGTGCCGGTACAGCGGCTTCTGGCACCGGTGCTGGAGGCATTGCTGGCGGAACTGGCCCTGTCCGGTGGCACCGTTGACGACGTCCTGATCGGTAACGCTGTGGGAGGCGGCGGCAACGCGGCCAGGCTCTCCCTTCTTGAAGCCGGGCTGCCTGTACACGTGCCCGGCATCACTATTGACCGGCAATGCGGCTCCGGCCTGGACGCCATAGTGCTGGCCAGCCGGCTGGTGAGGGCCGGCGGAAACCCTCTGTATCTGGCCGGGGGAGCGGAAAGCGTCAGCACGGCGCCACTGCGTGCCATCAAGAATCACGACGGCGAACCCGAGTTTTACGCCCGGGCCCGGTTTTCGCCGGACAGCCTCGGCGATCCGGATATGGGTGTGGCGGCAGAGAACGTTGCCCGGGAACACGGCATCAGCCGCCAACGGCAGGACGATTTCGCCCTGGCAAGCCATACCCGTGCCCTGCGGGGATTGGCCACCGGAGCCTTCGCTCACGAAATTGTTCCGGTGCCCGCAAACCCCGGGACTGTCGCCATCGACGACGGACCCAGGCCTGCCTTGACTGCAGGAATCCTGGCACGGTTCCCGCCAGCGTTTGTCCCCGGAGGAACAGTCACCGCCGGGAACTCGTGCTTCGACGCAGACGCCGCATCCGCCGTCGTTATCACCTCGCTGGCGCGTGCCCGTGAGCTGGGGGCAACTGACGGATTACTGGTGGAAGGGTCGGAAACGGCCGGCGTCGAACCAAGGCTGCTGGGCATAGGGGCGGCCGCCGCGGCGGAAAGGCTTTTGCGGAAGCGGCAGCTCTCAGCCGACGCGCTGGACCTGGTGGAATTCAACGAGGCGTTCGCGTCGCAGACCGTCGCCTGCCTGACCCGGCTCGGTATCGATCCGGCCCGGGCGAACCTCGACGGCGGGGCGCTGGCCATGGGCCATGCCTACGGCGCGTCGGGCCCGGTCCTCGTCACCAGGCTGCTTGCCCAGGCCCGTACCAGTCCCGGCCGCGAATCCCTGGCGCTGGCGATGATCAGCGGCGCCGGGGGCCTGGGTACTGCGGCCCTCTTCCGGTACGCCCGCATCTCCTAACTGGCTCGCAGCTAACGCACTCAAAACCGCTTTTCAGTGCATTATCTGCTGCTCAGTGGGGTCTTCAGGTTCGCCAAGGCCGCGGGCGGCGAGCGCTTCACCCGTCTGCCTCGCGTAGGCCACCGTGGTGATGAATACCGGCAGCACCAGCGCCCGCGGATTCCGTTCCAGTCCCCGCGCCTTGGCAGAATCCCGCACGTCGGAGAACGTTCCGGCGATAAAGGGAATGCTGCGCAGCATTATGGCGATGGTCAAGGCGAAGCGCTCCGGGTCCGCCCCGAAGCGCCGGAAAGGTGTTGCCAGGGAGGTTACGCCGTCGAGCAGCCGTTGCAGGGGAGTGGTTGCCGTCAGGACCGACGCCGCCACCACACACACCAGGATGTTCAGGACGATCCGGGCGGCAGTTGGCCCACCGAGTTGCCACCATTGGAAGAGGCCGATCACCGCCAGCACGGGAAGCAGCGGCCGGACTGCCCGGAACAGCCTGCGCGCTCCCGCGCCGCTGAGCAGGAACAGCGCCGCCATGGCAGCCAGTACGGTGCCGGATACCAGCCAGTCGGTAATCAGGAACGATGCAAAACCGGCGCCCACCACTGCCAGGAACTTCAGCCAAAGCGGGCAGCGGTGAAGAAGGGACCCGCCGGGCACGTAATTGGCCAGCAGGAAACCGTGCCCCCTCATCCCATCCCCGAAACACCCAGCGCCAGCGCACGGTAATGCTCGACGGCGGCTTCCGGACCACCGTCGAAAACTACCCGGCCGGCGTCGATCACCAACACCCGGTCCATGCCGGTGACCAGTTCAAGATCGTGGGTGGACATAATGATCTGCTGGTCCAGACTGTCCAGGGTCCGGCGGAGCAGTTCACGGTTGCGGAGGTCCAGGAGGGTGGACGGTTCGTCGAGCACCAGGATGGCCGGATCGACCGCCAGGACGGCCGCGAGCGCCATTAGCTGCCGTTCACCGCCGGACAGTTCGTAGATGCTCTGCTCAGCCAGGCCCAGGAGGCCAAACCTGTCCAGCGCTTCCTCGGCCAGGTGCCGCCTTTCGGGTCCGTTGCGGACCGTTCGGCGCAGCGACAGCTCCACGTCCTCCCGGCCCGTAGGCATCACCAGCTGGGACAGCGGGTCCGTAAAGACGAAACCAACCGAGCGGCGGACGGCGCGCACGTCGCGGATGGTGTCCTTTCCATTGACGGTGATTGAACCGGAAGTTGGCTGGGCCAGACCGTTGATGAGGCGGAGGAAAGTGGATTTGCCGGAGCCGTTTGATCCGATAACCCCGATCCGCTGCTCAGTTATGGTGAGGGAGATATGGTCCAGGAGTGTCCTGTAATGGTCGGTACCGTCGATTGGTGCCCGGACCGTAGCTCCGGTGAAAGAGATAGTGGCCATAATTACTGCCGGGCCGCGCGCCGCACCAGGATGTCCGGAAACGCCCGGTGGAGGGACACGGCAATCAGGGCTGCCAGGATGTTCTTCACCACGTCCCCCGGATAGAACGCCAGGTCCGCAAGGAAGGCCTGCTGGATGGTGGCACCGGTATTAAGGGCAATGCCGGCCACGCCCAGGCTGTGAATCGTGAGGATGCTGGTGACCATGGCAGCAGCGAACAGCCACACGGCGCGAAGCCGCCTGGTCCGGCGCAGGAACTGGACGGTCAGGAAGCCCACCAGGGTGGCCGCGACCGTGAAGCCCACAATGTAACCGGCGGACGGGCCCGCCAGTATGCCGAGTCCGCTGCGGCCGCCGGAGAAAATGGGCAGTCCGGCAAGTCCCAGCAACGTGTACAGCCCGACGGCGGCAAATGCGCGGCCGGGGCCAAGGACCATGCCCGTGAGCATCACAGCCAGGGTCTGGAGGGTGATGGGGACGCCTACGGCCAGGGGAATGCCCGGTACCAGGGCGGCGCCCGCGACGATGGCTGCAAAGACTGCGATCAGGCCGAGGTCCGTGGCGTTCCATCGCTGGCGGCGGGGAGGGGGATTGGTGACTACTGTGTCTGCTTGGCTCATGGGTCTTTCCTGTGGGTTCCTGCAACTGTTGTTGCAGCGGGAGGTGCGGGGATGATGATGTGGTTTCGACGATACGTGCCCCCTGCGGTGGCGTTTTTGTAGCCCTGCCACTAAAGCCGAGGTCACATCCTGCAGGCGTTGCACAAGCTCTCCTGCCGGTAGACTGGTCTAGGCCGTCTTTGGCCACTCTGCCTGGCAGCCATGGTGAAACCCGGCATCGGTCCAGTCCGATGCGTTGAACCCATGCTGCGGCTTCCCTGTTTGTGAAAGGCCTTACCTGCTGTGATTACTGTCCAGGATCTTGAACTGCGCGCCGGCGCCCGGCTCCTTATGGACCAGGTGAGCTTCCGCATCGACAAGGGTGACAAGATCGGGCTGGTGGGCCGCAACGGTGCCGGGAAAACGACTCTCACCCGGGTCCTGGCGGGCGAGGGACTTCCCGCCGGAGGCAAGGTCACACGCAGTGGCGAAATTGGCTACCTTCCGCAGGATCCCCGCACCCCGGACATGGAACAACTGGCCCGCGACCGCATCCTTGCTGCCCGGGGCCTGGACGTCGCCGTGGGGAAACTGCGGTTGGCCCACGAGGAAATGGCCAGCGAGGATTCAGAGGTCCAGCGCAAGGCCATGAACAGGTACGACCGCCTGGAATCTGAGTTCCTGGCGGCCGGGGGCTATTCGGCCGAGGCCGAGGCCGCCGCTATCTGCTCCAACCTGGCCCTCCCGGACAGGATCCTGAACCAGCCGCTGAAAACGCTCTCCGGTGGCCAGCGCCGCCGCGTCGAGCTGGCCCGGATTCTCTATTCCGACGCCGAGACCATGCTGCTCGATGAGCCCACCAACCACCTCGACGCCGACTCCATCGCCTGGCTGCGTGACTTCCTCAAGAACCACCAGGGCGGCCTGATCGTGATCAGCCACGATACCGAGCTCCTCGAAGCCACTGTCAACAAGGTCTTCCTCCTGGACGCCAACCGTGCCCAGATCGATTTCTACAACATGGACTGGAAGCGCTACCTCCTGCAGCGCGAAACGGACGAACGTGCCCGCAAACGCGAGCGGGCCAACGCCGAGAAGAAGGCCCAGGTCCTGTTCGACCAGGCCAACAAGATGCGGGCCAAGGCCACCAAGGCAGTGGCGGCACAGAACATGGCCAAGCGCGCAGAACGGCTGTTGAGCGGACTGGAGGCCGTCCGCGAAAACGACCGCGTGGCAGCCCTGCGGTTCCCTGACCCGTCGCCCTGCGGCAAGACGCCGCTCACGGCTGAGGGCCTCAGCAAGTCCTACGGCTCGCTGGAAATCTTCACCGATGTGGACCTGGCCATCGACCGTGGCTCCAAGGTGGTCATCCTGGGCCTGAACGGCGCCGGCAAAACCACACTGTTGCGCATGCTCGCTGGGGTTGACAAGCCGGACACCGGGGACGTCATCGCGGGGCACGGGCTCAAGGTGGGCTACTACGCCCAGGAACACGACACCCTGGACGTGAACCGCACGGTCCTGGAAAACATGCGCTCGTCCGCACCGGATATGAAGGACGCAGAGGTCCGCGGGATCCTGGGTTCCTTCCTGTTCTCCGGCGACGACGTCGACAAGCCGGCCGGGGTTCTCTCCGGTGGCGAGAAGACCCGCCTGGCCCTGGCCACGATCGTTGCCTCCAGCGCCAACGTGCTGCTCCTGGACGAACCCACGAACAACCTGGACCCGGCCAGCCGCGCCGAAATCCTGGGTGCGCTCCGCAACTATTCCGGCGCCGTCGTACTGGTCAGCCACGATGAAGGCGCAGTCGAGGCGTTGAACCCGGAACGGGTGGTCCTCCTGCCCGACGGCGTTGAGGACCACTGGAACGAGGACTACCTGGACCTCATCACCCTGGCCTAGCCGGGGCTGCGGTTAAAAGCCGCGAGGGCTAAAAACCCTGACGGTCAAGGATGGCGTCTTCCTCTTCCTCGGCCGTCGGGGTTTTCCGTTTCCGTGGCGCCGGACCCGGGCGGGCGCCGTGGACTGCCGCATAGCGGGGCTGGGATTCGTCATCCTCAGCGTCAATGGCTGCGTTCCGTGCCTGCTGCCTGGCGGCATAGCCGAAGGCCACGAACATCAGGACACCGAACGCAAACCACTGCAGCGAGTAGGACAGGTGTGTTCCCTCGTTAACAGATGGCATGGGGAATCCTACGGGTTTGTCTGCCGGCGCCGGATCCTCGCCGGCCAGTTGGCCATAAGCGCCGGTCAGGACCGGGTAGCCGAGCTCGGACGCGTACGTTGGCAGGTCAATGGAAGCCAACTGTCCCGGCGGCGCAGTCCGGTCCAGCTGCGGTTCGCCTGCCTTAAGGCGGACGACGGCGGTAACGTCACCGGAAGGCGGAGCCGGGATGCTGTCCGGATGGCCGGCCGTGTTGTTGCCAATAGGGAGCCAGCCGCGATCCACGATGACTGTTTCGCCGGTATTGAGGCGGAAAGGCACCACCACTTCATAGCCCGGCTGCCCGTTAAGGGGCCGGTTCCGCACGATCCGCTGGCCCTCAACGTCATAGCTGCCATGCAGCCGTACCTGGGTCCATTCGCGCTCCGGCTGAAGGCTGATGAACTGGTCGCGGGCAGCATTGAAGTCCAGTGGCTCGGCGGAATAGTTGGACGTTACCCGGTTGATCTCCGCCAGCGTCTCTGCCCGCCGGTCCATCTGCCATCGGCCCAGGAAGACGCAGGCCGCTGCGAAGATGGCTGCGAGCAGAAGGTAACCCAGCCATTTGCTGGAGAAAAGAAAGCGGTACATTCAGTGATCCTGCCCGTAAGCCGGCAGGTTCCCCTGGTGGGCAGTTGAAATCCCATTGTCGGGCAGCAGGGGCAATGTCTCTTTCCAGAGGCCACGCTGCTGCAGGTATTCCTCAAGCCAGCCGTGGTGTTCGGGGCAGGCAAGCCAAATCTTGCGGCGGTCCGGGGTGTGGATCTTGGGGTTGTTCCACAACAGTTGCCACCGTGCCGGCGCCCGGCAGCCCTTTCGGGAGCAGCGGGCTTCGGCGGGGCCGTCGACATTTCCACTGCCGCCGGCCAGGTCAAAGATACTCATGAGGCGCGCTTTTCCTGTTCCTCGGGTCCGTCGTCATCCGGCACCACTTCGCCCTGCAGGATCACTGGCCCGCCGTCCGAAGTCCCTGTGCTGCTCCCGCCACCGTAGCCATTGCCGTCGGCGGCTTCCGGCGCTGACTGCGCAGCCGGGCCTTCCAGTTCCACGTAGGGGGCCGTGTCCAGGAGAGTGTCGCTGTGGATCGCTGCCTGGTCGCTGCCGTTCGCGATGACTACGGCCACCCACGGCAGGAACACGGCACCGGCCACCATAACCAACTTGAACCAGCCGTCGACAACGAAGATCAGGACCAGGCAGACCATGCGGATTCCCATGGCCAACCCGTACTGGATCATCCGCTTGCGCATGTCAGTGGAGTGCGCTACGGCAGCATTGGAAATGCTGTGCACCTCCGCGTCCGTGAGGTTATTGCTGCGGCTGTGATGGTCTGCGGGTATGGACTTTCCGAAGGGGTTTAAGGGGGTCATTAGTGGCGGATCACGCTCCCAAGGCTTCCTACAATTCTCTCACCTTCCGAGGTGCCGCCCCAAACCCGGGCTAAGATCGTTGGCAGGCAATCCCAACCCTCGACGGCGGCGCCACTGCGCCGCAGATCCGGAGCACCCCCATGACTGAAGCAGTTTCGAGCGCCCGCAGTGTCCTCATCACCGGTGGAAACCGCGGAATCGGACTGGCTATAGCGGAGTCTTTCCTGGCCAACGGCGACAAGGTGGCCGTGACCTACCGGAGCGAGTCACCGTTGCCCGAGGGCATCCTGGGCGTGAAAGCCGATGTCACCGACCAGGCCGCTGTGGACGCGGCCTTTACCGAGGTGGAAGCTGCCCACGGGCCGGTTGAAGTGCTGGTTGCCAACGCGGGCATTACCAGGGACACCTTGCTGCTGCGTATGAGCGAAGAAGATTTCACCTCCGTCATCGATACCAACCTGTCCGGCGCTTTCCGCGTCATCAAGCGTGCCACCAAGGGCATGATGAAGCTGCGCAAGGGACGGGTTGTGCTGATCTCGTCCGTTTCCGGACTCTATGGCGCTCCGGGCCAGATTAATTACTCCGCGTCCAAGGCGGGGCTTGTGGGAATTGCCCGTTCACTGACCCGTGAACTCGGTTCGCGCGGCATCACGGCCAACGTTGTTGCACCCGGGTTCATCAACACAGACATGACCGCCGAACTCCCGGAGGCGACGCAAAAGGACTACCTGGCCAAGGTGCCGGCGGCACGGTTTGCTGAGGCGTCCGAGGTGGCGAATGTGGTGCGCTGGGTGGCCAGCGATGAGGCCAGCTACATCTCTGGCGCGGTCATTCCGGTGGACGGCGGCCTGGGCATGGGTCACTGACCCAGCAGTTCGGGCCCAGCTTTGGAGGGGTCATACAACTGATTTCGCCGCTGCCGCTGGCATGATAAAGGGCGAACCCACTGCGTTTGGACGTATTCAACAAGAAGGAGCTCGAATGGGACTGCTGGACAACAAGACTGCGATAGTGACAGGTTCTTCGCGGGGCGTCGGAGCCGACGTCGCGAAGTTCCTTGCTGCCGAGGGCGCCGCCGTCGTCGTGAATTACCGGCAGAAGGCCCCCCGCGCGAACAAAGTCGTGGCGGAGATCGAAGCCGCGGGAGGTCGTGCCGTCGCGGTCGGCGCCGACCTCACCACTGCCGAGGGTGTGCAGGCCCTGGCAAGTGCCGCTATGGAGAACTTCGGTTCGCTGGATCTCCTGGTGCTCAACGCTTCAGGCGGAATGGAGTCCGGCATGGAGGAGGGCTACGCGCTTAAGCTCAACCGCGACGCCCAGGTCAACATGCTTAACGCTGCTGCCCCGCTGATGCCGGAGGGCTCCAAGGTGGTGTTTGTTACCAGCCACCAGGCACACTTCATCGAAACCGTGCCCACCATGCCGGAATACGAGCCCGTGGCCCGCAGCAAACGTGCCGGCGAGGACGCCTTGAGGGAACTGGTGCCAAACCTTGCCGATCAGGGTATCTCCCTGGTGGTGGTCTCCGGCGACATGATCGAAGGAACCGTCACCGCTACCCTGCTGGATCGGTCCAACCCTGGTGCCATCGAGGCCCGCCGGGCCGAGGCCGGGAAGCTGTATTCCGTGGCAGAGTTCGCGGCAGAGATCGTCAAGATGGCAACTACGGACGTCGAAACCGGCTACACGCACTACGTTGGCGGAGCAGACTACTTCGGCAAGAGCGCGGTCTAGCAGCTCCTGCAAGAAGTATCGGGATGGCAGGGCGGCGATGTTCCAGCGGGACGTTGCCGCCCTGCCGGCGCGCTTAGACGCCGGCGATGTGCCGGACCGCGTCCAGGTAAGGGAAGTTGATGGCGGCGGGAGTTACAGCCCGGACTGCGGGCTTTGCGTTGAACGCCACACCGATCCCCGCTGCTCCCAGCATGTCCAGATCGTTGGCGCCATCCCCGACGGCGATCGTGTGGGCCAGGTCGATGCGCTCCGCAGCTGCCCACTGGCGGAGGTACTTTTCTTTGGCTGCCCGGTCCACAACGTCGCCAAGGACCTTTCCGGTCAGAACGCCGTCGACGATTTCCAGTTCATTGGCCTGCCAGTAGTCCAGGCCCAGTTCATCGGCGATCGGCTGGAGAATCTGGTTGAATCCGCCGGACACTACGGCTACCACATGGCCGGCTGCTTTGAAAGAGGCCACGAGCTCCGCAGCCCCAAGACTGAGCCGGACTTCCGCACGGACGGCATCAACGACGTCGACGGGCAGCCCGGCCAGCACGGCAACCCGGGCGTGCAGGCTCTGGGTGAAGTCCAATTCGCCCCGCATGGCGGCCTCGGTGACGGCAGTAACTTCTTCACGCTTGCCCGCATAAGCGGCCAGCAGCTCAATTACTTCCTGCTGGATAAGCGTTGAATCAACGTCCATGATCAGCAGCTTCCGTTCCGCATCCCGCAGCCCGGACGGTACGAGCGCTGTCTCAATCCCAACAGGTCCGCGGCGGTCCAGTTCCGAGCGAAGTGCGGCCACGGCCGATTCAGCGTCGGTGTCGATCAGGAGTTCGGTAATGGACACCTGGTAGCGGTCATCTCCTGCCTGCGATTCGCTGATAATTTCCGCCCCGGAATCCGAGTACAGCGCACGGAGGGAGGCAAGGTCGGCAGGGGAGAGTTTCAAGGCATAGCTGACCGCAGTCACGTTCGACGTCATGGCTGCCATCCTATCCAGCCGGCGGCGGTGCCAGAAGCTGGTTAAGAACCCACCATGGTTGATTAAGGACACGTCCCGTGACCGGCGCCGGTTATCAGTCCGCCCGCATTTTGACCTAATGTCTACTCCTATGAGCGATGTTCTTGAATTGGCCAAAGTCAGCGTCGTCCGTGGGTCCAAGACCCTGCTGGACAAGGTGGACTGGCAGGTCAAGGAAGGCGAACGCTGGGTCATTCTTGGGCCCAATGGTGCCGGCAAGACCACCCTGCTCCAGATTGCCGCGGCCAGGCTGCACCCCACCTCCGGTATGGCGGGAGTGCTGGAAGAGGTCCTCGGCGCCGTGGACGTCTTTGAGCTCCGGCCCCGCATCGGCCTTTCCTCGGCAGCGCTGGCAAACCAGATTCCCGAGCATGAGAAGGTCCTGAACGTCGTGGTCACCGCCGCCTACGGAGTGACTGGCCGCTGGCGGGAAGGCTACGAAAAGGATGACGAGCGCCGCGCCTTCGCCCTGCTCAATGACTGGGGCATGGGGATGCTCCTCAACCGCCCATTTGCTTCCCTGTCCGAAGGTGAACGGAAGCGTGTCCAGATCGCCCGGGCACTGATGACGGACCCGGAGCTCCTGCTGCTGGACGAGCCCGGTGCCGGACTGGACCTCGGCGGCCGGGAGGACCTGGTGCACCGGCTCAGCGAGCTGGCGCGCGACGAAACCGCTCCGGCCATGGTCCTGGTCACCCACCACCTCGAAGAGGTCCCGCCCGGATTCACCCATGCCATGCTGCTTCGTGAAGCCAGCGTCGTCGCCTCCGGACCGATTGCCGATGTCCTCACCGCCGAGAACCTAAGCACCACGTTCGGACTGCCCCTGGACGTGAGCGTCAACTCAGGCCGTTACACCGCCACCGCCCGCCGCTAGGCGGCAGCTGCAGTGGACCTTTTGGGCAGTATCTTTGTGTTCTTTGCCGGTCTCTGGGCCGGCACCATCAATGCAGTTGTCGGGTCCGGAACCCTGGTCACCTTCCCGGTCCTGATCGCACTCGGTGTCACCCCCGTGGTGGCTTCCATGAGCAATGCCATGGGGCTCGTAGCCGGCAACGCCGCCGGGGCCTGGGGTTACCGGCGCGAGTTGGCCGGCAGGGGCAGGCAATTGGTCAAGCTTCTTCCGGCATCCCTTCTTGGCGGCATAACGGGTGCCTGGCTCCTCCTGCACCTGCCTGAAGAAGTGTTCCATTACGTGGCGCCGGTCCTGCTGGTCCTTGCGTTGTTAATGGTGCTCTTCCAGCCCCGGTTGCAGTCCTGGGTCCGCCAGCGGGAGTCCAACCCGGAGCATGCCATCCGTGATAAAAGCCACGGCGTCCTGCTGGTGGTGCTCGTCTACCTGGCCGGCGTCTATGGTGGCTACTTCGTGGCAGCCCAAGGGATTCTCCTGGTCGGAATCCTGGGTGTGTTCCTGACCGGCACCATCCAGAACGCCAACGCCATGAAGAACATCCTGGTGCTGGGGGTGAACCTGGTAGCGGCCGTTTCCTACATGGTGTTTGCCTTCGACAGGATCAACTGGCAGGTGGTCCTCCTGATCGCGGTGAGTTCCACCATCGGGGGGCTGATGGGATCAAAAGTGGGAAGGAAGCTCCCGCCCACCGTCCTTCGGATGGTGATCTTTGCCCTGGGCTTGATGGCACTCGGCTTTATGATCGCCAATCTGCTGAAATAATCAGCCGGTGAACTTCCACTATCTCGAATCCGCGCAGGATCCCCGCGTGGCCGATTACACCCAGCTGACCGACGTGCACCTCCGTAAGCTCCGCGAGCCTGCCGAGGGCATGTACATCGCAGAGTCCTCCCGGGTGCTGCGGCGGGCGCTAGCGGCAGGGCACAGGCCCCGCTCCTTCTTCCTGGCCGAGAAATGGCTGGCGGACCTCCAGGATGTCTTCGAGGAGTTCCCGGACGTTCCCGCCTACATCGGCAGTGCAGCGCTCCTTGAAGAGATCACCGGATTCCATCTGCATCGGGGTGCCATGGCGGCCATGCACCGCCCGGAATCGGTGCCGTTGCCAACCCTGCTGACTGGTCGTGAAACAGCGAATCGTTCAAGGATCGCGGTCCTGGAGGATCTGACCGACCACACCAACGTGGGCGCCGTTTTTAGGTCGGCGGCGGCGATCGGTGTCGACGCTGTGCTGATATCGCCGCAGTGTGCTGACCCGTTGTACCGGCGCTCGATACGCGTCAGCATGGGCACCGTTTTTCAGGTTCCGTGGACAAGGGTGGACCCATGGCCGGCTGGTATTGAGCAGTTGAAGGCGGCGGGCTACTTCGTGGCAGGCATGTCCCTGGGGGAGGGCGCCATCACCCTTGATGAGCTGGTGGCCCAGGATCATCAAAACCTGGTGCTGGTTTTCGGAACCGAAGGCGATGGCCTGAAGCCCGAAACTGATCAATTGCTCGACGCGCGGGTGACGATTCCGATGATGAACGGCGTGGATTCGCTCAATGTCGCTGCTTCGTCGGCAGTTGCGTTCTATGCGACGAGGTAACAAGCGTCTGGAGAGCGGAGCCGCCGCCATCTTCCCACCGGGGAAACGACGGCGGATCCGCTCTTTCCTAGACGACGGTGAAGGACGCGTCAGCCGCGCCGAGCGAGCCGGCTGCAGGTTCTACGTACAGTACGAAATTGCGGTGACGAAGCCACGCTCCTGGTCGAGCCACCGATTCGAAGGAGACCGTCCCGGTGCCGGAGAGCCCTGCCCGCCGCTGGAACGACGCCCGCGCTGCGAACCCCGCGGTGCCGTCGTTCCGGGCAAGGGCAACTGCCCCGGCCGAGTCGGTCAGGAACCACCCCGGCCAGTTGATTGATTCCATTGCCACGGACCCGTTGCCCGCAGGCCCGGCAACAAGGCGGACCTGTGAATCTTCCAGCGGAGTGACATCCACATCGATTCTCGCCGCAAAGTCCTGGTGCCGTACGTAGCGGGTGGGGAAGTTCGCTGATTTGAGGCGGACGGGCGGTATACCATCCGGTACCGGGGTGCCGAAGTCGGGTGTTCCGTCCGTGCGCCAGCACAGCGGCTGGGCCCGGGCATGCCGGTTCGGATCTGTCAGGGGATCCCCAACGTCCCGGTACGGGCGTGCGTGGTAGATCAGCACGTCGCTGCCGTCCTCCGCCGTGGTGAAGCAGTTGTGGCCCGGGCCGTACTGGCCGGTGGTCTCGTTGGTGCGGAAAACGGGACCGTTTGATTTTGTCCATGACGCCGCGTCAAGCAGATTCGCGCCGGCCGAGGCGGTGAGCAGCCCCATGCAGTACGTCGCATCGGTGGCATTTGCCGAGAACGCGATGAACACGCGCCCGTTCCGCTGGATCACGGAGGGTCCCTCATTGACCTTGTACTTGACGGTCTCCCAGGCCAACGTGGGGACTGCGATACGGACCTGCGGTCCTGTCAGGGTAGCTGGCCCGGACATGGCCGAGATGTAGAGATTGCTGTTGGTGTTGATGCCCGGTTCCGCCTGCGCCCACACCAGATAGCGTGTGCCGTTGTGGACGAAGGTGGTGGCATCGAGCGCGAAGGTATCCCAGGCTGTGGTGATCCTCCCCAGCACGCTCCACGTCGCCGTCATCGGATCGGGACCGTTGGCGCGCAGAACGTAGGGCCGGATGTGGAATATGTCTCCGGCGTCGCCTGCCGCGAAGTAGATGTGCCAGACCCCGTCCACCAGGTGCATCTCGGGCGCCCAGATGTAGCCGCCTGTTGTTCCGGATGCAGGGCGCAGCCAGATTGTCTTTTCCGTGGCGGTTGCGAGCCCGGCAAGGGTCGCCGATGCCCGCAGTACCACCCGGTCATAGGCTGGAACCGAGGCGGTGAGGTAATAGGTACCATCCGACCCGCGGGCGATGTGGGGGTCTGCCCGTTGCTGGGCGAGTGGATTGGTGAGTGTCAGCTCGGCCGCCTGGGCCGCGGGTGCACGCAGTGGCCCGCCGGCGAGGCCCACAGCGGTGAGGGCAGCGGCACCCGCGGCCCCGAGAAACAGGGTGCGCCGACCCATGATTGCCTCGAAGCGCATCCGGTCAGTGATCTCATTCATGTCGGCAGTCCTTTCGGTGGAAGTGAATGGGGCCGTCATCAGGCGATCCGGAATTTCTGGCAGTCGTTCTGGAGGGTGCTGTACTGGCGCAGCTTGGCACCATCGGCGGTTTGGCAGCCGTCCAGGTCCAGTGACTTTCCCGTGAGAGCCGAGACAATGCGGGTAGTGCCATCTGCAAGCGGGACCAGTCGCCACGATGCCGTCTGATCGCACGGGCCCTGGATGACGTCGGCGCCATCAGCCGAGGAGCCACCGCGGATGCCAAGGCAAAGGGTGGGGGCGGACCGGGGATGGATGTGGACCGTGCCGGCGGCCGCCGCTGAGAATGTATATGCCTGGCAGTTGGAGCCAAGGTATTGCCATTGCTGCAGGACTTCCCCGGCGGCTGTGCTGCAGAAGGGGATGTCGAAGGATTTTCCGCTGTGCGCGCTGAGGACAGCGCGTTGACCCACGGGCCGGATGGACCACTGCTGGCAGGCGTTGCCGAGTGATTTCCACTGGCGGACGTCGCCGCCGGCAACTGTGCTGCAGTTTGACACGTCGAGCACCTTGCCGTTGGCTCGGTTGCCGAGCGTCAGGAACCCGTCTGCCGTTTCGGTGGGCAGCCACTGTTGGCACGCGTTGGCGAGCCAGGACCACTGCCGCGCATCAGTTCCGTCTGCGGTGCCGCAATTTGCAGAGTCAAGCACCTTCCTGGTGGCGGCATTCACCACCCGGTAGTACCCGTCAGCAGTGGAATCGAGGGTCCAGTTGGTGGCGCCGCCGACGGGCCCGCATGTCTCCTGGACCACGTTTCCACCGTCGGCCGTGGATCCGCCGGCCACGCCCAAGCAGAGCCCGCTGTTGCGGTTTACCACCTCGAATGAGGCACCTTCCACAGCTGCCGTGATGGGTCCGCGTTCGCCGGAGGGCACGCTCAGGGCAGTTCCCGTAGCCACAGGCTGGCCGAAAACCGGTTCCCCGGCCGCGTCCCAGGTCAGCTGCTGGGCGCGGGCGGAACGTTCGCGGCCGCATCCGCCGTCGGCACGGGCGTTGCCGTGGTAGAGGTTCCAGGTCTGGGTGCCGTCCGGTGAGGTGAAGAAGTCGTTGTGGCCCGGCCCGAAGACGCCGTTTGCCTTGGAGAAGACAGGGCCGGAGCTTTTGTTCCAGGATGAGGAGAGCACGGGGTCGCCACCGGTGTAGCGCAAAGTACCCAAGGAGTAGTCCTCAGTGTTGCAGGAGCTGGCGGAGAATACGATCCAGGTTTTTCCGTCTTTTTGCAGCGGGACCGGGCCCTCGTTTACGGGCATGCCGATCCTCTCCCAATCGGCGGTGGGCTGGGACAGGACGTTCAGTGGGCCCGTAGCTGACCACGGCGTTGACATCCGCGCAATGTAGTTGCTCTGCAATCCGTCCGGAGCAAACATGGACCAGGTCACGAACAGTTCGCCATTGAGCTCCATGTAGGATCCGTCGATGTTCCAGGCATCGGTTGGGATGGGCTTGCCCTTGTAGCTGTAGGGGCCCATCGGGTTGGTGGAAGCACTCTCGATGACCTGTATTTGCTGGAGTCCGTTGCTGCCCATCGTGTACATGAGATACCAGCGTGGCCCATTTGGTCCGTTGAGAAGTTTGAGTTCAGGGGCCCACATGGTGCCGTTGCGGCCCGGAGTACTGTCTGAATACACGGTGACGGGTTTGGCAGTCCGAAGCCCGTCGAGAGTGGGCGCCTTGCGCATCTCAACGCGGTTGTTCCAGGTGGTGGCAACCATGTAGTAGTTGCCTTGGTAAAACTCAATGGTGGGATCTGCGGCGTCTGGGACAAGCGGATTGGTGAATTGCGCCTCACCTATTGCGGACGCTTGCTGCGTTGGGGCTGTGATGACACCGCAAACGGTCAGTAGGATCAGCGCCAGGGCGTACAGCGTGAGGTGGCGGGCTCGTAACATAAAGAACTCCTTTGATCTTTTAGCGGGACGGGCTAGGAAGTGATGCGGAAAGTCGCGTCTTCGCGCTCTGCAACGGATGACGACGTCGAAACCGGCTCGACGTACAACTGGAAGTTCCGGTGCCGGATAACACGGTCCGGAAAGTTGAAGGATCCGAACGTGGTCCAGGCTGGATCTGCCAGCCCGGCGCGTTTGGTGAAGGTCGCGTCGCGGGCGAACAGTGAGGATCCGTCGTTGCGGGCCAGGACCAGCCCAAATCCGGAGTGGCGAAGAAAAAGGCCGGCGTCTGTGACGGAGCGGAAGGATACGGCGGAGCTGTCGGCCAGCCCCGGAGCGAGGACAAACTGGGAGTCGGTGAACGGGTCCAGAGGGTAGGCGTCGATACGTGCCACTGAATCGCGATGCCGGATAAACCGGTCAGGGAAGTTGTACGACTTCATTCGGTTCCACTGCGGAAGGCCCCAGGCAGCGACGAGGTTTGTGTATTCAACGGCCGAGATGGGCTGGATGGTGGCGTGCTTGGAATTGATCGGCTGCGTGTAGAGGCGGCGGGAAAGAGGTGTCCACAGGTCCTGCGCGATGTCTGGAGACTCCCACACGATGAACGTTCCGTTGACCGGGGTGTACACGTCGCCCCATAGGTACCAGGTACGGCTTGTGACGGATCGGACGATGATAGGGGCTTCGGTGAGTCCGGGACCGGCATAGCCTCGCGTGTATGTCCCGCCTTCGAAACCACGCGGCGCGAGGGTTCCTTTGGCACCGAAAAGCTTGTTGTCCCGCTTGTAGTAGAGATAGGGCGTGGTGCCATCCATGTGCAGAGTGGCATCAATGATGGGGACGCCGCCGTCGAACCACTTCTCCTGGGAAGAAAACGTGCGGAAATCCGTCGTGTAGTTGACGAGAATCACGTCCTGAGTTCCGTCGTGGGCCGAATAGACCAAGCCATACTGTCCGCGCGCCGCATCCCAAAATGCTTCTGGAGCCCAGGAATGTGTGGGAAGGCTGTGCATTCTCACACGCCGGTATCCCGTGAAGCTGCGGAGGTCGACAGAATCCCAGATGTGGATGAACTGGTTCTGCTGGGTGAAATCAAGTCCGTTCAGGTCTGTAGCGAGTACGACGAAGGTACCGTCCTGCTTCCGGAAAATAAACGGATCCCGTAGGCCCCGGGTGCCATCTGTTGGATAGACGACGGCAGCATTCTGATTCAGCGGCTGCCACTCCAGGCCATCAGAACTGACCGCCAGATGCAGGCCGTAGTCATTGCCCAGGCCCATCGGCGACTCCGTGAAATAGCCCATGACGAAGGCGTCGCCTGGGGCCGCTGCTGCATGAACTGACGGCGCCAGTGTTGGCAGCGCGACCGCAGCAGCAGCACCGGCGAGAAGAACGAAAGCGCGGCGGGACAGGGGTGTGGAATTAGCAGACAATTTGTACCTCTCAGAGGTTGCCGAAAAGTGGCGCGACTGGGTGTGTGTTCACTGCTCAGATGCAGCGGGTTGGTTACGGGCGACGTCCCGGATAGGGGCGGCAACGAAACCGCTCCTCAAATAGAATCTGAACTTCTTTGTCCGAGATACCGAAAATTGTTAACGCTCACATCTTGGTGTTCCCCGAACTTTACGGACGCTTTGAACGATGTGTCAAGGGTCACTTTCGCGCGGATTTTATTGTCAACAGACTTGACCATCTGCGAACAAAAATCAGCACAACAAACCCCAGATGAGGAAGTATTGGCGGGAATCCTCAGTCGACGGGTGCACGTCAGTGGGCATTGTTCACGCGCTTGAGGAGGGCGCGGGGAGTGCCGTGACGGCGGTTCGTCTTGGCGCGGCCCATCCGCTAGTATTGATAGCTGGCCGTGCTGTGGTTCCGGAGGAATTCTTCCGGTGCGGGCAGGCCATCCCATTCATACCTGACAGCTGGCAAAATCCAGTTGTGCGAGCAAAGGCCCCATTATGAAGTCTGATACCCACCCGAAGTACGAAGCTGTTGTTTTCAACGACCTGGCTTCCGGCGTCAAGTTCCTGACCAAGTCCACCGTGTCTTCCAAGAAGACCATCGAGTGGGAAGACGGAAACACCTACCCGGTCATCGACGTCGAAATCTCTTCCGAGTCCCACCCGTTCTACACGGGCAAGCAGCGCATCATGGACTCCGCAGGCCGCGTCGAGCGCTTCAACGCTCGCTTCAAGGGCTTCGGCGGCAAGAAGTAAGTTACTTCTCCTCCAAGCTTTTAAAGAAGCCCGCACCGTCCCCGGTGCGGGCTTTCTTCGTTAACGTGGACGATGCGATGCAGCTGTGCACATGGGGCAGGATGGAGACATGATTCCTGAAGTTCCAGAAAACGCCCCGGCCCGCCACGGTGAGTACAAAGTCCCCGGCGGCAAGCTGGTGGTAGCGGATTTCGATGTCGTTGCCGGACGGCTGGCGGGGGTCTCCATCAGTGGCGACTTTTTCCTGGAGCCGGACGAAGCGCTGCCCGCCATCAACGCCGCGCTGGAAGGACTGCCCGCCGAATCCGCCCCGGGAGAGATCGCGGCGGCAATCTCCGGTTCCCTGGGGAGCGAAACCGTGATGTTCGGGTTCTCGCCCGAGGCTGTGGCTGTGGCCATCCGGCGCGGCCTGGCGAAGGCTACCGGCTGGGCTGACCACCAATGGGAAGTCATCCCGCCCACGGTCCTTCCCACGCACTTGAACGTCGCCCTGGATGAGGTCCTCACAGAGGAGGTCGGGGCAGGCCGGCGCAATCCCGCTCTGCGGTTCTGGGACTGGGAAGAGCCATCCGTGGTGATCGGCAGCTTCCAGTCCTACCGCAACGAAGTCCAGCCCGACGGCGTGGCGCGGCACGGTATTACGGTGGCCCGCCGGATCAGCGGCGGCGGCGCCATGTTCATGGAGGCGGGCAACTGCATTACTTACTCGCTCTACCTGCCCCAGACGCTCGTTGACGGCATCAGCTTTGCGGACTCCTACGCCTTCCTGGACGCCTGGGTGATGGCAGGCCTCAAGGAGCTCGGCATCACAGCCTTCTACGTGCCGCTCAACGACATCGCTACGGAGCAGGGCAAGATCGGCGGTGCCGCACAGAAGCGGTTGGCCAACGGCGGCATGTTGCACCACGTCACCATGAGCTACGACATCGACGCGAACAAGATGGTCGAGGTTCTGCGGATCGGCAAGGAGAAACTCTCAGACAAGGGGACCCGCAGTGCGAAGAAGCGCGTTGACCCGTTGCGCCGGCAGTCGGGTCGCTCCAGGGCCGAGATCATCGCCGCCCTGCAACAGGTGTTCACCGAACGCTACGGCGCAGTGGAGACAACGTTGGGTGAAGCGGAGCTGGCGGCAGCCCGGCAGCGGGTCCAGTCAAAGTTTGCCACCGAGGAGTGGCTGCACAGGATTCCCTAAGCGGCGTCCCGCGCCTGGGCCCGGAGTGCACGCAGCAGGTGGCTGCGCTGTTCCACGATGATGCGGCGCAGGGCGGCCGGGGCGGAACGGTGCTCATCCAGCCAGGCGTCCGTCTGTTGGACCACCGCATGCTCCAGGGGATCCTGACCGGGCAGCAGCGAAGGTCCGGACGGGTACAGCCCGCGGACAATCCGGCTGGCGATCTCGATGCTCCGCTGCTCCCAGATGTCCGCGATGGCCGCGAAGTAGGGGCCGATGAACGGCGCCAGCAGCTCCGGAACAGCGGTGTTGAATCCGGCGATCGTGGCGCTCAGCAGCTGGTTGGACAGTTCGGTTTCCACGACGGCGGCACGCCAGGCCGCTGCTTTGACGTCGGGGTTAGGGCGGGCCGCCAACGCCGTGGTGTGCCCTGCGCGGCCGGATGCGCTGTTGTCACGGGCGAGCTCGGCATCAAGTTCCTCCTCGCTGGCTTCTCCTTGCGCAGCCAGTGCGTGAAGCAAAGCCCATCGCAGCTCTGCGTCAACTGTGAGCCCGTCAACGGTGTCCTCGACGTCCAGCAGGCTGCGCACCAGCGGCAGTTCCGCTGCTGTGTGCCGGCTGGCTGTGGCTAGGGCCCGCGCCCAGGCAAGCTGCTGGTCTGATCCCGGCCGGGCCTCTCGGAGCCGGCTGGCGGCTAGAGAAGCAAGGTCTGCACGGAGCTGCGGCCGGTTGGCAGCTGAAGCATAGTGTTCGACGGCGGCGGAGGCGTTGTCGAGGACGTTCAGCAGGACTCCCACGCCGGACTCGGACGCAGCGAAGCGGGCTACAGCATCCAGGTAGAGACCGGCGGGGGAGACGGCGTCGCGGGTTGAGTTCCAGAGGGCAGTCCAGCAGAGGGCACGGGCCATTGGGTCCTGCAGGCGGTCCAGGGACGCCCGTACCGTCTCCTCGGAGTGCGGGTCCAGTCGGACTTTGGCATAGCTGAGATCGTCGTCATTGACCAAGAGCAGGGCAGGCCGTGCTGCACCCGCCAGTTCCGGAATGACAGTCCGCACACCGGTAACATCCGTTTCGATGCTTCGCGTCCGGACCAGCGCGCCGTTCGCGTCGGCGTTGTACAGCCCGATGCGCAGCCGGTGCGGGCGGAACTCATCCCGTCCCGTGACCGGGTCCACGGCGTCCTGGACGATGGCCACTTCACGGTACGTCCCGGCGTCGGACGTGATCTCTGCATGGAGGGTGGAAATCCCGGACGTCTGCAGCCATTGCCGGGACCAGCCGGCCAGGTCGCGGCCCGAGGACTTGCTGAGCGCCTCCAGCAGGTCCGTCAGCGTGGTGGTCCCGTAGGCGTGGTCGCGGAAGTACTGTCGGGCGCCCGATATAAAGGCATCAAAGCCGACATAGGCAACCAGTTGTTTCAGGACCGACGCGCCCTTGGCGTACGTGATGCCATCGAAGTTCTGCTTGGCCGCTTCCAGGTCCGGGATATCCGCGACGATGGGATGCGTCGTGGGCAGTTGGTCCTGGACATACGCCCAGGCTTTGCGCTTGTTGGCGAAGTTAACCCAGGCGGTATCCCAGTCCGTGGCGCGGTCCACGCCCAGGGTTCCCATGTAGTCGGCGAACGATTCCTTGAGCCAGAGATCGTCCCACCACTGCATGGTCACGAGGTCGCCGAACCACATGTGTGCCATCTCGTGCATCAGGGTGTTGGCACGCGCCTGGTACTGGGCATCGGTGGCCCTGGACGTGAAGACGTAGCTTTCGGTGAAAGTTACCAGTCCCGGATTTTCCATGGCGCCCAGGTTGTACTCGGGAACAAAGGCCTGCTCGTATTTTCCCCAGGGGTAGGGGTAGTCGAACAATTCATTGAAGAACGCGAGCCCGCGCTTGGTGAGGCTGAAGAGTTCGTCGGCGTCAAAATGCTTGGCCATGGACGTTCGGCAATACAGGGCCAGAGGCACCTCCAGCCGGGTGCCGTCGTCGAGTGTGACGCTCCAGGAGTCCTCTGCCTTGTAGTACGGCCCGGCCAGCACGGAAGTGATGTACGTGGACATTGGCAGCGTTGTCTCAAAATCCCAGCGTGTGGCGTTCGGATCGCTGGTTAGGGGAGTCCGCTTCACTGCAGCGCCGTTGGAGGCAACCTCCCAGCCGGCCGGGGCAGTGACGTGGAAGGTGAATTCTGCCTTCAGATCCGGCTGTTCAAAGTTGGCGAACACCCTGCGGGCGTCAGCGGGTTCGTACTGGGTGTACAGGTAGCACTGGCCGTCCGCGGGATCGAAGAACCGGTGCATGCCCTCGCCTGAGCGGCTGTAGAGGGCCGTTCCGGTGACGGTCACCTGGTTGTCAGTTTGCAGGTTGGCCAGCCGGACCCGGGCCCCGTCTACGGCCTCCGCCAAGTTCAGTTCCTTACCGTTGAGAAAGACACTGTGGATGTCCCCGTTGATGAAATCGAGGAACGTTTCAGCGCCCGGCTCTGCTGCGGAGAAGTCTATGATCGTCCGGCTTGCATACCCGGTGACGTCCGGATTCTCAGCGTTACGGACGTCAAGGGAGACGTCGTAGCTGTGCGTGGTGATCAGGGTGGACCGGTGCGCGGCTTCATCCCGCCGCAGATTCTCAGATGACACCCCGCTATCTAATCATGTGCCCTGACCTGTAATACCCAGGGCGGCGGCCAGTCCCAACAGCGCCAGCAGCAGCCAGGACAGCAGCGCCGCGGCCAGCGCGGGCAATCCGGTGTGCAGCAGGGTGCGGATCCGGACAGCTGAGCCCAGGCCGAAGAGCGCGGCGCCAAGGAGGATGTCCTGCAAGATGGCGCCGGCCTCCAGCCAGCCGGCAGCCAGCACCCCGGAGGACCGCAGCGCCACCATGAGCAGGAAGCCGACGATGAACAACGGCACGATGGGCGGCAGCTTTACCGGCCCGGACAGCACGGCTGCGTCCGGAAGCTGTTGATGATGCCGGGCCGCACGCCTGGCCATAAGCCGCTGTTCCAGTCCGGCGGCAGCGATCACGGGTGCCAACAGCAGCACCCTGGTGAGTTTGACGACGACGGCGACGGCAAGCGCCGCTGTACCGGCTGTTTGCGCCGTGGCGACTACCTGTCCCACATCATGAACGGAGGCGCCCGCCCAGGCGCCAAACGTCGCGGGGTCCAGGCCCAGGGGGTGCATCAGCAGCGGCAGCGCTCCGATCGCGAGGGTACCGCAAAGCGTCACGAGGGCGACGGGGAGCACGGTGTCAGCCTGCTTCATCCTGCGGGCATCGGCCATGGCGCCGATTGCGGAAGCACCGCAGATGGAGAAGCCTGTAGCGATGAGCAGGGACACCGGAGGAGCAAGCCGGAACAGCCGGGCGATGACGTAGGTACCGCCAAACCCGGTAAGGACGATGGCGGTGATCAGGCCCAGGGATGCCCAACCGAGATTCAGCACATCGACGATTCCGACTTTGAGGCCAAGCAGCACGATCCCGCCGCGCATCAGGCTTTTTCCGGCGAAATCCAGGCCCGGCCGGGCCCGGCCTGCAATCAGCCCAGCCGTGGGGGGCACGTTTGCTGCCAGCAGACCCAGGGCAACAGCGACGGTCATGGCGGGCAGGGCCGGCACCGCCGCGTGGACGGCAAATGCCGCCACCAACGACAGCGCCGCGCAGGCAAGGCCAGGCAGCAGTCGGGGGGTTCCTTGGTGGCGCACTCACCTACTTTGCAGTACCGCGGGCGTAATCACGAACTCCGGGAGGAACGGCCAACACGCCACAAGGGGCGAGGGTAATGATTTCGAAACAAAAGAATGATTGGCTAAGAGGCATGTCAGACCTTTTCCAGGATTACTCCGAGGCCGCCGGCAAAAGCGGCGCCTATGACGAGATGTTCGCCGCGGAACAGCAGGCCCGGCCCTCCTACACCCAGGTTGCGGATGCCCTGCAGAAGCTGTCCCTGTCGGACGTGACTGCCCGGGCCGATTCGATGGCGCGGACCTTCCTGGACCGTGGTGTGACTTTTGATTTTGCCGGCGAGGAACGGCCCTTTCCGCTGGACATTGTGCCGCGGATCATTCCCGCCGACGAATGGGATGTGCTGGAACGCGGCGTCGCGCAGCGCGTCCGCGCGCTTGAGGCATTCCTCAACGATGTCTACGACAAGATGGCCGTGGTTAGCGACGGCGTCATTCCGCGGCAGCTGATCACTACCAGCGCCCACTTCCACCGTGAGGTGCACGGCTTCGAACCCGCAGGTGGCGTTCGGGTGCATATTTCCGGGATCGACGTCGTTCGCGATGCTGCCGGCACCTTCCGGGTCCTTGAAGACAACGTGCGGGTACCGTCCGGCGTCAGCTACGTGCTCGAAAACCGGCGCGCCATGGCCAAGGGCCTTCCGGAAGCCTTCGGCCAGCAGCTCATCCGTCCCGTGGAAGAGTATCCCCGCCGGCTCCTGTCCGCCCTGCGCAAGACCGCGCCGTCCGGCGTCGACGATCCCACAGTGGTGGTCCTCACCCCGGGTGTGTTCAACAGCGCCTACTTCGAACACACCCTGCTGGCCGGCCTGATGGGCGTGGAGCTGGTGGAAGGGCGTGACCTGATCTGCCGCGGCAACCGCGTCTACATGCGCACCACAGCGGGCGAGCAACGCGTAGACGTCATTTACAAGCGCATCGATGACGAGTTCCTGGACCCGTTGCAGTTCCGCTCCGACTCCATGCTGGGCTGTCCGGGGCTGGTAAACGCTGCCCGGGCCGGGGGAGTGACTATCGCCAATGCCGTCGGGAATGGCGTGGCAGATGACAAACTCGTCTACAGCTACGTGCCGGAACTCATCAGGTACTACCTCAATGAAGAGCCGGTGATTGCCAACGTGGACACCTACCGGCTCGAGGAGAAGGAGGCCCGGGAATTCACCCTGGACAACCTTGCCGAACTTGTCGTCAAGCCTGTGGACGGTTCCGGCGGCAAGGGCCTGGTGATTGGTCCCGACGCTTCCCGCACCGAACTTGATGAGCTGCGTCAGCGGATCATCGCCGATCCCCGTGGCTGGATTGCCCAGCCCGTCCTCCAGCTTTCCACGGTTCCAACGCTTGGCGGAGACAGGTTCGGGCCGCGCCACGTAGACCTGAGGCCCTTTGCAGTGAACGACGGCGACGACGTCTGGGTGCTACCCGGCGGCCTTACCCGGGTGGCACTGAAGGAAGGTTCGCTGATCGTAAACTCCAGTCAGGGCGGTGGTTCAAAGGACACCTGGGTCCTGGCGGGCTCGCCGCAGGTGCCGGTCGAAACGGTGCCGCGCCAATCCATAGCTGTCCGTGAGCGGGTCTCCGTCTGGCCTGTGGAGAGCAACTGGCGCGACCGCCAGTCGGAGCAGCAGCAGTGATGCGCTGTTTTGGCCGGATCGTTCCCTTTTCGAATTTTTCTGCACCATTCGGTGCAGTTGCGGACACGCAGGAGGTTGCCAGGAATGCTTAGCCGTATCGCCGAGTCCCTTTTTTGGATCGGCCGTTATGTCGAACGGGCGGATGGCACTGCACGCATCCTGGACGTCCACCTCGAACGGTTGAACCACCTCCCCCTGGAAGAGCGCCGGGCAGTGGCCCAGGAGCTCCTGGCTGTGATGGGCGCGCGCCCGGACAGCGCAGATTTCGGGTTACCTGAACTGCTCCACGCCTTGGCTTATGACAAAACCAGTGCCACCTCCATCGCCGGCTCCCTTGGGGCCGCCCGGGAGAATGCCCGCCGGGCGCGGGAAACTGTCTCATCCGGCCTCTGGGAGAGCCTCAACACCACCTACTACGGCCTGAACCAGCACCGCAAGGATGTGGTGGGCACCTACCGCTACTGCAACTGGGTACTGGAACGCACGGCCATGGTCAGTGGCCTGGCCGACACCACGGTCAGCCATGACGAGAGCTGGCTGTTCCTGGTCTTGGGCCGGTCACTGGAGCGCGCGGATATGACAGCACGCATGCTCAGCACCCGGGACGTCCTCAGCGCGGGCATGTCTTGGGTGAATATGCTGCGTTGTGCCGGAGCGTACGAGTCCTTCCTGCGGACCCGCCGGGCTGCTTTTGGCGACCAGCACGCTGCGGAGTTCCTGCTGCTGGACCGGCTGTTCCCGCGCTCCATCGTGTACGCGCTGCGCGATGCCGACGAATGCCTGGCCAAGCTCGATCCGTCCGCCCAACGCGTCGGGTTCATCAATGACGCCCGCCGGATTGTGGGCCAGGCGCGGACCTTCCTGGAGTTCCACCGGACGGACGACCTCATGTCCGAGCTGCCAGAGCACATGGAGCGCGTGCAGAAGGCAGTGTCGCAGGCGTCCGACGCCATTTCCCGTAAGTACTTCAATCAGGCCGACGAGCTTGCCTGGGTGGGAGAAGTTTCATGACCCGGCTGAGTATCCAGCACAGGACCACGTACAACTACAATAAGCGCGTCACGCTTTCCTACAACGAGGCCCGCATGACACCGTTGTCGGACGCCCAGCAGGTAGTGCTTGAGTCCCAGGTGAAAGTTTCACCGACGCAGGCGGCCGTCAGCAGCTTCAAGGACTATTGGGGCAGCCGCGTCACCACCTTTGATATGCAGATGCCGCACGACCACCTGGACGTCCTCTCCAGCATTACCGTCGAGGTGCACCGTACCGAGAAGGCGCCCACCCCGGCGGATCTGGTGGACTGGGACGTCATCCATTCGGCGGAAACCGCAAACCAATTCAGCGACTGGATACCGCAGTCACGGCTGAGCGCCCCGGGTGAAGAGGTGCTTGCCATTGTTCCAGGCGTCGTGGCGGGCAAGGCCCCCCACGATGCCGCAATGGCTATTTTTGAATGGATGCGCGGGGAAATGACCTACATGTCCGGATCCACCGCCGTCACCACCAATGCCGAGGAAGCCTGGGGACAGCGCCAGGGGGTTTGCCAGGATCTGGCACACCTTGCCATCGGTGCCCTCCGCAGCTGCCGGATCCCTGCGCGGTATGTGTCCGGTTACCTGCATCCGCGTTCGACGGCGGAACTCGGCGAGACGGTCGCGGGCCAGTCGCACGCGTGGCTGGAGTTCTGGGACGGGGCCTGGCGCAGTTGGGATCCCACCAACCACAAGCCGGCCGGAGATTTCCACGTCACAGTGGCCCGTGGCCGCGACTATCGCGACGTGCCGCCGCTGAAGGGGATACTCTCCGGTGGTGGCGGCTCGGCGCTGAGCGTCTCTGTTGAGATCACCCGGTTGGCCTAGCTGTATGTAGCGGAGGACGTGCGGGAAGGGTCTACCAGGGGCTGGGCTTGTAGTCCTTCAGGAAGACGCCGTACTGGTCTTCGCCATCCTCGCCACGGACGATCGGATCGTAGACACGCGCGGCGCCATCCACCAGGTCAAGCGGGGCGTGGAAGCCTTCTTCCATGAGCCGGACCTTGGTGTAGTGCGGCCGTTCGTCTGTGATCCAGCCGGTGTCGACGGCGGTCATCAGGATGCCGTCCGACTCCAGCATCTCCTGGGCGCTGGTGCGGGTCATCATATTCAAGGCGGCCTTGGCCATGTTCGTGTGGGGGTGGCCGGGACCCTTGTAGGCGCGGGAAAACTGGCCTTCCATGGCGGAAACATTAACGATGTATTTGCGGCGGGCTGTGGAACGCTTCATGGCCGCGCGCAGCCGGCTGACCAGCAGGAACGGAGCGGTGACGTTGCAGAGCTGCACTTCCAGCATCTCAAGGGGGTCCACCTCATCCACCACCTGGGTCCAGCTGTTGATGTCGGCGAGGTCCGGCACCAGGCCGCCGGCGTCGATGGCGTTCCCTGCCGCGATCCGCTCCAGCGACGCCGATCCCGTGGAAAGAGCCAACGAAGTGATGGCATCGCCGGCCAGAACCGGGTGGTCCGTGACACTGCTGGCCAGGGCCAGCGGATGCTTGTCGTGGGCATGGCCGAAAGTTACCAGTTCCGGGCCACCGTTCGCGGCCTCCAACGTAGCGGGAAGCGGCTCATCTTCCGCGTCCACCAGCGGCTTATACGCATTGCCGCTGCGCCGGACCGTCTGCGCGGCGTTGTTGATGATGATGTCCAGCGGGCCGACGGCGTCCAGGGAGTCGGTCAGCGCCATCACCTGGGACGGGTCACGGAGGTCGATCCCGACGATGCGCAGCCGGTGCAGCCATTCCCCGCTGTCTTCCATGGCGGCGAACCGACGCGCTGCATCCTTGGGGAACCGGGTAGTAATGGTGGTGTGCGCACCATCGCGAAGCAGCCTCAGGGCGATGTACATGCCGATCTTCGCCCGCCCGCCGGTGAGCAGCGCCCGGCGGCCCGTTAGGTCTGTGCGGGCATCGCGCTTGCTGTGGCTGAACGCTGCACACTCTGGGCACAGCTGGTGATAGAAGGCGTCAACCTGCGTGTAGTGCTGCTTGCAGATGTAGCACGGCCGGGCCCGGATGAGGTGACCCGCAACTGCACCACTGGCCGATGACTCCAGCTTGTTGCCACGTGTTTCATCATCGATCCGGTCAGGGGCCGCTGTGGCGGTACGGGCAAGCACCGCCCGGTCCGATTCTGCGATTTCATCCCGCTTGGTGACACGCCGGTGCCTTTTCACGGCCTTAAACATCTTGCCGGTGGCGCGACGCACGGAAACGTAGTCGGGATGCTCCTCGTCATAGACGTGGATGGTATTCAGGACTTTCAGGCAGGCCTGAATTTCCTCGGGAGTCAGATCGGGGGAGCTCATTGCCCCCATTTTACCCGTTGGGCGGGGGCTGCCGATCTACAGGCTAGGCGCGGGCTACCGAGGCCGCATGGGCGTTGGCGACTTTCGTGACAGCCGCTCGTAATTCAGGGTTGGTCTCGGTCGCCGCCCGGACGGCGTTGGGCACCTTGTGCATGTTGGCAGCCGACAGCGCGAGCTCATCGGCGTCGGGCTCGGGAACGAGTTGGCCCTTGGACAGCACGGTGATGCCGGAGTCCGTGACCTTGAAGCCGCGGGCCCGGTCAAGGTCGGGATCCAGGCCGATCGCTGCACCAGCGGGGATCTTGACGTTCTTGTCGATGATGGCCCGCTGGACCACGGCGCCGGGACCGACTATCACATTGTCCATGAGCACCGAGTCCAGCACGCGGCTGGCCTTGTCGACATACACGTCGTTGGAAAGGACAGAGCCTTCCACCACACCGCCGGAAATCACCACGCCGCTGGAGACGATCGAGTCCAGCGCGGTGCCCACTGTATTGTCCTCGCCGCGGACAAACTTTGCCGGCGGCGAGATGCTCTGCCGGGTGTAGATGGGCCAGGCCGAGTTGTAGAGGTTGAACACGGGTAGCGGTGAGATGAGATCCATGTGCGCGTCATAGAAGGAATCGATGGTGCCGACATCGCGCCAGTAAGTGCGGTCCCGTTCGGTGGAGCCTGGGATTTCATTCAGGGTGAAGTCGTACACGCCCGCTTCGCCGTTGTTGACGAAGTAGGGGATGATGTCGCCGCCCATGTCGTGTTTGGTATCCAGCCGTTCGGCGTCCACGTGCAGTGCGGCAACCAACGCGTCTGCGTCGAAGACGTAGTTGCCCATGGAGGCAAGGAACTGGGTGGGGTCAGCTTCCAAGCCCGGGGTGGTGGCGGGCTTTTCAACGAAGGCCGCAATCTTCCCGGCGTCGTTGGGATCAACTTCGATGACGCCGAACTGGTCGGCCATGTGCAGCGGCTGGCGGACGGCAGCCACCGTGGCCTTGGCTCCGCTGGCAACGTGCTGATCCACCATCTGGGCAAAATCCATCCGGTAGACGTGGTCCGCTCCCACCACCACCACAATGTCCGGGTTGGCGTCACGGATCAGGTTCAGGGACTGGTAGATGGCGTTCGCGCTGCCCAGGAACCAGCTCTTGCCCACCCGCTGCTGGGCCGGCACCGAGGCGATGTAGTTGCCCAGCTGGGTGGACATCCGCCAGGTCTCGGAGATATGGCGGTCAAGGCTGTGGGACTTGTACTGGGTCAACACGACGATCTGCAGGTAGCGCGAATTCACCAGGTTTGACAGTGCAAAGTCGATCAGGCGGTAACTGCCGGCGAACGGCACGGCCGGTTTGGCTCTGTCCGCCGTCAGCGGCATCAGGCGGTTCCCTTCGCCACCAGCCAGGACAATAGCCAAAACTTTCTTGATAGCCATGATGGAACTCCCTGCACGTCTTCGTTTCTCCCCAACAGCCCAGAGGGCCCGGATGCCTTCACACTAGAACAGTTCCCGCCGAAGGACTACCTTGGGTACCGTGCGAATAGACATTGTGACTAAAGAGTTCCCGCCGGAGATCTACGGCGGCGCCGGCGTCCATGTGGCGGAATTGGCCAGGGTGTTGAGCAAACACGTTGACCTGCGGGTCCGTGCCTTCGGGGCACACCGCGATGCTGACTATCACGGGGCGGAGGTCACCTCCTACGCGGTCCCCGAAGACCTGGCCGGTGCCAATGCAGCTGTCCAGACCCTCGGCGTCGACCTTCGGATTGTTCCTGATGTGGCAGGGGCGGACCTGGTCCACTCGCACACGTGGTACGCAAATATGGCGGGCCATCTGGCGTCCCTGCTCCACGGCATTCCGCACGTGCTGAGCGCGCACAGCCTCGAGCCGTTGCGCCCCTGGAAAGCGGAACAGCTGGGCGGCGGCTATGCGCTGTCGTCGTGGGTAGAGAAGACAGCCTACGAAGCAGCGGCCGCCATCATCGCGGTGTCGGAGGGTATGCGCCAGGACATCCTGCGCAGCTACCCGGAGGTGGATCCGGCAAAGGTCCGGGTAGTCCACAACGGAGTAGACGTTGAACTTTGGTCCAGGGATGAAAACGACGACGCCGTCCGGGCCCTGGGCATCGACCCTGACCTTCCCAGCGTGGTCTTCGTAGGGCGAAACACCCGGCAGAAGGGGGTGCCCTACCTGTTGCGGGCTGCCGCCCAACTGCCGCCGGACGTGCAGCTTGTGCTTTGCCTGGGAGCGGCGGATACACCCGAACTCGCCGCGGAGACCGCCCGTCTGATTGCCGAGCTGCAGAGCCAGCGGACCGGCGTCGTCCTCATTGAACGGATGCTGCCCCGCCATGAGCTCATCCAGGTCCTCAGCCACGCCACCGCCTTTGCCTGCCCTTCCATTTACGAGCCCCTGGGAATTGTGAACCTTGAGGCCATGGCCTGTGGGGCGGCTGTGGTGGCCAGTGCCACCGGCGGCATACCGGAAGTAGTGGACCATGGCGTTACCGGCCTGCTGGTGGAGCTGGAGCAGATGACAGACGGCACCGGCACCCCGTTGGATCCGGAAAAATTCGTTCGCCAGTTCGCCGAGGCGCTGGTGGAGGTTGTCAACGATCCCGCCCGTGCCCGCGCTATGGGTGAGGCGGGCCGCCGTCGCGCCGAGGAGCATTTCTCCTGGCAGACCATCACCGAGACAACCCTGGACGTCTACCGGTCGGTGCTGCGCTGAGCCCAGCGCAGCACCGACCGGGTTTTCCCGTTACCGCTGTGGTTTGCCTGCGGCTGCCTTCCGCGCCAACAGAACTTTCTCCTCAACGGGCGCCGTTCCGCTGGCGCGTTGCGCCCGGAAATAGGCACGCGCCTCGTCCTGGCGGATTCTCTCCGCACCGGTGGCGATCGCAGCCCGCAGGTGGTCCGGGCCGTAGCCGAACGCGTCCACCAGGTCAATCGCGTGGGGCCGGATCTTGACCAGCAGCCTGTTGATGTAATCGCCAACGGTGCGTGCCCGCTGCATGGACAGCCGGCCGTTCATCAGATACCAGGACAGGTTTTTCTCGATCAGGGAAAGCCCAAAGAGGTCGCGGACCCAGGTCAGGACCTTACGGGTACCCGGGTCCTGCACCTCGGCGAGGGCTTCGGTGAAGGCTTCCCACTGAAGCAGCTCGGCATGGGCGTGTGCGGCATCGATCAACTCGTCCTGATGCAGGTTGAACACGGCGGCAGCTTGGTCCTGGGGCAGTCTACTGGCGCCCTTGAGGGCCGATCCGGCCTCGGCCACCATGGTCTGCACCCGGTCGGTGAGCAGCGCCCGCTGGCTGGCTTCGTCGCGCAGGGCGAGTGCCGCCTTCTGAACCAGTCCGGTGTCCGCCACAAACTGCGCCACCTGCCGCAGCCCTGTGCGGTGGATGGCAGCGCCGGCGGCCTGTCCAACCACGTAACGGGCCAGCACGCCGACATCCACGTTGCGGAACTCGCGTGCATAGTCGGAGAGCAGGCGTTTAGCCACCAGTTGGAGCAGTACTGTGTTGTCGCCTTCAAATGTCGCGTACACATCCAGGTCGGCGCGCAGCGAGGCGAAGCGGTTCTCGATCAGGAAACCGGCACCGCCGCACGCCTCGCGACATTCCTGCAGGGTGTCCAGGGCATGCCAGGTACTTAGAGGCTTAAGGGCAGCGGCCAGGGTCTCAAGGTCCTGGCGGTCCTCGTCGGTGTCGTGCGCACCTGAAAAGACGTCGTCGAACTTCTGCAGGAGCTGTTCGTGCGCGAAGGTCGCCGCGTAGGTGGTGGCCAGCCTGGTGAAGAGCCGGCGCTGGTGGCGCTGGTAATCGAGCAGGACCTCCTCCTCGGTGTGTGAAGAGGCGTTGAACTGGCGGCGTTCGCTGGCGTACTGGATAGCGGTCTTGAGGGCGATCTTCGAAGCTGCCACGGCCGCACCGTCCAGCGATACCCTGCCCTGCACCAGGGTGCCGAGCATGGTGAAGAACCGGCGTCCGGGACTGGAAATGGACGAGGTGTAAGTGCCGTCAGCGTCGACGTTGCCGTAGCGGTTCAGGAGGTTGGTACGGGGAATTCTGACGGCCGTAAAGTGCAGGCGGCCGTTGTCAATCCCGTTGAGCCCGCCCTTGACGCCGTCGTCCTCACCGCCGATGCCTGGCAGGAACTTCCTGGTTTCCGGGTCCCGAAGATCAACGTAGAACGCGTGGACGCCGTGGTTGACGCCCTTGGTGATCAGCTGGGCAAACACCACCGCGCCGAGGCCGTCGTTGGCGGCATTGCCGATGTAGTCCTTCCAGGCGGCACGGAAGGGGGTGTTGATGATGAACTCTTCGGCGGCCTCGTCATAAGTGGCGGTCGTGGCGATGCTCGCAACGTCCGAACCATGTCCGGTTTCAGTCATGGCGAAGCAGCCGGGAATATCAAGGTTCATGATGCCGGGAAGCCACTTGGCATGGTGTTCGGCCGTGCCAAGGTGCATAACGGCCGAGCCAAAGAGGCCCCACTGCACTCCGGCTTTGATCTGCAGCGACGGATCAGCCGTGACCAGTTCCTCGAAGCCGGCTACGTTGCCGCCGTGGTCGTCGTTGCCGCCGAGGGCTGCTGGAAAGGCCCTGTGGACGGCGCCATGTTCCACCAGGAACTTCAGCTGGCCAAAAGTCCTTGTGCGGTGGTCAAGGTGCGTCTGACCCTCGATCTTGTGCAATTCGGGACGGGCTGCGAGGTCCCGTGCCTGCCGGCGGATATCAGCCCATTTGCCGAGCAGCTGCTCGCCCAGGGCCGCTACATCGACGGCGGGGGAGGACTGGTTGCGGGCAGGGGAGCCGGGAGCGGCGCTGACGGGAGGGGCCACGACTTCTGTCATTGGAATTATCCTTCGTTGCTGGTGGAGGTCTCTACGGGCGGCAAGCCATTTATTCAACGGCTCTTCATTCAGTTCCTTATTCAATGGCCGCGGGATCCATTTCCGGAGCGATGCCGACGCACAGCCAGGCGGTGATTTGCCGGGCCATGGCTTCCTGTGCCGGCTTGCCCGGTGCCGGAGGGGAGTTGAGCCACAGTTCACCGGCGTTGCGGACCAGGCCGATTGCGGCTGTGGGCCAATAGCCCAGGACGGCATCCCGAGCCGGCTCCACCTTGAGGTGGGTACGCATGGGCCTTGCAATCATGTCCCTGATGGCGTCGAAGAAATGGCCCAGGGCCCCCGCTGTGGCCAGTGTTTGCGGTGTGCCTGCGTCGGCGCCGGCGTTCTGGGTGACAAAGGCATAGACATGGGGACTGGTTTCGGCCATCTGGAGGTAGGCGGAAACCATTGCGAAAAGTCCTTGCCTGGGCGTCTGGGCACTTTGCGCTGCTTCTGCAATCTTTCGCTGCATCTGCAGCAGCACAACCTCACCCACCGCTTGCTGCAGCCCCGCTTTGTCCCCGAAGTACCTGTAGAACACGGACTTCGATGTGCCGGCCGCGGCCGCGATCTCGTCCATGGAGGCATCGCTGCCCAGGGCGTGCACGGCCTTTCTGGCCGCCTTAATCAGGTCGCGGCGCCGTTCCTCGCGGTGGCTCTGCCAGCGTGTGGCACGGCCATCGGGGATCTCCGTGGAAATTGTGTTCACGATACCCAGCGTATCAGGTACGCTGGGTACTGGTAACCCAGCCAAAAAGAGGAGATACTCCCATGTCCGTAGAAGGACTCTCACCCGCCCCCGCGTCCGGACTCCGCCAGGCAGTGATCGTTGGCGGGAACCGGATTCCCTTTGCCCGCTCCGGCGGCGCCTACACGAAGTCCTCCAACCAGGACATGCTCACGGCCGCCCTGGACGGGCTTATTGCCCGCTTTGGCCTGCAAAACGAGCGGATTGGCCACGTCGCTGCCGGTGCAGTTCTGAAGCATTCCAGAGACTTCAACCTGACGCGCGAGGCCGTCCTGGGCTCGGCTCTTTCGGCCGAAACCCCGGCTTACGACGTGCAGGAAGCCTGCGCCACCGGTCTTGAGACGGTGTTGGGGCTGGCCAACAAGATCAAGCTTGGCCAGATTGAATCCGCCATCGCCGGTGGCGTCGACTCCGCCTCTGATGCTCCCATCGCCGTCAGTGAGGGCCTGCGCTCGGTACTGCTGGACCTCAACCGGGCCAAGACTTTGCCGCAGCGCCTGCAGGTGCTGAGCCGCCTTAGGCCAAAGGACCTGGCACCGGACGCGCCAGGAACCGGTGAGCCCAGGACCGGCCTGTCCATGGGCGAGCATCAGGCGCTCACCACTGCTCAATGGAAGATCAGCCGGGAAGCCCAGGACGAGTTGGCTCTCAACAGCCACCACAACATGGCTGCTGCCTACGACGCAGGATTCTTTGACGACCTGATCACGCCCTACCGGGGCTTGAGCAAGGATTCGAATCTCCGCCCGGACACCAGCATGGAAAAGCTGTCGTCTCTCAAGCCCGTGTTTGGTCGCAACCTCGGCGCCGAGGCGACGATGACCGCCGGCAATTCCACTCCTCTGACAGACGGTGCCTCCACCGTACTGCTGGCCTCTGCGGAGTGGGCCGACGCCCACGGCTTGCCCAAGCTCGCCACAGTAGTGGACGGTGAAGCGGCTGCGGTGGACTTTGTGCACGGCAAAGACGGCCTCCTGATGGCGCCCGCCTTCGCCGTCCCCCGCCTGCTGGCCCGCAACGGCCTCACCCTGGATGACATGGACTTCGTCGAAATCCACGAGGCTTTCGCCGGTACCGTGCTCACCACCCTGGCCGCCTGGGAAGACGAGGATTTCGGCCGTGACCGCTTGGGCCTCGATGGGGCCTTCGGAAAGGTGGACCGGAGCCGCCTCAACGTTCATGGCTCATCGCTGGCCGCCGGGCACCCCTTCGCCGCCACGGGTGGCCGCATCGTGGCGTCGCTGGCCAAGATGCTGGCCGCGAAGGGGACTGTGGAAGGGCGCCCCGCCCGCGGCCTGGTCTCCATCTGTGCAGCAGGCGGCCAGGGTGTCGTCGCACTACTGGAAGCAGCGTAGGGGGACTGATGACTGACAAGTACCCCAAATTCGTCAGCCATGGAACCGGGCGGGACCTTGCCCGGAGACTGGGCCTGCCACAGCCCGTGGAACTCAGGCGCTACAGGCCGGGCCAGCCGCTGGTGGAAGGGCCAGTGCTGGTGGAGGGAACCGGAGGAGGCGCCGAAGACCTTGCATCAACTTTGCTGGGCTGGGGACTCGATGTCCGCCGTCACGCCGTTCCCAGGGAAAAGCTGGGCGCCATCATCCTGGTAATGGACAGCGTTTCCTCTCCGGCAGACCTTGAAAAACCCGTGCTGGCCGCCGGGGCCGCGCTTCGCGACCTGGCACGCAATGGCCGCGTCGTCACACTGTCCAGGAGATCTGCCGACTCGGATGGTCCCGCTGAGGCCGCGGCGCGGCAGGCAGTTGACGGCTTTGTTCGTTCGCTGGCCAAGGAACTGCGCTCGGGTGCAACCGCAAACGGCATTCTCCTCGCCGGCGAAACCGCGACCACCAGCCCGGCCGCCCTAGGAGCTCTGCGCTTCTACCTGTCCGGCCGGTCGGCATTCGTGGATGGCCAGTTCCTGACGGTGTCAACAGCAGACGGTTCCCTGCCTGAGGACTTCGAGCAGCCGCTGGCAGGGAAGGTGGCCGTCGTCACCGGGGCTGCCCGCGGAATCGGCGCAGCCATCGCACGTACTCTTTCCCGTGACGGCGCCACCGTAGTGGCCGTCGACCTGCCTGCAGCAGGTGAGCAGCTTGCCCGGGTGGTGAATAGTATCCGCGGCACGGCGCTGCAGCTGGACATCACTAGTGATGACGCCGGCAGCCGGATCCTGGAGCACACGATTGGCCGGCACGGCCGCCTTGACGTTGTCGTCCACAACGCCGGCATCACCAGGGACAAGCTGTTGGCCAACATGGACGAGGCAAAGTGGAGTTCGGTGATCAACATCAACATCGCAGCGCAACTGAGGATCAACGAAGTGCTGCTGGCGTCGAAGGAGTTCCAGAATTCGCCCAGGATTGTCTCTGTAGCCTCCACCAGCGGCATCGCCGGCAACCGTGGCCAGACGAATTACGCAGCGTCTAAAGGCGCCGTGATCGGTATGGTGCGCGGAACCGCGCCGTTGCTGGCTTCGGCGGGGGGCACCATCAATGCCGTAGCCCCGGGCTTCATCGAAACAGAGATGACGGCACGGATGCCCTTCGCTACCCGCGAAGTAGCCCGGCGCCTGAACTCGCTGCAGCAGGCCGGCCAGCCGATCGACGTCGCCGAGGCCATTGCTTTCCTGGCCAGTGACGCAGCCGGCGGAATCACCGGTGACGTGCTCAGGGTGTGCGGACAGAACCTGGTGGGGGCATGAGTACACCCGGGAACGTAGTGTTGGCCGAACTGCCATCGCTGTCCAGGCTTTATGTCAACGCTGCTGCCATGGCCGCCAGACGCAGGCTGGGCGGCAGCAACGGCGCCGCGCGCCTGCCTGGCGAGCAGCACGAGGTGCGGAACGTCCGGTGCGACGTTGAGACCCTGACGTCGTTCCAGCACCTTCTGGGCGAGCCGGCCAGTGACGTGCTGCCGGCCGGCTTCGTCCACGCCATGGCATTTCCGGTGGCCATGAGCGTCCTGGCCCGTGACGACTTCCCGCTGCCCCTGCTGGGCATGATCCACCTGCAGAACGCCATCGAACAGCGCCTCCCCATCAGGTTCGATGAACCCGTGGACATCACAGCCGGTGTGCAGGGTCTGCGAGGCCATCGGGCGGGAACACAAGTGGATGTTGTGGCGGAAGTCCGCGGCGCCTCGGACGGCATCCTCCGCTGGACGGGAACATCTACGTATCTTGCCAAGGGGGTGTACCTGCCCGCAGTAGACAAGACTGCCCAGGGGCAGGCGAAGGAGGACTTCGTGCCGCCCAACCCTACGGCGCTCTGGCAACTGGGAGTGGAAACAGGGCGCAGTTACGCCGCCGTTTCCGGTGACTACAATCCGATCCACCTCAGCCTGCTGTCTGCCAAGGCCCTGGGTATGCCACGTTCCATCGCCCACGGCATGTACCTGGCTTCGCGGGCGCTCGCCGATATCGGAGTTCCGCGGGAGGCACCGTTCAGGTGGGAGGTCGCCTTTGAGGCTCCGGTGTACCTGCCTGCCAAAGTTGCTCTGAAAATCACCACGGAAGCTCCGGACGACGGCGGGTGGCAACGGTCTGCGTTTGTCGCCTGGAATCCCCGGTCCGGACGCCGTCATTTCAGTGGGGTTGTGGGAAGGCTCTAGGACGCGGGCCGCACAGCCCTAAGTATGCGGTGGAGGCTGAGGAGAATGGATTTCGTGGCGGTCACTGCCGAATCGCCAGACTCGCCCGTTGCAGGCGCCGCCATACACGCCTCCACCGCGGCCTCGGCCTCAGCCAAGAGCTCCCGTTGCCTTTGGATGTCCTCTCCACGGAACGAGGAGAGGAGCTCACCCGTTGCCAACACGGCGTCGGCCAGGGGACCGCTGTCTGCATAGGGCACTGTGTAAGGCGCGTCTTCCTCCCAGATAACGTCGGCCAACACCTCGGTCATGTCCTGGACGTGGAACGTCACCCGTTCGAGTTCCCTCAGATTCCGGTAGTCGAGATCAACGTCACGGGGATGAAGTTTCCGGCGCGGATTGGCCCGGCGGCTTTCATCCGCTTCCTGCACCAGATGACGGACAGTCCGGGCCGCCGCGGCAAGCTCGTCAGAGCGTCGGGCCCAATCCTCGTCTTCCGGTGGCCACTTCTCCTTCAGCGCCTTTCCCATATCCGTCAGTTGCCTGCCCAAGGCCATCCGAAGCTCGTCCAGGCTGGCGGCGGCTGCACTGAAATTCAGTGGCGGGAAGATGAGGAAGTTCACTGCAATGCCCACCACCACTCCGGCACCCATCTGGATGAGGTAGCCGAAGGAAAAGTCGTCCGGGTTGTTCCCGCCCACCAGCAGCACCAGCAGTGCCGCCGTCGGAATCCAGTCCCGGGCCGATTCCAGGCGTGGAAATCCGCCCAAGAGGACGCCCAGGCCCATCATAATCGCTACCGTCAGCGGAGAAGGATCACCAAGGTTGATCAGCAGGAAGGCGAGCCCGACGCCCATGGCCAGGCCGGCCAGCGCCTGCAGGCCCTGCCGGACCGAACCCGCAACGTTGTGATACATCGCAACGAGTGCACCAAGCGGAGCATAGTACGGGTAGTCCGGAGCCGTACCTGGCATCAAGGGGGCAACCAGGAAGGCAAGGCCTGCCGCCAAACCAGCCTTGGCTGCCAGCTGAAGCCGGTTGGCACTGAATGCTGCGGAGACACCTGCCACGGCCCGCTTCAGGAGTCCGGTAGCGATGGCCCGCCGGGCTTCCGGTTCGCTGTTACGCATCCGCCCACACTAGGGGCCGGGCAACGCCTGTACAAGTTTTGCCGCCTTGAATCAGGAGGCCGCAATCATGAGGAAGTAACGGACTGCACCGCCGAAGCTGCCCGGCGGGCCGCCGCTGCCAGCACGTGCGCCCGCCCCTGCGTCCGGCCTTCTTCGGCCCGTTGGGGAATGTAACCAAAGGACAAACCGTAGGCAGGATCGGCAAAACCAAGGGCAGCGTTGGCTCCTTCATGGCCGAAAGCAACATGGCTTCCGAAGTTGCGCGACGGATGCGGTTTCATGAATACGACAGCAAACGCGTTGTCCAGCCCTGAACTCCGATCCAGGCCCCATACCTGTTCCTGGGTCACAACGCCGAGGGTGCTGTGGTCCAGTGCCGGGGCAAGCAGGCCTGATGGCGCCTCGACGCCGGTCGTTACAGCAGCATAGGCCCGCGCCAGGCCATCAGCGGACCCCACGCCACCGGCTGCACTCATTCCACCCGCACGGACATCGCGGCGGTTGGGGAGTTCCATGACACTGCTGACGGCGCTATTGGAGTTAAGGCCCTCGAAACTGAGCGGATCCACCCACTGATCTCCGGCGTCGTAGAGTACATCGCGGTACCTGGGTTCCTCATCTTCCGGAAGTCCCAGGAAGAAGTCCAGCGCGTAGGGAATCCGCAGCAGTTCATCGTAATTGTGCTGGAGGGAGAGCCCGGTGATACGGCGGCAGAGTTCTTCCATCATGATGCCAATGGTCAGCGCGTGGTATCCAAAAGCCTTGCCGGGCCGCCACAGCGGTGCCACTGAAGCGAGCATGGCTGCAGCCTCCGCGGTGTGGATACGGTCCAGCGGGATGCCGCCGGGAACCCCCAAAACACCCGCCTGATGCGACAAGGCCTCGCGGACCAGGATGTTGCCCTTCCCGCCCTGGGCAAACTCCGGCCAGTAATGAGCCATCGGCAGGTCAAGATCGAGGGCACCATCCTGCACCAGGAGGGCGATAACCATGCCCGCAATCCCTTTGGAGCATGAGTACGCGCCGGTGATCGATTCACTGGTGGTGTTCGGGCCCCCATCCAGGTGCACCACCCGGCGGCCGTGGTGATAGACAGAAACCTGGGCGCTGTAGTCGGGATCGTCCGCCAGGAAGGATTCGAAGAGTTCCTGAACGGCTGAGAATTCGGGCACGGCTGTGCCTCTGGAAGTGCGCATGGCCCAAGACTATATCCAGGAGGGCGGCAGGCAGTAAGCGTTTTCGGCCTAACCGTCGGCGCCGTGGCCGGCGGCCACCTTTTCATTTGGGGCGACCGGGCCCGGGGGAGTGCCGTCACCGAACGGACGCCCGCCCAATTCCTCGCGGCCGTGGGGTGACAGCCAGGTGCCGGGCTCCGGACCCCGGGGGACTATCCCTGCAGGGTTGATGTCCTCATGAACGATGTAGTAATGCTGCTTGATCTGGACGAAATCGGTGGTGTCCCCAAACCCGGGCGTCTGGAAAAGGTCCCGTGCGTAGGCCCACAGCACAGGCATCTCGCTAAGCTTCTGCCTGTTGCACTTGAAGTGGCCGTGATAGACGGCATCGAAGCGGGCCAGCGTTGTGAAGAGCCGGACATCGGCTTCGGTGATGGTGTCCCCTACGAGGAAACGCTGGCCGGCGAGCCGTTCCTCCAACCAGTCCATAGCGGCCCACAACCGTGAATATGCGGCGTCATAAGCTGCCTGGGACCCAGCGAATCCGCAACGGTACACGCCGTTATTCACCTCCGTGAAAATGCGCTTATTGACGGTGTCAATTTCATCGCGGAGGTGCTCCGGGTACAACTGCGGAGCACCGGGGCGGTGGAAATCGGTCCATTCAGTGGAAAAGTCCAGGGTGATCTGGGGAAAGTTGTTGGTGACGACGGCACCGCTGGCGATGTCCACAATGGCCGGAACGGTGATTCCTCGCGGGTAATCCGGGAAACGGCGGAAGTACGACTCCTGCAGGCGTTCGATGCCGAGCACGGGATCCACCCCTCCCGGGTCTAGGTCGAAGGTCCAGGAACGCACGTCATGGGTGGGGCCGGGCTGGCCCAGCGAGATGGCGTCTTCCAGGCCGAGCAGCCGGCGCACGATGACAGCCCTGTTGGCCCAGGGGCACGCCCGTGCGGCGATAAGCCGGTATTTGCCCGGCTCGGCCTTCCAACCGGGCTCACCATTGTCTCCGGGACGGCCATCACGGGTGATGCGGTCTTCGATGTAATTGGTGTCGCGGTTGAACTCTTCGCCGCCGGTGACGTAAGCGCCACGGGTGCTGTGTTCGGCTACGGCATTATTTTGGCTGCTGTCCTTCATCCGTCCAGCCTATGCTCCGCGGAGGGTGACTGCAGCAGCCGGGAACCAGGCTATGTACCAGGAGGCGCTGATAATGACCGCAAAGAGCAGGATCCAAAACACCGCAGGAACTCCCGTTGCCCGGTGCAGCAGGTGGGCGTCAGACGTTCGCAATAAGGTTCGGCGGTGCACATGAAGATGGATGAGGTTTCCGAGGGCGCGAACGGAGCCCACCAGCAGCACGAGCCCCAGGACTACCGCGATGTAGCCGGTTGACACTGCTGGTGCCGCCAGGACGATCCCCGTGCCCAGTGCCGCCGTCGTAAGGGTGATGGCCGCTCCGGCGACGTTGCGGATGAACAGCAGGGACGCCAGGACTACAGCGCTGGAAACGGCGATCGCGGCGCTGCCCCAGCCGGCGAAACCGCACGTAACGAAGGCAGCACCCGCAACAGCCGGCGTCGGGTAGCCCCAGAACCCTGACCATACTGCCGGCCATCGGCCGCGGCTGAGGGACGTCGTGGTGCCCGAATGATCGCCCCTGAGAACGATGCTGTGCAGGCGCTGCCCGCTCATCAGCGCGGCGAACGCATGGCCCAGTTCGTGAACCACAGTGGTCAACAGGCCTACGTATCGCCAGCTGCCGCGGGGCAGGGACAGTGCGGCGACGGCCGCAACGATCATCAGAACAACGCCTGGACTGAACTCAGGTGCTGGCCCCTGGGTGAAGGCCGTCAGCAGCCGATCACCCAGGGTTTGCGGCGGGGTTAGCTGCAGGATGCTGAGAAGGTGCTGGTGGCTTCTGCGTAAGCTTCTGAGAGCTCCGTCAGGACGTCCTCGTTGGGCTCTGCCTTGGAGGCCTCATCGGTGTATTCGATGATGGAGGCGAGAGCTGGCTTCAGCTCATCCGACGCCACCGTTTCGATGGGGCGGATCTGGTTGGCCAGCTGCGTGGCACCGGTCTTACCCACGTTGTTGCCCGGATTGGCCAGCACGGTCTGCACCCGCTCGCAGGTTTCCTTCGTGCTCAGCTGCGTGGTGGCTGTACAGGCGCTGGTGCTCAGCAAAAGTCCGGCGGCAAATACGGCCGTGGTGATTTTCTTCATGATTCCCTCACACGTTGATTGACATTCGATTGTAGGCAGAAGATTCTGTACGTCGATGCCGGAACGTGTCCTGCTGCGGCTGATGCCCGTGCCCGGACATGGCAAAAGGCTGGCCGGGCGTGTTGCCGGCCAGCCTTAAGTAGAGCCTTTAGAGGGGCTGGATGTTCTCCGCCTGGGGCCCCTTGGGACCCTGTACGACGTCGAACTGAACCTTCTGGTTCTCTTCGAGGGACCGGTAACCGCTGGACGCGATTGCGGAATAGTGTGCGAACACGTCAGCGCTTCCGTCGTCGGGGGCGATGAATCCGAAGCCCTTTTCGGCGTTGAACCACTTGACAGTACCTTGAGCCATGCTGTTTTCCTTCACGGGTCGCGAGTCGGCTCCGCTTGTCGGATTACCGTCCCCGCCACTCACAGAACGAGCCTATGTGCCATAAGCGGCCGGGGCAAGGGATTGCGTCACGAATATGCAACGTTCCCGGTCGCGGACGTGTGAACGGATAATCTCTACTGCTGTTCGAGAATCCGTTTCGCATCATGCTGGGCATCCACGGCGGTTTGGTCCACCAGTTGGCCGCTTAGGTGACCAGCAGCGGCGATCAGTTCCCGAACTTCCGGGACGGATCTTGGTGTACTGACGCCCAAATGGGCAACGGTGTGGCAGTTGGCGCACAGGGGAACGAGATCGGTGACCGGGTCCAGCTGGTATCCGGGGCCAAGCTGTGAGACCGGAACTACGTGATGGACGTGGATGAAATTTTTGCCCACCTCGCCATAATGGATCTCGAAAGAGAACCCGCACGCCGCACAGACGGTTCCATGGAAAGCCAGGCAGACGCGCCGGGCCTCCGGGTCCGTTCATACCGGTTGACTTCTACACGGGCGATGGAGCCTTCGGGATAGGTTCCCGGCATCAGGCTGATCGGATCACCGTCGGCCTTGGGGCCCTCGTCCTGCCACAGGCGCCTGAGGTTCGCCTCTTCAGCAGGAGGAACGGACCTCTCCGAACCGCGGAAACTGCTCCAAGGAACCCCCGGTGCCGCCTCGGCAAGGACGTCCCAGGGGAGCTGTGAGCCAAGGGGCAGCAGTGCATCAAACGCCACACTGACGTACCGCAGTGTCTCGTTTGGATCGGAATAATGGCTGGACTCGTATGTCTCAGAGGTCACGATGCCATGCCCGATGAGGCCCCGGCCATGCTGGCTTCTACCCTGCAGAAACAGCCATGCGTCGCTGCCAGGCAGAATGGTGCGTCGTCTGCCGACCCTCCATCGCTCCCGGACCTGGCCGGTTTCGCTAACCTGTCCCACGACCGCGTCGTAATTCCAGGCATTCCAACGATCAGGATTCCACCCGAGAATGATGGCTGTCATAGGTCCTATTGCACCATGGTGCCGGTTTCGGGTTCGCGCCGCCGGGAATGTCTTCACGCTCGCCTGGCAGTACCGGGCGGACGCGGGGGAGGACAGAAAAACCCCTGGAATCTTTGGATTCCAGGGGTTTTTACTTGTGCGCGGAGGGGGACTTGAACCCCCACCCCCTTTCGAGGACTAGCACCTCAAGCTAGCGCGTCTGCCATTCCGCCACCCGCGCAGGTGGTAATTCGGACAACGATTTTGCTTTGCAGCGTTTCGCATTTCTCCGAAGCAGCGAGAAAAACTCTAACACGAAGTTTCGGTAAACATGGAATCGGGCCTAATGGGTAGGCTGAGTGTCAGGGCCCGCAATTGCCGGACTGAAAGATCGTCCGCCGCCCTGCCGCGCGTACCACCACACCGAGGAGTGATCATGTCTGACATCCGCCCTGAGGATGAAGTTGTTCAGATCTGCCAGGACCTGATCCGCATCGATACCTCCAATTTCGGTGATGGAAGCGGGCCGGGGGAGCGGAGGGCTGCTGAATACACGGCAGGCCTGATCACCGAAGTGGGCCTGGAAGCGGAAATCTTCGAATCTGCACCTGGCCGGGCCAACGTTGTCACCCGGATGGCCGGCCAGGATCCGACTGCCAGCGCCCTGGTGGTCCACGGGCACCTGGATGTCGTTCCCGCCCTCAAGGAGCAGTGGTCAGTAGATCCCTTCGGCGCCGAGCTCCGTGATGGGCTGATCTGGGGGCGAGGCGCCGTGGACATGAAGGACATGGACGCCATGATCCTGTCCGTGCTGCGGGACTTTGCCAGGACCGGGCGCAAGCCCAAGCGCGACATCATTTTTGCCTTCTTTGCCGACGAGGAAGCAGGCGGCGAGTATGGTGCACGGTACGCGGTGGACAACAGGCCGGAGCTCTTCGAAGGTGCCACCGAGGCCATCTCCGAGGTCGGCGGCTTCTCCGCCACGATCGGCGGCCAGCGCACCTATCTCCTCCAGACTGCGGAGAAAGGCATCTCCTGGCTCCGGCTCGTGGCTCACGGCAGGGCCGGCCATGGGTCACAGATCAACACGGACAACGCCGTAACCCGTCTCGCAGCGGCAGTCACCCGCATTGGCGAATACAAATGGCCGATCGAGTTGACGCCAACCACCCAGCAGTTCCTGGACGGAGTGACGGAACTCACCGGCGTGGAGTTCGACGCCAATAATCCCGACATCCTGCTCAATCAGCTGGGCACAGTGGCCCGGTTCGTCGGAGCCACCCTGCAGAACACCACCAACCCCACGCTCGTAAAGGGCGGCTACAAACACAACGTCATCCCCGAGTCCGCGGAAGCGCTGATCGACTGCCGCACGCTGCCCGGTCAGGCCGAGCATGTCCTGGAAGTGGTGCGCGAGCTGGCCGGTAGCGGCGTCGATGTGAGCTACGTACACAGCGACGTGTCACTGGAGGTTCCATTCGCTGGCAACCTGGTCGATTCCATGATCGATGCACTCCACTCCGAGGACCCTGGTGCCAAAGTCCTGCCGTACACACTTTCGGGCGGCACGGACAACAAGTCCCTCAGCCGGCTCGGAATCACCGGCTACGGCTTCGCCCCGCTGCAGCTGCCCGATGACCTGGACTTCACAGGAATGTTCCACGGCGTCGACGAGCGGGTGCCCGCAGACTCGCTGAAGTTCGGCGCCCGGGTGCTCAATACACTCCTGACCAACTACTAGCCCACGGAGTTTGTTGCAATGTCCCCCGAAGAAGTCCTGCCTGACGCCCTCCTGGACCGGATCCGGTCACGCGCTGCCGGCTACGACCGGGAAAACACCTTCTTCCACGAGGATCTAGCTGAGTTGGCGGAGGCGGGATACCTCGGGCTTTTTGTTCCGAAAGCCGACGGCGGGCGGGGGCTTGGGCTGGAAGCGGCAGCACGGTGCCAGCGAAGGCTGGCAACGGCCGCCCCTGCCACCGCCCTGGCGGTCAACATGCATCTGGTGTGGACCGGCGTCGCACATGTCCTGGCAGCCCGGGGTGACCATTCCCTGGAATACGTGCTGCAGGAGGCCGCCCGGGGTGAGATCTTTGCCTTCGGAAATTCGGAGGCCGGCAATGATTCTGTCCTGTTTGATTCCAGGACCACGGCCACGCCCCTTCCGGATGGCGGCTTCAGCTTCACGGGTACGAAGATCTTCACGAGCCTTTCGCCGGCCTGGACCCGGCTGGGAATCTTCGGCAAGGACCCGGCGGGCCGCGACGGCGCAGGGGAGCTGGTGCACGGCTTCATCACCAGGGATTCGCCCGGCTACCGGATCCTGGAGGACTGGGACACCCTGGGCATGAGGGCCAGCCAGTCCAACACCACGGTCCTGGAGAATGCCATCGTTCCGCCCGACCGGATCTTCCGCAGGCTGCCGGTTGGCCCGAATGCCGATCCGCTGATCTTCGCCATCTTCGCCTGCTTCGAGTCCCTCCTGGCGGCGGTTTATGCAGGCATCGGCGAGAGGGCGCTGGCCCTCGGCATCGATGCTGCCCAAAAACGCACGTCATTCAAGAACGGCGGCCGCAGCTATGCTCAGGATCCGGATATCCGCTGGAAAGTGGCAGAGGCTGCAATGGCGATGGAAAACCTCTATCCACAGCTGTCCCAGGTAACCCGCGACGTCGACGAATTGGCCGATCACGGGCCGCTGTGGTTTTCCAAGCTGGTGGGACTGAAGGTTAATGCAACAGAGACCGCACGGCGGGTCGTGGACCTGGCCATCCGGGTGGCTGGCGGATCCAGTTATTTCAGTGGGTCCGAGCTGGAACGTCTCTACCGGGACGTGCTGGCGGGAATGTTCCATCCATCGGACGACGAATCAGCCCACAATACAGTCGCAAGCGCCTGGCTGGGCCCGCTGGACTAGACCGTCCGCTGGACCTGCATTACTCGCCGGCGCAGCCAGAAGCGCCGTCCGCCGCCCATATAAAGAATGCTCCGCTCCAGTTCCCACTTGCCATATTCGGAGTGTTCCACGAGCCGGCGCCGCGCTTCGTGGAGGGAATCGTCAGGGCTGACCGTCAGCACGAGGTACTCGTACTGACGAAGGTAATCCCGTTCCCTCTGGACCGAGCTGGTGAGAAATTGTTCCTTCATTTGCTCTCCATTCTCGTCCTTTTCCGGCTAACGTGAAGTCATGAGCATCGATCCGCGTGTCGCGCTTCAGTCCCTGACTTCCGCCTTGGAAGAACACCTTATAGCAGCATCAAACCGCCGTGGTGACGGCGACCCGGCAGTGGAAACGGCATTCTTTGCTGTTGCCGACGCCTTTGAGGTTTACGAGGACGCCTTGTACGAGGCCTACAACGAAGTCACCCCTCTCCAGGTCTTTGAGGATGAGGAAGACGAGGACGATGTCGATGAAGTTGACGAAGAGGACCTCGACATCGTCGAGTAGCAGTACCTCCTTTGTGCGCCGCTGCGCTTAGGCGGAGACTGCGGAAACGTCCCGTAGGGCCGTATGGATCTCGGCCGGCAAAGCGGTAAGCCTGGAATCCAGGATCTCCTTGAGCTGTACAGGATTCCGCGCTCCGACGACTGCCGTAGCCACGCCTTCCCCCGCCAAAAGCCAGCTCAGTGCAACGTCGGCGGAGCTTCTGCCCAGGCCCTTGGAAGCCATGGCCACAGCTTCCACAACCCTTGAGGAGCGCTCCGAAAGGTACGCCTCGACGTAGGATGCCGTACCGTCCCGGGCTGCCCTGGATCCGGCAGGGATGTGCCCGCGGTACTTTCCGGTCAGCACACCTCGTCCCAACGGTGCCCATGCCATCAGTCCCATGCCGGCGTCGTCCACGGCGGGAACCAGCTCGGCTTCGGCCGCCCGGTTCAGCAGCGAATACTCCGCCTGGCAGGCGACGAGCGGAAAGTTGGCCAGGGCCGCAGCCTTGGCGGTCTGCCAGCCGGAAAAGTTGGCAACTCCCACGTACCGGGCACGGCCGCTTCGGACGGCATAGTCCAAGGCTCCCAGCGTTTCCTCCAAGGGCACGTTCGGGTCCCACGCCTGGGCGAACCATACATCCACATAGTCGGTTCCCAAGCGGGCAAGACTGGCATCAAGCGCTGACAGCATGGCGTGCCGGGAGGTATCCACGGATTGCCGGCCACTGCGCGTCAGCAGCCCCGCCCGGGTAGAGATGGACACCTCGGTGCGGGAGACGACGTCGCCGATCAGGGAACCGAGCAACGCCTCTGTGCCACCTCCCTCATACCAGGCCGCGGTATCCACCATTGAACCGCCCGCATCGAGGAACATCCGCAGCATGTCTGCCACGTCCTGGGTATCAGTATCCGGAGTCCAGGACATGGTTCCAAGGGACAAAGCGGATACCCTTAATCCGCTGTTTCCGACATAGCGCTGCTGCATAGCAGCAAGCTTACGGCTGAACAGCCGGTCCTATGACGTAGGGTCTTAGCGTGAACTGGTTTGAAGCGGCCTTTTTGGGCCTCGTGCAGGGACTGACAGAATTTTTGCCGATTTCCTCAAGTGCGCATCTGCGTATTGTGGGGCAATTCCTACCCAACGCTGAAGATCCCGGGGCTGCTTTTACAGCCATTACCCAACTGGGCACGGAGACTGCCGTTGTGGTCTATTTCTGGCGCGACATCGTCAGGATCGTTGGAGCGTGGTGGGGATCACTGTTCGGAAAGGTCGAGCGTAACAACCCCGATGCACGCATGGGCTGGCTGGTAATACTCGGAAGCCTGCCGATCATTGTGCTGGGGCTACTGTTCCAGGACCAGATCGAATCAGTATTGCGAAGTCTTTGGATTGTAGCCACCAGCCTTATCGTGTTTGGCCTGGTGCTGGCAGTGGCTGACGCCGTTGGCAAGCAGGAACGGGAGCTTTCCCGGATGACCTACAAGCATGGGCTTTTCTACGGGCTTGCGCAGGCCATGGCGCTGATTCCAGGGGTTTCCCGTTCCGGTGGCACCATCACGGCCGGCCTCCTGATGGGCTACACCCGGGAGGCTGCTGCCCGCTATTCGTTTCTGCTCGCCATCCCGGCCGTCTTCGGCAGTGGCCTGTACCAGCTCTACAAGGTTGTCTCCGCTGAAGGTATCACCGGGCCATATGGCCTGCCGGAGACAGCGCTGGCCACGATCATCGCGTTCGTTGTGGGCTACATCATCATTGGCTGGTTCCTCAAATACGTCTCTACCCGCAGCTACAGATTGTTTGTCTGGTACCGGATCCTGCTGGGCCTCGCCCTGTATTTGCTGCTCGGTTTCAACGTCATCACCGCCTAGGTCTACGCTTGATATGTGAAGTCATGGTCATCCCTCCCTGTTCCCGAAGTCCCCGGCAAGATGCCGGCCATCCGGATCTTCGATTCTGCGTTGCGCCGTGAAGTGACGCTGCCGGAGGATGGCGGGCAGTCGCTGTATGTCTGTGGCATCACCCCTTACGACGCGACCCACATGGGCCATGCCGCCACCTACGTGGCCTTTGACCTTCTCAACAGAGCCTGGCGGGATGCGGGCCTGTCGGTCCAATACGTCCAAAACGTCACGGACGTTGACGATCCCCTGCTGGAGCGGGCTACCGCTACCGGAGTGGACTGGCGGGATCTGGCCGCTGAGCAAATTGAACTGTTCCACGCGGACATGGAGGCCCTCAACGTCCTCGCCCCGGACAACTACGTCGGCGCCGTCGAGGCTGTGCCGGATATCGTTCCGGAAATTGAGAGGCTCATTGATGCCGGAATCGCCTACCGTGTTGGGGCCTCCGCGAGTGAGCCCGCCGGGGATGTCTATTACGACGTCGTAGCTGCCGGCGACCATCCGGAACATCCTGAGGCGTGGAAGCTGGGGACGGTCTCCAACCTTCCGGAAAGCGAAATGCTGGAGCTGTTCGCCGAACGCGGCGGGGACCCGGAGCGATCCGGGAAGAGGAACGCCCTGGATCCGCTGCTGTGGCGTGTTGCCCGCGAAGGCGAACCGAGCTGGCCCGGCGCTTCGCTGGGCGAGGGGCGTCCCGGCTGGCACATTGAATGTACCGTCATAGCCCAAAAGTATCTGCCTGCGCCTTTCACGGTTCAAGGGGGTGGCTCCGACCTCGTTTTCCCGCACCATGAGATGGGGGCAGGGCACGCCTACTCGCTCGCCGGAGTCCCGCTGGCCACCCACTTCGCCCACACAGGAATGGTAGGGCTGGACGGCGAGAAAATGAGCAAGTCCAAGGGTAACCTGGTCCTCGTCTCAAGGCTTCGAGCCGCCGGCGAGGAACCCCCCGCCATCCGCTTGGCCATCCTGGCGCACCACTACCGCAGCGACTGGTCCTGGACTGACGAAGCATTCCTGCAGGCCAAGGCCCGCCTCAAGCGCTGGCGCGAAGCTGTTTCCTGTGCTCCCGCAGGCTCTGCAGCGCCCTTGATTGAACAGATGCGATTGGCCCTTGCTGACGATCTTAACGCTCCGGCCGCGCTGGCCGCCGTGGATCACTGGGCGGAGAATGCTGCCAGTGATTCCGGGAATGTGGCAGCCCTAGCCAAAGGCATGCTCGTCGGCGCTGGGGTCACGCCGAGCCGAACGGACGAGGCGTTGGTTTATGACGCATTGAGCGCGCTCTTGGGCGTGGAGCTTTAACCTACGGCTTATCCTTGCCGCGGCGCTTGAGGTACCTCTCAAACTCACGCGCAATGGACTCGCCGCTGGCCTCAGGGAGATCGGCAGTGTCCTTCGCCTCTTCCAGTTGGCGGACATAAGCGGCAATTTCGGGATCTTCGGTGGCAAGTTCATCGACCCCGCGTTCCCAAGCCTCAGCTTCCTCAGCCAGTTCTGTGGTGTCCAAAGGCACTTGGAGTAATTCCTCGATGCGATGCAGCAAAGCCAGCTGGGCCTTGGGCGAAGGCGCCTGCGCCACATAGTGGGGGACTGCTGCCCACAGCGACAACGACGGCAGACCTGCCAGCAGGGCCACCTCGGCGAGCACGCCAACAATCCCGACCGGCCCTTCATACTGCGATGCTTCCAGGTTGAGGCGCTCACGCAGGGCGGCATCGTCGCTGGAGGTACTGACGGGGATTGGCCTGCTGTGCGGAACATCCGCAAGGAGCGCGCCCACCAGTATGACGTAGTCAACGTTCAGTGCCTCGGCCTGGACCAGCAGTTCCGCCGTGTAGGCCCGCCATTTGTAGGAAGGCTCCGTGCCCTGCACAAAAATTACATCGATGTTCGTGCCGGGGGCGGTCGCCTTGTAAATCCGGGTGGAGGGCCACTTGATCTTCCGCTGGCCGGCAGCATTGCGCCGCACGGTGGGACGGGTGAACTGGAAGTCGTAGTACTCATCGGCATCGATCGAAGCAATCTTTTTGCCGTCCCACAGCTTGTTCAGGTAGCGGAGGGCGTCGCTGGCGGCCTCTCCTGCATCATTCCAGCCTTCAAAAGCGGCCAGCATGACCGTAATGCGCTCACCATCCGCTACCGGCTGCAAGAGACGCTCAGGCTCGGGCGGGGTGCCGGGATCTACGGTGTCTCCGTCGAAGCTGTTCATTCCAACACCCTACGTCCAAGACGGCGCCGGATGCACAGGATTGAGTCAAGACTGATGTTGATCTGCGGCGGTGTACGCCGAGGGCGTACACCGGACGGCTCGCAGGGTTGTGCCCCCGTAAAGTGGACCATATGCATCCGTCTGCTCAGAATCCTGTCCAGTCCGGCAATACCCTCCGTGCCGTCCTGTGGGACATGGACGGGACCATCGTTGATACGGAGCCGTATTGGATGGCAGCCGAACGTGCCCTCGTTGCCGCGCACGGCGGAACCTGGTCCCACGAACAGGCCATGCAACTGGTTGGGCAGTCCCTTGACTATTCTGCGGGGCTCCTCCAAAGGGCCGGAGTCCGCCTGGAGATCCGCGAAATCATTGACACCCTGACAGCCTCGGTGATTGCCAATGTCCGCAAGGAGGTGCCTTGGCGTCCGGGTGCCAGGGAGCTTCTTGACGAACTTCACGGCGCGGGCATCCGCTGCGCTCTGGTGACGATGTCGGAGGCGCCCCTGGCCCGCGAAGTTGTTGCCAGCCTCGACAAACCATATTTCGAGTTCCTGGTCACCGGAGACACCGTTGCCCAGGGCAAGCCCCATCCGGAGGCGTACCTGCGCGCCGTGGAGCAGTTGCAGGTTGCTGACCCTGACCTGAGTGTCCAACATTGCATTGCTTTGGAGGACTCCGTTCCGGGTGTGGCCGCGGCCATGGCATCAGGCGTCACAACGATCGCGGTTCCCCATATCACCCCGCTGCCGCCGGACGCCGGAAGAATTACCTGGGACACGCTTGCCGGCCGGACAGTGGCAGACCTTGAGGCCGCCGCCGTAGCGCGTGTCTTCCCGGCCGGTCAGGCCGCTGCCACCTTGTCCGGGGGCTCCTCCCGTGGCTGAGACCAGGCCCGACAATCCCGCGCCTGCCGCAAAACGCGAAGGCATTTCACTGGGAAGGATCGCCGGCATCCCCGTGATTCTGGCCTACTCGTGGTTCATCATTGCCGCCTTTACGGTTATCGCCTACGGGCCGGTGTTGCAGGCAAACAACCCGGCTCTCGGCGTGCAGGCTTACTACGTAGCGTTCGCCTACGCGTTGCTGCTCCTTGTCTCCGTGTTGGTCCATGAACTGTCCCACGCACTGACGGCAAAGGTCTTTGACTGGCCCACGCAGAAGATCGTCCTCACGCTGTGGGGCGGTCATACACAGTTCGAGAATTTTACGGCCAGTCCGGGGCGCTCCGTCCTGGTGGCGATGGCTGGTCCCGCGGCCAACTTTGTCCTGGCCGGCGGCGCCTGGCTGGTGCTCTCCACTACAGACCTGCCCAGCGTTGCAGAACTGCTGACGAATATCTTCATGTGGGCAAACTTCCTGATCGCCGTCTTCAACGTCCTCCCCGGCCTGCCTCTGGACGGCGGCCGGCTGGTCGAGTCCCTGGTCTGGACCATCACGGGCAGCCAGGCGAAGGGCACCGTAGCCGCCGGCTGGGCTGGCCGAATCATCGTTATCGGCCTCGTGGTGTGGTTCATTGCGCTTCCCTACGGAAGCGGCAGACCCCTGGACATGACTCTGGTGGTAGTTACCGTACTGGTGGGCGGATTCCTCTGGATGGGGGCATCCGCAGCTGTCCGGCAGGGCACCCTGCGCGGACGCCTCAATCTTGTCAGCGCCGGAGCACTCGCCATCCCGGCCAGCGGGCTGGCAGCGTCAGCAACTGCGGGACAAGCCCGTGCGGCTGCGGCAAGCGGCGCTGCCGTGGTCATCTTTGGGCCGGACGGGCGGCCGCAGGCGGTGGTGGACCGGGGAGCTCTATCAGCCGTGCCGCCCTCGGTCCTGGAATCCACTCCAGTAACCGCAGTGAGCTATCCGCTTGCGCCCGGCGCCTACGTTCCTGAGACGGCGAACGGGCCGGAGCTCATTCAGTACCTTTCAGGGCTGGCCGGGCAGGAATATGCAGTCATCAACGAACACGGCCAGGTGACCGGCCTCCTCGGCCAGGCGGCCGTTTTGTCAGCCCTTATCGGCAGGCCCGGGGCACGCAAATAGTTACCCGGGCGGACCGGCCGGTAGAGTTACATGCTGGCCCCACCTGCGGCCAAGGTTTACAGGAGCGAGGAAATCACGTCATGAGCAGCGAATCTGCCGCAATCCGGGACACGGCTGAGGACGCGGAGACCGGGAAGGGAGAAGCCGTCGGTGCCGCACGCCGTCGGGGTCCTTTCCGCGAAGGCGAGCGCGTGCAGTTGACGGACGAACGCGGACGGATGAATACCATCACGCTGGAAGCGGGCGGAGCCTTCCACACCCATCGGGGATTCCTGAATCACGACGACATCATCGGCCACGCGGACGGCTCGGTGGTAATGAACAACGTAGGCCAGCAGTACCAGACCCTGCGCCCGCTGCTCTCCGATTTCGTGCTGTCAATGCCCCGGGGCGCCGCCGTCGTCTATCCCAAGGACGCCGGCCAGATTGTCACCATGGCCGATATTTTCCCCGGTGCCCGGGTGGTTGAAGCCGGCGTAGGGTCCGGCGCACTGTCCATCTCGCTGCTCCGCGCAGTCGGCGACAACGGCTACCTGCACTCGTTTGAGCGGCGCCAGGAATTTGCCGATATTGCCCGCGGAAACGTCGAAACGATCTTCGGCGGTCCGCATCCGGCCTGGAAAATATCGTTGGGCGACTTCCAGGACGAGGTTATCCGGACTGAGGAGCCCGGCTCTGTGGACCGTGTCGTCCTGGACATGCTGGCGCCGTGGGAGTGCCTCGACGCCGTAGCTACAGTCCTTGCCCCCGGTGGCGTATGGATCAACTACGTTGCAACCGTCACCCAGCTTTCCCGCACGGCGGAGGCAATCCGCGCCGACGGCCGCTTCACCGAGCCGGACGCGTGGGAATCCATGGTGCGCGGCTGGCACCTTGAGGGACTGGCAGTCAGGCCGGACCATCGAATGGTTGCCCATACGGGATTCCTGCTGGTCACCCGGCGGCTTGCGGACGGCGTCACCGGAATCTCCGTGAAGCGCCGGCCCTCCAAAACGGATTTTAACGAAGAAGACGTCAACGCGTGGACTCCGGGTGCCGTGGGAGAACGCCCTGTTTCTGACAAAAAGCTGCGCCGTGCCGCCCGCGACGCCATCGCGGGCACCAATGTCAAGGACGAACCGGAGATCACGAACTAGCCTGCATTCTACGAAGTTGCCAGCAGTTCCTGCCATCTTGGGGTTAAGGTCTTAAGAGAAGCGCAGGAAGGGGCTGGGGCATCATGGAAACTCCCAATGAGGGTTCGGCAGGAACGCCGGCAGAACAGGCTTCCGTCAATGGAATCTCCGCAGCAGACCGGCAAATCAACATTCTCCGGGACAAATTGCGGAACATCGACCGTCAACTCGTGGCGGCCGCGCAGAATAACTCCAAGCTTGTCAGCATGTTGGAGGCGGCCAAGGCGGAAATCGTCCGGCTAAAGAATGCGCTCGATCAGGAGGGGCAGCCTCCTTACAGCTTTGGCACTATCCTCCAGATCAACCTGCGGCGGCATCCGCAACCGGGGGACAGCCGGCAGTCCGTCACCGAGGAGTCGGTGGACATCTTCAATGCTGGCCGGAAGATGAGGGTGGGCGTCAGTCCGCTCGTCAACATCAGCCAGCTGGCCCCTGGCCAGGAAGTGCTGCTCAATGAGGCCCTGCTGGTGGTGGCTGGGCTGGGTTATGAACGCGCCGGCGAGCTCGTCACCCTGAAGGAAAAGCTCGGAACAGACCGTGCCCTGGTTTTGGGCCGAGCGGACGAGGAACGCGTGATCCGCCTGTCCGGCGCGCTGCAGGCGGAGCATCTGCGCGTGGGTGACGCCCTGTCCATTGATTCCCGGACCGGATATGCACTGGAGAAGGTTCCACGCTCCGAGGTGGAAAACCTCGTGCTGGAAGAAGTTCCTGACATCACCTACCAGGACATTGGCGGACTCGGTCCACAGATCGAACAGATCCGCGACGCCGTCGAGCTTCCTTTTCTGCACCCTGACCTGTACCGCGAGCACGGGCTGAAGGCCCCCAAGGGCATCCTGCTGTACGGCCCTCCGGGCTGCGGCAAGACGCTGATCGCCAAGGCGGTTGCCAACTCCCTGGCTGCCAGGGCAGCGGAGCGGGCCGGCAATCTTGACCTGAAAAGCTACTTCCTTAACATCAAGGGTCCGGAACTGCTGGACAAGTACGTTGGCGAAACCGAACGGCATATTCGGCTGATCTTCGCCAGGGCACGGGAGAAAGCATCAGATGGCAGCCCCGTGGTGGTGTTTTTCGACGAAATGGACTCGCTGTTCCGCACCCGCGGCACCGGTGTCTCGTCCGACGTCGAAACGACCATCGTCCCGCAGCTGCTGAGCGAGATCGACGGCGTCGAGCGCCTGGACAACGTCATTGTTATTGGTGCTTCCAACCGCGAAGACATGATCGATCCGGCAATCCTGCGGCCCGGGCGCCTGGACGTGAAAGTCAAGATCCACCGGCCCGACGCCGAGGCCGCGGCGGACATTTTCAAGAAGTACATCACCGAGGACCTCCCGTTCCACGAGCACGACCTCGCAGAACACGACGGCGACGTTCCGGCCACTGTGGATGACATGATCCAACGAACCGTTGAGGCCATGTACTCCACGGAAAAGTCCAATGAGTTCCTTGAGGTGACATATGCCAACGGGGATACTGAGATGCTCTACTTCAAGGACTTCAACTCCGGCGCAGTAGTCCAAAACGTGGTAGACCGGGCCAAGAAGTACGCAATCAAGGACCTGCTGACCCTGGGCCAGAAAGGCTTGCGGATCGACCACCTGTTGCGTGCCGTCATCGACGAGTTCCGCGAGCATGAGGACATGCCCAACACCACCAACCCGGATGACTGGGCGCGGATTTCCGGGAAGAAGGGTGAACGGATCACGTACATCCGCACCATCGTTCAGGGCAAGGCCGGCCAGGAACCGGGCAAATCGATTGAGACGACGCCGACCACGGGGCAGTACCTGTGACGGCTGCACAGCACCCCGCCGGGACAGAGGGACTGCCGGTTGGCGGGGCCATGCGGGTCATGGGGGCGGAAACCGAATACGGCATCCATGCACCTTCGTCCCCGGGGGCAAATGCCACGATGATGTCTGCCCGGGTGGTGCAGGCCTACGCCCAGGTCACGAAGCAACGAGCGGCCGGTGGCGCTGAGACGCGGTGGGACTACACCGATGAGGAGCCGCTCCACGACGCCCGGGGCTGGACGCTCGAACGGTCCCAGGCGCACCCCAGCCAGCTCACGGACCAACCGCCCGTGCTCGACGCCGAGGCCATTGCCCTGGCATACGGCCGGGATGAACTGGACGGTGAGGACGAGTCCGGATCCCTGCTGATGAACATGGTCCTGGGGAACGGCGCCCGGCTCTACGTGGACCATGCCCACCCCGAATACTCCAGCCCGGAGGTTACCAACCCCCGCGACGCCGTCGTCTGGGATGCGGCAGGTGACCTGGTGGCCCTGGCGGCCGTGCGCCGGATCGCAAGCGACCCAACCCTGCCGCAGGTGAACCTGTACAAGAACAACACTGACAACAAGTCAGTCTCATACGGTTCCCACGAGAATTACCTGATGCCCCGCTCTGTTTCGTTTGGGGACATCATCAGGGGCCTGACCCCCTTCTTTGTTACCCGCCAGATTATCTGTGGTGCAGGCCGCGTGGGCATCGGGCAGGACGCCGGAAGGCCCGGCTATCAGATCAGCCAGCGGGCCGATTTCTTCGAGGCGGAGGTGGGACTGGAGACCACCATCCGCAGGCCCATCATCAATACCCGGGACGAACCGCACGCGACGGCGGAAAAGTACCGGCGTCTGCATGTGATCATTGGCGATGCGAACCTGAGCCAGGCCTCCAACTACCTCAAGTTCGGCAGCACCGCGATGGTACTGAGTCTCATCGAGGCGGGGCTGGCCCCCAAAGTGGAGGTTTACGAACCCGTTGCGGCCCTGCAGGCTGTCAGCCACGACACCTCCCTCACTGCCACGTTGACGTTGACGGATGGACGCAAGGTCACGGCCCTTGACCTGCAATGGATGTACTACGAAGCCGCGGCCAAGCTTGCCCAGGAGAGCGGTGTGGGAGATGCAGTGGACGGCGACGGACACACCCACGCCGTGCTGGAGCACTGGTCCACAACGCTGACCCAGCTGGGGACGGACCGGGCGGCCGCTGCCGGCTCCGTTGAATGGCTGGCCAAGCTCTCCCTCCTTGAGGGGTACCGCCAGCGTGACGGGCTGGCCTGGGACAATGCCCGGCTGGGCCTCATCGACCTTCAGTGGGCAGATATCCGCCCGGAAAAGGGCCTCTACTACCGCTTGGCGGCGCGGAACCGGATCCGGAAACTGGTTGACGACGCCGCGATCGCGACTGCGGTGACCGATCCGCCGTCGGACACCAGGGCCTTCTTCCGCGGCCGGAGCGTCAGCAGCTTTGGAAAGCATGTGGTGGGTGCCAGCTGGGACTCGGTCATCTTTGACATCCCTGGTTACGGAAGGCTGCAGCGGGTTCCCACCCGGGAGCCGCTGCGCGGCACAAAGGCCTTGACCGGGGGCCTGTTTGAGAAGCACCGGGATACGGAGTCCTTCCTGGCGGAACTGTTGGGCCAGAACAGCCCTCCGCCAGGGGCTTAAGCGCTCGGGGTGACCGGCAGCGTGGCAATATGGGGGATATCGGATGTTCCAGCTTTAACAGCCCGCTGGAACTGACAGAGGGAGAGAACAATGGCAGCGCAGGAACAGCAGCAGCCGCAGTCGCGGGACAACGTTGTCGAGGACGAAGTCCCCGACGCTCCCCCCGCAGCGCCTGAAGCACAGGCCTCGGCAGCAACCCAGGGCGTGGATGACCTCCTGGACGAGATCGACGGTGTCCTGGAATCAAATGCAGAGGAATTCGTCCGGGCCTTCGTGCAAAAGGGTGGCCAATAAGGGAGTCCGCGGCGCCGGAGGGCGCTGTGCGGCACCAGGCTGGAAAAGGGTTTTCTACATGAAGGAGTGCACCATTGCAGGAGCGAACCGCCAACCGGATAGCTGCCAACGCCACCTCGTCCTTTACTGAGCACCTTCAGCGGGACCGCCCCGAACTGCTGCCATTCAATCTGGCAGCAGGGCAGGGGAGCCAAAGCCAGCCGCTGCAGGCACCCCACGCCACTACCATCGTGTCCCTGTCGTTTGCCGGCGGCGTACTCATGGCGGGTGACCGTCGGGCAACAATGGGCAACGTGATCGCCAGCCGGCACATTGAAAAGGTCTTTCCGGCCGACCACTTCTCCGTCCTGGGCATTGCCGGAACCGCAGGCATCGCCCTGGACATGACCCGCCTGTTCCAGGTTGAACTGGAGCACTACGAGAAAATCGAAGGCACACTGCTGAGCCTGGACGGCAAAGCCAACCGGCTTGGCGCAATGATCCGGGGCAATCTGGCCATGGCCATGCAGGGTCTCGCCGTCATCCCGCTGTTTGCGGGTTACGACACGGTTGCGGGCGTGGGTCGGCTTTTCTCCTATGACGTCACTGGTGGCAGGTACGAGGAACACGAACACCATTCGGTTGGTTCCGGGTCACAGTTCGCCCGTGGTGCACTGAAGAAGCTCTGGCGGCCCGGCCTCACAGCCGCAGAAGCTGTAGCCGTTGCCGTTGAATCCCTTTATGACGCTGCCGACGACGACTCCGCCACCGGCGGTCCGGACGCCGTCCGCCAATTGTGGCCTGTGGTCTACGTGGTGACGTCGGAAGGCGCCAAGCGGATCCCGGAGCAGGATCTGGCCGCAGTGGCAGGCTCCATCATCGAGGCACGGGCCATCGCCCGGCGGGAGGCGTAACATGAGCCAGCAGTTCTATGTCTCGCCTGAACAACTGATGAAAGACCGCGCCGATTTTGCGCGCAAAGGCATTGCCCGGGGTCGCTCTGTTGCCGTCATCAGCTGCGCGGAAGGCATCGCGCTGGTAGCCGAGAATCCCTCCCCATCACTGCATAAGATCGGCGAGATCTACGACAAAATCGCTTTCGCGGCCGTGGGGAAATACAACGAGTTCGAGAGCCTGCGCCAAGCGGGAGTCCGGTATGCGGATGTCCGGGGTTACTCCTACGACCGTGAGGACGTTACCGCCCGTGGCTTGGCCAGTGTCTATGCGCAAAGCCTCGGAGCCGTGTTCACCGCCGAGCAGAAACCTTTCGAAGTTGAACTGGCTGTGGCGGAAGTAGGCCCACGGCAGGAGTCCGACCACCTGTACCGCCTGACCTTTGACGGATCTATCGCTGACGAGAACGGCTTCATCGTGATGGGCGGACAGGCGGACACTGTCTCAGCCGCCATCAGAGAGGGCTGGCAGCCCACGCTGACCTTTGCTGACGCAATCAGGCTGGCTGTCCAGGGGTTGGTTCCGCAGACTGACACGGATCCGCAGCCACTGCCCGTTGTCGAAGTCGCGGTGCTGCACCGCGATTCCGAGTCGACCAGGGGAACGCGGCGCGCGTTCCGCAGGCTCACTGCCGCCGATGTGGAACCGCTGTTACGGGGGAAGAACTGATGGACAAAAGAATCTTTGGCATCGAAACCGAATTCGGTATCTCGTACTCAAGCCCGGACTCGCGTCCGCTGGCGCCGGAAGAGGTTGCCCGTTACCTTTTTCGGAAGGTTGTCAGCTGGGGAAGGTCGTCCAATGTCTTCCTCACCAACGGCTCTCGGCTCTACCTGGACGTGGGATCACATCCTGAGTACGCCACCGCCGAGTGCGATGATCTCGCCCAGTTGATCGCCCATGACAAAGCCGGTGAGCTGATCCTTGACGACCTCGTTGATGAGGCCCAGTCCCGGCTGGCCGCCGAGGGCTTCAACGGAACTGTCTACCTCTTCAAGAACAACACCGATTCGGCCGGGAACTCTTACGGAAGCCACGAGAACTACCTCATTCCCCGCCGCGGAGAGTTCTCCAGGCTCGCCGAGATCCTGATCCCCTTCCTCGTAACCCGGCAGCTTATTGCAGGTGCCGGAAAGATACTCAAGACGCCTCACGGCGCCACGTTCGCATTTTCGCAGCGGGCAGACCACATTTGGGAAGGCGTTTCCTCAGCCACCACCAGGTCCCGGCCCATCATCAACACCCGCGACGAACCGCACGCTGACGCGGAATTTTACCGGCGCCTGCACGTGATTGTGGGGGACTCGAATATGTCCGAGACCACAGCGCTGCTGAAAGTGGGCACCGTGGACCTGATCCTTCGTATGGTTGAGGCCGGCGTGATCATGCGGGACATGCGGATGGAGAATCCCATCCGCAGTATCCGGGAGATCTCACACGACCTCACCGGCCGTGCCCTGGTGCGCCTGGCCAACGGCAGGCAGTTGACCGCCTTGGAGATCCAACGGGAGTACCTCGCCAAGGTGACCGCCTTCGTCAAGGATCACGGCGCGCACAATCCGCACGTACCGCTGATCCTGGACCTCTGGGAACGCACCCTCGATGCCATCGAATCCGGCAACACTGCGGCAATTGACACCGAAGTTGACTGGGCGATTAAGAAGAAGCTGGTGGACAGTTATCAGGAGCGCCATGGACTGGAGTTGGATGCACCACGGATCAGCCAGCTCGATCTGACTTACCACGACATTTCACGGACTCGCGGACTCTTCTACCTGCTGCAGTCCCGTGGAGCGGTACGTCGGCTGGTCGACGATCCCGCAGTGAAGGCCGCTGTTGACGGGCCACCGCAAACCACCAGGGCCAAGCTCCGTGGAGACTTTGTCCGGCGGGCCCAGGAGCTTGGCCGTGACTACACCGTGGACTGGGTTCATCTGAAACTCAATGACCGGGCACACCAGACCATACTGTGCAAGGATCCTTTCCGCAGCGTTGACGCCCGCGTCAACGCCCTCCTGGATTCTATGGGCTGACTCCCAGCTTCAGCCGTTATCCTTGACTGGGCGTTATTCAGCCCTCGACGTACCTGCCTGCCAGGCGGGTGCTGCGTCCATCCAGCCCCGACGAAAGTTTTTAAGTGCGCCGAATACTCGCAATAATCCTTCCCGCGCTGTTGCTCCTGACCGCTTGTGGTGGGTCCGGTGAACCTGAGCCCACCAGCCAGTCCGCCGGAGAGGTGGCCAAGCTGGACTCCGTCAAAGTCACGGATAACGGTGACAAGGCAACGCCGGGCCTGGAGTTCACCCAGCCGCTGGAAGTAGCTGAGCCCACTATCAAGGTTGTTTCTGAGGGTTCCGGCGACGCCGTTAAGGCCAACCAGGTAGCTGACATCGCCATTCTGGCTGTTAGCGGATCAGACGGATCAACTCTTGACGACACCTTCGCAGGCGAACCCGAGCCAGTTGAAGTTAACGAAGAGCTGAAAACTACTGGAGAGCTGGTTTACAACGCCCTTCTGGGGGCCAAGGTTGGCTCATACCTGGCACTGGCAGCGCCCGGTGCGCCCGCCGCCCAAGGCGCTTCCGCAACACCCACCCAGCTGCTGATCATCAAGGTCCTCGCTGCACGCGACTCCGTACCGGCCCTTGAGAAACCGGAGGGTGAAGTCGTCACGCCCCCCGCTGGGCTCCCCACGGTTACCGAAAACAACGGGATTCCGGAAATCGCGGTAGAAGGCGTTGCCGTCCCCACCGAGCTCATCTCCCAGGACCTGATCAAGGGCACAGGCGCAGTGGTGGAGGAAAGCAACACACTCACCGTCAACTACGTCGGCGTAACCCTGGCCGGTGGCACCAAATTCGACTCAAGCTTCGACCGCGGCGAACCTGCCTCGTTCCCGCTGACGAATGTCATCCCCGGCTGGACCCAGGGCCTGGCCGGCAAAACGGTCGGCTCCAGGGTCCTCTTGGTAATCCCGCAGGACCTCGCTTATGGTGAGGCGGGACAGGGCGAGGCCAAGGGCGACCTGGTGTTTGTTGTGGATATCCTCGCTGCCAAGTAGCAAGCATCAATACCAATCGATTTTGAAGGAGCAACATGTCATTTGGACAGCGTGAATTTGACCGCCAGAAGCCCGAGATCGACTTCCCGGAAGGCGATGTCCCCACCGAACTGGTCATCACCGACCTGATCGAAGGTGACGGCGCCCAGGCCAAAAAGGGCGACACCGTCTCCACCCATTACGTGGGCGTTGCCTGGTCCACCGGCGAAGAGTTTGACGCTTCCTGGGGCCGCGGCGCACCGCTGGACTTCCGTGTGGGTGTCGGCCAGGTCATCCAAGGCTGGGACCAGGGCCTCCTGGGCATGAAGGTAGGCGGACGGCGCCGCCTGGAAATTCCTTCCGAATTGGCCTACGGTTCCCGTGGTGCAGGCGGAGCGATTGGCCCCAACGAGGCATTGATCTTCGTTGTGGACCTGGTAGCCGTCCGCTAGGTTCAATAACCACACGGATGGAGCGCGGTAACAATCAGGGACTTCTTTCCCTGCCTGTTGCCGCGCTTCATGCGTTAAACCCCTGTATTTAGTAACGTAGCCAGAGTGTCCGCAACCCGTACTGAACGCCTCCTGAACCTCCTGATGGCACTGCTCAATACCCGCTATGGGCTGCGCCGCAGCGAGCTTCGGGAAAAGATCTACCAGACGAGCTCCGATGCCGCGTTCGGCAGGATGTTCGAGCGCGACAAAAACGACCTCCGGCAGTTCGGCTTTGACGTCGAAACCGTCACGGACACGGGGTGGGGCTCGGACGATCCGGCCACCACCCGGTACCGGATCGGCAAGGAATCCAACCGGCTGCCCGATGTCCAACTCAGCCGCGAAGAGTGGGCGGTCCTCCTGCTGGCAGCCCAGCTGTGGGAGCAGGAGGCGCTGGGTACAGCCGCAGCGAATGCCCTCCGCAAGCTGCAGGCGGCCGGCGGCCAGGCCGACGTCGACGTATCTTCGGGAATCCAGCCTCGCATCAAGCCGGCGGGCCAGGCCTTTGATCTCCTCGTGACTGCCATGCATGCCCGCTACGCCGTGACATTCCGCTACCTTGCCGGCAGTACGGGGCTGGAAGAGCTTCGGACGGTGGAACCCTGGGGCCTGGGCAGTCGTTTCGGCCACTGGTACCTGGCCGGACGGGACCGTCAGCGTAACGCCCTGCGCTACTTCCGGTTGTCACGCTTCACCAGCGAGGTATCGGTACTGGAGGATCAGAGGTTCGAGCCGCCGTCGGATTTTGACATCCGCGCGGAACTGGCAAAACTCCCCGAACTCCCGCTGGCGCGTGCCCTGGTGGAAGTGCCGGCGGGCCGCCTGCTGCAGCTGCGCAAGCGTGCAGAAGCGGTCTCGAAGCGGGTCAACGCCGGAGAAACCGAAGGAATGCACGACGCCGGCACCGACGTCCTGCAGCTGCCGTTCCGTGACCCCGAGGTACTCGCCGAAGAACTCGCCTCCTACGGCCCGCAGGTCCGCGTGTTGGAACCTGAGGAGCTGGTTGCCTCAGTCAAGCGAAGACTGCGGGCGGCTACGCTGTTGGCAGCGTCGCCCGTCCCCGAGTACACGTTCGATGAACGGGCATCGCGCAACGTCCGGGCGCGGACCTCCGAAGACCAGCTGCGCCGGATGCTCGAACTGGTGCCGTTCCTTGTGCACAACCAAGGTCTGCACATCGAGGAAATCGCCGACAAATTCGGTGTCACGCGGCGCCAGCTCGAGGACGACCTGCGGATCCTGATCTGCACAGGGCTGCCTGAGGGTTATCCGGGGGACCTCTTTGATATTCAGTGGGAGGACGACCACGTCTACATCATCGAGGACCTGGAGCTGACCCGCCCGGTCCGTTTCACGGTCGAGGAAGCCTGCGCCTTGCTGACGGGACTTTCCGTACTGAACGGGCTTCCTGAACTCACCGAAGATTCAGCCCTTGAGTCGGTCACCCTGAAACTCCTTGCAGCGGCCGGGGAAGAGGGACTCCGTGCGGCTTCCCTGAGCGGGCCTGATGTGGTGCCCGCAGACCGCACCGCCATGGACATTATTGCTTCGGCTATCGCTTCTGGTTCCCAACTGCATCTGCGGTACGTCTCGCCGCTCCGTGACGAAGTCAGTGAACGGGATATTGATCCGCTGCGGCTCTTTTCGCGTGACACCATCTGGTATGTGGAGGCGTGGTGCCACGGAGCAGGCGGTATTCGGAACTTCCGCCTGGACCGGATGGCGTTCCTTGAACCCAATGGCCGTGCAGTGCAGCACGGCGCACAGGAGCTGGCAACAGGCCCGGCCCGGCCTTACACGCCGCACGATGAAGACACCGTGGTTACTGTGCAGCTGACCCGCCAGGGTTCCGGCCTTGCCGACGAATACTTCGCGGAGCGTACTGCCAGCCTTCCCGACGGCGGTCTGGTGGCGGAGATCCGGATCGCCAATGCCGACTGGCTTCCCATGCTGGTGGCCCAGCACGGAGGCCAGGTCCGGGTGCTTGCCCCTGAAGAGCTTGCCCTTGCCGCCCGGGACTGGGTGGAGTCCGCCCTCGGCCGGTACGGAGGATAGACTGGACATCATGCCTTGGTGGTCCTGGATAGTGATCTGGATCGCGCTGATAGCGCTTTCCCTCTTGCTCTTTGTGCTGCTTGGAATCCGGCTCTTCAGGCAGTTCATAGCCGTCATGCGGGATCTTGGTGCCGCCGGAGAGAAGCTGGGGCAAACGCCGGCAGCCCTGCCGGACGTCGGCCCGCCGGCGGATGGCTCCCAACCCGAACCCGGGTGGGCTGTTTTTGCCTCGCCAGCGAAGGTAAGACATGATTACCACACCGCCAAGTCGTCCCGCCGGGAGTTGCGCCGTCAGCGGCGCATGCAGCGTAAGAGACTCCGGAACCAACCGCAGTCACTGCGCGACCTCGATTTAACATAGACGTAGATGTATCCCCTAGAAAGGAATTCCCGTGGGAAGACTGTTTGATAGCCCCTGGCCCATTCTCATCCTCATCATCGTGGCCTTGTTGCTTTTTGCCGCTCCGAAGCTTCCCGGCATGGCCCGTAGCCTTGGCCAGTCCATGCGCATCATCAAATCCGAGGTCAAGGAGATGAAGAACGACGGCAAGCCCGAGGCAGACGACACCACCGGCCCCGTCGAAGGCAAAGTGGTGAACCACCCGCAGAATGAGCAGCGGAACGCCGACGGCACGACCGGTGGAAATGATGTTCCGCCGTCCAGCCGCATCTGATTCCAGTGGCATTGACGAAAGGCCGCAAGTCCAACCCCGAGGGGAGGATGGCTCTCTGGGATCACATCAGGGAGCTGAAGAACCGGCTCATCAAGTCGGCCATCGGCATTCTGGTGGCGGCGGTTGGCGGCTGGTTCCTTTACGATCCCGTTGTTAACGCTCTCTCCACGCCGCTGATCACCATCGCTGCGGAAACGGGACGCACAGCCGTCCTGAACTTCGCGACGATTGCGGACCCTTTCGCGTTCAAGATCCAGATCGCCATCCAGATCGGCCTGGTGATTTCCAGCCCCATCTGGATTTACCAGGTGTGGGCCTTCATCACCCCCGGCCTAACGTCCAAGGAACGAAAGTACACCCTGGGATACATGGTGGCCGGCGTGCCGTTGTTCCTCGCCGGGGTGTACGTCGGCTGGCTGGTTTTTCCTACGGTCGTGCGCGCCCTGCTGCAGTTCACCCCTACCGACGGCGCCAACAACGTCCTGGCTGGGGACTACCTGACCTTTGTCACCCAGATGTTCCTCATCCTCGGTATCTCCTTCCTCGTGCCGGTCCTGCTGGTGGGAGTGAACATGGCCGGGATTGTCCGCGGACGGACCATCCTCAAGGCCTGGCGCATCATCGTGTTCCTCGTATTTGTCCTGACCGCACTTGCTGCCCCCGGCACCGATGCACTGTCCATGATCATGCTGGCGGGTCCCTTGCTGGTGCTGTTCTTTGCGGCCATTGGCCTGTGCATCCTCAACGACAACCGCCGCGACAAGCGTGCCGCCAAAATCGCCGCCGAAACCAATGCCACGGCCAATGTGGCAACGCCCAGCAGCGAACTGAAGAATCTTTAGGCGGCCATTAGGCTGGAGGTATGTCCACTACAGCCGGGTCCGATTCCTTTGGATCCCTTTCACCCTCTGAAGCCTATCGAGCCAGCGTTGACCGGGCGGCGGAAGCGGCAAGCTTCCTGGGCCGTTTCCGCCGGACGCTCGACTTCGACCTGGATGATTTCCAGCTACAGGCCTGCCGTTCATTGCAGGCAGGGCGTGGGGTCCTGGTGGCAGCACCAACCGGTGCAGGAAAGACCATCGTTGGCGAATTCGCTATCTACCTGGCGCTGCAACGCGGCCTAAAGGCGTTCTACACCACGCCCATCAAGGCCCTCAGCAATCAGAAGTTTTTTGAACTCACCGAGAAATACGGCCCGGAGAACGTCGGACTGTTGACCGGTGACACCAGCATCAATGGTGACGCGCCGGTAGTCGTGATGACCACCGAGGTTCTGCGCAACATGCTCTATGCGGACTCGGACGCCTTGATCGACCTCGGCTACGTTGTCATGGACGAGGTCCATTATCTGGCTGACAGGTTCCGCGGGGCCGTCTGGGAGGAAGTGATTATCCATCTGCCCAGCGAGGTGCAGGTGGCTTCGCTCAGCGCCACAGTGTCGAACGCTGAAGAGTTCGGCGCCTGGCTCGACACGGTGCGCGGCGACACCGACGTCATAGTTTCGGAGCACCGGCCGGTGCCGCTGTGGCAGCACGTGATGGTCGGCAGGGAAATTATTGATCTCTTCGCCGATCAAACCACCTTTGATGAGATCGCCCCGCCTGCGGACCGCAGTGCTGTCGAGGCCACGGTGGCACGGCCGGTTAAGGCGCGCACCGGCTACGAGGTCAACCCTGAACTGGCGGCACTGGCACGCAACGAGACACCGGCGCACAGCCGCGCCCGCGCTGCCCACAGCGGCCGCAACCACCGGCGCCAGCAACGCCGCATCGACTCCAATGGCCGCGGCCAGGGTCATGGGCAGGACAACGGTGCCATCCGCAAGGCCAGCCGCCCGCAGGTCATTGCCAGCCTGGACAAGCAGGACTTGCTGCCGGCCATCACTTTCATCTTCTCGCGGGCCGGTTGCGATGCCGCCGTAGCCCAATGTGTATCCTCCGGATTGTGGCTCACCTCGGAAAAAGAACAACGCATCATCGCGCAGCGCGTGGACGAGGCCGGCCAGGACATCCCGCCGGACGATCTTGACGTCCTGGGCTTCTGGACGTGGCGCGAGGGCCTGGTGCGCGGATTTGCCGCCCACCATGCCGGCATGCTCCCCACCTTCAAGGAAGTGGTGGAAAAGCTGTTTGCGGAAGGGCTCGTCAAGGCCGTCTTTGCCACGGAAACCCTGGCTCTCGGCGTCAACATGCCGGCCCGGACAGTGGTGTTGGAGAAGCTGGATAAATTCAACGGCGAATCCCACGTGGACATAACTGCAGGCGAATACACCCAGCTGACCGGCCGTGCCGGACGGCGCGGCATCGACGTCGAAGGACATGCCGTTGTGCTGTGGCAGCCGGGCACCGATCCCGCCGCCGTTGCAGGCCTGGCCTCCCGCCGGACCTATCCGCTGAATTCCAGCTTCCGTCCCAGCTACAACATGAGCATCAACCTGCTGGCGCAGTTCGGCCGTTCCCGGGCGCGCGAAATCCTTGAGTCCTCCTTCGCACAGTTCCAGGCTGACCGTTCCGTGGTGGGCCTCGCCAGGCAAGTGCGGGCTCTAGAGGAGTCGCTGGCCGGTTACGCCAGGTCCATGACCTGTCATCTCGGGGATTTCACGGAGTATGCCCGCCTGCGCAGAGAACTGTCCGACGCCGAAAAAGCCTCCTCGCGTACGCTCACCAAGGCGAGGAAGTCACTTACTGACGATTCCCTGGCCAGGCTCCTGCCCGGAGACGTGATCGAAGTCCCGCAGGGCCGCGCCCCCGGGACGGTAGTGGTCCTGGCGGCGGACCATCACAGCCGTGAACCCAGGCCGGCCGTGCTGACCCTCGACGGCCAGCTGCGTCGCGTGGGCAACGATGATTTGGATGGACCAATCGCCCCTATTACCCGCGTACGGATTCCCAAAGGCTTCAACGGCAAGACCCCCAAGTCCCGGCGCGACCTCGCCTCGGCCGTTCGTGATGCGCTTCGTGAGAACCGGCCGCCATCGCCGGCCAGCGCACGCAACAACGCATTCGCCGGCGGGTCAGGCTCTGCCGACCAGGAAAAGCGCATCGTGGAGCTCCGAAAGGCACTTCGCGCCCATCCCTGCCATGGCTGCAGCGAACGGGAGGACCATGCCCGCTGGTCCGAGCGCTGGTGGAAACTCCGCCGCGAGGCGGACGGCCTGGTCCGGCAGATCCAGTCAAGGACCAACACCATCGCCAAGACCTTCGATAGGGTCTGTGATGTCCTGGCAGCCTATGGCTACCTTGAAACGCGGGACGACGGCGAGCTGTCCATCAGCCGGGACGGCCAACGGCTGCGTCGCATCTACGGTGAGAAGGACCTGCTGATTTCACAGGCGCTGCGGCTGGGCGCCTTTGACGACCTCGACGCCGTCGAACTCGCAGCCGTTGCCTCCGCCCTGGTCTTTCAGGCCCGGCGGGAGGAGGGCGGGCTGCGGCCCCGGATGCCCAGCGTCTCCCTCGAAACGTCCGTGGACATCATGGTCCAGGAGTGGTCCGCCCTGGAGGACCTCGAGGAACAGAAGAAACTGCCGCTGACGGGCGAGCCTGAATTGGGGTTGATTTGGCCGCTCTACAAGTGGGCCAAGGGCAAGCACCTGCAGGAGGTGCTGCGCGGAACCGATCTGGCGGCGGGGGACTTTGTCCGCTGGGTGAAGCAGGTTATCGACCTCCTGGACCAGCTGGCCGGCATTCCCGGGCTCGAACCACGGCTGGCCCGGCTCTGCACCGAAGCCATCAGAAAGATCCGCAGGGGAGTGGTGGCGTATTCAGCCGTGACCTGACCGGCCTGCACCCAGCCGCCCAACGCATAACCACAGAGCCACCACCCCGGTGTGTGCAATCCAAGGAGTCCGCCTGCCATGACAGCCACCCAACACAGCCCTGCCGCCCGTCCAGAACGACGCGTGGTCCTCTACCGGAACGGTTCGGTCTACACCGCCGCTGATCCCTTCGCTTCCGCGATGCTGGTTGACGACGGCCAGGTGGCGTGGGTGGGGTCGGAGCAGGCGGCCTCCTCGATTGCCGACGCTTCCATGGACATTGTTGATCTCCAGGGCGCCCTTGTTGCGCCCGGTTTCGTAGATTCGCACATCCATCTGACTGAGACCGGCATCGCCCTGTCGGGCTTGCAACTGGGGCAGGTCAGGTCGGCCGCAGAGCTCCTGGACGCCGTGTCAGTGCGGGCTGCGGCAGGTGAGGGAATTATCCTGGGACACGGTTGGGATGAATCCACCTGGCCCAGCCCGGAACTTCCGACGCCGGAACAACTGGAGCGTGCCGCTGCGGGGCGGCCCCTCTATCTGGCGCGGATTGATGTGCATTCGGCACTGGTGTCACCGTCACTGGCTGCGGCTGCCCACCTGAAAGGGCTCGATGGCTACTCCGGAGGCTCAACGGTCGTCAGGGACGCCCACGTGGCTGCCCGCCGGTTCACCCGGGACCTGCCGGAGTCCGCGCGGAAGGCCTTCCAGGAACACGCACTCCGGGAAGCCGGCGCACAGGGCTACGTGGCCCTTGCCGAGATGGCCGGGCCGAACATCTCCAGCCCCGAAGACCTGCGCCTGGCGGTGGACTGGAACAACGCGCCTGTCACCGGGCCCGAGATCCTGGCGTACTGGGCCGAACTCGCCACCTCCGAAGACCAGGCCCGTGCCCTGCTGTCCAGCTTGGGTGCTCCGGTCCGCGGTCTTGCCGGTGACCTGAACATTGACGGCTCACTTGGATCGCGCACGGCAGCCCTCCGCTCGGACTATTCGGATGCGGCAGGACACCGTGGCTCGCTATACCTCTCTGTGGATGAGGCCACTACACATCTGGCTGTTTGCTCGCTGCTGGGCATTCAGGGCGGCTTCCACGTGATTGGCGACGCCGGCCTGGATGTCGCCCTGGAAGCCCTGGACGGTGCTGCAGCCCAGGTGGGTGAGAGCCGCGTCCGGGCGGCGGGCCACCGCTTTGAGCACGTTGAGATGGCCGATGACGACGCCGTTAAGAGATTGGCGCGTTACTCCGTGTCCGTCAGTGCGCAACCTGCTTTCGATGCGTTGTGGGGCGGCACCGGGGCCCTGTACGAACAACGCCTTGGCGGCCGGAGCAAGTCTATGAACCCCTTCGCATCCTTCTACTCCGCAGGGGTGCCCATCACTTTCGGCAGTGACAGCCCCGTCACGCCACTGCGGCCCTGGTCCAGTGTCCGGGCGTGCGTGGAGCATCACAACCCGGAGGCACAGGTTTCCGCCCGCGCCGCGTTCCTGGGCCATACCAGGGCAGGCTGGCGGGCTGCTCGCTACTCAAACCCCATGGCGGGACAGCTGGTGCCGGGAGCACCTGCAAGTTTCGCCGTCTGGGAGGTGGAGGAACTGATGGTCCAGGTTTCCGATGGCAGGGTGCAGTCCTGGAGTACCGATCCCCGCGCCCGGACCCCTTTGCTGCCGGCCCTGGATACCGGCAGTGATCCGGTCTGCCTGCAGACGGTACGCGACGGCGTTGAGATCTATTCCTCCGGGGACCTTCCCAAGGGCTGACAGGACTCGTCATCTTTGCCGCGGGTCAAGAAACTTCTCCACCGGAGACGGCTCGCTGAGCTGCAGCGACGCCTGTCGCGGCTGGTGGGGGACCGGTTGACAGCTGTCCTGCAGCACGTAGCATTGTGCCTCAACGGGTGGGGGACAATACCGGTTTCCGCCCGGCTACGGCGGGCTTGGGCCCAGACCAGGACGTTTCGGCCAAACCGATCGGGCCGGGGAGCAAGCTGTAGCTACCGGGGCAGGTCCACAGGCGCAGAGAACAGTTTCGAAGGCCGTGCAGCGCGGCACCACGGAACCGGCCCGCGCCTGTGGGCCTGCCTTCGTGGCCCTATAATGGGGATTTGTGCTTGGACCCGGCTGTTCCGGTTCCTGCCGTGTTGATCGTCCCCTTTCGGAAAGGCCCTCTGTGCGCGTCCTGACCATCATCCCTACCTATAACGAGTTGGAGTCGCTGCCGCGGACCCTTGGCCGCCTGAGGACGGCCGTTCCGGAGTCGGATGTGTTGGTCGTTGACGACAACAGCCCGGACGGTACCGGCCAGCTTGCGGACAGCATCGCCGCGGAAGACCAGCAGGTCCATGTGCTGCACCGTAGGGGTAAGGAAGGCCTGGGCGCGGCCTACATCGCGGGATTCCAGTGGGGTCTTGAGGCTGGCTATGACGTCCTGGTGGAGATGGATGCGGACGGTTCGCACCAGCCGGAGCAGCTTCCGCTGCTGCTCGATGCCATCGAGGACGGCGCTGACCTCGCCATGGGTTCGAGGTGGGTCAGCGGCGGCAGCGTCGTCAACTGGCCGTTCCACCGCCAGCTTATTTCCCGGACGGGAAGCTTGTATGCACGCCTCATGCTGGGGCTGAGCATCAAGGACGTCACTGGCGGCTACCGCGCGTTCCGCCGCACCACGCTTGAAAAGTTGAACCTGTCGGAGGTCGAGTCCGTGGGGTACGGCTTCCAGGTGGACCTGGCCTGGCGGGTGGCCAAGCTGGGGCTGACCATCGTAGAGCGGCCCATCACCTTCGTGGAGCGTGAACTCGGGGCGTCGAAGATGAGCGGCAACATTGTGGTCGAGGCCATGCTCAACGTCACCAGATGGGGTCTGGCAGCACGTTGGAACAAGCTGACAGGTAAGGCAGCCAAGTAGTCCGGTCTAAGGGACCAAAGCAGGCTGGAACGAAAAAGCGGGCCTGCCGTAACGGTTGTTACGGCAGGCCCGCTTTTGTGTCCCTCTGAAAAAGGGGGGGGGCAATCAGGCGCTGCGACGCTCTCCACGGCGTTCGCGCAGAATGGTCAGGCGATCCTCGAGGATCTGCTCAAGTTCCGGAAGGCTCCGGCGTTCCAGCAACATGTCCCAGTGGGTGCGCACAGCTTTTTCGTTGCTGGTGTCAGGACGCTCACCGTCAACGAGCAGGGCTTCCTTGCCTGTCTTTGAAACCCAAACGGGGGGAATTTCGGCCTCGGAAGAGAACGTGACGAACACCTGTTCGCCGTCTTCACACCGGTACTCGACACGCTGACGCGGAGCCGGTTCAACGCCGGATTCGGTCTCCATGCTCTGCGCGCCCAGGCGCATTCCCCGCAGGCTGCGATCGCTCATGATTTCTCCCTCTGTTCGGTTCGCGAGGCTATAACCCCGCGCTAGCCGGCAACCGAAATCATCGCCGGGCTATGATGTGCACAACGCTGCATCATGCTAGATTCAACGTCCTGCGAAGCGTTCTTGTTCCGGCTCGAATGACCGAACCGGACAAATATTTCATTATACGGAAAACCTGTCCTCACAGCAAAATCCGGGCCCCTACGCGGAGCGCGCAGAGACCCGGATCAGCGGAGCAGTGGTTACGGAGCGGTCGTCTCCGATCCCGAACCGCTGCCGAAGATGCCCTGGCCGGACTTTCCCTGACCGGACTTGTCCTCGGCCGCGACGCCTCCAAGGGCGCTGCCGATACCCTTGAGCGCTTCGCCAACTTCGCTGGGAATGATCCACAACTTGTTGGAGGTACCCTCGGCCAGTTTCGGCAGGGTCTGCAGGTACTGGTAGGCCAGAAGCTTCTGGTCCGGGTTGCCGGCGTGGATGGCGCCAAAGACCTTCTGGATGGCCTGTGCTTCGCCGTCGGCGCGCAGGATCGCGGCTTTCGCGTCGCCCTCTGCAGCCAGAATGGAAGCCTGCCGCTGGCCCTCGGCCGTCAGGATGGCGGACTGCTTGGTGCCTTCGGCGGTGAGGATGGCTGCACGGCGGTCACGTTCGGCGCGCATCTGCTTTTCCATCGAGTCCTGGATGGAGTGGGGCGGGTCAATGGCCTTGAGTTCCACGCGTGAAACACGGATACCCCACCGGCCGGTGGCTTCATCCAGGACTCCACGGAGTTGGCCGTTGATCTGGTCACGCGATGTCAGAGCCTCTTCAAGGTTGAGCCCACCCACCACATTACGCAGCGTCGTGGTGGTCAGCTGCTCAACCGCCTGGATGTAATTGGCGATCTCATAGGTGGCTGCGCGCGGGTCCGTGACCTGGAAGTAGACGACGGTGTCAATGGAGACCACCAGGTTGTCTTCGGTGATAACGGGCTGGGGCGGAAACGACACGACCTGCTCGCGCAGGTCCAGCAGCGGCAGCAGCCGGTCAACGAACGGGATGAGGATGGTCAGGCCCGGGAGAAGCGTGCGTTGGTACTTTCCAAGGCGTTCGACGACGCCGGCCCTCGCCTGAGGGATGATCCGCACCGAGCGGACCAAAACAATAATCACGAATACAATCAGAACCAGCAGCACCACTGTTGCGGCGACTCCTCCGGCGTTATCCATACATCTCCTTCATTCCCCAGTTTTGATAAGTGAAGCTGTAGCCGTAGCTTGTTCAACAATCCTGCCCGGCGGGCAGAACAATGATTAGTTGACCGCAGGGTCCGTTGGAGCCGTGACAACTGCCGTGGCCCCATCAATGGCTGCCACGATCACGCCTTCGCCGGCAGCGATGGTTCCGGCGGCGGAGCGGGCACTCCATACGTCCCCGCCGATTTTCACCCGGCCACCGTTGGCGGTCACCGGTTCCAGCACCAGCGCTGTCTCACCGATCAGCCGGTCGATGTTGCTGCGCTGCTCCGCTGGACCCTTCTTCAGGTGCGCCAGCGCTACGGGACGGATAAAGGCGATCATCAGCAGCGAGACGACGCAGAAGGCGACGATCTGGAGCCAGAACTCCCCGCCCGCCAGTTCAGTAACCAGGCCAGCCAGGGCACCAGCTCCGAGCATGATGAAAAACAGGTCGAGGGTGAGCATTTCGATGACGGCAAACGCCAGGAACAGGGTGAGCCAGAGGGCCCACCAGTTTTGACCAATCCATTCAAACATTTCTTCCCCCTTGCAATTCCGCGTCCATAAGGAAACCGCGGCATATTCATCGTAATGCGCCACGGCCGGAGAGGGCAGGGCAGTCCTGGAACCAGGCTGAACGTGGCCAAGTTGTGACCTCCAGCGCCCTGGATCCTAATGCACGACTTCAGGCAGGGAGCGGCCGGAACGTCGTGATCCTGAACTGAGCTGTCACCCGGGTGGTGCCATCCCCGGACAACGCAGTACTCAGGGAAGCACGGTTCAGGTGATGGCCTGCCGGACCCATATATGCAAGGTCCGCTATTTCGCTGACGGCCAGGTCCATAGCCACATCCAGGTCCTCGAAGCCCAGTTTTTCGAACCGGCCGGCCAACTGTCCGGCCAGCCGATCGTCCTTGCCCTGCTCTATCCCAAGCATTCCCATGGCTGTGGCTATTTCCGAAAGATGGCCCGGCCTCGGAGTGACCACCACCAGGAGTCCTTCCGGCCGTAGTGCCCTGGCAAATTCTGCGGCATTGCGTGGCGCGAAGACCACCATGATTGCATCTACGGTCCGGTCAGCAATTGGAAGGGGTTGCCAGATGTCTGCCACCATGTTCATGGCCTCCGGGTTGAGCCGGGCAGCCCGCCGGACGGCAAACTTGGAAATGTCCATGGCCAGGGCCCTTAGGCCGGCAGCAGCGGGCGTACTGTCCAGGACCCTGCGGAGATAGTGCCCGGTGCCGGTACCGGAATCGAGGATCAGCGGGGATTCTCGCGTCAGGGCGGGGGAAACGGCCGCGGCAACAGCTTCAGCCAGTGCGTCGTAGTGTCCGCTGGCCAGGAAGTCGTGGCGGGCGGTCACCATCGCAGCAGAGTCCGCCTCAAAAACCGTTCCCTTACCTACCAGGAAATTGAAATAGCCCTGCCTGGCGGCGTCGAAACGGTGGCCCGCCTGGCAGTGCAGGGAGGCTGGTCCACCCGCGTCCCCTGCTGCAGAAAAGGCGAGGGGCTCCCGGCAGACCGGGCACAGCAGGGCAAGCTTGGGGTGGGCAGGCATGGCTTCAATCCTAGGCCTCGCGGATGAAGCCCAAGGCCTCGCTGGCGCGGCCGATGCCCGGCTCTGCCCAGCGGGCTGCGTACTCGGAATTGGTACTCAACGATCGGAGTTCGGCCTTGTCGATGTACAGGACTCCGGCCAGGTGGTCTGTTTCATGTTGGACGATGCGGGACTGCCAGCCCTCGAACTCGCGGTGAAGGGCCGTGCCATCAGGGGTCAGGTAGTCCAGCGCCACCCGCTCGGGGCGGACAACGACGGCCTGCAACCCGTTCAGCGATAGGCACCCTTCGTAAAAGGCCGCTGTTGCCGGGCCCAAGGGTTGATACCGCGGGTTGAGCATGGCAAAGAACTCCAGCGGGTGCCGGCTCCGTGCTGCAGCAACCTCCGGGTCAAGCGGATAAAGGTCTTCGAGAACGGCCAACTGCAGGGGAATACCCAGTTGGGGAGCAGCCAGCCCCACACCAGGGGCCTCATGCATGACCGCTCGCATCAGCTCTATAAAGCGTGCCAGCTCGGTGTCCGGGAGCTGTCCGTCAAATTCGACGGCTGGCTGCCGCAGAGCCGGATGACCTGCCTGGACGATCGGCGGAAGAACCCCGGCGTCCAGCAAACCAAGGATCGATTCCCGGATGCCCGCTGCACTGGGACTGAAAGGTGAATCGCGGAATTCGGCGGGCTGGCTCATGGCCAATATCCTATCCGGGCGTGCAGGCCATGCTGACGAAGTCGTGGATGGCACCCTTGAGCTGCTGTCCGGCCGCCACCTTGATGGTGCCGCTCTGGCCACCCACGGACACTGCCAGTGGGATCAGGGTGCCCACTTTGTCTTCTGCTACGGCGTGCGGATCGCAGCGTGCGGGGCGAACCCGCAACAGGACAGTCCGGGGTGCGTCCCCCGGCCGGACGTAAATTCCTTCCGGCCACGGTGCCAGAGGATCGGCAGCCAGCAGGGTGGTTTCAAGAATCCGCTCTATCACCAATTCATCGCCTGTTGGGGCAGCACCCTCCGCGACGGGTGTGATGGCGAGCAGGAGCGTTGCAGTCCCTGTTGTTCCAGATTGGAGCTGCGGGAGGAGTTCGACGGCGGCAATCGCCTTTACGGTTTCGGTGAGGCATTGTTCCGCCCGGTTCCGCTCCAGGACGCCGAAGGCATCTGTCACGGAGGTTGCGGCCACCGTACCGTGGCCCCTCAATTCAAGGCGGGCAGACAAGGCCGACTGCGGCGGGTCCCGTTCAGGCTCGACGCACTCAGGTTCCGGAAGCTCCGTGACCAGACTCTTGGGCTGGCCGGGCGGCAGGACTGTGCCGTCGCCGTCGGCCGTCCACGTCACCGGAGCGGCAAAAAGACCACTGTCCAGGGAGAGGGACGCAACCGTCACGGGACCGGCACCATTATTCGTGGCTAACAGCTCTATGACCCGCGTTCCGTAGTCGGAGCGGGACTGGTTAACTTCGATCGTGTAAGCATGCTGCGCCGTGCCGGTCTGCCCGGTGTCCGGGGGGCCTGCAGCGGGCGAGCAGGAGGCTATCGCAACACAGGCCGCTGCGGCAGCCGCCCGTGCCATTAGCCGCCGGCCCGTCGTCGCAGCTTTTGATTCCGCCGCAGAGACCCGCATACAGCGCAGTCTAGGCCCAGGGGAGGGGCCGGGCCAGAGGAATTGCGGCCTCCGGATCGGCTAGTGTCGGGTTTATGACGGAACACTTGAGCTCGCCTGATGATGCCCTCAGCCGGGTGTTGGAATTTGTGAGGACCATAGAAGCCGGGGGAGGTTCTGCTGACATCCGGCCGTTCCTGGCCTCGGATTTCCAGCTGACCGAGGCACCGAACCTCCTCTCGCCCGAAGGCGCCGTCCGGTCCCTCGAACAGGTACTGGAAGGAGCGGACGCAAGCCGGGAAGTGGTCAAGGACCAGCGGTTTGATGTCACCGGCAGCACCTCCGACGGCGTCAACGTGGTGTTGGAGGTCGATTGGTCCGCCACGTCCCTGATGGACCTGCGCTACTGGGACCGCGGCCAGCTGATCCGGGCCAAGACCTGCTCGGTGTTCGGCGTCCGGGACGGCCTGATCTACCGCCAGAGCAGCTATGACTGCTACCACCAGGATGACTGAAGACTCTGTGGCAGCCGCTTCCTTCCTGGCGTAGCGGACTGTTACTGCATGGTGAACCGTTGAGCCATGTACCTGTTCACTGCCGGAATGCCGGCCAGCCCGCCAATGATCCTGTTCCGCAGGGCCAGCAAAGGAACGGGACCTGGACGGCCCAGCATCATGTTGATCTCTGACTGGAAGGCGGCACGGCGTGCCGCCCGGCGGCGGGAATGCTCAAAGTGGCGGGCGGCAGTATCCGTGGCGGAGCCGCGGAGGTCCAGCGCGATGATGGGGGCAAGCTCCGCTGCATCAAGCCAGCCCAGGTTCATGCCCTGCCCGCCAATGGGACTAACCTCGTGAGCGGCGTCGCCAATCATGGCCGTGCGTGTGTTCAGGAGCCTGGGAAGTATGCCGCTCCGGACGCGGAAGCTACTGACCATGGAACATGACCCCACGTCCGGCGCCGCCCCTGTCCGGGCATTCACGACGCCGGCCAGCCAGTGGGCGGTAGGCTCCGGTGTGTAGTCATCCACCCGGGCTACCCACCGCCTGATGTTTCCAGGCAACGGGAACGATTCCACAATCCCGTTAGGTTCCAGGAACAGGACGGCCGTGCTGCCAAAGCCCGTGGAATCGGCGAAATCGCCCATGATGTAGGAGTCCCTGTACTCCCGCTGCCGAATCCTTTCCTGGGCGGCAGGTCCTTCCTGTGGCAGCGATGACCGGGCGCCTGCCGCCACAACACACCAGCGGGCCTGAACCTGTTCCGTCTGCTCTTCCCCTCCGCGAGCACCATCGGTGACGGTCACTGCAATGTCCACGCGGCCGCTGCGGTCCACGCAACCGACCACCCGGGCACCGCGCCGCAACGCGCCGGCGTCGAGCATTGCCACCCGCGCTTCCAGCACTGCCTCGGTCTGCACCTGTGGACTGGAAAGCACAAACGGATAGCGGGACGGCAATACCGAGAAGTCCATGTTGGCGAGCCGGCGGCCGTTGCTGAAAGCAAGTCCCGAACTGATAGCGACGCCCCCGCGGATCAGGGCGTCCGAGCAGCCAATCCGATCCAGGGCTTCCAGCGCCGGGGGATGAATTCCGATAGCCCGGGAGTGGCCGCTGCGTTCGAGCCTTTGTTCGAATACCCTGACGCTAATGCCCTCCTGCAGCAGCAGGCTCGCCAGATAGAGGCCCACCGGACCGCCACCAACAATGGCGACGTCAATCATGGACGTCCGCAGGGGCATCACGGGCGGTGAGCAGCAACTGACGGAACGGCCGGATGGGAACAACCTGCCACGACGACGGCGCGACTGCCGCGAGCTCGCCCGGCGTATAGCTCCGCCGAATGGACGTCAACCCGTCTTCGCGGATGAACGAGCCCCGCAGGGGCAGTGCGGCAAGGCCGAAAAGAACATAGGCGGCCGGATGGCGGCGCAGGTCGTTGTGCACAACAAGCTGCCGGGACAGCTGCTCCGATTCCCGCAGGAAGTCCCCGAACTCCCGGGGACCTAAATGGTGGAGGACGTGATTGGAAATCACCAGGTCGAAGGTCTTCCCCTCCGCCACCAGCTCCCGGCCTGCCGCCTGGCGGAAGGTCACGCGCTCGCGGCCCGGACGGCCCAGGGCGAAATCCATGGCCCGGGGATCGGGATCGACACCGGTAACGCTGAGCCGTAACCCGTCCCGCCGGGCGAGGCTGTCCAGATGCAGCGCAACATCGCCACCGCCGCAGCCAAGGTCCAGGAGTGTGGTGGGAACGTCCGCGGACAACCGCGGACGAAGATACCTGCGGTACACCGCTGACCACCCCGCGAAAGCCCTGTTGACCAGGGGAAATTGTTGATAGGTCCTGCGCAGCGTGGCCAAATCGCAGTCCGGACTGTCCATCCTTTCGCGATCGTTCACCGCGCGGTGGTCCAGCATCATGGGTAGGAGTCAACCGTTGCCGGGGACAGGTGCCCGGTGCCCGCTATGGCTCGAGCATCATCTTCATCGACTGTTTTGCTGATCGCCGCGGGTGCGGCGGCATCGCGGCCGGATGCTTCGAGGGTAGGGGAGAGGCTCCGAAGCTTCGTGAACAGTCCCGTTTCAACCGTAAGGCCGGGGCCGAACGCCATGGAACACATCTGTTCACCCGCACCGCCGGGCTGTTCCAGGATGTTCCTGATGACGAACAGCACAGTTGAGCTGCTCATGTTTCCGTAGTTCCTCAGCACTTCACGCGCAGGAACCAATTGTTCCTCTGTCAGCTCCAGCCGGTGCTGAACCTTGTCCAGAATGCTTCTCCCGCCGGGGTGGATGGCCCAGTGCGGAACGCTCTGGTAGGGCGTGCCGCTCAACCTGCCACCAGGGCCGAAGTAGGGCTCCAGGGCGCCGGTAATGTGTTCTTCAATGATGTGCGGTACGTAGTTCCCCAGGATCATCTCGAATCCGTGGTCACCGATGTTCCAGGCCATGGATTCTTCGCCCACCGGCGTCAGGACCGTCTCCATCTGGTCAAGGCTCAACAGCGGGGGCTCGCCGTCGAAGTCGCGGGCGCTGACCACGGCGGCTGCTGCGCCGTCCGCAAAAAGAGCCGATCCCATGATGGTGTCAGGATCGTTAGAGGCACGGACATGGAGCGAGCAGAGTTCGGCGCACACCACCAGTACCACTGCATCAGGATCTGCCTCGCAGAAGTGCTTGGCTGCACGCAGGGCCGGAAACGCCGCATAACATCCCATAAAACCGAGATGAAAGCGCTGCACCGACGGCTTCATGCCCAGCTCGCGGACGATCTTGTAGTCGGGGCCGGGGTTAAAGAATCCGGTGCAGGACACCGTGACCAGGTGGGTGACGTCTTGCGGACCGGCACCGGCGCAAGCGTCAAGCGCGTTGCGTGCCGCTTGAATAAAAAGCTTGGTCGCTTCCGTCGCGAAAATATCGTTGCGAACCTTGGTGCTTGGGTTGAGCAGCAGCCCCGTGGCCGGATCGAAGAACTGCGGATGGTCGGTCCGGTGATCCATGCTGAGTTCCCTGACAGCCGTGTACCGGGTATCAATGGCAGCAGAGTCAAAACATGTGGAAACAAGCCTCGTCCCCAACCGGGTCAGCCCGGGCTGGGCAGCGAAAACGTCGCGCGCCTCGTGCTGGATCAACACCGTTGCCGGAACTGCGGTTTCGAGCGACCTCACGTAAACAGTCATTGCTTCATTCTTGGCCAGCATCGGCCGGAAGACAATGCCTGAACGGGCAAAACCCCATTTCAGGCGCCCCTGCCGCACCTTTTCACCGAAAGTGTCTCCGCGACCCGGTACAGCTGACCCGGAGTTGCGCGGGCACTTTTCACGTCGACCGTTACCCGCGACTGGCTCATGGTGCTGCGTTTTGGCGGTACTAGCCCGCGTTCAACATGCTGGACAATGTGCATGACGAGTGGCAGTATCGCGCACGTGCCCACAATTCCCGTTGATGCCCAGCGCCTACGCGACCTGGCACTGCTGCGGCGGGTCCGGGACCGGATAGACCGGGAGTACGCGCAGCCGCTAAACGTCGACGCGCTCGCCCGCGGTATAAACATGTCAGCGGGACATCTCAGCAGGCAGTTCCGTAGTGCTTACGGGGAGCCGCCGTACAGCTATCTGATGACCCGGCGGATCGAGCGGGCGATGTCTCTCTTACGGCAGACCGATTTGTCCGTCACAGACGTGTGCTTCGCCGTCGGTTGTTCCTCACTCGGAACCTTCAGTACCAGGTTCTCTGAGCTGGTGGGCGTCCCGCCCAGTGTCTACAAGCGCCGGGCGCGTGCCACGCAAGGCATGCCATCGTGCGTAGTAAAACTGGTCACCAGACCGGTCAGGAATCAAGAAGTACCGGCTGTTGGAGCCCACCTAGACTGAGCCGCATGAACCTTTCAATCCATTGGACATTCCTCCCGCACAATGACCCCGATGCCTCCTTGGCGTTTTATCGGGACACCCTCGGATTCGAGGTGCGCAACGACGTCGGATATGGCGGCATGCGCTGGATCACCGTCGGTCCACCGGACCAGCCGCAGACGGCCATTGTCCTGGAACCACCTGCAGCCGATCCCGGACTGACCGATGACGAACGCCGCACTATCGCCGAGCTGATGGCCAAGGGCAACTATGCCCGCATAGTCCTGGGGACCACTGACCTGGACGGCACGTTCGAACGCCTGGCAGCCAGCGGTGCTGAAGTGGTGCAGGAAGTGACCCAGCAGACATACGGGATTCGCGACTGCGCCTTCCGGGATCCCGCCGGCAACATGATCCGAATCAATGAGCTCTCCTGATCCGAAAAGGCAAAGACTGTTTAGATAGAGCCAGCGGGCCCGCCGGCGACGGCGTTGGCGGGCCCATTTAGCAGATGGAGACACGATGAGCACGGCGACGGGCACGGACACGAACACGGGGCAGCAAACGGTCCACACTGCAGATACTCACGACCTGATTCGTGTGCAGGGGGCACGTGAGAACAACCTCAAGGACGTCAGTATCGAGATCCCGAAGCGCCGGCTTACTGTATTCACTGGCGTTTCGGGGTCAGGAAAGAGCTCCCTGGTGTTTGACACCATCGCCGCGGAGTCGCAGCGCATGATTAACGAAACCTACAGCGCCTTCCTGCAGGGCTTCATGCCTACGCTGGCCCGGCCGGACGTGGACCTGCTGGAAGGTCTGACCACGGCAATCATCGTGGACCAGGAGCGGATGGGTGCCAATCCGCGGTCCACCGTTGGCACGGCTACAGACGTCAACGCCATGCTGCGCATCATCTTCAGCCGCTTGGGCCAGCCGCACATTGGATCGCCGCAGGCCTTCTCGTTCAACGTCGCATCGATCAGCGGCGCCGGGGCCGTCACCATCGAAAAGGCCGGCCAGACCACCAAGGAGCGGCGCAGCTTCAGCATCACGGGAGGCATGTGTCCCCGCTGCGAGGGAATGGGCTCAGTGACTGACTTTGACCTGTCCGCACTGTATGACGACAGCAAGTCACTGGGTGAAGGCGCACTCACTATCCCCGGCTACAGCATGGACGGCTGGTTCGGCCGTATTTTTAGCGGTTCCGGCTTCTTCGACATGGCCAAACCCATTGCGAAGTTCACCAAGAAAGAACTCCACGATCTCCTCTACAAGGAGCCGGTCAAGATCAAAGTCGAGGGCATCAACCTGACGTACGAAGGGCTGATCCCGAAGATCCAAAAGTCGATGCTGGTCAAGGACCGCGAAGCGATGCAGCCGCATATTCGGGCATTTGTGGACCGGGCCATTACCTTCACCACCTGTCCGGAGTGCAATGGCACCCGGCTCAGCGAGGCAGCACGCTCCTCGAAAATCAAGGGCATCAACATTGCGGACGCCTGCGCCATGCAGATCAGCGACCTCGCCGTTTGGGTGCGGGGTCTGAGCGAGCCGTCGGTGGCGCCGTTGCTTGAGGCACTGGGGGAGACCCTCGATTCATTCGTTGAGATCGGCTTGGGATACCTCAGTGTGGACCGGCCTTCCGGGACGCTTTCCGGCGGCGAGTCCCAGCGAACCAAGATGATCCGCCATCTGGGTTCCTCGCTCACCGACGTCACCTACGTGTTCGATGAACCGACGATCGGGCTGCACCCGCACGACATCCAGCGGATGAACGGGCTCCTGCAACGCCTTCGTGACAAAGGCAATACGGTTCTGGTGGTCGAGCACAAACCAGAGGCCATCGCGATTGCCGATCACGTCGTCGACCTTGGTCCGGGCGCCGGCACCGCGGGAGGCAGCGTCTGCTACCAAGGCACGGTGGAGGGGCTGCGGGAGAGCGGCACGCTGACCGGCCGTCATTTCGACGACAGGGCAGCACTTAAGGCGACAGTCAGGAAGTCCAGCGGCAAACTGGAAATCCGGGGAGCCAACGCCAACAACCTGCAGAACGTCGACGTAGATATCCCGTTGGGTGTGCTCTGCGTTCTGACCGGGGTGGCCGGTTCCGGCAAGAGTTCGCTGATCAGGAGTTCGGTATCGGGGCGTCAAGGCGTGGTAACGGTGGACCAGACGGGCATCAGGGGTTCCCGTAGAAGCAACCCGGCAACCTACACCGGCCTCCTGGAACCTGTCCGCAAGGCTTTCGCGAAGGCCAATGGTGTCAAGCCCGCATTGTTCAGCGCCAACTCCGAGGGCGCCTGTCCGACGTGTAATGGTGCCGGTGTCACCTTCACCGACCTGGCGATGATGGCCGGCGTTGCCACCACCTGCGTGGAGTGTGACGGCAAACGCTTCCAGGCCGACGTGCTGGAGTACAAGCTGGGCGGCAAGGACATCAGCGAGGTCCTCTCGATTCCCGTGACTGAAGCCCTGGACTACTTCAATACGGGGGAGTCGCGCGTTCCCGCTGCCCACAAAATCGTCGAGCGGTTGGCGGACGTCGGACTCGGCTACCTAAGCCTCGGCCAGCCACTCACCACGCTGTCCGGCGGTGAACGCCAACGGCTCAAACTGGCTACCCAGATGGCTGAAAAGGGCGGGGTTTACGTTCTGGATGAACCCACCACAGGGCTGCACCTGGCCGATGTCGAACAGCTCCTCGGCCTGCTGGACCGGCTGGTGGATTCCGGGAAGTCAGTGATCGTCATAGAGCACCATCAGGCCGTGATGGCCCATGCGGACTGGATAATCGACCTGGGCCCGGGAGCGGGGCACGACGGCGGCAGGATCGTTTTCGAGGGAACGCCGGCGGAGCTGGTGGCCACCAAGCCGACACTCACCGGCGAGCACCTTGCCGCCTACGTCGGCGGGTGACCACTTCCGGGCGTCAACGAATATTGACGCCCGGGATCTCGTCAACTAGTGTTGACGCATGGAGGTGGAACGCATGAAAACACTCGTTGCGTCAATGGATGGAAAAGGACCTGCCGAGGCACTCTACGCCGTAGCTGAACTGCACAAGGAAGTCGGCAGGACTGAAGCTTCTTTGGTTCGGAAGGCGCGTCAGGCCGGCCTTTCCTGGGAAGCGATTGCGTTGTGCCTGGGCGTGAGCAAACAGGCAGTCCACCGCAAATACGGCAAACAATGAGCGTCTTCGCCAGCTAGATCAGGACCCATCTCAGGGACAGGCATTTAGCGCAGAAGCACCAATGGCTGGTACCTGCGAAAACACAGGAAAACGCCTATGGACGGGTTCTCTCATCTGTTTGAACTCGTCCTACTTTCAACGCCGATAATCTACATTATGTAAAGTTGCATTCTGCATATCTCATCAGATGAAACAACCAGGCCCTCTCCCACTACGCTCTGGGCTGTATCTCTAATGAGCCCTTGTGGCGGGGCATTCAAGCGCCGACCGAGCAGCCACGGCGCGTCGTGCCGCGCCAACGCGCTGAGCCGCCTTGGACGAACACCTCGCCGTCACGCCGCCGCCACTTGTCGCCGACGCACTCGGCTACAGCTACCAAGTCGCATTCCTCCACACCGACAACACAGGAGAAGGGTGTTCTCGTTACGCTGCGTTGACGCCCTATCGCGAGTAGTCGGCATGACGCTGAGTAGTCTTGAAGCGAATAATGCTGCCCACCGATGATCTTTGACGATCATCACCGGTAACTAGGCGGAAGAAGGGTCAGGCGGCTCTGACCGATACATTTCCGGCCGGTCCCTCTCGGGCCGACGGCGGGTGCGGATGAGTGGCCGCGGACTGCCTTGATATAGGGTAATTGCCGCGAAGGCGACCACGTGATTGTGGGAAATTTGCTGTCCGCTAAGCGGGAGCGGATACGAAGGATCCTCGAACCATGCAGCTATGGCTTGGATATCAGCGAGATCTTCACAGGACATCGCGAGTGCCTGTTTGGCGAGTTCGTCTTCCCCGTAGTCCCAAAGGCTCGCTGCCACTTGGCTCTTGGAAAAGTGAAATCTGAAGTTAGGACGTCCCTGCAGGAGTCTTTCAAGCTCGGCGTTGACCTTTCGGGGGCCCAAGGGATTCATGAAGCAAAGGTTACACCTGGCACGTTCTCTCGCCCGGGCCTGCCAAGCCGTCACCTCCGCCTGAGGATCCGGTGCTGGCCGGGATGAGGAGCTGCTCCTTCAAGGCTGGTCACGACCAAGCTTGATACGCAGAGGTGCCAGTAGTCGCTAGGGGGCTCCCCCAAGTCTTGCGGGAATGCCTCTCTCAACCAGCGCCAAACAACGCGGACTTGCGCCAGAGGCGCAACGAAATAGGCGTTACCTTAGCCAGTGCGGCCGGCGCTCTGAGCCAGTGGCCCTCCGTCATATCCCGCCTCGAACGAGGCCTCATCCGGAACGACAATCTCGCGAAGACCTACCGCCAATGGCTGACTGAACAAACTGCCAAGTTCCCGTCTTGATGAGTGGCCGAGCACTCCATTCATACAGTTCAACGAGGCGCTGCGGCATTCCTACGTGCGGGAGGCTTGGCCCGTAGTTCGACAATCCGTTCTACATCGGACGCATCAGCGAGACTGCCTTCAACCGAGAGCAATGACAGCAGCTGCAGCGGACGCTGCGCTTCTGCGGCGGCCTGCATTTTGTGGTGTCCATCGAGTAGAAAATGAGTAATACCCCAGTGGGCGTAGTAGTCGGTGCCGTGGTCCATCGCCGGCTGACGAACGTCAAGGATCGACACTGCAACGGCCGTGAGCTCAGACGAGCCCAAAAGTTCCTGGGCGTACGCTTCCACCCGATCGGCGTCATTCCAAGTAGGAGGCACCATCGGGACGACGAACTCGAATGCGTGCGTCGACGGATCGACCGGTGCTTGCCACGTTCGGTACTACGGAGTTTGTGGATACTCGGGGAGACCCCAGAATCCTGACATGCCCCAGGTATCGACCTGTTCCTCGCTGAAGTAATCTCCTTTACGGCCCGGATAGACCAACTCGGGCTGCACTCTTAGAAGCATGGGAATGTAGGATCCACCGGGCAGCAGTCCAGTGAATGCATCGAGCACACCGTCGTCGATTCTGTCGATGCCCGAGTTTAGGATCTGCTGCATTTCTGGCAGCGATAATCTTTCGTTTGCACCTTCCAGACGTTTGAACAGCAGCGGGCAGGTTCCGCACCACCAAGAGAGTTCAAACGCGGGGTCCGACCCCTGCCACAGCAGGCGTCGTCCGGCCCCCTGACCATCCGATCGTTTTTCTTCACCGAACCGCAGTACTGAAGATTCGGACTCACTGACGAACCGCGTCGTACCGGTTTCCAACAACATGATCGGCAGTCTAGCCTCCATACACCTCGAGACAGGCCCGAACGCGATGTTTCGCTAAGCTGCCTGCCTCCCCAATGCTCAAACTGCCTGAGCGCTGGCAGCATGTCCTCGGCTCGATTGCCTTGTTGACACACATAGGAGCATCCAGGTGCGAGCCCTGCGAGCCTGGGCGAGTACTTTAGTCGCACCGGCCGGTCCCAGGAGTCCCCCGCGCCTAGACCCTCCATGCTCAGCCGGGCGTCCCCCGCGTCAGGGAGAACTCCGTAAACCCTGCGCTGATGCCGTTAATGAGTAACTCGATAGCGTGGACGCCAGGGTGATACGACCGTGTCGTCAGCACTCGAAAGGAGTGCCGCCGATCCAGCTCAATCCGTTCGCCGGCCGCAACCGTCCTGACGGCCAACTTGAAGATTTTCCGCGTCGTTGTCCCGTTCGCTTTGCGATGATGCACTGCATAGTCAATCGAAAGGCGCGATGCCTCCTTTCCAACGTTCATAATCCGGGCAGTGAAACGAAGCTCACCCCCGATGGGGACCTGGTCGAAGTCGAGGATAGGAGCGCTGACATCCAGGGTTGCAGAATGGAAACCCATCAATGCCAAGGCTTCGGGGTGCCCCTTCTTTATGAGAGTTCGTAGGGCACGCCGTACAAGCTTGCTCGTCTGGTGATCAGCATCATCGAGCCAGGTACGCGCCGTGGCGATAGCCGCATCCGGGGCGTGCCGGCTGATGTCATTGAGATGGTTCGCCACCGAGCGGCGCACGTACTCGCTGTCGTCCCTGTAGAGGGAGGACAGGATTCCGAGCGTCGCGGCGGGCTTCTCGGTCAGTCCCGGCACCCTGGTCGCCCACGGAAGGTAAGGCCGGGTCCCCTCACTGGCGAGCCTGTGAACATCTGCATCCCGCGACGCCACCCATTCCGCTCCTATAATCGATAAGGCACGATCGAGGTTATGACGAAGCAGTGGGCGTACGGCGAACTCGGACGAGAGTCGGCCCGTCAACGAGGCTAAGATTGCCAGCGCATCATCGAAAGCCTCCGGTGACCCGTCCCGGATGGCACGCTCTGCAACGGCGCTAGTAACGGGCCAGATCAGCCACCCTGCGAAGTGCGCTTCTGAATCGCGAGCACGCCGGATCACTGCGGCAAACTCGTCATAGGAGCCGTCCAGGTCGGACAGCAAAGCATCCCGAAGAAGGCGACCGCGAGGGAGAAAAGACGCAGCATCCCAGGAGACCATTCCTGTCCGCACCAGCAGCAGCGGGAGTCCCCCTTGTGAATTTCACTCACAACAAGGCAGTTGGCACCGGTGATCTTCGAGGACCCGCGCGTAGGAACTGCGTTCCATGGCTCCACCGTAAGTTCCATGAGTGAAGCTCACCGTGATCGATCTACTGCCACGCCACTTGGACGCCGCAATCGCCGTCGTTCTGGTTTTGCGTCGTCTCCTCTGCCGTCGGCCAACCGGACCGGACGGTTCGGCATCGCTGCCTGCCACGTTAGCGATGAACCCGAGGAAGATCGTCAGTCTCCCGGACCACCTATGCCTGTTTCTGCGTCTTCCTTGCCACAATCGTGTAGGTACAGGGCACGAGCGCGCGCTCAGCTTCGGGCCAGGCGAACCCGGCGGGGACTTCAACCATCCGCGAACTGAATTTCCACGGCAACGTCTTGCCCTCGTCAACGCGCAGAATTTGCAGTCCGGCCCCGATTAGCGAGTTGAGGATCTCGGAGATCGGATGCGCCCATTCATAAGTCCTGGAGTGTTCCACCTTGCCGTCTCCGGCATAAGTGGAATCGTCGTCCCAAACCAGCGCACGACCGTCGCCGAAGTATGGGTAGCGGACCTGCAGTCCCTCCGCGTTCTCATCAATCGTGTAGAGGGAAGGATGCCCATCCCGAATGTAGAACGTGCCGCCAGTTCTTAATAACGCCGCCACCTGCCCGGCCCAGCGTTCCAGGTCCGGAAGCCAAGTGATCGTGCCGATGCTGGTGTAAACCAGGTCGAAATCGCCTTCCACCGCGGCACGGGCTTCGAGTACGTCGGCCTCTACCCACTTCGCTTCGATCCCCAGCCGCATTGCAAGCCGAGCCGCGGATTCCAGGGCTGCCGGAGAGAAATCAACACCGGTGACCCGGGCCCCCGCCCGCGCTAGGGACAACGTATCGGTACCGATGTGGCACTGCAGATGGCAAACATCCAAACCCGAAACGGTGCGGTCAGGGAGGAATGGGGCCAGAGCAGACAGGTCTGTACGGACCACGCCGGTCAGATGGCCAGGATCGTCCAGAGCGCTGACCGGGTAGGCCGCTTCGTGCAGTGGAACCCGGTCTTCCCAGTTATCACGGTTGCTGGAACGGGCAGAGTGCCATTCGATCGCCAACGGCTCGTTAGTCATGAGCCGAGTCTGGCATACGCATCCTCCCCGCCGCTCTCCGACATACGCCGCCGTTGATGCGCTAATCCGCCAGCGCAATAACCGCGGCCGCTACCGGTGCGTGCCTGTGAATTTGCGAGTCGTCCCAAGACCCCAGCAGGACGAGAGTCGCTATCCGGAAAACAAGGGCCCTGAGCAGCAACTGACGCCAGTGCGGAATGCCCTGCTGCCCAGCGAGCACCTGAAGCGGATACCCGTGCCAGCACGCTGCGTCGACCGCGACTATTGCTGATCCGAGTCCAGCTGGACGCCAGTACGGTGCCCAGTCGATGATGCCAGGCGGACGTGCCCCAGAAAACAGTACGTTGCCCAAAAGATCGCCGTGGATAACCTGCGAGGACGCACTAAGCGACCGATACTCCCCCACCAGCCGCGCCAGAAGCTCCCCTGCAGGCCGATCCGCCTCGCCCCAGGCAATCCGGTCAGCATTGCTCCACGGGTCATCCGAGACCGCGATGAAGGCCGGGCACGGCAGTCCGGCAATGGCACGGTGGAACTCCTCTCCTGCACGGATGACATCCCCCACCCGCGTCTCGTTTGCGGCGCCCGGTATCCACTCGCTTGCCTGCCAACCGTCGTGGACCCATTCTCCGCGATGGTCTCTGATAGGCCGCGGCACTGTAAACCTAGGGGAACTGCCGATACGATCCAGGACTTCAGACTTCCATGCCGCTTCCACGCGGTCAGCTGTAGGACGCAGCACGACCCGCCCGGACCGCCAGGTCAGCCCTCGCCCCCCGGGTATCCGCACCGGTGTCTCCAACGCGTCAAAGGCCTCGAGCACCGTGGGCGGGGGAATTTTCGGTGCTGTGACCATGCCTCAAGTATGCCTTCGCGAACAGGTGATGGCTGCACTCGGCGTCGAGGAAGTTACGTTGGCTCAGGAGCGTGCATGGACCTCCAAATATCCGCTCAGTGTGGCTGAATCCGGAAGCTTTGACGGTTGAGTTACTGCAGGACGGCCGCCACCGCACTGATCTCGACGAGGGCGCCGGGTACTCCCAGTCCGGCCACCCGCGCCGCCGTTACCAGGGCTGGTTCATCAGACGCCAATTCGGACGCGATTGCACCGTACCCGGAGCCAATGTCAACGCCGTCCACGAAAAGCACATTCCATTGCACAACATCATTCAAGGAGGCGCCTGCAGCGGCCAGTGCGGTCTTGACATTCTCCAGTGCCCTTGCGGATTGAACTCCAACGTCCCCCTCCCCTATCAGGGACCCTTCGGAGTCGACGGCGTTCTGGCCACCCACGTAGATCGTGGTGGCGCCGGGCGGCACAATGGCGACGTGGCTGAAGGCCGGGCTTGAGACGAGACCTGCGGGACGGATGCGCTGGATGGATGCCATGCCGGTATGCTCTCACAGCCGGAGCGCCGTGGCGCCACTTTCCTGGCGCTTTGACGTAAGCCTCATCACTACCTATGCTTGTGAATCGATTCAAACTCCGTGGCGGCTGGGTTTCGACCAGTCAAAATCACGAAGACCGTTCGGTACTAATGATTCCGGCTCCTTGCCAATGATGACGAAGGAAATCAGCGAATGACCAGCACGACCCAAGGGCATGAGCTCTCCAACCTCGAAACCGGTGCAGGAGGCAGGGACCCGAAAAAGGCCGCCATGAGCGGCTGGATCGGAGGAGCCCTCGAGTACTACGACTTCGCGTTGTACGGACTCGCCGCAACCCTCGTTTTTCCGGCTATCTTCTTTCCGGGCCAGAACACCACCGTCGCCATCATCGCCTCGCTGGCGACCTATGCCGTCGGGTATGTGTCACGCCCGCTGGGTGCCGTTGTCCTAGGTGCCTACGGAGACAAGCACGGCCGCAAGCAGGTCCTCGTCGCCGCCATGCTGCTCATGGGTTTCGCGACCTTCGCTGTGGGGCTCCTGCCCACCTACGGACAGGTCGGAATCCTGGCGCCCATCCTGCTGGTGATCCTCCGCCTGATCCAGGGCTTTGCGGTTGCAGGCGAGCTCGGCGGCGCCAGCGCGATGATTGTCGAGCATTCCCCCGATGCCCGCCGCGGCTTCTTTGCCAGCTTCAGCCTGCAAGGCACACAGGTTGGCTCGATCCTGGCCACCGCCGTCCTGCTGCCGCTGGCGGCACTCCTTCCCGAGGAAGAGTTCCAGTCCTGGGGCTGGCGCATCCCGTTCCTGCTCAGCGCCTTCGTCATCCTGGCCGGCTACATCATCCGTCGTCGCGTCCAGGAGCCCCCGGCGTACCTGGCGCAGTCCGGAGCAGACGCCCCCAAGCGCCGGTTCCCTCTTGTTGAACTCCTGCGCTCCCATCCCTGGGTCCTGGTCCGCTGTGTCACGATGACCTTCACCAACGTCATCGGCATGGCAACCCTCATCTTCGGCGTTTCCTACGCGACGCAGGAGGGTTATGGCATCGGCTTCACCAGCAGCGACTTCCTATGGGTGACGCTCGTGGCAAACCTGGCTGCAGTTGCAACGATCCCCATGTTTGGAGCCCTGTCTGACAAGATCGGCCGACGGACCCTCATGGTGGCTGGTGGACTCGGCGGCGGGCTGTTGACGTGCGGTTACCTGTGGGCCATCGACCAGAGGAGCCTTGTTCTTGTGTTCGTCTGCGTCGTCATTGTCCAGGGCATCTTCTTCCAGATGTGGAACGCCACGTTCGCCACGTTCTTCCAGGAGCAGTTCCCCACCCGGATCCGCGTCACGGGGTTCGCGGTGTCCCAGAACATCGGACTCATGATCGCATCGTTCTTCCCGAGCATCTTCACGCTGGTGGCTCCTCCGGGGACTTCAAACGTTCCGATCGTCATCGGATCGATCACATTCGGAATCTGCCTCATCGCGGCGGTTGCCACTTTCCTGTCCCCGGACACTAAGGGCAAGTCACTCGAGGACCTCGAAGCTCACAAGGCTCCATCGCGAGCAGTCAAGAGCTAACGAGCCTGAACGGCTGCAGTAGGCAGGACTAACGGGCGGACTGCCGGCAGCGCGCCGTGCGGTCCGCCCGTCCTATCACCAGTCGTGGACGGTGCCGTCAACCAGCCTGTTGTAGGGAAGGTATGCCTGCTGGTAGGGGTACGCGGCAGCGGCTTCTTCGTTAAATTCGACGCCGATGCCAGGCTGATCGCCCGGGTGCAGGTAGCCGTCCACAAAAGTCATGGATTGTTCGAACACCGTATTGGTGGCCGGTGAGTGTTGCATGTATTCCTGGATCCCGTAATTGTGGATCGCCAACCCCACGTGCAACTGCGCGGCGAACCCCACAGGGGAGATGTCAGTGGGTCCGTGGAAGCCGGACTTGATCTGGTACTGCGCTGCGAAATCCATGACCTTCTTCAGCGGCGAAATACCACCGAAATGTGTCGAAGCTGCACGGACATAGTCGATCAGCTGTTCCCTGATGATGGTCTGGAAGTCCCACACAGTGTTGAAGATTTCGCCAATGGCCAGCGGCGTGGTGGTGTGCTGGCGGACCAGGCGCAGGCCTTCCTGGTTTTCCGCCGGGGTGCAGTCCTCCAGCCAGAACAGGTCATAGGGCTCCAATGCCTTGCCCAGCTTCGCGGCCTGGATGGGCGTCATCCGGTGATGCCCGTCATGAAGCAACGGCAGCTCAGGTCCAAACTCGTTCCGGACCGCTTCAAATACCGAGGGCAGATGCCGCAGATACGCTCGGGTGTCCCAGTCTTCCTCCTGGGGGTATGCGCCCCTGCCGGCGGGCTCGTAGTCATAGCGCTCGCCGGAGGCTTGCGCCTGCGCGGCGACCCCATACAACGCCTTGATCCCGGGAACTGCGGTCTGGATCCGTACCGACTTGTAGCCAAGTTCCAGGTGTTCGCGGACTGAATCGAACAGCGACGGAATATCGGCACCTGACGCGTGTCCGTAGGCACGCAAGCCGGTCCGGGATGCCCCACCCAGCAATTGGTATACCGGCATCCCGGCCATCTTGCCTTTGATGTCCCACAGGGCCATGTCCACGGCTGCGATGGCGGCCATGGTTACCGGGCCACGCCGCCAGTAGGAGGAGCGGTAGAGGAACTGCCAGGTATCCTCGATCCGGTGCGGGTCCTTCCCGATAAGAAGCTGCGCAACATGCTCCTTCAAATAGGCGGCTACGGCCAGTTCGCGGCCGTTGAGTGTGGCGTCGCCGATACCGGTCACACCGTCCTCGGTGGTAATGCGCAGGGTCACAAAGTTCCGCGACGGACTCGTCACAAAAACTTCCGCAGCAATAATCTTCACGGCAGATCCTTTCAGGGCTGGTGCACAGGGTGCTGGTTCAAAAAGTTTTGGTCTGGGAGGCAAATACCGGCGGACGGAACGTTCCGCGCAGGTTTACGATCAATCGGACCACCGCGTCGTCCAGTGCCAACGCAGGGTCAAGCAAAGCCAACAGGCTGCGGGTCTGCTCGGCCTCCGGGAGACGGTGCGTGGCCTTCACTTCAGATGCCTGCGAATCCTGGAACGCGGAGGTCATCAAGGTGTAGTCCATCCACGCCGCCACCATCAGGGCCCCGGCCAGCCCGGCCCTGCCTCCTGAGCGTTCTGCCGTCAGGACCGGAAGCGCGCGCATGCGCAGCTTGGTACTCCCGTCCCTGGCGATCTGGGCCAGGTGGTGGGCGATCCGGGTGTTGCCGAAGCGTTGCAGCAGCGCGGCACGGTACTCCGGGAGGTGTAGGTTTGCGCCGCTGTCCCCGGAGTTCTCCCCCGAAGTGGAGAGACTGCGCCCAGCCTCGTCCCAGAATTCCTCGACGGCCCGCCGGCAGACAGGTTCTGCCAATGCCTCCGCCACCGTAGTGTGGCCCATCAACTGCCCCGTATACGCGAGGAGAGAATGGGCGCCGTTAAGGAGTCTCAGCTTCCGGTTCTCGTAAGGCTCGATCCGGTCCACGAACACCGCGCCCGCATCCTCCCAGCGGGGCCGTCCCGCCGGGAAGTCGCCGCTGAGTACCCAGTTGGAAAAGGGTTCGGCCACAACCGGGGCGTTGTCCAGGTAACCACAGGTCTCGCGTACGACGGCGGCATCCGCACTCGTTGCGTGCGGCGTGATCCGGTCCACGGAAGTACTCACAAAGCTGACGTTGCCGCGGATCCAATCGCCCAGTGCGGGGTCCCACGCCTCCGCCAGCCCGGTGACAGTCCGCCGGGCCACACCACCGTTATTGGCCAGGTTGTCGCAGCACTCAACCGCAAGTGGATTTGTACCGGCGGCCCGGCGTGCTGCAAGGCCAAACACCAGACGTCCCAACGGCGTCCTCGGGTACTCCCGCCCGGCGGCCAACAGCGCCAGGTCGGTTCCGACGTCGGACGCGTTTTTGTCCAGCTCGCCGTCCGGCCCCAAAGGGTAGGCGGCTTCCGTGATGGTCAGCGTGACGACTGCAGTGGCCGGGGCGGCCACCCGTTCCGCCAGTCGCCGCACATCTGCACCGTCGACCGCTTCAACAATGCTGTCCACGACTTCGAAAGAGTCGCCGCTGCTGCCGCGTTCCACCACCGTGAACAGGCCATCCTGCGGGGCAAGAGCCAGGGCGGCGTCCGGACGCCGGCCGGTGAAGGCAGCGATTCCCCACTCCCCTGCGTCACCGGCACGGGAGGTGTACCAGGCCTGATGTGAACGATGGAACGCGCCCAGCCCAAGGTGGACAATGCGCACCGGCGCCGTGGTCGAGGGATGCAAAGTCCGGCTCAGTTGTGGCACCTCGCGGTCCAGTTTAATGCTCACAGCTTGAAGACCCGCCGGGGGGCCGCATCCACCAGATCGACAATGATATCGTGTGCCCGTTCCTCGCTGACGCGGTGTTCTGCCACCAGGCGGGCCAGGAACGCTGCTTCGATTCGGCGCGAGGCGTCATGGCGGGCGGGGATGGAGCAGAAGGCACGGGTGTCATCGATAAATCCGGAGGACCTGGAAAAACCGGCGGTCTCCGTGACGGCGGAGCGGAACCGCAGCATGGCATCCGGTGCATCCAGGAACCACCATGGGGCGCCGAGGTAGACAGACGGGTAGAAGCCTGCGAGCGGCGCCAGTTCCCTGGAGAACGCTGTCTCGTCGAGGGTGAACAGCACCAGGTGGAAACCCTTGGTGGTGCCAAAATCCTGCAGCAGCGGCCTGAGGGCCTCCGTGTAGCTTGTGGCGACGGGAATGTCGTGTCCGGTGTCGGGGCCGAAAGTTTCGAAGGACGGCCCATGGTGGTTGCGGTAGGAACCGGGATGGATGGTCATAACCAGGCCGTCCTCCACCGACATGCGCGCCATCTGGTACATCATGTGCGCCTCGAACGCATTGCGGTCTTCGGTTGTGGCCCGCCCGGAGCGCGCCCGGTCAAAGAGGTTGGCCGCATCGGCCACGGGAAGTTTCAGCGTGGCAGGGGTCCGGACGCCATGATCGGCGGAGACGGCGCCGTGCTCCTTGAAATATCGACGGCGGCTCTCCAGTGCCGCAATGTAGCCGGCATAACCCGTGGCGCCGTCGCCCGCTGCCGCGATGAGGCGGTCCACGTTCTCGGACCAGTCGGGGCCGGCAGTATTGAGGTACGCGTCCGGCCGGAAGGTAGGCAGGACGCGGCCGTGGAAAGTGGGATCCACAGTGATTGCTTCGTGACTGGCCAATGAGTCCAAGGGATCGTCAGTGGTAGCCAGCACCTCGATGTTAAAGTCCTTGAACAGCTGGCGTGGCCGGAACCCGGGCTCCTGCAACCGGCTGGAAATAGCGTCGTAGCTGGCGTCCGCCGTTTCGGCGCTGATCTCCTCCTGGAGCCCAAATACCTCCTGGAGCTGGTTGCGGATCCAGTAGCCGGAGGCCGTGCCTTCAAAGAGCGGCCAGGCCTTGCAGAATTCCTGCCACACACTACGCGGCTCGGGCGCAGAACCATTGGCGGACAGCAGTCTGTCCAGGGGAACCCCGCTGGAATGGATCAACCGGGTTACATAGTGGTCCGTGCTGACCAGCAGCGCCGCCGGGTCAGGGAAAGGGCAATTCTGCTCGATAACTGCGGCAGCGACGTGGCCGTGCGGAGAAATGATCGGCAGGTCCTGGACACGGTGGAGAAGATCGCGTGCAATGCCCCGCGTTCCAGGGTCTGCCGGCAGGAGGCGATCATGGTTAGCAGGCATCGTTGTCCTTTCGGTGGAGAAATAGGTTGGTTCCCGGCATTGGCGCTGCCGGTCTAGGCACCGCGGGTCTAGGCATGCGGGGCCGCTCAGCGTCAGACAGCCGTCCGTTGGAACCCCGGAGAATCAGCTCCGTGTCGACGTATAGTGTCCGGGTGCGTGCGGGTGTGGCGTCCAGCAGCTCGAGGAGCATCGTCGCTGCCATGGTGCCGCAGGAGGATAACGGTGAGCGGATGGTGGAGAGCGGTGGAGTCGTAAAGTCAGCGCCGAAAATATCGTCAAAGCCGACGATGCTGATGTCGCCGGGAATGGACACCCCCGCGGCCTGCAGCTCCTGCATAAGACCGATGGCCAGCAGGTCGTTGTAGGCGATAACGGCCGTTGCCTCACTGTCCCGGACCTGGCGGGCGACCTTCCTGCCGCCGTCGACTGTTGGCTTTGAGGATCCCAGCCGGACGGCTTGGATTCCGGACCATTCGCAGGCCGTAAGCACGCCTTCCCATCGACGGATGGACATCCAGGATTGGGCAGGGCCTGCCACAAAGGCGAGCTTGCGGTGTCCACCTTCTGCGAGGGTGCGGACAGCGGCACCAATGCCGCCGTCAACATCGGGGACCACGCATGGAATGCCTTCGACGTCTCGGTTGATGACGACAAGTGGCTTGATCGTTGCCAACTCCCTGATGTGGTCATCGTCCATGCGGGGGCTGGCCAGGATCAAACCGTCCACGACGGACTGCATTCTGGTGGCAGCGGTGAGCTCCAGGTCCGGCGACTCTGCGGATTCGGCCACCATCATCGTGTAGTTGCGCCCGTTGGCCATCGACTGGGCGGAGCGGATGACGTCGAAGAACGTCGGGTTGGTAATATCCGCCAGGATCAGTCCCAGGTTTTCTGTCCGGCCTGTATACAGGGCCCGCGCATGCGGGTTCGCCTGGAAATTAAGCCGGGCCGCCGCGTCCCGCACGAGCTCCCGGGTCCTGGCGCTGACTCGGTCCGGCTTATTGAGTGCCCTCGAAACCGTGGAAGGATTCACCCCGGCGACCTTTGCGATGTCGTAGATAGTGGGGTTCGGACGAATGCTGGCTTTGCTCATGCCCGTCCTTACGGAAACAAATTTGCCAATTTTTGGCAACCGGTTGTCATTATTGGACGACTCTGTCAGATGAATCGAACGTTTGCAATAGCCCGCGGGTCAAAACTCCCGCAGGATGTCCTCGACGCGCTGTTTGGCATCGCCGAAGAGCATGTGCGAATTTTCGCGGAAAAACAGCGGGTTCTGCACGCCGGCGTATCCGGCAGCCATCGAGCGCTTGAAGACGATGACGTTCTCTGCCTCCCACACGTGCAACACCGGCATTCCGGCAATGGGACTGCCCGGGTCCTCGGCCGCGGCCGGGTTCACGGTGTCGTTGGCTCCGATGACCAGTACCACCGAGGTCCCCTTGAGGTCATCATTGATTTCGTCCATCTCCAGGACGATGTCGTAGGGAACCTTGGCCTCGGCCAGGAGCACGTTCATATGTCCGGGCAGGCGTCCGGCCACCGGGTGAATACCAAAGCGCACGTCGACGCCGCGCTCACGGAGCTTCTGCGTCAATTCCGCCACGGGGTACTGCGCCTGCGCTACAGCCATGCCATAACCAGGAGTGATCACCACGCTGGACGCACCAGAGAGCATATCGGCCGCGTCCTGTACCGAAATTTCACGGTACTCGCCAAAATCGGACTCGCCGCTCTTCGGCCCCGCAATACCAAAGCCGCCGGCGATGACCGACAGGAAGGAACGGTTCATTGCCCTGCACATGATGTAGGAAAGGTAGGCACCGGAGGAACCCACGAGGGCTCCGGTAACTATGAGCAGGTCGTTGTTGAGCAGGAAGCCGGCAGCAGCTGCGGCCCAGCCCGAGTAACTGTTGAGCATGGAGACGACAACGGGCATGTCACCACCGCCGATGGAAGCAACCAGGTGCCAACCCAGCCCCAGCGCCAGAAGTGTTACAAGTATCAGGAGCCACAGCTGCGAGTCGTTGACGTACCAGACGGTAAGCACCACAAACGCCACGAGCACGCCGAGGTTGATGGCGTTCTTCCCCGGCAGCATCAAGGGCGCTGACTTCATCCGTGCGGACAGCTTCAGGAACGCCACAATCGAGCCCGTAAAAGTCACAGCACCGATGAAAACACCGATAAACACCTCGGCATGGTGGACCGCGGCCAGTTCCGCAGACAGCTGCGGAGCCTCAAGGTGGCCGTTCCAGCCCACGATGACGGCTGCAATGCCTACGAAGCTGTGAAGGAGGGCAATCAGCTCCGGCATGCCGGTCATCTCCACCTTTCGGGCCCGCCACAACCCGATGGCAGCGCCTACCAGCACGGCGCCTGCAAGAAGGCCTATCCCGGTCCGCCCGCCCTCTGAGTCCCCGGCACCTTCGAGAGCCAGCCAGATTGTGGCGGCCAGCGCTATTGCCATGCCTGAGATGCCGTAGTTGACTCCCCCGCGGGCGGTCTCATGCTTGCTCAGGCCGGCAAGGCTAAAAATGAAAAGGACGGCGGCCACAATATATGAGGCACCTGCAACGGAGCCCGCGTTGATCATTTCTCTGCCTTGGAGAACATGGCGAGCATGCGCCTGGTAACGGCGAAGCCGCCGAAGATGTTGATGCTGGCCAGGAGGACTGCCACGGCGGCCAGGACCTGGACAGCAGGGGTGCCGGATGTCACTTGCAGCAATGCTCCCACCACGATGATTCCTGAAATGGCGTTGGTGACGGACATCAGCGGAGTGTGCAGGGCATGGTGGACCTTGCCAATGACGTAGAAGCCAACGACAACGGACAGTACGAGGACCGTGAAATGCTGCGGCAGCGGCGGCGGCGCCACAACGTTGACTCCGAAAAGTCCGGCGGCCCCTGCGGCCAAAAGGACGCCCTTCCCAACAGGCCCAAGGCTTTGTTTCTTCGCGGCAGCCGTGCCGGAGTGGACCGGCTGTGATGCCTGCGCAGGCGCGGCGGAAACCTGGACCGGCGGGGGTGGCCAGGTTTTTTCCCCGTTCCGGACAACGGTGACCGAACGCTGGACAACGTCGTCGAAGTCAATGGCCAGCTTTCCGTCCTTGTTTTTTGTCAGGAGTTTCAGCAAGTTCAGCAAGTTGGTGCCGTACAGCTGCGAGGCCTGGGCCGGCAACCGGCCGGGAAGATCGGTATAACCCAGAATAACGACGCCGTTCGCGGTAACCACGCGCTCACCGGCCACGGAACCTTCCACGTTTCCGCCCTGACCCGCGGCCATATCCACGATGACACTGCCCGGCTTCATACTTGCCACGTCTGTAGCGGTCAGCAGCTTAGGAGCCGGACGGCCGGGAATCAGCGCGGTGGTAATAATAATGTCCACATCGAGGGCCTGCTCCGAGTAAATTTCCGCAGCGCGCCGGTCATAATCCTCGCTGGTGGCCCTGGCGTAGCCATCCGAGGAGGTCATTATTTCATCCACCTCAACCTTGAGATAGACGCCGCCAATGGACTTCACCTGGTCAGCAACCTCCGGCCGGGGATCAGTTGCCCGCACGATCGCACCAAGGCTGCTTGCGGCGCCGATTGCTGCGAGGCCTGCCACTCCTGCCCCGGCAACCAGGACTTTCGCCGGTGGCACTTTGCCTGCCGCGGTGACCTGGCCCGTGAAGAACCGGCCGAATTCATGGGCAGCCTCAATAACGGCCCGGTAACCTGCGATGTTCGCCATGGAGCTCAGGACATCCATCGACTGGGCCCGGGAAATGCGCGGTACGGCATCCAGCGCCAGTGCAGTGATGGGGCGTGCCGCCAGCTCATCCACAAGATCGGGGCGAAGTGACGGAGTCAGCAGTCCGATGAGGGTGGCCCCCGCCGCGATCCGGTCAATTTCTGCGGTAGTGGGCGGGTTGATCTTGAGTACCACCCCGCTCGCCCATGCCTCTGCGCCACCGACTATCAGCGCCCCTGCCTCCGCGTAGGCGTTGTCCGGAAAAGACGCCCGGGCACCGGCACCCTCCTCAACCACTACGTCGTAGCCGAGTTTGGCCAACTGCCTGACGGTGGCGGGGGTGGCCGCAACCCTGGTCTCTCCGCTGACTTCGGCCACTATCCCGATCCGGGTCATGCCCTCCCCCTCATCAACGTGGGGCGTCAATCCTGCCTGCCGTCGTATGCCTTCTGGAGGGCTGCGATGTCCATCTTCCGCATCCCCAGCATTGCCTGCACCGCGCGCTGCGCCCCTTCAGGGTCGGGCCCACCGATCAGCGACCCCAGAACCTCAGGGACAATCTGCCACGACAACCCGAACCTGTCCTTGAGCCAGCCGCACATGCTCTCCTGACCCCCGCCCGCCAGCAACGAGGCCCAGTAGCGGTCCAGTTCCTCCTGGGACTCGCAGTGGACCACCAGCGAGAACGCCTCGGTGAAGTCCGCCCCGCGTGACCCGTTCAGCGCCAGGATACTCCGGCCGGCAAGCTCGAAATCGACAGTCAGGACCCCGCCGTCCGGCATGCGCGCCACGTGTCGGACCTCCGAGTCCCTGAATATTGACGTATAAAAACCGGCTGCCTCTTCTGCCTCATGCTGAAACCAGAGACACGTGGTGATCTTTTCCATGGTCGGCTCCTCCCGGCTTGAGACTATCCCGCTGTGACTGACCACACAACGGTATCTGCGCCTCGGGTGACGGGCATTAAACTCAAGGCCATGACCACGCCAACATCAGCCGCCACCAAAACCACCGGCCGCGCGCCCGCGGCGATTGCCGCCGTCGTGGATTTCGTCCTGATCCTGGTGTTCGCAGCCATCGGACGGGACGCGCATGAACGTGGTGATGTGGTGACCGGCGTATTCCTCACAGCCTGGCCGTTCCTGGTTGGTGCGGCGGTCGGCTGGTTGGCCTTGCGGCTGTGGCACCGCCCTTTCGCGGTGGTGGCTGCGGGCATTCCGGTCTGGCTGGGCAGCGTCGTCATCGGCATGGTGCTGCGCCTCCTGACGGGCCAGAGCGTCGTTCCGGCATTCGTCATCGTCGCTTTGGTTTCCCTCGGACTCCTGCTTGTCGGCTACCGCATATTGCTGGCCGGGCTGGCCCGATTTGCCAACCGCCGTGCGCGGGCCTGATGTAATAGGCTGGCTGCAGGAAGCACACCCACCGGCGGCCGCCGGCGAACTGATCCGAAGGGATTTTTTGTGATCACCGCCTTTGTCCTGATCAAGACCGACGCCTCGCGCATACCGGAGACGGCAGAGGAGATCTCCGCCATTCAGGGGATCAGCGAGGTGTACTCCGTCACCGGGGAGTGGGACCTGATTGCGGTAGCGCGGGTGGCCCGGCATGAGGACCTCGCGGATGTCATCGCGGACAAGTTGTCGAAAGTGGAGGCAGTGGTGCACACCAGTACGCACATTGCGTTCCGGGCATATTCACAGCACGATCTGGATGCCGCCTTCGCACTGGGCTTCGAACAGTAGGACGGTTCGAGCCACAGTGGACTTCCCGGACTAGCCCCTGCTGAGCTCGACCCACTGTTGGAGGACACCCTCGGCGGCACCGGAGTCAATGGATTCCGCTGCCCGGGCGAGGGCGTTTCTCATGCGGTCAATGAAGGACCCTCCGGCGTCAAGATCATAGGCAACCAGGCCTGCCGCCGCATTCAAGATCACCGCGTCCCTGGCTGCGCCGGGTTTTCCGGCCAGTACGTCCCGGACCACGGCGGCGTTCGCCGCGGCGTCCCCCCCGCGAAGGTCTGCCAGACGCACCAGTGGAATTCCGACGTCGGCAGGTGAGAAAGCCAATTCAGTCACCTGGCCGCCCCGGATCTCCCAGACAGTGGACGGACCTGTGGTGGTGAGCTCGTCCAGGCCGTCGTCACCGCGGAACACAAGTCCCCTGCTGCCGCGCTGGGCCAGGACGCCGGCTACCAGCGGGGCCATCCTGGAATTCGCGACGCCGACAGCCGAGGCCTGCACCCGCGCCGGGTTGGTCAGGGGGCCAAGGAAATTGAAAGCGGTAGGAATGGCAAGTTCCTTGCGTGGCACTGCGGTGTGCCGGAAGGAGGGATGGAATACCTGCGCGAAGCAGAAGGTGATTCCCGCTTCCTCCGCATTCCGGGCAACACGGTCAATTGGCAGGTCCAGCCTGACGCCCAATGCCTCAAGCACGTCTGCGGACCCTGACGACGAGGAAGCGGCACGGTTTCCATGCTTGACTACCCGGGCCCCGGCGCCGGCTGCGACAAGTGCGGCCATGGTCGAAATATTGACGGTGTTCTGCTGGTCGCCGCCGGTACCAACGATGTCCAGCTTCTCGCCTGCGATCTCCAGCTTGTTGGCATGCAGCAGCATGGCCTCCGCCAGCCCCGAAATCTCGTTGACTGTCTCGCCTTTGGCGCTCAATGCCACCAGGAAACCGGCAATCTGCGCCGGGCTGGCCTCGCCGGACATTATCTTGTCCATGGCCCAGGCAGTGTTATCCGACGTGAGGTCGCTTCCACTGATCAGCGCCGAAATAAGGCGCGGCCATGTGTTGTCCGTCATAGATGTAGATGCCTGTGAGATCACAGTCTGATGCTATCTACGGGCAGGCATGCCTGACCAATGCACACCCCCTTCGGAACTTTTCCGCGCGATTTCGCGTCTTTGTAGAAAAAGTCCCCCGAAAAGGCGGTTCGCATTGGGCAGGACGGAGTTTTATAGACATAATGTCTATGTGACATCTGCGACCCATGCCCCCAGTACCCCGGCGCACCCCACGCTGAACCGCCCCAATATGGTTTCTGTTGGAACCGTAGTGTGGCTGTCCAGCGAGTTGATGTTCTTCGCCGGTCTCTTTGCCATGTACTTCACCCTCCGCTCTACTTCGGGCGAGATGTGGGCTGATGAGACAGCGAAGCTCAACTTCCCCTTTGCCCTGGTGAACACCATCGTCCTCGTGGCGAGCTCCTTCACCTGCCAGATGGGTGTCTTCGCCGCCGAACGCCTGCAGCCGCGCAAAACGGGCGGAGTCTTCCAGCTCGCCCGGTGGGGCATGAACGAGTGGTTCACCCTGACGTTCCTCATGGGCGCCTTCTTCGTGGCAGGCCAGACGATGGAATACGCCATGCTCGTCTCCGAGCACGTGTCCCTGTCTTCCAATGCCTACGGCTCGGCCTTCTACATGACCACCGGCTTCCACGGCCTGCACGTCATCGGCGGGCTCATCGCGTTCCTGTTCATCATCGGACGCTCGTTCGCAGCAAAGAAGTTCGGTCACTTCGAGGCCACCTCGGCAATTGTCACGTCGTACTACTGGCACTTCGTGGACGTAGTGTGGATTGGCCTCTTCCTGGTCATCTACGTACTCAAGTAGTCAAGCTTTGATTCTTTTTCTACAAGAGGCAGAATTTCAAGAAGCGGCTCCACAGGCCGACGCAGGATCGAATAAAGGAACCACCACGTGAAGGCACTCTCGCAGAAGCGACGTCACCCTCTGGCAGCGATCGCGCTGCTCTTACTGGGACTCCTGGTCACTGGTGGGCTCTACGCAGTAGCCACCACCGCTAATGAGGCCAAGGCGGAAACCACCACCTACAGCGCCAAAGATACCGAAGAAGGCGGAAAGCTTTTCGAAGCCAACTGCGCTACCTGCCACGGTATGGGTGCCAGCGGCACACAGGACGGCCCGTCACTGGTTGGTGTCGGCGCTGCCTCCGTCGACTTCCAGGTTGGCACCGGACGCATGCCCATGCAGATGAACGGTCCGCAGGCCCAGCAGAAGCCTGTGCAGTTCAATGACGAACAGACCAGGCAGCTTGCCGCCTATGTGGCTTCGCTGGGTGCCGGTCCGGCCGTCCCCGAAGAAGCTCTTCTCGACGGCGAAGGCGATGCCGCCGCTGGCGGCGAGCTGTTCCGCGTGAACTGCGCCATGTGCCACAACGCTGCCGCTGCCGGCGGAGCGCTGACCCGCGGCAAGTACGCCCCGGCCCTTGCGGGGGTCTCCGAAAAGCACATCTACGAGGCCATGGTTACCGGCCCGCAGAACATGCCCGTCTTCAGCGACTCGAACATTACCCCTGAGGGCAAGCGGGACATCATCACGTTCCTCAAGAACATTGAATCCAACCCCACTCCGGGCGGTCTGGCCCTCGGTTCGCTGGGTCCGGTTGCTGAAGGCCTGTTCGTCTGGACTGCAGCCCTCGGCGTCATCATTGGTTTTACTATCTGGCTGACGTCCCGCACCTCCTAAGTGCGCGTCACCAACAAGAACTTCTGCTGCATGCCAGCAGTATTGGAATTAAAAAACTAACCCGGCACAAGCCGGGACGAGAGAAGGATGAGGCGAATTATGGGCAACCATAGTGACGGCAGTCCGAACCACTCGGGCACCGTAGCTACGGCTGGTCAGGATGAGGTGGCGAAGTTCCAGGATCCTGGGCTTCCTCCGCATCGTCTGCGCCTGGCTGACACGGACCCGAAAGCGGCAAAGCGGGCGGAACGGCAGGTGGCCCTCCTTTTCGGTGCCTCTGTTGTTGGCACCCTGGTGTTCCTGGTGGCGTACTTTGCCATCGATCTTGGGGTAGGCGAAGAGTCGAACCTCGAAGCCCTCCGCCTCCAGAACATGCTGCTGGGTCTGGGTACTGCATTTTCGATGCTTGGCATCGGAACCGGTATTGTCCACTGGGCCAAGGCCCTGATGCCGGACCATGAAGTGTCGGAAGAGCGCCATGCAATCCGCACTGAGGATGACCGCCAGGCCGCAGTCCGGATCGTCGACGACATCGCCGAGGAAACCGGCATCAAGCGACGCCCCCTCATCCGCAACACCCTTTTGGGTGCCGTAGCCCTGGCCCCGTTTCCTGCCCTGGCTATCTTCGGGGATCTCGGCCCCCGTCCTGACAACAAGCTGGCGCATACCATGTGGGCACCGGAAGGTGGCACCCTCAAACGCCTTGCCCGTGACCCCGATGGCACCCCCATTAAGGCCTCGGACGTCACCATTGGCTCGGCCTTCCACGTGATTCCGGAAGGTCTCAACGACCTCCATGAGGGCAAGCTGAACGAGAAGGCCAAGGCAGTGGTATTGCTCATGCGCCTTGATCCCGCTTCGCTCAACCCATCCACAGGCCGTGAAGACTGGGGTTACAACGGCATTGTTGCCTACTCCAAAATCTGCACCCATGTTGGTTGCCCGGTGGCACTTTACGAACAGCAGACACACCACCTGCTGTGCCCGTGCCATCAGTCCACCTTCGACCTCACGCAGGAATGCAAGGTCATCTTCGGGCCCGCCAGCCGCCCTCTCCCCCAGCTGCCCATCGCGGTTGACGACGAAGGCTACCTGGTTGCCACGAGCGACTTCAAAGAACCCGTAGGACCAAGTTACTGGGAGCGTGATGAGCATGAGCGCGCAATCAACAGCTGAACCGGCATTCGTCGCCACAACTAAAGCCGGGCGCCTCACCAACTTCGTTGACGAACGCGTCGGCGGATCAGGCATCCTGCGGGAGTTCGGCCGTAAGGTCTTCCCTGACCACTGGTCATTTATGTTCGGTGAAGTGGCGCTCTACTCATTCGTCATCCTCCTGCTGTCCGGCACCTTCCTGACGTTCTTCTTTGATCCGTCCATGGCGGAAACGCATTACACGGGTTCCTACATGGAACTGCGCAACGTCGAAATGTCGGTAGCATACAGCTCCTCGCTGAACATCTCGTTCGATATCCGCGGCGGCCTGTTCATGCGCCAGGTACACCACTGGGCGGCGCTGCTGTTCGTGGCCTCCATTGCCGTGCACATGTTGCGAGTGTTCTTCACGGGAGCATTCCGCAAGCCCCGTGAGATGAACTGGGTGGTGGGCGGCGTACTGCTGATCCTCGCCATGGCAGCCGGCTTCACCGGTTACTCGCTCCCGGATGACCTGCTCTCCGGCAACGGCCTGCGCATCATCGACGGCGTCATCAAGTCCATTCCGGTAGTCGGAACCTGGATCTCGTTCTTCCTCTTTGGTGGTGAGTTCCCGGGCACAGCCGTCATCGGCCGCCTGTACGTTCTGCACATCCTCCTGGTACCTGCGCTGATTCTGCTGATGATCGTTTTGCACCTCTTTATGGTGGTTGTTCACAAGCACACCCAGTACCCCGGCCCGGGACGTAACGACGGCAACGTGGTCGGCTACCCCCTGGGGCCCGTTTATGCAGCCAAGGCGGGTGGATTCTTCTTCATCGTCTTCGGCGTTATTGCCCTGATGGCGGCCTTCTTCACGATCAACCCGATCTGGAACTACGGCCCTTATGATCCCTCCCCGGTATCTGCGGGTACGCAGCCTGACTGGTACATCGGCTTTGTTGACGGCGCCCTGCGCCTGATGCCCGGCGTTATTGGTGACTTCCACTTCGAATACGTCATCTTTGGCTACACGCTCACGCTTAACGTTCTGCTTCCGGCACTGGTACCTGCAGGCATCCTGTTCACCGTGATGTTCATGTATCCGTGGATTGAGCGCTGGGTTACCAAGGACGACCGCGAACACCACGTACTTGATCGGCCCCGCAACGTACCGACGCGTACTGCCATTGGCGTTGCCGGCTTCATCTGGTACTGCGTTATGTGGGCAGCGGCAGGTTCTGACCTCATTGCCACTCACTTCTCAGTGTCACTGAACGATGTCACGTACTGGCTCCGGGTGCTCTTCTTCATCGGCCCGGTTATCGGCTTCGTAGTCGCCAAGCGCGTAGCCCTGGCGCTGCAACTGAAGGACCGCGAAATCGCCTTGCATGGCCGGGAGACCGGACGCATTGTGCGCCTGCCGCACGGTGAGTTTGAAGAAATTCACGCTCCGCTTGACGACTACAAGCTGTACAAGCTGGTGGGCTTCGAGTCCCCCGCACCCTTGCCGGCCGTTCCTAACGACCACGGCATTGTGACCAAAAAGGAAAAGCGCCGCGCTCTCCTGTCAAGGTGGTTCTTCGAGGATCGGGTTGCACCCGTGACCCCCGCCGAACTGGCGGCCGCCCACAGCCACGGCCACCATGCCGTGGAGTCCGCCGAGGAAACCAAGAGCCTTAGCCACTAAGGAACAATAGATACAAAGGCGGGTGCCGGTCCATCAGGACCGACACCCGCCTTTTGCGTCCCCGGTGCTCAACGCTCACGGTTTCCGCCGTAATTCCGGGCAGTACGCGCGCCGGGCCGCTGCAGCGGAACCCACAGTTTGTAACGGTCAGCACGGTAGTAGGACACCGAGTAGTCCACCATCGCCCTGGCAACGAAAGCGTGACGTTGGATCTTGAGCAACGGTGCGCCCACATCCACGTTGAGGAGCCGGGCTGTGGACGGTGAAGCCGCGGTTGCCTCAATCATGTCCTCGCCCCACTCCATCACGAGCCCGTATTGCTCACTAAGCACGTTGTACAGCGATGTAGGCGGCTCGCCGTCCAACAGTCCCGGGACGCGGTGGGCGGGAATAAAGTTCTCATCCACGCTCATGGGCTCCCCGTCAGCCAGAAGCAAGCGCCTGAACCGGACTAGAGGCGTCCCCTCTTCGAGCTGCAGTTCGCGCGCCAAAAAGGCGCTGGCAGCGGTCTGCTCGAAGCTCAGGACCCTGGCAGCCGGAACCATCCCCCGGCGTTGCATCTCCTCACTATAGGAAGTGAGCTTCACCTGGAGATCGAGCTTGGGTTTGCGGACGAACGTACCCAGGCCCACCACACGCTCTACAACTTCTTCACCCACCAGTGCGTCGATAGCTTGACGCACTGTCATCCGCGCCAGGCCGAAACGCTCCGCCAGGTCGCGTTCGGAAGGCAACGCCGCTCCGGGAGGGCACGCGGCGACGATGTACGCACGGAGGATTTCACGCAACTGGACGTAAATGGCCACGCCGCTGTTCCGGTCAATCGCGCCGGCCACCTTGTAGGCATCAGTGGGCATGGCGGCGAACTTCTGCTATCGATTCCACAGTTCAATCTTAATGGGTCCGGTCTAGACCAACCTGACACCCGCAGCCGCCCCCGTTTCCGCTGCCAAGCATCGCCTATGGCCGGTATTCTGGACAAGACTTTTTTCAGTCCGCTTCATCGATCCAGGAGGATGCTTCCCTTGCCAGTCCGCAGTGGCACCGTGGCCGCCCGTATTGGGCTGCACGCCCGTCCGGCGGCGCTATTCGTCCGTGCCGTCACCGAGACGGGCCTGCCTGTTGTCATCCGGAAGATGGGGTCCACCGAGGGGGTCGATGCCCGCTCTCTTCTCGAGGTAATGACAGCGGACTTCGGTTATGGCTGCAGGGTGGAGCTGGTGGTTGACGAAACAGCCCTGGCGGACGATCTAGCGGCCCAACAGGCCGTGGCGGCACTGGAAGGGCTTGTTGAGCTGTTGGAGTCCCACAGCGGCAGTTAGCGGCCTTAGGTACTGTCCGTGCGGCTTTACGGTCCAGGCGGCCGGGATGCCGGGGTCTTAACGACAAAGCGGGCCCCACCATCTGGTGGGGCCCGCTTTATTGTTGACATGGAGAATCTAGTGCGCGTGATCTCCGCGGCTGTATTCGTAAACCCAGCCAACAAGGGCGATAACTGCAAGGCCGGCACTGATAAACGTAATCCAGAAGCCAGCAGCCATGCCAAGGAACCCGCCTGCACAGGCCAGGCCCAGGACCAGCGGCCACCAGCTCCAGGGGCTGAAGTGTCCCTGTTCGCCGGAACCTTCATGGATCTCGGCGTCGTTACGGTCTTCGGGACGCAGCCCGATCCGCTTCCCTGTGAAGCCGAGATACGCGCCGATCATTCCTGCAAGACCGCCCACGAGCATAATCCCGAGGAAGCCAACCCATTCGTTCCAGTCGGTTAGGAAGCCGTAGATTGCCGCAACGGGGAAGAAGAAGAAAACCCCGGTGCCAAAGAGCCAAGTTTCAATTTTCACTTCTCGTCCTTCTGGTCCGCGTTACCCAGGGCATGGGCAACAGGCTCGGGCGACTCAGCAGTGTACCGCTGGGAAAGTTCCGGGTGGTGCAGGTCCAGCGCAGGACGTTCCGACCGGATACGGGGCAGCGACTTGAAGTTGTGCCGCGGCGGCGGGCATGACGTAGCCCATTCGAGCGAAGCACCGAAGCCCCAGGGATCATCAACCTCGACCTTTTGTGCCGACCGTGCGGTGACGAAGACGTTCCAGAAGAACGGGATCAACGAGGCACCCAGGACAAACGATGACACCGTAGAGAACTGGTTCATCCAGGTGAAGTTGTCCTCCACAAGATAGTCAGCATACCGGCGAGGCATACCCTCGACACCCAGCCAGTGCTGGATGAGGAACGTTCCATGGAATCCGAGGAAGAGCATCCAGAAGTGGATCTTGCCCAGGCGTTCGTTGAGCATCTTGCCGGTCCATTTCGGCCACCAGAAGTAGAAGCCGGCGAACATGGCGAAGACAACCGTGCCAAACACCACGTAGTGGAAGTGAGCCACCACGAAATAGGAATCCGAGACGTGGAAGTCCAGCGGCGGGGAGGCCAGGATGATGCCGGTCAGGCCGCCGAAGAGGAACGTCACCAGGAAGCCGATGCTCCAGAGCATGGGGGTTTCGAACGTCAGCGAGCCCCGCCACATGGTGCCGATCCAGTTGAAGAACTTCAGACCTGTTGGAACTGCGATCAGCATGGTCATAAACGCGAAGAACGGAAGCAGTACTGATCCCGTCACGTACATGTGGTGTGCCCAAACGGTCACGGAAAGCGCCGCAATGGCGATGGTCGCGTAGACGAGGCCCTTGTAGCCGAAGATCGGCTTGCGGCTGAAAACGGGGAAGATCTCCGACACGATGCCGAAGAACGGCAGGGCGATGATGTAGACCTCAGGGTGGCCGAAGAACCAGAACAGGTGCTGCCAAAGGATGGCCCCACCATTCTCAGGATCGAAGATGTGGGCACCAAAGCGGCGGTCAGCGCCGAGGGCGAAGAGTGCGGCAGCCAGCGGCGGGAAAGCCATCAGGACCAGGATGGCCGTGACCAGCGTGTTCCAGGTGAAGATCGGCATCCGCCACATGGTCATGCCCGGGGCACGCATGCAGATGATGGTGGTAATGAAGTTGACCGCACCAAGGATGGTTCCGAAGCCGGACAGTGCCAGGCCGAACACCCAGAGGTCACCACCCACGCCCGGGCTGAACGTGGTGTTGGACAACGGCGCATAGGCGAACCAGCCGAACGAGGCGGCACCCTGCGGGGTGATGAAGCCGGAGACCGCGATGGTTGAACCAAAGAGGAAGAACCAAAAAGCCAGTGCATTCAGGCGCGGGAATGCGACGTCCGGGGCACCGATCTGCAGCGGCATGATGACGTTGGCGAAGCCAGCGAACAGCGGTGTAGCGAACATCAGCAGCATGATGGTGCCATGCATGGTGAAGAGCTGGTTGTACTGTTCCTTGGTCTGCAGGATCTGCATGCCGGGCTCGAAGAGCTCGGCGCGGATCAGCAGGGCCATGACGCCGCCGAAGCAGAAGAACACAAAGGACGCGATCAGGTACATGTACCCGATGGTCTTGTGGTCTGTGGAGGTAATCCAATTGACGACAACGCGCCCCTTGGATTTTGGTACTACGGGAGTCTCAAGGACACCCGGGGATGCTGTGTAAGTTGCCACGTCGCTGCCCTTACTCCGTTTCGATCTGGTTCGGGTTGCGGTCGTACTCCGCGCCGAGGGCTCCGGTGTTGCCTGCCTCGCGAAGTTCCTCGATGTGGGCGTCAAATTCTGCCTCGGAGACAACCTTCACGCGGAACAGCATTTCGGAGTGGTATTCGCCGCAAAGTTCTGCACATTTACCGTCAAAGGTTCCCTCTGCTGTGGGAGTGAACCGGAGATAGTTGGTCTTGCCGGGAATCATGTCGCGCTTCTGGAGGAAGGCAGGGACCCAGAAGGAGTGGATGACGTCCCGTGCGTTGAGCTCCAGCTCTACGGACCGGTTGACCGGCAGGTAGAGAGTGGGCAGCTCTTCCTTGTCGATGACGTCACCGGTCAGGTGTGCCTGTACGCCGGACTCGTAAACATCTTCGGAGATAACGTCGCCGGACTTGTAATTGAAGTCCCATGCCCATTGCTTACCGCGGACGTCGACGACGACCTCCGCGGGCTGGGAGCGGTCATCGATCGCTTGCTGGTCACGGTCTGTGAAGTAGAAGAAGACCAGCACCATGAAAACGGGAATCACGATGTAAAAAACTTCGATCGGCAGGTTGTAGCTGATCTGCTTGGGGAACCCGACAGTTCCCTTGCGCCGCCGGTAGGCAACTATGCACCAGACCATCAGGCCCCAGGTGATGATGCCAACTGCCAGGGCTGCGATCCATGAGTTGACCCAGAGGTCCATGATCCGGTCAGTGTTGCTGGTGGTGCCCCGTTCGGTAGGCAGCCACCCCTTCTCTACCTCTGGCGAACATCCAGTCAAAACCAACGCGCCGGCCATTGCCAGTCCAGTGATCGTAGTGATCGTTTTGCGTCGGCTGCCGGTTCGGTTCTGCGAACTCACAGACGGCCCTTCCTACTTGTTGCTGTCACCCGTCGGCCGATGGCTCCCGGGACACACTAAAAAGTTTTACTACTCGGTGTAGAGCTTACAACTCCCCCGGGCATTTCGCCCACATGCCGGCACCGTGCGTCCGTTGCAATCACCCGCAACAGACGCACGGTGCCGGCACCGGGCGAAGCGTCCGCGTCAGTGGAACGAATCGCCGCAGGCGCAGGAGCCGCCCGCATTGGGGTTGTCGATGGTAAAGCCCTGCTTTGAGATGGTGTCTTCGAAATCGATGCTGGCGCCGCTAAGGTACGGCACGCTCATCTTGTCAACCACAACTTCGACGCCGTCGTAGTCGCGGACGGCGTCGCCGTCGAGGATCCGCTCATCAAAGTACAGCTGGTAGATGAGGCCCGAGCAGCCGCCCGGCTGGACAGCCACGCGGAGGCGGAGATCGGTGCGCCCTTCCTGTTCCAGGAGGCTGCGGACCTTGCCGGCGGCAACGTCGGTCAGAGCGACCTCATGCGCGGGCAGCTCTGCACTTGCCTCGGCGGCGGCGGTGCTGTTCTCGTTGGTGGTGGTGCTCATTGGCCTACCTTCTTAGGATGGTCCCGGCGGCGCCGCCAATGCGGTGCCTGACCCTGCGGATACGGTATGGGCTATAGCTATATGCTACGTCGGTCAGAGGTATTGCTCTAACTTCAGACGTAACTGATACGGCTCGTTGCTTGTTCCCGGTTCAGTTGAGGCCGGACTCGTTCAGCTTGGCCAGCATGAACGCTTCGGCCACGATGGCCTTCCGGAAATCCTCCAGGTGCAGGGACTCGTTGGCGCTGTGCGCCCTCGAATCCGGATCCTCGACGCCCGTCACCAGGATCTGGGCCTGCGGGTACACCTGCAGGAGGTCCGCGATGAAGGGAATGGAACCGCCAATTCCGGTCTCCACGGCCGGCACCCCCCAGGCCTCCCCCAAGGCCCACATGGCGGCGCCGGCCGCGGAAGATCCTGTGTCGGTGCTGAACGGTTCACCGGTTTCACCGGGAGTGAAGACGACGCTGGCACCGAAAGGTGCGTTGTCCATCACGTGCTGCCTCACGGCCTCCATTGCCGCTGCCGGATTCTGGCCGGGCGCGAGCCGCAGGCTGAACTTGGCCTTGGCGGTGGGAATGAGCGTATTGGACGCAACGTCCACGGCGGGGGCGTCAATTCCGATAATGGACAGCGCGGGCTTGGTCCAGAGCCGGGAGGCGATGCTGCCGGTGCCGGCAAGCCGGACGCTGTCCAGGACGGAGGCGTCCCTGCGGAAGTCCTCTTCAGTCATGTCCACCATGGCTTCATCCCGGCTCACCAGGCCGGGGATGGCAACCTCGCCGCGGGCGTCATGGAAGGTTGCAATGAGACGGGCCAGGCAGGTGGGTGCATCCAGTACCGGCCCGCCGAACATTCCTGAGTGGACAGCATGCTCAAGGACCCTGACTTCAATCGTTCCGTCCACCAGGCCGCGCAGGCTGGTGGTCAACGCCGGCACGCCCACCTGCCAGTTGCTGGAGTCGGCGACAACAATGACATCAGCCTGCAACAGGTCGCGGTGTGCTTCCAGGAAAGGCCGGAAGGTGGGCGAACCCGCTTCTTCCTCCCCCTCGAAGAAGAAGGTGACGCCGACGCCGAAATCCTCGCCGAGCACTTCGGTGACGGCCGCGTAGGCGCCGAGATGGGCCATGACTCCGGCTTTGTCGTCAGCCGCGCCGCGCCCGTAGAGGCGGCCATCGCGTTCGACGGCGGCAAAGGGTTCTGATTCCCACAACGCCGGATCGCCGGGCGGCTGGACGTCGTGGTGGGCGTAAAGGAGGATGGTGGGCTTTCCCGGAGCAGCCTCGCGCCGGGCCACTACTGCGGGTCCGCCGGGGGTGCCGTCTTCTTTGGGGCTCCGAAGAATACGGACATCCTCCAGGCCAGCCGCCCTGACCAGTTCCGCGACCGCTTCGGCGCTGCGGTCAAGTTGCGCCGGGTCAAAGCTTGGCCACGCGATTCCCGGGATGGCCACGAGCTCTTTCAGCCGTTCGACAGTGGTGGGAAAAGCTGTACCGACGGTGTCGCGCAGTTCTTGCAGGTCGACGGGCCGGAGAGGCAGTCCAGGAGTGCGCGGGGTGTCCGCTACTGGTGAAGTCATGGGCAAAACCCTACAGCCAAGCGGGCAAGGAAAGGCCCTGACCGCAGGGTATTCTGTACTGGTGTTTGGACGTAAAAAGGAAGCGCCGACGGCGCAGGAAATCATAGACCAGCAGGCTGAGGCAATGACGGCGGCCGAGACCCAGTTGGGTAAAGGCGCGCCAACGCCCAAGCGCAAAACCCAGGAAGCCGCCCGCAAGCGTCCCCTGGTGCCGGAGGACCGGAAGGCCTCCAAAGCTGCCGAACGGGCTGCCATCCAGGAGCAGCGGCTCAAAATGCGCCGGGCGCTGGACACCGGTGATGAGAGATTCCTGCCGCTGCGTGACAAGGGACCGCAGAAGCGTTACGCCCGCGACTACGTGGACGCACGTTTCAGCCTCGGCGAATTCCTGATGTTCGGCGCACTGGTCTTCGTGATCATTTCCCTGCTCGTGCCTTCAACCAGCGAACAGATGATTTATGTGCTGGGCGGGTTCTGGGTGATGTTCCTGGCGGTATTCGTTGACGTCTTCATTCTTTCGCGCCAGTTGCGCAAACGGCTGACCGCCAAGTTCGGCGACGTGGAGCGCGGCACTGTCTGGTATGGCTCCATGCGCTCCCTGCAGTTCCGCAAGCTGCGGCTGCCCAAGCCCCTGGTCTCCCGGGGCCAGTACCCTTCCTGATTTTACTTGCTGTACACGAAACCCCCGGTCGCCCTATGAACTAGGACGGCCGGGGGTTTCGCTTTAGTTCCAGCGGGTCATCTGGCGGACTTCCACTTCCGGGCCAGCTCGCGGTTAATCCTCGCGGCCCAGAATGGGCCCTCATACAGGAAGGCCGTGTAGCCCTGAACCAGAGTGGCTCCGGCGTCCAACCGTTCCAGTACGTCGTCGGCAGTTTCCACGCCGCCTACGGCGATCAGAACCAGTCTGTCCCCCACGATCGACTTCAAGCGGCGAAGCACGGCCAATGAGCGCTGCTTCACCGGCGCACCGGACAAGCCGCCGGCCCCGCAGGCCGCGACTTTTTCCGGAGAGGCCAGCAGGCCTTCGCGGCTGATGGTGGTGTTGGTGGCGATGATGCCGTCAAGGCCCAGGTCCAGCGCGAGGTTCGCGACGTCGTCGACGTCTTCATCACTGAGGTCAGGCGCAATTTTGACCAGCAGCGGCACGTGGCGTCCGGCAGACGCATCCGCTTCGCGGCCCACAGCTTCCAGCAACGGCCGAAGGGACTGCACGTCCTGCAGCAGGCGCAGTCCGGGAGTATTCGGTGAGCTCACATTTACCACCAGGTAATCCGCGGCCGGGGCAAGGCTCCGTGCGCTTAGCAGGTAGTCGGACACGGCGTCATCGAGTTCCACCACTTTGCTCTTGCCGATGTTGACGCCGATGATCGGGCGGGCACCGGGGTGGCTGCGCTGCAGGGCTGCCCTGGCGGCCTTCAACCTGGGCTCCACAGCGGTGGCGCCGTCATTATTGAAACCCATCCTGTTGATCACGGCCCGGTCTTCGATCAGGCGGAACAGTCGTGGCTGTGGGTTGCCGGGCTGTGCCAGGCCGGTAATGGTTCCAACCTCCACATGGCCGAAACCAAGCTTTGTCAGGGCCTCGATGCCGTGGCCTTCCTTGTCAAAGCCGGCAGCGAGGCCGAAAGGGGACGGGAAGGTCAGTCCGAATGCCGTCGTCTGCAGCGACGGGTCTGGCGCCGTGAACTTTTCCAGGATTCTGCCCACGCCGCTGGCGTGGGCGAGCCGGATGCCACGGAAGCCAATTTTGTGGGCACGTTCGGCGTCCATCCAGGAGAAGGCAAGCCGGAAGAAGGTGGGATAAATGCGCATGGCTCAAGTTTTCCGCCTCGGGGGTCACAAACCAAATGGCTAGGCTGGTGCCATGGAGTGGACAGAGGACATCCTCGGCACCGGTTTTGAAGCACGCCCCCTCAGTGCAACAGGCCCGGACGGCGTTACCAGGACAGCAACCCTGATCCGGTACGTGCCGGAGAACCCCGCAACAAGTCCTTCCGGCCGTGTTGCCGGAACCGCGGGGACCTCGGGCCGTCAAGCGGTGCTTTTCCTGCATGGCTGGAGCGACTACTTCTTCAATACAGACATGGCCGGCTTCTGGGCTGAGTCCGGCCGCGACTTTTATGCGCTGGACATGCACAACCATGGGCGCAGCCTCCAGGACGGCGTTCCTCCGGGATTCGTTGCAGACCTGAGGGATTACGACGCCGAGATCGACGCCGCTTTGGAGATCGTCACCGGCGGTGCACCCGGAGCAGACGTGACGTTGATGGGTCATTCGCTGGGAGGGCTGGTAGCCGTTCTTTGGGTCCAACGCAATCCGGGGCGGGTGAACCGGCTGGTCCTGAACAGCCCGTGGCTGGAAATGCACCGCGGACCGTGGACACGGCGGCTGGTTAACACCATGGTGGGTCCGATGGCGAGGTTCCGCCCGGATGCCGTGCTGCGGCTCCCGGAACGCCAGTTCTATTGGCGCAGCATCAGCTCAGATGCGGATGGTGAATGGACCCTGGACCCGCGGTACCGGCCGCCGCAGGCTTTCCCTGTCCGCGCGGCCTGGCTAAAGGCCGTTCTTGCAGGACAGTCCCAGGTGGCAAGCGGACTGCGGCTTCCTGTCCCTGTGCTGGTACTCCTGTCCGCGGCAAGCCGCAACGGGATGGTCTGGAGCGAGCAGATGCTGCGCACCGATGCAGTGCTGGACGTCAATGCCATTGCCCTACAGGCAGCAAACCTGGGCGACTCGGTGACTCTGGAACGGGTGGAGGGCGCCCTGCACGACGTCTTCCTGTCCGCACCCGCGGTGCGGGCTGATGCTTTCGACCGCGTTGCCCGGTGGTTGCGGGCGTATTAGACTCCGCGCCTACTGCCCCTCTGGTACGGCAGCATCCACCGCCCCGCCATAACGGCGGTCGCGCTGGGCGTAAATCTCGACGGCGTCCCAAAGTGTCCGGCGGTCAACATCAGGCCAGAGCACGTCCATGAAGACAAACTCGGCATAGGCCGACTGCCACAGCATGAAGTTTGAGAGGCGCTGCTCGCCGCTGCTCCGCAGGAACAGGTCAACATCAGGCAGGTCCGGCTCATCAAGGTACTTCTGGATGGTGCGCTCGCTGATGGCCCCGGGCTTCAACCGACCCGCGGCCACCTCTCCTGCGATGGCGGCTACGGCATCGGTTATTTCGGCCCGGCCGCCGTAATTAACACACATGGTTAACGTGCAGGTGCTGTTGCCCGCCGTATATTCCTCGGCTTCCTCAAGCTCCCTGATGACGGATCCCCAAAGCTTGGGGCGGCGTCCGGACCACCTGACCCGGACACCCCATTCGTCCAGCTGGTTCCGCTGGCGTCGTAACACGTCCTTGTTAAATCCCATCAGGAAGCGGACCTCTTCGGGGGAACGGCGCCAGTTTTCGGTGGAAAAGGCGTAGACCGTTACATACTCAATGCCGAGCTCAATAGCACCGGCAACGACGTCGAGCAGCGCCGGCTCCCCGGCCTTGTGGCCTTCCACACGGGGCAGGCCGCGCTGGTTCGCCCAACGCCCGTTGCCATCCATCACGATGGCCACGTGCCGGGGAATGAACTCGGCAGGGATGGACGGTGCGACGGTACCGGAAGGATGCGGATACGGAGCCACCACTGGCGTGTCCCGGCGTCGTACGTTTTTATTTTTTCCTAACGCCACTTTCAGTTACGCTCCACATGTTTGAGGGATTTGAGCACCCGTTCCAGGTGCCACTGCAGGTAAGCGGCCACAATGCCTGCCGATTCCCTTCGGTTGATAGCCTCGGAGGAATCGGCCGTCGCCCAGTCCCCCGTCAGCAGGGCACCGAGCAGGCGGACTGTTTCCGGAGCCGGCGAGGGCGATCCCGGAGGGCGGCAATCGTGGCACACCATTCCTCCCAACGGCGCGGCAAAGGCGGTGTGCGGGCCGGGCAGCCCGCACCGTGCACAGTCGGTGAAGCTGGGAGCCCAGCCGCCGGTTGCCAAAGCACGGAGGAGGTAGGAATCAAGAATCAGCCCGGGGGTATGTTCCCCGCGGCTCAAAGTCGCCAATGCACCCACCAGCAGGTTGTACTGCGCGGTGCCGGCCTCACCATCAACGTCCGTCAGTTTCTCCGCGGTTTCCGTCATGGCGGCAGCCACTGTGTACCGGCCGTAATCGGCTGCGATGGCCCCGCCATAGGCGCCCTTGGCCTCGGCCTGCGTCACAATATCCAGGGAACGGCCGGAAACCAGTTGGAGGTCCACCACCATAAAGGGTTCAAGCCGGGCGCCGAACCGGCTGCTGGTCCGCCGCACGCCTTTGGCTACCGCCCGGACCTGGCCGTGGTGCTTGGTGAGCAGTGTAATGATCCGGTCAGCTTCGCCCAGCTTATGGGTACGCAGCACCACGCCGTCGTCACGGTAGGCGCGGGAAGCGAAGGATTGTTGGGCCACGCTTAATCTTCGCACTCTCCGGGGCTGAAGGCCGACTGGACAACAGCGTGCCGCCGGAAGCATCCGGTGGCACGCTGTTGCTTGCGGCTGTATTCGGTTTTCGGTTCCCGACTTTCTGGAGATATCAGGCGTTAACCGGCCTGGGCATCGCGGACGGCGCGGTTCACCGCAGAAATCACTGCCTTCAGGGACGACGTCGTGGTGTTGGCATCTATACCCACGCCCCAGAGGACCCGCTCCCCCACGGCACATTCGACGTAGGATGCGGCCAACGCGTTGCCGCCTTCGGACAGTGCGTGCTCACTGTAGTCGAGGACTCTGACGTCCACGCCGTCCTGGCCGAGGATGTCCAGCAGTGCGGCGATGGGGCCGGTTCCCTTTCCGGTGCGTCGGACCTGCGCGCCATCCACGCCCAGGTTGGTGCTCAGGGTCATGCCGCCGTCCTCATCTGTTTCGGTGCTGATGGCTCCCAGCGAGTAGCGTCCCCATTGGGTATCCGGATCACTGGACGGCAGGTACTCATCCTGGAAGTGCTGCCACAGCTGTGCACCGCTGACCTCGCCGCCAACGGTATCCGTACGCTTCTGGATCACACCGGAGAACTCGATCTGCGCGCGGCGGGGCAGGTCCAGGCTGTGCTCGTTTTTGAGCAGGTACGCCACCCCGCCCTTGCCGGACTGCGAATTCACCCGGATCACGGCCTCGTAGCTCCGGCCCAGGTCCTTGGGGTCAACGGGGAGGTACGGTACCGCCCAGGTGAAGTCGGCGACGTCCTTTCCTGCTGCCGCCGCCTCCTTCTCCAGCGCTTCGAAACCCTTTTTGATGGCATCCTGGTGCGATCCGGAAAACGCCGTGAACACCAGGTCTCCGCCATAAGGAGCACGTTCCGGAACTGGCAGCTGGTTGCAGTATTCCACCGTTCGGCGGATGTCATCGATATCGGAGAAATCAATCATGGGGTCAATGCCCTGGACGAACATGTTCAGGCCCAGAGTGACCAGGTCGACGTTGCCGGTGCGCTCACCGTTGCCGAACAGGCAGCCCTCGATCCGGTCCGCGCCGGCCAGGTAACCGAGTTCCGCGGCCGCCACACCGGTGCCACGGTCGTTGTGCGGGTGCAGCGAGAGAATGATGCCTTCCCGCGGGTGCAGGTGGCGGCTCATCCACTCAATGGAGTCGGCGTAGACGTTGGGGGTGGCCATCTCCACAGTCGCAGGCAGATTAATGATGACCTGCCTGTCAGCCGATGCCTCAAAGACATCAGCTACCGCGTTGCACACCCTGACCGCGTACGCGAGCTCGGTTCCCGTGAAGGATTCCGGTGAGTACTCGTAGGTGATGTGGGTGTCCACCAGCGTCTCTTCATACTTCTTGCACAGGCGCGCCCCCTGCAGTGCGATGTCCAGGATGCCGTCCTCGTCCTGGTTGAAGACCACCCGGCGCTGCAGGACCGACGTCGAGTTGTAGAGGTGCACGATGGCCTGCTTGGCACCCACGAGGGATTCATACGTTCGCTCGATGAGGTGCTCCCGGGCCTGCGTCAGCACCTGGATGGTGACATCGTCAGGAATGTGGTTGCCCTCAATCAGCTGGCGGACAAAGTCGAAGTCGGTCTGCGACGCGGACGGGAAGCCCACTTCAATTTCTTTGTAACCCATGCGGACCAGCAGATCGAACATCTTCATTTTACGGGCCGGGCTCATGGGGTCGATGAGGGCTTGGTTGCCATCCCGGAGATCCACCGCACACCAGCGGGGCGCCTTGGTGATGAGCTTGTCCGGCCATGTACGGTCCGGCAGCTCAACAGTGATCTGGTCCTGGAACGGCTGGTACCGGTAGGCAGGCATTCCTGAGGGCTTTTGTGCGTTTCGCATGGTTATGTGTGGCCTTTTCTCTGGTTCAACTTTGAAAGGGTGGCCGGGCAACACAAACTCCGCAGCGAGGGTGGGCCTGAGCTAGATAGCGTCTGAGGCCTCGCCGCGGCAGCTAAGAAGGAGCAGGTCTGCGCGCACATTTCGAGAGTAGCACGCGTGCGTAAGATGAAGGGGCAGGTTCACCGCAACGTCCACCCTTCAGACGCTGCACGGCCCAGACCCGGCCGCAGCCCGTCCCTCCAAGGAGCTTCAGTGCCCATTTCGGGAATCGACCTCGCCAACATCGACTATGGCGTCAGGCCCCAGGACGACCTCTACCAGCACGTTAACGGGACATGGCTGAAAGGCACTGACATCCCCGATGACCGGCCGCTGGAAGGCACTTTCACCGCACTTCGTGATGGTGCCGAACTGGCGGTGAAGCAGATCATCCTTGACGCTGCAGCCAAAGCGGCTGAAGCCACCGGCATTGAGCGCAAGATCGGAGATCTCTACAACAGCTTCATGGATGAGGCCACTATCGAAGCCAAGGGCATGGCTCCCATCAGCCAGCGACTGGCCGATGTCTACGCCACGAACGATATCGATGAAGTCATCTCGCTGGCAGGCAAGCTGTTCCGTTCGGACGTTTCCGGGCTGTTCCACCTCTATCCTGCCCCCGACGCCGGGAATCCCGACCGGGTGCTGCTCTACATCGGACAGGGCGGACTGGGCCTGCCCGACGAATCGTATTACCGGGAATCGAAGTTTGCCGAGGTTGTTGCCGCCTACCAGACGCACATCGCGGCAATGTTCAGGCTCGCCTCCCTCCCGGATCCGGAGGACGCCGCTGCCCGCATCGTCGCGCTGGAAACACAGCTCGCTTCACATCACTGGGATAACGTGACGCTCCGCGATCCGCAAAAGACCTACAACCTCCTGACGGCCGCCGCCGCCGCCGGCCTCTTCCCGCCCCTGGATTCCTGGTTCAGCGCCGCCGGCGTCGGCCGGGACAAGCGGCAGGAACTCGTGGTCAGCACTCCCGATTTCTTCTCCGGGGCAGCATCGCTGCTGCAGTCTGAGCCCCTTCAGGCTTGGCAGGAGTGGTTCGCCATGCGGGTCATCGGCTCTGCCGCGCCCTATCTTTCGGCGGCATTCGTGCAGCAGAACTTCGCCTTCTACGGCACCACACTGAGCGGCACACCCAGGAACAAGGACCGCTGGAAGCGCGGAGTCGCCGTCGTGGAGGCCGCCCTCGGTGAGGCCGTGGGACAGATTTACGTGGCACGGCATTTCCCGGAAACGCACAAGGCCCGCATGCAAACCCTGGTGGCCAACCTCATCGAGGCATACCGGGAAAGCATTACCGGACTGACGTGGATGGGTGACGCAACCAAAGCCGAGGCGCTGCGAAAACTGGATGCCTTCCGCCCCAAGATTGGCTTCCCGGACGAATGGATCGACTATTCCGATGTGGACATCGATCCCGGCGACCTGCTGGGGAACGTGGAGCGGGCCCACAATGCCGACGTCGACCGCCACCTCGATGAGGTAGGCAAGCCGGTGGACCGGAAGAAATGGCTCATGACGCCGCAGACCGTCAACGCCTACTACCACCCGATGCTTAACGAGATCGTCTTCCCGGCCGCCATCCTGCAGCCGCCGTTCTTCACCGCCGACGCCGACGACGCCGTTAATTACGGCGGAATCGGGGCTGTGATCGGGCACGAGATCGGCCACGGTTTTGATGACCAGGGTTCCCAGTTCGACGGCGATGGGGCCTTACGCAACTGGTGGACAGAGCAGGACCGGGCGGCGTTCGAGAAACTGACTGCCCGGCTTGTTGCCCAGTTCGATGCGCTGTCCCCTTATGCTGCGCCCGGCCACTATGTCAACGGCAAACTCACCCTCGGTGAAAACATCGGCGACCTAGGCGGCCTCACCATCGCGTACAAGGCCTACCTGATCAGTCTCCAAGGCAAGGAACCGGACGTCCTGGACGGGCTGACCGGCCAGCAGAGGTTCTTCGCTTCATGGGCGGCCGGCTGGCGCCAGGTCATCCGGACCGAGGAAGCAATCCGCCGGCTTGCCACGGACCCGCACTCCCCCAACGAATTCCGCACCAACGCCATCGCGAAAAACCTCGACCCATTCCACGACGCGTTCGACGTTATGGAAGGCGACGGCATGTGGATGCCGCCCGAAGAGCGCGTCAGCATCTGGTAGCCGGCCCCGGTCCTTCCTCATTGATCGGCTCAGCCCCGGTCGATGAGGAAGGGGTTGACCTGCTGGCAGACCACATCGCTGGCGGTCTGGTTAACGACGTCCGGTGGCAGGGCTACGGCCCCATACTGCGGGCCGGCAGCAAAATCCGTGCCTACGTACAGCTGGACGCCGTAGACGCTGGTGGATGCGATGAGCTGCGCGTCCGGAATACCGAACAGGGCGGCTATGTCTGCCGCAACATCAGCGAATTCGGCGCCGTAATAAACCACAGTCTGTTCAACCGGGGCGGCGGCAGCTTCAGTGAGCTGCGTAAACCCGTCAGCAATCAGCGCGCCCGCAATTTCCTGGTAGCGGGCGGGCACCCCGGATCCATTGGCGACCGACACAGGCTGCAGCGCCTTGTCGTACGCGGCCTCTGCGGGCTGTTCGACCGGAACAGACTCCGTTGCAGTGGGACCGGAGGTGGGCTCACCGGTGGGAGTCGGCGTCGGGCTTTCCGAACCCGTGGGATCGGTCAGGTCAACGTCTTCACGCAGAGCTGCAAACAGCTGCGACGCTGCCGGCTGAGCCAGATCGAGGCGGTTCGGATCCAAGACACTTGGACCAGTGGGTACGGCCACGAAGGCGACTTTACTGATGTCGATATCCTTGAGGCGGGTGCCGGCCTTGACCAAGGCTGCCGGAGAAGCAAAGCCTTCGTCCAGGGTGAGATTCCTCGTGACAACGTCTGCAATGTTCAACACTTTTGCCGGATCGGACAAGGTGCCGTCATCCTTTACCTTACGGGTCAAGGATGACAGGAAGGCCTGCTGGGCCTTGATCCGGCCCAAGTCACTGCCGTCTTCAAAGGCATGGCGGCTGCGGAGCCAGGAGAGTGCCATCTCGCCTTGGACCGATGACGTTCCTGCCGGCAGCTGCAGCCTGGAATCCGGATCGAAGACAGGATCGCTGACGCAGACCTCGACGCCGCCGACCGCATTGGAAAGCTCCGTGACGGCCTTGAAGTCGGCCATCATGAAGTGGTCCACTTCCAGGCCGGTGAGTTTGTTCACGGTGTCCACCGCGCAGCCGATACCTGCCTGGGCCATGGCCTCGTTGATCATTGCTCCGGTGCGCGCCGGATAGGTGGTCCCCGTCTTGTGGTCAGTACATTCAGGGATGTTCACCATTAGGTCCCGGGGAAAGCTGATGACGCTCACCCGGGCATTATCTGCCGAGATGTCCATCATCATCATGACGTCGGACTGGCCATAGCCTGTTGAGTCCTCAACGCTGCCGTATTGAGCGTTGGCACCGTCCCGGGTGTCCGATCCGAGAATGAGGATCTGCATACGGTCGGTGGCCTCATCGATCTTGTCCGTTGGCGCACCTCCCGCGTTCAGCGGGGCTGTGCTGAGATTGGACTGCAGCCGGATGAACCAGTACCCGGCGAACACCACAGCTGACAGCAGGGCAAGGGACGCCACCCAAGTAACAACTTTGAGCCAACCAGGCATTCCCCGATTCTTCCCGAGATGCCTGGCAGCCCCGACGGCGGTTGTTTCCGTGTGCTTGGAGAACTGTCCGGTGTCCTTCGATATGTCGGCACCGTCATCGCCAGTTGCGCGGCCTTGCCCCACGTGTACGTCCCTTTCTTCAAAACCAAATTCGGCCTATCCTAGCCTTCAAGGCTGGGAGAATGCCGTAAGCCCGGCCGCGTCGGCCCCCTGCTAGAAGCCGAGCTTCACCAGCTGTTTCGGGTCCCGCTGCCAGTCCTTGGCCACTTTGACATGAAGATCAAGGTAGATGCGGGTCCCCAGTAAGGCTTCGATTCCCTTCCTGGCGTTGGTGCCTACCTCGCGCAGGCGGCTGCCCCCCTTGCCAATGATGATCGCCTTCTGCGACGGCCGTTCAACGTACAGGTTCACCCTGACGTCCAGGAGCGGGTTGTCCTCCGGGCGGCCTTCCCTGGGGAGGATTTCCTCCACCACCACGGCCAGAGAGTGCGGAAGCTCATCCCGGACGCCTTCCAGCGCTGCCTCACGGATGAGTTCTGCCACCATCACGGCCTCAGGCTCATCAGTCAATTCACCGTCCGGGTACAACGGCGGCGACGGCGGCATGTGACCGATCAGGATGTCGGCAACGGTGGAGACCTGGAAGCCATCGGTAGCGGAGACGGGCACGATGTCCCGCCAGCCCTCTTCGCCCAGGACTTCGCGGCCAAGCCCGGCGACGGCAAGCAACTGCTCAGTAAGCGCCTGCCTGTCGACGGTGTCCGCCTTGGTCACGACTGCCACTATCGGCTTGTTGCCAACAGCTGCCAGCTGGGCGGCGATGTATTTGTCGCCGGGCCCGATTTTCTCGTTGGCCGGCAGGCAGAACCCAATGGCGTCCACCTCGGAGAGGGTATCCGCCACGAGGTCGTTCAGGCGTTTTCCCAGCAATGTCCGCGGACGGTGCAGTCCCGGCGTATCCACCAGAATGAGTTGGGCATCCTCACGGTGGACAATGCCACGGATGGTGTGCCGGGTGGTCTGCGGCTTGGCCGAGGTGATGGCTACCTTGCTGCCCACCAAGGCGTTGGTCAGCGTGGACTTGCCGGCGTTCGGGCGTCCCACGAGCACGGCGAATCCCGCCCGGTAGCCACCGAAATCATCGGGTTCGGTGGGCTTATTCTTCTTGCTCATGTGGAACTCCCTGCTGGGTTAATGCTGTCTTGTAAAGGTGTTCGGTCAATTCGGCATCAAATTCGGGAACCCGGGCTGCAATTATATGACTGACCCGGTTACGGCGGCCTTCCGGCCGCTCAGCCCGCAGGGAGATTCCGCCGACCTCCACGGAGCTGCCAACGATTGGCACGCGGCCCAGCGATTTCGCGAGGAGCCCGCCAACGGTATCCACTTCATCGTCCTCAAGTTCGATGTCGAACAGTTCACCAAGGTCATCGATGCCCAGGCGGGCGCTGACCCGGTAGGAACCGTCCTCGAGTTCCACGGCCTCGGCAGACTCGGTGTCGTACTCGTCAACAATCTCGCCGACGATTTCCTCGATGAGGTCCTCCAGCGTCACCAGTCCCGCTGTGCCTCCGTACTCGTCGATGACAATGGCGACGTGCGTTGATTCCTTCTGGAGTTCCTTCAGGAGATCACTTACCGGCTTGGATTCCGGCACGTAGCGCACCTCCCGGGCCAGCGCCTCGACAGGCGGAATGGCATCCCCTGCCCCGCTGTGGTGGAGTACGGCGGCCACATCCTTGAGATACACGATCCCCAGGATGTGATCGTTGTTTTCGCCGATGACCGGTACCCGCGAATAGCCTGAGCGAAGGAAAAGCGACATGGCGTCCTTCAGGTCTGCGCCGGCCTCAATACTCACAATGTCCGTGCGCGGCACCATGACAGCCCTGACGAGGGTGTCGCCGAAGTCGAACACGGACTGGATCATCTCCGCTTCATCGTCCTCGATGACGTCCGACTCTGTGGCCCGGTCCACCAGCTCACGGAACTCCTGCTCACTGAAGAAAGCTTCATCACCGCCTGGTGCGCCTGGCGCGGCAGCACTGCCAATGCTCACCAGCCAACCCGGGACAGGGCCCAGGACCATGGTCAGCGAACTGATCAGCGGGGCGGTTAAACGGGCAACGCCCACCGCATGCAGGCGGCCGATCTGGCGGGGCGAAACTCCCACAATCACAAAGCCCAGGAGCGCCATGATGCCCGTAGCTGCCAGGCCTGCGAGCCAGACGTTATCCAGGACGCTGTGCAAAAGCACGGCAACTGCGACAGCGGAGGCCATTTCAAACCAGATCCGCCAGAAACGCAGGGCCCGGATGTGGGCAACAGGCTGGGCCAGGATGCGTTTCATTGCCTTGCCGCGGCCATTGGTCAGGAACGCCTCGGCATCATGGCGGGGCAGGAAATTGAAGGCCGCCTCTGCCGCGGTAAGAACTGCTGCGGCGCCGAGAAAAACGAGCGCCATGACGACCAGGAAAAGAATGGTCATTGTGTAGTCTCTGCCGGCGCTTCCTTGCCCGTAAATCCGGCGAGCAGTTCCCGCTGAAGGCCGAACATTTCTGCCTTCTCCTCCGGCTCGGCATGGTCGTAGCCAAGCAGGTGGAGGATGCCGTGTGTAGTCAGGAGCAGCATTTCATCCTGGGTGGAGTGTCCTGCATTGCGCGCCTGGTCTTCCGCTACCTGCGGGCAGATGGCGATGTCGCCCAGCATGCCTTGCGGCGTCAGCCGCCCGGGAGCACCAGGCGTCAGCTCGTCCATGGGGACGGACAGCACGTCGGTGGGCCCTGGCTCGTCCATGAGCTCCAGGTGAAGCTTCTCCATGGCGGTCTCGTCCACCAGCAGGACGGACAACTCTGCCTGGGGGTGGATGTAAAGCTGTTCGAAGATGTAGCGCGCCAAGGCGACAAGCTCGTTCTCCTCGACAGGAATCCCGGATTCGTTGTTAACTTCGATGCTCATACTTTGGCTCCTCCGGTCTCCCTGGACCGCGCCGCCCTCTGCTCCTGGACGTCGTCCCAGTCGCTGTACGCCTTGACGATGTTGCCCACCAGCCGGTGGCGTACGACGTCGGCCGCATCAAGGATGGAGAAATTGACGTCATCAATGCCAGTGAGTATCTCCTGGACGATCCGCAACCCGGACCGGCTACCGGTGGGAAGATCCACCTGGGTGATGTCGCCCGTGACCACCATCTTCGAACCGAATCCAAGGCGGGTGAGGAACATCTTCATCTGCTCCGGGGTGGTGTTCTGCGCTTCATCCAGGATGATGAAGGCGTCATTGAGCGTACGGCCGCGCATGTAGGCCAGCGGGGCGACTTCAATGGTGCCTGCGGCCATCAGCCGGGGAATGGATTCCGGATCAATCATGTCGTGCAGGGCGTCGTAGAGCGGCCGGAGGTAGGGGTCGATCTTATCGCTCAGGGTGCCTGGCAGGAAGCCAAGCCGCTCGCCGGCCTCGACTGCAGGCCGGGTCAGGATGATACGGCTGACTTCCTTTTGCTGCAGCGCCTGCACCGCTTTGGCCATGGCGAGGTATGTCTTTCCCGTATCTGCCGGACCGATGCCAAAAATTATGGTGTTGGCATCTATGGAATCTACGTAATTCTTCTGGTTCAGGGTTTTTGGCCGAATGGTGCGGCCGCGGCTTGAAAGTATGTCGTGCGTCAGGACGTCCACAGGGTTCTGCGTGGACTGCGACTTCAACAGGGCAACCAGTTGCTGCAGCACGTCAGGGCTGATGGTGGTCCCCCGCGCAACGAGGCCGCGGACCTCCTCAAGCAGGCGCATGATACGCGGAACGTCCGCTGTGGGGCCCGCAATGGTGAGCTCATTGCCGCGGACATGGAAGTTGACGGACGGGAACTGTTCCTCGATGAAACGGAGCGCCTCATCATGGCTGCCCAACGACTGGACCATCTGGTCGGAATCCTCGAAGTAGACCACTTCCGTGCGAATACCGGGCAAGGTGTGCGGGAATTCCCCTGTGCTTGGCTCGCCGGGGCTGACGCTGCGGCGTTTTCCGTTGGATGATTCAGTCATGGTGACGGCCAGCAGGCCTTGGGTTCCTCCCGTTGAATACTGACTCTGAATGTTCCTCCATCTTACGCCAGTGAGCCGGCCCGGCGGCCCCTGGAAGCAACCGGCCCGGTGCCGAAATGATTCGGTGATCAGGTATCAACTTCGTATCAGCCTCATATCGTTCCCGTTGCAGTTGTTGGCAGAGCCCGGAATCCACGAGCCCCAGCCGACGGTGTATGTAATGCTGGAAAGCGTCTCTTCCGGCCGAGCGGACATCGCTGCGCACCGTGAACGGACTTGGACGAATCTGGACGAACCAGCGAGCAGAACGAAAGGCACTCCCATCAAGGATCGACACATCGCTGTGCCTGTGGCGGCAACCGGCAGGACGCAGCCCCCGGGCCTGTTTCGCCGCGCCGCCGCGCTGGTTGTCGTGATCCCGCTTGCCCTGGCCATGTCCTCCTGTGTGGCCGGTCCCGCCTCACGATCGGCCACCTCCCCGGGTGCTCCCGGTCCGGGCTATTCCTCATTGTCCGTGCCGGCGTCGAACGCCCCGCTGGAAACGACGCAATCGTCCAACAAAGCGCCCATCTACTGGATCGGCCGAAGCGGTGAGCATGTCTTCCTGTACAGGGAATTCCGTGATGTCCCCGAACAGGACAATCCCGTGACCCGGGCGCTCAGGGCGATGATGTCCGAGACGCCCCTTGACCCGGACTTCTTCACCTCCTGGCAAAATCCGAAGGAACTGGAAACTTCGATTTCCGGCCAGAACATCATTACCGTTGACGTCTCGGAAGACGCTTTCAACAGCACCCTGGATGCCGGAATGGCCGAACTCGCCGTTCAACAACTGGTGCACACCGCGACAGCGGCCGCGGCAAGTTCCGGCCTGGTGGACACCAGCCAGCAGATCCAGGTCGTGGTGTTGGTTGACGGACACCCTGATTATCAGGCCTTCGGCCACATCCGGCTGGGCGCGCCGATGGCCCGGACGGCAGGCCTCGTTGCGCCAATCTGGATCACTGATCCGCAGGAAAACGTCAACGTCCCCAGCGGCACCGTGAAAGTAACGGGCCGAAGCACGGACCAGGGCGACCGCCTTCGCTGGCAATTGCTCCGGGAAAGCAACGGACAATCCAGCATCTATCTGAGCGGCGAAACCACCAGCGCGGCGGATGCCGGTTCGGCCGGGGTGTTCACGCTGGACCTGGCCTTGGAACGGGGAACGTACCAGCTGCGGGTCTCGCGCATTGCTGCCGAATCGGCGGAGCTTTCCCTGTATACGGACACCAGAAAGTTCAACGTAGGTTAGCGGCGGCCCAGGGCCTACCAGCGGCCCAGAATGTCATTGGCCACTACGGCAGCGGCAGGCCCTGCCGTCGAGGACCGCAGCACGTGGTGGCCCAGCAGTGCAGTCACGGCACCGGCGCCGCACAACCGGGTCACTTCACGGGCAGCGATCCCGCCCTCCGGTCCAACAATCAACAGGATCCTGCCACTGGGGGACGGCCCGGTCCGGCTGGTCCAGTCCTCAAGAACTGAGCGTAGCGGCCGGACGGCATCCTCATGCAGGATCACCGCAAGGTCTGCCGCCGCTGCCTGCCTGGCCAGTCCGGCGGTGTCGACGATTGATTCCACGCCCGGAATCCAGGCACGACGCGCCTGCTTGGCCGCGGCTGCTACCACCGACTCCCACTTGGCATGAGCCTTTGCCGCACGATCCGCCTTCCAGCGGACGATGGAACGTTCGGACTGCCAGGGGATCACACCATCGATACCAAGTTCAGTGGCCATCTCGATGGCAAGCTCATCCCGGTCTCCTTTGGCAAGTGCCTGCACCAACACCAACCGGAGTGCTGGTTCGGGCTCAACGGTCACCGTGAGGCAGTCGACGCTCAACTCCCCGGGGGCGGCAGTGGCCACTGTTCCGCTGATGCGGTTGCCACTGCCGTCGGCGAGGTCAACCGGCTCGCCTACGGCAAGTCTCTTGACGGTCACCGCATGCCTTGCCTCCGGGCCCTCCAGGACGAACGTAGAACCTGGCCGGACGTCCGCAAGAGCACCCTTGGGGGTGAAGAAGACAGGATTGGTCATTGCTAGAGGTTGCCCAGCCGGTCACGCAGCTTAGCGAACACGCCTCCACTGGCCGCGAGTTTCCCCTCAGTGAACTGCTCGCCGCGAAGCTTCGCCAACTGGCGCAGGAGGTCCTCCTGGGTGGCATCGAGCCTCGTTGGAGTCTCTACCTGGAGGTGCACCTTCAGGTCGCCACGGCCGTAGCCGCGCAAGTGCGTGACGCCGAGTCCACGAAGCGTAATGATTTCACCGGACTGCGTGCCGGCCTTGACGTCGATCTCCTGCAGGCCGTCGAAGGTCTCGAGGCTGATTTCCGTCCCAAGGGCCGCAGCGGTCATGGGGATGTTGAGGGTGGCGTGGAGATCGTCGCCATCCCGGACGTAGGTGGAATCGCTATTTACGCGGATCTCGACATAAAGGTCACCGGCCGGACCGCCTGCCGGCCCGGCTTCACCCTGCCCTGAGAGCTGGATGCGGGTACCGGTGGCTACACCCGCCGGAACCTTAATGGTGATGGATCTGCGGCTCCTGATCCGCCCCTGGCCGTTGCATTCGTTGCAGGGATCCTTGATCACGGTACCGAAGCCCTCGCAACTGCCGCACGGTGCCGCCGTCATAACCTGACCCAGGATGGACCGGACCGCCCTTTGGATCTGGCCGCTGCCGCCACAGACGTCGCAGCGTTCCGGGGAGGTGCCCTCGCGGCAGCAGCTGCCATCGCACGTGGGGCACACGACGGCGGTATCCACTTCCAGCTTCTTGTTGACGCCGAACACGGCGTCCCGGAGGTCAATGCGGACGCTGATCAAGGCGTCCTGACCACGACGCACCCTGGAGGCGGGTCCGGCCGTGCCACCGGCACCGAAGAAGGTGTCAAAAATGTCCTGGAACGCGAAGCCCTGGCCAGCGTACTGGCCTCCGCCAAAGCCGTTGTCGGTGCCGTTCTCGTTACCGGTGGTGTCGTAGACCCGGCGCTTCTGCGGATCGGAAAGAACCTCGTAGGCGTGCGTGACGGCCTTGAACCGGTCAGAGGCGTCCTCACCCGGGTTGACGTCCGGGTGAAGTGTCCGTGCCAGCTTTCGGTAAGCCTTCTTGATTTCCTCCCCGGTGGCTTCCGGTGAAACCCCAAGGACGTCGTAGTGGCTGCTCAAGTCTGATTTCTCTTCCTGTTGTCAAGCTTTACTTCGAAGATGCTGCGGACCCTACGGTCCAAGAATGCGCGAAAGATAGCGCGCCACGGCCCGAACGGCAGCCATGGTGGTGGGATAATCCATGCGGGTGGGTCCCAGGACGCCAATTTTTGCCAAACTGTCAGGTCCATACGCCGTGGCGACCACGGAAGCCTCTGCCAGGCCGTCGTAAGGGTTCTCCCGTCCGATACTGACGGCGACACCGCGGGGATCCTGGGCCATCTCGCTGAGGAGCCTGAGCATGACCACCTGCTCTTCCAGGGCTTCCAGGACCGGCCCGATGCTCAGCGGAAAGTCGACGTTGGAACGGGCGAGGTTCGCTGTTCCGGCCATGACCATCCGTTCTTCCCTGCTGCCCTGCGCGAGTGCTTCCAGTCCCTGCGCCAGCGTATTGGCGGCAGCACGGTGGACGGGAGCAGCCGCAGCGACGGCGGCAGGCAGCGTCTGCGGGAGCTGACTGAGCAGCGTGCCGTGGGTGGCCGAAAGGAAACCGGCCCGGAGGGCTGCGAGGCCCTCCTCACCGATATCGGAACCGACATCGATGACCCGTTGTTCCACCTTTCCTGTCGTGGCGATCAGGACCACCAGCACCCGGCGCGGGGCCAGCAGCACAAATTCAATGTGCCTCACCTGCGCCCGGCTTTGCTGAGGGTACTGGACCACTGCAACCTGGTTGGTCAGCTGCGACAGCAGCCGCACGGTCCGGTCCAGAACGTCGTCGAGATCGTTCGAGCCCTCAAGGAGCGTCTGGATGGCCCGGCGCTCTGCCGGAGATAACGGTTTAACCGCCGAAATCTGGTCGACGAAGAGCCGGTAGCCCTTGTCCGTGGGTACGCGGCCTGCGCTGGTATGAGGGGCCGTTATAAGCCCTTCGTCCTCCAACGCCGCCATGTCATTGCGGATGGTGGCGCTGGATACGCCAAGGTGGTGGCGTTCAACCAGCGCTTTTGATCCCACCGGTTCGCGGAAGTGGACGTAGTCCTCCACTATGGCCCGCAGTACCTCCAGTTTGCGTGGATCGCTCATTGTCTACCTCCGTTCGATGGTCGCTCATGACTGGTGTATTGCTGATGGCTGCGAGGGTGTTAGCACTCGACATGCCCAAGTGCCAGTCTAATATGACTCGCCGCGTTGTTAGCATTGGTACCGCTCCGGGCGAAATCCGCCCGGTATGTGGCGTGAGGCTGGAAACCAGGATGCAGTACCAGAATTGGGGTCCGCAGGATCTGTCCGCGCCGGCGCGGACAGAACTTCCCGCCGTCCCGGTGGAACGGGGCATGGTCCTTGAGGAAGTGCAATCGGGCTGGGTGGGAGCCGTAACGCGGGTGGAAAAATCCGGCGGGATGCACTTGGTGGTGCTGGAGGACCGGCGCGGCAAGCCTCGATCCTTCAAGCTGGGTTACGGCTTCCTCCTGGAGGGCCAGCCCATCAGGCTCGACCCGCCGGTTCCCCGCACTGCGGGAACAGCAGGAGCAAGAACCGGCAGCCAAAGAACCGCTTCCGGTTCGGTGCGCGTTGCCGGACAACGCGCCCAGGTGGCAAAGGCCAGCCGGATCTGGGTCGAGGGAAAGCACGACGCCGAACTCGTGGAGAAGGTCTGGGGCGATGACCTCCGGGCGGAAGGAATCGTCGTCGAACCGCTGCATGGCATCGACGATCTCCCGGGCGCTGTCACGGCCTTTGGCCCCGGCCCCGGCCGCCGGCTCGGCATCCTGGTGGACCATCTGGTTCCGGACTCCAAGGAATCGCGGATCGCAAGTGACGTGATGGGCTCCCCCGGCGCGGCTGGCAACGTACTGATTGTTGGCCACCCTTATGTCGACGTGTGGCAGGCAATCCGGCCGGCGGTCCTGGGTATACCTGCGTGGCCGGTGGTGCCCCGCGGCCAGGACTGGAAGACCGGCATTCTCGCAGCTTTCGGCTGGCCGCATTCCACCAAGGAGGACATCGGGCTGGGCTGGCAGAAGTTGCTGTCCGCGGTGACCAGCTATGCCGATCTTGAAGCGTCGCTGCTCGGGCGGGTGGAAGAAGTCATCGATTTCCTCACGGCACCCTGATGGCCGCTGCAAGGGAACCGTGAATCACCAAGTATTCTTGCACTAACACCCTCCGCAGCACCGAAAAGGACATAACCGTGGCAGAGAACGCGCGCGACAACAGGGACACCCAGCCCGCCAGTGGCAGTCCCGAGTATCACGGCGTGCCCGCGAACGCCCTCCCGCTGACCGCGAACGAGGACCGCCAGTGGGCAACGCTCGCCCACTTCGGCGGGATCCTGGGCTGCATTCCGTCGCTGGTGATTTACCTGATCTTCAAGGACCGTGGGCCCTTTACGGCGCAGGAGTCCAAAGAAGCCCTCAACTTTACGCTTCCGCCCACAGTCGCTGCCGTTCTGGCCAACCTGCTGCTGTTCATTCCGGGAATCGGCAACCTCTTTGCCGTCATCGCCACGCTGATCTGGATCACCCTGACATGCTTCTCGGTTTCCGCCGGCATCCACGTTAACCGGGGCCAGCCGCACCGCTACCAGTACAACCTGCGCCTGATCAAGTAGTAATCAACCCCGGCCGATTTCAGCCGGCAACGTGTCAGTCGGGCAAAATTCGGCGGACGACGGCGTCAGCCAGCAACCTGCCTTTAAGCGTCAGTAGCAGCTTGCCTGCAAAAGCCTCGGCCGGGTCGATCAGTGAATCGGCAATGAGCCCGGCAATCGCCTGCCGTCCGCTGCCCAGGGATTCGATCTCCAGCCCTGATGCAAGGCGCGCCTCCAGGAGGACGCGCTCGACGTTCCTGGTTCCGGCGTCGAGCGTTTCCCGTCCGGCGGCCGGCGAGGAACCAGCAGCGAGCCGGCCTGCATAGGCGGTGGGGTGCTTGACGTTCCACCAGCGCACACCACCGACGTGCGAGTGGGCACCTGGCCCGATCCCCCACCAGTCATCACCACGCCAGTACGCGAGGTTGTGCCGGCATTGCTGCTCCGGGCCGCGCGCCCAGTTGCTGACCTCGTACCAGCCCAGGCCTGCGGCAGTGATCAGCTCATCCGCGAGTTCGTACTTGGCTGCGTGGTCGTCGTCGTCGATTCCGGGAACCTCGCCGCGCCGGATCTGGGCTGCGAGCTTCGTCCCCTCCTCCACAATCAGGGCATAGGCGCTGATGTGGTCCGGGCCGTAGGAGAGCGCAGTTTCGACCGAGAGCCGCCAGTCCGCCAGCGACTCCCCCGGCGTGCCATAGATCAGGTCAAGGCTGACAGCGAGCCCCGCCTGGCGGGCCCACTGCACAGCAAGCGGGACTCGGCTGGGAGTGTGGGTCCGATCCAGGACCTTCAGGACGTGCGGAACAGCCGACTGCATGCCGAACGACACCCGGGTGAAGCCGGCATCGGCAAGCAACTGCAGAGATTCGAGCGATACGGAATCCGGGTTGGCTTCGGTGGTGACCTCGGCCCCGGGGACCAGGCCCCAATGGGCAACGGCGGCTTTCAGGATGCGTGCGAGGTCCTCTGCAGGCAACAGCGTGGGGGTTCCGCCGCCAAAAAACACGGAGTTGAGCGGCCGGGCCGGCAGCCCCGACCCCGCCAGCGCTCTGGAAGCAAACTCCAATTCCGACATGGCCGTGGAAGCGTAGGCGTCCTGGGACGCACCGCCGCCCAGCTCGGTAGCCGTGTAGGTGTTGAAGTCACAGTAGCCGCAGCGGACGGCGCAGAACGGGATGTGAACGTACAGCCCGAAGCTGCGGGTATCGACGCCGTCCAGCACCTGCGCGGGCAGCAGTCCGTCAGCAGGTGCCGGGTCTCCGAGCGGAAGGGCGCTAGGCATGCCGGCCGGCCTGCCCGGAGTCCGGGAGCGGATACAGCAGGAACACTACTTCTTTGCCTTGTCCTTGGATTCGTCGGTGGTCAGGGCGGCAATAAACGCTTCCTGGGGAACCTCGACGCGGCCCACCATCTTCATGCGCTTCTTGCCTTCCTTCTGCTTTTCCAGCAGCTTGCGCTTACGGGTGATGTCGCCGCCGTAGCACTTGGCCAGCACGTCCTTACGGATGGCGCGGATGCTCTCGCGGGCAATAATCCTGGACCCGATTGCGGCCTGAATGGGCACCTCGAACTGCTGCCTGGGAATGAGTTCCCGGAGCTTGCCGGTCATCATCACACCGTAGGCATAAGCCTTTTCCCGGTGGGTGATGGCGCTGAAGGCATCCACCTGCTCGCCCTGGAGCATGATGTCCACCTTCACCAGGTCTGCCACCTGGTCGCCGTCGGCCTTCCAGTCCAGCGAACCATAACCGCGGGTCTTGGACTTGAGTATGTCGAAGAAGTCAAAGACGATTTCCGCCAGCGGCAGGCGGTACCGGATTTCCACCCGGTCCTCGGAGAGGTAATCCATACCACCCAGTACGCCGCGTCGGCTCTGGCACAGTTCCATGATGGCGCCTACGAAGTCGCTGGGAGCCAGGATGGTGGCAGAAACCATGGGTTCACGGACCTCGGCGACTTTGCCGGTTGGGTATTCGCTGGGGTTGGTCACATGGATGACCTTTTTGTCCTCCAGGGTCACCTGGTACTCCACGTTGGGAGCGGTGGAGATCAGGTCCAGGTTGTATTCACGTTCGAGCCGCTCACGGGTGATTTCCAGGTGCAGCAGGCCCAGGAAGCCAACACGGAAGCCGAACCCCAGTGCTGCGGACGTTTCCGGCTCGTAGACCAGCGCGGCATCGTTGAGCATCAGTTTCTCGAGCGCATCACGAAGCACAGGATAGTCCGTGCCATCCAGCGGGTACAGGCCAGAGAACACCATGGGCTTGGCATCGGAGTAACCGGCGAGGGATTCCGTCGCCGGCTTGGCAAGGTTTGTGATGGTGTCGCCCACCTTTGACTGCCGGACGTCCTTCACTCCGGTAATCAGGTACCCCACTTCGCCAACACCAAGTCCCTTTGACGGAGTGGGTTCCGGTGAGCTGACGCCGATCTCCAGGAGCTCGTGGGTGGCGCGGGTGGACATCATCTGAATCTTCTCGCGCGGATGCAACATGCCGTCCATAACCCGGACGTAGGTTATGACGCCGCGGTAAGTGTCGTAGACAGAGTCGAAAATCATGGCACGGGCTGGAGCTTCGGCGTCGCCTACTGGTGCCGGAAGATCGCGGACGATCTTGTCCAGCAGTGCCTCGACGCCTGCGCCGGTCTTGCCTGAGACCCGCAGGACGTCCTCCGGATCGCCGCCGATCAGGCTGGCCAATTCTGCCGCGTACTTTTCCGGCTGCGCGGCGGGGAGGTCAATCTTGTTGAGTACCGGGATGATGGTGAGATTGTTTTCCATCGCAAGGTACAGGTTGGCGAGCGTCTGGGCTTCAATGCCCTGCGCAGCGTCAACCAGCAGGATGGCCCCTTCGCAGGCAGCCAGCGACCGCGAGACCTCGTAGGTGAAGTCAACGTGCCCCGGAGTGTCGATCATGTTCAGCGCGTAGCTGGTGCCGTCCAGTTCCCACGGCATCCGGACGGCCTGGGACTTGATGGTGATGCCGCGTTCGCGTTCAATATCCATCCGGTCCAGGTACTGGGCCTTCATATCGCGCGACTGAACCACCCCGGTGAACTGCAGCATGCGGTCTGCCAGGGTGGACTTGCCGTGGTCAATGTGCGCGATGATGCAGAAATTCCGAATGATGGCCGGATCTGTCGCGGCGGGCACCGGGGCGGTGCGGGCCATGGGAGACACGCAGGGTCCTTACTGTTGGCTGCTCTGATTGTGAACTTCAAGTGTCCCACGTCAAAGGCCGCTGTGCGCATTCGGAAGCATGGCCAACGGGCAGTCTGCAGGCAGGTGCCGCCGGAACGGTGCAGCATTAGGCTGGCAGCATGGTGTTCAATTTGCAGTCCCTGGCCCGCGTCGCCCGATCGGCCCTCCGCGTCCTGACGGCACCCAACCAAGGCAGGTCCGCCGGCAGTAAACCCGCCGGTAAGGCCAGACGCCCTGCTTCGGCGGTCCCGGCGTCGAACATTCCCTCCCGTCCCGCCTCCCCCTACCCCGGGGACTACCGGACCGGGCCGGACCGGCTGCACCTGCGGTACGCCCCCTCCCCGGACGGCAACCCGGACCCTGGTGAGATCGTCTGGACGTGGGTCCCTTACGAGGAAGACTTCTCCCGGGGGAAGGACCGGCCTGTGCTGATCATCGGATCCAACGACGGTTACCTCCTGGCACTCATGCTGACCAGCAAGGACCACGACGGCGGCAGGGCGGCATCCGGGGACTATGTGGACGTGGGTGCCGGGGCGTGGGACAAGCAAGGCCGGCCCAGCGAAGTAAAGCTGGACCGGGTGCTGCGGATCCGGGAGAGTGACGTCCGGCGCGAAGGCGCGGTACTGGCTAAGGCGGGGTTCCAGGCGGTTGCCGCAGCCCTTGCCAAGCGGTATGGCTGGGCTGCTCCACGGTGATAAGACCCGAAACTGGCCACTGAGCAACCAACTCTGCTAATATTTATAGCTGTGTGTCCGTGCAGGTCGACGGCCACTGAAGGTTGGCCGCCATAGGTATCCCCACGCCGCTCAGTCAAGGCCAGCCGGAAAAACCCTCTAGACCATTTCCGCATTAAAAAGAGAGTTCACACGTGGCTAATATCAAGTCCCAGAAGAAGCGCATCCTCACCAACGAGAAGGCACGCCTGCGCAACAACGCAGTCAAGTCCGAGCTGAAGACGGCCATCCGCGCCGTCAACACCGCCGTTGAGTCCACCGACAAGGAAGCTGCTACTACTGCTCTTGTTGCCGCCAGCCGCAAGCTGGACAAGGCTGTCAGCAAGGGTGTTCTGCACAAGAACAACGCAGCGAACCGCAAGTCGGCGATCTCCAAGAAGGTCAACGCACTGTAAGGTTTCCAGTTCCACGAACTGATGTTGTGGCCGGCTCTTCGGAGCCGGCCACACGCGTTTAAGCCCACTGTCCCGGCAGCGCCGCCGCTACCCCTTGCCGGCGCTGCCTACTTTTGCTTGACAGAGGTGGCGATCACCCTGACGGCGTGCTCCACAGCATAAACAGGGTCCTTGGCCAAACCCTTTACCTGCGCATCAGCCTCCGCTGTTGCCTGGATGGAACGGACCAGGCCTTCCGGAGTCCAGCGTCGAACATCCCGTTGGGCCTGTTCCACGAGCCAGGGCTGGAGTCCCAGCTCACGGGCAATCTGCGCCGACGAGCCCTGGGCGCCTGCCACCTTGGCAACGGTCCGAAGCTTTGCTGCCAGCGCTGCAACCAGCGGCACGGGATCTGCCCCCGTGGCCAGGGCATGGCGGAGCGTGGATAGTGCTACAGGCCCGTTCCCGGCCATCGCGGCATCAGCAACCTTAAAAGCGGTGGCCTCAATCCGGCCGCCGTAGTACTTATCCACCATGGCAGTATCTACAGCTGTGGTGGCGTCCGCGATGAGCTGGCTGCACGCCGCCGCCAGTTCGGAAAGGCTGGCTCCGACGGCGCTGACCAGGGCCTGGACAGCGTCAGGCTCAATCCTCCGCCCGGCCGCCTTGAATTCAAGCATGACCAGGGCGGCTTTATCCGCGTCCTTCTTCAGTGGCTGGCAATCCACTACAGGCCAGCCGCCGGCCTTCACCGCATCCAACAGTTTCTTCCCCCGGGTGCCGCCGGCATGGCGCAGCACAAGGACGGCGTCGTGTTCGGGGTGTTCCAGATAGGAAAGGGCGTCAGCCAGGAAGGCATCATTCATCCCCTCCACGGCTTCGACCTCAATGAGTTTCCGTTCGCCAAACAGTGACGGGCTCACGTGCATCCTCAAGGCCCCAGGCTCGTAGGCGGCGGCGTTGAGCCTGGTAATCTCGACGTCCGGCGTGGCCGCCCGGACGTGTGCCCTGACGGAGTCCATGGCCCTGATTCCCAGATATTCTTCCGGGCCACCGATGAGGACGACGGAGGCCGGTTCGACGTCGCGCCATGAAACCAGGTTCTGTGCCTGCCCTTTTGCCGTCCTTGACGATGCTCCAGCCACGGTTGGTTCCTTCCGGAAGTAAATGTGCAGGTATCAAGACTGCCACGACCGGCAGCCGCCACCAAGCCGGACCGCGATGCCCGCCAGAGCTTCTCCAGTCCATCAAGAAGGACCGCGATCCGGGCATGGATAACTAGCACCTTGCGGGCAAGTCTGCCGGGATGCAGCACCGCCCAGACTGTCAGCACCGAGAGAACTGACAACAGGCACATGCTGGCGACCCCCACCGGGCCTTCAGGCCAGGGAAGAGAGGCGCCGGCCTGTCCGGCCATAAAGCGGGCAATCGCTGCAATTGCGAGGCTGCACAGGCCCGCCGGCACATTCAGCACGCCGGTCAGCCAGGGCGCTGCGTGGGAGAAGGGGACGGCAGCGGTACCCAGCACCGTCACCGGTACTACCAGGGGTGCGGACAGGATGTTGGCACAAAGGGCATAGGTGGAGTACGCCGGCTGCAGAAGCACCACGATGGGCCCGCAGAACACCTGCGCGGACAAGGGCACGGCCACCACCGCGGCGAGCCATTGCGGCACCCAGGCGGACGCCCAGCGCATCATCGGGCCTGCCAGAAGAACGATTCCCAGCGTTGCGGCCACGGACAGGAGAAAGCCCAGGTCTGTAGCAAGTGATGGAACAAGCAGCAGCAGTGCCAGCACCGCCAAGCACAGCAGGCTAAGGCCCCTGCCGGGCCTGCCCCCAGCCAGCGACGCTACCGCTATGCAGCCCATGAAAGCCGCCCGCATGACGGAGGGTTCCGGGCCTACCAGCGCAACGAACACAGCGAGGCCGGTCAGTGAGAACAGGGCGGCAGCGGGCCTGGCCAGGCGCAGGGTGCGTGCCAACATCAACAATGCACCGATCACGAGGCTGCAGTTCGCCCCGCTAACGGCCGTTAGATGCGACATGCCAACCGTGCGCATGATTTCCTTGAGCTCCGGGTCCAAAGCGCTGGTATCCCCGGTGACCATGCCCGGAAGGAGGCCGCGCGCATCGGGCGGCAGGAAGCTGGCGGAGGCTACGTATCTGCTCCGGATATCCTGCAGCCCCGCTTGCAGGTGCGGCGCCCATGATGTCCAGCGCGCTTCGTGACCCATTCCCGCCTGCGGTACGGCGGTTGCTGCGGACAGGATGCCGGCTTCGGCGTCACCTGGTCTGGAGGCGGACAGTTTGCCGGTTGCACGGACCACTTGACCCGGCCCAACAGTACTCCAGGCGTCACCACCAACTACCGTGATTCGAACCGTCCCGGAGACGCTGCGGAGTGTGCTGCCGGCAGCTGACACTTCCTTGATGGTGGCAGCCACCGCCCAGCTTCCCCCTGCGGGTGTCCCTCCGGGCGGATCCTTGCCGAGCTGGCGCGGACTTCCCATGACTTCGACGATCGCGACAACGCCGGCTTCCTGATCCACCAGTGCCGCGAAGGGCGTCCCGCTCCGTGCGCTGGACGCCACAGCAGAATGTGCCGCAGCAGCCGCGGCAAGCAGCAAGGCAACAGCTATAGTCAGGCCCAGGCTCCGAGGTCGGGGCAGGGGCGATCCAAGGCCGGAATGATTCCCCTGCGGCCGGCGGAAGCGACGCATCCTGGCATGGATCAGGACCGCGGCTATCCCGAGCAGACCAACGCACACGGCTGCGAGTACGGCAGGCGGAAGGTATCCCCCGGCGGCGGCAGAACCCCAGACGAGACCGGCCGCCGGCACGAGCCGAAGGTCAGCCCTTCGAACAGGCAGGGTGTTCTCGGCCGCCCCGGCCCTTGCGGTGAGCTGTTCCGCCAACCGATCCGCAAGGGCTCCCTTCCAGCGGATCCGCCTTCGTTGGGGCTCTGTCGGTGCTTGTGGTGACGGCAGGTTATTCATTGAATGCGCGGCGGCCTCCGCGCCGACCGCCGCGTCAATAAATCCCTGCCAGGGTGCGCGTCGCGTCATAGCGTCACCAGCGGCAGGAGCGTTTCCAGCAGTTTGGGACCAACACCATCCACGGCATCCAACTCTTCAACTGTGGCGAAAGGTCCGTGCTCCAGCCGCCAGCTGATAATGTTCTGGGCGAGGACGGGACCCACCTTCGGCAAGGTGGCGAGCTCGGCAGGAGTGGCAGTATTGAGATTCACTTTGGCGCCGCCCGCGCCGCCGCCGGGTGGCGCGGAAGTTCCCGCCGCCGGTGCCCCTGCGGGTTCTGCCGGCAGTCCCTCCCCCGGACGCGGCACGTATATCTTTTGGCCGTCGGTCACCAGCGCCGCCAGATTCAAAACTCCGGGATCCGACGCAGCTGACGGACCACCGGCGGCCGCGATGGCGTCGTTAATGCGGCTTCCCGCGCGGAGCGTCACTACGCCGGGAGAATTTACTGCGCCTGCCACGTGCACGACCGCCACAGGCTGAGCGTCGGCCGTTCCCCCGGAGCTGGGGTGCGCCCCCGGAACAACGGGGAGCGTTTGCATTGAAGCAGGATCCACCGGCTCCGCTGTTTCCAGGGCGTCTTCCTGGGCCTGGCCAACGCTTAAGGGGACAACATCCGTCCGGGCGGCGAGGGCCTGCCACCAAAAGCAGCCTGCAGCCACCAGGGACAGCACAGCGATCAGCAGCGCTGCACGAAGACCGGTCCGGAACCTGAGTGCCGAGGTGCGAGGCAGGGACCGTGCCGGTGCGGGCGCCCCGGAAGGATCTGTGTAGACGAAGACGGCCTGGGCCTGAGCGCCCGGCTGTTCCACGGACTCTTCCACGCGGCCGCCGAGGGTGGACAACAGCCGCTCGCCGGCGTGCCGGCCTCCGGCGTCTCCTGTTCTCCGACGTGACATGACCTCAGGCTAGGCAGCTTGCCGGGCCACCGGAAGAGAGCTTTTGGGCTATGTGGAAACTTCCGTGATGCCGGATACCGCGGCCTTCTCTTCCCCCACAATGACGGCCAGCACGCCCAGCCCGGCGTGGGCCGCCAGGACTGCCGGCAACGCGCTGGCCTGTGCCGGTGGGCAGCCGGGGAGGGCGACGCCCAACCGCCGGGCCAGCCCAGCCGCCTGCTCCGGGTTCCCGAAGTGGTGCACGGCCAGTCGGGCGCGGCCATCCGGGCGGGAGGCTGCGTCGGTCACAGCGAGTTCTTCAAGCCGCGCAATGGCTTTAGCCGTGGAACGGACCTTTTCCAGCGGTACTATCCGCCCTCCCTGGACAGCCAGGATGGGCTTGATGGCAAACACCGTTCCGAGCAGGGATGCCGCAGCACCGATGCGGCCGCCACGGCGAAGTTGTTCCAGGCTTGGCACATAGAAGTACACGCGGGCGTCCGAGAGTGTGGCCGCCGCGGCGGCGGCCACCTCTTTGGGGCCGGCGCCTGCCGCGGCGGCCAGCACCGCTGACTGCACGCCCATACCTTGCGCCATGGCCACGGTCCGCGAATCCACAACCTCCACTGGCAACGGCACACGCGAGGCCGCAAGCCGCGCAGCCTCCGCAGTTCCTGACAGTTCACCGGAAATATGGATTGACACCACGGCGGTGAATCCACGTCTTGCCGCAGCAAGGTACGCCTGTTCGAACTGCCCGGGCGAGGGCCTGGACGTCTTGACCGCACTCCCTGTGGCGAGGGCAACGGCGATGGTCTCCGAGATATCGTCTTCGCCTTCGCCGTAAATCTCATCACCCACCATGACCGGCATCGGCACGACAGTCAGGAGCCCATCGGCTGTGCAGCTTTGAACCCAGGCGGACGGCAGCGCTGATGCGGAATCGGTGACTACCGCCGTCGTCAACTGGACGGGGCCCGCGGCAGGCGGCTTGCCCTGGCGGCCGACGCGCACCGAAGCCAGGCGCTCCCTGAGCCACAGCCATGCAGCAGTGTCACGCTCGGGCATGGAATCGCCTCCTGGTGCTCATACGGCCGCCGGGGCTACCCCGGCGGCCGTGCCGTTCTAAGACGGAACGATGTTGACCAGCTTAGGCGCACGGACGATAACCGTCCGGATGCCGCGGCCATCCATGGCACGCTGCACGTTCTCCGACGCTAACGCCAGCTCCCGGAGCGCCTCCTCCGTAATCCCCGGCGAAACTTCGAGCCTGTCCCGCACCTTGCCCTGGACCTGGACGACGGCAGTAACAGTGTCCTGGACCAGGAGCGCCGGGTCGTGCGCCGGCCAGCCAGCATTGGCAACGGAAGCCGGGTGGCCCAGGACGTTCCACATGTCTTCCGCCGTATAGGGGGCGAAGAGGCTCAGGATTACGGCTACCGCCTCCGCCGCTTCACGCACCGCGGGGTCCGCCGCGCCTGCGCCGGAGTCGATCGCCTTGCGGGTGGCGTTGACCAGTTCCATGAGCTTGGCAACCACGACGTTGAACTTGTTGTGGTCCAGCAGCTCGGCAGATTCGGCAATGGTTCGGTGGGTAACGGAACGCAGTGCCCGGTCCCCGTCAGCAGCCTCCGTACCCGGCCCGCTGCTGACGTCCTGCGCGAGGCGCCAGGCGCGCGCCAGGAACTTCGCAGAGCCCGACGGCGACACATCCGCCCAGTCGACGTCGTCCTCGGGAGGCGAAGCGAAGATCATGGTCAGCCGGACGGCGTCGACGCCGTACTTGTCCAACTGCTCCCCCAGGTCCACGCCGTTGCCGAGGGACTTACTCATGGCCTTGCCGCCGTTGAGGACCTGGCCCTGGTTCAGCAGGGCACTGAAGGGCTCGTTAGCCTCGATGAGGCCGAGATCATTGATGACCTTGGTAAAGAAGCGCGAGTACAGCAGGTGCAGGATGGCGTGCTCGACGCCGCCCACATACTGGCCAACAGGCATCCAGTCGTTGATCTTGACCGGATCGAAGGGACCTTCGGTGTACTGCGGCGAGACAAACCGGAGGAAATACCAGGACGAATCCACGAAGGTGTCCATCGTGTCCGTATCACGCTTGGCAGGACCGTGGCATTCGGGGCATTCGACGTTGACCCAGGCCTCGGCCGCGGCCAGCGGAGAGGTGCCCTTTGGGGACAGGTCCTCGCCGCGGAGGTCCGCAGGCAGTGTCACCGGGAGCTGATTGTCAGGTACCGGAACTTCGCCGCAGGACGGGCAGTGGATGATGGGAATAGGTGTGCCCCAGAAACGCTGGCGGCTCAGCAGCCAGTCCCGCAGCCGGAAGTTCACGAATTTCTCGCCGGTCCCCTGGCGTTCCAGGATGCCAATGGCGGCCGGAATGGCTTCCGCCTTAGGGAGCCCGTCCAGCTCGCCGGAGTTGATCAGGGTACCTTCGCCGGTGGTGGCCTTACCGGAAACTGCAGGGTCCTCTTCCCCGGTGTCCAGCACGGCGCGGACCTGGAGCCCGAACTTGCGGGCGAAATCGAGGTCGCGCTGGTCATGGGCCGGGACCGCCATAATGGCGCCGGTACCGTAGTCAGCGAGGACATAGTCTGCAGCCCAGACCGGCAGCTTCTCCCCGTTCAGCGGGTTGATGGCGTAACGGCCGGTGAAGACACCGGTCTTTTCGCGCTCGGTGGACTGGCGCTCGATCTCGGACAATGCCTTGACCTGCTCGCGGTAGTCATCCAGCGCGGCTGCGTGCTCCTCCGTGACGAGTTCGACGGCGAGGGGCGCGTCGGCTGCCACCACGAAGAACGTCGCTCCGTACAGCGTGTCCGGGCGGGTGGTGAAGACAGTGACATCCTTGGCGGGACGGCCGCCCTCGGCTTCGATCGCGAAAGTGACGTGTGCACCCTCGGAGCGGCCGATCCAGTTTTTCTGCATGGCGAGCACACGCTCCGGCCAGTGGCCGCGGAGCTGCTCCATGTCATCCAGCAAGCGATCGGCGTAGTCGGTGATCTTGAAGTACCACTGGTTCAACGACTTCTTGGTCACAGGCGTCCCGCAGCGCTCACAGGCGCCGTTGACTACCTGCTCGTTAGCCAGCACGGTCTGGTCCTTCGGGCACCAGTTAACGGGCGAGTCCTTACGGTACGCGAGACCGCGCTCGTAAAACCGCTTAAACAGCCATTGAGTCCAGCGGTAGTAGCCGGGATCGGAGGTGTGCAGGCGCCGGGACCAGTCAGCAGAGATCGCATAGCGTTTGAAGGACGCAGCCTGGGTGTCGATGTTGGCGTAGGTCCACTCGCTGGGGTGGGCGTTGCGTTTAATGGCAGCGTTTTCTGCGGGCAGGCCAAAGGAGTCCCAGCCGATCGGGTGCAGCACGTCGTAGCCCTGCTGGCGGAGGTAGCGCGCCACCACGTCTCCCATGGCGAACGCCTCGGCGTGGCCCATGTGCAGGTCACCGGAGGGGTAGGGGAACATGTCCAGCACGTAGCGCCGTTCGCGCGAGCCGTCGTCGACGGGCGTGAACACTTTGAGGTCCTCCCACACCTGCGGCCATTTGGCCTCCATCGCCGCAAAGCTGTAGGTACCTTCTTCAGGGACGCCGGCCCCTGCTGTTGCTCCGGTTTCGGTCTCCGGCTGAACGCTCACTGCTGCCCTCTTCTGTTCTGTACCGCACCTGGTGCGGCCCTGGCTCCTGCTCATTGTTTGCTGCGGTCCCGGCCATACGGCCCGGACACACAAAAGCCCCTCACAATGGAGGGGCGGCCGCTCGGCAATCCGGTTATCCGGACACCGGGCGGCTAGCTAAGCAGGAGGATCGCACGCATGAACCTACTTTAGCGCACTCCCCTGGCCCCACGTCGCCATGGAGCCACTGAATGGCAAACCCGGCAGAGGTCGAGCTGTTATGGGGGCCCGGGAGCGGCATCGGGCGTCCGCGAAGCGGGCGGGCCCCCATAACAGCGAAGGACTACTTCACGTCCTCATCGACCCAATCCATGGACTTGGTCACGGCCTTCTTCCACAGCCGCATCTGCCGTTCCTGTTCGGCCTGGTCCATTTGCGGTTCCCAGCGCTTGTCCTCAGACCAGTTGGCGGACAGCTCGCCCAGGTCCTTCCAGAAGCCCACGGCCAGGCCGGCGGCGTAGGCGGCACCAAGGGCAGTGGTTTCCACCACCTTCGGACGGATGACGGGAACGCCGAGGATGTCTGCCTGGAACTGCATCAGCGCATCGTTGGCGACCATACCGCCGTCGACCTTCAGTTCGGTGAGCGGAACGCCCGAGTCCGCGTTGACGGCGTCGAGGACTTCGCGGGTCTGGAACGCTGTGGCTTCCAGGGCTGCCCGGGCGATGTGACTCTTGTTGACGAACCGCGTCAGCCCCACAATCGCGCCGCGGGCATCCGAACGCCAGTACGGCGCGAAGAGGCCGGAGAACGCCGGGACGATGTAGACGCCGCCGTTGTCTTTGACGGAAGCTGCCAAGGTTTCCACTTCGGGCGCTGTGCTGATCATGCCGAGGTTGTCGCGCAGCCACTGGATCAGCGAACCGGTGACGGCGATGGAACCTTCCAGCGCGTAGTGCGGTGCCGCGTCGCCCAGCTTGTAGCCCACAGTGGTCAGCAAACCGTTCTTCGAGTGCACAATTTCTTCGCCGGTGTTGAAGATCAGGAAGCAGCCGGTGCCGTAGGTGTTCTTCGCCTCACCGGTCTGGAAAGCCGCCTGGCCGAACGTCGCCGCCTGCTGGTCACCGAGGATGCCGGCAACCGGCACTTCGCGCAGCAGCTGCGAGGTGTGCACCGTGCCGTAGACCTCGGAGGAGGACTTGATTTCCGGCATCATGGACCGCGGAACCCCGAAGATGCCCAGGATCTCTTCGTCCCACTGCAGCGTCTCCAGGTCCATGAACAGGGTGCGCGAAGCATTGGTGACGTCCGTGACGTGAACGCCGCCATCAATACCGCCGGTCAGGTTCCACAGGACCCAAGCATCCGTGTTGCCGAACACGAGGTCGCCTGCCTCGGCCTTTTCCCGGGCACCTTCCACATTGTCCAGGATCCATTTGATCTTGGTTCCGGAGAAATAGGTGGCCAGCGGGAGGCCAACCTTCTGCTTGAAGCGGTCGGCACCGCCGTCCTGAGCCAGTTCATCAACGATCGGCTGGGTCCGGGTGTCCTGCCAGACGATTGCGTTGTACACGGCCTCGCCGGTGGTCTTATCCCAGACGACGGCGGTCTCCCGCTGGTTGGTGATGCCAACAGCCGCGATGTCGTGGCGGGTGAGGTTGGCTTTGGACAACGCCGTACCGATCACCTGACGGGTGTTGTTCCAGATCTCAGCGGGGTTGTGCTCCACCCAGCCGGCCTGTGGAAAGATCTGCTCGTGCTCCAATTGGCCGGTGGAGACGATGCTGCCGCTGTGGTCGAAAACAATTGCGCGGCTGCTGGTGGTTCCCTGGTCGATGGCGATTACGTACTGGTTCATGGTGACGTCCTTGTCTGTGCTCAAGTAGTTTTGCTTGGAACGCTGCGGCAGGCTCACGAGGCCGCGGTGGCGACGATGGGAACGGTAACGGCCACGAGGCCGGCCAGTGTACCGCCGATGGCCGGTCCGACGACCGGAATCCACGAGTAGCTCCAGTCGCTGGCCCCCTTGCCCTTGATAGGCAGGAGAGCGTGGGCGATGCGGGGGCCGAGGTCACGGGCAGGGTTGATCGCGTAGCCGGTGGGTCCACCCAGGGAAACACCGATACCGACGACGAGGAGCGCCACCGCCAGCGGCCCCAGGCCCGAGGGTGTCCCGCCGAAGGTGAGGATCACGAACACCAGTACGAAGGTTCCGATGATTTCCGTGACGAGGTTCCACGGCGTGGAACGGATTGCGGGGCCTGTGGAGAAGACGCCCAGCTTGCTGGCGGGCTCGGGCTCGGCATCGAAGTGCTGCTTATAAGCGAGCCAGCAGGCAACGGCACCAAGGAAGGCGCCGAGCAGCTCGCCACCGAAATACGTCAGGGTGGAAGCGAAATCAACGGCGACACCCGGAGCGTATTCGGATTTGCCGTTGACCAAGAGGCCCAGCGTTACTGCCGGGTTGAGGTGGGCCCCGGACTGTGCCGCGACGTAAACGCCCGCGAAGACTGCAATACCCCAGCCCCAGGTCACCATTAGGAACCCGCCGCTGTTGCCTTTTGTCCCCTTCAGCGCCACGTTGGCTACCACGCCGCAACCCAGGAGGGTCAGCATCGCCGTGCCGAACACCTCGGAAAGAAACACTATTCCAAGAGACATCTTTGACTCCATCTATTTATTTGGATCGGTTCTGCCCGATGCGAAGAACCGTTTGGCTGCCGCCGGCGAACCGGAGGCAGCCGCAGCCAGCGCGCCGTTAGGCCACGAGGCTGTCGATCTGTACCCGGTGGAGGCGCTGGAGCACTTCCTGGGCATGCTTGATTTCGGCGGCGCAACGGTTGCGGTCCCAGCCGAGTGGTCCGGCGAGGATTTCGGCTGCCTCGTTGAGCAGCTCACCGGTCACCAGTCCGCGGAACGCCAGCGAAGTGCGGCGGATGAGGACGTCAACGAGGTGACCGATCTGTTCATGGACCGCCATGAATTGGAGCTCGCGGACTGACAGTTCCCTGGTGGACCGGAGAGGATGGTCCACGCCCTCGTCCAGGTACGCCATGACGTCGACCGCCCGGGTACCGTAACGGGTCAGGAGGACAGCCGTCCGGTCAGCGTCCCGGCCAGGGACCATATGGGACTTGATCCACTGCTGGATCCCTGCCTCGTCGGAGGGGAAGCCCGCGCCGCCGCCGATGGGGAGCTTCGCTGTCGAAATTTTGCGTTCCAGGCCAAGTTCCGTGAGGACATCATCACTGAGGTGCTCGGCGAGGGCTCGGAAGGTTGTCCACTTGCCACCAACCAGGCTGAGCACGGCACCCGTTCCTTCAGCGTCACCGGCACTGCGGCGTTCGATGCGGTAGTCGCGGGAAACGAAGCCCGGCTGGGTGTCGTCGTGGCGCGGCAGCGGGCGGACGCCGGAGAATGTGTAGACGATCTGCTCCCGGTTCACCGGGATGGTGGGGAAAACATGGCCGATCAGCTCGAAGAAGTAGTCGATCTCGGCATCGGTGCACACGGCGTCCTGGGCCATATCGGCATCGACATCGGTGGTGCCCACCAATACGCGGTCCCCGAGCGGGTAGATCAGGACGATGCGGCCGTCCGTGTGCTCAAAGAAAATCTCCCGGCCGTTGCAGGCTGCCAGAAGCTCCGGGTGGTCCAGCACGATGTGCGAACCCTTGGTGCCGCCCATAAAGGACGACGCCGAACCCATGGCGGTGTTGGTGTCGTCCACCCAGGCGCCGGTGGTGTTGACGATGACGTCGGCGCTGAAGTCGAAGGTTTCGCCGGTCAGCTCGTCACGCAGCACAACGGTGGGGCGGCTGCTGGCTTCGGAGGCGGACACCTTGGACACCAGAGAGACGTAGTTGCTGGCCCGTGCCAGCGCGGTGCCACCGCTGCGGCCTGCCTTTTCGCCGTCCTGCAGGACATCGAGCGTGAGTCGTTCGGGGTTGTGCACCGATGCATCGAAGTACGTGGCTGCATATTTGATCCCGGGATGCAGCTTCGGCAGCTCGGCCAGAGCCTTGTCCCGGCCCCTGAACTGGTGACGCGGCACGCTGCCGCCGTCACGCGAAAAGGAGTCGTAGATGGACAGGCCGAGCTTGATCAGGAACGCCCCGCGCTCCTTCGGCTTGCCCTGCTTGTGTGTCAGGAAGCGGGCCGGCGCGGAGAGGATGCCGGAGAACGTGCTGAAGATCGGAATGGTGGTCTGCAGCGGCTTGACGTAGTGCGGGGCAATGTTCAGGAGCCGGTTGCGTTCCACCACCGATTCACGCACCAAACGGAATTCACCGTTCTCGAGGTAACGGATGCCTCCATGGATCATGTGCGACGATGCTCCGCTGGCACCCTGGCAATAGTCTCCCCGTTCAATGAGGGCTACGTCGACGCCTTGGAGGGCAAGATCGCGGAAAGTTCCGACGCCGTTGATCCCGCCTCCGATGATCAGCACCTTCGCTGTGGGCCGACTGCGCAGCTCTTCAACGGAATTTCGGTGTGTGGAACTCAAAACTTCTCCCTTGCCTGGCCGATCCGACGTGTCTCACTGCGGCCACCGCTCCAACGGGAGGCCGAAGTTCTTCAACTATTCTTTGGAGTAATGGAAAATGGAGTCAAGCGCTATGCACAAACGTGCAGAACGGATCGGATATGCCGCGTTCAACGTCCTCACAATCGCTTCGAGCTGCACAGATGTACTATCTGCAGGACCTCACCATGGATGCCATCGCCCGCGAGTTGGGGACGTCCCGGTCAACAGTATCCAGGCTGCTTTCCGCGGCCCGGGATTCCGGACTGGTCCAGGTTCAGATCAGGAACCCCACGGACACCGGGCCTGAGCTTGAGGGGATTATCCGGCACCGCTACAACGTGGACGTTCACGTTGTGCCGGTGCTCGACACGCTGAACGAGGCAGAGACGCTGGACCGTGTGGCCATCCAGGCAGCACGGACCATCGGGCCGCTGGTTGATTCGAACGCGATTATCGGCGTGGCTTGGGGATCCACCCTCAGCGCGGTCAGCCGTCACCTCACGCGGAAGATCACCCACGACAGCATCATTGTCCAGCTCAACGGCGCCGGGAACATGCATACCACCGGCATTACGTATGCAAGCGACATTATGCGGAGGTTTGGCAGCGCTTACGGCGCCAGGGTGGAGCAGTTCCCCGTACCGGCCTTTTTTGACCATGCCGCCACCAAGCAGGCGATGTGGAACGAACGAAGCGTTCAACGGATCCTGGATCTCCAGGCCAGGATGTCCATCGCTATTTTTGGCGTGGGCTCGGTGGACGCCGATTATCCCAGTCACGTGTACGCCGGAGGCTATCTGGACCAGGACGATCTGAGCACCCTGGCCACCTCGGACGTGGTGGGTGACGTGGCAACGGTGTTCTTCCGGCGTGACGGTTCTACTGACGGCATTACACTGAACCAGCGGTCCACCGGCCCGTCGCTGGCCCAGCTGCGCCAGGCCCGACGCCGGATCTGCGTGGTTTCCGGTGCCTCGAAAATCAACGGACTGCAGGGGACGCTTGCCGCCGGCCTGGCCACCGATCTCATCCTGGATGAAGGCACCGCGCGACGCCTGGTCAGCCTGGATGGACTGCCGTCATCCAATCGGTAGAGTCAGTGGTATGAAAAACCCGCCCCGGATCCATCTGAACAACGGTGTACTGATCGAGCAGCTGGGGCTGGGGCTGTACAAGGTTCCGCCAGCCAAGGCGGCAGATATTGTGAGCATGGCCCTGGCCACCGGCTACCGGCACTTCGATACGGCGGCGATGTACGGCAACGAGAGCGCGTTGGGACGTGCCGTCAGTGCTTTTGCCGGGTCGCCACGGCAGCCGGGCGGGTCCGGTGAGACGCCTCCGGGCAACGGGCGCGAAGATCTTTTCATCACCACCAAAGTCTGGAACGACCAGCAGGGTTACGATTCCACGTTGCGTGCCTTCGACACCTCACTGGTGAACCTGGGACTGGAGTACGTTGACCTGTATTTGATCCACTGGCCATGTGCCGGGCGTGGACTATTCGGGGAGACGTACAAGGCCATGGAGACGCTCTACCGGGAGGGGAAGGTCCGGGCCATCGGGGTTTCCAACTTCCAGCCGGAGCACCTGGACCAGCTGCTGGATACGGCAGAAGTAGTGCCGGCCGTCAACCAGATCGAGCTCCACCCATGGCTTCAGCAGCACGAACTCAGGGCAAGGCATGACGAACTGGGCATCCGGACCGAGGCGTGGAGCCCGCTTGGCCGGGGCCGGGTGCTGGAAGATCCCGTAGTGCTCGCCTGTGCTGCCGAACACCAGAGGACTGCTGCCCAGATCATTCTGCGATGGCACGTGCAAACGGGCAACATCCTCGTTCCAAAAGCCAGTTCCGAGGCTCGGCTGCGGGAGAATATCGACGTGTTCAACTTCGAACTGACGCCCAAGGACCTCGCCGCACTTGAATCCCTGGACCGCGGCGAACGCACAGGTTCCCATCCTGACCAGGTCCATTAGGAGCGCCTGCCCTATGACATCATCAACATCCTGGTACAGCAACGGACTCGCAGCACGCACCAGCGCCTCGACGGTACGCGTAGAAGGCACCGGTATCGCGTACTGGACGTATGAACCAGCCAGCCCTGGGCCGGAGACCCGGACCATCCTGGTAATCCATGGCTTCCGCGGAGACCACCATGGGCTTCTGCGGGTGGCGGACCAGCTTCCGGGACACCGCATCATCATGCCGGACCTTCCCGGCTTTGGCAGTTCAGAAGCTTTCCCAACCAGGGCCCACGACGTACCAGCCTACGGCCTGTTCATCAGCGGCTTCATGGCCATCCTGGGGCTGGGGACGGACACGGTACTGCTGGGCCACTCTTTCGGTTCGATCGTGGCCTCCCACTTCGTCGCAGCGCATCCGGGGGCGGTGGAGCGCCTCATCCTCATCAATCCGATTGCCGCGCCGGCGCTGGAAGGACCCAAGGGCCTGATGACCCGGCTGGCTGTCCTCTACTATCAACTGTCCGCCCGGCTCCCTGAGCGGGTGGGCCTGGCAGTGCTGCGAAATTCCGTGATCGTCAGGGTGATGAGCGAAGCCATGGCCAAAACGCGTGATCCTGATCTGCGGCGTTTCATCCACGGGCAGCACCATTCCTACTTCAGCGCCTTCGCGGACCGGAACAGCCTGCTCGAGTCCTTCCGGGCGTCCGTCAGTTCAAATGTTGGTGACGTTGCGCCTGCCCTGGAACTGCCGGTTCTCCTTATTGCCGGCGAAATGGACGAAATCGCCCAACTCAGGGATCAGCACCGGCTGCACTCCCGGCTCCCGGACGCAACACTGAAGGTCATCCCGGGCGTCGGGCATCTGATCCATTACGAGACACCTCAGGCTGCCGCAGAATACATCAACGACTTTCTGGCAGGTCCCACCGCATGAAAATCGTCATCGACGCACGCTTCACCCGTACCGATCACCACGACGGCATCAGCCGCTATGGCGCCAGCCTGATTGCGGCCACCGCCAAGCTGGCGGATGTGTCCATGTTAATCAGCGATCCCCGGCAGCTGGCCCTTCTCCCTGATGTGCCGTACACGTTGATCAACAGCCCCCTGTCCCCACTGGAACTTTTTGTGGCGCGGAAAGTGAACAGGCTGGGCGCCGACGTCGTGGTCTGCCCTATGCAGACGATGGGCAGCTGGGGGCGCAAGTACGGCCTGGTGCTGACCCTGCACGATCTCATCTACTATGAGAACCCCACACCTCCGGGCTTCCTCCCCGCCCCGGTGCGGCTTCTATGGAGGCTGTACCACAAGGCATATTGGCCGCAGCGAATGCTGCTGAACCGCGCGGATACCGTCGCTACCATCAGCCACACCACCCAGGCGCTAATGGCCAAGTACCGGCTGACGCACCGTCCTGTCCGGATCGTGAGCAATGCCCCGCAGCCGGACCAGGAACCCCGTAGTCCCGATGACGGTGCTGACCGCTCGCTCTTGTACATGGGATCCTTTATGCCGTACAAAAACGTGGAGACCATGATTGCCGGGATGGCCTCGCTGCCCGGCTATACACTGCACCTGCTCAGCAGGATCACTCCCCAGCGCCTGGCCGAGCTGGAGGCGCTGGTGCCACCCGGGGCGGACATCATCTTCCACAACGGAGTCTCGGACCCCGAATACACGCAGATGCTCCACCGGGCCACCGCGCTGGTGAGCCTGTCCCGCGCTGAAGGTTATGGGCTGCCGCTGGTGGAAGCCATGTCAGTGGGTACCCCGGTAATTGCCAGCGACATCCCGATTTTCCGTGAAGTGGGCGGCGATGCTGTGCGCTACGTTGATCCCGGCTCACCGGCAGCCTTCGCAGCCGCCGTGCGGGAGCTCGACGACGACTCACACTGGCGGGAGGCATCCCTGCAATCAGTTAAGCGCGCAGGCCAGTTTAGTTGGGAACACTCTGCCCACCAGCTTGTGGCGCTCGCCGAGGCAATCGTGGCCCGGCGTTCAGCGGCACGGTAGAAGGCAGGAACTCAGAGCACGTCGGTGCCGTCGAGCCGGAGCTGGACCGGGCCGGCGCTCCGCTTCGCTGCACTGGAGGCCTTGATTGCCCGCAGGATCCTGGTTACCTCGGCCGCGTCGGCATAAGGAATGAACAGCAATGTCCTGGCGTCAGCCTCGCCGGGAGCTGTCTGCTTGCCTGCTGGCCGCCCCAGGACCACCGGCGCAGGTCCGGCCGTGCGAAGGCTGATGCCGGCAGCCTTGAGCTGCCGCTGCACAGCATCCATGTAGTACGCCACATCAGTTGCGGGCCCGGTGACCGAGGCGATCCTGACCGCAGGCGGCAGGTGGAGTTCCCGCCGCAGCGCCAGCTCACGCTCGGCATAGCCGGAAGGGTCCCAGCGCAGCAGTGCTCCGACGGCGGCAGTGTCCGCCGCCGTGACCACCACCAGGCCGCCATCTTTGGCCGGGCGCACCAGGGACGCAGCATTGAACCAACGCCGCACGGTGTCCTCGCCCGCGCGCAGGTTCTCCCGGCGCAGCAGCGAATCGCCGTCCAACAGGAGTGCAGCCGCATAGCCGCCGGCCGCCACGGGCTCTGCTCCTACTGTGGCTACCACCAGGGCCGCGGAATCGCCCACCGATGCCTTGACATGATCACCCGAAGACGTGATGACAGGCCTGCCCGGGAAGGCTTTTCCCAGTTCCTCGGCGGTGCGGATTACACCCGTGGCACCACGCCGCAAACGGTGGCCCCCGCAGTGCCCGCACTCCCAGGTGGGTGCAGGTGTGGAACACCACCGGCACTGCGGGACGGACGCGGAGCCGGTGCTGCCGGCCACCGCAAGCGGGCCCTGGCACGAATTGCAGCGTGCGGGCTCGCGGCAGGAGTCGCACACCAGGGATGGAGCGTAGCCTGCCCTGGCCACCTGCACCAGCACGGGTCCGCGCAGCAGGCCATCCTGGGCAGCCTTCCAGGCGGCCCCGGGCAGCCGTGCAATGCGCGCCAGGGGGTCACGTTCCTGCTCAAAACTGTCAGCAGTGTTCACCACCCGGGGTGCAGCTGCGCGGGTGGCAGGACGATCGGGTTCGACGGCAACGGCCCAGCCCTGTTCCACCAGGCGCTGGACCTCTGTACTGCGGGAATGGCCGGCCAGCAAGCAGGCAGCGTCTTCCTGCTCCGCACGCAGCAGGAGGACTTCACGGGTGTGCGCGTACGGCGCGCGTTGTTCGATGTGGAGGTCGTCGCCGTCGTCCCAGCAGGCAAAGAGTCCCGGCCGGATCACGGGCGCATAGGATGCGGACCGGGTACCGATTGCCACCCGCGCCGAACCTTCCACGAGCCGCAGGAAATTGGCGTACCTGACGGCCGGGCCGTCGTCGGCTGAGAGCCTGACGACGTCCGCCGCCGGGAGCACGGCGGACAATGCGTCTTCCAGGCGGTCAAGGTCGCGGTAGTCGGGAACCACGACGACGGCGCCGCGGCCCGATGCGCGGACCGCAGCTACCGCCTCGGCCAGGAGAACCGGCCAGCCCTTGGGCCCGTAGCCCTGGAGTGCATTGACGGCGGCACGCGGCGAGCCACCTGCCGCCAGGTGCAGCAGGAATGGGTTGCCGCTGCGGTAACCCGCCCAGACGGAGCCGGCTGATGCAGAAGGGGCGTGTCCGCCGTCTTCCGGCGTGCCGGCCTCGGAAGCAGCAACGCACGCGGCACCTGCCCCGGCATGCCGCGCCAGGAATTCCTTGTCCAGCCGCGCGACCCGGGGCGGAACAGCTACGCGAATAACATCGCTGACTGTGCCGGCGTAGCGCGCGGCCACGGACTCTGCCAGGCGGCGGATGGCTGGAGTCAAAACCGGCACTGCGGAGACAACCTTGTGCAACGGAACCAGGGTGTGCCCGGCGTCGGTAGTAACCCGGCGCTCCAACAGGTAGCCGGGCAGTTCCTGCCCGTTAAAGGTGACCTTCACCCGCGCGCCCGGCAACGCTGTGGCATCCAATGACGCCGGAACGCTGTAGTCGAAGGGCCTGTCCAGGTGCGGTACCCCGGATTCCACCAGGACGCGGGCCACTGGATTCACAGGCGCCAAGGCAATGCCGGGAGTCGAGACCGCACTTACCGGGAAGCCTTGGAGAAGGGACGGCTGAATACTGTCACCCTGCCCTGCCCGTGAGCTGACCACAGTGACCGCCTCCTTCTCCTTGCCGAACTTCCACTGCCGCCAACCGGCCGGAACCCGGCCACAGAGCCAGTCAACCAGGAACCACCGACATGGACTCAGGCGTTGAAGAAGGCCTTAAGGTCTTCCACCCGATCCAGGCGTTCCCAGGTGAAGTCAGGCTCGTCCCGGCCGAAGTGGCCGTGCGCCGCAGTCTTCGCATAAATTGGCCGTTTCAGGTCAAGGGCGTCGATGATGGCGCGGGGGCGGAGGTCGAAGATTTCCGCAATGGCCTGGCTGATCCGTGCGGGGTCAACGGTCTCGGTGCCGAAAGTCTCAACGTAGGTGCCCACCGGGCGGGCCTGGCCAATAGCGTAGGCAATCTGGATCTCGGCGCGCTTGGCAAGGCCGGCGGCCACGACATTCTTTGCTACCCAACGCATGGCATAGGCTGCCGAACGATCCACCTTGGAGGGATCCTTGCCGGAGAAGGCACCGCCGCCGTGGCGGGCAAAGCCGCCATAGGTATCTACGATGATCTTGCGGCCGGTCAGGCCGGCGTCACCCACCGGCCCGCCTATCACGAACTCACCGGCCGGGTTGAGGATGTTGTGGGCCCTTGAAATATCCAGTTCGGCAGCGGCAAGCACCGGATCAATCACGAACGTGGCGAGGTCTGCCCGCAGCTGATCGAGGCTTGCGCCTTCGGCGTGCTGGCTGGAAATGACCACTGTCTCAACCGAAACAGGGGTGTCGCGATCGTAGCCAACGGTGACCTGGGTCTTGCCGTCCGGCCGCAGGTAAGGCAGCTGTCCGTTCTTGCGGAACTCGGTCAGGCGCTCGGACAGGCGGTGTGCCAGCCAGATCGGCGTCGGCATGAAGGAGGCAGTTTCGTCGCTCGCGTAGCCGAACATCAGGCCCTGGTCCCCGGCACCCTGGAGATCGTAGTCGTCTTCCTGGCGGCCCTCACGCGCTTCCAGCGAGTTGAAGACGCCACCGGCGATGTCGTTGGACTGCTGGCCGATAGAGACGGAAACACCGCACCGGGCACCGTCGAAGCCGTTGGCCGAGGAATCGTAGCCGATGCCCAGGATGGTCTCGCGGACGATCTGCGGAATTTCGACGTAGGCGTCGGTGGTGACTTCCCCGGCGACGTGGACCAGGCCGGTGGTGGCCATGGTCTCAACGGCAACGCGTGATTCCGGATCAGCGGCGAGCAGTGCATCGAGGATCGCATCGCTGATCTGGTCGCAGATTTTGTCCGGGTGCCCCTCAGTAACCGACTCCGAGGTGAACAGTCGGAGCGCGGCGGGGGCATCCCCGGTGGTGTGGGGAATATGCAGGGGTAAAGTCACTCAACTACCTTACTGGTTGGAATTCGCGGGAGCGGCAGCAGATGTCCCCCGGCGACCGGGGAAGGACCAGCCATGAGCCTCAGATGTGCGGAACGACACGGCTCAGTTCAGAGCCAATGCGATCGATCACCGCTGCCGAAACTTCATCCTTGCTTCCGGATGCAGATTCGGGATCGTCGCCTGCCGCTGAAAGGATGACCACGGAGTTTGAATCCTGGCCAAAGACTTTGCCTTGGCCCACCTGGTTAACCACCAGCAGATCGCAGCCTTTGCGCTCCAGTTTCGCCCTGGCGTAAGCCAGGACATCGCCGTGCTCGTCGCCAGTTTCCGCGGCGAACCCCACGATCAGCTGCGACCTGCCGGATTCCGTGCGCTGTTGAACCAGTTCATGCAGGATGTCCGGATTACGGACCAGGGTGATCACGGGGTCATCGGCGTCGTCCCGCTTTTTGATCTTGGTGTCCGAAACCGCTGCCGGCCTGAAATCGGCCACGGCGGCCGCCATCACGATGACGTCTGATTGAGCAGCGGCGGACAACATGGCCTTGCGCAGTTCCAGCGCGGTCTCCACGCGGACAACTTCCACGCCAACGGGTGCCGGGACTTCCATGTATGCGGCCACCAGGGTCACGATGGCCCCGGCGTCGCGGGCTGCTGCGGCCAGCGCCGCCCCCTGCTTGCCGGACGAACGGTTGCCCAGAAAACGTACGGGGTCCAGGGGTTCGCGGGTACCGCCTGCACTGACGGTGACTGTTCTCCCTGACAGGGAGCCACTGGACAGCGCTCCGGCCACTGAATAGTCCGACGGCGGTGCGGCAAGTGCCAGCGCTGCCTCGAAGATCGCTTCGGGTTCGGGCAGTCGTCCGGGGCCGGAATCGGAGCCGGTCAACCTGCCGCTGGCAGGCTCCAGGACCGTGATGCCACGGCTGCGCAACGTCTCGACGTTGGCCCGGGTAGCTGCGTTCTGCCACATCTCCGTATGCATGGCAGGCGCGAAAACCACCGGTCCGCGGGCCATCAGCAAAGTGTTGGTCAGGAGGTCGTTGGCCATGCCGGACGCCGCCCGCGCCAGCAGGTCCGCCGTGGCAGGGGCGACGACTATCAGATCCGCCTCATGACCCAGCCGGACATGCCGGACCTGATCGACGTCATCGAACACGCTGTTGGTGACCGGATGCCCGGACAACGCCTCCCACGTAGCGACGCCAACGAAACGTGTGGACGCCTCGGTGGGTACCACCGTGACGTCATGGCCCGCTTCAGTAAAAAGCCGGAGGAGGGATGCCACCTTATAGGCAGCTATCCCTCCCCCGACTCCCAGGACTATGCGCACGGAACGGAGGCTACTCTGCGGTTTCGACTGGCGTGGAAACGAGCTTGCCTTCGTTGATCTCACGCAGTGCGATCGAGAGTGATTTCTCGTTCAGCTTGGTGTCTACCAGCGGGCCAACGTACTCAAACAGGCCCTCGTGCAGCTGGGCGTAGTAGGCGTTGATCTGGCGTGCACGCTTGGCACCGAAGATGACCAGACCGTACTTGGAATCCGCTGCCTCAAGCAGGGAGTCGATCGGCGGGTTGATGATGCCTTCAAGGTTCGTGGACACGAATTCTCCAAATTCTAACGGGCGGGTACGTTCCGGCGCTCAGCGCGGGTTCGGTGCCAGCCCCATGAGTGAAACAAGCTCGTCCGCTGCCCGGCGAACGTCGTCATTGATGACTGTGTGGTCGAACTCCGGCTCAGCAGCAAGTTCCAGTTTAGCGGTTTCCAGCCTGCGCTGCTGTTCTTCCGGAGTTTCGGTGCCACGGCCCACCAGCCGGCGAACCATTTCTTCCCAGCTGGGCGGGGCCAGGAAGACGAACTGGGCGTCCGGAACAGCCTCTTTTACCTGCCGGGCGCCTTGCAGGTCGATTTCAAGGAGCACCGAACGGCCTTCCGCGATGGCCTGGTTTACCGTGCTTTTCAGGGTGCCGTACGTGTTCTGCCCGTGGACCACGGCCCATTCCAGGAATTCACCGGCCTCCACCAGCGACTCGAACTCTTCCTTCGACTTGAAAAAGTAGTGCACTCCGTCCTGCTCACCGGGCCGTGGGGCACGGGTAGTGGCTGAAACTGACAGCCAGACCTGGGGATAGTTGTCCCGGATATAAGTGGATACGGTGCCTTTGCCGACGGCCGTCGGGCCGGCGAGGACTGTCAGTCCGGGTTTCTTGCTCACGTATTCCTTTGCGGCGGTATGCGGGTGGAAGGGCTTTTAGGCCCCGCCACTACTTTTCGTCTATAAAATCTACCAGTGCCCGGCGCTGGTGGACGCCCAGCCCCCGCAGCCGCCGTGATGCCGCAATCCCCAGCTGTTTCATAATTGCTGCAGCGCGCACCTTGCCGATCCCTGACCTTGATTCCAAAAGCTCGGCCACTTTCATCCGGGCCAGGGCGTCATCCTCGCTCGCTGCGGACAGCAGCTCAGCAGCACTCAACTCACCGTTTTTCAGTCGTTCTTTTGCCGCAGCGCGCGCTGCCCGGGCGGCGGCAGCCTTGTTCAGGGCCTCAGTGCGTTGTTCGGCAGTCAGGGGTCGAAGGCTCACTGTTTGCTCTCCCCGTGCTTGTAGGGTCAGGAAGCGTCCAGGACCAGCGCCCTCGACTGCTCCTGAACCTACCCCCGCCGGGGCCGGTTAATCAATGCGCAGCAGATCCAAGGTGCGCCTGGATGCCTCCTGCAGGGCACCGGCTTCTGGCCCCGCGGAGAGGATCTCCCGGCTGGAGGTTCCCAGTACTTGGGGATACGCCGCTCCGAAGGTTGAGCGCATTTCCCGTGCCGTGCCACCTTGCGCGCCAAGGCCCGGTGCCAGGATAGGACCGCCCATGGCCGTCAGGTCCAGGCGGAGGCGTTCGACGGCGGAACCCACCGTGGCACCTACCACCAGTCCTACAGAACCCAGGGTTGCCCCTCCCGGGGTTCCTGCTGTCTTTGCCGCTGACGCAGCAGCGCGGTGGTTCTCGGCAGCAGCAGCCTCGGTGATGCGGCGGGCGACGGAATCTTCGGCACCCACATGCTGCACTGAAGCACCCTCGGGGTTGGAGGTCAGTGCCAGGACAAACACACCCCGGCCGTACTCCACCGCGAGGTCCAGCGCCGGACGGAGCGATTCGAAGCCCAGGTAGGGACTGAGCGTCACGGCATCCGCAGCCAGGGAGGAACCGTCGCGAAGCCAGGCATCAGCGTAAGCAGCCATGGTGGACCCGATGTCGCCGCGTTTGGCGTCGGCGATGCTGAGGACGCCGGCATCGGCACTGGCGGCCAGGACCTCTTCCAGGACCGCCATCCCGGCCGAACCGTGGCGCTCATACAAGGCGACCTGAGGTTTCACGGCGGCAGCGAGGGAATTGACGGCCCCCAGGGCGGTGAGCGAAAAACGCCTCAGCCCGTCAATGTCGTCGTTCATCCCCCAGTGCTTCAGGAGCGCGGGATGCGGATCGATACCCACGCATAGCGGGCCGCGGGCGGCCATGGCCGCGGCCAGCCGGGCACCGAAGGGCTCCCGGCCGGCCGTTTCAGCATTGCCAGGCGTACCCTCAGGCATTCTGCAGGGCAATTTTCTGTGCATCCGCCAGCTGCGAAGCGGCCAGGGCGGCAGCGTGTTCCTGCAGGCTGGTGACGGACCATTCGTAGGTCCGCATGGCCTCGATGGCCTGCACGGCGGCGTTGAACTCCGCAACGGTGGTGATGCAGGGAATACCGATCGACGTAGCTGCGGCGCGCAGCTCGTATCCGTCGCTGCGGGCCTCGCCGCCGGAGGGAGTGTTGAACACCATGTCGATGTCGCCGGCGATGACGAGGTCCGCGATGGTGCCTTCGCCCTCGGCGCTGGAACCTTCAGCCACTTTGCGGACCGGCGTGGCCTGGATGCCGTTGCGGCGCAGGACGTCGGCGGTACCACCGGTGGAAATGATTTCGAACCCAAGGTCGGAGAGCCGCTTGACGCCCATGATGACCGAGCGTTTGTCGCGGTTGGCCACGGAGACAAAGATCTTGCCCTCAGTGGGCAGCGCGTTGTTGGCGGCTGCCTGGCTCTTGGCGAAGGCCGTGTCGAAGTGCTTGTCGATGCCCATGACCTCGCCGGTGGAGCGCATTTCCGGGCCCAGCAGCGAGTCCACAACCTTGCCCTCCGGAGTCCGGAAGCGGCTGAACGGAAGGACAGCTTCCTTGACGGAGACAGGCGCGTCCAAGGGCAACCTGGAGCCGTCGCCGGTTTCCGGCAGCATCTTGTAAGCGGTGCGGAGCTGGTGGATGGTCACGCCGGTACCAATCAGGGCCGCAGCCTTCGCCATCTGGACGCCGGTGGCCTTGGAGACGAACGGCACAGTCCGTGATGCCCGGGGGTTTGCTTCCAGGACATACAGCACGTCCGAGGCCAGGGCGAACTGGATGTTGATCAGGCCCCGCACGCCAACACCTTCTGCGATGGCACGGGTGGCCGTGCGGACCCGCTCCAGGACGTTGCCGCCGAGGGTGATCGGAGGAAGGACGCAGGCGGAGTCGCCGGAGTGGATGCCGGCCTCCTCGATGTGCTCCATGATGCCACCGACGTAGATGTCCTTGCCGTCGAACAGGGCGTCGACGTCAATCTCCACTGCGTCCTCAAGGAACCGGTCGATCAGCACCGGGTGGTCCGGGGTGATCTCCGTGGCGTTGGCGATGTAGCGGGAAAGATTGGGTTCGTCGTAGACGATTTCCATGCCCCGGCCGCCCAGCACGTAAGACGGGCGGACCAGGACCGGGTAACCAATTTCATCGGCAATTTTCTTCGCGTCCTCGAAGGACACCGCAGTGCCGTTCGTGGGCGAGATGAGGCCCGCCTGGTCCAGCACGCGGGCGAACGCGCCACGGTGTTCGGCCAGGTCAATGGCTTCCGGGGAGGTGCCCAGGATGGGGACACCGGCGTCGGCGAGCTGCTGGGCCAGCTTGAGGGGGGTCTGGCCGCCCAGTTGGACGAACACACCCATCACGCCGCCCGTGCGTTCCTCGGCCGCGATGACCTCCAGGACGTCCTCGAGGGTCAGTGGCTCGAAGTAGAGCCTGGTGGAGACGTCGTAGTCCGTGGAGACTGTTTCCGGGTTGCAGTTGACCATCACGGTCTCGTAGCCGGCCTTGCGCAGCGCCATGGAGGCATGCACGCAGGAGTAGTCGAACTCGATGCCCTGGCCGATGCGGTTGGGACCGGAGCCCAGGATCAGGATGGAGGGCTTGGCGTGCAGCGCAACCTCGTCCTCCTCGTCATAGGCGGAGTAGTGGTACGGGGTGTACGCGGCGAACTCGGCGGCGCAGGTGTCCACGGTCTTATAGACCGGGCGGATTCCAAGGGCCTGCCGCACGCCGCGGACCACGGCCTCGGAGTTGTGGGTCAGGGCGCCGATCTGCTCGTCGGAGAAGCCGTGACGCTTGGCCCGCTTCAACATCTCGGAGGTCAGTGCCGGGGCCTGGCGGATCTCGTGCGAGATCTCGTTGAGCAGCTGCAACTGGTCAAGGAACCAGGGATCGATCTTGGTGGCCTCGAAAAGGTCCTCCACGGTGGCGCCGCCCAGCATGGCGCGCTGCACCTGGTGCAGACGCTCGGTCGTGGGACGCTTGGACTTCTCAATGAGCTCGGCGACCTCCCATTCGGGAACGCTGGTGAAGTCCAGCTGCGAGCCCTTCTGCTCCAGGGACCGGAGCGCCTTCTGAAGGGCTTCGGTGAAGTTGCGGCCCATGGCCATGGCCTCGCCCACCGACTTCATGGTGGTGGTGAGGGTGTTGTCCGCAGCCGGGAACTTCTCGAAGGCGAACCGTGGAACCTTGACCACGACATAGTCGAGCGTGGGCTCGAAGGAAGCGGGAGTCTTCTGCGTGATGTCGTTGGGGATCTCGTCGAGGGTGTAGCCCAGCGAAAGCTTGGTGGCGATCTTGGCAATCGCAAATCCCGTGGCCTTGGACGCCAGCGCCGAGGAGCGCGAGACCCGGGGGTTCATTTCGATCACGACGACGCGGCCGGTGGCGGGATCGATGGCGAACTGGATGTTGCAGCCACCGGTATCGACGCCGACTTCACGGATCACGGCGATCGAAATGTCGCGGAGGCGCTGGTACTCACGGTCGGTCAGGGTCAGTGCCGGTGCCACCGTGATGGAGTCGCCCGTGTGGACGCCTACCGGATCGAAGTTCTCGATGGAGCAGACAACCACGACGTTGTCGTTTTTGTCCCGCATCATCTCAAGCTCGTATTCCTTCCAGCCAAGGATGCTCTCTTCGAGCAAAACCTCACTGGTGGGGCTGTACTGGAGGCCCTGGCCCACGATGCGGCGGAGGTCGTTTTCGTTGTAGGCCAGGCCCGATCCCAGGCCGCCCATGGTGAAGGAGGGCCGGACCACCATGGGGTAGCCGAGGTCCTCGGCGGCCGTGAGCGCCTCGTCCATGGTGTGGATGATGTGGCTGCGGGCAGACTCGGCGCCGCAGCGTTCCACCACGCCCTTGAACTTCTCCCGATCCTCACCGAGTTCGATTGCCGCGATGTTCGCGCCGATCAGCTCCACGTTGTACTTCTCCAGCACGCCGTTCTTGTCCAGCGCGATGGCGGTGTTCAGCGCAGTCTGGCCACCCAGGGTGGGCAGGATGGCGTCAGGCCGCTCCTTGGCAATGATTTTCTCCACCACTTCAGGGGTGATGGGCTCGATGTAGGTCGCGTCGGCGAACTCTGGGTCCGTCATGATGGTTGCCGGGTTGGAGTTCACCAGGATGACCCGCAGGCCCTCCTCCTTGAGCACTCGCAGCGCCTGGGTGCCGGAGTAATCGAACTCGGCAGCCTGGCCGATGACGATCGGGCCCGAGCCAATGACGAGGACGCTTTTGAGATCTGTACGTTTCGGCATTACTTCTTGTCCTCAGTCTTGTTGGCGTTTTTGTGTTCTGCGCCGGCAGGGTGTACGGAATCGACGGGCTCACCGGACAGGTTGGCCGTCCGGCCATCGCGGGTGCCTTCCATCAGGTCGATGAAGCGGTCAAAGAGATAGGCGGCGTCGTGCGGACCGGCCGCCGCTTCGGGGTGGTACTGGACGGAGAAGGCCGGGATATCCAGGCAGGCGAGGCCCTCGACGACGTCGTCGTTGAGGCTGATGTGGCTGACCTCCACGCGGCCGTACCGTTCCTCGGGAGCCTGGGTGGCGCCGTCGAGCGGTGCGTCAACGGCGAAGCCGTGGTTCTGCGAGGTGATTTCCACCTTGCCCGTGCGGCGGTCCATGACTGGCTGGTTGATGCCGCGGTGGCCGTAGCGCAGCTTGTACGTGCCGAATCCCAGGGCCCGGCCCAGGATCTGGTTGCCGAAGCAGATGCCGAAGTATGGCAGCTTTTCATCCAGGACTGAGCGCAGCAGGTTGACCTGGGCGTCGGCGGTGGCAGGGTCGCCGGGGCCGTTGGACATGAAGAAGCCATCCGGATTCACCGCTTTGACGTCTTCCAGCGTGGCGGTGGCAGGGAGCACGTGGACCCGCACGCCGCGTTCGGCGAAACGGACCGGGGTCATGGCTTTGATGCCGAGGTCTACCGCTGCGATGGTGAATCGGGCGTCGCCGTCCCATCCGTAGTCCTTGGGCTCAACCACGTAGGCCTCAGTGACGCTGACTTCCTCGGCCAGGCGGGCACCTTCCATGGGTGCGCTGGCCAGGACGGCGTCGACGAGATCCTTGTCGCTTGCCGCTGCTGCGTCGCCGGAGAAAATGCCGGCACGCATGGTCTTGTGCTCGCGCAGATGACGGGTGATGGCACGGGTATCCACGCCCTGGATCCCGACGATCCCCTGCTCGACCAGTTCCTGGTCGAGGCTGCGCAGTGAACGCCAGTTGGACGGGCGCCGCGCGGCGTCCCGGACAATGTAGCCGGCCACCCAGATGCGGCGGGACTCGGCGTCGTCGTCGTTCACACCGGTATTGCCGATGTGCGGCGCGGTCTGCACCACCAACTGGCGGGCGTAGGAGGGGTCCGTGATGGTTTCCTGGTAGCCGGTCATACCGGTGGCGAAGACGGCTTCGCCCAGGGTGGTGCCAATGGCGCCGTAACTCTGGCCACGGAAGATCCTGCCATCTTCCAGTACCAGGGCGGCCGGGGCGGATGCTGCGGGCCGTGCCGGAGCGGAGGTTGCTGTCACTGGGTTCGCTTTCGCTGCTGTGTCTGTCGCTGTCGTTTGCGCTGTGCGGGTTTCCGTCACTGTCTTACTTTCCACTATGGGCATCAGCCGAGGGGGCTGACGAAATCAATTCCTGGAGGGCCTCGAAGAGGACTTCATTGTCCGCTGCACGCCGGGTGCGAAAACCCGTGTCCAGGCCGCGGGTACCATGCTGCCAACTGACAATCAGGAGTCCGTCCTTCTCGACGAACTTCCCTGCCATGCCGCTGTCCTGCCGTACGTCCACCAGGCTGGCCGCCGGGATGTACAGCGGCGGGGCCCCGGAGCGGTCAAAAACCACGCCGTGCGGGTAAACGGCCAGTTCAGCATTGGTCCTGATGCCGAGGCCATGCGCCGCAATCCTGTCAAGCCAGTCACCCGAGGTGGTGGTGGAGACGTACTGGCCCTCGGCTGCCGCTGCCGGCTCGCCCAGTGCCGGTGGCAACTCAGGCAACACCCCGACGTCGGCCTGCCGCCTCAGCCGGCTCCGCCAGCCGATGCCGATCAGGGCGAAGGCAACGGCAATGAGGGCGAGCGTGATAACGAGCGAGAGAAGCCGTGTGTCCATCAGGAAGCACCTGCTGCCGCTTCGGCAGCGTGCCGGAAGGGGGTGTTCAGGCTGCCTTCCAGGACCGTGGGATGTCCCTTGAAGAAAGTAGCCACCACCTTGCCGGGCAGTTCCCTGCCCTTGAAAGGTGAATTCCGGCCCATGGTTGCCATCTTAGAAGGATCCACGGTCCAGCGTGCAGCCGGATCTACAAGAATGACGTTTGCCGGTTCGCCGGCTTCCAGTGGCCGGCCCTGGTCAGCGACCCTGCCGATAGCTGCCGGAGTAGTGGACGTGACCCGGGCGAAACCGGCCCAGTCCATCAGGCCGGTGTCGATCATGGTCTGCTGGACCACGGAAAGCGCGGTTTCCAGGCCGGTCATGCCCATCGCCGCCTGCGCCCACTCGCATTCTTTGTGTTCGCTGGGGTGCGGAGCGTGATCGGTGCCGACGACGTCGATGGTTCCGTCAGCGAGGGCTTCCCGAAGGGCCTGGACGTCCGCGTCGGTGCGCAGCGGCGGGTTGACCTTGTAGACCGGATCGTAGCTGCGCACCAGCTCGTCGGTGAGGAGCAGGTGGTGGGGAGTCACTTCCGCGGTGACGTTGATGCCGCGGCCCTTGGCCCAGCGGATGATCTCCACCGAACCGGCCGTGGAGACGTGGCAGACGTGCAGGCGGGAGCCCACATGCTGCGCGAGCAGGACATCGCGGGCAATGATGCTTTCCTCTGCGACGGCAGGCCAGCCGGCCAGGCCGAGCACTGAGGACACGGTTCCTTCGTTCATCTGGGCACCGGCGGTAAGGCGCGGTTCCTGCGCGTGCTGGGCTACGACGCCGTCGAAGGCTTTGACGTATTCCAGGGCCCGGCGCATGAGGACGGGATCGTGGACGCAGATACCGTCGTCGGAAAAGACGCGGACCTGTGCGCGGGAGTCAGCCATGGCACCGAGTTCGGCCAGCTGTTCCCCTGCCAGACCAACGGTGACGGCACCAACCGGACGGACGTCCACCCAGCCGGAGGCCCGGCCCAGGCTGTGTACCTGTTCCACCACGCCGGCGGTATCGGCCACCGGATTGCTGTTCGCCATGGCATGGACAGCTGTATAGCCGCCCAGCGCGGCCGCGCGGGTACCGGTCTCCACCGTCTCGGCGTCTTCGCGGCCGGGTTCGCGGAGGTGGGTATGGATGTCCACCATGCCGGGCAGCGCAACGAGGCCAACAGCGTCAATGACGGTGGCGCCCTCGGCGTCCTCAGCAGACGAGGCGTCGGCACCACGGGCGGCAATCAAGCCGTCCCGGATCAGGAGGTCTTCGGCACCCGCACCCAGGATTGCGGCACCGCGGATCAGGTAGGTTCCGTTGTTCTCAGCCATTTAGTTGCTCTCCTTAGTGGAAGGGGCTGCGCTGGTCCGGGCAGTATCGGTGCGGGCAGCGTCGGTCCGGGCAGTATCGGTGCGGGCAGCGCCCGCTATGGCCGGCTCCCGGGTGTCCCCGGAGAGCAGCAGGTACAGGACAGCCATCCGTACCGACACGCCGTTACGCACCTGCGCGAGCACCGTGGACCGCGGCGAGTCCGCTGCAGCGGAGGAAATCTCCAGCCCGCGGTTCATGGGACCGGGATGCATGATGATGGTGTCTTTGAGGCCAAGCGTGTCCAGTGAGCGGAGCCGGTTGTCGTCAAATCCCCAGCGCCGCGAGTATTCACGGGTGGAGGGGAAGAAGGAGTCGTTCATCCGCTCGCCCTGGACGCGGAGCATCATGACAGCTTCCACTCCCCCTTCAATCACTTCGTCCAGGTTGTAGCTGACCCTGCAGGGCCAGGATTCGACGCCGATCGGCAGCAGAGTGGGTGGTGCCACCAGCGTCACGTCGGCACCTAGAGTGCGAAGCAGCCAGACATTGGAGCGGGCCACGCGGGAGTGCAGGACGTCACCGGCGATGGCAACGCGCATGCCGGACAGATCGGCGCCGATGGAAGCCACACCGCTGAGTTTTGCCCAGTGGCGGCGCATGGTGAACGCATCCAGGAGGGCCTGGGTGGGGTGTTCATGGGTTCCGTCGCCGGCATTGATGACGGCAGCGTCGATCCAGTCAGTAGCCGCGAGGCGGTGCGGCGCCCCGGAGGCCCAGTGCCGGATGACGACGGCGTCGGCGCCCATGGCGGACAGCGTTTGGGCGGTGTCCTTCAGCGACTCACCCTTGGACACCGAGGAACCCTTGGCCGCGAAGTTGATAACGTCCGCGGAGAGCCGCTTGGCGGCCGCCTCGAAGGAAATCCGGGTGCGGGTGGAGTCCTCGAAGAAGAGGTTGACCACCGTGCGGCCGCGGAGGGCGGGAAGCTTCTTGACCTCACGCTCGCCTACCGCCGCCATTTCCTCGGCGGTGTCGAGGATCCGTACTGCATTGGCCAGGCTGAGGTCCTGGGTGGAGAGGAGGTGTTTCACGCGCCTGCCTCGATGACCACTTCGTTGACGGGTTCACCGTTGACGGAATCAGTCTCGGCGAGGTGCACCCTGACTTTTTCCGAGGAAGCGGTGGGCAGGTTCTTGCCGACGTGGTCCGCCCGGATGGGAAGCTCACGGTGGCCGCGGTCGATCAGGACGGCGAGCCGGACAATGCGGGGGCGGCCAAGGTCCACCAGGGCATCAAGGGCAGCACGGATGGTCCGGCCGGAGTACAGGACGTCGTCGATGAGCACCACGACTTTGTTGTCAATGCCGGACGCCGGCAGTTGGGTGGGGTGCGGCGGCCTGGTGGGCTGGTGGGAAAGATCGTCCCGGAACATGGTGACATCAAGCTGGCCGACAATGGCGGCAGCATCAACAGTGGGATCGGCCTCAGCAATTTTCCGGGCGAGCCGGAGGGCCAGCGGATAACCCCGCCGCGGAATGCCCAGCAACACCAGATCCTGGGAGCCCTTGTTAGCCTCAAGGATCTCGTGGGCGATACGAGTCAGTGCCCGGTCAATGTCCGCCTGGTTGAGTACAACCCTGGCCGGAACAGGCACATTGGTGACAGAAGTCAACGCTCGTCTCCCCTTTCCCCGCCTCACAGGACGGAATTAAAAAAGGAATATTTGACTCTTCAAATTACCACACGCACACCGGACGCCCGCGCGGTTTCTTGGCGCCCGGCCTGCAGCCCCATAGGCTTTCGGCATGCCGACAAATCAATCACAGTACCCCGATCCTTCCGGTGGCGGACAGCACCGGCAGGGTGGGCCTGCCGGTCCCGGCGGAGGCCAGGCCAACCCGACCTGGCTGGGGCACGTCGATCCGGGAGACTACCGGCCCGCGCCCGGTGGCCCGTCCGGCGGCGTACAGTCCATGATTCCGCCTGCGGTGGCGGCCCGGACCGGGCGGAGCGCCGGAGTGCTGGTACTCGTCCTGGGGGGCGCCGGCCTGGCGTTCCTCAGCTTGTTCCTGGTGGTTCCTTTCCTGCTCTCCAGCACTGGAGCGGCGGGATTCCTGATCGGTTTCATCGCCTCCCTAGTTCCACTGTCTGTGGTGCTTCTCACGGTTTTCCTGATAGACCGCTGGGAGCCTGAACCCAAGCGGCTGTTGCTTTTTGCCTTCACCTGGGGAGCCGCAGTATCCATCGCTGTGACGCTGCTGATCCAGCCGCTGTTCGCCATGTCCCGGGAGTTTTCCTCGGACGCGGAATACTTCACCTTCATGGCCACAATCCAGGCGCCCATCGTCGAGGAGTTTGCGAAGTCGCTCGGGCTGTTGATGCTCCTCCTCCTTGCCAGGAAGTACTTCGACGGCCCCGTGGACGGCGTGGTTTTCGCATTCACCATCGCCGGTGGTTTCGCATTCACCGAGAACATTCTGTACTTCGGCCGGGCAGTCGCCGACTCCAGCAGCCCGGCGACGGACCTGGTCTCGATCTTCTTCCTGCGGGGCATCATGTCTCCCTTTGCCCATGCAGTCTTTACCGGCACCACAGGCCTGATCATGGGCTTCGCCGCACGGCGCTGGCACAACGGCCTGTCAGTGGCGGCCTTTTTTGTGGGACTGCTGCCGGCCATGTTCCTGCACAACCGTTGGAACAGCATGGGCCAAGACTTCCTGCTGCAGTACCTCACGTTCCAGGTGCCGATGTTCCTGCTGGTGGCAGTCGTCGTCGTCCTCGTCCGCCTTGCCGAAAACCGGCTGACCCGGCAGCGCCTCCGCGAGTATGCCGCCGCGGGCTGGTTCACTCCCGCCGAGGTGGACATGCTCGCCACAGGGGCCGGCCGGCGGGCTGCGCTTGCCTGGGCCGGCGGTTCCAACCGCCGTGGCTACATGAAGGAGTTCATCCGGGCCGCCACCCAGCTGGCCTTTACCCGCCAGCGGATCCTGGCCGGCCGGGATGTGGCCGTCCACCAGCTCGATGAACAACGTGCACTGCAGGAGATCCTCAGGCTGCGGGCGGCCGTAGCCCACTGACGCCGGCGAGGGCTTCGTCCAGCACCTTGCCGAAGTTCGCCGGATCGTGGGCGAAGCGGCCCAGGAAAAGTCCGGAGACGCCGTCGAGCGTTGGCAGGAGCCCTGGCTTTGCCGAGCCGCCGTAGATGATCGGTGACTCTGATGCGCTGCCCGCACCCTCGCCGTGACCGTCAAGCAAGTCACGGAGGTGATGAACGACGGCGGTGACATACCTTGCGCCGGCTGGTTCCGGTGCGCCGATGGCCCAGACGGGTTCGTAAGCGATGATTGCCCGGGACGCCAGCGCCCAGTCGCCGTCTACGGCTTCCTCAATCTGCTGATGGACGAAATTGGCCGCGCCTTCCGCCCCTCCCGTTTCGCTGCCGTCAGCATCCACAGTGTCCTCGCCAACACACAGGAGCGGCGTGATGCCGGCTTTGTCGGCTGCCCGAACCTTCCGGGCGATCATGGCATTGTCTTCGCCGAGATGCTGCCGCCGTTCGGCATGCCCGATCTCTACCAGGCCCACACCCAGTTCGGCCAGGAGCGACGGCGAGACCTCACCTGTCCATGGACCATCGGCCCATCCGCAATCCTGCGCACCCAGCACGAGCGGTGATCCTGCAACGATGGTGGCGGCCGCCGGAAGCACCGGGAAGGATGGAATGACAAACGGGACCACCCGGCCGGCCGCGAGGGCCGGACGGGAGTCCACTTCGTGCCGTATTCCAGCCAACCAGTCCAGGCTCTCCCGGTACCCCAGGTACATCTTGGTGCTGACACCCACATAGATCACTTGCGGATTGCTCACTTGTCCTCGATCACTTCTCCTCGAGCAGGTAGGGCTCTCAGCTGATGGGGGCCGGACCCAGCTCTTCGATGAGTTTCTGCATGGCCACGTACGCTTTGTTGCGGTAAGCGATGAGCTCGGGGGTGCGGTCCGCGGGAACGTTGAGGAAGCCCGCGCCGGATTTGGTGCCCAGCTTGCCCGCTTCGACCAGGTCGGTGAGGATCTTCGGGGTGGCAAAGCGCTCCGGAAATTCGGTCTGGAGGGACTTGTAGCAGAAGTTGTACACATCCAGGCCAGCCATATCGGCGATCGCGAACGGACCGAAGAACGGCAGCCGGAACCCGAACGTGGTGCGAACCAGCGTGTCCACGTCCTCGGCGGTTGCGATCCCCTGCTCCACCAGCTGGGCCGCTTCATGGAAGAGGGCGTACTGCAGGCGGTTCAGGACGAAGCCGGTCACGTCCTTGACCACGGCAGTCTGCTTGTTGGCCGCGTGGACCAGGTCGCGGACGGCACCTACAGTTGCCGCGGAGGTTCCGGCATGGGGAATGACTTCCACACCAGGAATAAAGGGTGACGGGTTCGAGAAGTGCACACCGAGGAACCGCTCCGGGTTGCTGACCGGTTCGGAGAGTTCGGCGATGGAGATGGTGGACGTGTTTGAACCGATGATGGCATCCGGCCTGGCTGCAGCGCTGATTCGGGCCAAAGTCTGGTGCTTGATGGCCAGAACCTCAGGCACGGCCTCTTCGATGAAGTCCGCATCAGCCACGGCTTCCTCGATGTCCCTCGCAGCCCAAAGATTCTGCTTAAGGATGGCCGTGGCGCCCTCGGGGAACAAGCCATCGGCCACAAACTGGTCCGATTCAGCCAGCAGCCGGTCGTAGTTCTTCTGCGCAACTTCGGCTGACACATCGGCGAGGGCCACGCGGGCTCCGCCCAGTGCCAGGACCTGGGCGATGCCGCCGCCCATGTATCCGGATCCGACGACGGCGATCCTGCGGGTGTTACCGGGTGTTGTGGTCATGATCAGACTGCCTTCGTGTATTCAGGTTCATAGGAGCAGATGGCGTCTACCTTGCCGGCGGACGCTGACGTTTCGTCGAAGCGGTGCTCAAGCCACTCGCCTACGAGCTTCTTGGCTAGTTCCAGTCCGATGACGCGCTGACCCATGGTGAGGACCTGGGCATTGTTGCTGAGGACGGAACGTTCCACGGAATAGCTGTCGTGGGCGGTTACGGCACGGATGCCGGGAACCTTGTTGGCCGCGATGGCGACCCCCAGCCCCGTTCCGCAAATGAGCAGCGCCCGGTCGGCTTCACCCTCGGCTACCTTGCGGGCTGCGTTTACCGCGATGTGCGGGTAGGCGGTGGAATCGTTGGTGCCGACGCCGATGTCCACCACCGAGGCCACCCGGCTGTCCGCGGTGAGGAGTTTTTTAAAGGCTTCCTTGTACTCGACACCGGCCTCATCGTTGCCGATGATGATGCGCCATCCTGGGTTTGCACTCATGGTTTTGCTCCGTTTCCGGCCGCGGCGGCCAGTTCAGAATGGGTCAGTTGCGATTCGATGAAAGTGGCGACGCGTTCGGCGATCAAGGCCAACGAGATTGCCCCGGGATCCGGATGACCAAGGCTCTTTTCTGCCAGCGGACGGGCCCGGCCTTTCAGGGGGCGCAGGCTCGCAGTCTCTGTCGCGGCCTTCGTGGCAGCATCGGCCGCGATGGTGAAGGCCGCCCCCAGGGCGGTCCCGGCGTCGTGCTCGCGGTGAAAGGTTTCCCGGAACGGCAGGAGGGCATCCACCATCGTCTTGTCCCCCTGTTCTGCTTTGCCCAGCGTGGTGATGGCGTTGACAAATGCATCCACCACGGGCGCGGCATCCTTCTCTTCGTAGGACGGCTTGTTTCCCAGGGCCAGGCCGGCGGCTATCACGGCCGATCCCCACAGCGCGCCGGAGGTACCGCCCGCGCGTTCACTCCACGCTTCTCCGGCCGCTGCGAGTACCCGGCCCGCTGAAGCGCCGGCAGCAGCGGCCTGCGCGGCCGCCTCCGCCGCTGCCTCGACACCCCTGCGCATCCCGATGCCGTGGTCGCCGTCGCCGGCAACTGCATCCAGCTGACCAAGCTCTTCTTCATGATGTGCGACGACGTCACGCACCTGGGCGAGCACCTCGGCAGCGTTCCTGCCCAGTTCAGCGGACGCTGCCGAGGGCGCTTCGGTTTCCTCAACGGCGGCTTCGGCGATCAGTGCTGCTGTGCGGGGCGCGCGCGGGGCAAGGTTTCCCTTGCGGTACGCCGGGGTGTCGGCCGGGGCTGCCCACAGCTGTTCGAGTTCCTCGTCCAGCCAGAAGAGGGTCAGGGACAGTCCCGACATGTCCAGGCTGGTCACCAGCTCACCGCATTCTGGTTCAACAATGGTCAGCCCGGCCTCGGTCAGCAACTTTTCTGTCTTTCCGAACAGCAGGAAAAGTTCGTCGTACTTGATCGTCCCCAGGCCGTTGACGATCACAACCACCCGATTCCCCGGATTCTCCGGCGTGTCCGCGAGGAGGCGTGTAACCAGGAGATCGGCAAGCTCCGATGCCGTTGGCATGGGATGTTCTGAGATGCCCGGTTCCCCGTGGATGCCCAGGCCCAGGGACATCTGGCCGGCCGGCACGTGGAACAGGGGTTCGTCCGCTCCGGGCAGGGTGCAACCGTCGAAGGCAACGCCCAGGGAGCGGGTACGGTCATTGGCTTTGATGGCAAGCCGCTCCACCTCGTCCAGGTTCAAGCCTGCTTCGGCTGCCGCGCCGGCGATTTTGAACACCGTGAGGTCACCCGCTATCCCGCGGCGCTTTTCGATCTGATCCTGCGGGGCGCTGGCGATGTCGTCCGTGACCAGCACCGTGCGGGTTTCGATGCCCTCGTCGTTCAGCCTCAGCTGGGCCTGGCCGAAGTGCAGCACATCGCCGGCATAATTTCCGTAGCTCAGGAGGACTCCGCCACCGGCGTTGGCTGCCTTGGCCACCCGGTAGACCTGCCCGGCAGCGGGCGAGGCAAACATGTTGCCGCATGCCGATGCCGTTGCAAGCCCTGGTCCCACAAGGCCGGCGAACGCGGGGTAGTGTCCGGAGCCGCCGCCTACTACCAGCGCCACCTGGCCGGCAGGCACCTCTGTGGAGCGGACGACGCCGCCGTTCACTCGGGTGACGTAGCCGCGGTTGGCAGCCACAAAGCCGTCCAGTGCCTCATCCGCGAAATCAGCGGGATTGTCGAAGATCTGGGTCATGGTTCCTCATTGAATCCAGTTGGTTGAATCAGGATGGGTCAGGTTGGTCAGGAAGTTGCCAACTCGAGGGCGGCGGGCCGTTGCCGTCCCTGGGCCACCTGGCTCCGGCCCAGAGCGTAGCCGTCCTTCTTGGGCAACACGTGCCGGCGGAGGTACTCCTGATTGCTGGCCGCCACGCTGAGTCCGTCCCCGCCGTAGTGTTCGACACAGATGATCCCCTGGTAGCCGGCAGCCAGTGCCACTTTGAAGGCCTCGCGGTAACTGATCAGGCCGCTCTCCATAGGGGCGGGCATGGTGATATAGCTGTCGCGCGCCACATCCTCGTCCCGGATGTAGTTCTTCACGTGCCAGTAGTTGGAGTACGGCAATGTCTTGGCCACCATCTCGCGCCAGTCCTCGATGGGACGGTGCAGGCGGACCAGGTTGCCCAGGTCGGGGTTCAGGCCCACATTGCTGAGTCCGATGTCCTGGACCAGCTGTACTGAGGAATCAGCCGTACCCAGGTACGTGTCCTCGTACATTTCCAGGGAGAGGAGGACGCCGACTTCTGCTGCATGGCGGCCCAGTTCCCGCAACCGGGAGACGGCGTTGTTCCAGGCATCCTTGTCCCCCACCGGGTCCTTGTGGCCTTCAACCGTCCAGAACCACAGTTGTTTCTGCTGCTCGGAAGTGAGTGCCTGGTGCAATCCGAAGGAGACTACCTCGCAACCGAGCTCGGCGGCGGCGTCGATGGTGCGGTGGCTGTAGGCAAGATTGCTTTCCCAATTTGCCTCCTCAATCACGCTGCGCCGGATGGCGGAAATAACCGGAATTCCAATTCCGACGTTCGCGGCGGTGCGCTTGAACTCTTCGAGGCGTTCCTTACTGAGGTCCCCCGGACGGATCCAGCTGTCCGTCAGGTCAGCGTTGGCAAAGCCGGCCTCCTTGACCTCAGTCAGGACATCCGCCCATACGGAGGCGTCGGCGTCGTTAATCTCCTTGCCCTGGACATCAGTTCCGGGGAACTGCAGCAGTGCCGCAGTGATGGGCCAAGTCTCAGCTGTGTAAGCCACGTTGCTTCACTCCTTCGTAATCATGTTTCCTATAGGATTTACTAATGCGAGAAGGTTGTCAAGATCACAGTGGTTTTGTAAATGCGTGCATAGCACTAAGTGCCGTCTTGGCGTTCAAAACGGCACTTAGTACTGCTTCGTTGGGCGAGTCAGCCTTCCGGAGCGTCGGCAATGGCCCGCGAACGGACCTTGTGGATGTGCTCGGCCATGGCGGCCCCGGCTTTGTCAGGATCTCCCGTGGACACCGCGTCCAGGACCGCCTGATGCTCGGCGATGGCGAATTCAGCGTCTGTGATTCCCACTCCCCCGAAGAGCCGGAACCGCTGCACCTGCCCGCCCAGCGCCGAATAGGCTGCCTCCATGAACTGGTTTCCCGTCTGCCGGGCAATCAGCTGATGGAAGCGTTCGTCGGCTTCGAGATAGTCCTTGAACTCAGCGAAAGACGGACCCCTGGGGGCAGACCTGAGATCTTCCACGGCCTTTTCCAGCTCAGCCAGGCCGCGTTGATCGATCCTGGTGCATGCGAGCCGCGCATTGACCGGCTCGATAGCGAGGCGGGCCTCCATCAGTTCGGCAAAATCTTCCTGCGTAAAAACAGGGGCCACGCGATAACCCTTCAAGGCCACCCTCCGGACCATTCCGGTGTGCTCCAGCCGAGCCAGTGCCTCGCGGACAGGAGTCGGCGAAACGTCCAGCTCCCGCGCCGTTCCATCGATGCTGACCACCGCGCCGGGCGCCAGCCTGCCGTCCATGAGGGAAGCCAGGAGCTCCGTGTACACGTGGTCTGCCAACACCTGGCGGCTCACCGCCCTGCCGGCCTTGCGGCCAGCATCCGGAATGTCTGGCCTGTTGCCGGCGCGTGTGCCGTCGGACTGGTTTTGCATGTTCAGATCCTATAGGGATGCGGTGCCGGCGGTCGCATCTTCCTTACACCCCCGCAACACGAAGAAGCCCCGCCCAGGTCGATGATCCCTGGTCGGGGCTAAATCGGATGCCGAAAACGTCTTAGGCCAACAGTGACGGTTTCAGCTGCTGCAGGCGGCCCAGAAGGCCGTTAATGAAAGACGGCGATTCATCAGTTGACAGCGTTTTGGCCAGTGCCACTGCCTCGCTGACGGCCACGCCGTCCGGGACGTCGTCATTGAACAGAAGTTCCCAGGTTCCGATCCTCAGGATGATGCGGTCTACCGACGGCATCCGTTCCAGCGACCAGCCCTGCGAGTAGGTTTCCAGGAATTCGTCGATGGCAGTCTGCTGCGAGACAACGCCTTCAATAATATCCACGGTGTAGGGGTTGATGACCTGGTCAGTTTTTTCCCGGCGCGACCGGAGCACGTCGAACGCCGAAAGGGAGCGTTGCTCCGCTTCGAAAAGTATGTCCAGCGCCCTGTTACGGGCTTTACCGCGTGCGCTCACTACTCGCTGACCCGGCCGAGGTAGCTGCCGTCACGGGTGTCCACTTTGACCTTGGTGTTGTTCTCGACGAACAATGGCACCTGGATCTCATAGCCCGTCTCCAGGGTGGCAGGCTTTGTGCCGGCCGAGGAGCGGTCGCCCTGCAGGCCTGGCTCTGTATAGGTGATTTCGAGGACTACGCTCGGCGGCAGCTCAATGTAGAGCGGGTTGCCCTCGTGGATGGCGATGTTGACCATCTGGTTTTCGAGCATGAAGTTGGTGGCATCACCAACGGTGGCGCCGGAGACGGTGATCTGGTCGAAATCCGAAGTGTCCATGAAAACGAAGTCGGCGCCATCCTGGTACAGGTACTGGTAATCCCGGCGGTCCACGGTGGCGGTTTCGATCTTGAGTCCGGCGTTGAACGTCTTGTCCACTACCTTGCCGGACATCACGTTGCGCATTTTGGTGCGGACGAATGCGCCGCCCTTGCCTGGCTTTACGTGCTGGAACTCGATGACGTTCCAGAGCTGGCCCTCAAGCTTAAGGACGGTTCCGTTCTTGATGTCGTTAGTGGTTGCCACTGGTTCCCTCTGGGTTTCTCTGACTGGTCTGCGCTGCCAGCTGGTTATGCCAGGCAGGCGTGCGCACGGCCCGCCAGTCTGTTTTTGTCAAAAATCCAAGGACCATTCTACCGGTAAATTCGGGGAGCCTGTCAGGATGCAAGTTCCAGGACGTCCCTGGCGCGCTGAAGCGCCATGGTGGAGGTGTAAATCTGGGCGGCTTCCGCCGCTCCGGCGACCTGCAGGTCCAAGGCCCGGGTGAAAGCTTCAACGGCGGCACCCACGTGCCCGGCGGCATACTGGGTGGTGCCGAGGTACTGAAGGATCAGTGCTTCCCGGGCGGTCCCTGCGACCTCCGCCAGAAGTTGCCTGTACAACCCGATGGCCCTGTCATAGCGGTGCGAGATCCGCAGCACTTCGGCTTCATAAGTCCTCAGCCGGAGAGACTCCGGATCCGTGTAGCGGGCCTCGGCGAGGAGTTCGGCGGCATTGGCAGCGTCCCCCTGTACCAGGAGCACAAAAATCCGGTCGGAGGGATCACTGCTGGCCTCAAGGGCCGCCTGGCATTCTTCCTCGTTGGTAATCTCCGGAACCAGGGTGAGCGGGTTGATCCGGACGCCCGGGAATCCGGCGTCCGGCCATTCAATGGTGGCTGCAGCGGAATCCCACATCAGGAGGCGATCTCCTGGTAGGCCGCGAACAGGAGGGAGGTATCCGGGACATCGAGGATTCCCGGGCGCGCGATGCCGTCCAGGACCACAAAGCGCAGGAGGTCGCCGCGTGATTTTTTGTCCCGCCTCATCCCGTCAAGGAGTCCCTGCCACCGGTCCCGACGGTACGTAACGGGCAGCCCCAGCGATTCAAGAATGCTGCGGTGCCGGTCAGCGTCCGCGTCGCTGAGCCTGCCAACACTGCGGGCAAGTTCCGCCGCGAACATCATCCCCACGGAGACCGCGGCCCCGTGGCGCCAGGAATAGCGTTCTACAAGTTCAATCGCGTGGCCCAGCGTGTGGCCGTAATTGAGGATCTCACGCAGGCCGGACTCCTTGAGGTCCTGTGAAACCACAGTTGCCTTGACGCTGATGGCCCGTTCAATAAGCTCACGGAGTACAGCGGACTCAGGGTCGGTGACGGCTGCGGGGTCCTTCTCGACCAGTTCCAGGATGGCTGGATCGGCGATGAATCCACACTTGACCACTTCGGCCATGCCTGAGATGAGCTCGTTCCTGGGAAGGGTAGACAGCGTATCCAGATCTGCCAGCACGGCGGCCGGCGGATGGAATGCGCCTACCAGGTTTTTGCCTTCCGCCGTGTTGATTCCGGTCTTGCCCCCAACGGAGGCGTCCACCATGCCAAGGAGGCTGGTGGGCATGTGGACCACTTTGACGCCTCGCAGCCAGGTTGCGGCCACAAATCCCGCCAGATCGGTAACAGCCCCGCCGCCCACGGAGACAATGGCGTCCGAGCGCGTGAAGTCGTTCTGGCCCAGGACCTGCCAGCAGAACGCGGCTACCTGGATGTGCTTGCCTTCTTCGGCATCCGGAATTTCGGCCGTCAGGGCCGTGAAGCCGTCCGCCTCAAGGGATGCGCGGACGGCATCACCGGTCAGGCGCAGTGCCCGCGGGTGGACAACAAGCACACGCCGGACGCGCTCCCCCAGCACACCGGAAAGGCTGCCCAGCAGACCGTTGCCTACGACGACGTCGTAATTTTGTCCCGCACCGTCACCGGTGACTTTGATGACTGTCGATGGCTTGTTCAATGTTCCACTTCCTGTTGGGCCGCTGCATACTTCCGTAGCGCGTCTTCAAGGCGGCCTGCCAGCTCTGCCACCGTGCCTTGCCGGACGTCCATCACGATGTCCGCCAGCCGTTCGTAGACCGGCTTGCGGGCAGCAAACAACGCTTTCCAGTTCTCCACGGCATCACCGGCCAGCAACGGGCGCCCGGAAGACCTGGCGATCCGCGCCGACACGGTGTCGACATCGCCTTCGAGGTACACCACGGTGCATGGTTCCAGCAGTTGCTGCGTCCCTGAATCAAGCACGGCTCCCCCGCCAAGGGAAATAACCCGGTCGGCGCCTTCCTCAATCGCTGCAGCGACAGTCTTGGCCTCGATTTCCCGGAAGCCACGCTCCCCCCGGGCCGCAAATATCCCGGGGATACTGCCATGTGCTGCCACGATCAGTACGTCCGTGTCCACGAACGCCCGGCCCAGGCGCTGCGCCAACTGATACCCGATGGCGCTCTTGCCAACGGCCATGGGCCCGATCAGCACAACGGGCGTTGCTCCGGACCCGCCGGCACTGTTGCTGAAAGACACTACAGGCCGATCGAGTCCAGTGCCGCGGGGATGTTTTCGAGGTACCCCTTCATGTTGCGTGAGGTCTCCGCGACGGAATCGCCGCCGAACTTCTCCTTGACGGCGTCCGCGAGAACCAGAGCAACCATGGCTTCGGCCACCACCCCGGCTGCCGGGACTGCGCAGACATCTGACCGCTGGTGGTGGGCCTTGGCGGGTTCACCGGTGCTGACGTCAATGGTCTTGAGAGCGCGTGGAACGGTAGCGATTGGTTTCATGGCAGCCCGGACGCGCAGGACATCGCCGATGCTCATCCCGCCTTCGATGCCGCCGGCACGGTTGCTGGTCCGGATGATCCGGCCGTCCGCGTCCTTAACGATCTCATCGTGGGCAGCGGAACCACGGCGGGCCGCGGTAAGGAAGCCGTCGCCAACCTCCACTCCCTTGATGGCCTGGATGCCCATCAGGGCGGCAGCAAGCCTGGAATCAAGGCGGCGGTCCCAATGCACGTAGCTGCCGAGTCCCGGCGGCAGCCCGTACGCCAGGACCTCCACGATGCCGCCCAGGGTTTCGCCTTCCTTGTGGGCGGCGTCCACCTCGGCGACCATGGCATCCGAGGTTTCGCGGTCGAAACAGCGCAAGGGGTCCGCGTCCAGGGCCAGGACGTTGGACGGAAGCGGCAGTGGGCGCCCTTCGGGAACGGTGACACTGGCGATGGATACCGTGTGGCTTACCAACTCGATGCCCAACTGCTTCAGGAACTGCGCCGCCACCGTGCCCAGGGCAACGCGGGTGGCCGTCTCGCGGGCACTGGCGCGCTCCAGGACAGGCCTGGCTTCGTCAAATCCATACTTCTGCATGCCCGTGAAGTCGGCGTGGCCAGGCCGGGGGCGGGTCAACGGGGCGTTGCGGGCCTGTTCGGCCAACAGCGCGGGATCCACGGCGTCAGCAGACATGATCTGCTCCCATTTGGGCCATTCGGTGTTGCCGACCTGGATGGCTACGGGTCCACCCTGGGTGATGCCGTGGCGGACGCCGCCAAGGATGGTAACGGCATCCTGTTCAAACTTCATGCGGGCACCACGGCCGTAGCCCAGGCGGCGCCGGGCCAGTGAGTCCGCAATTTGCTTGCTCGAAAGCTCCACACCTGCGGGGACGCCCTCGATAATTCCCATCAAAGCCGGGCCATGGGATTCACCGGCAGTCAACCAACGCAACATAATTTCCATCCTGCCATGTATGGCGGTCAGTTCGCCCGTCGGGGTAGGCCGACTGCGTCACACATCACATCTATGACAGTCGCATTAACGTCCTCGCCTCGGCCGGTGAAGAGACGCACCTGTTCAACTGCCTGGTACAGCAACATTTCCAGTCCTGGAACCACTGCTCCGCCGCCTTTGCCCCAGGCTTCGGCCATTCGGCTCGGCCACGGATCGTAGGCGACATCCAGGAGCACTCCCGGAGTGGCAATACCCTGCTGTTCCAGTTCCACGGCAAGGTCGTCTGCGGCCCTGGGCGGCACTGTGGAAATCACGACGTCGGCTGCCGCAGTACTCTGCGCCGCAGCCGCCAGCGGGCGTACTTCCAAAGCCAGGCCAAGTGCTGCCGCGGCCGCGCGTGCTTCAGCGGCCCGTCCGATATCGCGGGCAAATACCTGCACGGAGCGTGCACCGAGGGCGTTGAGGGCTGCTACCGCCGCGGCGGACGTGGCCCCGGCTCCAATCACCACGGCTTCCCGGGCGTTTTCAACTCCGGCATGCCGAACCGCGTTAACGATGCCATCAACGTCAGTATTGTAGGCAATCCTCCTGGCTCCTGCGGCACTGCCTTCGAAGGCAACGGTATTCACGACGCCCAGGGTCCTGCCTATGCCACGGACCTCGTGAACCTCCGCAATAATCGCGGTCTTCAGGGGCATGGTCACGGACAAGCCGGTCCAGTCGGGTTCCTCAGCTACCCGGCGCATGAACGCCGGGAGGGCTTCCTCCGTGACGTCAACAGCGGCGTAGTCGATGTCCATTCCGAGCACGCGGTAGGCCGCCTGATGCATAGCCGGGGATTTCGAGTGGCCGACCGGATGCCCAAGGACAGCCGCAAATCGGGTCACGTACAGCGTCCCGCATTGGCACGGCACCACGTGTTGTACTGCTCCACGTAGCGGTTGTGCTCGGCAAGCGTGCTGGAGAACTTCGTTTCCTTCGAATCGAGGTTGATCGTGACCCAGTACAGGTAGTCATTGGCGGCAGGCTTTGCTGCAGCGTCAATGGCGGTTTTGCCCGGCGACCCGATGGGCCCAGGCGGCAGGCCCGGGTTCGCGTAGGTGTTGTACGGATTGGACTTATCCGCACGCTGTTCATCGGTGAAGTTAAAGCTCTTGGTGCCCAGGCCGTAGGTGACTGCTGAATCGACCTGCAGGTAGCCATTGGTTTCGTCATTGGGCTCAAGCCGGTTGTAGATAGCACCCGCCACGTTGCTGTAGTCGGCGAGTCCGCCCTCCGCCTGCACAATACTGGCGACGATGACTGCCTCGTATTGCTTCGCGGGATCGGTAATTCCCTGGGCAACCAGCTCATTCACAGTGACGTTTACCAACTCCTGGAGGATGTCCTTGGCCGGCGTGCCAACCTCAAAGCGGTACTCGCCGGGAGCCAGGAATCCCTCAAGGTTTTTGGCAGAGGCCGGCAGCCCGAACTGCGCTGGGTCGTTGCTGAGAGCCTCAAGTTCGGAGAAGTTCACCCGTGCGCCGTCTGCGATCTGGGTAAGGGATTCATTGATGCGAAGCCCGGCATTCAGCGCGAAGTACACGACGCCGGCACTGCCTTCACCGGCAAGCACCTGGACAGCATCCTTATTGCTCATTTCCTGGCGGAAGGTGTACTCACCGGGGCTGAGGGTGTGTCCTGATGCCGTGAAAGCGCCTTCGAACGTACCGGCGTCAGCAACGACTCCCGCAGCTTCCAGCTTTGCTGCAAACGAGCGGGTGCCTTCCCCGGCATCCACTGCCACTTGCACCTGGCCGGTTCCCGGGCCGGGGAAGTCGGCTACCTTATCCATACCCAGCAGTGGCTTGAGGAACTGCACGCCCACAACGATCGCGGTCACGAATACTGCAAGCGTCAGCAGCAAGGCAAGCAAACGACGGCGGACACGGACCTTCCGTGAGGGTGCCGGCACGGCCGTCGCACCGAGGAAAGCTCCCTGGTCCTCGTGGTGAGGGGCATCGTCATAGACGTAGTGGCCGGCATCCGCGTGGACAGGCTGCCCGTAGTGACCGTCCTGCACGTAATACGCTTCTTGTTCGCCCTGATGGGCGGGAACGTAGTATTCGCCCTGATGGGCGGGAACGTAGTAATCCGCCGGGGCGTGGATCGGCTCCGGCACGACGTGCCCGGAATCGTAGTACTGCTCCTGCTCAACGTGATGGACCGGCTCAACGTGCGGCTCCGGTTCCCGCTCCGGAGCGGCGGACGCTGCGCCGGCTGCGTTGGCCTCCGCTTCAAGCCGGATACGCTCCCGTGCCCGGATCTCCTTGCGCGTCAGCTTCTCGCCGTCGTTCTGGCTGCTTGCGGGGCTCATACAGGCCCTCCCGTTCCTGAAGTCGGGTCCGCCCCGGTGACGCCGGAAACGCGAACGCGTTCTCCGATGTCGGCTCCCCGGGCTTTCTGGATATCGATGGCGTGCTGCAGTATCCCTGCTGCAGCCATCTGGTCCACCACCTGGCGGTGGTCCTTGCTGCTCATTCCGGCCTCGTGCAGTTTACGATGGGCGGTGACGCTGCTGAGCCGCTCATCCACGAGGTGGACCGGGATGTCCAGTCCACGGCCCTGGAGTTCACGGACCAACAGTTCAGCATATTCTCCGGCCATTCGGGCTGAAGCATGTTCCTCGCCTTTCATGGTACGCGGCAGGCCAACGATAATCTGGACGGCCGCATATTCCTCTGCGAGACCGGCCAGTATCCGCACGTCGATGTTCTTTTTGGGATTCCGTTGCAGCGTTCGCAACGGAGTGGCGAGGATCGAGTCCCGGTCACAGATGGCTACGCCAACCCGCACGGTGCCGACGTCAACACCGAGCTTTACCCCCCGCGGAAAGTTCCCGGGGGCAGCTGAAGCCGAAGGGGGTAGAGTCATCAGGCCTCCGTCAGCGTCCACTGATGGCGCTTACGACGGCGGTCAGGGCCTGTCCGACCTTTGATGCGTCGGTGCCGCCACCTTGGGCGACGTCATCCTTGCCGCCGCCGCCACCGCCGAGAATCCCGGCTGCGAGCCGTACCAATGCACCAGCCTTGACGCCGGCAGCACGGGCGGCCTCGTTCGTGGCAACCAGGATGACCGGGCGGTCATTGCTGACGCCGGCAACGGCCACGGTTGCGGCTTCTGAGCCCAGCCTGTTGCGCAGGTCAAGCGCCAGGCCACGGAGATCGTCCGCTCCGCCAACCTGGCCGGCATCGTGCGCGATGACCCGGATCCCACCGGCGTCCTTTGCGGTTTCCGCGATCCTGACGGCTGCGCCGGCGAGCTGTTCCTTGCGAAGACGTTCCAGTTCCTTCTCCACGCTCTTGAGCTTGCTCAACGTGGCTGCGATGCGGTCCGTGAGCTGGCCGGAAGGCACCTTCAGCATCTCGGTCAGTTCCGTTACCAGGGCACGCTCGGCGGCCAGGTGGCGGAATGCCTCCATACCAACAAATGCCTCCAGGCGCCGGTTTCCGGATCCGACAGACTGCTCGCCCAGCAGCGACAGGCTGCCGATCAGTGACGTGTTGGCCACATGGGTTCCACCGCACAGCTCGCGGGACCACGCGCCGTCGATCTCCACCACCCGGACTTCATTTCCGTAGTTTTCACCGAAAAGCGCCATGGCGCCGAGCGCCTTGGCTTCAGCCAGGGCCATGACCTTGGTTTTGACCCCGTAGTTATTCCGGATGGCGATATTGGAGACCTCCTCGATCTCCGAACGGGTGGCGGTGCTCAGGCCTTCGCCCCAGGCAAAGTCGAAGCGCAGGTAGCCTGCCTTGTTGAAGGAGCCCCGCTGGGTGGCGTCCGGGCCCAGGATCTGGTGGAGTGCCGCGTGCACAATGTGGGTGCCCGTGTGGGCCTGCTCGGCGGCATGCCGGCGCTCCCGGTCCACAGCGGCACGGACTACAGCGTCGGATGCGATTTCGCCCTCACGGACAATGGCCTTGTGGACGCTGAGCCCTTTAATGGGCCGCTGCACGTCAAGGACTTCGACAACGAAGCCGTCGCCGGTAATTAACCCGGTGTCTGCGGCCTGGCCGCCGGCTTCCGCGTAGAACGGGGTTTCGGCAAGGACCAGCTCGATTTCATCGCCTGTAGAGGCCTGCTGGACCGGGCGGCCGCCGCTGACGATGCCGTGCACCCGCGATTCGCCTTCCAATTCCGTGTACCCCGTAAAGACGGTTTCGCCCTTTGCCAGGAGTTCCTGGAAGGCGGTGACGTCCGCGTGTGCACCCTTCTTGCCTTTGGCATCAGCCTGGGCGCGCTGGCGCTGTTCGAGCATCAACGAGCGGAAGCCCTGCTCGTCAACCTTGAGGCCGGCCTCTTCGGCCATCTCCAGGGTGAGGTCGATCGGGAAACCGTAGGTGTCATGGAGCGCGAAGGCATCGGCACCGGAAAGCGGCTGACCGGCCGCCTTCGATTCTTTGACTGCGTCTTCCAGTCTTGCCGTACCGGAGGCAATGGTGCGCAGGAACGCCTTCTCTTCGGCGTAGGCAATGCGGCTGATGCGGGCAAAATCCGTCTCGACCACCGGGTAGACACCCTTCATGGCGTCTCGGGAAGCCGGAAGCAGGTGCGGAAGGCAGGCCTCTTCGACGCCGAGGAGCCGCATGGAGCGGACAGCGCGGCGGATCAGGCGGCGCAGCACGTAACCGCGGCCTTCGTTCGAGGGCGTCACGCCGTCCGCGATGAGCATTAGTGCCGAACGGATGTGGTCCCCTACAACCCGCATACGGACGTCATCTGTGTGGTGCGGATCCTCAGGGGTTTCAGCGGAAGTGTATTCCCTGCCAGAGAGTTCGGCTGCTTTGTCGATGACCGGACGGACCTGGTCCGTCTCGTACATGTTCTCGACGCCCTGCAGAATCATGGCCAAGCGTTCCATGCCAAGGCCGGTGTCGATGTTGCGCTTGGGCAGCTCGCCCACAACATCGAAGTCTTCCTTGGAGCGGACGTTCTCGATCTGGTACTGCATGAACACCAGGTTCCAGATTTCGATGTACCTGGTCTCGTCGGCCAGCGGGCCGCCTTCTACGCCGTATGCCGGGCCGCGGTCGTAATAGATCTCCGAGCAGGGGCCGGCAGGTCCCGGCTGGCCGGTGTGCCAGTAGTTGTCCGACTTGCCCATCCTTTGAATGCGCTCCGCGGGGACTCCGGTGTTCTTCAACCAGAGTTCCTTGGCTTCGTCATCCTCTTCGTAGACAGTCACCCACAGGAGTTCAGGCGCCAGGCCGTAGCCGCCGTCGTCCGTGCTCTTGGTAAGCAGCTCCCAGGCGAACCTGATGGCGTCTTCCTTGAAGTAGTCACCGAACGAGAAATTGCCGCACATCTGGAAGAACGTGCCATGGCGGGCGGTCTTGCCCACTTCCTCAATGTCTCCGGTGCGGATGCACTTCTGCACGCTGGTTGCCCGGGAGTAGGGTGCTTCCTCCCGGGCTGTCAGATACGGAATGAACGGCACCATGCCGGCGACGGTGAACAGCAGGGAAGGATCGCTGGAGACCAACGACGCCGAAGGCACCGCGGTGTGGCCCTTGCTGACAAAAAAGTCGATCCAGCGCTTGGTGATCTCCTGCGACTTCATGAGCTGATTACTTACCCTTCTCGGTTCACGCGTGGTGCCGCGCGAGCATGTTTCTAACGTGGAACCCTGATGGGGTTCCGGAATCCCACTACGGGCAGGTCAGCCTCGGGCAGAATCTTGGGCATCGATGCCAAGCGCTGAGCGGAGCTCACCTTCGCGCTGGTCCATGCCGGCGCGGACAGCGTCAGCAAACTCATAGAGGCCATCGGCAACCATTGCTGCAGCCCTGTTGAGCCCCTGGGGCCCAAGCGTGGCACGGGTGTTATTAATTTTATGGACTGCGATAACGCCGATGGTGACGCCAATGCCCATCCAGATAATTCTCTTCATTGCGGATCCTCCGGGAAGGTCTCAGCGGCTGCGACGGCCGGCGGCGGGTTTCTTACGGTTCCCCAGGGCCGAGCGGACTCCGTAACTGAAGGCGGCGACCTTGATCAGCGGCGAACCTACCGTGGCGGCCATCAGGGAAGACAGGGCCGACAGGTTGGCGGAGGCATCCGAAACGTTCGACGCAATGCCGTCCACCTTTTTCAACTGCTGGTTGGTGGTGGAGACGGTCGCTGTGACCTCGTCCATCAGGGGCGTTGCGCCGTCGCTGAGAGAACGGATGGAAGTCCGGACTTCATCCAGCACACGGCCTAGCTTAAGGATGGGCACAGCGAGCAGCAGCACCAGGATCGCAAATACTCCGGCAGCAATCAGGCCGGCGATATCGCCACCAGACATAGACGTTCTTCTCCTTGAAACCTTGGTGTTCCTGTCATTCCCCACGGACGCAACGATGCCTCCCGAAGGTGTCCCCCAAGTACCTTACATACAAAGAAGCCCGCGGCGCTTGCCACGGGCTTCTTTGCAGACGCTGCTGATGCTTAGCGTGCGTAGAATTCGACGACGAGCTGCTCTTCGCAGGTCACCGGAACCTCGGAGCGCTTGGGGCGGCGCACAAGGCGGGCCTGCAGGGCTTCGAGCTTGACGTCCAGGTAAGCAGGAACGGCAGGCAGGACATCGCGGTGTGCGCCGGCAGCAGCAACCTGCAGCGGGGCCATGGACTCGCTGCGGCTGTGCACGTGCACGAGCTGGCCTTCGCCAACGCGGAAGGACGGGCGGTCCACGCGGACGCCGTCCACCATGATGTGGCGGTGGACAACCAACTGGCGGGCCTGGGCGATGGTGCGGGCGAAGCCTGCACGCAGCACGAGGGCGTCAAGACGCATCTCAAGCAGTTCGATCAGGTTTTCACCGGTGAGGCCCTTGGTGCGGCGGGCTTCTTCGAAGGCACGGGTCATCTGTGCTTCGCGGATACCGTACTGGGCGCGCAGACGCTGCTTTTCGCGCAGACGTACGGCGTAGTCGGAATCCTGCTTCTTACGGGCACGGCCATGCTCACCGGGGCCGTACGGACGGCGCTCCATGTACTTGGCGGCCTTGGGGGTCAGAGCAATGCCGAGTGCACGCGAGAGGCGTGCGGTACGGCGAGCACGAGTGTTGTTAGCCACTTGTGTCCTTCCAATATCTGCGGTGTGTCAGTGTTACTGGCCTCCACGATGGAGAGCATGGGCCAACCGCTGCCTTTTGCTACTGGGCGCAGGGCATACGTCCACCACTGCAATCCGGTTGAACACCGAAACAAAGTGGGGAAATGTGCGCCTGTGCCTTGCCAGACAAGGATCAATCCTACCATGGCGGCTACTTGCCGCGGATAATCCTGCGCAGCCGTTCCAGCCGGGGCGCGATCTCCCGTTCAGCTCCGTTGGACGTCGGCGTGTAGTAGTCCTTGCCCACCAAATCGTCCGGCGGGTACTGCTGCGGGGCCACGCCATGGGGAGCATCGTGGGCATAGACATAGCCCTTGCCGTGGCCCAGCTGTTTGGCTCCCGGATAGTGAGCGTCGCGCAGATGCGCAGGAATGCCGGCGCCCAGGCCGGCCCGGACATCGGCCACGGCCTTGTTCAGCCCCATGTAGGCGGCATTGGATTTTGGAGCCGTTGCCAGATGCACCACAGCTTCAGCCAGGATGATCCGACCCTCGGGCATGCCGATCAGCTGCACGGCCTGGGCTGCGGCCACGGCGGTCTGCAGGGCTGTGGGGTCGGCCATGCCCACGTCTTCAGATGCCGAAATCACCAACCGGCGGGCGATGAACCTGGCATCTTCCCCCGCTTCCAGCATCCTTGCGAGGTAGTGCAGGGAAGCGTCAACATCGGACCCACGGATCGACTTGATGAAGGCGCTGATGACGTCGTAGTGCTGGTCCCCTGCCCGGTCATACCGGACGGCGGCGGTATCCACAGCCTGCTCGGTGTGGCGCAACTGCAGCCGCATCCGGCCGCCGTCGGACTTTTCTTCACCCGGGTCACCGAACGCGACGCCGGCCGCCGCCTCGAGTGCCGTGAGGGCGCGGCGGGCGTCTCCTCCGGACAGCCGCACCAGGTGCTCCAGTGCTTCATCGTCAAGGACGACGGTGCCGTTGAAGCCGCGCTCGTCCTCGACGGCCCTCAGGATCAGTCCTTCAATGTCCGAGTCAGTGAGCGGGCGGAGGGTCAACAGCAAAGAACGGGACAGCAGCGGCGAGACCACCGAGAAAGAGGGGTTTTCGGTGGTGGCAGCCACCAGCACCACCCAGCGGTTTTCGACGCCGGGGAGCAGTCCGTCCTGTTGAGCCTTGTTAAAACGGTGGATCTCGTCGAGGAACAGGACTGTGGTGGTCTTGTACAGATCGCGGGCCGTCAGGGCCTCGTCCATCACCCGCCGGACGTCCTTTACCCCTGCCGTAATGGCTGACAGCTCAACGAACTTGCGGCCCGGACCTCTGGCGATAACGTGCGCCAGGGTGGTTTTCCCGGTCCCGGGCGGACCCCAAAGAATCACCGAACTGGGTCCTGCCGGTCCCCCGGCGCTGCTGCCTTCGGCCAGTTGCCGCAGCGGCGATCCCTGGCCCAAAAGATGTTGCTGGCCCACCACTTCATCAAGGGTCTTCGGCCGCATCCGCACGGCCAGCGGGCCTCGCTGCGTCGAGCCGGGCGCACTGGCCTGGCCGCGCGCCTGGACTTCGCCTTCGGCACCGGCCTCGGCACCGCTTTCGACATCGCCGTCCACGCCCGAACCAAAGAGATCATCCACACAGCTAGGCTACTCATAGCTACCGACAAAGGAGACATCGACGTGGACCGCCCCGTAAGCCGCACCGCGTTCGTCGCCGGGCACCGGCTTGCCGGCTGGACCGAGCGCTTCGCGGCGAGTCACGGTCCTTTGGTGGAAGAGCCCGACGACGGCGGCCTCCTGCTGCGGGCGGCCGACGGTGCCATCGCCTTGTTACGCGCCCCATGGCCCCCTGATGGACGCCCCGGAACCGGTGCAGGACCGTTGGAACGCCTGGCGTCGCTCGCAACCCAGGAACGCACGTTCGGCCTGGTCCTGGTGCGGCGCGGCGGATACGCAATTGGCGTCGCCAGCGGCAGCCGCCTCCTGTCGTCAAAGACCGGCAACCGCTATGTCCAGTCGCGCACGGCGGCCGGGGGCCAATCCCAGAGTCGCTTTGCCCGGCGCCGCGGCAACCAGACGGAGGCTCTGGCGGAATCTGCGGCGGAGCACGCCGCAAGGGTCTTTGCGGACCACCGGGTGGAATATCTGGTGCCCGGCGGTGACAGGGCCCTGGTGGAACAGGTCCTGGTCCAGCCTGTACTGAAAGGCGTCGCCTCCAGGGCACGGCTTGAGTTCCTTGACGTCCCCGACCCCAAGGCGGCAGTCCTGGCCAAGGCCGCCATGGATGCAAGCGCCGTACGCGTGCTGGTGACGGACCCGCCGTCCTGAGGTCCTGCGGTCCAGTGGTTTCGCCAGAGTTATCCACAACCCACCGATGCGGGACAACAGCTGCACCGTTCCTTTCCTAGACTCGGTTCAGACCACGGAGCCGCACCAGGCACCGCTTGCCTCCCGGGGGAACCTATGAAATTTAGACGCCTGCTGCCTATCTCCTTCCTGGCAGCCTTCCTTTTCTTCGGCACCTCCTGCACGGACGGAAGCTTCCTGGACCAGAGCAGGCTCACCTTCCGTGCCGTAGACACGGAACTCGCGAAAACACCCGCTTCGCTGCTGCACTTTGATTCCCTGACCGCCACCGGGGAAGAGGTCATGGCCGTGGCCTCCGGCGGCGCGGCCGCCATGTCCCTGGACCGACTTATGCATTCGAAGGACTCTGGCCGTTCCTGGACAGCTGCGCGGTTCGATGGCGATGAGGATCCTCGGGGTTACATAACGGCGGTGACCCGCGGTCCGGAATCCTGGTTGGCCCTGGTCAGCCGTAATGACGAGTTGTTTCCCTACCTGAGCGGCAATGGCCTGGATTTTGAGCAGGCGGGTGACGGCCTGCTGCTCACCAGCGGAACTTATCCCTTGCTGCTCGCTTTCGCCCACAGCGAATGGACTCTCTTGTCCGGCAGCTCAGGATCGGGAGCACCCCAGCTCACCGTCCACCACAGCACGGACGGCGGCCAGTGGACAGAAACCCAGAGCCCTGACGGCCTCCGCTATTCAGATGCCGGCCTTAAAATCGTGTCCGCAGCGTCGAACGGTGAGACGCTCCTCCTTGCCGGGCAACATGAAAGCCCATCCGGCCAAGACGGTACCGGTATCCGGACGGCCGCTTACGCTTCGGAAGATGGCGGCCTGACCTGGACGGACATTTCCCCTGACGCGTCCAGGATTGCCCCCAGCAACAACGGCTTCCGGACGGTGATCTGGGACGGTTCCCGGTTCCAGCTCACAGGATTTGGCTGGCCGGTAACTGACCGATCCAATCCGGTACCCCACGGACTGCAGGCCTCATGGCTCCCTGGCGGGGCCTGGGATCTGGCATTGGACAAATCCTGGTCCGACGGCACCAGCTACTTCCCCACGAACTCAACCACCAGCGGCTCCGAAACAATGCAGGCAGCCAGCCACTTCCTTGGTAAGGACCGCGTGGGGCAGTCCCGGCTTCTGATCCGAGAACCCGGGGAACCCTGGAAGCGCGTGACGCTGCCCCCGGAATCGCCACAGAAAAATACCTCGATCCACGCGACCGCCATCATCGCCGATGGTGCCCTAGCCGCGGCGGTGGTCACCGACAAGGGCAATAACCTGGAAAAGATCTGGCACATCGACCCCGCCGGAACCATCACCGACAGGACACCTTTCCTGCCCAAAATTCCAACCGGATCGGTCAACATCGCGGGTATCACATCAGCAGATGGCCGGATCCGGGTCTTCGGCAACGCCGGCAGCCAGCCGGCCATCTGGGAATCCGACGGCGGCCGGGACTTTTCCTCAGTCACCACCTTGGCCCTCAATGGCAACCAGAACCTGAAGGGCTTCCACGCTGCGGCCGACGCCGAGATTGCCTTTGGGACTGACCTTTCCCAAAGTAATCCCCTTTCGGTGACCTGGAGCCGCCGCGACGATGGCCAGTGGGAATCATTTTCCGGTGACGTCTTCGGCGGCACAGCTTCCGGCAATAACACTCCTGTCCAGGCCGCCCTCGCAGGCGAGAACGACTTCATTGTGGGCGGCAGCTACGTCAATCGCGATGACACCGGCATAAGCGCCGGCCTCGCCGTGTCCGGTGACGGGAGGACGTGGGCAGCAGTAAAGGATGCCTCGTTGCTGGGCACCCCCGGGAACAGCCGGGGCATCTACTCGCTGGTCCGAACCTCAGCAGGCACAGTATTCGCCGGTGGATATCTCGAGTCCTCTGGCGACACCGCTCCAGCAGTTTGGGCCTCGAGCGACACGAAAGTCTGGGCTCCGGTCACGCTGGAGATACCGGAAGGCTACGACGAGGCCTGGATCACCAGCCTGAGCTCAGGTCCTTCCGGAGTAGTCGCGGTGGTAGCAGCCTCCAAGCCCGGAGTCGGTCAGCAATTCGCCACGTACCTGAGTTCCGACGAAGGCAAGAGCTGGAGCAAGGGAACCACCCTTCCGGCGCCGGCGGAGGGACAGCACATGGACACACCCCACGTCGTAGCGGTAGACCATGGCTACGTGTTGCTGGCTACCCTTGGGGCACCCGGTGCGGGGGAAGCCATGATGCTGGTCAGCAGCAACGGCAAGGACTTCGCAGCCAAGGACCTGTCTCATAACGCCCTGACGGCCCCTGAGCTCACCATCACGGCGATCGGAGCCGCGGATGGCAAACTCTTGGTGGCGGGGCTTTCCGGGCCTCTCGCGTCCCGGAAATCGTTCGCGTTCGAGGTGGGAATGCCATCGCTGGAGCCGTAAGGCCTGGAATCAAGGCGGGGCTCAGTCAGCAGCCGCCGGGCGCCCGCTTGAGCGGCGCCTGACGGTACACGTAGCGGCCATGCTCGCCGAAGCCGGCCTTCGCGTACAAGGACTGCGCACCTGTATTGCCCGCGGTCACGAGCAACCAGAAGCTCTCCAGCCCTGCCTGGCAGCCCCGTGCCAGGAGTGCATCCAGCACCGCTGACGCGTAGCCCCTCCTGCGGTGGAGGCGGCTTGTGGCCATGGCATACAGGCCGCCCCACCCGGCACCCTCAGGAACCGCGAGCCGTCCGACGGCGGCAGCCCCACCGTCGTCATCCCTCACCAGGGCATACATTGACGGGCAGCCCTCCAGGATGTCCCGCGCAACAGCAAGCTCAGCTTCTCCGCCCCGCCCGTCCACCGACCACCACAGGCGCAGCCATTCCTCCGACGGGGAGGATGAAAATTCGACGGCGGGTGTCCCGGCTGCAGACGGGGTTGTTGTGCCTGCGTCACGGACCATGATCAGAGTCTCGGATTGCCGGCTGAACCGCCGTTCATCGAGCAGGGCATTGAGTCGGGTGCTTCGCTCGTCATCGAAGATCTGGAAGATGAGGGGCTGGCGCTGGAGGCGGTACCACTGTTCAGCCTCCCGCAGGGCGCCGGCGGGGTCGCTGGCCTCATGGCGGGGCCACACCGAATTGGCCCGTTGGGTCACGCCGTCGGCGGCACGCAACACCCATTCCCCGGTGTCTTCCCGGACAGGAGCAGGCCAGGCACGGTCCATGAGTGCTTCGATCAGCTCAAGGTCCGCTGCGTTTACTTTCCCGGCCACGGTGCTCCTTTCGTAGAGCCAAAAACTCCCCGGGCCGCTGTGAGAGCAGCACGGGGAGCCCATGGTGTGATTGCAGTCAGGAGGCCGTATCCGGCTTCGCGGCTGGCTTGGCCTCGGGCTTGAAGTCGACGCCGGCTTCCTTGCGTTGCTGCGGCGTGATGGGGGCCGGTGCCGCGGTGAGCGGATCGTAACCGCCACCGGACTTGGGGAAAGCGATGACGTCGCGGATGGACTCCACGCCCGCCATCAGCGACACAACCCGGTCCCAGCCAAATGCGATGCCGCCGTGCGGCGGTGCACCGTACTTAAAGCCTTCGAGCAGGAAGCCGAACTTGGTCTGGGCATCCTCCTTGGACAGCCCCATCAGTTCAAAGACCCGCTCCTGCACGTCGCGCTGGTGGATACGGATGGACCCGCCACCGATTTCGTTGCCATTGCAGACGATGTCGTAGGCGTAGGACAGCGCCGACTCCGGATCCTTGTCAAAGGTGTCCATGAATTCGGGTTTGGGCGAAGTGAAGGCGTGGTGCACGGCGGTCCACTGCCCGGCGCCAACAGCCACGTCACCTGACGCAACAGCGGCAGCGGCAGGTTCGAACATCGGGGCGTCAACCACCCAGCAGAAGGCCCAGTCCGTGGGGTTGATCAGGCCGGTGCGGTGGCCGATCTCAACACGGGCTGCGCCGAGAAGTGCACGTGCAGCGGTCTTCTCACCGGCAGCGAAGAAGATGCAGTCGCCGGCCTTGGCCCCAACAGCGTCGGCCAGACCGGCCCGCTCCATCTCGGTCAGGTTCTTCGCTACCGGGCCGGCGAGCTCGCCGTCCTCCTTGAACAGTACATAGGCGAGCCCCTTGTGTCCGCGCTGCTTGGCGAATTCTTGCCAGCCGTCCAGGGTACGACGGGGCTGGGAGGCACCGCCCGGCATTACCACGGCACCAACATAGGGGGCCTTGAAGACACCGAAGTTGGTGTCCCTGAAGAAATCGGTAAGCTCGGTCAGTTCCACGCCGAACCGCAGGTCCGGCTTGTCGGAACCGAAGCGGGCCATGGCGTCGGCATACGTGATGCGCTGGATCGGAGTGGGGATCTCGACGTCGATCAGCTTCCAGAGTGCCTTAACGATGTTCTCGCCGAGGGCGATGATGTCATCCTGTTCGACGAAGCTGGCCTCGATGTCCAGCTGCGTAAACTCCGGCTGGCGGTCGGCGCGGAAGTCTTCGTCACGGTAGCAGCGGGCAATCTGGTAGTACTTCTCGAAGCCTCCCACCTGCAGGAGCTGTTTGAAGAGCTGCGGAGACTGTGGCAGGGCGTACCAGGACCCGGGAGCAAGCCGCGCCGGGACCAGGAAGTCACGGGCACCTTCGGGGGTGGACCGGGTCAGGGTAGGCGTCTCAATCTCCACGAAGCCGTCCTGGTGCAGCAGCTCGCGGGCAACGCGGTTTGCCTCGGACCGAAGGCGCAGACTCCGGGCAGGTCCGGGACGGCGCAGGTCCAGGTAGCGGTGCTTGAGCCGGGCTTCCTCGCCCACCTCAACGTGCTCATCGATCTGGAACGGCAACGGATCCGAGGTGTTGAGGATGGTTACGTCGTCGGCAATGACCTCGACGTCGCCGGTGGCCAGTGCCGGGTTCTCATTGCCTTCAGGACGCTGGGAGACCGTACCGGTAACCTGCAGGACATATTCGTTGCGCAGCCCGTGGAAAACTTCCTCTTCACGCACCACCACCTGCGCCACACCCGAGGCATCCCGAAGGTCCACGAACGCCACCCCGCCATGGTCACGACGGCGGCCAACCCAGCCGGCCAGGGTTACGGTCTGTCCAATGTGCTCGGAACGAAGCGATCCAAGGTCATGTGTGCGCAGCACAGGATGCCTTCCTGAAGGGAAAAGTAAAAGGTATATAGGATCATTCCTGGAACGATCCCGTTCGAGTTTACCCGTTGGAAAGGACCGTCCCCAGCCATGAGTGCGCAACCCCGGCTCAAGCGGACGCTTGGTGTCTTCGACGCTTCAGCGATCGGCTTGGGATCCATGCTGGGGGCCGGCGTCTTTGTCGTCTTTGCTCCTGCCTCATCCCTGGCTGGCGAATACCTGGTCCTGGCAGTGCTGGTGGCAGGCGTCGTCGCCTACTGCAATGCAGTCGCCTCCGCGGTGCTGGCCGCAAAATATCCGGCCAGCGGCGGAACGTATGTTTACGGCCGTAAGCAGCTGGGCGATTGGCCGGGGTTCCTCGCCGGCTGGGGTTTCGTTACCGGGAAGACGGCCTCCTGCGCCGCCATGGCTCTCACTTTTGGCCACTATGTTGCACCCGGTTGGGCTACTCCGCTCGCCGTCGCCGCCGTCGTTGCACTGACCGGGGTCAACCTGCTGGGCCTGACACGGACCGCCCTGCTCACCCGCATCCTGCTGGGAATCGTGCTGACCACACTGATATTCGTCGCACTCGCATCATTGCTCGGACCGCATGCTGCCGATTCCGTGGGCCCCGCCGACGGGGCGGTGTCCGGCCCGGCAGCGGCCGGCGCGACGGGCATTCTGCCCGCGGCCGGCCTTATGTTCTTCGCGTTCGCGGGCTATGCGCGTATCGCCACCCTCGGCGAAGAGGTGAAGAACCCGGAACGGACCATCCCGCGGGCGATTCTTGCAGCCCTGGCCGCAGCCTTCGGCATCTATGTCGTCCTGGCGCTCCTGCTGCAATCCCATTTGCCGTCCGGCGTCCTGAACACCTCCACCTCACCGTTGCTTGATGCCGTCCGGTTTTCCCGTTTGGAGCAGGGAACCTGGCTGGTACAGGTCGGTGCTGCTGCAGCTTGCCTGGGAGCACTGCTGGCCCTCGTGGCCGGCGTTGGACGTACGGCGATGGCCATGGCGCGCGAAGGCGATCTCCCCCGGCCGCTGGCCAAAATCGGTGGGCGGCATTCCGTACCATTCAATGCGGAGCTAACGGTCTGCGCGGTCGTCATCGTTCTGCTGTTGAGCACTGATGTGATGACTGTGGTTGGCTTCTCCAGCTTCGGCGTACTGCTTTATTACGCGGTCGCAAATGCTTCCGCCTTCACACTCCCGACGCACCCTCGCTACGCACCGAAATGGTTGAATGCGGTGGGTTTCGTCGCCTGCCTGCTCCTTGCAGTGACGCTGCCGCTGGCGTCCGTGATGGTCATGCTGGCTGTGCTGGCAGTCGGCCTTGCGTGCCGATGGGCGGTGCTTCGGCGGCGATAGCGCTGCCGGCGCCTGCGGCTGCGGTAGCCTGTGGGAAGTGGCGTGCCGCCGTCGTCAAGCCTCACGCGCCGCCGTCGTCAAGCCTTACGCGCCGTTCCAGGGCGAGCAAAACCCTGAAGGCAGGTGCGCAGCGGCAGTTAGTTCGTCACGACCTGGACTGTCAGGTCTTCTGACGGCGGCATCCAGGTTGAGGGGTCAGCATCCGATTGTTCACCGGAGCGGATGTCCTTGACCTGGTGCTTGCCGTCGTCGTCCGTGAACCAGACGAACGGGATGCCGCGGCGGTCAGCAAATTTGATCTGCTTCCCAAACTTTTCCGCCTTGGCGGCAACTTCGGTGGCAATCCCTCGGCCACGCAGTCCTGCGGCGATGTCCTGCGCGGCGCTCCACGAGTCGTCGTTGTTCAGCGCCACGAGCACCGCCGTGGGAACCGACCGCGAGGCCTTGGCGAGGTCCTGGCTCAGGATCCTGGACACCAGCCGGGTAACGCCAATGGACAGGCCCACACCCGGGAACTTGCGGTTGCCTTTGGACGCCAGGGCGTCATAGCGGCCGCCGGAGCAGATGGAACCAAGCTGTTCGTGCCCGACCAGTACGGTCTCCACCACCGTGCCGGTGTAGTAATCCAACCCGCGCGCGATGCTGAGGTCTGCCACTACCTTGCCGGGGGCGCGCTGCACGGCCGCTTCGATGACCTGTTCGAGCTCACTCAACCCCTCTTCGAGCAGCGGGTCTGTGACACCCAGAGCACGTACCTGGTCAACGAACGAGGTGTCTTCGGTGCGGATGCTTGCCAGCTTAAGGGCAAGTTCCGCCTGTTCCGCGGTGGCGCCCAATTCGGATCGGAGGAGCTCGGATACCCTGGCTGCACCGATTTTCTCCAGCTTGTCGATGCTGCGGAGGACTCCCGCAGTATCTTCCAGCCCAACACCCCGGTAGAAACCTTCGGCCAGTTTGCGGTTGTTGATGCGCAGCCGGAATTCCGGGATGGGCAAGGCGCTGAGGGCCTCTGCAATGACCAGGGCAATTTCAACGTCGTAGCGGAACGGCAGTTCGCCGTCGCCCACTACATCGATATCCGCCTGGGTGAATTCACGGGCACGGCCTTCCTGCGGGCGCTCACCACGCCAGACCTTCTGGATCTGGTAGCGGCGGAAGGGAAACGCAAGGTAACCCGCGTTTTCCACCACATAGCGGGCAAAGGGCACTGTGAGGTCGAAGTGCAGGGCCAGGGCGTTGGGATCGTGGCTGGCGGCGCCGTTGTTTCCTTCATCGTCCTGCAGCCGGCTCAGGCCGTAGACCTCTTTGTCAATGTCGCCCTTGCGGAGAAGCTGGCCAACGGTTTCCACTGCGCGCGTCTCGATCGAACCGAAGCCGTGCAGTTCAAAGACCCGGCGCAGCGTGTCCAGCACGTGCTGCTCCACCAACCGTTCCTCGGGAAGCCACTCGGGGAATCCGGACAGGGAGGCGGTGCGTGCCATGGTGGAATTTCTCCTCAGGGTGTTGGCTGCTGGAACTTTGCCAATATTCGGCCCGAAACGCTTCAGGAACCGCTGCTGCCCAGCTTGTCATGCATAAACTATGTGCGGCAGTCAGTTTATGCTTTCGCCGCCGCAGTCCCTAACAGGCAGCCCTCCAACAGGCGGGACAAGGACCTGGCCAGGCTTCCGGCCCGGAGCAGCGCCTGCCATTCGAACCTACCGCCGGCTTTGCCCCTCACGGGCGTGCCGGTGGCCCAACCAGAGGAGGACCCTTGGCGGCCAGCCCACGCAGCTCGCGCGATGCGAAACGGCGCATCCAGCAGATGGAGGCGAAACGTGAACTCCGCAGGGACCAGGATCAGCGTCGCAGGCGGGATAACTTCATCACCGTCGGTGCGGGAGCCGCCGCTGTCGTCCTCGCCGTCGTCCTCCAACTGACAGTTTTTGCCGGAAACCCTACGGAAGACGAATTCGCGGCGGCCGAGGCTGGGCTCACCAGCCCGTCGGCGTCCGCCAGTCCGTCACCTTCGGCATCGGAAGGAACCAACAGTCCCACCGTCCCGTCCGCGGATATCGCCGCCGGAAGGACGTTTACGGGCGAACTGGTCCTGAACGGCTCGCCGCTCGGCGTGGAACTGGACGGCACCGCCGCTCCCCAGGCGGCCGCCGTCTTCAAGACGCTGAGCGACGAAGGGTTCTACACCGGCAAGAGCTGCCACCGGCTCACCGTCGCCGACGAATTCGGGGTACTTCAGTGCGGGTCCGGGGACGGCAAAGGTGGCGGCGATCCCAATTACACCTGGGGCCCGCTGGAAAACACGCCGGCGGATGACATGTACCCGGCAGGCACTATCGCCGTGGCGCGCACCGGAAACAACGACTACGGCAACGGCACCCAGTTCTTCATCGTCTACAAGGACACCCGCATCCCGGCTGATTCCGCGGGCGGCTACACAGTGGTGGGCAGGATCACCTCGGGCCTCGAGACCGTCACGGGAATCGCGGCAGCGGGCGTCACGCCCGTGAACAGCGAGACCGACGGCACACCGGTGCAGGCAGTCACGATAGACTCGTTGTCTCTGAACGAGTGACGGCTGCCCAGCAGGGCGCCGGTACCCAGGCAGTTGGAAGCAGTTTCCTCCAAGCGAAAGATTTTTAGCGGTGACAGACAGTCAGAAATCCGACGAAACGGCAGTAGAAGCCAAGCAGGACACTACGGTGGAGACCCCCGTTGTTCCGGAAAGCGCAGCATCCGCAGCAGCTGAAGAACACACGACGGCGGCTGAACCGTCCGATGCCCAGGAACCGGCGGCCGCTGAAGAGCCAGCCGCTGAAGCGGGGGAAACCCAGGCACCCGAGACGGCGGCTCCTGCTGCTGTTCCTGCTCCTGCACCCAATCCGCACCGGGCTGCCCCGTCTCCCGCAGCTTTCGCCTCACGGCCCAGGCCCGCTGCCGCTGCTCCAGCAGCGGCCCCGGCGCCGATGCTTTCTGCTACTTCACTGGCAGAAGCCGCACAATGGGGCCGTGTCGAAGGCGACGGCAACGTGTTTCTCAGGATTGATGGCGAGGAGCACCCTGCCGGTCAGTATCCCGGCGTCAGCGATGATGAGGCTCTTGCCTACTTTGCCCGTAAATTCGACGACATCCTGGCCCAGATCGTTCTCCTGGAACAGCGTGTGAACTCCAAAGCGCCCAGCGCGGACATGCAGAAGACTGTCAATCACCTGCGCGATCAGCTCGCCGAAAAGAACATGGTGGGTGATATCCGGTCCGCCGAAGCCCGCCTGGACGCCCTGAGCGGCCAGATCGCTGAACTGGAACGCAGTGAAAAGGCCGAGCACGAAGCCATTCGGACTGCAGAACTCGAGGCCCGCGAGGCCATCGTGGCCGAAGCGGAGTCGATTGCCGGCGCTGATCCCGCCCAGGTCCAGTGGAAAACCTCCAGTGCACGGATGAACGAACTCTTCGAAACCTGGAAGACGGCTCAGAAGAGCGGCATCCGGCTCGGCCGCAGCAACGAAGAAGCACTTTGGAAGCGGTTCCGTGCCGCGCGGACGGTCTTTGACCGGCACCGGCGGGCCTACTTCTCACAGCTGGACAGCAACAATGCCGCGGCAAAGTCGGCGAAGGAAAAACTCATCGCTGAGGCTGAGGCGCTCTCCACATCGACTGACTGGGGATATGCCGCTGGTGAGTATCGGCGCCTGATGGACGAATGGAAGGCGTCACCGCGCGCCAGCCGCAAGGACGACGACGCCCTTTGGTCCCGGTTCCGGGCGGCCCAGGACGCGTTCTTCACTGCGCGCCAGGCAGCCAATGACGAAATCGACCAGGAATATTCGGCCAACCTGACGGTCAAGGAAGCACTCCTGGTGGAGGCCAATGCCATCCTGCCTGTCAGGGACATCGCCGCTGCCAAGAAGCAGCTGCAGTCGATCCAGGATCGTTGGGAAGAAGCCGGCAAGGTACCCCGCGCCGACATGGGACGGATCGAAGCCGGACTACGCCGCGTCGAAGATGCGGTCCGTCAGGCTGAAGACGAAAAGTGGCAGCGCTCCAACCCGGAGACCAAGGCCCGGACCAACAGCGCACTGTCCCAGCTTGAGGCAGCTATTGCCGGTCTGAAGGATGACCTGGCAGCTGCGGAGAAGGCAGGCGACCAGCGCAAGACCAAGGCCGCCAAGGAAGCACTGGAAGCCCGCGAGGCCTGGTTGGACCAGCTTCAGCGTTCCGCCAGCGAACTTTCCTAGGTCCAGGCAACCGCCGGGCTCCCGTCCGGCATAGAGCAGGCCCCGTGCCGGTTATCCACATAGCCGGCACGGGGCCTGTCCCGTCCCTGCCGTCCACGGGAGGATTGCTGAATGGCAATGACTTCCCCATCACCGGCTTCAGCTGCCCGGGAACCGCTGCCGGCAGTGCAGTTCATGGATCTGTACGCCCCCGGCCAGCTGTTCACCTGGAGCGAGCTCCAGGCCATGGCAACGGACGGTGTTCTGCAGCAGGTCTACCAGCGGGGCTACGCGCCGCCGGGCCACGCTGCAACGCCGCAGCTGCGGGCCCGCTCGGCCGCACTGGGGGTGCCGCCGGTGATCCGGCAACGGGTGGTGGCCGGCCGGTTGACCGCTGCCTGGATCCACGGCTGCTCGCCGGAACCGGACAGGCTCGCCCTCCTGGTTGATTCCAAACGCCGGATTTCCAGCCTGCGGTCCACCCGCGGGTGTACCCTTCATGAGGTCCGCCTTGGACCATTTGACGTGGTGAGTATCGGTGGCCTGATGGTGTCCAGTCCGCTGCGCACGGCGTTGGACATCGCCCTGCACGTGGATGCCACGCGCGCAGTACCGGCATTGCGGGGACTGCTGGCCAGGCCGCAACAGGATGTCCGGCTCAGGTTGCTCACGCTGGCCATCGAGGCCACCCCACGGTTGCCCCACAAAAGGGCCGCCCTGGAAAAGCTTGCCCTGCTAACTGCGCCTCTTGTTGCCAGTGGTTCTATAGACATCGAAGACGCCGTCGATCCGGCGGACGGCGTTGAGCACGTGATGGAGGTACTTGGGGTCGCCCATTTCGAAAGCAAACCTCGAGATGGCCACGCGGTCAGTTGACGTGTGCACGCTCGCGGCGAGGATGTTCACGTGGTTCTCGGAAAGCACCCTGGTCACGTCTGACAACAGCGACTTCCTGTCGAGCGCTTCCACCTGGATTTCCACCAGGAACACGCTGGACTGGGTAGGCGCCCATTCGACGTCCACGATCCGGTCCGGCTGGTCCTTCAGGTCCGACACGTTGGTGCAGTCCGTCCGGTGCACCGAGACACCCGAACCGCGCGTGACAAAGCCAAGAATGGGGTCCGGCGGGACGGGTGTACAGCACCTGGCCAACTTCACCCAGACGTCACCTACGCCGCGGACCACCACCCCGGAGTCCGAAAACTTGGTCTTGGACACATGGGTGGGGATGCTGACTTCATTCAGTTCGTCATCAGGGCTGTCGTTAATGCCCAGGCGGTCAACCAGCTTCTCCATGACAGACTGCGCCGAGGTGTGGCCGTCGCCGACACCCGCATAGAGCCCGGAGATGTCCACATACTTGAGGTCTTCGGCCACGGCGGCCAAGGCTTCGTGGGTCATCAGGCGTTGGAGGGGCAGATTCTGCTTGCGCATGGCGCGGGTCAGCAATTCCTTGCCACGGTCGATGGCTTCCTCGCGGCGTTCCTTGCTGAACCATTGCCGGATCTTGTTCCGGGCGCGGGCACTCTTGACGAAGTGCTGCCAATCCTGGCTGGGGCCGGCGCCCTCGGCCTTCGAAGTGAAGATCTCCACCCAGTCGCCGTGGTTCAGTTCGCTGTTGAGCGGGACCAGCTTGCCGTTTACGCGGGCGCCGATGGTCCGGTGGCCAACTTCGGTGTGCACGGCGTAGGCGAAGTCCACCGGGGTGGAGCCTGCGGGCAGGGCCATGACCTCGCCCTTGGGAGTGAAGACGAAGACCTCGCGGGCATTGATCTCAAAACGAAGCGAATCCAGGAACTCCCCCGGATCCGAGGTTTCCTGCTGCCAGTCCACCAGGGACCGCAGCCAGCCCATGTCGCCATCACGGCTGTTCCCGGGGGCTACAGCCGTCCGGTTGGGCTGGTCTTTGTACTTCCAGTGGGCCGCAACGCCGTACTCTGCCCTGCGGTGCATCTCGTGGGTTCGGATCTGGATCTCCACCGGCTTGCCGCCAGGGCCGATCACTGTAGTGTGCAGCGACTGATACATGTTGAACTTTGGCATCGCGATGTAGTCCTTGAACCTGCCCGGCAGCGGGTTCCACCTCGAATGCATGGTTCCCAGCGCCGCATAACAGTCACGCACCGAGTCCACGAGCACCCGGACACCCATGAGGTCGTTGATGTCGTCGAAGTCTTTGTCCCGGACCACCATCTTCTGGTAGATCGAGTAATAATGCTTGGGGCGTCCGGTAATGGTCGCCTTGATCCGGGCGGTACGCAGGTCATCGGCGATCTGGTCCCGGATGACGCTCAGGGACTTCTCACGCTCCGGAGTGCGGTCGCCCACCATCCGGACGATTTCCTCGTACACCTTGGGGTACAGGGCCGCGAAGGACAGGTCCTCCAGCTCCCATTTGATGGTATTCATGCCAAGCCGGTGGGCCAGTGGCGCGAAGATCTCCAGCGTCTCGCGCGCCTTCCTTGCCGATGACTCCGCTGAGACAAAACGCCAGGTACGCGCATTATGCAGTCTGTCGGCCAGTTTGATCATCAGGACCCTGATGTCCTTGGCCATGGCCACGACCATCTTGCGGACGGTCTCGGACTGTGCGGCTTCACCGAAGCTCACCTTATCCAGCTTGGTGACGCCATCCACCAGCATGGCCACCTCAGGACCGAAATCAGCCTTCAGGTTTTCCAGTGTGTAGGCCGTGTCCTCCACAGTGTCGTGCAACAGCGCAGCCGCCAGCGTGGTGCCGCTGAGGCCAAGCTCGGCGAGGATCGTAGCCACGGCTACCGGGTGCGTGATGTAAGGATCGCCGCTCTTGCGCTTCTGCCCCCGGTGGCTTTTCTCAGCTACCTCGAAAGCCCGCTGGATCAGGTCAAAGTCTTCTTTGGGATTGTTGGCGCGGACCGTACGCAGCAACGGTTCCAGAATGGGTGAATAGGTGGCGGCACCCCGCCCGGTCAGCCGTGCCAGGCGTGAACGGGTGCGCTCCCGTCGTCCGGGAAACGTTGGGCGGGCGCCGGAATTCTCCACCGGTCCCTGCGCCGTCCTGCCGGGTGCGGCAACTCCCGTCCCGGTCCCGGGCACGGCAGTGCTGTCCCCCTTTGACACTGGCGCCGACGCCGAACGTTCTTCCAATGAAGCACCCCTCACGAGCATTTACTGACCCCAGTCTATTCCTGCCTGCGGAGACTTTGATAACCGGGGCGGATATGCCAACGGGCCGGGCAACGCCGGTTCCCCGACGCTGCCCGGCCCGTTGATAACTGGAAGGCGGAGGCCCTAGGCCATTTCCGGCTGGCCAGACTGCTTCAGGGTCTCTTCGCGCCGGCGGTGTTCCACACGCTTGGCCTGCTTGACGAGGTCAGGCTCGCCCTGGCGCAGCCAGGCATACATGGGCGCCGCGATGAAAATAGTTGCGGCGGTGCCGATCAGGATACCCACGAAGAGTGCCAGTGACAGGTCGCGAAGCGTTCCGGCACCGAGGAGTCCGGCGCCGATGAACAGGATGGCACCAACGGGAAGGATGGCCACCATCATGGTGTTGATCGAACGCACCAACGTCTGGTTCACGGCAAGGTTTACTTCCTCGGCAAAGGTCCGGCGGGTCGAACGGCTGATCTCCGCGGTGTTCTCCCGGATCTTGTCGAAGACCACCACGGTGTCATAGAGCGAGTAGCTCAGGACCGTCAGGAAACCAATGATCGCCGAAGGGGTCACTTCGAAGTCGCTGAGTGCGTAAACACCGGCAGTGATGAACATGGTTACGGCCATGCCGGTGATAGCGGAGAGCGACATCTTCCATGTCCGGAAGTACAACGCCATCAACAGCGACGCCAGCACGACAAACACCACCAGGCCGATCAGTGCCTGCTTGGTGACATCCGCTCCCCAGGTCGGTCCAATGAAAGTAGATGTCACCTCATCGTCAGTGACACCGTAAGCAGTGGTCAGGGACTCTTTGATCCGCAGTGTCTCGTCATCGGTGAGCTTGTCCGTCTGGATGCGCATGGTGGTACCGGCTACGTTGGCGACACGGGGAATGCTGCCTGGAACAACTTCCTCGACTGCCTGTTCGCCGAGGGCCGGATCAGTGGCCTGGACGTTCGAGACCGTGAACTCAGAACCACCCCGGAATTCGATACCGAGGTTGAACCCGCCCTTGGCGATGGGAAGCAGGATGGAAAGGACCACCGCAACAGCCGCGATGATGAACCACAACTTTTTGGTGTCGACGAAATCGTAGGAGCGCTTGCCGGTGTAAAGCTCGTTACCGAAATTGGCGAAGGTGGTAGTCATTTACTGGCCCTCCTTCGAGGTGCTCTTGGAGGAACCGGCGAGTTGTTCCTGCTTCTCGGCGAGCCGGCGTTCTGCGATGGTCATGCGGCGTTCTGCTTCCGCGGCTGCACCGGTGTTCCTTGCACGAACAACCGACCTGTCTTCCGGCGTACGGACCCGGCCGGCGCCACGGTACAGCGGCACGGCTCCGAGACGGGCGGGGTCCAGCCCCGAGAACTTGTGGCCCTCGCCGAAGAACTTGGTCCTTGCCAAAAGGCGCAGCGTGGGATGTGTGAACATAAAGACCACGATTAGGTCAGCGATGGCGGTCAGGCCGAGTGTGAATGCGAAGCCACGGACGTTGCCGACGGCCACGAAGTACAGCACCAGGGCGGCCAGCAGGTTGACGGCTTTGGAAGCAAGGACCGTGCGCTTGGCTCGCTTCCAGCCGTTCTCGACAGCGGAAACCAGCCCGCGGCCTTCCCGCAACTCGTCCCTGATCCGTTCGAAGTACACGATGAACGAGTCGGCAGTTTGCCCAATGGCGACAATCAGGCCGGCAACACCTGCCAGCGAGAGCCGATAGTTTTCAGTCCAGCCCAGGATCGCGATAGCCAGATAGGTGAGAACTCCTGCCACTACCAGCGAAGCGATGGTCACCAGCCCCAGGGCGCGGTACTGGAACAGCGAGTACACCACCACCAGCAACAGGCCGATGATCCCGGCCAGCAAGCCCATGCGCAGCTGCTCACCACCCAGGGTCGCGGAGATCTGCTGCTCGCTCTGGATTTCGAAGCTGATGGGCAAGGCACCGAATTTCAGCTGGTCAGACAGCGCCTTGGCCGATGCCTCGGTGAAGTTTCCGGTGATCTCCGGGCGGCCGTCCGTGATGACTGCCTGGGCACGGGGAGCCGAGATGACCTGGTCATCGAGCACGATGGCGAACTGCGACTTGGGGTCAGCCCCTGTCTCCCCGCCCGCGGCGAGGTAAAACTGGTGCAGTCTTTCAGTGACCGTCTTGAACTTCTGGGTGCCGTCCGCGTCGAACTCAATGCGGACGCCCCAAATGTTGGTCACGGCCCCCTGGGCTCCCTGGGTGAGCTGGAAGCTGGAATCGACGATGTTGCTGCCTTCCACCTCCACGGGTCCCAAAATGTACTTCATGCCAGGAGTGTCCGCAGTGGCCGGCTCGCAGGTCACCAGCGGCGCCGCTGGATCCGAACGCTCCTGCTGGTCCTGCGCTGGATTGTTGCAATCCAGCGCCTCGAATTCCCGGTAGACCTCAGGAGTGACCCAGTTAATGTCGCTGCCGTTGGCGGGTTCCGCCGTTGGCTTCGGGAGCTGGTCCTCCGGTGCCCGCTGCTCGGCCGGAACCGGAGCGCCGGGACCGGCAAGCAATACCGGCCGGAAGTCCATGTCCGCGGATGCCTGGATGAGGGCACGGGTTGCGGAGGTCGGCGTGCCGGGAAGGCTCACCACGACGTTGCGGCCTGACTGGGTGCTGATTTCCGCTTCGGCAACACCGGAACCATCCACGCGCTGGCGGATGATGGCCACCGCCTGGTCGAGCTGTTCCTCAGTGATGTCCGAGCCGCCGTCGACCTTTGGCGCCAGAATCATCTGGGTGCCGCCTTCAAGGTCCAGCGCCAGCTTGGGCGCCCAGCTCGCCTGGCCTGCAAGGGTGCCGCCAGCCAAGACCGCGGTCAGGACGGCGAGTACAACGCCGAGCCAGACCAGTACCCGGATGCCTGAATGTTTGGGGCCACTACGTGCCATGGGTGATCTTCCTCATAACCTTCCGAAAGCGCAGGACAAACCCGGGCTAGTTGTCCTTTTTGCCTTCATTGTTGAGGCGCCTCAGGGTCTCCTCCGGGGTTTCACCCTCGGCAGTGGCATGGTCCGTAGTCAGCGAGGAGGCGTCGTTCGGGACGGCGGGAGCTTCCGGCTGTTCGACGGACTCGTCAACAGGCGTTTCAACGGTTTCAACTACCTTGGTGACAGCCTGGCGGTGGACAGTGGCCACGTTGCCCGGGGACAGTTCCAGCTCGACCTTGTTGTCCTCTTCATTGATGGACACGATGCGGCCGAAGAGTCCGAAGCTGGTCATTACTTCTACGCCCGGAGCAAATTTGGACTGCAGTTCTGCCTGCGCCTGCTGGGTCTTCTTGTTCTTCCGGAACATCATGAAGATGAAGACTCCGAGCATCAAGAACAGCAGGATTGTCATTGGATCCACAGGGATAGTTCCATTCTGGGTTTCATAGCTGCGTTACATAGCTGGGGTGTACGGCTGGTAGTACGGCACCGTCCGGCCCGTCCCGGGCAGTACACACAGGAACATGGCCCGAACGTGTCGCGCGTCATCCCAGTCTAAAGGGAAAACATGTCAGAAGGCTGCTAGTGACCGTTTGGGGACCAATCCCCGGCGGCTTCGTCATCTTCTTCCGGGGCGAAAACATCCAGCGTCCCCTGGCCGAAGGCTCCGGCGGGGACTGCCAGTCCGAGGTGGGTCCACGCCGGAGCCATCGCGATCCGGCCCCGCGGAGTGCGTCCCAGCAGGCCTTCCCGGACAAGGAACGGCTCCGCGACAGTCTCAACGGTTTCGGTCTCCTCGCCCACTGCGATGGCCAGGGTGGACAGGCCTACCGGCCCGCCGCCGAATTTTATAATCAAAGCTTCCAAGACCGCCCGGTCCAGCCGGTCCAGGCCGCGTTTGTCCACCTCGTACATATCGAGGGCGGCAGAAGCGGTGCGGGCATCGATCTGCTCCACGCCGTGCACCAGCGCCCAGTCACGGACGCGGCGTAGGAGCCGGTTGGCGATACGCGGTGTGCCCCGCGACCGGCCGGCAATCTCACTGAATCCGGCCGAATTGACCTTGAGGTCAAGGAGGCCGGCGGAGCGCCGAAGCACGAGCTCCAATTCCGGGACCGAATAGAACTCGAGATGGCCGGTGAAGCCGAACCGGTCGCGCAGCGGTCCCGGCAGCAGCCCGGCCCTGGTGGTGGCGCCGACCAGCGTGAATGGTGGCAGGTCAAGCGGGATGGCGGTAGCGCCTGCGCCCTTGCCCACCACGATGTCCACCCGGAAGTCCTCCATGGCCATGTAGAGCATTTCCTCGGCGGGCCGCGACATCCGGTGGATCTCGTCCAGGAACAGCACCTCGCCGTCGGACAGCGAAGACAGGATGGCAGCAAGGTCCCCGGCATGCTGGATCGCCGGACCACTGCTGATGCGCAGCGGGGCGTTCATTTCAGCAGCGACGATCATGGCAAGGGTGGTCTTGCCAAGGCCGGGGGGACCGGAGAAGAGCACATGGTCTGCGCTGCGTCCGCGCATCCGCGATGCCTGCAGGACCAGTGACAACTGCTTGCGAACACGGTGCTGGCCAACAAAATCGTCCAGGTTCCGTGGGCGCAGCGCGGCCTCGATGGCCCTTTCCTCCGGCTCCTCGGAACCGGCAACAATGGAAGGTTCAGCCACGGCTTCCCGCCCTCGCCCCGGTGCGGGCTCCGTCCTGGCCAAGCCAACGGAGCGTTGCACGGAGGATTTCCGCCACGTTGCCGCGGTCGGCTATTTCCGGGCTGTCAGCAAGGGACTTGTCGATGCTGGACGAAGCATCCTTCTCAGACCAGCCGAGGCTGGTCATGGCGGCCATCACCTGAGGCTTCCACACCAGCTCCGTAACTGTGGCGGCCGGCGATGCCACGGCCGTGCCATGCGGCACCAGCTTGCCGGCAAGTTCAAGGACAAGCCGGCCTGCAACTTTTGGTCCAATACCGGGGACCTTGGTGAACACCTTGGTGTCTCCGGTGTGGGCGGCCACCCTGATGGCCTCGGGTTCGTGGACAGCCAGGACGGCGAGGGCCAGACGCGGTCCGACCCCGCTCACGCTGAGCAGTACATCGAAGACTTCCCGTTCATCATCGGTAGCGAAGCCGAAGAGGGTCAGCGAGTCTTCACGGACGATCAGGGTGGTGAAGAGTTTGCCCTCCTCCCCTGTCTTCAGGCGGCTCAGCGTCTGCGGGGTGGCATGCACGCTCATCCCTGCGCCGTTGAGGTCGATCACTGCGGAGGACAAACCCACATGCGCCACTGTGCCGCGAAGGAAACTGATCAAAGCCGCGCTCCTGCTGTACTGCCGGCACGCACCGGCTATCCGAACATATCTACGAATACCCTAGCAAGCGTCAGCTGGAGTTCCGCCCAATCATCGTCCGCGGCGCGCCTTGGCTTCCGCGTCTGCCCAGGCACGCTGCGCAGGGGTCAGCGATTGGCTCCCGGGCCCGGTGGTGGCAACAGCAGCACCACTGCCCGCACGCCAGGCATGTGTAATTGCCAGGGCGAGGGCGTCGGCGGCGTCCGCCGGGCGGGGCGGGGTGTCCAGGCGAAGGATCTTGGTCACCAGCTTGGTGACCGCTTCCTTGTTGGACGAGCCGCTGCCGGTGACGGCCGCTTTTACCTCCGATGGCGTATGCAGCGCCACCGGGATACCGCGCCGTGCCGCCGCGGCGATCACTACCCCGGAGGCCTGGGCAACACCCATGACCGTGCTGACGTTCAACTGCGAAAAGACGCGTTCGACGGCGAGTACTTCCGGTTCGTAGCGGTCCAGCCACTCATCGATCGACTCGGCAATGACCAAAAGCCGCTGGTCCAGGGACTTGTCCGGCGAGGTGCCGACGACGCCGACGGCCACCAGGGTTGCCCGCCGGTTGCGTTCCACATCCACCACGCCGATGCCGCAACGGGTGAGGCCCGGATCAACCCCCAATACCCTGAGAGTCAATTCCGGGCCTCGGCCTGAAAAGTGGAGCGGCTCACTCAGCTTCCAGGGCTGCCTGGACGTCATTGCTGAGGTCGGCGTTGCTGTAGACGTTCTGGACGTCGTCGAGCTCTTCAAGCGCATCAGCGAGCTTGAGGAACTTGCGGGCGCCATCAACGTCGAGCTCTACCTGCATGGACGGCACGAACTCGACTTCGTCGGTCTCGTACTCAATTCCGGCCGCGGTGAGCGCCTCGCGAATGGCGGGGAGGTCCGTGGGCTCCGAGTGAATTTCCCAGTTGTCGCCGTTGTCCTTGACTTCTTCCGCCCCGGCGTCGAGGACTGCCATCAGAATGTCGTCCTCGCTGAGTCCGTTCTTGGGCAGGTTGACGACGCCCTTGCGGGTGAAGAGGTAGCTGACGGAACCGGGATCGGCGATCGTGCCGCCGTTGCGCGAGATTGCCAGCCGGACCTCGGAGGCGGCGCGGTTCTTGTTGTCCGTCAGACATTCAACCAGCAGTGCCGAACCCTGCGGGCCGCGTGCCTCGTACATGATTTCGGTGTAGTCAACCACTTCGCCGGTCAGCCCGGCACCGCGCTTGATGGCGCGGTCGATGTTGTCTGCGGGAACGGAAGTCTTCTTGGCCTTGGTGACAGCGAGTTCCAGGCTGGGGTTGCCGGCAAGGTCGGGGCCACCCATGCGTGCGGCTACTTCGATGTTCTTGATCAGCTTGGCGAACGACTTGGCACGACGGCTATCGAGGATGGCCTTCTTGTGCTTGGTCGTCGCCCATTTGGAGTGGCCTGACATGCTTTACGCTTCTCCTCTGATCATTCGGATAAAAAGTTCGTGTACGCGTTTCTCCCCAGTCACTTCCGGATGGAAGGAGGTGGCCAGCAACTGGCCCGAACGCACTGCAACAATTCTAGCGGTCCCCGGCAGTGCGGCCGCGTGGGACGCGTGCCCGGGATCCGCAGGTTCCACCTGGGCCAGGATTTCGACACCGGGCCCCACTCGTTCCACCCAGGGCGCGCGGATGAATACTGCATGCACAGGCTCCACGCCGGTCTCCCCCGCACTGAAGTCCAGGCCCTTGAAGTCCAGGCTGGTTTCGAAAGACTCGCGCTGCCGGCCGAAGGCGTTGCGCCGTACAGTGATGTCCAGGCCACCGAACGTCTGCTGCGGGTTGCCCTTGAGGTCCTTGGCGGGATCGGCGATGTCGTTGGCAAGCAGGATCATTCCAGCGCACGAACCGTACACCGGCATGCCGTCCGCGATCCGGTTCCGGATGGGATCGGCAAGTTCAAACATGCGGGCCAGTTTGTCCATGGTGGTGGATTCACCGCCGGGAATCACCAGGCCGTCGACGGCGTCGAGTTCTGACGGGCGGCGGATTCCTACTGCTCGTGCCCCGACGGATTCGATGGCGTGGAGGTGTTCACGGACGTCCCCCTGCAGGGCCAGGACGCCCACAATCGGGGAGGAAGCTTGCTGATTCTGCACTGTGACAGTCTAGGGGCACAGGCGCTAGGGCTGCATCAGGGGCCGTCGGCAGTACATCCCAAGTAGTATTGACCGGGACTCGAAAGACGATTGAAGAGGTAGCAGTATGTGCGGAATCGCCGGATACCACGGTTTTGGAGAAGACGAAGTCCTGCTGAAGGCAATGAATGCGTGCATTGAGCACCGCGGCCCGGACGGCGAGGGCTACTTCACCGAAGGCAATACCGGACTGGCCCACCGCCGGCTGTCCATCATCGACGTCGCGCACGGCCAGGAACCGATGATCAGCTCTGATGCTGCCACCGTCCTGGTGTACAACGGCGAGGTCTACAACTACCTCGACCTGCGTGCCGAGCTCGAAGCCCTGGGACGTACGTTCCGGACCCAGTCGGACACCGAGGTCGTGCTGCAGTCCTACGAAGAGTGGGGCACCGCCGCCTTTGACCGGTTCAATGGCATGTTCGGCTTCGCCATTTTGGACAGGAAACGCGACGTCCTGGTCCTGGCCCGCGACCACTTCGGCATAAAGCCGCTCTACTGGGCCAATGCCGGCACCAGCGAAGCCCCCAAAATCATGTTCGCCTCTGAGATCCGGCCGCTGCTGGAAAGCGGAAAAATCGACCGCAAGCCGAACGAGCGCATTCTGTACCGCTACCTGCAGTACCGCATCCACGACGACTCAGCCGAGACCTTCTTTGACGGCGTCTTCAAGCTGCTGCCCGGCGAAATGATGGAAATCGACAACGCCACCGGGCAATACAGCATCTCCGCCTTCACCCGGCTGCGTGAGGAACTGGAGGAACTCTCCAGCGTCAACCGGCCGTATACGCCTGAGGTGACCGAAGAGTACCGGCAGCGTTTCACCGAAGCGGTCCGGCTCCGTCTCCAGTCTGAAGTCCCTGTTGGTTCGGCGTTGTCCGGCGGCCTGGACTCGTCCGCCGTCGTGGTCACCATCAACAAATTGATGCAGGAAAACGCCGCTGCCACCGAATCCCTGGGCACGAAGCAGAACACCTTCAGCGCAGTTTTCCCGAACTCGATCAACGACGAGGAACACTACGCAGACGCCGCCATCGCCACGTGCAGCGGCAACATCGAGTCCCACAAAATCCTCCCCACCCCGGAGGGCTTCGCGGAGGACCTGGAAGACTTCGTCCGCACCATGGAGGAGCCTATTATCTCTTCGGGCCCCTACGCGCAGTACTGCGTGATGAAGGAAGCGTCCAAGCACGTCACGGTGCTGCTTGACGGCCAGGGTGCTGACGAGATGATGGCCGGCTACATCCCTTACTACTTCGCCTACCTGCGCCAGCTCAAGGCCAAGGGTGATTACAGCACCCTGCTGCGTGAGGCAGGCCAGTCGCTGGATATCTTCTACCGGCTGGGCCGCTTCCGGCTGCGTTCCAAGCTGACGGCCAGGAAGACCGTCACCATGGCCTCGCTGCTGAAGAAGGACTTCGCCGGGACCCACCGCGGCGAGAAGTTCAGCAACATCCCGGACAACATGAAGCTTCGGCTGATTGATGACCTCTTCCACAAGTCCCTGCCCTCGCTGCTGCGCTACGAGGACAAGAACACCATGCGCTTCTCCCTGGAAGGCCGCGTACCGTTCCTGGACAAGGAAGTGGTCAAGTTCCTCTTCAGCCTCTCCGACGAATCCATCATCAAGGGCGGCTGGAACAAGCGCATCCTGCGGGACGCCACCCGTGGCCTGCTGCCGGAAAAGATCAGCAACCGCCGCAACAAGATCGGCTTCACCACTCCGGAAGCCGAGTGGTTTGCGCTGATGAAGGAGCGGATCTACCAGATCTTCATGTCCAACTCCTTCGCCGAGCGGCCGTACTGGAACCGCGAGGCCGTCCTGACCGCGTTCGAGGAATACCTGAACGGAAAGAACGACGCCGACACCATGGTTTTCTGGCGCCTGCTCAACGTTGAGCTGTGGTTCCGGGAGTTCATCGACCGGAATGAAACTCCGGCTGACGTGAAGCTCAACAAGAGAGACTACGAGGCCAACCCGGGCAAGCAGCTGGACATCACCGTGCCGGCAGAGGCAGGCGGCGAAACGTTCCGCCGCTACCCCATCCAGACAGGCGTCTTCACCCGGGAAACGGAACTTGATCCGGAGGTGGCTGGCTACGTCAAGCGGTTCTTCGACGGCCTTCCCGCAGCCGATGACGAAACCCGGACGGCCGTCGCCGGCACCCCCTGGTACCTCCTGGTGAGCGAAAAGATCGTCGCGATTACCCAAGGCCGGTCCTTCCCGGTATGGGAGATCAAGGTCTCCCCCGTCGCCCGCGTGCTCAGCAAGTTTGTGATGCGGACCCCTGCCGGGATCGGGCTGGGCAGCCCGTGGTCCATGCAGATCGCCATCAACGAGGTAGGCCTGCCGCTGATCGCCAAGGCCGCCGCCGCGAGCGTAGTGGGCAAGCTACGGGGCAAGAGCGGCGTATTTTACGACGTGGTGGGAAACAACATCAACGCCATCGATGGTGCCACCCCCTACAGCTTGGGCTCCTCTGCCAACTCCGTGAAGCTGGCACCGAAGGACCCGGAAGCTGTGGCGCGGCGGATCAGCGAGCTCGTCCGCAAGACGGTGCCGGCCGAATATGCCGCGACGTTTGCCGGCACGGCCATCATGGACGCCAACGACCTCGGTGTCGTGGCGATGGGCCACGACACCGGCCTGGCCAAGGAAACCGTGCAGGCCATCTTCAAGGACAACCCACAGGGTCAGGGCGCGCAGGCCACCCCGATGTCCATCGTGTTCAAGCAGGCCTGATTTGCCCCAACCGGGTAGCAGTAACTGCCGCTTTTGAGGCTTCAAAACGGCAGTTACTGCTACCCGGTTTCTTTTAACAGGCAATACCGGGCAATACCAGGCTGCGCGGCCATGAAAGTGTTGGTTCATGACGAACACTCCCAGCATCAATCCGCTGCTTGCTCCCAGCAGCCTGCCCTATCAGTTGCCGCCTTTCGCCCGGATTGAGGAAGGCCACTATGCCGAGGCACTGGAAGCCGGTCTGCAGGACCAGCTCGACGATATTGACGCGATCATATCCAATCCGGAGCCGGCTGATTTCGAGAACACCGCGGTTGCCATGGAACGTTCCGGCAAGGTCCTGGAGCGGACCGCCAACGCGTTCTTCACGCTGGTTTCAGCGGACGCCTCCGAAGGAATCCGGAGGCTTGAAACGGACGTGATGCCCAAACTTACTGCGCATCAGGACGCCATCTACCTCAACCGTGCGCTCTACGAACGGTTTGCGGCCATCGACACCTCCGGCCTGGATGCCGAATCCCACCGCCTGGTGGCCGAATACCTTCGTGAATTCCACCAGTCCGGAATTCAACTGGACCCGGCAGGGCAGGAAAAACTCAGGCAGCTCAACGCCGAGCTATCCCGGCTGGGCACGGAGTTCGGCCAGCGTACCAAGGAGGCCATGAAGGCCGCCGGCGTTCTGGTTGATGATGCCGCCGAACTGGCCGGCCTGCCCGCAGATGACATAGCCAGCGCCGCGGAAGCCGCGAGTGCCTCCGGGCACCATGGCAAGTACCTCCTGACGCTTATCCAGCCCAGCAACCAGCCGGCCCTGGCCGCGCTGGAGAACCGCGGACTCCGGCAGCGCCTTTACAACACCTCCATCGCCCGAGGCAGTGACGGCGGCCCTTTTGATGTCAGGAAACTGGCGAGTTCATTGGCCGGGCTCCGCGCCGAAAAGGCCGCGCTGTTAGGATTCGCAAACTACGCGGAACTGGTCGTGGAACGCCAGACCGCACCCGACTTCGCCACTGTACAGGCCATGTTGCACCGCTTGGTGGCGCCTGCGGTCAGGAATGCCGACGCCGAAGCAGCAGCTTTGGGGGAGGCCGCCGGGCATCCCCTCGAAGCATGGGATTGGGCGTTCTACTCAGCCAAGGTGCGTCGTGAACGCTTTGCCGTCGATGAACAGGCGCTGAGGCCGTACTTTGAGCTCGAAAGGGTTCTAAAGGACGGAGTGTTTTTGCCGCAAATCGGCTCTTCGGCCTTACGTTCCGTGAGCGCGGAGACCTTACGGGCTACCACCCTGACGTCCGGGTCTGGGAGGTGTTTGATAGTGATGGCACGGGCCTGGGGCTTTTCCTGGGCGATTACTACACGCGGGAGACCAAGCGCGGCGGCGCCTGGATGAACTCGTTGGTGGACCAGTCAACCCTCCTGGACACCAGTCCCGTGGTGATCAACACCCTCAACATTTCCAAGCCACCGGCGGGTGAGGCCACGCTGTTGACCCTGGACGAGGTGCGCACCATATTCCATGAGTTCGGTCACGCGCTCCACGGACTGCTCTCCAAAGTCACCTATCCGCGGTTCTCCGGAACGGCAGTGCCACGTGACTTTGTGGAATACCCGTCCCAGGTCAACGAAATGTGGATCATGTGGCCGGAAGTTTTGGAAAACTACGCCCGCCACTACCAGAGCGCCGAAACACTCCCCCGGGAAAGCATCGACCGGTTGGCAGCGTCGCAGCTGTGGGGCGAAGGCTTCGGGACAACCGAGTACCTTGGGGCCGCGTTGCTTGACCTCGCCTGGCATGTCCTTGCGGCGGACGAGATCCCCGAAGACGCCGTGGCCTTTGAATCGAAGGCGCTGGCGGCGGCCGGCGTGGCCCACGCCCTGATCCCGCCGCGCTACCGCACGGGCTATTTTCAACACATCTTCGCTGGCGACGGCTACTCGGCCGGCTACTACTCCTACATCTGGAGTGAGGTGCTGGATGCCGACAGCGTTGAATGGTTCAAGGAAAACGGCGGCCTGACCCGCGCCAACGGCGAGCACTTCCGCACCGAGCTGCTGTCCAGGGGCAACAGCCGCGATCCGCTCGAATCCTTCCGCGCCTTCCGGGGCCGCAAAGCCCAACTGGAGCCACTGCTGAAACGCCGCGGCCTGGAATAACGGGGTTTCGACAAGCTCAACCACCAACGACGGCGGCGAGTCACCAGAACAGGTGACTCGCCGCCGTCGCGGTTAAAGTGCGCAAGGCGATGGACAGCGTCATCCGGCAGCGTGCATAAAAGGGGCCCCGCGCCCTGCCCACAGCGTTAGCTGCCAACAGAGCGCGGGGAATAGCACGCACAGGATGACGCCGTCCGGCGCCCTAAAAGAAGACTTACCAGCCGCGCTCGGCAAGGCGGTGCGGCTGCGGGATCTCGTCCACGTTGATGCCCACCATGGCCTCGCCCAGGCCGCGGGAGGCCTTGGCGATGACGTCCGGGTCATCGTAGAAGGTGGTGGCCTTCACAACGGCGGCTGCGCGCTGGGCCGGGTTGCCGGACTTGAAGATACCGGAACCAACGAACACGCCGTCGGCGCCGAGCTGCATCATCATGGCGGCGTCCGCCGGGGTGGCGATGCCTCCGGCGGTGAACAGCACCACAGGAAGCTTGCCGGTGGCGGCAATTTCCTTCACGAGCTCGTACGGAGCCTGGAGTTCCTTGGCGGCGACGTACAGCTCGTCCTCGGGCAGGGCCGCGAGCTTGGCGATTTCGGCACGGATCTTGCGCATGTGGCCCGTGGCATTGGAGACGTCCCCGGTGCCGGCCTCGCCCTTGGAGCGGATCATGGCCGCGCCCTCATTGATGCGACGCAGGGCTTCCCCAAGGTTGGTGGCACCGCAGACGAAGGGGACCGTGAAGTTCCACTTGTCGATGTGGTTGATGTAGTCGGCCGGTGTCAAAACTTCGGACTCGTCAATGTAGTCAACGCCGAGGGACTGCAGGATCTGGGCTTCGACGAAGTGGCCGATCCGGGCCTTGGCCATGACGGGCACGGACACGGCGTCGATGATCTTGTCGATCATGTCCGGGTCCGACATACGCGAGACACCGCCCTGGGCACGGATGTCAGCCGGAACTCGTTCCAGCGCCATCACGGCAACAGCACCGGCATCTTCGGCGATGCGGGCCTGCTCGACGTTAACGACGTCCATGATGACGCCGCCCTTGAGCATCTCCGCCATGCCGCGCTTGACACGGTTGCTGCCCGTTACGCTTGCGGCGGGCACGCCGGCTTCGTTGCTTACATCTGGTGTAGACACAAAAACCCCTATGGGTAGCTAGATAATCGTCAGCGGGAAACAGGTGGCATTCGCTGCCTGCGCTATACCCGCGGGTGTGCCGGATCACGTGATCGGGCACAACCAATACTAGTCCCCAGCAGGGGCAGGGCTGAATTTATGTTTCCGGAACGACACCGGAATCGCCCAGGTATTGCAGCCGGACAGTCCGCATCCGCTGCACAACCGTGACCAGGCTGGCTGCGGCCAGCACCACCAGCGTCACCAGGAGCACTACCGGGGGCAGGCCCAGGCCGGTAAATCCCGTGACAACAAGCACCGATACCAGCCGCTCGGCGCGCTCGGCGATTCCTACGTTGGCGTCAAAGCCGAGCGATTCAGCCTTCGCGCGCACGTAGGACACCACCATGCCCAGGACCAGGCAGAGCAGCGCAGCGATCGCAATAGGACGGTCTGCCCCGCCGGTAAAGAACCAGATGGCAACCCCGGCAAACAAGGCGCCGTCAGCAAGGCGGTCAAGGGTCGAATCGAGGAAGTTTCCCCAGCGTCCGCCGCCGTTGGAAAGGCGGGCCATAATGCCGTCGATGACATCCGAGAATATGAACGCAGTGATGAACAACGTGCCCCACCACAGCTGGCCCAGAGGATAAAACACCAGGGCCCCAATCATTACCCCCGCGGTACCCACAATCGTGACGGCGTCGGGCGTCACGCCTATGCGGAGCAGCCAACGGGCCAGGGGTGAAAACAAGGACGTGAAAAAGGCCCTTGCGTACCTATTCAGCATCGGCTTCCCCCGGCCAGGCCTGGGAGACCTGGAGACGGACCTCGTCCAGGGTCTGGGTGATGGCCTTGGTCTGGGCAATGATGGGGAAAAAGTTGCCGTCTCCGCCCCACCGCGGCACCACGTGCTGGTGGAGGTGGGCGGCGATTCCGGCGCCGCCGACCACACCCTGGTTCATCCCGAGATTAAAACCTCCCGGGTTGGCCACCTTACGCAGTACGCGCATGGCAGTCTGCGTCAGCATGGCAAATTCCATGGTCTCTTCGGCAGTGAGATCCGTGTAGTCCGGCACATGGCGGTACGGGCAGACCAGCAGATGACCCGGATTATAAGGAAACAGGTTCAACACCACGTAACAAGTACTGCCCCTATGCACGATAAGGGCTTCCTCGTCACTTCGCGCCGGCCCTACACAGAACGGGCAGTCATCCTTGTTCTGGAACTGTGACTGGCCGCCCTTGATGTAGGCCATCCGGTGCGGAGTCCACAGGCGCTGGAAAGCGTCCGGTACACCGGCGAGTTCAAATTCGTCGGTTACGCCGGCGTCCCCGGAATAGCCTGCGTTCTCCTGCACCTGTGTGATCCTTCGCTAGCTTGCGCGGTTCCGTACGGCGTCGCTGATCCGTTGTACTGCTTCGGCGATGGGCACGCCGTTGTCCTGGCTGCCGTCGCGGAACCGGAAGGAAACAGCCCCGGCCTCGGCATCCTCGCCACCGGCGATGAGGACGAACGGGACCTTGTCCTTGCTCGCGGTGCGGATCTTCTTCGGGAAGCGGTCCGAGGAGATATCAACCTCAGCACGGATACCGGCAGCCTTAAGCTGATCCACGACGTCGAACATGTAGTCGTTGAAGGCCTCCGCCACCGGAATGCCCACCACCTGGACAGGCGCCAGCCAAGCCGGGAAGGCTCCGGCGTAGTGCTCAGTCAGCACCCCCATGAACCGCTCGATGGAACCGAAGAGTGCACGGTGGATCATCACGGGCCGCTGGCGGGTGCCGTCGGCTGCCTGAAATTCCAGCTCGAAACGTTCGGGAAGGTTGAAGTCCAGCTGGATGGTGGACATCTGCCAGGTACGGCCGAGGGCATCCTTCGCCTGGACCGAAATCTTCGGCCCGTAGAAGGCGGCTCCACCGGGGTCAGCGACCAGTTCGAGGCCGGATTCTTCGGCCACTTCGGCGAGGGTCCGGGTGGCTTCTTCCCAGGCGGCGTCCTCGCCGACGTACTTCTCCGGATCCTTGGTGGAGAGTTCCAGGTAGAAGTCGTTCAGGCCGTAGTCCTTCAGAAGGTCAAGCACGAACGTCAGGGTCTTGGTCAGTTCGTCCTTCATCTGCTCCCGGGTGCAGTAGATGTGCGCGTCGTCCTGTGTCATGCCACGGACGCGCGTCAGACCATGCACCACGCCGGACTTTTCGTACCGGTAGACGGAACCGAATTCGAAGAGCCGCAGCGGCAGTTCACGGTAGGACCGCCCGCGGGACCGGAAGATCAGGTTGTGCATGGGGCAGTTCATCGGCTTGAGGTAGTAGTCCTGGGCAGGCTTGCGGACTGTACCGTCTGCGTTGAGTTCCTCATCCACGCGCATAGCCGGGAACATGCCGTCCTTGTACCAGTCCAGGTGTCCCGAGACTTCATACAGGTGGCCCTTGGTGATGTGCGGGGTGTACACAAACTCGTATCCGGCCTCGACGTGGCGCCGCCGGGAGTAGTCCTCCATCTCCTTGCGGATGATGCCGCCCTTGGGGTGGAACACCGGCAGGCCGGAGCCCAGCTCGTCCGGGAAGGAGAAAAGGTCAAGTTCGACGCCGAGCTTGCGGTGGTCGCGCCGCTCAGCTTCGGCGATACGTTCCTGATAAGCCTTCAGCGCGTCCTTGGTGGGCCAGGCTGTGCCATAGATGCGCTGCAGTTGCTGGTTCTTTTGGTTGCCCAGCCAGTACGCCGACGATGAGCGGGTCAAAGCGAACGCATTGGAGATGAGTTTGGTGTTCGGCAGGTGCGGGCCGCGGCAGAGGTCACACCAGATGACGTCGCCGCTCTTGCGGTCAATGTTGTCGTAAATGGTGATGTCCCCGGCGCCAACCTCAACGCTGACTCCTTCACCGGCGTCGACGGCGTCGGCATCGTTCTTCTTGCCCAGCAGTTCCAGCTTGTAGGGCTCGTCCTTCATGGCCTCGCGGGCCTGGTCCTCGGAGACCACCCGGCGGACAAACTTCTGGTTCTGGTTGACGATCTTGAGCATCATCTTTTCCAGGGTCTTCAGGTCTTCCGGGGTGAACGGCTCGGCCACGTCGAAGTCGAAGTAGAAGCCGTCGGTGATGTACGGGCCAATGCCCAGCTTGGCGTCGGGACGCAACTGCTGCACAGCTTGGGCCATCACGTGCGCGGTGGAGTGGCGAAGGACGTTCAGTCCGTCGGGGGACTCGATGGTAACGCCTTCGACCTCGGCACCGTCAGGCAGCTCCTGGTCCAGGTCCTTGAGTTCACCGTTGACCCGGGCAACCACAACATCGCGGCGTTCAAAAAAGAGTTCGGCCCCGGTGGTCCCGGTAGTCACCTTGTTCTCTTCGCCATCGACGATGAGGGTGATCTGCTGGGCATCTGACACGGGTGTCTCCTATTCAGTGGTGAGGCTTCATAGCTTGTGGCGTACGGGGACCACAGCCAGCCATCGTCCATGCTATCAACCACTGAAGCCGGTGATCGCCAGGGTCTGGCGGATGCCCTCCAGAGGATGCTGGACATCAGGACCGCCAGGAGCAGGCCCGGGGAACGGCAGGGTCTCCACCTTGCTGAGGTCCCAGGCCATGGACGCGCTCAGGCTGATGCCACGGGGCCCGGTTCGCCTGGTAATCCCCCTGACCAGGAGCAACCGGGTCCCGAACAGCAAAGGCCCGGCTTGCTCCTGTGCCTCGTGGAAGAACACCGAATCAACACAGCCCGTGCCGTCGTCGATACTGATGAATACCACCCGCCTGCCGCCACGCATGGGCGGCGTCTGGGTAGCCACCCTGACGCCGGCAACAAGGACCTCGGTACCGTTGCGCAGTCCCAGCAGTTTGTCTGCGGTAGTGACACCCATCCGGTCCAGCAGGGGGCGGTGGCTCTCCATCAGGTGGCCGCTGGCATCAACGGCCATCAGGTCCAGCTCCGCCCGGACATGGTCCACCAAGGTGGGCTGGGGAAGTCCGGGTTTGATGTTCCGCAGTTCAACGTCCCCCAAGGGCAGGGACAACTGTCCTTCCACCACCTCCACGCCCTTGCGGCTGCTGGAGGTGCTCTGGAGGTTGTGAAGGTTCCGCAGGTGCTGGACGAGGTCTGCCCGGTTGGCCTCCCCGCCGGATCCGCGGTGCAGGGAATCGAAGGCGCCCAACTGGGCAAGCCTGCTGATGCTGGGTTTGGTGATCCGGGCGCGGGCCCGGAGGTCCGCCAGGGAGTCGTAGGGCTGGCCGGCCACGATCCGTTTAAGTTCCGCTCCGGACAGCCCGAAGATTCCATCCAGGCTCAGCCGGATCCCCAGCTTTCCGCGGTCCGGCCCGTCTTTAACCCGTTCCACCCGGTATTCCGCCTGGCTGCGGTTGATGTCCAGCGGCAGGATGGGGATTCCCAGCCAGCGTGCCTCAGCGACCAGGAGCCGCTTGGGGTACATCCCGGGATCGTGCTCCCATAGACCGGCCAGGAAGGCTTCGGGATGGTGGGTCTTCAGCCAGGCCGACTGGTAGGTGGGCACTGCGAAGGCAGCGCCATGGGCTTTGCAGAAACCAAAGCTGCCGAAGGACTTCAGCGTGCCCCAGACTTTGTCTACCACCTCCGGGGAGTAGCCCTTGGCATGGGCTTCCTTCCGGAAGAATTCCTCCACCTTCCCTTCCAGTGCTTCGTTCCCCAAAGCACGCCGGAATTCATCTGCCCGGGCCAGCCCGCAGCCCGTCATGATGTTAAGGGTTTTCAGGATCTGTTCGTGGAACACCGTGACACCGTGGGTTTCCTCCAGCACCGGTTTCAGGTCCGGATGCGGGTAGGCCTCCGGCGCGAAACCATGGCGGTGCTCCAGGAACGGCCGCACCATGTCCGATTTCATAGGCCCGGGGCGGAAGAGCGAGATGTCGATGATGAGGTCATTGAAGTCCCGCGGAGCCATTTTCCCGATCAGTTCACGCTGCCCGGGCGATTCAATCTGGAAGCAGCCCAGGGTGTGGGTGCTCCGGATCAGTTCGTAGGTGGGTTCATCATCCAACGGCACGGCGTTGAGGTCGATGTGGCCGTCTTCTGCAATATAATCCGGACCGCGGCCGTCCTGGCCGGCGGGATGCCGGCCTGCCGCCACCACCTCCGCCTTTCCCGGGTGGATGCGGATCACTTCCCGCACCGCGAAGGCCATGGCGCTTTGCATCCTGACACCCAGGACATCCAGCTTGAGCATGCCCATGGGATCCATGTCGTGCTTATCAAACTGGCTCATGGGCAGGCCAAGGCCGCTTGGCTGGACGGGCGTCCGATCCAGCAGCGTGGCGTCCCCCAGGATTACTCCGCAAGGGTGCATGGAAATATGCCGTGGCAGCCGATCCAGCCGCTCCGTCAGGTCCACCAGCATGTCCAGCTGCTGGTTTTCGCTGTAGTCCCGCTGCTCCACCCGCCCAGCGAACTCCCTCAACTCAGGCTTCTCCACCAGCGCTTCACGGAAGTTCCGCGCCGAAAACCGCCACAGCTGCTTGGCGATCTGGCCGACATCGTCATTGTCCATCCCCAGTGCCATGCCGGCGTCCCGGACGGCGCCACGGGCCCGGTAGCCGTTCTGCATGCTCATCAGGGTGACCCGTTCCGAACCGAACCGGTCAAAGATCCGCCGGTACACGTTGTGCCGTTCGGCGCTTTCGACGTCGATGTCGATGTCCGGCAGGGTGGCCCGGTCCCGTGAGAGGAACCGCTCAAAGATGAGGTCATGCTGCAACGGGTTCACCTGGCTGACATCGATCAGGTAGTTGACCAGGCTGGAAGCTCCCGAGCCACGGGCGGCCGCCCGGACGCCCATGTCCTGGATCATCCGGGACACCTCGGCCACTGTGAGGAAGTAGGAGGAAAAGCCAAGGTTCTGGATGATCGTCAGCTCATGGTCAAGCCGGTGGCGCATCCGGGCCTCCGCCTTGCCCGAAATCCCCTGAAACCTCCTGCCGATTCCGGCCTCGCACCGCTGGCTCAGCTCCAGATAGGGCTCCTGGTCAATGCCGATGACAGAAGCCTCCGGCACCACCGGTTGTTTCCAGCCCATGTCCGTTACCGGATCCATCCGGCAACGGTCCGCGAGCGACTCAGTCTGGGCCAGGATCTGTTTGAGGTCTGCACCTCCGTACCCGGCGGCGGAAATGATTTCCTTGCCGAGTTCACGCATCAGTACCGGCGGTTTGAGCCAGGCCTGGCCATTAGGGGCGAGGACGGGTTCGGCGGAGAGAAGCTCGGGCAGGGATTTGAGGGTCCGGGCCGAATCCAGGACGTCGGCCGTAGCCGCACCGTCTTCGGCGCAGTAGCGGACCGCGTTGCTCAAAATTGCGGGGACGTGGTGCTCTTCCGCCAGCCGGAGCATGCGGACGGCCTGTGCGGTACTCATGGGCTGGCCAGGAGCGCTCAACTGGGAGACCACCTCGGCAACCAGCGAGCGCGGCGGCATGGCGTCGATCCACCGTTTGAAAAGGGTGCGGGGGCGGAGGTACCGGCGGCCGCCCATGGCACGTCCGACGTCGGAATCGGGTCCCAACAGCACCGTCAGGACCGGCTTCAAGGTAGCGGGATCAAGCACGCGGGAAGCGAGCTCCGCGCGGGTGACCGCAACCGGGACAGCGCCGCCGGCTTTGCCGGAGGTGCGGGCGTGGGCGTCAGAGATAAGCCGGCACAGCGCCCGGTAACCTGCTCCGTTGTTGTGCCCGTGGGCGAGTACCACCACCCTGCCGGAGGTCTGGCTGCGGAGATCGCCCTCGTCGTCGAAGATCGCGAGGTCCACCCCGACGATGGGATCGATTCCTGCGGTCATACAGGCTTTGAGGTGTTTGACGGTGCCGTAGAGGCCGTCCCGGTCAGTGCAGGCGAGCGCGGTTGCCCCTTCCGAAGCGGCGGCCTGGGCCAGTTCATCCGGCCAGGACACGCCATAGTGTGCGCTGAAGGCGGTGGAGACGTGGAGGTGGGTAAAGGTCATGCGCTTTGGGGTCGAAGGGCATCGTGGATACGCAGCAGCCGCCAACGGCCACTGGCCGCGTGCCGTACCAGGTCAAGCGTGAGGCTGTCCGGTAATTCAGATGAAGGCCCGGGGGCCGGTTTCCTTCCCGGGGTGTCCTCCCGGACCTGGACCCGCCAGATTTCGTGGTCAACCAGTCCTGGGCCGGAGCCCAGCGGAGCCCGGCTTTCCTCCGCCCACCACTGGCGCCGTTCATACCAGCGCACGGGATCGGCGCAAAGGGTGTACTCCCTGCCGGCCCACCGGAGCCGCAACGGCTGCCCGGCAGTGGTACAGACGACGTCTACCGACTCGCTGAACATGCCCATGGCACCTCCTGGAACTGGCCACTTAAAACTGGCTACTCAAACGGATTATTCAAGAACACTCGAACACATATTCGAATAACCAAAGTCTACGCCCGGCCCAGGACAAAAACTACATGGGGTGGACGGACACCACCGCGGGGAGCAGGATGGTGGCATGAGTACCCATGACGCACTCCTCAAAAAGGTCAACATCGAGGCCAACGGCTCCGACCTCATTGCCCGCTTCGACGTCGACGGCAACATCCCGGGATCGGGCGCCTATGTTGTTGGGCTGGTCGCTGCCAGCCCGGACTACTCGTCACAGAGACGGCTGGGGATCGAATTTATGAACGGGGAGGCCATTGCCTTCTACTCGTTCAACCATGAACAAGGTACGGAAGAAAACTACGACCTGGGCGGGGTGACCCACTCAGGCAACACGATTACCGGGCACTTCCCCATCGACGCCATCCATGGATTGGGCAAGGGGCATGTGATATCGGCCTTCAGCGAAGCTGACGGCAGGGAGTTCCAGTCAGGCGTTCCCGTTGAGGAAGCGCTCTAGCTTCAACTGCTCTGCTTGTGGACCTTCATCTCCAGTTCGATGAATCCGGAGATCATTTCCCGGTAGGTCCGCTCCACGATGTCCGGATCGATGTCCTTCTTCTCGGCGGCGTCCCTGACGTGCTCAATGATCCGCTCCACGCGTCCGGGCGCACGCACCTCGGCGTCGTCGCCCTTGAGCGTTCCGGCAATGCGGATGAGCCGCTCCCGCCGGGCGATCAGCGTGACGATCTGCTCATCCACTTCATCAACAGCAACACGGACTGCGGCGAGCTGTTCCTTGTCGGCCAAAGCGTCTCTGTCGTTTTTATCATTCTCGTAAATAGCGGCCATTCCTCGACACTAGCGAGCCGGCTGGCAGTAGTCGAACACTTTACGACGCCGACATGGCGGCGTTTGCCTTTCCGGCGGCATTATGCAGGGTACTGGAACATGGCGGCTAAAAGAGCGCCTCCACCGGCTGGATGAGTTCCGGCCCGTTATTGCGCACATTTCCGACGGCGGGACCCACCGAATCGACATGCCAGTCTGCCGCTGCATCTTTAACCCCGGACCTGACCAGATCGACTAAGCCGGCGGCGTCGTCGGCCTCAGGATCCAGCCAGGCCTCCATAGCTTCCCTGCTCATGGGCAGCGGGACCCTGTCATGGAGTTCAGTGAGCTTGCCGAAGACCATCGACTCAGCCCCCGGCGGTGGAGTGTCGGTGGTGAGGATCGACGTCGACAACAACCACTGCCCCGGCTCGCCGTCGGGGACGGCCGGGTTCCTCCACCATTCGTACAATCCGGCAAAGGCCAGGCCGTGGCTGTCGCCGGGATGTACGTAGTACGGCTGCTTTGCCTTTCCGGCGCCTTTTTTCCACTCGTAGTATCCATCGGCCGGAACAGCGCAGCGGCGGGACTTGATCGCCTTACGGAAGGCCGGCTTTTCCAACACCGTCTCGCTGCGGGCGTTGATCATGCTTGCACCGATCTTCGGGTCTTTAGCCCACGAGGGCACCAGTCCCCACCGTGCCATATGCAGCTGCCGCACGGTTTCGCCGTCCAGGTTCCGCTCAAGGACGATGGGCACCGGATCCGTCGGCGCCACATTCCACGACGGCGGAACCTCCAGTTCTTCCTCCAACCGGGCGTCAAACTGGGCCAGCAGGTCTCCGACCGCCCTGGCCATCACGTAGCGTCCACACATGGCACCAGCATGCCACCGTCACCGACGAGTGTCATCCGGGACCGTGGCAGCCGCTGACATCCGGACGCATCCGACGGCCACGGCAGCGGGAATACTTCCGGTGCGGGTTACCGTTGAGACAATCGAGAACCCCATCGTTTAGGAGAATTTCGTGGATTTCACCCCCGAGACCGGCACCATCACCATGTTTTCCACCACCTGGTGCGGTTACTGCAACCGCCTGAAGAAGCAGTTGGATGCCCAGGGCATCGGTTACACGGAGATCAACATCGAGGAAGTCGAAGGTACCGCGGACCTCGTCGAACAGCTCAACGGCGGCAACCGCACGGTACCCACCGTCCTGTTCCCGGACGGCACCGCCGCGACCAACCCGTCAGCCGCCGAGGTCAAGAGCCGGCTGGCCGCTTAGCAGTGGCAGCTCCCGCAGTGGGAACAGTGTGACAGACAGATCAGGGCCGGGTATCCCCCGGCCCTGATCTGTTTCCGCTGTGGCCTGATGGCCGGCCTGGGCAGCCATCAACAATTCCTGGAAGTGCCCGCGAGATGGGGCTCAGGCGAACTCCAGCCGGGAGTGTAGGGCGTAGGCATCGATTACGGCCTGTTCAACGATGCCTACGTCGATGTCCGGTACCAGGTCGTTGGCTGCCCCTGCCGTGGCCGGGTCCCAGTCAAGGCCCAGCGCGGCGTAGCTTTCGGTCAGGACTTCCCGGATGGGGCCGGAGTCCTCCACCACTATCACCGAGCTGAAAAGCCAAGCTCCGGCAACAACGCGCTGCGCGGTGCCTATCAGCTTGATCCGGTGTGCCGGGTCCGCCGGGTCCACGCCGTGGACAGTAAATTCCCCCGGGCAGTATTCGCCGGGAATTTCGCCTACAGCAGCATCCACGCCGGCGTTCTGCAGAGCGCCGGCCAGCAGGTCGCCGAACAGGCCAAAGCGGGCTTTTACTGCGGAGATCGCGTCCGCGGCGGGCTCAATATGGTCCACCACCAGGCTGCCGCGATGGTAGGCGGCGGCGCGGCCTCCCGCCTTGCGGACCAGCGGTTCGAACCCCAGCCGCCGGCAGGCCTGCGTCGCTGCCTCGAATCCCGGCAGTTTGGCATCCCGCTGGCCGAATGCGACCGTTGGCTCAGGGCGGTAGAGCCTCAGGGTGGGGCCGATCAGGCCTCTTTTCGCCTGCGCAAGCAGCTCCAGGGCATGGTCAAGGTCTCCGGCGGCGCCGAGCGTTTCCTGCTGCTTCACAACAGCCAGAACCGGGCGGGCGCCGGTGTGGGGAAATCCTGCAGGCTCTGTCACGGTCATTGGCGTTTCAGCTCTTCCGCAACGTCAGGATCTGTTCGGCGCGCCCGAAGGGTCCCTGGAGATCGTGCAGCACGCTGGAAGTAAGCCCGATTCCGTCCGAGCCGAACGACACTTTGTTTTCCAGCCCCAGCCACTCGCCCGCGGGCTTGCGGTACATGTGGATCTGCAGGTCCAGATTAGGGAACGCATAGCTGCCCTTGCCTGGCGGCACCCGGGTGGCAATGCCGTTGGCAGTGTCCACGAGCCCGACCAGCCGGGCGAGATCGCTGGGCGTACCGTCGTCGGTCAACGGGTATGGCGTAGTCAGCCAGACGGTGCCCGCGCCGGGGCGGTGTCCGTCCGCCACCCGGAATTCCAGCGAACGGATGTAGCCGCCGGGCCAGATGGTCGCGGCGTCATAGGGTTTGCAGTCGTGGGGGCCGGGGATGGGGCGATCCTCGACGGCGGCCACTTCCGACGTATCCGAAGTCAGCATCCGCCAGGCGGTGGCACGGATAGCCGTGCGGCCGTTGGCTGTGAGCTCCGCCTGCACCAGTTCGATGGTCTTTCCCGGACGCAGCAGTGTGGTGGTGACTTGGAATTCACCGCCCGGAATCAGGCCCAGGATCTCGTAGCTGAGCCTGGCCATGCGCAATTCCGGCCGGGGCTGAAAGTTCTCCAAGGCGTGCGCCATGATTCCCGAGGCGGGGGCCATATGCTGCTCGTGGTCGTTCCAGGCACCTTGGGCGTGGATCGTTGACCGGTAGCGGCCCTCGCCCAGCGACTTGTAGTAGTGATCGCCTTCAGCAAGGCCCGATAGATCAGCAGTCAACGGAAAAAGCCCTTTCAATGGCGTCAAGCAAGTCTGGAATTCACTTTATCGCCTTGTACCGGCACTCCCGCCAGAAAGCTTGCGGACAGCCGTTATGGTTAGACTCGTTGCCTGTTCGTGACATCAACCTTTGGAGGAAGTGGTTCCTTATGCGCGTCATCAGCTACAACCTCCGCAAGCACGCGGCCAGCAGCGAACTGTTGCATCTGGCCACCGAATTCGGCGTGGATGCCATGTGCCTGCAGGAGTGCGATTCCAAAGACCTGCCCCCAACCCTTGGGCCGTTGAAGCTCGCGGACACCACGAAGACCAACCGCCTGGGACTGGCCATCTACTACCGCGAAGACCGCTTCACGGCTGTCAGCACCCAGTCCTTTGCCCTGCATAAGTCCTTTCATGACAGGATCCTGGCCCCCGCCCACGAGCGGCTGATCGGCACCCGCGTGGTGGACAACGAAACAGACCACCATCTGGTGATTGGCTCATTCCACGCCGCCCCGCTGACGGCGTCAAACTCGCTCCGCCGCAAGCAGATCCACGCCGCGCATGCGGAACTGCTCACCATGGGAAGCGGCCTGATGACGCTGATGGTGGGCGACTTCAACTACCCCTTCTTCACCAAAAAGCTGGACACCCACATGAAGAACTCGGGCTATGCCTTGTCACTGAGTGACAAGCGGACCTACACCCGCTACAAGGTCTTCAAAGGTCACTTTGACTTCGCGACTTCCGTGGGGCTGAACATCACCAGCGTGCAGACGATGCCGCGGGGGAAGTCAGACCACCTCCCTATCCTGGTCACCGCCGAATACGGCTACTGACCGGCCAGTGCCAGCATCCTGGCGCTCAGTCCGTTCCAGGCCGCGGCGAAGCCCGGATGCAGGTCCAGGGCGGCGACCTCCGCCACCGGAACCCACCGCAGCTCAATGCTTTCCGGATCGCTGATCACCGGATCGAAGGGTTTGGTCACCTTCACCACCACCGTGCTGTAGGACCAGTAGCCCAGGTCCAGGGCCGACGTGAAAAGGACTTCGACGCCGTCCGAAGGCACAGCCGCTTCCTCAGAGGCCTCCCGCAGCGCGCCGGTCACAGCATCCTCGTCCTGATGCAGGGCACCGCCTGGCAGTCCCCAGGTTCCGCCATTGTGGCTCCAGACCGCGCGATGCTGCAGCAGCACGCCCTTGGCAGGATCGTACGCCAGCACTCCAGCAGCCCCGAAGCGCCCCCAGAACCTGCCGCGGTCACCCTCCACCCAGGCGTCGCCCGCGTCCCGGGGCTTGCTCCTGATACTGTGCGGAGCCTCTGAAGACAGCGCCTGGGCATGCAGCGCCCTGGCAGACCGCGCTTCAGAAGTGGCTGCTGTGTCCTGGTTCATCCTCCAAGTCTGACAGGCCGCATCCGTACGTGGGTCCGGCTTGGCATAAACGCCCGGCCACCCCTAGGCTAGGAACGTAAGCATGCTTAGCATTGTTTGCAGTTGCCAATGTCTGCAGTTGCCATTGTCTGCAGGTGCAGAGTCCAGCCACTCAAGAGGAGCGACCATGACGGACCAGTACACCTTCCGGAACCCCGTGACCGCCTACCCGGAGATTTCCCCGCCCAAACAGCACCAGCCGGAGCCCGGCCTTGATGCGGAACTGACGCCCAAAGCTGATCTGGGTGAGGAAACGTACCGCGGCACCGGCAGGCTTGACGGCCGGAAAGCGATAGTGACCGGAGCTGACTCGGGAATCGGCGCGGCCACTGCCATCGCATTCGCAAGGGAGGGTGCCGACGTCGTACTGTCCTACCTTCCGGAGGAAGAAGAGGACGCGGCACGGATCGCGGGCATCATCGAGGCCGCTGGCCGGAAAGCAGTCAAGGTACCCGGTGACCTGAAGGACCAGGCCACCTGCCGCGAACTGGTGGACACCGCAATTGCGGTCCTCGGCGGCGTGGACATCCTGGTCAACAATGCGGGAAAGCAGGTCGCTCAGGAGGAGATTGGTGGCATCACCGACGAGCAGTTCGACCACACCATGAAGACCAACGTCTACGCGATGTTCTGGCTGACCAAGGAGGCCGTCAAGCACATGCCGGCCGGTTCCACCATCATCAACACCACGTCGATCCAGGCCTACAACCCGTCACCTACGTTGATTGACTACGCCACCACCAAGGCCAGCATCAACAACTTCACCAAGGGCCTCGCGCAGCAGCTGGCACCGAAGGGCATCCGGGTCAACGCGGTGGCTCCCGGACCCATCTGGACGCCGCTGCAGGTCAGCAGCGGCCAGCCCAAGGAAAAGCTGCCTGAGTTTGGCCAGTCCACGCCGCTGGGCCGCGCCGGACAGCCGGCAGAGCTGGCGCCGGCCTACGTGTTTCTGGCGTCGGCCGAATCAAGCTATGTGGTGGGCGAAACACTAAACGTCAACGGTGGCAACCCGACACCATAAAGGACTTAGGGTGGATCCGACGATTTCGCCAGCAGGGCAGCCTGGCGCAGTCGCGGGTCTGCATCCTGGCCCCAGCGGGCAATAACGACGTCGGCCTTCCGCCGGTTCCGCCCGCTCAGCGCGGCCAGCAGCGGCAGGGTGACGTCGTTGACCAGCGGCCCGGCAAGCTCCTGAGTTTCGGCAGAACGCAGGAGGCCTTCGATCCTGGTCAAGTCCGAATGCCGAAGAAGACCCACCCGCGATTGCAGGAGAACCACGGCGGCGAGACGCCTTTCAAATACTGGCTTGCTTCCCGGCCGGGGACGTCCCCAGAGGGCGGATGCCAGCATGGTGACGCCGTCGTGGTCCAACTCCCTGAACTTGTTCAGCGCGTCGCGAACAGTGCCACGGACTGCGCCAATAGAGGAACCATAAGAGGCCAGGACGCCACCCAGCCGGGATTCGACGTCATCCACCCTGTACGAGGCGCCCTCGTTATGCAGGGTGCGGTCTATGAATCCTGCAGCCTGCTCTATTAGGCCCTGCACGTCAACCTCCCAATCAGCCCTCAGGACCGCTGACGGCATCGCTCGGCACCCACGAGGGCAAGTGCCACGAGTCCTGCCTGTAGGCACTGGCTGTGGTAACGAAAAGGCACATAGTTTCCTCAGCTTACCCATGCGACTCACTGAACACTCCCAGCTTGTTACCAGATTGTGACTTTCAGACGAGAAGAAGGTATTGTCGATGGGTGTCCCGCCCAACTCGGGACATTCCCTCCAGCATGCCGAGCCCTGCCGCTGGATCCGGGACCCCTTCGCTTGATGATGGCAGGGACGGGGGAACCAAGTTTTCACGGCTTCACAATGAAGCCTTGGGGTTAAGCCGGTAACGCTCTAGTTCGCATAGAGCACCGGCCGGGTATCTCCAACCCGAACCCGACAGCTCACCCCGCAGGCATAGGAGAGGCAATCAACCGTGTCTAAAAACGCAACCACCGCCCGTCACCGGGCAACCCCCGCCGGTTCTGTCGCCCTTGCAGGCCTCAGCTACACGGCAAAATCACACGCCCTGACCGTCGGCCGTCCTGCCCTGGCAGTTGCCGCGGCTTCCGGTCTGGTCTTCGGCGTAGGCGCCCCTGCCCAGGCCAGCGTTAACAGCTCTGAGTCCGCAGGCACCGTCCAGACGACGGCAACTGCCGCCCCGGCACCCGTGACCGTGGCACCGGCCGCAGCAACCGCCAACGTGCACACGGTTGTTTCCGGCGACACCCTCGGCGCAATTTCCGCAGCCTACGGCGTTAGCCTTGCCGATGTTCTGGCTGTCAACAACCTGGGAATGGCTTCGGTCATCTACCCCGGCGACCAAATCCAGATCCCCGGCGCAGGCACCGTAGCAGCAGCGCCGGCGCCCGCGGTAACCGTGGCTGCAACCACCGCTCCCGCACCTGCCCCGGCACCTGCCGCCTCACCGGTCAACCTGACCGCCATGTCCTCCACGGCTGCTTCCACCGGTACCGGTACCGGAGCTGCCCTGCTGGCACATGCATACGGCCAGATCGGCACCTACCAGGACTGCACCGCGATGGTTGAAAAAGCCCTCCGTTCCGTAGGCATCAGCGTCGGTGACATCGCTCCCTCCCACTTCTTCGCCTTCGGCAGCGTTGTTTCCACCCCGGCTCCCGGTGACTTGGTCATCACTGCCGGTCACGTGGGAATCTACGCCGGCGATGGCCAGGTTGTCAGCGGCGGCGTTGACGGCAACCGTACCGAGGTTCACTCCATCAGCTGGCTCAGCGGAGCTTCCTTCGTACGCGTTCCGTAACATCCTGCGCAGTATCTTCTAGCGCTACCGGCTCCGGCCCCACGCTTTTGAAAGAAAGCGTGGGGCCGGAGTTTTTTAGTGCCCGCTCCCTCCGGCTGCAGGCAGCGCTTCCGTCATCGCAGGCTACGGCGCTTTGGAAACCTGATTCTGTCCAGGTCCTTCGCCGCGATCACCTCGGCGGATCCGGCGCGGGCAGCGGCCTGCCCTGCCAGCAGGGCGGTGTCGTCGCCGTAGCGCGAGGAGAAGTGGGTGAGGGCGAGGGTCCGGACGCCACCTGCGTTCGCCAGCTTGCCCGCTTGCCCGGCGGTGAGATGGCGGTACTCGTCGGCGAGCGCCACATCCTCGTCACTGAAAGTCGATTCGGCTACCAGCAGGTCAGCGCCTTGTGCCAGTTCTTCGGCTCCCTGACATTCGGCTGTATCCATCACGAAGGCGAAGCTTTGACCGGGACGCGGAATGCTGACATCCTCCAGCAGCACGCCGGCAACGCGGCCTTCACGCTGCAGGCGTCCGACGTCGTGTCCCCTGATTCCTGCAGCAGCAAGCCGTTCGGGCAGCAGGGTCCGGCCGTCAGGTTCCGTAAGCCGGTAGCCGTAGGTCTCGATACGGTGCTTCAGCGGCCGGACCTCGAGGTCATCGGCAATGGCCCCGGCGCCCCCATGCGGGTGGAACCTCAGGTCAAGGCCCGGGGTCGCGACCGACACCAGCGCACGGACTACGTCTTCGCCCGACGCCGGATAGTGCAGGTGCACGGGGTGCGTGACGCCGTCGAGCACCATGCGCGAGAGTACGCCCGGCAGGCCATAACAATGATCACCGTGAACATGCGTGAGGCAGATCCGCGTTACCCGGGATGCCGAAACGCCGGCGTGGATCATTTGCCGCTGCGTGCCCTCCCCAGGATCAAACAGCAGGCCTTCGCCGTCCCAGCGAAGCAGGTAGCCGTTGTGGTTGCGGGTCCGGGTGGGCACCTGGGAGGCAGTGCCGAGGACAATGAGTTCGCGCATGCAACCGAGTCTGCACCCCATTTGGGCAGTCAACCACTACATCTGACCTCTGACCGGGCTGTTTCACCGCGGTGCTGCCACCGATTCACATACGGGATGACGCTTCCTGCAGATTCATCTGATCAATGCTTGACCCCTGACAGCACCTCCCCTACCGTTCAAAGTGACGCTGCGGCTGTGCGCGCGCCCTGACCGAACCCTGCATCAGCACAACGCGAGGAGATTCATGACCGCCGAAGTTACTGTCTCCCCCGATCCCGCATGGTTTGTGCAGGACCGGTTAGGGATGTTCGTGCACTGGGGACTGTACTCTCTGGGAGCCAGGCACGAGTGGCTCAAGAACCGCGAACGCCTGAGCGACGAGCAGTACCGGAAGTACTTCACGCACTTTGACCCGGATCGCTACGACCCCAGGGAGTGGGCCAGGCAGGCCCGGCTGGCGGGCATGAAGTACGTGGTGCTCACCGCTAAGCATCACGACGGCTTCTGCCTATGGGATACCGCCCTGACCGACTATAAGATCACCCGGACGCCGTTTGGTGTTGACGCAATCGGACCCTTCATGGATGCCGTACGTGCCGAAGGCCTCCGGGTTGGTTTGTATTACTCACTCATCGACTGGCATCATCCGGAATTCCCGGTGGACGGAGTCCATCCGCAGCGCGACGACGAGGAGTTCAAAGCCCGTGAGGCCGGCCGGGACATCGCACGCTACCGTGAGTACCTCCACGCCCAGGTCGAGGAGCTGCTCACCCTGCACGGACCAGTGGACCTGCTGTTCTTCGACTTTTCCTATGAACGCCAGTATTGGGGCGGCAAGGGTGCCGACGACTGGGGTTCGGAAGAGCTGCTGAGGATTGTGCGGCGGTTGTCGCCCGGAGCGTTCGTCAACGACAGGCTCGGGATTCCCGGCGACTACATCACGCCCGAGCAATATCAGCCGCTCAAACCCCTGGAACGGGACGGCAAACCTGCCGTGTGGGAAGCCTGCCAGACGCTGAACGGCAGCTGGGGTTATGACCGGGATAACCACGACTTTAAGTCCGCCGAGACAGTGGTCAAGATGCTCGTGGACGGCGTCTCAAAGAACGGCAACCTGATCCTCAATGTCGGGCCCACAGGGCGTGGCGAGATCGAACCGGGCGCACGTGAGCTCCTTCATTCCCTGGGAGCTTGGATGGCAGACCATGAGCGGTCCATCCGGCACGCCGGGCCGTCCGGATTCGAGGCACCTACCGGAACCCGTCTGACCCAGCGGCGCGACCGCCTGTACCTTCACGTCTTCGACTGGCCGTACCGGCATATCCACCTCTCCGGCCTGGCGGGACAGGTGGACTACGCCCAACTCATGCTTGACGCCTCGGAAGTAGCCATCCTGGACAACGATCCCAACCGCCCCGCGCACAACACCCAGATGGGCGGCCTGTCCGAGGGTACGCTCACCCTTGAACTTCCCGTGCAGCGCCCGGGCACGTTGGTGCCGGTCATAGAGCTCTTTCTCACCAGCCAGCCTTCCTGAACAAGCTGCGCCCCTCGAGGCGCGCCCCCAATGTGGAGGTTCCTGGCTAACAGCCGCTCACCCCCAGTCGCTGCGCTGCCCTCCCTCTGCTAAAGAAGGTGTCGTGCTCCGGAAAGCACTGCAGTAGCTCGACGTTGCTCTAGGTCGTGGACGCTGCACTGGTCGCTGCAGCAGCTCTTGGCGCAGACCGTTAGCGGGTACTCTTTTCTATCGTTCGACGAAGGGCGAGCAGTACCGGAGGCAGGAGCAGTTCCATGACGGTCAAGCCTTGGAACAATGGGTGAGGCCGGCCACTGGCCCGGGCGGCAGCCAGACGAGCTATTCCACCGAGGAAAGTGGTGACGCACAGGGCACGCAGCTGTCTTGGATCTAAATCAGGGTCACGGGCAAGGTTCCAGGCGGCAGGACCTTGGGCAGCCCACCAGATCGCGTAAAAGCGCATGACACTATCGTTGCTTGCAACTGTCGGAGCGCCGCCCGGTATGGATGCAGTTCCACGCAACGCCACCATCGTGCCGGTTACCGTGGCTACCGCACCCAAGCACACCATTACTACGCGGATCGACCTGGCGGCGACAACCGAGCTCATGCTGGCGTAAATGGGTGATCGTATTCCATAGCAGGAGCCTACCGTTCCGAAGCAATCAGTGCGGGAACTCATACGGGAGACCACTCTGTTCCCTTTTGAATCTTCTCGCGGTTGGTTCAGCCGACGGCCAGCTCGCCCAGCTTGGACCACCCGTCCACCTTGACATTGATGATGTCCGGAGTCGCCGCCAGATACTGTGGCAGGGTGCGGGTAGCTTCCTGGAAGTGTGCCGACTGGACGTGGACGCCGCCAGCCTCGTCGTCCCGGAACGCCTCAATCAGCACGTAGGTGTTTGGCTCATCCAGCGACCGGGACCATTCGAAGAACAGGCAGCCCTCTTCGGCGTTGGTCGCCTGGGTGAAGGCCCTGGAGATTTCCGGCCAGGCATCCGCATGCTCGGGCTTGACGGGGAATTTTGCGGTGATGAAGATCAAGGTCATTCCTTTGCTGGACAGGCACGGACGACAGCGGCATCCGCGCTTCTTTCGTTTGCGCCGCAACGGCTTGAGCGGCAGTTTGAGTCTGCCATGCCCAACCAGGTGGTCACCGCACCTTCTATCTGCCCGCTTCCGCTGTCTCAGTCGTGGCGACCATGTGCATCGTCTGGAGCCTGAGTTCCAGATCATTCATAACGATCGCGGCCAGGTTCTCCAGGGTTTCGGCATCGTCAGCACTGAATTCCCTTGGCTCCCGGTCCAGGACGCACAGGGTTCCCAGGTTGTATCCGTCAGGCGTCCGCAGCGGCACTCCCGCATAGAACTTCATGTTCGCCTCGCCGGCCACCAGCGGATTAGCCAGGGCGCGCGGATCGATTGTAGCGTTTTCCACCACCCAGGGCTTGTCCTGAAGGATGGCCGAGGCACACAAGCCGGGATCCCTTCCGGTTTCCTCCAAATCGGTGCCGTGATGGGCCTTAAACCAGATGCGGTCATGGTCAACGATGCTGACAATCGCCACGGGTACCGCGAACATCCGGGCAGCAACTGCCACCACGCGGTCAAAAGTCCCATCCGGGAGAGTGTCCAGGATGCGGTAGCGGTGGACGGCGCGCATTCTCGCCTCCTCGTCCTGTACCGCCCCAATGGACTCGATACTGCGGCGGCCCATATTGATGGCGATTTCCTTGCGCAGGGACAGCGACACCTCCAGCGCCGTGGGCCTGTCCGCGGGGTCCCGGGCGAGCATGAATGTCAGCAACTTGACCCATCTGGGAGCTATTGCTTCAGGTATGTGGGGATCCCGCAGCAGACGAGCCACCGCTGATTCGATGGGAGCACCGGGATAGGTAATCTCTCCTGTCAGTCCCTCCAGCAGGACCAGTCCCAGGGAGTAGACGTCGCTGGCGGGCCCTGACGGCCCTCCAACAGCCTGTTCCGGGCTGAGGTATTGCGGTGTTCCGGACGAGGCTCGCGCCGACGCAGGGTGGCCATCGCTCAGCAGCAGTGCGACGCCGAAATCACTGAGCTTTGCCTTCAATCTGCTGTCGCTGCCGTCCTCCTCCACCAGCAAAACATTGGCGGGTTTGACGTCCCGGTGCACTATTCCGTGGTGATGGATGTAAGCCAATCCGTCGGCAAGATCATGCCCGATATGGGCCATCCGTGCGGCCGGCATGGGACCGGCGGCACCCTGGCTGCGAAGGTCCGGGCCGCGGACCAGTTCCATGACCAGGTAGCTGAGGGGATTATCCGGATCGCTCAGATCCGCACCGGCGTCGAAAAGGGTGACAAGCGCGGGATGGCTCATGCCTGCCAGGATGCGCACCTCCTCTTCCTGCCGGCGGACCTGCTCGACATCCCCGTCATGATGACGGAATACCTTGACTGCCACGTCGCGGCGGAGCAACTCATCAGCAGCACGGTAGACGCTTGATTGCGCTCCGATGCCAATTAACTTTTCGACCCGGTACCGTCCGCTGAGGAGGTGCCCAATCTGTACCGATCCCACAATCATGCTTCCTCACGTGTACCCGGCCCTGCCACAACCGCCCTCGGGACGACGTCGTCCGGCCGGGTTCGGAGTGTTATGCAGCTCACCCTCCATCGTAGTGGAGCAGGGGCACTTGCCGGGAACTTTACGCATGCCGCCGTCGGCTTAATTTCCGTTACGGAGACCGGCTTTTGGGGAGAATCGAAGCATGGAATTCAACCGGCTGCTGCAGATCCGGCGCATCTACGCGCAGAGCGCCGCACTGGAACTGCCCCGGGGTCGTGAGATTGTCGCGCGTTGGCCGGACGCGGAGGTGGTGCTCGTCGAAAACCACTGGAACATCCCGGAAGTGCACGGCGACGAAACGAACGTGCCACGCTGGTCCCGAATCAAGACTGAAGCGCTGATCCTCGGCGTCAAAAAGGCGCTGACCGTCAAGCCGAACGGCCGGTCCGCGGACTTTATTGCGCCGTCGACTGCGAACGGCTGCGCCATGGCCTGCGCGTACTGCTACGTTCCCCGGCACAAGGGGTACAGCAATCCGGTAACCGTGTTTGCGAACATCGACCAGATTGGTAAAGCGCTTGAGCGGCATGTCAACCGCCAAGGCCTCAAGCTCGAACCCAACCAGTGCGATCCCGAACTCTGGGTTTATGACATCGGCGAAAACAGCGACTGTTCCGTTGACGCGCTGATCAGCGACAACGTCGAGGACCTGGTCACCCTCTTCCGCGACCTCCCTACCGCCAAACTGTCCTTCGCCACCAAGTACGTGAACCCGGCCATGCTCAGCTGGGATCACGGTGGCCACACGAGGATCCGCTTCTCACTGATGCCCGCGGACCTTGCCAAGTCGATTGATGTGCGGACCTCGCCGGTGGCCGAACGCATGGCCGCCATCAACGACTTCGTCGAGGCGGGCTATGAGGTGCACGTGAACTTCTCCCCCGTCATAATCACCGACACCTGGCTCAGCGACTGGGAGCAGTTGCTGCGGCAGCTCGATGCGACCCTGACACCCGCCGCTAAAGCCCAACTCGCGGCCGAGGTAATCTTTCTGACCCACAACGAGCGGCTCCACGAAGTGAACCTGGGCTGGCATCCGAAGGCCGAGGAAGTGTTGTGGCGCCCGGAACTGCAGGAAGCAAAAGTTTCCTCCAACGGCTTCACCAACGTCCGGTACCGCACCGGAACCAAGGGCGCTTACGTACGGCAACTGACCGCGCTGATCAACGACATCGCACCGTACTGCCGGATCCGCTACGCCTTCTGAGGCCGGGCTACGCGCTCTGCACACCTGACCAAAGGCCGTTGATTGGGGCAGGATGGAAGCCAAGGAGGCCGATATGGATTTTGACGTGCTGGTGATCGGAGCGGGACCGGCAGGTATGGCCGCGGCAACGCGGGCAGCGGAGCTGGGAGCAAGGACCGCCGTCGTGGAGCGTGCACGCCTGGGTGGCACCTGCGTGAACTCCGGTTGCGTGCCGACCAGGGTGCTGGCCAAGACCGCACGCCTGTACCGGGAGGTGCGTACCGCCCGGGACTACGGGATTGTGCTGCACGAGCCTTCCGTGGACTGGCCGCAACTGGTGCGCCGGGTCCGCGCCACCGTGGACCGCGTCCTGGAAGCGAAAGCGTATGGCGACACCATGCAGCGGCTGAAAATCACGCTTCTGGAAGGGGATGCGGCATTCACAGGCCCGCAGGAAGTCTCAATCGACGGACGCGTGGTCACCGCCTCGTCAATCATCCTCTGTGTGGGTGGCAGTGCCCGCCGGTTGCCCATTCCCGGCGCTGAGCTTGCCGTACTCCCCCACGAAATCCTGGATCTTCCTGACCTGCCGCGCTCCCTCGCGATTATTGGCGGCGGCCATACGGGCGCACAGTTGGCCACCATCTTCGATGCCCTTGGGTCCCACGTCACCCTGCTGGACCTCGCACCGCGCATCCTCACCACAGAGGATGACGACGTCTCCGCCGCAGTTACGGACGGTTTCCGTTCCCGGGGAGTGCGTGTCGACGTCGGCATCGGCGGGGTGGACGGCATTGAAAAACACGACGACGGCGGCCTCGAGGTCCGCTGGCAGCGGGAGGACGGCGCGCAGTCGGCACAGGTGGACGCCGTCGTTATGGCTGCAGGGTGGCCGGCAAACATGGAAAGTCTCGGCCTCAAGGCGGCAGGTGTCACCACCGGCAGGGGCGCCATTCCCGTGGACAACTACCTTCGCTCCAACGTGCCGCACATCTTTGTCGCCGGCGACGCGAACGGGACCTCCATGCTGGTGCAGGCCGCGGTGTTTGAAGGTGAAACGGCCGCTGAAAACGCTGTCCTGGGCGCGCACCGGACCAGCCCACACCACCTGCTGCCAGAGGGCGGCTTTACCGATCCCGACTACGCCGGCGTTGGCCTCACCGAAGCGAAGGCGAAGGAACGCGACGCTGAGTGCGGCGTCGTCGTCGTGCCCTATGGATCGGTGGAACGGCCCATCATCGACGACCGGGAAGAGGGTTTCCTGAAGCTGGTCACGGACCGGCGCGGGGAGCTGATCCTCGGCGCCCATGCGGTAGGTGAGAATGCGGTGGAGGTCATCCAGGCGGTGGCGTCGGCAATGGCGGCCGGCACGGACGTAGCCACCCTTGCCCGAGTGAAGTTCGCCTACCCCACGTACAGCTCCATCATCGGCCACGCGGCACGGAAGCTGGTCCGGGGAGCCGGGAAAGAGTCCTGGTGATGGATGCGCAGCGTTGAGTTGACCTTCGAGGCGGCCCTTGATGACCAGATCAGGGCTGATTGGGCACGGCTGGCGCAGTTGAACCTGCCCAGCCTGGCTGCCCATACCTCCCCCGGCAACAGCCCCCACATCACCTTAGCCGCGGGAGCCGAGCTGAGACTTGGACCCGGTGTACTGGAGTTGTGGGACAACGGCCTGCCGCTTGACGTCCGTTTTGCCGGGGTTGTTGTTTTTGATGCGGGACGGGGCAAGTATGTGCTGGCACGGGCGGTGGTAATGTCGCGGACTCTGCTGGCGCTGCATGCTGCTCTGCACGGGCACTGCACCGGCGCCTTCGCTCATACGGAGCCAGATGCCTGGACCCCGCACGTTACGTTGGCGCGACGCGTCCCCGGCCACCGGCTGGGCGCGGCCCTTGATGCCCTGGACGCCAGGACCGGCGGGCAATGTTCAGGAGCCAGGCTGTGGGACAGCAGCACCAGGACCTTGACCGCACTCGGCGGCGCCGGAGCGTAACGCTCACGGCACTCGCCGAAGAGGAATTTCCGTCCAGCCGGTCGGGAACCTGCCTGAGGATTCTGCCAGGCAGGCCCAACAGTCACGGCCGTCTCAACCGGGTACCAGCGTCGGGCAGAACCGCCAAAGGCTGATCTCACTAATCGCCGGAACTAACTTGCCGGTCATCATGCCGTCCCGTGTGCTCCGGCCAGCCGCCTTTCCGGTAGGCAGGAGTCCCTGCCGCAAGCACAATCACGGCCAGGAGACAGCAGCCAATCATGACAGTGATCATTGACAGCGCATTTCCGCCCAGAACCCCCACCAGGGGACTGACGAGCCCGGCGACACCGGATTGCAGGGCCCCGATAACCGCTGCCGCTGTGCCCGCCATGTGGCCGTAGTTGTGCAGGGCAAGCACGGAGGCATTTGCCGGAATCATGCCCTGGGCTGACAGGACCAGCCACAGACCTGCGATCAGGCCGAACGGGCCGCCGGCCCCAGTCGCTACCACTACGAGCAGCAGCAGGGCGAAGCCCAACTGCACCAGGAGGGCGGTGCGCAGGAGGTTGACGGGAGCGAATTTCCGAACCAGGGCGGCATTCAGCTGAGCCGAAAGGACCAGCGCGGCGCCGTTAAACGCGAAGACGAGGGCGAATTGCTGGGCGGTGAGGCCGTATTCATTCTGGAAGACGAAAGGGGAACCCACCACGTAGCTCATGATCATCGCAAGCCCAAGCCCGGGGATGACCGCCAACGCCATGAAGTGCTTGTCCCGTAGCAGCGCCCAGTAGGCTCCAGCGACATGTCTGGGGTGGCCAGGACTGCGTCGGTCCTGCGGCAGCGTCTCCGGCATAAACTTCCAGACGATCACCACCAGGACCACTCCGATGATCGCCAAAGCGTAGAAAATGGCACGCCAGTTCCATAGCCCGGCGATGGCTTGGCCCACGGTGGGAGCCAGGAGCGGTGCGACGCCGATCACCAGCATCAGCCGGGACATCAGCCGTGCTGCAGCCGAACCAACGAAGCGGTCACGGATCACGGCGAGCGCCACGACGGCAGCTGCCGCGTTGAAGAATCCCTGCAGCACGCGCAACCCTGTCAGCGTTTCGATGTTCGGCGTTATGGAGCACAACAACGAGATAACCACGTGCAGCGATATGCCAATGAACAACGGCAGGCGGCGTCCGAACCGGTCCGAGAACGGGCCGATCACCAGCTGGCCGATGCCGGCCCCGACGAGGGTTCCGGACAACGTCAGCTGGACGGCGGTCTGTGACGTTCGGAGATCAGCCTCCACGGCGGGCAGGGTGGGCAGGTACATGTCCGTGGTGACGGCCGGGAGCGCGGCCAGGGCACCAAGCATGAGGATGTACTTCAGGCTTCGCGGTGACTGCTTATCCGTGGTGCGGAGTTGGGACCGATCTGTCACGCGGCAAACCTAACGTCTGTAGAAGCACCCACGGTATGGGTCCGCCGTGTGGCTTGGGCGGTTCAGCTGAAGCCATGGTAATACCCCGACGGAGCCTTCCCGAACGGGCGCCCGCTATATGGCGAAAGGGAGCCATGCCTGGTCAAGAGGGTGACTTCGGGCATGGACTTGCGACCATAGGTGGACGCTGCCGCTCCGGTGGCCGTGGACTATTCGTGGCTTTCACGTTAACCGTCCAATCATCGCAGGGACGTAACGTCACCGTCGTGAACGTACTGGACCTCTCCCGCCATGGCTTTACCGTGCTCGACACTGACGACGATGACCCCGTCCTCATCTCGCCGGACGGCACGCCGGTGGACACATGGCGCGAGGGCTACCCATACGCCGAGCGGATGACCAGGGACCAGTACGAAATGGAGAAGCGGCTGCTGCAGATCGAGCTGCTCAAACTCCAGAAGTGGATCAAATCCACGGGCCGCCGCGTCGTCATCCTCTTTGAAGGACGGGACGCGGCCGGCAAAGGCGGAACAATTAAGCGTTTCACTGAGCACCTGAACCCGCGCGGCGCGCACGTTGTGGCGCTGGAAAAGCCCAGCGAGCGTGAACAGTCGCAGTGGTACTTCCAGCGCTATGTGGCCCATCTGCCGGCGGCAGGTGAAATCACCATGTTCGACCGCTCCTGGTACAACCGTTCAGGAGTTGAACGCGTTATGGGGTTCTGCAGCGACGACCAATACCACAGCTTCCTTCGCCAGGCCCCCGCCTTCGAACAGGTCCTCACCAACGATGGCATCGACGTCGTTAAATTCTGGTTCTCCGTTTCGCGGACCGAACAGCTGACCCGGTTCGCGATCCGCCAGGTGGATCCCGTCCGGCAATGGAAGCTCTCCCCCATGGACCTGGCCTCGCTGGATAAGTGGGATTCCTATACCGCGGCCAAGGAATCGATGTTCCTGGCGACGGACACGGACTGGGCGCCATGGACAGTGGTCAAGAGCAATGACAAAAAGCGGGCAAGGGTCGAAGCGATGCGGCACGTCCTGCACCTGTTCGATTATGGGGACAAGGACACAGAGCTCGTCGGTGCGCCTGACGGCCTCATAGTTGGGCCTGCATCACGCATTTTCGAGGACGGCGAGCATGACCAGGCCTTCGCCACACCCTCCTGAAAGGCGGGTCCGCTCCACACCCGCGGCCGCGCGGCGGCCGATCCAGAGGGCGCCGTTGTAGGCGAAGACCTGCCGGGCGTGGCCCAGCACCGCTGCACGTCGGCCCTCGTCCAGATCCAGGCTTACCCTAACTTCGCTCGGCGACTCATGATAGCGAATGCAATCAGGAGTGCCGCAAGAACCAGCGCGGCAATAACAGTCCAGGCGACATTGTCTGTTCCGGCGACGGTCTTGAGCTCCGTGGCGTCTTCGACCGCGGCTCCATTGGCGACGATAGCATCGGCGCCACCGGCCGCCGGGACGGAAGATGAGCTCACGGCTGTGCTTCCCGACTGGTTCGCCGCCGCGCGTAGCCGGGGCTCCTCATCCTCCACAGCATCAGGGGCTATAACGTCGGGGGCAACCGCTGCGTCCTGCATCCCGGTGTCGGCTCCAGCGATGCTACGGGGGGAAGCGGCTTGAACCTGCTCGGCGGACAACGGAATGTGCGCAGGTTCAGGGTGTGGAACTGAGGCGTGCTCTTCAAGTTCGTGAGCGGGGGCGGGCATCTCAATGGGAGCTGCAACTTCCGGAGGGGACGCAGGAGCGGTTTCGGGAGCCTGGCCCGGCACTTCAACAGGCACTTCGACAGGCGCTTCGACAGGCGCTTCGACGGCAGTTGCCGCCGGATCTTCAGTGGGCGTTATCAACTCTTCAGGAGGAGAAGCGGCGGAACCGGCTGTGCCCTGAAGTCCGCAATGAAGGCTCACGCCGGCCCACGCATCACCGGGTCGCAGATCCGAACAAGAGGGAAGTGCGGGAGTGGGAGCGGGGATGAACAGCAACCGGTTGGGAGTTGCACCTTTGTTGGCCGTGATCAGCCCCGTCGTCGCGTTGGTGATGATAGTCCGGTGGACCTGCGAGGGGCTCAGCCCAGGGTCGCGGGACAGCAGGATGGCAGTTGCGCCGGAAACATGCGGAGCAGCCATGGAAGTACCGTCCAGCGTGTTGTATCCGGTGGACGAGTTGATCCAGGCCGACCTGATGAAGGTTCCGGGCGCCTGCACATCTACGCAGGCGCCGTAGTTGGACCACGGTGCCTGCGCGTCATAAATGTTCGTGGCCGCCACAGTGATAGCCGATGGGACCCTGGCAGGAGATGCACCACAGGCATCCAATCCGTCGTTGCCGGCCGCTGCCACGACCGTAATTCCGTCATTGACGGCACTTTGCACGGTTTCGTCGAATGAACTGTTGGTAAAACCACCCACGCTGAGGTTCATGACGGCAGGCTGACCGGCGACGTGATGGGAGATTGCCCAGTCGATTCCTGCCATAACTTCCGAGGACCAACCGCTTCCGTCGCACTGCAGCACCCGCACGGGAATGATCTGCGCTTTCTTGGCCACGCCGTACGTCGTTCCGGCCGCGGTTCCTGCCACGTGCGTGCCATGACCTCCGCAATCCTGGTATCCCCTGCCGTCGTGAACTCCGGTCCAGCCGGTGGGAACCCTGCCGGAGAAGTCCGTATGGTAGGTGTTGACGCCTGTATCAATGACGTAAATATGAACCCCGGCTCCTTCGTCGCCGATGGAGTATTGACCGTCCCGTCCTGATCGTTGATCTATCCGGTCAAGGCCCCAAAGGGACGTAGCGCCAAAAACCGAAACGGGAGTGTCGAACTCCACGGAGGCTACGACGTCGGAGTTCTTCAGATTCTCTATTTCCCCCGGGGTAGCTACGACTACTGAAGCTTTTATTGCGTGGGAAAGAGTTTCTTTGACCTCAATTCCCTTCTGCTCCAGCGAAGCAGACTCAGCCTCGGAATTCGCGTGCTCGCCATATTGGACGATGTACCTTCGCTCTCCCTCCGGAGAAGCAGCGGAAGACGTAGCGTCCGGGGCCGCTGGGGCCTCAGTCGCGGGCTCAGCATGAGCAACAGCCGGGAACAGAAACAGAGCTGTGGAAGCAAGTAAAGCCGAGCTAACGGCCTTGGCGTAGGAAAGACCCATCTTCATGCGGTTGCCTTCTGCTGAAACGGCTTATGGGTGGAAGCCGTATGATCACGCAGCGCAGCCTCATAAATCCCTGGCCCATACTTTGTGAGCCATTGTGGCCACGCACTCCCCTGAAATTATGCTCAGAGACAGTCATCAATATAGCGGCACAAAATCGTGAGCAACGCAGGTAGCGACCCATCCGGGTAACAAAACTTCGGGCGGGCGATAAGGGGTGGGCTTAAACTTGTGAAGCAGGCCGCTAAGTTCTACCTGCAGGCATGCTTCAGAACGGGAGAACGCCATGCTCAAGATTCTGCTTTGCAAACTGAACTTTAATCACCATTGGCGCATAGAAACTACCGAGGATGGTGGCCGCTACAGGCACTGCACGCGGTGCGGTAAATACCAGCGCGGCAGGGATACGAGTGGCTTCATGCACTGAACGGGGCCGTAGCCGCTGTTCGCGTGACTGGAAAAGTGGGCGTATCCAACTGTCACCCGAACCGGTGCTCCATCACTTCTGGCACACTCCCGACGCCTGTTACTCAGCAGGCGGGTTCGGGCTAGCTTGGTGGTTAGGCTGGGTGGATGGCGACAGTTATCCTCGTGCGGCATGGCCGCACCACAGCGAACGCTACCGGACTGCTGGCTGGCAGGACCCCTGGCGTCGGCCTCGATCAGGTTGGCTGTGAGCAGGCGGCCGTGACCGGTGACCGGCTTGCGGCCGTGCCTGTTGTCGGGGTGGTCTCGAGCCCCCTGGAGCGTTGTCAGCAGACCGCCCAGCTCATCCTCCACCGTCAGGCCGGCACGCCGGTCGATATCACTGTCGATCCCGATCTCACCGAGTGTGATTACGGTCAGTGGCAGGGCCGCACGCTCAGTGATCTCGCGACCGAGGATTTGTGGTCGGCTGTGCAGGCGCAGCCGTCCGCCGTCGTCTTTCCCGGCGGTGAATCCATGGCAGCGATGCAGGCTCGTGCGGTGGCTGCGATCCGACGCCACGATGCGGCCTTTGAAGCCGAGTACGGGCCAGGAGCCGTGTGGGTGGCGGTAAGTCACGGTGACATCATCAAGTCCATCCTCGCCGACGCGCTCGGCATGCACCTTGACCTGTTCCAGCGAATCAACGTGGGCCCCGCCTCCGCATCGATCGTGCGCTACGGTGGCAGCCGGCCGAGCGTCTACGCCACCAATACCGACGCCGGCGACCTCTCATGGCTGTCCAACAGCACCGGCTCCGCCGATGCGCCGGTCGGCGGTGGCGCAGGGCACACGGCGCCACCCAGCACGATGAGCCTAAAATAGTTCCCATGCCTACAACTGTTCACGAGTTCGCCTGGCCTGACCGGGTCGTCGTTGGGACCATCGGCATTCCCGGACAGCGCACGTTCTACCTGCAGGTGCGCACAGGGAAGCAGATTGTCAGCATCGCCCTGGAAAAGCAGCAGTCGGCCCAGCTCGCCGAAAAGATCGACGAAGTTCTCGATCAGCTCATCACCCTCGACGGCAACCCCTTCAGCGTTCCCACCGGTACTCCCATTGAGCTTGTCGACAATGACCAGCTCGAGGCAGTCGAGGAACAGTTCCGAGCCGGGGTCATGTCCCTGGGATGGGATCCGACGACGGCGCAAATCGTCATCGAGGCCTACCCGATCACCGCTCTCGAGCCCGACGACGCCTTCCCTGATGACGACGATGACGCCTCCGAAGTGTTGCGGGTGCGCATGCCGGTTGGCACCGCCCGGGCCTTCGCCAAGCGCACCCGTGAGGTCGTGGGCGCCGGGCGTCCGATGTGCGCCATCTGTGGGCAGCCCATCGACGCCGACGGGCACATCTGCACCCTTCCCGAGGCCTGATGCCGGCGCCCGACCTGCTGACTGCCGAGCTGACTCTCACCGGCCGCATCACGACGGCGTCAAACGCCACCTTCGTCGGCAGCATCGGCGGCACGACGGTCGTCTACAAGCCGATACGGGGCGAGAAACCGCTGTGGGATTTTCCCGACGGTTTCCTTGCCCACCGGGAGGTTGCCGCCTTTCTGGTCTCGGAGGTCCTCGGCTGGAACGTCGTGCCACGCACCTGGCTGCGCGACGGTCCGTTCGGCGAAGGAATGGTGCAGCTCTGGCAGGTGACAGACCCCGACCAGAACGCGGTGGACCTCGTAGCGATGGGAGACGTACCGGAGACCGGCTGGAAACACGTCCTCGAGGGTCAGGATGAGAAGGGACGGATGGTCGCCCTCATTCACGAGGACACGCCGGCTCTCAGACGCATGGCAGTGTTCGACGTCGTCGTGAACAACGCCGACCGCAAAGGCGATCACATCCTTGCCATGGCCGACGGTCACCGGCACGGTGTGGACCATGGGCTTGCCTTCCACAGCGACCCCAAGCTGCGCACGGTGCTGTGGGGATGGCTGGGAGAGGCACTGACGGCTGAGGAACTCGACGGCATCGATCGTGTCGGCGAAGGACTGCACGGCGAGCTGGGCCGAAACCTGGCGGACCTGCTCAGCGCCGAAGAAATCGATTCGCTCTCGGCGCGCTGTGAAACGTTGCGTATGGCAGGGCAATTTCCGGCCCCGAGCGGTGAGATGCCCGCGGTGCCCTGGCCGCTGTTCTGAGGAATGACGTCCTCAGGCGAATAAGGGCCATTAACGAACGGACACCGTCCCTTAGGCATGCGGCTACGAATAAAAGGTGAAGCCCGAGGCGCAGGAGTTGATCAGCATCGTTGAGCAGGAAGTTGCCGTCCCGGAAGCGGCCGTTATGACGCAGCAGGTGTTTCCCACCGATCTGGGTCCCTGCATGGTGCGTGTGCAGCGAGGCAGCGGTAACCGGTCACTTCCCTCCAGCGTGGCGGACGTCTACCTGCATGGTGCTGCGGGAACCTGGGCCACCTTCCGCCCGTTGCTTTCCGGGACGCCGGTGCGGGACCGGGTGCTGATTGACCTGCCGGGCTGGGGCGACTCCACCCAAGGCGCCCGGTTGAAAAATCTCAGCCTTGACGCGACGTCACAGGCTGTTTCCGGGATACTGAGCTCGCTCAACTACCCGCGATGGAACCTGGTGGGCCACTCGATGGGCGGATTCCTGGCGCTGCATATGGCCGCGGCATCGCCTGACCGAACGGCCAGCGTAGCGACCATTTCGGCAACAACATTCGCTGTTGCGGAGGCGGCCCAAATCCCGCTGCGCACTTTGTTCAAGAATCCGCCATTTGTTGGCATGCTGTTGCTGATGCGTGCCCTGGCCGCCCTTGGCCCGGCAGGGTCAGCGCTGGTACGGGCCGTGAGTGCCACCCCCGTCATGGGACCGCTGATGTCACCGTTCTTCGCTGACCCCACCGTCGCTTCCCCGGACGTGATCCGCAGGCTCGGCCATGACGCCAGGCCGGCCAGCTTCTCAGCTGCTGCCCGGGCCGCAGCCTGCTACGACTTCAGCCTTTGGCACGACATCCGTTGCCCGGCGCTCGCCATCCGGGGAGACAGCGACGTGTTTACCCCGCCGTCTGACCTCAGCCGGCTAAGCAGCATGATTCCGCACCTCCAGACCGCCACCATTGAACGTTGCGGCCACTTCGCGCACGTCGAACAGCCGGAGCGGGTGCAACAGCTGCTCGATAGTCTGCACTCCCCCTGATCCAGCGAACCTTTTGACTTCCTGCATCTCCACAAGAGGCGTGAACATCCCGCTCCTATGGTCGGGCAAGCTCGCCGATCCGGCCTTCCCGCAGCGCCGCGCCTACCGCGTTGATGGAGCCGTAGTCCGGAAGCAGAACCGACTGGCCGGCGATGAAGCCGCTTCCCGCCGTCGGAAGTGTCATGGTGCCGATCGCGTTGGGATCAAGGTTCCGCAGGCTGTAAGCGAGGATGGCCGCCTGAACGGGGTCGAAGCCGCCGTCGACAGTGAGGCAGCAGGCTGCAAAATCGACCAGTGACCGCACCACCGTAACATCGTGCAAGCCGCCGCTGGAGGTGAAGCGGGAGAGGATGGCCTTCAGCAGCGTCTGCTGGTTACGGACCCGCTGGAAGTCGCCGTCCGAGAACGCGTACCGCTCGCGGGCGAACTCCAGGGCGGCCTGACCGGACAAATGGTTCACTCCCGGTGGGAAGTACTGCTGGGTATCGTGTGTGGACTGGAACGGCACCGTCACGTCGACGTCGAGTCCACCCAGGCCGTCGATCAGCGCGCGGAAGCCATTGAAGTCCATCATCAGGGTGTGGTTGACCTGAACACCAAACAACTGCTCCACGGTGCGGCGCGCCAGATCCAGGCCGCCGAGCTGCAGTGCTGCGTTGATCTTGGCTCCGCCATAGCCGGGGATATCCACCCACAAATCGCGGTTGATGGATACGACGGAAAGGCTCCGCCGGTCGGCCGGTACGTGGACCACCATCAGTGTGTCCGAGCGATGGTCCGACGCTTGACCGGTGTTTGCCGTGTGCGCAGCCTCGTCGCGTGCGTTTCCGCGGCTGTCGCTGCCAACCACCAGGATGTTCATCGCCTCGGCCGGAAGCTCCGGAATGGGCGGCGGCGGAGGCGGCGGGGGCGGGGGCGCCGGCGGCGTTTCGGAGGGAGTCTCGGACGGCGTGGCCGTCGGTGACGGGTCCTGCGTGGCAACCGGCACCGCTTCAGTGCCGGTGCGGTTGAGATTGGCATTGAGGTTGAAGATCGCGACGACGGCCACCACCACGAGTGCCAGTGCCAGCAACCCGGCGATCCAGCGGCGCCGGCCATGCGGCAACCAGCGGAATGCGTGCGGGCGGGAGCCGGATGGATCAGAAGCGGGTGTACTCATGGTGTCCCCTTTGGTGCTCACACGTCGGCGTGCCGCCCCCAGGCTGTCCTGGTGGCATAAGTTTCCGCCTCCAGGCATCCCCTTGGCTACAGGCGTATCCAAACTGTCACCTACGGGGTCGGTGTATCACTTTTTGGCGGGCTAGTTTGCAAGTACGTGCCGGCAAACTCTGCATTCTTGAACCATGACAGCTGGACCCCCAAGTGGCCCGAAGGAGGTGCAGACAAAGAGCCCGGCACTGCCGCTGATTCCGTGCCACAGCCTTCCGATGGCATGCATCAGCCTTGTAGGGTGAGGGCGTGATCGTTCCCAATACTTCGCAGGACGCCATCGCCGTCGCGGATCACTACGACGAGCTCGATTCCGTCTATCGTCGTCTGTGGGGCGATCATGTCCATCACGGGCTGTGGGCAACGGGTCGCGAGACGCCTGTCGAGGCCGTTGAGGCACTCGTTGACGCTGTCGGTGACCGGCTGGGCCTTAGGCACGGCGAGTCGTGCGTCGATATCGGCTGCGGCTATGGCTCCACGGCAAGGCAGCTCGCAGTGACACACGGGGTCCGCGTTACAGGTTTCACGCTCTCCGCTGAGCAGGTCCGCTACGCCGCCGAGCATCCTGTACCCGACGTGGACATCCAACTCCGCGACTGGCTCACCAACGGGCTGCCCGATGCCTCGGCCGATGCCGCATGGGCAATCGAGTCCAGTGAGCACATGGTGGACAAGCCTCGGTTCTTCACTGAGGCGCATCGGGTCCTGACGCCCGGCGGCCGCTTCGTCATCTGCGCGTGGCTCGCCGGATCTGATGCCAGTGGCTGGAAGGTCCGCCACCTGCTCGAGCCGATCTGCCGTGAAGGACGCCTGCCCTCGATGGGCACGCGCGAGGAATACGAGGCGATGGCAAGGGCAGCGGGCTTTGCCATTACCGGCTATGAGGATGTAAGCCACCGCGTCGCGCTGACGTGGACGATCTGCGCGCTGCGACTGTTGAAATCCTTGGTCCTCGATCGCGAGACCCGCCGCCTCACCCTCCGCGCACGCAATCGCGTCTTCATGCTGAGCCTCCCCCGCCTGATCCTGGCCTACCGCATCGGTGCAATGCGCTACGGGATATTCACGCTGACGAAGGCGGGCGACGCAGTTCCGTCGCACAACAAGGTATAGGTACTCTGCCAGTGGGAGCAGGTTTGGTCAGCAACCCCGCAGCGGGCGCCTTGTCGGCCAAAACAACTTCGCTTGGACTGCGCATCTCGGGGAGGCCGGACTTCAGTGCAATCAGGATGTCCGGAGCTTCCGGAACCTAGTCTCACCCACTGCGAGCCAGTCGCGGCGCGTCGGCGGCGCAGCAGTAGTTCTCCCTCATCCCTCCTCGACCAGCCTGCTGCTGCCCGCTCCACGTTGCGAAGCTGAACCTGCAGATCGAAAGTTCTCCTTAGAACGTGTTCACGGGTGACGGTGCTCGTCGCAAGGCAGTGCAACGTGGTTGTTGTGGCCGCCCAGGTCTAACCCGACACCAGAAAGTTGGGGCCGCACAGCAAGGCCATTGTAGTAACCCAGACCTTCGCCCAAGTCGGTTAACGAGTGAGAGAACTAAGATTCCCCCGGAATTCCACATGCTAGGTAGCGGAGGCCACCTATCCCGGGCGGAAGGGTGCATACGACAGCTCCTGTCGGCAACTGGCTCAACGTCCACGACCGCACCTTGCTGGCGACGCCCCAGATGACGAAGATGACGAATTAGTGCATTGACGACCCTTAGCGGACGAGGAAAACCCTGCCCAACAGCAAGAGCGGCCCCCGCATACTTCTCAGGGGCCGCTCTAAGTTGCACAAAAACGAGAAGACTAGAAGTCCCAGTCCTCGTCTTCGGTGTTGACAGCCTTGCCAATCACGTACGACGAACCAGACCCCGAGAAGAAGTCGTGGTTCTCGTCAGCGTTCGGGGACAGCGCGGAGAGGATGGCCGGGTTCACGTCGGTGACGGAAGCCGGGAACATCGCCTCGTAGCCCAGGTTCATCAGGGCCTTGTTGGCGTTGTAGTGCAGGAACTTCTTGACGTCCTCGGCCAGGCCAACGGAGTCGTAGAGATCGTGGGTGTACTGGACTTCGTTTTCGTACAGCTCGAAGAGCAGCTCGAAGGTGTAGTCCTTGATCTCCTGCTTGCGTTCCTCGGACAGGCCTTCCAAACCCTTCTGGAACTTGTAGCCGATGTAGTAGCCGTGCACGGCCTCGTCGCGGATGATCAGGCGGATCAGGTCGGCCGTGTTCGTCAGCTTGGCGCGTGAGGACCAGTACATGGGCAGGTAGAAGCCCGAGTAGAACAGGAAGCTTTCCAGCAGGGTGGAGGCCACCTTGCGCTTCAGGGGGTCATCGCCCTGGTAGTAATCCATGACGATCTGCGCCTTCTTCTGAAGGTTCGCGTTCTCGGTGGACCAGCGGAAGGCCTCGTCGATTTCCTTGGTGGAAGCCAGCGTGGAGAAGATCGACGAGTAGCTCTTGGCGTGCACCGACTCCATGAACGCGATGTTCGTGTAGACGGCTTCCTCGTGCGGGGTCAACGCGTCAGGAATGAGCGAAACGGCGCCGACAGTTGCCTGCACGGTGTCCAACAGGGTCAGACCGGTGAACACGCGCATGGTGAGCTGCTGTTCATCCGGAGTGAGCGTGGCCCAGGACTGGATGTCGTTGGACAGCGGCACCTTCTCCGGCAGCCAGAAGTTGTTGACCAGACGGTTCCAGACGTCCACGTCCTTGTCGTCCTGGATGCGGTTCCAGTTGATTGCCTCGACGTGGCTGAGCAGCTTGACCTTCTCGGTCATGTCTTCCCCTAAAAAGTTGGGTGGGTTTCTCTTAGTTAAGCGTACGACGGCGGGCGGCAACCCGCCGTCGTACTTCACACGGTCTCGACAAGCTCGACCAACGGGACTAGAGCATGCAGGAAACGCAGCCCTCTACCTCGGTCCCTTCCAGCGCGAGCTGGCGGAGACGGATGTAGTAGATGGTCTTGATGCCCTTCTTCCAGGCGTAGATCTGGGCCCGGTTGATGTCGCGCGTGGTGGCGGTGTCCTTGAAGAAGAGCGTCAGGGACAGGCCCTGGTCCACGTGCTGGGTGGCAGCAGCGTAGGTGTCGATGACCTTCTCGTAGCCGATCTCGTACGCGTCCTGGTAGTACTCCAGGTTGTCGTTGGTGAGGTACGGAGCCGGGTAGTACACGCGGCCCAGCTTGCCTTCCTTGCGGATCTCAATCTTGGACGCCACCGGGTGGATCGAGGAGGTGGAGTTGTTGATGTAGGAGATCGAACCGGTGGGCGGCACGGCCTGCAGGTTCTGGTTGTAGATGCCGTACTTCATGACCGAAGCCTTCAGCTCACGCCAGTCATCCTGGGTGGGGATGTGGATGTGGCTGAACAGCTCCTTGACCTTCTCGGTCTGCGGAACCCATTCCTGCTCCGTGTACTTGTCGAAGAACTCACCCGAGGCGTACTTGGACTTCTCGAACCCGCCGAAGGTCTGCCCGGTCTGGATGGACAGCTTATTGGAGGCGCGGATGGCGTGGTACACCACCGAGTAGAAGTAGATGTTGGTGAAGTCCAGGCCCTCTTCGGAGCCGTAGTGGACCCGCTCACGCGCCAGGTAGCCGTGCAGGTTCATCTGGCCCAGGCCGATGGCGTGGCTCTGGTCGTTGCCCTTGGCGATGGACGGCACCGAGGTGATGTTGGACATGTCAGACACTGCAGAGAGGGACCGGATGGCCGTCTCGATGGTCAGTCCGAAGTCCGGGCTGTCCATGGTCTTGGCGATGTTCAGCGAACCCAGGTTGCAGGAGATGTCCTTGCCGGTGTCCGCGTAGGACAGGTCATCGTTGTACGTGGTGGGCTGGGAAACCTGGAGGATCTCCGAGCACAGGTTGGACATGATGATCTTGCCGTCAATCGGGTTTTCCCGGTTCACGGTGTCCTCGAACATGATGTACGGGTAGCCGGATTCGAACTGGATCTCGGCGAGGGTCTGGAAGAACTCGCGCGCCTTGATCTTGGTCTTCTTGATCCGGGAATCGTCCACCATTTCGTAGTACTTCTCGGTGACCGAGACGTCAGAGAACGGCATGCCATAGACCTTTTCGACGTCGTACGGCGAGAACAGGTACATGTCCTCATCCCGCTTGGCCAGCTCGAAGGTGATGTCCGGGATGACGACGCCGAGGGAGAGGGTCTTGATGCGGATCTTCTCGTCGGCGTTCTCGCGCTTGGTGTCCAGGAACCGGTAGATGTCCGGGTGGTGTGCGTGCAGGTACACCGCACCGGCGCCCTGGCGGGCACCAAGCTGGTTGGCGTAGGAGAAGCTGTCCTCGAGGAGCTTCATCACGGGGATGACGCCGGAGGACTGGTTTTCGATCTGCTTGATGGGCGCGCCCACTTCACGGATGTTGGTGAGAGCAAAGGCCACGCCGCCGCCGCGCTTGGAGAGCTGCAGGGCGGAGTTGATGGAGCGGCCGATCGACTCCATGTTGTCTTCGATCCGGAGCAGGAAGCAGGAAACCAGCTCGCCGCGCTGTTTCTTGCCGGCGTTCAGGAACGTGGGGGTAGCCGGCTGGAAGCGGCCTTCGATGATTTCGTCCACCATCTGCAGCGCCAGCTGCTCGTCACCACGGGCCAGGTGCAGGGCAACCATGCACACGCGGTCCTCGTAGCGCTCCAGGAAACGCTTGCCGTCAAACGTCTTCAGCGTGTAGGACGTGTAGAACTTAAACGCGCCCAGGAACGTTTCGAAGCGGAACTTCTTCTTGTACGCGCGGTTATAGAGCTCGCGGATGAAGTTCATCGTGTACTGGTCGAGGGTTTCGCGCTCGTAGTACTGGTTCTTCACCAGGTAATCGAGCTTCTCTTCCAGGTCGTGGAAGAACACGGTGTTGTTGTTAACGTGCTGCAGGAAGTACTGATGGGCGGCCTCGCGGTCAGCCTCAAACTGGATCTCGCCGTTGGGGCCGTACAGATTCAGCATCGCGTTCAGCTCGTGATAACCCAGGCCCTTGTAGGCGGCGGGCATCTCCGGCTTTTCGACGGCGGCAGTTGAGACAGTGCCGTGGGCCCTGGTTACTTCTGTGTCTGAGACAGTCGTGTCCAAAACGTATCCAATCCTTGGTTTACGCGGGCCACGTCTTCTGGCGTGCCCATTAGTTCAAAGCGGTAGAGGCGGGGAACCCGGCATTTTGCGGCGATGATGTCCGCGGCCATGCAGTAGTTGTCCCCGAAATTGGTGTTTCCGGCTCCGATGACACCGCGGATCAGCTGCCTGTTCCGCGGGTTGTTCAGGAACCGGATGACCTGCCTGGGTACCGATCCCTCTCCCCCGGTTCCGCCATATGTAGGCACCACCAGAACGAAGGGCCTGCTGGCAAGGAGCGGTGCGTCCTTGGAATAAAGGGGGATCTGTGCCGCGTCTCGGCCCAGTTTGCTAACAAACCGGCCGGTGTTCCCGGACGACGAAGTGAAAAAGATGAGCTGGCTTTCCGTGACCTGCGGGCCTGCGGAAAGCTGAGATCCTGCCGGCGCTCCGGTCATTGCCAGTGCTGCCACAAGAGTCACCTCAGCTGCTTGTTATGGTGCCCGACGATTAAGTTGGGGAAGGCTTTAGGCGACGGAGGAAACTGAAGCAAGGGCCAGTTCCTCGATCTTGTCCGGGCGGAATCCGGACCAGTGGTCCTGATCGGTCACAACAACCGGAGCCTGCATGTAGCCGAGAGCCTTAAGGCGGTCCAGGGCCTCAGCGTCCTGCGAAATATCAACGCTCTGGTAGGCGATGCCCTTCTTATCCAGCGCGCGGTACGTTGCATTGCACTGAACACAAGCCGGCTTCGTGTAAACCGTGACGGTCATGATTCCATTCCCCTTTTTCGACGTCTTCTTCTCTTCCAGGAGGAGCTAACTTCCGCTCCGCCCAATCCGTAAGTTGATACTACATCTTGTGCAGACCGACGGATGGAACCCCTAGATGATGTATTACAAGTATGTCATTTTATGCACTTTTAATCCACAGGCAGGCGCGGGCAAATTGCCCGTATTTCCGGCAATCCAGCCCCCGCCGTCCACACCCTGTGGAGTAGTTAGACACAGTTTTTCCCTGCGCGTGTCGCCGCCCTGCGGCGTGTCGTGGGAGACGCCGCAGCCTCCTTTCCGGCCAACCCTTGACGTAACGCAGATCACGTTCTAATTTGGTAAACAGTAAACGGTTTACCGTAAACCAAGTTTCGCGGGCACCTCCGAGCCGAGGCGCAGGCCGCAACAATCGAGGGAAGTAGTCAACGATGACGAACCTGCTTTTCACTACAGGGGGAAGCCCCATCTCCCAGGCCCAGGGTCTTGGCGCCCAGGTCGTCTCGCAGATGCGCCATGCAATTGTTGCCGGTGAAATTCCCCGGGGCACACACCTGGTGGAGGCCCAGGTCTCGGCCAGCTTCGGTGTTAGCCGCGGACCCGTTCGTGACGCCTTCCGCCAGCTCGAGGCTGAAGGCCTCGTTGAGAGCCGGCGTCGGGGTGTCTTCGCTGTAGGACTGGGCCCCGACGACGTCGAGGAACTCTACGAACTGCGGGAACTTCTGGAGGTGAAGGCCATCGAACTGGCGCACACAAACTCTGAGGACGTGCTCTGGGAACCAGTGGAGCAGAGCCTGCGGGAAATGAAAGACCGGGCACAAGCCAAAGACTCCCTGGGCTTTGCGCGGGCCGACCTCAACTTTCACTCAGCGTTCTACACCGTGGGTGGGAGCCGGCGGCTGGAGAGCATGTGGAAGCAATATGAACCCACCTTTTCCGTGATGCTGCAGCTCACCAACGCTGAAGACCGCGACCTCGAACCCACCTACCAGGACCATCTTGACCTCTACACCACTCTTCGCGAAGGAGAGCTGCAAAAGACGGAGGACCTGCTCCGCCTCCATCTGCAGGGATCCCGCGACCGATTGACCAAGGCCTTCAGCAGGCGCCACAACGAAAGCTGAACCACCGGCTGAAAGCCATCACACAACCCCTCATTGCATACAACAAGGAAGTTGGATCATGAAAGCATCCCGTAGTCTCACCCTGGCCAGTGTCCTCTCCGCGGCAGCCCTCGCGCTGACAGCGTGTAGTGGAGGCGGAGGGGGCGGAACCGCAGGTGGCGGTGCCACCAGCGAGAGCAATTACCCCGAAAAAGACATCACCTTCATCGTCCAGGCCGCTGCGGGTGGCGGCTCCGACCTCGCCTCCCGGGCCCTCGCCGCGGAGCTCGAAAAAGAACTCGGCGTCTCGGTGATCGTCGAAAACCGTCCCGGAGCCTCCGGTTCAACGGCCATGCAGTACGTTGCCGACTCCAAGCCCGACGGCTACACCATCGGCTTCGTTCCTGTGGAGATTTCCATGCTCGGCCACCAGGGCTTCGATGTGGATCCTGCCAACTACAACTTCCTCGGCCAGATCATGCTCGCCCCCGGAGTTGTTTCCGTTCCCAACGACAGCCCTTACAAGACCCTGGGTGAACTGGTGGATGCCGCCAAGAACACCCCGGTGAAGATGGCCAACTCCGGCCCGGGTTCAATCTGGGAAGCAGCAGAACTCGGCCTCGCTGATGCCACCGGCGCTCAGGTGGTGCCGGTACCGTTCGATGGCGGTGCTCCCGCTGTTGCAGCAGTAATCGGCAACCAGGTGGACGGCGCCGTCGGCGGAACCTCCGAAACCTCAGCGGCACACAACGCCGGTCAACTCCGCGCCCTCGCCGTACTCCACGACGAGCGCCACCCGCTGATCAAGGATGTTCCCACCGCCAAGGAACTGGGCTACGACCTCACATTCGGCGGTTGGGGCGGCGTCTACGCTCCCAAGGACCTTCCGGATGACGTCCGCGAAACCCTTGCTGCCGCCATCGAGAAGTCGGCCCAGTCCGAGGGCTTCGTCAGCACCATCTCCAAGGGCGGAGCGCTTCCGGTCTACAAGTCCCCTGAGGAATTCACGTCCTTTATCGACAGCGAGTACGAGCGCTTCGGCAAGCTCCTGAAGAAGAGCTGATCATGAGCGCCAGTCCCCTCAAACGCCGCCGGGGCAGCAAGGCCGCCGTTCAGCCGCCCTCAGACGCGGGGCAAACTGGCCTCCCCAACGTGGGCGCGGAGGCGGAGACATCTGATGCCTCTGCCTCCGCCCGCCCCTCACGGCTGCTGGAGATTGCAGTGGCCGCAACCGCCGTCGGCCTTACGGCAGCAGTTTTCCTGCTTGCAGGTGCCATCGAACTCCGCGCGGAACAGCCCGGAATGACTCCGCGGTCCTGGCCCCGGCTGCTTGGCGGCCTGGGCCTGGGACTGTCCATCATCCTGCTCATCACCGCTGTTACCCGTCCGCCGCAGCCCCGGTCCGATCTTGAAAGCGCCACGAGGAGCGGCTGGCTGCGGCTGCTCCTGACCATCGGAGCCACCGTTGTGTTCCTTGTGGTCTGGCCGCTCCTTGGTTTTGTCTTTACGGCCCCGGTGCTGATCGCAGCCGTGACAGCAATTGGCGGGGGCCGGGGCATCCGTGCGCTGGTGATCTATCCCGTGGTCATGGCAGCACTGATCTACGCCCTGTTCAACCTATTCCTGAGAGTGCCGCTATGAATGCCCTGGAAACCGGACTCAGCGCCGTCACCGATCCGATTACTCTGCTGTGCCTGGCGGTCGGGCTCGCGGTGGGAACGCTGGTGGGTGTCTTTCCGGGTGTTACCGGATCCATGGCTGTAGCGCTTGCCTCCGGATTCACGCTGACCCTGGAACCCGTGCAGGGCCTTGCCGTCCTCCTCAGCATTTACGTTGGCGCCAACTATGGGGACCGGGTCCCCGCCATCCTGGTCAACACGCCCGGTACTCCCGCAGCCATCGCCACCACCTTTGACGGTTACCCCATGGCGAAGGACGGGCGCGCCGGCCTGGCGCTGGTGGTCTCCTCGATCGCGTCAACCATCGCCATCCTCGCCTCGATCCTTGTCTTCATCGTTGCGGCGCAGCCCGTGGCGGCCCTGGCCCTGAACTTCGGACCGCCGGAAATGTTTGCCCTGGTGGTGTTTGGCCTGACCATCATGATCTCCATCTCCTCCAAGTCGATTGTGAAGGGACTGCTCGCCGGCTTGGTCGGCCTGACTTTGGGCACGATCGGACGGGACCCGATTACCGGGGACCGCCGGTTCACGTTCGGCCTCAACGACCTTTCCGGCGGTCTGGACTTCATCGCCGTAATCATCGGCCTGTTCGGAATCGCGGAACTCTTCGACCAGATGCTGACCCACCACCAGCACAAGATCAAGCCGATCTCCTCGCTGGGACGCTGGTGGCCCAACAAGACCGAATACCGGCAGATGGGCAAGCCCATGGCAGTAGGCACCGGTATTGGTATCTTCACGGGTATCGTTCCGGCTGCGGGCGGCGACATCGCCGGTTTGATCGGCTGGGACCGGGCACGAGCCATATCGAAGGATAAGGACAAGTTCGGCAAGGGCTCCATCGAGGGCATCACGGCCGCGGACAGCGCTTCGAGCGGAACTTTGGGAGGGTCCCTTACCACCACGATGGCGCTGGGTATTCCGGGCGACTCCGTGATGGCAGTCATGATCGGTTCGATGGTGATCTGGGGCCTGCAGCCCGGACCCCAGCTGTTCACCAACAATCCGGACCTCGTGGTCTCAATCGCCACCATCATGATCATCGCCACCGTCGTCTCGCTGGTGGTGAGCCTGGTGCGAATGCGCGGAATGGTCAAGCTCATGGACCTGCCCAATCACTACATCTGGTCAGCCATTCTCATTTTCTGCCTCGTGGGCACCTACACCGTGACCAACAACATGTACACGGTGATCGTCATGCTTATCGCCGGCGCCGTTGGGCTGGTGATGAAGCGCACCGGGTTCCCCGCCGGGCCCGTGGTGCTGGGGCTCCTCCTGGGTCCTTTGGCTGAATCAAACCTGCGACGCGCACTTCTCATTGACGGTCCTGGCATCCTTGTGACCCACCCCATTTCCCTGGTGCTGTTGCTGCTCGCTGCAGTGTCACTGATAGTTCCCATCGTGGCCAAGGTCCGTGGAGCCCGTAAAGGCGAGGGCGCAGGTTCCCTTGAGGACCGCCTCGCGGAGCGGACCCGGCGCGAGGCTGCCGGCCCGGTGAAGGAACGCCGGTGAGTATATCCACCGTCACAGCGGAAGTCACCCGTGAGTGGGTAGCTTCACCCGACCACGGAAACGGCCGGCTGTGGAAGCAGTGCCATGCATCCACTGTCCTCCCCGTCGGGAACCGCCTGTTATGCGCCTGGTTCGCCGGGACAGAAGAAGGCACAGCGGACAACCGGATCTGGGGCGCCGTCCGGAACGAAAGCGGAATCTGGAGCGAACCCGGCATCATCACGGGGACGGCGGACAAAGCGCACTGGAATCCGGTCCTTGCCTATGCTCCCGACGGCGACATCTGGCTCTTTTATAAGCGGGGTAACCGGATATCGTCCTGGGCCACATGGGTTTGCACCAGTGCGGACGGCGGCTCAACCTGGAGCGAGCCACGCGAGCTGGTTCCGGGCGATGCAGGCGGGCGCGGTCCCGTCAAAAATCCTCCAGTCCTGCTTGACGATGGAACCTGGCTGGCCCCGGGATCCTCGGAGGACTGGAATCCAGCCGGCGCCGTCTGGGAGAGCTTCGTTGACCGCTCGTTGGACGGCGGCCGCACCTGGACAAAGTCCCCTATTCCCCTGCGGCGGGAGGAAGTGACCGGCGCAGGCGTCATCCAGCCGGCGCTATGGGCCAGAGGAGGCTCTATAGGGGCGCTGATGAGGTCCTCCGAGGGCCGCGCCTTCGTGTCCTTCTCCAGCGACGACGGACGGACTTTCACGCCGGCCCAGCCCAGCAACCTGCCCAATAACAACAGCGGACTCACGGTGGTCCGCCTGCCCAACGGCCCGCTGGCCTGCGTGTACAACCCCACCAGCGGGAATTGGGGCTCCCGGTGTCCGCTGGCCGTTGCCGTATCCGCCGACGGACGCTCCTGGCACCAGGCAGCCGTCGTCGAGGACGGCCGGACTCCCCTGGACGGGTTTGAACCAAGCCTGCCCGGCGGATCCGGGACCGGTTTCCAGCCCCGCGATCAAGGCGTCCGGACCGACGGAACCGGGGAATACTCCTACCCGGCGGCTGTTGCGCTCGGGAACGACCTGATCATCACCTATACCTGGCAGCGCACCGCCATCGCCTGCGCTTCCCTACCCCTAAATCTGCTCATCAACCCTGAAGACCACCGAGAGGTTTCCCTATGACCGCGCAGATCATCAGCGCCATCCCCGTTCCCTTCACCGCCGAAGGCGCCATTGAGTGGGACTCCTACGACGCGTTGCTGCAGCACATCGCACCCCATGTGCACGGTGCGCTGGTTGCCGGAACCACCGGAGAATTCCCCGCACTGGACGACGAGGAACGGATCGAGGCTTTCCGCCGCGCCTGCCTGGTGCTCGGTACGGAACGGGTCATCGCCCACATCGGGCATCCAAGTCTTCGCCAGGTGGTCCGGGTGGGCAAGGCGGCCGCCGCACTGGGCATCACCCGCATGGCAACCCTAAGCCCCTACTACCTGCCCGCCGACGATGCTGCAGTGGTGGAGTTCTTCCGCGGAGTTACTGCCGCCCTGCCCGGGATCGACCACTATGTGTACCTTTTTCCGGAACGCACCGGCATCACCGTTTCCACCGGCGCCTTCCGCGAGATTATGGCCCTGCCCGGCGTGCGTGGCGTCAAGCTTTCCGGCGCTGCCACCCAGGACCTGGTGGCCTACTCAGCCGAAATCGGCCCCGGCCAGGAAGTCTACTCCGGTGATGATTCCACGTTGCCGCAGGTACTCAAAAATGGCGGGACCGGCGTCGTCTCAGGCGTTTCAGCGGCATTCCCCCAGACGTTCGGCCGCCTCGCAGCAGCCCTTGATGCCTCACCCCAGGACAGCGACGGCCTCAGCGACGAAGCACAGGCACTGCAGGAAACCGTCATGGAACTGGTCCGCATTGCCGGCCCATCCATCATTCGATTGAAAGAAGCAGTATCGGTCAACGTCGATGGCGAATGGGCCTCCCGGATGCCCATGGCCGCAATAGACGAATCATTGCGCAACGACCTGCGCTCTGCCGCCGCCACCAATTCCTGAACCCACCGCGAGCGCATGACAAAAGGCGCTTGAGACACTAGGAGACTTTCGTGACCAGTTATGCATTCCCCGAGGAGCTACAGGTTCCTTTCCTGCAGGAGAAGACCGTGTACACCGTGGCCAGCGGTGATCTTCGCCTCAGCGCCAATACGGCCGGATGGTCCACCCAACAGAAGCTGGAGGCAGACTTTGCTTCCGCCGTCGAGCGCTTTGGCTTCCAGGTACAACGGGCACATGACGTGAACCCGGCGACAGGCCACGGCTTCATCGACAGCCAGCGGGCCGGGCTGGAAGTGTTCAGGAACATCCCGTCCGAGGCGCCGCTGGTGGTGGTGGATGCCGTGTGGCAGTACAGCCACCACGTGCTGGCCGGACTGCGTTCGCATCAGGGTCCCATTCTGGTCGTAGCGAACTGGGCCGGTGACTTCCCGGGCTTAGTGGGTCTGCTGAACCTCACCGGCTCCATGACCAAAGCCGGCATCGAGTACTCCTCATTGTGGAGTAAGGACTTCACTGACGAATGGGCGCTGGAAAAGGTGGGCGAATGGCTCAAGACCGGAACCATCCGCCACGACCTCAGCCACGTGCGCGACCTGCCGCAGCTTCCGGATACGGAAGAGACACGACTGGGTAAAGCGTTGGCTGGGCAGTTGCAGCAGGAGAAAGCCATCATTGGCGTCTTCGATGAAGGATGCATGGGCATGTACAACGCCATCATCGACGATGAGCTGCTGAATCCGCTCGGCATCTACAAGGAGCGCCTGTCCCAGTCGGCCCTGGTGGCGGAGATGCGCAACGTCGCCGATGACGAGGCGCAGAAGGTGCGGACCTGGCTGAACGAGGCCGGGTTCAAATTCCATTTCGGCACCGACGATGCCACGGAACTTACCGAAGCCCAGGTCCACGAACAGCTGAAAATGTACATCGCTGCCGTACGCATTGCTGACGATTTCGGTGCCGATGCCATCGGCATCCAGTACCAGCAGGGCCTCAAGGACATGACTCCCGCGTCGGACCTGGTGGAAGGACTGCTCAACAACGTGTCCCGCCCGCCGGTACTGTCCCGCGACGGCTCCCGTGAGCTGTACCAGGGGGCCGCCCTGCCGCACTTCAACGAGGTGGACGAAGGCGTGGCCGTGGATGCGCTGATCACCAACCGGATCTGGACTGCCATGGGCCTGGACCCGGCCAACACGCTGCATGACATCCGTTGGGGCGAAGAGTACGACGGCGAATTTGTCTGGGTCTTCGAAATTTCCGGAGCGGTGCCGGCTTCACACAACGGCGGCTACGACAAGTCCTTTGGCCTGCGCCAGCCCGCCGTGTTCTTTCCCAAGGGCGGTTCCACCCTGTCCGGTACTTCCAAGCCCGGCGAGATCGTCTGGTCCAGGGTGTTCATCATGGACGGAGCACTCCACCTGGACCTGGGGCGCGGCCACGTGGTTGAGCTGCCCGAGGAAGAGACCCAGCGCCGCCTCAATGCCACGGACAAGCAGTGGCCCATCATGCACGCAGTACTGCACGGGGTCTCGCGGAACCAACTGATGGCCCGGCATAAGGCAAACCATGTCCAGGTGGTCTATGCCCCGGATGAGGAAACCGCAGACAGGGCACTGACGGCCAAGGCTGCTTTGTTTGAGGAACTCGGCGTTCACGTGCACCTCTGCGGCGACGTCAAGCTGTAGGGCCCTGCTGTGCCGGAGGTAGTGCTGGGCGTAGATATCGGTACGTCCAGCAGCAAGGGCGTAGTGGTTGACCTGGCCGGAAACGTGCTGCGCAGCGAGAGTGTGGAACACAGCGTCCAGCGGCCGCACCCGGGTTGGGTGGAGATGGACGCGCGAGTGTGGTGGGACGAATTTGTCACCCTCACGCGCTCGCTCCTCACCCCGGAGGAGGCAGTGATCGCGGTCGGCGTCAGCGGCATGGGCCCCTGCGTCCTTCTCACCGACGATGCCGGCACTCCCCTGCGTCCCGCCATTCTCTACGGCGTGGACACCAGGGCCACTAAGCAGATCGAGGAACTCACGGCCCGCCTCGGCGGCAGCGACGCCATCCTGGACCGGTGCGGGTCTGTGCTGTCGACCCAGGCGGTGGGGCCGAAGATTGCGTGGATTGCCGAACACGAGCCCGAGGTGGCAGCCAGGGCCCGAAGGCTGTTCATGCCGGCGTCCTGGCTGGCCTACCAGCTGACGGGAAACTACGCGCTGGACCATCATTCGGCCAGCCAGTGCACCCCCTTGTACGACGCCGACGCCCTGCAGTGGTACCAGCCCTGGGTGGAGGAGGTTGCACCCGGGTTGAGTTTGCCACCCCTGCGCTGGCCCTCGGAGATCACCGGAAGGGTGGCGTCGGAAGCGGCCGCCCTAACGGGGTTGTCCCAGGGGACCCCTGTTGTCATCGGGACCATTGATGCCTGGACCGAGGCCGTGAGTGTGGGGGCGCAAAAGCCTGGCGACCTCATGCTGATGTACGGAACAACCATGTTCCTGGTCCACACCACTTCCAGGCGCATCGCAGTGCCCGAGCTGTGGGGCACCATGGGCGCCTACAAGGGCACGAGGTCCCTCGCCGGCGGAATGGCCACCTCGGGAGCGGTCACCAGCTGGTTGAAGGAGCTCTTCGGAGCGGCGGACTACCCTCTCCTGCTGGCGGAAGCGGAAGAGTCAGGGCCCGGCGCCCGGGGCCTGCTCATGTTGCCGTATTTCGCCGGTGAGCGGACTCCCATTGCAGATCCGGACGCGCGGGGCGTAATCGCCGGGCTGACGCTTTCCCACGGCCGCGGTGATCTTTACCGGGCTGCGTTGGAGGCCACGGCCCTGGGCGTACGCCACAACATCGACAGGATGGAAGAGGCCGGAGCTGGCATTGAGCGGGTCATAGCAGTTGGTGGTGGAACACAGGGCGGATTGTGGACCCAGATTGTCTCTGACGTAACCGGACGCGAACAGGTGGTTCCTGCCAAAACGATCGGCGCCAGTTACGGTGCCGCGTTCCTCGCCGCCCAGGCGGTCAGGGGCAATGATGCAGTGTCGATCACCGAGTGGAACCAGCCCTCGCACAGCGTGCGCCCGCGGGCGGCCCTGCAGAACAACTATGACGAGCTGTATGAGCTCTACCGTGAGCTGTACCCGGCCACCCGACGGCTCCAGCATGCGTTAGCCGGGCGGCAACACCGTTTGTCCGGAGCACTGCAGAACAGCACAAACGACGGCGACGCCGTGGAGGGAAGTACCGTATGACGCCCCGGAAGGGCACGGTTGCCGTCGTCGGATCCATTAATGCGGACCTGCTCCTGATGGTTGAACACCTCCCCGGCGCCGGCGAAACGGTCCTCGGCACCGGCGGAACATTGTCTCCCGGAGGTAAGGGCGCCAACCAGGCTGTTGCTGCCGCCCGCCAGGGAGCGGAGGTAACCATGGTTGGCGCGGTGGGCGATGACGCCAATGCCGGCCCGGCCACCGCTCTGCTTCGGGACAGCGGGGTGAACCTGGACATGGTGGCCACCGTTGAGGGCCCCACCGGTCTGGCCGTGGTCAGTGTTGACCAGCAGGCCGAAAACAGCATTGTCGTAATCCCCGGAGCCAACAGGCACGTGGACGCTGCAGCAGTTGCAGCCGCACTTCCCGGCCTGCACTCCTGCGATGTTGTGGTCCTTCAGGGCGAACTGCCGATTGCCACGGTTGAATCCGCCCTCGCACAACTGCAAGAAGGGAAAGCCCGGGTTGTCCTGAACCTCGCGCCCGTAATCCCGCTCAGCGCAGCGCGGATCCGGGCAGCCGACGTCCTGATTGTCAATGAACACGAAGCCGTCGGTGCCCTGCAAATCCTGACCGGCGGCGCTGCAGAAGATGCGGCACCACCGCTTCATGACGTTGACGCGGTACACAGCGGACTGTCCGTCGCGAAGTCGCTGGTCGCTGCCGGCGTGGCCGCTGCCGTGGTCACCCTTGGTGCACGGGGGGCGGTGGTGGCCACGCCGGAAGGTGCCAGCCATATACCGCCTGTGCCAGTAGAAGCGGTAGACACCACGGGCGCCGGCGACGCCTTTGTGGGTGCCGTCGCTGCAGGACTGGCAGAGGGTATGACGCTGGAGGGAGCAGCCGGGCTGGCTGTTGCGGTCGCGGCACTTTCGGTGAAGGGGTACGGGGCGCAACAGTCCTACCCATGGCGGGCAGAGGCAGCATCCGCGTTGCTCTAATATGACAGGAGCCTCCACCAGCACCGCTTATGGTAGGTAGTGTCATACGAAAGGACCGCTGATGGTCAACCCTGTTCACCTGAAGACCCTCACCGAAGTGGTACGGCTCGGCTCTTTCGCCGCGGCTGCCGCGCGGCTTGGCTATACCTCGTCAGCGGTCTCCCAGCAGATGTCCGCCCTGGAACGCGATACCGGCGTCGAACTTTTCAAACGTTCCGCCCGGAGCGTGGTTCCCACGGAAGCAGCCGCGGTGATGATCCGGCACGCCAGCAAAGTCCTGACCGATATCGACGCCCTGTTGGCAGCCGCTTCGCGCAGCGGGGACATGGCCAGGCAAGACCTGCGGGTCGGCATCTTTCCCAGCCTGGCTACCTATGTCCTCCCCCGCATCCTGCAGAACCCGGCATGGAAGGATTTGGGAATTGACCTGACCGTGTCAGTGGGCGAGCCGGGCCAGACCATCCAGGGCCTGCGGAACGGTGGCGGACTGGACCTCGCCTTGGTGTTCCAGGTGGGCCAGACCGGACTTGCCTGGCCGCACACGATCAACCGCCAGTGGATTGGCGACGACAACTACCGGGTAGTGCTCCCGGCTGCCTGGGGCTTTCGGGCGGAGGCTGAAGTTGCCGCGGTCCATCTCTCCGAAATGCCCTGGATTATGCACCATCCCGGCAGCGCGGACGCCACGGTCATCGAAAGGCTATTCGTCAGCTGCAACCTGCACCCACGGGTGGTGGCTCACAGTGACGACTTTCACGCCAGCCTTGAAATGGCGGCAGCGGGCTTGGGTGCGGCCCTGGTTCCGGAGCTCGCACTGCAGCACCGTCCGGCCGGCGTCGTGGTCCTTGATGTGCCGGAGATCCGACTGGCCCGGAACGTCTTCGCCCTCCTGATCAACGACAAGAAGACCGCCCGGGTGCAATTGTTCGTGGACCTGCTGGCCGAGACGTTCAGCACCCTGGGCAGCTCGGCAAATTAGCCGAGAATGCTGGAATGAGCGGCGTTCGGGGACTATGTTGAGGACATGAACAAGGTAGCCAGCCGTCATTTTGGTGAAATTGAGTTCAATCATGGCCGCGATCATTACTTCGTAGCCCAACATGAGCTGGCCGGCCAACCACTGGAACTGGATCTGAATATCACGTCGCACGACCACTTTGACGAAGCTGCGATGCATAAGGTGGACTACCGGCTCCGGTACCTTCCGGAACTGGTGGACGAGGTACTGCAGATGATCGCGGAGGAACTCGAACAGGAGGGCACCAGCCCCCAGGAGTACCTCCACTTCCACTGCAACGCCATCAAGGACGAACACCTGCAGAAAGTCTTCGGCGTCACTGACAAGCGTCAGCTGACCAACGAGGTCTTCCTCAAGGCACTCAGGCTCGGCCACGTGGGGATTTTCCCCGGCTCGCCTGAACGCTACTTCGTGTTGGATTTCACCCTGGGCGAACACTTCACCGATGAAGTACTCGTGGCTTCGGCTGACCAGGACGGCGTGGTGGACGACGAAATCCTCTGGGAATCCTGACATCCCCAATGACGGCAGAAGAAATGCTTAAAGCACGACGCCGGCCGGTCGCCTTTCGCAAGGTGACCGGCCGAGGTCGTTGTCTAATCGGTGGTTGAGCTTGGGGAAACCTGGATCTCGACGAGCCCGATCACCGGATCTCTACCTGGCTGCTTCAAGCAGCCCGGCGCGGACCGTTTTGGCAGCCTTCACCAGGTTGCGCAGGGACTCCTCAGTCTCGGCGTAGCCGCGGGTCTTCAGGCCGCAGTCCGGGTTGACCCAAAGCTGGCGCGACGGTACGTGCTTGACAGCCGTGGACAGCAGTTCGGTAACTTCGCCCTCGCCCGGGACACGCGGCGAGTGGATGTCGTAGACGCCCGGGCCAACGCCGCGGCCGAAGCCGTGGCTCTCCAGGTCATGGACAACCTCCATACGGGAACGGGCTGCTTCGATCGAGGTCACATCGGCATCCAGGCCGTCGATCGCGTCGATGATCACGCCGAACTCCGAGTAGCAGAGGTGGGTGTGGATCTGGGTGGCATCGGCGGCACCGGCAGTGGCCAGGCGGAAGGAGTCAACGGACCACTTGAGGTAATCGGCGTGGTCGGCTTTGCGCAGCGGCAGGAGTTCGCGCAGGGCAGGCTCGTCCACCTGGATAACCTTGATGCCGGCGGCTTCGAGGTCAGCGATCTCGTCCCGGAGGGCCAGGCCAACCTGATTAGCGGTCTCGCCCAGCGGCTGGTCATCCCGGACGAAGGACCACGCCAGGATGGTGACCGGACCGGTGAGCATGCCCTTCATGGGCTTGCTGGTCAGGGACTGCGCGTACTCGGCCCAGGCAACCGTGATCGGCGCCGAGCGGGTGACGTCGCCCCACAGGATGGAAGGACGCGTGCAGCGTGAGCCATAGGACTGGACCCAGCCATGGACCGTCACGTCGAAGCCTTCCAGGTTCTCGGCGAAGTACTGGACCATGTCGTTGCGCTCAGGCTCACCGTGCACCAGGACGTCGTAGCCAAGCTCTTCCTGCAGCTGGACCACACGCTTGATCTCATCCTTCATCAGCTGCTCGTACTGCTCGTTGGTCAGATCGCCCTTGTTGTTGCGGGCACGGGCGGAGCGGATTTCCGACGTCTGCGGAAAGGAGCCGATGGTGGTGGTGGGCAGCGGCGGCAGTGCCAGCGCCTCCGTCTGGGCGGCTTCGCGGACACCATACTCGGAGCGGCTGAAGTCAGCGGCTGTCAGCGCGGCGGTACGGGCGCGGACGTCGTCGCGACGGACTCCCTCTGCAGTTGCCCGGGAAGCGATGACGGCAGACGCCTCTTCGATGGCTGCCTCTGCGGCTGCGGGATCGGCGAGGTAGTCAGCCAGGGTGCGGACCTCAACGGCCTTCTGGTCCGAGAACGCCAGCCAGCTGCGCAGTTGCTCGGACAGCTGGGTTTCCTCGGCAACATCGTGCGGGACGTGCTGCGTGGATGTGGAAGTGCTCACGGTAACGCGGTTGGCCGCGGCCTTCAGGGTATCCAACTTTGCGGCGGAAGCAGCGAGGTCATTGCGCCAGATGTTGTGGCCGTCCACGACTCCTGCAACCAGGGTCTTGTTGCCCAGGCTGGCCAGTGCGGCGGCCGAGGGTACGCCGCCCTTGAAGACGTCCAGGTGCAGGGCGTCGATGTTGGTGGCTGCAAGCGTACCGAGCTGGCCGTCGAGGGAACCGTACGGGCTGGAGACCAGGATCTGGGGGCGGGTAGCTGCAGCGGTCAACACCTCGTAGGCGCGGGCCACGGCGGCCTGGACCTGCGCAGCGGGGATGTCCTGGTCAACCACCAGCGCGGGTTCGTCCAGCTGCACCCAGCTGGCGCCGGCAGCAGCCAGCTTGCCCAGCAGTTCAACGTAGACGGGCAGGATGTCCTCAAGTCGGGACAACGGCTCGAAGCCGGCAGGGGCGTCGTCGGATGCCTTGGACAGCAGCAGGTACGTGACCGGACCAACGATGTAGGGGCGGGTTTCGACGCCGTTGTCCAAGGCCGCTGCGAACTCGTCAACCTTACGGATGGAGGCGAGCTTAAACTCGGTCTCCGGGCCGATTTCGGGCACCAGGTAGTGGTAGTTGGTATCGAACCACTTGGTCATTTCCAGCGGCTGCTGCTCCGCGTTGCCGCGGGCCAGGGTGAAGTAGCCGTCCAGGTCCAGCTGGCCCTCGGCGTCCAGGAGCTTTCCGAAACGGGCCGGTACGGCGCCCAGGTGTGCGGTGGTGTCCAGTACCTGGTCGTAGAAGGAGAAGGTGCCGGGCACGGCAGCCGCTTCGGTCAGGCCGAGTTCCTGCAGCCGCCGGGCGGTGCCAAGCTGGATGTCCAGCGCGGTTGCTTCCAGGGCGGTGGCGTCGATCTTGCCGGCCCAATAGGCTTCGACGGCCTTCTTCAATTCGCGGCGGCGGCCGATGCGGGGGTAGCCCAGGAGGGAGGCTGCGGGGAACGGTGTGCGCTGTTCAGTCATGAGAAATTCCTTGGGGTTGTTGCGTCAATGGATGACGGGCAAAAAAGGGGGAAGGTACTTGGGGTAGCTCAGCTGGCGAGCTGGCGGCTGGCGGCCAGGCGTCGCCCGGCACTACGCGGGTTGCGTGGCAGGGCAAGCTGGTCCAGCACCTCAAGGGCACTCTGGTGCTCGTTGAAGGTATAGAGGTGCAGGCCGGGGGCACCGGCGTCGAGTGCAGCGTTAGCCAGATCCACGGTGGCGCGGACGCCAATACGCTGGCGTTCGGCGTCGCTGTCCGCAGCGGCCAGGCGCTCCAACAGTTCCGGGGCAGGTTCGACGCCGGTCAACTCGCCAAGGCGGGTGACCCTGCGAAGGCTGGTCAGCGGCATCACACCCGGAATGATCGGAATGGTGACCCCGGCACGCCGTGCCCGGCTGACGAGGTCGGCGTACTGCTCTGTACGGAAGAACACCTGGGTGATGGCAAAGTCCGCTCCGGAACGCTGCTTCGCCAGCAGCACCTCGACGTCGTGTGCCTCTGTGGGTGACTCCGGATGCCGGGTAGGGTACGCCGCCACGCCGATGGCGATCTTGCCGGCGCACAACAATGCTGAACGGCGCTGCTCCACCCGGCGGATCAGCTCGATCAGGTCCTGGGCGTACCGCAGCGAACCGGCAACCGGCTTCGCGCCGTCCCGGGGAAGGTCGCCACGAAGAGCCAGGATGCCACGAACGCCATGGTCCAACAGTTCGCCGATGATTTCTGCGAGTTCCTGCGGCGTGTTGCCGACACAGGTCAGGTGAGCCAACGGCCGCAGGGTGGTCTCAAGGAGCAACCGGTTAATAAGCTCGACGGCTGTGTCCCGGTTGGAGCCGCTGGCCCCATACGTCACGGAGACGTAATCCGGGTCGGTGCTTTCGAGCTCCCGGATGGTGTTCCAAAGATTTTCTGCTGCTGCAGGCGAGCGCGGCGGGAAGAGTTCGTAGGAGAGCGCAACGGGGGCTGTACCGCTGAGGTCGGGATGTGCGTCAATAAGGCTTGGTGGTGACATTTGCGTCCTTGGCTGGGGCACTGATCGTCTGTAACGGCCACCGTCAAAAGGCGGACGTCGCGGGAGTTTCAATGTGTTGAGTTTGGGATGCACGGAAGGAACTCCAACAGAGCGCAGTCGCGACGAGTACGCCTGAAATGAAGTTGGTCCGTGAGCAAATGTCAGGCCCACATGGGGGCACCCACACCCTCCTGATCGGAGGATCGCTGACACGTTACGTCGGTAACTTGTATTGAACTCTAGGAGAGGCGTCCGGTGCGAACAAGTCAGTTGTCGAATTAAGACGCACTTTTACGGCAAATGAAGCTCCAAAGCTGAACATTGTTCGCCGGATGACACGGTGAAAGGTGATGACGGCCGTGATGGGGATGCATAGGATCCCAGGAACGGCATCTGGGTCAGGTGCGGCCTTTGCCGGTACTGGCGTCATTCGGCAGCAGCAACACGGCCTCGCTGCGATGTGGGAGCGACTCGATCGGACCGCGATAGTCGGGTGACGGCCGGGTATGCCAAGCAGTATAGACATCGAAGGGGGAACCGTGATCGCAGCCCTGAATCAACTTGTCGAGTTCGTGGAGGATCATCTGACCGACGAGATTGACGTAACCAGGTTGGCAATCGGCCTTGGTACTACGGAATATCACCTCCGGCGGATGTTCTCATCGCTGGCCGGCATGCCTCTCTCCGAGTACATCCGGCGGCGTCGTATGGCCGTCGCCGCGGCAGACGTTCTCGGAGACGGTGACTTGTTGAGTATTTCGGTGCGGTACGGCTACGGCTCGACCGAGGCATTCGCACGGGCGTTCCGATCAGTGCATGGGGTCGGCCCCAGCGACATGCGCCGGCATCGGAGCCCCCTTCGTACGCAACCACAGCTCAGATTCAGCCTGACAGTCGAAGGGAACACCACATTGGACACTCGAATCGCAGATCGACCGGCATTCCGGCTCATCGGCCACTCGGCCCGTGTGCCGCTCATCCATCGCGGAATCAGCCCCCACATCCAAGCACACATCGCCGCACTGCCGGCCGCCGCGCACGCGCGGCTCAAGGAATTGAGCAACACTGTCCCGGCGGGACTGCTCCAGGTCAGTGCCGACGTCGACCCGGACTATACCGAAGGCAGCGAGCTGACCTACCTCCACGGCGTCGCCGTAGAAGCATCGACTCCGACGCCTGAGGGACTTGACGCGATCGAAGTTCCGGCCGGCACCTGGGCGGTGTTCCACACTGAGGGTGAGTACCCTGCAGTTCTCCAGGCGGCGTGGGCAGCCACAGCTGCCGACTGGTTTCCATCAAGCCCCTGGCGGCTGCGCCCCGGGCCCTCGATCGTGGCGGTACTTGACCGTGCCGCGGACTTCAGCACAGCCAACTGTGAGTTGTGGCTCCCGGTAGAACGCTCCTGATCGATCAGACGTAGTCAAGGACTAACCAGACCTGCCCTTCATGACGGCAAGGGTTGGCAGCGCGAAAAGGCCGGCCAACTCCCGGTCCGTATCTGCCAGGGCTGCCGTGTCGAAGGTGTTGGTGGTGACCATAAGTTCGTCGGCGCCGGTCGCCGCCAGCAACGAGCTGAGTCCCTGCGACACTTGTTCGGCGGTTCCATACACGGCCGCGCTCAGCGTCTCGGCGACGATGTCCCGTTGCCGGGAAGTCATCGACCGTTCCCTGATGGACTCCGCCGGTACAAGCGGCGGAAACTGCCCACGGGTGCGCGATTCAGCCATCGCCCAGGCCTCAGGCAGCAGCAAATCCTGCGCTTGCTCGAAAGACTCCGCCACGGCCACGTTCGTGGAAAGTATCACGTACGGTTCCGGGTAATACGTGGAGGGACGGAAGCTCCTGCGGTAACGCTCCAGCACGCCGCGGGCGCGTTCCGCGTTACGGGCGGAGAAAATCGGGCCACCAACAACAATGGCGAGACCGGCGTCGGCGGCGATGTCAGCACCTTTGCCGGTAGCCAGAACAAAAGGAGGGGTTGCACCGTCGTCGTAGGGCCGTGCAGTCATGATGGAGGTCCCGCTGAGGTAAGCCAGCAATTCCGCCAGGTCCGCTTCGAACCGGTCAGCGGCGTCCCGGTCCTGTCGGAGCGCAGCCCGAACCGCCGACGTGAAGCCCACCGAGCGTCCGATTCCGAGGTCGATCCGACCCGGAAAGAGTGCCTGCAGGGTGGCGATTTGCTCGGCTACGACCAACGGCTGATGGTTCGGGAGCATAACTCCGCCCGAACCAACACGGATTCGTTCGGTTTGTGCAGCCACCACAGCCATCAGCACCGTCGGCGCCGAACCGGCGATCCCTGGCACACCGTGGTGCTCAGCGACCCAGAACCGGTGATAGCCCAGCTGCTCGGCTTGTTTTGCCCGCCGCAGCGTGGCAGCAAGAGCATCTGCCGTAGCCCCCTCCCGGACATTGGCACGGTCCAGGATGGAGACGGGAATCGAAGGCAGCTGCATGCCAGTCATAACGTAGGTGGCAGAGTTTTTCATCCGGAGGCCTGACGCTCCTCCTCATGCGTCACCACGGTTTATCGACAGGGGGGCCTGTGTCTTCCAGATACTTCTGGCGGTCTTCGCTTTCAGTCCGGTCCTGAAGGGCGCGCCCTGCCATCTCCGTGAGCCGTTCCAGCTGGCTCTGCCGTCCGGCATCGGCGGGTTCAGGCTCTTCTTCCGGATCGGTGCCCGGGGGCTCTTCGGCTTCGGCACCTGCCCGGCTGCCGGCGTCGTCAAGCTTCTCCTGCAGCCGCTCCTGCGCCGCTGCCAGGTGTTTGCCTTCCCCTGCGTCATTAAAGCCCGGTGTGGCGTCGGCGCCTTCGGCAAAGCAACCTTCCGGAGCTCCCTGGGTAACGTCAAGGCCCTCCTGGAACAGAGTGGCCGCAGCAGTCTCCCCCGCTTCTGCGGCGGCATCCCCCAGCCGCTCGATGCTGAGGGTAAGGTTCACGCGGACGCGGCATTCGTCAGCGCCGGGACCGGCCGCCAGCGACTCCTCGAACCATAGCCTGGCTCCGGCGAAGTCCCCGGCCAGGACCAGCGCATCCCCTTCCGCGAAGGCCTGCTTGTGCGTCTCCAGGAAGTTCACCACGTCTAATCCTGCTGCGGCCCCGGCCACAGCCGCTGCGTCCCGGTTTTCAAACGCGTTGACGGACTGCGCACTGAGCAGGGCCACGCTGAGCAGCTTCGCCGCCAGCAGCAACGCGAGCAGGACCGGCAGGGCCGACCACAACAGCAACCTCCGTCGCCGGTCCAGCCGACGCCGGTCCGGCTCTGCCCCGTCCCGGGTCTCGGTCTCCTGTGTCATATCGTGTTCCCCCCGAGCTCCTTCAGCTTCCTCGCTGTCAGCGCGGTTTCCCTGACGGCGAGGACGAAAGCGCCGAAGGCAGGAATCCAGTACAGTTCCACGCGTCCGGGAACCGATTCTTCGTGTTGCGTTCCGGGTGCCGCAGCCACCCGCTGCAGCTGGTCCGGGCGCGCCGCAACCAGCATCTCCGACGCCGGGCTCCCCGCCTGCCGGTGCACCACCGGCACCCCCAGTTGGGTGGCGATTTCCTGCAGGGCAGGCAGATCAACCCGGGATATTGCGTCCATGGCGACTTCACCCGAGCGGTCCTGGATGTAGCCTCGAGGCTCCCCTGCGGTGTCGTCGTCGTAAAGCGGCAAGCCAGCGTATTCCAGCATCCGGCCACCGTCTTCAGTCCCGTAGCCCAACACTGCTCCACCATCCACCAGAGAGGAATCCACCTTCAGCGGGCCGGGTTTGTCCGCGCTGGTCTGTTCGCCATCGCCGAGGTAAAAGACGAAGCGCAGCCGCTCGGGATGGCTGTCCCGGCCGGCCTTCAACCGCTCCTCCAGGATGGGTCCGGCCGCAGTGATGCTGCTGCCGTTCGAATAATCAGTAACCTGGGGCGCCAGCACGGCCGCCAGCGTTTCCACTGCCCCGGTATCCGTGGTCAGCGGCATCCTGACGGCAGCGGCCGAATCAAAGGTGATCATGGAAAAGCGGGAACCAGCCAGTTCCGTGGCGAGCGCGGCGATGTCCTGTCGGACGCCGTCGAGCCTTGTCCCGTCTCCAAAGTCTTCTGCGGCAATGCTGCTGGACGTGTCCACCACAAGGTAGACGTCCACGTCCACTGCCGTAGCCTGGACCGTTCCTCCGCCTGTGCCCGGCCTGGCGGCCGCTACTGCCAGCAGGATCAGCATGGCACCGCGGAACAGCCACGTGCGCAGCTGCATCCTCCTGTCACCGGAGGCGGACGCGCGTACAAGAATTACGACGGCGGGAAACAGTGCCGCAAGCGTAACGGCAGCCAGTAGCCACCAAGGAAATACCGGAAGGAAGGTCACCGCTCGGCCCTCCACGCGAGGCCCACCAGCAACACGCCGCCGAACAGCGCGATTCCCAACGGCCAACCGGCCTGGTCATGGACGATGCGGCGGGGCGAACCCTGGACAGCTGCGGCCTCCCTTTCCTGGACCTGCCGCACGATCTCCGGTACCGCTTCACTGCTCTCCAGGCTGTAGTAGGCGCCGCCACTCCCCTCGGCCACGGCGCGCAGTTGCTTTCCGGGCTGGTCTGCCGCATCGCCGTAATCAAAATCGCCGGGGTTCAACGCGTAGATGCGGGCTTCCTTGTCCAATGCGAGTCCCGCCGCTTCCTCCAGCGTGAAAATCGGTTCGCCCGCCAGCATATTGTCTGTTGCGAACACCACCGACCGCGGCCGGGATCCGTCTTTGGGCCCCGGCAGGCCCTGCACGCATGATGCCAGGCCGTCGCCGATCAGGGACGAGCCGGGTCCCAACCACGTCCCGGAGAGGATGGCAGTACTGTCCGCCGTCCCCTCGAAGGCGGCCTGCGCCTGCTCCAGCTGGTCCAGCACCAGTTCATAGTCATCGGTGAGCGGAAACAATTGGGCCGCTGAACTGTCGAAAACCGTCAGGCCGATCCGTTCGCCATCGAACTCAGCCGCCAACTCCCGGAAGACTCCGAGCACGGCGGCGTCGGCGTCGCTCATTGACCCGGAGGCGTCCAGGCACAGCATGATGTCCCGGTTGCGTTGCTCCGGGCGGTCCGTCACGCTCTGGACCGGCCGGGCAGCGGCGACGGCGGCGGCCACCAGCACCATGACGCCGGCCACTGTCAGCAGCGCCAGAAGCATCCGGTAGCGGCGGACCGCGCTCTGGTAGGCGGGAAGGGCGGTCAGTCGTTGGGTGTGGGCTGCGGGCGTTCCGCGGGGGGCGCGGGCCCGGCGCTTCAGTGCCCACCACGCAGCTGTTGCAAGGAGCAGGGCGGCAGGCGGCAACAGCCACCAGTTGATCAGTTCCACGAGGCCACCACTGCCTTCGCGGCCGCCGCCGAGGCGTCGATGGACGGCAGCGGCTCCAATCCGAACTCCCCCGGATACAACTGTCCCAAGGCGTCGGCAAGCCCGGGCAGCGGATGGCGGGCGATCTCCTCCAGGGTCATTCGCGGCGCATCAACCCCGGAGGCATCCCTGACGTACTTACGAACGAGCAGGCTGAGCTCTTGGTGCGCCGTACGCAAGGGGATCCTTCCGCACCTTGCATCTTCGACCACGGCGTCCATCCGCTCCAGGTACGTGTCGCGGAGCATGGCGCCATCGGCCTGCGGCGTCAAGCGGGCGGTTTTTCCAGTGGTGGGCCTGCGCGTGGACATGAGCACATAGGCAAACCATGCGGCAACGAGGGCCAGCACCACCACACCTGACACGCCCCACCAGGAACCATAGGCCAGTGGACCGTAAAAGCCGTCGTTATCCTGCACGCCGGTGCCTTTCCAAAAGGGCGAACAGGGCAGGGATGACCTCGCCGCTGCTGCCAAATTCCCCTTCGGAAATCCCCACCCTGCGGAGCATGGCGCTCCGGTCCGCGTCCCTACGGATTGTCGAGTCCGAGTAGGCCTCTGCCACCTCGTGGGATTGGGCCAGGCGGCGGAGCAGCGGGGCGAGGCCATCCACGCTGAACATGGCGTCCCCGGCTGCGGAAACCAGTTCTGCGTCCCGGATGGTCAGCCACAGGATTTCATGCTGTGCCCGCAGGCGCCGGAGCACTTTCTCCAGGCCTGCATCCGCGGCGACCTCGTCCGCCACAACAAACAGCAGCATCCGCCGGCCGAAGGTGGAAGCGATGTATTCGAGTTGGTTCTGAAGCCTGCTCCGCGACGAGGTCAGCGAGGCGGTGTCCACGTCACGCAACAACCGTTCCAGGTGCGCTTCCCCGGACTTGGGCGGAAGGTGCCTGGATCCTTGGGAGTCTCCGGATACCAGCCCCACGGCATCGCCATGGTTGTGGGCCAAAAGGCCGATCACGCCGAGGGCCAGGACGGCAAGGTCTTTTTTGGTTTCCCCGCCGCGCGAGGCAGCCGCCATGTTGCGTCCGGTATCCGTGACCAGCAGGACGTTCTGTTTCCGCACCGCCACATAGCGCCGGATCAGGGGCGAGCCATGCCGCGCGGTGGCTTTCCAGTCGATGGCCCGGACATCGTCCCCCGGCACGTAGGCGCGGAGATCGTCGAAGTCCAGGCTGCTGCCCTTGAACACTGAACCGTATTCGCCGTCGAGCAGTCCACGGACCTTTCTATGGGCAAAGATAAACATCTTCGACTTAACGCGCTGCAGGAGGGCTGCCATGCGTCAGGGGGTCTGGACGGCGGCGACGATGGCGTCGATCACCGATTCCACCGGGACGCCCTCGGCCACGGCCTCGAACCCCAGGATCAGCCGGTGCCGGAGGACGCGGTGTGCCAGCGCCTTGACGTCTTCGGGGATCACGTGGTCCCTGCCGTGCAGCAGCGCCCGAGCACGGGCCGCCTGGCTGAAGGCGATGCTGGCACGCGGACTGGCACCGAACTCGATGAAACCCGCGAGCCGCTGGTCGATGTAGCTGCCGGCATTGCGGGTGACATACACCAGTCCGACAATGAAGTTGAGGATGGCCGGGTCCAGGTAGATCCGGCCCACCAGCTGCTGGACGCCGATCACGCTGTCGAGCGATGCCGCGGCCGCAGGCTTTTGGTCTTGGCTGAAGACGCCGGCATCGAGGCGACGGATAATTTCCATTTCCTCGACGGGGCTGGGGTAATCCAGCACGTCCTTGAGCATAAAGCGGTCCATCTGGGCTTCAGGCAGCTGGTAGGTGCCTTCCTGCTCGATGGGGTTTTGCGTAGCGAGCACCAGGAACGGTGACGGGAGTTTGTACTCCTGGCCGCCGATGGAGGTCTGCCTTTCCTGCATGGCCTCCAGCATGGCGCTCTGCGTCTTGGCGCTGGACCTGTTGATTTCGTCCAGCAGGACTATGTTGGCGTGCACCGGGCCCAGCCGGGTGACAAAAGTCCCCTTGCCGGCGTCGTAAATCTGCGTGCCCACAATGTCGCTGGGAAGGAGGTCGGGCGTGCACTGGATACGGCGGAAGTCAGCGCTCACCGCATCCGCGATGGTCTGCGCGGCGGTGGTCTTGGCCAGCCCGGGAACGCTTTCCAGCAGGATGTGGCCACCGGTCAGAAGGCCGATCAACAAGGTCTCGCGAAGCCTGGCCTGCCCTACCACCTTGGCTTCGAAGCTCCGGGAGATGTTAGCAACCACCTGCACAGCCCGGGCCATTTCAACGGCATCTATTCTGGCTGTCTCGCTGGTCAGTTGCACTGAATTAGCCCCTTGCTGCTGTCTGGGTGAGATGAGGTTCGCCACCGGCCATCCTATCCAAGCGGCCCGGCCTCCAAGGCCGCAATGGGGAGGCCTCCCCATTGCGGCCTTTGAGGACTACCCTGATGCCATGAAAGAGCTTCCCGCAAGTTACAGCGAATACCTCGCCAACCAGAGCGAGAGGGTCCAGGCGGCCATCCGACCGGTCCTGCAACAGTCGACAGCGGACCAGCTGCACGGCGTCCGGGTCACCTACAACATCGGCACCACGGGCCACCAGGCCCGCATTGACGAGACACTCCCCTACGGGGTTGTTTTCGAAGACATCGACTGACGCAGGGTTGCCGCGAGTCGCAGCGGAGCGTGTCAGGTTTCCAGCAGAAGCCGCTGGGCCCGCGGGGCCAGCGTGTGCTCCAGCACCAGGCAAGCGGCGCCTACAGCGCCTACGTCTTCGCCGACGCCGGAGCTCACCACCTCGACGTCATGGATCACGGCGGCGGCGCTGGCGTCATTGATGGCGTCCGCGATTGCGGCCAGGTAGCGTGCGGAAATGTGTGCCCAGAACGGCCCGCCGAACACCACGCGCTCCACATCCAGGGCATTCGCCACTACGGAAGCGGCCCGCGCCACCAGGACGGCTGAACGGTCCAAAATAGCTGCCGCTGCACTATTGCCGTCATCGGCCAGCTGGCACAGCCGGGCAAAGTTGTCCTGGATCTCTGCCGCGCTGAGGCCGTCCAACGGCCCGTCGAGAATCCCGGCAGCGGCAGCTTCTGCCACCAATGCCTGGGGTATGCAGGAGGACTTGACGCAACCCCGGAGGCCGCAGTCGCACTCCGGGCCGTCCGGGTCAACCATGATGTGGCCGATTTCACCGGCGTTCCCGGACGTGCCCCGGACTACCTCGTCGTTGAGGACCAGGCCGCAGCCGATGCCTGTTCCCATATACATAAAGATGAAGCTGCCGGCCCCGCTTGGTCCGCCGGCCCAGGTCTCTGCCACGGCGGCACTGGTGACGTCCTTGTCCACCAGCACCGGGTAGCCGGTGGCGTCGCGGAGCGCATCGCGCAGTTCCACCCGGTCCCATCCCGGCAGCAGCGGGGGGTTCACCAAAGTGCCCTGGTTCAAGTCGATGGGTCCCGGTGCTGCAACGCCAACACCTGCGATCCGGCTGCGGTCCACCCCGGAATCGGTGATCAGGGTCTCGATGGTGCTGGCGATCGTGGCGATCACCGCCGTCGGATTGGTGCCACCCGGCGTCGTAATCCTTGCATGCTGGACCACCTCGCCCACCAAGTCCAGGACAACGAAGGTGGTCACGGCGGGATCCAGGTGGACGCCGATCGCGTACTGGCCGCCAGGGTTTAGCCGCAGGATGGTGCGGGGCTTGCCCGGTCCGTTGCCTTCCTTGCCGGCCTCGACAATAAGGTGCTGGTCCAGGAGGCGCCGGGAAATATTGGAAATGGTCTGGGGTGACAGCCCGACGATCTGGGCCAGTTCCACGCGGCTGAGCCCCCCGGTGGAGCGGCGGATCGCATCGAGGATGACGGTGAGGTTGAAGTCGCCCATCCGCGGCAGGTTGGTGCCGCGCCTTGGCGATGGCTGGCGGGTCTCTCTCACGTTATCCCCTAAGCGGTTCGGTTAGTGTTTGAAATGGTACGTCACCGTTCTGTCCGGACGCTGAGCGCCACTGTGAATTTCGGGTTCCGGCCTGCCACACTCGTTTGGCCCACCGTGCGTTGCAGGGCGGGCAAATAGCCCAGGTGGCTGTTGAACACCGTCCACAACTCGCCCCCGGGCTTGAGTACCCGGCCCGCCGCCTCGATCAGTTTGAGCCCTGCACCGGAATGCACCGAGTTGCCCAGGTGGAAAGGCGGGTTCAGCAGCACCAGGCCCACGCTGGCGTCCGCCAGGGTGGACAGAGCGTCGTCCTGCAGGCCGTTGATCCGGCCTGCCAGCCCGTTCGCCTCAGCGGTGGCGCGCGCGGAGTCCACAGCGGCAGCGGACTGGTCCGTGGCGGTGACCTGCGCGGCTGGATTGTGCCGGGCATACATGGCGGCCAGGATTCCGGTGCCGCAGCCCAGGTCCACGGCATGGTCTGCCGCGGCCATCTGCGGGAGGAAGGTGAGTAGGAAGCGGGTGCCGATGTCCAGCCGGGTGCCGGCAAAAACCGCTCCCCTGGCAGCTATTGTCAGGTCCAGTTCCTGGTTGTACTCGCGCACCGGAAACCTGGGTTGGCCCTCCGGCCGCAATGGCCGGTCTGCAACGATCAACCGCGACTTCTGACGCGCCAGTTGTGGCTGGACGCGGCCGAAGTACCGCTCCAGGACAGCGTTCATACCCAGGCTCATATGCTTCACGCGGCCGCCCGCCAACAGCGTGACATCCGGCAGTGCCCAGCGCGCTACGGCTTCCGCAATTTCCTCAAGTTCAGCCAGCGTCTTGGGCAACTGAAGAAGTACGACGCCGGCGCCAGCCAGCAGCTCCTCCCCCAGCGGCAGCTGCCGCCAGCCGGTCAACCCCGCTGCCGCCGCGTTATGCTCAAGCGCGCGGATTCCGGTGGTGAGGTCCTGGTGGACTCGGACTTCGCTGAAGGCCTGATGTTCGGGATGTCCAAGCGCACCGAGGGTGAGCGCGCCGTAACGGTCGCCGATGACGGCAAGAACAGGACGCTTTGAAGCTCCCTGCACGGCAGGCAGCTCAAAGGCTGCCTCGAGCAGGAGCCGGTCGGTGGCATCCCAGGACTGCAGGTTCTCCGCTTCGATGTCCGGGAAACGGCGCAGTTGCTCAAACAGCGCCTCTATGGAATGGGAAGTCATGTCCTGGTCCCTTTCGACGTGCCTGCCAGTGCGGGCAGCCGGAGGATCGCGCTGACCGCGGCCCGGCCTGCCCGGTTGGCTCCGATCGTGGACGACGACGGACCGTAGCCCACCAGGTGCACGCGTGGCTCCGCAGCCACCTGGGTTCCGTTCATGGCGATGCCGCCGCCCGGTCCCCGGAGATGCAGTGGGGCGAGGTGCTCCAGTTCGGCCCGGAACCCGGTGGCCCACAAAATCACGTCGGCCTTGAGCAGGCTGCCGTCCGCCAGCCTGACGCCGTCGGGCTCGATGGCAGTGAACATTGGCTGCCTGTCCAAGGCACCGCGCTCTGCTGCTGCCCGCAGTGCAGGAGTCCATATCAGGCCGGTCACGGAGACGACGCTTTGCGGCGGAAGTCCCTGCCGTACGCGTTCTTCCACCAGGGCAACTGCGTCGTGGCCCGCCTGGGAATCAAATTCGCCATCGCGCCATACCGGCGGGCGGCGGGTGAACCAGCTCGTGGTGGTCACCTTGGAAATTTCTTCGAGGAGGCCGACTGCGGAAATGCCGCCGCCCACCACGATGACGTGCCGGCCACGGAACTCCTCAGCGGAGACGTAATCGGCAACGTGGAGCTGGCGTCCTTGGAAGCTTGATTGGCCGGGGTAGATTGGCCAGAACGGCCGGGTCCAGGTGCCGGTGGCATTAATGACGGCAGCGGCTGACCATAACCCTGCAGAAGTCTCGAGCAGCAGCTGGCCGGAAGGATCTTCATCGGCTCTGCTGACTTTTGCCACCTTTACCGGCCGCTGCACCGCCAATCTCAGCTCCTGTTCGTAGCCGCCGAAGTAGCGCGTGAGGAATTCGGAACTGGGTTCGCAGGGATCGATGTCGGGCTTGGGAATCCCCGGCAAGTCGCTGATGCCATTGACCGTAACCATGAGCAGACTCTTCCAGCGGTGCCGCCATGCACCTCCGGGTCCTTCCTCGGCGTCGAACACCACATAACTTCCGGTGTTGGCGGCGTCCCGGGCCGCGTCAGTACCCGCCGGGACAAGACCGCGGCGCTGCAGGTGGTAGGCGGCAGAAAGGCCGGCCTGGCCGGCGCCGATGACGACGACGCCGGCCTGCTGCGGTTCGGTGTTCAGCTGGACCTTCTTCGCTACTGGTAATTTGCGTTGCATGGGGCCACCGCCGGCCAGCTTGTGGGCGCGAGGGCTTAAGTCACCTGACAATGATAGTCGGGGCATCCTGCGGCTTCGCGGCTCAGGTTAGCAATAGCGGTGCTGGTTACAGCGCCGTTGCGGCCAAGGGGCACCGGTAGATTTCCCATCTCCGGGGAGGCAACAAAAAACACCCCGGTCCGCGGACCGGGGTGTGATCGGTGGAGCTGAGGGGACTCGAACCCCTGACCCCCTGCATGCCATGCAGGTGCGCTACCAGCTGCGCCACAGCCCCGAACACGTGCTCCCAAGCCAATCTTCGGCACCGGAAGCAACCCGTTTAGCTTAGTGCAGAATCCCGGCGGGACCTAATTGGCGGCCCGCTTCGTCGGACTACCGGGCGCCGGTAGTGATGGTCAGTGGCTTCACCGGTATCGCACATGAAACCCTCTCAAAGTTCGCTGCCGCTCCCGCCACCCTGTTGTTGGTGCCGGTGTCGTCGCACCAGTCGATTCCATAGGGCATGGCCGTCACTTGTGCCAACCCGGGGGCCGCCTGTGCGGCCACTTCAAAGGAGTAGCTGAATCCGCCGCCATCATTCATGTCCGTGGTGGCAGTATTCACTTCAGTGCCCGCCTGGTCAATGACGCTGATCTGGATCAGGGCGTCCTTACCGTAGCGGGGATTGCAGTCCACATCAACGGCGGCAACAGTCACCGTCTCCCCCGGCATGGCGCTCTCCGGGCTGACCGAATAGTCCGGCGGCATGCAGGGCGGCTCTTTCCCGAAAGTGTTGGAGCAGCCGCCAGCGGCAAGCGCCAGCGCAGTCACGGCAACGGCCAGGGAACTGCGACGGATGCGGACTAAGGTCATGCCCCATGGTCCATCGGCGGGGCGCCGCCATGCAATGGCCCAACGGAAATACCCCGAAATCTACCAAGTCTCGCCAGGTTGCCGCTCACCGACCGGCCGTCACTGCGGCGGGTGCGGCAGGCTACGGCCCCTGCATAACGACTCACCTGGCTGACGCCAGCTCGCTCAATCGCTGCTGTGTCTCGAGGAGTTCGACGTGCCTGGCTTTGAGGCGCCTGGCAATGGAATCCAGCTCTGCACGCAGTGCCGGGCACATCTCCAGCAAAACGCCGTGATCGCCGGAGCGCGCACAGTCGAGGTACCGCTGAATCGTTGCGGTTCCCAAACCGGCGGAGATCATCGCCCTGATCTGCGCTACGCGGGTGACGTCCGGCTCGGAGTAGACCCGGTACCCGCTGCTGTTACGGACCGGGGCCAATAGTCCTTGCTCCTCGTAGTGACGCAGCGCGCGGGCGCTTAACCCGGTCAACGTGGCGAGTTCGCTGATCAGCACCGTTGATTCCTCCTCGTTTATTGACCTTCACGCTACCGTGAAGCCATATTGTCCTGTGCATGGCAACCGACACAACGCGGCAGCGCGCTTCAATCATCCATGGCTATGCCGCAACCCCCGAAGACCACTGGTTCGGCTGGCTGGCCCGGCAACTTCGAGCCGATGGCATCCCGAGCACAGTTCCGGCCCTTCCAAACCCGCAAAACCCGGACACCGGGCAGTGGATGGACGCCATGCGCCGCAACCTGGGTACGCCGGACGAGCACTCAATAATTGTCGCGCACAGCCTGGGCTGCCTTACCGTGCTGCGCTGTTTGCGCTCCTTGCCGGGCCAGTGGCGCCTTGGAACCCTGGTACTGGTCGCCGGCTTCGTCGACCCCCTGCCTGCACTCCCGGAGCTAAACGGCTACATCGGACAGGGCTGTGACACGAAGGGACTCAGTACCCACATCAGTCGTCTCACAATTATCCGGTCAGACGAGGACCCCTATGTACCGGCTGGCCATACCGAGCACCTTGCCGACCTCCTCGGAATACCCGCCCTGGTAGTCCCGGGAGCGGGCCATTTCCTTGCCTCTGATGGCGTCACTTCGTTGCCCGAGGTTCTTGAAGGGATCAGGTCGAAGCGGCCCTGACGGGAACGAAAAATGCCCCGCCATCAGGCGGGGCATTCTTGCATAAGAGCTATTCTGGTGGAGCTGAGGGGACTCGAACCCCTGACCCCCTGCATGCCATGCAGGTGCGCTACCAGCTGCGCCACAGCCCCGGAAAATGCCGGATATTGAACCGGATTCCTCCGGAGCAACTCGAATATCTTAGAACAGCATTTCCGAAAATTCCAAATCCGGAATATTGCCCGGTTAGCGGCCTGTTTAGAGGGAGTCCCCGGACGTTGCAGGCCTGGCGGATGCATCGCCAGCAAGCTGCAGGTCCACCACGGGGCAGTCCTTCCAGAGCCGCTCCAGCGCGTAGAAGACGCGATCTTCCTCATGCTGGACGTGGATGATGATGTCTGAGTAATCGAGCAGGACCCAGCGCCCGCCCGACCTGCCCTCACGGCGGACCGGCTGGCGGTTCAGCTTGCTAAGCTCCTCCTCGATGCCGTCAACGATGGCATTGACCTGGCGCTCACTGGGGGCAGAGGCGATCACGAAGATATCGGTCAGGGCCATCCGCTCGCTGACATCCAGCGCCACGATGTCCTGGGCGATTTTGTCTGCTGCCGCCCTGGCTGCGTGGCGGGCTAATTCTACGGATGAATCGATTGCAGTCACGGGACTCCTTGTTGGTTTTCTAAAGCTAAGAATGTGCAGAAACGACGCTTTAGCGCGTCATACCGCTGATGATGAGAACGAGTCCTGCAACAAGTGCCAGGGCACCAAACGCAAGGACTCCGTATTGGATGTACTTCATCCGCTGTGCGCGGGCCAGTCCAGCCGTGGCGGCGTCCAGCGGCTCCAGCCCGTAGGCGCTACTGGCAGCGATGGGCGCCTGCTCCTCGAAGAATTGCGCGGCAGGCAGTTCAGGCTCGGGACGGGAAGCTGACGGGGCCTGGGCTGCGGGGCGGCGATCCGCGGCCCGTGCGGCAGCCTCCGCACGGGCAATAACCCAGGAACGTCCGCTGGAAGTTTCCGCCCTGCTGACATCCGACGGCGCCAGCTTGGGCCGGGATTGGGTCACCACCGGAACGAACGAGGTAGCCGGAGGCTTCATCACTGGCCGCTCCACGCCAGGAACCTGGACAAACTCCAGCGGCGTAACCATTCCGAGATTGCTGGCTTCAGCAGGATCGGAACGGCCCGGGGTTGCGGAATTCGGATCCGCCAGGGGCTGCTGGTCAACCTTCCTGCGGTTGATGACAGCAGCCCGCTCAGCCAGGGCCAACTGCTCCTTCAGGATCTCCGGATCCACAGTTTCCGGACCCGCCGCGGAAGACTGTTCCAGCCGCGCCAGGTGGCTTTTTGCCTGCTCCGCAAGGTCTGAACGGGCGGCGAGGGCTTGCTCCACGGTCATTCCGCTGGCGTCTGGCTGTGGCTCCCGGCCGGGAGCACGCACTACCGGTATTGCCGACGTCGAACTTTGTTCCTGCAACTGGCGCAGACGCATCTGACGGCGCGTAGGCGGCCCGGTGCTGAGCTCCAGGTCTTCCCTGTCCTGCTGTTCCTTCATGGCGCGAAGGGCAGCCCTGTCGCGCGCACGGACCTGCGAGGAGCGCTCCCCTCCACGCTCCGGAACGGAGTCCGCGGGGTTGGCGGAAACCCGGCGGACCCGATCCGTACGCGGCGGCGGCGCTTGCTGCTGCCTTGCTGTCAGGCCGGATTCCGGCGCGGCCTCGGCACGGGCCTGCCGCAGTTCGCGACGGCTCCGCAGTGGTGGCTGTTCCTGACTCATAACAAACTCATTCAGTACTGGCGGATTCGGCGGACGTTTCTGGCTGCTGGTCAATCGCGGATTTCCCACCCGCATACAGCCCATACTTTGCGATGTACTGCACCACCCCGTCCGGTACCAGATACCAGACAGGGTTGTTCTCTGCGACGCGTGCCCGGCAGTCCGAGGAGGAGATGGCCATGGCCGGGACCTCCAGGAGACTGACGTCCTTGCGTCCCATCCCGTCCAACACGTGGCCGGGACGGGTCACTCCCACAAAGTGCGCCAGCGACCACAGCTCGTCGATGTCCTTCCAGGACAGGATCTGCGCCAAAGCATCGGCACCGGTGATGAAGAAGAGGTCCGCATCCGGGCGCTGGCTCCTGAGGTCCCGCAGGGTATCGATGGTGTATGTCGGACCCGGACGGTCGACATCGACCCGACTCACCGTGAAGCGGGGATTCGATGCCGTGGCGATCACCGTCATGAGGTACCGGTGCTCAACGGAGCTAACCCGTTTGTGCGACTTCTGCCAGGGCTGCCCTGTGGGAACGAAAACTACCTCATCCAGGCCGAACTTTGCCGCCACCTCACTGGCGGCAACGAGGTGCCCGTGGTGGATGGGATCGAAGGTCCCACCCATCACGCCCAGCCTCAGCCGGCCCGTTCCATTGCCTTTGGGAAGCACTATGGGAACGTTCAGTGTCCCTGGCCGTGATCGTGCTTGTTGGGGTGCTGGCGGTGCGGGTCCGCGTGCTCCTCAACGGCTGCGTGACGGTTCCCGAGGTTGGAATAGGACCAGGTGATGAACAGGAGGACCAGCAGGAAGGCGAACATGACCAGACCAAAGACCAGCGGATCCGCCCACAACGGCGCCAATTCCTCGTGTTCGGCCTCGCTTGCGGCGGCAACGGTCATGGCGATCTGCTCGAGCAGCATGTTCTCCCCTAATGTTCAAGGAATTTTGACGGCGGATGATTCAGCCGTTCCGGACTTCTGTACTATGTTACTCCCCACCGGCTCCCAACCCTCGCTCCGCTCAGGTCGGGCCCCTCGCCGGCGTGGGCCCCCAACCGGCTCCCAACCGGCTCCCGCTGCTACCCGCGGACCTGGCCTTCGCCCTGCACGATCCACTTGGTGGTGGTCAACTCGGTCAGGCCCATGGGACCACGGGCGTGAAGCTTCTGGGTCGAGATGCCCACCTCGGCACCCAGGCCAAGTTCGCCGCCGTCGGTAAAACGCGTGGAGGCGTTGACGATGACAGCAGCGGAATCAACTTCGGCAATAAAGCGCTCGGCGTTGGCGAGATTGTTCGTCACAATGGCTTCCGTGTGGCCAGTGGACCACGTGCGAATGTGCTTCACGGCATCGTCAAGGCTGTCCACCATGGCTACGGCAAGGTCCAGGTCCATGTACTCGGTGCCCCAGTCGGTGTCCGTGGCGTCCTCTGCAGTCACGCCGTCGGGTAGGTTCTCACGGATCCTCTGGTCAACGTGCAGCCTGACGCCGGCCCTGGCAAGCGCCTTTGCGACGGCGGGAAGCACCGTTGACCCGGAGTGCACCAGCAGCGTCTCCACGGTGTTGCAGACGCTGGGCCGCTGGGTCTTGGCGTTCAGAAGGATGTCAACAGCCATGTCCTCGTTCGCGGACTCGTCCAGGAAGATATGGACGTTGCCTTCGCCGGTCTCGATGACGGGGACAGCGGAATTGGTGACGACGGTCTGGATCAGTTCGCGGCCACCGCGGGGAATCAGGACATCGACCCTGCCGCGGGCCCGCATGAGGACGTTGGCGCCGTCGCGGCCATACTGGTCGATGGTCTGCACAGCATCGGCAGGAAGGCCAACGGAATCCAGCGCGCCACGGAGCACATGGACAAGGGCTTCATTTGTGGCGGCGGCAGCGCTGCCGCCCCGCAATATCACGGCGTTGCCGCTCTTGAGTGCCAAGCCGGCGATATCCACGGTTACGTTGGGGCGGGCCTCATAGATGGCTGCCACCACACCCATGGGCACGTTGACCTGGCGCAGGCGAAGGCCATTGGGAAGGGTCTGGCCGCGCACCACATTGCCTACGGGATCGGGCAGGTTGGCAAGGTTCTCCAGGGCAGCGACGAGCCCGTCAATCCGTGCATCACTCAGGGTCAGGCGGTCCAGCAAGGCCACGGACGTGCCGTTGGCCTTGCCGGCACGGACGTCCTGGGCATTTGCAGCGAGGATGGACGCCTTGTTCTCCACGAGCGCCTTGCCTATGGCCCGGAGTGCACGGTCCTTCCACGCCCGGTTGGCACGGGACATGGGACGCGATGCCTTACGGGCACGATCCGCCACGGCATGGACTGCCGCCTCAACGCCGGCAGCATCCATCGGCGTGCTTTCCGGGGCAGCTGCGGCGTTCGCGACGGCACCATCAGCAATGGAGGCGTCGGCAATGGCAGCCTTGGAATCGGCAGCATCGGATTTGGCAGCGTTGTGGTCGGTCAATGCCTCAGTCATGGTTCAAGTTTAGCGAGCCTCACGCCTAGAGGAGCACCAGGTCGTCAACATGAACAACTTCGCGATCGTAACCACGCCCCAGGGTCTTGCCCAGATCCCTCGTGGACCGGCCCAGCATCTGCGGGAGTTCGCCGGCAGAGTAGTTCACCAGGCCCCGGGCTATGACAGTACCGTCCGGTCCCGCCATCTCCACGGCGTCCCCGGCTTCAAAGTCCCCGGTTACCCCGGAAATGCCAGCCGGCAGCAACGAAGTGTGGCGGTCCCGCACGGCCCTGACGGCGCCGGCGTCGAGCAGCAGGCGCCCATGGATCGACGCCAGGTGGGCCAGCCAGAGAAGCCGCACAGGCTTCCTGGCGCCATTCACGGTGAACCAGGTGCCGACGTCCTCCCCTGCCAGCGCCTTGGCGGCGTTGGCCGTGGAGGTCACCAACGCGTGAATACCCGAGCCGGCGGCGATCGTGGCGGCCTCGACCTTGGTCATCATGCCGCCGGTCCCGACTCCTGCCCTTCCGGCCGCGCCAATGGAGACACCTTCCAGGTGCTGGGGTCCGGCAACCAGCGGGATCCTGCTGGCACCCTTTGACGGCGGACCGTCGTACAGGGCATCGACGTCGGAGAGCAGCACCAGGGCATCAGCGCGTACCAGGTGGGCTACGAGGGCAGCAAGGCGGTCGTTGTCGCCGAAACGGATCTCGTGGGTGGCGACGGTGTCGTTCTCGTTAACCACTGGAACCACGCCAAGGTTCAGGAGCCGGTCCAGGGCGCGGAGCGCGTTGGTGTGCTGGCTGCGGCGCATCAGGTCATCTGCCGTCAGCAGGACCTGGCTGACTGTCACGCCATGCGCCCCGAAGGCGTGCGTGTAGCGCGCCATCAGAAGCCCCTGCCCCACGCTGGCCGCGGCCTGCTGCGTGGCAAGGTCGCGCGGCCGCTTGGCAAGGCCCAACGGGGCCAGTCCCGCGGCGATGGCGCCCGAGGACACCAGGATGATCTCGGTGCCGCTGTTCCGCTTGGCGGCGAGGGCATCGGCCAGCGCCGTGAGCGCTTCTTCGGAGATGCCGCCCTTGATGCTGGTCAGGGACGACGAACCGACCTTGACCACAATCCGGCGCGCACTGGCCAGCACACTGCGGTCAATTGCTGCGGGCTGGCTGGCCAGGGCGGGGCTAGGCATCGTCTTCCGAGGCCAGTCCGCTCTCTCGGAGCGGCTGATTGGCGGACCGGCGCTTACTGACCGATTCGGTCCAAATGCCCGCTTTGCGTTCGGTCTCGAGTTCGGCGCGCGCGGCGGCCTTCGCGTCCTTACGCTCCTGCTGTTCCTCGCGCTTCTGGCCACGCGTGGGGCGATCGCCGATGTCGGCGAAGCGGATGTCCGTGCCCCGAGGCGAGGCGGCAAGGAGTTCCGCACCGCCCATCATGGTCGGCTCCCAGTCGAAGACGACGCCGTCATCCTCACCGATGACCACGGCATCGCCTGGCTTGGCACCCTGCTTGAAGAGTTCGTTTTCGACGCCGAGCTTGGCCAGCCTGTCAGCGAGGTAGCCAATGGCTTCCTCATTGGTGAAGTCGGTCTGCTTAACCCAGCGGACAGGCTTTTCACCGATCACGCGGAACAGCGGTTCCAGGTTCTGCTCTTCGCGGCGGATGCGGAATCCCGCAGCATTGACGGCACGCGGACGCAGCACCTGCGGCTGGACCTTGGGCGGTGCGGCTGCCAGGTTCTCGCGGGCCGCCTTGACAATCTCTGCCATCGCGAAGCCGAGCTGGCGGAGGCCCTCATGGCTGGTGGCCGAGACTTCAAAGACGCGGTAGCCGCGCGCTTCCAGGTCCGGGCGGACAAATCCGGCCATGTCGCGGCCGTCCGGAAGATCCACCTTGTTCAGGGCTACCAGCCGGGGGCGCTGGTTCAGGGGAACCACTTCGCCGTCCGTGCCGGCGTAGCTCATGTCAACGGCGTACTTCTCAAGCTCTGCTTCGATGATGGCGAGGTCCGCAAGCGGATCGCGGTCAGATTCCAGCGTGCCGCAGTCAAGGACGTGCACCAAGGCGGCGCAGCGCTCAACGTGACGGAGGAAGTTGTGCCCCAGTCCCTTGCCTTCGCTTGCGCCCTCAATCAGTCCGGGAACGTCCGCGATGGTGAAGCGGACCTCGCCGGCCTGCACAACACCGAGGTTGGGGATGAGCGTGGTGAACGGGTAGTCGGCAATCTTGGGGCGGGCTGCAGACATGGCAGCGACCAGGCTGGACTTTCCGGCCGACGGGAAGCCCACCAGGGCGATGTCCGCAATGGACTTCAGTTCCAGGATGATGTCACTGGACTCGCCTTCGATGCCCAGCAGCGCGAAGCCGGGAGCACGACGCTTCTGGGAAGACAGGGCAGCGTTGCCCAGTCCGCCGATGCCGCCGGCAGCAGCAACATACTCCATGCCGGGGCTGACCAGGTCCGCCAAAACGGTGCCGTCCTTGGCCTTGACCACAGTGCCTTCGGGGACGGGGAGGATGAGGGTTTCACCGTTCTTGCCGCCGCGCCAGTCGCCCATGCCCGGCCCGCCGTTGGTGGCGTGACGGTGGGGTGCGTGGTGGTAGTCAAGCAGCGTGGTGGTCTGGGGGTCCACGCGCAGGATGACATCGCCGCCGTTGCCCCCATTGCCGCCGTCGGGACCGCCCAGCGGCTTGAACTTTTCACGGTGTACAGAGACGCACCCATGGCCGCCGGTACCGCCGGATACGTGCAGTACTACCCGGTCTACAAAGCTGGCCACGTGGATCTCCTCTTGCTGTTTCCGGACGTCAGGAACGTCAAGATGATTGTAATGCGGTTAAAAGAACAGTGGAGCGGACCAATGGTCCGCTCCACCGCAACAGATCTGGTTGTTACTCTGCAGCTGCAGCAGCAACGATGTTAACAACGCGGCGACCGCGGCGGGTACCGAATTCAACGGCTCCCGGGGTCAGTGCGAACAGGGTGTCGTCGCCGCCACGGCCTACGCCTGCACCCGGGTGGAAGTGGGTGCCGCGCTGGCGGACGATGATCTCGCCTGCGGAAACGACCTGGCCGCCGAAGCGCTTCACGCCGAGGTACTGGGCGTTGGAGTCACGACCGTTGCGAGTGGAGCTCGCGCCTTTTTTATGTGCCATTTGATATGCCTGCCTTAGGAATTCTGGGAATCTGAGGGGAAACCTGAACGAGTAACCGAAGTTACTTGATGCCGGTGATCTTGACCTTGGTCAGTTCCTGACGGTGACCCTGGCGCTTCTTGTAACCGGTCTTGTTCTTGAACTTCTGGATGACGATCTTGGGACCACGGAGGTCTTCCAGGATCTCAGCCGTAACAGTCACCTTGGCCAGGTCCGCGGCAGCGGAAGTGACCTTGTCACCGTCCACCAGAAGCAGCGCGGGCAGCGAAATAGTGCTGCCGGCTCCACCGGGGACGCGGTTCATGGTAACGAAGTCTCCAACGGAAACCTTCTCTTGGCGGCCACCTGCGCGGACAATCGCGTACACTGGGGAACTCACTTCTCTCGACGTCATTACTAAATTTGCGTGCGGAACCTGGACTCAAAATGGTCGGTTCCCGCTGTGCCTCAACGCCGTGGATTCCCCGGGGGGACCCGTGAGCTATTACCTGGACTTGCCGATTGGCTGGTCCGGGGAGTCATAACCCAAGTGTTGGCGTAAGCACCGAAGATCCAGTTTACGCTAAATCTGGCTCCGGCCGCAAATGAGGCTGGTTCCGGGCTATACCGTACAAGTCGCTAAGCAATCACTGAGCAATACTGGACGAACATTCGGAACCTAACTATCTTACCCGTACGCACAGGACAATGTCCGCCAGGCTCAGGCAAACCGGCGCGGCGCGTCGAAGAAATCCACCTCGAACCGGCAGGACTGGGTAAAGGCAGCCAGCATGGCCGAGCGGTCGGCCGCAGATCCGTTCCTTCCCGCAGCGTCGGCGATGGCGATCGCCTGCCGGGTGGCTTCGGCGAAAGCTTCGTCCGCGTAGGTACGGAGCCAGTCTGCGTACGGATGCCCCACCGGTGAATCGGCCGCCAGGAACTGACCGTGGAGTCGCTCCCCCACTTCCGCATACAACCAGAAGCACGGCAGTACCGCTGCAACCAGGACCCCGTAGCTGCCCTCGGAGGAGGCCGCCAAAAGATGATCGACGTAGCTTTTGGTCACCGGTCCCTGGCCCGTGGGTGACGGGCGGCCAGCCAGCCAGGTCCTGTGCAGCTCCGATTCGACCTCAAGGCAGCTCAACGCCGAGCGCGCCCAGAACATTTGCTCCGCCTCGGTGGGTGCCAATGCGCTTGCCCGCGCCAACACCCTCGAGTAGCCGTTCAGGTACAAGGAGTCCTGGCTCAGGTAATACGCGAAGTGCTTCTCGGTCAGGCCACCGGACGCCAGTTCCCGGATGAAGTCCAGTGCGTAGATATCGTCCAGGTAAGGCTCCGCTTCACGCCGGAGCAGGTCTAAGAAACTGCCAGGCAGGTCAGTCCCCGTGCCGTCCGTACCCGCAGGGACAAGGTGGTGGAAGTGATGGACGGGGCCCTTTCCACTTCCGACGGCGAGGCTGCCGCCCCCTGCCAACGCGCCTTCCAGCCAGGGCTTGACCACCGCCAGCGCTTCCTCCCAGTTGCCGAGCCTCGCCATCACGGTGGCCATGGCGGAGGACAGCGAGCAACCCGTGCCGTGGCTGTTATTGGTGGCAATGCGGCGCCCCTGAAACTCCACGACCTCCGAGGACAGCAGCCCCGCACTGCTGACGAGGGCATCCGGGCAGGTACCGCCGTCGAGGTGTCCGCCCTTGACCAGGACCGTGGCACCGCTGACCTTGGATAGGCGTTTACCCTGCTCCAGTGCGCCCGCCCAGTCCGGTGCGGGCTCCTCCCCCAGGAGAATTGCCAGTTCCGGAAGGTTGGGCGTGATGAGGTCCGCAAGCGGCAGCAGCCTGATCAGCGCTTGCTCGGCCTGTTCCTTGAGCAGCCGGTCCCCGCTGGTGGCGACCATGACAGGATCCAGGACCACGACGGCGGGACGCACCTTCCGCAACCAGTCCCCGACCACCGTGATCACTTCTTCCTCACCCAGCATGCCGATCTTGACGGCATCAACAGTGATGTCCTCGCTGATGGCGTCCAACTGCTGCGCCAGGAAGGAGGCCGGCGGAACGTGGATGCCCCGGACGCCGCGCGTGTTCTGTGCCGTGAGTGCCGTGATGACGGCCATGCCGTAACCGCCACTGGCCGCGATGCTCTTCAGGTCAGCCTGGATCCCGGCGCCGCCGGATGGATCCGAACCCGCGATGGACAACACCCGGGGAATCGAATGCTTTGAGGGCTGGATGAACGTGCCATTGCTGGCTGTGCTGGTTGACGTTGCAGGCAGTACGAATGACGAAGTCACGTGGACATCCCTTCGCCGGTGCTAACCGGACAGGTTCAACGGGTCTTATCTCAGCCGGCTCCGATGCCTGGCACCCCGTGTCAGTACTACAGCCTAACGCAGACGAAAAAGGGCCCGGTCCCGCGGACTGCAACTTCCGGGACCGGACCCTTTACTCAATAAGCGCTAGAGCTCAGATGCCGGCACGCCCACGCCCAGGATGATCGGCTGGGAAGCATCAGGCTTGCTGGCCTGCGCAACCGCCGCGGAGACCGGAGCCTTCGCTTCATGGCTGTGTGAACCTGTGGCAGCGGGAGCCGGCGTGTGCTGCTCAACACTGGTCTCGTTCGCTGCACCCTGCGCACGGCTGGCGCTGCGGTTGCGGCGCGGACGGCGTGAGCGTGACGGGTCTGCTGCTTCGGGAGCGGCAGCCACTGCCGGAGCAACGGACACCCTACGGGCGCCAGTTGTCTCGGTCACCTTTTCGGCCGCAGGTTCACCCAGGTGGGCGAACGCTTCGGCGAGGCTGTCCAGCGTGAGCTTGGGCTGCGGCTGTTCCTCCTCCGCGTGGGCGACCGAAGGCAGCGCAACCTGCTCGCCGCCGAACGTCAAAACAGCAGCGGGAGCCGCGGCCGGAGGCTGGGGAGCGGTGGTTTCAGGTGCCCGTGTTTCGCGCACCGTTTCAACAGCAACCGGAGCAACTGCCGGAGCAGCGTGTTCTTGGTCATGCTGGTGGGCAGCATGTGCGGCGGCGGCGATGTTGGCAAGTGCTGCGCGGGTTGCCTCGGCTTTGGCGTGGCGCTCGGCGTCGATCGGTTCGGATTGAACGGTGTGCACCACGGCCGCCGGTGCTGCAACGTCAAGCTGCTGGCCGCCGCGTCCGCGACGGCGCTTACGTTCGCCCCGTGCAGGCTGCGCCTCAGTGCGGGGTGCCTCGGTGCGCTGGTTGTCGCTGCGGAACGCGTGGTGGTCAGCGGCCACTACATTGGCGCGGCGGTGCTCCACAGGTTCGTCGTGCGTGACTATACCGCGCCCTGCGCAGACCTCACACTGCTCGCCAAAGACTTCCAGCAGACCGGTGCCCATGCGCTTGCGCGTCATCTGGACCAGGCCCAGTGATGTCACCTCAGCGACCTGGTGCTTGGTGCGGTCGCGGCCCAGGCATTCCACCATGCGGCGGAGCACCAGGTCCCTGTTGGATTCCAGCACCATGTCGATGAAGTCGATCACGATGATTCCACCAATGTCGCGCAGGCGCAGCTGGCGGACCACTTCCTCGGCAGCTTCGAGGTTGTTCTTGGTGACTGTCTCTTCCAGGTTGCCGCCGCTGCCGGTGAACTTGCCGGTGTTGACGTCCACCACGGTCATGGCTTCGGTGCGGTCAATCACCAGCGAACCGCCCGAGGGCAGGAAGACCTTGCGGTCCAGTGCCTTGGCAATCTGCTCGTCGATCCGCCAGGCAGCGAAGATGTCCTGGTCCTGGGTCCACTTCTCAAGGCGGCCCACCAGGTCCGGCGCCACGTAGGTCACGTAGGCCTCGATGGTGTCCCAGGCCTCCTCGCCGGACACGATCAGCTTTGAGAAGTCCTCGTTGAAGACATCGCGGACAACCTTGATGGTGAGGTCAGGTTCTCCATACAGCAGCTCCGGGGCCAGGACCTTGGTGGACTTGGCCTGCCCTTCAATGCCCTCCCACTGCGCACGGAGGCGGTTGATGTCATGAGTCAGTTCCTCTTCCGAGGCACCCTCGGCAGCAGTCCGGACAATCACCCCGGCATTTTCGGGAAGGCGGTCCTTGAGGATCCGCTTGAGGCGGTTGCGTTCGACGTCGGGCAGCTTGCGTGAGATGCCCGTCATGGATCCACCGGGTACGTACACGAGGTAACGGCCCGGAAGCGAAATCTGGCTGGTCAGGCGGGCACCCTTGTGGCCTACCGGATCCTTGGTCACCTGGACCAGGACGGTGTCGCCGGACTTCAGCGCGTTCTCGATCCGGCGCTGCTTGCCCTCAAGGTTGACGGCTTCCCAGTTGACTTCACCGGCATACAGCACGGCATTGCGGCCGCGTCCGATGTCCACGAAAGCAGCTTCCATGGACGGAAGGACGTTCTGGACCTTGCCCAGGTAAACGTTGCCGATCAGGGAATCCTGCTGGGTCTTGGATACGAAGTGCTCGGCCAGCACGCCGTCCTCAAGGACGCCGATCTGGATTCTGTCGTCGCGCTGGCGGACGATCATCTGGCGGTCCACAGATTCACGGCGGGCCAGGAACTCGGCCTCGGTGATGACGGTGCGGCGGCGGCCGGTGTCCCGAGATTCGCGGCGGCGCTGCTTCTTGGCTTCCAGGCGGGTAGAACCCTTGACGCTGGTGACGCGGTTGTTCACAGGTGCCTCGCTGGCGGCGCGGGGCGCACGGACCCGGGTCACCGTGTTGGGCGGATCATCATCCTCGCCACCGGTCAGTTCGAGGTCCTGGTCGCCACGGCGGCGACGCCGTCGACGGCGTGAGGTCACACCGTCTTCAGCTGTAGCGCTTTCACCTTCGGCCTCATCCTCGGTGCCCTCGCCTGCCGATTCACCTTCTTCATCACGGTCGGCACGTCCCCGGCTACGGCGCCCACGGCTGCGCCGGCGACGACGGCTGCTGGAATCCTCACCGGCCTCGTCGTCGTCCTCGTCCTGCTCTTCGGCTTCGGTCTCGTCCTCGACAGGTGCGGGGCGCACAACTGCGGTGAGGTCGGGAGCCTGGAAAAGCACCGATGCCGGGGCAGGTTCCAGGAACAGTGAAGTAAACGGGTTGGCAGGCGCTTCCGCGGCAGCTGCAGGGGTTTCGACCCCGGCGGCAGGCAGGGCCTGGACCGGAGCTTCCTGCACGGCAGGTTCTTCCTGGGCAGACACCGGAGCTCCGGGCACTTCGGCGGCCACGGCTTCCTCGGCGACAGCGGGTGAGGCAGCCTTGCGCGTTGCTGCACGACGGCGTCGTACCGGCTTCTCCAGGACGTCCACTACAGGTGCGGCTGCTTCTTCAACCGGCGCATCCGCTGCTGTTTCCACAGCCGGCTCCTGACTGGCTTCCTGTGCAACGGCCTCTTCGGCAACTGCTTTGGCGCGCGTGGCGCGGGTGCGGCGGACTGCCTTGACCGGAGCTTCAGCGGGGGCGGCTGCCTGGCCGGAAGGTTCGGCGATGGCAACCGGGGCGACTGCCTCGTCGGCAGTTTCGACGCCATTGGCTTCAGTGGAAACAACGGCAGCGGCTTCGGCCTTGGGCGCTGCCTTCTTCCGCGTACGGGGTGCCTTCTTGGCAGTTTCCCCTGCGTCCACTGCGGCCGATGCTTCGTTCACGGCTAATACCTGGTCATTATCCATATGTGGCAACACTCCTGCCCCTGACGTACCGCCACATCCGGCACCCATTGGGGCACATATTGTCAAAACCCGCAGGCGTTGACAGAAGTCAATTGGATGCTCCCAGGTTCGCACCGGCAGTGGGGTGCGGCAGCCCGTGAGAGCCGGCGACTTTGCCGTTGAACCTGTTGTTCAACCGGTATCTACAACCAGCCACAACAGGTGCCTTCCAATGGCATTGCATGGCGCCGGGATTGAATGATCCGCGGGCTGCCTGCCCATCATTGGCGGTCTTGGAGACAAGTCACCGGACCGGAGCCCGAATGTGGATCGGCCTCCAGCCACGTTTATTCTCTCACACCGTCACAGGTTCAGGAGGTAGGCGTGAGCCCAAACTGGGACACATATCCAGCAGGCGGCGCTACAATCGGCCAAGGAGCACCCCAACCTAAGGACGCCGAATTTCCATGTCTAAGACCATTCCTGCCGGTGGGCCAGCGGACAACGCAGCAGCAGCCGCCCCCGTCACGTCGACGGGCGGCACTTCCCCGGCCCTGCCTGCCCCGGCCCGGAACAAAAACTTCGGCTGGTTGCTGGTGATTACCGGCGTCGTGGGTTGGCTTGCCTCCGGCGCGCTGGTCCTGGAGAAACTGGAAACTCTCAAGGACCCCAACTACGTGACCGTCTGCGACGTGAATCCCTTTATATCCTGCGGGCAGGTGATGCAGACCTGGCAGAGTTCGGTGTTCGGGTTCCCCAACATGTTCATGGGCATTGTGGCCTTCGCCGTGGTCATCACCATCGGCATGGCGCTCCTGGCTGGTGCCACATTCGCCCGCTGGTACTGGCTTGGACTCCAGGCCGGTGTCACCCTGGGCTTCGCCTTTGTGGTCTGGCTGTGGTCCCAGGCGCTCTACGACATCGGCGTGCTCTGCCCGTTCTGCATGGTGGTGTGGGCGGCGATGATCCCGCTCTTTGTCTGGGTGACCATCCGCAATATCAGTGCGGGCGTGATCCCGCTGCCTGCCAGGGCAACCAAGCTTGTGGGAGATTCCGGCTGGATCATTGTGGCCCTGCTCTACGTCGCCGTCATCGCCTCGATCTTCTTCGCCTTCCTGCACGTCTTCGCTGGAACATCCGGCTACTAGTACTGCTTCCCCAACAGAAACAGAAAAGGCCAATGTTCGGGATGAACATTGGCCTTTCCTGTCACTTCGATGAGGCTCAGAACCAGATCTTGATCTCGCGCTCTGCCGATTCCGGGGAATCCGAACCGTGTACCAGGTTCTGCTGCACATTCCCGCCCCAATCGCGGCCGAAGTCGCCACGAATGGTGCCGGGAGCGGCGGTGGTGGGATCAGTGGTCCCGGCCAGGGAGCGGAAGCCCTCGATCACCCGGTGGCCTTCAAAAATCGCGGCCACGACGGGGCCGCTGAGCATGAACTCCACCAAGGGCTCGTAGAACGGCTTGCCTACATGTTCCTCGTAGTGCTGCTCCAGGAGCTCACGGCTGGCGTCCACCTTTTTCAGTTCGGCCAGGGTGTAGCCCTTGGCTTCGATCCGGCCAAGGATGGCGCCGGTGAGGTTCCGGGCTACGCCGTCGGGCTTGATCAGTACCAGGGTGCGTTCAGTGGTCACAGCTGCTCCAATGCATCGGGTGGTTTTGCTCGTTATTCTACGGGGTGGCCGGCGGCGGGGGCTCCGGGTGGCTGGCCTCCCATTCGGCCTGTTCGCGGGCCCGCTCGGCGGACTCCCGGTCAATCCGGCCGCCGGCCCGGAGGCCGTACCACCACGCGAGCGCGAACAGGATTCCCACAACGAACATGGTGGGCTCAACAATGCCTGTCAGGATCAGGACCGCCTGCAAGGCCCAGCCCACCGTCATCCCCCAGGGCCGGGAAAGAACGGCGCAGGCGAACACCAGCACCAGGCTCAGCAGGATACCCACCGACAGGATGATGGCCGGCGGGAATTCGCCGCGCCGTAGTCCAAACACGGCCAGGGTTGCGAAGAAGGCCACGAAGGCCTCCAGCAGCAGCACCGTGGAGGCGAACATGATCTTGGTGGACCGTCGCTTCTTCGGCATGCCGGGGCGCCATTCGCGCTGGGCTTTGGTCAGCTTCGCCATGGCCTAGGCCTCCGTCTTTCCCAGCAGGATCCGTGCTTCGGCAACGAGCGTGATGGAACCCGTCACCAGGACACCGCCGGAGAGGTCCTCATTGGCTTCTGCCCGTTCCACAGCCCATTCCAAGGCGTCGTCCAGCTTCTCCGCGATGTGGATGTTGTCCTCGCCGAAACCCATTTCAACGGCAAGTTCGGCCAGTTCGGCGGCAGGTACGGCGCGTGGCGAGTTTGACTGCGTGAAGCAGTATTCCTCGGCCAGCCCACCGAGGGATTCCTTGAGCTGGCGCAGGATCTCTTCGGCGTCCTTTTCTTTGAGGACACCAACCACCGGCACCAGTCGGGTGAAGCTGAAAGCCTCCTCGATCGCTTCCGCTGACGCCCTGATGCCATCCGGGTTGTGGGCGGCGTCCACAATGATGGTGGGCGCGGTCCGGACCACCTCGAGACGGCCGGGCGACGTGACGCTGGCGAAGGCTTCCTGGAGCACCTCGGCGTCGAGCTCCTTTTCGCCGCCAAAGAACGCCTCAAGGGCGGCAACGGCGACGGCGGCATTTTGGGCCTGGTGCGCGCCGTGCAGGGGAATCAGGACCTCCGGGTACCGGCCTGCAATGCCCTGGATGGTCACCACCTGCCCGCCCACGGCGACCGTGCGGGATTCGACGCCGAACTCGACGCCTTCGAAGCGGAAGGGAACCTCTACCTCGCGGGCCTTCTCCAGCAGAACCTGGGCGGCGTCTACCGGCTGGGCGGCACTGACCAGATAGCCGCCGGGTTTGATGATGCCCGCCTTCTCATAGGCGATGTCCTCGGTGGTATCGCCCAACAGGTCCGTGTGGTCCAGCGAGATGGGCGTGACGACGGAAACGAGGCCGTCCCCCACGTTGGTGGCATCGGTGATTCCACCAAGGCCTACCTCGATGACGGCCACGTTGACTGGCTGGTCGGCGAAGACAGCGAAGCCCAGGATGGTGAGGCATTCGAAGTAGGTCAGCCGGGGTTCGCCGTCGGCCTCAAGTTCGGCGTCCACGATCTGCAGGTAGGGGCGGATCTCGTCCCAGATCCGGACAAACGTCTCGTCCGGCACCGGGTGCCCGTCGATGCTGATCCGCTCCGTCACCTTGCTCAGGTGCGGACTGGTGTACCGGCCGGTGCTCAGGCCATGGGCGCGCAGCCCGGCCTCGATCATCCGGGCGGTGGAGGTCTTGCCGTTGGTGCCCGTCACGTGGATGATCGGGAAGGCCTTGTTCGGCTCCCCCAGCACGTCCATAGCGCGGAACAGCGGCGCAAGCCGGGGTTCCATTTTGTTTTCCGGTGCGCGGCCCAGGAGCTCGGCGTAGACGCTCTCCACGGAGAATTCGTCACTCATAGGCTTAGGCCTCCACTTTTTCTGCAACTTTTTCTACAACGACGTCGGGATCGGCAAGGTCTGCCGCTTCCGTTTCGAGCACCAGGGTCAGGGTCTCCACCTTGACCAGTTCGGCGTTGGCCGCCAGTGCCTCCACCACGTTCTGCCGTGCCTTGACCGTGGTGCGGATCCGGTCACTGACGTTCAACCCTGCGTCCTTGCGGGCCTGCTGGATGGCACGGACCATGTCGCGCGCCGTCCCTTCGGCTTCAAGTTCGGGGGTGACCTCGGTGTTGAGCACAACGAAGCCGCCGCCGGGCAAAACTGCTACCGCAGAAGATGCCCCAGCGCCGCCGTCGGACTCTGCCACAACGGTTTCCAGGCTGTATTCATGGGGTTCCAGCGCAAGCCCCCCCGCCGTCACCAAACCCTGTTCGTCCACAGTCCAATCGCCGGACTTGGAGCCTTTGATGGCCTGCTGGACGTTCTTGCCCAGGCGCGGGCCTGCGGCGCGTGCGTTGACCACCAGCTTCTGCTGAATCCCGAACTCCTCCGGAGAGGCGGTTGCGGCGTCCAGCAACCGGACCGAGCGGAGGTTCAGTTCATCCGCGACGACGGCGGCAAAGCCTTGCAGCGAATCCGCGCCGGGTGCCACCACAGTCAGTTCCTGCAGCGGGAGGCGTACCCGCAGGTTGGCAGCCTTGCGGAGTGACGATCCGGTTGAGCAGATCTGCTGCACCCGGTCCATCGCCTCCACCAGGACCGGGTTGGCCGGGAACAGCGAAGCATCAGGCCAGTCGGCCAGGTGCACTGATCGGCCGCCGGTGAGGCCGCGCCAGATCTCCTCGGACACCAGCGGCAGCAAGGACGCTGACACCCGGCACACTGTCTCCAGTGCCGTGAACAGGGCGTCGAACGCGTCAGTGCTTTCGTCGAAGAAACGCTGGCGGCTGCGACGGACGTACCAGTTGGTGAGCATATCCAGGTAGCTGCGCACAGCATCGCAGGCTCCGGAGATGTCGTACTCGTCCATCCGGGCGGTGATGGTGCGCACCAGGTCTCCCGTGTTGGCCATCAGGTACTGGTCCAGGGTGTCCGTGTAGCCGTCGTAGCGGAGCTTTGCCTCGTACCCAGTGCCGCCATTCGAGGCGTTCGTGTACAGCGTGAAGAAGCTGTACACGTTCCAGAGCGGCAGGATCACCTGGCGTACGCCGTCGCGGATGCCCTGTTCGGTGACAACCAGGTTTCCACCGCGGAGGATCGGGCTGGCCATCAGGAACCACCGCATCGCATCGGAACCGTCGCGGTCCAGGACCTCGGTGACGTCGGGGTAGTTGCGCAGGCTCTTGGACATCTTCTGGCCGTCTGAGCCCAGCACGATCCCGTGGCTGATGACGTTGCGGAAGGCCGGGCGGTCAAACAGCGCCGTAGACAGGATGTGCAGCATGTAGAACCAGCCGCGGGTCTGTCCGATGTACTCCACAATGAAGTCGGCCGGGTTGTGCGTGTCGAACCAGGCCTCGTTCTGGAACGGGTAGTGCACCTGGCCGTAGGGCATGGAACCGGAGTCAAACCAGACGTCCAGCACGTCTTCTACGCGGCGCATCACGGACTGGCCCTCTTCGGGAGTCCGCGGATCGTCCGGGTTGGGGCGGGTGAGCTCGTCGATGAACGGCCGGTGCAGGTCCACCTGGCCGTCGTTGTTCAGCGGCAGCCTGCCAAAGTCTGCCTCGATCTCCGCGAGCGAGCCGTACACATCGGTGCGCGGGTACTCCGGGTCGCTGGACTCCCACACCGGGATGGGGCTTCCCCAGTAGCGGTTGCGGCTGATGGACCAGTCGCGGGCGTTGGCCAGCCACTTGCCGAACTGGCCGTCCTTGACGTTGCCGGGGATCCAGTTGATGTCCTGGTTGAGCTCGGACATCCGGTCCTTGAACTTGGTCACCTCCACGTACCAGGAGGAGACAGCACGGTAGATCAGCGGGTTGCGGCAGCGCCAGCAGTGCGGGTAGCTGTGTTCGTAGCTCGCCTGGCGCACCAGCCGGCCCTGGGCGCGCAGCACCTGGGTGATGGGCTTGTTGGCCTCGAACACCTGCAGGCCGACGATGTCGTGGAGGTCGCCGCCGGCAAACAAGGGCAGGAACTTTGCGCCCTCGTCCACGGAGAGCACCACGGGGATTCCTGCTTCCTCGCAGATCTTCTGGTCCTCTTCACCGTAGGCCGGCGCCTGGTGGACAAGGCCGGTGCCGTCGGTGGTGGTGACGTAGTCCGCCACAAGGATGCGCCAGGCGTTCTGGGTGCCGTACTTTTCGGTGTCGGCGAAGTCGTGCCACAGCGGCTGGTACTCCAGGCCCTCGAGCTCGGTGCCGGTGTGGGTGGAGACAACGGCGGCCTGCGCGGCCGCAGCGTCGTCATAGCCCAGATCCTTGGCATAGCTTCCCACCAGGTCCGCGGCCAGCAGGAAGCTGCCATTCAAGGCAGCGTCAGCTGATGCTGTCTTGATACCGTTCGGACCAACCGGCAGGACGGCATAGGAGATGGAAGGGCCGACGGCGAGCGCGGCGTTGGTTGGCAGCGTCCAGGGCGTGGTGGTCCAGGCCAGCGCCTGCACGCCTTCCAGCGTCCTGGACAGTTCCGGTTCGCCCGCCTTGATGGGGAAAGTCACGGTGACAGTCTGGTCCTGGCGGTTCTTGTAGACGTCGTCGTCCATGCGCAGCTCATGGTTGGACAGCGGGGTCTCGTCCTTCCAGCAGTACGGCAGCACGCGGTAGCCGTTGTAGGTCAGGCCCTTCTCGTGCAGCTGCTTGAAGGCCCAGAGCACGGACTCCATGTACTCGACGTTGAGCGTCTTGTAGTCGTTCTCGAAGTCCACCCACCGGGCCTGGCGGCTGACGTAGTCCTTCCACTCGCCGGCGTACTTCATCACGGAAGCACGGCAGGCGTCGTTGAACTTGTCGATGCCCATGGCCTCGATCTGGGTCTTGTCGGTCATGCCCAGCTGCTTCATGGCTTCCAGCTCGGCGGGCAGGCCGTGGGTGTCCCAGCCAAAGCGGCGCTCCACACGCTTGCCGCGCTGTGTCTGGTAGCGGGCGACGAGGTCCTTGACGTAGCCGGTCAGCAGGTGGCCGTAGTGCGGCAGGCCGTTGGCGAAGGGCGGGCCGTCGTAGAAAACAAACTCATTGCTTCCGGGAGCTCCGCCGGGGAGCTCGGCCGGGCGCTGGTCGATGCTGGCCTGGAACGTACCGTCTTTATCCCAGTACTTGAGGATCCGTTCCTCGATCTCCGGGAACTTCACGGAGGTGGATACGCCCGCTGCACTTCTTTTCGAGGGGGTGCCGACGGTAGTGGCTGAAGCCTTGGGGTAGTACGTCATTCTCATCATCCTGGGTTGAGCTGGTGAACCGGGCAGGATTGCTGCCAGGCTCCGTTCAGGATGCGAGGACGGTTCATGCCGCGCCCTTGGGCGTTGCACCTGCCGCGGTACCACCTCACTTGCCCACTCCCGAACGGGACTCATTGACGAAAGTCCGCTCCGGCGTCGGCCGCTCATTACTGCTGTGACGGGCTTACCCGTCCGGTTCTACTGACGCAATCTGCCAGTTCCCTGGCGGACCGCGCGTTCTTCCGGAAGCTCACCGGTGATAGCCGGGTCGTAGCTGTCTTTTCAGTCTACTATCGCCGCAGCTTATCCCGCCATTCGCTGCCAGGGGCCAGCGGTTCCGCCGCTTCAGCCACACAGGCGTCTCATCTCTTGGAAAAAGGTGGTGCATCTGTTGCCTAGACTCGTTCCCATGACCGCTTCCACCGGCACCGGCAACGACACAGTCCACCGGACGCGCACGGCCGTGATCTTTGGCTGGCTCGCCGTCCTGGCGGCCGTGCCGGTGCTGGCGCTGTCGGTATTCCGTGCCATCCCGGCCGAATGGCCTGTCCTGGTGGTACAGCTGCTGGCGTTCACTCCGTGGCTTGCTGTTCCGGCCGTGTCCGCCCTGGCCTTTGCACTCCTGTCCCGGCGCCGCTGGATGCAGGTAGCCACGGGCGCCCTGGTGGCCTGCCAGCTGTTCTGGCTGTTCCCGCTTGATGCCGGACGTCCTGCCCAGGCTGACGCCGCCGGCCGGCCGGCCGTTGAGGTGAACGTCATGAACATCAATGCGGAGTTCGGCCAGGCGGATGCGGGCAGCATCGTCCAATTGGTCCGGGACAACGGCATTGGGCTCCTGACTATCCAGGAACATACTTTGGGCTTGCAGGAAGGGCTCTCCAGGGAGGGATTGGAGCGGATACTCCCCTTCAGGATCAGTGATCCTACTGACGACGGCGCCGGGAGCGGGACCTACTCACGCTATCCACTGGAGCACGCCGGCCTGATCCCGGATACGCCCTTCCAGATGCCGACGGTGCGGTTGACGGCAGAATCCGGCGGATCGGTTGCCGTTCTGGAAGTGACAAATGTCCATGCCCTGCCGCCGGTGGATGTGCGGGTAGCCCAGTGGCGCAGCGACCTTGCCGCCATCGGAAGAGTCGGCCAGCGGCCGGGCCACCGGCTCCTGGCTGGTGATTTCAATGCCACGCTGGACCACGCCGAGTTCCGCAGGATCCTGTCTCCTGGCCCTTCCGATAGTGCAAAGAGGGCCGGCATGGCTGACGTGGCAGCAGCGACCGGTTCGCGGCTGGCCCCCACCTGGCCCATGGAAGGACAGTTACTGCCGGGCATCGCGATCGACCATCTGGTGACCAGCGAAGGCGTGGGCAGTTCCGGTTATGCCGTCCATACCGTGCCAGGTACGGATCACGCCGCCATCATGGCCACCCTCACCATCCCGGCGGCCTGACCGGCCCTCCCGGTGGCACTTAGCTGGGTTTGCGGATCAGCTTATGGTTGGCCGCCTGCGCAACCGGACGGATCACAATCTGGTCCAGGTTCACGTGGTGCGGTGCACTCACGGCGTACCTGACGACGTCGGCAACATCTCCGGCAGTAAGGGGCTTCTCAACGCCCTGGTACACCTTTTCCGCGGCAGCCTGGCTGCCCAGCCGCTTCAGCGCGAATTCCTCGGTCTGGACCAGGCCAGGTGCCACCTCAATAACGCGGACGTTGTGCTCTGCTTCTTCCAGCCGGAGGGCTCCGGTCATCGCATGCTGGGCGAACTTGGCTGCGTTATAACCGGCCCCGCCTTCGTAGGCTGCAAGTCCCGCCGTCGACGTCAGGTTCAACACGGTTCCTTCACCGTTTGCCCGCAGTTGCGGCAGGAAAGCACGGATGAGTTTCATGGTGCCCAGCACGTTGACCTGGTACATCCAATCCCAGTCCTCAGCCTTCGCTTCGCCAATCCGGTCCGCCCCGCGGGCGCCGCCGGCAATGTTGATGAGCGTTCCCGCACCACCTGCGTCGGAGACGGTCTGCAGGACGCGTTCGACGTCGGCGTCGTCAGTAATATCCGCCGGTACGGCTACCGCGCCGGTCTCCTTTTCCAGCTCCTCGAGCCGGTCTGCCCGCCGGGCGACCGCGAAGACCGTCCAGCCGTCCGCCCGCAGGGCGCGCACCGTGGCCTCGCCGATTCCGGTGCTGGCCCCGGTGACGACTGCCGCCTTTTCCGATGCGGCCTTTTCCGATGCTGTCCTGTCCTGCGAAACGTCAGTCATGGCACCACCCTAACGGCATCGAGCAGGTGCCGGCCATGAAACAATTGGGGAATGGCTGAATCCACGCAGGGCATAGACACGCCCGAAACCGCCCCTATCAACGTCCCCGACAAGCCTGCCCTTGAGGGGCTCGAAGCTGCCCTCACGCGGCGCTGGCTTAGCGAAGGCACCTACAAGTTCAACCCGGACACCACACGGGAGCAGGTCTACTCGATCGACACTCCCCCGCCCACCGCATCGGGTTCGCTGCATGTGGGGCACATGTTCTCCTACACACAGACAGACGTCCTGGCCCGCTACCAGCGCATGAACGGCAAGAACGTCTTCTACCCCATGGGCTGGGACGACAACGGGCTGCCCACCGAACGCCGCGTGCAGAATTACTACGGCGTCCGTTGCGACCCGTCCATCCCGTACGACCCTGACTACCGCGCGCCGGCGCAGCCTGCGAAGAACCAGCGGGACTTTGACGTCGTCTCCCGCAGGAACTTCATCGAGCTCTGTGAAGAGCTTGCCGTGGAGGACGAGAAGGTCTTCGAAAATCTCTTCCAGACGCTTGGCCTGTCCGTGGACTGGGAGCTCACCTACCGCACCATCGACGATAACTCGCGGGCAGTCTCGCAGCGCGCCTTCCTGGCCAATCTGGCTGCCGGGGACGCCTATATGGCAGAAGCGCCTACTCTGTGGGACGTAACCTTCCGCACGGCCGTTGCCCAGGCCGAGCTTGAAGACCGCGAAGTAGCAGGCGCCTACTACCGCTATCCCTTCTTCACCGAAGACGGCGAAAAGATCTACATCGAGACCACCCGTCCGGAACTGCTGGCCGCCTGTGCCGCGCTGGTGGCCAACCCCGACGACGAACGGTACCAGCCGCTGTTCGGCAAGAAGGTCACGTCTCCGGTATTCGGTGTTGAGGTTGAGGTCAGGGCCCACCCGCTGGCCAAGGCAGACAAGGGCTCCGGCATCGCCATGGTCTGTACCTTCGGCGACCTGACCGACGTCACCTGGTGGCGGGAACTGCAACTGCCCACGCGTGCCATCGTGGGCCGGGACGGCCGGATCATCGGTGAAGCTCCTGAGTGGATCACCACCGACGCCGGCCGCGAGGCCTTCGCCGCCATCGCCGGCAAGACCGTTTTCAGTGCCAAGGAAGAAGTGGTGAAACTTCTCGGTGCTTCCGGGCTGCTCGATGGCGAGCCCAAGAAGATCATGCACCCCGTGAACTTCTACGAAAAAGGCGACAAGCCACTCGAAGTTGTTACCTCGCGCCAGTGGTACATCCGCAACGGCGGAAGGGACGAGGAACGCCGGGAGAGGCTGATCGCGCGTGGGCACGAAATCAACTTCCACCCGGCATTCATGCGATCGCGCTATGAGAATTGGATTTCAGGGCTGAACGGGGACTGGCTGGTATCCCGTCAGCGCTTCTTCGGCGTGCCGATTCCGGTCTGGTACCCCCTGGACGCGGACGGCAATCCCGACTACGACGCCCCCATCGTTCCGTCGGACGAGCAACTGCCCGTGGATCCGGCAGCTGATGCTGCTCCCGGCTTCGATGAGGCCCATCGTGACGTGCCCGGCGGCTTCACCGGAGACGCCGACATCCTCGACACCTGGGCCACGTCCTCCCTGACACCCAAGATCGTGGGCGGCTGGAAGCGTGACGAGCAGCTCTTCGCCAAGGTTTACCCGTTTGACCTCCGCCCCCAGGGCCACGACATCATCCGGACCTGGCTGTTCTCCTCGGTGGTGCGCGCGGATGCCCTGGAGAACTGCGCACCGTGGAAGCACGCCGCCATTTCAGGCTGGATTCTGGACCCGGACCGCAAGAAGATGTCCAAGTCCAAGGGCAACGTGGTGGTACCCACCGACGTGCTGGAGGAATACGGCTCGGATGCTGTGCGCTATTGGGCAGCCTCGGCAAAGCTCGGGGCTGACACGGCTTACGAAATTGCCCAGATGAAGATTGGCCGCCGCCTGGCCATTAAGCTCCTGAACGCCTCCAAGTTCGTCCTGAACCTGGGTGCCACGGAGAACTCGGTGGTTTCCCATGACCTGGCAGTCGTGACCAACCCCCTGGACCGGGCCGTCCTGGCGCAGCTCTCAGAGGTTGTGGCGCAGTCAACCAAGGCATTCGAGAACTATGACTACGCCCGGGCCCTGCAGATTACAGAGAGCTTCTTCTGGCAGTTCACGGACGACTATGTGGAACTCATCAAGGACCGCGCTTACGGTGCCGCGGGTGAGCAGGAACAGGCCTCGGTGCTAGCTGCACTGGCTACTACCCTGGACACCCTGTTGCGGCTCTTTGCCCCGTTCCTGCCGTTTGCCACGGAAGAGGTATGGAGTTGGTGGCGGAACGGCTCCGTCCACCAGGCCAACTGGCCGGCTGCCCTGGACGTAACAGGCGGCGACACCACCATGCTGGCCACGGTGGGACAAGCCCTCAGCGGCGTGCGCAAGGCGAAGTCTGAAGCCAAGGTCAAGCAGCGTACCGAGGTGTTGTCCGCAACCATCACTGCATCCGAGTTGCTGACGACGCAGCTGAAGGCAGGCCTTGGTGACCTCAAAGCGGCCTCCAATGCCCGCGACATCACCCTGGTTGCCGGCGATGCGGAGCTGACCGTCAGTGACGTGCAGCTGGCTCCGGCCGAGGAGCCTTCCCAGGCATAGGCAGCCCGCTGCCGACCGCCTGTTTTTGGGCAAAGGGGAAGCCCCATCAGCGTTTTGCCGTTGGTGGGGCTTCGACTTTCGGCCATCTGGTGACGACTTGATGGTCTGGCAGGATCCTCAGAGTTCCAGGTCTTCCTACCACGTCACTGGTAGCTTGTATCTGACTTTGCCGATGGCTGCGTCGGATACATATCACTGAATCTTTGGTTCCTGCGTCCCTCTTCTTTCGAAGTGGGTAAGAACCATTGTGGTCCTGCCCGACAGGGTACGCAAGAGCCCCGGAAGAACTACAACCAAGTAGTTCTTCCGGGGCTCTTTTGCGTTCAGTCGAAGGCGGGCCGCTCGGTGCGGCTGCGCTTAATCTCAAAGAAATGCGGGTAAGAAGCCAGCGTAACGGTGGCGTCCCAGAGACGGCCGGCTTCCTCACCGCGCGGGATGCGCGTCAGCACCGGGCCGAAGAAAGCGGTGCCGTTGAATGCCACCACAGGCGTGCCGACATCCTGGCCCACCAGGGAGATGCCTTCCTCATGGCTGGCCCGCAACCGGGCGTCGTACTCGTCCGTGCCGGCAGCTTCTGCCAAGGAGGCCGGTAATCCGCAGTCTGCCAGGGCCTTGCTGATGACCAGGCCGCGGTCCTTCTCGCCGCGTTCGTGGATCAGGCTGCCCATGGCGTCGTACAGCGGCTTGATCACAGTATCGCCGTGCTGCTCCCTGGCTGCGATGATGACCCGGACCATCCCCCAGCCGTTATCCATGGATTCGCGGTATGCCGGCTCCAGCTCGCGTCCTTCATTGAGGACGGACAGGCTCATCACGTGCCATTCGGTCTTGATGTTACGGACCTGTTCCACCTCGCCGATCCAGCGGGAGGTGATCCAGGCGAACGGGCACAGTGGATCGAACCAGAAATCGGCGCGGTCCAGTGATGTTTCAGTCATGGGGTCCTCTTCACGTTTCAACGGGAGCGGGTACTCTCAGGCGGACTTACGCCGCTTTGCAGGAGGTTCGTGTTCAATAAGCGCAGGTTCGGCACCGTTGAGGACGACGTCCGCGTTGATGACAACGGTGGCGATGTCCTGCCGGCTGGGGAGGTCGAACATTACGGGGAGGAGGACTTCCTCCATGATGGCCCTGAGGCCGCGTGCGCCCGTGCCCCGTTCGAGTGCCTGGTCGGCGATTGCTTCCAACGCGCCATCATCAATGACGAGTTCGACGCCGTCTATCTGGAACATCTTCTGGTACTGCTTGACCAGGGCGTTCTTGGGTGTGGACAGAATCTGCATCAGGGCGTCGCGGTCCAGATTGGAGACTGTGGTGATGACCGGCAGGCGGCCAATGAACTCCGGGATCAGACCGAACTTCAGGAGGTCCTCCGGCATCACCTCGCCGTAGGAATCGGCGTTTTTGCTGACGTCATTCAGGGGGGCGCCAAACCCGATGCCCTTCCGGCCGGAGCGCGAGCCGATGATCTCTTCCAGGCCGGCGAAAGCACCTGCCACGATGAACAGCACGTTGGTGGTGTCGATCTGGATGAATTCCTGGTGCGGGTGCTTCCGGCCACCCTGGGGCGGGACCGAAGCGACTGTCCCCTCGAGGATTTTCAGGAGTGCCTGCTGGACGCCTTCGCCGGAGACATCGCGGGTAATGGACGGGTTCTCGCTCTTGCGGGAAATTTTGTCGATCTCATCGATGTAGATGATTCCCTGTTCGGCCTTTTTGACGTCGTAGTCAGCGGCCTGGATGAGTTTCAGGAGGATGTTTTCCACGTCTTCCCCAACGTAGCCGGCCTCCGTGAGGGCAGTGGCATCCGCTACGGCAAAGGGAACATTGAGCCTGCGGGCAAGAGTCTGTGCCAGGTAGGTTTTCCCGCAGCCGGTGGGACCGATGAGGAGGATATTGGACTTGGCGATCTCGACGTCGTCGTGATGTCCGCCGTCGGCGAGGCTGCTGCTCTTGGGGGCGTGGCCGGCCTGGATCCGCTTGTAGTGGTTATAAACGGCGACGGCAAGTGAGCGCTTGGCGGGTTCCTGGCCAATGACGTATTCCTGCAGGAAGTCGAAAATCTCGCGCGGCTTGGGAAGTTCGAAGCTGCCCAGGTCTGCTACCTCTGCAAGCTCCTCTTCGATGATCTCGTTGCAGAGCTCGATGCATTCGTCGCAGATGTAGACGCCGGGACCGGCAATCAGCTTGCGGACCTGCTTCTGGCTCTTGCCACAGAAAGAGCACTTCAACAGATCGGTGCTCTCGCCAATCCGAGCCATGTGGGAACCCCTTAGTTTTTTGCCGCCGATGCAGCAATGCACCGTTTGCTTGTAGTTCCGTCCTGCCGGGTTGCCCGACAGTGACAACATCCACTCTAGGTCACAATGGACGTCTTGGGTGGAAAGAGAACGCCGGTGCGGCCCAAAAAATCAGGGCTGCACCGGCGTCCGGGGCGCTCATCCTAACGGGTGATTGCCTGTGGCTTGATCTTGCGCGAGTCGAGCACCTGGTCGATCAGGCCGTAGTTCAAGGCCTCGGCCGCGGTCAGGATCTTGTCGCGCTCGATGTCGTTGTTGACCTGTTCGGACGTCCTGCCCGAGTGGTGGGCCAAGGTGTCTTCCAGCCAGGAACGCATCCGCATGACTTCGGCGGCCTGGATTTCGAGGTCAGAGGCCTGACCGCCCTGGCCGCCGGACAGAGCCGGCTGGTGGATGAGCACGCGTGCGTTTGGCAGCGCGAGCCGCTTTCCGGGGGTACCGGCGGCGAGCAGGACGGCCGCTGCACTGGCGGCCTGACCAAGGCAAACGGTCTGAATCTCCGGCCGAATGTACTGCATGGTGTCGTAGATGGCCGTCATGGCCGTGAAGGAACCGCCCGGCGAGTTGATGTACAGCGTGATGTCGCGGTCCGGGTCCGTGGACTCCAAAACCAGCAACTGCGCCATCACGTCATCGGCAGAGGCGTCGTCCACCTGCACACCGAGGAAGATGATGCGGTCCTCGAAGAGCTTCGTGTAAGGGTCCTGGCGCTTGAAGCCATATGGCGTGCGCTCTTCGAACTGGGGCAGGACGTAGCGGCTGGTAGGCAGGTTGCCGGCAGACGATCCGAAGTTGTAGTTCATGTGTGGTTGCTCCTGATCTTGGATTCTGAATGCCGGATTACTGCTCGGACGACTGCTGCGCGTCAGACGAGCTGTTTGAGCCGTTCGAGGTACCGCCGCCGCCTGACACCGAGCTTGCATGACCTGCGATCTTGTCGAAGAAGCCGTACTCAAGCGCCTGCGTGGCGGTGAACCATTTGTCGCGGTCGTTGTCCCTGAGGATGGTTTCCACGGACTGGCCGGTCTGTTCTGCGGTGAGCTCAGCCATGACCTTCTTCATGTGCAGGATGAGTTCGGCCTGGATCTTGATGTCCGAGGCAGTGCCACCGATGCCACCGGAGGGCTGGTGCATCAGCACCCGGGCATTGGGGGTGGCGTAGCGCTTGCCCTTGGTGCCGGAGGACAGCAGGAACTGGCCCATCGATGCGGCCAGGCCGGTAGCCACGGTAACGACGTCGTTCGGGATGAACTGCATGGTGTCATAAATGGCCATGCCGGCCGTGACGGAGCCGCCGGGCGAGTTGATGTAGAGGTAAATGTCCTTGTCCGGGTTTTCGGCCGAGAGGAGCAGCAGCTGCGAGCAGATGGCGTTGGCGTTGTCATCGCGCACTTCGGAGCCGAGCCAGATAATGCGCTCTTTCAACAGGCGGTTGTAGATGTAGTTGTCCTGGCTGGCGGGATCAACCGTAGCCATCCGGGGTGACTGTGCGTGCTCTGACATGTGTTCTTACCTCTCGCTGGTGACGGTGACATCACGTAACTTCACTACTTGGACACTAACCGGTTTGAGGATGGTTTTGTTCGCACATGTTGGGCTGTTCGCTGACGGCGCACGATTGCGCCGCAGGCATAAGGACGCAAAAAAGCACGGCCCCCGGATCCGGGATCCAGGGGCCGTGCGATTGCCGGAAGCGTCAGCTGCGAAGCTGCCGGACTGTTAGAACTTGGCTGCTGCCGGATCGTCGCTGGCGACGGTCTCATCCGCTGCAACTGCTTCTTCGGAGACCTCAGCGTTTACGTCTTCAGCCTCGACGGCGGGAGCTTCTTCGCCACCGGGACGCACAAAGTCGCTCAGGTCAACAGCGTTGCCCTCGGAATCGGTCACCGTTGCCTGGCCCAGCACTACTGCAAGGGCCTTGCGGCGGCGGACCTCGGAAACCATCATCGGAACCTGGCCGCTCTGATCGATGATCTGGGCGAACTGGTTCGGGTCCATGCCGTACTGGCTGGCCGTGCTGACGATGTAGTCGATCAGCTCGTTCTGGCTGACATTGACTTCTTCCTTTTCAGCAATGGCGTCCAGGATGATTTCGTTCTGGAAGGCCCGGGCAGTGTTGGCCTTGACCTCTTCGCGGTGCTCTTCAGTGTCGTGCTCGCCCTCGCCGTGGCCGCCGCCTTCCTTGAAGTGCGCTTCGAGCTGCTCTTCAACGACGGAGTCCGGAACCGGAACCTCGATCATTTCAACCAGCTTGTCCAGGACCTTGTCGCGGGCTTCTACGCCCTGCTCGACGACCTTGGACTCGGCAGCCTGCTTGGCGAGGTCCGCGCGAAGCTCTTCGAGAGTGTCGAACTCGGAAGCCAGCTGGGCGAAGTCATCGTTGGCTTCGGGGAGTTCGCGGATCTTCACGGACTTGACGACGACCTTCACCTGGGCGGCTTCGCCGGCGTGCTCGCCGCCTACCAAGGTGGTGTCGAAGATGGCTTCTTCGTCGGCGGACAGGCCGGTAACGGCCTCGTCCATGCCTTCGAGCATGGTGGCTGCACCTACCTGGTAGGACAGGCCGGAAGCGGAATCAACCTCTTCACCGTCAATGGTGGCGGTGATGTCGATGGTCAGGAAGTCATCGTTGGCAGCAGGGCGGTCAACGGACTTCAGCGTGCCGAAGCGGCCACGAAGTTCATCAAGGGCCTTGTCGACGTCGGCCTCGGAGGACTCAGCGGCTGCGACCTCGACCTTGATGCCGGCATAGTCCGGAAGTTCAACCTCGGGACGGACATCAACCTCGGCGTGGAACTTCAGCTCACCATCGGTGGAGGACGGGTCCGGAACCTCGGTGATTTCGACCTCGGGACGGCTCAGGGGGCGGATGCCGGATTCCTGGACAGCGGCCTGGTACCAGCCGTTGAGGCCCTCGTTGATGGCCGTCTCCAGCACGTAACCGCGACCAACCCGCTGGTCGATCAGCTTGGACGGGACCTTGCCCTTGCGGAAACCGGGGACCTGGATCTGCGAAGCAACAGTCTTGTATGCCTCGTCGATGCTGGGCTTCAATTCCTCAAAGGGGACCTCAACATTGAGCTTGACCCGCGTGGGGGTGAGGTTCTCGACAGCGCTCTTCACAGTCTAAGTACTCCTGGTTTTGTGGGGGTGGGTTCTGCAAACGCCCTGTACTGAAACGTCCTGGCCAGGCCGTGTGGACCGGGCCGCAGAGTCGGGGTGACAGGATTTGAACCTGCGACTTCCTGCTCCCAAAGCAGGTGCTCTAGCCAAGCTGAGCTACACCCCGTAAGTGCACAGGCAAGTCTACGGTCATCCGGGCCCACTTTGCACATTTGACACGTGGGGGATGAATTAGGTTTAGTTGTACCCGGCTTGAACAGCCGACCGGAAATCATCAGGCAGTCGTGATCAAGTACTTGATATCAGGCAAGTACAATGGTTGCCAGCGGTTCCCGGGGACGTAGCTTAATGGTAAAGCCTCAGTCTTCCAAACTGATTACGCGGGTTCGATTCCCGTCGTCCCCTCCACATGACAGCAGGGCTCCTCCTTGAGGGGCCCTGCTGTTCTTGTTAGCGCGAGGACTGACAGCCCGGGCACCAATAAAGTTTCCGCCCCGCCAGGTCGGCCACACCGATGCCAGCTCCGCATACGCGGCACGGCTGGCCATGCCGCTTGTACACATAGTGCGCGTTGCCGTCTTCCGGAAGACGGCGGCCGTTTCCTGCTGCCAGGTCCCAGAACTCCGCCGGCGTGGTGATAATCCGCCCATGCCGCACGCCGTCGTTCATCAACAGCACAGTGTCGTCCCACAACGCGGCAGCAAGCTGAGGGGAAATACTGCTCCCGGGCAGCCACGGGTCAATGCCCTGGCGGAACAACACTTCAGCGCGGTAAACATTGCCCACGCCAGCAAGGACGGTCTGGTCCATGAGCAGCTGCGCAACAGGAGTGCGACGGCTGAGCAGCCGTTCCACAAAGTCTTCGCGGTTGCCCGGCTGGTCATGCAGCGGATCCGGACCCAACCGGTCCAGGACCGCCTGCACCTGCGCCACATCCAGCACCTCACAGGTGGTTGCGCCCCGAAGGTCGGCCCAGCCGTGGTGCGACACCAGGCGTACCCGGACAGCGCCTACGGGCGGCGGCGGCCCTTCGTACTCCGGTACCGGACCGTCGTCAAACGTTTCCCGCTCCCCCACCCGCCGGGGCGCGCCAATGCTGGAAGAACCCACGAACGTACTGTCCCCGCCGAAACTCCAGGCCCCATAGAGCCCAAGGTGTACGTGCAACACCAGTCCGTGCTGAAACGCCAGGAACAGGTGTTTGCCGTGCGCGGCGGAGGCCTCCAGCGTGTGTCCGTCCAACAGGGCGGCACCAGCTGCAAACTTTCCCTGCGGGCTGCTCACCGCCAGTTGTTCGCCGACGAAAACTTCGGCGAACTGCCGGGCCAGCCGGTGGATGGAATGCCCTTCAGGCACTAGTCGATGACCTCGCCGGTGTTCTCATAGGCAGCGATTTTGCTGATCCTGCGGACGTGCCGTTCATCGTTGCTGAACGCTTCGGTCAGGAACGCCTCGATAATTGCGGTGGCTTCTTCCACCGTATGCTGGCGGCCGCCGACCGCCACAACGTTGGCGTCGTTGTGCTCGCGGGCCAGGGTGGCAGTGGAATGGTTCCAGGCCAGCGCCGCGCGGACGCCCTTGACCTTGTTGGCGGCAATCTGCTCGCCGTTGCCGGAGCCGCCCAGGACGATTCCCAGCGCGAAAACGCCGGCCTGCTGGTCCACGACCACTGCCTTGGCGGCGTTGATGCAGAACGACGGGTAGTCATCCAGTGCGTCATATTCCTTGGGCCCGTGGTCAACCACTTCGTAGCCCTTGGCGGTGAGGTGGTTGACCAGGTGGGCGCTCAATTCCATGCCGGCGTGGTCGGTGGCGATGTGCACGCGGGGGAACGTGGGGTTCTGGGTCACGGCAGTGTCCGTTCGTTTGAAAGAGCACCGGAGCATCGCCGGGCTGGGTTGGAGACGGTCAGGGGTCAGATCGCCACGGACCAGAATACTAGGCGCCGGCGGCGTCTGGTCCCGGTGGCCGTTCGGCACGTGCGCGTGCGGCCACGCGGGTAAGGACGTCGGCCAGCCGGGCCGCTCGTGTAACGCTGCCGCCGCTCACGGCCAGCCTTCCGCCATCGGATTTCCGGACGACGACGGCGGGGCCGCTGCTGACCAGAACCGCTGCGGTTCCGCTGTGGTGCCGGTAGCCCCACCCGCCATAGTCTGCGGCTTTGACATCCGATGCGCTGGCAGCGGAAATATCTGCGGCCGGAAGGTCAACCACCGGCACGAGTCCGCCGATGAACACCCGCAGGCCGTGCCTGTCCGCCCTCACCCGGGCCACCAGCAGGAAGGCACCCACGATCGCAACTACCACCAGGACCAGGCCCAGCCACGGGACAGCGATGGAGATCAGCGCGGCCGGTAACAGCGTGGCGATGGCGATCATGATGAACACCGAGCTCCGGGCGTGGACCCAAAAGCGGAGCGTCTCCCGCTTCAGATCCGGATCCAGGATGTCCGTGACGGCCTCTTCAAAGGCCTTATCGTCCTCCTGAGACCACTGCCGGTCGGCCTTGAACACAAAGACCATCACCAGGCCCGATGCCAGTGCGGCACCGCTGCCGAGGGCCAGTACGGTGAGGTCCACATGCGATTCACGGGCATCCGCAAGGCCCGCCTGGCCCACCAGTCCGGCGGCCAGGACACTGGTCAGGAACAGGCAGAGGAACAGCCCGCCGCCCATCATGACACGCCGGATCATGGCCGGGCGTGGGAGCCAGCTGCCCTGGAACATCACCAGCCAGCCCACCAGCACCACCACGGCAGAGCCCACGCCCACGTAGGCGCCGAAGGGCGCAAAGGAGGTGCCGCCGTCGGGAGTCCAGGCAATGGCCAGCGGATCCGGAAGGTCCGGCCTCAGCAGGAGCGCACACGCCACGAATGCCGCCGCCAGGGCCACCGGGAACCCCGCCGCAAACCGCAGCGCCTTGCCGTCCACAGCATCACCGAACTTACGCATGCCTTAAAGCTACCCCCGTGGGAGCCACGCCCGGAGGCTCCGCAGCTTGCCATCGGGGGCGCAAGTGGAAGAATGACCAAACAGCGTAAGAACTGACAGTGCCGGCGCAGGCGAAGGGCCCGACGGCAGCCATAAACTCTCTGGAGGCCCCACTTTGCCCGGTATGAACCTCACGCGTGCGGAAGCCCGCGAACGCGCCGACCTGATCACCGTGCAATCCTACGAAGTCGCCCTTGACCTCACCCGGGGCGAAAAGGTCTTCGGCTCCACCACCACCGTAAAGTTCAGCGCCGTGCCCGGTTCGTCCTCTTTTATTGACGCCGTCACGGCCAAGGTACATAGCGTCAGCCTCAACGGCAGGGAACTGGATCCGGCACAAGTTGCCGACGGCATCCGGATCCAGTTGCCGGACCTTGCCGCGGACAACGTGCTGACCGTCGTCGCGGATGCTCCCTATATGAACACCGGCGAGGGCCTGCACCGCTTTGTGGACCCTGTCGATAACGAGGTGTACCTGTACACACAATTCGAGGTTCCGGACTCCCGCCGGATGTTTGCCGTGTTCGAGCAGCCTGACCTGAAGGCCACCTTCGCCTTCACCGTGACGGCGCCGGCGTACTGGGACGTTATTTCCAATTCCCCCACGCCTGACCCGGTTGCCGTTTCAGATGCGGCCGCAACCTGGACCTTCTCCCCCACCCCCCGGATTTCCTCGTACATCACCGCGCTCATCGCCGGCCCGTACGAGGCCGTGCGCAGCGAGGTGACCAGTTCGGACGGACGCGTTGTGCCGCTGGGAGTGTTCGCCAGAAAATCCCTGATGCAGTACCTCGACGCAGACAACATCTTCGAACTCACCCGGCAGGGATTCGAGTTTTATGAGGCACAGTTTGGCTGCCCCTACCCGTTTGAGAAGTACGATCAGCTCTTCGTTCCCGAGTTCAACGCCGGGGCCATGGAGAACGCCGGGGCCGTGACCATCCTCGAAGGCTACGTTTTCCGCAGCAAGGTCACCGACGCGCAGGTTGAGCGCCGGGCCATCACTGTGCTCCACGAGCTGGCGCACATGTGGTTCGGCGACCTCGTCACCATGCGCTGGTGGAACGACCTCTGGCTCAACGAGTCCTTCGCCGAGTACATGTCCCACCTGGCCGCCGTCGAGAACACGGCCTTCACCAGCGCCTGGACCACTTTCGCCTCCGTGGAAAAGTCCTGGGCCTACCGGCAGGACCAGCTGCCCACCACCCACCCGGTCTTCGCCGAAATCAACGACCTCCAGGACGTTGAGGTGAACTTCGATGGCATCACCTACGCCAAGGGCGCTTCCGTGCTGCGGCAGCTGGTGGCCTGGGTCGGGCCTGAGCAGTTTATGGCCGGCGTGCGCGAATACTTCGCCAAGCATTCCTGGCAGAACACAGAACTGTCAGACCTGTTGGTGGAGCTGGAAAAGGCCAGCGGACGCCAACTGGACCAGTGGGCCACCCTGTGGCTGGAAACGGCAGGAGTCAACACGCTCAGGCCCGAGCTCAGCGTCAGCCCCGATGGCATTATCGAGTCGTTCGCCATCCTGCAGTCCGCGGTGCCGGAATGGCCTACCCTCCGGCCGCACCGGTTGGCAGTCGGCTTTTACGACTTCAACGCCGCCGGCAAGCTGGAACGGTTGCACCGCGAGGAACTGGACGTCGACGGAGCCCGCACAGAGGTGCCGGCCCTGACAGGCCGGCCCCGGCCTGCCCTGATCCTGGTCAATGACGACGACCTTGCCTACGCGAAGGTCCGGCTGGACGAGCAATCGCTGGCCACCGCCACGGCACACCTGAAAGACATCAGCCTCAGCCTGCCCCGTACCTTGGTCTGGAGCTCGGCCTGGGATGCCGCCCGCGATGGTGAGACGCCCGCCCGGCGTTACGTTCAGCTGATCCTGGCGAACGTTGCCGCTGAGAGCGATTCGTCCGTCATCCTGGTGCAGCTGCGCCAGCTGGCCACCACCTTGAACTTCTACGTGGCCGAAGAACACCGTGAAACCACGGCAGCCGCCGCTGCAGACACGCTCTGGAAACTGGCCCGGTCCGTTCCGGCCGGCTCCGATGTACAGCTGCAGTTTGTGAAGGCGTTTGCGTTGCATGCCCGGACCGGCGGCCAGCTGGACACCATTGGCGGCCTGCTGGACGGCTCCTTGACCCTTGACGGCCTGGCCGTGGACCAGGACCTGCGCTGGGAACTGCTGACCTCCCTTGTGGTGGGCGGGCGCGCCGGCCAGCCTGAGATAGATGCCGAACTCGCCCGGGACACCACCGCCAGCGGCCAGAATGCGGCAGCGCTCGCCGGAGCCGCTATTCCCACAGCCGAAGCCAAAGCCGCGGCCTGGGAGTCAATCGTGGTGAAGGGCGAACTTTCCAACGCCATCCAGGGATCAGCCGTAGCCGGTTTCACCCGTGTGCTGGACCGCTCGCTGCTGGAACCCTATGTGGAGAAGTATTTCGACGCCGTTCCCGGGATTGTGGCAAACCGCACCCACGCGCTGGCCCAGCAAATCGTCATCGGACTGTACCCCGCCCAGCTGACCCGGCAGTCAACGATCGACCGGACCGACCAGTTGCTGGCCGGCCTGGGCGAAGACAACGCAGCCCTGCGGCGGATGATGCTGGAAAATCGCGACGGCGTGGCACGCGCCCTGCGTGCCCGGGCTGCGGACGTCTAGGCCGTTATGACGCTGGGTGAGCACACGTATTCACTGACCGTCCGCTGGACAGGCAACCTCGGCGAAGGGACGTCCAGCTACCGTGGCTACTCGCGCAATCACGATGTGCTGATCCCCGGCCTGCCGGCCCTCCCGGGGTCCGCGGACCCTGCATTCCACGGCGACAAGGAACGCTACAACCCTGAGCAGCTGCTCCTGACGGCCCTGGCGCAGTGCCACATGCTGTCCTTCCTCCATGTCGCCGTACGCCACGGCGTGGTAGTCACGGACTACGAGGATGCTGCTACGGGGATCATGAGGATGAACAGGGACGGCAGCGGGCAGTTTGAATCGGTGACGCTGAATCCCCGGGTGACGGTGGCGGATGCTGCGCACGTGGACCTGGTCCCCGAGCTCCACCATGAAGCGAACCGGCTGTGCTTTATTGCCCGGAGCGTCAACTTCCCGGTGCAGCATTCACCCGTCACTATGGTTGGCTCATAGCGCCTTCCGGGGCGTTCGGCGCCCACTTCGCTTACTTCGCGGACAGCAGCTCACGGGCGAGGCGGGCCTCAGTATCCGGGCTGAGGCCGGCCTTCCGTTCGCGGGAGAGACCGCGGCGGCGTTCGTCATCGAGTGTGTCCTGAAGCGTGTCCTGCCAAGGCCGCAGGACAAGTCCCCGCGCCTTCGCAGCTTCGTTGCTGCGACTGCTGAATCCGTCGTTCCCGTGCGGGAGCCACAGCGGCAGGGAATCCCTGCCTGACCAGTACCCGATGCCTTTTTCCACCAGCCAGTCTTCGGCCGCCGGCAGGATGGTCCCCAGGAAGCCCGCAGCATTTTCCGCTGCTTCGATGTACTCTCCGAACGGCACCTGCCCGCCTACTGCGTTCAAGGGCCCGGTGACGGCGCGCTCTGCCGCGTCCAGGATCCAGGCTGCAAGATCCCGGACGTCGATCACCTGGGTTGCGCTGCGGGCAATGTCCGGGACGACCAAGGGCCTGCTGTCCCGGGCAAACCGGGCGGGCCAGTACCCGTACCTGTCTGAGCTGTCCCCCGGCCCGCTGATCAGCCCCGCCCGGCAGAGATGGGCTTTGCCGGCGGCCGCTTCAAGGGTGGCCTGCTCAATGGCCGACTTCGATTCCCCGTAATTCCCCGGGGTGGACGGCATTCCGGTGGGAAGTGGCGGCAGGAGGTCCGCTTCCTCCTTGGCATGGGGCATCGAGTGGTCGGCGTAGACAGAACAGCTGGAAACGAAGGTCCAGTGGCGTGCACGGCCGGCAAGGACGCTGAGCGCATCCCTTGCCAGCGCCGGATCGCGGGCCACTTCGATCACCGAGTCCCATTCACCGGAGGCTCCGGCATAACTGTTCGCGCCCAGTGAACGGTCTTCCTTTAACCATCTGGCGCCCGGAGGGGGCTCTGCCGCGGAACCGCGGGCAAGGCAGGTGACCTGGTGGCCTCCTGCCACGGCTTGCGTGGCTATTTCTGCCGACAGGAAAGCAGTTCCGCCAAGGATCAGGATGCGCATGACTCAACGCTACGGCGCTAGGGTTGAAGGAGGACAGAGCCTTATGCGCTGGGCGTAGCCCGCGTAAGGCACCAGCTACCGGCGGCCGCCGGTGAACCCCAAGGAGCAGCCCCACAGATGTTGAGCATGTTGTCGATCACCCCACTCGCCGCCGACCCGGACGGTGTCAGCATCCCCGGCATCGTGATCAGCCTTGGCGTAGGTGTTGTCGTCTGGCTGGTGGCAACCTTCGTGATTTCGCGCATTACCAAACGGGTGGCCTCGGGCAGCAACTTCTTCAAGAAACCCCACTTCAGATGGGTTGCCCCGGCGTTGAGGGCACTGGACCACGAACGCCGGGTCCAGAGGGCAGAAACCATTGGCGCGCTTCTCAAGAGCATCGTGGGTGTCCTGGTCGCGGTAATCACCATCATGTACGTGCTGCAGAATCTTGACGTCAACATTGCCCCGCTGCTGACCAGCGTCGGCATCCTCGGTATTGCCATAGGTTTTGGCGCCCAGCAGCTGATCCGCGACTTCCTGGCCGGGATTTTTATTACCATTGAAGACCAGTACGGAATTGGCGACGTCATCGAGACCAGCGAAGTGGTGGGTGTTGTGGAGTCCATGGGCCTGCGCATCACCCGTGTCCGTGCCAAGGACGGCGCTATCTGGTACCTGCGCAATGGCGAAATCCTGAGGGTGGGCAACCGTTCGCAGGGGAACTACGTACCCGTCACGGAGCCTTCCGGCCCCGAGCAGGCGGCCGGCTACGGCTTTGACCATGGCGGGGACGACAAAAAGACTGACCAGAAGGCCGGAGAATAGCAAGATGAGCACACCCGCCCAGCCTGAACAGCCCCGGCAGCTGATGCAGAACGATCCCTTCAGCAAGCCGGGGTATACAGACAACTTCTACGACGCCGTCGGTGGTCATGAAACTTTCGTCAAACTCATTGACGTGTTTTACGACGGCGTCGCAAAAGATCCGCTGCTGCGTCCCATGTATCCGGAAGTGGACCTGGGACCCGCCAAGCGACGCTTCCTGATGTTCCTGGAGCAGTACTGGGGCGGTCCCACTACCTACGGTGAGGAACGCGGGCATCCCCGTCTCCGGATGCGGCACATGCCATTCACTGTGACGCCGGAAGCAAAGGACCGCTGGCTCTTTCACATGCGCGCCGCCGTCGACGCCCTGGAGCTGCCGCCGCTCTATGAGGGGACGCTGTGGGACTACATGGAGCGCGCCGCGCTGTCCATGGTCAACAGGCCGTCAGGCTCCTAGCCCGGGTGGAACCGGCGGTTCCTAAAGCCCGGCGCCCGTCCGCACCAGTACATGGCCGCGGTCGCCGCTCAGCCTGAACCACCGGCCGGCGCGGTAAACCGTCTGTTCGCCGTTGGCCAGGAAGCCCAGTGTGAGCGCGGCGAAGGCGGCCCCGGCCGGGAGCCCTCCGGAGGCTTCCTCAATGTCCGTACCTTCAGGGGCGTTCCCGGGAAGGGTAAGCTGCCTGCCCCAAACCGTTGCCCGGACGTTGTTAACGATCAGTGCGCCCGGGTTTTCCGGAACCATCGAGGCGACTTCGACTATCCCGGCTTCCGCAGCGGTCCGCAGCACCTGGTCAGGGAGTGTGCCCACCCGGGCCCAGCCCGATCGCGGAGCGCTCACCCCGGTCCACGGTTCCGTGACCGTCGACGGCGGTACCGGCAGATCGACGTCGCCCAGTCCTGCGCGGGCCAGGCGGTCCAGGACGGCACCGATCGGCACCGTGACGTCGGTGTCCGCAGGGCGGGCCAAAGCAATGGTCCGCAGCCCCAGGACAGTGGGCGTCGCTTCGCCCAGGATGCGCGGGCGCAGCACGCAGACATAAGCGGCGAGAACGGAGCCCGAGGCCTGAAGCCGGATGGCGCCGTCGTCTATCGATTTGGCGCGCGTGGCAAAAGTGCGCAGGTCAGCGAGATCGCTCGGATCCGGGAACGTCAGGGAGGGAGTCAGGAGGTCAGGCACACTATGAACCCTACCGGGAGTGCGCGTTTGAGCAGCCCCCGGCCGCCGTCTAGAGTCAAACCATGACTGAAGTAAACGCCCCACTGCCTCCGGTTCCCGGCAGCGATCCCACTATGGCCCTGATCGAGCTGCTGACGCTCGGAGAGCTCGAGGGGGCGCGGACCAACGAGGATATCTTCCTTGGCCCGTCACAGCGCCAACCGCTTCAGCGTGTATTTGGCGGACAGGTCCTGGCGCAGTCGCTGGTCGCTTCTACCCGGACTGTCGACCCGGACCGGGCGGTGCATTCCATGCACGGCTACTTCCTCCGACCCGGGGACGCGAACAAGCCCATCACCTTCGGTGTCGAGCGGCTCCGCGACGGCCGCTCCTTTTCCGCTCGGCGGGTCCACGCCTACCAGGACGGCTCCCCGATCCTATCGATGATCGCCTCCTTCCAGACGCAAGACGAAGGCGTTGACCACCAGTCGGACATCCCGGAGGGGATCCCGGATCCTGAGTCACTGCCCACCACCGCCGAACTGCTGGGCTCGATCGATCACCCGGTTGCCAAGCACTGGGCCTACGAGCGGCCCTTTGACATCCGGCACGTGGATCCTGCCCTGTACATGAGCGCCAATGGACAAAGGTCGGCGCAGAACGCCGTATGGATGAAGACCTTCGGCCCCCTGCCCGACGACGCCAACCTCCACCGTGCCGCACTGGCCTACGCCAGCGACTACACAATCCTCGAATCCATCCTCCGCCGCCACTCCCTGAGCTGGGTGACGCCGGGCATGAGCGTGGCCAGCCTGGACCATGCCATGTGGTGGCACCGCGACGCCCGGGCCGACGAATGGCTGCTGTACGTCCAGGAATCCCCCACCGCCCAGGGTGCCCGCGGCCTTGCCACCGGCCGAATCTTCAACCAGGCGGGCCAGCATGTAGCGTCCGTAGCACAGGAGGGCATGGTCCGCGTTCCGCGCTGAACCTGGTCCTCGTACGGCAACGGCCGGCACCCTCGTTCTGAGGATGCCGGCCGTTGCCGTTGTTTCTGGTCTTCGCTGCCTTATCAGTCGCGGGTCAGGCGGCGGTGGGTGACACGGTGCGGCTTCGCTGCATCCGGGCCAAGGCGCTCCACCTTGTTCTCCTCGTAGGACTCGAAGTTTCCTTCGAACCAGTACCACTTGGAGGGGTTGGCATCATCACCTTCATAGGCCAGGATGTGGGTGGCCACCCGGTCCAGGAACCAGCGGTCGTGCGATACCACCACGGCACAGCCGGGGAATTCCAGCAGCGCGTTCTCCAGGCTGGAGAGGGTCTCGACGTCGAGGTCGTTGGTGGGCTCATCGAGCAACAGGAGGTTGCCACCCTGCTTCAGGGTCAATGCCAGGTTCAGCCGGTTGCGCTCACCACCGGAGAGCACACCGGCCTTCTTCTGCTGATCCGGTCCCTTGAAGCCGAAGGCGGCCACGTAGGCGCGGGACGGCATTTCGACCTGACCAACTTGAATGAAGTCATTGCCATCGGACACGACTTCCCACAGGGTCTTGTTGGGGTCGATGCCGCCGCGGCTCTGGTCAGCGTAGGAGATCTTGACGGACTCGCCGATCTTCAGCTCGCCGCCGTCCAGCGGCTCGAGACCCACGATGGTCTTGAACAGGGTGGTCTTGCCCACGCCGTTGGGGCCGATGACGCCGACGATGCCGTTCCGCGGAAGGGTGAAGGTCAGCCCGTCGATCAGCGTACGGCCATCGTAGCCCTTCTGCAGGTTCCTGGCCTCGAGCACCACACCGCCCAGGCGGGGGCCCGGCGGAATCTGGATTTCCTCGAAGTCCAGTTTCCTGGTGCGATCCGCCTCGGCTGCCATTTCCTCGTAGCGTGCCAGACGCGCCTTGGACTTGGTCTGCCGGCCCTTCGCGTTGGAGCGGACCCACTCGAGTTCCTCGGTCAGGCGTTTGGCCTGCTTGGCGTCCTTTTTGCCCTGGACTTCAAGGCGGGCGCGCTTCTTCTCCAGGTATGTGGAGTAGTTGCCTTCGTACGGGTAGAGGTGGCCGCGGTCGACTTCGGCGATCCATTGGGCCACGTGATCCAGGAAGTAGCGATCGTGGGTGACGGCCAGGACGGCGCCGGCGTAGTTGGAAAGGTGCTGCTCAAGCCACAGGACGCTTTCGGCGTCGAGGTGGTTGGTGGGCTCGTCAAGGAGCAGGAGGTCCGGCTTCTGGAGCAGGAGCTTGCAGAGAGCGACGCGGCGGCGCTCACCACCGGAAAGGTTGGTGACATCGGCATCGGCCGGCGGGCAGCGGAGCGCATCCATAGCCTGCTCCAACTGTGAGTCGAGGTCCCAGGCGTCGGCGGCGTCAATGGCCTCCTGCAGCTGGCCCATCTCTTCAAGGAGGGAGTCGTAGTCGGCGTCAGGGTTCGCCATTTCTTCTGAGATCTCATTGAAGCGCTGGATCTTGCCGTAGATCTCGCCGACGCCCTCCTGGACGTTGCCCAGGACGGTTTTCTCCTCATTCAGCGGCGGTTCCTGGAGCAGGATGCCCACTGAGTAGCCGGGACTGAGCCGGGCTTCGCCGTTGGAGGGTTGGTCCAGGCCGGCCATGATCTTGAGGATGGTGGACTTACCGGCACCATTGGGGCCCACAACGCCGATTTTGGCGCCCGGGTAAAAGGACATGCTTACGTCATCGAGAATGAGTTTTTCGCCAACAGCCTTACGGGCATTGGTCATTGTGTAGATAAATTCCGCCATGCTTCCAAATCTAGTGGGTCAGCGGTTATATCTCACATTCGGTCACTGGACCACGGACCCCACAAAACACCTGCCGGAGGCGAGGACCGGAAGCACGGTGACCGTGACGCTGCCCTCACGGATGTGACCCATGACGCAGTCAGCGCCATCCAGCACTGCCGCTTCGACGGCATCGGCCTCCAGACCGGTGGGCGTCCGGGTGGCGGTGACCTCTACACCCGGGCCCGAGAAACCAGCGGCAGCAAGCGCGTTAAGAACCTGTTCGGTGCTGGGTCTCCCGGACTGTCCTGCGAGCGCGTTAAGGGCAGCCTGCACGGTGGCCGCCGTTTCAGCGGCGGCCTGCGGTACAGGAACGGAACTGGCTGGTTGGTCCACCGCGATCGGCGCCACGGACGGGACGGGACCCGGTGACCGCGAAGGCGGTTCCGCCGAAATGGTCCCGGCCGCCGTGCAGCCCGCCATCAAAAGCACTGATGCTGCCAGCATCGCCGGCACGGCCACACGGGATCGCAGTACTGTCCGTCCGCCCCAATGATTCATGGGCCCATTCTGCCATCCCGTGGGCCGGTATCACGCCGGTGCGGACACCTCCCCTGTGCTCCTGTCCACAGCCATGTCGTTGCCTTCCTCGTCCTGCATGAGAAGGCTGCCACTTGTCTGCGAGTCGTCCCCGGGACCACTGCCGTAAGGATCGTCGTCCGCGCCTTCGGGACCGTCATAGCCGTCCGGAGGGACTGAACCGCCGAGTCCCTGGCTGCTGCCCTGCTGACCGCCACCGGCGTGGCCCGGTTGGGTATCTGACGTCCTGATGTAGTTGGCGGAGCCGTGCTTGAGGTCGTGTCCCACAGTGACCGCTTCGATCTCCGCTTCCAGGTGGCTCTGGCCGTCCCGCTCCCAGGTCCTGTTCTTGATCTTGCCCACAATGATGATCTTCTGGCCCTTCTTGAGGCTGCACGCCAGATTCCCTGCCAACTGACGGTAAGCCTGGACAGTGAACCAGTTCATGTGGTCCATACCCATGGCGCTCCTGCTGGTGTCCCAGCGTTGCAGGGGTGACCCGATGCGGAAGCTGACCGCCTGCACCCCTGTTTTTGTGATCGAAGGCTTGGGGTCGGTTGCGACGAAGCCCCTGATAGTGATGATGTCCGTCATGATCGTTTCCTTACTTTGGGTGGTAGCGGCTGGTTTCTTCAGCTTGGCGGCACGCCGGAAACAGTGACAGGGGACAATGGCGCTATGTGGATAACTAAGGGTTCAGCCGTCACGAAGGAGACCTGGACCGTGGTGCACCTCGAACGGAAAGCGTTAGTGGAAGACCTGCAGAAGCTGGAAAGCGTCGACTGGGATACACCTTCGCTCTGCCCGGGCTGGAGTGTCCATGATGTGCTGGCGCATCTGGTCGACGACGCCAAGACCACAACGTTCGGATTCATCCGGCGCTTCGCCAGAGCCGGATTTGACTTCGACCGCAGCAATGAACGGGGCGTTGCCCGCGAACGCCGCACAGATCCCTGGTCCACCCTGGAAGCATTCGCGGCGGTATCCTCACGTACCACCGCGGCGCCCGCCCCGCTGGCCACGCGTCTGGTCGAAGCCCTGGTCCATGGAGAGGATATCCGTCGTCCTCTTGGCATAGACCACAGCTACCCGCCGGCGGCGGCGGTGACAGCCATGCGTTACCAACTGGGCACCAGCATAAAAATGGGGGGCTCCAAGGAACGGGCCGAAGGTTTGCGGCTCATTGCCACAGATGTGGACTTTACCGTTGGCTCCGGCCGGGAAGCCCGCGGAACGGCTTTGAACCTGCTCCTTGCCATGGCCGGGCGGAAAGTGATGAATGACGGAATACAAGGTCCCGGGGCCGTTCAACTGCTGGGCTGATAGCAGGAGAAAAGCGGCCCTGATCTACGTTTCCGCAAGTCAGAGCCGCTTTTCGGTGTGCCCCAGGAGGGAATCGAACCCCCGACCGGCGGATTAGCAATTCCCGTTTTTCACCAGTTTCCGGTAGGCGTCAGCTTTGTTGAGTTTCTGCGGCAAACGGGCCGATGCTCCCCTGTGTGATACTCGCCCCTTGTCCCCATTTTTCAGTGTTTCCGGTGGGTAAACGGTGGGCAAACCGCTCTACTGATTAGGTCGAGTCGCCTGGTAGTACTCGATTGCCTCAGGCGGGATCCGCCAGGGTGCCGTCCGGCCGCCGCTCCCCGTCTTGTACGCGCCCCTCAGGGCTTGTGTCCGGCAGTGCTTGGAGATCGTCGCGACAGGTTCTGCGAGCATCGCCGCTACCTCCTCCAGTGTGTAGGCGAGACGCGGGAGGCGCTTATCGATGTTGCTTTCGTTCGATGGTTCCTTGTCCATGTCGGCAGGGTACACGGAACATCACTTCCTTGCTCCAAACTGGTTTGCCTGACTGACGGCAGAAGCAAACTCTCGTTGGTCTATCCGGAAGGATGCTTGAACAGGGGCCGCCGCAACGGCGGTAACCATTGCCGCAGCCAGCGCCTGGTAATCAATCTCTGCCGGAGCCGGGGCGGAAGCGCTGCGCGTGACGCTGGCAATGTTGACCGACGGCACGAACCCGCCGACGCCGCCGCCCTCAGCCAGCCCATTGAACGAACCGGCCCGCAACTGCTTGCGGAAGCGGTACACCCCGGCATGGCCACCCATCTTGATGACGTCGCCGCGGTCGAGCATGTGTTCACCATCGGAGCCCCAGATGGGGACATCGTCAGAAGTGCTGGTGCCCGGGCCCCGGACTTGACCACCGCCCGCGAGCTTCTTGACCGCTCCACCCTCGAAAAGGCCTGGCCGGCCACCACCCGAAGCGTCACCATTCAGGTCCGGCAACTGTGAGCGTTGGTGGATCTCGTTGATCCGCTTGTTGTAGACCTCCGTGACCGTCACGACCCGGCCGTCGAGGAAGTTCAGTTCACCGGTGGTTGCCTGTGCCATGCGGATAGCCTCGCTGGACATCCACGAATCAATCGTGACGCCGTCCGGAACACCCAAAACGTCGCGGGCAAGATTGACCGCTGCGTCGCCGGTGATGCCGAACTGACCAGCCGCGGCGAGAAGTCCGTCGTAGGTTCCCCTCAGGGCGCCTTGGACTTCCTCGTTGCTAGCTGACAGTTCGCCATTAGCGTCCCGGGCCTGCGACATCGCCTGGACGTTGCGGATACCTGCCTGCGCGACGCCGTCGAACATGGCCTGGTTCTTCATGCCCTGCTCAGTGGTGTTGTCGAACGCCGTACCGAGAGCACCAATCTGGCCGCCGGTACCATCAGCCTGCAAGCCGAGGTCCAGGAGTGCCTGGTACCAGCCACGTGACGCGTCCCGGGCGGAAAGCTGCAGCAGCCCGGTGTTGAGCAGCACCGCCGCGAACTTGTCGATGCCGACGATCGACCCCTCCGCGCTCAGGCCAATCTCGGCCAGGGCTTCTGCGACTTCCTTGCTGATGGGGATCGTCTGCCCGGAGGCGCCCTTGACATCCATGATCCCGGCCGCTGCCTTCGCGGCCCCGCCAGCGACTTCCTCCATTTCGGGCGGGATTTCACCCATAGCCCATGCCAGCAGTTGCGCGTCAGAAACTTCGACCTTGTGCTGGTTGGATAGCTCCCTGAGGGCGTTGAGGTAGTTGGGGAACCGTTTGGCGGTCTCCTCAACACTGACGCCTTGTTCCTTGGCACTCTCCGCTACAGCCTTGAAGCCCTTGGACGCGAGCTCCAAGTTCCCGCTTTGCACCGCGCCGGCGATAGCAACATCGGCCCGCTCGAACGAGGACGCGATCTTCGCCATGTCGTTGTCGATACCCAGCACCGTCGCACCGAAGGACGACATTGCTGTGTTGAAGTCCTGATCAACGAGCCGCTTCATGGCGTCGCCAGCATTGTTGACGTCGTTCTCGAAGGAACCGAACTCGATGTCGGCGAACGCCTTGTCGATGCTGTCCGGTTGTTTAGCCAGCTTCAGCAGCGACTGCGTCCACTCTTCAGTGGTAGCGGTGCCCTTCTGCATGCTGTTGTGCACAGACTTCAAGATCTCGAACCCGATAAAAGAGGCAGCAGCGATACCCGCGGCCTTGCCGAACTTCCCCAGGCCACGGCTGCTACCGTCAGCCCGGGTGTCCAGGTCCTTGAACGCCGTGATCGTGTCCCGCGCCTTGGGCAGGAGGAGCATCAGGCCGCCGCCGGCGAGGGCAGCAGCACCCACCACACCGCCAAGGCCAGTGATGGCGCCCTGCAGCGGTGCTGGGAGGTCACCGAACCCCTGTGCGAGGCCGGTGACGTTCTCCGCGATCCCCTGGATTACGGGGAGCATCACGGCGCCGGCGTCGATGGCCGCGTCCTTGATGTTGTTCCACGCGACCTTGACCTTGGACTCGGTCGTTTCGTAACGCTTGGACGCTTCGTCGATGAGGGCGGTGTTCTCTTCCCAGGCTTTGCTACCTAGTGCGAGGGATTCCGTGAGGAGGTCACCTGCCCCGGCGAGGGACAGCATGACCTGCATTTCCTCGGTGCCCTTCATGCCCATGGACTTCATGACGGCGACGACGTTTCCGCCTTCGGACTTGACCCGCTCCATACCTGCCGTGACCATGCTGAGCGCTTCGACGGGGCTGTTCGCGAATGCTGTCGCAAAGTCCTGTGCGGATACGCCTGCGGTTTTTGCGAAGGCTTCGAGCGTGGGCCCACCGTCCTGCACGGCTGCATACATTTTCAGGAGTACGCGGGTAGCGACACCGCCGCCGAGCTCTGCCTTCACACCCATGGACGCCAGCGTGTTCGACAGGGCCAGCACGTCAGCCTCGGAAGCACCAACAAGCTTGCCCGCACCAGCGATCCGCTGGGCCATGGACAGGATGTCCTTCTCCGTGGACGCACCATCGTTACCGAGTGCCACCAGTGCCGCACCGAAGTTGTCGATCTCGTCACCGCTGGTACCCATGACGTTGGCAATCTGGGCGATGTCCGTAGCCGCTTCCTCAGCGGTCAGGTTCGTCGTCTCTCCCAGGTCCACCATCGTCTTGGTGAACGCCAGGATGTCCTTGCGCTTGACGCCGAGCTGGCCCGCAGCCTCAGCGACAGCGGCGATCTCCGTGTGCGTTGACGGCAGGGTCTTGGCAAGCTGGCGGAGCCCGCCTTCAAGCTCCCGCATCTGCTCCGGTGAACCATCAACCGTCTTGGTGACGCCAGCCCACGCGGACTCCCAATCCATCGCAGCCTTAGCAGACGCACCCAGGGCCGCGACAGTAGCGGTCCCGAAGGTAGTCAGAGTGGTGCCAACGGTCTGGACCGCTTCGGCCTGCTTGGCCTTGGCTGCAGCATCGGTTTGGGATGCCTTCGCGCTTTGTTCGGAGGCCTTGGCTGACTTTTTGGCCCCGTCTTCGGCAGCCTTAGCTAAGTCATGGGCAGCTACTGCAGCTTCGGCCAGACGTCGCTTGTACTCGGAGACTTCGGCTCGAAGCCGGATGGTCAGGAATTTGTCACTCACAGCCCGTCACGCAACTTTCCTAGGATCTGCGAGACAGCTTCGTGAAGTACGGGTTCGTGTTTGTCCGCTGCTGGCCCCATGAATGGTTGCGGGGCGGATGTGGACGTTCCGAACTCAACGAACTTCGAGTAGTTGGACTGCGCCTGCACTATGCCCTGTGCCACATCAGCGTTGGAGCCGGCGGCCGAAGTCTGGATGCTGCTGCGTAGGAAACCTGTGTCGACTGGCACGTTAGCCTTGGCGTCAGCAGCGATATCGAATGTCGCTTTGCGAACAGCTCCCCGGATCAGGACTGTTGTGGCTTCCGACTTGCGCTCCAGCCCCTCCGCGAAGGCGTTTAGCTCACTGGCATCGATTTCAAATCTGCTCATACTGGCACGCTATGAGGAGCGGCTCGTTCCCCATTTCCGCGCTTCCGCCCACCGGAAGCCGAGTGTTTTAGTTGTTTTCCTGGGCCGCGACCCATGAGATACAAGCTAAACCTTGTTTTCCCCGTGGTGACGCGGGAGAAGCGCGGGCCGCATGACAAGTAGAAGCGTCAGAATCTCCTGGCCCCTTGTCAGGTCGCGCCTCGGCTGCCCATGCGTCCTATACTCAGGAAACTACGCCGGACAGGTGGTCCGCCGCACTCCTTGGGGGAACAATTGAACAAGTCACTCGCACTGCCCGCCGTCGTCGCCGCTGCACTACTGCTCTCGGCTTGCGGGTCAGGGATGGCCGCCACCGGGACTGCCTCGACAAGCGCCGCACCAACGCCCACGCCGACCCCTACAGCCACCGTTTCGCAGTACGCCAGCATCATCGCCGAGCACGAGCAGGGTTGGCGAGACTACGAAGACGAGATCTCGGAGTGTGCGTTCGCCGGCATCGGAACAACGGCGATGGACAGCGTAACCAGGATGACCTGCAGCTTTACGGTGCAAACGGCTACGATCACGGCCAAGACCGCTGCCAGAAATATGCGGGCACTGCCGTCGGCGCCGGCCGAACTGACCTCGCTGGTCGAACGGACGTTGAGAGTGCTGGACCCGCTGGCGATCAGTGATGCGGTCCAGGTTTGCGACGACGCGGAGAGCGCGGCCTGCGATGCTGCCATCACTAAGGCCAACGGCGACATCCGGCCGGTCACGAGCGTGCTGGATGCTTGGAAGCCATATCTGTAAGCCTGGCTAGGTGTCATGGCCCGCTAATGCATAATTGCACAATGGACAACCCCGAGACGCCAAGTAAAGCCCCCGTAAAGCTGAGCGACCTGACGGCGGCGGCCAAGGCGTCCAACTCCGCCCCCGGGATGTCGCTGCGCCGCTTCCGGGCGATCAAGGACGCCGAAGCGTCCGGGAAACCGCTTGATCTCACATACGACGAGACGGCATCGTACGCGGAAGCTGAGCTGGCAATGAAGGGCGTAAGTGACGCAGCCCAACGGGCTGCTGGCCGAATAACGGAGCCAATCGCACAGCGTCTAAAGGCATCCCTGTTCAAGTCAGTCGATTTTGGCCAGTCTGTTCGAGCTGTCACCGAGCAACAGGCGAAAGTCGACATGATCCGTCCGACTGCGCCACCAGTCTTTTCTTCTCCGGACTACTCAGCCTTGGCTGCTTCCGTCGAGGCCGCGAGGATTGAAAGGGCGCGGATCGAAAAGGAAGAGCGCGAGCTGCAAAGACGGCAGACATCCGCCCTCGAAGCAATGGCTGAAGGAACAAAGACAGCCGGCAAGCTGCAGACGCGATTCAACTGGGCAATCCTCGCGGCTACCATTGTCGGCGTCCTGGTAGGGGTTGCTGCTCTAATCGTCACAATCGTCACCTAGGCCCTCCTGCTAACCGTTGGTTCGGAGGTCAGCTTCAAACGTGCCCCTTCCTAGTGCCTGGAGTGCCTCCTCTCCCGCAGTGCATCCACCGCTTACCCACCGGATATAGGCGACGAAGGACTAGGTGTTAGTAAAGACCAGTTCCCCTTGCCTGTACATCGGCATCGTGAGCGGAACACCAAACACGCGCTGCGTCATATCCGCCACCCCTTGTCTCAAATAGGGAATTATGGTGAATAGCGCAACGCGATTGGCGAATTCGAGCATGAGCTCGTCCTGCACTACTGCAATGTCCACGCCGGAAACGGCATACTCGGCAGCAGCATCAACGATGATCGTTCCCGGCTCGGACACGATCTTAGTCTTGATTCGAACCCTAAACTTTCCCTCCTCCAAGTCTTTGGCGAACTGGAGAGTGAACTGCGGCTCTATGTCGTAAGCGTCTTCTTTGAAGAGCGAATCGTGGCTAGCCTCTTCGTCTGCCCGCTTCGCTGACAGCTCTAGGAAGCTAACAGTCTCAAGGGAAGAAACTTCCAAAAGTCCATGGATGTCCATGTACTTAGCTTCCGGCCGCTATAAGGGCCTGCGGGGCACGCCAAATACTCTTGCGGGGATTCTGTACTTTCATCTCCAAGCGAGTAGCTTCGACTAGGGTTTCGAAAACGACGGCATGCTCGGCGCAGTCGTCGATGACGCTGTTCTGAATACGGGCTCCCACTGCAAGCGCGTACCGGCGGATGGTTGAGAGTGTGGGGTTGCTGTCGTATCGCTCAAATGCGGCGACGGTGGGCTGGCTGACGCTCATTCGCTCAGCTACGGTTTCCTGGGAAATTTTGTGTGTTTTGCGCATGGTAATAAGGGAACGCATCAGTTCTTCATGTGCGTCCACAAGGGAATCTGCACGTGCTTCAATGCGAGAAGTATCTTCAAACATAGATTTTAGTCTATATCCCCAAAGCTCATGAGTCCATGCGGGTTACGGAAGATGCCACCGGACACCTTCACCGGCATCGTAAAGACGCCTTGCTACTACGATCTCAGCGGTCTGCTGAGCGAAGGCATCTATCCCCGGACCGACCACCTTCTGATGAAGGTGGTGCCCAATGAAGTAGCCAGGCTCAGATCCTGGCTCCGAGTGATACAGCCGTAGCAGTATCGATTTGTGCACCGTTGCCGCCTCTGGACCCTCGCGCTCCGTTACAGGGATGTCCTGCCACCGGATTTCGTATAGCGGCTGGATGTGTTCCATATCGACACCCTTGACTTCATCTACCGGCTTGAGAAGTCCAGCGGATGCCTTTTGTATGCGCTTCTTGAACTCCGTCTTCGCCATAATCTCTGCGTAGGGACTCCATAGGCGGTTAGGCTGCCGTAGCACCGCCATGAACGCCTCCGTGGCCCTATCCAGCGCTTCTTTTTCGCTCAGGGTGCCGTCGAACCAATGAAACTGGACGGCGCATGACGATGAGCAACGTGAGGGCAGACGTTGATAGGACACTTACTAATCCTAGCGACCTGGACCGACAATCTCTGGTTTCCGTGCGAAACGCTGGCAAAGCTGGCCAACGCCATCTGATTCGGTATCAGCGGACGGGCTCAGAACCTTCGAACCAGGGGCCGCTTTCCCGCGTGAGTACTAGGTGGGCACCAGCGAGCACGGAAGAGCCCCGCAGCGCGGGGGCGCACGGCAGCGCGGGGGCGCACGGCGGGGCTCTTCTGAATCTGACGATAGCGGCGGCATGTCAGGCGGAACATGTCAGCAAGCTTACTGTTACGGTACCTCGTTGGGCCCGGCGGTCCGGTGCTCGTGACTATTGTCTTGTTTGACGTCTGCTAAGTCTGAATTCGCGGGTCGGCCGCTGTCGGTGCCTTGGTCCCGCTGGGCTGGGCGGTCATTTGAACTGTGGTGGCCGGTCTGATCCACCGGATACCCACCGTTTTCTGTCTGCTTCATGCGATTGCTCCTGCCAATTGATGGAGTTCTTGGCCTTCCCAGCTGCTCGCGCAGTGCCGACAGGTGACTACCATGCCGGCGGCCAAGAGTGCCATGTTCCGGACTCGTTCGCCGTCCTCGTTGATGTCCGTGACGTGCGACTCCTGGCAGGCGGGGCATCTGCCCTTTATCTCGACCTTGGGCACCGGGTGCAGCATTGAGGTGATGGCGTTGACCCAGGCGGCGCATTGTTCGCTTAGTGAAGCTAGCGCTTCCGGGGTCCCGCTCTCCCGGGCCCACTGCTGGCAGGCCAGGAGCTGCGCCTCTACGGACGTACCCGGGGAGATGCCGAGCCTGGCGCACCAGTCCCCCAGCGTGACCTCTACTTCGCCCATGAGCATCAAGGCTGGTAGGGCGACAGGGATCCGCCCACCGCCTCCCGAAGGGCCCTTCACGGCCCTGTGGTCGCTGGTTTTGGCCAGCCGCAGTTGGTGGAAGAGCCCGGATACGTCAGCCAACATGACCTGGCCGTTGTCCCGCTCGACGCGGGTCTTGTGCGTCCTACTGAGGCGGTGAATGTCATCATCCAGGGACACCGGCCGCTCCCCTACTCAGTAAAGTTCAGGCCGGCGTCTCGGGCGGCGTAGAGGGAAGCTGGGATGTAGTCACCCTCGACGAAGCTCAGCGCGATGGTGTTGAGCTTCGTGCCGAGCTCATTGTCCAGTAGATAGAAGTCGTGAGCGATCTTGCCCGTTGCCAAGAAGTACCGGATGACTGCCGATCGGGTCTCGTGACGGTGGGCGGTGTAGTCAAGCCATCCGCACTTGCCGGTCTGCTGCCCCTCGGGGCGTCCAGTGATCGGGGACGTGGAAGCGGCGCGGTCCCATTCGCAATCATCGAGTTCTTCAAGCTTCCGCTTCAGCTCGTTGACTTTGCCGGCGTGGGCAGCTGAGTCTTTCCGGTCCGCGGTGGCTAGCCTGTCCTCATCCCGAGCCTCAACTTCCAGGGCTTCCCCCTGCGCCTGACGCAGCTTCTGACGGGCCTCTGCCGCTGCACCATCGAATGCCCGGGCTTTGCGCTCCTGGGCCTGGATGGTGAGCGTGATGCGTTCTGCTGCAGATTCGTCCAGAAGGATTGCGGCGCCTGATTCGGAGTCGAGGCGGGTGGCTTCCGCTCGTGCCGCAGCCGCTTTGGTTTCCCATTCACTGACTACGGCTTCGGCTTTGGTCACTGCGTTCTGCGTCGATTCGATGCTTTTGCTAAAGATTGCCATGCTCTTCTTTCTGGTCAGGAGTTGTCTTGGCATAACGCAGTGGGGACGCCATGCCGAGGAACATTACGAGGGCGAGGAGTCGGGCCTTGGCCGAGGCCCGCTTTGTGAGTTTCGTGTACGCGAAGGCCGGCATCCACCACGGCTTGGCTGCGTCCCGCATGATGTGTTCCATCACGTACGCCTGGTAATGGTCCGTGCCTATCAGCCCGTTCTTGTCGGTTGAGTAGGCGGCCTGGAGCATGATCTCGTGAGTGAGGCACACGTGGCGGGTTCGGCCCTGGCGGTCGATGATTGCGGTATCGCTCGGGAAGGGGTCGAGGCACATAGTGCATTGCTCGCCTACGGCTTCAGCCGAGGGCCGGCCCTTGAAGATTGGGCCCATGAGCGGATGGATGCGATCGGCGAGGAGTAGCGCCCCGTCCAGGACTGCGCTACTCATTGGCTTGGCCGTTCCGAGTGACGGTGGTCTGGCCGTTCTTGGTGACCGTAGTTTGCCCGTTGCTGGTGATGAAGGTGGTCTGCCCGCCTGCCGTGCCGGTTGCGCTGCGGATGGATTCGAGTGCTGCGGCCACGGCTTCCTGCCGGCGATCTTCGTAAGGGGTGGTCTTGGCGGCGGCAGCGTACTGCTCTTCCGCGATGGCCCTGGCTTCCGTCTCGGCAGCGTAGATGCCCTTGTCCCCGTCAGCCCTCATGATCGACTCTGCAAGCGCCTTGATCGCCACCGTGGCCGCTTCCTTCGTGGCCCAGATACTGACGGCCTCAAGGTCGTCCCCGCGGCTTTGCAGCGGCATTTCACCAGTGGACGGTGTCCGTTGGCAATCGTGGCCGAGAGCTTCGAGTACGGCGGTGTTGTGAACGCGTTCCCGAGGAGTGGGGGCGCCGTTGAGAGCTTCGGTGATGGATTCGTTGAGTGCTGTCTCTTTGGCGTTAGGCCGCCCGTTGAGAGCGGCGAGGATGTCGTCGTCAGTTGTCACTGTGGCCCTCCTTGGGCTGTGAAGTATGTAGCGGGTCGCGCCCGGCCTCGCCTTCCACAAGCGGGACCGGGCGTTCCATGCAACCCGGCTGGGGTTCCCTGAGGAACTGTCCATGAACAGCTTCTGCCCGATACAGCTTCGACAGCTTCCGCATTTCCGCAGGCGGAAACCTGCTTTGGCGGTGGGTAAGCGGTGGATGCAGCGAAGGGAGCACCCGGTTAGGGTGCTCCCTTCGCTTTCAGTGCAAGGACGGTGCTGGCCTCTGACCTGAGAAGGGCCTCTTCTAGGTCAGCTACGCCACGTCCTTTGCCATCCGGTAGTCCTCCACGCTGCTGGCATCGATCATCCACCGGCCAGCCTTCAATCGGCCCGTCAACCTACCCTCGGTGATCAGTTGCCGCACCCGCCGATCGGTGCAATCCAGAAGGCGTGAAGCGTCGGCGGCCGTGAGCTCCTGGACGTCCTCGGCCTGTTCATTTGCTGCGGCACCTTCCAGCGGTGCTACCTCTGCGGCTTGAGGCCTGCCCTGTTGCTGACTCCAGTACACGCCTGCTGCGCGGAGGGAGTCATACGTGGCCAGAACTTCGTCCCTGGCAGGCGCTGGCATCTTCTGGATGCTGTCCAGCGCCTTGTTGCGTTCGAGTATGGAAACGAGGACCCAGGCGCTAACACCGGAGACGTGGGCGCCGAGTCCGCTGAACCGGAGCGGCCTGTACCCGCTCAACCCTTCGCCCCCCGGAACTCGTCCGGTACGACAGCGGGCCGCTCCAGGCCTGGTCGCTTATCCGCCGCCCGCATCCCTGCAGCAGCAAGGTGCTTGTTGATCGTCTTGACCCCGAGGCCCGTAGCGTTTCTCATTTCTGCGGCCGTCATACCCCTCCTACATAAGTCCGCTAACTTGAACGGGCTGATTACCGGGTCAGGCTTCGCGGGCCTCCGGCCCGCCCGTGCCAGCCGCCTGGCTATCGTTTCCCGCGCCACCCCGTACTTCCGTGCTATGGCCGCCATGGACTCGCCGGCCTTATGCGATTTCGCGATGTCGGCCAAGGGAAGTTCGGGGATCTTGGGTTCCACCCTCAACCCAAGATCCACCAGTTTCTGATGGACAGTAGCGATATGCATCCCATGAGCGTCAGCAATCATCCTCGGCGTCCAGCCCTCCGCGTGACGCTGGAGTAGCTCGTCCCGGCTGATCTTGGGCTTGCAGGCATCTTCACGTATCTGGACGTCGGAGGTCCTCAGCACGCTCCTTACGGTGGTCCTGGCGTGGCCGAAGGTGGCGGCGATGCCGTTGATTCCGACGCCAGCTTCGTAGGCGTCGATGATGCGTTGCTTTGCTTCAGGGCTCACCCGGCGGCCGGAGTTGCGGGCAGGGTCCGCTTTGCGGTTCTTTGCTTGCCCCCTTCGGGGGACGGTCGGTGTCATGTGGCCTCCAGGTTGTCGTGGACTTCTGTTGCTTCGGTGATGAGTTGGTTGAGTTCGGGGCTGGTGATGTTGAAGTCGTCGTCGCTGTTTTCGAGCATGAGGACGATGAGGGCGATCACTTCGATATCGAGTTGTGGGTTGTTGGCGATGTTGTTGGCGAGGAAGGCCTGCTTGTGGTCCGGGAGTGCGTAGCAGCGCTTTGTGAGGTCTGTGAGAGCTGCTTCCATCTGCTCCGGTGTGGTGTATTCCTCGATGACGATGGCGTGCTGGCTCGTTGCTGTCATGACACCTCCCGCTTGTCTTCGTCGCCTTCGTCAATGAGTTCGCCGGCGACGGCTCGTTGGGTGGCTGCTGCTGCTTCGCGTTCGGCGTCCATTTGGGCGAGCAGGTCGTGGTTGGCGCGGCCTTGTTCCATGCGTTTCTCGGCTGCAGTGAGGAACTGCCGGTTTTCTTGCCGGGTTTGTTGGAGGAGTTCGAATCCGGTTTGGAGTCGTCGCTGTGCCCCGGTCAGAGATGCGTATGGCCGGTTAGCCCTCGCGTATTGTGCCGGAACGACGGAGCCGGGGTCCGTAGTCGTTGGTTCGTCGAGCCAGCATTTTTGGTTCAGCCAGGTGGCGGGCATTTTGGTGAATTGGTGGTTCTGTCCTTGGCGTTCCTGTGCGTAGCGTTTGCTGCCTTCGAGGATGTCCGCCGGCTTGGCGCCCGTTTTGACTGCGTTCGCGTAGGCTCGTTCGGCTGATCCCCTTGCTTGGCGTTTGGGGAAGGCCTGGTAGAAATTTTCAAATCCATCATTCAAATCGATGCTCTCGTGCGCGTCACCTAAGGTGACGATGGTTGATTGATGTTTTTTGTATTGGTCTTTGTTGTGGTGTTGATGTTGTGGTGGGTGTTCATGGGTGACCGGTAGTTCCTGCGATATGACCGGTAGTTCTTCACTGGTGACCGGTAGTTCCTGCGATATGACCGGTTCTTTCTCTGAACCACCGGTCATGGGTGCACTGTTGTTCTCGTAACTACCGGTCACTGGTGCGGGGTAGTTCTCTTCTTCCGGGTCCAGCATCGGCACCCGCTCAAGAAGGTCTGAAGGAACGCTCAGTCTGTACTCACTGGCGAATGCCCCGGCGTGGCCTCGCCCGTAGGCCCTGCCCTTCGCTATGAGATCCAGCATGCCGATGGATTCCAGCTCGGTCTGCCCGCGGCGTACCGTGCTGATGCTGGTCCCGATAACGGCAGCCAGCCTTGCCTGACCTGGTCGCACCCTGCTGCCGTCGGCGCTTGCATAAGTGGCCATTGTGAAGCCCACTAGCTTCACGCTCGGCGCACTGACTTGGATGCGGCGCAAGATGCGTTCCCATTCGAATCTGCCGATCGGGTGACGGACGAATCCTTCAGCTGGTTCCTCCACTGCCTTCCCTCCCTTCTGCTTTTGCGCTGGCGTGCTACAAGCACGGCTCGGCTTCCGGGGGCTCGTTGTCGAACCCGTCAACGTAGCCTTGTCGAATGTCGCCGGCTTTGTGCATGACCATCCGAAGCGCCGGGGCGAAGAACTCGGCCTGCATCTGGTGGACTGTGCGGGCGTAGGCCTTGGCGTAGTCGTCACCGCCCCGGCGCCTCACCAGCTCCTGGACATGGTCCTTGACTGGTTGCCGGTTGTCGGCTGCAAGGGAAATGCGTGCCGCAAGGCGCAGCCCCTCCGTCAGAAATGCTGGGGTTTCTGCGAAGCCAACAGGCACACCGCCGCGGTCGAGGATGGGTATCGCCTTTGCCTTGGCGGCAATGAGTTTTTTGATTCGGGCTGTTGTCTTCATGCGTTCGGCCTCCGGCGGGGGATCTCGGCGTAGGTGGTGGCGCACATCGGGCAGACAATCAGGGCGCCGTTGCTCGTCTGGCCGGTGGCGCTTGCACTGGGGACTCCGGAATCACCGCAGAGAGCAGTTACTGAGTGTCCGGAGTATGCGGACCACGCCAAGTCGCTTTCTTTGTAGTAGTGGTGGACAACCGGGTTGAAGTTGTGGGATGTCCGGCTTTTCGCCGTCGGTGCCGGCAGCGCCTGGGTGCTCACGCTGCTACCTCAGCTTCGAGCTGGGGTGCGGTTGGGGCGAGGTGCAGGACCTGCTCAAGCAGGCTGAGAGCGTCGTGCAGTTCGTCGGCCGTCGCCATCCCGCAGGTGGTGTCCTCGATGAGGTCGCGGAGTAGCTGGGTAGGTGACGTTTCGACCTGGTTCGAGTTACTGTGTGACATAGCTGAATCTCCTAGTTCGATCTTGGTGATGAGGTATCCAGCGGTTCGGGTAGCTTCTTGCAGGATGAGACCCGAGCCGCTTTTCTGTCCGTCAGTCGGCGTCCTCATGCGACTCGCTGTGGGTCTTCTACCGTCGCTAGCCACTCGTTGATGCTTTCCCTGGAGTAGCGGACGTGGGCACCAATTTTGTGACCGCGAGGCCCCTTGTGACGAGACCGCCAAATGTAAATAGTCGACAGTGGAATGTGTAGCTCTTCCGCGAGTTGGGCCGGCGAGAGCCATTCCATGGACGGTCGAGATGCAGCGGTGGCTGGCTTCATGGCTTTCTCTCCTAAGTAACGATGCAGCTTGTTTGACCATACTTATCAAGTTGTGGCTTTAGCTTGCCCGCTTCTTCACCGCTTGTCAAGCTCCATCTTTTTCCGCATACTTACTAAAGCTGTAGAACTACAAAGTGAGGAGAAGCGTGACTAAAACGATCGAGCAGGTCGTAGGCGAAAATGTGAAGAGGCTCAGAGAAAGGCGGGGCCTGTCCCAAGCAGAACTTGGCGAGGAAGTCGGCATGCTCCTAGGCAGCAAGTGGGTGCCCCAGACCGTCTCAGCCGCCGAAAGGGGTAAGCGCCAGTTCATCGCCGCCGAGCTTCTGGTTCTGGCGGACGTTTTGGGCTGCCGCGTCCAGTACCTATTCGAGTCCGAAGATTCTTCATCCATCCGAGTTAGCGACGCGTTCACTTACGCTCCGGACTTTGGAGCAAAACTGGACGGGAGCGGAGTGGATGACGAGCAGCTCCGTCATGTCTATTCCAAGCTCCAGCTCACCCTTAGAGGCCTGCCCCATTTAACGGCAGCCTTGAAAGAGGACCTGGCGAAGATTGAGGACTTGACCCGTCACGCGGGTTTCTTGCTGGAGCTCCGGCCCGGCGTTGACGATGTGGAGGGGGCCTGAGATGCCTAGGCCGCCGATGCAGATCGGTACGTGGGGGAAGATCAGCAGGGACGAGGTAACGCCCGGTGTCTGGCGGGCAATGGCCCGCTTCCGGGACTTTGACGGCATCACGCGGAAGGTCGAGGCCCGGGCCGTGGCGACCTCCCGGAATGACCGGGGGTCCCGGGCCGAGCAGGCACTAATTGCGGCGCTTAGAGACCGCGCCATGCCCGCCGGAGACGACATCACACCGGACACTCGCCTGAACAAGCTGGCGGAGATCTGGTGGCTGGAGTTCATGGACCAGGACAGGGCCATCAACACGCAGCGACGCTACCGGGAAGTCAAGGACTCCTACGTCATCCCGGGCGTCGGGGGTCTCACTATTCGCGAGGCTACCGTCTCCCGCCTGGACTGTTTCCTGAAGGCCACGACAGCCAAGCACGGCAACGCCACTGCCAAGCTGGCCAAGACTGTCCTGTCGGCCATGCTCGGCCTTGCTGCCCGGCACGGGGCCATCGGGGCGAACCCATTGCGGGACGTCGCCAAGGTGCCCATGAGTCGGAAGGAAGTCCGGGCCCTCACAGTGGAGGAGGCAGCAGCCCTGCGCGCCGGCCTCCGGCAATGGCAGCTGGAAGCCCGGTCTCACGGCCGTAAACGCCCCGACGACCTCTTGGACGTCGTCGACGTCATGCTGGCCACAGGCGCCCGCATCGGCGAAGCCCTCGCGTTGCGTTGGAAGGACATCGATCTGAAGTCGGAGCGTCCGACGCTAACTGTTACGGGGACTGTCATCTACGTCCAGGGGCAGGGCATGACGATCCAGGAACACCCCAAGTCGACAAACTCACGGCAACGTTACTTCCTGCCGCCATTCGCCGTGGAGATGCTCCTGCGGCGGCAGGTGCAGCAACTGGAGGCCAACCCTTGGGACGTGGTCTTCCCCTCCTCCACAGGCACACTCAGGGACCCGGGAAACTTCCGGAAGCAATGGCGCTCCGCACGGGACGAGATCGGCTTCCAGTGGGTCACCCCGCACACGTTCCGGAAGTCGGTGGGCACCCTCCTGGCCAAGGCCGAGGGTATGGCGTCAGCGTCCGCCCAACTGGGCCACTCCAGCGAGCAGATCACCAGCCGGCACTACGTCCAAAAGACCCACGAGGCACCGGACATGACAGCGCTGCTGCAAGCCTTCGGGTCAGCAGCGAAGGAAGGTTCCATTTAATGCCTTTTGATCTAAATTGGGATGTACTGTCAAAAATCATCCCCGCCGCTGCCACCGCCTTAGCGGCGCTCCTGGGATCCATGAGAGGCGGAAAGTCTCTTCGGGACAACATCCTCCATGACGTTGAAATTCTCGAAAAGCTGCCTGAAGACAGCTCTCCTCGAGCCCTCATGCTCCAGCACCTGACCACGCAAATTACGATGCTCAACTCCGAACGGCTTATCCGTCGCGAGATCCCTATGTTGGTGTTCTCATTGATCACTGCGCCGCTTCTTGGCTGGGCAACTTTTGCACTTTGGCAGTTGAATCAGTGGTGGGCCTATCCGCTTGCTGTCGTCGCCGGCGTTCTTACCTTGGTCTTCGTGTATGGCGTTTTTGATTCCGCTCAGGAGAAGTACCGTGCCCCTGCTAAGACGAAGGAAGAAAAGCAAGCTGAGAAAGAGGCCAAGCGCAAGTAAAGCGGTGGGTAAGTGGTGGATTCAGAAATTTTGGGCTTCCGTGAAAAGCGGCCCTGATCTACGTTTCCGCAGGTCAGAGCCGCTTTTGGTGGTGCCCCAGGAGGGAATCGAACCCCCGACCGGCGGATTAGAAGGCCGCTGCTCTATCCCCTGAGCTACTGGGGCGTCGACGCCGGACCCGGCCGGCGCCTCAAGAAGTTTACCCTGCCTGCTACGGACGTGTCGTTAGCTCCCGGCAGGGTTGGCCAGCAACTCCGCAAACGCGAGCTCAGCAGCACCCACCAGCAGCAGCTCAGATCCCAGCAGCGCCCGCTTGATCTGAACTTCGGATCCCAGCCCGCCGATGGTTTTCCCGGCTACGGCAGCAGTCAGCCGGTCTGGGTCGCGAGAGAAAATGCTGCCCAGGAACCCGCCCAGGACGATCAATTCCGGGTTGAAAATATTCACAAAATTGGTCAAGGCCACGGCCAGCAGGTCGATCTGTCGCTCAACTTCTTCCTGCAGCACGCGGGACGCGTTCCCGGCCATGGCTCGTTCAAGCTCGTCCTGGTCCGCGCGCTGAAGGCCCAGCGGTTCGAGGAGCCGCTCCAGGCGGACTTCAGCGTCCAGGCAGCCGAGCCTGCCGCAGTGGCAGGCGCCGCCGTCGGACTTCACGAGGGTGTGCCCCAGCTCGCCGGCAAACCCTGCAGCGCCACGCAGCGGCCTGGCCCCTGAAATGACCCCGCCGCCGATGCCGCTGGCGCTGCCGTTCAGGTAGATCACATCGGAAACGCCGACGGCGGCACCGTAGATGCTTTCCGCCAGCGAGCCCAGCGCGGCGTCATTTCCTGCCCGGACCGGACGGTCCAGCGCCTGCTCGAGCGAAACAGCCAGCGGTTCGTCCGCCCACTGCAGGTGCGGTGCCAGCAGTATCTGCCCGTCCGATGAGCGCACCAGCCCTGGGACCGCTACTCCGATTCCGGTGATCCGGTCCATGGCGTCCAGATCGGCCTTCATCCCGTCCAGAATGGCGCGGCTGATGTTCACCATATCTGTCACCGATGGCCTGCTCGCTGCCTCATAACGGATCCTGCGGTGCAGGTGGCCGCCGAGGCCCACCAGCCCGACGGTCACGGCGTCGACGTCCGGGTTAATCGCCAGGGCGGCGACTTTCTCGTTGGGGTGGACCAGCGGGCTGGGCCGGCCCGCACGTCCGACGGCGGGAGGTTCCGTTTCGTAGGCAAGTCCAAGATCGCCGAGTTCACCAACAAGGGCGCTGACGGTGGAGCGGTTCAGACCCGTCTCCCTGGTCAGCTGCGCGCGGGAGAGCGGTCCCCTCCGGTGGAGCATGCCAAGGATCAGCGACAGGTTATTGCGCCTGACCGCCTCTGCGCCCTGCAGCACCTTCGCGGCGGAGCGGATGACCGGGGAAGCCGTCACAGCCTGCCTTTCGAAGAAATTTTGTTGGTGAATACAACTTACTAGCCATGGACGCCCAACTCAATCACGGCTGCACCCAGACCACCACCGCTGCCCCTACGCGATGTCAGCAAATGAGCAAGGGGTGAGGTGAAAAACCCTTGACAGGCACGGACCTGGACAATAAGTTGTACGAAACAACTAATCCGAACCATGGAGGACACATGACAACGACGCCTACCCCCCAGGACCGCTTCACCTTCGGACTCTGGACCGTCGGCTGGACCGGAGCCGACCCGTTCGGCGTAGCCACCCGCGCAGCCCTGGACCCCGTGGAGGCAGTGCATAAGCTGAGCGAACTTGGCGCCTACGGCATCACGTTCCATGACAACGACCTGGTTCCCTTCGATGCCACGGCCTCCGAACGTGAGCTCATCCTCAAGAACTTCAAAGCTGCCCTCGCCGAGACCGGCCTGAAGGTACCGATGGTCACCACCAACCTCTTCAGCCATCCTGTCTTCAAAGACGGCGGGTTCACGTCCAACGACCGCTCCGTCCGCCGCTTTGCCCTCAGCAAGGTGTTGCGCAACATCGACTCGGCCGCCGAGTTCGGCGCTGAGACATTCGTTATGTGGGGCGGCCGGGAAGGCAGCGAATACGACGGCTCGAAGGACCTGTCCGCAGCCCTGGACCGGATGAAGGAAGGCGTGGACACCGCCGCTGCCTACATCAAGGAGAAGGGCTACGGGATGCGTATTGCCCTGGAGCCCAAGCCGAACGAGCCCCGCGGCGACATCTTCCTTCCAACGGTTGGCCATGGCCTGGCTTTCATTGCCCAGCTTGAACACGGCGACATTGTGGGCCTCAACCCCGAAACCGGCCACGAACAGATGGCAGGCCTGAACTTCACCCACGGCATCGCCCAGGCACTGTGGGCCGGCAAGCTCTTCCACATCGACCTCAACGGCCAGCGCGGCATCAAGTACGACCAGGACCTGGTGTTCGGCCACGGCGACCTGACCAGCGCGTTCTTCACCGTGGACCTCCTCGAAAACGGCTTCCCCAACGGCGGACCCCGCTACGAAGGACCCCGCCACTTCGACTACAAGCCGTCCCGCACCGATGGCTACGACGGCGTATGGGACTCTGCCAAGGCGAACATGTCCATGTACCTGCTCCTGAAAGAACGCGCCCTTGCCTTCCGGGCGGATCCGGAAGTCCAGGCAGCTCTGGCCGCCTCCGGTGTGTTCGAGCTCGGCGAGTCCACCCTGGCAACAGGCGAAACTGCCGCGGACCTGCTGGCTGATCCGGCAGCATTCGAAACGTTCGATGCCAACGCGGCTGCAGAGCGCAGCTTCGCCTTCATCCAGCTCAACCAGCTGGCCATCGAGCACCTGCTCAACGCCCGCTGAGGTCAAAACCATGCCCCTTGTAGCCGGTATCGACAGTTCCACCCAGTCCTGCAAGGTAGTGATCCGGGACGCTGACTCGGGCACGCTCGTCCGCCAGGGACGCGCATCGCATCCTGAAGGAACAGAGGTCCATCCGGACCACTGGTGGACCGCCCTCCAGGAAGCGGTCCGCCAGGCAGGCGGGCTCGATGACGTAGCGGCCGTTTCAGTCGGTGGCCAGCAGCACGGCATGGTGGTGCTGGACAGCTCAGGTGAGGTCATCAGGCCGGCGCTTTTGTGGAATGACACCAGGAGTGCCCAGGCGGCGGCAGACCTCGTGCGCGCAGCCGGTAACGGGGATGCAGACCGGGGGGCCCGCTACTGGGCCGACACTACTGGAACGGTTCCGGTGGCCTCGCTGACCCTGACCAAACTGCAGTGGCTGGCGGACAACGAACCGGATCATGCTGCACGGGTCGCTGCCGTATGCCTGCCCCATGACTGGTTGTCCTGGCGACTGGCCGGTTATGGCCCGGGCAGCGGTCCTGAAGGTTTCGCGGCCCTGGCCACTGACCGTTCTGACGCCTCAGGTACCGGCTACTATTCGACGGCGGCCGGACACTATCTGCCCGAACTCCTGGAAGCATCACTGGGCCATGTGCCGCAATTGCCGCAGGTCCTTGATCCGCTGGCGGTCGCGGGTAAAACTGCTGGCGGCAGCCTGATCGCTGCCGGCGCCGGTGACAATGCGGCGGCCGCCCTGGGTGTCGGCGCCAGGGTGGGTGATGTCGTCATGTCGCTGGGAACCTCGGGCACGGTTTTTGCCGTATCTGATCATCCGTCCGCCGACGCCTCGGGACTGGTGGCAGGTTTCGCTGACGCGTCAGGCCACTATCTGCCCTTGGCCTGCACTCTGAACGCCACCCGGGTGTTCGATGCTACTGCGGCGCTGTTGGGCGTCGACCTTGCCGGCTTCACCGAACTGGCGCTGGCTGCCGGTACTGGAGCGGGTGGACTGACACTGGTGCCGTACTTCGACGGCGAGCGCACCCCAAACCTGCCCGACGCCACGGGTTCGTTGCATGGCATGACCCGGGAAAACTACACGCCGGAAAACCTGGCGCGGGCCGCCGTCGAGGGTGTTGTTTGTTCCCTGGCGGACGGCCTGCGCGCCCTGCAGGACCAGGGCGTCGAGGCTGAAAGGATCATCCTGGTGGGCGGCGGGGCACAGTCCGCAGCCGTCCAGCAGTCGGTGTCCGAATTGCTGGGACTCCCCATGGTGGTGCCCTCGCCCGGTGAATATGTGGCGGATGGTGCAGCGCGGCAGGCAGCCGGAATCCTGGACGGGAAGTTCCCGGACTGGCAGCTGGACGCGGTGACATTGCCGCCGTCGAACCCTGCTCCTGAGGTCCTGGCACGCTACCGCAGATGGGCAGCCATCCACACAGCGTAAGCCGGACACCAGATGCTGAACGCGAAAATGGCTCGCACCCCTTGGAAAAACAAGGCGGTGCGGGCCATTTACGTACCCCGCAGGAAGGCCAGCGGCAGACTCAGGCGTACGGGAGAACCAGCTCCGCGTAACGTTCCTTCACCGTGGCCAGCACAGTATCGCCGTCTGTATCCCAGATTTCCTGGTTGAAGATTTCCACCTCGATGTCACCGGTGTAACCGGCATCGCGTACCCAGGAGCCGATCGTTGCGAAGTCCACGACGCCGTCACCCATGTAGCCGCGCGACAGCAGGGGATCTGCCGCGATGGGCATGTTGAAGTCACAGACCTGGTACGAAGCAATCCGCTGCTCGCGGCCTGCCCGTTCAATCTGTGCCTTCAGTTCCGGATCCCACCAGACGTGGAAAGTATCCACTGCGACGCCGACGGTGGCAGCATCGAACGGTGCTGCGAGGTCCAGTGCCTGGCCGAGGGTGGAGATCAAGGCCCTGTCCGCCGCGTACATCGGGTGCAGCGGCTCCAGCACCAGTCGGACGCCGTTCTCTTCGGCGAAAGGAACCAGGTCGGCGAGGCGGTCCGCGACGCGCTGACGCGCCGCCACAACGTCCTTCTCCCCCGGCGCCAGGCCGCCGACCACCAGGAAAAGCTCCCTGGTGTCCAGTGCCACGGCTTCCAGGATCGCAGCCCGGTTGTCCGCGAGCGCTGCGGCCTGCCCTTCGGCGTCAGCTGCAGTAAGGAACCCGCCACGGCACAGGGACGAGACGCGCAGGCCGGCATCCTTGATCAGGCGGGCTGCCTTGTCCAGGCCGGCTTCCTCAACGCGGTCCCGCCAAGGTCCGATCGAAGGGATGCCGGCCCTGACGCAACCGTCAACGACCTGCGCGAGGGTCCATTTCTTGGTGGTGGCGCTGTTGATCGCCAGCCGGGAGAAGTCGGCGGATTCTGAATTGATTGTCATACGCCCACCCCGTTGATGCGCAGGTAATCAGACATCCGGAACGCCGCCAGGGCCGGGTCCTTCAGCAGGCCTGCCCGGTCCGCGAGTTCGAACGTGGTGGCCAGGTGGCAGACGGAACGGCCGGAGTGCAGGCCGCCCACCATTTGGAAGCCCGGCTGCTGACCGTTCAACCAGGACATAAAGGCGATCCCGGTCTTGTAGTAGAACGTTGGCGCGCTGAAGATGTGCTTGCCCAGCTCCCGGGTGGAATCCAGGATCTCCCGGGCCTTGGCAGCGTTGCCGTTATCGTAGTTCTGCAAGGCGACCGAAGCCGCAGGGTAGATGGCCGCGAAGATACCCAGCAAGGCATCCGAGTGGTGATTGCCGTCGCCGTCGATCAGTTCCGGATAGTTGAAGTCGTCCCCGGTGTAGAGGCGGACGCTCTCCGGGAGGACCGCGCGCAGCGCCACCTCGTGGCTGGCGTCGAGCAGCGAAACCTTAACACCGTCCACCTTGCCCGCGTTGTCCCTGATCAGGCCCAGGAAGGTCTCGGTGGCGGTTGCAACATCATCGGATCCCCAGTAGCCGGCCAGGGCAGGATCGAACATGGTTCCCAACCAGTGCAGAATCACCGGCTGGTCCACTTCCTGCAACAGGGTTGAGTAGACCTGCAGGTAATCCTCCGGGCCGCGTGCCACCTTGGCCAGCGCACGGGAGGCCATGAGGATGACCTTGGGACCGGCTTCACTGACCACCGCGATCTGCTCGCGGTAGGCCTCGATGACTGCCTTGATGCCGGCTTCGCCTTCCGGAAGCGTGGCGATGTCGAGCTGGTCCGTGCCGGCCCCGCAGGAAACGAGGTCCCGGACACTCTTTCCTGCCGTGGCAGCGTTGCCGGAAGCCACTACCGAGGCAGCCTCCACGCCGGTGCGCTTGATGAGCTGCTGGGTGGCGGCCCAATCCAGGCCCATGCCGCGCTGGGCCGTGTCCATTGCATCAGCAACGCCCAGGCCATAGGACCAGAGCTCGTGCCGGTACGCCATGGTGGCATCCCAGTCCAGCCGGGCAGGAGCGCCGGGGGTGTTGTCCGCCAGAACCTCCGGGATGACGTGTGCTGCGGCATAGGCGCGGCGGGCAGCCAGCGGAGCAGTGGGACGGGCCCACGAGACGCCGCCCTGCAGACGGTACTCGCGGGTGCCGCCGTCGTTTGAAGGAAGGATCAGGGAAGTCATCAGAGCGTGATCTCCGGGATGTCGATGGTGCGGCGCTCGTCATTGGACTGCAGGCCCAGCTCGGCGAGCTGCACACCACGGGCTGCGGAGAGCAGGCCGAAGCGGTGTTCGCGGCCGGCCACGACGTCGCGCAGGAATTCTTCCCACTGCAACTTGAAGCCGTTGTCCAGTTCGGCATTCGCCGGGACTTCCTGCCACTGGTCACGGAAGGACTCCGTGACGGGAAGGTCCGGGTTCCACACCGGCTTGGGGGTGTGGGCACGCTGCTGCGCGACGCACTTGTTAAGGCCGGCTACGGCGGAACCGTGGGTGCCGTCGATCTGGAACTCCACCAGTTCGTCACGGTAGACGCGGACGGCCCAGGAGGAGTTGATCTGGCCAACAACCTGGTCGCCGCCGGGGGTCTCCAGCTCGAAGATGCCGTAGGAGGCGTCGTCGGCCGTGGCCTTGTATTCCTTGCCTGCCTCGTCCCAGCGGGCGGGGATGTGGGTGGCGGTCTTGGCGCTGACGCTCTTGACCTTGCCGATGATGCCTTCGAGGACGTAGTTCCAGTGGCAGAACATGTCGGTGGTCATTCCACCGCCATCTTCCTTGCGGTAGTTCCAGGACGGACGCTGGGCGGCCTGGATATCGCCTTCGAAGACCCAGTAGCCGAACTCGCCGCGGATGGAAAGGATGCGGCCGAAGAAGCCTTCATCAACCAGGCGGCGGAGCTTGACCAGGCCCGGCAGGTACAGCTTGTCGTGCACAACGCCTGCCGTCACACCGGCTTCCTTGCCGATACGGGCCAGTTCGATAGCCTCTTCGAGGGTCTCGGCCGTGGGCTTCTCGGTGAAGATGTGCTTGCCCGCCAGCATGGCCTTCTTGAGGGTGGCGGCGCGGAGGCTGGTCATTGAGGCATCGAAGATGACGTCAACGGACGGATCGTTGATGACTGAATCAAGGTCAGTGGTCCATTCGGAGACCTTGTGGAGTTCCGCAAGCTCACGAATCTTCGCCTCGTTGCGGCCTACCAGGATCGGTTCAACCTGTACCCGTGTGCCGTCCGCCAGGGTGAAGCCGCCGGCGTCGCGGATGGGCAGGATTGAGCGCAACAGGTGCTGGCGGTAACCCATTCGTCCGGTGATGCCGTTCATGGCGATACGGATGGTCTTTGTTTCCAGGCTCATGGGTCCTCCACGGTGAGTTGAGCAGTGTTACTCAAGCTATAAGGCTAGGTCTGATGGGAAAGCGCATTCCCATTGGGTTTCATCATGCCTTGTCGATCCGGACTTTGGCAAGCGCTTTCCGAAAACATTCCACAACTGCCATACTGTTGCTCGAACCAATCCAGTGGGCAAAGGAGACTCCGGTGGCAGCAAGCACCCTCACAGAGGTAGCGCGACTGGCCGGGGTTTCGCCTGCCACCGCCTCCCGCGTCCTCAACGGGTCCGCGCGCAAGCCCGGACCCGACATTGCCGAACGCGTGCGCAAGGCCGCGGACTCCCTCGGCTATGTCCCCAATGCGCAGGCTCAGGGACTGGCCAAGTCCAGCTCAGGCCTGATCGGCCTGATCGTCCATGACATTGCCGATCCCTACTTCGCTGCTATTGCCCGCGGCGTCCAGGAAGAAGCCCGGCTACAGGGCCGCATGGTGCTCCTGGCCACCACGGCCGGCGGTCCTCACGAGGAAAAGGAGGCCGTGGCGGCCTTCGCCGCGCGCAGGGCCGACTCGATAGTGATCGCCGGTTCCCGCTCCGCCAAGGCCGGTGAGGAGGAAGCCAACAACGAACTTGCCGCGGAACTGGACCGTTACTGCCGCAACGGCGGACAGGTCGCCGTCGTCGGTCATCCCGTGGTGGGAGCATCGACGGCCGAGGGTTACCACGTGGTCAGCGTTCCGAATGAGGACCTGGCCGCAGCCCTGGCGTCAGAACTGGCCAGCAAGCACAAGGGTGAATTCCTGATCATTGGCGGCCCGGAAGGGCTGTTCACCTCCGATGACCGCATCCGGGGTTTCCAACGTGGCCTGGCGGCTGCCGGACGGCCGGCAGCAGAGGTCCTGCGCCGGGCATTCAACCGCTCCGGTGGTTACGACGCTGGAGTAGCCCTTGCCGGCCGTATCAGGGAGAGCCGGGAAAGACAGGAGGCATCCTCAGGTGCCGCGGCCCGGCTTTGCATTTTTGCCGTCAACGATGTGATGGCCATCGGGATGGCCGGCGCCCTACGCTCGGCAGGCCTGCGGATCCCCCAGGACGCAGCAATTGCCGGCTTCGACGACATTGAAACGCTGCGTGATTTCCGCCCGGAACTATCCACGGTGCACCTGCCGCTCGAAGAAATCGGCAGGGCTGCCACCAGGGGTTCCGGCTCCACGCTCAATGGGCAGGCAACCCTCTCTGTTCAGGGCGAAGTCACCTTGCGCCACAGCACCGAACCTCCCATCCTGTAAGGATCCTTCATGGCCATTGACGCCGCATCCCGGACACAAGCACAGCCCGCCGGGCTGACTGTCATCCCGGCAGCAGGCCCCCTCGCAGGGACCAGCACCCCGGGCGCCGCCTCTACGCCGACACCCGCGCCGGCCATACTGATCCTGCCCGGCGGAGGCTACGGCCACCAGGCGGACCACGAAGCGGAGCCGGTGGCGCACTGGCTGGCCTCGCTCGGCATTCATGCTTTTGTGCTGCGGTACCGGGTTGCCCCGGACCGGCACCCTGCTCCGCTGGAAGATGCCAAGTCGGCCATGCTCTGGATCCGGCAGGGCTCCCATGGGCTGGCCGTGGACCCTGCGAGGGTTGGCGTCCTGGGTTTTTCAGCCGGCGGCCATCTGGCTGCCACGCTGTCCACCGGGGTGCAGACGGGCGACGCCATACTGGATGTTCCCGCTACAGCACCGAATCTGAGCATCCTTTGCTATCCGGTCATTTCATTGCTGCACAACAGCCACCAGGGATCCATCGACAATCTGCTGGGGCCGGCAACCGGGTCGTCTACCCCTGCCCGGAACGAACTGGCAGCGGCGTTGTCCGCGGAGCGCAACGTCAACCCCGGCACGCCACCTGCCTTCCTCTGGCACACCGCGGATGACGCCGCAGTACCGGTATCCAACAGCCTGGGTTATGCGGCGGCACTGGCCGCGGCAGGAGTTCCTGTCGAACTTCACGTCTTTCCGCAGGGCAGGCATGGCCTCGGACTCGCAAAGGCCGAAGCCGGCACAGAACAGTGGACCGGCCTCTGCGCTGACTGGCTTCGACGGATGGCCTGGACCGCTTAGTCCTCCCGCAGCACGACCTGGTTCAGGAAGTCCGCATCGCGCAACAGGTTCGCGGGCAGGTCATCCTGGACAAACTCCAGCATCAGGTCCAGTTGCATACTGTCCTCGTGAAGTACCGCCGCCACGGACTCCCACAGTTCTTCGCGCGCTTCCAGCGGCAGCCGCTCAGTCCCCGGCCACCAGGAGAAGCAGTGGACGCCCAACAGGAATGGCAGCACCTGGCGCAGCGAGGCCAGCGCATCCTGGTCGGATAGTCCGACGGCGGGCTGCCAGTAAGTCCCCACGTTTTCCTCGTCGATGGCCTCCAGGAGCCTGACTGTTCCTTCCGGAGTATCCGTCAGGGTGCCGCCGTGGTACTCCAAAGCAATGGACAGCCCGCGCTCCCCTGCCATCCCCGCAATCCGCTTCCCGTCCGCTACGACATTGCGCCGGTGCGCTTCATCGGAGTCAGCGCTGGCCAGTGCGCCTGCCCACACCCGGATCCGCGGCGCCGTCGCACGGCCAGCCAGTCCGGCGAGCGCGGAAAAGTCCTCCCCGGACCCCAGCCGGTAGTAAGACCCCAGGGACAACACCGCCAGCCCGGCATCCGCTGACGCCTGGGCTGCTTCCTCGGCAGTGGCTTCATCAACCACATGCACGTCTGTTCCCCATTCGATGCCTGCCAGGCCGGCGTCGGCGGTGACTGCGGCGACCTCACGCACGGATGACCCGCGCAGCGTAACCGAGCAGAGCCCAGGGACAAGGTGGGCGCGGTTCCACTCGGACAGTCCTGCCGGTACATTCATGAATCGAATCCCTCAAGCCTTCCGCTGCTGCCGGAACAGCACGTGTGTTTTTGCATCAAAGAACATCAGGTAGGCGGCCATGGACACGCCGACCGCGATCGCTACGGCGCGTACCAGCCCGATCGGAATCCATCGGAAAACGCTGAGCTGGTCCGTCAGCGCGATCAACACGAAGAAAGTGGTCAAGTAGAAAACGACCCGCAGTTGCCAGCCGTCATCAATGCCGGTCACCGCAAACAGTGCCAGCAGCCAGATCATGTACCACGGCTGAATCATGGGCGCCAGGAGTACGACGGCGGTAAACGCCCAGGCGGCGCGGCGCACCATGAGCAGGCGGTAATCAGCCTCGGAGACGCTGCTGGACAGGCCGTTGGGCAAGCTGTTGGACAGGCCCGCAGAGAAACCGGCGGACCAACGGCGGACGCCCAGCGGGCCCGTTTTCGCCGGGCGGAGTGCAAGCCAGATAACAATCAGGATGGACGCCACCGTCCCCACCATCTGCACGGCGTCGATGACGCCCTCTCCCGGGATGCCCAGGAAACTGGTGATCAGGCCCAGGAGATGGGACAGCAGGCCCACCGGGGCGTACCAGATCCACACGGAGCTGGAAGTCTGCAGGGCCCCGATCCAGCCGAAGCCGAGGCCGTTCACCAGGCCGGCTACGGCCAGGAGGCCCATCGAAACCGCCAAGGTTCCCGTCCAGCAGAGGAAGCGCCGGGACCAGCCGGCCTTATGGCCTGCCCAGAGCAGGCCAACGAACGGCAGGGCGATCAGCGTGATCGGCTTGATGGCGATCGATGCCGTCACCAGGACTATGCCGAGGATGGGCCGTTTGACCGCAGTGAAATAGATGCCGGCCATGCACAGGCCCAGCATGAGGGAGTCGTTGTGGGCGCTGGCGATGAAGTTGATCAGGACGACTGGGTTCAACGCCACCAGCCACAACGTCCGCTGCGGATTGAAACCGTTGAGGGCCGCCAGCTTGGGCACGTATACCGCCAGCAGGACCAGGCCCGCGAGCACGGCGAGCCGGAAGGGGATGATGGCTATCTCGGGAATTTCGAAGCTGATGGCCACTGATGCCTGTTCGATCCAGAGCCACAGCGGTCCGTAAGGAGTGGGCGCCTCGGTCCACAAGGTGTCAGGGCCCAGGTTGTAGTAGTTGGGAAGGGCCGAGATGCCATCGGTGTAGGGATTCAGGCCGTGAGTCATCAGCCGTCCCTGGCCGATGTAGGCGTACACGTCACGGCTGAACAAGGGCAGGCACACCATCAGGGGCAGCGTCCACATCCAGAATGCACGCATCAGCACCGGAGTGCAGCGCGGGTCCCAGTCCCCGACCCGCTGTGCCAGTCGAAGCCAAGCGCGCAGCAGGAGGAGGGCGCCTACGCACAACATGATGGTGGAAACGATGACGGCGAATGGCGATGTGCGGGCGAAGATGAACAACGGTGTCCGGATCAGCCCGCTGCTGCCTGCCAGCCATCCCAGTCCTACGGAGGCCAGTGCCATCAGAACCGAGCCGAGAAGGCCTTGGAGGATGGTGGACCGGGATTCCGCCATCAGCGATTGAGTGAAGGGGTCCCGGGTGCTTTTGCGTTCAGTAGAAATCACCGAACCTCCTGCTCCCGGATCGCGCACATCCGACGACACCATGAATGATTTGCCCTGTCCGAGTTTTGTCCGTGGCCGGGAAACACCTGTGGATCCGCCGCCTGCTGGGGAATAATGCCACTCTAGCACCGGGGCACTGCACGATGCCGGGATACCATGGACACGTCCCGGCGCCTTCCGGCAGCCGGCCGCAATCTTTGCTGTCATAAAACAGACTGCGCCTGCGGGCTGCCGTCGCCAACCGAGAAGGACGCCTCCCATCTCTGCCGATTCTTTCTTCAGTGCACTCACCCGGTTCCGGCGGAGGGTCCTCCCGGACAGTTGGGAACGCGCCCTGCTGACCCCGCGGGGCCTTCTCTGGGGATTTATCCTCATTCACACCGGGTTCCTCACCTTCGCACTGATTCTCTCCCTCAGGGGAGAGGCGTTCAGCGATACTTTCATCTACCGGGAGTGGGCAGCAGCCGGATTTGACGATGACCGGTTGTCGGGCGGCCCCAGCCCCTGGGTTTATCCGATCCTGGCGCTGATCCCGCTCTACCTCGCGGGCGTGGCAGGTTCCGGGCCCTACTTTCTCCTGTGGGTACTGATGACGACCGTCCTGAACGGGATCGCGCTGGGCAAGCTCACTGACTGGGGACGACATGCCGCCTCCCTTGCTGCCGGCTGGTGGTGGTTGTCCTTCGTCCTCCTCCTGGGCTGGTTGGGCTTCGCACGCGTGGACGGACTGACCGCTCCCCTGGTGCTGATCGCCCTGGCTTACGGCGTTAAGCGCCCGTTCGTGGCCGGCGTGCTCCTTGCCATCGGAACGTGGGTAAAAGTCTGGCCCGCCGCCGTGATGCTTTCGCTGTTTACCGTGGTGAAAACCCGGCTGCAGATCGTGCTCGCCGGAGTTGTGGTTTCAGCCCTGGTAGTGGGTCTGGCGGCGTCGATCGGTTCACTGCCCAAACTGCTGAACTTCCTCACCCAGCAGGGTGAACGCGGGATGCAGCTCGAGGCAACTTTCACCACGCCCTGGCTGTGGCTTTCCGTCCTTCGCATTGGCGATTCCCGTATGTACATGAACACGGACATCAATTCGATGCAGGTTGACGGCCCGGGCACCACCCTGATGGCCGCGCTGATGCAGCCGCTGCTGATCGTCGCGGCCCTGCTGGTAGCCGGTCTGACCTTTTGGGCACTGCACAACGGCAACCGGTCCGGCGGCGTGGACCGCACCGAACTCCTGCTCGCCGGATCGCTGACCATGGCCACAGCATTCGTGGTCTTCAACAAAGTAGGGTCCCCGCAGTTCATGGTGTGGCTTGCGCCTGCCGTTGCTGTCGGGCTGGCACACTCCTTCAGGGAATGGCGAGTACCGGCGGCCATGCTGGTCGTCATCGGGCTGGCGACGTTTTGCATCTATCCGTTGTTCTACGATGCCCTGAGCCACAACAACCCGGTCATGGCACTGGTCCTTACTTTGCGCAACGTCCTGCTGATTGTGCTCTTCGGCTGGTCACTGCGGCGGTTGTACCTGCTGGGCCGGAAACAACCCGCCGCAGAAACAGCACACCCCGCACTCAAGGAGTCCTGAAATTCCTGTCTCATTTTTCGACCGGCTGGTACGCGCCCGTGACGCCGTTCTGCCGCCGGCAGCAGTCCAATGGTTCACCCGACGCTCCAGCGTCTGGTGGGGATTCGCCGTCGTCCACGTGTACTTCCTTGGCTGGATGGCCAGTTTCTTCCTCAGCGGCGGGACTTTCTCTGATACTGAGCAGTACCGCCAGTGGGCTACCGCCGGATACAACCCTGAAGATCTTGACGGCAAGATCAGCCCCTGGGTTTACCCCGTCCTTGCCCAACTGCCCATCTTCCTGGCCAACATTGCCGGCCCGGACGCTTACCTGCTGGTCTGGACGCTGATCATCACAGCACTGAATGGCGCGGCCCTTGCGTTCCTTACGTCCGGAACACGCCGGGTGGCCGGTATAGCTCCGGCATGGTGGTGGCTGTTCTTCACAGTATTTATGGGCTACCTGAGCTTTGCGCGCGTTGAGGGAATCACCGGACCCATTGTCCTGGTGGCCCTGCTGGTGGCGGCGCACAGGCCGGTGGTGGCCGGTGTGCTCCTGAGTATCGCCACCTGGATCAAGGTATGGCCCGCGGCGGTCCTTGTACCTATCATGATCGCCAGCCGCAGGCGGGTGCAGATCTTCCTATCCGGCGTGGCGGTGACGGCAGTGGTAGCGGCCGGCACCTGGCTTTCCGGCGGCGTCGCGCACCTTATGGACTTCCTGACCAACCAGGGCGAGCGCGGCATGCAACTGGAAGCCACATTCTCCACTCCGTGGGTATGGCTCAGCGTCCTGGGAATTTCAGATTCCCGCATCGCTGACAACGTTGCCATCAACTCCACGGAGGTCTACGGCCCGGGTGCCGCGGTAGCGGCGACGCTGATGCAGCCGTTGCTGATTCTCGCAGCCATTGGTGGAGCTGTCCTGCTGGCCTGGGCGCTTCAGAACGGCGCCGAACGCGAGGAACTGTTCCTCGAAGGAGCGCTGCTGATGACCACTGCCTTCGTGGTCTTCAACAAGGTTGGCTCGCCCCAGTTCATTATCTGGCTGGCGCCTGTGGTTATTGCCGGGCTCACCCATGACTGGCACCGATGGAAGGTCCCTGCGGCTTTGCTGATGGGCATAGCGATGGCCACGTTCATCATTTACCCGTTGTTCTACACGCCTCTTATCCACGCCAATCCGCTGATGGCAGCCGTCCTGACCGCGCGGAACGTGCTTCTGGTGGTGCTGCTCTGGTGGTCCGTACAGCGCACCCTGGAACTGGGCAGAAGGGCACGCGCCGGGCGCCTGGCAACGGCCTGACCGTATCGGTCACCATGCTGACTCGGCCAATGCAGACGCTAGGGCAGGGTTACCTTGCTCCGCGCCTGAAGCCATGTTTGGGGCTTGCCTTCCACCAGCAGCTTGCGGGTGTGCGGGTCAAAGACCAGCAGGTAAACGGTGAAGGCCAGTGTGATCACCGAGGCAAGGGACGACGCCGACACGTTCAGTTCCACAAAGGACCAGACGGACAGCTGGTCCTGGGCGCCGAACACCACGAAGAACGTAATGACGATGTACAGGGACTTGATCTGCCAGTCATTGCGGATGCCGGTAACGGCCAGGAACGGAATGAACCAGAGCACATACCAGGGCTGGATGATCGGCGCGAACATCACCACAGCAGCAAATGCCAGCGCCAGGCGCCGCACCAGCAGCGGGTACGAGCCGCGGAACATCAGGACCAGCACCACGACGATGCTCAGCAGCTTCAGGCCGCTGCGAAGCACACTGGCGATGTCACGTCCCGGCAATCCCAGGCCGTTGGCCAGCCATTCCACCTGCTGCCCGATCAGCCCGGAGGGCGAATACCCCGTATAGCCGGGCGTGGGATCCAGGATGGCCCATGTCCAGCCCAGTCCCAGGCCGTACGGAATGCCGCTCAGCACCAGCACCACGAAGCTGATCCCGGCGGTGGCTCCCCAGAAGAGGAACCGGCGCAGCAGTGAGGCCCCGGGCCCTGCCCACATCAAGCCAAGGAACGGCAGCAGCAAGATGGTGATGGGCTTGATCCCGATCGAGGCAGTCACCAGCAGGATGCCCAGGACGTGCCTGCCCGTGGCTGCGGCGTAAACACCGGCAACGGCGAGGCCCACCATCAGGCCGTCGTTGTGCGCGCTGGCCACGAAGCTGATCAGGAACAGCGGATTGGCTACAGCGATCCACAGTGCCCGTGCGCCGCTGACGCCGTGAAGTTCGGCGAGCTTGGGGACGTAAATTACGCAAAGTACGACGCCGATCCCCGCCAGGACGCGGAACAGCAGCACCGAATAATCCGGCTGCGCCCCGGTCACCTGGACAACCAGGCGCGCGAGCCAGAGGAAGTAGGGGCCGTAAGGGGTTTTGGATTCCGCCCATGCCGGATCAGCACCGAGCGAGAACCAGTTGCTGAGGGTGCTGATTCCGGTGTTGTAGGGATCCTGGCCCTCAAGCACCAGCCGCCCCTGGCCTGTGTACGCGTAAACATCGCGGGAGTAGATGGGCACCGCGAACATCATGGGAGCGGACCATGCCGCCACGGCTGCCACCACGGAGCGCAGGGAGCCTTCACCCCAGTCCTTCAGGCGCTGGCCGAGCCGCAGCCATGAGCGGGTCAGGAGCATGGCGCCCACTGTCAGCAGGACAGTGGAGACGGTGACGCCCCAGCCCTCTGTGCGCAGCGCAATGACAAGCCAGTGCCGGATCATGGGAGAGCCGTTGGCAATCCAGCCAGCGCCGACTGAACCAACCAGCATCATCAGGGAACCAATAAAACCCTGGAGGGTGGCCACATAGGCTTTGGAAGGCGCGATGGCAGACTCGTCGGAGCTTGAACCGCGTGCCTTCATGATGGGTTGAGTCCTTCTGGTACGTAGTCGAAGCGGCGCCGGAACAGACTCGAGGAGTGGTTCAACGGACTTGGTGATTATATCAGCCGGTGCAATTCAGGCTGCTGGGTGGGCAACCCCGGAGGCGTTGTGACAGCCGTTGCCGGTAGGCTGACGGAGTGCCTATAACTAACGAACGCATCGTCTGGATTGACTGCGAAATGACCGGGCTTGATGCCCGCAACGACGCCCTGATCGAAGTTGCCGCCCTGGTGACGGACTCCGAACTGAACATTCTGGGGGACGGCGTGGACGTCGTCATCAAGCCCACCGACGCAGCCCTGGCCCAGATGAGCGACTTTGTGCGGGAGATGCACACCACGTCCGGCCTGTTGGAGGAACTCCCCCACGGCAAGACCATGGCGGAAGCCGAAGCGGCTGTCCTCGAATACATCGAAAAGTGGGTGCCGGATCCTCGGCGCGCTCCCCTGGGCGGTAACTCCGTTGGCACTGACCGGGTGTTCCTGGCACGGGACATGCCTGCCGTCGTCGAGCATCTCCACTACCGGGTGATTGACGTCAGCACCATCAAGGAACTGTCCCGCCGCTGGTTCGCCCGCGCGTACTTCCAGTCGCCGCCCAAGCATGGCGGCCACCGCGCGCTGGGAGATATCCGGGACTCCATCAATGAACTGCGCTACTACCGCGAGGCGGTGTTTGTGCCGGCGCCGGGACCGGATTCCGCAACCGCGCAGGCAATTTCACGGCGTCTCGCCAGTGCCGCCCACGAGTAGCAGAATGCACCCAGCAGGGCGGCCGGGAGTGATCTGCCGCACTTTTGGGGGAAGTTCGCGGGAAATTTGCAGCAAAAGCACCAAAGTGGTCAAAGTGCCCCCAAACAGCAGGTAAACTATTTGACGTTGCCTTCCCGGACAGCCGATCTTCGACTGTCCTGCATGGCACATGGTGGGCTTAGCTCAGTTGGCAGAGCGCCTGGTTGTGGTCCAGGAGGTCGCGGGTTCAACCCCCGTAGCTCACCCGCTCAGGACGGTACAGATCCGTTCCCCACAAAGGCTGCACCGGTTATCCGGTGCAGCCTTTGTTGTTTTATCCGGCTTCGCGAGAAGGACCTTGATATGACCATTCTGCCAATCACCATCTGGGGCGAACCGGTGCTCCACCGGCGGGCTTCCGAGGTGGAGGTTTTCGACGACGAACTCCGCACCCTGATCGCGGACATGTTCGAAACCAACGACGCCGCCAATGGTGTGGGACTCGCGGCGCCGCAAGTTGGAGTGGGCAAACGGATCTTCGTCTACAAGTACGCCAACGAGGATGGCGTCCCTCCCTCCGGCGTGGTGGTCAACCCGGTGCTGACGCTGTCCAAAGTCTCCGGAGCGCTGCCGGATCCGGATGAGGAAGAGGAAGGCTGCTTGTCCTTCCCCGACGGCGCCTATCCGCTGAAACGTGCCGAGTGGGCCCGTGTGCAGGGTTTCGACGGCGAAGGTAATCCCGTGGACTTTGAAGCCACAGGCTGGTTCGCGCGGGTAATCCAGCACGAATACGACCACCTTGACGGCAAGCTGTACGTCAACCGGCTGATCGACAAGTATGCGCGGAAGGCCATGAAGCAGGCCAAGCGCAACGGCTGGGGCGTGCCGGGCCTGACCTGGATGCCCGGCGTCGATCCCGACCCGTTCGGACACTGATGCGTTCCGAAGCCACAGACAGTCGGCCACTGGATCCCGGGCCCCTGGACAGCGACGCCATTGCCCGGCGGTTGGAGCTGCTTGGTATCGATGAGGCTGACAAGGCAAGCTGCGCTGCGCTGCTGTCCCGTGCTGCCTCATCCGGAGTTCGTCAGGCCATGGAACAGCTGGAACGCCGGTTAGGGTCTTTTGCCGTAAAACCTGCGGAGGACGGCGGACTCTCCGAAGAGACCTGGATCGAGGCCATCCTGCGCTTCGCGCCCCGCGTGGTCCGGTGGCATGGGCAACAAGGCATTTCCGCGGAGGACTCAGCCCTGATCCTTGCCGATATCGGACGGCAAATGGCCATCCACCGCCGGGTCCATGGCAGCTTCGGCCTGGAAACCTGGTCCTGGCTGACCCTGCAGCTGACGGGCAGCATGTTCCAGCTGGGCCGGCTTCAATACCATCTGGTGCCCAACCAAGGCCATGGCGGCTGGGTTTTGGACATCCATATCCCGGAACTGACCGGACGGGAGGCCGGACTGACACCGGGCGCAGTGGATGCCAGCCTGGCCCTTGCCCGGACTTTCTTCGCTGCCCATTTTCCGGACAAGCCGGTCAGCGCGGCGACGTGCTCGTCGTGGATGCTTGATCCCTACCTCAGCCGGGTGCTCCCCCACGGCAATATTGCCGCGTTTGCCCGGCGCTTCGTCGTGGGGCATTGCACTGATGCTCCCGAAGATGCGGTCTACTTCACCTTCCGGAAGCGCGGTCTGCAGGACCTTGACCGTCTTCCACGGGAAACGTCGCTCCAGCGGGCGGTCCTGGAAAGAATTGACGACGGCGGCACCTGGCAATTGGGCCATGGCCACCTGCAACTGCCGGACATCGGAAGCCTCCAGGACGCCTAGTCGGCCCGGATGGTTCGTTGGTCCGGGCAGGAATCCAGGACGCGTTTCATCGCGTCCTTCTCGGCCTGGGTTATCCACAGACGGTAGGCCACTTTGACCGAAACCTGCCGGGCGACGTAGTGGCAGCGGATGGATTTGTTCTTGGGCAGCCAGGTGGCGGTATCGCCCGCCCCCTTCTGTTGATTAGCGTCGCCGTCCGCTGCGATCAGGTTCAGGGGGTCGTTGGCCAGGCTTTGGCGCTGCGCAGGCGTCAGCCCCTGGGCTCCCTTTTGCCAGGCATCCGCCAGCGCCACCACGTGGTCGATCTGGACTTCCCGGCTGGTTTGGGCTCCACGCTGGAAGACCACCACTTTGCCGGTATACGGTTCGGCCAGGGTTCCGGCCGCCACGGCACATTGAGAGTTTTTGGAGAATTCGATCCCGCTGAGGTCGCGCCGGAGGATGTCGTTGCGTGTGTCGCATCCGTTGCGGTCAACGTCGGACCAGGCCTGGCCGAACTGCTCGCGGGAGTACTGGTCCTTCGGCGCCCGTCCTTTGACTTCCAGAAAGTCCAGGGCCTCCGCGGCCCTGACGTCCGGGACAACGTGGACAGCAATGACGGGCTTCATCCACTCGGCATCGTAGACCCGGACTTCACTGGGCCCGGCGACGGAGGGTTCGGCCAGGGCGAACTGTCCTTCGGCAAAGAACCAGCCGGTGCCAAGAATCACCCCTGTGCCCGCAACAGCGAGCACCAGCCACGCCTGGCGGGATCGCCTCCGGGTACGCCGGTAGGCCTGCCAGTTGAGGCTCATGTCGGCAGGCCTGTCAGTGGTAAGGCGGTGGCCTCCGCGGGTTGGTTCGTTACAGGGGTTAAATCATGCACCCACAGAGCTTAGGGCACACCGCAGACGGTCTCGCCAATATCCACAATGTGGAGGAGCAGAGGACGCCAGATTTCCCTACTGTTCCCGCATGACCCTGCGCAAATCCTCCTCAGCCAGCTTGAACAGGTCTTCAAGCTGGCTGACCCGCTCGGCTGTAACGTCACCGGCAGCATGGCCTGCCTTGGCGTTGCTCAGCAGCTTTGTTGCCTGTTTGAGGTTTGCCTTTGCCACGTCCAGGGCGTGTTCCAGGGCGGTGTCGTGCTCCACGGCTGATTCAGTGTCCATGCCACCAGTGTGAGCCCGAATCCCGGCTGATTCCAGAGGAGCAGCCGGGATTCTCTGATACTTCTGCTGCCGTGCTACGCGGTGGCGATTGCCTCGAGCGCCGCAGCCGGTTCCTTAGCAGGGAACGAGGGCGGGTTCACGCCCGCCATCTCTTCCATCACCCGGACAACCTGGCAGCTGTAGCCAAATTCATTGTCGTACCAGACGTAAAGAATAACGTTCTTGCCGTTGGAAATCGTCGCCAGACCATCGACGATGCCGGCACGGCGTGAACCAACGAAATCAGTGGACACAACCTCGGGGGAATCGATGTAGTCGATCTGCTTGCGCAGATCCGAATGCAGGGACATCTGGCGCAGGTAGTCGTTCACTTCATCCTTGGTGGTGCCGTTTTCCAGGCTCAGGTTAAGGATGGCCAGCGAAACGTCCGGCGTGGGAACGCGGATGGAGCTGCCGGAAAGCTTGCCCTGGAGTTCGGGGAGCGCCTTCGCGACGGCGGTGGCCGCACCGGTCTCGGTGATGACCATGTTCAACGCGGCCGAACGCCCGCGGCGGTCGCCCTTGTGGAAGTTGTCGATCAGGTTCTGGTCGTTGGTGAAAGAGTGCACCGTTTCCACGTGGCCATGGATTACACCAAATTTGTCGTTGATCGCTTTCAGCACCGGTGTGATGGCGTTCGTGGTGCAGGACGCTGCGGACACGATCTGGTCCGTGTCTTCGATGCTGCCGTGGTTGATGCCGTGCACGATGTTCTTCAGGGCGCCCTTGCCGGGCGCAGTCAGCAGGACCCGGGCCACGCCCTTGCTCTGCAGGTGCTGGGACAGACCCTCGGCATCACGCCACCGGCCGGTGTTGTCCACCACCAGGGCATCCCTGATCCCGTAGACGGTGTAGTCAATGGTGGCCGGGTTGTCCGAGTAGATGACCTGGACCTGTACACCGTTGGCAGTGATGGTGTTGGCTTCCTCGTCAATGCGGATGGTGCCTTCGAAGGAACCGTGCACCGAGTCGCGGCGCAGCAGGCTGGCGCGCTTGGAGAGGTCCTTGTCGGAGCCCCGGCGGACCACGATGGCGCGGAGGCGCAGGCCGTGGCCGCCACCGGCCTTTTCGATCAGGAGGCGGGCCAGCAGGCGGCCGATGCGGCCAAAGCCGTAGAGTACGACGTCGGTGCTGGTGCGGTCGTCTGCGCCGCGCTTACCCACAACGTCGGCCAGTTCGGCGCGAAGGAACTCTTCCAGGGTGGCGCCGTTGCCCTCGGCCTTGAACTTCTGGTTCAGGCGGGCGATGTCGATGGCTGCCGCACCCAGGTCCAGTCCGGCGAGGGTGTCCAGCAGCGGGGCGGTCTCCTCCAGGCGCAGTTCGTCCTTGCTCATCCGGCGGGCGAAACGGTGTGCCTTGAGGATGTTCATGGTGGACTTGTTAATCAAGCTTCGTCCGTGAATGCTGGTGACCACGTTGTTTTCGCGGTACAACCGGCCAATCACGGGAATCATGGCCTCGGCAAGAGCCTCCCGGCCCATCCACGTATCAAGACAAGAGTCTGAAGTCTGGCTCACTCAACTACCTTCCTCGGTTCAACCGCCCACGTCCCTGTGTGCGGAAGTCCGCCGCCGGAGGTTATCCGATGGCGCAGCTCCGGGGCTTCGGTCCAGCCCTGGTATCTGGATCAGCGCAAAGAAAAACCGCCGGCTGTGAACGCATATCCGGCGGAGGAACTTCTACGTCCGGTACCCATTCTAGAGTCCGGGGCATGCGCTCAACGCCCTCAAGGCCGTGAAGTCACTCACATGACCGGGCGCATTACGTGTGTATGGAAGGTGGATGGGTTGACCGATACGCCGGGTTCTGTCCTCCCCTGCCGTTGCCGTCAGGGGGTGGCGGCCATCCATCTACGAACGCCGTTGCCGACGTCCTCCAGCGGCCTACCCGGGCACTCGGGCGAGCAGCCCTCAATCATGCCCTGTCTGGCCTTGCTCCGGGTGGGGTTTACCTAGCCTCCCCGGTCACCCGGGGAGCTGGTGGTCTCTTACACCACCGTTTCACCCTTACCTGCCTCCCCGTCAAGGACGGGACAGCAGGCGGTCTGTTCTCTGTGGCACTGTCCTGCGGGTTACCCCGAGTGGGCGTTACCCACCACCCTGCTCTATGGAGCCCGGACGTTCCTCGAGCCACTTGCGTGACGCGCGGCCGCCTGGTCAACCCATCCGTCCACCAGTCTACCGGGCAGGCCCGGCAGTTCCTTCCCGGTAGGATCTACGGGTGCTGATTCTCCTCCCCCCGTCCGAAGGCAAAACCCCGGCAGTCAAAGGCACAGCCGTGGACTGGTCCGAGTTGAGTTTCCCTGAACTTAACAATTCCAGGGCACAGGTGCTGGAAACGCTCGGGACGGTCAGTGCGCACCAGGATGCCCTCGCGCTACTGGGCGTCGGCGCATCACTCAGTGGCGACGTCGAACGTAATACCCGGCTTCACGCCGAACCTGCCGCACCCGCGCACAGCATTTATTCGGGCGTGCTGTACGACGCCCTGGGTTACCGGACCCTTACCTCCACCCAACGGCGCAAAGCCGACCGCGACGTCTTGATTGTGTCAGCGCTGTGGGGTGCCATCCGTTTTGGCGACAGCGTGCCCGCCTACCGGCTGTCCATGGGGACCGCGCTGCCCGGCGTTGGGCGGCTCGCCTCATTCTGGAAGCCGCAGCTTGCGGCGGCACTGGCCGAACACACCGAGGGACATCTCCTGGTGGACTGCCGCTCCAGCACTTATGCCGCTGCCTGGGCCCCGCCTGCAGGGCGGACTGTGGCCGTGAACGTCTTCACCGAGGTTAATGGCGTCCGGAAAGTGGTGAGCCACTTCGCCAAGCACACCCGGGGCGAGCTGGCCCGGCATCTGCTGAGCCGGCGCGGCAAACCGGCCGCAACGCCGTCGGAACTACTGAAGGCCACCCGGGAGAAATGGGCAGCGGAGCTGGTTGCCGGTTCGGCAGGGAAGGCCCATGCGCTGAACATCATCCTCCCCACCGGGTCTTAGCGGGGTCAGGCCCACTCAGATGAGCGCACCAGGATGCAGCCTGAGTCGGGGCAGAAGACGATGGCGTCCTCTGCAGCGGACTTGATCTCCGCGAGGTCGCCCGGGCTCAGCTGCATCCCGGAGCCCTCGGACTTGCCGTGGAACAGGCGTGCCGCGCCTACCCCGCGCTTGGCCAGCGTCTTCTCGTAAATGGCCAGCATTCCGGCATCCAGTCCTGCGGCAAATTCGGCGCGCTGGCCGCGGACCACGGTAGCTTCTGCTTCAACCTCGGCCAATGCCTCGTCCAGTTCGGCCCGGATTCCCGCGAAGGAGCCCTGAATGCCGTCAACGATCTCCTGTTGCTGGGCCTGTGTGGCACGCAGTGTGTCCAGGCGCTCCAAGACCTCCAGCTCAACGTCTTCGAGGTCCGAGCGGCGCTTGTTCAGGGAGACAATGTCCTTCTGCAGGGCGACGAGGTCCTTCGAGAGTCCCGTGCCGCTGTTCAGCCGTGCTTCGTCGCGCTCAATGCGTGAGGCAACCTGTTCGACGTCGGCCTCCGCCTTCTTGAGCTCGGCCTCGGCATCGTGGACGGCCACCTTCGCCGCTCCGAGCTGGCCGTTGGCCACGGACAGCGCCGCCTGCAAGTCGATGATGCGCGGATCTGATTCCAGGACGCGGCGGCGGCTGGCAAGCGAAGTCAATTTGGCATCCAACGCCTGCAATTCAAGCAACTTCAACTGTTCCGCCGGTGCTGCCTTGGCCACTATTTACCTCCATAAGTTTACGCCGGCACCCGCCGGCGCGCCTCGCGGCGCTGTATAGACTCTAGCGCCTGGCCTGCTCCCCCGGTTCGCTTCGCTCACCCGGGGCCCTCGAACACCAGGCTTAGCCCGGAGTGAGTATGAAGTCCCAAGGGTCACTGTTGGTTCCGCTCACCTGGATCTCGACATCGTGGCCCTGGTCGGAGAGCACGTTGCCCAGTGCCGCGGCAGCGGCCGGAAGCCACAGCCATTCGCTGGCAAAGTGTGAGACGTCGATCAGGTAGGGCCGGCCGTCGACGGCGGATTCCCGGGCTTCCGAAGCTGGATGGTGCCGAAGATCAGCGGTCACGTAGACATCCGCCCCGCTGGCCCGTACCTCCTCGAACAGGGAATCCCCCGCGCCACCGCAGACAGCCACGCGACGCACCACCCCGGATCGGTCACCTGCCACCCGGACTCCCCCGGCAACGGAAGGCAGGATGCCGAAGACACGCGCGGCAAAGTCGCCCAGCGTTACTGCTTCGGACAACTCGCCCACCCGGCCTATACCTTCCTCCGGCAATCCCTGGGCGGATGGAGTGAGGGGGTGTGCGTCCTGGATCCCCAATGCATCGGCCAGGACATCGGAAACACCTCCGATGGCGGAATCACCATTGGTGTGAACGGTCAGCAGCGCTGTTCCGGACTCGATCAGGCGATGCACGGCCTCGCCCTTGGCGGTGGTGGCCGCAACGGAGGTGACCCCGCGGAGCAGCAAAGGATGGTGGGTGAGCAGCAGTTCCGCACCCCATTCGACGGCTTCCTCGATGACTTCCAGCGTGGGATCAACGGCCAACATGATCCGGTTGACCTTCCGTGCCGGACGGCCGGCAACCAGGCCCACTTCATCCCAGCTCTCGGCCAGGGACTCCGGCCAGAGCTCCTCAACGGCGAGGAGCACTTCAGCGAGCGTAGGCGCCTCGGACGAGGTCCCGCCGTCGCCTCCCCCACCGTCATTGCCGGCGACCTCGGCGCCATCGGGAGAGTCAGGTTCTACAGCTTCCATCCCACCGTTTTACCCTATGCGCACGGCCCGCCGCGAACCTTGCGGCGACTTTGAACCGTGCGCGATCGCCTAGGCTGGAAGCCAGCGGGAATTCTCCGGCGCCGTCAAGCATTGAAGAGGGCATGAAAACTTTTGTTCTTGGCGGAGGCTGCTTCTGGTGCCTCGATGCGGTCTACCAGCGAACCCGCGGCGTGAAGTCGGTGGTGTCCGGCTACACCGGTGGCCATGACCCGAATCCTGATTACTACTCCGTGTGCGACGGAACGACCGGCCACGCTGAGGTTGTCGCCGTCACCTTCGACGAATCGGTGATCCCGGAGGAAGTGATCCTGGACATGTTCTTCGCCCTCCACGATCCCACCACGCTCAACCGGCAGGGCTACGACGTTGGCACCCAGTACCGTTCGGTGATGTTCTATGAGACCACCGAACAGAAGATCCTCTTTGAGGAAGCCATCGAACGCAACCAGTCGCTGTGGCGTGATCCGATTGTCACTGAGTTGGTCAGGCTGCCGCGCTTCCATGTGGCTGAGGAAATCCACCAGAACTACTACGCCAAGTATCCGGAACAGGGATACTGCCAGGTCATCATCAACCCCAAGCTGGCGAAGGCAAGGAAATATTACTCTGCATGGCTTAATGCTTAGCAACGCCGTCACGTGGCTGGTTAGGCTGACCCCAGTATTCACTCCTTAGAGATAGGCGTTTGCACATGGCACGGATCTACGACGATGTAACGCAGCTGATCGGCGGTACCCCGCTGGTCCGCCTCAACCGGATCGCTGAAGGCCTTGACGCCACAGTGGCCGTCAAACTGGAGTTCTACAACCCTGCCAACAGCGTTAAGGACCGCATCGGCGTAGCCATCATTGATGCCGCGGAGAAGTCCGGCGCACTTAAGCCGGGTGGAACCATCGTGGAAGGCACCTCGGGCAACACGGGCATCGCCCTGGCCATGGTGGGCGCGGCCCGCGGTTACAAGGTCATCCTGACCATGCCGGAGACCATGTCCACCGAGCGCCGCGTTATGCTCCGCGCCTACGGTGCTGAGATCGTCCTGACCCCCGGTTCCGAGGGCATGCGCGGTGCTGTGGAGAAGGCCCAGGAGATCGTCGCCAACACGGAGAACTCCGTCTGGGCCCAGCAGTTCGCCAACGAGGCCAACCCGGCCATCCACCGGGCCACCACGGCCGAGGAAATCTGGGCTGACACCGACGGCGAGGTGGACATCTTCGTCTCCGGCGTAGGCACCGGCGGTACCATCACCGGCGTCGGCCAGTTCCTGAAGGAGCGCAAGCCCGGCGTGCAGATTGTGGCCGTGGAGCCCAAGGACTCCCCCATCCTCAACGGTGGCAGCCCCGGACCCCACAAGATCCAGGGCATTGGCGCCAACTTTATCCCGGAACTTTTGGACACCAATGTCTACGACGAAGTTCTGGATGCCACCCTCGAAGACTCCGTCGCGGTTGCCCGCGAACTGGGCGTCAAGGAAGGCATCCTGGGCGGTATTTCCTCCGGAGCAATCGTCTGGGGCGCCCTGGAGTTGGCCAAGCGGCCGGAAAACGCCGGCAAGCTGATTGTTGCAGTTGTCTGTGACTTCGGTGAGCGTTACATCTCCACAGTCCTTTACGACGACATCCGCGGCTAACCAGCCCGCAAGGTCCCCTCCGGCAGAAAGAACCCCTTGGGCTTTTTTGCACGACTAAAAGAAGACCTTGAAGCCGCCCGGTCACATGACCCGGCGGCTCGAGGTTCTTTCGAGAACATTTTTGCGTACTCCGGCTTGCATGCCATCTGGATCCACCGGCTGACGCATCTGCTCTGGCAGAATCCTGCCCTTCGTTTCCCGGCACGGCTGATATCGCAGTTTGGCCGGTTCCTGACCGGCATCGAGATCCATCCCGGCGCCACGATCGGGCGCCGGTTCTTCATCGACCACGGCATGGGTGTAGTGATCGGTGAAACAGCTGAAATCGGCGAGGACGTCATGATGTACCACGGCGTCACGCTCGGTGGACGCTCACTGGCGAGGGTCAAGCGGCATCCCACCATCGGAGACCGCGTCACCATTGGAGCCGGGGCGAAAATCCTGGGGCCTATTACCATCGGCAGCGACAGCGCCGTAGGCGCCAACGCCGTGGTTGTGAAAGACGCTCCGCCGGCGTCCATCCTGACTGGCGTTCCTGCCACCTGGCGGCACCGCGATGCCCGCAGCGAGACCAAGCCTGCGGTGGATCCGGCAGAGTACTACGTCATCTAGGCATCAGAGAATCCCTGCAACATTAAAGAATCCCTGTAAACAGAAGTGGCCGGCAGCCCCAAGGGTTGCCGGCCATTTCTATTTTCACCGGCTTGGTGCCGGCAGAGGTGGAATCAGTGTGTGTCCACAGCTTCGATCTCGGACTTGTCCTCGCCCCACAGGGTGTGGAACGTGCCCTCGACGTCGACCCGGCCGTAGGTGTGGGCGCCGAAAAGGTCGCGCTGGCCCTGGATTACGGCAGCGGGCAGTCGCTTACGGCGCAGGCCGTCGTAGTAAGCCAGTGAGGACGAGAAGACCGGAACCGGGATGCCCAGCTGGACGGCGGTGGAGACCACGCGGCGCCAGGCGGGCAGGACCTCGGCGATCGCCTTGGTGAACGCCGGGGCGAACAGCAGGTTGGCCGGCTTGTCCTCGGCAGCGTAGGCCTTGGTGATTTCCTTGAGCAGCTCGGCGCGGATGATGCAGCCGCCGCGCCACAGCGAGGCGATTTCATCCAGCTTGAGGTCCCAGCCGTATTCCTTGGCAGCGGAAGTCAGCATGTCCAGGCCCTGGGCGTAGGAGACCAGCTTGGAGGCGTACAGCGCCTGCCGGACGTCTTCGACGAAGGTGTCCGGGATTTCGACGGGGATTTCTTCGCCGGCCAGCAGTTCCTGCGCCAGCTTGCGCTGCTCCGTCTGTGAGGACAGTGCGCGGGCGAACACGGATTCGGCAATGCCTGACGTCGGCGAGCCGAGTTCCAGCGCGGAGATAACGGTCCAGCGGCCTGTGCCCTTCTGGCCGGCAGCATCGACGACGACGTCTACGAACGGCTTTCCGGAGCGGGCGTCGACGTGACCGAGGACTTCGGCGGAGATTTCGATCAGGAAGGAGGCCAGATCGCCCTTGTTCCACTCGGCGAAAATCTTGGACTGCTCTGCAGGTTCGATCCCGGCACCGGAACGCAGCAGGTCGAAGGCTTCACCAATGACCTGCATATCGGCGTATTCGATGCCGTTGTGCACCATCTTGACGAAGTGGCCGGCGCCGTCAGTGCCGATCCAGGCGCAGCAGGGCTGGCCGTCGACGTGGGCCGCAATCTTCTCCAGCAGCGGGCCCAGGGCGTCGTAGGACTCCTTGGAGCCGCCCGGCATGATGGAGGGCCCGTTAAGGGCGCCTTCTTCGCCACCGGAAACACCGATGCCCACGAAGTGCAGGTCCTTCTTGGCCAGCGCGGCTTCCCGGCGGCGGGTGTCCTCGTAGTGGGAGTTGCCGGCGTCGATGATGATGTCGCCCGCTTCCAGGAGGGGCTCAAGCTGTTCGATAACGGAGTCAACCGGCTTGCCGGCCTTGACCATGATCAGGACGCGGCGGGGCTTCTCCAGGGAGTCCACCAGTTCCTGGAGGGTTTCGGTGCGGATGAAGTCGCCTTCAGTTCCGTACTTTTCCAGCAGGACGTCGGTCTTTTCGACCGAGCGGTTGTGCAAGGCAACGGTAAAGCCGTTCCGAGCCAGGTTGCGGGCCAGGTTGGCGCCCATTACCGCGAGGCCGGTGACACCGATGTGTGCAGACATCAAAACTCCAATTCAGGTCTGTGAGGCGGGTACGTGGTGTGAATACGTGGTGTGCTCGTAATAAAGCATATATATTCAGTGGACCCCGGAAAACCGCTGCCCATCTTTTGGAATGCTGGCTGTCCTCCCAGTCTAGGATGCGGACCAATAACGGGGCCTGCCGCGCATTAGGCTTGTCTCATGTCAACCAGCCTGCACCACCGTGCCATTGAGAACCTGGGCACCCGCATCATCAATGGGGAACTGTCCGCCGGCCACGTGATGCTGGCAGAACAGCTCGAAGAGGAACTGCAGGTTTCCCGGTCTGTCATCAGGGAGGCCGTCCGGGTGTTGCAGTCCCTGGGCCTGGTGGAGACCATCAAGCGCGTCGGCATCCGGGTGCTTCCGGTCAGCAGCTGGAACCCTTTTGACCAGCAGGTCATCCGCTGGCGGCTCGCCAGTGAAGGCCGCGGCGCACAGTTGCGCTCATTGGCCGAGTTGCGTTCCGCCGTCGAACCAGCCGCCGCGGAACTGGCCGCTCTCAACGCACCGGCTGCCCTCCGAAGTGAGCTGGTGGACGTCGCCCACGCAATGCGCGACGCCGGCCACGCCGGTGACGTGCCCCGGTTCCTGGAGCTGGATATCGCCTTCCACTCACTACTGCTCTCCGGTTCGGGGAACGAAATGTTCGCCAACCTGATGGGCCAGGTGGCGGAGACTCTGACCGGCCGCACCATGCATGGCCTCATGCCGGACCATCCGCACGAGGCCGCCCTGCAGTGGCATGTGGACCTGGCCGAGGCCGTCAGCGCCGCAGACGCTGCTGCGGCCCGGGACGCCTCGGCCAGGATCATGGGCCGCACCATGTCCCGGATGTCCGACACCTGGGTTGATCAGCCCAGAATCTTCATTCCCGTGCGGCCCAGCGGCCGGTGAACTACTGGTTCCGTGGGGATGAGAACTTAGCCATCGATTGGATTTTTTGTTTGCGGATTGTTCACTGTATATTCATTTCAAGCCTTCCACCGCGGCATCCCCCAATAGTCGCGGTGGAAGGCCCTCCACTTTAACCGGGCGTCCCTGTCCCCCGGTCAGGCAGCGGCTGCCGGCATTGCCCGCACCTGCCAGCCGCCGCCCTGACCGTCCCGAACCAGTTCCATGGTGACCAACTCGGAACCGCTGGTCCGGCCCAGCCGCGCCTGCACTTGAAGGATTTCAATATCAACCCGGCCGGCTCCCCGCGGCATTCGCCGCTCGGACTCCCACCAGTTGACCCGCTCGTACCACCGGACCGGCTCGGCGCCGACAAGCCATTCATTCCCGTCTCGCACGACCGCCAGAGGTGAACCGTCAGGGGAAGTTTTGAGTACCACGTGTTCCATGCCGCCACGGTAAGGGAAGGCACTGACAATGCCTTGGACACTCGTGATGCTGCAGCATGCGTCGCCTGCACGAAGGAAAGTGCTTATGCAGTCATTGCTTTCGGTCTCAGCAGGTAGTGGATGCAGGGCCGCCCTGAATCCTTGAAGACCCCCCGCCCGGTCGCCTGCCAGCCCGCGGTCTCGTAGATCCTGCGCGCCGCCAGGTTCTCCTCAAGGACGCCGAGCGTAATTTCAGTGAATCCCTGCGCCATGAGGGTGTCGGTGATATTGGCGAGCAGGGAGCGCCCCAGCCCCTGGGATTGGCAAGCAGGATCCACCGCGAGCAAAGCCAGGTGCGCTCTGCCGGCTATTTCCTGCGGCGTCTTCTCAACGGCCGCTACGAATCCGATGGTCCTGGTTCCCTTCTCCGCGATGGAAAGTATGCTTCCCGGTACCGTGAGCTTGGCAAGTGCTCTCCGTTTCATCTCAGGATCGCTAGGTGTGCCGTCACGGAGCGATACCGCCCGCATCCAAAGCTCGGCGCACTGCAGGAAGTCTGCGTCTTTTCCCGCCCGTAAGGACCACGACGGCACATGATCGCCTTCATCCGGCTTCTCCATTGATTCCGCCTCCCGCCGTTGAACGTACCCGCGCTCCCGCCGGCAACGAGGACAACCCGGGAGCAGCCCAAGGACCAGGCGAAGAAACGAAACAGCCCCCGACACGCTTTTACGCGCTCGGGGGCTGTTTTCTGTGGTGGGTCCTACCGGGATCGAACCGATGACATCCACGGTGTAAACGTGGCGCTCTACCAGCTGAGCTAAAGACCCAATCTGCCGGTCTGAACGGCTTGCCGCGTCAACCAACGAACAGCAACTCTACCCGACATCCCGGAGCAAAAGCCAATCGACGCAGCTCAAGGCGCCGGCAATTCCCGTGCAAGCCAGGCCAGGGACTCGGACACGCCCGCTGCAAGCGTCATGGTGGCCAGGGCATCACCCCGGGTGGCACCCCTGTTGATGATCACGACGGGCTTGCCGTGTTTGGCCGCATGCCTGACAAAGCGGAGTCCGCTCATCACTGTCAAAGACGATCCCGCCACCAGCAGAGCACCGCCCTCATCGACCATCGCGTAACACTGTTCCACACGGTCTTTCGGCACGTTCTCGCCGAAAAAGACGAAGTCGGGCTTGAGCGTTCCACCACAGGCAGGACACATCGCAACGACAAAGCTACTGATCAGCGATTCGTCTTCCACGGTGGCGTCGGCATCCGGTGCGGCCTCGACAAGCCCTGCATCCAGGGCTGCCTGCAGGAAGTCCGGATTCAGCTCTTCAAGGACCTCGGCAAGCATCTGACGCGAGTACCTGCGCTGGCAAGCAAGGCAAACCACCTGGTCGAAGCGGCCATGCAGGTCCACCACATTGACGCTGCCTGCGTCCTCATGGAGGCGGTCCACATTCTGGGTGATGAGCCCGGTCAGGAGCCCGCGTTCCTCCATCGTGGCCACAGCCCGGTGTCCTTCGTTGGGATCTGCATGGCGCAAGTGGGACCAGCCAATGTGGTTCCTGGCCCAATACCGCTGCCGGTTAGCCGGATCGCCTACGAACTGCTGGTACGTCATAGGCGAGCGCGGCGCTGAGTCAGGGCCCCGGTAATCAGGGATGCCGGAATCCGTACTAAGCCCGGCACCCGTCAGGAGAGTAAAGCGCTTGCCAGCCAGCAGGTGGCGGATCGCGATCAGGCCCGGCAGCACAGCAGCATCAACAGAGGCGGGCGCCTTCGCCGGCAGACGGGCAAAACCCGTCAGTCCGGTTCCTGCTCCCGGCGCCGCCATGAGGTCAGCCCCGCGCCGATCCGACGGACACCGGGGCGGATTGGCCCGCCGCCGCCGTCGCTAATCTTTCCAGCGCCCGCCGGTACTCCTCCGGATCCCGCGCACGGCCCCGGGGATTGAGCACGACATGACGGATGATGCCGCCTGCATCAATGATGAACGTGCCCCGTCCCGCCATCCCGCTGACCGGATCAAAGACACCGTAAAGGGATGCCACCCCGCCGTGCGGCCAAAAGTCGGCCAGGAGGTCGAAGTCGTAGCCTTCCTTGTCCGCGTAGGCCCGGAGGGTGAACTTGCTGTCTACTGAAATGGCGAGCACAGTGGCATTCGCCGCTGTGAAATCCGGGAGGTTGTCCCGGATCTCACGCAGTTCACCCGTGCAGATGCCTGAGAAGGCAAAGGGATAAAACACAATGACGACGTTCTGTCCCCGCAACGACGAAAGCCTGATGGGCTCACCGTGCTGGTTGGAAAGCTCAAAGTCCGGGGCAACAGACCCGGCCTGCGGTACGGAAGAGTCCGCAGTGCTCACTTGTTCTTCCTGGTCACCAACCGCGTCGCGCTCCAGTCCTTGGAGACGCCAACAGAAGAGGTGAGGTGCAGACCTGCGGTAGGTGCTGCGTCCTGGATGTCCGACGGCGAGACGTAACCCTCACGCCCCTGCTTCGGGGTGAGGACCCAGACGATGCCGCCTTCGGTCAGCGTGGTCAACGAATCAACGAGGTTGTCCACGAGGTCGCCGTCGCCATCCCGCCACCAGAAGATGACTGCGTCAACAACTTCATGGTCATCTTCGTCGAGCAGCTCTGAACCTGTGAGGTCCTCGATGTCGTCACGCAAGTCGAAATCGACGTCGTCGTCGTAGCCGAACTCCTGAATCAGATCCCCATTTTTGAAACCCAATTTTTCCGCCACATTTACCGAAGTGGCGGCGTCGGCCTCGCTCACGTGTTCCTCCAATGCCTTGTTTGTTCCCGTTGCGGGTTCCTGCTGTACATCTTGCGGTGTATCTGACGGTATTTCTAAGTGCGTGTCTTGCTGCAGAGTGATATCCATTACCACAAGCCAACACCCTTTGAGCCAGGTCTTCAAGCTGCCCGCACTGCGATCCGCTACATTCTGCGTCACAGCGGGGCGCCTTCCGCTCCCGTCAACGGCTTTCCGTCATACATAAGAGTATGACCAACAATTACCTGCCGGCACCGTTCCCCGGCTACGCATCGCGGTTGCGTCAGAGCTAGAGTGGGCTGAGGCAGCAATTCCTGCGGGGCAACCGCCCAGTCGTGAGCTTTCGCTATGACATGCAGGAGTAGCTGTCCAAGGACCCTGCCCGGCACACATGACCGGGCTGTTGTAACCGATACGTCGCACACGTCGCGTTTTCGCTTGGCAGCCACCCTGCCCGGCCTAAGTGCGCCGATGACTGCGCGCAAAGAGAGGTTGGACGTGGCTGCAGGAGAAGATACCTCCCATATCCTCAGCGGGTTGACTAACCAGCTGCCCGATCGTGATCCGGAAGAGACCGCCGAATGGGTCGAGTCCCTGGATTCACTGATCAGGGAACAGGGCACAGAACGTGCCCAGTACATCATGCGCAGCCTGTTGCAGCGCGCCGGAGCCCAAAGCGTGGGCGTACCCATGGTGACCACCACGGACTACGTGAACACCATTCCGGTTGACCAGGAAGCACCGTTCCCCGGCAACGAGGACTACGAACGCCGCTACCGCGCGTACATGCGCTGGAATGCAGCAGTCATGGTCCACCGTGCCCAGCGGGCCAACATCGGCGTTGGTGGCCACATCTCTACCTACGCCGGCGCTGCAACCTTGTATGAGGTCGGCTTCAACCACTTCTTCCGCGGCAAGGACCACCCGGGCGGCGGAGACCAGGTGTTCTTCCAGGGCCACGCCTCCCCGGGCATGTATGCCCGGGCATTCATGGAAGGGCGCCTCACCGAAGAGGACCTTGACGGGTTCCGCCAGGAGAAGTCCCGCGAGGGACATGCCCTGTCTTCGTACCCGCACCCGCGCCTGATGCCGGAGTTCTGGGAGTTCCCCACGGTTTCCATGGGCATCGGTCCCATGAATGCGATCTACCAGGCACAGTCCAACCGCTACCTTCACAACCGCGGGCTCAAGGACACCTCGGACCAGCAGGTCTGGGCGTTTCTGGGCGATGGCGAAATGGACGAGCCCGAGTCGCGTGGCCTGCTCCAGCTGGCCGCGAATGAGAACCTGGACAACCTGAACTTCGTCATCAACTGCAACCTCCAGCGCCTCGACGGCCCGGTTCGCGGTAACGGCAAGATCATGCAGGAACTCGAAGCGTTCTTCCGCGGCGCAGGCTGGAACGTCATCAAGGTGGTCTGGGGCCGCGAATGGGATGAACTTCTCACCAAGGACACCAATGGCGCCCTGGTGAAGATCATGAACGAAACCCCCGACGGCGATTACCAGACTTTCAAGGCCGAGTCCGGCGGGTTCGTCCGGGAGCACTTCTTTGGCAAGTCCCCCGAAACCAAGGACATGGTTTCGGACCTCACGGACGACCAGATCTGGAACCTTAAGCGTGGTGGCCACGACTACCGCAAGGTCTACGCGGCGTACAAGGCAGCCACCGAATTCAAGGGCAAGCCCACCGTCATTCTGGCCAAGACCGTCAAGGGCTATGGCCTCGGGCCGCACTTCGAGGGACGCAACGCGACCCACCAGATGAAGAAGCTCACCCTCGATGACCTGAAGAAGTTCCGGGACCACCTCCGGATTCCGATCACCGACGAGCAGCTGGAAAATGACCTCTACCAGCCGCCGTACTACCACCCGGGCCAGGATGCCCCGGAAATCAAGTACATGATGGAACGCCGCGCTGCGCTGGGTGGCTTTGTCCCTGAGCGCCGGTCCAAGCACGATTCCATCAGCCTTCCGGAGGCCAAGTCCTACGAGGTTGCCAAGCGTGGCTCGGGCAAGCAGCAGGCTGCCACCACCATGGCTTTCGTCAGGCTCCTCAAGGACCTGATGCGGGACAAGAATTTCGGCCAGCACATCGCGCCGATCATTCCGGATGAGGCCCGCACCTTCGGTATGGATGCGTTCTTCCCGACTGCGAAGATCTACAACCCGAAGGGCCAGAACTACCTGTCCGTGGACCGCGACCTGGTTCTTGCCTACAAGGAGTCGGCCCAGGGCCAGTTGATCCACCCCGGCATCAACGAGGCCGGCGCTGTGGCAGCCTTCACCGCCGCCGGCACCGCCTACGCCACCCACGGTGTGCCGCTGGTTCCGATCTACGTGTTCTACTCCATGTTCGGATTCCAGCGGACCGGCGATGCCTTCTGGGCAGCCGGCGACCAGATGGCCCGAGGGTTCATCATCGGTGCCACGGCCGGCCGCACCACCCTCACCGGTGAAGGCCTCCAGCACGCGGACGGCCACTCGCCGCTGCTGGCGTCAACCAACCCGGCAGTAGTCACCTACGACCCCGCGTATGGCTACGAAATGGGCCACATTGTTCGCGACGGCCTGGAGCGGATGTACGGCGAAGACAGCACGGACAAGAACCTGATGTACTACATCACGGTGTACAACGAGCCGATTGTCCAGCCAGCCGAGCCTGAGGAACTGGATGTCGAGGGCGTCCTGAAGGGCATCTACCTGCTGGCACCTGCCAAGATCGACGGCCCCCGCACCCAGCTCCTGGCGTCCGGCGTCTCTGTTCCGTGGGCCATCGAGGCACAACGGATCCTCGCCGAGGACTGGGGCGTCTCCGCAGATGTCTGGTCCGTGACGTCATGGAACGAACTCCGCCGCGACGGCCTCGCCGCCGAGGAGGAAGCCTTCCTGAACCCGGGCCAGCCTGCCCGTGTACCGTTTGTTGCCCAGCAGCTGGCCGGAGCCACCGGCCCTGTTGTTGCGGTGTCCGACTACATGAAGGCCGTGCCGGATCAGATCCGCCAATTCGTCCCGAATGAATTCGCCACCCTGGGCGCCGACGGATTCGGCTTCTCAGACACCCGCGCCGCTGCACGCCGGTTCTTCAAGAACGACACCCACTCGATTGTGGTCCGTGCCCTGGAGATGCTGGCCCGCCGTGGCGAGGTTGACACCCAGGCCCCGGCCCAGGCCATCGAGAAGTACCGCCTGCACGACGTCAATGCCGGTACCACCGGAGGCGCGGGCGGCGAGTCCTAGTCCCGGACGCACTCGTTAGGGCACGACGGCGGGGTCCCCACCACCGGGTGGGGACCCCGCCGTCGGCATTTCCCGTTGTGACGGAAGGCAAACGCAGTTGTAGCCTTTGCACAAATGGAGCTTCGAAGCTCCGCACCGTATGCTCAATGAATGCCAGAGCAAACCGTTCCTTCCACAAAACCCACAACGGGTTCCCGTGGCCTGACCCCGGAGAAGAAGGAAACCCTTAAGAAGCTGCGGAGCAATGTCGGCCTGCTGTCCACCACCACCATGCGGAAGCTGGAGACGTCCCTCCCCTGGTACAGCCGGCTCAGTTCGGATGAACGCTCCGCGCTTGGCCTGGTGGCCCAGAACGGTATCGCCGCCTTCGTGACGTGGTACGAAAGGCCCAGCTCGCCGTCCTGGATCCTCTCCGATGTCTTCGGGACGGCCCCCACAGAGCTGACGCGCTCCATCAGCCTCCAGAAAGCACTGCAACTCATCCGGATCGTCGTTGAAGTAGTGGAGGACCAGGTGCCGGTCATCGCACCGGAGGCTGATCAGCCGTCGCTCCGGGAAGCCGTACTGAGGTACTCACGTGAAGTTGCCTTCGCAGCCGCGGACGTTTACGCCCGCGCTGCCGAATCGCGCGGTTCCTGGGACACGCGGCTGGAAGCCCTGATTGTCGACGCCATCCTGCGCGGAGAGAACACGGACGCCCTGCGCTCCCGGATTGCCGCGCTGGGCTGGAAGGCCCAGGAACGGTTTACCGTGATGGTGGGCAACTCCCCCTCCGAGCCCAGCGCCAGCTATGTCAGCGAACTGCGCCGGACCGCCGGCCGTTATGCAGAAGACGCGCTGGTGGGAATCCAGGGAGACCGCCTCATCCTGATCCTGGGCGGTGTGCACGACCGGGACACCGCCTTCGTGAAACTGAGCGAAATGTTTGCCCCCGGCCCCGTCGTCTATGGACCGGAAGCTGGCACCCTGCTGGATGCCAGCGCGTCGGCGCAGTCGGCATTCGCCGGCCTCACCGCAGCGAAGGCCTGGCCTTCAGCACCACGTCCGGTAGCGGCCGACGATCTGCTTCCCGAACGCGTTATCTCCGGCGACGACGCCGCGCGCCGCTCACTGATCAAGAACATCTACCGGCCGTTGCTCGCGGCTTCGAACGGATTGGTCGAGACACTGGGTACCTACCTGGAACTGGGCCATTCTTTGGAAGCAACAGCACGTGAACTATTCGTCCATGCCAACACGGTCCGTTACCGCCTGAAGCGTGTTTGTGACGTTACGGGCTGGGATCCGCTCCTGCCGCGGGAGGCGTTTGTCCTGCAGGCAGCGCTGGTTGTTGGACGGCTCGCGGCTCCGCCGAGGGCCCCTGCCGAACGGCAGCCCACGCGGAACCAGAACTAATCCGTTGTAGACTTCCTACAAACCGACCCGGCGAGCTTGGTGCATGCAAACACCGTTTATCTTGCCAATATTTGGAAAGCTGGATACGTGCTTGCAATCGTCTGCCCTGGACAGGGCTCACAAACCCCCGGCTTCCTGGCCCCCTGGCTGGAGCTGCCCTCGGTAGCAGGCCAGCTGGCCTCCCTCAGCGAGATCGCAGGCATCGACCTGGCTGCTCATGGCACCACCTCTGACGAGGAGACCATCAAGGACACCGCGGTCGCCCAGCCGCTTATTGTTGCCGCGGGCCTGATCGCAGCCAAGCAGCTGTTCGACGTCGAACTTGGCACCCTCCCGGTCATCCTCGCAGGCCATTCAGTCGGCGAGATCACCGCATCTGCCCTGGCCGGCGTACTCACCGAAGACGAGGCCATGACGTTCGTCCGCGAACGCGCCAACAGCATGGCCGCCGCGGCAGCCGTCACGCCCACCGGAATGAGTGCGGTTGTTGGCGGTGACCCTGCTGAGGTGCTTGCCGCGATTGAAGCATCCGGCGCCACGCCCGCCAACGTCAACGGTGCGGGCCAGACCGTCGCCGCCGGAACGTTCGATCAGCTCAAAGCCCTCGCGGAAAACCCGCCGGCCAGGGCCCGGGTTATTCCACTCAAGGTCGCCGGCGCTTTCCACACCAGCCATATGTCCCCGGCAGTCAGCGCGCTGGAAGCCCTAAAGCCCAGGCTGTCACCGCAGGCACCGGCTGTCCCCCTGCTTTCAAACTACGACGGCGGCGAAGTAACCGACGGAGGTGCCGCCGTCGACAGCCTGATTGCCCAGGTATCGCGGCCGGTCCGTTGGGATCTTTGCATGGAAACCATGGTCCGGCGCGGTGTGACCGGCCTGATCGAGCTGTCCCCGGCAGGGACACTTGCCGGCCTCGCCAAGCGCGGCATGCCCGGCGTCAAGACCGTCGCCGTCAAAACTCCCGACGATCTCTCTGCCGCCCTGGCACTCTTTGCAGAATTGGAGGGAAACGCATGAGCGTTCCCACATTGAACCAGTCCCCCGTCAACCAGCACTCCCGCATCGTCGGTCTGGGAGCGTACCGCCCGGATGTCATCGTCACCAACGAAGACGTCTGCCAGTGGATTGATTCTTCGGATGAATGGATCCGGCAACGCACCGGCATCGTGACCCGTCACCGCGCAGCCGCCGACGTCAGCGTCATCGATATGGCCGAAGGCGCCGCCCGCGACGCCATGGCGCAGGCCGGCATTGACGGATCGGAGGTAGGTGCCGTCATCGTCGCCACCGTCACGCACCCCTACGCGACTCCCTCCGCAGCTGCAGCCCTGGCCGACCGCATCGGCGCCACGCCGGCACCGGCCTTCGACATCTCCGCTGCATGTGCCGGCTACTGCTACGGAATTGCCCAGGGTGACGCTCTGGTGCGCTCCGGTGCCGCCAAGTATGTACTGGTGGTTGGCGCGGAAAAGCTCACCGATGTCATCGACAACCGGGAACGGACCATCTCCTTCCTCCTGGGCGACGGTGCCGGAGCCGTGGTGATCGGCCCGTCCGAAACACCCGGCATCGCGCCGTCCGTGTGGGGTTCGGACGGCAGCAAATGGGATGCAATCGGCATGACGCGATCCATGCTGGATGTCCGGGACCTCGGCCTGGCCGCCCGCCAGTCCGATTCCACCGGTGACCTCGCCCTGTTGGAAGAGGCACAGGAGCTGTACCCCACACTGCGGCAGGATGGTCAGACTGTGTTCCGCTGGGCGGTGTGGGAGATGGCCAAGGTAGCGCAGCAGGCCCTGGACGCTGCAGGTATCAAAGCCGAAGACCTCGTAGCCTTCATCCCGCACCAGGCGAACATGCGCATCATCGATGAGATGGTCAAAAAGCTGCAGCTGCCTGAGCACGTTGCGGTTGGACGCGATATCGCTGATGCCGGCAACACGTCAGCAGCTTCCATTCCGCTGGCCACCCACAGGCTCCTCCAGGAGAACCCCTCGCTTAGCGGCGGGCTTGCGCTTCAGATTGGCTTTGGCGCCGGTCTGGTCTTTGGCGCTCAAGTAGTCGTCCTTCCGTAACATCCGCACACCAAACCGCGACCGCGGGTTGATCCATTTCCGGCGCTGCCGGCAATAACAAGAAAAGGAGCCTTACATGGCTAGCAACGAAGAAATCCTGGCCGGCCTGGCTGAAATCGTCAACGAGGAGACGGGCCTCTCCCCCGAGGCAGTCGAGCTGGACAAGTCCTTCACCGAGGACCTGGACATCGACTCCATCTCGATGATGACGATCGTAGTCAACGCCGAAGAGAAGTTCGGCGTTCGCATCCCGGACGAAGAGGTCAAGAACCTCAAGACCGTTGGCGACGCCGTGAGCTTCATCTCCGGCGCTCAGGCCTAGCAGCACCCGGCCCCAGGGCCACACGGCCGGCCGGCGGAGCAAAGCTTCCTGGCCGGCCGTTGCATCATATGGATATTTCCGCAGATTCGGATTTCCGGACCGCCGCACCGGCAGGATCCACGCCCGGACTGCCCACCGACAGAGAGTGATCCCATGACACGCAAAGTAGTCATAACCGGTCTGGGTGCCACAACGCCCATCGGCGGCGACGTCCCCACCATGTGGGCCAACTCACTGAAGGGGGTCTCCGGCGCACGCACCCTCGAAGACGACTGGGTTGCCAAGTTCGAGCTGCCTGTTCACTTCGCCGCCCGCTGCAGCACCCCGGCCCTGGACGTCCTGGGGCGTGTCGAAGCCAAGCGGATGGACCCGTCCACCCAGTTCGGCGTCATCGCCTCCCGTGAGGCCTGGGCCGATTCAGGCATCACCGAAATTGATCCGGACCGCCTGGCCGTGGCATTCGCCACCGGCATCGGCGGGGTCTGGACCCTGCTGGACGCCTGGGACACCCTGAAGGAAAAGGGCCCGCGCCGTGTCCTCCCCATGACCGTGCCGATGCTGATGCCCAACGGTGTTGCAGCGGCCGTCAGCCTCGACCTCGGCGCCCGCGCCGGCGCCCACACGCCAGTCTCCGCCTGCGCCTCGGGAACCGAAGCACTTCATCTCGGACTCGAAATGATCCGTTCAGGCAAGGCCGACGTCGTGATGTGCGGTGGCGCCGAAGCCGCGATCCACCCGATGCCGCTGGCCGCGTTCTCCTCTATGCAGGCGCTGTCCCGCCGCAACGATGAACCCGAGCGTGCATCACGCCCCTACGACATCGACCGTGACGGCTTTGTCATGGGTGAAGGTGCCGGAGCCCTGGTCCTTGAGGCCGAGGAACACGCCCTGGCCCGCGGCGCCCGGATTTATGGCGAACTCGCCGGTACATCCGTAACCGCTGACGCTTACCACATCACCGCCCCTGACCCGGAGGGCCTGGGCGCCACGCGGGCGTTGAAAGCTGCCATGTTCGACGGCCGCATCCAGCCCGGCGACGTGGTGCACGTCAATGCCCATGCCACCTCCACGCCCGTTGGTGACAAGCCCGAATACACGGCGCTGAAAGCAGCTCTCGGTTCGCAGCTGGACCACGTCGCCGTTTCCGCCACGAAGTCGCAGATGGGTCACTTGCTCGGGGCGTCCGGTGCCGTCGAGGCAGTCCTGACCGTACTTGCCGTGTACGAACGCAAGACACCGGTCACGATCAACCTGGAAAACCAGGATCCGGAGATCCCGCTGGATGTCGTCACCTCCGTGAGAGACCTTCCGGACGGGAACATCGTGGCATTGAGCAACTCCTTCGGCTTCGGCGGACACAACGCCGTCATCGCTGTCCGCAGCGTCTAAGACCGCTGGTTACACTGCCTTTTAGCTTTCTATCCGTCAACAGCTGAGGGGCCCTGCAGTCTGCAGGGCCCCTCAGCTGTTGTGAAGGATGGTGTGGGCGGCCTAGCCGACCTGGTGCAGCCAGCGCACCGGTGCGCCCTCGGCTGCGTGCCGGAACGGCTCCAATTCTTCGTCCCACGCTTCGCCCAGGGCGAGGGAGAGTTCGTGGTAGACGGCCGAAGGGTCGCCGGCACCTGATTCGTAGGCGTAGCGTATGCGGTCTTCAGAGACCATGATGTTGCCATGGACGTCGGTCGTGGCGTGGAAGATCCCCAGCTCAGGGGTGTGAGACCAGCGGCTGCCGTCCACTCCCTGGCTCGGATCCTCCGTGACCTCATAGCGAAGGTGCGCCCAACCCCGGAGGGCAGACGCTATTTGCGAACCGGTACCCTGGGGTCCGGTCCAGGACAGCTCAGCCCTGAACATTCCAGGCGCAGCAGGCTGAGGGGTCCACTCAAGATCGGTGCGCTTATCCACGACCGATCCGATGGCCCACTCAATGTGAGGGCACAAAGCAGTTGGTGCCGAGTGTACGAACAACAAACCGCGGGTCATTACAACAGACATTCCATCCTCCATAGCTAGGTACGTCTTCCCCAACGACCTGTGCTCGGATGGATTGCGAGCGATTTGCCGGTATGTTCCTCCCGGACTATTCGATTTTGACGGCGGCCTTCAGGCCCTGCCCGGCTTTTAAAGTTCAAGCGCAAGCCGAAAGCTGCCCGTACTTGCCTTTCATTGTGCCGCATGACCCGTGATTCCGCCAGCGTGACCACCGGTACATTCCACGTTGCACTCCTGGCGATTCCGGTAAGCGCCACCGCCGTAACCTGGATCAGGCCCGCGGGTGCGCCTGCTGATAGCTCTGGCGAAGACGTTCGACCGAGACGTGTGTGTAGATCTGCGTTGTGGCGAGACTGCTGTGGCCAAGGATTTCCTGCACGGCCCGCAAGTCCGCCCCGCCGTCCAGCAGATGCGTCGCGGCCGAATGGCGCAGCGCGTGCGGTCCCGTTGCCGACGTATCCCCCAGCTGTTCAAGTGCGCCCTGTACCATCGATCGCACCTGTCGCTGGTCCACACGCCCGCCCCGGATTCCGAGGAAAGCCGCAGGACCGCTCGCAGGCTTGGCCAACAGAGGCCGGCCACGCCGGAGCCAGTCATCCACGGCGAGCGCGGCGGGGACGCCGTACGGAACCGTCCGTTCCTTGTTGCCCTTGCCCAGTACCCTGACGGTGCGGCGGTCCGGATCCAGATCGTCAACGTCGATCCCCACCAGTTCCCCCACGCGTAGACCGGTGGCATACAGCAACTCCACCATGGCCTTGTTCCGCAGTGCAATTGGCTCGCCTTCCCGGGCATCGTAGTCAAGGGCGCCCAGCATTCTCTTGACCTGCTGCTGCTGGAGCACGCCCGGCAGGGATTTCTCGCGTTTGGGTGCCTTGAGCCGGAGCGCCGGGTTCTCTTCCACCAGTTCCTCCCTGACGGCCCAGGCGGCAAAAGAACGCACTGTGGCAGCCCTCCGGGCGAGGGTGGCACGTGACATCCCTGATTCGCTCTGCGCCCCAAGCCAGCGGCGCAAGGTGGCCAGCCCTATCCCCGAAACAGCGACTACCCCGTCAGCAGCCGCGTATTCCAGGAGACTGCGGACATCCGCCTCGTAGGCACGGACAGTATGCTGCGAACGGGCACGCTCTGCAGTGAGGTACCGGGAGAATCCCGCGAGCGCCTCCTGCAGCGCGGCCGGCAAAGCCGATGGCCCACGGCGTGAGTCCACGTTCCCTCCCTCAATCTCCCCGTCTATTCAAGCACGGTGAGTTCGTGAAGTACCTTTACCCCGCCGTGGGGACAGCGGCATCAGCGCGGGTGATGGGCCAGCCGATGACGGTTTTGGGCCGCGGGGTGGCGTAAGTGCGGACTTTGGATGTCGACAGGCGCATTCGGACGAGCGACTCCGCGATCGTGACTGCGGCCGCGACACCGTCTACCACGGGAACCCCGGCGCGTTGCCGAATCTGTTCGTCGAGGCCGGCCATGCCACCACAGCCCAACACGATAACCTCTGCCTTGTCCTCACTGACAGCCAGCAGCGCCTGTTCAATGATGGCTTCCACGGCCCGCTCGGGCTCTTCTTCAAGTTCCAATACAGCCATGCCGCTTGCACGCACTGACGCGCAGCGCGCATCCAGGCCTGCCAGCTTCAGTCGGTCCTCGATCAAAGGAACGGCACGGTCAAGCGTGGTCACCACAGAGTACTTATGCCCGAGGAACATTGCGGTGCTGGCCGCGGCCTCCGTGATGTCCACGACGGGCACGTCCAGGAGTTCCTGCAGGCCCTCCCTGCCGTGCTCGCCATAGCCGGCCTGTATGACGGCATCAAACGGTTCCGGGTAGTTGACCACGGCATCCATCACGGCGATCGCAGCCAGATAGCTCTCAAAGTTCCCTTCACATGAGTCGGCGCCGAACCTGGGCGTCACTCCGATGATCTGGGTCCCGGGTGCGGCTATGCTGCGGGCCTGGCCCGCAATCGAATCCGTCATGGACTGGGTGGTGTTGACGTTGGCAACAAGTATGCGCACTGAATATTCCTTAGGTGGTGGCTGTCCGGAGCCGGGTCCGAACGGGAGCTAGTGGTTGCTGGCGACGGCGATGGCTTCGCCGTCGACGTCCTCTAGCTGCTGTTTGCGGTCCGAGATGAAGTAGTAGACAACAGCGGCAATCCCGGCTGCGAAGAACCACGCGAACGGTGCTGCGGCCCCCAGCGCCGGCACAAAGGCGATCGCCAGCGCCACCGTGGCTGCGGGCACCATGGCAATGATGGCCTTTGGATTGACGCCGTTTTTGTAGAAGTAGACCCCACCGGGCGACGCCGTATAAAGCTCCGGGACGTTGACCTTGCCTCGGCGGATGAGCCAGTAGTCTGCCATGACCACACCGAAGAGCGGGCCGAGCAGGGCACCCAGTCCGCCAAGGAAGTAGAGGATGACCAGCGGATTGTTGTAGAGGTTCCACGGAAGGATGACCAGGCCGATCAGCGCGCTGACCGCTGCGGCGCGGCGGAAATTGAGGCGCTTGGGGAACAGGTTGGTCAGGGCATAGACCGGGGCGACGAAGTTGGCCATGAGGTTGACGGCGATGGTCAGGATCAGCAGTGCCAGGCAGGCCAGGACTAGCAGGAGTGTGTTCGGAATGGTCTGGACGATGTCCGACGGGCTTTCGATGATGGCGCCATTGATCTTGAACTGGCCACCTGCCATCACGACAACGATGGCGCCGAAGACCAGCATGTTAATGGGGATACCCCAGAAGTTGCCGCGAACTACAGCCTTCTTGGACACAGCCGAGCGGGTGAAGTCGCAAAAGTTCAGGACGAAGGTGCCGTAAATGGAGACCCAAAGGGCGCCGCCTGCAAATATGGTGAGCCACATTTCCGGTCCTTCAAGGGCGTTGTCCGAGGACCAGGCAATGGCACCTCCCGCCTCGGTGAAGATCCAGATGGCTACGGCTGCCATAGTGACAAGGATGACGGGACCGGCAAAGGCCTCGTATTTGCGGATCATCTCCATGCCGAAACTTACGATCACCAACTGGACGATCCAGAGAATCCCGAAGGAGACCCATCCCAGCGAAGACAGCCCCAGGATCGAGTTGGTATCAAAGGCGCTTAATGACGGCATCATTGCAATGAGCATTACGCGAAAGACCACTGATGCGAGATAGGTCTGGATGCCGAACCACGCAATCGCCACGGCACCGCGAAGCAGGCTGGCGATCTGGGCGCCGCGGATGCCAAAGGAGATCCGGCTCATGACCGGGAACGGGACTCCGGTCTTCACCCCCATGAACCCGGAGAGGTTCAGGAGGCCAAAGAGCAACGCTGCTCCAATGCCGAGTGCGAGGAGAATCTGCCAGGCGCCCAGGCCAAGGGCGAAAAGCCCCACGGCGAAAGCATAATTGCCGAGGCTGTGGACGTCATTGGCCCAGAGGGTGAAGATGCTGTAGCCGGACCAGCGGCGGCCTTCCCGTTTGGTGGGTGCGAGGTCGATGTTATAGAGGGTGGGGCTGATCGTCTGGCCTGAGGCGGCGCTGGCTGCCGCGCAAAGCCCGTCAATGCCTGTGGCGGGGTGAACCGGCTGACCGGACAACGGCGTAGGGTCAACGGGTTCGATGCCGACTGTGGGTGTCGTATGCATGGATCTCCAGTTCGTGGGATCCGCAGTGGTGAGTCTGGATCTAAACAATCCGTTCTGTTATTCCACATTGCGGAATCAAGTTCTTGAATAGTGAAATCAGCGTATGACCGACATCACCCTCCGGTCAAGGCTTCCGGCCGTGTGGCAGTCATAAAGCTTTGCCCGGGAGGGACAAATCGGCCTTACAATTTCGCTATCCCGCCGTCTTGAGCCTCTTCCAACCGCCGCGTTCTGATGCGGCGAGTCCCAACAAGCCCAGCCTTCCCAGTCCTGCCCGAACTGTTTCGGGTCCCAGCCCGGCCACAGTGGACAGCTTCTCCACGGAGCTGGTGGTTCGCAGTGGCAGGGCATCGAGCAGAATGAGGTCCTCCAGGGTAAGCCCATCGTGTTCTGCCGGCTTCCCTTTCCTCTCGTCCGGGAGGGCATCACCGGCAGGTGATGCGAGCTCCGCAATTTCGCCTGCATCCGTGACGCACACCGCCCCACCTTCACGCAGGAGACGGTGGCAGCCTGCCGAGTTGGCGCTGTGCACGGAGCCGGGCACTGCCCCCACCGCACGGCCCAGGGCTTCTGCGTGATGAGCGGTATTCAGGGCACCTGAACGCCATCTCGCCTCGACCACCACCGTTACGGCGGACAACGCCGCGATTAACCTGTTGCGCTGAAGGAACCTGTAGCGCGTCGGCGCTGACCCCGGAGGGACTTCCGCCAGCACGGCACCCTGATTGGCCACGGCACGCAGCAGGTCCTCATTACCTGCCGGGTAGAAGCGGTCCACTCCCCCGGCCATCACAGCGATTGTGGGCATTGCCTCCGAGCCTCCCGCAAGCGCTGCCCGATGGGCGTGGGCATCGATCCCGTAAGCACCGCCCGAGACCACCGTGAAACCACGCTGGGCCAGTGAATAAGCCAGGTCACCGGTCACCGCGGCCCCGTAGCTGGTACTGTCCCTCGATCCCACCAAAGCGATGGATCTCCCAGCCACCGGGAGAGGCTGCTCCACGCCCCGCCACCAAAGACAGACAGGTTGATGCAGGCCAAGGTCTGCCAGCTGGGCAGGCCACAGTTCGTCTCCGGGAATAATCAGCCGGCCGCCAATGCGGGCCATAGTGGCAAGGTCCCGTTCCGGTGCCAGGTCCGGGACGCGTGGTCTCCAGCGTCGGAATGCCTCCGTCAGGCCAGGCCACTTGCCACTGCCTCCGGCCTCGGCAAGGACCTCTGAAATGTCCCGTTCAAGCCCGGGACCAGGGGCGATGTCCCCAGAGGCGATTCTGAGCGCATCAACAGCTCCTGCCAGTTGGATCAGGGCGAGGCCTGCGGCATCCTGCGGTTCCATAAGCCGGGCCAGGGCGGCCCGGGAGCGGCGTTCGTTATTCATGGGTTCCTCTCAAGCGGCCGCGGCCGAGGCCTGGCGCAGGTTCAGCGCCTGGCCGATATCATTGATGTCTGGTCGGGCCCGTCCGCTCAGGTCCGCAAGTGTCCATGCCAACCGCAGTACGCGGTCGTATCCACGGGCGGTAAGGACGCCGCGTTCCAGGGACTGATCGAGGATCCGGGTTACCGCAGGCGCCAGCCGCAACTGTCCCCGCAACACCCGGCCCGGAACCTGTGAATTGCTTTCCAGCCCGAACGGCAGCAGCCGTTCCCGTTGAATCTGCCGGGCTTCCCTGACACGTGCGGCGATTGCCGACGTGTCCTCCTCCTTTCCTGCCTGGCCGAAATCTGCCAGCGAAACCCGCTCTACCTGCAGTTGAATGTCCACACGGTCCAGAAGCGGCCCTGACATCCGGGCCGCATAGCGTCTCCGCATCATGGGTGTGCAGGTGCAGTCCAGCCCTTTCCCTGAGGCCTTGCCGCAGGGGCATGGATTGGCCGCCAGCACCAGCTGGAAGCGCGCCGGGTAAGCGGCAGTGCCTGCGGAGCGGTGGATCACCAGTTCGCCGCTCTCCAAGGGCTGCCTCAGCGCATCCAGTACCCTCCGCTCATATTCCGGCGCCTCGTCCAGGAACAGGACGCCGCGGTGTGCCCGGGACGCGGCACCGGGTCTGGGCAGCCCGGACCCGCCGCCGATGATGGCTGCCGAGGTGGCCGTGTGGTGCGGGCTTTCGAAGGGCGGACGCCGCAGCAGCTGACGGGAAGCGGAAGGCAGACCACACAAAGAGTGGATTGCGGTCACTTCCATGGCCGCGGCGTCGTCCAGCTCAGGCAGCAGCCCTGGAAGCCGTTCAGCCAGCATGGTTTTACCGGCACCCGGCGGACCGGTCAGGAGCACGTGGTGGGCACCGGCCGCCGCAACTTCCAGGGCCCGCCTGGCCTCGCCCTGCCCCGAAACGTCCCGCATGTCCGGTTCCGGCAAATCGGGGCCGGCGTCTTGGTCCGGCTCTTCGGAATCCTCAGGATCGAAGTCCAGGGCCAGTTCCTGGGGATCCGCCCCGAAGTCGAAGACCAGCCGGGCCAGGGTCCGGTAACCGCGGACGTTGGCTCCGGGAACCAGCGCTGCCTCCGCCGCGTTGACATGGGCGACCACAATATCCGGATACCCGGCCTGAACGGCTGCCATGACCGCCGGAAGGATCCCCCGGACCGGACGTAACCTGCCGTCCAGTCCAAGTTCGGCGATGAAAACTGTCCGCTCGGTAGCCCGGATGTCATTGGCAGCGCGGAGCACGGACATGGTGATGGCCAGGTCGAATCCAGAGCCGCTCTTAGGCAGGGACGCCGGGATGAGATTAGCGGTAATCTTGCGCCTGCTCAGGGGGATTCCGGAGTTCTTGGCGGCCGAACGTATTCGCTCCCGTGCCTCATTCAAGCTGGCGTCAGGAAGCCCCAGGATCAGGAAGCTTGGCAAGGTCTGGCCGATGTCCGCCTCGACCTCAACGATGTAACCGTTCAGCCCCACCAACGCGACGGAATAGGTTCTTCCCAGGGCCATCAGCCGACCCCCTTGAGATGTTCCACCTGGGGTTCGCTGATGCCGTCGTCCAGGACAGCCAGAACGTCGATCCGCCGCAACGGCATCCGGAGTTCCTTGTCCCGGCACCATGCCGCCGCAAGCCGTTGCAGCCTGGCAAGCTTGGCCCTGCCCACCGCTTCAAAAGGATGGCCGTAGTCCAGGCTTCGCCGCGTTTTGACCTCCGCGATGACCAGCGCATCCCCGTCCAGGGCCACAATGTCTATTTCGCCCTCACGGCACCGCCAGTTGCGTTCCACCACCAGCATGCCAAGGGCTTCCAAATAGCCGGCGGCGAGTTGCTCGCCCCGCCGGCCCAATACGTCTTTGGCTCTCATAACCACCTCCACCATCAGCCTGATGGGCGGGAGGAAGGAGCAACAGCGCCAACTTGCGCTATGTGGGTAACAGTCCCGTACGCGGGCGTGTGGAGGAAGGGTGAAGGTGGGCCTACCGGAGGGTCAGTTGCCCAGGTCGGAGTCCTTTGGCATGGTCAGTTCCTCGTTGCGGGGCAGTTCCTCGACATTGACGTCCTTGAACGTCAGGACCCGCACGTTCTTCACGAACCTCGCTGAACGGTACACATCCCAGACCCAGGCATCCTGCAGGGTGAGATCAAAATAGACTTCGCCGTCCGCACTGCGCGCCTGCAGATCAACATGGTTCGCCAGGTAGAAGCGCCGCTCGGTCTCAACCACATAGCTGAACAGGCCAGCAACGTCGCGGTACTCGCGGTAGAGCTGGAGCTCCATGTCGGTTTCGTAGTTCTCAAGATCCTCGGCACTCATGCTTCCATCTTGCCCCATCTGCCTTGTTGGCGCTGCATCAAACGACCGACTCCAGCAACGGGTCCTCCCCGAGAAGGCGCCAGCTGACGCGGTGGTGCGGGGTGGGACCGGCAGCGCGCAGAACGTCCCGGTGACCGGTCGTGGCGTAGCCCTTGTTAAGGTCCCAGCCGTAGTCCGGATACTCGGTGTGCAGGTCCACCATCATGGCGTCCCGCTCAACCTTCGCGATAACGCTGGCGGCCGCGACGCTCAGGCACTGCATGTCCGCTTTGACCTTGGTATGCACGGGAGCCTCACAGCCGGCGTCCTCTGCCACCAGGCCGGCTGCCTCGTCAAACAAGGAAGCCTGCGCCGCCGGCGACAACCAGTTGTGACTGCCGTCGAGGAGGACTACGTCAGGGACTACACCCGATTCGATGATCTCCCGCCAGGCTCGGGTGCCGGCGAGCCGCAGGGCAGCAATGATGCCGATGCTGTCAATCTCCGCCGAGGACGCATGGCCCACGGCCGACGCGACACTCCATTTCCGGACAACCGGCGCCAGCCGTTCACGGTCCGCGGGCTTAAGAAGCTTGCTGTCCCTGACTTCTTTCAGCAGTTTCTGCCGCTGCAGGTCCACGACGGCGATGCCGACGCTCACAGGCCCCGCCAGTGCTCCGCGTCCTACTTCGTCGACGCCGGCAAGGTACCGGGCTCCGCCCGCCCGGAAAGACTTTTCATGCCTGAGGGTTGGTGCAACGGACACGGGTCAGCCTGCCGCGGGAACGTTCCGGTAAACAGCGGGGTAGTTATCCAGCACCGACCACCGGTTCAACGGCCAGGCGATGACTGAGGCTTTGCCCTCGATGTCCGCTATGTCCACGAAGCCACCATTCGTGCCCATGTGGGCTCGTGAATCCGCAGAATGATTCCGGTTGTCACCCATGACCCAGACCTTGCCTTCCGGGACAACAACATCAAATTCCTGGACTTGGGGAACCTCGGCGCCGTTAATGTAGCTCTCGTCGATGGCACGCCCGTTAATAGTGAGTTTACCGGCGGCATCGCAGCAAATCACGTGGTCTCCAGGAAGCCCGATGACCCGTTTGACCAGGTGCTGCTCGGAGGTATCGGGCAACAGCCCGACGAACGTCAGCCCCTCCCGCACGACGGAGAAGGATCCGTTCTCAGCGCCGGATTCAGGGGTTGCGGGCAACCATCCTTTGGTGTCGCGGAAGACCACAACGTCACCGCGGGACAGGCCAAAGGGTTCCGGAACCAGCAGGTTCACGAATATCCGGTCGTCTTTCTCCAAGGTGTTAACCATGGACTCAGACGGGATCCAAAAGGCCCGGAACAGGAAAGTCTTGATGAGGAATGACAGAACGACGGCGATCACCACCACCGTGGCAATCTCCTTCAACCAGCTGACAAGGGGGTTTCCCGTGCCGCCCTTGCGGCGGCGTCTCGCCCGTGTGCCGGATGCGCCCTGGTGGCCAGGTGTTTCCGGGGCGTCATCCGATGCGCTCGCGGGCTGCGGATCAGGTGTCCCTGGATGGTTCTCGGGCATCTACTGTCCGTCCTTTACTGTCGTTGGTTCCGTAGCGGGCCGCGGCACCGTTGCCAATCTATCAAGCGGCCAGATGATCTGGACCGGGCGGCCGATGACACGGTCTTCAGGGACCATTCCGCCACCGGGCGCACCGAGGAGGCTCCTCGAATCAGCCGATTCGGCGCGGTGGTCACCCATCAGCCACAACCGTCCGGCAGGGACAATCACGCTGAACTTCTGAAGGCTGGGCACGTCCCCTGGAAAAATGTAGGGTTCGTCAACAGGTTGGCCGTTGACGGTGAGCCGCCCATCAGGGGCGCAGCACTGTACTTCGTCGCCAGGCAGGCCGATGACACGCTTCACGTAGGTGGTTTCACTGCCCGTCAGCCCCAGCCACTGCCCCAGCTCCGATGCGGCAGCTGAGGTGTCGGAGAGAAGTCCCTTCCCGCTGTTGAGCGAGGCGAAGGATCCCCGGCCGTCGAAGACCACGATGTCGCCCCGGCGGATGGGCTCGGCAGCGAAATCCGTCTTGGAGACGAGGATCCTGTCACCTGTTTGGAAAAGTGGCTCCATCGAGGCAGAAGGAATGAAATAAATGTCCAGCCATAATGAGCGAACCAGGCCACTGACCAGGAATGCCAGGGCCCCGGCCAGCAACACAAAACGCCAGCCCGGTTTCCGGGGCTGGCGTTTTGTGTTTTCCATGGTCCAAATCCTGCGCGCTGTTGCTGATGGCTCCGGCGCGGCGGTTTTGGCCGCGGACTTGGCCGTTGAAGTCCGGGAAGGACTACTTGGCGGTGTTGAAGTCGCGCTTTTCCTTGATCTTCGCTGCCTTGCCGCGCAGTGCACGCATGTAGTACAGCTTGGCGCGGCGGACGTCACCCTTGGTGACGACCTCGATCTTGTCGATGATCGGGGAGTGCACCGGGAAGGTACGCTCCACGCCGACGCCGAAGGAGACCTTACGGATGGTGAAGGTTTCGCGGAGGCCGTCGCCCTGGCGGCCCAGGACGAAGCCCTGGAATACCTGGACACGGGAGTTCTTGCCTTCGATGATGTTCACGTGCACCTTGAGGGTGTCGCCCGCGCGGAACTCGGGAACATCGCTGCGCAGCGAGGCTGCGTCCAGGGAATCGAGAATATGCATAATTCCACTCCTGGTGAACGCCACAGGTCATTCACTTTGGGTCACGGCGGCGAAGCCCTGCCGGAATGTACCGGCTGGAAATTACCGTCGAAAGTGTTTGTCCGGCTCAGTCACTGATTGATTGGGCCGTGGTGTCTTGGCTGTTGGCAACGCTCCCCCTGTGGCAGGCGCGCGCCCAGTAGACACAAGGACTAATTTTGCCACATCCGCACCTGTTACGGCTAATTGTCGTCGGTGGCGGGAACCCGGGACTTCAGCCGTCCGTCAGCGATGGTGTATCCGAGTTCCCATAGCGCGTTCCGGTCCGCACGGCTTAGCATGCCGGGATCGAGATACTCCATCAGGTCCGGACGCCGCTCCGCAGTGCGCCGGAACTGCTGATGGCGGCGCCACTGGGCGATTTTGCCGTGGTTTCCACTGAGCAGGACGGGCGGCACCTCGCGGTCACGCCATGTTGAGGGCTTGGTGTACACCGGGTACTCGAGCAGGCCGTCTGAGTGGGATTCCTCCACGAGGGATTCCGGGTTTCCCACTACCCCCGGAAGCAACCGGCCGATGGCCTCGACCATGGCCAGGACGGCAACTTCGCCGCCGTTGAGCACGTAGTCACCCAGGCTGACCGGCCGCACCGTGAAGTGGTCTGCCGCCCATTCCAATACGCGCTCGTCAATGCCTTCGTAGCGGCCGCAGGCGAAAGCGAGCTGCGGTTCCCCGGCAAGTTCGTGGGCCAGCGCCTGGGTAAAGCGCTCCCCCGCCGGCGAGGGCACGATCAGGACAGGCTTGTGATCTCCGAAATCACTTTCCGCGTTCTGAGTGGGATTGGCATGCGCGATGGCGGACAGCGCCTGCGCCCAGGGTTCGGCCTTCATAACCATGCCGGCGCCACCCCCATATGGCGTGTCGTCCACGGTGCGGTGCCTGTCAGTAGTGAACGTCCGCAGGTCGTGGACGTTCAGTTCCAGCAATCCCTCCTGCCGGGCCTTGCCAATAAGGGATAACTCCAGCGGGGCGAGGTACTCCGGGAAGATACTGACGACGTCGATCCGCATCTTAAGCGTTTTCCTCGTTTTCGGAGCTGGTGCTGTTCTCTGCGTTGATTTCAAAAAGCCCAGGCGGCGGTGTGAGGAGGATAAAGCCCTCCTCGATATTCACCTCGGGCACAATCTGCTCAACAAAGGGGACAAGAATTTCTTCCCCCTCCGGCGTCTTGACCATCAGCAGGTCCTGGACGGGCATGGTGTTCAGTGCCGCCACTGTGCCGACCACCTGGGAGCCAACCCTGGCTTCGAGGCCCACCAGTTCGTGCTCGTACCAGCCTTCGTCGTCGTCCTCGTCCAGTTCCTCGGTCTCGATGTACAGCTTGGCGCCACGAAGCGCTTCTGCCTCATTCCGGGTCTCCACCTCTTCGAAGGCAAGCAGCAGGATGTCCTTGTTCCAGCGGGCATTCAGGATGGTCAGCGGGCCGGCCGAGGCGGGTTCAACAGTGAGTTCCGTCCCTGGCACGAAACGGTCTTCAGGCGCGTCCGTCAGTACCTGAACGGTTACTTCGCCGCGGATACCGTGCGGTTTGCCGATTCGTGCCACCTGGAGCTGCATCTGATTCCTTTTCCGTTCAATACCTGTGGTCATGGAGGCCGCGTGATTTGCGGCCCGGAAGACAATTGTCGTTCAAAACAGTCCGGCCCCTCCACCGTTCAGGTGGAGGGGCCGGACAAAATACTGAAGTGCTGGACGCTAGCGGCGGCGGTCTGTGTCGACGACGTCGACCCTGACCTGCTCGCCGTCGGCCAAGGCGGCGACGACGGTACGCAAAGCGCGTGCCGTGCGGCCCTGCCGGCCAATCACGCGGCCAAGATCGTCCTGGTGAACGCGGACCTCGAGGGTATCCCCGCGGCGGTTGTTCTTGGAACTGACCTTGACGTCCTCCGGAGAATCAACGATTCCCCGGACGAGGTGCTCGAGCGCGTCAGCCAGCAACTTACTCAGCCTCGGTGGACTCTGCTTCGGCGTCGGCCGGAGCTTCAGCCTTTGCCTTCTTGGTGATGGCTTCCGGGATGATCACGGAACCCTTTTCCGGGGTGACGAAAGCTTCCTTGGGCGCCTTCGTCCGGAGGGTGCCCTCCTGGCCCGGCAGGCCCTTGAACTTCTGCCAGTCACCGGTGATCTTCAGGATCGCAGCAACCTGCTCGGACGGCTGTGCGCCGACTCCGAGCCAGTACTGGGCGCGGTCGGTGTCGACCTCGATGTATGAAGGCTCTTCGGTGGGGTGGTACTTGCCGATCTCCTCGATGGCACGGCCATCCCGCTTGGAGCGGGCATCCATGACGACGATGCGGTAGTACGGGGCGCGCATCTTACCAAAGCGCTTAAGGCGAATCTTTACGGCCACTTTTGTGGTCACTCCTGTTTCAGAAAGGGGGCGAATCCGACGTTCTGCACCCGTGGGGCGGGCCATACTTGGGGATTCAAAGGACAGGATCCGGACACGGAGAGAGGGGCCGTGCAGATCGAGTACCTGTCTATTGTGCCAGATGCGCGGCTCAAATTCGAGCCGGGGCATCCCCCGGCCTCACAGCCGGTGCTTTAGCTTGACCAGACGTAGAGTCCGGTGCGTTCGGATTCCTCCACCAGGGCGGCAAGTTCGGCCACGCGACGTACATATCCGGCAGCCTGGCCTGCGTCGAACGGCATGTCTTCCTGAGCCGCCCACTTGGCCGCGACGTCCACCAGGACGTCACCAACACCTTCGGCATCTTCGCGTTCGTAGGTCAGCAGTTCAGCCAACGCCCGTACCATCGGCTCCGGCACGCCGAGCAATGAGTCGCTGGCGATGTCCACCATGGACAGCTCCGTATCCGCTCCCGAGGTATGGACGGCAGCGCCGGCCAGGGCGCCGAGCTGTTCGATTTCGAAGTCGCTGATCTCCGGAATGCGGACGCCTTCGGCTGCCTGCCCGGCGCCGTCGTCGAGTTCCGCCGCCCGTGCCAGGGCACCCTTGTGGGTGGAAACAAAGATCTCGGTAAAGCCCATGGGACTGTCCTCATTTTCGTTACTGTTGCCGGCCGGCGCGAGTTGCCAAAGATGGCCGCGCCGGCGTTCGGACTCAGCCTAACCCACAGCTCCCGGCCCTCGCAGTCAGCCGGCGGCGACGCGGATCCGGTTCCGCCACGGGTCCTCGAAGCGCAACTCTGCGCCGGTGTGGCGGGACGTTACTCCACCGACCTTCAAGCGATCGGCCAGCGCCCCGACGTCGTCAGTTCCCGGCACCTGGATCAGAACTTCGCCGAGGCCCAGCGTGTCGCGGCGCGGTCCGGTTCCCCTGCTGTTCCAGATATTCATGGCCATGTGGTGGTGGTAGCCGCCGGCGGAAACGAACAACGCCTGGCCGTGCCAGCCGGCGGTCTCTTCGAAGCCCAGGATGCCTACATAGAAGTCCTGGGCAGTCTGCACGTCGCCCACCTGCAAGTGGACGTGGCCTACGCCGGCGCCGGTGTCCTGCTGGGACGCGAGGGACTGTTCCGTCAGGTGCGCCTCGAGGAAACGCTGCGGGGGCAGCGCCAGGCTGTCCATCACCACCCTCCCGCCTTCCCAGCTCCAGTCCTCGCGCGGACGGTCCCGGTACAGCTCGATGCCGTTTCCTTCCGGATCAGTGAAGTAGAACGCCTCGCTCACCAGGTGGTCGGCGCTGCCAACGTAGAGCGCCGGCTCGAACTGCGCGGCAGTTGCCACGGTGGCCGCCAGGGAGGCCTGGTCTTCAAACAGGAGGGCCGTGTGGAAGAGGCCGGCTTCCTCCTGGGACGGCAACTGCAGACCCGACGCCGGTGCCAGGTGAATTAGCGGACGGCCCAGTCTGCCAAGGTAGACGCCGCCATCCTGCTCTGCTACTACCACCAGGCCGAGGGCACGCTGGTAGTAGTCGGTCATGGCCTTCATGTTTCCCACCTTTAGCATTACGGTGCCCATGGTGAGCCCGGCAGGAAGGAGGTCCTGGCTGACGGCTTCTGCATTCATTGAATTCTCCCGGTCGCATGGCCCTCGGGTTTGGAGGGCCGCTACTACCAATTTACTTGAAGCTTCAATCTAAATCAAGGGTTTTTGGCTCCCACAGTCCCGTTTCCGTGCACCTGCCCGCCCAGCACCACATGAGCCAGCCGGTTGATGGTCTCCGGCACTGCCCGGGGATCCTCACGGCAGACGACGACGTCCGCCCTCGCACCCTCCGAAAGGCCCTGTGCGCCCAGCCAGTCCCGCGCCGCCCAGCCGGCGGCATCCAGCGCGGCGGCCATGGGCAGACCGGCACGGTGGAGGGCCAGAATCTCATCGCCGATCCTGCCGTGCCGGATGACGCTGCCCGCATCCGTGCCGGCGAAGATCCGGACGCCAGCCTCGAACGCTTCCAGGACGCGTTCGTTGCGCCTCTCCCCCACAGGGCGAGCATGTGCGCGGCATAGCGGGGGAACTTCGGCCCCGCCTGGGCGGCAATGTCGGGGAACGTGGCGATATTGATCAGGGTGGGCACGATCGGCACGCCCTGCTCAACGAAGCGCGGGACCTGCCTGGGAAGCAGGCCGGTGGCGTGCTCAACACAGTCAATTCCGGCGTCGAGCATGTCATCAAGGCTTTGCTCCCCAAAACAATGGGCGGTCACCCGCGCCCCTTCGTCATGTGCAGCGCGGACCGCATCCTTGACGACGGCGGCAGGAAAGGACGGCGCCAGGTCACCGGCGTCGCGGTCGATCCAGTCCCCCACCAGTTTGATCCAACCGTCACCGGACCGGGACTGCTTCCGCACAGCCTCAACCAGACCATCCGGCTCAGTTTCCTGGGCGAAACCACGAAGGTACCTGCGGGTCCTGGCGATGTGGCGTCCAGCCCGGATAATCAACGGCATGTCTGCGCGTCCCTGCAGCCAGCGGGTGTCCGCGGGAGACCCGGCATCCCGGATCAGCAGAGTTCCGGCTGCCAGGTCCGTCCTGGCCTGTTCTTCGGCAGCAGCAGCCTCCACTGCTCCGCCGGGACCGAGTCCGATATGGCAGTGGGCATCAACAAACCCGGGTAGCACCCAACCATCGAGGACCAGATCCGGGACGCCTTCCGGGCGGTTGAACGTCAGCCTGCCGTCAACTGACCAGAGGCCCCGCCGTTCCGTTGCAGGTCCAGTGAGCACAGTTCCGCTGAATTCGATGATGCTGGCCATTCCACCACCCTATGGCCGGATGCAAATGTGACAGGGCCCTCCGCAGCAGCTGTGATAGCTTTCCTCTTGACCACACGGGTGCCCTTGCAGGGGCTGAGATCGGGCTGACGCAGCCTGCGACCGTTGAACCTGTCCGGGTAATGCCGGCGAAGGAAGTGAGTATTCAATGAGTACCCCAGTAACACAGCAAAGCCCTGTCCAAAATGAAGCTGCCACCTCTGAAACCCAGTCGTTGAAGTCCCATTCGCTGGCATATATCAGCGATGAAGCCGCCGGAATCCGAGTCCCCGTCACAGAGATTTCGCTGGAACCCTCACCCAATGGCCGGGCAAATGAGCCGTTCCGGGTCTACCGGACCGCGGGGCCGGGAAGCGACCCAGTGGTGGGCCTGCCGGCCTTCCGCTCGGAATGGATTGAGGGGCGCGGTGACACGGAGCCCTATACCGGCCGGGAACGGAATTTGCTCGACGACGGGAAGTCCGCAGTGCGACGGGGCGCCGCTTCTGCTGAGTGGAAGGGGGCGCGGCCGGTGCCCCGCCGCGCCGTCGGCGTCAAGACGGTGACCCAAATGCACTATGCCCGGCAGGGAATCATCACGCCGGAGATGCAGTTCGTCGCACTGCGGGAGAACTGCGATGTGGAGCTGGTGCGCTCAGAGGTGGCGGCAGGCAGGGCGATCATCCCCAACAACATCAACCACCCGGAGTCCGAACCGATGATCATCGGCAAGGCCTTCCTGGTAAAGATCAACGCGAACATCGGCAACTCGGCCGTCACCAGTTCCATCGCCGAAGAGGTTGACAAGCTGCAGTGGGCCACGCAATGGGGCGCCGACACCGTGATGGACCTCTCCACCGGCGACGACATCCACACCACCCGCGAGTGGCTTATCCGTAACTCGCCCGTTCCGATCGGTACCGTGCCCATCTACCAGGCACTGGAAAAAGTGAACGGCGAGGCCAATGCCCTGACGTGGGAGATTTTCAGGGACACCGTCATCGAGCAATGCGAGCAGGGTGTGGATTACATGACCATCCACGCCGGCGTCCTGCTGCGCTACGTGCCGCTCACGGCCAACCGGGTCACCGGAATCGTGTCCCGTGGCGGTTCCATCATGGCCGGCTGGTGCCTGGCGCACCACCAGGAGAACTTCCTCTACACGCACTTTGACGAGCTGTGCGAAATCTTCGCCCGGTACGACGTCGCCTTTTCGCTGGGCGACGGGCTGCGTCCGGGTTCGACGGCGGACGCCAACGACGCCGCGCAGTTCGCCGAGCTGGATACCCTGGCTGAACTGACGCAGCGCGCCTGGGAGTACGACGTGCAGGTCATGGTGGAGGGGCCGGGCCACGTGCCGTTCCACCTGGTGCGGGAGAACGTGGAACGGCAGCAGGAGCTGTGCAAGGGAGCTCCGTTTTACACTCTTGGTCCGTTGGTGACGGACATTGCGCCGGGCTATGACCACATCACCTCGGCTATCGGCGCCACTGAAATCGCCCGCTACGGCACGGCCATGCTCTGCTACGTCACCCCCAAGGAACACCTGGGACTGCCCAACAAGGACGACGTCAAGACCGGCGTGATCACCTACAAGATCGCCGCCCACGCGGCCGACCTGGCAAAGGGACATCCAGGTGCCCATGAACGGGACGACGCGTTGTCCAAAGCCCGGTTCGAGTTCCGTTGGCGCGACCAGTTCGCACTGTCCCTTGACCCGGTGACAGCCGAGGCCTTCCACGACGAAACATTGCCCGCCGAGCCGGCCAAGACGGCACACTTCTGTTCCATGTGCGGCCCCAAGTTCTGCTCCATGAAGATCAGCCAGGACATCCGGAACGAATACGGTTCAGCCGATTCCCAGGCCGCCATTGCCGGGATGTACAGCGGCATGAAGGCGAAGAGCGAGGAGTTCCTGGCCGCCGGCGGCAAGGTGTACCTGCCCGAGCTCCGGCTTCCTGCTGACGGCTAGGCTTCTCACGACGCCCGGGGCTGCCGGCTCCGGCTCGCCTCAGCAATAAAGGACCGGATATACCGGTCGCCTTCGGGAGAATCGTGGGGCCGGTGCCCGCCTGCTGCAATTCGATGCACGGCACCGGTCTCACGCAGGTACCCGGCGATCTCTTCGTACAACGGTTCCCATCCGCCGGTGAGCACCAGTGTTGGCACGCCGGGGACGATCTGGAGCGGAGCTTCCCAGGGTGGCGCCTGCAGGCGCAGCCGCCGGGCCTGCCGCTGCTCCTCCGGCGTGGCGAATTCCCCTGAATCCGCAGCGAACATCCGGCGCACAAATTCCCGTTGGAAATCCTGGTCGCTGAGCTGGTGGCGCACATCAAACAAAGGCTTCATCAACTCGATATGGGCAGCCGTGGCCGGCAGTTCGGCTGTCAGGGACAGGCAAGCCGGCTCAACCAGGGTCAAGGAGCGGACCAGGTCCGGACGCTCCACGGCAGCCATGATCGCTGCGATGGCACCCTGGGAATGAGCCACCACATGGCCTCCAGCCGCACCCCGGCCGGAGTCGGCCAGGGAACGCAACACAATGGCGGCGTCCTCGACGAACGAAGATTCCAGAGGCTCAGCAATGGGGTCAAAGCCATGGCGCCGCAGGAACAAGGCATCATAATCCAGGGCCATGCCGTGCTGCCGGGGCCAGGCCGCGGAGCCAAAGCTCCCCGCACCGTGGACAAAAACTACCCGCTGCTTGAACATGACCTCACCCTATTCGACGCCACTGACATCATTGGCCACTGACAACCAAGGGAGGACCGGCTACTTGCCGCCGAGGAACTTATCAAAGCCCTTGGGAAGGTTCAGCTGCGAGGGGTCAAAGTCCCCGCCCTGCTGGCCGAAGGCGGCACCAGTGGGAAGGGCCTTCGCGGCGCCCGCGCGCCTGGCCTCGGCATCGCGCAGTTCCTGGGCGGCCTTGGCCGGGTTACCGGATCGGGCCTTCTTCTTCGGCGCGTTCTTCGCGTTCTTGCGGGCCCCTCCGCCGCCACCACCCATGCCGGGCATCCCGGGCATTCCCGGCATGCCGCCGCCCTGCGCCATCTTTTTCATCATCTTCTGAGCCTGGGCAAAGCGCTCCAGCAGGCCGTTGACCTCGGAGACGTGTACACCAGAACCACGGGCAATACGGGCCCGTCGTGAGCCGTTGATGATCTTCGGGGCAACCCGTTCGTGCGGGGTCATGGACCGGACAATCGCCTCGACACGATCGATCTCGCGCTCATCGAACTGCTCCAGCTGCTGGCGGATGTTCTGCGCACCCGGCATCATCATCAGCATCTTCTTCATGGAACCCATGTTGCGGATCTGCTGCATCTGGGCCAGGAAGTCATCCAGGGTGAAGTCTTCCTGGTCGGCGAATTTCTTCGCCATCCTGGCCGCTTCATCCTTGTCCCAGGACTTTTCGGCCTGCTCAATAAGGGTCAGGACGTCGCCCATGTCCAGGATGCGGGACGCCATGCGGTCCGGATGGAAGAGCTCGAAGTCGTCCACGCCTTCACCTGTAGACGCAAACATCACCGGCTTACCGGTGACAGATGCGACCGAAAGTGCGGCACCACCGCGTGCATCGCCGTCGAGCTTCGACAGCACAACGCCGGTGAAGTTAACCCCTTCATCAAATGCCATCGCGGTGTTAACGGCATCCTGGCCGATCATCGCATCGATGACGAACAGCACTTCGTTGGGCACGATAGCCTTGCGGATCTGCCGCGCCTGCTCCATCATCTCGGCATCGACGCCAAGACGGCCCGCGGTGTCGACGATCACGACGTCGTACAGCTTCTGGCGCGCTTCCTCGACGCCCGCACGGGCAACGGCAACGGGGTCCCCCGCCGGGTGCTCAAGCTCGGACGTGGCGCCGGGGTGCGGTGCGAAAACCGGAACGCCGGCACGCTTGCCCACTACCTGCAGCTGGGTGACTGCGTTGGGGCGCTGAAGGTCGCAGGCCACCAGGAGCGGGCTGTGGCCCTGCCCCTTCAGCCACTTCGAGAGCTTTCCGGCGAGGGTGGTCTTACCGGCACCCTGCAGGCCGGCAAGCATGATGATGGTGGGCCCCGTCTTGGCGAGGCGGATGCGGCGCGTCTCGCCACCGAGGATTTCGACGAGCTCCTCGTTGACAATCTTCACGATTTGCTGGCTCGGGTTCAATGCGCCGGAAACTTCGGCGCCCAGGGCACGCTCGCGCACCCGGCCGGTGAAATCGCGGACGACGGCGACGGCGACGTCCGCGTCCAGAAGGGCGCGGCGGATCTCCCGGACTGTGGCATCAACGTCCGCCTCTGTGAGACGGCCCTTGCCGCGGAGGTTCTTGAATGTTGCTGTCAACCGGTCAGAGAGTGAATTGAACACGCGCCGTGCACTTCTTTCAGTGGATCTACAATTGGCGGCCGGTGCGGCTCGCCAGTGTCGGTAGCTGCTGGCCGGAACCAACCGGAACAACCGCCGCGACATCGGACTCGACTATCTAGGGTACCAAGACCGGCCTCCAAGATGGCATGCTGGCAGGGTGACCAGTGAAACGACGGTAAAAACCCTGCTTATCCTCGGCGCTTCGGGCGATCTCACCGGCCGGCTGTTGCTTCCGGGACTGGCCCGGCTGGTGGCCAGGGGCAGGGCGGCCGGGCTGACGCTGGCAGGTGTCGGTTCCGATGCCTGGACCGCAGACCAATGGCGGAACCGGGTTACTGAAGCCTTTGCTGCCGCGGAGGAAGCCGCCGATGAAGACGGCAAGGCGGCTCTGAAGGACATGGCCGAGTCCGCCGCCTACCACCAGCTTGACGTCACCGCTGAGGGCTCCCTGGCCGGGCTGCTGGGCAGCCTTCCGGGACCGGTGGCTGTATATTTCGCGCTCCCGCCGCACGTTAGCCAGAGGGCCTGCGAGGTACTGCAGCCGGACCAGGTCCCGGCCGGGACGCGCTTGGTGATGGAAAAACCGTTCGGCTCCGGTGCGGAATCGGCCAGGTCTTTGAATGAGACACTGGTACGGCTTGTTCCAGAGGACCATATCCACCGGGTGGACCATTTCCTGGGCAAGGCGACGGTTCTCAATATCCTGGGGCTCCGATTCGCCAATAATTTCCTGGAGCCGGTCTGGAACCGCGACCACATTGAGCGCGTGGAGATTATCTTCGACGAAGACCTCGCGCTGGAGGGCCGTGCGCGCTATTACGACAGCGCCGGCGCCTTGCGCGACATGATCCAGAGCCATCTGCTGCAGATCATGGCGCTGGTCGCGATGGAACCTCCGGCCACCATTCATGAACGCGAGTTGCGGGACGCCGTCAGCACCGTCCTCCGGGCCAGCAGTATCAAGGCCCCGTACGCCGAGTCCACCCGCCGGGCGCGATACACGGCGGGCAGCATTGCCGGCAGGACCATTCCGGACTACGTGCGGGAGGAAGGCGTTGATCCTGCCAGGGATACCGAGACCCTGGCGGAGGTCCGCGTGGAGATCGACAACTGGCGGTGGAAGGGCGTGCCGTTCATCCTGCGCTCCGGCAAGGCCCTGGGGGTGAAGCGGAAGGAAGCTGTGATCACCTTCCGGCCGGTCCCGCACCTGCCCGTCGGCTTCTTCGGCGTCGACTCCCCCAACCAGCTGAGGATCGGCTTTGGCCCCGACACCCTTCAGCTGGATATGGATGTCAACGGTCCCGGCAACATCCTCACCCTGGACAGGATCACCTTGAGCGCTGAACTGAACGCGTCGGAGCTGCTGCCCTACGGCGAAGTCCTTGAAGGCGTATTGCACGGTGATCCCCTGCTCTCCGTCCGCGGCGATACTGCGGAGGACTGCTGGCGGATTGTCGAACCTGTGCTGCGCGCCTGGTCCGGCGCCGATGTTCCACTGGAAAAATACGACGCCGGCGGCCCCGGTCCTGCAAGCTGGCTTACCTCTGTGCGATAAAAAGGCCCTGGCAGTTCTGAGCCGCGACTGTCGGCAGTATGTCGGCGTTGGCGGCAAAGAAAACACGGGCTAGAAGGTGAAGTTGAAAACTGTGACAGTCCCCGACGTCAGTGGCACATTGACGGTATCTTGGCCAGCAACAAAGCCAGGAATCCTGGCACGTTCTTCCAGAGGAACCCCCGAATCTTCTCTTCCGTCAATCCGCGTTTGAGCCTGCGCGTCAAACGACGGTGCCGTCATCTGGCTCATGGTCCCCGTGCCAGCGTCCGAAGGCAACTTGATTGTCACCGGCGCCTGGCCGTGCAACCGGGGATCGTTCTGGTTGACCACTATCACGGTCATTGAGCCGTCGCTGTGGCTGACAGCGTAGCTGTAGATTCCAGCACTGCCGGACTGATTTACAGCCACAAAGTTCCCGGGCTGAAGGGAGTTGATGAGCATCATCCCGTAGTTGTTGGCCTGGCTGGCAAAAATCCCATTGGGCTTTTTATAGGCGCCTGTGTCACAGATGGGCGAGGAGGGCGGTCCACCCTTGCAGGCATCTATGGCGCCGTGAATGCTCACCATGGTGACACCTTCCTGGGCGGCGCCAAGAGCGTAGTTGATCGTCCAGAGTGCGGAGGCGTGCGTGCGCGTCATCTCGTTTGAGCCGGAACAGGCTGACACTCCAGCCTCCGTAATCCAAACGGGCAGCCCGACGGGCTTGGCCGTGGCTACCATGCTCCGGGAGTAGGCGCGGCTATGCTCTGCCCGCTCCCTGGACATGGCCCGGCCGATAGTCGGCGAACCCTCGCCTCCGGTGCTGCAGTCCGAGGACGGATAGTGATGATAGGACAACGCACCCACCGCAGGGTCACCGTGTGCTACGAAAGCCTGCAGCCAGTTCTCCGCGTACACTCCAGGACCGACAATTTTCACGCCGGGAGCATTTGCTGTGATCGCGGCGGAGTACTGCTTGTATTCTTCCAGGTACTTATCGCTGGCCCAATCTGCCGGGCGCAGGATATGGTACGCGCGGCCCGCAGAGTAGAAACCATTAGGTTCGTTCCCAACGGTTATTCCCAGGAGGCGATCCCCAAAGATAGCACCGGCATGTTTGGCGAGGTCACCTGCCCGTTCCGGGTCGAAATGGCCCAAGTCGGCAGTCAGAAGGATGCGCGCATCGACTGCCTCGGCCATCCGGTTGAGTCGTTCGAGATCCGCCGGAGTGACCTTACGGATAGGGCGGACATCTCCCTCGTATCCGGGAATCAGGGTCCAGTTGGGCACTGGTTCGTCCCGTGAGGTCCAGAAGAACCTTCGGTCTACGGCTTGACCGCCGAAACGGATGATGGGTTTGTGAAGCTTTTTTAGTTCATCTACAAAGGTCGATGCACCCGGTTCGAACCGCAGGTCGGTCATGACGTCGGTTTCGAATGAAAAGCCCATCATTCCTTCGGGCAGTACGGTTCCGGACAGCTCCGCAGAGACTGTCACGGTCGTCTGTTCAACCAGACCGGTGGCTTCAGCAAGTCCGGGAACCTGAACATATTCTGCACGGTCAAATGGCTCGAACGCCCGGGGAGCCGCCGTGGTCGGAGTCGGCGAAACCGGGGCGATGGATTGTGTTCCCGCAACACCGACGGGTGCATCCTCCTGCGGCGACCCGCTGAAAACCATCGTGCCAACCAAGGCAGCAGCTGCAAGGACGCCGACAATCCCGCCACCGAGTACGAGCCGGCGCTGCTTGCCCCGTGTACTGGCCCAAGAGCCTCCAGCGGGCCCAATGTCAAGGCTACGTTCGTCATCACGCCGTTGTCTTTCAGGGCGGCTTTGCGACATTCTTCTCCAGATTTAAGGCCCGCGCTGCAGCCGGGTATTTTCAAAAATGGCAGGTGACAGACCTGCCTGCAATTATGTGGTTCGGAAACGAGTCTAACCACCCTGCAGCCCGGATCAGGCACCAAAAAGGGAGGGTCCTCATGGACCCTCCCTTTTGAGCAGTTGCACGGTTCAACTAGATCGCGGCAACGCCGCGTTCGCCGGTCCTCACCCGCACCGCCTCAAAGACTTCCACTGTCCAGACCTTGCCGTCGCCGGCACGTCCGGTATTGGAGCTGGCGATGATGACGTCCAGGATGTCGTCCGCCTGCTCATCAGTGGCAAGGACCTCGACCCGGATCTTGGGCAGCAGGTCCACGTTGTACTCGGCGCCGCGGTACACCTCGGTGTAGCCGCGCTGCCGGCCATAGCCGCTGGCCGCGCTGACCGTCAGGCCCTGGACCCCGTAGGCCTCCAGGCCTTCACGGATGGCGTCAAGCTTCTCCGGCCTGACGATTGCAGTGATCAGTTTCATGCGTCGATGCTCTCCTTGCCCGTCTCAGTGTTCTTCTTGCCGGTGATCAAATCGTGGAGCGGCTGGAAGCTTCCGCCATGTCCGGTGACACCGAACTCGTAAGCGGTCTCGGCGTGCAGGCTGAGATCTACGCCCACCGTTTCCTGTTCCTGCGAGACCCGGAAGCCCATGGTCTTGTGGATGGCGAGGGCAATGATGGTGGTCAGGATGGCCGAGTAGGCGATCGCGATGCCTGCTGCAGCGAGCTGCGCCCAGAGCTGGGCCGCGCCGCCGCCGTAGAACAGGCCACCGCCCACGCCTTCCTCCGGGAGTGCGATGAAGCCGAGGGCAACCGTGCCGATGATGCCTGACACAAGGTGGACTCCGACGACGTCGAGGGAATCATCGAAACCCCAGCGGAACTTGAGTCCCACGGCCAGGGCGGAAGCCACACCGGCTACGACACCAAGGCCCAGGGCGCCGACCGGGCTGACGTTGGCACAGGCAGGGGTGATGGCTACCAGGCCTGCCACAACACCGGAGGCTGCGCCCAGCGACGTGGGGTGTCCGTCACGGATGCGCTCCGTCACCAGCCAGCCGAGCATGGCGGCGGCGGGAGCGGCGAGGGTGTTCACCCAGATGAGGCCGCCCTGTTCAGCGGTGGCTGCTGCGCCGCCGTTGAAGCCGAACCAGCCGAACCAGAGGATGGCGGCTCCGAGCATGACGAACGGGATGTTGTGCGGGCGGTGGTTCGGGTCCTTGCCGAAGCCGCGACGGTTGCCAACGATAAAGACGAGGATCAGTGCTGCCACACCGGCGTTGATGTGGACAACGGTGCCGCCGGCGAAGTCAATGGCCTCACCAAGCGCAGCGCCAACTGCGCCCTCTTCGCTGAACAGGCCGCCACCCCACACCATGTAAGCCAGCGGGCAGTAGACCAGGGTGACCCAGACGGGGACGAAGACGGACCAAGCGCCGAACTTCGCCCGGTCAGCAATGGCGCCGCTGATCAGGGCGACGGTGATGATTGCAAAGGTTGCTCCGTAGCCGACCATGATGAGTCCGTCAGGGCTGTCGATGCCTTCAAGACCGAAGTGAGCGAACGGGTTGCCCACCATCTGGAGGAAGCCGTCCCCTGAGGACATCGAATACCCCCAAAGGACCCAGATAACACCTACCATGCCGATGGAGATGAAGCTCATCATCATCATGTTCAGTGCTGCCTTGGCGCGTGTCATGCCGCCGTAGAAAAATGCCAGGCCCGGCGTCATGAACAACACGAGTGCTGCCGACACCATAACCCATACGTGACCTGCAGTAAGTTCCATGGTGCACGTCCTCCCTGTAATTTGAATGCTGCGGAGTTACCGCCCTGCCAAACGCCGTGGTGCGTTTTCTACGTTCGATTCTGGATGTCCTGTGTTTCGCCTGCGGAGGAATTGCATTGCCGGCTTGTTACAAGAACCTCTTCGAAGTAAATGGTGGGTCTCCGGCTTGTTACGGTTGTGTTTCACCTCCCTTATCCCGGCATCACAACGCACCCCTAGGACCATTGACGAATGAAGGCCAACGTCCGCCCCAACGGCTCAAATCCGCGGTTCCGGCAACTGTTTAAGGGCAAGGGTGAACCGCTGTCCTCCGATATCAAGGTGATGCTGGTCGCGGCCTTCCTGATCGCCCTTGGATTCGGGCTTGTTGCGCCTGTATTGCCACAATTCGCCACAACTTTCGACGTCGGTGCCACCGCTGCAGCCGTGATCGTGAGCATCTTTGCGTTCATGCGCCTGCTGTTCGCCCCTGCCGGCGGCGCGCTGATCGGGAAGTTGGGGGAACGGCCTGTTTACGTCAGCGGCGTGCTCATCGTTGCCGTGTCCACGGCCGCCTGCGCTTTTGCGCAGAATTACTGGCAGCTGCTGGTCTTCCGCGGCCTCGGCGGAATCGGTTCGGTGATGTTCACGGTGGCTTCCATGGCGCTGGTCATCAGGCTGGCGCCGCCGCAAAGCCGCGGGCGGGTCTCCGGCGCCTACGCCGGTGCCTTCCTGATCGGCAACGTGTGCGGCCCCGTCCTGGGCGGCTTTCTCGCCGGTTTCGGGCTTAGGGTGCCGTTCCTGGCCTACGCCGCCGCGCTGGTGCTGGCAGCCATCGTTGTCCAGACCATGCTGAGCCACGTGCCCGCCGCACATCGGGCCAAGGATGCCGCCCCCGCAGAGATGCTGTTGTCCGAAGGCCTGGCCAGCAGCACCTACCGTGCGGTTCTGGCGTCCAGCTTTGCCAACGGCTGGGCCACTTTCGGCGTCCGCATGGCGACCGTGCCGCTGTTTGCGGCAGCAGCCCTCGGTGCCGGGCCCGCAGCCGCCGGCACCGCGCTGGCGGTCTTCGCAGGTGGGAATGCCGCCGCACTGACCTTCTCCGGGAGGCTCGCGGACACCTGGGGCCGAAAACCCATGATGCTGGCCGGGCTGCTGGTCACGGGAGTATCCACCGGGCTGATCGGCCTGACCCAGGACCTGTGGTGGTTCCTTGCCGCATCAGCCGTCGCTGGCATAGGCGCAGGCATGTTGGGCCCGGCGCAGCAGGCGGCCGTAGCGGACGTCATCGGTCGCGAGCGCTCCGGCGGGCGGGTGCTGGCCGTTTACCAGATGATGTCCGACGTCGGCGCTATCGCCGGTCCAATCCTGGTGGGGCTGATTGCTGACCAGTGGGGATACGGATGGGCCTTCGGTGTTACCGGCCTGGTCCTTGTCCTTGCGGGAGCCGCCTGGGCAGTGGCCCGTGAACCTCTGGGCCGGGAACCGGCAAGCGCCCCTCCTAGGAACTGAGGGAGCGCTTGCGTGTGGGCCTGAGGGAGGGTTCCTAGTTCAGCAGGGCGTCCACAAAAGATTCGGCCTCGAACGGGGCCAGGTCGTCGGCACCTTCACCCAGTCCGATCAGCTTCACCGGAACGCCAAGCGACTTCTGGATGGCAACGACGATGCCGCCCTTGGCGGTCCCGTCCAGTTTGGTCAAAACGATTCCGGTAATGTTCACGACCTCCGAGAACACGCGTGCCTGGTTCAGGCCGTTCTGCCCGGTGGTGGCGTCAAGGACCAGCAGGACCTCGTCCACTTCCGCCAGCTTCTCGATGACGCGCTTGACCTTGCCGAGCTCGTCCATGAGGCCAATTTTGTTCTGCAGTCGCCCCGCGGTGTCGATCATGACGACATCGACTTCCTGCTCAATGCCGGCCTTCACCGCTTCATAGGCGACGGACGCGGGATCGGCGCCGTCAATGTCGGATTTTACGGTGGGCACGCCAACGCGCTGTCCCCAGGTGGCGAGCTGCTCAGCCGCGGCTGCACGGAACGTATCCGCAGCGCCCAGCAGCACATCTTTGTCCTCGGCCACCAGCACGCGGGCCAGCTTGCCCACCGTGGTGGTCTTACCCACGCCGTTCACGCCGACCACCATCATGACCGCCGGCTTGTCAGCGTGGCGGGTGGTGCTGAGGCTGCGGTCCATGGTGGGATCCACGAGTTTGATGAGTTCTTCGCGGAGCAGTTCCCGGACCTGATCGGGGGTGCGGGTGCCCAGCACTTTAACCCGTTCCCGCAGGGCATCCACCAGCTCCATGGTTGGCTCGGTGCCGAGGTCGGCCATCAGGAGGGTTTCCTCCACCTCGTCCCAGACGTTTTCGTCGATGCGGTCCGCGGACAGCAGCGCGAGGAGTCCCTTGCCCAGTACATTGTTGGAGCGAACCAGCCGCTCGCGCAGCCGGACCAGCCTGCCGGCAACCGGCAGCGGGGTCTCAACGGGAACATACTCAAGCCCTGCAACGTCATCCGGGACGTCGACGGCGGGTCCCGGTTCAAGCGGCGGCGCCATGGTGCTGGAGGCGTCAGGACGATCCTCGACGAGGGTGCCGGTTGAGTGGGCGGCGGGAGCTGCGGGATCGTTTTCATCCCGGGTCCCGGGGTACTGGTTGATGTTTTTCCGGGTCTTGACCAGGACCGGTATCAGCCCGCCGATAACCACCAGGGCGGCAACAATGGACACAATAATGGGGAGGATTTCATTCACTCCCCTAGCTTCTCACAAACGAAGAATCGCCCTGGCGACAGCGGCTAAGGGCAGTCACGGCCGATCCGCTGGCTGATCACCGTGGAGACCCCATCCCCGCGCATCGTTACCCCATAGAGAGCGTCCGCCACCTCCATGGTCCGCTTCTGGTGGGTGATGACAATCAGCTGGCTGGACTCGCGCAATTCTTCGAAGATAGTGATCAGCCTGCCCAGGTTGGTGTCATCGAGGGCAGCTTCCACTTCATCCATCACGTAGAAGGGTGACGGCCGGGCCTTGAAGATCGCCACGAGCAGCGCCACGGCTGTCAGCGAGCGCTCGCCGCCTGAGAGCAGTGATAGCCGCTTGATCTTCTTGCCTGCTGGACGCGCCTCAACTTCGATGCCGGTGGTGAGCATGTCATCGGGGTCAGTGAGCACCAGGCGGCCTTCACCGCCCGGAAACAGCCGCTCGAAGACCCGGACAAACTGGGCGGCCGTATCCTCGAACGCTTCCGCGAACACCTTCTGCACCCGCTCATCGACTTCCTTGATGATGTCCAGGAGGTCCTTCCGGCTGGAGCGCAAGTCCTCCAGCTGGCTGCTGAGGAACTGGTGGCGTTCCTCCAGCGCCGCAAACTCCTCCAGCGCCAGCGGGTTGACTTTGCCCAGGGCGGCGAGGTCGCGCTCGGCTTTGCGGAGCCGCTTTTCCTGCTCGGCACGGACAAATGGCCTGCCCTCGGGTACTTCCCGCCCGTCGTCGTCAACGGCTACCCGCAATGCTGCCCACTTATCAACGCCGTCCACTGCGGACGCCGGCACAGGAACGTCGGGGCCGTAATCGGCAACCAGCACATCCGGAGTCATGCCGAGTTCATCGATGGACCGGGTTTCCAGCGCCTCGATACGCAGCTGGTGCTGGGCACGGGCCAGTTCGTCGCGGTGCACTGTATCGGTCAGTTCGGCCAGCTCACGGGCCAGGAGTTCGTTGGAGCCACGCAGTTCCAACAACTCCCGCTCACGCTGTTCCCGTTCCTCTTCGACCTGTTCGAGTCCGGTTTTTGCCCGTTCCAGGGACACATCGTTGAAGGCCAGGACCTGTTCGACGCCGACAGACACCGCAGCTGCCCTGCGCGCCTGCATCTGGCGGCGCCGGGCCCGCTCCGCGGCTTCCTGCCGGGCCCTTCGTTCAGTGGCGGCGGCCCTTTCCAGGGAGGCCGCCCTGTTGCGTGTGGCAGCCAGCTGTTCCTCGGCGCTGCGGAGGGCAAGCCGGGCTTCCATCTCCGCAGACCGCGCCTGGGAAGCGGCCAGTGCAAGGGCGTCGCGGTGGTCGCTGTCCGGCTCTTCTTCCGCCGGCGCCTCCTGGGCCGCGGCGAGACGGGCGCTGATATCCGCCAGCGACTGCTGCTCGCGGGCGATATTGGCCTCGGCAGCTGCCAGCGAAGCAGTCAGCCGTTCGCTTTCACCGGCCGCGCTGCGCAGGACGGAGTTGAGGTGGCCCAGCCGTTCCGCGACAGCGGCGAGCCGGGCGTCGGAGTCATGCAGCCGGCCAAGTGCGGCGTCCGCCCGCTCCTGCGCTTCGTCCTTTCGTGCCTTGGCGCCGGCGAGGGCAAAGCGGGTCCGTTCCAGGTCAGCAGTCAACGCCGCCAGCCGGGCGGCAGCATCGTCCACGGCAGCCTGCACTTCCAGCATGGAGGGCGCGTTTGCGGAACCGCCCCCAGCCATCACGGCGCTGCATACATCCCCCTCGAGGGTAACCGCGGTGAGCTGCGGATACTCAGCCAGGAGATCTGCCGCAGTGCCAAGATCATCGACGACGGCAGTCCCGGCAAGCAGTGATGCAACAGCTCCCCGGTGGGTTCCGTCCGCCGTGGCCAGGTCAGCTGCCCAGCGGGCTCCTGCCGGAAGCGGGCGGGCCGATGCCGCAAGGGCAGAATCTTGAAGGTCAGGGGCGGGTGCCGATTCGAGCAGTAGGAAAGCCCGCCCGGCGTCGTCCTCTTTCAGGAGCGAAATGGCGGCCGCAGCGGCCTCCACATCGGCAACGATCACGGCGCCGGCAGCATCACCCAGGGCAGCCGCGATGGCGGTTTCGTAGCCAGGTTCCACCGCGAGCCGGGAAGCCAGGGCTGCGCCAACGCCGGGAAGTCCGGAGGACTCAACGTGGGCCGAACCGTCTTTGCGTTCCAGTCCCAGCAGCAGCGCCTCGTGCCTGGCCGTTACGGCGTCGCGCTCCCGCAGGGCGGTGGCTTCCTTCGCTTTCAGGGCGTCGATCTCAGCGGTGACTGCGTCGAGGGCGTCGCTGGCAGCTTCGTATTCGGCGTCAAGGCTTTCTTCGCCTTCCTCGACACCGGCAACCTGCGCCTCCAGGGCGGTGAACTCTGCCTGCGCCTTCCGTCGGCGCTCCAGTCCGGCGGCGGCGGAGTCCCGAAGCCGGCCCAGCTCCGATTGCGCGGATTCGACCCGTGACCTGGCCGCCCCCACTTGTCCGGCCAGCCGCGCCAGGCCTTCCCGGCGGTCGGCCACTGCCCGCAGCAAGGCGGTAAGCCGCTTGTCCTCGGCAGCCAGGGCGGCTTCCGCGGCAGTCTTTGTGCTGGTGGCTGCGTCCAGGGCACTCTGTTTGCCCAGGATTTCGCGTTCCAACTGTTCCTGCTCACCGCGCACCCGGGCGGCCTGCCGGTCCAGCTGATCAGGGTCCCTTCCGGAATCGGGAACGGCGTCGCTGGAGCCGAGCAGGCTGCTGCGTTCCCGCGCCAGGTTTCCCAGGGACCGGAGCCGCTCGCGGACGGCTGACAGCTGGTACCAGGTGTCGCGTGCGACGTTGAGCCGGGGAGTGGCCTCGGCGGCCAGCTGCTCCAGTATGGCTTGGCGCTGCCGTCCCGTTTGCAGGCCGCTTTCGACGGCGGCACGACGCTCCTTAAGCGCCGATTCGTCCGCCACGTCCTTCTGCAGGGATTCCTGGAGGGTGACCAGGTCGTGGGCCAGGAGCCGGGCGCGGGCATCCCGGACATCGAACTGCACTGTCTGCGCACGGCGGGCCACTTCGGCCTGCTTGCCCAGCGGAGTCAACTGCCGCCGGATTTCCCCCGTGAGGTCGCTAAGGCGCTGCAGGTTGGCCTGCATGGCCTCAAGCTTGCGGACGGTTTTTTCCTTGCGCCGCCGGTGCTTGAGGATGCCCGCCGCCTCCTCGATGAAGCCGCGACGGTCCTCAGGAGTGGCGTGCAGGACCTTGTCCAGCTGGCCCTGCCCCACAATGATGTGCATTTCGCGGCCCAGGCCCGAATCGGACAGCAGTTCCTGAATATCCAGGAGCCGGCAACTGGCCCCATTGATGGCATACTCGGAGCCGCCGGTCCGGAACAGCGTCCGGGATATGGTGACTTCGCTGTATTCGATCGGCAGGGCGCCATCGGAATTGTCGATGGTCAGCGAAACGTGGGCGCGGCCCAAGGGCGGGCGGCCGGACGTTCCGGCAAAGATGACGTCCTCCATCTTGCCGCCGCGCAGGGTCTTGGCACCCTGCTCCCCCATGACCCAGGACAGCGCGTCCACCACGTTGGATTTGCCGGAACCATTCGGGCCTACCACCGCAGTCACGCCGGGTTCAAAGTCGAACGTCGTGGCCGACGCAAACGACTTGAATCCGCGGACGGTGAGGCTCTTGAGGTGCAAGGGAACAGGTTCTCCTGGGTGCGGCCGGGTGCGGCTTGGTATGGCGTCAAATCTACTGCGTTTGGGTGTCAGTGCGGCGGATGTCCGAAGGCTATGTCCCTGGACACGGGCACCTGGCGAAGTCCGCTGCTACCAACGGCCGTTGCGTGGCCGCGGTTGGCACACAGGACAGCTGAATGAGGAGCGGTTCATGAATTGTTCCCGGCGGATCCGCGTTGACAGTCCGGCCTCGGCACAGCGACTGCACAGCCCGCCTTCGCGTCCGTAGGCATTGAGGAAGCGATCAAAGTATCCCGATGCCCCGTTGACGTTCACGTACAGGGAATCGAAGCTTGTTCCGCCCGCCGCCAGCGCGTCTCCCATAACGTCCTGTACGTGGCCGATCAGCTTGGCGGCCTCGGCCCTGCGCAGAGTATCGGTGGGACGGGCGTAATGGAGCCGGGCACGCCATAAGGCTTCGTCGGCATAAATGTTGCCGATGCCGGAGATCATGCCCTGGTCCAGCAGTGCCCGTTTTAGCCCGCTCCTGCGCTTGCGGAGCCTGGCATAGAACGCTTCGAAGGAAAACGCCGGATCCAGTGGATCCCTGGCGATGTGCGAGGCCTCCACAGGGATGAGCCGTTCCGGGATTTCACCAAGGCCACCGGGGCCGCCGTCGTCAGTGGGAACCAGGCCGGTGACGAAGAGTCCGCCAAAAATGCGCTGGTCCACAAACCTCAGCTGCTCAGGCTTGCCCTCGGCGGGACTGAGCCGCAGCCTTACCTTCAGGTGCTTTTCGTCAGAGACGTCCGGGCCCTGCATCAGGAGCTGACCGCTCATGCCCAGGTGTGCCATCAAGGCAATCCGTGGAGCGGTTCCAGGGGCGGCCCCGGACAGCGAACTTGCGGCTTCCGGCTGCACCTTCTGTGCCTCCTGATGCTGCTGTGTCTCCTGATGATGCGCCGCTTCAGCGAGAGGCAACCACAGGAACTTGCCGCGTCGGACTGCATCCAGGACTACCGCCCCTTCAAGGTTTCCCCTAAAGTCCTCCGCGCCCAGCGCGTGGCGGCGGATGGATCGCGGGTCTACGACGTCGACCCCTGTGATGGTCCGTCCTGCCACCCAGTTGACCAGGCCCCGGCGGACTACCTCGACTTCGGGGAGTTCCGGCACGTCTTAGCTACCCGGCGTCATTTCCTGCATGGCAGGTTCAGCAGAAGCGGCCTTGCCACCGATGGCAGCCGACAGTACGCGCCAGGCGTCCGCCGCAGCTTCCTGTTCGGCTTCCTTCTTGGAATGCCCGGAGCCCTTGCCACGTGGAGTGCCGCCGATATGCAGGACCGCGTTGAAGGTGCGGGCATGGTCCGGTCCGGAACCGTCAACCACGTACTGGATCGAACCGAGCTGCCGGCTGGCTGCGAGTTCCTGGATGCTGGTCTTCCAGTCAGTGCCGGCCCCCAGGGCCGCGGCGTCTTTCAGCAGCGGACCTACCAGGCGCATCACCAACTGGCGGGCGGTCTCGATGTCGTTGGAGACGTAGGTGGCGCCGATCAGCGCTTCCATGGTGTCAGCCAGGATCGAGGCCTTATTCTTGCCGTCGGTGAGTTTTTCGCCCTGCCCAAGGTAGATGTAATCGCCAACGCCAAGACTCCTGCCAATGCCGGCAAGGGCGCGCGTGCTAACCACGGCAGAGCGCCGCTTGGCTAGCTCGCCCTCCGGAAGCGTCGGGTTGTCCCGGTACAACGCATCCGTGACGGAAAAGCCCAGGATGGAATCCCCCAGAAACTCGAGGCGTTCGTTGGTGGGTATGCCGCCGTTTTCGTAGGCGTAAGACCTGTGCGTCAGAGCAAGACGAAGCGTCCCGGCGTCAATGGAGACACCGAGACGCTTCAAAAGCTCTTCAGTTGAAGACATCATCAGCCGTGTGGCCGATTAGACGTCAGCGACCTTGCGGCCCTTGTATTCAAGGAACAGCGCGGTGCCGGCCGAGTCAGTAACGACCTTAGCCTGGTGCGGCAGGCTGTAGGATACCTGACCGTTTTCAACGGTCTTCACCAGGTGGGGGGCAGTTGCCTTCCACTGGGAGCGGCGGGCGCGGGTATTCGCGCGAGACATTTTCCGCTTCGGAACAGCCACGGCTAACTCATTTCTCTCTAGACAAACACTTACACATCAATTTTGCCGGTCAGGCTTAGCCATATCGGCTAGGGCAGCCCAGCGAGGATCCAGGACCTCGTGGTGGTGCCCCGGCTCGTCTTCCAGGCGTGCTCCACATTCGGAACAAAGGCCCTGGCAGTCTTCCCGGCACACCGGCTGGAACGGCAGCGTAGTTACTACAGCGTCCCGCAACACCGGTTCAAGATCGATCAGATCGTGCTCAACTCGACGTTGCTCTTCATCGTCTTCTTCGTCCGACGGCAGCATGCCTTCGTAGAAGAAAAGTTCCTGCACATTGACCTGGAGTTCATACGCAAGGGGATCCAGGCATCGGCCGCATTCGCCGGAAACTTCGACGTCCGCGGTACCTGATACCAAAATTCCTTCGTGTACGGCCTCCAGCCTCAGGTCCAGCCCGACATCCGAGCCTTCCTGAACACCGATCAGCGCCACACCAAGATCACCTGGTGCGGGTACATGCTCGTTCAGCGTTCGCATACTTCCCGGGCTGCGCCCAAGATCCTTGACGTCAAACACCAAGCGCGAACTAGCATCTCTTTTAATGAGAACTCCTGTTGAACATATGACCGACGTATTATCTTAGCCTGATTTTCCGAGCGGACTCAAACCGGGGTGGCAGTTCCATTCGCTGGCCCGCCGGACGTCCCACCGGTGAGCAGGCGCTTAAGTACAGATCGTGGCACAAACCCCGACACCTCCCCGCCCAGATCCGCTACTTCCTTGATAAGAGTAGAAGACAAGTGGATGTAGTGGGACTCCGCCGGCAGGAATACGGTCTCCACGCCGGTCAGTTGCCGGTTCATAGTGGCCATGGGCAGCTCGTAGTCGAAGTCCGACGATGACCGCAGGCCCTTGACGATGGCGGAGGCGCCACGACGTTTGCAGTACTCCGCCAGCAGCCCTTCGCCCACAGGCTCGACGATGATGCCTCGCAGGGAAGCCAGCGTCTCGCGGGCCATCCCGATCCGCTCATCGAGGCTGAAGCGGTACTTCTTTGCATAGTTTGTGGACACGGCCACGATGACTTCGTCAAACAAACCCGAAGCCCGGGCGATGACCTCAAGGTGGCCATTGTGGATGGGGTCGAAAGAGCCGGGGCACACTGCGCGTCGCATGGTCCGAACCTACCGCATGCCACAGTCGTGGACGCATTGGTACGGGATACCATGTCTGAATGCAGCCACCCGCCACTCCCCCGTCAGTTGCCGCGCCCTGGCAGCGCACGGCCTATGGCGCCAACCTACTGTCCGCTGACGGCGGCCTGGGCGTCACCATCTTCGAAGAGATGACTACCCTGGCCACCACCACCGGGGCCATCAACCTTGGTCAGGGCTTTCCCGATGAGGACGGCCCGCAAAGCATGAAAGACGCCGCCCGGGAGGCCATCGCGGCAGGCGCCAACCAGTATGCGCCCGGCAAAGGCATCCCGGCCCTGCGCGAGGCGGTGGCCCTGCACCAGGACCGCTTCTATGGGCTGAAAGTGGACCCGGAAACCGAGGTGGTCATCACCACCGGCGCCACGGAGGCATTGGCCGCCTCACTGCTGGCCTTCGTGCAGCCGGGCGACGAGGTCCTGACCTTCGAGCCCTTCTACGACGCCTACGGGGCAATCATTTCACTGGCTGGTGCAACGCATGTGACCGCTCCCCTCTCGGCACCGGATTTCCTCCCGGACCTGACTTCGCTGGAGGCGGCGTTCAGCACCAGGACACGCGCCATCCTGCTGAACAATCCGCATAATCCCACCGGGGCAGTATTCCCGGCAGACCTCCTGCAGGGCATCGTGGACCTGGCAGTCAAGCACGATGTGCTGATCATCTGCGACGAAGTGTATGAACACCTGACCTTCGGCGTCCGGCACATTCCAGTAGCAACCCTGCCCGGTGCAGCGGAGCGCACCATCACCATTTCCTCGGCGGGCAAGACCTTCTCTTTTACCGGCTGGAAAATCGGCTGGCTGAGTGGGCCGGAGCACCTCGTGGCCGCAGTACGTACGGTCAAGCAGTTCCTCAGCTATAGTTCAGGCACCCCGTTCCAAGGCGCTGTGGCCGCCGGGCTGGCACTTCCCGACGAGTTTTATGCCGGAGCGGCAGGTGCCCTGCAACAAAAACGTGACATCCTCAGCGAGGGCCTACGCGCCGCAGGCTTTGATGTTTTCACCCCGCAGGGCACCTACTTCGTTAATGTGGACACGGCACCTCTGGGGATCACCGATTCGGTGGACCTTGCCCGCAGGCTTCCCGGCCTGGTGGGCGTCGCCGCGATTCCCGTTCCGGTCTTCTGCCATCCTGAAGGTGCCCAACGCGTCCGCAGCCTGCTTCGCTTCGCGTTCTGCAAGAAGGTTGAACTGCTGGAAGAAGCCTCCGCCCGGCTGGCCACACTGGGCAGCAAGCTCTGATGGCAGGAGCAGGTGCAGCGCCGGGCAGGTACCTTCGCTCCATCGGATCCCACGCGTCCATTGAGCCGGATCAGTTCACCGAAGGCGCCTACGTGCTGAGCATTGGCGGCGCGGAACAATCGCACGTAAACCTCGAGCACCCCGATGAGGTGTTTTACGAATACCTACGCCGGATCGCCCATGTCGTGGATCTCTGCGCGCCAGCCGGTGAGCCGATCCGCGCCTTGCACCTCGGGGCCGGTGCACTGACCCTTGCCCGCTACATCCAGGCCGTTCGGCCGGGGTCGCGGCAGCACGCCGTCGAGCGCGTTCGGGAACTCCTGGACTTCGTGCTGCAGCACCTTCCACTGCCCGATGGAACGCAGCTGGAAACCTGGATCGGCGATGCCCGGGAAGCACTGGAACAGCTTGATCCCGGCCTCCGCTTCGACGTCGTGATCCTGGATATTTTCTCCGGACCTGAGGCTCCGGCCCACATTGCCAGTGCGGACTTCTACCGTGAGGCCGCCGGACGGCTGGCACCCCGGGGCGTCCTGGTCATCAACGTGGGTGATGAACCCGGTCTCACCCTGGTGCGCAGCCAGGTGGTTGCGATGCGCTCCGTCCTTACCGACGTGGCGGCCTTTGCTGAAGCTGGCATGTTCACCGGACGCTACCCGGGCAACATCATCCTGGCAGGAACACAGTTTCCGTGGCCGAAGGAATGGAGCGCTGAACTCACTGCCCGCGGGCCGCACCCCGCCCGGGTACTCACCGGCGTGGAACTGGACGTGCTGGCCGGCTGACTAGAGCCCTGTACCGCTCGCAGGTTCCCTACCGCTTGGAGGCTCCGGGCCATCCTCGGACTCGAGTCCTTCAGGCAACTCAGCAGAGTCCGCTGGTACGGGTTCAGCAAACCAGAGCCGGGTCTCGCCGTACTTCCGCTCGGCAAACCGCTCCATGCCATCGGGCCAAGCAGGCTCCGGGGTGCGCGCAGAGCGTTCGACCACCACCACGGCCCCTTCATCCAGGAATGGCTGCAGCATGGCCAGGACCGTTGCCAGGCCGGGCTCGTCCAGGGGATACGGCGGATCCAGGAACACGAGGTCCCAGAGAGCACCCCCAGTGGTGCGCTCGAGGAAGGATTCCACCCGCGAGCGGTGCATCGTGACGGTTTTCCGGCCCAGCACGCCATTGACCAGATCCGCGTTACGCTGGCAGACCGCGCTGGCTTTGGCGTCGAACTCCACCAGGTCCACCGACTGTGCGCCCCGGCTGGCACTCTCCACGCCCAGGGAACCGGAACCGGCATACAGATCCAGGACACGGGCATCGGCCACAACATCAAAGGCGTCCAGGCGGGAGAAGAGCGCTTCCTTAACGCGGTCCGTGGTGGGACGGGTCAGGGATCCTGGGACGCTGTTCAAGGGCGTGCCGCCAGCGGCACCGGCAATAATGCGGCTCATGGCCGCCTGCTAACCGCGTTCAAGGAAGGCCTCTTTCTCCGGGTTCAGGTATTCGTCAATGGCATCCGCCAGTGCCGGCTGCCCGGCGAGCGCCGGATCCTTACCGACCAGCTGCTGGGCGTCCTGCCTTGCCTGGGCGATCAGGTCCTCGTGTTCCAGCACACGAAGCAGCTTCAGGGTGGACCGGCCGCCGGACTGGGAAGCGCCGAGGATATCGCCTTCGCGCCGCAGCTTAAGGTCCTCCTGGGATAGCGCAAAACCATCGGTGGTGGCGGCAACGGCATCCAGCCGGCGACGGCTGGGATGGCCGGGTTCCAGGTTCGTGACCAGCAGGCAGGTCCCTGGCAGGCCTCCGCGGCCCACCCGGCCGCGGAGCTGGTGCAGCTGGGAAATGCCGAAGCGATCGGCATCCAGGATCACCATCATCGTGGCATTGTGCACGTCCACGCCCACCTCGATGACAGTGGTAGAGACCAGCACGTGGGTGGTGTTTGCGGCAAAGCCCGCCATGGTGGCCGATTTGAGCGCGGGATCCTGCTTACCGTGGAGCGCGGCGATGCTGGCGCCGGCCAGCGCGGGCTCCTGCTGCAGGTATTCAAGCACCCCGGTGACGGACGCAAGCTCCTGGGCACCGGCGTCGCTGTCCGGTCCCGAAGGTTCCGCTTCGCCGGGGCTGAAGTCGCCGTCGTCGTCCGTTCCGATTTTGGGGCACACCACGTAAACCTGGTGGCCGCGATCGATCTCTTCCCGGGCGCGGCTCCAGATGCGGTCTGCCCAGGCCGGATGTTCCGCCAGCCCCACCAGGTGGGTGGTAATGGGGGCGCGGCCGGCCGGCAGTTCGTCCAGCACCGACGTTTCGAGGTCGCCGAAAACGGTCATGGCCACTGTCCGGGGAATGGGGGTGGCCGTCATGACCAGCAGATGCGGGGGCTTGTTCGCCTTCGCGCGCAGGGCATCGCGCTGCTCTACGCCGAAACGGTGCTGCTCATCCACCACAATCAGGCCCAGGTCATAAAAACGCACATTCTCGCTGAGCAGGGCATGAGTGCCGATCAGGATGCCGGCAGTCCCCGACGCAGCATCCAGCAGTGCCTGCTTGCGCGCTGCAGTGCTCATGGAGCCGGTCAACAGGCTCACCTGGACGCTGTCAGCGCCCAGCCCTCCCAGCAGCCCGTCTCTGGCTAACGGGCCCAAGGTGCGCCGGATCGATTCGAAGTGCTGGGCCGCCAGGACCTCGGTGGGAGCCAGCAGCGCGGCCTGGCCGCCTGCATCCACCACCTGCAGCATGGCCCGAAGGGCGACGATCGTCTTGCCCGAACCCACCTCTCCCTGGAGGAGCCGGTTCATGGGGGAATCACGGGACAGTTCTTCGGTGAGTGTTTTTCCGACGGCGGTCTGCCCTGCCGTCAGCGTGAAGGGCAACTGCTGGTCGAAGGCGGTCAGCAGGCCATGAGGCTCCGGACGCCTGGCCGTGGCCTCCTCGGCGGCCAGCTGCGCCCGGCGCCGGGCCAGCGCGGCCTGCAGCACCAAAGCCTCCTGGTACCGGAAGCGCTCCTGTGCGCGCTGCCAGTCGCCGGCCGTGGCCGGAACGTGGATCTGGCGGTAGGCCTCAGCCACCGGAAGGAACTTCTCCCGTTCGGCGATGGCAGCCGGCAAGGGATCCGGCACGGCGTCCAGGTCCATGGTTTCCAGCAGGGTCTCAATGACCTTTTGGATGGACCAGCTGGTCAGCTTGGCGGTAGCCGGGTAGATGGGAATGGGCCTGGCGGCCAGCGTTTCGGGGTCAACCCCGGGAACGTCAGGGTCCTCGTCCAACAGCTGGAAGTCCGGATTGGTGAGGCCAAGGCTCCCCTTAAAGCTGCTGACCTTGCCGGAAAACAAGGCCCGGCGGCCAGGCTGCAGCTCAGACTTTGCCCGGAATCCGTTGAAGAAGCTGACCTTGAGCGTGCCGGGTACGGTGCCGCGGAAATCTGCGCCCCCCACCGTCCGAAGGCTGCTTCCGGTGTCATCGGAGATAATGACGTCCGTAATGCTGCCACGACGTTCACGCATCGGCCGGGTGCTGTTGGAGACGACGCGGGCAATCAGCGTCACCTCCTCATCATGCGGAATCTCGCTGATCAGGGTCAGTTCGCCACGGTCCAGGTAGCGCCGCGGAAAGTAGTTCAACAATCCGCCCACCGTGCTAATGCCCAGGTGCTTCTCTATGACGCCGGCGGAACGCTTCCCTATCCTGCGTTCCAGGGCCAGATCGAGCTCAGCGTTCATGCCCGCCGGAGTCCGCTGGTTCCGGGAGCCTGGGCGCTGCAAGATCACTGATGGAGATGTGGCTGGGCACACCAAGGGACCTGATGATGGCTACGGCAGCGTCAGCCCGGGGAACGTGGACGTGAACGCGCCAACGGTAGGCCGATTCGTCGTCTGATGTTCCCCCGACCCGGCTCATGATCACCGAATCACCGATCTCATCCAGCCGCTGTCGAAGTGTTGCGGCGTCCAGGGGCGAAAGGGTAATAGTGCACATTACCTCCACGCCGTCGTCCGCCGGCATGTCCTCGTGGATGTGTGGATCCTGAACGTCGTAGCCGTGGAGGCCATCCAACAGTTCGCTCTGCAGTTCCTCGCCCAGTACTGCCGAGCGCAGGCAGTCAAGGATCAACAGCATTCCGACGCCGCCGGAGTCAACCACCCGCGCGGCGTGCAGGGTGTCCAGCTGCTGCTCGGTCCTGATCACAGCCGTAAGCGCGCCTTCGACTGCGGCATCGAGGGCGAGTCCCAGTGCGTGGTTGCTGTCATCAGCAGGATGTTCGTCGTCCACTGCTGCCGCAGCGCCGGCGGCCGCCTCCATCACGGACAACATGGTGCCGGGGACGGGATCGCTCAGTGCGGACCAGGCCCGGATCTGGGCCCGTTGCAGCGCAGCGGCAAGCAGTCCGGAGGTAAGCCGGCCGCGTCCGGACAGCGGCTCGGCTGCTGCACAGAGGAAGACTGCGAAGAGGGTTCCGGAGTTGCCGCGGGCCTGCTCCATGGCGGCTTGCCCCGCGGTGGCGAGGACGGCGCCGACGTCCGTAGTTGCGGGATCAAGGTCAACCAGCGATTCAGATGCCGCCCTTACCGTGAGGTAGAGGTTGGTGCCGGTATCGCCATCAGCCACCGGGAAGATGTTGATGGCATTGAGGCGGTCACTGTGGTTTCCCAGGGCTGTTTCGGCCTTGCTCAACCACCGCTTCATCGCTTGCGCGTTGGCGGCAATCTTAGTGTGCAAAGTGATCCCATCCCACGGAGTCAGCGGGTTGCCCCGCAATGGTGACGCGTGTGCTGTCTTGTCCTTCAGGAAGTTGGGCAGCAAACGCCTGTACTGAGCCTATCGCAGTGAATCCGGGAGGTAGCTGTATATCCGGCGGGAATGTGGCCAACAATCCGTGGTCCTCTCCCCCGCCCAGTACCCAGGCCATGGGATCGGCATGGAGGAGGTCCGCGGCCGGGCGTAACGCGCCAGCGAGGGGCCGGAGCGCCTCAGGATCGAGGTCCAGGACGACGTTGCCGGCGGCTGCCAGCCGGCTGCCGTCCCGCACCAGGCCGTCTGAGATGTCCAGCATGGCAGTGGCCCCGGCATCCCTCGCCGCCGGGCCTGCAGCAAGGGGCGGAACGGGGCGGCACTGGCTCCTGATCAGGTCCAGCTGCTCCCGCGTCAGGGCACTGATTGCCGCGTTCGACTCCAGGAGTGCCAATCCGGCGGCCGCCTTCCCAACCGCTCCCGCGAGGGCCACAACGTCCCCCGGACGGGCGCCAGGGCGGAGAACCGGAGTGCCGCCGTCGAGCGTTCCAAGAACCGCGACCGTCACCGATATCTCCCGCCCGCGGCCCAGGTCTCCACCGGCCACCGAGCAGCGCGAGGCGCCCAGTTCACGGATGGCGTGGACCAGGCCATCCGCGAAATCCTCCACCCAGGAGACGGCGACATCCGGCGGCAGTGTAAGGCTCACCACGAGGGAAACGGCGGTGCCGCCCATCGCGTTGATATCGCTGAGGTTCTGCGCCGCGGCCTTCCAGCCGACGTCAGCACCTGTGGTGGCGTAACCATTGGGCCAGAGAAGACGGAAGTCCTGGTCCTGTACCTGGGTATCGATGCTGATGATGGAGCGGCCATCCGGGGCAGCGACAATAGCGGCATCATCGCCAGGGCCGAGGAGTGTTGCCGACTGGTGGCCGCCGTCCAGTTCAAGGCGCGGAAAGATCCGGGCCAGGAGCTGTGATTCGGAAAGGCTGGCGACGGTAAGGGCGTTTTGGGGCACGGAACTACGCTACCGCGCGGGGCCGACAATGCGGGGTGCAACGGGCACCTAGACTTGCAGGGTGCATCAGAAGAGGACGGCCGCGGCCAAGGCGCTGGCCTGCGGTTTCTCGGGGCTCTTCGCCATATGGTTCATGGCCTCCATCTTTGTGTTCTACCTGAACACCCCCGCGCCGCCAGCTAAGCCGGTAGACGCGGTGGTGGTCCTGGGCGGCAGCAGTGCGGAACGGCTTCCGGTTGCACAACAGATGTCCGATGGCGGCCGGGCGCCGGTGCTGGTGCTCTCCCGGACGGACACCCCTGGCAACGCCTCGGCGGACGCCCTCTGCCGGGACGCTGTATACCCCAATTCGTCGATGGCGTGTTTCCGGCCGGTGGGGATGGATACCCGCGGTGAGGCGGTGGCTGTTGGCGAGCTGGCGAAGGCCAACGGCTGGAGCTCCATCGCGGTGGTCACGTCGTCCTACCATGTGGCCCGCGCGGGGACATTAATGGAGCAATGTACAGACGTAGCCGTGTCCATGGTGGCCTCCAAACCTGACCTTGACTCGCTGCAGTGGCTGCGGCGGTTCGTTATTGAAACGGGCGGGCTCATGGACGTAAACCTGCGGCCGGAATGCAGTGCGGCTGGTGAGTGACGTGCCGGCCCGAATAGTGGGTCTTGCTCTCCACGGTTAGGCTTTTGCGAGTACATTACGGTAGCCAGAAAGGAGTCCGCCGTGGAATCGCGACGCAGTACCCTGCCACCAGCACCGCGTCACCTCAAACGGCGACGCTTCTGGCAATCGGCATCGGCTGAGGCTTTTCCCGCTCGGCTGCAGGAGCCGCTGAAGGTTCAGCAGGCCCAGCCGGAGGAGCCGCCCGCACCTGAAGTCCGTACGCCGCAGGCCCGGACAAGCACATTCAATGTCAGGCGTCCCGCCGACCGCCAACAGCGCCGGCGGCTGGTTGCGCTCATCGCGGTAATTCTGACCTGCTTGGCCATCGCCGGGCTTGTTATGGCACTCGTTTTCTGGGCCTGACCCGGCGTCGAGAACATCACCCGTTTTAGTGGAACATTGCCAAGTCCCGTAAAGTTCAAGGCGTTGCCATCGACCAAAACCCACTGGGGGAAACAAATGCCCGTTGTCATGCCAATTTTCGGTACCCGCCCCGAGGCCATTAAAATGGCCCCCATTGTGACCGCTTTGCAGGAGTCCCCGCACTTCGATTGCTTCGTTACGGTAACCGGCCAGCACCGGGCCATGCTGGACCAGGTCAACGAAATTTTTGGGATCGTCCCCGATCATGACCTGAACATCCTCAAGCAGGGCCAGTCACTCTCCGCCATCATGACGCGGACCATCGACGGTCTGGATGCATTGTTCGCCACCAACAAGCCGGACGTAGTAATCGTCCAGGGCGACACCACCACTTCCACCGCCGGCGCCATCGCTGCCTTCTACCACGGCATCCCTGTGGTCCACGTTGAAGCCGGCCTGCGCAGCGGTGACCTCTTTTCCCCGTTCCCCGAAGAGGCCAACCGCAAGCTCACCAGCCAGATCGCGAGCCTGCACCTTGCACCCACGAGCGTCAGCAAGGCAAACCTCCTGGCGGAGGGTATCAACGAGGACGACATCGTGGTTACAGGCAACTCCGTCATCGACGCCCTCCTGACCACCGTGGGCAAGGAAATCCCGTTCACCGATCCCCAGCTTGAGGCTCTCGCTGCCAGCGGCCGGAAGATCCTCCTGGTCACCACGCACCGAAGGGAGAACCAAGGTGACGCCATGCGCGGCGTTGGACGTGCCTTGGCCCGGATTGCGGACGCCGAACCGGACCTGACCATTGTCCTTCCCGCCCACAAGAACCCGGTGGTCCGTCAAGCCGTACTGCCCGCCCTTGAAGGCAAGCCCAACGTACTGGTTACCGAGCCCCTGGCCTATGGCGAATTCACCAGGATGCTCTCCCTGGCGCACGTTGTGTTGACTGATTCCGGCGGAGTCCAGGAAGAAGCCCCCAGCCTGGGCAAGCCGGTCCTCGTCATGCGCGACAACACCGAACGCCCCGAAGCCCTCGATGCCGGCACCGTGACCCTGATCGGAACCGACGAAGAGCGGATCGTCAAGGAAGTGGATCGTCTGCTGCACGATCAGGACCACTTCGATTCCATGGCTAACGCAGTCAACCCCTATGGCGATGGCAAGGCTTCAGAGCGAACCGTTGCGGCCATTGCTCACATGCTGGGGTCCGGTCACCGGCTCCCCGAGTTCGGTCCTGCCGCCGTCGCCCTGACCGTGTAAGGGCATTAATCGTGAAAAACGCTGGCACTGATGCCACGGGGTTTTGCGCGGCTGCAGTCCAGCAATGATTTCATTCGAACAACAACTTTTCGAGTCATTGCGTGCTCCAGTAATCGTGTCTGGCCGCTTTCAAGATCTTCCTGTAAGCATCAAGGTCTCGGACACCTTGGCGGTTCTGCATCCTGAGTCAGCTGCCACCCGTCGGGGCAACAGAATTTACTTGCTCGACGGCGTCGGTATTGCAGGCAGCACAGCGGTCATTGACAGTGCAGGGGTTGCAGATTTACTGAGTCCCCGGCATGAGCAAGAGTCACCTAAAAGTGTCGCCGACCGATGGGGCAATGGAATAAAGAATCCCTGCGCGGCTTTCGTGATAGATCTGGCAAGGCGAGACGTCTTATGCTTGCCGGATCCCTTAGGTGGGGCGCTTGCCTTTCGGTATCTCTCCGGCTCCATCCAAGTAATTTCCACCGACACGGTTTCCCTCGCGGCTGTCGTAAGGGCTATGAACCTCCCGCTACATAAGTCAGCTGACTTCCAGCTGGAGCGGCTGGTCCTCGGCAACGGGGGGCTAGTGCCGTCCAGTTATCAAGACGTAGACCGCCTGGATCCTTTTGAGTACTGGCACGCTTTCGGTGACGGCGTGAAGCGGAAACGCTATAGCCGGGATGACTTCGAACCAACCTATGTACAGTCAGTCGAGTTGATCCGAGACGAACTCATTGAATCTGTTTTGGCAGTATCAAAGCTCCCAACCGAACGGCGAATCGCCCACATTACTGGAGGCTTCGACTCACGGCTTGTACTTGCGGCAGCCATGGCCAGTGGCTGCGAGAAGGAGTTTTTGTATTTTTGTTCCGGACCCGCTGGGAGCACGGACAGAACCATTGCCGATGGGCTGACGCTCACCCTGGGCCTGCCTAGAAGTGCGGGGGGAGGGCTGGTTGGGTCTCACGTATCCCATGTACATGAACAACTCCTTGCTCCCCTCTATCACTCTGGCGGGCTCACGTCTTCAGGGCCTAATGGCGGAGAAAAACGAAGCGATGTTGTCGTCGTCGGTGGTGGTTACGGTGGAATTTTACGGAGCACGTTTTCGTCACGATTTACTTCGCTCTCACCCGAGGACGTTTCTCCGACCAGTCTGATGGAGAAACTGGCCCCCCGTCCTGCCGGCAACGCTCAAGTTTGTGCCCAGAAAGCCTTGTCCGGCTTAGGGCATAAGTTGTGGCAAGAATGGCAACGACTCCTGGGGCAAGGCCACCCCCACGATTCGGTGGGCGACGCCCTCTACCTGGCGGTACGAAATCGCTATCATTTTGGTCAGAACTCCATGCTGTGGAGTCGGGTGGGCCGGCGGTTCGATCCCCTATATTCCGTTTCGGCGGCCTCTGCAGCTTCGCGTTTGCCCCTTTACTCACGTCAAACCAATGTTTTGGGATTCGATGTAATGACGAGCTTCGGGGTCGACCTTGAAAAATACCCCTTCGACAGAAACAGGTTCACGACTGCCTACAAGACTCTCCGACGGGAGCCATGGAAACTGGATTTTACGGGCTCCGGTCCCATCAACTTCGATGACGAACATCGAGCTGCCTTCACTGGCAAGTCGCCGCTGCCGGCGGCGCTGGACGCTCTTGCTGTCACAACCCCAAGATTGACCGGCGACGAGCGCCAGGCTGTGATTGAGAAGGCCAATAAGATCGGTCTAAATTACTGGCAAATCGCTACGATGAAGTCCGCGCAGAAATCACTCCGCACAGCCTTGAACGAGTTCGGCTTAACCACAATAGATGGCTTAGTGAACACCGAGTACGCATGGCATTTGGGGAAGGGCAGGCTGACTCAGCGAGCAGAAATTCGAGACTTGTACTCCTTGTACGGTCTCGTCGCGTGGCTTGGAACGGATGCCTAGGTTCCCGGTTCGGAGCGTCTCTCCTTGACCCATCACGAAAGGCCCGGCTAGACCCACACAGTGGTGAACGCGCGGATCGATGAGTCAGCGTCATTCCGGCGGAAGACCCGCAGTCTAATTGGACCATCCTTGCGGGGTGATTGGAATGTGAACTCAGTGTCTGTGGAATAGGGCAGCCGCTCCCGGATTCCTGCTTTTCCATATCTGCGCACCGCCAAGCTCTCGTCCTGGGCTGGCCAACACCGAAGTACAACTGCGTCCCCATCACGGGTCAAGGTGTACGGCAGTGGTGATTGATTGTCGTCAAGCTCGAAATCAAGCACTTCTGCAGACAACAAGTGCCTGAAGACGCTACCGATTTCGCTGTGCGGGACTCCGGCAAGGGTAAGGATATCCACGGTATAGCCTGCCGAATCCGCGTCTTCCAGGAGCGGCATCACATGGGAACGTAGATGGTGATCTGCGGTTCCCACAGCAACCCGGATTGACGAACGGCGTTGGCCAGCTTGCAATATCGCTTGGGCCCGTTGGTTAAGGCCCACCCTGTGATCGTCGGTTGCCCCTCCCGTCATAAATTCCAGGATTCGTGGCGCCGCCGAAAAAAGATAGTCCCCCACTCTGTACTGGGGGGCGCCAAGCAGGATGCGTCCGACTCCGAGCGTAACCCCGTGCAGCAGGGCCGCTGTACCACCCTTCGACGAGCCAGCGAACATTACGTCGTTCCAATCAACCCCCAGGTCTGCAACAAGGAGCTTCAACAATCGCTGAGTTTCTTGGAATATCGAGTCATCACCGTGATCGACCCAGTAGTAGGAACCCTGTCGTCCAAAGTCATCCAGAATGAACGCCTTTGCCAGCTTGTTATCCTTCACAGTGGACCGGTAGTTGAAGGTGAAGTCATGCTCGGCGCCAATGGCGGAAAAGACCACCAGCAGCTTGTTACCCGAGGAATCCGGGTTCTGATTGTCCAACAGGTAATTCAGGGAGCGTGCAGAGTTGTGTCTGCACCAATTCAAGTCTCCTTGGCCAATACCTCTGTCCCTGAGCAGGAAACCGTCCAACCTTAACCGGATCCGAACAGAACCCCCTGCTCCCTGCAACCCAAGGTGCCGGGCAAAGGGATCTTCCTCGCGAAAGTCCATGGACGCTGCACGCGTCGACTCGATGTCGAGTTCGGCCAGCTGTTCGTCGTCAAGCCACAATGCAGCACTGTGTCCGTGGGCGACGACGCGAATCCCTGAGGGTATGGCAATCCTGAAATTCCACTCGTCAGCTGTGGCGGGCCACTCCGCTGAGAAGACGAATTCTGTAACGTCCCGGTCTTCTGCCAGGGGCAATGACGCCGCGGGCACAGTACTGAATCCTGCCGCTGTTGCGGCGGTCGAAACCGCCGCCCACAGAGATTGTTGGACGGCTGAAAAACTTGATTCCATCCTAGCGGCCGTCACCGTCCAGCTCAGGGGAACCCACAATGACGTCGCAGAGTTCGGTCACCACTTCGTGTTTGGCAAAGTGTTCCTCCACAAAGGATCTTGCATTTGCAGCACCGTGGCGCCACGTTTCCGGGCTGGCATTCGCGGCCCCAATTTTCCGGATCATCTCCAGGACATCCTCGGCCAGCCACGCCGTGGGATAGATCTGGTCGGCGCCGGGCCAGGCAAGGCTGACTGGAAAGGCCCCTGCAACGGCGCCATCGGCGAGGGTCAGGTGAAAGGACTCAAAATCACTGACTGAAAGAACGACGCCGATCTTTCGGTACCAATCCGCCATGTCGTCGCCGTGCGGATCGAAGAGCACTGCCCCTGCAAGGTCGGGATCGTTGGAAATCCGGGAGTACTGCTCCTGGTAGTACGCCATTTCCTCGGGCCTGTTTGCCATCCAGGGGAATTCCTCCGGACGTTTGCCCTTAACGAACAACCGGTACCGGTCATCAGTGGCCCGAAGCCCTTTCAAAACATCCAGCGCCCGGTCGAGATGCTTCTGTGCTGGAACAATTCCCACCAGTCCCAGATGGAAGCGCGTCTCGTCTGCCTTGCTCTCGGGCTTGCGATCCGTGTCGACAGGGTTCGGGATTACCTGCAGTTTGGTGCGAGGGACATTGTGGTCCCGGACTGCGATATCGGCGATGTGCTGACCAACGAAGATGACCTTGTCGACGTCGTGGAAGGACACGTCTTTGAGGTAAGGCCGGAAAATTTCCTGCGAATGCACCCGCGTCACCATCCGCTGGTGGGGCAACTTATTGTGTGAGTACCAGAGCGCATTTCCTAGACCCCACTCACAGAACACCACGTCAGCTTCCAGCAACAGGCGTCGGCTCAACTCCTCGTCGTGTTTGTTATGGTCGCTCCATTTGTCAAGCATGAGCTTGTGTCCCTGGCGCGACAGCTCATCGACAATCGCCGTGGCAAACTTAAGGTCGTGTCCGGCGACAAGAATGGTCTTTGCTACCGGCTGGACGTCGGCCACATGTGCCTCCGCTGGGACACGAAGCAGGGATCGCCTAAGGCTGAGATCGACTCCTTCGAATTCGGTTGCCGTAGTTTGGAGCGCCGGCATTCCCTTTTCCGACGGTCCATACTGCGCGAGGCCCAGGCCCTTTTGGGCAGAGTCACGATCAGCGAATCCAATGCTTCGCCAGTTTCCGAAGGTGGTTGCGGTCAGCAAGTCCTCGAAAATGGTCCGATCGTCGAAGCTATCCGACCACGTCCCAATGAACGCGAGGCCGGCAGCTGCTGCCTGGTCCTTGGCAGCGGCGACGTCTTCAGCCGGAGCGACACCATCCACTGTTTCAGTCGACGCGAAGACCATCGACGGTCGTACTGTCTGGCGCCCAAGTCCTGCCAAGAATTCCGGGCTGGGGTTATCCGTGAAAACTGCATAGCTCGGCGGTTCGGGCGCCTCCACCACCAGACCGGCGGTGCGCAGGACATACGCGAGGCGATGCCCGGCGGTGTGCCCGCGGTGGATGTGGCGGTAGGCCAACCAGGCATCCCTCATTCTGACGTCCTCGTTGGACATCCATTCGCTGATCAGCAGCTCAGCCTCGCCCTGCGACGAAACCACGGGAACGAGGCCATTCAATACCTCGTCAACGCCTCTTCCTGTTCCGCTCACCACTGCCCCGCCGGACGCGGCAACTTCCATTACCCGTCGGGAAAACATGGTGGGCGAGTCATCTACAGAGTTGACGTTGATATGAACCGGATGAGCTTTGTATGCCTCAACCATGTCTGGGTAGGCCAACCCGCCCCTCACGAAGGGGGCCAGCTCGGGGGGAAAGTGGTACGGGCTCTCGGGATTGAGATGCTGGCGATCGTAGATCGCCAGGCCATGTGTTTTCCCCGCGTTGAGGATCCCGGCCAGCTCCCCGGAACGCTTCGGATACTTCTGGCCGTAAAAGGAACCCCCATAACTAACAGAATGTTCGTAGTCCCTCGTTGAAGGAAGTATGTTGTGCAAACGGGGCTGCGCATAGAAGGGCAGGGATGAGACAGTTTTGAGCCGGATGCCGGCGTTCTCCCAATACTTCGGGATGCAGTCCGCGTCGGTTGTGAACACATGGTCAAAATACTTGGCAGTTACCCGGAACCTGTTGAAATGCACAGGATCTTCCTTGTTCCAGAAGATGGTGGGTATGCGCGACCCATTGCAATGGCCTAAAAGCGCCCGGAGAGTCCCGAACTTTTCGTCGTCGTAGAAACCAACCTTGTGGTTCCAAAGCCCGTCCACGCCCTCCCAGGCAGACTCCACAAAGAGGGCGTCTATCGGTTCGTCCTGCAACTGAGTACGCCACGTAGCTGGCTTCAGCGCGACAAACTGTGCCTCCGGCGCAAGGCCCTGGAAGGTGAACTCGTCTGAAATGATCCCGATCTTGAGATCCCTGACCCGGGCCGCCGGAATTACCGTTCTGTCGTTCCTGCTCTCCCGCAATCTCTGATGCACAGCCGTGGCAACTTCTCCGGTGCGCGCCCAAGTGCGGTGCTCAAGCGTCCATAACCTGCCGCGCCTCCCTTGGGCAGCCCGCAACTCTGGGTCCAGAGCCAAACGAACAATTGCCTCTGCAAGTGACACCGGGTTCTCCGGTTCACACAAGAGTGCACGCTGCCGTTCCGAGCCTGCGATGTCACGCAACGGTGCCAGGTCGGTGAGCACCACGGCTTTACCACTTGCCATTGCTTCAAGCGGTTTCAGGGGAGAGACCATCTCGGTAACGGGCAGCCGGCGCCGGGGGCAAGGTGCGATGTCAAAGAGGCTCAGGTAACCGGGGATGGACTTGGCCGGTACGCGGCCCGTGAAAGTAACCAGATGCTCAATTTGCAGGTCCTTGGCGAGATCTTTCAGCTCCGGGAGCTGCTTTCCATCGCCTACCACCAGCAGGTGTGCATCGATTCCCTGCTGAGCCACAATCTTCATCGAAGCTAAGAGGTCCGGAAGCCCTTCATAGGCAACTAGGCTTCCCGCATATCCGACCAGCACCGACGTTTCTGGGATTCCGAGCTTCTTGCGGAATCCCGGCAGAGGCGGCATTGGTGAAAACTTCACTGTGTCCACAGAATTCGGCAGCAACGTGATCCTCTGCGGATCAACGCCTCGACGAACCAGCTCCGCTTTGACTTGCGCCGTGATGGCGAGAACCTCATCCGCCTCCCGGGCGACGAGTGCCTCCAGTCCGGCGGCCAACTGAAAGCGGTCCGATTCTGACCAACCGGGCTTATCTGACAGTTCCGTGATCTCCCAAAGTCCTCTAACTTCGTAGACGAAGGGAACTCCAAGCCTCCGCGCTGCCATCAAAGCCGGAAGTGCAGTGACGTAGTTGGACGCTGCATGAATTACTGAAGCCCTGCTGCGCTGGGCCTCCCTGACGAACACATCCACGGAACGCCCGACGTATCGGTCCAAGGGTTCCTGGGTCCAGCTGGGGCCCGGATTATAGATGTGGCGCACGCCCGATACGTTCTCTTCAAACCTTCGCTTTCCCACAGCGGACACGTCGGTTTTCACATCCCACGGATATCCCGGGCGGGCAACGACGAAGACGTCTTCGCCCCGCTCTTTCAGCCCTGCCACGAGTCCTGCTGTCCGGGTGGAATAACCGTTGCTGTTGAACTGGCCGGTGCTGTGGGCGCAGTACATCACCCGGCCATGCTCGGGTAGGTATCCGTAGTTGGGTTGGCGTGGTGAGATGAACGGTGGCGTTTTGAATATGGCAGCCTGCCCCAGAATGTTGCCGGCAATCTGTGCCTCCGCCACGGACATTTCCTTGACCAGATCCCGGTTGGCAGCGATACGTTCGGCAGGTAAGGCGACTTCGCCACGGACGAAATACTCGTGCGTTATCAGCATATACAGCGCGCTCTTGGAAGGGTTGGACGCAAAGTCCTGGACCAGGGCTGAATAATCTTGCTGGTTTGCCACCTTCTTCTTGGGCCCTGTAGTAGCTTGTCCAGGGTTCCGGGACTGATGCGCCAGACTCGGCTCAAGAGCGGCCGGCGCTTTCAACGGCATCGCTTGGCTGGAACCGAGTGCTGAAGCAATCCTGCCGGGCAATGAACGGACAGCACTGGCGGGCCTCGTAATCATCCTGCCTACCTTGAGGCTCTGCGACCTGCGCAGTGCACTCAATGTTTCCTTGAGGCGTTGATTATCAGTCTTCAGGACATCGTGCTTGGCCTTGAAAGAATCCCGGGCCCGTCGCATGGCGGCGAGATCCTTGGCCAGGTCCTCAGCCTTGCGAGACGCCTCGCTCTCTTTCCGGCGCAAGTTCTCGTAGTCAGCAATCAGCTTGTCGATGTCCGCAGCGTAGAGCCGACGTTTTGCCAGCTGCACTGCCGACGTCTGCACACTCTCGTCAGGATGTTTCACAGGTTCCCGTCAGCTCCGCACATTTCTACTGCCAGATTCCGCGGGTATCTACCAACGGCTTTCCTGCCAGAACTGAGTGGTCGAATTCCTTGAAGTCATCATGATCTACCAACAGCAGCACGGCGTCGGCTGACGCAATGGACTCATCCAAATCACCGAGCTGCACATTGGTGAGCCCGCTCAGCTGGCGGGGCAGCTGGGTCACATGCGGTTCAACTACCAGCAGTTCCGCGCCATCGAGCTTGGCACTGAGTCGCTCAACAATGGCAACAGATGGCGATTCCCGCAGGTCGTCGATATTCGCCTTGAAGGCGAGTCCAAGAACCGCAACCTTGGGATTGATCATTCCGTTCACAGCTCGGATGGTCCTGTCGACTACCCAATCCGGCTTCTGGTCGTTCGTCTCGCGGGCTTGTCGGATCAGCTGGGCATCTTCTGGAGCCGCAGCAACAATGAACCAAGGGTCAACCGCGATGCAGTGGCCGCCCACGCCGGGGCCCGGTTGCAGGATGTTCACACGCGGGTGGTGGTTGGCGAGCTTGATCAGTTCCCAGACGTTGATGCCAAGCTTGTCGCTGATCACGGACAGCTCGTTTGCAAAGGCAATGTTGACGTCGCGGTAGGAGTTCTCGACCAACTTGGCCATCTCGGCGGTGATCGCGTCGGTGACAAGGATTTCGCCCTGGCAGAAAACTGCGTACAGGGCCTTGGCCAGCTCAGCTGCCTCAGGAGTCAGACCGCCCACAATCCTGTCGTTTGTCACAAGTTCAATCATGATGCGGCCGGGCAGCACTCGCTCCGGGCAGTGGGCTACATGGATGGCGGGCTTGCCAGCAGCACCATCAAGGCTGAGATCCGGGCGCAGGCTGATCAGGTAATCACCCAGGAGCTGGGTGGTGCCGGGAGGGGACGTGGACTCGAGGATGATCAGCTCTCCACCCACAAGCTGCGGAGCAATGTTGCGTGCTGCTGCCTTGATGTACGTCACGTCGCCGGTGCGGTCCGGGTTAAAGGGTGTGGGAACAGCAACGATGTAAGCCTGCACAGCCGGAGTATCACGCGAAGCGCTCAACTTATGCTGGGTTACAGCCCCAGCCACATACAAGGCAAGGTCGGGCTCTACGAAGGGCACCTCACCCCTGTTGACGGCGTCGATCGTGTTGTCATTGACGTCCACACCAATAACCACAATGCCGTTGGCCGCGAGTATTGCAGCAGTTGGCAATCCTATGTAACCCAATCCGATGACTGCTACGTTTTCAATTTTGTTCATGCGGGAAACCCCCCTTTGTCAGACAGAGACTTCATCCCTGTAGTTACCAAAAAATCTGACGTCACCAGTGGCGAGCAATGCTTCTTCACTGACTTGCCAGGTGTGTCCCTCTCCGGATCGCAGCTGGCAGTAGTTGAACCTGTCAGCCGCATAGATGGATCCACCAGCCTGAACCACCAGTTTGAGGAAAAGACTGTCCTCCCCACTCCCGACATCATCAAAGGGGTTGGCCCGGAAGGTTCCCGCGGAGCCCATGATCGTCGGCCCCATCACGGTCCGAGTATACCGATGCTCCCACTCCGGGAACCGAAGAATGGTGGCGTTACGCTGTTCGAGGTGCATGTAATGTGCTTGTTTTCCGACGACATCCGCCCGGGAGTACTCCAGCGCGTACAGCTGATCACTCAAGTAATCCGGAGCGTAGAAGTCGTCGTCGTCCATTTTCGTCAGGACGTCGCCGGACGCCGCATCAACGCAAAGGTTGAGACAACGACCCAAGGATTCAGAACGGTCCGCGGTCAAAATCTTTGCGTTGGATACACCGAACTCGTCCTGGAGCTTCCGTATCTGGTTACCGTCCGCGGTGAAGCCGTGTGTCAGCAGCACCAGTTCGACATCGACGTCGCGTTGGCTTCCCACAGTCCTAAAAACGTGTTCCAGCTGCCAGGGGCGAATTGTTGAGACCAAAGCAGATACGGGCCGACCTTGTTTCTCCACAGCCATTCCCGGGACAGCCAACTCGATGATCTGGTTGCTGCGGGTCTGGTAGGTGTGCTCTTTCCAGATCCGTCGTTGACCCCTATGTAGCTGGCGTTCAGCGATGCCTGGATTCCGCTGCAATGCCCTTAGCAGCTGTTCAGCTTCCGCTTCCGAGGAGACTGTAAATATTTCATCCGGCCGGAAATAGGTTTCGATGGCGGGACTGGGGGTGGTAACAACGGCTGAACCCGCCGCAACAATTTCAAAGACGCGGCGCGAACACATCGTCGTGGAATCAACCACGGAGTTTACATTCAGGAATGTCTTATAGGCCTTGTAAGCCGTGAGCATTTGCGGATAGTCCAAAGAGCCCACAACACGGGCTGCATACTCGGCCGGAAACGCGTAGCGGGCATCGCCGCCTGCTTGTCGGGAAAAAATCTCCAGACCGATCGGCATGGAATCCGAAGCCGCCGAGGCGGCGCCAAGAAGCATGTCGAGTTGCTGACGGCGTTCGGGATACTTCTCGGTGAAGTACATGCCACCGAACGCGACGTCCCGGCTGTGCCACCCAAACTTGGGCCGTACTGGATTGTGAACTGCTGGCTGGGCAGCAAACGGGAGTACTGCGACGTTTTCGTGGCCCAGATCGTTGCGGTAAGCAGGTATGCGTCCGGCATCACTGGTGAAGACAAAATCAAACAGCCTGGCCGCAGGCAGGAAGTCCAGGTAGTGCGGAGGATCTTCCTTGTTCCAGAAAACAGTGGGAGTGGCTCGCTGGTTGCACCATTCGACAATCTCGGCCAAAGCGCCCGGGTGTTCAGTCCGGGCGATCTTTCCGGACCAACGACCACTTCGTCCATGCCACACCGATTCGACGAAGAGGAAGTCAATTTCCCGCCCGGCAAGATCCTCCCGCCATGTCTTTGGCGACAGGGCGATGCAGTCCCACTCGAAGTCGAAGCCGAGAGCAGAGAATTCATCGAGGATGACGGCCACTCGGGGTTTCGGACGATCCCTGCCGCGAACGCCGCTTGGATCCGTTGGCTTGAACTGCAAGCGCTTCTTTTTTCCGCGCCCCGTCCACGCCCCTTCAGCACCCCTGATGGTTTCTAGTTTGCGGTGCCCTGCCTCGTAAGACTCTCGCTCCAACCAGGTGCGAACTTGCTTTGGCCCCCCGGCGCGCAGGTGCCAGATAAACTTGCGGGCGTTGGCGATGCTCTTCTTCACGCCCGCGTTCTCCGAGTAAAGTTTCGATCGCTGACATCTGCCACAATCAGGGTGTTGATCATTCGGCGGCGCAATTTCATAGCGCCTATACGATCGCTTTCAGCAAGTTTCTGTGTGAACATCCGGTACCACTTAATCACTTGGGCCGGCTCGCCGTCTGCAAGCAATTCGCCTTGGTCAATCCAGATGACCCTGTTACAGAGATCTGTGATGGTGGGCATGCTGTGACTGACCAAAAAAACGGTTCCAGCCTGGTCCAGGAGTTCCAGCATCTTCTTACGGGTTCGGTCCTTGAACTGCGCATCGCCGGTATTCAAAGCCTCGTCAATAATAAGAATCTCGGGATCGATGGCTGCGGCGATCGCGAACCGAAGGCGGGAACCCATTCCGGCCGAATAGGATTTCATCGGCATATGGATTGCTTCTTCCAAACCGGAAAGCTCCACGATTTCGTCATACTTCGCGTTGATCTGGGCGTGGCTCATACCCATTGCCAGGCACCCCAGGACGATGTTCTGATCCCCAGACAGCCCGGGAATCAACGCAGCATTCACGCCGAGCATCACAGGTGTGGAGGTGGCGTACACGGCGCCCGTTGTGGGCGGGACCTGACCGCCGATCAGCTTGAGAAGGGTGCTTTTTCCTGAACCGTTCCGGCCAATAATCCCCACGGATTCGCCGTGTTGGACCACCAAGGATAGTTCCTTGAGTGCAGGCACGTCAACGGTTTTAGTGAGGCCCCCGAGTCGTCGAATGCCAAAAGTCTTCTTGGCATCAGCTGAGATCGAACTGTGTGACCGGCTGGTGGTGCGGTAGGTCATGGTGACCTTGTCCACTACAACGGCAGGCGCTCCCTGCACAAAATCAAGTTCAGAGTTCCCGTCCATAGCTTTCCTCCCCCTTCCAGAAGAAAACCATGCCGACGGCGAGGGTACCGAGCGCCCAGAGGGCAAGAATCGACCAGGCCCGCCAATCCCCGACACTGCTATAGAGCAAGCATTCGCGGGCCAAATGCAACACGTTGTAGAGCGGGTTAAACTCCATAATCGTCTTCATCACGGGAAATTCGTTAAAGCGCTCGATGGAAAAGAACAAACATGACGCGTACATCCAGAGACGCATCGCGTACGAGATGATCTGGCTGGCGTCGTTGAAGCCGGAAACGACCCTAGCCAGAATCAAACCAAGACCCAAGTTGAAGAGGAATTGCAGGCTCACAATGGGCAACAGGAGGAGCCACCGCCAACTAATCTCTTCACTGGGTGGAAGTACTATCACCAGAACAAGCATCGTAATAAGCACCGGAATGTTGGCTAATAACTCCCTGACGTTGGAAGCCAGGACTAAACTTGCGCGGGGAAACTGAAAGGCATGAATCACATTTTTATTGCTCGTGATAATCTTCGACGACCTACTGACTGCGCGTGTCGACATCTGGAAAAGGAAAACACCGATGATAAGAAAGGATACAAAGTTCTCGATCCCCCGCCCTGAATTGAGCAACACACCCATGATGAGATAAAACATTAGACCGTTGAGCAACGGCCCCAGGATCAGCCACAACCGTCCAAGATGATCCTGTTCATTCCCCGTCTGGATACGGGCCTGGGCGTCATAGAAGATGAAGTGTCGGTAGTCCCAAAGCGCGACCAGGTAATCAAGGAACGGCGGCCGCTGGCCGACGCGCCTAAGGCCACGAAGATTGACCGAGGTTTCCACCACAGTCGGCTTTGGGCCTTCCGGCACGGTGGGCGTCTGAATTGTCACCGGTACTGCTCCAAAATTCTCTCGTAGGCCGCGCTGACGGACTGTGCGTTTGCTGTCCATGTCCTGGAATCCAGCACTGTTTGCCGCCCCTTGCGGCCCATGCGGATGCGCTTCTGGTCATCCGCCAGCAATGTCTCCAGCTTTGCAGCCATATCTGCCGGGCCTTGGCTGCTGCACAACAAGCCGGTATCGCCGTCATTCACGATTTCGGCCAAGGCCGGCAGCCGACTGGCCACCACAGGGCGAGCAGCAGCCATCGCCTCTACCGGTTTCAATGGTGTCACATCCCGCGTCACGGCGAGATCTTTACGCGGAACAACAAAAACGTCCAAAGCTTGGTGATACAGATGAGCCTGGCTTCGCGGCACCCGTCCGGTGAAAATTACTCGCTCTGACAAAGCGGCAACCCGCGCCTGTTCCTTGAGTTCGGGCAGCACAACACCGTCACCCACAATCAGAAGATTCAGATCAGGTTGCTTCGACGCCAGTAGGCCGAAGGCGGTAATAAGATCGTCCAGCCCCTCATACCCCACCAGACTGCTCACCGTGCCGATGAGTTGCGTGCCGGGATCCAGTCCAAGTGCCCGCCGGGCGTCGGCCGGAGCTAACGGTTCCTTAAGGAACTCTCCACCCACGGCGTTCGGTGCCACCAGAACGTTTTCCTCGGGAACTCCTGAGGAAATGATGTTCTCCTTCATCGCCCGCCCAAGCGTCACCACCAGGTTTGCCGACCGCATAGACTCTGCCTCGCGTTCACTGAACAGCCGGTAGCGTTCACTCAACACTGCTTCAGGCCCGCGAGTCGCGGCCCAGGTGTCCGCAAGTTGTCCGCGGACCTCGTAGACCCAAGGAATGCCCAGCGCCTCCGCAACGGCCCGCACCACTAGGGCATTGACGTAATGCGTGGTTGTGTGCAGCACGGTGGGCCGGAATTCCATTGCAACTGCCAACAGTGCCTCAGCCTGCTGCTGCAAGCGACCGTCCATGGTGGCGGCCAACCGGGGCGGCAACAGCCGCCGGTAGGTGACGCCATCCACAACGTCTTCGGCACTGGCCAAGAGCTTACCCACCTGAACCGGGTACCCGATGCGGGTCACCGCCAGGACGTCCCAACCAGCGTCACGCTGAGCACTCAGGATGGAATGTGAACGCTGCGCGTAACCGCTGGCTGTGTGAGGCAGCGAGTTTGTCAGCAGATGCAACACCCGCTTTGGAAGGGGAGTGAAGTCCACAGGTGGGAGGTGTGGGCGCCATCCCTCGAGGATTCGGAGTTCCGCAGCGAGACGCGCCCCCTGCCGGCGTTCAGCGCCGGTGTTGGCGTTTTCCAAATGCGCGACGGCGGCACTTGCGTCGCCGCTGTACCAAGACCTTCGGGCTTTGAGGGGATTCAAACGGGAGGCACCAACGGAGTGGGACAACAGGGCGTCGGCGATATCCGGCCGATTGGCCACGAGGGCGATATCAGCCATAGCCCGGGCGTGGTCCGGGGTCAGCTGTGCGCTCTGAACAGACTTCTCCAGTAGCCGAACGACGCGGGCTTCTTCCCCCTTGATCAGACCGGCAAGCAGCGCAGGAACAGCGGTGCTGTTGGCTCCATAACCGCGGGATGCCAGCGTGGCCAATGGCTGGATAACCCGGGCGGGAAGACGTCGGGAAACCTGGAGGAACAACAAAGCCGGGTCATCAACCAGATGCTGGCTGGCAGTTCCGGCCGCGAGGCGAAGATTTGTCAGTTGCTGATTCATCTTCTGGAGGCAGCCTTTTTTGAGGCCAGGAGATCGCTCAGCAGTTCCATGTACTGTGCAGCCAGCAAGGGATAGTCGGCGTGTTGCTTGACCCACTGCCGGCTGTCAGAATTACGCACCAGTTGTCCCCGGTCGGCTGCCAGTTGACGCCACAATGCAGCAACGGCCTCCGGATTGCTGGGGACGATGTGCCCAGCGCCAGCATCTTCCAGTATCCGGGCAGCTTCGCCCAGGACGATGCCCGTGACGTGGCGGCCGATGGCCAGGACTTCATAGGTCTTGGACGGGACTGTGGTTTCAAACGATTTCCAGTCATCACGCAGGGACACAATGCAGGTGTCCGCCGCAGCGTAGCGCTCCATCACTTCGCGTCCGTGCAGTGAGTCGTGGAAGGTTACGGGAGCATCCAGCTCTTCGGCGAGCCGCTCCAGGGCGGGCCGCTGAACGCCGTGTCCCACCATGTGCAAATGCATCGAATCCCCAACCAGGGCACTCGCCTGAATGGCTACCTCGAGCCGTTGACTCTTCCCGTGGTTGCCCAGGTAGAGAGCCTCAAAATTCGGCCTTTCAAGCGCCGGCGGTTCCAGTACGGGTAGCGAATCGAGCAGTACACCGTTGCTGACGGTGGCCACGTTTTTCAGGCCTCTGGCGCGTAAAGTATCCGCGAATCCTTCGGTAACTGTCACCACTAGGTCCGCCCTGCGTTGGACAAAGTCGACTGCCCGTTCGGCTAAACTCTTCACGTTCCCGGACACCAAGCGGGCGTCACGGGCCAGGTCCGGCCAGGCGTCACGCATCTCAACAATGAGCGGAACCTTGCGCAGCCGCGACAGAACGTAGCCCGCCCCAAGCATTGGAAGGCTGGGCGCCGTGACCAACAGCAGGTCGGAACGCCTGCTGAGCAGACCTGCGGGAATGGACATAAGGGCGGAAAAGCATTGGTCAATAAACTTCGCCACGTGCGAATTTCCATGGCGCAGGTACGGAACACGCCGGATCAGTTCGGAATACTTTCCGAGCTGCCTGCAAAACGGCTGGCCTGCCACGCTCGGCGGAAGCTCCCGGCGGCCGTGCGGCGTATGTGCCACTGGAGTTACTACGTCAATCTGCCAGCCCGCCGCATCCAATTCGCGGACCAGGGCAGACCAACGGCGTTGGGGCGGACTGCTTTCGGGCCAGTACGAATGCGTGAGTAGCGTCAGACGAGGGTGTTGGGAACTGCGTCCAATGGTCTTACGTTCCAGATCAGTCACGCCCCTACTTGCCCGGTGCAATCGGCGAACGACGGCCTTTGGACCCCAGTACTCGAAAGTACAGGAATCCGGCACCGAGCAGGGCAGCAATGGTAAGAACTTGGACATGTAAGGGGCTGCCGGATGCCGTAGCAACAACGGAGTCAATGGCCTTGCTCATAGGCGCGGGAAGGGATGCCGGAGCTGCAGCGGCGGAAGTCTCCGGTGCAGTGGTCGGAGTAGGGCTCGGCGTAGCGGTTTCGGTGATAAAAACCGGTTCATCAACCTCGGCTGCTGGTATTTCGGGAATGAATGGCTGCACCGGTACAGGAACCTGAGCAGGTAGAGCAGGCAGTTGGACCTCTGATGGCGGTTGCCCTTCTACTGGAGGTATCACTGGCTCGAAGGCGGGCTCTCCGCCAGGACCTGGCACTTCGCCGCCAGGCTCCGTAACAGGATCAGCATCCTCCCCAGGGGGTTCCGTAACAGGCCCAGGATCCTCGCTTCCGGGTCCCGTTGTGGGCGCGGGATCCTGACCACCCGGATCGGTAATGGGCCCTGGCAATGGCAGAACTACGGCCGGAGACGTCTGGTCATCAGCCAGGGCAGCGGCTGGCACAACAATGGTCAGCATCACGGCGCAGGTGAAAGTAGCCGTACACCGGCGCGCTGCATGACTGATCTTCATTTCTAACCGTCCCCAAACCAATTGCTTCCGCCATCGACTCTGTGCATGCAGGTCTGGGCGGCGATATCGGAATCAAGAGTTGCACATTTGTCCTCCGATGTTCCGGATTTCATCATAGGTCATAGTCATCATCGAAGCCGTCTCCTGGCTTCAGCGCGATGGTTCAGCAGCGCTATCCGGGTTCGATCTCACTCTTGCCTGCCGAGTAGGCTGGTGCGGTGCCATTTCCTAGTCTCCTTTGCCGTTTCACAGTCCCAGGCCTCCTGCTCCTTGCCGGAAGCCTGGCCCTCAGCGCCTGCTCCCCGGTGGTTGACGTTACCGCCGCCCAGGATGCAGCCAACCCCGCCTGCGCACCCATGATGGTTGCCCTCCCGGACTCCATCGGCGACGCCGGACTTCGCAAGACCAACGGCCAGGCGACGGCGGCGTGGGGCGATCCCTCGCAGGTGATCCTTCGCTGCGGGGTGAACGTCCCCGGGCCCACCACGGACCGCTGTGTCACCGTGAACGACGTCGATTGGGTCATCAAGGAGGGAGATCCTGCCTGGACCCTCACCACTTACGGCCGGGAACCTGCCACCGAGATCCTGTTCGATCCGAACTCCATCAGCTCCGCTACAGTGCTGGCAGACCTTTCCGGCGCAGCCGCGAAAATCCCCGCCGCGAGGAATTGTGTGGGCCAGGAGGAACTCCAGGACGTGCCAACCGGTCAGTAGGTTTCGACACGCTCAACACCGGACTAGCGCAGCCCGGTTTTCCGGGCCAGCGCGAGATGGATCAGTTCGTCAATGAGATCGGCGTACTCCAGCCCCGAGGCGGCCCACATCTGCGGGTACATGCTCTTGGGAGTGAAGCCGGGCATCGTGTTGATTTCGTTGATGATCAGCTCCCCCTTTGGCGTGTAGAAGAAATCGACTCGGCTGAGTCCCTCGGCGCCGACGGCGTCAAAAGCTGTCGCAGCAAGTTCCCGCACCCGGTCAATGGCGTCCTCAGGAATATCCGCCGGGCAACTCAGTGCAGCGGCGTCGTCCACGTACTTGGCGTTGAAGTCGTAAAAGTCGTGGCCTTCACCGGCTACTGCGATTTCACCCGGCAGCGACGTCCGCGGACCGCTGTTGCCACGGCCCTCCAACACGGCACATTCGATTTCACGCCCGGTGATTCCGGCTTCAATCACAAGCTTGGGATCGTGCCGGCGGGCCTCCTCGATGGCCGCGTCCAGCCCGTCCAGCGAGTCAACCTTGGAGATGCCCATGGACGAACCGGCCCGGGCGGGCTTGACGAAGACGGGGTACCCGAGCCGGTCAACACGCTTCCTGACCTTTTCCGGTTCGGTGGCCCACTGCCGGTCGGTCACCACCACATAGGGCCCGACCCGCAGCCCTGCCGCCTCAAACACCACCTTCATGTAGTGCTTGTCCATGCCCACTGCGGATGCCAGGACTCCGGCGCCGACGTAGCGCGTATCCGAAAGCTCCAACAGTCCCTGGATAGTTCCGTCCTCGCCGAACGGCCCGTGCAGCAGCGGAAAGACGACGTCAACGGTGCCGAGTTCCTGGGGAATTTCATTGGGAGCAGCAACGATCAACTGCTGCGCCCCGCCGATTTCGGCCAGCGTCACCGTCTGGGACGAGGCCGGAACCTCAGGCAGCGAAGAACCGGCCAATGACCACCCGCTGAGGTCCCCGGTTGCGAGGACCCACTGCCCCGACTTGGCGATCCCTATGGGAATGACCTCATACTTGTCCCGGTTGATGGCACCCAGTACTCCCGCAGCTGTGACACAACTGACGGCATGCTCGCTGGAGCGGCCGCCAAAGAGTATCGCCACGCGCGGCTTGGCCGTTCCATCCCTGGGGTCCTGTATCTGGTTTGAGGTCATTCTCAGTAATCGCCTTCGGATTTCAGTTCCCGGGCCAGCAGCAGTTGCCCGAGTTGGTCTACGGACACTTTTCCGGCCAGCACAGCCACCACAGCAGCGGTAATCGGCATGTCGACTCCGAGCTTGCCCGCGAGTTCATGCACGGCCTGGCTGGACTTGATGCCCTCGGCTGTCTGGTTCATTTCGGCCGTCACCTCGTCCAGCGTGAGTCCCTTCCCCAACAGCCGGCCGGCCGTATGGTTCCGGGACAGGGCGGACGAGCAGGTGGCTACCAGGTCCCCCAGGCCGGCGAGTCCCGACAGGGTGTGGGCCGTGCCGCCCAGTGCCAGGGCAAGTCTGGTGGTTTCGGCCAGTCCGCGGGTGATCACTGATGCCTTGGTGTTGTCGCCCATCTGCTTGCCCTCGCAGATGCCCACAGCCAGGGCGATCACGTTCTTCACGATCCCGCCAATTTCAACACCCACGACGTCGGTGCTCGTGTATGGGCGGAAATAGGGGGCCGTGCAGGCCCTGGCCATCCAGGCGGCGATCTCGGCATCAGCACTGGCAACCACTGAGGCGGTGGGTTCCTCGCGGGCGATCTCCATGGCCAGGTTGGGTCCGGAAACGACGGCAATTCGCCTGGAGTCGATCCCCAGTTCTTCGCTGATGACCTCGCTCATCCGGGCGTCCGAAGTCAGCTCCAGGCCCTTCATCAGGGATACAACTACGGCATCGGCAGCGATCAGCGGTTTCCACTCCCGGAGCTGGAGCCGGAGCGACTGTGCCGGTACCGCCAGGACCACGAGCCCGGCCCCGTCCAGTACCTGGGCCACGTCCATGGAAGCTGTGATGCTCGGCGGCAGTTCAACGTCCTTGAGGTACTGCGAATTGCGCCTCTTGATGTTGATTTCATCTACGACCTCCGGGCGCCTCCCCCAGAGCCGGATGGCGGTTTCGTTGCCGGAAGCCGTGGCCGCATCGGCCAGGACCTTCGCGAACGTTGTTCCCCACGACCCCGCCCCCAGGACTGCGATCGAAGAAGCCGGAACAGCCAGGCGCGCGGCCAGTCCGGCACTCACCACTGCACCACTCACGGCCGGCCTGCTCCATCAGCAGTTCCTTCAGGGAAGCGTGTATCTTCGCCGCGTTCAACGAACCGGCCGTGTGCTGCCTGCTTGTTCTTGGCGGGATCCCACCGCTCAGCCGGCGGTTCCTCCTGGCGCAGCTCGGCCAGCAGAGCGGTGATGGCATCCATAATGACGTCAGTGGCTTCAGTCAGCGTGGCCTTGTCCAGCGGGCGGCCGGAAAAAGCGCTGAGGTCCACCGGCTCGCCGACCAGGATTCTGGAAGTCTTCCGGGGAAACAGGTTGAAGCTCTTTGCATAGCGCGGGAAAAGTTCGTGCGCACCCCAGTGCGCAATGGGCACAACGGGAATACCTGCTTCGAGGGCAAGCCTCGCGGCGCCGGTGTGGCCCTTCATCGGCCACATGGCCGGATCCCGCGTCAGCGTGCCTTCGGGGTAGATGATGATTGCCCCGCCCTCTTCCACAATCTCAAGCGCCAGTTGCAGCGAACGGTTGGCTCCCGCCGTCGAGCGTTCCACAGGAATTTGTTTGGTGGCCTTCAGGACCCAGCGCAGCACGGGCACTTTGAACAGTGAGCCCTTGGCAAGGAAATGCGGCGCACGTTTCTGGTTGTAGAGCATATGCCCCACTACCAGGGGATCTATCTCGGTGCAGTGATTGGGAGCCGCGATGAATCCTCCAGCGGGCAGCCTTTCGGTGCCCTCCCATTTCCGGTTCATCATGGCGTTGAGAACCGTACGCACTACAGCGGCGATGACGACAAAAGTGGCGGCGCTCTTTTTCGATTCCTTCACCGGGTCACCGCTGCTTTGCAGTGGCGATGTCGAAGTCGGCGCCCAGGCCGGCCAGCTTCTCGGTAAACCGTTCGTAACCACGATTAATGATGTCGATGCCGGTGACCCTGGACGTTCCCGTTGCCGCGAGGGCGGCGATGAGATGGCTGAAGCCACCGCGAAGGTCTGGAATATTGATGTCCGTTCCGGTGAGGTGCGTAGGCCCGGAAATGACGGCTGAGTGCAGGAAGTTCCGCTGGCCGAAGCGGCACGGGACACTGCCCAGGCATTCCCGGTGCACCTGGATGCTGGCTCCCATGCGGATCAGTGCGTCGGTGAACCCGAAGCGGTTCTCGTAGACCGTCTCGTGTACGATCGACACGCCGTCGGCCTGGGTCAGGGCAACGACCAGGGGCTGCTGCCAGTCAGTCATAAAACCAGGGTGGACATCTGTTTCCAGGACCAGCGGGTTGAGCTTGCCGCCCTTGTGGTAGAAACGGATGCCGTCGTCGCCGATGTCCATTCCGCCGCCCACCTTCCGGTAGGTATTGAGGAACGTCATCATGTCCCGCTGGGAGGCACCCTCAACGAAGATGTCGCCCCGGGTAACCAGCGCGGCAGAAGCCCACGACGCCGATTCATTACGGTCCGAGAGCGCCTTGTGGTTATAGCCTCCCAGGGCCCTGACGCCTTCGATCCGGATGGTCCGATCCGTCTGCACACTGATAATGGCGCCCATCTTCTGCAGGACAGCGATGAGGTCGATAATCTCCGGCTCAGTGGCTGCTCCGGACAGTTCGGTGATTCCCTCAGCACGGGTGGCACTGAGCAGGACCTGTTCGGTGGCGCCAACAGACGGGTAGGGCAGCGAAATCTTGGCACCATGCAGTCCCTTGGGCGCGGAAATATGAATGCCGCCCGGCCGCTTTTCCACGACGGCACCGAACTGCCGCAGCACGTTCAGGTGGTAGTCGATGGGCCGGTCACCGATTTTGCAGCCACCCAGGTCCGGAATAAAAGCCTCGCCAATGGCGTGGATCAGGGGTCCGCAGAGCAGTATCGGGATCCGTGAATCACCGGCGTGCGCGTCAATGGCAGCACTTGGCGCAGTCTTCGCAGCCTTGGGGTCCAGGGTGAGATCGCCGGTTACCGGGTCCTTGACTACCGTGACGCCGTGGAGTTGCAACAGCGACGTGACGACCTCAACATCCTTGATCTCCGGCACGTTCCGCAAAACGGAAGGCTCGTTGCCAAGCAACGCCGCCACCATCGCCTTGGGTACGAGGTTCTTGGCCCCACGGACGCTGACGCGCCCAGCCAAGGGAACTCCGCCACTGATTGTCAGGATACTACTGCTCATTTACCGGTTTCCTTACGCTTACTTCGCCCCCAAGCCTTGCAAAGACTCCACCCAAGCATAGGAGGTTGCGTTACCGAACCGAAATACCACGCCCTACAGGGCTAAGACTTGAGCGTTGAGGCGGAAGATAGTTGAAGACTTAGAATCCCTTGCTCGGCAGATCTCATTTGCGCCGCAATCCAAGAGTTGGCGCGTGAGCCGAAATGGTACGGCGCCGGGCCCCATTTATGATCCGAGCTAGCGACCCTCAACTCCCCAGGGAGGGTAGCCACGTTAAAACCAAGCGACCTGATGTGGGCACAGCATTCGGCCAGGTAGGCGGTCAGTTCTGCATCCTGGTTCAAACCACGGAAGGAATCTACCTTCTGTCCTGCGTCAGTCACTTCCGCCCATGGCGTGTTCAGGATCAGGGTCTTCTCACGGAGCCCCATGGTGGTCAGTGCCCCAAACAGCCTGGTTGCGGCAGACTCCCAAAGGTTCCAGTGCTCTTCTGTCGCAGCGTCAATGTTGCGACGGGTTCCCCTGACGTTCCCGAGCCTTCCAGAACTCGCCAGTTCAGCAGATCGGGTCACGTAACTGCCGTCGGGCAGTCGGATAACACCTAGCCGTTCATCCGTCAGGTCTATGACAAACAGGTCGATGTCCTCTGCGAAGCGCCGAAGCGTAGGCAGCAAATTTGACTTCACATCGCCGGACAGTGACCGGTTTTGGAAAGCTGATCCGAGTGCATCCCCGTTTAGAAGTTCCGTGGGCTTGGACAACGCGCTAATCATGGACTGCCGGGCGACATAACCGAGCAGTGAGTAGCCGGGTCCAAGTTCTTCAAATGCGTCCCTGGACACACAACTGCCATAGATCATCACGTTTTTTTGCATTGAAGAACCTTAACAGAATCGCGGCGGCCTCTTTCCGGATTAGTCTAAGCCGCAGGCTAGGACAACCGTGCCGGCAGCGTTTTCGGCTTGAACGACGGACGGGTTGCCTCGTAGACGGTGATGTCTTCCTCGTGCTTGAGGGTCAGTCCAATGTCGTCAAGGCCTTCGAGGAGGCGCCAGCGGGTGTAGTCGTCAATGGCCAGCGGGGCCACGACGTTGCCGCAAACCACAGTCTTGGACTCGAGGTCTACCGTCACCTCGGTGCCCGGCGCATTCTCCAGCGTTTTCCAGATGAGCTCAATGTCATCCTGCGCGACTTCAGCGGCCAGCAGACCCTGCTTTCCCGAGTTGCCCCGGAAAATGTCGGCGAACCGGGAGGACAGGACAGCCTTAAAGCCGTAATCCTTCAGTGCCCACACGGCGTGCTCGCGTGAGGAACCCGTGCCGAAGTCCGGTCCGGCGACCAGGACAGAACCGGAACTGAACGGCTCCTGGTTAAGAATGAAGGACGGGTCTTTGCGCCAAGCAGAGAACAGTGCGTCCTCAAAGCCGGTGCGGGTGATGCGCTTGAGGTACACCGCGGGGATGATCTGGTCAGTGTCGACGTTGCTCTGGCGCAGCGGTACGCCGATGCCGGTGTGCTTGGTGAACTTTTCCATAGTGTCTTCCTAGGCTACGGCGGTGCGGACGGCGGCGGTTTCGGCAGGCTCAACCACCGGGGCAGGATCGAGGTCCGACGGCGAACTGAGCGTTCCGCGGACAGCGGTGGCGGCTGCCACTACCGGCGAGACCAGGTGGGTCCTGCCGCCCTTTCCCTGCCGGCCCTCAAAGTTGCGGTTCGAGGTGGACGCGCAGCGCTCCCCCACCTCGAGCTGGTCAGGGTTCATACCCAGGCACATGGAGCAACCGGCAAAGCGCCACTCCGCACCGAAGTCCTTGAACACCCTGTCCAGGCCCTCGGCTTCGGCTTCGAGCCGCACGCGGGCCGAGCCGGGCACCACGAGCATCCGTACGTTGGGATCTTTCTGCCGTCCGCGGATGATGTCCGCCGCGGCCCGGAGGTCCTCCATGCGGGAGTTGGTGCACGAACCGAGGAAGACGGTGTCTACCCGGATGTCCTTCATGGGAGTGCCCGCTTCCAGCCCCATGTACTGCAGGGCGCGCTCCGCGGCTGCCTTGGCGTTTTCGTCGCCGAATTCCTCTGGAGACGGGACCTTGGCGGAGAGTGACACACCCTGTCCCGGGTTGGTTCCCCAGGTCACGAAGGGCTCCAACGTGTCGGCGTCGAGATCCACCTCAGCGTCGAAGATTGCCTCGTCGTCACTGCGCAGGGTGTTCCAGTATTCGACGGCGGCATCCCAGTCCGCGCCCTCGGGAGCGTGCGGGCGGCCGAACATGTAGTCGTAGGTGGTCTGGTCCGGAGCCACGAGTCCGGCACGGGCACCAGCTTCAATGGACATGTTGCAGATGGTCATCCGCGCTTCCATGGACAGCGCCTGGATGGCCGAGCCGCGGTACTCAAGCACGTAGCCCTGCCCGCCGCCGGTGCCGATCTTCGCGATGACAGCAAGGATGATGTCCTTGGCGCTCACGCCAGGGCGCAAGGTGCCTTCGACGTTGATGGCCATGGTTTTAAACGGCTTCAGCGACAGGGTCTGGGTAGCCATGACGTGCTCCACCTCGGAGGTGCCGATTCCCATGGCGAGCGCCCCGAAGGCTCCGTGGGTGGAGGTGTGGGAGTCACCGCAGACCACCGTCATGCCGGGCTGGGTCAGGCCCAGCTGCGGGCCCACCACGTGGACAATGCCCTGCTCGGCATCGCCCAGTGAGTGCAGCCGCACACCGAACTCTGCGCAGTTGTTCCGGAGCGTCTGGATCTGGGTACGGCTGGTGAGGTCCGCGATGGGCTTGTCGATGTCAAGCGTCGGGGTGTTGTGGTCCTCGGTGGCGATGGTCAGATCGGGGCGGCGGAGTTGCCGTCCCGCCAGCCTCAGACCTTCGAAGGCCTGCGGGGAGGTGACTTCATGGACGAGGTGAAGATCGATGTAGAGAAGGTCGGGCTGGGCGTTGGCTCCTTCGCCATCGCCTTTGCGCACCACGTGTGCGTCCCAGACTTTCTCGGCCAATGTGTTAGCCATGGCCAGCTCCCTTCACTACGTATTGGTGGTATCCCTCAACTGAAGCAGCAGACCGCGGTCATAAGCCAGCCGAAACATTTGCATCTCAGATATTGAGACGGCAATATCATTACATGGACAATTCTAGTGGCGTCGGCGTCATCGATAAAGCGGCCCAGGTGCTTGATGCCCTGGAGGCCGGGCCTACCACCCTGGCGCAGCTTGTGGCTGCCACCGGGCTGGCGCGTCCGACCGTCCACAGGCTGGCTCTTGCCCTGGTTCACCACCGATTGGTGAGCCGAGACATCCAGGGCAGGTTTGTGCTGGGCAGCCGCCTCGTTGAGCTGGCGTCTGCAGCCGGTGAGGACCGCCTGATCGCTTCCGCGGGACCCGTCCTGATGCAGCTGCGCGATGCCACGGGTGAAAGCGCCCAGATTTTCAGGCGTCAGGGAGACTGGCGCGTGTGCGTCGCCTCAGCCGAGCGCCCCATCGGCCTGCGGGACACGATCCCCGTAGGCACCCAGCTGTCCATGAAGGCCGGTTCCGCAGCGCAGGTGCTGCTGGCCTGGGAAGACCACGACCGCCTCCTGGAAGGACTGCAGTCCGCGAGGTTTACGCCAACCGTCCTGGCAGGAGTACGACGCCGGGGGTGGGGTCAAAGCCTTGGCGAACGTGAGCCCGGGGTAGCCTCTGTCTCTGCTCCGGTCCGCGGGCCCTCAGGTCGCGTTATTGCCGCCGTCTCCATTTCCGGACCGATTGAGCGGCTCACCCGCCAGCCGGGCAGGCTGCATGCCGAAGTTGTATGCAATGCCGCCCGGATCCTCACCGAAGCCCTGCGCAAGAACAACGACTGACTTAACGGCATACAGCAAACAGCGCCGCTGACGATCCCGACCGGCCTGTCGTCTAGCGGATCCATAAGGGGCTAACTGCTGGCAAACTTATAGGCCATCATCAGAAACGGGTACGGTTTGGGGGTGCCAATGGAATTGGGAGCGACATCTACATATTTGACTGCCCCTGCCGCATCCAACCCCACAATTCCGTTCAGGCCGGTGTTATGGTTGACCACCCCGCTCATCGCGGTCATGTCGGTGAATCCGCCCATGCTCAAACGTACGGGCGCAGCCGAAACCCTGCCGGTGGAGGTCCGTGCATACCGGAACAAGGATCCGGCTTCGTTCACAACCAGAGCAGCAGCAGCGGAGCGCGAGGGTACCAGCATCACCATCTGCTTTCGTTTCCATCCTGATCCTATCGACACTGGAGCCCCTAACACCCCTGTCGACAGCACCGGCCATGCCTGCAAAGCCCCTGTCAAATTCTCTGATGCCACCACGGTCAGAGTGGAACCCCACATACCGATCGTGAGCTTCCGATCCAACCAGCCGCTCTTGCCGATGACAAGACCGGCAGCGAATCCTCCCCCTGGTAGACCCTTGTGCAACTGAAGGGTCCCGTCGCCATGATTAGTCACCACATCGAAAATTCCATCCCCGTTCCAGTCGACGACGTGGCACGAACGGACCTGTGTGCCAAAGCCGGAGTCGGCACGAAACGGCTGGGCGAAGTTCCCATTTCCGAGAGACCTGGTCACATATAGCCACCCGTCAATTCCAACAGTGACGAGGTCTGCCGTTGACCGAATGGACGGTCCTTGGACCACATTCATCTCAACGACGGCTGTTGCGTTCTCAGACAGGTACAGCCGGCCCGTGGTTGAAATCACCATATTGGAGTAGCTCCCGCGCAGAATCTCCTTCTTCGTCCGGGACACTGTGTCCAACATGGTCACAGTGCCGCCACACTCATGAATGATGGCATTGACCTTCGGAAGGTACCTGATGCTACTGGTCTTATAACCGGCAGGCGCTGCGCGGTTCAGAAGCTTGTACGTAAACACAGGACTGCCACTGGCTTTATTGAGGCGGATTACACCGTTATTGGTGCTGACGTAGAGAAGGCCTCCAATCAAAATGGGAGAATTGATCTCGATTTCACCGGTCATCGGCCTTTTCCAGAGGAGCCCCTTCGTACGGGCATTCCAGGCAAAAACGTGCGCGGGCTTGCTGTCGTTCACAGACCCGTAGCCGCCCATGATTCCGGTTGTGCCGTAGACGATGTCTTCCTCGCCGACAAGACCGAGAACGGACTGTCCCTCGACGGGACCACTGATGACGCTGACATCGGAATCGTTGAGGGGATTGATACTGACGAGCGCGCCTGTATTGTGACCGTACTCCGCCACGGTTCCAGCGATCACGCGCCCTCCGGCCTGCGCCCAGGCGAACGGCCTAGACTGCAGGTACTTCTCGCCAAGTTCGATGATCGGGGTGACGCTTTTCGACTGCGGGTTGAACCTATAAATGCGCCCGCCCCCGTAAGATCCCACGTAGAGACGGGACCCGTCGTACTCAAACATCCCCTCGATCTGGGCAATGCCTGTTTCAGTGGTTGAACGCCAAGTCGCCCCGGAAGCGAGTGCAAGGGATGCAATACCGTCACCCATGTACGCGCCCAGATACATGTTCGTTCCAGTAGCGTCCGGCAGGAGGGTTTGAACTTTGTAAGGACTTGTGGCAAACGCAATGGGAACAGTTTGAACAACAGCCTTTGCGGCTACATCTACCTTGACATAATTAAAGTTGTGTCCTTCTCCACACAAGAGATTCACGAAGGTCGCTCCCCCGAAGATCTCAACGTTCAGTGCGCGGGGGGTACCAGGCACGAGGCAAACCGTTTCGGCCGCCATAGTCGCGGCGTTGATGCGCATCAGCTTGTGCGTTCCCACGGTGTTCCAAACGGCATAGATATCTCCACCGGCGCCCGGCACTGCCGCCGAGACGCTTCCGGCCGGCGACCATGCCCAAGGAAGCGCAGCCCATGCCCCGGTTTTGAGGTTGTAGGCCCTGAAGCTCGCTCCACCTCCGGCACCATCGAAGAACACGAAGAGCCAACCGGAGTGCGCCGAAATGCGCCTAACGAAGCCTTTTACGGCGCCATCCGGAAGAGGGATCTCTCTTGAAATCGCGGGGGTGTCAGTGTGCCAAGTAACAATGCGTGGATGTAGCGCTCCTGTACCTGCATAGACGTTGTCATTGGCGTCGACGGCCAAGCACCGAACGTACTGTGCCTCAGCATGCAGGCGGGCAGTATGGACGGTGGCTCCGGTTGCCGGATCAAAACGAGTGGCGCTACCGGTTGGGTAGTTGCCGCACCAAACGCTGTTTTTGGAATCCGCTGCCCATGCGAATGAAACGTTTGTTACACCGGGCGCGGTGGCAAACCCGTTAGTAATAGTGCCCGTGGGAGCAACCCTTTTAACCGTGGAGCCAAATGCAAGAAAGGAACCGGAAACGGGCTCATAACCGACGTTACCGGCTCCTCCTCCGCTTTCTGGAAAAGGAGTAGCGGAGACCTCGCGCTTTCCGGTGGCCGCGTCGAATACCTGTACCTGGGCGGAAAGCCCGTGGCATCCAGCTGCCAGCTTCAGGACATTCGCATTGTTGCGATAGAAAACAGCACTCGGTTCCGGGACGCTGGTGAAAACATTCTCGTAACGCCGCAATACGGTGAGGGGCTCCACACCGACAGTAGTCAGAGCTACAAATGTGCTTGTCATAGCATCCAAAGAAGCGGCCCGGACGCTCGTTGGGGCGGCCGCGGCACGTGAAGCAACAGCGACTCCGGCCCCGAAAGTAACAGCCATCGACAAGACGCTTCTTCGTTTTACTAACCTTGAGTTGAAGGCCACAAGATTCCCGTCCTCGTCAAATTTGCGCCACAAGTAGTTCGTGTCGCAGCGAAGAAGCCCGGCGGGACATTTGCGTCAAGCTCGTTCAGCCGGTCTTAGACGCGCTGACGTCCCCTTCCTATCACGAAAGTCTTCAAACGCGTAAGTCATAAAGATCAGCCATACGGTTTGTACCGCGGACGTCCGTGTTCGGTATGTAACGGCAGATGCCGCCTCAGGAAGCCCGACGCAGGGCTTCCTGGAAGGCGGTGAAGCGCGTGAGCTCCACCTGGACGGGCTCCACAAGCAGCCGCTCCGCAACGGCCGCTACCGCTGCCCGAAGCTTACGCTGGGCAGCCCTGGCCCGGGACCTGGCCGTCAAAGACGCAAAGAAACGTCCGGCAAGCGCCAGCACGATGCCCAGCAAGCCGCCGCCGGCGATCATCAGCGTTGGTACTGGCCAGTCCTCCACCCGCGGCACCTCCGGAACGGGAAGCTGCAGGTAGCCAAGCACGGCCAGCACACCTAGCCAGCCCAGGCCGCCCAGTGCTGTCAGCAGCGCGAGCCACTGGACCACGTTGAAAACCCCCCACCACCAGGATGTGCGTCCGGCTTGCAGCTCGGTGCCGGCAATCGCCCGGTCAAGGGCATCCGGAAGCTGTTCCCGGCCTTCGCGTGCCGCGCTGCGGATGGCCGAACGCCACGGGCCTGGCGCTCCGGCGCTGGCCCCGTCGGCAAAATTCCGGACAGCAGCATCGGTACGGGCGCGTTCCGGCGCACCTGCCCGGGGCAGCGACGTCCGATGGACGTCCGCATTCCCGCTTTCCCGGCGAAGGTTCAGCCGCCGGAGCGGATCCGGACGGAACCGGGACAGCCACCGGGTGGCCGGCCAACCGGTGCGGCGGGTGGCTTCCAGCTTGTAGGAGCGCGCAACGGCTTCCACTACCAGCGGTACATTCGCTGCCACTGCCAGTTCTTCCGAAAGCCTGGACGCCGTACCGCCTTTGACTCCGGCGGCCTGGCCTGAGCCGGATGCCTCCGTCAGCGTGCGTGCGGCATTCACAACGTCCGCCGCCATCCGCTGTGATGCTGCCTGGCGCTGGATGGCCACCTGCCGGATGGCAGAGCGCACCGAGTCGACTCCCGCCCCTGTCAGCGCAGACGCGGCGAGGACCCGCACCTTACCCAGGCCCTCTCCTGCCAGGATGGCCTTGAGCGACTCAAGCACCGGGTCCACGTCCGTGGGGGCCAGTTTGTCCACCTGGTTCAGTACCACCAGGGTTACGGCGCCGTGGGCGGAAAGTGGCTTCAGGAAGTCGTGATGCACAGCAGCGTCTGCGTACTTTTGCGGGTCCAGCACCCAGACCAGCACGTCGACCATGCCCACCATCCGCTGGACGATCTTGCGGTTGGCAAGCCGGGTGGAGTCAAAGTCGGGCAGGTCCAACAGGATCAAGCCGGTGTCATCGTCCGCAAAGCCGCTGACCGGCGGCGCATGATGGCGGGCTGGCACCTCCAGCCAGTCCAGGAGGGGTTCACTGCCTGCGACTCCCCAGACGCTGGCCAAGGGTTCGGAAGTGGTGGGTCGGCGGGCGGCCGCCGTCGCAATCTCTGCTCCATTCACCGCATTGAATAAGGAAGACTTCCCGCTGCCCGTGGCACCGAAAAATCCCACGACTGTATGCCCGGAAGACAGCGACCGGCGTGAGCTCGACCGCTCCAGTATCTCCAGGACATCTTGGAGTGCCTCGTCAGGGAGTACGCCTTCAGCCAGTTCCCTGGCCTCGTTCAACGCCTCCAGGCGCTGCTGGAGCAGGGATACCTCACGGGCGATGCTGTGCCGGCTCATTTGTTCGCCGCCAGGCCTGCCAGTGCGCGGGCATGGCCTGCCAGTACCTCGGCTTCCCCAGCGGTATCCGCCGGCAGCCGATCCAGGAAGCGTTGGCGTTCGACCTCCAGCAGGGTCCGGCAGCGCCGGTTGAGGTCCTCCCGGGCGGTGCGCGCCAGACGGCGGACGGCTTCCTCGCCAAACACCGCTTCCAGGAGCTTCTGGCCCACGACGGCGGTGCCGCCCGCAACCCCAATCTCCAGTCCCGTCAGCCCCGCTGTCATGGAAAACACCACGATCATCAAGGCAGCGCCCAAGCCGTTAATTCCGAAGGACAACCAGCGTGCCTGTGTCCGCTTTCCCTGGCCCTCGATGCGGATGAGTTCCATCAGGGCTTCCTGCCACGCCCTGATTTCAGTGGCAGCCCTGTCCTCAAAGCCCGAAGTCGTTCCGGAAAGGTCATCCGTTCCCAGCAGTTGGCGTCCTGCCGGGTCGGTCCGCCAGCGCCGGTCTGTTTCCTCTGCCGCGTTTACAGCTTCGTCGACAATGACGGCCTGCAATCCTGTTTCGATGGCGACTTCAACCCGCACCGCCGGGGCGGGTTCACCGCGGAAAAAGGCACCCATCCTGTCCCTAAACCGGCCGACGTTCTGCTCCAGGTTCCGGAAAAACTCCCCCGTGCCCACAAAATCCTGCCAACGGGCAAGCACTTCTCCACGCAGAAGGGCTCCGTCCTTCGTGGAATCAAGGATGCGGCCGGCGGCATCACGGTAGGCCGCTACGGCAACGGCTTCGAGGTTGGCCGCAGCCAGCTGTTGCTCCTGAACCGCTTGGGCCACGGCCGCAACACGCCCGGCCAGTGCTCTGACGGACCCGTTCAAAGTGCGGCGGACGATTTCTGAACGGCCCGCCGCATCGGAGGCCAGCTCCGCCAGCCAACTACGCAGCGGGAGGGCCGCCTCGGGAGGCAGCATGCCCAGTGGATCCAGGGGGGTCTCCGGGATGATGAACAGCTGTGCCGAGCTCAGGCCCTCGCGGTCCAGGAGGCTTCGCAGGTCCTCACTGACTTCTGTTTCCGCCCCTGGTGGTACCCGATCCAGCACCACGGCCACCATAATGTCGCGTGAAGCCGCATCCAGGAGGAGATTCCAAGGGACGGCATCTGCATAACGGTTGGCGGTGGTGACGAAAATCCAAAGATCGGCAGCAGCGAGGAGCTGTGTCGCCAGCTTGCGATTGTCGTCCGAGATCGAGTCGACGTCGGGTGCATCCAGGACCGCAATCCCCTGAGGCACTGCCGGGTCGGCCACGAGAACAAGGGAAGTCATGGTGCCCGAATCATAGACGGCTCCGGCATTGCTGGCGGGGAGGAGACTATTGCTGACCGAACCGCGGATCCGGCTGAGGCTGGGCAGGACGCGCTGGCCTTCGAACCAAGTGGCTTCAGCGGGGTGGTGCAGGAGGACCGGCTGGCGGGTGGTGGGGCGGAGAGCGCCGGACCGCGTTACGGGATGGCCGACGAGCCCGTTGACCAGTGTTGACTTGCCGGCGCCCGTGGAACCTCCGACGACGGCAAGGAGCGGGGCGTCCAGGCTGCGATAACGCGGCAGGATATAGTCATCCAGCTGGGCTACGGCGGCACGGATGTCTTGCCGCGCCCTGTCTGAGTCGGCCAGCGCCAAGGGCAGGGTAGTTGCCGCCAGGTCGCTGCGGACTGCTTCCAACGCGCCCACAGCACTGGCTGCTCCCACCGCTATGGACTGCTCAGCGCGGGGCTGCATATCATCTGCATCACTTTGCGAGGTCACTGTCCCATCATGCCAGCATCAGCAGCTCAGAGCTCCACTGCCAGACCCTAGAATGGCACGCGAGGGAACGCCGGTTAAATCAACTGTGGAATGCATCCAGCAAGCGCTGTTCATCGAAGTCAATGGCTACTGAACTGGGACAGAGACGTGCCAGGTGCTCGCCAAGGACATCAGTAACCTTCAAAGCATGCACTGTCTGCACTGGAAGGCCCACTGACAGGAAATAATCCGCGAACTTCAATCCATCTCCTGCGATACTCGAGCCGTCATCAGCGAAGGTGCACCAGCGTGCTGGAATTCCGTATGCGTTGGCAATGATGATTCCGTGAAGTGAGGTGGACAGAATCATCTCGCAGTCGAGAACATCATCAACCACCCGCTCTATGGCGGACTCCCCCACTCCGGCCAAGCAAATGTCTTTGACTCCATCGAACTTCAAATCCAGGGCGTTTTGGCTCACGTGCCGGACAAACCCAAGCTTATAGGTGGGCTGGCGCTTCGTACGCGGCAAGTATCGGGGCAACAAGAGCCCAGGATCGCCGTAAATCGGGGGACATCTGCCTCCGCTTTCAAGCACAAGATCCCTCGTTAGGGGACCCCGAACAGCCTTATATCGCGCCTCGGAGGATAGACAGTCAGACATCCGCGGTGATCCTGAACCCCAAACCGTCGATTTTTCCGTGGCGAATTTTATGATGCTCCCGATTGCCAGGAGGCCGCTGTCACGCCGACCAAATTTAACCGGCGCGCCCGAAACTTTTTCTACGATCCAAGGGCTAAGAATATCGCCGAAGTTGCCTGGATAGGGCGTCTTCATCCACCACATCGAGACCCGTGACGAATCCGGTATTCCCGCTGCAGCGGCCCGCTCGTCAAGGCTGACCTCGTAGGCTGCAGACTCCGCCCTGGCTCGCACGGAAACGTCTTCATCGAGGAGCAGATGTTCTATTTGGGCCTTACACCCCGTAAAGTCCTTCTGCTCTTGTAGGCGTCTGAGCAGTTCCTCGCGCACGGCCGATTCGTCTGGAGTTCGCTCCAAGTAGGCAGTGAGCACTGTTTGGGACTCTGCCCCCTGTTTGTTCAGCTTAAGATATCGGGACAGCCTGACCACAGCCTCGGGGTCGCTGGGCAAGGCTGTTGCGGACCGCTCCGCCAAGCGCAAAGCCACTACATTATCGCCGGCTTTCATAGCGTCCATGGCCTCGGCGCCCAGAACCCTGGAGCGCAAAGAGGGAATATCGATACGTCGCTGATGCTGCTCAACCTGCCTGCGGAAGGACGGCACGTTGCCGCTTTCACCGATGACAAAAACACTGGTCTCTGTCGCCACTGCGGAATCCCGGACTATCAGCTCCGGAGACAGCAACCCCACGGAAAGCGGATCTCCGTGCGTCGTCCACGTTTCGTGCAACACCCAATCATCGGTGACGCGGGTCGTAGCGGACCGTTCCACATCGTTCATCAGTTCGATGAAACGTGACGCCTTGTTTGTCCCGCCAAAGTACAAAACAGCGGGAATCCAAAATCTGGTGGTTTCGTACGGATCGTAATCTCGGATATATCGGAACCGCCCGCAGAACCCGGCAATGTCGAAGTTGCAGCTCTCAAGTACTTCCGGGATAGCCAGCAGCCTGGAGTCCACGTCGACCCAGAGAATGGCCCCAAATTTAGCATGCATACGTCTGTAGAAATCGATTTTCAATCGACAGATCTGGTCCCATTCCAATCCTGCTGCGTCGAGCTCTTCAATGAAGTAGGGCATCCCCAACCGTTCACAATCTGCTTTCAGTCGTTCTGCTGCCGCCGAATAATAGGCATCACCAGCGTAGAAACTTACGAGTGTAGGTAGTCCCGCTGTTGGCCGCGAAGGAGCGCGCCTGTCAGCCTCCGATTTCCCGTTCATCGCTGCTTCCATTACTCCCCGCTGTTGTTTAGTGTGTCGATTCCTTGGTCAGGCTGTAAACAGTAGTGCTACCTCCCTCGCACGTCATTCAGCTGAGGAAAGTCCTTGTTGATGCAACGCACCACGGCATGCACGCCTTCATATGCTTCCTGGCGGAGTGCAAGCAGTGCGTCCTCGGAAATCGGCATCCTTGCGAGCCTTACCTTGTTCAGGAGTTCCTTATCTGAGGAACTTGAGAGAAGAGGCGTGCGGCCAAGACGCCGATACAGGTTTCGTGATTTCGAAGTGGATGACAGGACCACTGAGGACACCCCGTATGTCGAAGCAACCACCGTGCCATGGAATTTATTTGAAATCAAAACGTCCAAACCACCAATGGCGGAGCTAATCTCATCCAGTGTCTCACTCTCAAAGATTATTTGATTTTCTAGCGGAAATTCCTGCGCTACTTTGAGATCCGCCAGCCGGGTTTTTCCCGTGGCCATCACAATGTTTAGGATGTCGTATCCCTCGGACTGCAACTGGCGGCAAACGTTCACGAGAACAGTGGGATCCGAGTCAGCGCGGTGCGTCCTTAGCGAGATTCCAACCGTGGGCTTCTGAAACTTTCTCGCTGGTGGATAAAATCCGCTGAAAGCAAGGTCGGCGTGGCTCCGGACCTCCACACTTGGGTTTAGCTTCTTACGGATCCACTCGGCGCTTTCGACGTCGCGGGCGGAGATGTAGCGGACGTTGGGGTGTTGGAAGAAGTACTGCAATCGTTCCATGACATCCGGGGCTTCCGTCTTGATCCACGTAGGAACACCGACCCCTGAAATGTAGACAGGCTTCTTCAACCATGCCCGATTCCAATAGAGCGGCGAAATCTTGTTGGGAATCACCAGGTCCCCACCACCAATAACCACCCCATCAAACTCATCAATAATTAATTCGGCGGGCCTACTGAAGTAGGGGTGCTCAAGCTTGTCATGGACAAGCTTGGTCTCATGGACTGTTCCAATCGAATTTGTCCAAATTCGGTAGAACAGCTCATCACCATAATTTCCCCATCCAAAAAATCCCACAAGTCCAATTCTCGCCATTACCTTTTTCACCCTCCGTAAACTCTAAAAAAAACGTATGTACCGCCTGACTCAAGATGTCCACCAGCACTCCCAAAGCCGTCCGGCGCTTCGGCCACGATCCGGATTATCAGCCCAAGGGGTTTAGGCCGAGTTTGGCGGCCAGCGCTTTCGCGAATCGGGTGCTAACCAGATCAGGCGCGACTTTCTTCAGCGAAGTCTGTAAGGCAGCAGTCTCAACGTTCTTGGACATCGACGCCAGCTCTTGTAGATTCGTCGCATACGACGACGCTCCGGTTTGAGGGTCGAAGTAGCGTGTGGACGCGGGGTCCAACGTTTCCCGCAACACCGGAGTGTCCGTGGCCAAGACAGGCAGTCCGAATGTTTGATACAACAGGGCGGCACCGGAATTGAGGCTCCTGCTATAGCCCAACAATGCGGCGTCAGCAGCGTTGAGGAAGTTCTGTACACGGTGTTGAGGAACGGTCTTTGTATCAATCATCACCAAGGGGTGTGCTACGGCCCACTTCACAAATTCCTTAACGACAGGTGACTCATCGGACGCTCCTGCAATCAACAGCCTAAAGCGGAAGGGACTGGACCGCCGGCACAGTTCGTCAAAACCCGCCGCCAGTTCCTTGAGTCCCTTGTACGACTTCAGCGCGCCGAAGAGGACAAAAACCAGTTCGTCCGCATCGAGTCCAAGCGACTGTCTGGATTCTGAGCGGGAGAGATAGTTCTCGTATGCACCTTCGTAGCTGGGATGTGGAGCCACAATGACTTTGCTTTCGTCGAGCTGCAAATGATCACCAAGAGCCGAAGCCGTCGCGTTCGCCATGACGTGCACAACGTCTGCTCTGTCTGCAATTCCTTGTTGAAGCGCTAGGTCCACGTCGACGAACCGCGAATCGTGAGGGTAGAGGTTGTGCGCTGTCCACACCAATTTTCCGCCCGAATCCTTGAATCGGTCTATACGTCCAAGGAACCCACTGCATTTCACCACCGCCTCGCGCTCGTCATGTGCACCGCCAATAACGCTGCTTGTCCAATGGAGATGCAGTCCGACGCCCGAGGTCATAGGCTTCAGGTGTAACAGCTCACGGAGTCGAGTTACATCAAAGACGGGTGTCACAGCGAAGCCATGTCGTTCGAACGAACGGTAGAGGAGCGCCTGATATGGGTTAACACGTGCCACCGAGCCAAAGCCCAAAAGGAAAGGCGCCGTCCCGTCGCGTCCGGCGGTCGAGCGAAGAGCCTGAAAACCCTCTGTCACGGGACTGTTCGGGCTCGGCTTGTATCCTTGCCAATCAACTAGCACTGAGACATTTCCTCTCGATTTCGGGCCCTTTCGAAGGCGGCAGCATACCGTGGCCCGTTGAATTTCCACTGGCGTTGGGCGACAACCCAGGCCCTAGCCTCGTCGGCAACGCTTCGGAAAAGGTCCGGCCGCGCCATGGCATTTTCCACCAAGGCCACAATGGCCTGCGCATCCTCGGGCTCAAAGATGAAGCCGCGGGATTCGCCGACAATCTCGCGCAAAGCTGGAAGATTCGACACCGCGACAGGCACGCCGCAAGCCATGGCTTCAAAAGGTTTCAAGGGTGTGACGTATTTGCCTGCCCTCTCCGGGATTCGCGGAACGCAAAAGAGATCGATTAGCCGGTAGTAATCCACAATTTCCTGGTGATCGACGTGACCGACAATTCTCAGGTGTTCGGCCACACCCAAGTCCTCAGCGCATTGCCGGACGATTTGTGCTCTGGGACCACTTCCGACCAGCAGAAGTGTCGCTTCGATGCCTCGGGATCGGGCGATTGCTAGAGCTTCGACGAGAGTCTCTTGGGACTCGCGGTGGTGGTCCATGTTGGAGATGTAGCCAAACACAAACGTATCCTCCAGAGCAATGCTTTTTACGAGCCTCTCCGCTTTGGGACCGGGAGTGAAGTTGTTTACATCGACTCCATTCGGGATAAGGCCGATCTTCTCCGCAGGAATCCCTCGCCCCACCAGTTCGTCACGCATTGACGAACCTAGTGTGAGGACGAGGTCAGCCGCATGCATACACATTTCCTCGATCGCCATACGCCGCTGGAAAACTTCTCCCTGGGATTCCTGCTCTGTTTCACTCGTCCAGTTAGCCTCAAAGAACGACCGGACTTCGTAAACGAGTGGAAGTCCGGTTTTCTGTTGGAGCGCCAATCCCACCAGAGCCGTGTCGAAGCCTCGCCGGCCTGAACTGACGTGAATAACGGAAGGTCTAATTATCCTGAGCCTCTGATACGCCAACTCGGCAAACACCTCAAGGTAACGATCGACGGGCAGTGCCGAATAGTCGATATCTCCGAGATCCAAATGATGATGAGGGACAGAATCCAGAGGCGCAGAGGACCGGAAGTCGTCTCCGGCATGGCGTCGAGCAAAGCCGGGCTCAGTAACTACATGCGGCTCCAGTCCAGCCGCTATTTCTGCCAGAAAATTCGCGTGGCTTCGGGCAACGAATCCGTTGGAAAGAAAAGGACGCGACTCCTTGACCAGGTGCATGATGCGCCTGCTGTTCATAGGAATTACCTCATCTACCGGGCCACTGATTTGCGGAATCCAGCCACTGAGCTCCCGCAGCCTTCCGGATGCCACTCGCATCGACGCCGGTGACGTCTTACCGAGCATTGCCAGATCGAAGCTGACACGCAGTGCCGGTGAGACGGCTCCGGCCTTGCTATAAACTGCGCGGAGAGCTGTCAGAAACGCTGGTAACTCCGAGAGCCTGGCATAGTTCGCCTCGCCTATGGCGCGGGCGACATCATAGCGGCGCGCTGCGACAAGTTCCTGCAGCCATCGGACGACGTCCGCCGCGGGAAGCAGTTCCGTAGACGATAGGAAGTTACTCGCGTCCGTCTCGAGGGCTGGCGGCTTGTAGTCCACAAAGTTCCCACGGGCGAGAGTCGCATGTTTCACAGCGGGTTCCAGTGACATGTCATTGATCTTCCTTTGGTTGGACCGCAGCCCCTGACTGCAGGTCCAGTGCTGGGCTTGGCCAGCTCGAACGAAGCGGGGTTGAATAGGCTAGCCAACTGCCATCGTTCAGCCTAGCAAGTGAAAGGCAAGGAGTTTTCCGGCAGCTCCTCGGGTGAAATTCAATGGAATCGATTCATCCCCCAGCTTCGTCATCGCCTCGGCGTGAACTGGGCCGTAAACTGCCCCCAGTCCCAAATCAGTGGCCCTTGAATAGCCAGCGGTGGCTAGATCTGCGATGCGTCCTCGAGCCGCACTGGTCCACAGACCGTCTACCTCAGCCATGCACTTGAAGATGCCAGAGAAGCCGCTGGAAACCTTAGTCTGGTCCCCCAGCACGGTAAATGGCGTAATGTCCGTCGCAGATAGAGGACCGCCCATCGCTTTGAGCCGTTCTTGGATGAAATCGTGATCCATGTTTTTGTGAGGGTCGTCGTAACGGTGCCCGGCGACTTCGGGGTGCAGGGCGATCACGAGGTCGTTCACAATGCTTGGAGTTCCCTTTGCCGGGCTCGGAAAGGGACTTAGTCGGGAATGTGCCAAAGCGACCAATCGCCTCATCTGGAAGGGTCGGAATCCAAGCATTGAAACACTCGATATTCTCCCGGAATGAATCGCGTTGCGATAGGCCAAGTAGTGCCATTCGGAGCCGATCGCCGAATTGGGATCGACGCCTAAGGTAGAAATTCCGTACTCCGCCTGCTCGCGGAAGGCCTTCGCCACCATAGGGTCCGCAATTTTGTCTGCTATGGTGCCCACTGAGCGCCAACCGTAGTTGCCCTTGATTGTTTCGGCACCGTGACCCCCCAGAGTAAAGCCATCCGATACGACCGAGTAGTAGGCCGGTGCCACCATAAAGTCGTAGGCGCCGCTTGATGCGAGGAACCAGAAACCAAGATTGTCCTTAATAGAACGCGTTCGGGGCTTTTGAGGCACATCTCCAAATCGACTCCCGAGGGTGAAATCAAAGCGTTCGGACATCTCTGAAACCACTTGGTAATCGTTAGCGTGCTGTTGTGATTTATTAATGCAACTGAGGACGGAAGCTTGGCGTGCGGTCGGTGACAAAAGTGCGGCGGCAATACATACCCTGGAGTCCAGGCCACCACTCACCGACAGCTTAAGGGCTTCCAAACCTGTACCCGCCAAGGCATCGATCAGGGAAACGAAACGCCGGGCCGAGTCTTTCAGCACCTCGCCATAGGGCTCGGAGTCAGTACCGGAAAACAATTCGGGGAGCGGCCTCACTCGCCTGTCAACTCGCAGCACCTCCCCGAGCAAAACCTCGGCAGTAACCCCTGGAGGCAGAAACGTGATTTCCTCAACAACACTGTGGGGACTGAGCATTTGTCCGGCCATAGCGTTCCCCCACGCCCGGGCGTTCGCCGCCGCAACGTTAACCGTGAGGGGGAGATTCAGTGCTTTACGGACGCGGGACAGTAGGAAGACAGAGTCGGAGAAGGCTACACAGTCAGCGTCAGCGAAGCTAAACAGCGAACACATGCCGAAGAGGTCATTGGAGATCAGGGCCCGGTCCCCATTCCATTCCGCGGAGAAATAGCAGCCTTCAACTGGCTCTCTGGCGTACAGGGCACCAAGGTGCGTGCCGGCCTCGATGACGCCCTGAAGGCCAAAGACGAGATGTTGCCGATCGAAGTCAAGAGCATAACCTCTGAATATCTGACCCTCAGCATCAACATCCGACCGACCGTTGCGTGCTACGTAGAGCAGACGCTGGCGGTCATTCAAAGTAATGTCAACGACATCCGCGGAAAAATTTTTCTGCGTGGCACCGAGGCGTTGCATCCATGTCTTGACTGCATTTGCCCTGGACGAGGCCGCAATGATCAGTAGGTAATTGGACATGAAGATGACTCCGTAGTGCGCTCCGCCCGCAGAAATCGACGCCCGGCGGGTCCCACAATGGCAATTGTCAATTATTCTAGCGTTAGAAAAATACAGGTCTGACCAACAAGACGGCACGCAGACGGCAAAAGCGACCAGGAGAACGAGCGAGAGGGAGCACTGGCGTGTCATCACGCTTGGATAGTCAGTCCGGTCCGTCGAAGTCTTGGCCAAGCTGTGGCGTTAGTTCGTTTATCTTGAGACGGTCTGCAGTGCTTCCCTGACGTCCGACAACTCAGCCCTGGCAAGCCCGCTGAGGCTACTTCCGTGACGGGTCAACGCCTCAGACTCCGTGTAAACATCGACCACCGCTGGCAGCGACCCCGGAATAATTGTCTCCGTCATGTGAGGCATACCTAGACGCAACGAAAGACTCTCGGCTTTGGATGTCTGCCTCAATGACCGCGACGGGATTCCTTGGGCTGATGCGGCAACCAGACCATGGAATTTCGCAGAATAGAGAAAGTCAATCTGGCCGAGGGCGTGCACCATCTCTGCGACGGTGCTGAAAGCTTCCGCCCGACTTTCCAAGCCATGAGTTTTAAGTTGCGCAATCTCTTTCTCGCGCTGGATTCCTGTCGCCAGAACCAGCAATCTTAGCCGCAGCGTACCCACTTCTTCGGCATCCAAGAGCGCAGTGAGCACTTTCACGTCGTGGGGCGTGACCGACTTATTCAGTACTACGCCGACCGTCCTCAGATCCCGCGGCTGCCGTGGCAGCGTGCGATGAAGGGTTGCGTAGGCGAGATCCGGGACCAATCTAACCTCCACGGAGGGGTCAAGGTTCTCCTGGATCCAGCGCTGGCTGGCGGGGTCCCGTGCACTGAACGAAAGTATATGTGCATCCGCCATGAAACTCTTGAGACGTGGGATAACGTCGCTGCGGTGCCCACTCTCTTGCGCAACACCGACTCCGGAGATGACAAGCGGCTTTTCGGTCCATGCTCTGTTCCAGTAAAGACTCGAGATAGACTCGGTGCGGATCAAGTCGCCACCGCCGATCACGAACGCGTCCGCGTCCGCGGCCACGGACGCGGCGGGACGGCTCGTGTACGGCTTGTGCAGGATATCGTTGACGCGGAATGTACGACCTCTGCCAAGCAGGTCGCGCCATTGGCTCAGGAAAACCTCGTCACCGAAGTTTCCCCAGCCGAAATACCCTATTAGCCCTATCCGACCGAATGCAGAGCTACACAACTGCCGACCCGAGAGCTGCTTCGGCAGGCGAAGCACTTTCAGCCATCAAGTGGTCTCCACCCTCGGACCGGGCAGCTTCGTCCAGCGTGAATATGGACCGACCGGAAGCGAACATCAAAGCTTCCTTCTGCTCGCTGACGGCGTAGACATGGGAAATCCTCACGGACACCTTGGAGAAGCGACGCCAGCCTTCAGCCTCCCGACAGTTATTCAGCACGACGACGGCTACAGAAAAGGGAACACGGCTCTCCCCAGCCGTTAGATAGCGAATGTGAATTGTGTCCTTACTGCCACAAAGATCCTCCCGTAGAACAGAGTTTCCGATCCGGATGAAGTAGGCAATATTTCCCAGTGCCTTCTGGTTCTGGTATCGGTTTTCAATCTGCAAAGCGATTTCCACCGAACCCTCTGCTTTGATGCGAATGTGGCCGTGCTGTTCAACCGTCTGTCCCCTCCACGGCTTTGCCGTCGGCAAGGACACGTGAATTGCACGCGGGGAGTCGAAAAGCACATTGAGCCGCCGTTCCGGGACATTGCGGAACTTATTGGCCCTGCTAACCATTGGTTCGAACGTGGCAGTTACAGTAGGAGGGACTTTCTTGCTGGAAACAGGTTTACTCAGGTACGCGGGTTTCTCACTTGGTATCCGATAGACATTGGCGTTGTCAGGGCTGGCAGCAATCTCCGTGCAGATAGCTTTGAGGGATTCGGCCGCATGCTGTTCCAATTCCGAAACCTTCTCTTGGGTGGCCCGAAGGGGCACGCCTTCCAAGGCAAGCATGTGCCTGATGACGCTGAAAAAATCTGCGGCGGGGTCTGTTATTTCCAAACACAACTCTGCAGCCCCGACCTCATCGAAATGTCGCGCCACTTTCGGATCATATGCAAGTCCTACGGTCGGCCGTCCTGCGCGGTGCGCCAGGAGAGCTGCGTGGAGACGCATGGCGATGACTCCGTCGACCATCCGCAAGGCCGAAAGGTAGTCATCGAGCCCGAAATCTCCGCCAAGAGGCACGAACGGTATCTGCTGCGGAAGAGATGCCCCGAACTTGTCAAGGATATCTTCGTCGTGCACGCCACCCAACTGCATCGGCAGGCCAACGATAGCTATCTTCTCGGATGCCGCAATGTCCTCCATTGCTCCCCGAAGTCGCTCGAGCCAAGCACCCTGTTCGGCTTTCCTCCAATGCCGCAGGTTAAGACCTATGAGACGGTACCCGAGTGCGCGAAGTTCTTCCAGCGCTTTCGGGGCCGTTACTGCAGTACCCGAGATATCGACGGCGTACACCGTGTCAGGGCTGACGGAGATGGCGTCAGGTTCAATTCCCAAGCCTTCCAGAATCCTTCGCGAATCGTGATCCCGGACGTTCAAATGACGCGCAGTGGAAGCGACGTACCGTACTTGCCGTCTCGCATCGTCGTTGACAAGCGGTCCGGCACCAATGCCAACAGTGAAGAAAGGTATGTCAAGCAGATTGCCCATGAGCGGCAGAATGCCAAAACCTGCGATTGACATGGGAGCCCCTACGAAGAGACTTGCGATACCCCCCGCCTTCTGGATGGTGTAATCGTGCCAGAGCCCGCCACCTCCTACCACAACGGCCGATGCCGTCCTGAGGACCTCTGACGCTTCGTGGTGGTCTGATCGCTGAAAAGACTGCAGGCCATGATCCTGCTCGACGCGAATTGGGCGTTCCGATCCTACGTAGACTTGAACAGACGGATCGGCCTCATGCAGGTGCTGGCTGATGGAGCGCAGTATCATTTCATCACCGAGGTTGTTAGCTCCATAGAAGCCGGATAGAATCACCTTCCTCGCCCTTGGGAGGCTTTTCCGCAGCGTTACCCGAATCTCCGCCGCCCGCTCATCTGAGAGCCAAGTAGCCTTATCCGGGCTGGCCGTACGAATCTCTTCAAAAAGACTCATCCAACGGTGCTCGTAAAGGTGCGAACTAATGAGTCTCTTGAATCCAGCCACCCTCATTCGCCCGGCGCGCGACGGATCAGCCAGAAGTTCACGAATATTACGCTCAAGGTCGGCCTCATCGTCGTACCCAAGAATTTCTTCGCCGTAGTCAAAGAAATGGGCCATCTCCTCGAAGCGGCCCGTTGCTACGATCGCGCCCACGCCAATGGACTCGAAGACCCCGCATTTGATGTTGATGTAGCCAGCCCGGGTCAGCGGAAAGTTGACGTGGACTTTGCCCATCTTGAGTGCTTGCAGCGCCCTGTCGCCGCTGACGACTTCACTTTCTGGCAACTCCCAGCCGCGGCCGTAAACTTTAACGTCCAAGGTCTTGGCAAGATGAGTCATGGCGGTGTTGCGGTCCGGCCGGTTGTTCGCATGGCCTAAACAGATGACATCAGCGGAGAACTCGGGTGCCTCCGACACCTCTTGCGTCACAAAACCGCGGTCGATGCCAAAAGGGAAGTAAATCGTGTTGTCGACGCCTTGTTCTTTGTACATCTCAAGGGCGAGGGCAGCATTGGTGGTATGGAAATCGAACACGTGGGCGTGATCAGCCACTGAAGGAAAGACATCAGGATCACTGAGAGTAATACCGACTAAGACGATGCCGAGGTCCTTCAGCTTGGCTGCGTGCTCTTCCGTAAACGTGAGGCCACCGGCGCAGCAGATAATGATCTGCGGTTGAAAACTCCGGACAATTGATTCAATCTTGTCGAAGTCCACATATATAGGCCCATGTCCCCCGGTTGCACGTGAAGGATTGTTAGTGATGCGATGCTTGGCCGTGTCGATGTCCAGGACGTGGTGGCCAAGATTACGAAGACTTCTCGACATTGACGAAACGATATCCGTAGAGCCGTTAATGGACCTTCCCAGGAATAATACTTTCCAGTGGAATCCTTGGTCGAAGACGCGTGTCTTCAATTCCTCTTTCAGCTCTTGAATTTGCTGGTCCACGGCCGTAGGCGCTTCGTTAATCGACATTTAGTGGAGATCCTTACTGGTGTTTACAGTCCGCCCCAGGGATGTATTTCCAAAAGCGGTATGGTGCACACATGTCTTGGGAGCCGATCGTCTTGTTGAAGTCTGCCCTGAACCCACAAGCAAGGCCCCGGCGTTCGACTGCCAGCTTACCGGTTCAACCCGTAGAAGGCACACCCGAAGTACGAGGCAGCCAACCACAAAAGAGTCGGAACAAACAAGCATGGGTTATAGGACACATGGGGTTGCGGCGATGGCATCTTTCGCAGCGTCCGCGTACAGGCAACCAACCATAGCTAAGAGTTTGGAATTATGAACGGTTGGGGTGCTTGCACCTCTCTGGAATGAATAGTTAGTGGCGGTGCACTGCTTCATGTTGGGCCGAGGGGTGCGGTGAGCATCGGGCGCGGAGCCCAAAATTGCCGGGCAAGGCATCTGGCTGACCGGACGCGAGCTGGCAATGCGGCGATGAAGCGACCCGCTATCGGCCGGCCCCGAGCTCTACAGCGCCAAAGCACCGACGAAGGCGTCTGGCACCCGAGGCTGGGCAGGACGCTCAAGACGCGCCCGGGGTTTACAGCCGTTTTGACCTATAACTTGAAACAGAGTGCTGGGACCGCACACACGAAAGGCCCCGGACATATGTCCGGGACCTTTTCGATGGTGACCCCAGCGGGATTCGAACCCGCGTTACCGCCGTGAGAGGGCAGCGTACTAGGCCGCTATACGATGGGGCCTTGCACTGTTTGTTGCCGGTACTGCGTTTTGACTGGCTTCCGCCAATCAGGCTCAGTGATTGTTTCACAATCCAGGCCGTTGTTCCAAATCGGTGAACCGCTTGAAACGACTGCATCTTCCACCTGAAACAGGCGAAAAATGCAGAGCTGGGATACCAGGACTCGAACCTAGAATGACGGTACCAGAAACCGTAGTGTTGCCAATTACACCATATCCCAATGGCATTTCCGGGCGCCGTCCGCGGGTCTAAACCCGCGCTCTGAGCGCCTCAGCACGAGAAATTACTTTACCCGAGTCTTGAGCCTGGCACAAATCGGCCGCCCTACTCCAGCAGCTCGTCGAGGCCGGCTACCTGCATGCCCATGTATCCGGGCACCTGCTCCCCCGTACGGTTCAGCCATACGCCCACCAGGCCTGCCGCCGTCGAGCCTTCCGCATCAACAAGCCTGTTGTCGCCCACATAGAGCGTCTGTTCCGGCCGGCTGCCCAGCAGCCGGACGCCCTCAAGGAACACCGCAGGGTCCGGCTTGACTGCGCCCACGGTATCGGTGCCCACGAGGTGGCGGATGCGCTGCAGGCCTGCGCTGTCCAGCTTTGCCCGCTGGTAGTCGTGGACATTGTTACTGACGGCACCGTACGGTATCCCTGCGGCGTCGAGCACATCCAGCACGGGAGCGACGTCGTCAAACGCCCGGACATAGCCCTGCTGCGCGGTCGCATAGGTGGCCAGCCACTGCTGCTCCGGAACGCCATCTTCCAGCGCTACGCCGAAGTGCCCCAGTGCTGCCCGGCCGCGCAGCAGGCGCTGATCGTTGAACGTCAGCTCGCCGGCCAGGTAGCGGTCGTAGAAGTGGGTGGTCTCGTGCGTGAAGATCCTGCCGAACCTGGTCCAGTCAGCGTGTTCCAGGCCCGGCAGGAGGTGCTCACTGGCTTCACGCAGCGCGAGGTTCATGGAGGACTCAAGGTCCACCAGGGTGTCATCAATGTCGAAGAGGACACCACTGATCACACCAAAACGGCTATGCAGGACACTCCGGGCTGCGCGTACTTCCATCGGTACGGATCAGCCTCCGAAGTTACGGAGCCGGCGGAGCGAGGAATCCTTGCCCAGTATCACCATGGACTCGAACAGCGGCGGTGAAATCCGGCGGCCCGAAATGGCGGTGCGGACGGGACCGAAGGCAAGCCGTGGCTTGATGCCAAGCCCTTCCACCAGTGCTTCCTTCAGCGCCAGCTGGATGTTCTCCGGCGTCCAGTCCGTGATCGGCTCCAGGGCGGCCAGCGCGGCGTCGAGGACGTCGGTGAGGTTTTCCGGGAGGCCCTTCCGGGCATCATCGGCGACGTCGACCGCATCATCATCCTTGAACAGGAAGGCCAGCATCTCCGGGGCCTCGCCCAGCAGCGTGATGCGCTCCTGGACCAGCGGCGCAGCCTCGGCCAGGATCTCTTCCTGCCGGTCCGTCAGGATCTCCCCCACGAGGTCCGCGGCACGCAGGTACGGTACGAGGCGTTCCAGGAAGTCCTCCGGCGCCAGCAAGCGGACGTGCGTGCCGTTGATTGCTTCGGCCTTTTTGATGTCGAAGCGGGCCGGATTGGCCAGCACGTCCTGGACATCGAAGTTTTCAATCAGCTGGTCCACCGTGAAGATATCCTCGTCCGCGGACAGGCTCCAGCCGAGCAGCGAGAGATAGTTCAGCAGTCCTTCCGGAATAAAGCCACGGTCGCGGAGCAGGAAGAGGTTGGACTGCGGGTCGCGCTTGGAGAGCTTCTTGTTTCCCTCACCCATCACGTACGGAAGATGGCCGAAAACCGGCATATAGCTGGCGACCCCGAGCTCCATGAGTGCACGGATCAGGACAACCTGACGCGGTGTGGATGAAAGCAGGTCCTCGCCGCGGAGCACGTGGGTGATGCCCATCAGGGCGTCGTCCACCGGATTGACCAGGGTGTACAGGGGTGAGCCATCGGCACGGACAATAACGTAGTCCGGGATGCTTCCGGCCTTGAAAGTGATTTCGCCGCGGACTACGTCAGTGAAGGTGACATCTTCGTCCGGCATCCGCATCCGCAGGACGGGCTTGCGGCCTTCGGCTTTGAATGCCGCAAGCTGTTCGACACTGAGCTCGCGGTCGAAGTTGTCGTAGCCCAGCTTGGGATCGCGGCCGGCAGCCCGGTGCCTGGCTTCCACTTCTTCCGGCGATGAATAGCACTCGTACGCGTAGCCGGCCTCCAGCAGCCTTGCGACCACGTCCTTGTAGATGTCCAGGCGCCGCGACTGCCTGTACGGCTCGTGCGGGCCGCCAACCTCAACGCCCTCTTCCCACGTGATGCCAAGCCACTTCAGCGCTTCCAGCAGCTGCTGGTAGCTCTCCTCCGAGTCGCGGGCGGCGTCGGTGTCCTCGATGCGGAACACAAAGGTGCCCTTGGTGTGCTTGGCGTAGGCCCAGTTGAACAGCGCGGTGCGGATCAGTCCAACGTGCGGCGTTCCGGTAGGCGAAGGGCAGAACCGGACGCGTACCGGGGTATCAGCGGTGACAGCGGGAATCGAGGCAGGAGCAGGCACGGGAGCAGTAGTCATAGTGACTCCAACTTTACCGCCTGAAGGAACGGCTCAACGGCCAGACTTAAGCATCCGCACGATGCAGTAGACCGCCAGCACCACGCCCACGCCGGCGAAAGTGAGGGCCAACCAGAGCGGGCCGTCAAACCACATGACAGCGCGGGCGGCCATCAGGAACGTCCCGAAGGATCCGAGTGCGAAAATCACGAACGCCCGGACGTTTCGACGCCGGCCCGCGCCTGCGCGGCTACCGGACCACATGCGGGGATCGGAAGACACCCGTCGCAACGGAGGCTCCTGCTACCGGCGCACGATGGGGTTGGACAGCCTGCCGATGCCTTCGACTTCAACCTCAATGCGGTCGCCGGCCTCCACTACGCCCACACCCGCCGGAGTGCCGGTCATGATGACATCGCCGGGCAGCAGGGTAAAGGCGTGCGAGACGATGGACACCAGTTCGCGGACGCCGCGGATCATCTGGCTGGTGTTGCCATCCTGGCGCAACTCTCCATTGAGCCGGGACTGAATCTGCAGATCCTCGGTGTCCAGTTCCGTTTCGATCCACGGGCCCAGCGGTGCCGACGTATCGAAGCCCTTTGCGCGGGCCCACTGCAGGTCTGACTTTTGGACATCGCGGGCGGTGAGGTCGTTGCCACAGGTGTAACCAAAGACGACGTCATCCACACGGTCTTCGGGGACGTCCTTGCAGATGCGGCCGATGACCACGCAAAGTTCGGCTTCGAAGGACACCTCCTCGGAGAAGTCCGGCAGCACGACGGGATCGTTCGGACCAACGACGGCGGTGTTCGGCTTGAGGAACAGCAGCGGCTGGGCAGGCACCTCATTGCCCAGTTCCTTGGCATGCTCCACGAAGTTCCTGCCCACACCGATGACCTTGCTGCGCGGGATGATCGGAGCCAGCAGACGGACGTCCTCCAGCTTGTGGCGGACGCCGGTGGGCTCTACGCCGTTGAAAAAAGGGTCGCCGTTGATGACAGTGATTTCCTCACTGCCTGGCTGTCCTTCAACAATTCCGTAGAGGGGATCAGAATCGACTACAAACCGGGCAATACGCATGCGCCTCAGCCTACCGTCCCGCCCGGGAGTTCAGCTCCGGAGGTAATCCAGTTGGGCGGCTACGGAGAGTTCCGCTGCCCCGCGGACGGAAGGGTCGGCGTCGGAGTCGGCGTCGGAGTACACCACGGCGGCGACGTCCGGTGCTGACGCATCCGCGCCAGGTCCGACCAGGGCCTTCCGGACCTGCTCGAGGCGCTGCAGCCGGTGGTCCCGGACGCGGGACTTGCGGCGCTTTAGGGTGGCCGAGGCACTACCCACCACTAGGCCGCCAGCAACCTCGGTTCCTGTACGTGTAGCTCCCCGCCAGAAATGGGGGTGATGCGCACTCGCACCCGCGGACTTCCAGTAAGCGGCAGGACCAAATATTGGTGAGCCTGCAGGAATCCTGCCCCGGGTGCGAGCGTGATTGTCTTTGCCGCAGTTAACGATTCAGGCGCAGCTGGGTCCAGTACCTCGATCTTGACGCGCACTCCGGTGGTGGAACGCATGGAAACGCGAAGCTGCCGGACAGAGCCTGCATGCATGCCGGTGGACACGTCCTTGTACAGCGGCAGTGACGTTGATCCGCGCCGGGCGTACGAGACTCCTGATTCTGTCCGTCGAACCCATTTTGCGGTCAGCCCGTTCCAGCCATTCCATCCGGCAATGAAACTCGCTGGGGCGGACATAAGATCATGGCGCTCGGATGTTGAAAAGCTGGCCATCATGAGTCCTGTAGTAGAAAGCACTTCCAGTCGGCCGACATCGCGTTCACGCGCGCACCAAGCAAAAAAGCCTTCGATGGCCTGCAAATCCATGTCGTCTACGAGATTCGGGTGGTACATGAAGCACACGCCGCGTCCTTGCTTTCGGGCCGCAGCAACGAAATCAGGTCCACGACGCGCAACGTCCGCGTTTTCGATAGTAACGTGGCCATTTCCCATGCTGTCCAGAGGGTTTCCCGTCATAGGCCAGTAGCCAGGGATATTTCCGGAAGATACAGCATGCTGTTGGGTAATAAGTCGCCCCGCAAGGTACTGCTGGAATGCAGACTTAGTTTTTCCGCCTGCGAAACCCATGTATTGTGTGCCCCCGACACCAGGGGGAACAAAGAAGTCCAGCGGCAGTTTCGGCAGGGCTGACGCCAGGGCATTGCGCGCATGTACAATTTCCTCGCGCAACCGCTGGGGTGTGTCCGCATCTTTGTGAGTGGCACCGTGGTTGGCGATCTCTAAACCGTTCGCCAAAGCCAGCGTTTGTAGGCGGGGAAATGACAAGTTGTTGCTGCCGTTGGGCCCAACTTCCACGCGGAACATCTGCGACAGGGCAGCAATTGTAACCGGTATACCGTACTTCTGATGAAGCGGAAGAAGCTGCGACTCAAATTTATTAAGGTGATGGTCGCAACGGAACGCGACGGCTACTTTGTTGTCGGTTCCGATCGGGCCGCCACGTCGGGCCGCGAATGCATCTACCAGCTCGCGGTTTGGTGTAAATGGATATGATTCGGCGGCTTCTGCGATGCCGCGGGACCAAGAATTGGCACCCACTGCGATAGCCCCAGCATAAAGGAAGTTACGGCGACTCAGAACCTTTGATCTTAAAGCCATTTTCCCCCACGTTTTACTCGCTTGCCGGAGCCTACGGAATGCACCACCCTAGCAGGCGCAGGTCCTCGAGCTAGTGTCGGACGACGGTGGGCTCCGCGCCGTAGACGAAGGGGCCGCCGTTGAGGACAGCGATTTCCTCACTGCCCTACCGTCCCGCTCGGGAGCTCAGCTCCGGAGGTAGTCCAGTTGGGCGGCTACGGACAGTTCCGCTGCCCCGCGGACGGAAGGGTCGACGTCATGATACACCACTGCGGCCACCTCCCGCGCTGACGCCTCCGGACCGAGCCCGGTTAGCGCCTGGCGGACCTGTTCCAGCCGCTGCAGCCGGTGGTCGCGGTAGGCGCGCACCAAGGTGCCAATATCTGGAGAGGCAGGCACCGGTCCATGGGCGGGCAGCACGGTGGCCGCCCCCAGCGTCTCCAAGGTGTCCAAGCTGGCAAGGTAGTCCCGCAGGGTGCCGTCCGGGTAGTCAAGCACCGTAGTGCCGCGGCCGAGGATGGTATCTCCGGTGAGGACGGAGCCTGCCGGGCCGTCGTCCGGAAGGTGGAAACAGAGTGAATCGGACGTATGGCCGGGTGTGCTGAGGACGTGAATCCGGACACCGGCGGCCCTGATGGCTTCCCCGTCCACCAAGGGACTGCCGCCGCCGTGGCAGTGGGCAGGATCGGCGGCCCGCACCGGTGCTCCGGTAAGTCGGGACAGCCTGGCGGCGCCCTCAGTGTGGTCGTGATGGCGGTGGGTGATCAGGATCAGCTCCACCTGGCCGGCGTCAGCCAGCGCCTGCAGGTGACCCTCGTCCAAGGGCCCGGGGTCAACCACCACCACACCTGTGGATTCAGCTGCCGAGACCAGGTAGGAGTTGGTCCCTTCCAGGCTCATGGGGCCGGGGTTGGGCGCGAGGAGGTGTTCCGTCAGCGCTGAACTGCGGTGGATCACGGCGTCATTGGCAACAGTCACGGCTCAATCTTCGCACTGCAGGGCACCATGGAGTACGGCGGGGTGGAATAAGCCGGTACGGGGCGGAGGTTGTGGCAGTTGGATCCATCACCACTACAGGAAGCACCGGCACCGTCATGAGCGATTCACCCACCACTACCTTGTCCGGCCTCCTGGCGGACGCCGAGGCCGCCGGGCACGACCACTCCGTCACCGAGAAGAACAGTGGCCTCCAGCACATCCACAACCACGCCACCGGTGCCATCGTCTGGTTCCCCACCTGGCAGAAGTTCCGCCAGACCAGCGACTGGACAGACGCCGTCGCGCAACAGGAAGCGGCGCTGGAATCCGCCAGATCAGGAGGGACTGCACTCCAGGATGCGGCCTCGGCACTGCTGGCAGAACGCCTCGACGCCCTGCTGGAACGGGCCGCCGGCTCAGCCGATGCACATGTCTTTGTGCAGGACAACCTCACGGCACACCTGACGGAAACCTGGGCCATCGCCGATGCCGTGGCCCGAATCGCCGGCACCGGTCTCCCCGCCGGAACGCCGCCGCCAGCCTTTGCCAACTACCCCTACCAGATCTATGCCCAAGACGGCGGCACCTTCGCCACTGCGCTCTGGAACGACATCATCGATGCGCGCCGGAATCGCGCCCTCGCGGACGAAGCTGCCCGGAAGGCCCTTAAGCCGGTGTCCCGCAAAGCCCTGAAGAACGCCGCCCGGAAGGCAGCCCGCCGCTGACGTTGAGGATCTGCCCGGGGTCCCCCGGAGCCAGGACATCCCGCACGATCTAAGCCCCGGCTTCAGCTGCTGTCTTCGGAGGAAGAATGCGGGACGCTTTGCATGCACGGGGATTCCTCGCCCGGTGTCCTAACCGGCACTCGAACCTCGGACGGTTTTTCAGTTCGGCCGCCCGGCGCAGCGCAGGTACGTCGCCGGGGAGCGAAGAGAACGAGGGTAATCGCCGCGGCGCCGAGGGCGAGACCGGCAGCCGTTGCAGCGGTAAAGGGTTCGCCGAAAAGAAGGGCGCCAAGGAGCGCGGTGACGGGGGCCACGAGGAACAGGAGCGCGTTGAGGCCGGTTATCCCCAGGCGGCGGAGGAGGTACCAGTAGAGCGCGTATGCGGTGAGCGTGGGAATGAGGGCGATGGTGACGGTGGAGAGCCAGAAGGTAGCGGAGCTGGGCGGAATCAAGGTGTTGGTGCAGGCGGCAAGGATGGCTACAGCCGCGAGGGTGACGACGGCGTGAACTGCGAGAGTCGGGAAAACCGCCAGGTTTGACGGCGTTCGGCGCTCGAGGAAGGTCGCAGTGACGAGGCTGGCGAGCGAGAGCAACGGAAGCAGGTATGCCGCGGTGGGCGAGGATGTTACGGCCGAGGCATCCGCCCACACGATGAAGAACACCCCGACCGCCCCCAGGGCCAGGCCAACCCATTGCAGGGCACGGACGCGGAGGCCGAGGAGCGGGCCGACGAGGGTTGCCGCCACGAGGGGCTGGATGGCATCGATGAGTGCCGTGGTGCCCGAAGAGACACCTGCCGCGATAGCGAGGTAGATCGGCACGACGTAGCCGAACTGGGCGAAAAAGCCGATGGCGAGGTGCGGTCGAATGTCACGCCACGATGGCATGACGAACCGGCCGCGCAAGGTGACGACGAAAGATGCCGCTGCCAACAGTCCCACCACGACGACAAAGCGCCAGAAGATGAGGGTGAGAGGGTTTGCATTGGCCGTTCCAACTTTTGCGATGAGGAACCCGGAACTCCAGCTCACGATGAAAGCAGTTGTCGCGACGGCTAAGACGAGTGACTTCGGTATACCGATCTGTTTACTCATGTTTCGACTATACAGGACGGTATACTAGAGGGATGCGAAAAGATTACGAACCGGAGGCCCTGCCTGCGCTGACGGCCGGCGCTGCGAAGGTATTAGCCGCGGCAAGCGGGCTCTTCTATCGCGAGGGAATTCATGCGGTGGGAGTAGACGCGATTGCCGCTGCCGCTGGAACAACCAAGAAGACGCTGTACGACCGGTTCGGCTCGAAGGAGGCCTTGGCCTTGGCCTACCTGCAGGGTCGTGATGAACTGTGGCGGGCATATCTTATGGACGGGCTGCAAGACGTGGAGAAAGGCAGCATTGACCGCGTGTTGGCCGTGTTCGATCTGACAGAGGCCTGGGCACGCGAGAACAACCCCAAGGGCTGCGGTGCGATCAACGCCCGGGCCGAATTCGAGTCGGTATCGCATCCGATTGCAGGGGAAGCAGTCCGGCAGAAGAAGTGGATGCGTGAGTTGTTTGCCGAGCTGTGCCGTGAAGCCGGAGTGGCCGGCCCCGAGGCGATGGCCGACACATTGATGTTGCTGCACGATGGCGGGCTCGCGACTCTGGGAATGGGGACGTTCGAGCGTCCGTTCGCCGTAGCCCGGGACGCCGCCGGGCGGTTGCTCAGGAGCAGCACGCCGCGCGTCCGCCGCGCGCAGCCACGGGCAAACCCGCACGGAGGAAGAGGGAATTAACGTTGCTGCGGCAGGCAGCAGCTATGCGTCCTCTTCCTTGCGTGCGGGCTTGAGGCCGGGTCAGGCGAGCCGGGTCAGCCAGCCGTGCACATCCTCCAGGGCACCTGTCTGGATCCCCAGCAGCTGTTCGCGGATGGCCATGGTTGTCTCCCCCGCGGTGGCATCTTCGGAACCGATATGTTCGGTGGCGTCTTTAAGGAGCCCGATCGGGGTGATGACGGCGGCAGTACCGCACGCGAAAACTTCAGCGATGTCCCCGGATGCTACGCCTTCACGCCATTCGTCGAGGGTGATCTTGCGTTCCGTCACGTCACGTCCCATGTCCTTGGCCACCTGGATGACCGAAGATCGGGTGATGCCTTCGAGGATGGTCCCCGTCAAAGCAGGAGTGGCAAGGGAACCGTCCTTCATCACGAAGAACACGTTCATGCCGCCCAGTTCCTCCACGGCGTCGTCATTGAAATAATCCAGGAAAAGCACCTGCTTGCAGCCGTGCGCTTCGGCCTCCTGCTGCGCGATCAGGGACGCGGCGTAGTTGCCGCCGCATTTCGCGGCACCGGTACCGCCACGCCCGGCGCGTGCATAGTCGCGGGATATCCAGATGGACACCGGCTTCAGTTCCCCGCCAAAGTAGTTGCCGGCAGGCGACGCAATCACCCGGAACGAAACTTCCCTGGCAGCGCGCACGCCCAGGAACGCTTCAGTGGCAATCATGAACGGCCGCAGATACAGGGCTTCGCCGTCACCTGTTGGAACCCAGTCCTTGTCAGCGGTGACGAGTTCGCGCAGGGCGCCCAGGAAGTACTCGGCCGGAAGTTCCGGCAAGGCGATCCTGCGAGCCGAGCTGTTCAGCCGTGCCGCGTTTGCTTCCGGACGGAAAGTCCAGATGGAACCGTCTGCGTGGCGGTAGGCCTTCAGTCCTTCAAAAATTTCCTGGCCGTAATGGAATACTGCCGCGGAAGGGTCCAGGGCAATTGGACCATAAGCTTCCAACCGCGGGTGGTGCCAACCGCCAACACCGTTCGCGTCGACGCTGTAATCGACGATCGCCGTGTGGTCGGTGAAATGGTTGCCAAACCCCGGGTTTGCCAGGATGGCTACACGTTCTTCAGCAGATTTCGGGGTGGCCGAAAGCTGCCGGTTGAATTCGACGCCGTGCGCAGTCTGAGTCATGGTTCCTCCACAATCGGCTGCCGTTTACCGGGTATCGACGCTGAAATCCGCCGGCAGCATTTGGTGATTCGACACAAGCTTACGCCTGCTGGGATGCGCTACAGCGCCGCCGCGATGGCGTCGCCAATGGCACTGGTGGTACGGCTTCCGCCGTCGCGGTTTTCGACGTCGGCTGCCACTGCGGCCTCAATCCTCCGGGCGGCGCTGGTGTAGCCGAGGTGATCGAGGAGCATAGCTGCTGAAAGGATGGCAGCGGTGGGATCGGCCTTCTGCTTGCCGGCAATATCCGGGGCTGAGCCGTGCACGGGTTCAAACATGGACGGCGCGGTGCGGTCCATATTGACATTGCCGGATGCCGCCAGGCCAATGCCGCCCGTGACAGCCGCGGCGAGGTCCGTCAGGATGTCACCAAAAAGGTTGTCAGTGACAATGACGTCAAAGCGGGACGGGTCGGTGACCATGAAGATGGTGGCTGCATCCACGTGCAGGTAGTCGTGGGTGACTTCCGGGAACTCGACAGAGACGGCCTCCACGGTCCGCTTCCACAGGTGGCCGGCGTAGACCAGGACGTTGTGCTTGTGGACCAGTGTCACGTGCTTGCGCTCCCGTGCTGCCGCGCGACGGAAAGCGTCACGCACCACACGTTCCACGCCGTAGGCCGTGTTGAGCGAAACCTCGGTGGCCACCTCGTGCGGCGTACCGGTTCGGAGGCTGCCGCCGTTGCCGACATAGGGGCCCTCCGTGCCCTCGCGGACAACAATGAAATCAATGGTTCCGGGGTTTGCCAGCGGGCTGCCCACCGAACCGTACAGGCGGGAAGGGCGCAGGTTCACGTAGTGGTCCAGGCTGAACCGCAGCTTCAGGAGCATCTCACGCTCGATGATCCCGGACGGGATCCGCGTGTCGCCCGGGGCCGCACCTACGGCGCCAAAGAGGATTGCATCCCGGGTGCGCAGGTCCGCAAGGACCTCCTCGGGCAGTGTCTCGCCGCTATCCAGCCAGTGCTCTGCGCCCAGTTTGTAATGCGTGGGCTCGACAGTGATGCCTTCTGCGGCCGCAGCCTTGTCCAACACCTTCAGTGCCTCGGCGATGACCTCCGGGCCAATGCCGTCGCCGGGAATGACGGCAAGATTAATCGTGGATGCGCTCATACTCCTAGATTAGTAATGGCATCCACATGCTGGGCAATTCGTCTCAGAATATGGTCGGGGGGTGTGTTCAACCCTGGCTCCACCCGTGGCATGATGTGCGCCTGCCGGCCGGGAACTAGAGTTTCCTGCGTGGACAGACGGCACAGCATGTATCAGTGGCTCAGGGACAACCCGTTCAAGGTAGATACCGCAGTGATGATCGTCCTGCTGCTGTTCCTGGGCCCTGTTTACCTGCTGGCTGACCGCCCAGAACTTTTCCTGGTCTCCTGCAGCCTCGTGGTTCCGCTCGCATGGCGGCGCACCAATCCTGTTGCTGCCGCAGCTGTCATGACCGTGGTCTGCCTCATCCAATGGGCTCTGGGCATTGAGGCGGTTGCAGGCCAGATCGCCGTGCCGATGATTATCTACGCCGTGTCGGCGTACGGCCCCGCCTGGGCCAGCCGGACGGTTCTCGTGCTCGGTCTCGTCGGTGGCGTCCTCCTGACCACCCGCACCTTTTCCAACACTGCAGAGACGGGAGTTCTGGGGCTGACGATTGGCTCGTTGTACACAGTCCTGATCTGGATGCTGGTGCTGTTCAGCTGGACCCTTGGCGACCTCACCCGGGTCCGCCGCCTCCAACTGCAGGCTCTCGAGGACCGCGCCAGGCGACTGGAAATCGAACACCGGCAGGAGCGCGCGCTTGCGGCGGCCGACGAACGCTCCCACATTGCCCGGGAAATGCATGACATCGTCGCCCACTCCCTGTCCGTCATCATCACCCAGGCCGACGGCGCACGGTACGCTGCCGCCGTCGAGCCTGCCGCTGCCACCAACGCACTTGCGACGATTGCCGCCACCGGCAGGACATCCCTGGCGGAAATGCGGCGCCTGCTGGGAGTGCTTCGCAACGACGACCCGGCCACAACCAGGCCACTGCCCGGGCTGGGCGACCTCGACGAGTTGTTCCTGGGACTGCGCGCCGCAGGCCTGCCGCTGCGCTTCAGCCAGCAAGGCCAGGCGCGCCGGCCCCTTCCTGCCGGAGCGGAACTCACTGCCTACCGTTTCTTCCAGGAAGGCCTGACCAACGTCCTCAGACATGCCGGCCCCGGCGCGCAGGCTGACGCAACCATGGTGTGGACGGCCAGGGGGCTGCAGCTGGACATCCACGACGACGGTCGCGGAGCGTCTGCCGACGCTCCGGAAGCAACCGGTAACGGCCTGCGCGGCATGGCCGAACGCGTGGCCCTCTACGATGGGACACTGGCGGCCGGACCGGCCCCTGGCGGCGGCTTCCGGGTTTCCGCTTTTATCCCCTACACGGAAGCGTGATGATGGCCCCAGAAGCAGCCAACGGTCCAGAAAACGGAAAAATCAGGGTGGCCCTCGTGGACGACCAGCAATTGGTGCGGTCCGGGCTGGGCATGCTGATCAACTCCCAGCCAGACCTCTCCGTGGTCGTGGAAGCCGGAAACGGGATCGAAGCGGTCCAGTCCCTGGCAGCTACGGCCGTTGACGTCGTGCTCATGGACGTACGCATGCCGGGCATGGACGGCATCGAGGCCACGCGGCAGTTGATGGAGCAGGCAACCGCGGCTCCGGCAGGGTCCCGCCGAAGTGAACTCAAGGTGGTGGTCCTGACCACGTTCGATCTGGATGAGTACGCTTTGGCCGCCATCCAGGCCGGCGCCAGCGGCTTCCTGCTCAAAGACGCGCCCCCGGAGGAACTTTTGGAGGCCATCCGGACGGTCCACCGCGGCGATGCCGTAATTGCGCCGTCAACAACCCGGCGGCTGCTGGACCACGTTGCTCCCCTGCTCCGCACCCAGGGTTCGCAGAGCCCGGAACACCATGCCGCCGTCGCACGCCTGACCGCCCGCGAGCGGGAAGTCTTCGAACTCATCGCACTGGGCCAGTCCAACCCCGAGATTGCGGCCAGGCTGTTTGTCTCAGAGGCAACGGTCAAAACCCATGTGGGGCACATCCTGGCCAAACTGGGCGCGCGGGACCGGGTGCAGGCGGTGGTGATCGCCTACGAGACCGGGGTTGTCACGCCCGGCTCCTGATGCCTCTGGGCGGACAGACCTGCTTGTCTTGATAGCCAACAGCTTCTTGAGACGCTGGTCGTCTGATTTTTTATGACACTTCGATGAGCGGAAAGCCGGGAAACGAACTGCCTCGAAAAGATGTCTCGCCGTGTTTTGTCTTACGTTCACCGACGCAACGAGTTTTTGAGGCAAACTGGGGCGATGAGGCAACTTGGGTACACGCGAGTCAGTACAGCGAGCCAGGACGCGCAGCTGCAGCTAGATGCCCTGGTGAAAGTGGGAGTGCAAAAGCGGGACGTGTTCGCCGACGTGACCTCTGGGGGTAGAACCGCAATCGAGCGGCCCGGAATGAAGAAGCTCCTTGAGTACGCCGAGTCCGGTGACACGGTGGTGGTGTGGCGCGTTGACCGCCTAGGGCGGTCCTTGGTCGATGTCCTCAATACGGTTAATCTTCTCCGTGAACGCGGGGTTCACGTCCGGTCCATATCGGACGGTATTGACCCGGCGACCTCCACGGGTCGGCTCATGCTCAACATGCTGGCCACCTTGGCAGAGTACGAGCGCGAGCTGATCGTTGAACGAGTCAATGCCGGCATCGCCGCAGCACGGCTAACCGGCACCAGGTTCGGGCGGCCGCTCTCGGACCCGGCAGTAATCGCAGACAAACTCGCGATCGCCACCGATGCTCGACTGCGGGGACGTACCGCAGAAGACGCCGCCCGCCTCGTCGGATGGAGCCGCGCCACGCTCTACCGGCACCAACAAGCCCACGCATCCGTGAGAGGAAGGTTAGCGTAATGGCCAGCAAGGACAATTGCGGCATTACAAATCCCTTCAGATAAGTCTCGGTGGCCACGTCGCGGGGAAATGCCTCTGGTCGATCCCGCCGAGCCCTTTAATGGCCTTTCGACGCCGACTCGGCACGAGTCTCTCTGTCTACCTGCAGAAACAGACCGTTGCGAGGCTTCTTTGGGTTGAGGGCACGGCCCACGCTGAAAATCCGGCCTAGGATGCAAGATATCTTCCTCCGCCGTTGAAAGTAGACCATGACAGTTGAATTCATTGCCCCAATAAGCGGGCTCGTCGGAGTCATGATCGGAGCTGCCGCAACCCAACTCGGGGCTATGGCCGCTTCGAGACGGACTTGGAATACGGAAGAAATTCGTACCAGGAGGAACTTTCATGTGGAAGTTATTGGCGTAGCACATGCACAACTCATACTGTTCTCGAATATCGCGAACAGAGTGAAAGAGCGGGTATTAGATGCCCGAAAACGGCTAGCAGATGGGGAAACGCTGTCAGAGGTGGACATGCGCTATCTCCACGATGAAGAACATCTCAGCCGTCTACGATCCGCCACGAACCAATGGCGCTCCACTTTTGCAAAGAGCGTCGTCTATGCCGGCCCTGCCATGCACTCCGTTCTGGCGGAACTCGATGACGTCAGAGCACAAGTAACCGAGGCCCTGAACGACTCCTTCAATCACAACAAAGTCCAAGCCTCAATAGATGACTTCGAGAGCACCCTGGAAAAGCTCTACAAAGAAGTCCACCGAAGCACCATCGAAGCAAACCTCGTACTGAACGGATCATTTCTGATGTGGCCTTGGAACATTGGAGCCCGTCGCGAGCTGACTAAGGAGCTGAGAAATTTGGAAGCCCGCGACGGAGGGCAACCTTCGGGCTCGACGACAGGGCCTTAGGTTCAACGGCGTTCCTCCTGCTGGCGCAATCGCCGGGCGTAGAGGCAGTCTGTTGATAAAAGTCTCGGCAACCAAAACGTTCGGTAGGGTTGCCGCGTGAGCGAAGAAGCAGCAGGAACATTTTGGGTTAAGAACGGCCCTCGGATCCCCGGAAGAGTAAAGCTTGATTCGGGCGTATTTGCGCTGAAGCTTGATGGTTTCTGCGTCACCCCCCTAAGTATCGACATACAGCCGGGGTACGTCTCTTTTAGCGACGACCCTGCAGCAATTACTGAGGATTTCGCGCCGCGCACCATTTTTGGTGAGCTCGATGGCCAGGACGGCGTAACGCTTCTGGGCGCCCACATGGACACTGTGCCTCCTCTTTTTGACCCTCTAACTCAAAGATTCACCGGATCGTTCTATGTCCTCGGCGCTCACCTTGATGGCAATGAATCTCTCATTCATGGCATTCGATGGGCTTGGAACCTCCCGTCCGACCAAGCTGGATGGCTTAGCGATGCAACGGTTAACGTCACCGACGGACCGCTGCCCGGCACCCTGAATCCTTGGGCATGTGACAACAGGCCCGGTGTGGAATTCGAACTGGCAGACGCCACTGAACTACGCATGGCTCAGCAAGGAGTGGTTGCAGCGATTACTCAATTCTTGGTGCTTTGGACCGGGTGCGGCATTGACATGTCTCACGTGCAGATTCAGCTGGAGGACGGGAAATGGTATGACTGCTCCCCACCGGAGCCGGACAAGGGAAGATTTTCGAGGACTAAACTTCTTCCGCTCAACGAGGTCACCCTCCATTCATTGGCTCGCTGGCTACCGATGGCGTTCAAGCTTGACCCGCTGCCCTACATCGCCTCTGCAAAAGCGGGCGTACTTCAGGTCGACGCCCAGGCAGTAGCTACCGCTCTTGAGGGACTTCACCGGCGCTTGCTTGTGGACCGCCGGCCATTCGCCACACTCAGTAATACTGCCGTAAAGCGCGCCTCGCGGGCCGCGCGTGAAGCGGGTGTCAATAATCTGGTCGAAAGCGGATTCGAGGATAAAGCCCTTGCTGGCAAGATATTCAGCGAAGCCTTGAACCATATCGATCAGCCTAGCTACCAGCAACGCGTGGCAGAGCTTGCAGCCCCAGTAGTAGACATAGCGCCCGGCCTGTGCGGCCCCGACCTGGACACGTGGGTCAAGGCCATGAAGAGCATCCGCAACGATCAAAGTCACCAGTTGCTCGACCGCTTCTATGACGCAGAAGTGACTCAATACCACATCGCGAGTATCTCTGGGCGCTGGGTTCTCACTCTCCGAATCTTGGTGGAATTTGTTGAACCCGCCCGCCTGGGCCTTGCTCTCCGAGAGGCGCAGACCTTCGCCTTCGCCTTGGCGAACATGGATGTGGAACACTACTGGGCCGACTTTTCTTGTCTGCAAACCTTCCGAAATGCTGGTCATCCGACGCAGTGAAATCACTTAGCTGGTGTCCATGCAGTCTCCCTTGCTAATGGACGAGGACGAGTGATTTTGGTGCAAACGACTCAAGCCCCAGTACCTCTCATCCATCTCACTAAAGGCACTACTTTTCAATATTGAGACACATGCAAGTGGGACACGTTACTAAGACACTCTCAAGGGCAGGAACCGCCGCAGATGCTAAGCTCCTCCGGCTTCCGCCAATATCAGGTCCGTCTGGACAAAGGATCCTTTAATGAGACGCCAGCGCTCGTTCAACCGGCGGGCTCGTCTTCAGAGTCGAGAGGCGCCCAACAACTGCGTCATCGCATCAACCGAGGCCGCTGAGCCCCCGGCGTCACCGTCGAAGTCCTCTCAGACGCCACCGGAGCAATCGACCTCACCAACGACGCCGGCACCGCACCCGCACGCCAGGTTCACGAGACCCTCATGGCGCTGCTGCACTCGAACTGGGTCGCCGTCGCCGACACTTTGACCTGAACCACAGCACTGGGAAGGGGCGAGCCGCTAACCAAGAGCGACCTCGTCACCTCGGCCGCACAAGGCCGCACTCTGTAGGAAACCGAAGTGCTGCGTTATGCAGCATCAATCAAGGGGTTGAAAGGGTTCGTGACAGCTTTTGGGCAGCCTGTTGGACCAGGCGGGCAAGTGCTGGGACATCAATTTCGGGCATGCGGAGCCTGGTGACGGTTGCTGTGATGGATCCTGCGATGGTGCCGTCTTTAAAGTAGGGGGCGCTGACACCGAAAGCGTCTGGGATGCGTTCACCGTCACCGATGGCCCAACCACGCTCCCGAATTTCGTCGAGGTCCTTTTTGAGGGCTTCAGAATCTGTTTGCGTGCGTTCGGTGAGGGGCTCGAGCCTTAGTGCTGTCACAGCGCTGGGGGGACAGTGAGCGAGGATAGCTTTACCACCGGCTCCGGCGTACAGCGGGATTGGTACCCCGGAAGCAAGTCCGTAGTGCAACGGCCTGACCCCGTCCACTACTGTCGTCATCACGGCCTCTTTGGTGTCGGCGTGGAATTGAATGAGGCCGACGGTTTCACCTGATTGTTCGGCGAGTTCCCGAAGAATCGGACGGGCGATAGCAGCGGGGTCGATTTCAGGACCCAGAAGGGCTGCCCAGTGAAACATCCGGGGGCCGGGGTGTAAACCGCCGTGGCGTTGCAGAGCCAGGCCTGTAGCCAGGGCGGTGGAAACCAGACGGTTTGTGGTGGCGATGTTTGCTCCGATGGCGTGGGCAAGATCATTGCCGGTGGGCAAACCGTCCGGATTGGCTGTCAACGCGGTGACCAGCCGGGCGGTGCGTTCCACGGCAGTGGACCCGGCCGGGAAAGTGATGGGGTCCAAGTCCCGGGGCTCTGGGTGTTTTCCGCAGACGGTTTCGATGGCTTGGGCTGCTTGTCTGGCCAGCGGGCCGAAACGGACAAGGTCCTCGTCGGCTGTAAGGAAGCGGGGCCGGGTGATGGAGACGGACCCGGTGAGACCGTGACAGTGGAACGACGCTGCCGCGCCTGCGGCCAGAGGGAATTGCTGCCCTACGCTGATCGTGTACCCGGCGCGGGAGTCCTCGGCGAGCAGTCTTTCCAGCTCAGCCCGTTCAGTCACGGTGTCCGGGGTGTGCGCCTCCAGCGAATCATCTCCCAAAGCAGTGATTCCCAGCCGGCCCAGTATTGATCGGCCTGTCGCTCCTGCGTGCAGGGGCAGGACAGTGCCTGGCTCCAGAAGGTACTTGATGGGGCCGGGCCGCCGGCGGCAACTGACGACAACGGCCCGTGCCCGGGGTGCGTCATGGAGGGCGATCAAAACGGTTGCGTCCGATTGCTCGCCAAGGCGTTCTAGAACCGTTCCGGCATGCCGCAGCAGCGGGTGTCGGGAGTGCAGTGCCGCTGCCAGGACGCGCAGCCGCGGTCCAACCCGGTAACTTCCGCTGGCACCAACAGATGAGGCCAGCCCGTGTTCTTCCAGGGACAGCAGGACACGGTTAACAGTGCTCCGGCTGGCGCCAAGAGCTTGTGCAAGTTCCCGGACGCCGGTTGGCTCAACCCGGGTCACCAGGGCATGCAGGACTTCGACGATGCGCTCGTTCCCTGCCACGGCACTCTCGCTCGAGCTCACTCCGGTCCCACCATCTTCCCGATTTCCGGCTCCTTACCGAGCCTGCCGACTGCTGTCACCACGCTACCGTCAGGGCGCCGTTCCCACGCGCTTCTTCTACAGCTCGACGCTCCTGCTTGACAGCAGGAATGGTCTACATCACACTTTAACTACAAATTAGGACAGTGTCCCACTTTTTATAGGAGCAAAGATGCCCCCTGTTAGTCAGTCCGCCCCACCGGCCGCGGATGCCCTCCACCTGAAGAAGGCCAAGAAGGCTACCGGTGTTGCCGCCTTCGGCACCTTTATCGAGTACTACGACTTCAGTGTTTTCGGCTATGTTGCCGCAACGCTTGCCGTGGTGTTCTTTCCCAGCGGTGATCCCGTGGCGGGCCTGCTCAACACGTTCCTGGTCTTTGGTACGGCGTTCCTGGTCCGGCCGCTGGGCGCAATCTTTTTCGGGCGCATCGGAGACCGTTACGGACGCCGTGCCAGCCTGATCGGTTCAGTAATCCTCATGAGTGGAGCGGCCGGGCTCACGGCACTGCTGCCCACGTACGCACAGATCGGCATCTGGGCTCCCATCCTGCTGGGCCTGCTCCGGATGCTGCAGGGCCTCTCTGCAGGCGGTGAGATCGGCGGCGCTGCTACCTATATCCGCGAATGGGCACCGGTGGAGCGTCGAAGCCTTTACATCTCCTTCATTCCCAGCGTCGGTGTGCTGGGCAAGGCCGGCGCTGCGGGAGTTGCTGCACTGGCGGCCTCCTTTGTGCCGGTTACAGAAATGGAGTCCTGGGGCTGGCGGATCCCGTTCCTCCTCGCGATTCCACTGGGCATCCTGTGCCTGGTCATGCGACTGAAGATCGAAGACAGCCCGGAATTTACCCAGAGCGCAAACAAGGGCCAGACGACCACCTCCCCGATCGTTGAACTGTTCCGCAACCACCGCTCACGCCTGACCAAGGTCTTCTTCATCGCTCTGGTCCAGAACATCGGCACCTACATCGGCACCGTTTATGTTGCTGTTTACTTCAGCACCGTCCTGGACTTCACCAAGGCTGAGGCCGCGACCATCGTCCTTATCGCCGTCGCCACCGCGGCTCTGCTGATCCCCTTGGCCGGCCAACTGGGCAGCCGCATCGGCAGCAAGCGCCTGCTGACAGCTTCCTACATCGCCTACATCGTGCTCACGTTCCCCTCGTTCATGCTCATGAACGCCGGGTCACTGTCACTGGCGATCTTCGGCCTGCTCCTGGGAATGGTGCCCTACGCCCTTTGCCAGGCAGGCACCTACGCCGCCATGCCCGAGTTCTTCCCCGTCGAAGTCCGGCACAGCGGCGTCGCCTTCGGTCACAGCGTCGGGGCCGTGCTCGGCGGAGCCGGCGCCCCGTATGTGGCCACCTGGCTGATCGGCAACACCGGCAACACCATGATTCCCGCCTACATGCTGATGATCTTCGGCGCTCTGGGCCTGGCCGTGCTGCTGGGCACAGTACGCAGCAACACCCTGACCTCCGCTTCCCACCTTTACCGCTAGGAACACCATGCCCACCTTCTACGTCTCCGACGATATCCATCCCGATGTCCTGGCAGAACTGAACACCTTAGGACAGGTACACCTGGGCTACGGCCCGGACGCTGTCCGCTACGAGACCGTCCAAACCGAGGTCGACGCCGTCCTGCTCCGGGCAGAACGCTTCGACCGGGAAAAAATTGAGTCTTCGCCAAGACTGCGCATCATCGCCCGGCATGGAGTAGGAACCGACAACGTCGACATCAAGGCGGCCACAGACGCCGGTGTCTGGGTCACCACGACTCCGGGCAGCAACAGCCGCGCGGTCGCCGAACACGTCTTCGCCCTCCTGCTCTCACTGGCCAGGAAAGTGCCCTACGGCTCAGCTCAAACGACATCAGGGCAATGGGCAGCAGCAAAACCCCATATGAACGGCTTTGAACTGCACGGCCGCACCTTAGGACTGCTCGGCTTCGGCAACATCGCCCACATGGTCGCCACCATCGCCCAAGGATTCGGCATGCACGTCCTCGTTCATGACCCGTTCGTGCAGGACACCGCCATCACGGCCTCAGGTGCTGCTCCGGCAACACTCAACGAAGTTATTGCCGGCTCGGACGTCCTGAGCCTGCACATGCCGCTGACTGACCAGACAGCACGAATCATCGACTCAGAAGCCCTAACCAAGATGAAACCAGGAGCGGTGCTCATCAACACATCCCGCGGAGGACTGGTGGACGAACCCGCTCTGGCCCGGGCACTCCAAAACGGCCACCTTGGCGGGGCAGGGCTGGACGTCCTTGAAGGAGAGTCCGTGGATATGAGAGACCCCATTGCACACTCCAAGATCCAGATCGCTGAGGTGCCGAACCTGATCGTCACCCCGCACGTCGCCGGGCAAAGCAAGGAAGCCTTCCTGGCCGCCGGAACAGGCGCTTTGCAGGCCATCCAGGAAGCGCTTGCCAGTCAACGGCCCGAACACGCAGTGAACAACATTCCAGCCCCCGCTTCCGCCTAAGCAACAAAACAAACGCCTACCGCAGGTTGAAAACCGCCAGCATCGACCATACGAAAGCACTGAGAGACGACATGTTTATTGACGCACCAACTACCTCACTCACTGTCAGCCCCCGCCCCACCAACACCGCCACAGAGTTCCTCGAAGCCCTGAAGCCGTACCCCACCGCCAACGTCGGGGATGCCATGGACAGGCTCAACCTCATGGACACAGGCATCGTGTCCCAATGGACGACCGGCCGCTGTGTTGGCCCTGCCCTGACGGTACTGACCCGCGAAGGTGACAACCTCGCCATCCACCGCGCCCTCGACGACGCCCGACCCGGCGATGTCCTGGTCATCAACGCACTCGGAGGAACAACACGGGCCGTATTCGGTGACCTCCTCGCAGAAATCTGCCTCGCCGCCGGCATCGTCGGTGTCGTCATCGACGGACTAACACGGGACCGTGCCGTCATCAAGGAACTCGGATTGCCCATCTGGGCCCGCGGCGTATCACCGGCCGGACCCGCAAAATACGGTCCCGGAGCAGTCTCCGTGCCGGTCGCCTGCGGCGGTACCGTCGTCAACCCAGGGGACCTCATCACCGCCGACGACGATGGAGTCGCCGTCATACCAGCACAACGCGCCGAAAGCGTGCTGCGCAGACTCGCGGACATCGACAAGTTCGAAGAAGACCTCCGGGTAAGAATCCGGAACTCCGCGTCAGCCTTGGCCAGCACCACCTACTAAACCGCCAAACAACCCTGTAGATCACCCCGCCCTCCCGACCCGCGAATGCCGGGACCACCAGTCAGGTCTTTACCGAGTGCCTGCAGCAACAGCGACAGAGCCACTCGGTGTCGGCCCTCCGACGGCTCCGCCCATGCCCATCGACACTTGGGGAGACAAAAAATGACCAAATACCGCCATCACGAATGGGCTCGGCTCGTCGGCGTCCCGGTCGAGATCCGACAGCACTGGGAAGTCATCCGCACTGGCATCGTCGACGCCGCGATGCCCGACTCCTCCATGATCTGGGTTGCCGCTGACGAGCAACACAGCCGGACCCTGTACGAAGCCTCCCAAGGCTTCCAAGTCTGGGTTGAGCCCAGACAGCTCGAAGGAGCGCTTACCTACCGCATGACCACTAAAGCCCTGCACAACTAAGGAGCTAGGAACCGTAAGCAGCGGGACAGCCTCACGTCCGGACAAAGGATCCTTTGCTAAGACAGCAGGAGCTTATCGTCCGAAGCTTTAGATGGAGTTCTGCATGCAAAGAAGCTTTGCTCTTTGCATACGGTGACCACACTGACTACCTCCACGACGGCCACCGCCACGCAGAACACAACGATCACTACGACGAGTACGAGGTATTCCTAGCTCTGCCAATCGATCAACATCACCTCACGACGGCGCCGGCGGTAGCCCTTTGCCGGATCCAATCAAGCATGCAGTGCAACTCAGCTTGCCTGGGGTATGAGAACGATTCTCAATTAGGGTAATATCGGGGCGTGATCGGATTCCTTCATGACCGCTGACCTTGCGCGCCCAGCCAGGGTCAGCCGTCCGAGCCCCTTAGGCAGCTCCATTCCTCCCGACAGCCGCCCGCGCAGGTCAGCGCTGGAACGGTTGTTAGTGCCTTCGCTGGTGCTTGGAATCGTGGCCATCCTTGGGGTTGCGGGTAGCACAGGTCCCTTGCAAACAACGTTTCTGGAGTCCCTGCAAATTATGGCCGGTCACCTAATACCCGGCCTGCCGTGGATGTCGGACGGTTCATTGACCGTGTCCCAGGATCAAGCCGTGTGGAGCTTCCGAGTTCCCCGCGCGCTGCTGGCTGGTATCGCCGGAGCCAGCCTCGCGTTGGCAGGTGCCCTTCTGCAGGCGAACGTCCGCAATCCTCTGGCTGAGCCCTACATTTTGGGCGTTTCGGCCGGGGCAGGAGTGGGTGCCGTTCTAGCCATCGTGGCAGGTTCGACGGCAGTTGGCGGGCTTGGCCTGAATGCGTCCGCGTTCGCCGGGGCGGCTGCGGCGACGGCCTTGGTGTACTTGCTCGCAAAACAGGATGGAGTGATTGCGCCCTCGCGGCTCATCCTCGCAGGTGTGGCACTCGGGTCGCTGCTCTCCGCCATCACCAACTTCCTCACCATTACTACCGACGCCCAGAACGTCTACAGCGTGTTGTTCTTTCTGTTGGGCAGCGTCTCGGCGGCGACTTACCCCCAACTGCTGTTGCCCGGCCTGGCACTTGGGTTTATCAGTATCTTTGCGATGCTGCGTTCCCGCGCTCTCAATGCCTTCCTGGCCGGCGACGAAACGGCCACCGCTCTGGGCGTGAACGTGGAACGTATGCGTCAAATGCTCCTTCTCGCTACGGCTTTGTTGACTGCGACTACGGTTGCAGTTTGCGGTGGAATTGGGTTTGTGGGTTTGGTAGTGCCGCACGCCGCACGCATGTTGGTGGGCTCGGATCACCGACGTATGCTGCCCGTGACTATCTTCGGTGGCGCATTTTTCCTCATGCTTACTGACTTGCTGGCCCGCACGGTGGCCCAACCAGCGGAGATTCCGCTGGGCATCCTCACCGCTACCGTCGGAGCCCCTTTTTTCCTTTGGCTCATGCGCGGCAATGGCGCTGTTCGGGGCGGCATCAAGCGATGAAAGTAGATTTCCGGAACGTCAGCATAGTCCTTGGCAGTACCACCGTGGTCAACGACGTCACTTTCACTGCGCCCAGCGGCTCCGTGGTAGGCATCTTGGGCCCCAACGGCTGCGGCAAATCCACGCTTCTCCGCACCTTGTACCGGGTGAACAAACCCAGTTCGGGGACCGTGACAGTGGGCGGCGATGACGTCCGCGGCCTCAACTCCCGGCAGGCCGCACTCCGAGTGGCCGTGATGGCACAGGAATCCAGCCAGGACTTTCCTGTGACGGCGCGGGAAGTCGTCATGCTGGGACGCGCACCACATCAGCGCGGCTTTGGTGCCGATTCTGAACTGGACCACCACCTCGTCCACGAAGCAATGCTCGACGTCGGGGCTTCCTCCCTGACGGACCGCTACTTTTCCGGGTTGTCGGGTGGGGAGAAACAACGTGTGCTGCTGGCACGGGCCCTCGTGCAGGACGCACCCGTTCTGGTACTCGACGAACCGACGAACCACCTGGATGTCGCCTTCCAACTGGAGCTCATGCACTTGGTCACCTCCCGGGGAAGGACAGTTCTGGCCGCCCTACACGACATGAACCTGGCTGCAGAGTTCTGTGATCAGGTGGCGGTGCTGCAGTCCGGTCGGCTGCAGGCTTTCGGGCCGCCGGCAACGCTGCTGGACCACGAACTCATCCTGCACTGCTTTGGTGTGGAGTCCCGGAAGCTCGAGCACCCGCTCACCGGCCGGGCATTGATTGCCATCGCCGCCAGGACGAATGAACAGCCACCGGCGCCAGCGCCCTCTCAAAACCCGGAGCTCGCAACAGCGCGCCCCTGAATTTACCCATCACCCATCACCGAACACGACTCACCGGAGGCACATCCATGGCCAAATCCACCGTTACCAAGGCAGCTGCTGTTTTAGCCGTTATGACACTCAGCGGAATGTTGTTGTCCGGCTGCGGACAAGCAGTGAGCCAAACACCGGCAACGGACAAGGTCGGCCTGGCTGCCGAGCCCGCCGGATCCATCGAGAACTGCGGCCGGACCTTGACGTTCACCTCCGTCCCTGAGCGCGTGGTTGCCATGACACCGGGACAGTCCGAACTGCTGGTGAAACTTGGTGCTGCGGACAAGGTGGTGGCTGAGGCTCAAACGAAGGGTCACGAGCTGCTGCCTGAGCTGAAGGACCGCGGTGATGTGCAGCAGTTGAGTGATCAGATGCCGCCGTCGCGAGAAGTCCTGTTGGGTGCCAGCCCGGACTTCGTCTACTCGCCCACGGCTTACGAGTTCACGGCCGAACAAGGGTTCGCGAGCCTCGAACAGCTCAAAGCAGCAGGAGCCGAGTCCTACATCGCCACGGCGGGATGCATGGAGCGCCGGAGCAAGGCCGAGGTCAAGGACCTTCTCACCGATATAGAGAACATCGGTGCTGTACTCGGTGCCGGTGAGCGTACCTCAACCGTGCGGACGGAAGCCGCTGATGTGCTGTCTTCCGTAGAAAAGGCCGTGGAAGGCAAAAACAAGCCCACCGTGGTGGAATTGTTTGTCGAGGGGAACTCCATCGCGGCCATCGGCGCCGGAATCGAGTACGACATGATCAAGACCGCCGGCGGGAATAATCTGTTCAGCCCCTCCGATGAGGCCTTCGCTAAGTTCTTCTCCGCCGTGATCTCCCCGGAGACACTGGTCCAGAAGAACCCGGAGGTCATTGTGTTCACCACGCTGGACAAAGCCCACGAGGACGCTACCCGCACGTTCCTGAAGGAAACGTTCCCGGAAGTAGCAGCGGTGAAGAACGACCGGCTGGTGGCCATCAACTCCGATGACGTCATGCCGGGAACGTGGGGAAACCTCCGCGCTGTGGAACAGATCGCCAAGGGACTACACCCGGACGCATTCTAAGCCCTCAAAGCTCCCGCGAATCGGCATTTGATGCGGCCGAGGCACTAGTCATCAAATGCCGTTTCTGCGGAAAGTGGGCAGAGTTTTTTGGATGCCCCGGCTAAGCGCCCAGCTGCACCCGCCGGTGGCATGCGGCCAGCGTCGATTCCCTGTGCGAAACGGTGATCACCGTTGTTTCACCGGAAACCGCGGCAACAGCCTCCACCAAGGAACGTTCCGAAGCAGGATCCAAGCTGGCTGTGGTTTCATCCAGCACCAAGATCTTCGGCTTGATCAGCAGGGCCCTCGCCAAACAGAAGCGGGCACGTTCACCGCCGGACAAGCTCACTCCTTGCTCCCCGATCATGCTATCTACCCCGTCCGACCATCGTTCTCCAGTGAGCGGAAGCCCTGCCCGGTCCAGTGCAGCCAGCACGTCCACTTCCGTTGCGGCGGGGTGGGCTAGGCGCATGTTGTCCAGGACGGAACCATGGAAAACCGGCGCGTCCTGCTCCACCATCGTGACCATCCGCCGAAAAGAAGACTCGTCCACGGCCCAGGCGTCCACGGACTGCCCGGCGCGCGGCACCAGCGACATGCTCCCTGAATCCGGCACCCACAAGCGCAGTAGCAGCCGGGCCAGCGTGGTCTTGCCTGCCCCGGATCGGCCACTGATCCCGACATGCTCGCCGGGCGCCACGGACAGGGAAGTCGGGCGCAAGGCAGGCGCACCGCTGTCGTATGTGAATTGCAGGTTCCGGACCTCCAAGCCCAGCGGCCCCTCGGGGTCGAACTCCACGAGGGGCCGCGAAACCGTTGCGACCGAGGGAAGGCTGATGCCCTCCATGACTCGCTGGGCACTGGCGCGGTGGGGCTGTAGTTGGGTTACGGTGGCCATGCCTTCTGCAACCGGAGCCAAGAGGGTCAGCGTGCCTGCCACCAGCGCGGGCACCCACACGGGTTCCAGCCCGGGTTGTGAAATTGCAGCAAGGAAGACTGCCACCACAGTTGCCAGGACACACAGTTCGCGAAGGGACGCCGCCATGGCAAGGAAGGAGTTTAATTTTCGTTGGCTGGCATCTACTGCCAGGCTCTGTTCCTCAAGCTGACGTTGTGCATGCTCCCGCAGCCCGAAGCCAAGAATCTCTCGGGTGCCCGACAAAAGGTCTACGGCAAGAACTGACACCGCAGACCGCGCCTCCTGTACCCGGGCACCCAACACGGCGCCCCGGCGCAACCCCGGAAGCGTCACCACCACCAATGCTGCGGACCCCAGCAGCAACACCGCGGCAAGGTCCGGACCCAGCTGCAACAACGCGGCAACCCCGGCCACGAACAACACCGCGGAACCAGCCAGCTGGGCAACCGTGTGGGCGTAGAAGAACTCGAGCTTTTCAACATCGCCCATAGCCGTGGCGGCGAGTTTGCCTGTGTGCTGATCCGTCTTTCGGGAAGGAACGCCACGGGTGAAACCATCGAAGAGTGCTATGCGCAACGCGGCCAGAATTCGGTACGCAATGCTGTGGGAGATGTCCATCTCGTGCCACGTCAGCACGGCCCGAACGACCACCGCGGCGACCCCGACGATCCACCATTCGGGGGCTGCGGACTCGTGTCGCATCACAGCCAGCGCCACAACGTAGGAAGTAACAACAGCCAGGACAACGAGGACCAGGTTATTTAAGATGCCCACAACCGCTGTCCACGCTATCCCGGCCCATTCTCCGGACATGTGCGGAACCAGGCCCAGAAGCGGATTTCGGTGATTGCGTGTGGTGAGACTCATAGCGTGGCTGCTTCTTGTTGGTGTGTGCGGAGTTGGCCGTGGCCCAGGTGGAGGACGGTGTCCGCGGCGGCGAGGGCCTCGGGGCGGTGCGCGATCATCAGGACAATCCGCCGTCCGGCCTCGAGGCGAAGCCCCTTCAACACCAGTCCAGCGAGCTCGGTGTTGAGAGCGGACGTTGGCTCGTCCAAGAGGAGAACGGGACGATCCACCAGCAGTGCCCGTGCAATCGAAAGCCGCTGGAGCTGGCCTCCGGACACGGATGCACCCCCTTCGGACAGCACGGTATCCAGACCATCGGGCCAGTGCCGCAGTTCTTCAGTCAGGCCTGAAATCTCAAGGACGCGCTGGATCTGCTCTTTAGTAGCATCAGGCGCCACAACGCGAAGGTTCTCACGGATAGTCCCAGGGAAGAGGTAGCTGCGTTGTGAGACCACACTGACGTCGCTGGGCCTTAGAGGCCGGCCGTCCAATTGGATGCGGCCCTCTCCTACGTGCAGGAATCCCAGCAACAGATCAAATAGTGTGCTCTTCCCTGCCCCGGACACTCCCGCCAACGCGGTGAGGGCGCCGCGCTGGATTTCTGCCGACGCGTCCTGCAGAACCCAGGGGTCGACAGCCGAGTACCGGAAACTCACGTTGTCCAGCGTGAGCCGATCTGCAGGCACGGCGGAACGCACCCCGCACGCGGAAAACGCCTGTCGTTCACCCGTCAGCGTACGGTCACTACTGCCGCTGTCCGTCCCTCCGGCGGCATCAATACTGCCCAAAGCCGAGAGCCCAAGATACGCGGCATGCCATTGGCGCGCGAGATCCCGCACCGGCCTGAACACTTCGGACGAGAGCATCAGCAGGAAGTACGTGATCGCCGCAGTCTCGGGTCCGGGCAATGGCCCCTGCCCCAACACAGCGAATGCTGCCAATACGGCAGCCGCCAGCATGCCCGCCTGAATCCCAAAATCCGCCAACGCGGTGTCCACCAGGGACGTACGCATGGTGGATACGGTTGCCCTGTGGAGCTGCTGCGACCTGTGATCAAGCCGTGCCCTCGTCCTAGGAACGGCGTTGAGAATCTTGAGGGTGCGCATGCCTTGGAGGGCCTCCAGGAAGTCGGCACTGAGTGCTTCGTAACTGTCCCAATGATGATGTCCATGCTTCTTTAAGGCTTTTCCCCAGAGTTTCGGCGCACCAACGGCTACGGCCACGGCAAGCGCCAGGGCAGCGGCCAGCAAAGGATTCAGCCACGCGATCCAGACCAGAAGGGCGGGCACCACGATCTGCAGCTGGAAAGCGTGGGGGATGTACTGGCTGATGTAGCTGTCCACTCCGTCCACACCTTCACTCAGGGCCAGCCGCCGGGCTCCACTGCGGTCCGAAGTATCCCTCAGCCTTTCGGGTTGAAGCAGACGGTCAGCAAGCTTCCGGCGTACTTCCAATCGCACCCCGGAGCCCAAGGAACTGGCCAGCCGGGAATGGAACTGCTGGAGCACCAGGCGCCCCAGGCCACAGGCGAGAACCCCGGCAAGGTAGGGAACTAGTGGTCCGTACATGCCGCCGGCGGGGTTTCCGGAGGACCGCACCAGAACCACCAGCGCCGCCAGGGCCTGGGCCAGGAACCACGCCTGCAACCAGTAGCTCGCTGTGGTGATGCAGAGCAGTGCTGTCACGCCAGCCAGCCGGTCGCGGTGACCAGCTGTCATCTGAAGGAGCCTCTTATTGACAAGCATGGGATGCCCTTTCGTGGTTTGCATCGAGTGCCGTTCGGCGGACTAAGCCGAGTCCATGGAGCGTTGTCCAGCCCCCGCGCTCACCGGTCCAGCCGCCGACCGGCCGAAATTCGAAGTGCGCGTCCGTGCCGAGCGCGGTGTAGAGGATATGGGCGGCCAGCGTAGAGGCCCACCACATGGTCGCCGGGGTGGGTGTGCCCATGGTTTCGAAGACCAACAGCGCGTCCAGATTCCTTACCCAGTGTTGACAGGCGCATCGTTCCGCGAGAAGGGGATCACGTAGTGAGTCCGCTGTAAGGATGCGGGCACGGCAGGATACAGGACGTGCCTGCGGGAACGCGAGCAGCGCGCGCTCAAGAAGCTTCTCAACCGCAGACCCCATTTCTGCGGCCGGTACATTGGGACGCGAACGGGAGGGGTCCAGGCTCCTGCGGGTGGCGAGCTGCGCTTCCGAAACCCCAAGGATCCGCTCGTGGGGGCGGCGCTCCTGCGGCGCCGCCAGTGAGACCGTGGCCAGCGCGATCTCCGGGGCAGAACCGGGCCAACGGTAGGACGCCACGGCATGCCACCAAGCATCAACGTCTCGGGCCGCGGCATGATGAACCAGGGCAACCGACGCGTACGCAGTGTCCGCGATCAGCAGTGGACCCGCACGGTGGTGGTACTTCGCAACGGTGCGTTGCGGCAGTACGGTCAGCACGACGATGGCCCCCCGTGGGGGTGACTGCGGCCCCCCTTGAGTTGGGGGAACGATGTCGGGATCCCGTAGGCGGAGCAGCTCACCGCCGTTGCCGTTGAAAACGTACGCACCGGGAGGCACGTCGCAGCCCTCCCCGCACAAGACCCGCAGTTGAACCGGGTAGCACCCGCCGCCCGAGGGCACGGCGCGTTTGCGCACCTTACCGGGCTTGCCGGTGGCGGCACTGAGATGGAATTCCTCGCTCCACCAGATAGCCCGCAACATGTCGGTTACCGGGAGTCCATACCGCTGCGGGTGCTCGACAACGCCTGACACCGGGACACACTGGGGGCCCGGAGGCTGCACGGGACCGGGAACCTCGTGGCTCCAGGCGTGGGCAAATCCTGAGGGAAGGAGCACGTGCGGGATGCCCATTACATGTGGGGAGGCGGCGTGAGTGTGAAGTCCTCCGGCATGGTCGGCGCCATTTGACGCCAACCTCGTTTGAGGGCAGCTGTACTGAACCGTGGGCAGCCGAAGTAGGCGAAGGCGGCCGGCGCGTTGGGAACCAGCCCGCCCACCACGGCCCGGACCACACTCAGGCCGGTCACTGCGACGTCCGGAGTGGTCAGGTCGCGGGTATATACAGTGTGGCCGGCCGATTCCAGCCGCCTGTACAGCTCCGGCATGGACACGTCATCCACGGCAGCAATATCCACCAACCCTCCCTGGGGCCTGGTGAAGCGTTCGGCGAGGCCGTGCGTCCGGGGATCCAGCCATACCTGAACATGTGCACCAAGGTCACGGACCGCCCCGAACTGGGGCCCAACATCATCGAGATACCGGCGGTCTTCCCGGTGCTCCAGATACAATCCTTTGGCCATGAGCCCAGCCTTGACTGCTTGAAAAACCCAGCCATCGGCGTCGGTGGCCCCCTGGGAGTAGATCCAGGTGTGGACAGCTTCCAGGACTGCCTTGCGTGCGGCCTCAGCGGGATCGTTCTTGCATGAGAATCCGGCGGCATACACGCCCGTGTCCGGATCGAAGACCAAGGCCGCTATGCACGGGGCGAACTCACTGGGCATTTCCACCAACCAATGCTGCAAACGGCAACCGGCCATTGCATCCACCAGCCCGGGAACACTTTCGGGCCTGATGCCGCGGGCGGGACCGTCCAGGTGCCACCAGATTTCCAGGGCGTCGCGTTCGATGGTTTCCAGCACAGCCCTGTCCGTGGCGTCCGCCCGGCCCTGACCGGTGGCAATCCCGGCGTAGTTCAAATGATGGATCCGTGGGAGGTCACGGAAACGCCGCTGCCGCCAATTCAGGAGGGTGAGGCTCGCCGGAAGCCACACGTCCGACTGGTCCGATTCCCGCCTGCAGGCTGTCCACAGCGCGGGAGTGTGGTCGTCGAGATTGCGGTAGGGGAAGGCGTCACGCTCCAACTGCCAGTCCGCGAATTGCGGCAGTTCTTCAGTGTTGACGGCGGCACGGCCTGATGCTGTCAGGTCACGGACCGTCCCGGTGAAGTAGTGGTGGTCCGGCAGGTCTGCGGGGATGAAGTTGCCGCAGTACCGTTCCATGCCTTCGGCGACGGCCGCAATCCAGGCTTGCCGGCTGTCACCAAACGTGGTGCCCAGTGAGACGCGGTCGGCGGGCCAGTCACCCAGCCAGCGCGCGTTCGAAACTTCCGCGGTCATGGAGGTGTACGCGGGTGGGGCGTTCTCCGGGGTGAGAACGGGACGAACCCTGCGGATGATTCCGGTCTGCTCATCCACCAGAGTGTGCAAGGGGAGCAGGCCGAGGGCTTCAGCTGTTGTGGTCATGATTCTCCGAGGTTGTTCAGTTGGCGCTGCAGCGTAGCCGCGGTGGTGGGCATCCAACGCCAAGTGCTTGGATGGCCGCCGGGCTCCCAGCGAAGGACTGGCGGGCGGGTCCCTCCAGCCGTTGTGGCCGGGGTCAGGGCATCAGCTGAATTCTTTCCGCTGGCGGCGTCCAGGAATTCCTTGATCCGGGCCATCAGGCCGCCCTGCTCGCCGAGCACGGCGGCAGTTACCGCGTCCAGGTCGTTGACCAGTCCGTGTCCCCAGGGCCCCCACAGGGTCTCCACGATGGTCCCCGGCGCCCCGCTCCCCCAGGCCCGGGTCAGCTCCAGGGCCTCGGCAACAAAGAAGTCCCGCTGTCCGGAAATCATCAGGAGCGGGGTGGAAAGCTGTGCGTAGAGGCCGTGAAGATCGGCTGGCGGGGCGTCCCAGAGCCGCCTCCATGCCGCGGTGGTACCCGAACCATACCGAGCGTCGTCCATGAGGCCGTGAAGCACCCAGTCCATCCCCAGCTCCTCAGCCTCCCGGTGCATCCGCTGGAGCTCTGCGGTGTGCAAAGGCTGGCGGGATTCCCGACCGAAACCGTGTTGGTGCCACCAGCCGATTCTGTCCCGCAACCGCGGTGTGCCATCAGGTTCTCGAGCCGTTTCATAGAGGCCCAGTGCCGGCACCATTGCCACCACTGCCAATGGCTTGAGTGCGGCCCTGGCTTCCAGGACCCGCGCCGTTTCAAGGGCGCAGTGTGCATCGTAGGAGGCTCCAGCCAGAATGAGTTCGCCCCTGAGTAGCCTGTTCCCGGCCAGGTAAAGGGCGGTTGCGGCACCGTCCGATCCTTCACTGTCATAGGGCTTCCATTCGCCGGCTGAGCCGTAGCGCCCACGGACGTCCTGGACTACTACGTCATATCCGGCGCGGCCCCATGCGGAGGCTTGGTCCGCATACTGGGTCCGGCCATAGGGTGTCCGGATCAGGACCGTCCCAGGGACTTCCCTTCCCGTCGAGACGCGATAATGGTCTGCGGTGAGCCGAACGCCGTCGTCAGCGGTGATCTCCAGGTCATCCGGCGCGTTGGCGGGCTTCATCGCGGCGGGTTCTGCACGCTGGCGCCCAAGCTCGCGGGCTCCGGAAAGGGCAGAACGGGGTGTTCGCTGATTGCCAACGTCAGGGTGTCCAGCCGCCAGAGGGTGCGCCGATATGTGTCAAGTGACGGTAAATCCTGTTGCCAGGCGGTCACAACCGTAAGCAGTCTGGCCGCAAGAAGGTCCATCGCGGAGTCCCGCGGAGTGAAATCTGCGGAGGCAGCGGGAGTGTCCAGCCAGGCTCTCAGCTCTGCGGGCGCAGGTGAGGCAGCGAGCCTGCGCCGAAGTACCTGCCACCCTGTCGGGTCTCCCGGCTCAAGACACAGCGGATCTACAAAGACCACTTCACCTTCGCCGTAGAAGCGGAGCACGGCCGCCCCACTCCTTGGCAGATCGTCAAAGCGATTCCGCTCAGCGGGTGTGGCCGCCAGATGAAGGACCAGTCCTACGGATCCGGGCTCTCCGCCGTCAGTGCCGGCTGCGGCCACCCCTGCCTCCTGAAGTACCGGCAGGAGTGCGGCAGCAACGCCATCGGTCGCCACGAGCCCGACTCGATCCCGTCCGGCAAGGGGACGCGCACCTGCGCGGCGGCGCCGGCGCAGTTCATCGGCAAGCAGTTCATCGCCAACATGTGACGCCGTCAACTGGCCGACACCAGCCTCAGGCGGGACATGAAAAAAGGCGCCGTCACCACTGCGGATTGTTGTTCTTCCCGCGACCTCAAAGGATTCTACTGCGGTGCCCATGGTTCCTTCCGGAAGTTTGCGCGGATGTCGGTACAGCTAAGGGGGCGGACACGCCGGCGCGCCCGCCCCCTGGCCTAGTGACTAGTCGAACGGGTTCTCGACCAGTGCGTTCGAGTGCGTTGCCGACAGGTGTGCCAGCTGCTCGGTCTCTTCAACTTCAACCAAAACCGTGGTCTTTTCCATGGTTGGTCTCCTTTCGGTGGTGTTGGACGTCACCGCATCTGCGGCGACACCGTCACACTATAATTAATGAGAACCATTCTCAACTCAAGCGAAAGAGGAGTCAATGACCTCCGAAATCCTGGTCGTCGCGGACCAAAAGGCCGGGAACATCCAGTTCCTGAACCCGGATTCTGGGGCGGTACAGCACCGCCTTGACTCCATCGTTTTGGCGGAGCACGCCGGCTTCCTGCCTTTGGGTGGTGGAAAGTGCGCGTTCATTGACGACGCTGGGGGGGCCCTGGTCATCGCCGATGCGTTCACAAACACGCCGCCCTGCATCATCCCCGTAGCCATCCCTGGAGAGCATCTGGCATGCGACCCCTCTGGTCGCTTCATCGCCGTCACCACCGGGCTTGGCTTGTCATGGGAACCTTGGAGCGACCTCCTTACGGTTGTGGATGTAGGCTCCGAGGGCGGCCCCACCTCGCGCCGTATCCGGACCCGGGCGGGGGAGCCGGGCGTTGTGGTAGGCCAAACGCCCGAGGGGCCAGTCGCCGTCGTTCGCCACCGTGAACCCGGCGGAATCGAATCCTTCAGCATCGAGCGGATCCTGGCCGAAGGCGTGCACTGCGCACCCATGCAGGGGCTACGGGCCGATGCCTCCCCTGACGGTCACGGCGATGCCTTCGATTCCCTCACGGGCACCATGTTCGTTGCCACCGGCCAGGGTCTGGAGCGCTTTGACATCCGTAATCCACAGCCGGAGGCCCTTCAAATCATCGAATGGAATGCGCCCGGCCGCGCCTACTTCCTGCGGTTCTGCCCACGTAGACGTGTCCTGGTGGGCGTCCTTCGAGACGGCGGCGGGGAGCCCCGCAGTTGGGCCGGCTGGGCTAACACGCTGTGGGTCCACCACGTCGATACCGGGCTGACGCGGACCGCACCGCTGGGTCACGGATTGGTCTTCCGGTTCGCGCTGACAGCCACCGGCATCGCGACCGCCCGCGTTCATCCGGACGGTGACGAGCTTTCGGTGCACCACCTCGACCCGTTGGAGACGGGCGCTCCGGTACTGCGTGGTACCTGGGAACTGCCCGGCATGAATGGAGCCCCGCAGCCTGGTCATGAGCCGTGGGACAACGCCGAGCGGCGCGCCGTCGCCGCCTCGCCGTCATCGGAACTCGTTGCCGTGACCCGTGGCGGCCACGGTGAACTGCATCTAGTAGACACCTCAGCGCCCGGACGGCCTCTGCGCACCATCACACTGGACAGTCCCCTGCATGACGGCGGCCACCTCGCCTGGCTCTCGGCCCTGGAAACGGTGCCGGGCGAGACAGTGGGCCGGTGAGCTTCATGGGAACAATGAATCCTGGGACGGAAGAGATTCCGGGCACGGAACTCCGGCCGCATTACCGTTCCCTCCTGGAGCGATGGGACGCCACCCCCCGCCAGGGACTCCCACAGCTCGCCGGCGGACAGGCGGCCTTTCTCTGGCGAGGGCCAGGCGAAGCATTCGCGTCCCTGTACATGGCTCCGGAAGCGGATCTCCGTGAAGCCTGGAACGCCCGCCGTGGCCCCGTGGACATTACTCCCCCGCCGGGTGTCCGGCTTCCAGCGCCTCCTGGCACCGTTGTACGCGGATTCACTATTTCCCCTGACGGAACACTAGTCGCGGCTTTGCTCAGCACGCCCCAAAGTGAGCTGGCGGACCTTTGGGTTCTCGCTGTGGGGGCCGATCCGGCCCGGATCTTTGGCGTACAAGTGTGGTATGCCGCCCCAACCTGGGAACCGGACGGTGGCGGCGTGTGCGTATTGACCGGTATTCCCCCGCATCAGAAGATCAGACGCTGCTCCCTCGCTTCAGGGCACAGCGAGGAGCTCCAGCTTCCACCGGACCTGGGTGACCCCACCGGATGCCGGTTCTCGCTGAGCCACGTAGATGATGTCCTTCAGCTCGCGGCAAAGAGCCCGGGGGCCGGGACAAGATTGTGGAAGCTGGCTGGTGGCACGTGGCGGGCGGTCTCCCCCTGCACCTCAACTGCCCCAACTACGGCCACCCGCTTCGCCATAGTGGAGAACAACGAAGGCAGCACCCTCACACTCGACAATCACCCGGTACACCGACTTTCTCCAGCGGAGTACGTGAAGTCTTTCGCCGTGCACGACGACGGCAACGCAACGGTTCTGTGGGTCCACACGGCCTCTCCGGAACGTCCGTCGGGTGTCTTCTGTGTAGAGGTGCCGGCCCACACGATCGAGCAGCCCGAAGGGCCGCCCCACACCATCGTTCACCGGTCAAAAAAAGCCGTTGCAAGTGACGGCGTCGAAATCCCGCTCATCATCTCCGTTCGAGCAGCGGATCTTGGACCCGACGGAAGACCCTTGCGGCCACTGCCGCTCATCATCACCTGCTACGGAGGATTCGGATTCAAACACAGGACAGAGGCCGAACCGAGCGTGCCGGCCTGGTTGGAGAGCGGCGGTGTTTACGTAGCGGCGCAGTTACGCGGTGGCGGCGAGCTGGGCGCCGCATGGCATGACGCCGGACGCGGGCCACGGAAGATGCGGACCATTCAGGACCTCATCGACACCGCCGGCTACTTGGCAAATGAAGGCTGGACCACGCCCCTACTGACCGTGGCTTTCGGTGCCTCCCACGGTGGCTTGGTGGTCACGGCTGCGGCACTCCTTTCCCCCGCCTCGTTCGGCGGAGTCGTGGCCGTGGCACCCTTGGTGGACACTGTGAACCTTCGCCGCCACGGGCTGGGCAAGCAATGGCTGCACGAGTTCGGCGCCGACGGAGAATGTACCGAAAACGTCCGCGCTGGCTACTCACCGATCCATTTGCTCGCTAAGCTCAACTCTTCCGCGGCCGGGTTACCGCCTTTGCTTTGCTGCTTGTTAAGGCACGATGAACGCGTGGACAACAGTGCCGCTGTTGGCTTTGTTGCCGGCATCCGCGAACGAGGGGGGCGTGCCTGGCTTTTCCGCGAGGATGACGGTGGGCACGGTCAGCGAGCTTCGGTCGATGTGCTGACCTTCTCTTCTACGGTATTGGCTTTTGCCGGTTGGGCAGCCAAGCTCCGTCACTCAGACACTCCCAGTTCTAGTACGGGCACCGCGATGACATTCAGCGCCGCAAAAAACCGCGGTTTTCTCGCCCCGCACCGCAGATACTCGACTCCCGCACCTCCCTTGTAAGGCCTGAGTGTGTCTGTCCGGGCAAAGGATCCATAGATGAGACAGGATCCAGTGCTGCTCAGCGCGAAGCGTTTATAGGTAGGACTTGCATAGCAATATGCCAACGCAAATGACCTAGGCGTTGATTTCTTCTAGCGCCCACTTGAGGATTTTCAAATCGAAGGGGTCCAGCTCGTGCGTCCCATGCAAGTAGGCTTCGAACTCTAACTGCTGTGCTTCTCCACCATTAGCCCAGTACCTCAGCCATAGCTTCTGAAGGTACAAGTGGTCCTTTTCAATCAGCTTGAGCGCTGCTTGTCTCGGATCGTCCATCTACAGCCTCCATTCCCGACGCGGGTCCTGCTGCTCGGCTTCATGCTCGTTCCAGAGATTGGCCGCCACTGCTAAACCATCCATGTAGTCATAAATCCCCTGCCTCAGTCACTGGCCTTGCTTGCGCCAAGGTAGGAGGGGAGTCTAGGCAAGACGCAGGAAAACAAGAGCGTCGCAAGCTCTTGGGAGCAGCGCTCTTGCTCGCATTCCTTGGTAGTGCTGGCCGGAGCACCGTTTCGGGCTCCGGCCAGCACTCCTCTTAGTTAGTTACGCGCGGTGCGGGTCCGGCGTGCTACCAGGAAGAGATCGCTTCCCAAGAGCAGGCCGCCAAGCATGAGCAACAGCGACGAATCAGTGCCGGTCTTTGCGAGGGCTCCGCCAACTCCAGTGGCGGAAGCAGCAGAGGTAGCGCCCTTGGCAGCGCCCGTTTTGCCGGCCGTGTTGCCGGCCGTGTTGCGGGCCGTGACGACCTTGGAGTGGGTCGGAGCAGCGTTGTTGTGGATCACGGTCTTCGTGTGGTGGTTGATGACGTTCTTACCACCGTGGTCGATCACGATAACGACCGGGCCCTTCGGGATCACTACGGACGAGTTGCATCCCTTTATTGTGCTGTCACCGATGACGGTGATTGCGTTGCAGCTGTTATTGATGGGTGCCAACTTCCGTCATGACTCTTCCTCCAGTGCGTGCGCTTCTCTCCCGAGTGGACCCCAGTGGGGCCAGCCTACAGACTCTTCCTGATCAGGTCCCTGGCCGATGACCCGGCAAAGTTGGTCCGGTTTGCAGGGCTCCCCCCTTCCGCCTTCGTCAACACCGTCAGCCAGAACCGGGACCTGGTGACGGATTCCCCAGCTGTGGACCAGAGTTGTTCCTCATGGTCTACTGCTAAGCAGGCCAGCTTTTCTCGGCCAAAGGCCTTCCCGCGGCCCGTACCACTGCTCGTGCCGGATCGGCGCAGTTCCGGCGACCGCAACTACTCTGATATGGAGCACAACCGATGCCTGATCTGACTGCCATCGCCCTGGTCTGCAGCCTCACACCTTCCCCGGAACCCTCAAGCAGCGAACTCATGGCCAGACATATCCTGGAGGAACTCGAACAGCAAAACGTCACCACCTCATCGATTCGCATCGTGGACCACGACGTGAAACGAGGAGTGCAGGTCGACATGGGCAACGGCGACCAATGGCCCGCCATCCGCGAACGCATCCTTGCCGCCGACATCATCATTTTGTCCACACCGATCTGGATGGGCCACCCCTGCAGCATCGCCCAGCAGGTCATGGAACGCCTCGACGCTGACCTGTCCGAAACCGACGATCAGGGCCGGCCCATCATGTACGGAAAGATAGCAACCGTCGCGGTCGTCGGCAATGAAGACGGCGCCCACAAAACCATCGCGGACATGATGCAGGCGTTGAACGACATCGGCTTCACCATTCCCGCACAGGGAGGCACCTACTGGGTAGGGGAAGCAATGCAGACCGTGGACTACAAAGACCTCGAAAAAGTCCCTGACCCTGTGGCCTCCACCCACGCCGGGCTCGCCCGCAACGCTGCACATCTTGCACGGGCACTGAAAACCAGCCAATACCCGGCCCGATAAAGCGGCTACACCGCTCTGAAACTAAGCCACCTTGAAGATGCCCGCGACGGAAAGGCGGGCCGGGCGGGCCATCCCTGACGGTGCGCGAGACGAATATGGTGTAGGGGCAGGTTCCTGATGGACGCGCCGTCTGGGTGCGTGGAGGACATCCCTTTCAGTGAAGGGTTTGTCATGAAGTTCAGCAACCATGTTTTGGCCGTTGTTGCGACTGTGTCTCTGTCAGCTCTCACGGGCTGCGGAGCTCAGGGTGGCACGTCTTCGGGCCCGTCCGCCACATTATCCTCCCCGGCGGCTTCGGAAAGCACCGTCAGGAACATCATCACGATCAAGGACTTCGCCTATGACGTTCCGGCGTCCGTGAAGCCCGGGTCCATGGTGGTGGTGACCAATGAGGACAGTGCCCCGCATACCCTGACCGCTGAAGACGACGGCGGTTTCGACGTCGAAGTCCCGGCAGGCGGGACGGTTATTTTTCAGGCCCCGGCTGGTGCCGGTGACTATGGCATCAATTGCACCTTTCACCCACAAATGACCGCGATGCTGGTCGTGAAGTGAAACGCGAACATATCCCCGTACCCGGCTCCGGTCACCTGTGGGGAGTCCGGACCTGCACCGCCGCGGCACTGGTCCTCAGTGCCATCATCCACATCCAGCTCGCAGCCGGCTACCGGCAGGCCGCGCCAGGGGGCATCGGCCAAGGGACCCTGTTTTTGGTCCAGGCGGGCGCCGCGATTCTCGCCGCGATATTTGTGCTGCTGAAAAAAACGCGGACCGCTTTCGCAGTCGCCGCTGTAGTTGCCCTGTCTTCTCTGGCAGCTGTCATTTTCTACCGCTACATGCAGATCCCGGCAGTGGGTCCGTTGCCGTCTATGTATGAACCGGTCTGGTACTCCGCTAAGGTCATCACCGCCGTCGCAGAAGCCATAGCCGGCGCAATGGCACTGACAGGCCTCGCTTTGCTGCAGCGAAAGACCCACCGTGGACCGTGGATATATCCCCGGGGCCTGCATCCATTAGCGCTCTGACGGGTTTACCCCGCATGAGGTCCCTGGATTGTGGTTCGGGACACATTCTCACCCATCCGGGGGGTGGGTCTGCTTCGAAGTACCGGTGTCCCCTACCTTGGGGCGTCCACCATCACACGCGCGTGTATGAGGAGATATTCCAATGAACAAGACACTCCGCTTTATGGCAGTACCTACCCTCGCTTTGGGCGCACTTGCCCTGTCTGGATCGCCGGCCATGGCCGCTGACCAGTCCTACCAGTCCACCCTGGGCCAGCTCAACGGCAGTTCCGGGTCAGGCACCATCGAAGTTCATGTCACGGGCAACCAGGCCCACGTTCTGCTGAACGTTTCGGGTATGCCCGCGACCTTCATGGACGCACCATACCCGCACGTCCAGCACATCCACGGCGGCGCACAGGGTACCTGTCCGGATCCCTCGGCTGATAAGGACGGTGATCAGGTCATCTCCACCACCGAAGGTGCACCCAACTACGGCGGCATCGTCACCACCCTTTCCACCAGTGGCGACACCAGCGCCGCAGCCGGCCTTGACCTTAAGGTCGCCGGACAGGGCGCCGCTTACACCATCGACCGTACGTTCGAACTGAACCCCGAGACCAAGGCCGCCCTCGAAGCCGGCACCGCCGTCGTCGTTGTGCACGGTCTTGACCCGGCGACCCTCAGCCCGGCCGGCGCGGCAGCTAAGTCCGACCTCGTTCCCGAACTGCCCCTGGCAGCAACCTCACCGGCGCTTTGCGGAACGTTGACGGCCGGACAGATGAAGATGCCCGCAGGTGGCGCTGACACCGGTGTCACCGAGACCGGCACCGACACCGGCGCCCTGGCACTCGGTGGTGGAATGGTCCTCGCCGCCCTGGCCGGCGGAGCATACGTTGTCCGCCGCCGCACCGCCGGCGCAGCAGCCTAAGCACGAACTGACCGGTTCGACCCAGTGACACACAAGAAGCCCGGCCGCCGTGGAAGCCTGAAAGCCTCCGCGGCAGCCGGGCTTCTGTTGGCCCTGGCCCTCAGCGGCTGCGTCGGCACCAGCACGTTACAGCAGTTCCCACGAAAGGCCCACTCATGAAAAAGAACATCAGAACCGGCAGCGCACTCGGTCTCACCGCAGCAGCAGTGGCACTGGTTCTGTCCGGCTGCACAAGCTCGGGCATGTCCGGGTCCGACAGCACAGCAGCACCCACACTCACACAACAATCCCCATCAGCCCCCGCCGTCACTGCCACCGCCACCGCAGAAGAAACTCCCTCAACCACAGCCACGGGCTCTGCGGAAGCGGCTCCGGCGGAAATACTGATCAAGGGATTCAAGTACGAGGGCACGGAAACCGTGGCCCCCGGAGCGGAAATCACCGTCACGAACGAAGACGTCGAAGCGCACTCCATCACCGCAGACACCGCGGGCGCTTTCGACGTCATTACCAAAGTCGGCACCACCACCTTCACAGCCCCCACCGAACCAGGAACCTACCCCTACCACTGCATCTTCCACGCCAATATGAAAGGCACCCTCACAGTGGAGTGAGGGTGCCGGAAGTATTGGTGAGATCCATACGATTAGAGACTGCTGCGGTATACAGAGGTTGCCCATGTCGCCCCGCCGTCTCTGACCATGGACGGTCAGTATCCCCAGCCCCTTCCCGTTTCGCCGGACCCGCGGCTGTTTTTGTTGTGTTGCTGGTGGGATTATTTGGCCAGGAACCGGATCAGCGCTTCGTTCCATTCCTCGGGGTGACTGACGTTGCATCCGTGCGGGGCGCCGGCGATGACGTGCAGGTCGCTGCCGGGCAGGGCTTGGTGGGTTCGTTGGCCTGAGCCGGGGAAAGGCACGGTGGCGTCCCCGTCACCATGGAGAATGAGTGCCGGGACGGTTACTGTGAGCAGGTCATCACGGAAGTCCGTCCCGCCGAACGCCTCCATACACGCCAGTGCAGCTTTCTTGTCGGCCTGCCTGCACAACGCCAACGCGTCCTGGCGTTGGTCTTCGCTGACCTTCAGCTCACCGTTGACGGAGAAAAACTCGCGGGTGAACCCGTCGTAGAACTCGTCCTCGTCCTTGGTCAGGTCCGCGGTCATCTTCGCCGCGGCTTCCTTGGTCAGTGGCCCGTCAGGGTTGTCCTCACCCTGCATCATGAAGGGCGGAACCGCGGACGCGAAGACGACACTGCGCAGCCGCTCCGCCCCGTGGAGGCTGAAGTATCGGGCGACTTCTCCCCCGCCCATGGAGAAACCAACCAGGGTGACATCGTGGAGGTCCAGTTGCTCCAAAACCATATGTAGGTCTTTAGTCAGGGTCTCGTACGTGTACCCGGCCATGGGCTTGTCGCTGCGGCCAAAACCCCGCCGGTCATAAGTGATGACCCTATACCCGGACTCCTGCAGAGCCGGGACCTGGGCCGAGAACGCTTCCCCGGACAGCGGCCACCCGTGAATCAGAACCACCGGACGACCAGAACCCCCGGTGTCGTCCGCGTGCAGGTTGATGTCCTTGAACAATCCGTGATGTGCAGTAACTTTTGTCACAACTCTTCCTCCAGTGCTTGCGCTTATCCCCAAGTGGACGCCAGTGGGGCCAGCCCTACAGACCCTCCCTGAACACGTCCCCGGCCCAATGGCCCAACAAAGTTGCCTGGCTGCAAGTGCTCACCCCTTTCCGCCGTTGCCCCTACCGTCGGCGTGGAAGCTGCCCCTTGCAGCTGCAGCTTAGGAGTGACAATAAAGCAGATGGCCCTCATGTCCGGTCTTGCGGCATGAGGGCCATCTGTGGAGCTCGGTGCGCAGGGAAGTTTTTTACCCTGACGCTCTTTGAACCAGCGCGTTACTCGGAGGCTGCCGGAGTGCTTTCCGCCGCTGTTTTGGTTCCTGCTTTGTGCTGCATTGCCAGGGCTGCCCCGGCAGCGAGTACCGCTCCAGCGCCGAGTCCGACGAGCCCCATGTCTGGCTGGCTGCCCTGCCCGGCACTTGGCCCAGTAACTCCGGTGCCAGGTGCGCCGGCGGGGAAGTCCCCTTCCGGTGCGGGACCGAGGTTTCCGCTGCCGTTGAGGGCGCCGTTGACTCCGTTGGGGAAGAACCCGCCGGAGCGTACGGACTCCGGGGTCAGGTAGACAATGTTCAACACCTGGCCCGGGGTGCGGCTGAAGGCGATTCCATTGGCATCCAGTGGTACCAGGTTGGCCGTGCCGTTGAGGACGATGGGCTGATCGACGTCCTCGGGGCCATCGACGGCGTCGCGAAGATCCGAGATGTTCATTGTCGGGGCGGACAGGTCGAGCCCGAGAAGCGTGGTTCTGATGATCCCTGAGTGATATGCCTCGGCGGCAAGGATTCCGGCGGCCGCTTCCAGGAAGACCTTGCTGTCGATCAGGGGCGCCGCACCCTTGTACGCGGTGACTCCAACATCTTCGAAGATGAACGCGCCCAGCAGGAAGTTCTCTTCGCTCTCATACACATCAAAGGGTTCCCCCTCTTTGATCAGTCCTGCCGCTACAGCGGCAGCGGTGAAGCTGGCACCGATATCAATGGCAGGGCGGGACACCGCCGCACCCCCCAATGCTGTGCGGAGGAAAGCAACGTGCGCCCTTTCATCTTCCGCGATTTCCGTTGCGAACTGTTGTATGTTCTTGGTTTTGAAGGGCACCGCGTGTCCGCCGCTTACTTCACCCGGAGTACCCGTTCCCCCGATCAAATCCGAGGAAAGACCCTCACCATATACGGCGCGCAAATAGAATTCGGCTTCGAGGTATTCCAGGTTCAGGGCGAAATTCAGAATCGCCGAATCGCTCGGACCTTCCGTGTCCTGCGCGTGCGCGGCCCCGGCCGTTGTTGCCAACATCGCCGCCGAACCGACACCGAGACCAGCCAGACCGGCGGTTCGGAAAAAGCGCCGGCGGTCAAGACTGTTTTCTGCGCTTCTGGAAATAGCTTTGGTAATAAAGTTCTGATCAAACATTGCCCAGTACCTACCGATCATGAGAGACAGACTTCGGAAGATGCCCGAAGACTATCCGTCAGCGTCCCCAGCATGTTCCCGTATGGTCATGATCATTGTGGACAGCCGCTGTAAATACAAGGGTGCTCAGCAAAAAAAATATTTACAGCGATGTAATTATCTAAACGGTATTTCTGCTCAGGCGGGATGACTTGAGACCAAAAACGCGTAGACGACAATATTTTGGTTGAACTCCCCGTTGGAAGGGTCGTAGCCCCCACAGGTAATGACCCGTAACTCGGCCCGGTCAACGTACCCGTAAACCTCCACGGTAGGAAACTTTTCTTTTTCGTAGGTGTCCACCCGGTAAACCTCGAAAACGGCGACTGTACCGTCGGCACGGGTAACGGAAACCTGGTCGGCAGCCTTCGACTCATGCAGCCTGTAAAACACCCCAACGCCGGTCTGCGTTGAGTTGACGTGGCCGAGTATGACAGCGGAACCGACCTCTCCCGGGGTAGGGGAGTTTTTGTACCACCCCGCCGGGGAGCCCGCATCACCCGGCGGTACCTCCACTGTCCCGTCTTCCTCCTTACCCAGTGCCATCAACGCAGAATTCACCCCGATAGCTTCGACCGCTATGCCCACCGGTTCGGAGGCGGGAAGGACCGGCCCCACCGGAGCATCCGGAACGGCCGGGGCTGCTACAGGCGGCGGCAGGGGCACCGCTGATGCCGACACTGCCGCACTCGGTGTAACAGCAGGAGACCCAGACGGCACCGCAGCAGACTGGGAAACGCCAGGCCCGGCGAAGGCGTCACCTTGCAGACCCACACCAGCAGTGACCACACCACCAGCAAAAACCAAGGCAGCAGCAACAGAGAACAACCGCCGGCCAGCAACGGACTTACGACGCTTCATCTATCCACCCATCTCATCTGTGATGGCACCAGGCAGCAGTAAGTCCTTAGTTTCCTTGCACCGAAGGGGAAGAGGGCCGCGCAGCGTTCCGTAATCTTCCACCATCAAACCTTCCACAACGGCCACCACAGGGACCAGCAGAGAAACACAAGTCTCATCAGTACAACATTGGATTCTCCTAACGTAAATGCTCAGCTGCCCCAGCAAACTCACCCACAACCACACCTTGTCGATGACATCCACAGCCCAGCCCTGCCTTGTCCAGGTGTCCCTGTCGTAATTGCGACCGTCTGCGCAGGCGATGTCTAAGCCGGGCACGGCGGTGGAAAGTACGGAAATTACAGATTGCCATGCCGCCGGAAAACCGCATGGGACGTGTTTGTGGGACCTGGTCCCTTGCTGCGCCGTTGCCCTGCAGCGGCGGGATGTAGGAGAATACACAAAAGCAATGTCGGTTGCGGAGGGGGCCGCATGACGCTGAAAAAGGGTCCCATGGATTCCCTCGCCGTCAGGAGAACAGCCTTATCCGGGCTGGTTGCCGCTGTTTTTGCCGTGTCGGCCGGCGCTGCGGTAACAGCGCCCGTGGTCTCGGCGGATTCCTGCTTGGCCCTGTGTGCAGTGGCGATGGAGCCTCCGGACGAGAAAAAACGGGAAAAGGGGCCCAAGACACCCGGACGGGCGCCACCTCCTGCGCCGGCACCAGCGCCCGATCCGCCACCGGCACCAGCTCCTGCACCTCCTGCTCCAGCCCCCGATCCGCCGCCGCCACCACCCCCTGCACCGCCACCACCCCCTGCACCGGCGCCACCTCCTCCACCAGCCCCTGCTCCTCCTGCTCCGGCACCGCCCGTGCAGGTACCCGTGCCGCTCCCGCCTCCACCGGCTCCGCAAAACCGACCAGTTCCACCCATCGAACCGAAGATAACAGCGCCGGACTCACCGGTTCCCTCACCGAGCGCCTGGACGCCTCGACCGCGAGCCAGCACGGAATCGAACTGGAACAAACCGATCCCGAATCCCGCGAACCCCGGTAAAGAGGTGGCTGTGGTTGCCTCCGCTGGCGAGGGCCAGGGTCTGGGCAGGCTGACCGCGATCATGTGGGGCGTCCTCCTGGTAGGCCTGGCAGGCCTGGCCTTCGCCTGGTGGGCACAGAGCCGATACGGCGAGGATTGAGGTCAGCCGCGGGCAGTCTGACAGTACTGGCCGGATCCAGTGACGCCGGCTGACGATCACGCAATGGAAGTTATTGCACACGGGTTGCAGGCCTAGCCGTCCGGCGCGACACGGATCCGGCAGGGTTTCGTGCCGGGATCTGACTACGCCGTAGCTTATCGTGGTGCCATAATCCGTCGCGGTCTCGATGCAAGGGTGCACTTTTTTGGCTGCAAAACATGTGGCACCGTCCAGCGGTGTGCGCCTGCCCCTCGGGATTTCGATGACGGTTCTTGGCTGTCTGGTTCTGGCCGCTTCCGCCGCGGACCCCGTCCAACCTCCACTGCCTCTGCTGCCTCCCCCGCCTGTCACTGCTGTTGCCGGAACGGCTCCAGGAAAGCTTGATCCGGGTATGCCGGTATTTGTGGACATGAGTGTGCGCGCGTCAAGCGGGGCCCCTACGGTGGCCAGCTGGCAGTACATCCGCGGTGCAGGAGCCTTCAATGCCAGGCTGGACACACGCCTCCTGGACATCCTGGATGCTCAAGCCGGCGGCCGTCATAAACCGTCAGCGCAAGAGACCGCTGCTGCCCCTGTCAGCGATGGCCTTTCGGTCACTCACGAAGTGATTTTTGCCGCAGGAAACATTGTCGGAACACGGTTCGTGCAGACAGCACTGGACCAGGGCGTCACAACCGGATACGTGGAAGAAATCACCTACGAGGACCTCAGCACAGGTGTCGCCTTCGGCAGCGCCGCCCTGATCAACCCGGACAAGATCGGCACGCTGCGGAAGTTGCTCCGCGAGGTGCCCATCCACCCGCCCCTGACGCAAGGGCAGGAACCGACGCCGCCCACGGCGACGGGGCAGGTCAACACCCCCTCGACACACCAACCAGCAGGGACCGGGTCCGTCGCGGATGCCGAACTGCTCTCCGCAGTAGCGTTCACACCGGCCGGAGAAATCAGCGTCACCTTCAGTAAGCATCTCGATACCGGCGCGGCACTTACTGCGCCCCTGACGGTTACCCTCAACCCCGACGCAACTACCAAAGTCCTCGCCCCCACTGGCCAGGCACTTCACGACGACGTCATCGCCAGTACACCCTTCATTGCCCCGGCGTCCGCACCCGGAAGTGCCGAACCTATCAACTGCAACATCGTTGCCTGCGCCGCGCTGACCTACGATGACGGGCCAAACCCCCAAACGGCCAAGCTCCTGGAAATCCTTGAAAAGCACCAGGTAAAAGCCACGTTCTTCCAACAGGGCCAGTACGTCAACTCCTACCCTCAAATAGCCCAGTCGGCAGCGGCGGCTGGCCACACACTCGCGAACCACACCATGAACCACCCGTACCTCACCAAGCTCCAACCCCCAGGGGTTGTCCGAGAAGTTCAGGACGCACAGGCAGCTATTCAGAACGCTGCCGGTGTCGTGCCGGCTTACCTGCGTCCCCCGTACGGGGCCACAAACCCCAGCGTTGCCGCCTCCGCCGGACTACCGCAGATCATGTGGGATGTCGATTCCCTGGACTGGCAGTCCCGCAACAAGGCCGTCTTCATCCCCAAAATCATGAACCTGGTGAAACCCGGATCAATCATTCTTCAACACGACATCCATGCCGCCACCGTGGACGGCCAGGACGAGCTCATCACCGCACTTAGAAACAAGGGCTACCACCTGGTGACCCTGCCACAACTCTTCGCCGGCATAGAACTGGACCCCCGCGGAACCTACACCTGCCGGGGCGCGGCCTCGGGCTGCGTCCCCGGACGCTGAGAGAGCCCGAGGGTGTCCCGCAAGAAGAGGCAGATGCGCATTGCCCCGCCTGCAGAACCCGACATGCCGTTACGGTCATATCGAAGCTCACCCATCCCCGACGCAAACCAGACAGTACATTCGACGTTTACACCGCGGATCGCTAGTGTGTCAGACAGGAAAGCCCGCCAATCCCCCATCTGGCGGGCTTTCCCATGCGCCCGTACCCTCCAATCTTTAACGGCGGTTGCCCTGCCTGCCTCCAGAGCCGGTCTCCCCGCGAAGGCAGCAGCGATCCCACCGCCGGAAGGCCGATAAGAAGTGGGTCGCCGGGCTTTTAGCCCCCATGAAAAGACACTTCAAAAACCTCATCGCCAAAGTTCTGACCAAACTACTTTCCGAAAACCAGTTCTGACTAACAAAACAGGGCAGTCAGCGTCGAGATCGGGAGCTGGACCGGAGCTACCCAGAAACGGTCGTTTTTGACGACGGCAGCGTTCGCGATGAAACGTGCCTTCGACGAACTAGGGGCATGCCTATAGTCCGGCCTGCAGTTGCTGTTAGGGCCCTCTCATCGCGCATTTCATCGTGCGGGTCATGCGTACCTAGCTAAGACCCGCGGTCACGTTGACCGCGTCCAGCGACTTTGCGCCGCACGCTGATCGACCGGCTAACGGGCGCATGGCCGAAGGCGCGTTTCCTGGGGAGGGCACATCATCAACGTGCCGTTATCCGTGCTCAGGCTATTGATGCACTACGCAGATTCCAGATAGGCCAGCTCTGAAAGTCGATCCGCTGAGCTTCACCGAGGCGGCTCAGGCAGTAGGCAACTTCTTCCTCATCGCCAAGCAGAATTGCGCAAGCAGTCTCTACAAGGACCGAATTGTCAATTTCCTGTCTGCTTGCTTGGCCCTTTAATGAACGAACTTCGAGTCGCTGATCCTCTGAGAGTTGACCTTTTCTGGCAATAATCTGCCACTGGTTGATTTGGTGATTCGGAAGGTTGCCTTGCTTCGATAACAACCAGTTGTTAAGGCCTAATGCGGCCTCCAAGAACTCCGACCTTCGAACATCGACGATATCTGCCGCCGAAATCAACTTAAGAACGGTTAGATTGGCATAATCTGCAGCGTTCGGGTACTCAAATATGTTATTGTAGGCATTAACTAGATTATCCAAATGCAAATTTAGAGTGAACGGCAGATGTTCGGCCTCCAAAAATTCGTATGGTGTCACTCTGTCTATTCGAAGCCCTCCTGCTTCATCTTTTCCACTCGCGACGAATTGCTGCTGCAGCTGTGGATGGAATAGATCGCGGCACAACCACTTGCCTTCGATGCTATCTTGCGTAACAAGCAGTTGAAGGCTCCAACGCCCCACGGGCTGCAAAATTCTTCCAGCAGGCCCATCATGTTGGACAGTAATTTCCTCTCCCTCAAGCATGACTCCGTGTAAACCGACAAGCCGGTCACCTCTCTTACCTTCTAAGGGTCCCAGCTCAACAAGACTTGAATCGACTCCCAAGTGGTCGCACAAGGACATCAAGGTCGTCAGGTATTCGAAGTGGCCGCGTAGCTCCTGCTGGTCGTCGGCTAGGGCTACCTCAACTGTGTTTTCAACGCCGTCAATACTGAAAACCTGGTTGTCTGCACAGGTGAGATAGAAGCCAAGGTCAGCAAACCGCTCCCTCAAAGTTTCACGCATCGTCAGCGATAGAGAGCCGGTGGAGCTCTGTCCGGTGCCCGATTTTTGTATTTTCAGACCTTCGCTGAGTTCAAGTTCAACAGTGTCTTTGTCCACTCGCCGTCTAGTTGGGTTGTGAAATATAAAAGCTCCGCAACTGACGGTCAGCGTCATCACTTCACCAACATACTCAGGCGGTGTGATGACGAGCTCCTCATCGACGGCTAGGACCATGCCCCCGGAGGTCTCGAAGACGAGCGTGTAGTCGTGATCGAGACGTGTCAGTCTTACTGGAGCATCCAGGTTCAGCGTTCCATCTGTGTAGAGGGTGATACTAGTCAGATCCTTCAGCTGCCTTGAATCAATCCGCATGGAGGGTTTTTCGTCCATAGATTGTAAGGCCAGCTTCACTATTCCCTCTATAGCTGAAGGATCGGTGGGTAGCGGACGTATCCTCACTCCAATCTGCTTCTGCCGGCCCATTGAGTGAAGGAGATGCTGAATTTTGAACGGGCTCAACAGTACATATGTCGGTGCCATCTTATCGGTTCTAGGATTGAGGAACACCGCGAAATAAAGAACACCATGATTCTTCAAGTAGCCGGTAAGGTCGGTCTTTGAGATCGAAAATGTGCGTGGAGGCTTTGCACTTCCTGCTATCGTCCTTCCCTTAACTTGTACATTTACACGTCCCTCAAAGGTTGCCTTACTGTGCTCGCCAGAAGAATGAATATCAATATGTCCATCAGTGAGCAAAGTCTTGTCGTTTGAATCAATTACTGGTTCCAAGTGTGGGCATTTGGAGACCATTTGGCCTATCTGGTAAACGGCCTGCAGCTCAACATTCATAGGTGTCATTGTCGCCCACGGCTGTCTGTGCCCGGCAGACCGCCACGACAAGGCCCCAATCAACTCGTAAGCTCACTCAACAGAGCACCAAGCACCCTCATGTTTTCGTGGTTGGATGCGCCTGCCTCGAGACAGCTGTCCAGCGCCCGGTGAGGATCCGCTACCGCACCCGGTCCTACGCGTGTTCTGCCGGCGAATTCTTATCGTCGTCTAGCTCCGCCCGGCGGCTGCTGATGGCCACGCTAGCGCTCCGGGAGGATTTGATGTCCGCGTGAACTACGAGCTGTCTATTTGGGCCCTCCAACTAACGAATGGACCCTTGTGACGGGCAGCAGACCCCGAACGATAGGGGCGGGCAAGGAATGCATAAGGATGCTCTCAACTTGCCCGCCCCGCGTTACTGGTGTTGCTCTGGCCGTCTCAAGCTGTCCGACGACCAGGTGTTACTGGTGTTGCTCTGGCCGTCTCAAGCTGTCCGACGACCAGGTGTTACTGCAACGATGCTTCCCCCTAAACAGGTAACTCAAGCGGGGGAACTTCCGTTCTCTTTTTCTTACGAGAAAAAAATATAGCTACTATCTGAAATTTCGTCAACTCGCGTTTGGGCGTTGAGCTAGGTGGCCTTATGCGGTCGACTCGGACCTACCCTGTAGGCACCCAAGCGGCAGGAGGGCCGAGGCCGCTACAGAGCGACTCGCAACCGTCCAGTGAGGGGGATCCTACAACCGGGAACGTCTTGTTTTCCTGGACGTATCTGATGAGATCTTCCATGGCCACGACACCCACCGGACGTAGACCTTTAGGTCTACGTGGAGCAGGCAACTCAGCCGGCGCGCGGCTCGCATGGAGCTCTTTGAGCCCGGGGATCTTCGCTTGGCCTCCACTGAGGGTTGCCATAGGGCGGGGTGTCACACCTGAGATATACATCAGGAACTCTTCACTCGATTCATTCAAGCCAGCAAGAAAAGCCAGCTGCTTGCCATGGGGCTCTAACTCTGCTTCAGTCGTACTCGTTGATGGCTCAGTGTGCTGGTCAAATGGACCCACTTTTACCTTTGGATAAAAAGTAAAGACAGTGGGGCTGATTCGATCGATTCAGCCCCACTGTCGTGCTCCCTCAAACGGTTCCCCTAGGGGCCGTCAAACTCGGTGTGCTGTGCTTGGATGGGCCGTTAGCTCCGGCGCGTGAATTGGACTTGGATGTGCTTGAGCTCAGTGCGTGGAAGCACTGCGGTCACCACGCCGCCGTCTGCCAGTTGGGCTCCGATACCGTAGACGTACGGGTCCGTATCGACCTCCGCACCGGGCATATCGACTCCGTCGACGACGGTCCTAGCCTGACTGTTGATCATCCGGCCGGTTACTGTGGGGGCGTGTTGGTCCCATGGTTTGCTGCCCGGCCAGAGCTCTTGCCGAAATTGGTTCATCAGGATGTGGTTGACATGGTCAGCCAGTAGGCTTCGGACCGAAGAGCGCTCGGATGGAGCGCGGTGCCAGGTGGTTCGCACGGCCTCCACAAGTTGCGGGTAACGCAGTCGCTCCACGTACTCGATCAGCCAAGGGGGCCGAGGCCATGGCGGAACTTCCTCGATCGATCTGCGTGTTTTCTCGTCCAGGTCTGCGAGGTTTATTGGGTCTGAGCGGTCATCCGGGTTTCGCCAGAGCGTATAGGTGATGCTCGCCGTCATTTCGTTGTACCCACGATCATCTAGGCCGTAGGTCACGCCGACGCTGTCGGTGTCCTCCAATGACGGTTGGGGGGTGAGCCCCATCACCGGAATGGGCATGAATTTCAGGCGCTCGGCCCATTCGGCACGGGGGTCAGGAGCGTCTGAGGGGAGAATTCCAGCCACTTTCATACCCCGACTATGAGCCACACGAGGGTGCCTGTAAATGGTATTGAGTTTCGGGCTCCCCGATGTCCCGGTGAAGGTTCCACGCACAGAACGTCCCCGAAAAGCGCGAAGGCCTTCTTTTGGTTCACAAAAGACGGCCTTTGAAAGTCATACCCGCACAGGCTCCCGAAGTTGCTTCAAAGGAGAAGCACTTTCACTGTGCCAGCGCATCCGCGACTCGGGCTGCTTGTATTGGGAACCCGATTGTCCGCAGCGCTGTCCCACTTCCTTAGAACTGGGACGCCTCTGGTGGTGGGACACGCCTCCGAGGATTCTGTGTCTGTCGGTTAGAACGTTGAGCGCTGATTGCCGACTGGGGCCGGTGGCCGGTGACCTTTATGGCGTGGGTCTCGACCAGGTCAAGACGGCCGAGATTAACTCGTCACTGAGGTCGCTCACGAGCCACCGGTATGCCGGGCCACTGTATGAGGGAACCTTTAAGAGCCCCGCGAGCCTGTCCCTTGCCTTTCTTCTCGACATACCCCACTATTCAGGGACGAGTTCACTGACGAATTTAGAGGCATCATGGGAATGGACCCACGCGTTGCATCTGCAATGCTTACGCTCGGCTATGACGTCTTCCCGTTCGAGGTTTTCGACGCTGCGGGACGAGTCAAAGTACCAGACCTGGTGCAGTACCCCTCGTACGTTCGTGACGGCTTGGGTCGAATTGCCGCGGCACCGGCTGGGCTGAAATTTATCGAACAATGTCGGTTCTGCACCGCGCTCCATGGGGTTGCTACATGGCCGGCGTCGGCTTCCAGTCGGGCACACTCAACGTGGCAATCTTCAAGGCGGCGAATTCCGCGCCAAGCCCTGCCCACGCTCACAGGTGGGCGCAGTCTTATCAGACAACGCTTGCTACTTCCCTCAAAGAGTTCTCTGGAAACAGACACGTTATCGATCCTGCCTGGTTCGAAGTTCTGGACACCGCGATCGAGAAGGCCAAAGACGTCAACGATGACCTCAGACCGCCGACGAAACTAAACCTTCCAATCGGGTTCGCTGAGGGCGGCTACCCACCCGCAGATTCACCCTTGTTCGAGGAATCGAGCCTGAACCCCTTCGACTACCTCCTAATGGGCTTGAACTTCGTCTCGAAGTTCCTGAAGACACTCAAGGTGAGCACGGAAATCCGTACTACCATTCTCTGGTATGCAACGGACGGTGTGCGCATCACTCCCGAGTTTGCCGGGCAGTGGACGCCGTTACACACGGACTACCGGCACGACGCCACGATCCGCATGCTTCATTTGCTCTGGGATCCCACCGGCAACCAGAAAATTCGGTGGGGCGCAGGAATCAACTGGTCAGCCTGGTTGTGGCGGATGCCTCACGAGCCGTGGCAATGGTGCCGTTCCTTCTACCCGATGGGAAACTGCGGCGGTCCAGCGCTCATCTACGCGTCGCTAGAAACCGATGCGGAGGCTCAAGCAGTAGTTTTCAGTCCCGGGACCACCGGGCAACTGCCGGCAGGCTGACGGATCAGACGTATCGCGGCTCAAGGAATTTCATGTAGGGAGACGCTACCTGAGTCGTGTGTAATACGGGGTTACACATTGCTGAACCGTAAACCGTGCGGGTGAACTCTCTGATGTAGAACCCACAACCGCCATACAACGCCACCGTTTTTCCCTTTGGGATCACATAGCTAACACTCTCCCCTACTGAGATGGTGACGCTGGTCGACAGTTCTATCCCAGTCTCAGCCTCCAGGACCGGTAGCCCGACCTTGACCCCCGCAGTCACGGACGCCGAACACGTTATCGCGCGCTGCACCCGGAAAGTGAAACGTGATGGGCGCCAGCTTTGCTGTGACCGCAGACGACACCGGGCGCATGGTCCCTTTGAACTTCGCCGGAGTTTTGGAGAGCCGCCACTTTGTCGGGTTTGGGCAACGGGGGTATGACCACTCCGCTTCATCCGGCGCAAGCTCACCGTCAGCAGTCCAGAGGCCATCGTCGTCAAACTCCGTCGCCACGACTTCGAACTCAGACTCCGAAACGTTTGTGAAAGCGTCGTTCACGGGAACTCCTAGCATCGGTGTGAAAGTTACAGTGACCACCACCATCCCGGTTAGGGGGCGGGCAGCACAAGGGGTAGTTACCGAACACAGATAGTGGACAACTGCCATAGCCCCACAAGCCACCAGGCGTGTCCCACTTCCTTGGAATCGGGACGGTTCGATGCTGGGACGACGTGCAAGACTCGGAAGGTGCCGTTCCACGGAGCTGTCCGCTGTGTTCGGAGAGGCGATGAGCGCACGACCGAGCGAGCATCAGGTTGCTTGGGCCGACAGCATTAGGAACAACGGAACCCGCCTTCTGCGGGCCAACTCGGCTTCGTCTCCGCCGAACCTGTCGGGTTCCGGTTCGCACTCGCGCAGAACCGTCAGGTTGAATCCTGCACCCGTAACGGCCCCCACATACTTTTCAATGGTCCGGTGGAACCAGGTCACGGTGTCGCCCATCCACAAGCGCTCTCGGGCTCCGCCAAGGAAATAGTCATCAACGGTCCAACTCCCCCGCGGTCCCGGAGAAGACTGCACATCAGCTGACGTGATGACTGGGTGAAGGACCGAGAAGCACAGCTTCCCCCCCGGGACGGAGTGCGGCACGGCAGGCGCGCAGAACGGCGTCCAGGTCCTCAACATAGTGCAGTGCCATCCGCGAGACCACGAGATCAACGCTCCCGGCAGGAAGCGACAGCTCCTCCATATTCTGAAGGGTTACTGACCCCCGATGGTTCTGGATCGCTGTCCTTGCCCGTGTGACCATCTCCTGTGAACCATCAATACCCAGGTAACTGGCGCATCCCCTTTGCAAAAGCATCGCCCCCAGTGCTGCGTCCCCACAGCCAAGATCCAGGACATCCAGCCCTGTCACGTCTCCAAGCTCAGCAAGCAGCGCCGGCTCCTCCATAACAAAGTTCGGACTGGACACCCCGCCGTGCCGATGAGCCCCGTACCGCTCAGCCACACCGGGACGGTCATAGAACAAGGCCCCACTTTCAGATCCGGGGTAAGTCGCAGCGGATGAGGGGCCACTTTCCGGGCCTAGATGAGTCACCCTCACAGTCCACCACAGAGGAAACTCATTTCGGCTGCGCCACCGCTAGCTGTTCCGTTTCCTTAGAACTGGGACGCCGTTTGGTGGGACGCTCTCCCCGCAGACCAGACTTCCTGGCTGTTGGTTAGGAACGGCCGCCAGCCCCGGCTTGTGACCTGGTCCTAATTACGCCTTCAGCCCTGCCCCCAGCCCGGCACCCTGTCATCCAGGATTTGGGCTCTGGACGGTATCAGCTTGCCGGTACTGCGCAGATGCCGTTGAGTTCCAAGCCATCGGCCGTGGGCACGCTCTTCATCGTTCTCGCCTGTGCCATTGCCCGGCCAGTCGTTACCTTCCTGCAGGTAAGCAACGAGGGCGTCCAGCTTCCTGGCCCAATGGTCGTCCTCTCTGCCTTTCTTTGGTCCTGGCGAGTCCCATCCCGGTAAGAGTGCCAAACCGTCGTGGTACCTCTCCTGCAGAATCCCCAGACGGTTTTCACGGCGGCGGCTGGACAACCATCTGCCCATCTTTCGGACTTCCGGGTCGGGTGCCCCGGCAGTGGGAAATGTTCCGTTGTCCTGGACGAACCTGAGGAGGGCGTCCATTGCAGCTGCACCGGCCGGATGCATCCCAACGGCTTCATCATGTTCTTGCTGCAGTCCGGGGTCAGCGCCCGGGCAAGCCTCAGGTGATAGGCGACGGTTCTTCCAGGCCGGCCGACCAGGTCAGCACGCGCTGGCCGCTAAGACCCTTACTAAGCAGGCTTGTCATATCCGCTAACGATATGATTTCAACTTTTTATTTGCCCAATTTCGTATTGGCAGCAAAAACTCCCTTACACAACACTTCTTCAGGGGGAACAACTCCCACTCAACATCAAGGAGTGGAATTGAAGATTAAATTGTTGTCCGCAGCCGTGGTCTGCGGACTCTCGTTATTCGGTGCGGCCCCAATGGCCTACGCCGAGAATCGGTCAGAAGACACGTTCTCGGTGTCGCTCCAATCAAAGCCTTCGGTACGGATTGGAGCAGAAAAGGTAGCGCTTGGCGAGGTCTCCTCGGATATAGGGGAAAAGCATTTTTCCGGTGCTTCGAACGACGGGGATGCTGTGCGCGTTGTTCTCTTCGAAAAGCCAGCGAAAGAACCTGCAATGACTCCTGTCGATGCACCTGTTTCGGTTGACGGGACACAAGGTGCTGAGCAGGGATCGCTACCAATCCAGGAAGAACTAGTCCTTCGAGGGACTGCTCCGAAACCAACGGGAGCGATGAAGCCATCGATCGTAACGGCAGCTACCGATTCCAAAGTGAGCATCACATGGGCAGCCAGCAGTCCTTCTATTACGTACGACATTTACAAGGACGGACAGAAAGTCCGGGCATCGACCACGAATAGCTACACGGCACACGACCTTGCTCCCGACACCAGATACTTATTCGAAGTGAGGGATAGTAGAGTGGACGCCGCGCAGGCCACGTCGGAGCGGACCATCCCTGTTCAGACACTTCCGGAGGATGGTGCTGTCAAAGTGATACCTTTCACATATCAGCCTTACACCACTGCCTTCGTATACGAAACATTCATTCCCGAGGCGCAGGTGTCGTTGAATCTTGCAGCCGTCACCTCATGCAACGCGGTTGGCCAGTCGGGCATCACCTTCGGCGGTGACAACCGTTCGTACCGCACACCCGGAATCGGCTCACCGTATGACACACCCGACTATCGGACCATGATGTTCACCAATATCAACTGGGATAACGCTGCACCCTACGACGTGATCAATCTCAAACACGTAGCGCCGACGAAAAAATACAAGAACGGCAGCTTAGTTGAAACAAAGACTGCCTCCGCATCACAGATGTACTTCAAAGAGATCCAAAAGGGCGGATCCTACGCCCAGGTTAGATTCGACCACGCTGCAGGAAACCCCTTCTGCTCGATAGGCAATATCCGATACAACGTCGTCAACCGCTTTTACCGCAGCGGCGTCGTTGAGTCAGTAGGCTATCGTCAGCAAGCCCCAGCACACGAAGGATATGCGCGCTTCAACAACACCGGAGCCGAGTTCTGGGTGCCCATGTTCAGACTCCCGAACTCCTCATTCAACTGTCTTTTTGAGCACAGCTGCGCAACGGAGACAATCAATGCACGACAGGCACGATAACCAGTAGGAGGACCATGCCGCGGGCTGCGAAAGATTTGGAAAAGTCGAGGTTTTTTTGGGCGCTGCCTGGCGCATGCCTGCTCCTGTCCCTAGTCCTTGCCGCTTTCCTGACCCCGCCAGGCGCGGAGTTGATTCCGTTACTTCTACTAATATGTTTGGTTCTCGTCTCGGCTTTAGCTTGGACGGCTTTCGTGTGGTGGCCTCTATGGAAAAAAGTTTCTGAACTGACCAAACACGCCGTTCCCCAGATCTTGGTAATGTCCGGTGCCGGAGGCGCCATGAGCGTACCCTTTGCTCTCTATGAGCTGATCGTTGACAGAGCGCCCCCTGTCTTCGCGATCTTCGTCGGAATATTCGGTGCGGCAGCGGGTTTGCTCGGAACGTCGGTGTTCCTTGCTACATTTGCGCTTCTGCCCAACGCGTCCATGCCCGAAACTCCTCCGCCGAGAGAATAGTCCCAACCCCGGCTTCCGGGATGCCAGGCGGTGTCCCACTTCCTTAGAAGTGGGACACCTTTGCCGGGACAGCTCTCGCGTTTTTTGCACGATGGTTGTCCCCCACCTCCGCAGTCAGACCACAGGCGACAATGTCCCACTACTGCCAGCCTTGCGGTGCCTGGTTCTTGGATAGCAGGGTTGACGACCGTGCGCCTGACTTTTGGTAGTTCTTTGCATTTCTCAAGACAGCATCACGGGTTGGGAAGCGGCCCGGTTCAGCGTATGGAGCTACTGACCAGAGGGTCGGATAATGCGTCGTTTGGTTGCAGCGGATATGGCGGCGGTGCGGTTATCCACGCCAAGTTTCCCGTAAATGTGCACCAGGTGGGTTTTCACGGTTGCTTCGGAGATGAAGGTCTGTTTGGCGATGGCCCGGTTGGACAGTCCGGTCGCGAGCAATTCGAGTAATTGGATTTCCCGTGGGGTGAGGGCAGGAGCAGGATTCGCGATCCGGTCCATGAGCAGGGCCGCTATGTGGGGAGCCAGGGCAGTCTGGCCGGCGGCGGCCGATAAAACCGCCTGCCGGATCTGTTCGGGCGGTGCGTCCTTGAGCATGTAGCCGCTGGCCCCTGCCTCCACGGCCGCCAGGATGTCCGCATCCGTGTCGTAGGTGGTCAGGATCAGGACCGGCGGAGGGGCGTCCAGCAGCTTGATCTGTGCGGTCGCGGTGACGCCGTCCATGCCGGCGCCCATTTGCAGGTCCATCAGCACGACGTCAACCGGGTCGCCCAGGGTCTGCAGCCGCTTCAGTTCCTTGAGTGCCGCGTCGCCGTCGGCGGCTTCGGCTGCTACCGAGATGCCCTCGAATTCGGTGAGCATCGCCCGCAGCCCGGCCCTGACCACGGGGTGGTCATCGACCAGCAGAATGTGAATGTCGTTCATCGTTCTTCCCTTCCAGCCACGTCATCCAGGGGCAAGCGGATAGCCACCACGGTCCCCTCCCCCGGTGCTGATTCGAGGTCCAAAGAACCGTTGAGAGCCCTCACCCGTTCCTGTACGGACCGCAACCCGAAACCGCGCCCGTCCCTCCTGGCACTCCGGTAGGCGGCCAACCCGGCAGGGTCGAAGCCGATACCGTCATCATAAATGTCCAAGGTGACTTCACTGCTAAGAAATGCGAGGGTCACGACGGCGTTGCTGGCCCTGGCGTGGTCGCTGACGTTGGCGAGACTTGCCTGGGCGGCCCGGAGCAGGGTTACCCGGAACGGTTGCTGCAGCTCCACAGGGTGACCATCAAGTTCAAACCGGCACCGCAACCCTGAACCCCGGGCGGCCGCGCTGGTTTCGGTACTCTCGCAAAGCCGGCGCAGGCTCTCCACTAGGGACGTCTCGTGCAGATGTGGGGAGGAGAGCCCGCGGACAAAATTTCGGGCTTCGGCCAGGTTCTCCGACGCGGTCTGCTGAATCAACGCCAAGCGTGCTGCAGCGGTGACTGTATCTCCGTCGGCAAGCGATTTTTCCGCCACCCGGGCCACCAGCACGATGCTGGAGAGCCCTTGGGCGAGGGTGTCGTGGATTTCCCTGGCCAGCCGCCCGCGCTCGGCCAGGACGCCGGCGTCATGTTGGGATGCCGCCAGCTCCGCGCGGGTCCGGCGGAGCTCATCGGCTGCACGGCGCTGGTTCTCCGCTTCACGGTAGAGCGCGCGGTAGGCCAGCCCGGTAACGACAGAAAATGCCGCACCGAATATGGGACCCAGAACGACTGCCAGATGCGGGACGGTCAGCCCGCTGGCGGTCCATTGGGCGGCAATCACCGCCGCCGTCATCATAGCGATCGTCAGCAGCGCAATCCATCGTGGGAGCAAGTGCAGGTGCAGAAAGAAGAGAGGGAATGCCAGCCAGGCGAAATCCGCGCTCCCGGCCAGCAGGATGCCCCACAGAGCGGTGACGATTCCCAGCCACAGGACCCCGTAGCGGCGGGGGTCAAATCCCGTGCCGCCGACGGCAAAGCGCTTCTCGAAAATGGTACCCGTCAGGTAAACCCCGGCCAGAACAAGCGCGGTCCCTGCCCAGACATAACGCAGGGGATCCCCACCGCCGAATATCATCAGCCTCAGGACAGCCACACCCAGCAGGGCCGCGAAACCGACGTGAAACGTCACTCTCAAGACGCGCAGGACCGCAACGGAGGGCGATGTATCGAGGTCGTCGAGCAGGCCCTTGCCCCGTCCTAGAGGATCATCGCCGTCCGGCGCGGCGAGTGGGTCGGTAGCGGGCATTGAATCAGCTTATGCGCCCCTGGCTTGGCGCGGATCAACCGAATGATTGACAGGGAAATCAACCGTTCGTCCCCCGCGTATCAACCAAGTGCGCGATGGCGCGAGCTTATGCCCGCAGGAGAGTGGATATAGGAGCTTTTCCGGCCAATGCGTCACCCACATTGAAAGAAGAGAAACGTGTTTCTTGCTATCCGCGATATCCGCTTTGCCAAGGGCAGGTTTGCCCTGATGGGCGGCGTCGTCGCCCTGATCACCCTGCTGCTCGTCATGCTCTCGGGACTCACAGCCGGCCTCGGGGACCAGTCAACCTCAGCCATTGACAAACTCGGCGCCGTCAACGGCAATGGCGTCGCGTCCCAGGCAGTGGACAGCATTGTCTTTGGTGCCCCGGGCACCAACGAGCCCAAGGCTTCCTTCACTGAAAGCGAAGTCACCGCAGCGCAGCTCGACAGCTGGAAGAACCGGCCCGGCGTACAGGACGCAGAAGCCCTCGGCATCAGCCAGACCCGCTTCCAGGCCGTGGCCGCAGACACCGGAACCGGTACCGGAACCACCAATGTCGCCGTCTTCGGTGTCGCACCCGAGGGCCGGCTCGCACCATCCCGTGTCAGCGCCGACACCGTCGTGATCGGCAAAACCGTCGCCAAGGCCCTCTCCCTGAACACCGGAGACAAAGCCAGCGTCGGAGGCACCGAATTGACCGTCAGCGCCGTCGTCGAGGACCAGTGGTACTCCCACACCAGCGTCGTCTGGACCGCCCTTCCGGCCTGGTCGAAGCTCGCCCACCTGAGCGACCCGGAACAACTCGGAACCGTCGCCGCCGTCACCTACAAGGACGGTGCCCAGGTTGACGAGGCCGCCGCCAACATCGCGGCCCACACCGTCAGCACTTCACGCACCGGATCCTTCGACGCCCTGGGCTCCTACAAGAGCGAGAACGGATCCCTGACCCTGATGCAGGCATTCCTCTACGGGATCTCCGCCCTGGTCATCGTAGCCTTCCTGACCGTCTGGACGGTCCAGCGGACCAGCGACATCGCCGTCCTGAAAGCCATGGGCGGATCGAGCGCCTATATCTTGCGTGACGCCATCACCCAGGCAGCAATCGTGCTGCTGGCCGGAGCCGGGATAGGAGGTGTGATCGGCGTCCTCGGCGGCTTCTTCGCAGCCCAGGCCGCGCCCTTCCTGGTCACCCCCGCAACAACACTGCTGCCTGTCGTCGGGATCATCGCCCTCGGTCTGGCCGGCGCGGCCCTGGCCGTCCGGCGCGTCACCAAGGTCGACGCCCTCATCGCCCTCGGCGGAAACTAGCCCCTTCCGCGGCCCCGCCTTGTCCCGCCCGCGGCCCGATTCCACCCCGAGCACATCCTCAAAGGAAGTACCACCATGTCCTCCACCCCCAGCCCGCTGAACCTCGTCAACGTCACCCTCGAATACCCGGACGGGGACGGAATCATCAAAGCTCTGGACTCCGCGAACCTCACAGTTCAGGCCGGCCAGATGATCTCCCTCGTCGGACCATCAGGGTCCGGAAAATCCAGCCTGCTGGCTGCCGCCGCCACCCTTGTCCGCCCTACCCACGGCCTGGTGATCATCGACGGCACCGACACCACCGGGCTCGGCGACAAAGATCTCACCACCCTACGTCGGGAAAAGATCGGCATCATTTTCCAGCAGCCCAACCTGCTCGCGTCCCTGACCGCAGCCGAACAACTCATCATCGGCGACCATCTGCGCGGAAAATCCATCAAGGCTGCGCGCGCCAAAGCTCAGGACCTGCTCGACATCGTCGGACTCAGCTCCAGCTCGGACAAGCGCCCGCACCAGCTCTCCGGCGGCCAGCGCCAGCGCGTGAACATCGCCCGCGCTCTCATGGGCGACCCCAAGGTTCTACTCGTGGACGAACCAACCGCGGCCCTGGACCACGAACGCAGCGACTCCATCATCCGGCTCCTGCGCCGCGTCACCGACGACTTCATGGTCGCCACCGTCATGGTCACCCACGACACCGAATTCGTCCCCCTGACCGATTCGGTCGCCACCATGCGCGACGGAAAACTCTCCGCCCCCGTGCTGACGAAGGTCTGACACCCAACATCCACCTCGACCTCGCTCACTACCCGCGAAACCATCCCGGAACTTCCCGCATCAAGCCCCATCAAGCCAAGGACCCCTCATGAAAAAGATCTACTACGCCGCCCTTTCCTACCTGATCGCCGGACTGGCATCCGGGCTCTTTTACCGTGAATACACAAAAGCCAACAACTTCACCGGCGACAGCCAGCTTGCCGTGCTCCATACTCACCTCCTGGCTCTGGGCATGCTGTTCTTCCTCGCCGTCCTGGCACTGGACAAGCTCTTCGACCTCTCCGGCCTGCGCATGTTCAGCATCTTCTTCTGGACCTACAACGCCGGCCTTGCCCTCACCACAGCCATGATGGTCCTCAGCGGCCTCCTCACCGTCCAGGGCACCACCCCGTCAGCCGCGGTCGCAGGCATCTCCGGGCTGGGCCACATCTGCCTCACCGTCGGTCTGACCCTTCTGTTCATTACCCTCGGCAAGCGCGTCTCCAACAAGGCATCGACGGAAGCCGAACTCACCCGCACAAACTGACCCCACTCAAGCCTGGTGACTTTTGGTTTTCAGGCGGGTGATCATTCCTCGCGCCCATGGAGAAGGGAGTCTGCGCTAGGTGCGACGGCTATCGCTGAAAATTTCAGGGATGCATGAGTCGTATTAGGGGTGGCTCATTGGCACTTCCGACCAAATTCCAATACCCCTTCAACGTCGATCTCTTAGCTACGGGCGCGATCAGACAGTCTTGATAAAGGATCCATAGATGCGACAGTTGTGCGTGGTGCACCCGTGCGTGCACCTTCAGCGTCCGGGCTAAACCTACATCAGCCCTGCCGACGACCACTCAGGTCGATCTGCGGCCTTGGAAGCACGGTAAGCGACCGGCTTGCGGGCGGTCTTCAGCGGTGGAGCGGATGTCCGGCGATGAGAATATTTTTGGCTGCTCGGTTGTGATTTAGAAGGGTTTGGCTAGGTGTTCGAGAGCTTTGACTACTTGAGCTGATGATGCCATCCCGGCTTTTTCGCGCCATCTGATGAAGATCCTGTCGAAGGCCGCTGCTCCGACGCGGATGGCGTCGCGCCCCTTCGGCGTGACGGTCAGACTCTTTTTCCGCGCATCCACCGCGTCGGGTTCGCGGGTCACATAGCCCAACGCCTCGAGCGCCGCAATGGTTTTCGCGGCCGCCTGGCGACTCACTCCCGTTGCACGAGCGAGGCCCGCCGCGCTGGTTGCCCCGGCATCAATCGCCTGCATTGCAAGTTCATTGACGACGGTCAAACCCGGGTGCCCGGCACGTTCGAGCTCCACTCGAACCTCATCGACCATAACGTCGAACGCCCTTATCAGGAGCTGAGCGAACTGCGTCCCACTGTCGACTCCCATCCGGCGAGCCTAGCCGAGCTAACGGATATTGACAACTAGGTTGCTTACTGGTTGAGTAGGCAACCTGGTTGTCATAATCGAGGAGCAGACATGGCGAACACTTTCGTACCCACTGGTGCCACAATCCCCGAAGTCCAGCACTCCACCGCTGATGTTAACGGAACGACGCTGCACTACGTTTCCGCCGGTTCGACCGGTTCGCCGATCCTGCTCGTGCACGGCTTCCCGGAGACGTGGTGGGCATTTCATCACCTCATCCCTCTGCTCGCCGCTCGGCACCGCGTGTTCGCGGTCGACCTTCGGGGCTTCGGAGACTCCGCGGCCGCGGGCGACGGCTTCACAAGCAGCGACGCGGCGAAGGATCTGCACTCTCTCATTGCCGAACTCGGCGTCGGCCCGGTGCATCTCGCGGCACAGGACATCTCCGGTGGTACCGCGTACCGCCTCGCCTGTGAGTACCCGGAGGACGTGCTCAGCCTCATCGGAACCGAAATGGGCCTTGCGGGGTTCGGTCTGGAAGGCTTCGGCGACATCACGCATGGAGGTTCCTGGCACATCGGCGTGCTGGCAGCACCCGGTATCGCAGACATGCTCTTCGCCGGCCGTGAGCAAGAGCTACTCGGGTCGTGGGCCTTCCCGTCCATGACCGCGAACCAGGACTCGATCACCACCGCTGACATCGACGAATTCACACGCACCTACTCCCGTGAAGGCGGTTGGAACGGGGCCGTCGGCCTGTATCAATCGATGCTGACCGAAGGAGTCGACTTCCAAACCCGAGCCACAACAAAGCTTCCTATCCCCGCGCTTACCATCGGTGGTTTCGGTGGGACCTTCACCGAAGCGACAATGAAGCAAATCGTGCAGGGTCCAGTTGAGAGTGTTCTTATTGATGGAGTCGGTCACTACGTTGCCCTGGAAGCCCCAGACCGTCTCGCGGAGGCAATCCTGAAGTTCCTCGCTGCCCCCCAAGAAGTGCCTGCAGATGACTCGAGTCTACAAACAGACGGCTCCATCAAGGCTCAGTCCACAGCGTGAAGAACCAGCATGGCAAAGCTGGCTACAGGGGCTCACCGTCCCGGCCTGACTCTCAGCGCCCAGCAGCATCGTGCGACTCCGAAAAGCTGGAGATCGGTGAGTTGCGATGAGATGAGTCGCGCCGACTTAGATGCCTTTGATTTCGTAGTGGCGATCAATTTTCGCGGTTACCCTAGCCCGCTGTGCAACCAGCTTGCGGATGATCGCAAACGGTCCCTCCCGCCATAACTGACTTCGATAAAAGACAACGAGTTCTGACAGTACGGGCGTCTCCCTCGACGGCAGTACTGATTGCTCCTGTAGCAGGAGATATCAGCAGCTGTCGTGATGCCAATTAGGGACATGGCCATGCACGTCCGGAGCCTGAGGCAGCCCGCGTCCGCTGGCTGATGTTACTCAGAAGGATTCACCGCGGGTTACATCAGGTCGACGATCGACCTTTTCCTACCGCGGCGACCGTCGGCTGCTACCGCGCTGCTAAGACAATGAACACCACGAGGGCATTGTTGACCGAGTGCAATAGCACTGGGGCCCAGAGGTTTTGATGGAACCGGCGGAGAAGTGCCAACGCGATACCCAAGGCGAAGAGGTAAGCAAAGGTCAGAAACACCAAGTGAACGACGGCAAAGAGTGCTGCCGACAACACGATCGCCGCGTAGGGATTGACGTGCTGGGACAGTCCGTTGAGGATGGCGCCCCTGAATAGCGCCTCTTCCCACAGCGGTGTGAGCACAGCGACGATAAGGAAGGTCAACACGATGAACGGAGTCGGTAGGGCCCCAATCCTGGCCAAAGTCTCACTTGAGGAGCTTGCGGACGTACCGCCTATCCCTACCAATGCAAGAACAGCGAGGAAAAGCCCTTGCAGGCAAGCGCAAGCGATGATGGCCGTCGGAATTTGCCACAGTAGGTGCAGCATCCGAAGACGCACGCGCCTGAACCCAAGGCTGCTAAGGGTCAAGTGATTTTTTCGAATCAAATGGATGTAAAGGGCCGAAAAGGCCGCCACGGTCGCCCCGCAGAAGATCAGTAAAATGACGGCCTCGGCGGTGAAATCAACTACCCCCAAAAGCCCTACGGCCAGGACTCCACCGGCGAAGACAGCAATGTACAGAACCACAAACACAAGGGCCCAACAGGCCTGTTTGAAAGTGACACCCCTGTTGGGATGGAGACCATCCGGAGGTAAATGAGTTGAATCAGCTGACAAAAGTATCCCCCGAGGCTCCATGCTGCGAGCCTAACTCAGCTTCCCAGAGAACCTGACACGAGGACTGCACTGCCCTGGCATCACTGTCCCATTGATGGATCCTTTGATTGGACAGTGTGAGGCGGCGATGGGTTCGGCATCGCTCAAGTTCCTTCGGTGCCCTTGTCGGCGCTTCTTCCCTACGTCCCGGTCGCTCTACCAAGGGGGCCAAAACTCTTGACAACTTTTATTGTCAATACCATGATGGTGGCATGCAGGACGTTGAAGTTATCGAAAACGCCGAGGCAGCCGCCACCGTGCTGGTTCCGGTCCGGGCCTCGGTATCACACGCCAGAAGGTCAACTACCACCTCAAGGCACTCGAGACACACGGCCTCGTGGAGCTGCACGAGGAGCACCGGCACAGTGGCATCACCGAGCGGGTGCTGCAGGCCTCGGCGGCGTCGTACGTCGTGTCACCGGCGGCTATCAGCGCGTCCGCGGCTGATCCGGACGCCAATAACGACCACCTGTCGGCGGGCTACCTCGTCGCGCTGGCCGGCCGGCTGGTGCGCGAGGTCGGTCATCTCCAGACTGCCGGATTCCCGGAACGACGGAAGAGTCCGTCTTAGAAAGCAAAGCTGTCTCGCTACAGCGAGCGGATCGGGCGGCGGGGGCCTTATCCCCACCGCCCGAAGCTGCGGTTATCCGTCTATCCTTCTTGTCGTGTTACTCGGGCTTGCCGTTGCCTGGGCGCACGGTGATCTCGGCCGTAGCGGTTGTTTCGATACCGGCGTGGTTGATCGCGGTGACGCTAAGTTCGAAGCTGCCCTTGAGGCCTTCGATGGGGAGCTCGTAGCGGCCGTTCACTCCAGTGAGCTCTTGTCCGTTGAAGGTGACGGTGAGTGAGCGGACGCCCGACTCAGGATCTTCTGCTCGAACATCGACGACGAGGCCGTGCTTGGCACCTACTTTGGTGTCCTTGACCTCGGTCACGACTGGTGCTGTCTCGTCGGGTACCGGGGCGTTCACGTAGGCGATGCTCGGAGCGGGAGGCGTCGTCATTCCCTCGCCGAGGAAGAAGCTCGTGTGAGGGGGCTGGTTGTAGGCGGTGTTCTGCCACGCTACGCCGAGCCGATACACCGGGTCGTGCATCAGGGTGCGGATGCGGTGCTCGGTGACATCGGTGGTGGTGAAGATTTTCAGCGACGAGTGGTCGGCGCTGCGGTAGACGAGTTCCTCGCGCCAGTCGCCGAACAGGTCGGCCTGGAGTGCCGGGTTTCCCTTGGTGCCGTTACCGGTCAGGGTGCCGTCGAGTGTGAGCAGCCGATCTTCGGACTTCGACTCCCAGTTCCACTTCGATATGGTCGGCGTCGCGCCGGTCGCGAGTTCGGCCGGGTCGGTGTAGTCGTGGTCAGTGATCTCACGCAGCAGGTCCCCGTCCCACCAAGTGAGGAAGTTCGCCGCGGGGATGCTTGTACCGAGGTCGGTACCATCTGCTGCGCGAAGCGATCCGACCTTCGAATAGAACTTGTACGTTCCTCCGATCGCCCACGCCTCATTGCCCTCATGCGTCGGGTCGATATCGCCCGCCGCGCCACGGCCGGTGTCACGCTCACCGGGTATCGACCAGAGAATCTCGCCCGTAGCAGCGTCGCGCATCGTCGCCGCACGCTGGCCACTGCTTGGCATGCTTTCGTGCACTGAGTAGACCTCCAGCCCCTCACGGGAGGGGACGTGGTCGGTGACGTGCATCGCGTCACCGTGCCCGAGGCCGGTGTTATAGAGCGGCGTGCCGTCACTATCGATCGTCATCGACCCGAAGACAATCTCGTCGGCGCCGTCCGCGTCGACATCCGCGATCGAGAGGTTGTGGTTGCCTTGTCCTGCGTACTGGTTGCCGGCCTTGGTCGAGTCGAACAACCAGCGTTCTTCGATCTTGCCGTCAACGAAGTCAAACGCGGCGATGTAGGTCTTTGTGTAGTACCCACGGCTGAAGATCATGCTGGGTTTTTCGCCGTCGAGATAGGCGGTGCCAGCGAGGAATCGGTCCATCCGGTTGCCGCTGGTGTCACCCCACGATGAGAGCTCACCGCGCGTCGGTACGTAGTCGATACTGTCGAGCGCCACACCGGTCGCGCCTTCGAAGACGGTCAGGTACTCGGGGCCGGTCAGGATACGGCCGCTCGTGTTGCGGTGGTCCGCCGCCGCGTCGCCGATGACCGTGCCGGCACCATCGACCGTAGCGTCCGCGGTCTTCATCGCAACTTCGGCTCGGCCGTCACCGTCGTAGTCAAACACCTGGAACTGTGTGTAGTGCGCTCCCGCGCGAATGTTGCGGCCAAGGTCAATCTGCCACAGCCGGGTGCCGTCAAGCTTGTAGGCGTCGAGGTAGACGTTCCCGGTATAGCCGGAACGTGAGTTGTCCTTCGCGTTCGTCGGATTCCACTTGAGGACGATCTCGTACTCTCCGTCACCGTCGAGATCGCCGACCGACGCATCGTTGGCTTCGTACTCGTAGGCCTCGCCCGTCGGAGTCGTGCCGCCTGCCGGTCGCTGGAGCGGGACGTCCAGGGACTGATCCCCCCACGGCGTGAACTCGTCAGTAACCGTCACTTCCCGTTGGTCGATCAACGCGGTCACGCGGTAGACCGAAGCTTCGGTCCCCTCCGCATCGAGTAGGTTGGTGCTGCCGGTGATCGGAGTTTCAGTGATGCGAACACCGTCACGGTAGACGTGGAAACCGATCGAATCGGCGTCGAGGCCAAGCATGCGCCAGCCAACGTAGACTCCGCCCCCGGTTGTCACAGCGACCGGGGCTCGGTCGAGGTATTCCACCTGCCGGATCGGCGTGTTCTCGGGCGCCGCGACTGCCGGCATACTCACAAGCGTTGCCGCAGCGACAGCTGCTACTGCCGCCGCTCCTAGCGCTCGTCGTGACCTTCGTGGATGGACGAACGAAACCATAACCATCTCCCTTGATGTCCTCATGCAGAAGCAAGTCATAGCCCCCGCGCGGGAAAACGCTTTCTTTGAACCGTTTCATCGTGCTTCTGCCCCTGACCGGTTGTCAAGAGCAACAGACAAATATGAAGGCCTACCGTCTGCAAGGAATCAGTAGGTCGACCGGTCCGCAGCAACGCGTGAACCAGACAGCTGTCACATCCGTCCCGCCGCATAGATCGCCCCCCACCACGAATTCGTTCGCGCTTTCCTCAAGCGAACGGATACTCGGGTAAACATTGTTACCTCGCTAGTGACACTCGGAGGTGCACCAAGCGTGGCAGCCGACCAAGTTCTACCCAGGGTCAGAAGCCAACGGTCGAACCCAGACGAGAAGCGGAGATTCGCTCGCGACTCTCGACGCCCGGGAGCGCCCCGTACAGGGCGACCGAGTCGGCAGGTCAAAAGCGCCGCAGGGACATTTCCTGCACCGCAGGCCCCGACGAAGGAGGGGCTAGACGGGCCGGAGCGGACACGTACAATCCGAAAGACAGCACCCAAAAAACGTCGAAGACGTACACCGGGCCAGGGACGGCGTAGTTCTGCGACGCGGCACTAAACCCAACAGTGCCGCCTCGAGCGTTTACACCCCGAGCCGCTTACAGACTCAGACCCCGGTATGAGGCGGCGGCCGCGAAAGCAGGCCCCCGGAAGGATTCCCGTGCGGGCGGCGGTACATAGCGTGGAATCATGACCACTTCCGCGAATGTTCAACAGTCCCCCACAAACCACGGCGGGCCCGTCCCGGCACCAGCCGCCGGACCGGCCGTCCAAGCCATTTCCGTTTCCAAGACCTACGGCCGCAACGAAACGCGGGTCACCGCCCTCCGCGATGTCTCCGTTAGCTTCGATACAGGCCGCTTCACGGCCATCATGGGGCCCTCCGGTTCCGGGAAGTCCACCCTCATGCATTGCCTCGCCGGCCTGGACACAGCCGATTCGGGCAACATCCTGGTAGGTGGAACAGACATCACCGGACTCAAGGACAAGGAACTAACTGCACTGAGGCGTGAACGCATCGGCTTTGTCTTCCAGGCATTCAACCTGGTCCCCACCCTCACTGCCGAACAAAACATCACGTTGCCGCTGGCTCTGGCCGGCAGCCGCACCGACACTGAGTGGCTGGACTACGTAGTCACCACCCTGGGCCTCCAGGACCGCCTCAAGCACCGTCCGCACGAGCTTTCCGGCGGCCAGCAGCAGCGGGTGGCCGTGGCCCGTGCCCTGCTGACCCGGCCGGACGTCATCTTCGGAGACGAACCCACTGGAAACCTCGATTCAACAGTCGGCGGCGAAGTACTGGCTCTTTTGCGCCGCAGCAGCAGGGAGCTGGGCCAGACCATCATCATGGTGACCCATGATCCGGTGGCAGCCAGCTACGCCGACCGCGTGGTCCTGATGAGTGACGGAAAACTGGTGGGCGAGGTACTGGAGCCCACCGCTGCCTCGGTCCTGACCGCCCTCGGCAAGCTGGGGGCATAACCAATGCTTCGCGTTGCACTTTCCCAGTTCACCGCGCACAGCCGGCGGTTCGTAGCCGTCGGGCTCGCGGTCATGCTTGCCGTGGCATTCCTCTCCACCACACTGATGGTCAACGCCAGCACCAGCGCCTCGCTTGGCGCCAGTCTTGGCGAGGCCTACAAAAAAGCCGACCTCGTTATTGTTCCCAACGGCGACAGCCTGGACCAGGATGCTCTAGATGCCGTAACCGGCACCGCGGGCGTGGACTCCACCTATGGCAGCCAGCGCATTCCCGCCGCCTTCACCGCCAAGGGTGAGGAAGTGGTCGGAATGGTCCGGAACCTTGCCCCGGAAGACCTTGAGACTGCCGTCCTGACCGAAGGCACCTATCCGGGTACGCCGTCGGACATCGCCGTCGACGCAACCACCGCGCAACGGCTGGAGATCAAGACCGGCGACACCCTGGCGCTCCAGGCCCTGGACGGTCCAACCACCGTTTCTTTACAGGTCACGGGATTGCTGCGGCCCAGCGCCGATCCGTTCAGTGCCGCGCTGCCCCAGCTTCTGGCACTGTCCCCCACTGTGGGGACGCTCGCGGCCGGTGAAACTTCCCTGGACAGCATCCAACTCACGGCACTCCCAGACACCGATGCCGGCCAGCTCAAAGAGGCAATCACTTCTTCCATAGGCGCCACCGGGCAGTCCGGCGCCACCGTCAGGACCGGCGACGAGCAGGTCACCTACCAAGTGGCTTCCATGACCGGCGGCCAGGACCAGTTGACGGGCATCCTGCTGGCCTTCGCAGCCGTCGCCCTGGTGGTCTCCGGATTGGTTGTCAGCAACACCTTCGCCGTCCTGGTAGCACAGCGGACCCGGGAGCTTGCCCTGCTCCGCTGCCTCGGCGCCGGCCGGAACCAGGTGCGCAACTCCGTCCTGGCCGAAGCCCTGGTGGTTGGCTTCGTGGCCTCCGTGCTGGGTGTGCTCGCCGGAACAGGGCTAATGGCCGGCCTGGTGTCATGGGCCGCAGCCCAGCCGGACCGGCAGTTTGCCACGCTGGCCGTCCCGCCGTCGGCCATCATCGTGGGCCTTCTGGCAGGCGTCCTGCTGACGGTGGCAGCAGCCTATGTCCCTGCACGGGCGGCGACTGCCGTGGCACCCCTGGCCGCGCTCCGGCCAGCCGACGATGCCAGCCTGGGCAATACGAAGGGCAAGCTGCGGCTGGTCTTGGGGCTGGTGGCCATTGTTCTGGGCGTTCCGCTGCTGGTGATCGGCGCCCTGCTGGGCCAGCTGGTGATCGGCTTTGGCGGGGGCCTGCTGTCCTTCCTCGGAGTCCTGATGTGTTCCACCCTGTTCATTCCGCGCCTGGTTTTCCTGGTGGGCAAACTGGCTGCCCCGGCCGGAGTTCCCGGAAGGCTGGCAGCGTTGAACTCCGTCCGTAACCCCGGGCGGACCTCCGTGACCGCTGCCGCACTGCTGATCGGCGTCACCCTGGTGACGCTGATGATGACCGGAGCGGCTTCATCACGGACCGCTTTTGACCAGATGCTGGCCAAGAACTACCCGGTGGACCTCGCCGTATCGCTCTCCTCCCCGGCCACATCGGAAGGCACAGAGCCCGCCGCCCCGGCGCTGACGGTGGCGCAGCGCGACGCGGTCCGTGCCATCTCCGGTGTCTCCAAAGCGGAACTGCTGCCCATTGTGGGTCAGCTCGACGTGGATGGCGCCAGCACGCCGGTCTACGCCATTCCCGCGGACAGCGCAGCCGCCCTGTTCCTCGACCAGTCGCTGGCAGTTGAGGCCGGCAAGATCTACCTTCCGGAAGATTCCGCCGCCGGGCCAGCAACCGTGAAGGGAAGCACGGCCACACTGGACCTCGACGCCGTTGTCCTCAAAGCCCGCGGCCTGCCGCCGTTCATCAGCACGGAGACGGCCCAGCCGCTGCTGGCAGGCGCCTCGCCCACCTCCGGAGAAGCAATCTGGATCAGCCTCGGGGAATCGGACAAAAAGCTGTCCGGCGACGACATCCGGAACATCCAGGCGTCTGTAGCCCAGGCTCTGGGCATGCCGGAGAGTGCTGTGAATGGTGCCGCCCTGGAGCGGGTCACCTTCAACGAGATCATCGACGTCCTGCTGCTGGTGGTCACCGCGCTGCTGGCAGTGGCCGTGGTCATCGCGCTGATCGGCGTGGCCAACACCTTGTCCCTGTCGGTCCTTGAACGGACGCGGGAAAACTCGCTGCTGCGTGCCCTTGGACTGACCCGCGGCCAGCTGCGCGCCATGCTGGCACTGGAGGCTGTCCTGGTTGCCGGAGTTGCGGCGTTGATCGGCGCAACACTTGGCAGCATCTACGGCTGGCTGGGCGCCATGTCCGCTCTGGGCAGCGTGACCACCGTGGCGCCGTCGATCCCCTGGCTGCAGCTCCTGGCCGTTCTGGCTGTGGCAGTGGTGGCAGGACTGCTGGCCTCCGTGGTTCCGGCCAGGCGTGCCGCACGGCTGTCCCCGGTGGAGGGACTCGCGACAGCTTAACCGACAAAGCCGGGTGGCGGCAGGGCTCTTCCGAGCACCTGCCGCCACCCGACTTTCGTTTTACCTTAGGCCTCGGCAGGCTCTTCGTATTTCGGGAACACCGGCGTGGGAGCCGGCAGGGCAGTATCCGGAACAATCGGCGTGCCCAGCGCGGTGAACTGACGGGCATCGCCCTCCGGCTGGCCCAGCGCATCCAATACGGCTCCGGTTGCGCCGGGCATCACGGGCTGGACCAGGATGGCAACGATCCGCAGAACTTCCAGCGTGACGTACAGGACCGTGTTCATGCGTTCGACGTCGGTCTTGCGCAGCACCCAGGGCGCCTGCTCAGCAAAGTAGGCGTTGGTGTCGCCGAGGACAGTCCAGATGGCTTCGAGGGCGCGGCTGAACTCCTGCTTTTCGAAGGCCGCCCGAGCAGTCTCGAGCAGCCCGTTGGCCTGTGCCAGCAGCGCCTCATCCGCGGCGCTGAAAGCACCCGGGGCAGGCACCTTTCCACCGCAGTTCTTGGCGACCATGGACAGCGACCGCTGCGCAAGGTTGCCGAAGTTGTTGGCCAGATCTGCGTTCATCCGGCCTACAATGGCGTCATGGTGGTAGCTGCCGTCCGCTCCGAACGGAACTTCACGCAGGAAGAAGTAACGGACCTGGTCCAGGCCATACTGCTCAACAAAGTCGGCCGGTGCCACCACGTTGCCCAGCGACTTGGACATCTTGACACCGGCGTTGTGCAGGAAACCGTGGATCATCACGCGCCTGGGCATCTGCAGCCCGGCGCTCATCAGGAACGCAGGCCAGTAAATGGCATGGAAGCGGGAAATGTCCTTGCCGATCACGTGGACATCTGCGGGCCAGTACTTCCGGAATGATTCCGACTCAACATCCGGGTAGCCGACGCCGGTCAGGTAGTTGGTCAAAGCATCGACCCAGACGTACATGACGTGTTTGTCGTTGCCGGGCACCGGGACACCCCAGTCAAAGGTGGTGCGGCTGATCGAGAGGTCATCCAGGCCGCGCTTGACGAAGCTGATCACCTCGTTGAAACGGGACTGCGGGGCACCGAACTCCGCGTGCTCCTCGTAGAGACCCAGGAGCCGGTCCTGGTAGGAGGACAACCGGAAGAAGTAACTCTCCTCAGCCGTCCACGTCACCTCGGTGTCCGTTTCCTTCGAGTAGCGCACGCCGTCGTCCTTGACCACGGTCTCGTCCTCGACGTAGTACGCCTCATCGCGGACCGAGTACCAGCCCTCGTATTTATCAAGGTAGATATCGCCGTTCTCCTCCATCTTCTTCCAGATGGCCTGGGACGCCGCGTAGTGGTCGGCGTCCGTAGTGCGGATGAAGCGGTCGTACGTGATTCCCAGGGCGGCATGCGCAGCCTTGTACACCTCAGCGTTACGGTCCACCAGCTCCTTGGGGGTAATGCCCTCCTTCTCCGCGGCCTGGGCGATCTTCATCCCGTGCTCATCGGTACCAGTGAGGAACATGACATCGTAGCCGTCCAGGCGCTTGAACCTGGCCATGGCGTCCGTGGCGATGTACTCGTAGGCATGGCCAATGTGCGGCACGCCATTGGGGTAGGTAATGGCAGTAGTGATGTAGAAGGGCGTTTTCGCGGGGGAAGTCACAGGTGGAGATTACCTTTAGTGCGGAGGGAAGAACTAGATCAGTTCGGTGAGGGTGTCGCTCTGGCGGACCAGTTCGTGGTCGTGGGAGGCCACCAGGACGGCGATGCCGTCATTGGTGGTGTCCTTCAGGATGCTGATGATGCGGTTGGCAGACGCGCGGTCCAGGCTGGCTGTGGGCTCATCCACCACCAGGACGCGGGTGCCAAGAATCAGCGCGCGGGCAATGGCCACCCGCTGCCGTTCGCCACCGGACAGCTGCGCCGGGCGGTGCCGCATGCGGCGGCCCAGCCCCACCAGGTCCAGCAGGTCCTTTGCCATGTCGTGGCGCTGCTTGACCTGCCCATCGGGAACCGCGGGCAGCAGTACGTTCTCCAGCGCGCTCATGCCGTCGATCAGCGCACCGCCCTGGTCCACATACCCGATCAGGGCACGACGGCGGTCGGCAATTTCGTCGTCGCCCATTGTTTCAAGGGAATCGCCTTCCCAGAAAACCCTGCCCGACGTCGGCAGGGACAGTCCGGCGCCGACCGTCAGGATACTGGTCTTGCCGGAGCCACTGCGGCCGGCAACGCAGTGCATCTCACCGGCGTGGAGTGTCAGGTTGAAGTTCTCGACCACCGAGACGGCTTCGGAGCCGCCCTTGCCGCCGCCGTAGCGGATGGTGATGCCGTCCAATTCCATCGGGGTCGCGTGATCGGCGGCCTTGACGATGGTGTTGGCCCTGGTCTGGAGGGCGACATCGCCGTTGGCGTCCCGACGGGTCCGTTGAAGATTGGGCTCGTGTGTCATTGGACCACTTTCGTTGCAATTGGAATCCAGCAAAGTACGGCGACCAGGCCGGCCAGGCCCGCCCACAGGACAGCGTAAGGGGCCACCAGCAGGCCGATCCCCAGCGCTCCCAGAACGCCCAGCGGAACCGCCACGGTTCCCACCAGGGCATTTTCGAAGAGGCGCACCTGACTGAGCATGTCAGGGTTCCAGCCCATCGCTTCCAGGATGGAAAGGTACTGGCGTTTGGCCTGGAGTTCAAACCGCCCCGTGACCAGCGTCAGGACCAGTCCCACCAGGACCCCGGCGAGGGCCAGGATAACGCTTGGAGCGGCGATGCTCGCCGCCGCCAGGCCGCTCAGGGCGCTGGCACCGGCCGCCCTGGGAATATCGATAAGCAGAGCAATCAGACCCCCGACTGCCGCTCCAAAGACGCCAACGGCCACGGCAAGCGCCACGGTGTTGAACTTGTTGGTACTCAACTGCCGGTTGGCAAACGTCAGCGCGGAGTCGACGGGAATAAGCCGCTCATCATGCTGCGGCTCCTGGTCGATGATGTCGCGATGGCGCAGCTGCTGGGCGGCGAAGAAGGCCGCGGCGGCGTACAGGACCAGGACGGACAGGGAGACGACGGCGGTCACCAGGCTCCAACTGGCCAGGCTCAGGATCAGACCTGACACGGCGAGCATGCCTGCCCCCACGCCGAACTCTGCGAGGACCCAGGAACGGATCCTGGCCTGGGTCCAGCCCATGGCACGCAGGATGCCCGCTTCTGTCCGACGCTTCCGGACATAGCTGACGGTGGAGGCGCCGGTCAGCAACGCTGCGCCGCAGAGAGTGAGGAACAGCAAGGTGATGTTTGTGCTGGTCAACGAACCGGACACCGCGTCTGCGGCATTCTGCCTGACCCACGACTGCTGGACTGTGCCCAGCGCGGACTCCTTGCCGGCGTCGTCCTTGGAGTACCCCGGGACGAAGATGCTCACATCCTCGCGGGCTGAACCGGCCACGACGGTGGCCTCCAGGCCGAGACCGCGGATCTGGTCCGCCAGCTCCTCGACCTCGGGCTGTGCCTGCTTCCAGCTGCCGCCTGCGGAGGATCGTACCCGGATGGCGTCGATGACGTCAGCGTTCTCGGCGTAGCCGCGGGCAGCAGCGAGGCCGTAGTAGTCGGTGATGGCGCCCGCCGACTGGCTGGCCAGACCCGTCGCACTCAGCGACGGCTTCAGGGTGGTGGCCTCTACAGTGTTGCCATCCGCATCGCGGGTCAGAGTCAGCGGCGTGGGATCGTAGCCGCCCAACGGCAGGCGGTTGACGTCGCCGGCGGCTTCCTGGACGGCAGCAGGATCAAAAGTGCCATAGACCATGGGCAGCGGTGCCGCCAGCTTCCCTCCCGTTTCAAGGTCCTCACGATAGGCGCGCTCGTCCACCGGATCGCGCTGGGTCTGATCCACGGGTGAACCATCAACTCCCGTGCTCGGGAGCCGGTTGACGGTGACCCAATCACGGGGAACCGCGGTTTTCGCTACTGCCCCGTTGGGCGCAGTCCCGGAATCGGTGTAGTCGGGAGCGGCGGCGAAGTCGGTGCTCCACTTGGCTGGCTCGTACAGGCCCTGGTTGAAGTTTCCGCCGGCGCCCAAGAGGCCGGAGTGGTCCTCGGATCCAGGCCAGGACAAGGCGAAGGGATCATCGGACACGAACGGCAGGTAGCCTTCGCCGAGCGATTTGGTCGCGGTGCCGATGTCCTTGACCACGTTTCCGGCCGCGTCGAGTTCCTCGATCTTGACGTTGTAGGTCAGGTCAAGGGTGGTCCCGGAGCGGACAATCAACGGGATGGCCTGAGAGTCTGCGGTGATGTGGCCCTTGGCTTTGGCCTGCTGGTACTGGGACATCAGGGGGGCCCAGTGCTTGAGCTTGACGCCCAGGAAGTCAGGGCCCTCTTCCAGTTCCTTGGGCGTGATGCCACTGGTGAAGAGGCTTTCGAAGTGGCGGCCGATCGCACCGGCGTTACGGGCATCGGCGGGAGGCGCTTTTTCCAGCGGAGCCAGGAAATCGCCGGCCGTACCAAGCAGTGCCCGCTCGGCAATGGGGTCGACGGCCACAACGGATTCGGTGATTTCCGGCGCCGTGGGCAACGAAACTGAAAGATTGAACAGGTTGTGGACGGAGCCGCCGGCCGGAGACGGGAACTTGATGCCAGTCTCGCCTTCGGCGGGAGCAATCTGGATGCTGGTGCCGCCGGGGGTGGTGGTCTCCACGATGCGGGCCTTGCCCAGCGAGCCCTCAGCCGACGTCTCAAACAGGGTCTGCTGGCTGGATCCGTCGGAGCTGACGGCAGAGGCCGTCAGCCGGTACGTTTTGGCTTCGTCCGTCAGTACGGACTCGGCGGCCGGCCACGACGACGGGCTCGTCCCGCCGGGCTGCTCAACTGTGGCTGTGCCCACCAGGCCGGGGTTGTAACCCAGGTAGTCCATGGCGTCCAGCCGCGGTGCCTGCACGTTCTGTGTGACCCGGGAGACAAGGCTGATGGGTGCCGCAACGGAGGTGCCGCCGAGCTCACGGATGCTTTCCAGCTGTTCAAAACTGATGCCCCCGGAACCGTTGGCGATATCCGGCTGCAGCAGCACTCCGGAATCTGCTTTCGGCTGCACGAGGATGTCGTAGAGTCCGCGGGAATTCTCATCCACTGTCCGGTCCAGCGCGGCCTGCGACTGCCCCTGGACCAGGACGGAGAGTCCCATGGCGATGATCAAAATGGCCGCGGTCAACAGCAGCACACGGCTTCTGATGAACCTCTGGACGGCGTTCATTGGGCTCCTGAAAGCTGGATTGCGTACGCACGCCACAACCCTCCGGGAGAAGTGAAGGGTTGTGTCCCTGGCGGGGGTGCAAAAGGTATCGGCCGGCCTGCCCGGCATGGTCCCGCAAAGGGACCATGCCATTGTAAGCAGACCGGCCAATCATACGTGCCTCGCTCTGGCGCGTCGCATTGGCGCGTCGCGAAGCAGAGGGACACGCGTCGTGAATCTAGTCTTCGAGGTCCACTTCACGAACCATGTCAGCACCGATGCCGGCCTTGATCGCGTCAAGGACCTGCTGCGGCACAGAACTGTCGATGGTCAGCAGCGCAAGAACCTGGCCACCTTCTGCCTGGCGGGCAACCTGCATGCTTGCAATGTTGATGTTGTTCATGCCCAGGATGTGGCCGATCGTGCCGATGACGCCGGGGCGGTCCGAGTACGCCACCACCACAAGGTGCTCGCTGATGGGGATTTCCATCTCGAAACCGTTGATTCCCACCAGCTTCTGGATCTGCTTGGGGCCGGTCAAGGTACCGGCAACCGAGATCTGGCTGCCGTCGCTGAGGGCGCCGCGCAGGGTCAGGACGTTGCGGTACGACTCGGTGTCCGGTGTGGTGATGAGCCGGACGTTGATTCCGCGCTGCTCCGCGATCACCGGCGCGTTGACGTAGGAGACCTGCTCGGTCACGACGTCGGCAAAGATGCCCTTGAGCGCTGCCAGTTCCAGGACCTTGACGTCGAGGGTGGAGATCTCTCCGGCCACCTCAACGTCCACCTGCGTGAGCGAGGCGTGGGTCATGGCGGTGAAGATGCGGCCCAGTTTTTCGATCAGCGGAATGCCGGGGCGGACGTCGGGAGCAATGACGCCACCGGCGACGTTGACGGCATCCGGGACCAGCTCACCGGCCAGGGCCAGGCGGACAGACTTGGCCACCGAAACGCCGGCTTTCTCCTGCGCCTCGTCAGTGGATGCACCCAGGTGCGGGGTGACAATCACGTTGTCCAGCTTCATGAACGGCAGGTCGGTGCTGGGTTCCTTGACGAAGACGTCTACGGCGGCACCTGCGATCTGGCGGTCCTGCAGGGCATCGAACAGTGCGGCTTCGTCCACCAGGCCGCCGCGCGCGACGTTGACGACGTAGGCGCTGGGCTTCATCTTGGTGAAGGCATCGGCTCCCAGCATCCCGACGGTCTCCGGGGTCTTGGGCATGTGGATGGTGACGAAGTCGGCCTGGCTCAGGAGTTCATCGAGCGTGACCAGCCTGACGCCCAGCTGAGCGGCGCGGGCCGATGTGATGTAGGGGTCGTAGGCAAGGATCTCGGTGTCGAACCCCTGAAGGCGTGCGGCAACGAGCGCGCCGATCCGCCCCAGGCCGATGATGCCGATCTTCTTCTCAAAGAGCTCAATGCCTGTGTACTTGGAGCGTTTCCATTCGCCGCCCTTGAGCGCTGCACTGGCCTGCGGGATGTGGCGGGCCAGGCTCAGGATGTGGCCCACGGTCAGTTCTGCCGCCGACACGATGTTCGACGTCGGGGCGTTGACCACCATGACACCCGCCTGGGTGGCCGCCTTGATGTCCACATTGTCCAGGCCGACGCCGGCGCGGGCGATGACTTTGAGGTTCCTGGCTGCTGCAATGGCTTCGGCATCAACCTGTGTGGCGGAGCGGACCAGGATGGCGTCGACGTCGACGATGGCCGCCAGCAGCTGGGAACGATCCGCGCCGTCGGTCTGGCGGATCTCGAAATCCGGGCCAAGGGCCTCAATGGTGGCGGGCGAAAGTTCTTCAGCGAGAAGTACTACAGGTTTTGACACGGTGATCCTCTGCGTTGCAGTCCGGGGGATAAAACAAAGTCTAGGCTTACACGAAGGCCGGGCCCACATTGTTAAGTGTGAACCCGGCCTCAGTCGCGCGTAAGGGTCGCGAAGGTGATGGGACGCAGCTTAGCGGGCTGCTGAACCTTCCACGTAGTCCACGTCCTGCTGCTGCCAGGAGAACAGGGAGCGCAGTTCGCGGCCAACGGCCTCGATCGGGTGCTGCTCTGCCTTGGCGCGCAGCTCCTTGAACTCAGCGCCGCCGTTGTCCTGGTCCTCGATGAAGCGCTTGGCGAATGCACCGGACTGAATGTCGGCGAGGACGGCCTCCATGTTTTCTTTCACCTCGGGGGTGATGACGCGCGGGCCGGAGACGTAGTCGCCGTACTCTGCGGTGTCAGAAACGCTCCAGCGCTGCTTGGCAATGCCGCCTTCCCACATGAGGTCAACAATGAGCTTGAGCTCGTGGAGTACCTCGAAGTAGGCGATCTGCGGCTGGTAACCGGCCTCGGTCAGGGTCTCGAAACCGTACTGGACCAGCTGGGAGACGCCGCCACACAGGACAGCCTGCTCGCCGAAGAGGTCCGTTTCGGTCTCTTCGGTGAAGGTGGTCTTGATGACGCCGGCGCGGGTGCCACCGATTGCCTTGGCGTAGGACTTGGCCAGTTCCCAGGCGGAACCTGAGGCGTCCTGCTCGACGGCGATGATGTCCGGGATGCCACGGCCGGCTTCGAATTCGCGGCGCACGGTGTGGCCAGGGGCCTTCGGTGCGATGAGGATGACGTCGACGCCCTCCGGCGCCTCGATGTAGCCGAAGCGGATGTTGAAGCCGTGTGCGAAGGCCAATGCCTTGCCCGGGGTGAGCTTGTCCTTGATGGAGTCATTGTAGATCGAGCGCTGGTGCTGGTCCGGCGCCAGGATCATGATGACATCGGCCCATTCAGCGGCGTCGGCAACGTTCTTAACCGTAAAGCCCGCCTCTTCGGCCTTGGCGATCGACGTGGATCCCTCCTTGAGGGCGATGGCAACCTCGACACCGGAGTCGCGGAGGTTCAAGGCGTGGGCATGACCCTGTGAGCCATAGCCGACGATTGCGACCTTGCGACCCTGGATGATCGACAGGTCGGCGTCATCGTCATAGAACATTTCAGTCACTTGGGGTTTCTCCTCTTGAGTGGATTCTTTGGTAATTAGTTCTGTGGTGTTGCGGGTTTCTTGGTACTACGCGGGATTTGCGCCACCGGAGGGCCACGGCCCTTCCCTGTGTATGAAGCGGTACTAAGCGCTGCGCAAGGCCCTGTCACTCATGGAGCGGGATCCCCGTCCAACAGCCAAGGTGCCGGACTGCACAATTTCGCGGATACCGAACGGTTCAAGCACCGAAAGGAGTGCATTGATTTTATCCGGGTGGCCGGTGGCTTCAATGACAACGGAATCGGTGGAGACGTCGACTACTGAAGCGCGGAACAGGTCTGCAGCCTGGGTCACTTGCAGGCGTGTTCCGGCATCCGCACGCACCTTGACCAGGATGTGGTCTCGCTGCACGGAAGATTCGGATGTCAGCTCAACGATCTTGATGACGTTGACCAACTTGTTCAACTGTTTGGTGACCTGTTCAATCAGGTCCCCGTCGGCGTCGACCACTACTGTCATCCGGGACATGCCCGGGACTTCGGTGGGGCCCACGGCCAGCGAGTTGATGTTGAAGGCGCGGCGGGCGAAGAGGCTGGCTACGCGGGTCAGTACGCCGGGTTTGTCTTCAACCAGGACGGAGAGTGTGTGGCGGGGCATGTTCAGTCTTCCTCTTCCCAATCCGGGGTCAGGTTGCGGGCAACCTGGATCTGGTCGTTGCTGACGCCGGCGGGCACCATTGGCCACACCATGGAGTTGGGGCTGACCACGAAGTCGATAACCACGGGACGGTCATTGATTTCCAGCGCCTTCTGGATGGTTGCGTCGATGTCTTCGTCGCGCTCACACCGGAAGGATGCGCAGCCGTAGGCATCTGCCAGCTTGACGAAGTCCGGGATCCGGACGGTGTCATGACCGGTGTTGAGGTCGGTGTTGGAGTAGCGGCCCTCGTAGAAGAGGGTCTGCCACTGCCGCACCATACCCAGCGATGAGTTGTTGATGACGGCGACCTTGATGGGGATCTTGTTGATGGCACAGGTAGCAAGTTCCTGGTTGGTCATCTGGAAGCATCCGTCGCCGTCGATGGCCCAGACCACACGGTCCGGCTCCCCCACCTTCGCACCCATTGCTGCCGGCACGGCATACCCCATGGTCCCGGCGCCGCCGGAATTGAGCCAGGCGTGCGGGCGCTCGTACTTGATGAACTGGGCTGCCCACATCTGATGCTGTCCCACTCCGGCAACGTAAATGCCTTCCGGTCCGGTCAGCGCACCAATGCGCTCGATGACCTTCTGCGGAGCGGTCAGGCCGTCGTCCGGTTCGGTCCAGCCCAGCGGGTAGGTTTCCTTCAGGTTGTTCAGGAAGGTCCACCAGTGCCCCAGGTCCGGAGTTCCGGTAGCTCCGAACTGGGCTTTTACGGCCTCGGTCAGTTCCGGAATGATTTCCTTGACCGAGCCGACAATAGGAACGTCAGCCGTCCGGTTCTTGGAGATTTCCGCAGGGTCGATGTCAGCGTGGATGACCTTGGCCAGCGGCGCAAAGGTCTTCAGCACGCCGGTGACCCGGTCATCAAAGCGGGCGCCCAGCGTGATCAGGAGGTCGGACTGCTGGAGCGCCGTTACGGCGGAGACAGTGCCGTGCATACCGGGCATCCCCATGTGTTGCGGGTGCGAATCCGGGAACACTCCCTTGGCCATCAGGGTTGTGACCACGGGCGCTCCGGTTGCTTCGGCCAGTTCCAGCAACTCTGCGGAGGCATGGGCCTTGACAACACCGCCACCCACGTAGAGGACCGGCTTCTTGGCCGCAGCAATCAGTTTGGCGGCTTCGCGGACCTGCTTGTTGTGGCCACGCGTGACCGGACGGTAGCCGGGCAGGTCAATCCGCGGCGGCCAGGAGAAGGTCATCTGGCCTTGCTGTGCGTCCTTGGCAACGTCAACCAGCACCGGGCCCGGGCGGCCTGTCGACGCAAGGTGGAAGGCCTCCGCCATCACGTGCGGAATGTCATTGGGATCGGTCACCAGGAAGGAATGCTTGGTGATGGGCATGGTGATGCCCACGATGTCTGCTTCCTGGAAGGCGTCAGTGCCAATCACCCCGCTGGAGACCTGGCCGGTGATGGCGACCATCGGCACGGAGTCCATGTGGGCATCCATGATGGCGGTGACGAGGTTGGTGGCTCCGGGGCCGGAGGTGGCGATGCAGACGCCTACCCGGCCGGTAACCATGGCGTAGCCTTGCGCGGCGTGGCCGGCTCCCTGTTCGTGACGCACCAGCACGTGATTCATGCTGGATGCCATCAAGGGGTCATAGGTGGGCAGGATCGCGCCACCGGGCAAACCAAAGATGTCGTCGACGCCGAGTTCTTCGAGCGAGCGGACGATTGCTTGTGAGCCGGTCATCACCGTCGGGGGTACAACGTTGTTCGGCCCAAGTACAGGAGAGACAGCGGCAAGATCGGTGACGACGACGGCGGTGCCAGCCGCTCTATCGGCACGTTCCGGAGCCTTGGGGGCTCCTGCGGACTTTGTAGCCATCAGCGAGGGGCTGATCGGCGATCCTTTGCTCATCGGACTCTTCCTTGTGGATCATGGGTGGTGCCTGGAAACTGCGGAAAATAAAAAAACCCCTCAGCCGAAGGCTCTGCGAGGGGTTGCGCGTGACGGTTCGTTACCAGTCGGGCTATTGAGCCACGCGCCTGGTAAGGACGACGCCAACGGTAACGAAACTGATCATGCGATCAGTTTTCCCTCTGGTGGGAAACGTGTCAACGCGACCCCTTCAACGTCTCACCATGTGGACGCCATTGTCCACCTACTGGTCCCCAAGACCCTGCTGGTTGAGCCTATCGAAACCCGGGTCCCGACAAGCTCAACCAACAAGACCCGGTGGTTGAGCCAGTCGAAACCAAGCGCTACCCGCAGTATGCGCCCGTGGATGCGCTGTGCACCAGCTTGGCGTATTTGGCCAGCACGCCCTTGGTGAACTTGGCCGGCAGCGGCTCCCAGCCGATTTTGCGGGATTCGAGCTCGGCTTCATCCACCAGGAGATCGAAGCTGCGGGCTGCGATGTCCACACGGATCCGGTCGCCGTTCCTGACGAAAGCAATAGGACCGCCGTCGACCGCTTCCGGGGCAACGTGTCCGATGCAGAGGCCGGTAGTACCTCCGGAGAACCGTCCGTCGGTCAGCAGCAGGACGTCCTTGCCCAGCCCCGCACCCTTGATGGCGCCGGTGATGGCCAGCATCTCGCGCATGCCGGGACCACCCTTGGGTCCTTCGTAACGGATCACCACAACATCGCCCTTGTGGATCTCACCGTTATCGAGGGCCTCCAGGGCGCCCTGCTCGCGTTCGAAGACCTTGGCTGTGCCCTCGAAAACGTCCGCGTCGAACCCTGCGCTCTTCACCACGGCGCCTTCAGGAGCCATGCTGCCGTGCAGGATGGTGATGCCGCCGGTCTTGTGGATGGGGTTGTCCATCGCCCGGAGAATCTTGCCGTCGAGGTCCGGCGGGTTGATGGCGGCGAGGTTCTCCGCAACGGTCTTACCGGTGACGGTGAGGCAGTCGCCGTGCAGCAGGCCGGCGTCGAGCAGTGCACGCATGATCACGGGCACACCGCCGATTTTGTCGACGTCGGTCATCACGTAACGACCGAACGGCTTGAGGTCACCCAGGTGCGGGATGCGGTCGCCGATGCGGTTGAAGTCGTCCAGCGTCAGTTCAACTTCAGCTTCGCGGGCAATGGCCAGCAGGTGCAGCACGGCGTTGGTGGAACCGCCGAAAGCCATGGTGACCGCGATGGCATTCTCGAACGCCTTCTTGGTCATGATGTCGCGGGCGGTGATGCCGAGGCGGAGCAGGTTTACCACCGCTTCACCGGACTTGCGGGCAAACTCATCACGACGGCGGTCTGCCGAAGGCGGAGCTGCCGAACCCGGCAGGGACATGCCCAGCGCCTCGCCGATGCAGGCCATGGTGTTGGCCGTGTACATGCCGCCGCAGGCGCCTTCACCCGGGCAAATGGCCTTTTCGATGCGGGTGAGGTCTTCCAGGCTCATCTTGCCGGCGGCGCAGGCTCCGACGGCTTCGAAGGCGTCAATCAGGGTGACTTCCTTCTCGGAACCATCCTCCAGCTTGACCCAGCCGGGCATGATCGAGCCAGCGTAGAGGAACACACTGGCCAGGTCCAGGCGGGCAGCAGCCATCAGCATGCCGGGAAGTGACTTGTCACAGCCGGCCAGCAGCACCGAGCCGTCGATGCGCTCAGCCTGCATCACGGTCTCCACGGAGTCTGCAATGACTTCGCGGGAGACGAGCGAGAAGTGCATGCCCTCGTGGCCCATGGAGATGCCGTCCGAAACGGAAATGGTGCCGAACTGCATGGGGAACCCGCCGCCCGCGTGGACGCCTTCTTTGGCGCCCTGGGCAAGGCGGTTGAGCGAAAGGTTGCAGGGGGTGATTTCGTTCCAAGAACTGGCGACGCCGATCTGCGGCTTGGCGAAGTCGTCATCGCCCATGCCGACCGCGCGGAACATGCCGCGCGCGGGGGCTGCGTGGATTCCGTCGGTGACAACACGGCTGCGTGGCTTGATGTCTGGCGAGGTGGCGGTGGAGATCTGGGTGTCCTGACTCATGGGTCAAAGTCTATGGCTCCGTGGCGGCGGGGAACGACCTTAACCGGCCATGGAAGCTCAATTAAGGGAATATTTCGATCAGATCATGGACGGATGTCTCACAATATGAGACAAGGCGGGAACGGCCGGCGCGTCCGGTGAGGCCCGCATGCTGGACAGGCCAGATCACACCGACGTACGGTCATTGCACGGCAACCATGCCTGGCGAAGAGAGGGCTCTGCCATGGAGATTGTTATCGGGATTATTGCCATTGTCTTGGCAGTGGCCATTATCTGGTGGCTGGTCAACCGCAGAGGATCGGGCGACGGCGGCACAGCCAATCAACCCACGGCTTCGGACGTCCGGCCCGGTACAGAGCGCGAGTCCTCCGGAGGAGCACTGTCCCATGGCAGCCTGGCAGGCCCCTCAGCAGAAGCAGCCGCCACAGCGGGTATCCCCGGCGCGGCAGGATACGGCTCAACCTCGACCGCCACACCGCCCGTCACCCCGGAAGACGAACACGATGCCGCGGTTGCCTACAGCGCAGGAGCGGGCAAGGCTCCTGCCGGGAATGTGGAAGCGGCGTCGTCACATACCGGGGACCCCGGCGTCGACAGTTCCGAAGGCGAAGGCGACGTTGACGACTGGACGACCGGCACTGGCGCCGGACCGGAAGCCGAGACTCCAGCGGCCACCTCGTCGGCAACAGGTTCGACGGCAGTACCTGACCAGCAACCCGGTTCAGTGCCCGACGCCGCGGGTGCCAGCTCGCTCGAAGCGGCACCGCCGGAGAACCGCGAGTCTGAGCGGCGGGCGGCCGAGGAGCGCGCGGCCCAGGACCAGGCCGAATGGGAAGCGCAGTGGTCTGATGCCGAGGGAAATCCCACCCAACCACCGTCCGGTCGGCATAGTGAACACACAACGCCGCACGCCCCAACACTTTCTGGCGTGGAAACGGGTGCTGCAGAGCCTACCCAGGACTCGCCGGGCCAGAATTCGCCGGAGTCAGCGGAGCCCCTCGGGCACCTGGCCGCCGAACAGCCGTATGGTGAGGGATCGGCGTCACCGGGACCCGATGGCGGACCGCCCTCCGGCTACTCGGTTAAGGGTGATGCATCCGCCATGGTCTACTACGACGAAACCGACCCCGGCTATGAGGAAGCAGCCTGCAACGTGTGGTTCCTTTCGCCCGCGCATGCTGAGGCAGCGGGCTTCCGCGAGCCGAGGCGCATGCGGCGATGAGCACGCCGGGCGGGATGGGTGCCGGCCTCCGGCTCTTCAGCAAGTACAGTGCCGCCCTGTCCACCGTCTCACCATGAATTTCCGCAAGTGCATCGCCATCGCGGCACTCGGCGTAGCCTCGGCAACGGCCCTGGCGGCGTGCACCGGCAACTCACCGCTCCCGGCTTCTTCCTCTCCCATTGCCCCAACCTCCACTCTTGCCGCAAATCCCACTGCAGGCCAGCAACAACCGCTTCCGACGACGGCAGGGGAACCGCAGCTGCTGCGCCGCCTGGACCTTGGGCTGGACACTCCCTGGGCGGTGGTTTTCCTGCCGGACGGTACCGCCGTTATTTCGGAGCGGGACACGGCCCTCCTCAAATCCGTGAAGGACGACCGGACAAGCACCGTCGGCGAGGTGCCCGGCGTCGTTCCCGGCGGCGAAGGCGGGCTGCTGGGCCTGGCGGTCTCCCCCGACTTCGCCACGGACCGCTACCTCTACGCCTATTTCACCTCCCGCAGCGATAACCGGATCGCCCGGCTGGCCTTGGAGGCCGATGACACCGGACGATTGACTGCCGGAGCCCCGGAGGTGATTTTCAGCGGCATTCCCAAGGCGACCACCCACAATGGCGGCAGGATCCGCTTCGGCCCTGATGGAATGCTTTATGTGGCCACGGGCGATTCCCAGCGCCGGGAGCAGCCCCAGAATCGTGAAGCGCTGGGCGGCAAGATCCTGCGCCTCACCCCGGATGGAACACCGGCACCGGGAAATCCCTTCGGCAACAACCCCGTTTACAGCCTTGGTCACCGGAACGTGCAGGGCCTGGCGTGGGACAACGGGGGACGCCTGTGGGCCAGCGAGTTTGGCCCCACTGTGGATGACGAGCTGAACCTCATTGTGCCCGGTGGAAACTACGGCTGGCCGGATGTCACGGGGGCGCCCGGCCGCAGCCCTTACACGGACGCCAAGGTTGTCTGGCCTGAGACCGCGGAATCCTCGCCGAGCGGGCTGGAGATCATCGGAACTACCGCTTACCTGGGCGCCCTTCGCGGCCAAAGGCTATGGACGGTCCGGCTGGACGGCGAATCGGCAGGGGACCCTGTGAGCCACTTCACCCGGGAGTACGGCAGGCTGCGCGACGTTGCGAGGGCTCCAAGCGGTGAAATCTGGGTGCTCAGTAACGGTCAGAACCCCGATTTCGCGCTGATTATTCGTCCTGCCGGTTAGGCTTCAACTGCCAAGGAATGCGGATTTCACTTGGACCGGAACTTCGTGTAGAGTTACATGTCGTTGCGGAGATCGCCGAGGGAAAGAAAAAGCCCACGGCGGTTCGCCAACACCTGCACCTCTAGCTCAATTGGCAGAGCAATTGACTCTTAATCAATGGGTTCCGGGTTCAAGTCCCGGGGGGTGCACCCATCAGAAAGCCGGTCCAGGAACAGCAGAAATGCTGAGCCTGGGCCGGCTTTTGGTTTTTGTCCTGAGGTAGTTTGTGCCTTGAAACCACGCAAAAAAGAGGCCGCTGATCATCAGCGGCCTCTTCAGCAGTTGTTAGTTGTTGTTTTCAACCATTGCTTTAGTCATCGGCGAGGAATACCGGTTTGCCAGCTCGCGGACCACTGACTGCAGCTCCTGCCGGAGGAGATCCGGGTCAATCGACGCGGCGGCCAATACGGCACGTTCCATATCGACGGCGGCAGCAACGGCTTCCCTCCCCTGTTCGGTGAGGGAGACCACGTGGCTGCGGCGATCTGTGCTGCTGCGGACACGGGCAATGTGGCCATGGCTCTCAAGACGGCTGAGGGTCTTCCCCATGGTCTGGGCCTGGACACGCACCAATTGGGCCAGCTGGGCCTGGGTCATGGGCCCGTTGGCAGCCAGGACCTCAATAGCAATCACACCGGCATGGGTCAGGCCGATGGCTCCCAGCTTTTCATTCCAGGAGTGTTCGACGAGGCGGGCCGCCGTGGACAAGAGACGTCCCGTGGGCCAGCGTTCCATATCAGGCATAGTATCCAGTATAACCAAGCCGAGATTCGTTTCGGTGCGGGCGATCTTACTAAGCTGAGCTGTTCAACAAACCAACAAGGAGTACAGATTTGGTTAACAGACTCTCGCCTGGAACTGCGGCACCGGACTTCACCCTCCCCGATTCCACTGGCGCCATCGTCTCACTGCAGTCCCAGCCCGGCGAAACAGGCCGCAGCACCGTGCTGTACTTCTACCCCGCGGCGTCTACACCCGGCTGCACCAAGCAGGCGTGCGACTTCCGTGATTCCCTGGCATCCCTGCAGGCCGCCGGCTACAACGTGCTGGGAATATCACCGGATCCGGTGCCCAAACTGGCCAAATTCGCCGATAAAGAAAGCCTGACCTTTCCACTCCTCTCCGACGCCGACCATGCGGTGGCGGAAGCCTACGGAGCATGGGGCGAGAAGAAGAACTACGGAAAGACTTACCACGGACTCATCCGTTCCACTTTCGTCATTGACCCGGACGGCCAAATCGTCCTGGCCCAGTACAACGTGCGCGCCACTGGCCACGTTGCCAAACTCCGGCGGGACTTGAAGCTGGACTGACTCTTTCACCGACACGACTCGGTGGACACAGCGACAGGTACAATGAATGCTGGCATCAGCGCCCGGGCCTTCATGGCCTCGGAGCGGTGCAGGCGCGAGTGGTGAAATTGGCAGACACGCAGGATTTAGGTTCCTGTGCCTTCGGGCGTGGGGGTTCAAGTCCCCCCTTGCGCACTTCCACACCCCCGGTCCGGCGGGCCGGGGGTGTTCCTTTTCGCAAAAAAATCAGCCGGGCTGTCAATTAGACTGTTCCGAGTCCGCAGTCAGTGGCGCCGGCCAGCAGCCAGAGGTGAAAAACGAGTGCCCAGCAGTCCTTCCCGACGAGCAGTAATTGCTTCCGGCACCGCGTTGCTGGCCTTCGCAGTCACATCCTGCATCGGAACCCCGGCACCATCACCATCGACGTCCACGGCCACGGGCAGCCCCAGTACCCCCGTGGAGCCTCAGGCACTTTTTACTTTCGGTACTGCCTCACGGCCCCTGGGCCTTGACCCGGCCCTGAACAGCGATCTCGAGTCCTACCGTGTATCCCGGCAGATCCTGGAGGGACTGGTGGGCGTAGACCAGACCACCGGCAATCCCACCCCGCTGCTCGCCACGGAGTGGGAAGAATCCGATGGCGGCCGTGCCTACACCTTCACGCTGCGGGACGGTGTCACTTTCCATGACGGAACTCCCTTCAACGCCGACGCTGTGTGCGCCAACTTCAACCGCTGGTTCAATTTCCCTGAGGAACTTCGCTCCCAAACACCTGGCAGTTCCTTCAAAAGTGTTTTCAAGGCCCATGCCGACCAGCCGGAGCTTTCGATCTTTAAGGCCTGCACAGCGGTGGCGGCGAACATCGTCCGGATCGAGCTCACCCAACGCTTCACGGGCTTCCTTCAGGCCCTGACCCTGCCCGCCTTCGCCATATCCTCCCCCACCGCGCTCGAAGCAGGCCGGGCCGACGTCCTTGATCAAATGCGCGCAGGGCAGCCACTTTCCGTGTACGCAGCCAAGCCAATCGGGACCGGCCCCTTTACGCTGTCCACATGGGATGACACCGGGATAACCCTTCTCAGCAACCCCGGTTACTGGGCGGACAGGGGCGAAATCGGGACCATCCGGTTTGTCACATACGACCACCCCGAGACCCGGCTGCAAGCCTTGCTGGACGGAAAGATTGACGGTTTTGACGGCGTCACCGTAGGGAACTTCGACCAGCTGATCAGGCGCGGCATGCAGATTGTCCAGCGCGATCCCTTCTCCGTCATGTACCTGGGGATGAACCAGGAAGTGCCGCTGCTGAAGGACATCAAGATCCGCCAGGCCGTGGAAATGGCAATCGACAAGGAAACCCTCATCCGGGAGTTCTTCATCGACAACACCGCCCCGGCCACGCAGTTCGTGCCGCCCAAGATCAGTGGCTTCAACAACAACGCGCCTTCGCTGGGCTATAACCCGGAGGACGCGCGCAAACTGCTGGCCGAGGCCGGTTACCAGGGGGAAGAGCTCAAGTTCTACTACCCCCTCAATGCCACCCGCACCTACCTTCCCACCCCGGAAAAGGTGTACGCGGAGCTGAGCCGCCAACTGACCGCCGTCGGGTTCAATATCAGACCGGTGCCGGTCGACTGGGCGGACGGTTACCTCCAGAAAATCACCACACCGGGCGATCACGCGTTGCACCTGTTGGGGTGGAACGGCTCCTATTCGGACGCTGACAATTTTGTTGGCCCGCTGTTTGGTTCGAAGACCGGTGAATTCGGCTTCCAGGACCCACAGGTGATTGCCAAGATCAACCGGGCCCGCGGGCTTCCGGAGAGCGACGAGCGGGATGAGCTTTATCACACCATAAATAAGGAAGTCGCTGCCGCCATCCCGGCCGTCCCCATTGCGTTCCCCATCTCCGCTCTGGCATTGTCCGACCGGGTGCTCCAATACCCCGCCTCACCGGTGTTGAATGAAGTTTTCACAATGGTTCGCCTGAAGCCTTGACGGAGCTGACCAATTTCAGTATGTAGGCGTGGCGGGGATATTCTGTGACAGCCAGAGCCGCCGCCGCTATCGGAGACTGATTGTGACTTTCATTTCCAAGACCAAACGCACCGACGTCGTCCTGATCGGCGGCGGAATCATGAGTGCCACCCTCGGTGCGTTTATCAAGCAGCTGGAGCCGGACTGGAACATTTCCCTCTTCGAAAAGCTGGACCAGGCCGGACTGGAGAGCTCGGATCCCTGGAACAACGCAGGTACCGGCCACGCGGCACTTTGCGAGCTGAACTACTCCCCCGCAGCCAAAGACGGCTCGGTGGACCCTACCAAGGCGCTGCTCATCAACGAACAGTTCCAGCTCTCCCGCCAGTTCTGGTCACACTTGGTGAAGAACTCCCTGATCGGCTCCCCCAAAGGCTTCATCAACACCGTTCCGCACATGAGCTTTGTCATCGGCGATGAACACAGCGCGTTCCTGAAGCGGCGCCATGAAGCCCTGAAGCCGCACACGCTGTTCCGTAGCATGGAGTACTCCGAGGACCAGGGCCAGATCGGGAAATGGGCTCCGCTGATCGTCAAGGGCCGCGACCCCAAGCAGAGCGTGGCCGCCACGTATGCTCCGGAAGGCACCGACGTCGACTTCGGCGCGTTGACCCGCGAACTCACTGGATACCTCGGCGCCAACGGTGTTGAGGTCAACTACGGACACACGGTCACCGGGATCCGCAAAGCCTCCGACGGCGGCTGGGACCTCTCACTGAAGCACCCCGCTTCAGGCGAACGCGGCTCCATTCATGCCAAATTTGTTTTTGTCGGCGCCGGCGGCGGTGCGCTCCACCTCCTGCAGGCTTCCGGAATTCCGGAAGGCAAGGGCTTTGGCGGGTTCCCGGTTTCCGGCCAGTTCTTCCGCTGCACGGATGAGTCACTTGCCGCCCAGCACAGCGCCAAAGTTTACGGCCAGGCCTCAGTGGGCGCACCGCCCATGTCCGTTCCGCACCTGGACACCCGCTATGTGAAGGGTAAGCGGTCACTCCTGTTTGGCCCCTACGCCGGATTCTCCACCAACTTCCTCAAGCGCGGCTCCTACCTTGACCTCCCATTGTCCATCCGTCCCCACAACATCATTCCCATGCTGGCGGTGGGCAAAGACAACATGGACCTGACCACGTACCTCATCAAGGAGGTGGCGAAGAGCCATTCGGACAAAGTGGAGTCCCTCCGCGAGTACTACCCGGAGGCCAAGGAAACGGACTGGGAGCTCATCACCGCCGGCCAGCGGGTCCAGATCATCAAGAAGGATCCCAAAAAGGGCGGTGTGCTGCAGTTCGGCACAGAGGTCATCGCGGGCCGGGACGGCAGCATCGGTGCACTGCTGGGCGCCTCCCCCGGAGCATCCACGGCTGTTCCCATCATGATCGAGCTGCTGCAAAAGTCCTTCCCCAAGAACTTCAAGGGCTGGCAGGGCAAGCTGAAGGACATGATGCCCGGTTACGGCGTGAAGCTCGATGAAAACCCTGAGCTCGCCGCAAAGATTGAGAAGTACACTGCTGACACCCTCGAGCTGAAAAGCACTTCAGCGGCCCGCTGATCCGCTGGCCGCCCGGCGGGGGTAACCCTCCACGCATCGCAAAACCCCAGGAGTCGCGGGATGTTCCGCCTGGCACAACTTTCACTGGCCAACCGGGCACTGATCGCACTGGTTACTGTCTTCGCGTCGGTTTTCGGCGTGATCACCATGTCATCGCTGAAACAGGAACTCATTCCTTCCATCGAGTTCCCGCAGGTGACCGTGCTGTCCTCCATGCCCGGCGCGTCGCCCGAAGTGGTGGACAAACAGGTCAGCACCCCGCTGGAGACGGCGCTTAACAGCGTTGAGGGACTTGAATCGACGGCGTCAACCTCAAGGAGCGGCGTCTCCCAGGTCAGCCTCGTCTTCCGGTACGGGACCAACCTGGACCGCGCCCGAAACCAGATCGACCGCGCCATCTCCAATGCAAAACGGATCCTGCCGGAGGACGTGGAACCGCAGGCGGTAGCCGGCAGCATCAGCGACTTCCCCATTGTGTTCCTGGCCGTCTCCTCGGACAAGCCGCTCAGCGAGCTTAACGCTGACCTGCAGCGGCTGAGCGTTCCGCGCCTCCAGAAGCTCGACGGCGTCCGCAGCGCCGATGTGACGGGCGGAGCCACCCAACACGTGGAGATCCTTCCCCGCGCCGATGCCATGGCGGCCCGCGGTGCCACCCTGACCGCCATCAACGATGCCCTGGCCAACAACGGCGACCTGATTCCTGCCGGCACCATCGAGGACCAGGGCAGGACGCTCTCCCTGCAGATCGGCAGCCCGATCGATTCGCTCGAGGCAATCCAGGCCCTGCCGCTGGCCGGCGCCAAGCAGCCCACCACTATCGGTTCCGTTGCCGACGTCGCCGTCAAGGACGACGAACGCACTTCAATTACCCGCACGAACGGCGAAGAAACGCTCGCTGTGTCAGTGACCAAAAAGCCAGACGGCGACACCGTAGGGATCTCGCATGCGGTCAACGGCATCCTGCCGGAGCTGGAGGCAGAGCTCGGTTCCAATGCCAGGTTCACTGCCGTGTTCGACCAGGCGCCGTTCATTGAGAAGTCCATCAAGGACCTCACTACCGAAGGGCTGCTGGGGCTGGGCTTCGCCGTGGCCGTCATCCTGGTTTTCCTGATGTCTGCACGCTCCACGCTGGTTACGGCGGTTTCCATCCCGCTGTCCCTGCTCATCACCTTCATCGGCCTGGCCGCTACCGGCTACTCACTGAACATCCTCACCCTCGGAGCCCTGACCATTGCCATCGGACGGGTGGTGGACGATTCAATCGTGGTGATTGAGAACATCAAGCGACACCTGAACTACGGCGAAGACAAAGTCCCGGCGATCCTGACGGCAATCCGCGAGGTGGCCGGCGCCATCACCGCGTCCACCCTGACAACCGTGGCCGTTTTCCTTCCTATTGCCTTCGTGGGCGAGCTGGCTGGTGAACTGTTCCGGCCTTTCGCCCTGACCGTAACCATGGCACTGCTGGCCTCGCTCCTGGTCTCACTCACGATCGTGCCGGTGCTGGCCTACTGGTTCCTGAAGACACCTGTGCAGGCCGGGCTTACGGCGGCTGAAGTCCGTGAGGCGGCCGCGGAGGCGCGCCAGCGGGCGGAGGCCGCGGAGGAGAAGAGCTTCCTTCAGCGCGGCTACCTTCCCATCCTGGCCAAGACGCAGAAGCATCCTGTCTGGACACTGGTGGCGGCCGGCCTGGTGCTGGGTGCCACGGCAGCCATGACGCCGCTGCTGCCCACCGACCTGTTGGGCCAGTCCGGCCAGAACAGCCTCACCGTCCGCCAGGTGCTTCCTGGCGGCACCAGTTTGGCCGACACCAATGCCCAGGCGGTCCGGGTGGAGGAGGTACTGCGCGGGATCGACGGTGTAGAAACCGTACAAGTGACCTCGGGCAATGCGCAGACCGGCTTTGCCGCACTCACGTCCACCGGAGCGTCCAACTCCACGTTCACCGTGGTCACCGACGAGCAGGCCGATCAGGCGGAGCTCCAGGACACTGTGCGGAACCAGCTGACCGCGCTGCCCGGGGCAGGCAAGATCACCGTGGGCACCCAGCAGGGTGGCTTCGGCGCCTCCAACACCGTCGACATCACGCTCAAGGCTGCCACGTCCGCGGACCTGCAGCAGGCCAGTGACGCAATGGTCAGCGCCATGACCGGGGTGCCCGGAACCACCGAGGTGGCCAGCAACCTGGCGGCAAGCCAGGACGTGGTCCAGGTCCGGATCGACCGGGCCAAAGCCACTGCCGCCGGGCTGAACGAGGAGCAGGTAGCCGGGATACTGGCCTCCACCATCAGCCCGCTTCCGGCAGGAACCGTCCGTTTTAATACCACCGATTTCCCGGTGCGCATTGGCCGGGGCACCGACTTCACCAGCATCGACGGGGTCCGCAACCTGCCGCTGCCTGGCGGGGCAGGGACTCTCGCATCCATCGCCGCAGTGGAGCAGGTGGCAGTGCCCGTCTCCGTTACCTCCACCAACGGCCAGCGCACCGCCAAAGTGTCATTGACGCCGTCGGGCTCCAATCTTGGCGCCGTGAGTGCCTCCGTCCAGGAACGGCTTGACGGCGTCAGGCTCCCGGCGGGAGTGACCGCGGAAATCGGCGGCGCCACCACCGCGCAGGCGGAGTCCTTCCAGCAACTGGGACTCGCGTTGCTGGCAGCTATCGCAATTGTCTACGTGATTATGGTGGCGACGTTCAAATCGCTGATCCAGCCGCTCATCCTGCTTGTCTCCGTCCCGTTTGCCGCCACCGGTGCCGTGGCGATGCTTCTGATCAGCGGAGTGCCGCTGGGCCTGCCGTCCCTGATCGGCATGTTGATGCTGGTGGGGATCGTGGTGACTAATGCGATCGTCCTGATCGACCTGATCAACCAGTATCGCCGGCCAAACGAAGGCCGGGCGGGCATGAACGTCGCCGAGGCGATTCGCCACGGTGCACGACAGCGGCTTCGGCCTATCCTCATGACAGCCCTGGCAACGGTGTTTGCCCTGACCCCAATGGCCTTGGGCCTGACGGGCGGTGGCGGCTTCATCTCCCAGCCGCTGGCCGTCGTCGTAATCGGTGGACTGGTGTCCTCCACTGCCCTGACCCTGGTGCTGGTGCCCGTGCTGTACCGGCTGGTGGAGGGCCGCAGGGAACGCCGTGAGCTCCTGGCCGACCTGCAGCGGATACCGTCCACCGGTTCACGGGAAAGCACCGAATCCGCGGACTGGACCACCGGCATGATCCCCAAGACCACCGGCCGGCGCGCCCAGCACTGACAGGGAATATCTTTCGTCCAGGAGCGTTACATCTGGCGATAGATGCAAATGCATCTATATTGATGTAGAGTGGAAGTAAGCCACAGCCACATAACGGGAGGCAGATCATGCAAATCGGCGTATTCAGTGTCAGCGACATCACCACGGACCCCACCACGGGCCGCACCCCCACGGAGAACGAACGCATCAAGGCCTCCGTGGCAATCGCCAAAAAGGTCGAAGAGATCGGCATGGATGTCTACGCAATCGGTGAGCACCACAACCGGCCGTTCTTCTCCTCCTCACCCACCACAACCCTTGCTTACATTGCAGCCCAGACCGAGCGCATCACCCTCTCCACGGCGACCACGCTGATCACCACCAATGATCCTGTGAAGATTGCCGAGGACTTCGTCATGCTGCAGCACCTTGCTGACGGCCGGGTTGACCTGGTCCTGGGCCGCGGCAACACGGCCCCCGTCTACCCCTGGTTCGGCAAGAACATCCAGGACGGTATCGAACTGGCCATCGAAAACTACAGCCTGCTCCGCCGCCTCTGGGACGAAGACACCGTCAGCTGGTCCGGCAAGTTCCGCACCCCGCTGCAGAACTTCACCTCCACACCCCGGCCGCTGGACGGCGTCGCCCCCTTTGTGTGGCACGGCTCCATCCGGACGCCACAGATCGCCGAAGTGGCTGCCTACTACGGGGACGGCTTCTTCGCGAACAACATTTTCTGGCCCAAGGAGCACTACCAGCAGCTGATCGGCCTTTACCGCGAGCGCTATGAGCACTACGGCCACGGCAAGGCAGACCAGGCGATTGTGGGCCTGGGCGGCCAGTTCTTCATGCGCAAGAATTCCCAGGACGCCGTCAACGAGTTCCGGCCCTACTTCGACAACGCGCCGGTGTATGGCCACGGACCGTCGTTGGAGGATTTCACCTCGCAGACGCCGCTGACAGTCGGAAGCCCGCAGGAAGTCATAGAAAAGACCCTTACCTTCCGCGAGTTCTTCGGTGACTACCAGCGCCAGCTGTTCCTGATTGACCATGCCGGACTTCCGCTGAAGACGGTGCTGGAGCAACTGGACCTGTTTGGCGAGGAAGTGCTGCCGGTCCTCCGCAAGGAATACGCCGCAAAGAAGCCGGCACATGTGCCGGACCCGCCGACCCATGCCGGACGCGTGGCAGCGCTGCTGGCGCGCCAGGACCAGGCGCAGGAAACTGCACCCGCAACCCAGGCAGCCGGAACGGAGTCCTAGTGGGCACCGGACCTCAGGAATCGGCTACCCGGCTGGCTGCCGAGACATGGGAATCGCTGTTCCGGGCCCAGGTGGCGGTCATGCGCAAACTGCAGGCCGGGGCGGCTTTCAAGACCATACCGGTGAACGAATACGACGTGCTGTTCACGCTCTCGCAGTGTCCGTCCGGCTGGCTTCGGCTCAATGAGCTCAACCATCACGTCCTGCTGAGCCAGTCCAGTCTCAGCAGGATGGTGGAGCGGCTGGAGAAGCGCGGGCTGGTGGAGCGGACCACCGCCCCGGAAGACGGCCGCGGTGTCCTCCTGTCGCTGACCGAGGCCGGCAGGGCGTTGCAGAGGGAAGTCGGCCTCAGCCACGTGCGGGACATCGCGGGAATTGTGAAACCGGCCCTGACTACGGCGGAGCAGCGCGAGCTCAAACGCCTGACGGACAAGCTGCGGGACTCCATCACGGCCCGCTAGGCGTTAGCCCAAGACCTCCAGCCGGGAGTAGTCCTCCACGGGCAGGTCGCCGTTGACCACCGCTGTCACCTGCATCTTCTTCAGGGTGAGCCGTCCGCCCACCGTGGAGAGGAAGGCGGTGTCAGCGGCGTCACGGCCAACAGAAATCCGGACCATGGAAGCCCGGGGAGCAAGGCCGGTTGGGTCTATGACGTGCCATTGCCCGTCCACATGGGCCTCGGCCACGGCGTGGAAGTCCATGGGCGTCAGCCCCGGGGCGTATACGGCCGTCAGCCTGGCCGGAACGTCCCGTGCCCGCAGCAGCGCGATAGCCAGATGGGCGAAGTCACGGCATACGCCCCTTCGGTGCAGCAGGGTTTCCACTGCGCCGTCCGTCACTCGTGATGAACCGCTGACGTATGCCAGTTCGTTCGCCACCCAGTCACGGACGCCCAGGATGAGGTCCCTGCCCGTGAGGGCGCCGAGTTCGGCGTAGGCGGTGGGCAGAATCCGGTCCGACTCCGCATACCGGCTGGGCCGGACGTAGCGGATGAGGTCCACCGCCATAACGTCCGCCGGAATTGCCTGACCGGCAAGAGTTGCTGAGTAGTCAACAGTCACCTCAGCTGGTTCCGCTATTTCGAGATAATGGATCCTGCCACCATGGTCATCCGTAATTTCCCGGACCGGCACCTCTGTTTCATTCGCCCTGACTGTAAGCACTTCCGAAAACGAGGTATAGCCCGGGTTCCGGGCAGCAGCGACTGCCAGGGCAATCTTCGTGTCTGCGATGGTACTGAAAACAAGGCTTGTTGAAACAGAGCGTTCCATGAATCTCCGAAGGGGGCTAGGTGTTGATCACCAGCGACATTAGCATCCGCTGTACGTTGGCAAATTCGCTCCCCTGGCTGACGTACTTTTCGGCCTGGTCCAAGGTGTCGAACGCCTTTGCGGGAGCAACCTTTTCGTCCGGGGCAAAGGCCTTGAACGTGTCCATGTCGCCGAAGGAGTAATTGCCCGTCCCCGCCGGGCCGCTGACCACGTTTACCAGGGTGCAGGCGCTTCCATCCGCTCCGCCTGCCATGTTCGTTATCCCGTAGGAGCCGAAGTACCGGTACCCCTGGATGACCCGGAACACCACCCGCGGGTCGATGGCTGCCGCATCGCTGGACGGGAGTTCCACCGGGTCGCTGCTGAGCACAATGTAGGGTTTCCGCTCCGGGTCGGGGCATTCCGGAACAGGAGTTTCCGGCAGGCCGGTTTTCAAGGTGGCCAGTACCGTACCGTCCCCTGTCTTGACCTCCACCTTCAAGGCACCCGGTAGCGTGCCGGCATCCGGCGGCACCGACTGCGCGATCCAGTCATCCGGCAGATCGAAGCTCACCTTGCGCCCGGGATCGGTATATGTCTTCCATACCGCTGCCGTACGAGAGTCAGAGGTTCCGGTACTTTCTGAAGGTCCGGGTGTCTCCGTCGTGCCCGTTGGACCTTCAGAAGCCGACGACGTCGGCCGGCTTGAGGCGGAGCCGGTGGCATCGGGCTGCGCGGTCCACGAAGGCTGCCCGCCGCCATCGTTACTGCATCCTGAAAGAAGTACGAGGACGGCGACGGCGGCAAATGCGGCAGCAGATCGCGAGGCAGGTGCCCTCCGGAAGGTGGCCGAGCTGGTGGATACTGTCCCGTTCATGGATTCAGCCTAATCGTGCCGGACCGTCCGCCGGGGACATTCTTTGGTCCTTGCGGCGCTAGGGTGGAAGCATGACGGAAGAGCACGGCGTCGCGGGCGACGAGACAGTTCCGGATATGTCTGCCCTGGATATTGCCGACTGGCGGCTGCGGACCTTTGCCCTGTACGACAGGGTGCGCACGCTGGCCGCCGCGGATCCCGCAGAAGCGCACAGCTACTGGCGGCACGAACGCGACCGTATGTTCGCCACCCACCCGGCCTCGGCACTGTCGGCCAAAGACAAGACGGAGTTTTCCGGCCTCAGGACCGCCCACTACGATCCCATCTACCGATTCCATGTGCCACTGACGCTGGAAGGCGCCGGGCGGGAGATGACCGTGGAGACAGGAACAGACGGTACTGTCCCCTTCGTCCGGTTGGGTACCTTCGATCTCCCGGAAATGGGCCAGCTGGCCGTCTGGAAGGTCCGGGGCTACGGCGGCGGGATCTTTGTCCCGTTCCGTGACGCCACCGCAGGCCAGGCGGGCGGCAGCTACGGCGGGGGCAGGTACCTCATCGACACCATCAAGGGCGCCTTCCACGGCGTCCGCGGTTCAGGGCCGGACGCTTCCTTCGTGCTGGACTTCAACTTTGCATACAACCCGTCCTGCGCATACAACGAAGCGTGGGCGTGCCCATTGCCTGGCCCTGAGAACCGGTTGGCAGTCGAAATCCCCGCTGGCGAGCTGGTGGCCACGGCCTGACGTCAGGTGGGGACACCCAGTCCCCGGACACGTCCGACGGCGGCAATTACCTCCCGTGCCGCCGTCGAAAGTTCCACTGTTGTTGTGGTGGCATCGAAGCTGAAGCGCACGGCCGTCTGCGCCACCTCAGGACTGATACCCATGGCAAGCAGGACCGGTGACGGCGCATCGGAACCCGCGGCGCAAGCGGAACCGCTGGAGCACACCACCCCGGCCCGTTCCAGTTCCAGCAGCAGGGACTCCCCGCTGGTGCCCGGGAAACAGAAAGAGGCGAGCCCGGGCAGGCGGCTGACGGGGTGGCCGGTGAGCAGGGCTTCCGGCAACCCGGCCTGCACCTGGGCAATAAAACCATCCCGCCGTTCAGCGAGTCCGGCCGCCCTGGCTGCGATGTCCACGCCGGTACCAGCCAGGCTCAACGCCGCGGCAACGCCTACCGCCCCGGCAACATTCTCCGTACCCGAGCGCCTGCCGCGTTCCTGGCCGCCGCCGTGAATCAGCGGCTCCAGGCCCAGCCGGCCGCGGACAAACAGTACGCCGCAGCCTTTGGGCGCACCCAGCTTATGACCGGACAGACTCAAGGCATCAACACCCAGGTCCTTGACGTCGAGTGGGACCGAGCCCGCTGCCTGCACAGCATCCGTGTGGAACGGAACCCCGTGCCCGCGTGCAATGCCGGCGAGCTCCCGGATGGGCTGGACACTGCCCACCTCGTTGTTGGCGTACATAATGCTCACCAGCGCCGTCTCCGGCCGGAGAACCTGCTCCAGGGCTTCGATAGTCACCAGGCCGTGCCGGTCCACGCCCACCACGTCCACGTGGAAACCGTGGAACCTCTCCAGGTAGCGGGCGGATTCCTCCACGGCGGGATGTTCCACCGCGCTGATGACCACCCTGTTCAGGGTGGGATCGGCAGCCTGCCTGGCCAGCGCGATGCCCTTGACGGCCAGGTTGTCCGCCTCCGTCCCGCCGGAGGTGAACGTAATATCGCTGCTCCGGCAGCCCAGGAAGTCTGCCGTGGTTTTCCGGGCGTCTCCGAGCGCGGCGGCCGCGGCCTCGCCCAGTGTGTGATGGCTGGATGGATTGCCGAACTCGCCGGTGAAGTAAGGCCACATGGCTTCAATCACCTCGCGGCGAACGGGGGTGGTGGCAGCGGCGTCCAGGAAAATCACGGTGCTCAGTCCCCCGTGCCGGCAATTGCCCCTGCGACTGCCACCATCGGTTCGGCGTCGTCGACAACGAGCTCCACGTCCAGCCCCAGGTCCAGCGCGGCCACACTATGGGTCAGGCCACCGATCGAGATGACGTCGACGCCGGTCGCGGCAATTGCCGCCACAGTCTCCAGGCTAACGTTCCCGCTGGCTTCCACTACTGCACGGCCGGCCACCTGCTGCACACCCGCCCGGAGCGCGGCCAGGGAGAAGTTGTCCAGCATGATCGTGTCCACGCCGGCGGCCAGCACGGGTTCGATCTGTTCCGCGCGGTCGACCTCGACTTCGAAGTGCGTGGTGTGGCCCAACTGCGCCTTTGCGGCAGCCAGGAGTCCGGTAAGTTTGGCGGAATCCCCGCCGGTCATCACTGCCAGGTGGTTGTCTTTGGCCAGGACGGCGTCGGACAGGCTGTAGCGGTGGTTCGCTCCCCCGCCACAGCGCACCGCATAACGTTCCAGCACGCGCAGCCCGGGCGTGGTCTTGCGGGTATCGGTGATACGGGAGGCAGTCCCTTCCACGAGCCTGACGAATTCAGCGGTCCTGGTGGCAATCGCACTCATCCGCTGGACCAGGTTCAACGCCACGCGCTCGGCCAGGAGCACCGAGCGGGCGTTGCCGCTGACCCTGGCGAGGTGCGTCCCGGCGTCGAACGTGGCTCCGTCGGGGACCAGGAGGTCCACGACGGTGTGCGGATCAATCAGTACCATGGCGTCCCGGAAGACGGTCCCGCCGCTGAAGACGCCGGGCACCCGGGCGTTGAGCACCGCACTGGCCTTCGCGTCGGCAGGGATCAGCAGCTGCGAGGTGATGTCTCCGCTGGGCGCATCCTCCGCGAAGGCGCGTTCCAGTATCTCGCGGACGGGTGCCGCGGGCAGGGTCAGTCTGGTCATCGGGTTGGTCATCGCAGGCTCACTTCCGGCTTAGGGTATAGCGCTGGTCATATTCTTCGACGGCGGCGGCAGCAGGTCCGGGCCGGAAGGCGCTCCGGTAGTGCGCACCCAAGGAGGTGCGTCGCTGCCGGGCAGCTTCCACCAGCAGCTGCGCAGCCAGGAGCAGGTTGGCGTCCTCGTGCACCTGGGGATCGTCAGAGTCAGGAACGGCTCCAGGAACAACGACGCCGGCCCACGCCGCAAGTTCGGCGGCCGCCTCCCGCAGCAACCGGCTATCGCGGATCACCCCGGCCTTGGCAGTCATCAGCAAGCGCAGGGCATTGCGGGAGAACGCACCCGGGGCCGCAAAGGAGGCCTCGATCGGTCCTGGAGCAGGCACAGCATCGAACTTCCAAACTGGTGTTCGTCCGGATTGGACGTCGGCACGGGGGCCGGGCGCAGGCGTCAAAGGTTCCGCCGGGCCGGACCCGACCACGGAGGAAGCGCCGGAAGAGGCATTAAGAAAGTCGGCGACTGCCCGGCGCCCGAAGACAAGCCCCTCAAGAAGCGAGTTGCTGGCAAGCCGGTTTGCGCCCTGGACGCCAGTGCAGGCTGCTTCGCCGGCGGCGTACAGCCCGGGAAGGCTGGTGCGGGCGTTGAGATCGGTGGCGACGCCGCCCATCCAGTAGTGGGCGGCCGGGGCGACGGGAACGGGTTCGCGGGTCCAGTCGACGCCGGCTTCGCGGGTGCGCCGGCTGAGGGTGGGGAAGCGCCGTTCCAGGAAGCCGGCGCCGCGGGTTTCCTCGATGACGCGGGCGTCGAGGAATACATGGCCGGTGGGGTCGCCCAGGGCGGCAAGGTGCAGGGCAATGCTGCGGGACACCACGTCGCGGGGCGCCAGTTCGGCATCCGGATGGTAGTCGGGGAGGAACCGCGTTCCGTTGGCGTCGACAAGGATGGCGCCCTCGCCGCGGACGGCCTCGGAAATGAGGAGGGGCTCGTTGCCGCCGCGGTTAACACCGGCGGATGCTTCCTGCGGGCGGACCAGGCACGTCGGGTGGAACTGGAAGAACTCGAGGTCCGTAACGGCTGCACCGGCCCGCCAGGCGAGCGCCAACCCGTCCGCAGTGGCCACCGCAGGATTGGTGGTCTGGGCAAACAGCCGGCCCGCGCCACCTGTGGCGAGCAGGACGGCATCGGCTTCCAGTGATGCCATCCGGCCGCCGAAGAGGTAGTTCACCCCGGTGACCCTGCCGCCGTCGAGCAGGAGCGAAGTGACCTGGGCGTGGGCAATCACGCGGAGGCTGCCCCGGGTCTGGGCGTCCAGCAGGCTGGCGATGAGGGCCGAGGACACGCCTGCGCCGGTGGCATCACCGCCGGAGTGCAGGATGCGGGGGGCAGAGTGGGCTCCCTCAAGGCCAAGGGAAGGATCTCCGTCGGGCTCCAGGTCGAAGGACACGCCAAAACGCCGCAGGCCGGCAATGTCATGGCGCGCTTCCGTGCACATGATCCGTACGGCTTCCTCGTTGCAGTGCCCGGCTCCGGCCCGCAGCGTGTCAGCAATATGGGCCGCCACGGTATCGCCCGGGGCCGGCTGCTCCAGCACGGCGGAAATCCCGCCCTGGGCATGGGAGGTGTTGCTGTCAGCCAGGGCGGCCTTGCTCAGCAACACGGTCTCCACGCCGGCGTCAGCTGCGAGCAGGGCGGCGTAAAGTCCCGCCACGCCGCTGCCTACGACGATGAGCCGTGGAGCCATGGCTCCTGCCGCCTCCCCGTGGGCCGCCTTCCAGTTCTGCCTGCCACTCATTTCGGCTTCGCCGCCAGCATGCGTTCCAGGGCCACCTTTGCATCGGCCTGCACCGCTGCGTCCACAGTGATCCGGTTGACAATGTGTCCCGCCACCAGTTCCTCCAGCACCCAGGCAAGGTAACCGGGATGGATGCGGTACATGGTGGAGCAGGGGCAGATGACCGGGTCGAGGCAGAAGATGGTGTGCTGCGGGTATTCAGCGGCCAGCCGGTTGACCATGTTGATCTCGGTTCCGATGGCGAACGTGGTGGGTTCAGTTGCCGCTGCGATGGCCTTCTTGATGAAGTCGGTGGAACCGGCGGAGTCCGCGGCGTCCACCACCTCCATGGGGCATTCCGGGTGGACGATGACGTTGACGCCGGGGAAGTCGGCCCGTGCCTTGTCGATCTGGGCCACGTTGAAGCGCTTGTGCACCGAGCAGAAGCCGTGCCAAAGGATCACCCGCGAGTCCAGGATCGCCCGCTCATCGTTGCCGCCCAACTCCTTGCGGGGATTCCACATAGGCATCTGCTCCAGCGGCACCCCCAGGGCCTTGGCAGTGTTGCGCCCCAGGTGCTGGTCCGGGAAAAACAGGACCCGCTGTCCGCGTTCGAAGGCCTCTTCCAGCACTGTCCGCGCATTGGAGGACGTGCACACCACACCGCCGTGACGGCCGCAAAAGGCCTTCAGTGCTGCGGAGGAGTTCATGTAGGTGACGGGGATGACCGGAACCCGGCCCGCGGCGTCGGGCTCTGTCCCGAAGATTTCGGTGAGCTGTTCCCAGCAGTCCTCCACTGAATCTTCATCCGCCATGTCCGCCATGGAGCAACCGGCAGCCAGGTTGGGCAGGATCACGGCCTGCTCAGGGGTGGAGAGGATGTCAGCGGTTTCGGCCATGAAGTGCACACCGCAGAAGATGATGGCCTCGGCGTCAGGCCTGGTCAGCGCAGCGTTGGCCAGTTGGAAGGAGTCGCCCACGAAGTCCGCGTACTGGATCACCTCGTCCCGCTGATAGAAGTGGCCCAGAATGACGGCCCGGTCCCCCAGGCGTTCCTTGGCCGCGCGGATCAAGGTGTCCAGTTCGGCGTCGCTGGCTGCCTTGTATTTTTCCGGCAGCTGGCCCTGCCTCGGTGTTGTGGCGGGAGCCACATCGGAGCTGGAGGCGCCGGGCCCGTAAGCGGGTGTCCCGGCGAGCGCCTCGGCGAGGTCGTAGTCCCAGGGACCACGGGAAAGGTCCGGGCTGCAGGTGCCCCCGGCGCTCTTCCCTGCAGTCACGGCATTTTCAGCCTGTTCGCGCGTGATCAGCTGGATCGCTGTGTTGACGCTGCTCATGGTGTGCTCCTGTTGTCTTGGTCAAGGCCGGGACGGCCGGTGAAGCGGTACAAACGGGGAGGGCGGTGCTTGCCGCCTTGGAGGTATCTGTCGGTTTCCTGGATTTCCGGGGTGGCTTTGACCTGGCGACGAAAGTTGGCGGGGTCCAGTTCACGGTCAAGGACCGCCTCGTAGACTTCGCGGAGTTGAGCCAGGGTGAAGTACTCGCCGAGCAGGTGGTAGGCCACCGATCCGTAGGCCACCTTGCTGCGCAGCCTGCCCAGTGCGTAGTCCACGATGTCGTTGTGGTCGAAGGCCAGCTCGCCCAGGCGGTCGGCGCGGAACCACTTCACGTTTTCTGATTCCGCAGCGAGCGCGGCCTCAGTGGGCTGGACCAGTGCCCAGTAGACGATGGACACGACCCGCTGGGTGGGAGAGCGGTGCAGGCCGCCGAAGGCGTAGAGCTGTTCAAGGTAGCTGGGCGCCAGGCCGGTGGTGTCGCGCAGGTTCCGGGAGGCGGCGTCCTGCAGGGACTCGGTGTGGCTCAACGGGCCGCCCGGGAGTGCCCATTGCCCTTTGAAGGGCTCTCGGATACGCCGGACCAACGGCATCCAGAGGGTGGGGCGGCCGGAGGCCGCGCTGGGACGCAAGGCAAAAATCACTGTGGAAATAGCTAATGACGGCGGGGCGGCAAGGCGTTCAGAAACGTTCGCAGAACTCGTATACACAGGATCACCTGCCTTCCGTCCATCCGGTCCTTGGCAATGCGTCGCGGGGAGGTCCATCCGTGTTCCCGCCTGTCGGCCCAGCATACCACTAGTTATAGTCATCTTGACCTGAACTAATGCTACGCGCGGCGCGGCACGGGGCAAAATCCCGCGGCCAGTATGACGGCCGGCAGGTAAAGTGAGCGGTACCCCAGCGTTGGGGACGGAACCACAGCGCTCCAAGCGGCAACCGGAGGTATAGCATCATGAGCGGCAGGCACAGCGTCGGGCAGCATTCCCACACGGTGGAAGGCACAGACCCCCAGCTCTACTTCGAAGTCCACACGCCGGAAACTGACGCCGGAACCAGGCCGGTACTGCTGATCCACGGCTTCTCCTCCTCCAGCAAACTCAACTGGGAGAATACGGGCTGGCTGGGCGCACTCCGCGAGGCCGGACGCACCGTCATAACCGTCGACCTGCCGGGCCATGGCCGCAGCAGCGTGCCCGAAGACCTGGACTCCTACTCGCCCAGCCGGATCCGCGCGGATCTCCTGCAGATAGCTTTCGATGCCGGAGCGCGGCCCCTGCTCGATGGACATCCCGAAAGCGGCCTGGACGTGATCGGCTATTCCTTGGGGTCCCGGCTCGCCTGGGAATTTGGTGCCACCCAGCCGGAGTTGGTGCATCGCCTGGTCCTGGGTGGACCGAACGTCGCCGATCCGCTGGCTGCCTTCGACCTCTCCGCAGCGCAGCGCTACCTGGCAGACGGGACGCCTATTGCAGATGAGTCCACGGCCAGCCTTTTCCGGATGGTCCAAATGGTTCCCGGGAACAACACCTTTGCCATGCTCTCCCTTGTTGAAGCCATCAAGGCAGAACCCTACGACCCCGCCGAAGCGGTGCCGCACATGCCCATGCTGCTGGTGGCCGGGGAAAAGGACGAACGCGCGGTCAGCATGCCGCAACTGGCTGAACTCGCCAGGGGCGCCGGCTCCCTGGTGGAGCAGCTGATGATTCCGGGCCGCAACCACAACAACACGATCACCAGCCGGGCCTTCAAACAGGCGGCAATCGACTTCCTGGCAGCCCCACAGATCCCGGCGGCGTAATTCCGCTGTCCGCGGTTATTGGCGATAGCCGGGTTCCGCCCTGTCCTGGCGGCGGCCTGCGGGTAGGCTGGATAACGTGTACAACCACGTAACGAGGCAGCCATGAGCACGCGCTTCGAGGACCGTGACGATGCCGGCCGCAGACTGGCCGCCGTCCTGACCCAGTTCCGGGAACGCCCGGACGCCGTTGTCCTGGGGCTGGCACGTGGCGGAATTCCCGTTGCAGCCGCCGTTGCCCGCGACCTGTATCTGCCCTTTGGCGCGGTCCTGGTCCGTAAGCTCGGCATCCCCGGACACGACGAAACAGCCTACGGCGCCCTTGCCTGGTGGGAAGGTCGCGTGGTCAAACTGCTCAATAAGCCACTCGTGGACCGGGTCCTGGAACACGGCGTCCGGCCGGAATGGCTGGATCAGGTGGAGGAACGCGAGCGGGCGGAACTTGCCCGGCGCGCGGGCAGCTACCCCGGAATCAGCAGCGATGTCCAGAGCAAAACCGTCCTGCTGGTGGACGACGGACTGGCCACCGGAGCGACCATGCGGGCAGCCGTCGAGGCCGTGCGCTCCGCAGGCGCTGCCGCCGTCGTCGTCGCCGCCCCGGTGGGGTCAGTCGAAGCCGAAGCTTCCCTGGCCAGGGTAAGTGACGCCGTCCTCTGCCTGCACTTGCCCGGAAAGTTCCGCGCGGTGGGCAGCTTCTACCACCACTTCGACCAGGTTGGCGACGACGAGGCCATCAGCCTACTTAGCCGTTGACGCCGGTGCCTTCACGCCCAACGGCCGCCCCTTCGTTTCCTTCGCCAGCAGGACTCCAACGGAGGAAATGACGCACAGCACCATGATGTAGATACCGACTGAACCGGACCATTTGGTGCTCTGCAGCAGCCATTCGGCGATGGTGGCGGCAAATGCTCCGCCCAGGATGGCGCCCAAGGCGTAGCCGATCGAAATTCCTGAGTACCTGACGTTGGCCGGGAACATCTCGGCATACATGGCGGACATCGGGCCATAGGACAGGCCAAGACCGATAGTCAGGACAAAGAGGGCCAGCCCGTAGAGCCAGATATTAGCGGTGTCGATCAGGGCAAACAGGGGAATCATCCAGACAAAAATGATGCCGTAGCCCGTCAGGAAGGTTTTGACACGGCCGATCCGGTCCGACAACCAGCCGCCGAACAGGGTAAAGATGAGCCAGCCGAATGATGCCAGGGTGGTGGCCAGCAATACCTGAGGGGTCTCCATCTTCAGGGTCCTGGTGGCGTAGGAGATGAAGAAGGCAATCAGAAGGTAACCCGCGGCATTGTTGGCGATGAAGATCATGGCCGAGAAGACGACTTCCTTGGTGTTGTGGCGGAACAGTTCACCAAGGGGCGCCTTGCTTTCCGCCTTGCGCAGGGCAAGCTCTTTGAAGACAGGGCTTTCATCCACTGCACGACGGATCAGGTACCCAACCACGATCAGCACGACGGAGAGCAGGAAAGGCACGCGCCAGCCCCAGGCGGCGAAGTCTTCTCTGGACATGCTGCTGTTGAGGAAGTACAGCAGGCCGGTAGCCAGGATCATGCCGATGGGAACGCCGATCTGCGGGTATGCTCCAAAGAAGCCGCGCTTGCTCCGGGGTGCGTGCTCAACAGCCATCAGGGCAGCTCCGCCCCACTCGCCGCCGGCGGAGAATCCCTGGATAATCCGCAGGGTGATCAACAGGATTGGCGCCCAGACACCAATCGTGGCGTAAGTGGGCAGCATGCCGATCAGTGATGTGGCCGTCCCCATCATGACCAACGTGAAGACCAGCATGGACTTGCGTCCAAGCCGGTCGCCCAGGTGTCCGGCAACAATGGCGCCGAGCGGCCGGAACAGGAAACTGATGCCGATCAGTGCGAAGGAAAGGATCTGCGCCAGGCCCGGAGAAGACTCCTGGAGCGGGGTCAGGAACAGCGGCGACAGGAGCGTCGCCGTGAGCTGGGCAAAGATGAAGAAGTCGTACCACTCAATGGTGGTGCCGACGAGCGTGCCTGCCAGGACCCGGCGTTCTTCCCGCCTGGTGCTTGGCCCTGCTTCTGAGTCAACTGTTGACGCGGTCATTTAAACTCCATTGTTTACGTGCGGCCGGGAGCCTTCCCGTCCATCCACAGTGCCTCAACCGAAGTGCGACCGGCTGGACATTACCGACAGAACGGTCAGTCGGATGAAACTGTACTACGGGATGTGATGCAGCGCACCCAATACGTCTCCTTGCACTTTTCTTTCAGTATCTGTCCCTGCCTTCGTCCGGCCTACGATGGAGCCATGAAGCCATCCGCCACGGGAACGACGCCGGCAGCCGGAAGTACCGTATCCCCCTCACAGACCCTCTCCCGGGGAATCCGCGCCCTCGAAATCCTCGCAGCGGCAGGGCATCCGCTGACCATTGCCGAACTGTCCGCAGCCTTGGGCGTCCACCGCTCCGTGGCGTACCGGATCCTGCGCACCCTGGAAGACCATTCGCTGCTGGTCCGCGACGATGCCGGGCGCGTGCAGCCTGGCCCTGGCCTGGCGGTGCTTGCCCGCGGCGTTTCCCGCAACCTCCAGCAGGCGGCACTTCCGGAACTGACGCAACTGGCAAACGTCTTAAACATGACGGCCTTCATCGCAGTATGGGACCACCAGGACTGCATCACCCTGGTAACTGTGGAACCCCGGCACACCGGTGGGGCCGTCGCCCAGCACCCCGGTACCCGTCACCCGATCCATACCGGAGCGCCGGGCATCGCCATCCAGTCAGCCCTCACCGAAGAGGAATGGCACCGGCTGGCTCCCGCCGTCCCTTACCGCCGTGAAGCAACGGAAGCCCGCTCCCGCGGCTATGCTGCCAGCCACGATGAAGTGATCCCCGGCCTTTCGTCGCTGGCCGCACCCATCCGCGTGCCGTCCGGACGCCCTGCCGCCCTCGCAGTGGTATACATCGGCTCAACAACGCAGGACGCGGGGACAGTAGGGTCAACGGTCGCGGCCAGTGCCGCACGGATTGAGAGCCAGCTGGGCTGACCGCCGTCGTTAGACCTTTCCGCGCCGGTACTTTCCGAGGAGCAGCGCACACAGCAGGCCGGCACCTGCCAAGGCAGCGGCCGCCACGATCGGTACGAGGAATGCGACGGTACTGCCGTGGTCCTGGGCGAGGATGCCGGCGGTGGCCGCGCCCGCGGCAGACCCGGCCACCAGGCCGCTGGCCAAGGCGGTCATGACTGTGCCAAGGCGGCCAATCGGCGCCAGTCGTCCGCCAATGGCAAATACCGTGACCATTACGGGACCCACAGGCAGGCCGAGCGCGAGCAGGATCAGCACCATCAAACCAACGTCGCTGGCGGCCGGCAGCAGCAGTGACAGGCCCACCATTGCTGCAGCACACGCCGGCCAGCGGAACCGCAGGGGGAACGACGGCGGCCAGTATGCCACCGAAAGGGCCGTAACGGCTGAACTGACACCCATCACCGAGTACAGCAGGCCTGCCAGCTCAGAGCCCCCAAAATCGGCCGCGAAGGAAGCCAGCGAGGCCTGCGTCCCGCCAAAAAAGGCCCCCATCAATGCCATGCCGGTGACCGGAAGGACCAGCGCCGCCAACAACCGGCTTCGCCCTCCCGTTTCACTCTTGCCAGCGGTGCGGGAATTCCCCGGATCGCGGCGGACGGGCTGACGGCGTGGAACCTGGCGCACGGTCCGATGGAGCGCAAACGCGGGGACGAACGCCACGGTCAGCAGTGCGGCCAGCGCCAAAGGAAGCCAAGGTGCCAGGAGGCTGGCCAGTATTCCCACCAGGGCGGGCCCCAGGACAAAGGTCAGTTCGTCGGCGGTGCTCTCATACGACAACGCCGTGTCCAGGTCCCTGTTCTGCACCTGGCTGCCAGAGCCCTGCGGCTGCTTTCCCGCGGTCAGGACCATCCAACGGACCCTGGCCAGCGGTCCCACCTGCGGGCACGACGCGCCGGCGGCGAAGGCAGCTGCCAGGATGGGAACGGCGGCCGCAGGGCCTTCAGCCGCTGCCACCAGCTGCACACCAAAGATGAGGACCAGCACGGCGAAAGCATTCAATGCGGCGGCCAGCAGCAGTACCGGGCGCTGCCCCCAGCGGTCAGCCATGACCCCTACGACAGGAGCGCCGATGGCGGAGCCGATGCCCACGGCTCCGGCTGCCGCACCACCCAGGGCATAGGAGGACGTGGCTGAAGTGACCAGGGTCAGGGTGCCGACTGTCAGCATGGCCAATGGAAGCCGGGCTACCAGTCCGATGGGGATGAAGCTGCGACCCGCCAGTTCGTTCAGGCGGCCGAACCGGCCACCTGGGCGGTCGCTGCGGGGACGCCCGCTGCCTTTGGCCTGAACGACGGAGCGCTCAACGTCCGGCCCGGCCGGGGGGTCCGCTACAAGGCCTGGCGTATGTGCAGGGTCTGGCGTATGTGGAGTAGGTGTTGCTGGAGAAATCAAGGTTCCGGGCTCGCTTCATTCAGCGCATCGTCCCTCCTCCCGATGCGCGCGACCCGGTAACTGCACTATTCTACGCTGGCAGTCATGCACGGCGCCAGGCGGCAGCCGTGCACGGCGCTAGGCGGCAACGGTGTCGGAAATGTGGAGCGTGGAGCCGGTCCTTCCCTTCACCACCTGCAGCTGAACGCCAATCCGCTGCTTCATCTCCGCCACATGGCTCACCAGCCCCACAACCCGGCCGCCGTCCCGCAGCCCTTCAAGTGCGTCCATCACTTGTTCCAGTGACTGCTCATCCAGGCTGCCGAAGCCTTCGTCCACAAACAGGGTCTCGATGTCCACCCCGCCTGCCTCCTGCTGGACGACGTCCGCGAGGCCCAGGGCCAGCGCCAGGGCAGCCATAAAGGATTCACCGCCGGACAGTGTGGAAGTATCGCGCCGATGGCCCGTCCACTGATCCACAACTTCCAGGCCAAGGCCTGATTTGGCTCCCCGCGCAGCTTTCGCGTCGGTGTATTTCAGGAGGTAGCGTCCGTCACTCATGGCCACGAGCCGCTCCGAAGCGGCAGCGGCCACCTGTTCCAGCCGTGCTGCCAGAACGTAGCTGTTGAGGCTCATCCGGTAGGAGTTCTCGCCCCGCCCTGCCGCTGCATCCGCCAGCGCCGTGAGGGTACGGGCCTTCTCCTGGGGCTCCAGGGATTCTTCCAGCAAGGATTCAAGCTCGGTCCGGATTCGCTCCAGGGAGGACACACTGCGGGCTGCTACAGCTGCCGCGAGCCCGGCCTCCCGGGCTGCTTCCTCGGCTTCCCCGGCCAGTGTTTCAGCCTGTTCAAGGTCTGAAGCATCAACCACTTGGCCACTGTCCACTTCCGTACGTGCGAGGACTAGGTCCGCGCTGTCCAGCAGTTCAGCCAGCCGGGCCTCCTCGTCCTGGCCCGCGCGGATCCTGGCCTGGAGAGCCGCGGCTTCAGGAGCCGGCAGCAGGGCCTCTGCAGCTTCCCCCGCACTGGTAAAGCCGGAACCGGGCAAGGCCGCTTCGAGTTGTTGTTCGGCTTCGGCCAGCCGTGCAGCGGCAGTCTCAGCCTGCACCCGGGCGCGATGGGCTGCGTCCAGGGTGGACAGGGATTTACGCAACGCCCGGAGGCGCTGCGCCAGCCCGGAGTGGACTCCCCTCAACTCCGCCAGAGCGGGGTCGATCTCGGCAATCTGCCGGGTGACTTCCGCCAGAGCGGCGTCCGTCTCGGCGAACTTTGCTGCCGCCTCGTTTGAAGCGGCGGCAATACCGGCAAGCGATTCCTCGCGGTCCTGCTTGCGCCGGCGAAGGACGGTGAGCTGATCCCCTGCCTCTTCGGCCCGTTGGGCGGCCGCTGCAGCGCCGGCTTCCGCCTCAGTGGCAACTGCCAACGGAGTATCGCCGCCCTGTCCGGCAAGTACCGCGAGCTGCTGCCGGGCATGCATGAGCTCAGCGGCCACCGTTTCCAGGGCGCGTTCGGCGGTGTCGGCAAGCTGTTGTGCCTGCTGTTCCTCACGGGCAAGTTCCAACGCCGCCCGCGCTGCAGGCGGCGGGGCCGGGTGATCTTCACTGCCGCACACCGGGCATGGCTCCCCCGAATGCAACTGCCCGGCGAGCTCGGCAGCGGCATTGGCAAGCCGCTGCTCCCGCAGGTCCAGCCAGTCCTTACGGCAGGACAGATGATGGTCCAGGGCAGCCCGGTGCCGCTCTTCGACCTTCGTCAGCTGAACCGCCGCGGCTTCATGCCTGCGCACCACCGCCACCAGGTCCCGGGCAGCCGCCGCTTCCTTGAGCCGCAAGGGAACCTCCGCTGCCGGCTCCTCGAGCGAGGCCAGGTCTGTGACCAGCACGGCCAGTTCTGCCGTCAGCACCGCAGCCTGCTCTTTCAGTCCTGCAACTGATTCCCGGAGCCCGACCTTCTTGCGGTCCAGTTCCTGTTCCCGCAACCTGAGGTCGTCCAGCCGTTGTTCATCCGGGAGCCGGGCCTCAATCACCACCTGCTGTGACTTCAACCGCTCCAGTTCAGCTTCGACGTCGGGCACTTCCTCGTCCATCCCGGCAAGCTCAGGATCATCGGCGATATCCATCCTGAGCATTCCCATGGCTTCCGCGAGCGACATGGCGGCATGGTGATCTCCCGTCCTTGCTGCCTCAAGCGCTGCCAACTGCCCGGCCAGGACCTCAGCCATCCGATGTTGCGCCAGGCGTTGTGCGGCCGCTTCCAATTCAGGAGCCGCTGCGGCGGCGAGCGCCTGCCGTTCGAGGACGGACAACAGCCTTCTCTGGCGCTCGGCCCGGGCGGTGATGTCAGCCAGCAGGGCGGCTTTGCCGGCCCGCCCCGCCTCGGCTTCAGCAGCCTGCTCTTTAGCGGCGGCGTAAGCCTCGAGGGCAACAACGTGCAGTCCCCCGACCAGGGAAGCGGCTGTTTCTTGCAGGTTCGCACTGCCGGCGTCCGGATCGACATCGCCGTCTGTGCCGTGATGGGCAGGCCCACCGTCCACGGCGAGGGATGCGGCTTCCGAATGGGCCTGTGCCACGAGCATCGCCGTGCGGTCGGCATAGCGTTCGACGGCGGCCCTGGCTGCCTGCGCCTGGACAGCCAACTCCTTTTCCACTGCTTCAAACCGATGGGTGCCGAACAGCTTCTGCAGCAGCTCCGACCGCTCCGTCGCCTTGGATCGCAGGAAGGCGGCAAAATCACCTTGCGGCAGCATGACCACCCTGGTGAACTGTTCCCGGTCCATACCCAGCAACGCGGTGATTTCGGCTCCGGCCTCATCGTTGCGCGAGGACTTTTCCACCCAGGCACCGTCCACCCGCTCGCGCAGCAGTGTCTTGGCCTGTTGGGTGGTGAAGCCATTCTTGCCGCGGGCGCTGGGCTTCTCCCAGGCCGGAGACCGCGTTACCTCGAAATGCCGCCCCTGAGCCGTGAATTCACAGCTCACGGCCGGTTCAGTGGCAGCCTCGGCATGGTCGCTGCGCAGCCGCCTGCTTTCCTGGCGTGCGCCCGGGACGGAACCGTAGAGTGCGAAGCAGATGGCATCCAGCACGCTGGTTTTCCCGGCGCCGGTTGCACCGTTCAGCAGGAAAAGCCCGTGCGCACCGAGCCTTTCAAAGTCCACTTCCTCTGTTCCGGCAAAGGGGCCGAAAGCGGACATCCGGAGCCGATGGATCCTCACAGCGATGCCTCCTGGAGACGGACGTTGTCCAGGGCCAGGGCCAGCGCCTTGCGCTCAGCCCCATCGGCTGCACGGCCACGGACATGTTCCAGGAAGCCGCAGCAAAGCGATAAATCATCAACGGCCTCGGCAAGACGGCTGCTATAGCTTTTTGATTCGGCGGCGGCCACGCCCACCGGATCGAAGCCGAGCACCAACGTGTCCGGGAAACGGGCCCGCAGCCGCTCCATGGCTTGGGCCGGGCGCTGCGCATCCGTCAGGGTAATTTGGCAGTAGGCATCCTCTGCCCAGGCATGGGATTCGGACTCCAGCAGCTCAGGCAGCAGTCCGCGAAGCACTGCCAGCTTGCGTGGCGCTTCCCAAGAGACTTCTTCGACGGTTTCGAGGCCGTCCACGCCGATATCCACCAGCCACGCGCCTTTGCGATGAGAAGCTTCGGAAAAGGAATAGGCCAGTGGTGAGCCTGAGTACCGGACGGAAGGCGACAATGCCTGGCGTCCGTGAAGGTGGCCCAGTGCTGTGTAAGTGAAACCATCGAAGAGGTCCAGGGGAACAGCACCAACGCCGCCGATGCTGAGGTCCCGTTCACTGTCCGAGGTGATGCCGCCGCTGGCAAAGGTGTGAGCAAGCACCACTGAATGCACGCTCCGGCCGGCACTCCGACGGGCCAGATCGGCGCGGATCAGCTCCATGGCCGCCCGGGTCACCTCAAAGTGGCTTGCGGTTTCCACTCCCAGCGCAGGGGCAACAAGACGCGGCTCCAGCCAGGGTGTTCCGTAGATGGCGAGCACAGGCGCGTCATCTGCGGCGGAGGTCCCGGAACCGCCAAGCGGCAGGACCAGCGGCTGGTCCAGTTCCGCTACCCGGGTGCGGACGTGCACGCCGCCATGCTCCAGGAGCCGGGAAGCGAACCCCAGCCGGATGGCCGAATCATGGTTTCCACTGGTCAGGACCACTCTGGCTCCCGCCTGAGTGAGCCGCACCAGGGCGTCGTCCAGGAGATTGACGACGTCGACACCTGGCAGCGCGCGATCATACACATCACCGGCAATCAGGACAACGTCTACCGCCTTGTCGCGAACGGTGGCAATGAGCTGGTCCACGAAGGTCTTCTGGGCAGCAAGCATCCCGACGCCGTGGAAGGACCGGCCAAGGTGCCAGTCAGATGTATGGAGCAACCGCATGCTCTTACGGTATCGGCTGCCACCGACATTCTTGCTTCCCGGCGATGCCACGGGCCTCATTCGGGGCGCGGTAAGTTAAAGCGCATGAGCTTTGAGCCCCAACACTCCGCCCCTACCCAATCCTCCCGCGCCTATGGCTGTCTCCTGGGTGGGGCGCTGGGTGATGCGCTCGGCTCTGCCCCCGCCCCTGCCGGAGCCGGCCAGCTCCATTTTTCCGGGACAACCCAGCTGGCGCTGTATTCGCTGGACGGGCTGCTGGACGCCCTTGAATGGGCCAATGCGGGAACAGGGGCGGACGTCAACGCCTGCATCTGGCTTGCCTATCTCCGCTGGTACCTCGCGCAGGAAGGTTCGCTGCCGCCGTCAGCTCCATCGCCGCAGCCCCGGTGGATCGACGGCCAGGAGCTCTTGCAGCGGCGCCGCGACCCGGACAGGACATCCCTTAGTGGATTGGCCACCGGCGACATGGGCACGTCCTTCCGCCCGGTCAACCCGGAAGCTAAGGGCTCCGCGACGGTCAGCCGTTCAGCCCCGTTCGGGCTGGTTCCGCACATCGAGTCATCCATGGTGTTCAAAATCAGCACAGACGCCGCATCGCTGACCCACGGGCATCCTTTGGCGCGCCAGTCCGCTGGGCTGTTCAGCAGCCTCATCCATCACCTGTGCGCGGGCACGGAGGTGGCGGAGGCAGCCGCCCGGGTCCTTGACGCTGCCGGGAAAGCGGACCCGCCGATGCCGGAACTGGTCGAGCGCCTGGAGTCCGCCCGGCGCCTGGCGGAATCGCCGCAGCTGCCGCGGGCAAAGGTGCTGAAGGAACTGGGTGAAGGCGATAGCGCCGAAGAAGCCCTCGCCGTCGGGCTCTATGCCGTGCTGACGAGCGCAGAAGGTGCTGACGGGCCACATACTCCCCAGGAGCATTTCCGCGCTTCCCTGTCCATTGCTGCCAGTCATGGAATGGCCGGCCCGGCCATCGGCTGCATCGCAGGTTCCATGCTGGGGGCCCGCTACGGCGAGCAGTGCCTTCCAGGCGAGTGGCTTGAGGTGCTGGAAGGACAGGATGTCATCCGCACCATGGTGGATCAGTTGCTGAAGGTTACCGTCGCGGCAGATTGATGTTGTTGCAGGCCTCGCAGACATCGTCCGGAATCAGGCCCCGGTCCTGGAGCAGGGCGAAAATCCGGCAACCCAGGCAGAAGCCGGCAAACGCCTCCAACGACGCGGCAACCACCAGCACAGCAAGCAGGATCCAGGCCGCCGGAGCGGCTCCCAACGCCAGCAGGACTGCCGCAACAGTGGACAGCGCGGCACCGATCCCCTGGGCAAAACGCTTGGGCGGTCCGGGAACCAACTTCGTCCTGCCCAGCCGCGGCGCCAGGACTTTAACGGACAACAGCGCCAGCGGCGAGATCCTGGGACCGAACAGAACACGCAACCAGAACCCGGCAGCGATCAGGCCCACGAGCCAGCCGGACCCGGTGGCCAGGGCCAGCAGGGCCACGAGGACCACCAGCCCCGCAGTGATGCGCGCCGCGTACTCGTTGACCGGGTTGGGAAACGCGAAGAGGGTGCGCAGTCCGGATGTCGTGTCCGTGCGTTCCAGTGTTTGCAGCGGTTCCGGTGCTTGCTGTGTTCCCATCCAGTCAGGGTAGGAGCGCAGGCGGTGAAGGAACAGTTTTATTGCGCCGCGTGAACTCTAGGACGCTGGTTCCAGTGTTCCGGGGGCCCTTGACGCCATCTGCAGGAACTCTCCCTCGGACAGGACCTCGACGTGCTGGCCCCGCTCATGTAGCTCCAGGACCCTGCGTGCCTTGCCGGTGATCCGTCCGGACCGCAGATCAGAGGCCACAAAACCATCCCCGACCACCAGCACCGTCGTGCGGCCGGTCACCCGGCTTTCGGTAGTTGCCCCCGCCTCCGCGGACAGCAGTTTTGCCTCCGGGCGGCCAAGCTCTTTCAACTGGCCGGTGAACACTACTGTCTGCCCGAACAGCGGGTGGCCAGGATCTGCCGCCAGGTTGGGTGCCGGGTTGGCGCCTTCCTCAGGCCAACCGCCGCCGGCGCGTACGACGCCGGAACCCGCCCGGCTGCCTGCGCGCAGTGTTGCGAGGGTTGCCTTGGACAGCTTGTCCATTGCGGGGTGGAAGGCCGGCTGGCGAGGGATGTCCAGCCCCAGCGACAAGTACAGCTCAGCGATGCTGTTCGCCCCGTTGCGGGTGGCGATGTCCACGAGGATCCCCGCGCAGGCGCGCGCATCCTCTGCTGGATCATGGTGGTTGACCAGCGGAACGCCGGCTTCCTCAGCGGCAAACGGAAGCGAATTCGAGACCAGCGAATAGCAGCGCCTGGAAAGCATCACGGTGCAGACATATTCATAACCCGGACCCGGCATTCCGGAGACCTCCAGCCCGGACCTGATGACGCCGAGGTCAAACGCTGCATTATGGGCAGCCAGAATGTCAGTGCCGATAAACCGTGCAATCTCACCGAAAAGTTCACCGAACCGTGGCATCCCCGCTACGGCTTCGGGCTCGATGCCGTGGATGGCGACATTCTGCCGATCGAATTGGTCGTGGCCCACGGGCGGGCGCATCAGCCAGGAAGCTTCCTGCACTACCTTGCCGCCACGGACCTTGGTCAGCCCAACGGCACACGGCGAGCCCCGGAATCCGTTCGCAGTCTCAAAGTCGATCGCCGTAAAGTCCAAAGCCACGGCTCAACCTTACCGTCGGCCCAACGGCCCCCGGTCCACCTACGGCTCGAAACGCCGTCCACTCGATCTCTAAACAGGCTTAGTCATCTAGTCAGATTTCGCATACGAGGCCGCGCTCATAATTTCGTAGCCCACGAACGTCGCGTCGTTCTCAACCCAGGCGTCATGGCCCGGAGGGATGGTGTACGCGTCACCGGCGTGGATTGTGGTTCGCGTCCCGTCCTCCAGCTCCACCGTCAGTGTGCCGGCGGTGCAAAAACCCAGATGGCTGTTCTGGCAGCTGTCTGTGTGGACCACCGTCTTGACCGTCTCCGACCAGCGCCAGCCGGGCTCGAACGTGAACCGGCCCAGGGTGGTACCACCAATATTGACGACATCGACTTCTGTCTTCGGTGGACGGCGCTTTTCATCCGGTTCATCAAACGACTTTGACTCGAGGGTTGTGACAGTTACTGCAGACATTTCCAGTACTCCTCAATAGGGAGCGGTGTACAACTGTTTCTTCCGAAAGCACGCATGGTGCTCCGGGGTATGCGTGTCCTGCAGGGCCCGTACGACGTGCCGCTGGGGAGCCTGGCAGAACCTGCAACTTAGGTTCTCAGGTTGCTCCCACCCTCAGGCGCTGTCAATACGTGCTGCCTTCGACATGGCCGTCTCCACCTCCAACACTGCTATTGAGCAGTTTCCACGGGGCCGACGCCGCACTTCGACCGGTTCACCGGACGGCCGAACGACTAACGGGCCAAAGCAGGTCAAGTACCCTAGGAAGGTGAACTTTCCTGTGATGACTGACCTTGCCGTAGCCATGATCGGCGGTGCCGGACCTATCCAGCCGCAAATGGCCTCGTTTTTGCCTGACTGGCTCAACCCGGATGTTTTCCTCCGTGATTCACCGCTGGGGCCGTGGGTCGTGCTGTTGGTCTGCGCCATCGTCTTCGCCGAAACGGGCCTGCTGGTGGGGTTTTTCCTTCCGGGCGATTCCATGCTGTTCACGGCGGGGCTGCTGGTTGCCACCGGAGCCATCCAGTTCAATCTCTGGGCCATGTGCGGGTTCATCATTGTCGCTGCCATCCTGGGTAACCAGACCGGCTACCTCATTGGTTCCAAAGCCGGTCCTGCCATCTTCAATAAACCCGAATCCCGGCTGTTTAAGCGTGAAAACGTGGAGAGCGCACACGCCTTCTTTGAAAAGCACGGTGGCAAGGCCCTGATCCTGGCCCGGTTTGTGCCCATCATCCGCACCTTCGTGCCGGTCATTGTGGGCGTAGCCCAGATGGATAAGCGGAAGTTCTTTCTCTATAACGTCATCGGTGCGCTCCTCTGGGGTGGCGGCGTCACGCTGCTGGGTGCTTGGCTTGGCCAGTTTGCCTGGGTCGGGGACAACATTGACATCATCTTCATCGCCATCGTGCTCGTCTCGGTGATGCCCATCGGCGTCGAGGTACTTCGCGGTATGTCCGCCAAGCGCCAGGCCAGGGCTTACGGCACGGACCCAGTCCACGAATTCATCGAAGAGCACAGGCCAGAAGACGAGCACAAGACGCCGCGGGACGTGTAGCGGCCCGCACAGCCTTACAGAACAACGAAGAGGTTCCCCGCGCCAGGTGATGGCGCAGGGAGCCTCTTTTGCTGCTGGTCTGCACCTGCCGCCAGCAGGGGTGTCCCGGATCCAGGGAAATGCGACATAGTCCGCTGAGGACGGGTGGCCTCCAAGGCCGGTCCCTACGCAGAGGCAGTCAACCAGAACTGGAAACTCTACCCATGGCCTATGTGCGACGATTCGACCACGTCGGTATCACCGTCGCCGACATCGACAGGGCGACGGCGTTCTTCGTCGCCCTGGGCCTCGAAATGGAGGGCCGGACGTTCATGGAGGGCGGGTTCGTGGACACCGTCATCGGAATCCCCGGGTCCCGCAGCGAAATCGTGATGCTGCGGCCGCCAGACGGCGGCGCCGGCGTGGAACTGTCCAGCTTCGTCCGGCCTGACCACCAGCCGGGGTCTCCAGCCGGCGGTTTATCGTTGCGCTGCGAGCGCGTTGGCTATGGCCGGCAGGAGCGCCCGGAAGGCCTTGCCGCGGTGGCTGATGGCGTTCTTCTCTTCAGCACTGAGCTCCGCGCAACTGCGCGACTCGCCGGCCGGCTGCAGGATGGGATCGTAGCCGAAGCCGCGCTTCCCGCGGGGTTCCCGCAACAGCAGGCCTTCCAGCTGGCCGTACTCCACTACTTCGCGGCCACCCCCAACGCCCGGCACTGCGAGCGCGGCAGCACACACGAAGGCCGCATGCCGGTGGGGGTCGGGAATGTCGGCCAGCTGCGCCAGCAGTAGGTGCAGGTTTGCGTGGTCGTCACCGTGGCGGCCGGACCAGCGGGCCGAAAAGATTCCCGGAGCTCCGCCCAGCACATCGACGGCCAGGCCGGAGTCATCCGCGATGGCGGGCAGTCCGGTGGCCTCGGCGACGGCCCGGGCCTTCAGCAGTGAATTCTCGGCGAAGGTGGTACCTGTTTCGACGACGTCCGGGGCACCTGCCGCAGCAGCGTCCACCACCTGGGTGTCGACGTCGAGCCCCGGAACCTGGCCGCGGAGGATTTCACGCAGTTCGCGCAACTTGCCCTGATTGTGGGTGGCAAGGACCAGGCGTGGACCCGTGCCGGTCACAGCGAATCCGCGAGCGTCTCGCGCTGGATGGCAGCAAGCTGGCTGGTGCCCAGCAGGGCGAGATCCAACAGCTTATTAAGTTCGTCGCGGTCAAAGGGTGCGCCTTCGGCAGTTCCCTGCACCTCGACAAACTTGCCTGAGCCGGTGACAACAACGTTCATGTCGGTTTCTGCCCGGACGTCCTCCACATAGGGCAGGTCCAGCATGGGAACACCGTCGATGATGCCCACGGAGACGGCGGCGATGGTGTCGATCAACGGCTGGGCGTTCTTGGCGATCAGCTTGTTGTCGCGTGCAAAGCGGATGGCGTCGGCAAGTGCCACGTAGGCGCCGGTGATCGCGGCGGTGCGGGTGCCGCCGTCCGCCTGCAAAACGTCGCAGTCCAGGACGATGGTGTTCTCCCCCAACGCCTTGGTGTCGATGATGGACCGGAGGGAACGGCCGATCAGCCGGGAAATCTCATGGGTGCGGCCGCCGATCTTGCCCCTTACTGATTCACGGTCGGAGCGGGTATTCGTGGCCCGGGGAAGCATGGCGTACTCTGCGGTGACCCAGCCGCGGCCTTCGCCCTTGAGCCACCGCGGGACGCCCGCCGTCAATGAAGCTGTGCACAGCACCCTGGTGTTGCCGAACTCGATCAGGGCCGAACCTTCGGCTTGTTTTGACCAGCCGCGGGTGATGCTGATGGGACGGAGCTGGTCAGGGGTACGGCCGTCGGCGCGCGTCACCGGAGCGGTTGTTGCTTCAGAAGTCATGGCTCCAGCATATCCATGCGGCGGACCTGCCCGGTCGCCACGGCCCGCAGTGGAGCGTCCAGCCGGCTCAGACGGTGTAGTGGACACCGGCGACAGCGATGGCCACATCTCCGGCAAATGCCGGCCGGGCCTCGGCCATCACCGTGGTTGCGGAGGTCCATACCGGAAGGTGGGTCAGGAGCAATCGCTTGGCGCCCGCTGCGGTTGCGGCCTCCGCGGCGCGCTTTCCGGTCAGGTGCACGTCCTTCACGGCGTCGTCGCGTCCCTCTTCGAAGGCTGCTTCGCAGAGGAAAAGGTCTGCACCGCGCGCGGCATCCTCCAACCCTTGGCAGGAATCCGTGTCCCCGGAGTAGGTGAGGATCCTCGAGACGGGAACGCCGTCCTTCCCAGGTTCGGTGACCTCCACTCGCAGGGCGTAAGCCTCTTCGATGGGATGGTTTACGGCATAAGGCGTGACGGTGAACGGGCCCACCACTACGGGTTTACGCTCGGCCCAGTTGGTGAAGTCGAATTCGTCGTGCATCCCGGGGTCCAGCTCCAACCCGTAGGCCGTGGCCATCCGGTCTGCCGTCGCCGCCGGTCCCCACACGGGAATCCGGCCGGCATCCCAGCCTCCGGGCTTCCAGCGGACGGCCACGTGCAGCCCGCACAGGTCCATGCAGTGGTCCGGATGCAGGTGGGTCAACAGGATGGCATCGATGTCCTCGAGGTCTGTGTAGCGCTGGATCGCCCCCAAGGACCCGCTGCCCAGGTCAAGGACGATCTTCCATGTACGTTCGCCATCCGTCGCGGTCAGGAGGTAACAAGACGCCGGCGATCCGGGCCCCGGAAACGATCCTGTGCAGCCAACAATAGTGAGTTTCACCGCCGGATCCCCCCGCCCGGGTCAGCGGCGAACCCGGAGCTCCGCACAAAGTTCGACGTGCGCCGGCGTGGTGAGGCATCCTGCGCGGCGGCGATCATCTCCGGGGTAATTCGGGCCAGGCTGCCGGTGGGGTACTGGGCCGAGACGTGGTCCACGTGCTGGACGGACAAGACTTCGGGGCCGAGGAACCGGCGCGCCAGGGCTTCAAACTGGCCGGCGTCGCCGGTTGCTATGAAGTGGTGTTCCGGAGCGGCGGGATTCGTGCGCTGGAGTCCATTGTTGACCAGGGCGCGGTACACATCCTTGGCGGTCTCCTCCGCACTGGACACGAGCGTGACGTCCTCGCCCATGACGTAGGAAATGACGCCGGTCAGCAGCGGATAGTGCGTACAGCCCAGCACGACGGTATCCACGCCGGCGTCCTTGAGCGGGGCCAGGTATTCCTGTGCCACCGCCAGGAGTTCGGGCCCGGTGGTAATGCCTGCCTCGACGTAGTTCACGAATTCAGGACAAGCCACCGAGGTGATGCGAAGGTCAGGCGCTGCGGCAAAGGTATCTTCGTAGGCCCGGGACCCCACCGTTGCCGAAGTGCCGATGACGCCTATGCGGCCGCGCCGGGTTGCTGCCACAGCACGGCGCACTGCCGGCTGGATGACCTCGATCACGGGGATGCCGTACTGCGCGGTGTAGCGCTCCCGGGCGTCCCGCAAAACAGCCGCCGACGCCGAATTGCAGGCAATGGTGAGCAGCTTCACCCCGGAATCCACCAGTTCGTCCATCACGCCCAGCGCGTTCGCACGGACTTCCGCTATGGGCAGAGGACCATAAGGCCCGTGGGCGGTATCTCCTACATAGAGGATGGATTCGTGGGGCAGCTGGTCAATGATTGACCTCGCTACAGTCAGCCCTCCCACACCTGAATCGAACACGCCAATGGGACGGGACGCCATCCGGGCGCCGGCGGTGTTGCTGGCTGTGGACTCGGTCTTCGCTGCGGGTGCGGCTGACAGATCCGTATTCGAGGCTGTAGTCATTGTTATTCGAGGATAGGTCTTCGCTGCGGGTGCGGCCATCACATTGCGTCGCTACTTCTGTCTCGTTTGTCACATTGCGGGAGGATAACCAACGCCGGAGCAGGCCCGGTCAGCGTGATGTGCCCAGCGATTGGAGCATCGCCTGGACCAATGATTCCTGCAGCCATGTAGTGAAGTTATAGACGAGGGCAAGGTAGCTTCCCACATCTTCAGCCTGGGACCAGTCCTGCATCAGGTGGACGTGCTCGGCATCTTCCTCATCCCGGATATCGAGCCGCTCGGCCAGGACCAGCCGGATATCGTTGAGCGCCATGGACCAGTGCCGGGCACCGGTATCACTCAACAGGATCTCATCCTTGTCCAGGTCAAGGGCGGCAGCCTTGAGTGCTCCGATCTTTGTTTCCCGCAGCGACCGCTCAGTGAGCTGACGGAACTCCAGGGAGGCAGCACCGTCATCCCTGCTGACATTGGGGAGCAGCCTTCGCAAGGCGGAATCAGTGGGTTCACGCACCTGCATATCCAGCCCGATCATGGCGGCCAGCGGGTCTTCGTGCGCTGCATCGTGCGGCTCCAGCATGGAGATGACATCACCGATCAGGCCGCGGAGCAGCTCGCGTTCGGCTGGTTCCAAATATCCGGAAATGCCTTTGACTCCATATTTGAACGCCTTAGCCACGGTTTCCCTTGCCCTTCCCGGAATTGCTTCCGGCATCATCTCCGGAACCGCTCTTGCCTTTGCCTGATCCGCCGCCGGCCTTCTCCACCGTTGCCCAGAGGCCAAAGCCATGCATTGCCACGGCGTGCCGTTCCACTTGTTCCTTGCTGCCGTGGGCAACAATGGACCGGCCCTTCTTATGGACTTCCATCATGAGCTTGTTCGCTTTGCCTTCCGGGTAGCCGAAGTAGCTCTGGAAGACGAAGCTGACATAGCTCATCAGGTTCACGGGATCATTCCAGACCACGAGGTTCCAAGGGATGTCCGGAGCCGTCAGGGAGGAGGTGGACTCTTCAGTTCCGGCCCGGGTCCCCTCCCGGGTCTGAGGGTCGATCGCAACGCTTAAGCTCATCTGTCCATTCTATGGTGACGCTGTGCCCGCGCCGGCGAGGGCCCCGCGTGGAGCGCAGCGAGACGTGGGAGCCGGTGGGGACTAGAGTGAATTTGTGAGTACATCAGCCGGCTGGGACCACCCACGCGCGTCCTTGTATACCGACCATTACGAGCTGACCATGCTGCAGGCGGCCCTCCACTCCGGAGCCGCGCACCGCAAGTCGGTCTTCGAAGCTTTCGCGCGTCGCCTTCCAGACGGCCGCCGCTACGGGATTGTTGGTGGAACGGGACGACTGCTCGAAGGCCTCGCGCATTTCCGGTTCAGCAAGCCGGAACTTGAATTCCTGGAGGCCACGAAGGTGGTCAACAAGGAAACCCTTGAGTTCCTGGCTGACTTCCGGTTCTCCGGTGATATCTGGGGCTACGCGGAGGGCGAGGCCTACTTCCCCAACTCCCCCATCCTGATTGTTGAGTCCACCTTCGCCGAGGCTTGCATCCTGGAGACGTTCATCCTCTCCATCCTGAACCACGACAGCGCCATCGCCTCCGCGGCATCCCGGATGATCAGCGCCGCCGGCAACCGGCCGTGCATCGAGATGGGCTCCCGCCGTACCCATGAGGAAGCTGCCGTCGCCGCCGCCCGCGCGGCCGTCATTGCCGGTTTCGCAAGCACGTCCAACCTGGAGGCAGGCCTCCGCTACGGCATCAAGACTGTCGGGACCGCGGCGCACTCGTTCACGCTGCTGCACGACACCGAACGTGACGCATTCGAGGCACAGATCGCATCAATGGGCGCCGGAACCTCGCTGCTGGTGGATACGTACGACGTCGAAACAGCGGTGCGTACCGCCGTCGAACTGGCCGGCGACAAGCTGGGTGCGGTCCGGCTTGACTCCGGCGACCTCGTGGCACAGGCCCAATGGGTGCGGCAACTGCTGGACAGCCTGGGCAACGAGAACACGAAAATTGTGGTGACCTCCGACCTCGACGAATTCGCCATCGCCTCGCTCGCATCGGCACCGGTTGATGCATACGGCGTGGGCACCTCGCTGGTGACCGGCTCGGGCGCCCCCACAGCCAGCATGGTTTACAAGCTGGTAAGCCGCCAGGACGACGCCGGCACTTTCGTCTCAGTGGCGAAGTCAGCCAAGAACAAGGCGAGCGTCGGCGGGCGAAAGTATGCTCTGCGCCGGCTGAATGAGCGCGGCGTGGCCTCCCACGAGATCGTGGGCATTGGCCAGCGGCCGGACAACGACGGCAACGACCGTGTGCTCTTGCAGCACTTTGTCAAAAACGGTGAGGTGGTTCCGGGCTGGACCGGTCCGGAGGGCGTTGAACGTGCCCGCCGGCGCCATGCGGATTCGATGCGGGAACTTCCCGCCGTCGTCAACCGGCTGCAGCGTGGCGAAGCCGCCATCCCCACCAGCTACGAGGAGGACTGATGTCCAAGGCACTGATCATCGTTGATGTCCAAAATGATTTCTGCGAAGGCGGCAGCCTGCCGGTTTCCGGCGGCGCCGCAGTCGCGGGAGCCATCAGCGAATACCTTGACCGTCACCGCATCGAATTCGACCACGTCGTGGCCACCCAGGACTGGCACATCGATCCGGGAGCACATTTCTCGGACACACCGGACTTCGTGGACAGCTGGCCGCCGCACTGCGTAGCAGGCACGAAGGGCGCCGATCTCCATCCGGACCTGGACACCGAATACATCCAGGCGTACTTCCGCAAGGGCCAGTACGCCGCCGCATACTCCGGCTTCGAAGGACTCATGGCACCCGAGGACGAGGTTCCGGTTGGCGAGCGGCCTGCCGGTTCGCTATCCGGCTCCTCGCCGGCCGCGGTGTCCGCCGAGGACCTGGAAGACGCTATCGGGCTGGATGACTGGCTCCAGAGCCATGACGTCGAGGATGTTGTAGTGGTGGGCCTGGCTACTGATTACTGTGTGATGTCCACTGCGTTGGATGCCGTGCAGGCCGGCTATGGTGTTGCCGTGGTCCGGAAACTCACGGCCAGCATTGCTGAAGACAGCTCTGACGCCTATGCCGAGTTGGAGCTGGGCGGAGTCGAACTGATCTGACGCCGGAGCTGTGTGGCCTGCGCCGCCGGACACTTAGGTCCGGCCGATAAACCAGTCCTGCAGCTTCCGCAAGCGCTTCTGCAGCTGTTCCTCGTTTGCCTGGGCCACGGGAGGGCCCCCGCAGATGGTCCGCAACTTGGTATGGATTACTCCGTGGGGGGTGCCTGTGCGGGCAGACCAGGCGGCAACGTTCTTGGCCAGTTCACTGCGCAGGTCCATGAGCATGCGGTGATCCGGTACGGCCGCCGCTGGCTCCTGTGCAGGCTGCCTGCCCTTCCTGCGGTTCAGCTGTTCATGCTGGCGCTGCCGCAGCAGGGTGCCCACCTGTTCGGCGTCCAGCAGGCCTGGGATGCCCAGGAAATCCAGTTCCTCTTCCGAGCCCACTTCTCCCCCGGTGCCGAACTCGCCGCCGTCGAACAGTACCCGGTCAAAGGACGCCTGCGAATCGAGGGCCTCGAATTTGCCCTTGGTCAACGAATCCGAGGCCTTGTCCTCACTGTTGGCCTCCGCCATCAACGAATCCTCTGGAGTAAACAGGCCGTCGTCGTCCTTCTCCGGCCGATCCAGGGCATGGTCGCGTTCGGCTTCCATGGAGTTCGCCAGTGCCATCAGCTGGGGCACGGACGGAAGGAACACCGACGCGGTCTCACCGCGCTTACGGGCACGCACAAAGCGACCTACGGCCTGGGCGAAGAACAGCGGCGTCGATGTGGATGTGGCGTAGACACCTACGGACAGGCGAGGCACGTCAACGCCTTCTGACACCATGCGAACGGCTACCATCCAGCGTTTGTCGCTGGCAGTAAACTCTTCGATCTTGCTGGAAGCCTTGGCGTCGTCGGACAGGATCACTGTTGGTGATTCGCCCGTGATGCGTTTCAGCTGCCCCGCATAGGCCCGCGCGTCCTCGTGGTCCGTGGCAATGACCAGTCCGCCGGCGTCGGGAACCGTCCGGCGTACTTCGCTCAGCCGCCTGTCTGCTCCCGCCAGCACCGCCGGGATCCACTCGCCCGCAGGATTGAGTGCTGTGCGCCAGGCCTGCGAGGTGATGTCTTTGGTGACTGCCGCTTCGCCCAGCGAGGCGGCCATTTCCTCACCCGCGCTTGTGCGCCAGCGCATCTGCCCCGAGTAGGCCATGAACATCACCGGGCGGACCACATGGTCCCGCAGCGCATTGCCGTAACCGTAGGTGTAATCGGACTTGGAGCGCCTGATGCCGTCCCGGTCCTCCACGTAGTCAACGAACGGAATGGGTGACGTATCAGACCGGAACGGCGTCCCGGTGAGGGCAAGCCGACGGATGGCAGGATCGAATGCTTCACGCAGACCGTCACCCCAGGACAGGGCTTCGCCGCCATGGTGGATCTCATCCAGGATCACCAGGGTCCGCGCTGCCTCGGTTTTGGCCCTGTGCAACAACGGCTTGCTGGCAACCTGGGCGTAAGTCACCGCGACGCCAATGAAACCACGGCCATGCTGGCCGTCCGCATTCTTGAAGTTGGGATCGATGGCAATGCCAACCCTGGCTGCAGCGTCAGCCCACTGCCGCTTGAGGTGGTCGGTGGGTGCCACGATCGTAATGCGGTTAACGACGCCGGACTCGATGAGCATGGAAGCCACCCGGAGCGCGAAGGTGGTCTTGCCTGCTCCGGGAGTAGCCACCGCAAGAAAGTCACGCGCATTGCGGCTGAAATAGTGGTCGAGTGCTTCCTGCTGCCAGGCACGCAGCTTCTGGGCGGTGCCCCACGCTGCCCGCTCCGGATAAGCAGGGGGAAGACTGGGACCGCCAAAGAGAGTGTCAGCCACTAGTTCTTGTTGCCCGAATCTCCTGAACCACTGCCGCCGTCCTTGCCGGGGCGGAGGCCTTCATAGACCTCTTTGCACTCCGGGCATACCGGAAACTTCTTCGGGTCCCTTCCCGGTGTCCAGACCTTGCCGCAAAGTGCGATCACAGGATCTCCGGTCATGGCCGATTCCATGATCTTTTCCTTGCGGACATAGTGCGCGAAGCGTTCACGGTCGCCGGGTTCGACTTCCTGGCGCAGTTCCTCGCGCTCAATGGTTGCCGTGGACGTGCCGGCTCCGGAAAGCTCGCGCATGGGATCGTTTTCAAGGGGGTCCGTCATGCTGGTCATGCCTTCCATCTTAGCCGCTTGACTCAGAGCCCCTGCCAGTCGGGCTTGTCGTCGTAAGCATGCCGGTAGTAGTCGGCCAGCCGCAGGGAGGACGCAGCGGCCTCGTCGATCAGGATGGTTGCGTGGGGGTGGAACTGCAGGATGGACGCTGCGCAAATGGCAGCTACCGGCCCTTCCACGAAGTCCCGCACGGCCTGCGCCTTCTGCGCGCCGGTAGCCACCAGGACTACGTGCTTCGCATCCATAATGGTCCCCAGCCCTTGTGTTATGACGTGGTGTGGGACCTCCGCAATGCTGTCGAAGAAGCGTGCGTTGTCGCGCCGGGTCTGTTCGATAAGGGTCTTGATCCGGGTGCGCGATGCCAAAGATGACCCGGGTTCGTTGAACCCGATGTGGCCGTCAGTTCCAACACCCAGGATCTGCAGGTCGACCCCGCCCAACTCCTTGATAGCGTCCTCGTAGGCCTGGCATGCCGCGGGAATATCGGCTGCGGCACCGTCTGGACCATGGACGTTCTCCGGCGCAATGTTCACCCGGTTGGTGAACTCCCGGCGGATCACCTCGCGGTAGGACTGCGGGTGCCCGCCGGGAAGTCCGACATACTCATCCAACGCGAAGCCGTGGGCACGGCTGAAATCCAGGCCGTCCCGCTCATGCCGCAGGGCCAGCTCATCGTAAACAGGCAGCGGGGAGGATCCCGTGGCCAGCCCCAGGACAGCATCGGGCTTGCGGCGGACCAATGCTTCAATGGCATCGGCGGCAAGCCGCCCGATCTGTTTGCTGCCGGGCAGGATGACAACCTCCACGATTCACTTTCCTTCTGTACTGTTGCGTTTGGGCTAACGGTTCACGCTGAGCTCGGCCAGCAGTTCGGGGCCGCGGGCATCCAGCCAGCGGCCACCGAGCCTGATGCCCGCCACAAAGAGCGCCAGTCCAAGTATCGGTCCCACGGCCAGATTGATCCATCCGAACACGGCATCGCCCGTAACGCTCTGCGCAATAATCAACCCGATCTCAGGCAGCGCCAGCACCACCAGGACCAACATGCCGCCAAATTGCACCAACATGGTCTGGGCAGCATTGCCCGGAGGTTTCTTGAACGGGCTGTCACCCGGCAGCGGGACGGCGATGTTGTAGCGGGCCGACACCACTGAAGACAGCCCCAGGCCGGTCAACAGCAGGCCGCAGGACAAGCCCAGGATGCCGGGCAGCCAGCTCCAGTCGCCGCTCATGACGAACGGGAAGACGACAAAGAAAGCCACCAGGGGAATCGACAGAATAAGGCAGGCAAGTGCGCGGCCCAGCCGGTCTGCCCGGCCGGCCACGCCTGTGGACAGGTGCAGGGCAAAAGCGGTGTTGTCGTAGGAGATATCGGCGGAAATGGACCAGGCCATCAGGAATGCCGTGAGCGGACCCATGATCACCAGGCTTCCGGCGCCACCGTTCTGCGCCGACTGGAAGAACAGCACAACGGCCAGCAGAGGGATAACCACCAGGGAGCCGCCGTACCGCGGGTCGCGAAACCAATATGTCAGTGCCCGGGCTGTCACAGCTCCGGCCGGTGTGGCCGGCATCAAGCTAAAGAAACCGAGTTTCCGACCACGTTTAGTAGATCCTCCCGAGTAAGCGGGGGTCACCAGGGCTCGGGCCAGCAGGCCTTTCCAGGCCCAGGCAAGCACGGCAAGGTATGCACAGGCCAGTAGGAATTTGAGCGCGGCCGCGCCGGCATTCCCGGCCGCGAGATCGCCCCCGACGGACCATGCCGCCCCCAGTGGGCTCCAGGAAAGAGCCTGTGCCAGGACCGGCAGGAACCCTGCCGAGCTGCTGATCCCCTGTGTCACGCCGACGCCGATGGGGCCAAGCAGCATCAATGGGATGAACGCAATGATGCCGCTGACGTCCTTGAACTTCCGTGAAGACGCCAGGCCTGCGGTGGCAGTGGTGGTCACCCGGGCGATGACGATGCACGTCATGGTTCCGAGTACCGCCCCAACAAGGGCTCCTGCAGCCGGCAACACACCATGGGACCATGTGGCCACTGTGCCCAGTGAGGTCAGAGCGGTGACGGCCCCGGGAATCCCGATCAGCCCGCCCAGCGCAAGTCCAACCAGCATCTGGGGCATGGGGATGGCGTAGGTGGTGAAGCGTGATGGGTCGAGGGTGAGGTCCACGGAGGAAAGGACCACCGGAATCAGGGCCCAGCCCAGCACTGCAGCGGAACCGCTGAGCACGATGATTGTCTGTGCAAGGGCGATGTCTGCCTGGCGCAGCATCACCAGGCCAACCACCAGCGTGACGACAATCCCCACTGCGTACAGGGCGCCGATGACGATGCCCACCAGCTGCCATGGGCTGCGCCGCAGTCCGTTGCGCAGCAGGGTCAGCTTGAGCCTTAGGAGGTGCGCAACCATTCCAGCCCTTCCGTGGTGTGGCGGCCGCCTACCAGCTGCACAAACCGGTCTTCCAGCGATGCACCGTCCCTGACCTCATCAATGGTCCCTGCCGCAAGAAGCCGGCCGCCGGCCACGACGGCAACCCGGTCACACATCCGCTGAACCAGATCCATCACGTGGCTGGAGACAATGACGGTGCCGCCGGACGCCACGTAGCCATCAAGGATTGAGCGGATATTCGCGGCGGACACAGGATCCACCGATTCGAAAGGTTCATCGAGGACCAGCACGCGCGGCGCATGGATCAGTGCAGAAGCCAGGGCGATCTTCTTTGTCATGCCTGCAGAATAATCAACCACCAGGGTTCCGGCGTCCTTGACCAGATCCATGGCAGCCATCAGGTCCGCAACGCGGGCGGCCACGGTATCCCCGTCCATGCCGTGCAGCAGGCCGGCGTAAGTGACCAGCTGTTCGCCGGTGAGCCTGTCAAACAGGCGGACACCGTCGGGGAGGATGCCCAGCAGCTTTTTGGCCTCAAGCGGACGCTGCCAGACGTCGACTCCGTGGACAGCCGCGGATCCGAGGTCCGGACGCAGGAGCCCGGTGGCCATCGACAGTGTGGTGGTCTTGCCGGCGCCGTTAGGGCCGACCACGCCGAAAAATGAACCGGCGGGAACATCAAGGCTGATGCCGTTGACGGCGATCTTCTCGCCGAACCTCTTGGCCAGTCCACGGATGGCGAGCGCGGGTACGGAGCCACCGTCCGGCGGCGGCGTGGGCAGGTCCGGCAGCGGGTATTGAGCAGTCATGGTGCCAGCCTAGTCCGCTCCATCCCTTGGGAGAGTCCTCCCGGAGGAGTAGGGCTCCAGGCGTACGGAGGATGATCAGGCTGCGGTTCCGGAGGTACATCGGCAGTACATGGGCAGTAAATTCAGCGCAACAACAAACGCCTAATACGAACGCCGGGGATAAGCCCGCTGGTATTGCGGAAGCCAGTCCTGCCGGAAGCCGAGCTCGACGCCGGCACGCAGCCACCAGTGCGGATCACGCAGGGCAGCGCGAGCCAGGAACACGGCGTCCGCCTGGCCGCTGACAAGGATGTGTTCTGCCTGTTCGGCTGTGGTAATCATGCCGACAGTTCCGGTAGCGACGCCGGCCTGTTCCCGGATTGTCGCCGCAAACGCGGTCTGGTAGCCAGGCCCCGGGCGGATGTTCTGGTGGGCAACGGCGCCGCCACTGGAAACGTCAATCAAATCAACGCCGCGCTCAGCTGCCTTAGCCGCAAGGCGCACGGAGGCGTCAATGTCCACACCGCCGTCAGCCCAGTCCGTTGCGGAAATCCGGAGCAGCAACGGCATGCCGTCCGGAATGGCCTCGCGGACGGTGTCCACCACGGCCAGCATCAACCGGTTGCGGCCGGCCTCGTGACCGCCCCAGGAGTCGCTGCGCTGGTTAATGAGGGGACTCTGGAACTGATGCAGCAGGTAGCCGTGGGCGCCATGGATCTCCACGGTGTCGAACCCGGCTTCCACCGCGCGCAGGGCTGCCGACCTGAAGTCGGCAATAACGGCCAGGATGTCCTCCTCGGTCATTTCCCTGGGCGTTGCGTAGCCGTCGAATGCCACCGGCGACGGGCCTACTGTCTCCCAGCCGCCGTCGGCAGCTTCGACGCTGCCAGTACTGCCTGAGAACGGCCAATAGGTGGAGGCCTTTCGCCCCGCGTGCGCCAGTTGGACACCGATTTTGGCATTGCTGTTGTTGTGGATGAAATCGGTGATCCGGCGCCACGACTGCACTTGGGCGTCGTTGTAGATGCCGGCGTCCCTGGGGCTGATCCTGCCCGCTGGGTTAACCGCGGCCGCCTCTGTAAGGATCAGGGCAGCGCCGCCGATCGCGAAGGATCCGAGGTGCACCAGATGCCAGTCTGTGGGAACTCCCTCCGCTTCGCCGGGCTCACAGCTGTACTGGCACATCGGCGAAACCCAGCCCCGGTGGGGCAGTTCCAGCGAGCGCAATGACAGCGGTGTAAAGAGCAGCGGGTCTGCCACTAGAACAGCACGCGTGCCAGGGCCTGGCGGGCCGCGACCACCCGCGGGTCGGACACCCCCACAACGTCGAAGAGCTCAAGCAGGCGGACCCGGGCGGCCTCACGTTCCGGCCCGAAGTTCCGGCCAATGAATGCAACCACCCGGTTGAGCCCGTCCTCGACGTGCCCGCCGGCGATGTCCAGGTCTGCCACGCCAAGCTGGGCATCAAGGTTATCCGGTTCGTTGGCTGCAAGGGTGCGCAGAGCCTCGCTGTCCTCGGCGGACAGGGGCTGCAGCCTGGCCATCAGTTCCACCTGGGCCAGGCCTTCCTTCGCCTGGGTGTCCGCCGGGGCCTCCCGGAGGGCCTGGCGGTAGGCAGCCGCTGCGGCGGCGAAATCCCCGGCCTCGATGGCGTCGTAGGCTTCCTGATGCAGCGGCGGCAGTGGTGCAGGCTGGTCGGCTTCGGCAGCTCCCCCGCCCACGTTGCCGGCGACGCCGTTGGCCGCGGCGACCTTGAGGAGTTCGTCCAGCAGGCTCCGGATCTGGCTCTCATCCGCGGAACCCTGGAACAGCGGGACGGGCTGGCCCTTGAGCACTGCCACGGCGGTTGGCACGGATTGGACCTGGAAGGCCTGAGCCAGCTGCGGGAAGGAATCGATGTCGGCTGCGCCCAGCACGAGCCTGCCGGCGTAGCTGTCCACGATCCTTCCCAAGGTGTCACGCAGGCCTGCGGACTCAAGCGCAAGTGTCGACCACAGGACAAAGACGACAGGAACCTGGGCAGACAGTTCCACCAGGCCCTGGAAGTTCTGTTCGGTGACCTCAACCCTTAGCGATGCCTGCGCGCCGGGCGCGCGCTCGGCGGCGGCACCTGCTGAAGTTTCAGCTCCAGGTGCTCCACCACCGCTCTGGACAGCAGATGCACCGGGCGGTGCAGCCGGAGGCCGCTGTTTCAGGGAGGAAAGGTCGACGGCGCCACGCAGGTTAAGCTGGCTGGCGCCGGCGGGCTGGACTGGACGGGAAGCAGGCGAACTCATGCCTCCCACTTTAGCCACTCGATGCCCCGCCGGCGCCATTGGGCGCTGCGCCGCATGACGCGCACAACTGCCGCTACTTGAAGCTGGCCCCCACCAGTCCACGGTTCGCGGCAATGAGCTGCATGGGATCCGCGGAACCTGCCGGCGGAACGTAGACGGCTACGGACTCCGCGAAGTTCAGCACCATACCTGTAGCAGTTTCGGTGCCGCCGGCCAGGACGGCAGCGTCTTCACCGATGGTCAGCTTGTCACCTTCGGCCTTGGGCGTGCCATCAAAGGCAAAAGTGAGCCTGCCGAGCACCAGCGCGCCGCCGTCGCCGGTCCGGAACACTGTGGTGCTCGCCGGATCAACCTTGTGGGTGAAGGCGAACGTACCGTTGGTCCCGGCGGTGACAACCTCATCCTGGTAGGACAGCGTGTCCGCGATGTACGGCGAGGCGGCTCCGTCTACCAGCTTGTCTTTGAATGCCGATTCGGCAGTGGTCAGGCGGTCGGCCAGGCCGGCAAGGGCTTCATCGCCGCTGTACAGCAGTCCGGACTTGTCGGCAGGAGCCAACGTCTGCGCAGCACCGTCACGGTCAAGGGCCGGCAGGGTGACGCCTGGCTGGAGCAACGTGGTCTTGGTCAGCTTGTAGTTCTCACGCGGAGAGTTCTGGACCAATGTCAGAAGCTGGGGGACAGCATTTCCTTCGCCCTGGGTCACTGCCAGCACGGAACGTGGCCACTGCGGCTGCTCCGTCACGACGCTGGTCAGCAGTTTGGTGGAGCGGACGGGCGTCCGGGCGGCATAGGAGCCAACGGCTGCACTGATCTTGTAGTTCTGGGTACGTACTTCAAGTTCCGTTTCCGCCACCCGCGGTTGGAGCTTGCTGGCGTCTTTCGCGGCATCGGCTGCGTCAACGGTGCTGGCTACTTGTTCCAGAACGCGGCGCAGCTGCGCTTCGAGCAGAACCGGGGCAACGGGCGCCCCTGCCACTTCCGTTGATGGCGCGCCGGTGGAGTCCGTGGGCGCCGGAGTAGCGGCAAGCGCCGGAGCGCCGGTTCCAACCACGACGGCGGCCGTCGCGGCAGCGACGACCAACCGAAGGCGGGCGCCGGGCTTCCCGGCGTCAGGGTTTTCGGTGCCACCAGCGGCCGGGACGTCGGTACCCGCAGCGGATGGATCGTGGGGAACGAAGGGCGACTTGGCAGTACTGCGGGTTTTGTTGCCGCCGTCGCCGTTCTTCCCGGCGTTCTTCCTGCCCCGGCCGCCGTCCTTGCCACGGAACAAGCCGAGGGCCAGGAGAACGATCCCTGCGAAGAGGATCAGCGAGCCTGCAACAATCAGTGGAACTGCCCACGGGGTAGAGGTGTCATTAGGGAACGTCATGGAAATCTCCGTGGGTGCGGCGGCAGTACCATCGCCGGCCAGGAGCAGGGACCACTCGCCGTCGGCCGGAGCCGTCCAGGTGTAGTCAAGCTGCCCGTTGGCGTTCTCGCTGGAAACCCACAGATCGGATCCGGTGGGCGTCGGCGCTGTGGCCTCGCCGTCGGTGTGTTCCACCTGCAGTGACTTCTGATCCTCGGAGACACCACTAACGGTGTTATGGCTTGTCCCGCCAACCCAGGCATCAACGTCTCCCGGACGGCCTACAGCGAGGAAGAAGCCGCCGTCACCCTTGACGTCGATCTTGACGGTTCCACCATGGATTGTGCGGAGTTTCTCATCGATCACTGTCAGCGGAGCGGCGGCCGGTTCACCTGCCACCGAGGCGGTGAAAGTCTCCGAAGGAGCCCAGATGGTCTTCTGTCCGATGCCGGCCAGGAGAGTAAGGAGGCCGAGCAGCACGAGTGCGGCTGCAGTCTTGAAACGCAAGGAATCACCTATCATCAGCGGGGTTTATCTTCAATGGTAACGGTTTTATTACTAATACCTCAGTCGGCGAGTCAATCACGGCTCGTGGCAGGGCCCGCTAAAACGTTCCATCCCGCCGCTGGCAAGGCTGCTGATAGTGTTTGCGATGATCATCACATCAGGCCCGCGGCAGCGGTGCCATGCACGGTAAGGGCACCAAACTCCAGTGACTGAACATCAGGAATCGCCCGCCGGGAACCCGCAAGCCGACTCCTCGGCCGACTCTTCAGTCGACTCCATGGCAGGCCCAACAGCCACCGAGCCCACCCAACAACCCGAACCTGCCGTTCCGGCCGCTGTGCAGGCCGCCGGGAGGCGTCCATTCCCGCAGGCGGCGTTCGGGGCCCTGGTGCAAAAGCTCCGGCAGCCCCTCCCCGGCGCCCAGCCGCGGCGGCGCTTCGAAATGCCGCCGGAACAGCGCATGGCAGACCCGTCCTCCGGGAGCCATCCGGCTGCTGAAGGCCCGGACGCCGCTCTCGCGCAGGCCGGCGCACGGACGCCGTTCCAACACCCGTTGTATTTCGGCTTTATGGGGACGGTGGGCGTGGGCTGCGCGCTCCTGTTCTTCTGGATCGGGAGCAACATCACACAGTTGCTGCTGTGGATCGTCACCGCTCTGTTCATCGCGCTTGGCCTGGATCCGGTCGTCCGCTGGCTGGAAGGGCGCAGGATTCCCCGGCCGGCCGGCATCCTGGTGTCCGTTGGTGTCCTGGCGGCATCGGTGGCCGGTTTTATCGCCATCCTGATTCCCACCATCGTGGAACAGGTCACGGAAGTCGTGGAGCAGGCACCAACCTGGATCCGGGACTTTATCAACTCCGATCTCTTCCGCAGTGCTGACGACCAGTTCGGCATCCGCGACCGGATCAATGAGGAACTCGAAAAGTTCGCCAATGATCCCCAGGCGATGAGCGGGATTTTTGGCGGCGTGGTGGGTTTCGGATCAACGGTGGCAAACGGCCTTTTCGGAACCTTGATCGTGCTGGTCCTGAGCCTGTACTTCCTGGCGGCCATGCCCTCCATGAAACGGTGGGGCTACCGGCTCGCGCCGCGGTCCCGCCGTGCCCGGGTGGAAGTACTATCGGAGCAGATCACCCGCTCGGTGGGCAATTACGTCATCGGTCAGGCATGCGTTGCCGTACTTAACGCCACCTTCGCCTTCATCGTGATGTCCATCCTGGGCATACCGTTCGCCGTTCTGCTGGCGTTTGTGGTTGCCCTGCTGGCCTTCATTCCCCTGGTGGGCGGATTGATTGCAGCCGTAGTCGTCCTCCTGATTTCACTGACCGTCGGCTGGCAAACCACGGCCATCTACGCCGTCTGCTACTTCGCCTACCTGCAGTTTGAGGCCTACTTCATCTCGCCGCGCATCATGCAGAAGGCGGTGGCCGTCCCGGGCGCCGTTGCCGTGATCTCCGTCATTGCCGGCGGGTCCCTCCTGGGAATCCTCGGTGCCCTCATCGCCATCCCCACCGCAGCGGCCGTCCTGCTGCTGGTCAAGGAAGTCTTCATCGTCCGCCAGGACAGCCACTAGCGGACAGCCGCTCCATCCGCTGATCGGCGCCGGCTCGAACGTTGGAGCGACTCAGGCTGGTGCGGTGGCCATCGGTCCGGACCACTCCTGGGGAAGGCCTGTGGGGCCGGCACCGGCGGGCGTGACGTCGTCGACTATCTCGTTGAGGACCCGCGCCGCATACTTCTCCCCTACCCACAGGTGCTTGGCACCGTTGACGCCCAGGATCCGGGCCTGCGGCACCTTGCTGAAGCGTGCCTGCGCTTCGTCCGGTTTGAGGTAGTCGTCGTGCTCCGGCACCAGCACGGTCAACGGCTTCCCTGAAACGCCCCAGGCATCCAGGTCCCCGTCGCCGGCCCGGTGCAGCGGCGGGGAAAGCAGCACAGCGCCTTCCGTCTGCGAGGCCACCGGCTCCACAGCCCCGTACATCAGCGCCAGCTCCGTGCCGAAGCTCCAGCCCACCAGCCAGCGGTTCGGCAGCCCGTGGTCGACGGCAAACTGCACTGCAGCTTCGACGTCATACCTCTCGCCTTTGCCGTCCTGGAACTCACCCTGGCTGGTTCCACGCGGCGAGGAGGTGCCACGCGTGTTGAACCGGAGTATCGCCACTCCGGCCAACGCAGGCAGTCGGTAGGACGCCTTGCGGTACACGTGCGAATCCATGAAGCCGCCATGGGTGGGCAACGGATGAAGAGCGATCAAGGTGGCCGTCACGGCCCCCGACTCAGGCATCGCCAGCTCCCCCACCAGGGTGAGGCCGTCTTCCGTATGCAGCTCTACATTCTCCCGTTTGGCCGGAAGGACCGTGGCCGCCCGGATGGGGGCAGGGGCGGAAGGCTGGTGGAAAACGTACGACGACGGGTCAAAAGTCATGCCTTACAGCTTAGCCGGGCGCCGCATGGCTCAGCGGCAGGGTTTAGCGGTAGCGGTAGGTGCGGCCCTGCCAGCAGTTCGCATGCCAGTGCCGCCTCTCGGCCAGGCCGACGGAACTGCCAAAAATGTGGTCGTCCTTCCACACCACCAGGTGGGCGATTCCGGGCGGGACCTGACGGGAGCAACCGGGGCAGATGTAAGTTTTCTCGGCGTTGCGTGCGGTCATGGTGCGGACAATCCAGTCGCCGTCCGGGGCGCTCTCACGCCGGGCGATGCCGGAACGCGCGCGCTCCAGATCCAGCTCGGGCACGGCGTTCAGGGGGTTTCCCTTCCGTACACCGGGCCGGCGTGGTCGGTTGGAACGTGGCATTCCTCTACGGTACAACCCGGTAGTCTTGTCCGCGTGCGTCTAGTCATTGCCCGTTGCTCAGTTGATTACGTCGGCCGCCTGAAGGCCCACCTCCCGCTTGCCACCCGGCTGCTGGTGGTCAAGGCCGACGGCTCCGTCCTGGTCCATTCCGACGGCGGCTCCTACAAGCCGCTGAACTGGATGAGCCCGCCTGCCACGCTCCGCGTGGCCTCCCCCGACGACGTGGAGCTGGAAACCGGCGTAATGGAGCAGTGGACGGTTCAGTCCACCAAAACCGACGACCGGCTGATCATCAATATCCATGAACAGCTGCACGATTCCTCGCACGATCTTGGCGTTGATCCCGGGCTTATCAAGGACGGTGTGGAGGCAGATCTCCAGCGTCTGCTGGCCGAACAGATTGAAACCCTGGGTACCGGGTTCTCCCTCATCCGCCGCGAGTACTTCACGGCGATCGGGCCTGTGGACATCCTGGCCCGGGACGCCGACGGTTCCACCGTAGCCATCGAGCTCAAGCGCAGGGGCGACATTGACGGCGTCGAACAGCTCACCCGGTATCTGGAACTGCTCAACCGCGACCCTCTGCTGGCACCGGTCCGCGGCATTTTTGCAGCCCAGCAAATCAAACCGCAGGCGAAAGTCCTGGCAGCCGACCGCGGCATCGACTGCATCACCCTGGACTACGACGCCATGCGGGGTGTTGACGACAGCGGGTCCCGGCTGTTCTGAGGTACGGCACCTCTAGAATCAGTCCATGACTTACAGCCCGGCGTTCTTTGTCCCACCCGCGTCTTCACGCTTCATTCTGGCGGGGAACATCATCACGGACGGTCAGTCCATCCCGGACGCCCTGCTGGCTGTGGACGGTGACCGGATTGCCTATGCCGGCCCAAGGGACGGATTCCCGGCGGAAGCCAATGGATTTGCGGGCGTGGAAACGACGTTCCTGCCCGACGGCAGCCAGATTCTCCCCGGGCTGATTGATATCCACTGCCACGGCGGCAATGGCGGCGATTTCCCGGCCGGTGACGAATCATCCGCCCGGCACGCGATCGACTTCCTGCACCGCGCCGGAACGACCACCCTGCTCGCCAGCATGGTCACTGCGCCGCCAGCGGCGCTGCTGCGGGGAGTCGAGCTTCTCAGCAGGCTCACGGAAGAGGGCCTCCTTGCCGGAATCCACCTCGAGGGCCCATTTCTGTCGCGTGCGCGCTGCGGCGCCCAGAATCCTGACTACCTCCTGAATCCGGACCTTGAGCTAACCGCGGACCTGCTGGCAGCCGCCCGCGGCAAGCTGGCCACCATGACCTATGCCCCCGAATTGCCCGGGGCAGGCGAGCTAGTGGATCTACTGACGTCCCACGGTGTTGTCCCCTCACTGGGACATACCGATGCGGATGACCCGACAACCGCCGCATCGCTGGCCGCGGCACGGGACGGACTCGCCTCCGAGGGTTTTGACGGCAGCAGTCCCCTGCCCACCGTCACCCATCTCTTCAACGGCATGCCTCCGCTCCATCACCGCTCACCCGGTCCCGTCGCTGCGTGCCTTCGCATCGCTGCCGCCGGCCACGCCGTTGTGGAACTTATTGCCGATGACACCCATCTTGCTCCGGAGACGGTGGCAACAGTTTTTGGGCTGGTAGGGCGTGCCAACATCGCCCTGGTGACGGATTCGATGGCGGCTGCCGGGCTTTCTGACGGAAAGTACATGCTGGGACCGTCTCCCGTGACCGTGACTGACGGTGTTGCCACCCTGGATGCCACGGGCTCGATCGCGGGGGGTACGGCGACCCTCCTCGATGTGGTCCGACGCACGGTGGCAGCCGGAATCCCTTTGCCCGATGCGGTCTTTTCCGCCACCGCGGTCCCGGCCGCTGTCCTGGGGCTCTCGGATGAAGCAGGCGGGCTGCGCCGCGGCCTTCGCGCCGACGCAGTGGTGGTTCGCGAGGGGTTGGAGCTTTGCGGCGTCCTCCGGAAGGGCAAGTGGCTTATGCATCCGCAGCCTCAGCCCTCCGGCGGGGGCGCACAGTTAGCCCATTAAGCCTCTGACCACGGGGTTTACCTGTTTTTTACGCGAAATTTGTCCGTACGGCCACCCAAACCGTTGACCAGAAGCGACTGCCGTGGAATTCTTAGAGCAGTCTTTGTGTAGGTGTTTTTCATGCTCGCAAGACATGTTGCGAGCGCGAAGCTCCTGCAACGCCGGAACCTTTTGGGGACAGCAGGTCAGGATTCTTCTCGCGGAGTAACCAGGCCAGCACGCAGTGTGCTGGACTGAAATTAGTTCCACAATGAGGAGAAATAAATGGCACTGGGAACCGTCAAGTGGTTCAACGCTGAAAAGGGTTTCGGCTTCATCACCCCGGATGACTCCGATGGAGACGTCTTCGTTCACTACTCCGAAATCCAGACGGGCGGCTTCAAGACCCTCGATGAGAACCAGCGGGTTCAGTTCGAGATCGGTCAGGGCGCCAAGGGTCCGCAGGCCACCGGTGTAACGCTGGTCTAGCCTCGGCGGTTTCCGGCAGTTCGCCGGCAGCCACTACCAAATGATCCTCGGTATATATACCGGGGATCATTTGGTAGTGGCCGTTGCGGTAGCGTCGCCTGGGTCCGTTACCGGCCCCTAACGCCAGGTACCTACTCCGATAACCGGCCCTGCCTCCAACCAGGACGACAGTCCGGTGTAGGCATCGAACTTCATGGCGAGCCGTACGTCGCGGCCTTCATAGCGAAGATCCACGATCACTACGCCGGGCTGAACCTTCACCAGTTCACCCTCAGTGGGGGCTCGGCGTCCCAGCAGCTCCAAGGAGCTGCGTTTGAATGAATACCGGGGCCGCACATTCAATGACAGCAGCTTGAACCATTCCAGCTCGTTGTCCTGGTAACGACAAACCCCCATCTGCCAGCGGTTTCCCGACAGGCAAATGGAGGCGTCCACGGTGCCCAGGGCGCGCCGCAATGTTATGCGGCGCACCCCGGAGAGGCACAGTGCAATAATCAACAGTCCCAGAGCGACTGCTATGGCGATGAACGGAAAACTCAGTGCGTCCATCAAGGTGGTACTAGCGGATCCCTGCAGTAGCCGCTTCACCCAACTGGGCGTTGTCGGCAACAATAACCACCCGGTCGTTGTCTACGGAAAAAAATCCTCCGTCTACAGCTACCGACAGGCGGTCACCGGAAACCGGCTCAATGGCCAGTTCACCCTCGGCCAGGATCGCCAGCAGTGGCGAGTGGCCGGGGAGGATCCCAATTTCACCATCGCTGGTACGGGCCTTCACCATCTTGGCCGCTCCGGACCACACAAAGTGGTCCGCCGCGACAATCTCAACCTCAAGCTCAGCCATATTACTTGGTCTGTTCCTGGATCTTGGCCCACTGGCGCTCGACGTCATCGAGGCCACCAACGTTGAAGAACGCCTGCTCTGCCACGTGGTCGAGATCGCCGTCACAGATCGCCGTGAAGCCTTCAACAGTGTCCTTGATGGACACGGTGGAGCCTTCGACGCCGGTGAACTGCTTGGCGGTGTAGGTGTTCTGCGAGAGGAACTGCTGGATGCGGCGTGCACGCGACACGACGATCTTGTCCTCTTCGGAGAGTTCGTCAACGCCGAGGATGGCGATGATGTCCTGGAGTTCCTTGTTCTTCTGCAGGATCTGCTTCACGCGCACAGCGGTGTTGTAGTGGTCCTTGCCGATGTACTGGGGATCCAGGATGCGGGAGGTCGACGTCAGCGGGTCAACGGCCGGGTACAGACCACGGGAGGCGATTTCACGGGAAAGTTCCGTGGTTGCGTCGAGGTGTGCGAAGGTCGTTGCCGGGGCCGGGTCGGTGTAGTCATCTGCGGGAACGTAGATGGCCTGCATCGAGGTGATGGAGTGGCCCTTGGTGGACGTAATGCGCTCCTGGAGGAGACCCATCTCGTCTGCCAGGTTCGGCTGGTAGCCCACAGCTGACGGCATACGGCCGAGGAGGGTGGAAACCTCAGAACCTGCCTGCGTGAAGCGGAAAATGTTGTCGATGAAGAGCAGCACGTCCTGGTTCTGCACATCGCGGAAGTACTCCGCCATGGTCAGAGCGGACAGTGCAACACGCAGACGCGTTCCCGGCGGCTCATCCATCTGGCCGAACACAAGGGCAGTGTCCTTGAGAACGCCTGCCTCCTCCATTTCAACCCAGAGGTCGTTGCCCTCACGGGTACGCTCGCCAACACCGGCGAAGACGGAAGTACCACCGAAGTTGCGCGCAACGCGGGTGATCATTTCCTGGATCAGAACGGTCTTGCCCACGCCGGCGCCGCCGAAGAGGCCGATCTTTCCACCCTTGATGTACGGGGTGAGAAGGTCGATGACCTTGATGCCGGTTTCCAGCATCTCGGTGGAACCTTCGAGCGTCGCGAAGGCAGGAGCCTTGCGGTGGATGGGCCAGCGTTCGCTGATGTCCAGTTCCGACTCTGCAACGTCCAGGGGCTGGCCCAGGACGTTGAAGATGTGGCCCTTGACGCCGTCGCCAACAGGCACGGAGATCGGAGCGCCGGAGTCGACGACCGACGTGCCGCGGACGAGTCCGTCGGTTGCCTGAAGCGAGATGGCGCGGATGAGGTTGTCACCCAGGTGCTGGGAGGTCTCGAACGTGATGGTTTTGGTCTCACCGTTGAGAGTAATCTCGGTGGTGAGGGCGTTGTAAATCGACGGGATTGCGTCAGCCGGGAATTCGACGTCGACAACCGGGCCGATAACACGGGCGATACGGCCGGTAGCACCGGACGTGGCGGCTACGTGTTCGGTAGCAGTGGCAGTCATCTCTCTCACTTCACTCAGTAGATGGCGTGGGGTTAAGTTCTATCTTTGATGCAGGACTAGCTGTGCCCGAAGCGGGGGCTACGACGCGAGGGCGTCGGCACCGGCCACAATCTCGGAAAGCTCCTGCGTAATTTCAGCCTGGCGGGCCGTGTTGCGCAGACGCGTGTACTTCTTGATGAGGTCCGTAGCGTTGTCGCCCGCGGACTTCATGGCCCGCTGGCGTGCGGCAAGCTCCGAAGCTGCTGCCTGCAACATGGCTGCGAAGAGTCGGGACTCGATGTACCGCGGAAGCAGGGCATCAAGAACCCGCTCGGATTCCGGCTCGAACTCATAGAGGGGCAGCAGGTCCGTGTCCGAAGCGGCCTCCTCCTCCACGACCTCAAGCGGCAACAAGCGGATGACTGTCGGTTCCTGCGTCACCATTGACTTGAAGCGGGTGTAGACGACGTGGATCTCGTCCACTCCCCCGTCCTCGTAGTCCTTGGCGAATTCGGCCAGCAGCACTTCGCCGATTTCGCGGGCGGTAGCAAACTCCGGAGCATCCGTTCCGCCGGTCCAGACCTGCTCGGACGGACGGTTGCGGAAGTCGAAGTACGCCTGCGCCTTGCGGCCGACGAGGTAGGTCTTAACTTCCTTGCCTTCGGCGTGGAGCAGCTCATTGAGACCTTCCACCTGCTTGAGCACACTTGCCGAGTAGGAACCTGCCAGGCCACGGTCCGAGGTGATTACCAGGACGGCGGCGCGGCGGATCTGCTCCGGCTCAGTGGTCAGAGGGTGGTCGATTTCGCTTTGGCTTGCGACAGCAGAAACGGCACGCGTGATCGCGTTCGCGTAAGGCAGTGAAGCTGCTACGCGCGCACGGGCCTTGCCGATGCGCGAGGTAGCGATCAGTTCCATCGCCTTGAAGATCTTGCGCATCGACGTGGTCGAGCTGATCTTCTGGCGGTAGACCCGAATCTGGGCTCCCATACTTATCCTTTCCTAAGATTCCGTAAACCCGATGTGCCGGACCTGGGCGGCCCGGCACATCAGGTCAGCGGAACTAGCGCTTCTGCTTGACGATTTTTTCCTGGTCGACCTCGGCGTCAGAGATAGCGTTGTGCTCCTCGTGGCCGGCTCCTACCAGGTGGTTGTCACCCTCACCGAAGAAGCCCTTTTTGAAGTCCACGATCGCGGTCTTCAGTGCTTCTGCGGTGTCGTCGTCCATTACGTTGGTCTGTGCCAGCGTGGTGAGGATCGAGGACTTGTGGGTCAGGTGCTCCAGGAACTCAGTCTCGAAGCGGTTGACGTCTTCAACCGGAACGTCGTCCAGGTAGCCGTTGGTACCGGCCCAGATGGAAACGACCTGGTTCTCGACCGGGAACGGCGAGTACTGGCCCTGCTTGAGCAGTTCCATCAGGCGCGCCCCACGGGTCAGCTGCTGGCGGGAAGCCGCATCCAGGTCCGAGGCGAACATGGCGAATGCCTGCATGTCCCGGTACTGGGCAAGCTCCAGCTTCAACGTACCGGAGACCTTCTTCATGGACTTCACCTGCGCCGAACCGCCAACGCGGGAGACAGAAACACCCACGTCAACAGCGGGGCGCTGGTTGGCGTTGAAGAGGTCAGACTGCAGGAAGATCTGGCCATCAGTAATGGAGATTACGTTGGTCGGGATGTAGGCGGAAACGTCGTTCGCCTTGGTCTCGATCAACGGCAGCCCGGTCATGGAGCCGGCACCGAGCTCATCAGAGAGCTTGGCACAACGCTCCAGGAGGCGGGAGTGCAGGTAGAAGACGTCGCCGGGGTAGGCTTCGCGTCCCGGCGGACGGCGCAGCAGCAGTGATACTGCACGGTAAGCCTCGGCCTGCTTGGAGAGGTCATCAAACACGATGAGGACGTGCTTGCCGCCGTACATCCAGTGCTGGCCGATGGCCGAACCGGCGTACGGTGCAAGGTACTTGAAGCCGGCGGGGTCCGACGCAGGGGAAGCCACGATGGTGGTGTATTCCAGCGCGCCGTTGTCCTCGAGGGTCTGGCGGACAGCGGCGATGGTGGACGCCTTCTGGCCGATAGCCACATAGATGCAGCGAACCTGCTTGGTCACATCGCCCGAAGCCCAGTTGGCCTTCTGGTTGATGATGGTGTCGATCGCGATGGCGGATTTGCCGGTCTGGCGGTCACCGATAATCAGCTGACGCTGGCCACGGCCAATCGGAATCATCGCGTCGATGGCCTTCAGGCCGGTCTGCATCGGCTCGTGGACCGACTTACGCTGGGTTACGCCCGGAGCCTGGAGTTCCAGTGCACGGGTGGTCTCGGCCTTGATCTCGCCGAGGTCGTCGATGGGCACGCCCAGCGGGTCGACAACACGGCCGAGGAAAGCGTCGCCCACGGGTACGGACAGAACCTGCCCGGTGCGGTGCACTTCCTGGCCTTCTTCGATGCCGGTGAAGTCACCGAGTACGATGACGCCGATCTCGCGGACGTCGAGGTTCTGGGCCAGGCCCAGGGTGCCGTCCTCGAAGCGAAGCAGCTCGTTCGCCATGACCGAGGGAAGGCCCTCAACACGGGCGATGCCGTCACTTGCGGTGGTTACGCGGCCGACCTCTACGCGTTCTGCGTTTCCGGGTTCGTAGGACGCCGCGAACTCGTTCAGCGCATTACGGACGTCGTCGGCGTTGATGGTCAATTCGGCCATCTGCAGTCCCTGCTCTCCTGTTTTCGTGATCATCGTTGCTCACGATGACCGGGGTTTCTATCAGTTAAGTTGTGCTTGTCCGGCTAGCCGGCCAGCTGGCGGTTAAGTTCACCCAGCCGGGCCACCACGGAGGCGTCCAGTACTTCGTCGCCCACCTGCACCCGGATACCTCCGATAAGCGCGGGATCAACGGTGACGTTGATCTTCAGCTCACGGCGGTACAGGGCGTTGAGTGCCGACTGAAGCCGGCCCAGCTGGGTGTCTGTCAGGGAACGCGTCACAGTGACGGTCGCAATCCAGCGCTGCTGCCGTTTGGCTGCAAGCTCTGCAAAACGGTTCACGAGGCGGCCGGGTTTGAGCCCACGCGGGTTCGATACGGCCTGCGCGATGAGGACCTTTGCTTCCTCGGAGGCACCCGGCACAAGCTTGTGCGCCAAAGTGATCTTTGCAGCTGCACTGGCCTGCGGCTCAGACAGAGCACGTTGTGCCTCGTGGCTGGAAGCCACAACCTGGTTGAAGGAGAACAAATCATTCTCCAGCTCTTCCAGGCCGGTGATTCCGGAGGCAGAAACGGCCGACTTGTTTTCAGCAACGGCTATTGCAACCGTTACCCCAAGCGTCTCGAGTGCATCGCCAATATCGCGTGCCGAAGCCCAGCGCAGGCTGGCCAATCCGGCTGCGATATCCGCAGCATCGGCGGAAACCTTTCCGCCAACGAGCTGCCTGACAAGCGCAGACTTTTCCTCACCGCTGCGGGACGGGTCAGTCAGGGCACGGCGCAAGCCGGCCGAGCTGTCCAGCGTTCCCAGGATTCCGAAGAGTTCCGTAGCCAACTGCAGCGACGCATCTGAAAGCTTGGCTTCCAGTTCTGTCAGCGCTGTGGTCAGCGATTCGCTCGATACACCTGCCATTACTTAGCTGCACCTGCGTTCTGGCTCTCCAGATCTGCCAGGAAGCGGTCAACAACACGTGCTGCACGCTCATCATCGGTAAGTGCTTCACCAACAATGCGTCCTGCCAGGGTGGTGGCGAGGGTGCCCACCTCCGAGCGCAGGGATACAACTGCCGCCTGACGCTCGGCTTCGATCTGGGTGTAGGCCTGAGCGGTGATACGGGCCGATTCTGCGCCCGCCTTCTCCTTCAGGTCCGCCAGGATCTGTGCACCTTCGGCGCGCGCTTCCTCACGGATGCGGTTGGCTTCGGCGCGGGCGTCCGTCAGCTGCTGCTTGTACTCTTCGAGTGCAGCAGATGCCTCAGCCTGGGCCTTCTCAGCTTTGGCAATGCCGCCTTCGATGGCTTCGGCACGCTCCGCAAACGTCTTCTCGAACATCGGGACAACATACTTGACCACGATGTACATGAGCACGGCAAAGCTGATGAGGACAACGCCCATTTCCCAGACGTTGGGAACGAGAGGATTAACTTCGCCCTCAGTGGCGGCTGAGATGATCAGCTGATTCATATTTCACCCGTCCTTTTCTACTCGGTTCTGGATATTCGCTTGTTCTGAGATCAGCCAAGAACGAAGGCGAAGACCAGGCCGAGGATGGCGAGGGCTTCAGTCAGGGCGAGGCCCAGGAATGCGATCGGCTGCAGGACGCGCTGGGCTTCCGGCTGACGTGCTACGCCGTTGATGTAAGCAGCGAACACGAGACCAACACCGATACCACCGCCGATTGCGGAGAGACCGTAGCCGATGAGGTTCAGAGAGCCGTTGATGGAGCCTTCCATTTTTCTTCCTTTCAAGATGCCAACTCTGTGGCAGGTTGTTTGGGTTGCTTCATCCCCGCTATGGGGGAAGTTTTAGGGAGCCTAGTGGCTGTCGGCGTGGAGTGCGCCTTCAATATAGATAGCCGTCAGGAGGGTGAAGACGTATGCCTGCAGTGCCATGATCAGGGCTTCCAGCATGTACATGGCGATCGAACCCACCAGGACGAGGAGGGACGTGCCCTGGAGCAGGATGTTCTCCTGCATGACGAGGAATTCAATCCCGGACCCGGCGATCATCACAATCAGGTGGCCGGCCAGCATGGTCGCAAACAAACGGAGGCTGTGCGTAACCGGGCGGACCAGGAAGTTGGAGATTATTTCGATCGGAATGATCAGCGGCAGGATGTAGACCGGCACTCCGGAAGGAACGGTGGCCAGCTTGAAGTAGCGAAGCCCGTTCTTCTTGATGCCGATGACGATCCAGGTGATGTAGACGATGCCCGCGAGGACGTAGGCGCCGCCGACGTGGGAGAAGCTGGGAAGCTGGATCAACGGGATTGCGCCGTAGATGTTGTTCACCAGGATGAAGAAGAACAGGCTGAACAACAGCGGGACGTACTTCATGAAGTCCCTGCCGCCGATGATGTCCTTGGCGATGCCGTTACGGACAAAACCGTAGGCCATCTCGCCTGCAAACTGCAGCTTGCCGGGAACGAGCTGCTGCTTACGGGCAGCAAGCACGAAGAACGTGGCAATAATGACGACCGAAAGGATCACCAAAAGCATCTGCTTGGAGAAGCCATCTGCGGCACCCCACGGCAGGACCGCCGGCAGATGCATTTCGTTAATACCAGGAGGAGTGAACTCTCCTGAATCTTGGGCCGGGAGCGCAAGCGCGATCAACGCGTTTCCTCTCTGCAGTGTCCATCGTTGGGCGTTGGTCGGGTTCCTGCAGCAGTCTGGCCTGCTGGTCCCCTTGTAAAATTATTTGGCATTGTTGGGTCCGTCCTTAGACGGTCCGCTGGCAGCACTGCGGCCACCAGTTCGTTTTTTGCTACTGGTGAGGCCGTGCATGTAGGACAGGTAAAATCCTCCGAGAGCTCCAAGCAGAGCGCCTGCGAGCACAATCCAGCGGGTATCCCACAGATTATCCAGACCCCACCCTATCAAACTCCAGACGAGGATTCCGCCAATGATGTAGCTGAAGACGGCCATGCCATCGTTGTATCCGGCGCCACCATTTCCGGTGTCAGGGCTGGAGTTTTTGGGGTCGGAGTTACGTTCAGACATTCTGGCTCCCCTGGTCCGGAGTGGGGTCATTAAAGATCTGCAGGCGGGCCTTGCTGAAGCCGTACAGCTCAGCAGCCTGCCATAGAACGACGGTTGTGACAGCTCCAATCAGGAACCACCTGGCGTGGAGCCAGTCCGGCCTGCCGAGGACAAACAGCACCACGGCAAATCCGACAACCTTGACGAAGTAGGTGGCGACAAACAGCCCGATGGCTCCCGATGGATTCCGTCGTCCCACAAAGTGGCCTACCAGCAGGCTGATGCCAAAGAACAGCATTACGAGCAGACCCGCGAAAGTGCTGGATAAAGCGCCCGTAGCCCCATTCAGGAGCACCGCAGGCACCGCGGCCACCGACAGTCCGGCCGCAGCGGCCAGCGCGCTCATCTTGAGGAGCCTCAGCCACAGCGATGGAGTGGGGCCGGCAACTCCAACGGATCCGTTGCCGGACGTGCGTCCGGAATCGGCGTTGGAGGTCATGGAGATCCCAATCGTCGGGGTGTGCAGGCGGGGAAGATCACGCAGCGAAGGGCCGCACCTGAATTCTACACGAGATAGAAATAATTCAGAAAGCTACGTCACGACGTCGTCACTGCCACGGCGGAGATAGGGCCATGCGGTGACAACCGTCATTGCCACCGCGGCCAGGATGTCCACAGGAAGCACGATCTGCCACGGGAAGATTGCCAGTGCCAGCCCTCCGAAGGACAGTACAGCAGTCCACAGGTATAAGAGGATCACAGCAGCACGGTGCGAGTAGCCAATGTCCAGCAGTTTGTGGTGCAGGTGTCCCCGGTCTGCGGACCAGGGTGATCGGCCCTTGGCTGTCCGGCGGATCACTGCGAGGCCGAAGTCCAGGAGTGGCAGGAACACCACAGCGAAGGGCAGGAGGATGGGGATGATCGTGGGGATACCGTTGGCGCGGTCATACAACCCTGATGTGATCTGGCCAGTGGAAACGATGCCGGCGGCGGCCATAATCAGGCCGATCAGCATGGCTCCGGAGTCGCCCATGAAAATCTTGGACGGGAACCAGTTGTGCGGCAGGAAGCCGACGCAGCTGCCTACCAGGACAGCCGTCAACAGCGTGGCCAGGTCCGACTTGTCAAGAATGGTGGCGGTTCGGTGCACCCAGTACGCCGTCAGGAAGAAGGCTGTGCCGCCGATGATTGCCACGCCGGCGGCCAACCCGTCGAGACCATCAATGAAGTTGAAGGCGTTCATGGTGGTGACAATGAGAAAGGCCGTCAACAGGACGCTGACCGTCTCATTTTCGAGGACGATTGGCTCCGAAAAGAATGATGGAACTATGGTCATCCGCACACCCCAGACGGCCACCACCATGGCAGCCGCAACCTGGCCGATGAGCTTGATCCACCACCGCAGGTCCACCAGGTCGTCCACTACGCCCACCAGGACGATGACCGCTGCTCCTGCCAGCACGCCCCATGGCGCGTCGTTGTTGCGGTAGATGTCCTGCACAAAAAATGACTGGCTGGCCACAATCAAAGCCACCACCACGCCGAGGAAGATGCCTACTCCGCCGAGCCGGGAGACCGGGACGGCATGCATGTCCCGGCTGCGGATCGGCAGGAACAACTCAAGGCGGTTACCTACCAGCCTCGCCCCCCACGTTGCAGCGTAGGAAACGATGGCAGCAGTGAGCGCCATCAGCAAGTACATGATCATGTGCTTGGCCTGGGTGTTCGTGTGGAAGGTTGGATGAAAGATCTCCGTCGCCGGGCTCACAGCAGGCAGTGCGAGGTGCCAAACAGGGCTGTATTACAGTGGACTCTAGTCAAGATACTAGCGCCCATGGGCCTTCACCCTCCGCGCCACACTGCCGTCCGGGAATCTGCCGGCGGTCTCTGAAGGGAAATCCATGCAGAACCCGGTTGCAGTCGCCGCCGTCACTTTTGACCGGCCCGTCGAGTTGGCAACCCTGCTGGACGCCATCAATGCGCAGACTGCCGTGGTGGACACCATCTGCCTGGTAGACAGCGGCACCAGGCCTGCACAGGACGTGGCGGCCGGGCACGGCAATGTGGACTATGTCCGGTCGGAAGCGAATCTGGGTGGTGCCGGCGGCTTTGCTCTGGCCACCCTAAAGGCACTGGCCAGCGGCGCCCGCTGGATCTGGATGATGGACGATGACGCTGAACCAGCGGATCCGGAATGCCTGGCCACCCTGCTGCGGGAGGCGGAGGCACGGGACCTTGAAGCTGTGCTGCCGCTGGTAGTAGCTCCCGGACATCCTGAGAAGTTGTCCTTTTTCTTCCGGTTGGACGGAAAAGTGACCCACGACCGTGCCGCCGTCGAGCGCCTCGGTTTCCTGCCCAACGACGGGCACTTCTTTAACGGTGCCCTGATCCGTTCGGACGTGTTCTTCAAGGTGGGCCTGCCGGACATGCGGTTGTTCATCCGCGGTGACGAGGTTGATTTCACCCTCCGGCTGCGGCAGGCGGGAATCCGCTTTGGCACGGTCACCACCACGGCAATTACGCACCCGCATGCGTTCACCGAGACCCAACACGTGTTCGGCGCCCGCTGGCACGTGATCGTTCCGGAGTCGGCCTTCAAGCGCTTCTACTACTACCGGAACCGCGGCTACATGATCCGCCGCTACTTCCGGTTGAAGTCCCTCGTGGCCGACGTCGGAGGCTACCTTGGATATTTCCTGCGCCGGGGTGACGTCAAGGGACTGTCCGAATGGGCCAGTGCCTTCAGCAAGGGCCTGCGCGGCAAGGGCTTTGCCCCGCTGGAGGACCAGAAGTTCTAGAGGATCCGGGACCGGACGTATCAGCCTCTGCGCAGGCGCCGCTTTGCCAGAAGCCCAAGCAGGACCCAAGGCTCGCCGAAGACCCGATAGGCCACACGCCGCGGGTGAAGCAGTAGCCGCCAGGCCCATTCAAGGCCCAGCCGGCCTAACCAGCGCGGCGCCAGCTTCTGCACCCCGGCCAATTGCTCAATGGCTCCGCCCACAGTGCAGTACGTTGCAGGCGGCAGGGTGGGCAGCCAGCGCTGAAGCACTTCTTCCTGTAACGGCATTCCAAGGCCCAGGAACACCATCTGGGGCCGCAGGCTGTGCAGGCGTGTGAGGGCGGCCGATTCCACGGCGCTGTCCCAACCTTCGCCGGCGATTCCAACTATTTCGGCTCCTGGAACGATTTCCCGCAGCCGGCGGACTGCTCCAGTGTTGGCTTCCGGGCCTGCTCCGATCACTGCAATGCGGTTCAGCCCAACGAGCCTGCCCAGTGCCGGAATCCAGTCGGTTGAGCCCAGGCGGTAGTCCATCGCCGGCCGTTCCAGCTCCCGCCCGCGGCTCCAGAGCCACAGCACCGGAGCGCCGTCGATGAGTACGACGTCGGCATCGTCGTAGAGCGCACGGAACCGTTCGTCTGAGTGGCACAGAGTCACGCTGTGCAGATTGTGGCCCAGCACCAGATGCCGCGCCCCGCTGCCGTTGACCCCACCAGGTGCAGCGCCGCCGTCAACGAAGCCCTGCAGTACCTCCATCAGGCCGTCGACGTCCAACGGCGTGGCATCAACGTCAAGCACGGGGATTGCCTGCCGCTGCAGGCTCATGTGTTGCGGGGTTCCGAATCAGCGGCGGTTTCGGTGTCCGCGGGCGCCTCGCCGGCGTCCACGGCGCCGTGGCTCCCGTCGCCCGGATTCGTGCCGGCCGGGACCTGTTCGGGAGCCGCTTGCGCCGTTTCCGGTTCGGCCGCAGCGTGGGCGTCGGCCTTAGTCGGCTCAGCAACAGGTTCGCCGGATTCGGCTTCATCTTCGGCTCCCGGGACCTCGCCTATACCCAAAATGCCGGGGACGATGCCGCGGAGCTTCTCCAGGCTGATGGCACCGTCGCGGACAACACGCAACGGTGTGGTGGTGGCATCCACGATGGTTGAGGCCAGCGCCTCTCCGCCGCCAAGTGGCCGCTCCCCGCCTTCAAGGTAGACCTCCACCGATTCGGCGAGTTGCCCATAAGCCTCCGCGGCTGTGCGCGCTGCGGGTTGTCCGGTGCGGTTGGCGGAGGAAACGGCCAACGGCCCGGTGAGGGTCAGGATTTCCTGGGCGATCTCGTCGTCCGGCATCCGCAACGCCACAGTGCCCTTTGTATCCCCGAGGTCCCAGTCCAGCGATGGCTGGGTGTGCAGGATCAAGGTCAGCCCGCCCGGCCAGAAAGCCTCGGCAAGCGCGCGGGCTTCCGCGGGAATGTCGGTAGCCAGTCCGTCCAGGGCATTCAGCCGTGGAATAAGGACCGGCGGTGGCATCTGCCGGCCGCGGCCCTTGGAGACGAGGAGCATAGTGACCGCCTGCGGGGAAAAAGCGTCAGCCGCTATCCCGTAGACCGTGTCGGTCGGGAAAACTATGCATTTCTTTTCGGCTATGGCGCGCTGTGCATGCTCAAGCGCTTTGGCCCGTTGATCTTCGGAAGTACAGTCGTAGCTCGTGGTCACTGCCCTATCCTTTCATCACTTTCGAGGATGCTTTGGCAAGGCCGGGCGTAAACACGGCGCTCGTGGCGCGGTCCCGGCCGTTGAGGTCCTGGTGGGTCGTGACTCTGGTCCAGCAGTCTGACCGTTTAAGCATGGCTGCAATCCAGCCTGCCTGGACTTCGGCATGCTCCATTACGAAGTAGCCCCCGGCCACCAACAGCCGAGCTGCGGAGGCAGCGGCCGCCGTCGGAAGTTCCATGCCGTCCGCTCCCCCGCCGTATAGAGCCTCCGGCGGATCGTGAAGCGCCACTTCAGGTTCCTGCGGGATGGCTTCTGCAGGTATGTAGGGCGGATTGGAAACCACGACGTCGAAGGTTCCGTTGTGTTCTGGCAACGCGTTCCGCAGGTCCCCCAGTACCAGTGTGACGCCCAGCGGCGCCAGATTCCTCTCCGCCCAGGCGTGGGCGAAGGGACTGTATTCGACGGCGTGGACTTCAGCTCCGGGGACTTCGTGGGCAATCGAGCCTGCAATAGCCCCCGATCCGGTGCCGAGATCCACGATCCGCGGACGGGCCATCCCATTGACGTGGTCGATCACGAGTTGGGCCACTGATTCAGTCTCGGGCCGCGGAATGAAAACACCGGGTCCGACGGCGAGTTCCAAGTACCGGAAATGGGCCACGCCGGTGATGTGCTGAAGAGGGATACGTTGCGCGCGCTCGGCAACGAGTTCATCGTAACCGTCAGGTGCCTCGGCAGTTCCGAGCATCCGGGCCCGGAGTTCCCCCAGACCGATGCCGAGGAGATGGGCGGCGAGGATTTCGGCGTCGACCTTGGGGCTGGGCACCCCGGCTTCCAACAGCAAAGCGGCAGCCGCCTGCACAGCCTCCCCCAGTGTCCGGCCAGCCATGGGACTACTCGCCGATGGCGTCGAGTCGGGACTGTTCGTCCAGTTCGATGGCTGACTGGATGACAGGTTCCAGGTCGCCGTTCATCACCTGATCCAGGTTGTACGCCTTGTACCCGGTGCGGTGATCCGCGATGCGGTTCTCCGGGTAGTTGTAGGTGCGGATACGCTCGGAACGGTCCATTGTGCGGATCTGCGACTTACGCTGGGCCGAGTTTTCGGCGTCAATCTGCTCCTGCTGGTGTGCCAGGATACGGGCCCGCAGGACGCGCATGCCGGCCTCCCGGTTTTGCAACTGGGACTTTTCATTCTGCATGGCTACGACAATGCCGGTGGGCAGGTGGGTAATGCGGACTGCCGAGTCGGTGGTGTTCACAGACTGACCGCCGGGTCCGGACGAGCGGTAGACGTCGATCTTAAGATCGTTCTGGTTGATTTCCAGTTCCTCGGGCTCGTCCACCTCCGGAAGTACCAGTACGCCCGCAGCAGAGGTATGGATGCGGCCCTGGGACTCAGTCACGGGAACACGCTGCACGCGGTGGACGCCGCCCTCGAACTTGAGGCGGGCGTACACTCCTTCTGCAGGATCATTGGAGTTGCCCTTGACGGCCACCTGCACGTCCTTGTAGCCGCCGAGGTCGGACTCGGTGGCGGAGATGATCTCTGTTTTCCAGCCGCGGGATTCCGCGTAGCGGGTGTACATCCGCAGCAGGTCGGCGGCAAAAAGGGCAGCTTCATCGCCACCTTCGCCGCCTTTGACCTCCAGGATCACGTTGCGGGCATCGTCAGGGTCGCGCGGGATCAGCAAGCGGCGCAGCTTCGCAGCTGCCGCTTCCATGGACGCTTCGAGTTCAGGGACTTCCGCCGCAAACTCAGGATCCTCGGCTGCCATCTCCCTGGCAGCAGCGAGGTCGTCGCGAATGGCTTCCCACCGGTGATAGGCCTCAACAATGCCATTCAACTGGGCAGATCGCCGCCCCAATTTCCGGGCCAGGCGCTGGTCGGCGTAAACAGCAGGATCCCCCAGCTGCGCCTGAATCGCATCGTGCTCATCAAGCAGGCCCTGTACGGAATCAAACATCTAAAACCTCTTTCGACTTTTCCAAGTCTAGTTATGCGCGAAAGGGACTTAACGACAAACCGCTCAAAATATGCCGGCACCACCCGTAGGCGGGGCCGGCATATTTTGAGCGGTAAGCGCAGCTACTTGTCGTTATCCGACTTTGCACCCAGCGTCGTCTTCTGGACCTGCATGAGGAACTCGACGTTGCTTTGGGTTTCCCGGATCTTGTTGGTGAGCAGTTCCAGGCTCTGCTGGGTCTCGAGTCCGGAGAGGACGCGGCGCAGCTTCCACATGATCTTGACTTCCTCAGGGGAAAGCAGGTTCTCTTCGCGGCGGGTACCGGACGCGTTGACGTCCACGGCCGGGAAGATGCGCTTATCCGCCAGCTGGCGGGACAGGCGCAGTTCCATGTTGCCGGTGCCCTTGAATTCCTCGAAGATGACCTCGTCCATCTTGGAACCCGTCTCCACAAGGGCGGTTGCCAGGATGGTGAGCGACCCACCGTTTTCGATGTTGCGGGCTGCACCGAAGAAGCGCTTCGGCGGGTACAGCGCTGCGGAGTCAACACCACCGGACAGGATGCGGCCGGAAGCCGGTGCTGCCAGGTTGTAGGCACGGCCCAGGCGGGTCATGGAGTCCAGGAGGACCACCACGTCCATGCCCATTTCCACGAGACGCTTGGCGCGTTCGATGGAAAGCTCGGCCACGGTCGTGTGGTCGTCGGCGGGGCGGTCGAAGGTAGAGGCAATAACCTCGCCCTTGACGGTGCGCTGCATGTCCGTGACTTCTTCAGGACGTTCGTCAACGAGCACCATCATGAGGTGGACCTCAGGATTGTTGGTGGTGATGGCGTTGGCGATGGACTGCAGGATGAGCGTCTTGCCGGCCTTGGGCGGGGAGACGATCAGGCCACGCTGGCCCTTGCCGATCGGGGCAACCAGGTCGATGACGCGGGGGCCGATCTTCTTCGGATCCGTTTCGAGGCGCAGGCGCTCCGAGGGGTACAGCGGGACCAGCTTGGCGAATTCGACGCGGTCCTTGAGCTCTTCAGGCGTCTTACCGTTCACCGAGGTGACACGAACCAGGGCGTTGAACTTCTGGCGGGCCGACTGCTGGCTGCGGTCCTCTCCCTCGCGGGGTGCACGGATGGCTCCAACAACGGCGTCGCCCTTGCGCAGGTTGTACTTCTTGACCTGGGCGAGCGAAACGTAGACGTCGTTCGGTCCGGGCAGGTAGCCCGACGTACGGATGAACGCGTAGTTCTCCAGGACGTCCAGGATTCCGGCCACGGGCAGCAGTACGTCGTCGTCTGTAACCTCGACATCGTCGACGTCAGGGCCCTGGTTGCGTCCGCGGCGACGGTCGTTGCGATCACGGAAGCGGTCGTTGCGGGAGTTGTTGTCCCGGCCGTCCCTGCTGTCGCGGTTGTCCTGGCCGCCCGAACGGTCATTGCGGTCGTTCCGGTCACGGCGGTTGCGACGGTTGCGACGGTTGCCGCCGTCGGTGTCGTCCTGGGTATTGCCGGCGCTACGGGAATCGTCGCGGCGTTCTGTATCCACAGCACCTGCGTTACCGGCAGCGCGGTCAGCGTTACGGGTGCGGCTGTTGTCGCGGCGCTCGTTCCGCTGGCCCTGATCGGCCTCATCAGTGCGCGTCTCAACGGTACGCGGTTCGGCAACGCGCTGTTCTGCTGCCGCTTCAGGAGCAGAAGTTTCTTCCTGCGATGCGGCCGCCGCTTCGCCCCGGCGACGATTGCGGGTGCGGGGCTGGCGGCGATCCGAAGCAGCTTCGGCCGGAGCTTCAGCGGCCGCAGGAGCGGTTTCGACGGCGGGAGCGGGGGCAGTTGCCTCAGCACTCCCGGTGCCGGTTGGCGCTGCGGCGGCCATGGAGACGACTCCGTCGCTTCCGGCGCGGCGGCTGCGTCCACGGGTACGTGCCCGGGAGGTGTCGGCGGCAGGCGCTTCGTCCTTTTCCGGAGCAGCCTTTTCAGGTGCCGCCACAGAAACAGCAGCCTCGGCCTTGGCAGGTGCCACGGCAGGCTGGACCTTGGCAGGTGCAGTGGCCTTGGTGGCAGGCGTACCGGCACGGTGGGCGGAGATGGCCGAGACCAAATCGCCCTTCCGCATGCGGGATCCGCCCGAAATTCCCAGCTGGCTGGCAAGAGCCTGCAGTTGGGCGAGCTTCAGGCCGGCAAGGCCGCTGCTCTTTGCGGGCGCAGCCGTTGCAACGGCGGCAGAAGATAGTGTTTCCACAGCTGGCGACAGCTCAGTGGTTTCGGTCACGAAGGATCCTTCCCCCTCGACGGCGTCCAGACTGGGAGCTGGACGCGATGATTTGATCTGGGCCGCAGTTCAGATCTGCGGCCACATTTCGGCGGAACTGACGGCCAGGGCCAGGACAGCCTGATACTGATACACCTCACCCCGTAAATGAGCGGAGCGAAGGCTGACGGTTCACGGGCAGGGAATAATTTTCTGCGGGTTCCTGCGTCAGACCAAGCAGGCGGCACCGGTAACTATTGCGCAGTAGGAGAATTGAGAGGCAACAATGGCCAACATCCAGTACGGAATTACCGCCGGTGCACTTCCACTTTAGCACCTTCGACGTCGACTGCCAGCTTCATCACCCGCCACCCGGCTCCCGGCGTGTTGGCGGCCGCAAAAGTGGTGATGAATTGCACCGCGCGGTCTGCTGCTTCTGCCCCATTGGCAAGGACCAGCACGGTGGGACCGGCGCCGGAAACCACAGCGGCATGGCCGGCGTTCCGCAGCGCCGCAATGAGGTTGGCACTGGGTCTCATGGCGGCGGCCCGGTAGCTCTGGTGCAGGTAGTCTTCGGTGCCTGGCAGCAGGAACTGCGGCTGCGCCGTCAATGCGTGGATCAGCAGGGCCGCCCTGCCGGAGTTCATTGCGGCAGCGTGATGGCCCACCGACGCCGGAAGCAGCGCCCGGGCCGCCTCGGTGGCAAGTTCGTAGTCGGGAACGGCAACGACCGGAATAACTTCGGAAGCAACAGACACTGCCGTGCTGCTGTAGTGGTCACCGTCCTGCCAGGACAACGCCAGCCCGCCGAAAATGGCCGGTGCCACGTTATCCGGGTGGCCTTCCATCTCACTGGTGACCTGCAGGATCCAGTCCCTGCCGCGTCGTGACTCTTCCGGAACCAGCGCGTTGGCGGCGGATACGGCAGCAACAACAGCCGATGCCGACGACCCCAGGCCGCGGCCATGCGGGTTGACGTTTTCCGCAATGATCTTCAGCCCGGACCGCCGGTAACCCAACCGTTCGAAGGCAGCCTCCATCGCGCGGACCACCAGGTGCCCGGCGTCGCGGGGCAACGTATCAGCGCCCTCGCCGGAAAGCTCGAACTCAAGCTCCCCGCCGGCGAGGGTTTCGATGGTCAAGACGTCATGCATTGCCAAAGCAAGGCCAAGGCTGTCATAGCCCGGGCCGAGGTTGGCGCTGGTGGCCGGCACCCTGACGGTGACCCGCTGACCGGCAGCAACAACGGGAAGCTCGACCGACGTGGACGTGGTGGTTTCCAATGTCAGTTGTCTTCCAGTCCCAATTCGGCAGCGACAGTGACGACGTCGTTGGAGACCTTGACCGGCTGGACATCCGAGCCGTCCTCGGTGCGCAGCGCCCATTGCGGGTCCTTGAGGCCGTGACCGGTCACCGTGATGACGATGGTCTTGCCTGCGGGGACGTCGCCGGCCGCGTGCTTTTTGATCAGGCCGGCAACGCCGGCAGCCGACCCAGGTTCCACAAACACACCTTCACGGGCGGACAGCCAACGGTGCGCAGCAAGGATTTCGTCATCCGTCACGGCTTCTATCAACCCGCCGGATTCATCCCGCGCGCCAACGGCACCGTCCCAGGACGCCGGGTTGCCGATGCGGATGGCAGTGGCAATGGTGTCCGGGTCCGTGATGGGATGGCCGGCCACGAACGGGGCGGCACCAGCGGCCTGGAATCCCCACATGACCGGAGTCTTGGTGGAAACGGCCGGGAGCGTGCCTGCGGTAAGGGACTCAAATGGCGCGGCGTACTCTTTGTAGCCCTTCCAGTAAGCCGTGATGTTTCCGGCGTTACCCACCGGAAGGACGTGAATGTCCGGCGCATCGCCCAGGGAATCGACCACTTCAAAGGCGCCGGTCTTCTGGCCTTCGATGCGGGCGGGGTTCACGGAGTTCACCAGGAATACCGGGTAGGACTCGCCCAGCTTGCGGGCGATGTCCAGGCAGTTGTCAAAGTTGCCGTCCACCTGCAGCAGCGTGGCGCCGTGGGCGATTGCCTGGCTGAGCTTGCCCATGGAGATCTTGCCTTCCGGAACCAGCACCGCACATTTAAGGCCGGCAGCGGTTGCGTAGGCAGCCGCTGACGCGGACGTGTTGCCGGTGGACGCGCAGACCACGGCCTTGGCCCCGGCGGCTACTGCCGCCGTCATTGCCATGGTCATGCCGCGGTCCTTGAAGGAACCTGTGGGGTTCATGCCTTCCACCTTGAGATACACGGTGGACCCAGTCAGTTCTGACAGCTTCTGGGCATGCACCAGCGGTGTCCCGCCCTCGCCCAACGTAATGATCTCGGTGGATTCGGTGACAGGCAGGCGGTCGGCGTATTCGCGGACGACGCCGCGCCATTGGTGAGCCACTTAGACTCCTTCTACCCGCAGAACGGATGTAACTGAATTAATGACATCCAGGCGCTTCACGGCCTGGACGGTGGCTGCGAGTGCAGCCTCGGTGGCGCGGTGCGTAACAATCCGCAGTTCCGCAGATTCCACAGTGGAATCAGCTTCCCGGTGGATGGTTTGCCGCATGATCTCGATGGACACCCCGTGCTCGGCGAAGAGCTGGGCAATCCGGGCCAGGACGCCGGGCTGGTCGGCCACGTCCAGACCGATGTAGTAGCTGGTGTTCACGGAGTCGATGCTGAGGGCCGGGACCTGGCCAGTGGTGGTCTCGGTCCGGCCAGGGCCGCCCAGGACCAGACGGCGCGCGGCGGAGACAAGGTCACCCAGGACGGCCGACGCCGTGGGCGTGCCACCGGCACCCTGGCCGTAGAACATCAGCTCACCGGCGTTTTCCGCTTCGACGAACACTGCGTTGAAGGCGCCACGAACAGCTGCCAGGGGATGCTCACGCGGCAGAAGCGTGGGGTGCACGCGGACGGAGACGCCCTCGGTGCCGTCAGCGTCCTTGAGCTTTTCGGCGATGGCCAGCAGCTTGATGACAAAGCCGGCGTCCTTGGCGGCGGCAATGTCCGCCGCGCTGACGGAGCTGATGCCTTCGCAGTGGACGTTCTCGAGCGCGAACCGCGTGTGGAAGGACAGGGATGCCAGGATGGCGGCCTTGGCAGCGGCGTCGTGGCCTTCGACGTCGGCAGTGGGATCCGCCTCCGCATACCCGAGACGCTGGGCTTCAGCGAGGGCGTCCGCGAACTGGGCCCCCGTTGAGTCCATCTGGTCCAGGATGAAGTTAGTGGTTCCGTTGACGATGCCCAGCACACGCGTGATGTGGTCACCGGCGAGGCTGTCACGGATAGGCCGAAGGATGGGAATGGCACCTGCAACAGCAGCCTCGTAGGACAGTTGGACGCCGGCTTTGTCTGCAGCTTCATACAGCGAGGGGCCGTCCTGGGCCAGCAGCGCCTTGTTGCCCGTGACCACGCAGGCGCCGCTTTCGAAGGCGGCCAGGATCAGCGAGCGGGCAGGCTCGATGCCGCCCATCAGTTCGATCACCAGGTCGGCATCCTTGACCAGGGTGTCTGCGTCGGTAGTAAAGAGTTCCCTGGGAAGTTCGACGTCGCGGGGGGCCTCAACGTTGCGCACGGCAATGCCGCTCAGTTCCAGGCGTGCACCGGTCCTGGAAGCGAGGGCTTCAGCGTCGTCAATCAGAATCCGCGCAACCTGGGCCCCTACATTGCCACAGCCCAACAGGGCCACCTTAAGGGTTCGCATTCCAGTCATTCAGACTCCCATGTCGCGGTTGAGCAGGTCTTGTTCGGTTTCGCCGCGGACAATCAGCCGGGCGGCACCGTCGCGCACAGCGACGACGCCCGGCCGGGCCAGATAGTTGTAGTTGCTTGACAGGGCCCAGCAGTAGGCGCCGGTACCCGGTACAGCAAGCAGATCACCGGCTGCCACGTCCTCGGGCAGATATACATCTCTAACAACTATGTCGCCGCTCTCGCAATGTTTGCCCACTACTCGGGACAGCACGGCGTCGGCATCTGACGCCCGGGAGGCCAGGACGGCCGAATAATCGGCGTCATAGAGCACCGGGCGGGCGTTATCGCTCATACCGCCGTCCACCGACACATACCGGCGCGGATACGTAACGTTGTTTCCGGCGTCTGCGCCCTCAGGGGCGTCCACGTCCACGCGGACCGTCTTACGGGTTCCCGCCTCGTAAAGGGTGAAGGTGGTGCTGCCCACGATCGCCCGGCCGGGTTCGATCGAGATCCGCGGCGGCACCAGCCCCAGTTCGGCGCAGGTGGAACGCACGACGGCGGCCATCGCCTGTGCAATCTCCGCTGGCGGGCGCGGGGTGTCTACGGGGGTGTAGGCGATGCCATAGCCGCCGCCCAGGTCCAGTTCAGGCAGGATGATGCCGTACTGCTCCTGCATGCGGGCCAGGAAGCGCAGCAGCTTGTCGGCGGCTACGGCGAACCCGTCGGGCTCGAATATCTGCGACCCGATATGGCAGTGCAGGCCCAGCAGTTCCACGCTGTCATAGGACGTGGCGGCCGCTACCGCTTCCTCAGCCGCGGACAGGCCTGCTTCCTCGGTGGAGTCTTCTGCCATGGAGAGCCCGAACTTCTGGTCCTCATGGGCAGTGGCGATGAATTCGTGCGTGTGGGCGTGGACTCCAGGAGTCAGCCGCAGCATCACTTTGGCTTTGTCGCCCCGGCTGGAGGCAATCTTTGCCACCCGATCCAGTTCGTCCAGGCTATCGACCACAATCCGGCCCAGCAACAGGTCCAGGGCGCGGTTGATCTCGGCGTCTGATTTGTTGTTGCCGTGCAGGCCCAGGTTTTCGCCCGGAATGCCGGCGCGTTCGGCCACTGCAAGCTCGCCGCCGGAGCAGGTGTCCAGGCGGAGACCTTCCTCGGCAACCCAAGCCGCGACGGCGGTGCAGAGGAACGATTTGCCCGCATAGTAGACGTCCACTCCCCCGCAGATGTCTGCGAATGCCTCATCAAAAGCATCCTTGAAGGACCGGGCCCGGGCGCGGAAATCGGATTCGCTCATCACGAACAGCGGCGTACCAAACTGCTGCTTCAAGGCGTCCACGGACACGCCGTCCACCGTCAGGACACCGGCGCTGTTCCTTTCGACCCCAGCGGCCCACATGGGTGAATGCAGCGCGTTCAGGTCTGCGGGAAGGTCCAGCCATTCCGGCGCCAGCGGCGATGCCCCGGCGGCAGGGTGTCCTGTGTTTGCAGCGCCCTCAGGGTTCACGGGAATCACATCCGTTCCGGCGCCGAAACGCCCAGCAGGTCCAGTCCGTTGGCCAACACCTGGCTGGTGGCGTCATTGAGCCACAGGCGGGTGCGGTTGAGGTCGGTCACAGGCTCCTCGCCCATCGGCGCTACCCGGCAGGCGTCGTACCAGCGGTGGTAGGCACCTGCGATGATTTCCAGGTGCCGGGCAATCCGGTGCGGCTCGCGCAGCTCCGCAGCCTTGGCCACGATGGAGGGGTAACTGCCCAGGTAGGAAAGCAGTTCGTTCTCGGTCGCATGGTCCAGAAGTGCGGCGTCGAACGCATCTTTTCCGTCAACAACGCGCTCCACACCTGCGGCCACTGCATTCCGGGCCGTGCCGCGGGACCGGGCGTGCGCGTACTGCACGTAGAACACCGGGTTCTCGTTACTGTGCTTCTTCAGCAGTTCAGGATCCAGCGTCAGCGGCGAATCGGCCGGGAAGCGGGCCAGCGAATACCGGACGGCATCCTTGCCAAGCCAGGAAATCAAGTCCTTGAGCTCGATGATGTTTCCTGCGCGCTTGGACAACTTGGCACCATTGACGGACACCAGCTGGCCAATCAGCACCTCGATGTTGACCTCCGGATCATCGCCAGCGCAGGCCGCAATGGCTTTGAGCCGGTTGATGTATCCATGGTGGTCGGCACCGAGGAGGTAGATCTTCTCGATGAAGCCACGGTCCTTTTTGGAGAGGTAGTACGCGGCATCGGCAGCAAAATACGTGGGCTCGCCGTTGGCCCGGATCATCACGCGGTCTTTGTCATCGCCAAAATCCGTGGTGCGCAGCCACACAGCGCCGCCGTCGTCGTACACGTGGCCCTGCTCGCGGAGGCGCTCCACGGCAGATTCGATGGCACCGGCCTCGTGCAGCTCCTTTTCGGAGAAGTAGACATCGAACACGACGCCGAACTCCGCCAGGGTGCGCTTGATTTCATCCATCTGGGCTTCGTAGGCCGCGGCGCGGATGACAGGCAGCGCAGCAGCTTCCGTCAACTCGCGGATACCGGGATGCCGGGAAAGCACCTCATGCCCCAGTTCCGCGATGTATTCGCCGGGGTACCCGCCCTCGGGCACAGGCCGTCCGTGAAGGCGGGACAGCACAGAGTTGGCGAACACATTCATCTGCGAGCCGGCGTCGTTAATGTAGTACTCGGCGGTGACATCCGCGCCGGAAGCGCGCAGCACGCGGGCGATTGCATCACCCAGGGCGGCCCACCGCGTGTGGCCGATGTGCAGCGGACCAGTGGGGTTGGCGGAGACAAATTCCATGTTGATGACATGGCCGGCGAGCGCTGAGTTGCTGCCGTAGGCGGCGCCTGCCTCGACAATCGCCTTGGCGAGTGCACCGGCCGTGGCAGCATCAACGGTGATGTTCAGGAAGCCTGGACCGGCGATCTCCACCTGCTCAACGCCGTCAATCTGTCCCAGCCGCTCACTGAGCACAGTGGCGAGCTGCCGGGGGTTGGTTCCCGCCTGCTTGGCCATCTGTAAGGCGATATTGGTGGCCCAGTCTCCATGCTCGCGGTTCTTGGGACGCTCCACACGGACCTCATCCGGCAGCGCCGTAGCGTCAAGGGCAATCTCGCCGGCGGCAACGGCTTCTTTCAGGCAGGCGGATATGGCGAGGGAGAGTTCTTCGGGAGTCACGTTCCTAGCCTACCGGGGGCGGCTGACAGCAGAGAATTGGGCCTCTTTGATGTAGGAGGAATCCAAAGCGCCGGGCGCAACGAATACCCTTCAGAACCAATACGCTTAGTACAGCGTTGACCTCACCATGAGCCTGCCGATACTTATTGAAATGAGCCCGCTATGAACCCTTCAGTCCGCAAAAGCGTTTTCGCCGGGATGGCCGGCCTGTCCCTCATTGGAGCCGTCGCCGGTTGCGCGCCGTCCGCCACCCAGCAGTCCGAACCCGCGGCGCAGGACGCCTCCACCCCTGCTTCTGCCGCGTCTGCGGCCTCATCCGCGCCGGCAGCTTCGGGAGCAGGAGCTTCCGTCTACAAGGACGGGACCTACGACGCCGAGGGCGCGTACGTCTCTCCCAACGGAAACGAGAAGGTAGGGGTGGAACTGACCATCGAGTCAGACAGCGTCAAGGGCGTGAATATCATCACGCACCCCAGCAACCCGAACACCAAGAAGTACCAGGGTGAGTTTGCCGGCGGTATCGCAGGACAGATCGTGGGCAAAAACATCGACGAACTCAACGTGACCAAGGTTGCCGGCTCATCATTGACCAGCGGCGGCTTCAATAAGGCCCTTGAGGAAATCAAGACCGAAGCCAAATAAGCAACCAGAGCAGAATCGCACTTCTCATGGAGAGCACGGCGCAGGACACCCCGGCCGCCCCGGCCACTCAGGACTTTCGTTTCGATGGGATCGGAACGAAGTGGAGCATCAGCACGGCAGAACCCCTGCCACAGTCCATGCGCTCCAGTCTGCTGGGGCGAGTGGAGGAATTCGACGCCACCTGGTCCCGGTTCCGGGACGATTCCCTGGTGTGGGACATGTCCCGCCGGGCTGGCTCCTACAGCTTTCCGCCGGAGGCCGAACCGCTGGGCCTGCTGTACCGGGACCTCCACCGGATCAGCAATGGTGCCGTGACCCCGCTGATCGGTGCCAGCCTTGAGCGGTTGGGGTACGACGCCGGCTACTCGCTGATGCCCTCAGGTGCACCGCTGCCGGCTGTTCCCTGGGATGACGTACTGCAATGGAAAGGCACCACCATCAGCACCACGGCTCCTGTGGTGCTGGACATCGGCGCTGCCGGCAAGGGCCTGCTGGTTGATGTCCTGTCCGGCCAACTGCGGGAAGCTGGCGTCACCGAATTCCTGATCGATGCCAGCGGTGACCTCCTGGCGCACGGAACAGGCGGTGTCCGAGTTGGCCTCGAGCATCCCTACGATGCTTCCCAGGCGATCGGCACTTTTCCCCTGGAGTCAGGGGCCCTATGTGCCTCGGCCTCAAACCGCCGGGCATGGGGTGACGGATTCCATCATGTCCTTGATGGGACCACAGGAGCCCCGGTCCGAACGGTGATTGCCACCTGGGCCGCCGCCGGGTCAGCCATGCTGGCGGATGCTTTGGCTACTGCCCTGTTTTTTGTTCCCGGGGCCCGCCTCGAAACAGAATACGACTTCTCCTGGCTGGTGGTTTTCGCCGACGGGACCGCCGCCTTTTCCCATGGTTTTGAAGGGACACTGTTCTCATGAGCGAAACGGAAGCGCGCGCAACTCTCCGCCGTCCTTCACTGAAAGCACGGCTGGACACTGCGCTGGGAAAGATCACCCAATATCGCCTGGTCCTGCTGGTCCTGGCGGTCCTGGCCGGTTACAGCCTTGTCCTCAGCGTCCTCGGCTGGCTGACTTTCGCTTTGCCGGCAATGCTGGCCCACCTCCTCCTGTGCGTAGGCCTTTGTTATCTCAGCAACCGCATCATTGCACCGGTCTTCCGCGTCAATCCGCATACCGAATCTTCGCTGATTACCGGTCTGCTGCTGTATTTCCTGTTCTGGCCTACCCTGGTGCCGCTCGAAGTGACGGGCGTGGCGCTGGCGTGCGTAGTTGCCACGGTTTCCAAGTATGTGCTGGCCTGGCGGGGCCGGCACATCTTCAATCCCGCCGCTGCCGGAGCCTTCCTGGTGGGCCTGACGGGGCTTAACATCGCCACGTGGTGGACCGCAACGCCAGCCATGTTGTGGCTGCTGGTCCCCGGCGTTCTCCTGGTGGTCTACCGCACCGGTAGATGGCTCCTGGCGGGTACCTTCACAGTGCTGGCCGTCGCGTTGATTACCCTGCAGCTGGTGGCCGCCGGACTCACCGCTGGTGAAGGTGTTTGGCAGGCCCTGGCGCAACGTCCCGTGCTGTTTTTTGTCGGTTTCATGCTGACCGAGCCGCTCACACTCCCGCCCCGCCGCTGGCAGCAGGTGACGCTGGCCGCCGTCGTGGCCGTGGTCTTTGTTGTCCCGTACAACTTCGGCTTCATCGCCAACTCTCCCGAAGCCGCCCTCCTGCTGGGCAACCTGTTGGCTTTCCTGGTGGGCCAGCGCGGTAGGGTGCGGTTGCGCTTCACCGGTTCACGGCAGCTGACTCCCAGCGCCACCGAGTTCTCCTTCCGCCCTCTCCGGGACCTCCGATTCAAGCCCGGGCAATATGCCGAGCTGGACCTGCCGCACAAGGGACGCGATCGTAAAGGCCGACGCCGGATGTTCAGTCTGAGCAGTCCTCCCGGAAGTGACAAAGTCACCTTCGGCGTGGAGACGGCAACGCCGGTGTCGGCGGCCAAGCAGGCTCTGCTGTCACTGGAACCGGGCCAAGTGGTGACCGCCACTGCCGTGGGCGGAGACTTCGTGCCGCCGCGGGACGCCTCGGCACCGGTGCTGCTGATCGCTGCCGGCATCGGCGTGACACCCTTTATGTCGCACCTGGCCGCGCGGCAGGAGTCGGACGGCGACACCGCACTGCTGTACCTGGCCAGGAACGCGTCGGAACTGGCCTACGCGAGCGAGCTGGGCGCGCTGGGGATCCGCGTGGTAGCGCTGACTGCTGACGGTTCGACGCCGCCGTCATTCATGGAAGATGCCCGGGTCCTTGCGGCACCCGCGAATGGCCGGCTGGACAGCGCTGCGCTCAAGAAGCTGTTTCCGGACATCGGAGATCGCCACGTCTACATTTCCGGATCCCCCCGGAGCGTCTCCTCCTTGCAGGCCGCGGCCCGTGCCGCGGGCGCCCGGCGTATCCATAAGGACGTGTTTTCCGGCTACTGACCGCATGCGTTTTTCATTGCGGGGCACTCTCCTGCTAAGCTCTAGGACGTCCCGCCCGCAACGGCAGGATTCCTGAATTGCCCTCGTAGCTCAGGGGATAGAGCGTCTGCCTCCGGAGCAGAAGGTCGTAGGTTCGAATCCTATCGAGGGCACCACAGCTAAAACCGCGGATCCGAACGGATCCGCGGTTTTTGTTTGCCTCCTCCCCGGCTGGCGGAGACGGTTTGTCACGCCGCTTCACGTCGATTGTCATGCCCTCCGCATAGGCTGATTCCAACGTCAGCAGCAAAGGGGTAAGCCGTGAAACCAGTAATCATTCCAGCCGGTCGTCCATCACAGCAGGGGTACGTCCGCTGCTCCATAGTCCCGCCGTACCTGTTGCGACGGCTGGCCAGCCAGCATGGACCCCAACTCTCGGAAGTTGCCCGGGGGGCGAAGGAGGCCCTGGCGCACGTCCGGAGTGTCCAGGCGGGCCGGCTTACCCCCGGCCCGGCCCCGCGTTCCGGTGCACGCGAAGGCACGCCGGCAGAACCCGAGCGGTCCATCTTTGATGCAGAACACACCGAGGCTCTACCCGGAAAAATTGTGCGCAAGGAAGGCGAACCGGCAGTCAAGGACGTTTCTGTGAACGAGGCCTATGACGGCCTGGGCCACACCCACAAGTTTTACGCCGAGGTGTTTGGCCGGAGTTCCATTGATGGCGTCGGGAACCCGCTCCTGGCTACCGTTCATTTTGGGAACAAGTACGACAACGCGTTCTGGGACGGCAACCAGATGGTATTCGGCGACGGCGATGGAGAGGTGTTCCGGCGCTTTACCAAGTCGCTTACGGTCATTGGTCACGAACTGGCCCACGGGGTCACGCAGTACACGGCCAACCTCGCCTACCGCAACCAGGCCGGCGCCATCAACGAATCCTTGTCGGACATTTTCGGGGCGCTGGTGGAGCAATACACCAAACAGCAGACCGCTGCCCAAGCCAGCTGGCTGATCGGCGAGGGACTCTTCACGGACAAGGTCCAGGGGACGGCCCTGCGCTCCATGAAGGCACCCGGCACCGCTTACGACGACGACGTTTTGGGCAAGGATCCGCAGCCGGATTCGATGGACTCCTATGTCCGGACCAGCGCGGACAACGGCGGCGTGCACATCAACTCCGGGATTCCCAACAAGGCCTTCTATCTGGTCGCGACAGATATCGGAGGCCACTCCTGGGAAGCGCCGGGACAGATCTGGTACGACGCCCTGACCGGAGGATCACTGCCCACGAATGCCACGTTCACGGTGTTTGCCAAGGCAACGGCAGCCTCTGCAGTTGAATTGTTCGGAACTGGTTCGGCAGAGCATGACGCCGTCCGCAAGGCGTGGGACACTGTCAAGGTAAAGCTCTAACCGGTTGCCGGGGCGCTGTGTCCCGCGCCGGAAAACCAGGGACGACCCATGAAAATAACTGTTGAGCGTCACGGCGGCATTGCCGCCATTCCCCGCGTCTGGACGGTGCAGGTACGGTCTTCCAGTGCCGCGAGCCGCTGGGAGCCGCTAGTCGAGGCATGCCCGTGGGATGCAGTTCCCAACACCCTTCGGGATGCGTCAAAGGCTTTCGAGGACGGACCGCCGGACCGTTTTATGTATGCCATCCGTGCCGGCCAGCGCCGCGCAGCACTGCCTGAAAGGGCGGTCACCGGTCCTTGGCGGACGCTGGTCGATTGCGCCCGCGAAGCGGCTGAAGGCGATCAGACCGCTTCCGCCAGCTGACCACGGAACGCACGCCGGTAGGACTGCGGGCTGGTATCCAGCACCTTCGCAAAGTGGTGCCGCAGCAGCACGGGATGGCCAAAACCTGCCTGCCGTGCCACCTCGTCGATAGTCAGGTCGGTAGTCTCCAGGAGCTCCTGGGCGCGCAGCACCCGCTGGGAATTCAACCACGCCGCAGGAGTGGTCCCGGTCTCTGCCCGGAACTTCCGCGCAAAGGTCCGAGGAGACATATGCAGCCTTGCTGCGAGGTCGTTAACCGAATGCTCTTTATCCAGTTCGGACACCATCAGCCGCAGCAGCGCCTCCATGGGTGCGGAACCGCAGGTGGGCATGGGCCTGTCGATGTACTGGGCCTGGCCGCCGTCACGGTGCGGTGGGACCACCATGTCGCGGGCGATAGAGGCAGCAACGTTCGCACCCAGCTCCACCCTCACCAGGTGCAGGCAGGCATCAATTCCCGCCGCAGTGCCGGCTGAGGTAATAATGTTTTCGTCCTGGACGTAAAGCACGTTTTCGTCCACCTGGACGGCAGGATAGGCCGCGGCGAGTTCTCCGGCATAGTGCCAGTGCGTGGTGCAGCGCCGGCCGTCCAACAGGCCGGCCCTGGCCAGTGCGAAGGCGCCGGAGCAGATGGACATCACCCAGGCACCACGGGCGTCGGCGGCACGCAGCGCGTCAAGGACGGATTCGGGCAGGTCGTCTTCCCTGCCATAGGGGGCCATGATCACCAGGTCCGCGTCCGTGGTTGCCTCCAGCCCCAGGCCGACGTTCATGGACAGGCCCAACTTGAGCCTGACATTGCCCGGTTCCGGCGTACAGACGCGGAAATCGAACGCCGGCACCGTACCATTCCGGCCGGATCTATCGATTCCGAACACCTCACAAGCAGTGCCGAATTCGAAGATGGAGAAGTTGGGAACCACTATCAGTGCCACTTTTTTCAGCATGTTTCCAGTGTGGCAGAAATTTTACTCTTTTGGTCATTTCTGCCACTGTTTGTTCGGGGAACACCGGAGCAGCATTGAGTCATGGAAATCTTCGGAGTCATCATCGTCGTACTGCTTCTCATCGTTGCCGCAGCTACCGTGGCAGCACTCCTCAAGGACGGTCGCGGGCACACTCCTCCGGTCACCTCGGACCACGAATGGTCTGCCCTGGACCTTCCCAGCACCAGCCACACTACGCGCATCTTCTAAAAGTCCCGCGTGCCGGGCGCGCTGCGGACAAAAGCGGGACCCGTGCGGTGAGAACCGCACGGGTCCCCGTCCTTAACCAGCATCAGCCGCCGCACCACTGCGCAGTCACACCCCAGTAGACTGTCTGCAGCCATGACATTTCATATCTCCTATCCCGCCGAGCTGCCGGTCTCCGAGCGCCGCGCGGATCTGATGGCAGCCATCGCGGCCAATCAGGTAACCATCATCGCGGGCGAAACAGGCTCGGGTAAGACCACCCAGATTCCTAAGATGTGCCTCGAACTGGGACTCGGGGACAACGGGCTGATCGGCCACACGCAGCCGCGCCGCCTCGCCGCACGCACCGTGGCTGAACGGATCGCGGAGGAACTGGGTGTCGAGCTTGGTCAGGAAGTGGGCTACCAGGTCCGCTTTACCGGAGAAACCGGCCCCAAAACCAAGGTAAAGCTGATGACGGACGGCATCCTGCTGGCCGAAATCCAGCGCGACAAGCTGCTGCGCAAGTACAAGGCCATCATTATTGACGAGGCCCACGAGCGCAGCCTCAACATTGACTTCATCCTGGGCTACCTCAAAAGGATCCTGCCGCAACGGCCGGACCTGAAGATCATCATTACCTCAGCCACGATCGATCCCGAACGGTTCGCCAAACATTTCGGCTCCGACGACGAGCCTTCGCCCATCATCGAAGTATCGGGCCGCACGTTCCCTGTGGAAATCCGTTACCGGCCGCTGTCCCAGCCCGCTACCGCCGAAGATGCTGAGAACGCCTCTGACGACGCCCTTGAGGAGGACCGCGACCCGCTCGATGCCGTGTGTGACGCCGTCGACGAACTCGCGCTGGAAGCACCGGGAGACATCCTCGTGTTCTTCTCCGGTGAGCGTGAAATCCGCGACGCCGCCGACGCCCTGAAGGCCAGAATCCAGTCCAACCGCAGACTGGCAGGCACCGAGGTACTTCCCTTGTTCGCCCGGTTGAGCCTCCAGGAGCAGCACCAGGTGTTCCACCCGGGCAATAAGCGGCGGATTGTCCTGGCCACCAACGTTGCGGAGACCTCGCTGACGGTGCCCGGCATCAAGTACGTGATTGATACCGGAACTGCCCGCATCTCCAGGTATTCGCACCGCACCAAGGTGCAGCGGCTGCCCATTGAACGCGTTTCCCAGGCGTCGGCAAACCAGCGCTCCGGCCGTTGCGGACGCGTGTCGGACGGCATTGCCATCCGCCTGTATTCGGAAGAGGACTTCGAGTCCAGGCCTCAGTACACTGATCCGGAAATCCTGCGGACCAACCTTGCTGCCGTCATCCTCCAGATGACCGCCATGGGGGTAGCCCGCGGGCCCAAGGATGTCGAGAACTTCCCGTTCGTGGAGCCGCCCGAAACCAGGGCCATTAACGACGGCGTGACGCTCCTGCGCGAACTCGGCGCCCTGGCGGCGGCCGCTCCAGGAGACGAACAGGGCGGCGGCCGGGGAAGCGGCCTGACCGCCGTCGGCCAGAAGCTTGCCCAGCTCCCCGTTGACCCGCGTCTGGGCCGGATGATCGTGGAGGCCGGGCAGCGCGGCTGCGTCCGGGAAGTAATGATCCTGGCGGCTGCCCTCACCATCCAGGATCCGCGGGAACGCCCGCAGGACAAGCAACAGTTGGCGGCGGAGAAGCACAACCGGTTCCGCGACGAGAAATCGGACTTCACCGGCTTCCTGAACCTCTGGAACTATCTGCAGGAGAAGCAGGCCGAACTGTCCTCGTCGGCATTCCGCCGGCTCTGCCGCAACGAGTTCATCAACTACCTGCGCGTCCGGGAATGGCAGGACCTTTTCGCCCAGTTGCGCCAGCTTGCGAGGCCCTTGGGCATCAGCCTGGACAACACCCGGACCGTGGATCCGGTGGGCAACCACGACGCCATCCACATCAGCCTGCTCTCCGGGCTGTTGAGCCACATCGGCATCCTGGATGAGCGGAAGCGGGAATATGCCGGAGCCCGCGGCAGCCGCTTCGCCATTTTCCCTGGTTCAGCGCTGTTCAAGAAGTCCCCCACGTTCGTCATGGCCGCGGAACTTGTGGAGACCAGCCGCCTCTGGGCGAGGGTGGCTGCATCTTTTGACCCGGTCTGGGCGGAGCAGGTGGCACCGGGGCTGGTAAAGCGCAACTACAGCGAGCCGCACTGGTCCAGCAGGCAAGGCGCCGTGATGGCCTACGAGAAGGTCACCCTCTACGGCGTGCCCATTATTCCGCAGCGGCGGATCAACTACAGCCGGGTGGATCCGGAGCTTTCCCGCGAGCTGTTCATCCGCAATGCGCTGGTGGAGGGGGACTGGAAAACGCACCACAAGTTCTTCCACCGCAACCAGGCGCTCCTGCATGAGGTGGAAGAACTGGAAGCCCGCATGCGCCGCCGTGACCTTTTGGTCGACGACGAGACACTGTTTGAGTTCTACGACTCCCGGATCGGCAAGGAAGTAGTTTCGGCCCGGCACTTTGACAAGTGGTGGAAGGATGCCCGCCACCACCAGCCGGACCTGCTGGACTTTGACCAATCGCTGATCCTGAGCGAGGGTGCCGAAGAGCTGGACGAATCGGCGTTTCCAAAGGTGTGGCACCACAAAGGCTTTGACCTGCCGCTCAGCTACGAGTTCCACCCGGTGGCGCCGGGCGCGCCCCCCAATCCGTCCGACGGCGTCACGGCAGAAGTGCCGGTGCTCTTCCTCAACCAGCTCGAGGACGCCGCCTTCCGCTGGCTGATCCCCGGTCAGCGGGTGGAACTCGTCACCGCGTTGATCAAGTCGCTGCCCAAACAAGTCCGCAAAAACTTTGTCCCGGCCCCGGATGTTGCCCGGCAGGCAGTTGCAGTCCTCGAATCCGACTTCGACCCCGCCACCGACGAGCTCGAGCCTTCGCTGGAACTGGCCCTCCGACGGATCAAGGGCGTCGTCATACCGCCGGGATCCTGGAACTGGGATGCCGTTCCTGCACACCTGCGGGTCAGTTTCAAGGTGGTGGACAGCAAGGGCAAGGTGCTGGACGAAAGCAAGGACCTCGCAGAGCTCCAGGAACGTCTGGCCCCGGCCACCCGGCGGGCCATCGCCGAGTCCCTGGGCGCCACCCCCGCTACCACGGCCCCAGCCGCACGGACAAAGGGTGCGGCAGGCCCGGCGTCGCGCTCTGCTCCAGCAGCAGGAGTCGCACCGGGCTCCGCCGGGGCCGGCTATAACTCCGCGTCCGGTGCTTCCCCGGGAGCTGCCGGGCCAGGGTTTGCAGAGCAGTCCGGCCTGGTGGAGTGGTCTTTGGGCACCGTGCCCCGCCAGGTGAGCAACCTGGTAGCCGGCCATACCATCACGGGATATCCAGGTCTGGTGGACGAGGGCGCTTCCGTAAGCCTGCGTGTTTTCCAGACCGCTGCCGAACAGCAGGCGTCCATGCGGGGCGGCGTAATCCGTTTGCTGGCCCTGCGGGTCCCGGCACCCGACCGCTACGTCCTGGAACACCTGAACAACGCGGAGAAGCTAACCTTCAGCCAGAATCCGCATGGCTCGGTGACAGCGCTGATTGCTGATTGCGCGCTCGCGGCGATCGATAAATTGACGCCGGCTGAGCTGCCTTGGGACCGCGCTGCCTTTGATGCCCTGTACGAGCAGGTGCGTGCCGAACTAATCGACACCGTTTTTAGCGTCACGGCTGTCGTGGAGCGCATCCTTGCCAGCACGCGGCGGATCCAGCAGCAGCTCAAGGGAACCACCAGCCTGGCGCTGATCAGCGCGCTGAACGACATCCGGAGCCAGCTGGAGCAGCTGGTGTATCCCGGCTTCGTGGCCAAAACCGGCTATGCCCAGCTGAGCCAGTTGCCGCGGTACCTTGCTGCAATCGAGAAGCGGCTGGAAAAACTTCCGGGCAACGTCCAGCGCGATGCCAACAACATGGCGGTGATCCAGCGTCTCGAAGACGATTACGACGACGCCGTGTCCGCGCTCCCCCCGGCACGCCGGGCAGCCACCGGGCTGGAGCACGTGCGGTGGATGATCGAGGAGCTGCGGGTGAGCCTCTTCGCCGTCGAACTCGGTACGGCCTACCCGGTGTCCGAGAAGCGGATCCGGGTAGCACTGAACAAGGCCCTCGCCCCGGCCTGAGGTCTACGCCCTCCGGCTATGCCTCGGGCACCGAGCTCCCATAGCCGGCCTGGCGGAGCCCTTCGCGGATCTTCACCGCGTTGGCATCCAGCACCGCCGGGTCAGGGTTGCTGTCCGCGTTACTGAAGTCGAAATCGGCCATGGACCGGGATGGCCAGACGTGGACATGCATGTGGTTGATTTCGTAACCGGCCACAATCAGCCCCGCCCTGGGCGCTCCGAACGCTTCCACCTGCACCGCGCCCACCCTGCGCGCCACTTCCATGACCTTGGCCACTGTTTCGTCACTGGCGTCAGTCCAGCGGTCAACCTCTTGGACCGGCACCACCAGGGTGTGGCCGTCCGCGAGCGGCGCGACAGTCAGGAAGGCCACGACGTCGTCATCTTTCCAGACGAAACGTCCCGGGATCTCTCCGTTGATGATTTTGGTAAACAGGGTGCTCATACGTCCGCCTTTTCGGTCGCGGCCTGCAGGGTACTGGTGTCAAGAACGAAGCGGTATTTCACATCACCGGCCACCATTCGGTCGTAAGCCTCATTGAGCGCACCTGCATCTACCATCTCGATGTCGGAGGTGACACCGTGGGCGGCGCAGAAGTCCAGCATCTCCTGCGTTTCTGCGATCCCCCCGATCAGCGAGCCGGTGTAGCTGAGGCGGCGGCGGATCAGGAACCGGGGTTCAACCGGAGGCATGTCTCCTGACGGCAGGCCCAGCTGGAACAAGGCGCCGTCGCGACGGAGCGTGTTCAGGTAGGGGTTGAGGTCGTGGGGAGCGGCAACGGTGTCGATGATGACGTCAAGCGTGCGCACCGCATCCGCCATGGCGGACGGATCCGAGGACAGGATGACGGCGTCGGCCCCCAGTTCCATTGCTGCGGATACCTTCGCTTCGGAGGTGGTGAAGACCTTCACGCCGGCCCCCATGGCCTTGGCCAGTTTGACCGCCATATGGCCCAGTCCGCCAAGTCCCACAACCCCGACGACGTGCCCGGGTTTCACGCCGAAGCGCCGCAGGGGCGAGTACGTGGTGATGCCTGCGCACAGCAGCGGAGCAGCGGCTGCCGGATCCAGGGCTTCAGGCACCCGCAGTACGTAGCGGCGGTCCACCACGATCGACGCCGAATAGCCGCCCTGGGTGATGACGCCGCCGTGCCGGGCGTCGGAGGCACCGTATGTTCCGGTCATGCCGCGTTCGCAGTGCTGTTCAAGGCCGTCCAGACAGCTGGCGCACTCCCGGCAGGAATCGACCATGCAACCGACCCCCACCAGTTGGCCAACAGCAAAATCATCAACGCCGGAACCGACCCGGCTGACCGTGCCCACAATCTCGTGGCCCGGAACCAGCGGATACGTCGGTGCTAACCACTCGCCCCGGGTAGCGTGAACATCCGAATGGCACAGCCCGCAATAGTCGATGGCGATCTCGACGTCGTCGGGACCGGGAGCGCGGCGCGCTACGGTCAGCGGGACCAGGCCGCTGCCGGGACTGAGCGCTCCGTACGCGGCGGCGAGGGATGGTTCAGCGCGTGCAGCGGCAGCGGAACTGTGAACTGCAACATCCGGAACGGGCTTCGCAAGGGGCGGCGGTACGGGTCGTCCTGGAGTCATACCCCGACGCTACCACTGGGTTCGGCGCCTATGGCAACAGGATTTGCCTCGTCCGAGGACCACTGCGAGAACGAACCCGGATACAACGCCGCACGAAAACCGGCAATCTCCAAGGCTGCGATCTGGTGTGCAGCAGTAACGCCTGAGCCGCAGTACACCGCCACCTCCGTACTGTCGTCGATGCCGAGGCTTTCGAACCGCGCGCGAAGCTCATGTGCAGGCAGGAAGCGGCCGTTCGGAGTGAGGTTTTGTCCGGTCGGAGCACTCACAGCGCCTGGAATGTGACCGGCCCGGGGATCAACGGGCTCCACCTCGCCCCGGTAACGCTCCCCGGCCCGTGCGTCGAGAAGGACGCCGTGGCCATGCCAGCCGCCCGCCCCGGTCATGTCCGTGACGGACAGTTGTCCCCGCCGGAGCGCAACATTTCCCGGCACAGGCCGCTGCTCCCCTTTCTCTACCGGATGTCCGGCTGCCCGCCACGCAGCCAGTCCGCCGTCGAGCAGGAAAACGGCCGTCAGTCCCGCGTCCCGCAGCAGCCACCACGCCCGGGCGGCCGCGGTATTGCCGTTATCGTCGTACGCCACCACTGTGTCGCCGTCGTTGATACCCCAGTCACGGGCGCGCTGCTGCAGCGCTTCCACCGAAGGCAACGGGTGCCGGCCCGCGCCCGAAACAGTAGGATCCGCGAGCTCATGGTGCAGGTCCACATAGACGGCGCCGGGTATGTGGCCGGCCAGATAATGTGCGTGCCCTTGAGAGTCACCGAGCACCCAACGGACGTCCAGCAGCACAGTCCTTTCGCCGGCGTCCAGGCGTCTCTTGAGAGTGCCGGTATCCATCAGGGGTCCCATTGAACCTGTTTCCTGCTTTGGAGGGGCTGTCCACACCATTTCCCTAGACCTCCACGGACTGCTGTGCTTCGAGGCTGCTGTACGTGGTTCCATACTTGCCGCCAATCCGGCTGACGTGCCCTTCAACCAGCCCGCGTCCACGACGGTTGAGCAGCGCATCATGCACCGGGTACGCCCGGGGAGCACGGATTGCCACCACGAAGTCCAGCACCTCTGACACTTTGGACCACGGCGCGTGTAAGGGAACCAGCAGGGTCTTGACCTCGATGCCGTCGGGAACCACAAAGGAGTCCCCCGGATGGAAGACGTTGTCCTCCACGAGGTAACCGATGTTCGCCACTACGGGGATCAATGGGTGGATGAGCGCATGCTGGCCGCCGAAGGACCGCACCGAAAATCCTCCCGCGTTAAAGGAACTCCCGGCCTCGACGGCGTGCACCCTTTCGTGGTCACCGCCGGCTTTTTCGGCGAGGTCGGCGGCGACCCGCGCAGGAGCGTGGACTTCCAGCACCGGATTGCTTCGCATAGCGTCCAGTACAGCCGGGACATCAATGTGGTCCGGGTGCTCGTGGGTCACGAGCACCGCGTGGGCGCCTTCCAGCGCCTCAGCTGCCTCGGACCAACTGCCCGGGTCGATCACCAGCACCTGGCTGTCCTTCTGCAGGCGGACACAGGAGTGCGTGAATTTGGTGAGCTTCATGTACCCCAGACTAGGAGGGGCCTGGGGACAGTGTCCACGGTTCAGTTCCGCCCCGGCTGGTAATCTTGGACATTGCCAACCCCATCAGGAAGCGAGCCCAGCCATGCCTCACGGCAGCCACGCCGACGCCAGCGCAGCAACTCCTGCACCCGCGGGCAAAGAGCAGCGCGTCACCAAGCAGCGTCTTGCCGTCAGCGCCGCCCTTGATGAGCTGGACGACTTCGTCAGCACCCAGGAGCTGTACCGGCTGCTGCAGAACCAGGGTGTTTCCGTATCCCTGGCCACCGCTTACCGAATCCTCCAGTCATTGGCCGACGAAGGTCTCGTGGACGTGCTTCGCACCGGCGATGGCGAAGCGGTCTACCGCCGCTGTGCGGTAGCCAGCCACCACCACCATCTTTTGTGCCGGAACTGTGGAAAGGCAGTGGAAATCGAAGCGCCCGCCGTGGAAACCTGGGCTGCCCGGGTAGCCAGGGAGAACGGCTATACGGAGGTAGCGCACACCGTCGAAATTTTCGGCTTGTGCCCCGACTGCACCGCCCTCAAAGCCGGCGGACAGCTTTAGGCTGGCTGCCCTGACCGCTGCCGTTCCGGCGTCGTGGTTTCCCGGCGTACGGACGCGGTGGCGCTTCTGCCGTTCACACCCCGCCTGACGCGGACATTGCCGATCACCCTGCACACCACATAGATCAGGAATGACAGCGTGGTGACATAGGGGCTGATGGGGAGTCGTCCGCCCAGGGCCAGCAGGATTCCGCCCACTGTAGCGGTGACGGCGAAAGTGACGCTGAGCAGCACCACGGCCCACGGTGCCGACGAGACCCGCAGGGCTGCAGCTGCTGGTGTGATCAGCAGCGCCAGCACCAGCAGTGCCCCCACCACCTGGATGGACAGCGCCACGCTCACGCCGAGCAGAAGCATAAAGCCGATGGACAGCGCCCGAACCGGAACCCCGCGGGCTTCGGCAACCTCGGGGTCCACGCTGGCGAAGCTTAGCGGCCGCCAGATGGCCACCAGCACCAGCATTACTACGACGGCGGTACCCGCCAGTGCCTGCAGCTGTACAGTGTCCACGGAGACGATCTGGCCCGTCAGGAGGCCGAACTTGTTCGCGGCCCTTCCCTCATACAGCGCGAGGAACAGGATTCCCAGGCCCAGGCCAAACGGCATGATGACACCGATGATGGAGTTTTTGTCCCGTGCACGAACTCCCATGAAACCAAGAGTCAGAGCAGCCGCCACAGAGCCCAGGAGCGAGCCTAGAATGATGTCTGCGCCGATCAGCAACGCGAAGGCCGCACCGGCAAAGGAAAGTTCAGAAATGCCGTGAACGGCGAAAGCCAGGTCCCGCTTCATCACGAACGTACCGACAAGGCCGCCCAACAGGCCAAGGACAGCGCCCGCCCAGATCGAATTCTGGACCAGGACCAGCAGCTCCCCGTAGTTATCGAAGTTGAAAATCGACCGCAGAATTTCCTGGAGCTCCATCTAGAGCACCTCCCCGGCCACGGAGTGCTCGTCCGCGTGGTGGTGGGTGGTGGCGTCCGGAAGCCCGACGACGACGATCCTGCCGTTGGCATGGATCACGTCAACGTGGCTGCCGTACAGCTCGGACAAAACCTCAGTGGTCATGACCTCCTCGGGCTTTCCCACGCGGAACTTTCCACCGGCGAGATAGAGCACCCTGTCCACGTACTCGATCACGGGGTTGATTTCATGGGTCACGAAGACCACGGCGCTGTCCTGTTCGCGGCATTGCTTGTTGATCAATGAACTGACGGCCTGCTGATGTCGCAGATCCAGAGAGAGCAGGGGTTCATCGCACAGAAGCACCTTGGGCCGCGTGGCCAGGGCCTGGGCAACCCGGAGCCGCTGCTGTTCGCCACCGGAAAGCTGGCCCACGGGCACGTTGCCGTATTCCGTGGCGCCGACTTCCGCCAGGAGGGCGTCAATCCTGCGACCGGCGGGACCAGGCTTGAGTCTGATACCCCAGCGATGGCCGTCCACTCCCAGCCCCACGAGGTCACGGGCACGCAGCGGGGTGTCCGGGGCAAAGGATTTCTGCTGCGGGATATAGCCGATCAGGCTGCTGCCGCGTTCAACGGGGGCACCGCCAAGGCTTACTTCACCGGCGTGGAGTTCCTGCAGGCCCAGAAGGACCTTAAGGAAGCTGGTCTTGCCGCTGCCGTTGGGACCGAGCACGGCGAAGAACTCGCCGGGCCTGATATCCAGGTCCAGGTCTTCCCAGAGCGCCCGATTTCCGAACTTCAGGGACGCGCCGCGAAGGCTGACCACTGGTTTCAACTATTTGCTCTCCAAGACTTCCTTGACGTTCTCAACATTGTCCGTCATCCAGGACAGGTAGCCGGCGCCTTCCGGCAGGGTTTCGCTGAAATTGACAACCGGGACTCCCGCAGCTTCTGCAGCATTCTTCACGGCCTGGGTCTGCGGGCCCTCGGTCTGCTGGTTGTACGCCAGGAAGGCAATGTCCGCTGAACCAGCCAACCGGGTTGCTTCCTGGAGTACAGCGGGGGGCACGTCGTTGCCTTCCTCTATCGCTGCACTGTAGTCGGCCGGCGTGACGTTCTCCAGTCCCGCAGCTTCCAGCAGGTAGAAGGGTACGGGTTCGGTCATCAGGACGCCCTTGCCCGCGGCTCCTGCGGGGAGGCCTTCAAGGTCATTGCTCAGCCCGGTGAGGCTTTCCTTGAAGGACGCTGCATTGGCGCTGAAGGTAGCAGCGTCTTCTGGCCTGATCCCGCCAAGCTGCGTGGCCACAGCATCAGCGACGGCGGACATCGCCGTGAAGCTGTACCAGACATGTTCGTTGAAGTCTCCGTGATCGTGGTGGTGCTCTCCGGCGGCTTCTTCCGTTTCTGCTCCTGCTTCCTCCTCCGGGGCCAGCCCGGAGACCTCGACGGCCTCGATAAAGCGGTCCTCTGCGAGGCCGGCCTCGTCCGCCAGGGCGTGCAGGAATTCGTCATAGCCGCCGCCGTTACCCACCACTAGCGCAGCCTTGGACACTGCCAGCTTGTCCTGCGCTGTGACCTCATAGGAATGCGGGTCTTGGCTGGTCCTGGAAATGATGGACGTAACGCTCACGGCATCGCCCCCGATCTCCTGCACAATATCGCCGTAAACGTTCGTGGAAGCAACCACCTGGATAGTGGCATCGCTTCCGGTCGCGGCCGGTTCCGGTGTGGTTCCACAGCCTGTCAGGAGCAGGCTCAGGCCGGCGACGGCAGCCAACACGGGGCGGGCAACAGGGTGGAACTGGCGCACGGAAAATACCTCAGATCAGGAAGGGGATGCTTGGATACCCACCAGTGTAATCCCAATTAGGAATGATTCCTATTTAGAATTCGAGGGCGGAGGAGACCCCACTTAGATCCCGGTGCCGTCAGCGATCGCGGAGCGGTTGGTCCTCCTGGCCCAGACGACGAATGCCGGTAGCCTGCGTTGCATCCCGGATCTCCCCCACCAGCTGTTCTATGACATCCTCCAGGAAAAGCACTCCCCTGGTCTGCCCATCCGGGCCAATCACGCGGGCAAGGTGTGAGCCGGTCCGCTGCATCACTGACATGGCCTTTTCGATTTCGTCGTCCAGCCCCAGGTTGGCCAACGAACGGATCCGGCTCTCAGCGATCGGTTTGTCGTAGTTCTCCTGGGGAATGGAGAGTACGTCCTTCACGTGCAGATAACCGGCCAGCATCCCGTCGTCATCCAGCATGGGGAACCGCGAAAAGCCCGTACGGCTCACCGCTTTTTCAAACTGGACAGGCGTGGTGGTGGACTTCATCATTACCAGATCCTCAACGGGCACCATGATGCTCTGCGCCGTGTGCTCGGAAAATTCAAGCGCACCGGTAATGAGCCCGGCTTCATCATCCACCAGGCCGTGCCGGGTCGATTCCTGCACGATCGACTGGACTTCCTCCAGGGTGAAGGTTGATGTGACTTCGTCCTTCGGTTCGATCCGCATCATCCGGAGAATGTGGTTTGCCGCCCAGTTCAGGGCTGAGATTACCGGGTTTACCAGCCTGGCAATGAAAACCAACGGTGGTGCCAGCAGCAGCGCAGCCTTGTCAGCGACGGATACCGAGATGTTTTTCGGCACCATCTCGCCGAACGTCACATGCAGGAAAGTCACCAGCAGCAGCGCGATGGCGAAAGCGGCAACGTCGGCAGCCTCCAGCGGGATACCCACTGCATGAAGCGGCTCCGCGAGCAGATGATGGATGGCAGGTTCAGCGACCTGAAGGATCAGAAGCGAACATACAGTAATGCCCAGTTGCGCACACGCCAGCATGAGCGAGACGTTCTCCATGGCCTGGAGCGTGGTTTTGGCGCGCTTGGATCCGGCGTCCGCCAAGGGTTCGATCTGGCTTCGCCGTGCTGACATGATGGCGAACTCGGCCCCTACGAAGAAGGCATTGCCTAACAGCAGGACAACAAGCCAGGCAATTCCGGCCCAGTCGTTCATCGTCCGGCCTCCTGTTGAATGCCGCGGACGCCTTCGAGGCCTTCAGCTCCTGTTGCCGGTCCTTCTGGTTCCAGGCTCCTCGCGGGGCTGAAACAGATCCGGTCGATGCGGCGTCCATCCATCCTGGTTACGTTCAGGGTCCCGCCAGTTACCTGCACGGTGTCCCCCACCGCTGCAATCCTGCCGAGTTGGCTCATCACGAAGCCGCCAACCGTTTCATACGCGGCCTCATCCGGCACTATCAGCCCAGGAATCTGTTCGGACAACTCGTCGGGCCGCAGCAGGCCGGGAAAGTACCAGTCGCCAGAGGCGCTCTGGAGCAGGCCGGGGCGGACCTTGTCGTGCTCATCTGCCACCTCACCCACAATTTCCTCCACCAGGTCCTCCAGGGTAGCGATGCCGGCGGTTCCGCCGTATTCATCAAGAACGACGGCGAGCTGCAGGTTTCCTTCGCGCAGTTCCGCCAGGAGGGAATCAAGGTGGATGGTTTCGGGTACCCGGAGGACGTCCGTCATGATGGCTCCGACCTCGAGGTTTCGGCGTCGCTCGGAGGGAACGGCGATGGCCTTCTTGACGTGGACCACACCACGGATGTCGTCAGAGGAGTCGCCGATCACCGGGAACCGTGAGTAGCCTGTCCGCCGCGCGGCATCAACGATGTCCGAGACGGGCTGGTCGGCGTCAATGGTCTCCACGCGGATGCGGGGAGTCATCACGTCCGCTGCTGTACGTGCGGAGAAACTGAGGGTGCGTGCCAAGAAGTTGGCGGTGCCGGCGTCGAGGGTTCCCATTTCGGCCGAGCGGCGGACCAGCGAGGATAGCTCTGCAGGTGTCCTGGCGCCGGAGATCTCTTCTTTGGCCTCAAGACCAAAAAGATGAAGCACCCGGTTGGAAAACCCGTTCAGTACCACGATGGCAGGCCTGAAAATGGCTGTGAAAACCAGCTGGGGACGGGCCACGAACCGGCCTACCCGAAAAGCCAGCGCAATAGCCATGTTCTTGGGGACCAGTTCGCCCAGCAGCATGGACAACAGAGTGGCCAATGCCATGGCGATGATCAGCGAAACCGAAGCTACGGCAACCGCCGGCAACCCTGCCGCATGCAGCAGTGGTTCCAGGAGCTTACCCACCGACGGTTCCATCACGTAGCCGGTGAGCAGCGTCGTCATGGTGATGCCCAGCTGGCAGCTGGACAGCTGGGTGGATAGAGACTTTAGGCATTTCAGCAGCGGAATTGCTGCTTTATCGCCCCCGTCGATGGCACGTTGCACAGTGGACTGGTCAAGGGCGATCAGGGAGAATTCAACAGCAACGAAAAAGCCGGTGCCTGCGATCAACAGCAGGCCGGCCAGGAGGAGGAGCCATTCCATTAGGATCCGCTCCTGTCATGGGAGCGGACGCAGCGCGGGGAACGCTGGAGATTAGAAGGCTGCGGATTGCAGGGGAAACTGCCTGGTGGAGGATGGTCAGCGGAAGCCGACCCTGTTTCCTGTAGGTCTGCGGACCAGTGGCTGGCCGGAGAATGATGGGCGCGTGTTCGGGGTTTGCCGGCTCTATGGGTGACTGCGGCGGAGCTGGAAATCATTCCCCGCTGACAGTCCCCAGGCCGGCACCTAGATTTACTGTCCATAAGAATCCCAGTCTACAGGAGCGCTGCCTGCCTTCCCCCGGTAAAGCCCCCCCCTGGATGGGGACCAGTGCCCATCGACCGCCCGTCCGGGGCAGGATAGCTTAGGAGCAATGGATCCGCTCCCGCCAAGCAGGCGGCGAACGTTTCGATCCAATCAGTTGTTCACCTACCGCTTTACACACTGGATCTACGAAAAGGAGATACGTCATGGCTATTTGGGGTGCAGATATTGCTCAGCTGAAGGCTCTGGGCACCAAGCTCAAGGCTGGTTCGTCTGAGATCGAGAAGCAGAAGTCCACGCTGACCAAGGTCCTCGAGGGCACCGACTGGAAGGGCCCGGACGCTGATAAGTTCCGCAGTGAGTGGAATGGCCAGCACGTTGCCTCACTCGCTAAGGTTGCCCAGGCCCTCGAAGAGGCCGGCCAGAAGGCCACCAGGAACGCCAGCGAGCAGGAACAGGCTTCCCGCTAGGCTCCATTCTTCACAGCAAAATGCTGCAGGCCCGGAACGCACCACGCGCCCCGGGCCTGCGGCATTTTCATGGCGGTCACCAGCGAAAACCGTCTCTACAGGCCGGGCCCGCCGTCCCGTTACGACAATCCCCAGGTCGTGTCATGATTTGGGTCACCCTTATTGGGGATTACCCGCCGCGCTCACTAGACTGGCAATGGTCTGGGTTCAGAGAATGCAGATGCTGGTTCTTCGTAGTGCCGTTGCACCGTGGAAACCAGAGGGAAATCAATCTCATGGAAGAGGCGTATTTCAAGTGCCAGAGCAGCCTAGCCATCGTCTACCAGAGGAATTTGGCGGAAACGAGTGGCTCGTTGACGAACTTTACGAGCAGTACCAAAAGGACAAGAACGCGGTGGACGCCAAATGGTGGCCCCTGTTCGAATCCTTCGACTCGGGCACTGATTCATCCGCCAACGGGAAGGGTGCGCCGGCCCGGCATCCCGCTACGCGTGAACTCCCGGTAGTACAGAAGCCCCAGGCCGCCCCGGCAGCGACGCCGGCCAAGCCTGCTACCGAAACTCCTGCCGCCCCGGCAGATTCGCCGGCCGCTCCGGCAGCCGCCAAGAAAGATCCTGCCATTGTGGCCCGCGATGGAGCGAGCAAACCCAAGGCAGGCACCACCACGCAGCCCATCCCCGCGCAGCTCCCCAAGAACGTCAACGCCCCCTCGGCGCCGGAGCAGGACGCCGTCTCTGTCCTGAAAGGGCCAGCCAAGGCCATCGCGGCCAACATGGTGACCAGCCTGGAAGTCCCCACCGCTACGAGCGTCAGGGCCATCCCCGCCAAGCTGCTGATCGACAACCGCGTCGTCATCAACTCCAACCTTGCCCGCGCACGCGGTGGCAAGGTCTCCTTCACGCACCTGATCGGCTATGCCGTCATCCGGGCGCTGGCCCAGTTCCCCTCCATGAACGTGTACTACGACGTCGTGGACGGCAAACCCGTGGCGGTCCAGCCGGCGCACGTCAACTTCGGCATCGCCATCGACATGCCCAAGCCGGACGGCAGCCGCCTGTTGATGGTGCCGAACATCAAGAAGGCCGAGACCCTCAACTTCTCGGAGTTCTGGCACACCTATGAGGACCTCATCAAGCGTGCCCGCAACGGCAAGCTGACTGCTGACGACCACTCCGGAACCACGGTATCGCTCACTAACCCGGGCGGTATCGGCACGGTCCACTCGGTCCCACGGCTTTCCAAGGGCCAGGCAGCCATCATCGGCGTAGGCGCACTGGACTACCCTGCAGAATTCCAGGGTGCCAGCGAGAAGATCCTGGCCCACAACGCCATCAGCAAGGTCCTCACGCTCACCTCCACCTATGACCACCGGGTCATCCAGGGTGCCGGCAGCGGCGAATTCCTCAAACTGGTCCACCAGCTCCTGCTGGGCGCGCAGAACTTCTACGACGACATCTTCGAGTCCCTGCGCATCCCTTATGAGCCCGTTCGCTGGAGTCCGGACCTGCAGATTGATCCCGCGGACGAAATCAACAAGGTTGCCCGTATCCAGCAGCTGATCCACTCCTACCGCGTGCGCGGCCACCTCATGGCGGACACCAACCCGCTCGAGTACGTCCAGCGCAAGCACCCCGATCTTGACGTCCTCACCTATGGCCTCACACTGTGGGACCTGGACCGGGAGTGGCCCACGGGTGGCTTTGGCGGCAAGCCGATGCTGAAGTTCCGCGACATCCTCGGCGTGCTCCGCGATGCCTACTGCCGTACCACCGGCATCGAGTACATGCACATCCAGGAACCCGATGAACGCAAGTGGTTCCAGGATCAGCTGGAGCATCCGTACTCCAAGCCCAGCCGCGAAGAGCAGCTGCGCGTCGTTTCCAAGCTGAATGCTGCCGAGGCCTTTGAGACCTTCCTGCAGACCAAGTTCGTCGGCCAGAAACGCTTCTCCCTCGAAGGCGGCGAGTCCCTGATCCCGCTGCTGGACTCGATCATGTCGGACGCCGCCGACGACGGGCTCGACGAAGTCGCTATCGGCATGGCCCACCGCGGCCGCCTGAATGTGCTCACAAACATCGCCGGCAAGACCTACGCACAGGTGTTCCGCGAATTCGAAGGTACCCAGGATCCCCGCTCCGTGCAGGGCTCCGGTGACGTCAAGTACCACCTGGGCACCGAAGGTACTTTCACCTCCGACCTCGGCAATCAGACCAAGGTGTACCTGGCCGCGAACCCGTCCCACCTCGAAGCCGTGGATTCCGTGCTCGAAGGCATCGTCCGCGCCAAGCAGGACCGCCTCGACCAGGGCGAAGGATTCCCGGTCCTGCCCATCATGGTGCACGGCGACGCGGCCTTCGCAGGCCAGGGTGTAGTGGCGGAAACGCTCAACCTCTCCCAGCTGCGCGGATACCGCACCGGCGGAACCATCCACGTTGTGGTCAACAACCAGGTCGGCTTCACCACCGCACCTTCATCGTCGCGTTCGTCCACCTACTCCACCGACGTCGCCAAGATGATCCAGGCGCCCGTGTTCCACGTGAACGGCGACGATCCTGAGGCTGTCGTCCGCGTCGGGCAGCTCGCCTACGAGTTCCGCCAGCGGTTCCACAAGGACGTAGTCATCGACATGGTCTGCTACCGCCGTCGTGGTCACAACGAGGGCGATGACCCCTCGATGACCCAGCCTATGATGTACAACCTGATCGAAGCCAAGCGCTCCGTCCGCAAGCTGTACACCGAATCCCTGATAGGCCGCGGTGACATCACAGAGGAAGAAGCCGAGCAGCTGCTCCGCGACTACCAGGAACGCCTCGAGCGGGTCTTCGCGGAAACCCACGCTGCGCAGACGTCGCCGATTCCGATCATCACCGCGGACTCCGCCGCGATAGCGGATATTGAGCGACCTATCTCCCAGCGCGCGGATTCCGCGAGCAACGCTCCGAAGTCCACAGCCATCTCCTCGGACACGCTGGCCCGCATCGGCCAGGTCCACCTGGAGATCCCGGAAGGCTTTACTGTCCACGCGAAGCTCAAGCAGCTGCTGGAGAAGCGCGAACAGATGTCCCGTGAGGGCGGAATCGACTGGGGCTTCGGCGAGATCGCGGCGTTCGGTTCGCTGATCATGGAAGGCGTGCCGGTCAGGCTCGCCGGTCAGGATTCGCGGCGCGGCACCTTCGTGCAGCGCCACGCAGTCTTCCACGACCGTGCCAACGGCAACGAATGGACCCCGCTTGCCCACCTCAGCGATGACCAGGCAAAGCTGTGGATTTACGATTCGTTGTTGTCGGAATACGCTGCCATGGGCTTCGAATACGGCTACTCCGTGGAGCGCCCGGATGCCCTGGTGCTGTGGGAAGCCCAGTTCGGTGACTTCGTCAACGGCGCCCAGACCATCATCGATGAATTCATCTCCTCCGCCGAGCAGAAGTGGGGCCAGCGGTCCTCGCTGGTGCTGATGCTTCCGCACGGTTACGAGGGGCAGGGACCGGACCACTCCTCAGCCCGCATCGAACGGTTCCTGCAGATGTGTGCCGAGCAGAACATGATCGTGGCAAACCCCACGACGGCGGCATCGCATTTCCACCTCCTCCGCCGGCAGGCCTACAGCCGTCCGCGCAAGCCGCTGATCATCTTCACACCGAAGCAGCTGCTGCGCCTCAAGGCGGCGGCGTCGTCTGTCGAGGACTTCACCACTGGCAGCTTCCTTCCGGTCATCCCCGACCACGAGGCAGTAGCGGGCGACGCCATCGAACGAGTTCTGCTGGTATCCGGCCGCCTTTACTACGATCTCCTGTCCACGCGGCAGAAGACAGAAGACAAGACAACGGCGATCATCCGGGTGGAGCAGTTGTACCCGCTGCCCAAGGAAGAAATTGAAGCGGAGCTTGCCAAGTACCCGAACGCTGAGGTTGTCTGGGCACAGGACGAGCCGGCCAACCAGGGTCCGTGGCCGTTTATGGGCCTCAACCTTCCGCTGGAGCTGGACCGCAGGATCCGCCTCATCTCACGGCCTGCGTCTGCGTCAACCGCGGCCGGTTCCATGAAGCGCCATGCCGCCGAGCAGGATGCCCTGCTGAAGCAGGCATTCGCACGGAAGTAATCCAGTAACTGCCCGGCCGGACGTCGAAATCCCCGACTCCGGCCGGGCAGTTCTGTTTAATGGGTGGAAGGTCCAATAAAGGCCGGTACCGCATGCGGACAGCACCTCAGGTATTTACCGGCAGGCAGAGAAGCAAAACACCGAAGTTAAGAGGCACTTGTGGAAGACAGGAAGCTGCGTATTGCAGCTGTAGGAGATGAACTGCTGGCCGGACTGGGTGATCCCAGGGCGCTCGGCTGGCTGGGCCGTGTCCTGGCCCGCACTCCACAAGAGAACATGACGCTGGAAACCTATTCCCTCCCCTGCCCTGAGGAGGGCACAGAGGGTCTGGCCGAACGCTGGCTGAAAGAGGCCGGGAGGCGGTTCGGCGACAACCACGAGAACCGTCTGGTTATCGGGTTATCCGGCCGTGACATCGAGTTCGGCCTGTCGACGGCGCGGAGCCGTCTCAACCTCGCCAACATCCTGGACTCCGCTTCCCAAAACCGCATCGAGGTATTTGTCGTAGGTCCGCCGCCCACGCTGGATCCGGCGCAGAACCGCAGGCTGGACGATCTGAACACCGCTTTCGCTGATGTCACCACCCGCCGGAAACATCTTTACGTGGATACTTTCTCACCGCTGGTGAATCATGAACAGTGGCGCCAGGACCTCGCAGCCAACAGCGGCAGCCCGGGACAGGCCGGATATGGCCTCATGGCGTGGCTTGTCCTGCACAGGGGCTGGTTCCAGTGGCTGGGCCTTGAAGCCACGGAGTAGCGTGAAGTAACTGTCACGATCTATCGCGATAACCGGAGGAAGCATGACCGAGCAGACCTGGACTGTTACAGATCCGCAGACAATCGACATTGACGAGGTCAACAGCCTTAAGCTGGGTATGTTCGGCGGCCGGTTCGAGGTCGCCCCTGGATCAGACGAACGGGCCCGGATCGAGGTCAGCGACATTCATGGGGATCCGCTCACTGTCACGCTCAGCGGCGGCAAGTTGGAGATCCGGCAACAGCCGCATGGTCCGCACGGCTGGCTTCGCAGCCTGATGCAGAGCGTCAATACCAGTAGCTCGAATTCGGCCATCATCAGCGTTGTTATCCCGGAATCTGCCGAAATTGAAGCCGGGACTGTTAGCGGCGTGGGCCATGTCCGTGGTACCCGGGCCCATACGAAGCTCAACACAGTCTCCGGGAGCCTCACTATTGAAGAAACCGGCGGCGACTTACACGTCAATACAGTCAGCGGTGGTATCACCATAAGGAACCACGACGGAGTCCTGACCGCCAAAAGCATTTCCGGTGAAGTGGCCGCCTCCGGACATTTCAGCCATATCCGGGCCAACACAGTCAGCGGAAACATGACGTTCGAGCTTCTCGGTTTCACTGAGGATTTTGGCGCAAATTCGGTATCCGGTGACCTGACCGTCCGGCTCCCGGCTGACCTCGGCGTCGACCTTGTGGCGAACTCCCCCGGCGGCAACGTCGTCATCGACGACGCGACGTACGACCCCGCAGGTGGCAAACTCCAGACCATTGCCGGCCCGGACGCCCAACTGCTGCTGGCCCGGACCAACTCCGTATCAGGCACCGTTTCGTTCCTGCACGCACCGGGACCAGCATCGTAGAGCCGCTGGTCATTGCGGGACTGACACCGGTGTCGCGGTTCGCAGCCCGCCGCTTGATGTGGGAGACTTGAGGGCAGCTCTTTTGAGTACAACATTAAGGAGGCCAGCTATGAGCAAGCGAGCACGCAAGCGTCGTGACCGTAAGCGTGGCGGCGCGAACCACGGGAAGCGCCCCAACACCTAAGCTAACGCTTGGGATAACGGCTTAAAGCAAAGCGCCCTGGAACCTCTTCGGTTCCGGGGCGCTTGGTTTTAGGCCGGCAGCCTGGTCAGGCTTCCACGGGGCGGATCGAGTGGATACGGTCCAGGATGGCGTTTTTGAGGTTCTCCGGCGCAGCTTCGGTGCAAGACCTCTTGACCAGGTTGCGGATGACGCATTCGAGGTCGTATTGCTCCGCGCATTCCGGGCAATCGTCCAGATGCTGCTTGATCTCACCCAAGTCCTCATGGGTCAGCGCCCCGTCAAGGTACTCATAGATGCGTTGCATCCGGGTGTCGTCGCAATCGCCCAATCCCTGGCAGTCGCTCATTTCTTATTCTCCTGTTGTGTCCCTGCGGCCTCATTGCTGGGCCCGCCTGCTGATTTGAATCCGCGTTCCGCGGCGTAGTCGGCGAGCATGTCGCGAAGCATTTTCCGGCCGCGGTGCAGCCGGGACATGACGGTGCCGATGGGGGTGTTCATGATGTCCGATATTTCCTTGTAGGCAAAGCCCTCAACATCCGCGAAGTAGACCGCCAGGCGGAATTCCTCGGGGATCGCCTGCAGCGCCCGCTTGACGTCAGAGTCCGGAAGGTGGTCCAACGCCTCCGCTTCAGCCGACCGCAGCCCAGCGGAGGTGTGCGAGCCGGCACGCGCCAACTGCCAGTCCTCAATGGTGTCCGAGTTGGACTGCAGTGGCTCGCGTTGCCGCTTGCGGTAGAGGTTGATGTACGTATTGGTGAGGATCCGGTACAGCCAGGCTTTCAGGTTTGTGCCGGGCTTGTACTGGTGGAACGCAGAAAAAGCCTTCGTGTAGGCCTCCTGCACCAGGTCTTCGGCATCCGCAGGATTCCGCGCCATCCGCATAGCAGCCGAATAGAGCTGATCCACGTACTGCATGGCGTCCCGTTCAAACCGGGCACGACGGTCCTCGGCGGTTTCGGAGGCAACGTCGACGTCCGGACCGGAATCGCCGTAAATCGCGGCTTCTTCGCCCTGCCCTACGGCGTCCTCCCCCTGCGGTGTGGGCTCCTGAAGGTCCGGAGCGGCAGGTGCCGGGCTCGCTTTGCTGCCGGCATCGCTGCCCGCAGCTTCGTACATGGCCGTTGAGGCCGGATCCAAGGTACTCATCGCATCCAAGTCTACTGCGGCACGGCTTGAGGGCCGCAGGCCGTACTCCGGTGCGGCTGTGCCAGGATCGAAATCCGCAGTGGTGAGGTGCAAGGGTCCTGATACTTCCGTCCCCGTCGGCTTCAACAACGTCAAAAAGTCCAACTCCGCTCCACAGTCTCTTGGCCGCCGGCTTCGGTTCCCGGCTTCGAACTCCACAACCCCGCGCCGTGGGCAAATATTCCCCAAAAGTGTAAGACTAGGAAGGATTCCGCCGCGATCGATGCGGTTCGTTCAGCCAGGAGGAACAACATGTCCGTAATCCGCTTTCTCGCCCGGCCCATGCTCGCCTCCAGCTTTGTCGCTGCCGGCATGGATAAGCTCAAGAACGCCGACGACACCGCGCAGCAGTTGTCTCCGCTCCTGCGCCGGGCCTCCGATTCGCTGCCTTTCGCCACCAGCGATAAAACGCTTGCCCGTGTTATCGGCGGCACGCAGGTGGGCGCGGGCGTCCTCTTCGGGTTGGGCAAGTTTTCACGCCTTTCCGCCGGAATCCTTGTTTTGGTCTCCGCACTCAACACCTTCGTCGAGTGGCGCAGCGCCGACATCAGCAATAAGGACGGCCGCAACGCACGGCGCCGTCAGCTGCTCAAGAATCTCTCCCTGAGCGGTGGCGTGCTGCTGGCTGCCGTAGACACCAACGGCAAGCCCAGCCTTGCGTGGCGCGCAGAGCACTTGGCCGCAGACGCGAAGAAGGCGGCAGGCCACTTGAGCGCCGATGTCAAGAAGACCACCGGGAAGCAGTGGAGCAAGGCCGACAAGGTCGTTCGCCGGGCTGCAACCCAGGTCGCGGGGGCATAACACCGCATGTCCGGCTCTGCCTCAGTTTCCAGCACTACTGCCCTTCAGGGCCACTGGCCCGCGCCGTTCGCAACGGCCCCCGTGGACGCCACGGTGCAGGTTCCCGGCTCCAAGTCCCTGACCAACCGGTTCCTGGTCCTGGCCGCTCTGGCTGACGGGCCATCCCGTCTCCGCGCTCCGCTGCACTCCCGGGATTCCGCGCTAATGGTGGAAGCCTTACGGCAGCTCGGCGCTACAGTCACCGAGATCCCCGGCGAAGGCGTATTTGGGCCTGACCTGGAAATCACACCGTTCAGCCCTTCCGCCCCCGCCCTAGCCTCCACCATCGATTGCGGCTTGGCCGGAACGGTCATGCGGTTTGTTCCGCCGCTTGCTGCCCTCCGTCATGGAACAACCCTGTTCGACGGCGATCCCCACGCCCGTGAACGGCCCATGGGAACGATCATCAAGGCACTGTCCGCGCTCGGAGTTGCCGTCGGGGCACCTGATGGGGGAACGCCGTCGTCGTTGCCATTTGTTGTAGAGGGCGACGGAGAGGTGCGTGGCGGGCACCTTGTCATTGACGCCAGCGCGTCCTCGCAGTTCGTTTCTGCCCTGCTCCTGGTTGGCGCCAGGTTTACTGAGGGGCTTCACCTGGAGCATGTGGGCAAGCCGGTGCCCAGCCTTGACCACATCACCATGACGGTAACGGCCCTGCGCAGCGTAGGTGTTTCCGTCGATGATTCAGTACCCAACCACTGGATCGTCGCGCCGGGACCTATCCGCGCCTTCGACCAACGCATTGAGCAGGACCTTTCCAATGCAGGCCCCTTCCTGGCGGCAGCACTGGCCACCGGTGGCACGGTCCGCATCCCGGACTGGCCTGCACACACCACGCAGGTCGGCGATATGTGGCGGAGCATCCTCACAGCCATGGGCGCGGACGTCACGTACGAGTCAGGAGTCCTGACGGTGACCGGCGGGTCGGAGATCAAGGGCGGCACCTTCGACGAAACCAGCGAGCTTGCACCCACTGTGGCAGCTCTGTGCGCGCTGGCAGCCAGCCCTTCGCGGCTGACGGGCATCGCGCACCTGCGAGGTCACGAAACAGACCGGCTGAAGGCCCTGGTCACGGAAATCAACCGGCTGGGCGGCGACGCCGAGGAAACCAGCGACGGACTTGTCCTCCGGCCGGCCGCCTTGCACGGCGGACTGGTCCAAAGCTACGCGGACCATCGGATGGCGACTGCAGGCGCCATCCTGGGCCTGGCTGTCGAGGGTGTACAAGTCCAGGACATCGGCACCACCGCCAAGACCATGCCGGACTTCCCGGAACTTTGGGCCGATATGCTGGGCAAGTCTGCCGGGCAGCAAGGCGGCAGCAGCCACCCGGGAGGGCGCACCGGTGCCCCGAAGGACTGACTCCTGGGACGAGTCCGACGTACGGATCCGTCCCAGCAAGAAGGGGTCCAGGCCGCGCACCAAGGACCGCCCCAGCTATGATGACGCAGTTACGGGCAGGATCATCACAGTGGACCGCGGCCGGTACACAGCGGTCGTTGAGGAGGGCTTACCCGCGGAACGGGTGGTGATCGCCGCCCGCGCCCGCGAACTCCGACGCTCACCCGTAGTGGCCGGGGACTTCGTGTCGCTGGTCGGCGACGTGTCAGGCCTCCCGGATACCCTGGCCCGGCTGGTCAGGATCCAGGACCGCCACACGTTGCTGCGTCGCAGCGCTGACGATACCGACCCCATTGAACGCGCCGTGGTGGCCAACGCGGACCAGCTGGTAGTGGTGGTTGCTTCCGCCAATCCAGAACCACGGACCGGGTTCATCGACCGCGCCCTCGTGGCCGCCTACGACGCCGGAATCGACCCCCTTCTGCTGGTCACCAAAGCCGACGTCAAGGATCCTGCCGGGCTGCTCTCCAACTACGAGCACCTGGACTTCCCGGTGATCATCAGCCGCACAGCCGACACCGATGCCTCCGGAATCGATGCCCGATCCGATGACGGGCTCTCAGCCAAACTGGATAAAAGGGCAGTCGCTGAACTCCGCGCCCATCTGGACGGCAAAGTGACGGTAATGCTGGGGCACTCCGGAGTCGGCAAATCCACCATGGTCAACGCCCTCACGGGCGCTGAGCGCGCCACCGGCGGCGTAAACGCGGTCACGGGCCGCGGACGCCATACATCGTCCTCGGCGTTGGCGCTAAAGCTCGCCGACGCCCCGCCCGGGAGCTGGATCATTGACACTCCTGGTATCCGTTCCTTTGGGCTCGCCCACGTTGATCCGGACCGCATCCTCACCGCTTTCCCCGATCTTGAACCCGGCACCGAAGGGTGTGGCCGTGGCTGCAAACACAGGGACACCACTGATTGCGGCCTGGACCCCTATGTTGCAGCCGGCCTGGCCGGACCATCCGGGCCCGCCCGGTTGGCGTCCCTACGGCGCCTGCTGGGCGTCGACCCACGCCTGGAGGGCCAGGAATCCAAGGAGCTGGGGAGCGTCGGCTGATGCCGCCGATCGCAATCTCCCGGGTTCGCCCTCATTTTGCCGGTAGCTTGTAACCATGATCCAACCCTCTTCGAGCTACAACGATGACCTGCGCCTTGCCCACGTACTGGCCGATTCGGTCGATGACCAGACGATGAGCAGGTTCAAGGCCCTGGACCTTAAGGTCGAGACCAAGCCGGACCTGACACCCGTTACGGATGCGGACAAAGCGGCTGAAGAAGCCATCCGGGGACAGCTTTCGCGCTCCCGGCCCCGTGACGCTGTACTGGGTGAGGAGTTCGGCAGCAGTGGGCACGGCTCCCGGCGCTGGATCATTGATCCCATTGACGGGACGAAGAACTTTGTCCGTGGCGTCCCGGTCTGGGCCACGCTTATTGCCCTGGTTGATGATGGTGAGCCCGTTGTAGGCCTTGTTAGTGCTCCGGCCCTGGGCAAGCGCTGGTGGGCCGCCAAGGGAGCGGGCGCGTACATGGGCCGCTCCCTCGCTTCCGCAACGCGGCTGCGCGTCTCCAACGTTTCCACGCTCGCGGACGCCTCGCTGTCCTACTCGAGCCTGGGCGGCTGGAAGGAGCGCGGCAACCTGAACGAGTTCCTGGCACTGACCGAGGATGTCTGGAGGACGCGGGCCTTTGGTGACTTCTGGTCCTACTGCATGGTTGCCGAGGGCGCTGTGGACATCGCGTGCGAACCCGAACTTAATCTCTACGACATGGCCGCTCTGGTCCCGCTCGTCGTCGAGGCGGGTGGCCGGTTCACCTCCTTGGAGGGTGAAGACGGTCCGTTCGGTGGAAATGCGCTGGCCACCAACTCGATCCTGCACTCTGAAGTCCTCAAGCGTCTGAATCCCGACGTCGACGACCTCCTCTGAGGCACTTGGCGCTCGTAAAATCCCGTAACAAACACGGTAATAAAGCGGCCAACGGCCAGCCGGGGTTTTTACCCGGCTGGCCGTTGTTCTAGTCTTCTTACAGGTCACGAGTGCCAGCGCTAAACCCCGGTTTGCTGGCCGGCAACCCTCCATTCGCGGTGGGGTGCCCCGGGTGACGACCGGGCCGGTCCGGAGCGGACACGGCAAGCGCGGATTCCCTGCATTGGGCATCCTGAGTTTGTGAGGACCCATGACTGCTGTCACCTTTTCCCCCGTTAGCAACTCCCTGGCTGCGCGCCCGCTGGCCGCCGTCACCGGCGCCGAGATCCAGGCTCCGCTGATCCAGGGCGGTCACGTACGCTATGCCAACCTCGACTATGGCGCCTCTGCCCCCGCCTTGTCGGTGGTTTCGGCCTACCTGAACGAGATCCTGCCGTACTACGCGAGTGTCCATCGGGGTGCCGGCTATGCCTCGCAGATCAGCACCTCGGTCTACGAGAATGCCCGCAACATCGTCCGCGACTTCCTGGGAGGGCGGTCCGACGACGCCGTCATCTTTACCCGGAACACTACTGACTCCCTGAACCTGCTGGCTGGCTGCCTGCCGGTAGTGGATGGCCGGACCGTAGGCGAAGTCCTGTACCTGGACATCGAGCACCATGCCAACCTCCTTCCCTGGCAGGGTGTCCCGCACCGCAGCGTGGTGGCCGGGCACACCATTGCCGGCACCATCGAAGCGCTCCGGCACGAACTGGCCCAGGGCGACGTCAGCCTTCTTGCCGTCACCGGCGCCTCCAACGTCACCGGTGAAGTCCTGCCTATCACCGAACTCGCCGCGCTGGCGCACGAATACGGTGCCAGGATCGTGGTGGACGCTGCGCAACTGGCGCCGCACCGCCGGATCGACATTGAAACGTCCGACGTCGATTACCTCGCCTTCTCCGGCCACAAACTGTACGCACCGTTCGGTTCGGGCGTCCTGATCGGCCGGCCGGACTGGCTCGACGCGGGCACCCCTCACCTCGCCGGCGGCGGAGCAGTCAGCGAGGCCCGGCTCGATGGTGTCAGCTGGACCACAGGACCTGCCCGGCATGAGGGCGGCTCCCCCAACGTCCTTGGCGCTGCCACCCTTGCCCGCGCCACCCAGGTGTTGGCTGCCATCGACCCTGCGCTGGTGAGCTCGCACGAGGCTGCCATCCGGGAGCACCTTGTTCAGGGCCTGAAGGCGATCGACGGTGTCACCGTTCACCACATCTTCGAGGACAGCGCTGACACAATCGGCGTCGTGAATTTCTCCGTGGAAGGCTACGACGCCGGACTGGTGGCTGCATACCTGTCCGCAGAGCATGGCGTTGGGCTGCGCGACGGCCGGTTCTGCGCCCACCCCCTGCTCAAGCGCCTTGGCCTGCCCTCGGGCTCGTTGAGGGCCAGCTTCGGGCTCGGTTCCCGGCTGGAGGACGCCGAACGCCTTGTTGCCGGTATTGATGCGCTCCGCAGCACGGGGCTGGGCTGGGACTATGTGGTGGATTCGGGCCGCTGGGTTCCCGCTAACGACTCCCGCACCTATCCGCACTGGGCACCCAACACCCCCGGCACAGCGGGAGCAGCGCCCTGCTCCGTTGACTGAACTGCAGCACCGGCCTGCGGTAAATTCGTAGGACTGGCAGTTTAGTCAAGCACGAAGGAGACATCCGTTGGCACGGGGCGGACCCAAGCTGGAGCAAGGCCGACGCCGGGAACTTGGCCAAAGCTTCCGGGACGGCGGCGAGCACTACCACCGCGTCCGGCCCGGTTATCCATCGGCGGCCGTTGACTGGCTGATTCCGGCGGCGGCGCGGGACGTCGTTGACATTGGCGCAGGAACGGGAAAATTCACGGCCCTGCTGCTGGAACGGGGACTACAGGTCACCGCTGTTGATCCTTCCGCCGACATGCTGGCCCAACTGCACCGGTCCTGCCGGGGAGCATTGGCGTGCCTTGGACCGGCAGAAGCCACCGGCCTGCCGGACCTGGCTTTCGACGTCGTGAGTGCGGCGCAGGCCTGGCATTGGGTGGATGCCGTGGCGGCAAGCACGGAGGCCGCCCGCATCCTGCGGCCGGGGGGAACACTTGCCCTGATCTGGAATCAGCTGGATACCACTGTCCCCTGGGTCCATCGGCTTTCCCGCATCATGCACGCCGGCGACGTCCTCAAGCCGGATTTCCGGCCGGCCGTGGGCCGCGAGTTCCGGGACCTTGAGGGCCGGCAGGTCCGCTGGGAGGATGCCCTGACCACGCAGGACATCGTTGAGCTGACCAAGTCCAGGAGCTACTACCTCGCCGCTGCCGATGCCACCCGCACCAAAGTGCTGGCCAACCTGGACTGGTACCTGCACGAACACCTGGGACATTCCCGCGACGACGTGCTGGGCCTTCCCTATGTAACGCAGGCCTGGCGTGCCATCAAGGCCTGATGGCAGGCCCGGAAGAGTAGGCTTGATCCCGTGAAACCCACCGCGCCGTCATCGTCCATCGAGGACTACGTCAAGGTTATCTACTCCTTTACCGAATGGCAGGACAAGCCCATCACGTCCTCCCAGCTGGCACAGCGGCTGGGCGTAGCCAACTCCTCGGTTTCCGAGATGGTCCGCAAACTCAAGGACCAGGGCCTGGTGGACCACCAGCCTTACAGCGCCATCACCCTCACCGGGGAAGGGTTGCGGCTGGCTTTGTCCATGGTCCGGCGGCACCGGCTGATCGAAACCTACCTGGTCCGCGAGCTGGGCTACAGCTGGGACGAGGTGCACGACGAAGCTGAGCAGCTGGAGCACGCTGTCTCTGACACTTTCATTGAGCGCATGGCGGCCAAACTGGGCAACCCGGACCGGGATCCCCATGGCGATCCCATTCCCGGCGCCGACGGACTTGTCAGGATGCCCAAGGCTCTTTTGATGAACGAGCTCGATGCCGGTCATAGCGGCCGGATCACCCGGATCAGCGACGACAACCCTGAGTTGCTCCGCTATCTGGCAGCCGAAAACATCAACCTCGATTCCGATGTTGAGGTGGTGGGCCGGAAACCGTTCGGCGGGGCCTTGATAGTCCGAATTGGCAGCCGCGGGGAATACCGCGATTTCGACCTCCCCGAGGAAGTTGCCTCTGCGCTCTGGGTACACAGTGATGCACCCCATCAGGGCTGCCTGGTGGGGACGGCAGGGTGATGCCCGCCCGCTGGCCAACGCCCAAGGCATGGCTTGCGGTAGCGGCCGGCGGTATCGCAGGCACCGAACTCCGCTATGGACTGAGCCTGCTGTTTCCAGAGCAGGCGGGCACCATCCCATGGACAACGCTGGTGGTAAATGTGGCGGGCAGCTTTGTCCTGGCGTTCCTCACCACCCTATGGATGGCCCGGCCACACACCTCGTTCTGGCTTCGGGCCGGGCTCGGCCCCGGGCTTTTGGGATCCTTCACCACGTTCTCCGCAGTCGCCTACACCCTTAACTCGCTCGCATTGAGCGGGGCCTACCTGCCCATGCTCGGGTACCTGGTGCTGTCCCTGGTTTTGGGCCTCGGTGCGGCTGCGGCCGGGTGGCGGATCGGCCATGCAGTACCCGTCGGCATGCTGCGGACGGACGGAAGCAAAAGATGACGGCGGCTGTCCTGGTGGGCGCCCTGGGCATGCTGGGCGCATTACTGCGCTTCGCCGTCGACAGTTGGTTTGCAAACCGTGCGCCAGGAGCTGCCCAGATTCAGCGTCCGGACGGTAGGACCGTCCGGCGGCACTGGCCATGGGCAACTCTTGTTGTGAATGTGACGGGCTGTGTGGTGATAGGGATGGCTCTGGGAGGTACTGCCGCGCTGCCCGCCGGCGAGTGGCAGTCAGGGCTGGCTGTGGGGCTTGCCGGCGGTTTGACCACTTTCAGTTCCTGGACCACCGCCACGGTCAGGCTGTTCGGCGAGTGCAGATACGGTGCGGCTGTCATGAACGTAACCGCCAACCTCGTCTTGGGTTTATGTGCAGCGGCAGCCGGCATGGCACTGGTGGGTTAAGCCTCGCCGTTCAGCGCAATGCAGCCCACGGCCCGCGCACAGCCCGGACTCCCGTATGGTTGATGGTGATGATCAGCAGACGTGACGTGGCTATTGCCCTTGATATTCCCCTGGAAATGGCGCATCGCCATGGAGTCCCCCCGCGCGTGAGCCGTGAGGAACTGGATGAATTGTTCAACAATCCCCCGGCGTGGCTGGTCCAGTCGCGGGCAAACCGTACCGGCAAACGCCCTGTCTGGGTCCACCTGACCTGTACTGTTTGCGGCTACTCGGAGGCGGCCCGGCCCAAGAAGTGGTGGCCGGAGTTCACTTATGTCATCTGTGAGCACCACTCGCCGCAGGACCTTCCGGCCCTGCAGCCAGGCTTTGTGCGCAGTGAGTTTGACGGCGTGGGCAGCCGTTTTGTGGGAATCGTGGACGTCGAGGTTCCCAAGTAAGGAGCGCGGGGTCTTCGCAAAAAGAAACCCCTGGATCACTGGGATCCAGGGGTAGCTTTGTGGAGATGGGGGGAATTGAACCCCCGTCCGATGTCGTGTTGTCAGGGCTTCTCCGGGCGCAGTTCGCGTTGGATTTTCTCGGCCCCAGCCATCTTGCGAACAATTGGCTGATCCGGGCCCAGTCATCTAAGAGTCCCGTTCACCCCGATGACGGGGGTAAACAGCAGTGGCTATCTAAATGACGCCAGCATCCGGGGCAATAGCAACCTCGGGCTGACGGACTGTCTTACTGCTTAGGCAGCAAGAGCAAAGTCATCGCGTTTTGAATTGGCGATTATTTTTTTGCAGACAGCGTTTACGAGATAATTCTGCATCCTCGGCCCGCTTCACCTGTCGCGACTAACATCGTCGAAACCGATCATCCCCGTATTTTGTTATCAATCAGCCTGTTGCCAGGCATCTCCCGGCGGGTCAGGTGGAGCAAGCTCCTCCGGTTCCCTTCCGGACTACTTAGTGTAGCGCATGCTTTCCGAAATTCATTCGGCGAAAAGCATGCCCCCTGCGATGCTGCGCTTAGCCGCGGTTCCGCTCACGCATCACGCGAAGCGCCTCGCGCTTGTCCTGCTGCTCGCGCAGCGTCTGGCGCTTGTCGTATTCGCGCTTACCGCGGGCCACGCCGATTTCCACCTTGGCGCGGCCATCGACGAAGTACAGCTGCAACGGAACGATGGTGAAGCCTGATTCCCGGGTTTTGTGCGAGATCTTGGTCAGTTCGTCCCGGTGGAGCAGGAGCTTGCGACGGCGGCGCGCGGCATGGTTGGTCCAGCTCCCCTGGTTGTATTCGGGAATATGGATGCCTTCCATCCACAACTCATCGTTGTAGAAGGTGCAGAAGCCATCGACCATCGAGGCGTGTCCCTCACGGAGCGACTTCACCTCGGTCCCCATCAAGGCAATGCCGGCCTCGTAGGTGTCCATCACATGGTAGTCGTGCCGGGCCTTGCGGTTGGTGGCCACAACTTTCCGGCCACTTTCTTTGGGCACGGTGAAACTCCTCAATCCGAAAATTACGTCGGCTTCGCCGATTGGCGAAGGATCATACCAGTGTACGGCAGCCGGCGCGCTGGCCTAAAGCAGCCGCATCGGGTCCACCGCTGCCCCGTTCAGCCAGGTTTCGAAGTGGGCGTGGCAGCCGGTGGAGTTGCCGGTGTTCCCCGAGTAGGCGATCAGCTGGCCTTGGGCTACCCGCTGGCCGTTGGACACCACAATGCTTGAGTTGTGATAAGTGATGGTGGTGAGCGAGTTCCCTTGCACCACTCCGTGGGACAGCTTCACCCGCCAGCCGCCACCATCGGCGGAGCTCCAGCCGGAGGAGAACACCTCACCGGCAGCCGCCGCATACACGGGGGTACCGCAGGGTGCCCCAAAGTCGATGCCGGTGTGGACATAGCCGCCGGTACCGTAGAAATCGATGCTGCCCGGCGGCGTGGCGCGCCAGCCGAAACCGGAAGTGATCGGGACATTGCTGGCAAAGGGATGCTGCAGGCCAAAGGCTGATGGCGAACCTTGAACGGGGGGGACATAGGCCTGTGCCGGTGGTGCCGGTCGACCCTGTTGTTCCGCCTGGGCCCGTGCCGCAGCCGCTGCGGCTTCGGCAATCCGGCGCTGCTCAGCTTCCCAGGCCTCGCGCAGCTTACGGTCCCGTTCAGCGATTTCTGCCGCCAGCGCGTTCTGGCTCGCCTCGACAGCAGCCAGCTGGCCCTGAATCACAGGCTTGGCCGCCTGGAGTTCGCTGTTCAGCCGGGTGGTATCTGCAATGAGCTGGTCTACATGGGCCTTTTGTGCCGCAGCTTCGTCACGCGCTGCCTTTTCCCGGACCAGAGCTTCATCTGCCTTCGCCTTCAAGTCCTTGATCTCGGCCTCAACGGCCTCCAGCCTTGCCTGGGAGTTGACGTTGGTGGCACTCTGCTGGGTCAGCTTGTCCATTGCCGCATTCTGGCTGCGCATGGCCTGGTCTGCGAGGTCAATCGTGTCCGTGAGGCTGCCGCCGTCTTCGGAGCCGAAGAAGAGGGCCAGGTTCGATGGAACGCCGCCGGACTTATAAGCCTGGGTGGCGATCTGGCCGATCAGCTTTTTGGTTTCCGCGATCTTCTGGTTGTCGGATTCCAGCTGCCCGGCGATCTTGGCACGGTTCTGCTGTGCAAGGTTCACCCGGGCGGCCAGCGCTTCGGATTCCTTGACTGCCGAGGCAACCCGGCCCTGGGCGTCCAGCAGTGCCTGCTGCGCGCCCGGCAGCTGTCCCTGGTACAGCACCAGCTCGCCGGCGGCCTTGGCAATGTTCGCGTCAACAAACTCAAGGGATTGCTGCACACGCGTGGCCTCTGCCTCCAGCGCAGCCTTACGGTTGTCCAGTTCATCTGCGGAGGCCATGGGCGCCGCCGCCCCCAGACTGGCTGTCAGAAGTAGCGCGAGCAAGCCACTGGTGATTGCCGTCCCACGGCGTGAAGTGCGCAGACGTGTTTGCTTTGGGGGTTTGGGGGTCATGAAAAATCCTTCGCTGGTGCGCACGGGCTACACCCTCAGGTACTTGCGGAGCGTCAGCAGGGACGAAATGCCGGCCAGCCCTGCTCCCAGGATCAGCAGAGCCGGGGTCAGAATCAATGTCTGGGCCGGTGAAATAAAGGCGGTATCCGGGTACTGCCTTGACAGGAACTCCCCCAGGAAGAAGTGCGCGACAGCCCACAGCGTAACGGAGGCCAAAGCGGCGCCGATGACAGCCGCAATGACACCTTCGAGGATGAACGGCAGCTGGATCACGGTCTTTGAGGCACCCACCAGCCGCATAATCCCGGTTTCACGGCGGCGGCTGAAGGCAGAAAGCCGGATGGTGGTGGCGATCAGGAGGATGGCACAGACGATCATGACACCGGCAATGATGACTGCGACGAGCGAAGCAGCATTCATAGCTGAGAACAGCCGTTCCAGGAGCTGGCGCTGGTCGATGACAGTCTCGACGCCCGGCTGCGACGAAAAGGTCTCGCTGATGATTTGGTACTTCTCAGGGTCCTGCATGTTGATCCTGAAAGATGACGGCAACTGGTCAGGAGTCACCGAATCCACAATCGGCGAATTGGAGAACTGTTCCTTGAAGTGCTTGTAGGCGTCGTCCTGGGACTCGAACGCGAAGTTGTTGACGTACTGGCTGACCGCCGGCGACTCCAGCAGGGCCTGCAGATTGTCCCGCTGTTCGTCGGTGACCGGCCCGGTGGCGCAACCCGCCGCCGTCGAACCGTCACTGCAGAGAAAAATAGCTACCTGGACCTTGTCGTACCAGTAGCCCTTCATCTGATTGATCTGCAGCTGCAGCATCCCCGCGGCCCCGACGAACGTCAGGGATACAAAGGTGACCAGAATGACGGAAACCACCATGGAGAGGTTGCGGCGAAGCCCGCTGCCGATCTCACCAAGGATGAACGCGAGCCTCATGGCCTGGCCTCCCCGGCGGCAACCGGCTGCACAACAGGAATCATCGAGGTGTAGAGAGCCCGGGCCTCGTCGCGGATGATCTGGCCGTTCTGCAGTTCCACCACGCGCTTGCGCATGGTGTTGACGATGTCGTCATCGTGGGTGGCCATCACCACGGTGGTGCCGTTTTGGTTGATCTTGTCCAAAACTTTCATGATTCCCAGCGACGTGGTGGGGTCCAGGTTTCCGGTGGGCTCATCAGCGAGCAGGATGCCCGGCCGGTTAACGATGGCGCGGGCAATGGCCACGCGCTGTTGCTCACCGCCGGAGAGCTCGTGCGGCATGCGGTGTTCCTTGCCCTCGAGGCCTACGGTCTTGAGCACTTCCGGCACGGTGTCCCGAATGACGCTTCGGCTTTTGCCGATAACCTGCATGGCGAAAGCGACGTTGGCAAAGACGTTTTTCTGCGGAAGGAGCCTGAAGTCCTGGAAGACGACGCCGATTCCGCGGCGAAGGCGCGGCACCCGCCAGCTGGAAATCTTGGCAACGTTCTGGCCGGCGACGTAAACGGCACCGGAGGAGGCACGGTCCTCTTTCAGAACGAGGCGCAGGAAGGTGGACTTGCCGGAGCCGGACGCGCCCACGAGGAACGCGAATTCGCCGCGGTCGATTTCAAGGGTGACAGCGTCCAGCGCGGGGCGCGCTTTCTGGTCGTACACCTTGGTGACATTTTCGAATCGGATCATGGCCCTATAGACCCTGCAGGCAAGCTGATTCAGCCCATACCTGCAACCGGTGCGCGGGCTTTCGTTTGGGGGGAAGTAGGGCTCCGGCACCTCGACTATACGCAGCGGCCCTGCCGAAACCATGGGCCGGGGACCGCGTGTCGCGGATTGTACCTACCGGGTAGGTACCTGTTTCCGTACTACTCCGTGGCGTTGCGGTTGTCAGTACGCCAGCGGATGCCGGCGTCAATGAAGTCGTCGATTTCGCCGTCGAACACTGCGGAAGTGTTGCCAACCTCGTGTTCGGTGCGCAGGTCCTTGACCATCTGGTACGGGTTCAGGACGTAGGAGCGCATTTGGTCGCCCCAGGACGCCTTTACGTCTCCGGCCAGAGCCTTCTTCTGCGCGTCTTCCTCCTCCTTTTTCAGGATCAGGAGGCGGGACTGAAGGACACGCAGTGCGGCCGCACGGTTCTGCAACTGGGATTTCTCGTTCTGCATGGACACCACCGTCCCGGTGGGGATGTGCGTGAGGCGGACGGCAGAGTCCGTGGTGTTAACTGACTGGCCGCCTGGGCCGGAGGACCGGAACACGTCAACGCGGATTTCATTGTCAGGGATGTCGATGTGATCCGTCTGCGCGATCAGCGGGATGACTTCGACGGCGGCGAAGGAGGTCTGGCGTCGGCCCTGGTTGTCAAAGGGGCTGATGCGGACCAACCGGTGGGTGCCGGCTTCAACACTCAGCGTTCCATAGGCGTAAGGCGCCTTGACTTCGAAGGTGGCAGACTTCAGCCCGGCTTCTTCGGCATAGGACGTGTCCATGACCGTAGTGGGATACCCATGGCGTTCGGCCCAGCGCAAGTACATCCGCATCAGCATCTCGGCGAAGTCCGCCGCGTCAACGCCCCCGGCGCCGGCACGGATGGACACCACTGCCTCGCGCTCATCGAATTCACCGGACAGCAGGGTAACCACTTCAAGTTCCTTGAGTGACTTGCGGATAGATTCAAGCTCGACGGCGGCCTCCCCCATGGAGTCGGCGTCATCTTCGTCCTGGCCCAGTTCCACGAGCACTTCAAGATCGTCAATCCGCGAGGCCAGAGTGGTGAGCCGCTCCAGTTCGGACTGGCGGTGGGACAGCCGGGAGGTGATGATCTGCGCCGCTGCAGGGTCATCCCACAGGTCCGGCTCACCCGCCCGTTCGCTGAGCTCAGCGATGTCTTCCTTCAGTGCTTCAACGTTGGTGACGTTTTCAATCGACGTGTAGGTGGCGCGGAGGGCGCGTATTTGTGCAGAAAAATCAATAGTGGCCATGGTCGTTTAAGCCTACGTCATCATGTCAGGAGACCCTGACGGCGGACATTACCAATGCTTATTGCAGGAGCCGGGACCGGGCGGATCATCCCGTTTACTGGGCCAGTCTTGACCCGGCCCAGGACCCCGCAATGTCCGACGGCGCGGCCAGCCAGCCGCTGGTAAGGTCCCAGTACTGGACGGTGTTCCCTGCCCGGCGGAGCGCCAGCCCGGTGGAGTTCAGTCCCGTGACGTCCCGCAACGGCTTGATGCCCGTGACATCACCCCAGCCAGTACCGACAGTAGGTGGCGATGCGACGTGCAACGCCGTGGTTCCCCGGCCGCGGTAAAACTGTACCGACCCGTCGGCGCGCAGGCCCAGGAGATCTTGGAAGCCGTCCGCGTCGTAGTCAACCATGGACACCCTGGCAGCAGTGAGCCCGGTGGCAACTGTTACCCTGGCCGCGAGGTCGCCCAGGCCCTTGTTGGGGTACAGGAAGAGGTTTCCGTTGGCGTCAAGGGCGAGGATCTGCGGCATTCGGTTGTTGGCACACCAGGTGCCCGCCGCCAAAGTCAGCGTGTTCCAACCGCCGGTGCCCAACCTGACAGGTGCGTGGAATCCGCCTGCGGCGATGCCGCGGTGGAGGGTCAGATTGCCGTTGGTCCACTGGGTCAGGAGATCATAGGCACCGTCCCGGTCCCAGTCGAGCGTGAAGACTTCCTTGGCTCCGGAAAAGCCGGAGCCGATAATTCTTGGGGCGCCGTAGGTGCGCCCACCCGCAGACGGACGGTTAATGACCTGTCCGGAGGAGTCCACCATGACCAGGTCGCCTGGACCTGTAATGGCTGCTGAGGACAGGTCCAGCGTAGGAGGCATGTGCTTGGCGGAGGCGTCGCACATGGTCGGCGGCGGAGCCGGCAAGGCACCGCCGCCGGTGGAGCTGCCGCCGGGTGAATCGGTAGTGCCGGAAGGAAGCGTGGTGTAACCGAAGAAGTTAACCACACCCCAGATCTGGTAAAGACGGTCTGTGTAGGTGATGCCTGCACCCATGACGTTGAACCGCGGATCCAGCAGCATGGCGTTGTGACCCGGCGATCCCTTCCACCACTCCACGAGCATTGCGGCATCACGGTCCGTGCGGATAGCGATGACTTCACCGGCGCCGTTGTTTGGACTGAGCGCGCGGGGGTCCTGCCAGAAATTTGCACGGTGCTCGATCACCTCGCGACTGGCGATGCTGTCGGACCACTCCTGCGCCATGCCGGCCACCGTAGCGTTGTACTTCACCTTGGCCAAGCCGCGGGAAACACGGTACTCGTTTATCGAGTTGAAAACGGTGAGGATGGCTGCCGCGTTGCTGTCCCGGACCAGCGCCTCGGTGCGCAACGCCGTCGGCTCGGGTTTCGGTTCCGGTTCCGGTGCCGCGAGGCTGCCCGGCGCGGGTTCCAGTTCCGCGTCGGGAGCCTGCAGCGGGGGAATCGAAAGAACCTCAGCTACCGCCGTGCCGGCCGAATCAGTGGATGGCAAGGTTCCTGCTCCCGGCGGTGTGCTGTCCACGGGTTCAGTCACGGGTGCGCTGGAAGGTTGCGGGGCTTTCTCCGCTTGCACGATGTCCGGCTCCACGGATGGAGCAGGAACTCCTTCATCGCCGGCCTCCGCGGTAGCCGTTGCTCCGGCATCGTTGAATGCTGGCGAAGCAGACGTCAATGCTGGCGAAGCAGACGCGGCACTCAACTGGCTGATGGTTTGCGGCTTGCCGGCCGGCAGTTGCAGAGGAAGACCGCCCGCAGATGCAGATGAGGAGACCAGCGCGAAAGCGCAGAGAATGCCGACGAATGACGGTGCAGCAAATTTTTTCACGTTTCCCCAGCTGTAGTTGGGCGTTCCGGGAGACCGTCCGGCGCCTGGTATTCAGAGGCAACATTAGCCCCTTCCGGCGGCTCCCATCGGAAGGTCGTGTGCCTTTTCGGTGAACGTGCCCGGCCTAGAGACCTTCGACGTAGGTTTAGCGCAGTACGAGACAGGTACAACTGCAGCAATACCTGGCTCCGATCACCAACCCGTTGTTGACGTTCACAGCCCGGGCTTATTGCAGGAGCCGGGACCGGGCGGTGGAGGTTGCTTCGATAATGATCCCGTCGGGCACCAGGAAGTTAACGATGGGCGGGTGGACAGCTGCGGCCAGCACAACTACGGCCGTTGAACCGTCCGGACTGCCGGTGGAGGTGACGATGGAAAGCCTGTCAAAACGCTGCGAGGCCGGGTTCCTGGCGAGGTAGTCGGCAGCGACGTTCTTGACCCGTTCGCTATGCAGGACTGCCGTGGGGGCTCCCCCGGCTGAGTCCAGTTGCCCCAGAGTGTAACTGTCCGCTGCAGCCAGCGAGGCGCCGTCGGCCATTGACAGCAACCGCTTGTGTTCGATGTAGACACTGGAGATCCCGATCACCACGGTGGCCACCAACAAGGCGAGAGTTACGTAGCCGATGATCATCACCATGATCTGGCCGTCCTCGCCGGGGATTCTTGCATCGGCCTTGTTTCCCTTGTCCTCGCTCATCGGTAGCGGCCAATCAGCTGGGTGGCGGAAGCATCCACCTCGGTGGCGTGGATGCCCAAGTCGCCAAACGGGAGGAACGGCAGGTCGATGTCGAGCCGGACAGTAACGGTCACGGCGGAGCCGGCCGTGGTGCAATCACCGGAGTCACAGCTCGCCACTACCTGGGCGCGCCCAGCTTCATGGCCGAAGTCCGCGAGCGCGAGAACGGCCGCCTGCTCGGCCGCGAGTGTCCCTGCAGCCGGATCCTCATGAGCCACAAAGACCTTCGCCGCCTGGTCTGCTGCCCCGACCACCGCGAAGGCGCCGCCTTGGATCTGGCCCATGGTGACGATGAAATAGACCAGGGGGACCATCAGGAGCAAGGCCAGGAAAGTAAATTCGACGACGGCACTCCCCTGTTCTCCGCTGCCGTTGAAGTTCCCGTTCCGCCCGTCGATGTCCGGGCTGGCTGCACCCTGAAGGCGCCGCACGAGCGCGAGTGCCTTAGGGCTGGATCGCAGCATGGCCAGTCACCTCCAGCATGTCCTGGGGGCCAATGAAACCAATGACCGGAAGCGGTGCCCGGACCGTAACCTCCAGAGTCCTGAAGCCTTCAAAGGTCACTTCGGAGGTGGAGATGTCCTGGGCAAAATCAGGGTTCAGCGCTGTACTGATCAGCATAGCCGCGCGTTCTTCCGCATCACCGGCGGTACGGTCGGCCAAGGTTCCGTATCGCGCACCGGACGACGCGGCGTCGATGAGGGTGTTGCGGACATGGAGTACCAGCGTCAGCTGGATGATGGCGAGAAAGAACGCAGTCAATAGGGCACCGACCATCACAAAGTCCACCACTGCAGATCCGCGTTCCTGTCCGCTGCAGACAGGACCGCCAGGCGCCCCACCGGCGTCGCGCATCATGTTCTACTTGCCTACCCTGCCCATGGCGTCGGTGAACATGGTTTCAAGGGCAGGGCCTGCAATGGCGAGCAGTCCGGCAACCAGGACCGCAGACATCAGGGTGATCATGACCCAGCCCGGTACATCTCCGCGTTCCGGGTGCTCCCCTTTTCGCGCACGCAGGCGGTTGGCAACGCCGGCCGCGGCAGAAGAAGCCGTGTCCTGTGAGGTGAGGACGAATGCCATCAGCTGTATTCCAATTTTCATGTCAGTACCTTCCTTTGATTCTTGTGTTCATGGTTGAAGAGCAGCCAGCGGCGGGGCCCAAATTACAGCCCTACGCTTATGGCAGCGAGTCCGGGGAAAACAGCAAAAATGACGGTGAGCGGCAGTACGCCAAAGACCAGCGGAACCATCATGGCAATCTCTTTCTTGCCTGCGGATTCCATGAGGTCCCGTTTCGCGATGTCACGTACGTCCTGGGCCTGCGCGCGAAGGACATCAGCCAACGGTGTGCCTCGTTCGACTGCCACCACCATTCCGTCGACGAAGCGGATCAACGGGCCCAGGTCCGTCCGTGCAGAAAACCCCTGCAGTGCTTCAACCAAGGGTTTACCGGCCCGGGTTTCGGCGAGTACCTTGCCGAACTCCTTCGAGAGTTCGCCGTGGGCGCTGCGGCAAACCCGCTCCATGGCACCGGCAGCGCTCTCCCCCGCGCCAACAGCCAAGGCCATCAGCTCGGCCAGGCTGGGAAATTCAGCCATCATCCGCTCCTCGCGCCGGCGGACTTGCATTCCAAGCCAGTAGTCGCGGCCCAGGAATCCGCCCAACGCGCCACCCAAGACCACCGTCACGGCCAGGAGCAGGCTGAATCTGCCGGCAACGGCGCCGAGAATGACCATGGCCATGGTGATGACAAAACCTGCAACACCCCAGAGAAGTTGCTCGGCCCGGAAATCAAAGGAGGACTTGTTGATGCCTGCCTGCGCGAGGCGCCGGGACAGCGCCCGCGAACCAAGATTGAATTTGCCCAGTGCGGCGACGGCGTCTCTGATGAGCGGACGCATGATTCGTTCCAGGGGCCCGAAGGGCGTTACGTTCTGCACGCCGGGACGGAGGAGCCGGGACTCAAGATTCTGGGATTTGAGCTGCGGTTCGATCCGCTCCGTCAGGCTGACAGGCCGCATAAAAGGCAGTCGGGCGAGGATCAGCCACAGTCCGATACCGAGGACAACGCCGCAGGCAAGGGCCGCGGCCGTCATTGCTGTCAACGCAGGACCCTTTCTTCCTGGGGCAGGGCGCCGATGCGGAGCATGATCGCATAGCAGACAAGGGAAACAGCAAGGCCACCAAGCAGCACCACTGCCCCGAGCGCTGTGTTGTAGGCGGCCACCGCCTCGGGCCTGGTGGCGAGCAGCAGCATCACAATCCACGGTGCGGCCACTGCCAGGCGCGCAGCGTTGATCGTCCAGGACTGCCTTGCTTCCAGTTCGCTTCTGGTGCGGGAGCTCTCGCGCAGGAACTCCCCGAGCATTCCCAGAAGCTTGCCAAGGTCCGAGCCCCCGACTTCCCGGGTAAGGCGCAGCGCTTCGACAATACGGTCAGCGACCGGATCGGCCAGTCGCTGCTTGAGGGCGTCCAATGCTGCGTCAAAGCGCCCGCCAGACCGGTAGTCCGCCCCGAAGTCCCGGAACACCGGACGCAGTTCCTCCGGCCCGTTATCTCCTAACTGGATCAGCGCTTCCGGAAGGGCCAGGCCGGCGCGGATCGCAGATCGAAGGTGATCGACGACGTCGGGCCATAGCTCCCGGAGCACGGCGGCACGTTTGCGGGCACGCCAGCGGATGACGGCGATGGGGAGGTAGCCGCCAAACAGTCCGAAGCAGCCGGACATTGGCCAGGACCGGCTGAAGGCGAAAAAGATCAAGGCAACGAAGATGCCCAGGCCGAGGCAGGACACCACCAGGCCGGCTGGGCTGACACGGTCGATTCCAGCCGACAGGAGCAGGTCCTGAATTCTGCTGTTCCGTGGAGCGCGCTTGGTCTTGGCCGGGCTTTCCCAGAACGACCACCAGATCAGGAACAACCCGGTCCCGGCGAGGATGCCCAGGAGCGGCGCCATCAGTGGCGTTCCAAGAGGGCGGCTACGTCATAACCGGCGCGGGCGAACTTCTCCGACGACGGCATGGAATTGGGCTTCGCGGCCAACTGACCGTCTTCGACGGCGAACACCATGGAAGACTCAATAATGCCGTTCTCCACTCGCCTTCCCAGTGACAGGATCTCGGTCACCTGGCGTCGCCCGTTGGCTGAACGGCTGCAGTGAACGACGAGGTCGATGCAAGAAGCGACGGTGGGAACTACGAAAGCACTGGAAATGTTCTCGCCGGCCAGCAGCGGAAGGGTACAGATCTTGGTTACCGCGTCATGGGCGGAGTTTGCGTGGACGGTACACATTCCCGGAAGGCCACTGTTAAGGGCAATCAGCATGTCCAGGCTTTCGGCTTCGCGGACCTCTCCCACGACGAGGCGGTCCGGCCGCATGCGAAGGGCTTCCTTGACCAGTCGGCGCAGCGGAATCTCGCCTTCACCTTCAAGGTTCGGCTGACGGCACTGGAGTCCCACCACGTCCCTGAGTGGGAACTGCAGCTCAAAGATCTCTTCGACGGTCACGACCCGCTCGCGGCTGCCTATGCTCGCCGCCAGGCAATTAAGCATGGTGGTCTTACCAGCCTGGGTGGCTCCGGAGACGAGGATATTGAGACCGCTGGCGACGGCGGCGCCGAGAAAACGCGCGGATTGCGGCGTCAGCGTCCCGAGCTCCACCAGGTGCTCCAGGCGACTGGCCTTCACCACGAACTTCCGTATGTTCACGGCCCAGTGCTTGCGGGTCACATCCGGGATGACGACGTGGAGCCTGGAGCCGTCCGGGAGCGCGGCGTCTACAAAAGGTGACGACATGTCCAGGCGGCGACCCGAACTCTTCAGCATGCGCTCGATGAGGTCCCGGACCTGCTGATCCGTCAGGTTCAGTGAGGTGAGCTCGGATTCACCATTCCTGGCCACAAAAATCTCGTTGGGGGCGTTGATCCAGATTTCTTCGATGCTCGGATCGTCGAGCAGCGGTTGGAGAGGCCCGTACCCGGCCACAGAATCGAACACGAGTCGACGGGCCGCGTCCAATGGACCGAGCGGAGGCAGCGGTCCCAGCAACGCGCGTTCGTCGTAGTCGTGGATGGCGTCCTCAACCAGGCGCCGTACCTCACCGTGTTGCCTGGAAGGATCCAGCCCGCGACGCCGGATCAGCTCACGGACTTCGTCCTCAACAATGCGTACCGCATCCATGTTTTCCCCAATACGTGGTGCCTTCTTACAAGGCAACTGGGCAACAGCTTAGGGATCGGCAGGCGAACGGCAAAGTCGCAAGTAGCACGATGTGGATAAGTGTTTGCCTGCTGCCGCAGAATATGAGCAACCGTCAAGACTCATCACGGATCGGGCACCTAAGGCGAGGACAACTTCTCCACCAGCGCCTTGCCCCACACATCGCTGCCTTCCTTGTTCGGATGAAGAGTATCGCTCAACAACGCGGCATATCCGCCGGCGTCCTTGAACGCTTGGTAAACATCTACAACTTCGTAGCCGCCCGCCTTGGCCATACTTCTGATCCTGTCGCCGATAACGCGGCTGGACTCCGTCTCCGGGTGGTGCGGATTCTGAAGCACAATGAGTACCGGAGGGGTCCCCAGCTTGTCATCGATTAGCGTCAGCAGACTGGAAAAGCCCGCTTCTGCCTGCTCCGGTCCAGAGTAGTTGTGGCCGTAGTTGACAATTACGAGATCCAGGCCAGCCGGCGCCATTGCCTCCAGGTTCGCGGCCGCGTAACTTCCCACGCTGCCCGCAACCGAGGCGTTCCAGATATTGATGGGAGCGTTTTCCGGCCCCGCGACGTCCACAATTTCTGCGTACCCCCGGCCGTCCATCCACTGGTGTACAGCTACCGGGCGGCTGAACTTGGGGCCGAGTTTTTCAGCAGCAACGTACGGAAATTCGCCGACCTCATCGCCGGTGGAATCTCCCAGCACAAGTGCGTTCCATGGCCTGCTCCCGTCGACCAGCAATGCCACCGACTCGCTGAGAGTCCGGGGCTTCACAATTTCCCCGGACGGTTGTGATTGGGACGTCGGGACCGCCGGAGAAGTTTCCATGAACCACTCAGGCCCCGGGGCCGAACATCCAGCAGCGGCTAGAACAAGCAACCCCATGGCAATGCTGCGCTTAAAATACTGAAACACTGCTCGTCCCCCCGCTCTTCTATTCCTTGGCGAATTTTGTAACCCGGGTTGAAGGACCTTGCGCGCTGTCCACGGGCGTATAACCAAGCGCACCAAGTGAATCAGCCATCTCCGTTGTATCAGACTTCTCGACCAGGATGACCGTGGAATGGACCAGAATCCGCTCCTTGAAATCGGCCACGTCACCACGCTGGTTGAAAATCCGGTTCCATTGGGCTGCTGTTTGAATTCGGGTGATGTCCTCAAGCCCCTCGAACCGTTCAGGATAAGCCTGATAGGCCAGATCGGTTTCCACGCCCATTACCAATCCATCTCCAGGTTCACCGAGCCACTCTACAGAGCTGGCAATGGCCCGAAAATCATCCTCGGGATCGCGTCCGTATTCGGTGCGTTGTCCTATATACGAGGGAAGGCCGACCATGAGACAAACGGCCGCCAAAACAGGAGGAGCCAGTCTCACTGCCCGGGCTTTGCCCATTGATCCAGGCGGCGCTAAGGCCGGGGCTGCTGCCAAAAGAGCCAGCGCCGGAAGCTCGAATGACAAGTAGCGGGGAAGATAGTAATTTCCCCCCGTCAGAAGCGACCCTCCAATGACTGCAGATACGGGTATCACTAACCACAGAAGCGCCACCTTTGTTATGAAGTGGCGTCTCCCCAATAGCGCACCTAGTCCGGCTGCAATCCATAACAGGCCACTCAGCACGACCATCGAAAAGTCTTCCCCCGGCGTCGGTATCGGTACAACGTGCCCTTCCACACTGAAGTAGCCGTCTGCAAAGAACTGAAGAAACGCCAGTTCGAAGGGAAACGAGGGCCCTACGTCCCTGATCCAGGCGATTTGAAACTGCTGTTGGCTAGCAACTGACGCGATGTATCCCGCCGGCACCAGCCAGGCGATCGAGGCCAAGGCCATCGCCTTCAGCCGCGTGCGCAGCGTCAGGTCCCAGACAGCTGCAACAGCGTGCACGGCAAGTAGCAGGATGCAGTAGAAGGACAAGCTCACCAGAATGCAGCCGATGGCTGCGTACGCTACCCACAGCCGTGCACGTCCTCCCTGACGAAGCGAGACCAAAACGTACGTCGCTGCCACGGCGCCCAGGACGGTCAGGGCGTATGACCGGGCATCGGTCGCGACGTACTGCGTTCTGGGCAGCAGGACAAGGAAAGTGGCGGCCAGCACACCGAACCGAGTCGATCCGACCTTCCGCCCCAATTCGACCAGCAACACGGCAGACGCCGCTATGGCTAAAAGGCTGGGCAAGCGCAGGGACAGTTCCGAGTGTCCAAACAGACCCGTCCAGGCGAACATGAAGTAGTAATATGCGCCGTGGACAGCATCGACTGTTCCGAGCATGGAACTTAGTTCAGGAAGATCACGGTTTACCGCGCTGACGGTGGCAGCCTCGTCCGTCCATAAGCTTGGCCGCGTTATCCCAAGCCCCGAATAGATAAGCGCCAGCAAACCCACTAACCAAGACCATCTCGAGAATCGACGCACCAGCCTATGATAGGCGGGATCATCTCGAGCGGCAGACCAGATGAACCACCGCCTCCCACGGTGGTCACCGGGCAGGAACCCATGAGTACTGCGGTTTACCGCGGGTGCAGCGATTTATTCTCACTCCTCGATGCTTGACCCGCGCGTCAAAAAGCGTGGTTGTTTCTGAATGCTCCCCTGATGACGTCCGCGGCAAGTAGCTCCCCTGGGGACGTCTGCGGCAAGAAGATACGTACGTCGACCCCTCGAAGCACCCCATGGATAACAATGTTGCATCTACATTAAAAGTATCTTGCGTACCATAGGTAACTCCAGTCACAGCAGTGTTATGGTGGGCCGGACGAAGTTGGCTTTTGGGGGCGTCACAGACAGCGAAGGTTGGGAGACGTGTTCCTCTCCAACCTCCAATCGCCGCAACTAAGGCGGTATGGACCGGAATGGGATAATGAAAAAGTCAAAAGCCGAATATCCGTCTCGCATTCCTCGAACCAGGGCCCTGCTCGCACTGACGTTGACAGCGCTGCTGACAACGGCGGCTACCGTGCCACCAGGTTTCGGTCCTGACGCGCCTGCTCCCTCACCGGCCAGCAGCGCCTCATCGGTGCCAACGCAAGGCACCGAACCGGCACCGGTAGTTTCACAGCCCGCTCGAGAGGCCACAGAGCCTCCACCCTCAGGTACGACTAGACCCGAGCCGCGGACATTGACGATGCCTGGGGAGAACTCCCCTACTGCCGAGCACATGAAAGAAGTCATGCGCCGGGCCATCCCGGCCGGAGGTGCAGAAATGGGCCAGCGCTCGCCCCGCGTCCTGGACGCCAAGCGCTCTTCCGGCTCCGGCTCTATGGGCCCCGGTTCGGCAAGCAGGGCTGTACCCCGGCCGCTTGCCCCGGCTACCGATCCTAACCATTGGCGTCCCAGTATTGGTATCGCTGGACAGGACGTCAGCGGCCACCAGGGAAACGTTGACTGGCAGGCTCAATGGAACCACGGGTCACGGTGGGCCTACGTTAAGGCGACGGAGGGAAACTACCACGTCAACCCAAATTTCGCGCAGCAATACAACGGCTCCCGCAATGTCGGCATGATCCGCGGCGCTTATCACTTCGCCATCCCCAACTGGTCATCCGGCGCTGACCAGGCCCGGTTCTTCGTAGCCAACGGCGGCGGCTGGCGCGCCGATGGCTGGACCCTGCCACCGGTCCTCGATATTGAGTACAACCCCTATGAGGGCAGGACTGACCTCGGCTATGAAACGGGCAACACGTGCTACAACCTCTCCCACGAACAGATGCGGTCCTGGATTTCGGAGTTTGGCAACACTGTACGATCGCTCACCGGCAGGCTGCCCGTCGTTTACACCACCACGGACTGGTGGACACGTTGCACGGGTAACGCCTCCGGCTACGGTGACTACCCACTTTGGATTGCCGCATACCCCTTTTCACCGAGCAACTCCCCAGGGACTCTTCCTGCAAGCTGGGGCCAGTTCAGCATGTGGCAATACAGCAGTAAAGGTCCGTTTGCCGGTGATTCCAATATCTGGAACGGCGACCACGCCGCACTAACTGCTTTCGCTGCGAGCGGCACCCCTCCGGCAGCCACCAGGGCCATTGCGGACGTCCGGACTGCTACGCCGGCCCTCGGGCAGCCAACATCGGGGATCATCTGCGGATTGCCCGGTGGTGGTTGCTATCAGGGGTACGCTGGCGGAGCTGTGATCTGGCACCCTGATACCGGCGCCCATGCCAGCCTAAGTGGCCCTATTCGGGACGCCTGGGGTTCGACCGGGTTTGAGAGTGGAAAGCTCGGTTACCCCACCAGCGGAATAATTTGCGGAATCCGCGACGGCGGCTGCTACCAGGCCTTCCAGCGGGGCGAAATCCTCTGGTCCGCAGCAACTGGAGCGCACGTCAGCGGCAACGGCGGCATCCGGGACCTCTACCGCAAAACAGGAGCCGAAAACGGCGTCCTGGGCTACCCCACCAGCGCCGAAACCTGTGGCCTGGTCAACGGCGGCTGCTACCAGGCCTACCAGCGGGGCGAAATCATGTGGTCCGTTGCCACAGGGGCACAACTGACCGATGCCGGCCCCATCCGAACCGCGTACCGCCAGTCAGGCGCCGAGAACGGCATCCTGGGCTACCCCACCAGCGGAAAAGTCTGCGGAATCCGCGACGGCGGCTGCTACCAGGCTTTCCAGCGGGGCGAAATCCTCTGGTCCGCAGCAACTGGAGCGCACATCAGCCGCAACGGCGGCATCCGGGACCTCTACCGCAAAACAGGAGCCGAAAACGGCGTCCTGGGCTACCCCACCAGCGCCGAAACCTGTGGCCTGGTCAACGGCGGCTGCTACCAGGCCTACCAGCGGGGCGAAATCATGTGGTCCGTTGCCACAGGGGCACAACTGACCGATGCCGGCCCCATCCGAACCGCGTACCGCCAGTCAGGCGCCGAGAACGGCATCCTGGGCTACCCCACCAGCGGAAAAGTCTGCGGACTCCGCGACGGCGGCTGCTACCAGGCCTTCCAGCGGGGCGAAATCCTGTGGTCCGCAGCAACTGGAGCGCACATCAGCCGCAACGGCGGCATCCGGGACCTCTACCGCAAAACAGGAGCCGAAAACGGCGTCCTGGGCTACCCCACCAGCGCCGAAACCTGTGGCCTGGTCAACGGCGGCTGCTACCAGGCCTACCAGCGGGGCGAAATCATGTGGTCCGTTGCCACAGGGGCACAACTGACCGATGCCGGCCCCATCCGAACCGCGTACCGCCAGTCAGGCGCCGAGAACGGCATCCTGGGCTACCCCACCAGCGGAAAAGTCTGCGGACTCCGCGACGGCGGCTGCTACCAGGCCTTCCAGCGGGGCGAAATCCTCTGGAGCGCAGCAACTGGAGCGCACATCAGCCGCAACGGCGGCATCCGGGACCTCTACCGCAAAACAGGAGCCGAAAACGGCGTCCTGGGCTACCCCACCAGCGCCGAAACCTGTGCCAACGGCGAGTGCTTCCAGATGTTTGCGAGGGGCAAAATCATATGGACCGCCAGCCGCGGAGCCAGCATCGCTTAGCCTGCCTTATCATCGCGGTTATTGGACAATGACGTGACGACGCTGCAGCCGTGGTCTACCCACGGGCATCAGACTCACACGTTTCAACCGCGCAAGCCCCTGCAGCTTATCCAGCATGCCTGGCCAGGCAGGATGGTCAGGCAGTCGGGACGCGGTGTCGTGTCTTCGCGCGGAGCAAGAGAACTACACACGCGAGGACGACACTTGCGGCGGCAATCTGCAAAAATCCTGAAATCAAGTTGACAGGGAGCAAGCCAAACAGGACAACGGTAGCGGTGTGAAGGGCGAATAGGAGTCCGAACAGCCTCAGAGGCCATAGGCCTGCCGTTTCGCGCCGTACCAACAGCCAATATACGACGCCGAGCAGCAGGAAGCCCGCACCCTGGACCAGGGCTATTCCGACAAGGTCCCTTGCAATCGCGAAGGGTACGGCAGCAGCCGTGGACGCCAGCAAAACTACCGGCGTTGCCAGTGCCATCAACTTGGTCTTTTGCAGCACATAAACCACGTTGGTGGCGACCAGGAACAGGCCATAGCCGATGGAAACCAGAGGCAGAATCCTGGCAACGGGCGCTAGACTGTCCGGGTCCACGGTAAGGACAATGCTGCCCGCAGGTGCAGCGGCGGACGCAAGCAGTCCGATCGCGGCAGAGGCAAGGAACACTTCTGTTGCAACCGAACGGAGTACGGTTTGCAGCCTGTCCGCGCCGGCTTCCATCAGCTGTGTCGACCATGCATTATTCAGTGCATTAAGAACCGTCATGGGTCCGAGTACGAAGATCAGGACCGCCCCGAATTGTCCAGCAGGGATTGCTCCCGAAATTGCTGCAAGGAGTAGCACTGACCCTTGGGTCAGCAGCATCAGTGCGCCGGTGTGCGGAAGCAAGGGAAGAGCGATGCTGACCGACTCACGAAGTGTGCCGGCGTCACGCCAAGGCAGGACTGGTCGGACGAGGACAACGGCACCTGCAGCGGCCACCGCTACGACGACCACGTACGCCGCGAGGTATGCCGTAGCTGTCGGCGTGGTCAGCAGGACGACGCATAGACCGGCAAGGTTTGCCGCGACCGATGAAATGAGACTGAGGGCAACGAAAGCCAGGGGCCTGTTCTGGGCGCGAAGAACAGCCTGTGCACCGAGGACCGATCCCAAAAGACCGATTGCCAGCATCGCCAACACCATTGGCCACGACACTCGCGATCCCGAGGCGGTGGTTCCCAAAATCACCCCGCCGCCCATCAGGACGCCTAGGGACAGGGCCGCCAACGCCAGGAAGCCGTACATGCCCTTTGAGCGTGAACGCCCGTTCATGGGATCGAACCACAGCCGGGTAATGGCCAGCGGGAGTCCTGCAGAGATCAGGACAACCACCACCTGGACTGTAACCACAGACGTGGAAACGAGTCCCCACTCCTCAGCGTTTAGTACGCGGATGGCAAACGGCTGGATCAGCAATAAGCCAAGGCCCTGAACGAGGGACCCGACCAGGTAGAGCATCGTAGCCCGGAACCTCGTGGTGCCGGATACGCCCTCAGTTGGCTCAGCGGTCATGTGGTGGCGCTACGGCCGGACTACGTGTGCAGCGAGCTTACGGAGGCCGGGCCACATGCGCTTCTGAACCACCTTCGGAGCGAGGCTCATCGCATGCAATCTAGATGAGACATGGAGCTTGGCCGCTGAGGTGGCCTTGTCCCAACCCAGACGGCCGAAATCGCGTGCGGATTCATCGAAGAACGCCCGTTCCTCCGCAAACCGGCGTCCGTCCAGCGCCTGGACGGACGAGTCGGATTCGCGGTGACGGCGGTACTGAAAGCAGACTGTGTCCATGACCATCATCTTCCCCCCATCCATGATGATGTCCATCGCCAGCGCGAGATCTTGAACCACGTTGTACTGCTCGCGAAAACTGTGCTTCTTGATGGCGTCGGAACGCCAGGCCACGGACGGGAAGTACAGCCAGTCGCCAGTAATCAGGCTGCGCGCCACAGGTTCCCCGGAAAGGACAGCGTCAGAACTCTGTCCCACAATGCGGCGCCGCAGGAAGTCCTTGACCTTGTCCCCGAGAGGAGAATAGACAACCCCGGTTTCGTCGATGACCTCGACGCCTGGCTGCACGATGTCCACGTCCTCGACGCGGAAACCCCGGCGAATAGTCTCGATGTAATTGGGCAGCATCACATCATCGGCGCCCATAATGACCGTGAACTCGTGCTCAACCAGGCCGAGACACTTTCGGTAGTTGCCGTTTGCCCCGAGGTTGACTTCGTTCCGAAGGTATCGGACACGATCGTCACCGGCCACGAGTTCAGCGAAATAGGCAGGCAGATTCTCGTCGGGGTAGCCGTCATCAACGATGGTCAAACGGAAGTCGCGGTCGGACTGGCGCAGAACAGAATCGACAGCGATTTTCATCATTGCCACATCGCCGTAGTAGGGCAGCATCACATCAATGGTCATTGTCTTCTTTCGGTGTGGACCGGCTCTCTACGGCCTGATCGTCTACATGTGGGGTGTTGGCTCCAGCAGCGGACCGCTCAAGGGCCTCCACCGCTCCGCGGAGTATGGAAACTTCTTCGGCAAGGATTCGGGTCTCATCTTCGAGGATGGTCAGCTCACGTGATACGTGAAGTCCAACGCCGACCAGCAGCACGATAGCGAGGGCGAAAAGCAGGTTGGCAGGCACCCGGATGCCAACTACAGAGGCTGCCCAGTCGAGGAGACCAGGAAAGAGGCCCAGTACGATGGTCAATCCACCGACCACGAGCCAGAGGACCGTGTACTTCTCCCGAAGTCTCCCCTGTCGCAGCATCTGCAAGACTGCGACGACCATGACAACGGCTATTACCAGTGCCGACGCAACGCTCATGATTGGATACTGCCTTCGCCTGCTATGGAGCCCTGCTCGGGGCTGACAATGGTATGGGGATGGGGCGTCTTCCGCCGCGCCAACGCGAAGCAGAGAACAAGCCCGGAACGGGCCAGGTAGATGGCGGACTTCACGGGACCCGTGCTAGGCGTTCCCGCCTGGCGAACTTTCATCTCGACCGGCACCTGAGTCACTGTGCACCCTGATTTGATGGCCACCACAAGAGAGTCGATCGTATCACCAAGGTACTCCGCGGGAAAATGGTCAATATACTGATGTAGCGCCCGTTCGTTAGCCGCCCTGAAGCCTGATGTCACATCAGTCAGCTCAGTTCCCGCCACCCTGGAAATGACCTTAGCGAGTACCGACATGGCCCATCGCCGCGGACCCTTAACGTCATAACTCCCCCGCCCCGCAAACCGGGCGCCAATCGATATGTCGGCACTTTGAAGGCCGGCGATAACGCGATCAATATCGAGCGGATCATGCTGACCATCGGAGTCGACCTGAATTGCTGCCTTGTACCCATGCCGTATGGCGTACTTGAAGCCGGTGCGCATGGCACCGCCGACACCCAGGTTGAAGGGGAGCTTGAGCACCGTGGCCCCTGCTTCGTGCGCCTCACGCGCTGTCTCATCCTTGGAACCATCGTCAACAACCAGAACATCGTGCTTGACCGTCCTCAGGACTTCCCGGACGGTATCTCCAATGACCTCTGCTTCGTTCCAAGCTGGCATGATGATGAGGACGCTGGAAGTATTCGAAGTGACCATGATGCCAAACTATATCAACAGCGAAGGGCTGCTTAACTGCACGGCCCGGCTGCACTCGCGTCTCCCCGGCCTAAGAAAACAAGGCATACTTGAACCGTTCGAATGGCTTATGAGGAGACTTGGCAATGACTTGGTGGCAAACCGTCCCTACTTTTCTGGAGACGATTCTCATCTTTTTTGCCCCAGGGTTAGCCATCCTGAGTGCCGCCGGAGTTCGGCGCATCAACCTTTTGGCCCTGGCAGCGCCAGTGTCTTTCTCCCTGGCCGCAGTGTTGGCTGTCCTCCTCGCCTTCTTGAAGGTTCCCTATAACCCGTTCAGCTACCTCGCGGCCTCAGTATTCGCCGCTGCCGGCGTACTCGCATTGCGGATCCTCTGGGCACGCCGTCAGCCCTCACCTTCGTCGGCAAAGGGAACACGAGGTGTCCTGGCAGGCAACGAACGTGTTCCACTGGGGGCGGGACTGCAGCCCTATTGGTCCCTCCTGGTTCTCTTCGCTGTGAGTATTCCGGCTCTGATCATTACCTACCGTTATGCGCGCGGCTTCGGCCATCCAGACAACCTGTCCCAGACTTTCGACAATGTGTACCACCTGAACGCAGTTCGTCACATCGCTGAGACGCAGAATGGCTCGTCCCTGACACTGGGCAACCTCACAGATGCCTCGGCCGGATTTTATCCTGCCGCCATGCATGACCTGATGGCACTCGTTTTGATGCTTGGTGGTTCATCCGTGATGGAAGTCGTCAATGTTGGCACCATTATCATCGGCGCCGTTATCTGGCCCCTGTCATGCATTTTCCTGGTCACCCGTATTGTCGGCAACCGGGCGGTGCCCATTCTTTGCGCAGGGGTGCTTTCGGCGGGTTTCAGCGCTTTTCCGTACCTGATGGTTGCATTCGGTGTCCTTTACCCCAACCATGCAGCCATCGCCATACTTCCGGTAGCCCTCGGCCTTGGCATCGAAGCATTGGGGTTATCCCGCAGTAAGCCGTCATCGGCCTGGCCCCCGCTCCTTACCCTGTTTGCAGTCGGGCCAGGCCTTGCTTTTGCCCATCCAAGCGCCGTCGTTGCCCTGGTCGGATTCGGGGCCGCCCCTGTTATTGCTGCGGGTATCCGCTCCTGGGCCGCGGTTCGACGCAACGGTACATCTGCCCGGCCGGCTCTCCTGTGGGCAGGCTTCGTCGTGGCATACCTGGTGATGGCAGTTTTCCTCTGGGTGAAAATTCGGCCCAGCCTTGCGGCCGCACCCTGGACGCCCTTCCAGTCCAACGCGCGCGCCATTGGCGAAGTCATCGCAAGCGCACCCATGGGCACCACTGCTGCCTGGGCAATGATGGTTTTGACCATCATTGGAATCTACGTCGTTGCCCGCCGGCTTAATCAGTTCTGGTGGGTGCTGGGCATGTATGCGATCGGTGGAGTTCTCTACCTGATCGTTTCATCGTGGACGTTGGGCGACTTCCGGACCTTCTGGACTGGCGTTTGGTACAACGATAGTTTTCGCCTGGCGGCCCTGCTGCCGGCCGTCACGTTGCCCGTGGCCGTCATCGGCGCGCAGTGGTTAATTTGGAGAATCCGGGCAGCGTGCGATTTCTTCGTACAAGAGGGGCAATCCGATTCCGGGAGGCTGCCGCAGGTATTCAAGCCGGTCGCCAGTCGGCTTCCATCGTTCACCGGCGTCGCGGCTGCGGTCGCCGCCGTTCTGGTACTGGGCGCGGCGGCTCAGGGTGGAACGTTGTCGAACGTGCAGCAGCGCCTGAACAGCATTTTTGAGACGCGGTCGGATTCGTTCCTGCTGACCACGGATGAGACTGAAATGCTCAATGTCCTAGCGGACATTGTCCCGGAAGACGGCTTGGTAGTCGCCAATCCACGGACCGGAGGCTCCTTGGCCTATGCGGTAGCTGATCGCCAAACCTTAGCTCCCCACATATTCGGGGACAGGACACCGGACGAACAGTATCTTCTGGACCATTGGGCCGAGGCGGCCTACAACACCAAGGTCTGCCCTATTATCAAGGATCTCAATGCCTATTGGGCACTGGACTTCGGCGACTTTGAGGTAGTCCCCGGCGACGAGCCCTTTGTTGGCCTTCGCGATCTTTCTGATGACAGCGCACCGATGATGACCCTTGAAAAATCAATCGGCAAGGTCAAGTTGTACCGGGTTAACGCCTGCGGCTAGGCGTACTCAGCCAAGACGCTGGCTACGTCGTGAAGTAGGTGGACACCTTTTAGCGTGGTGGTTACCACCCACACCACAGCCAACTACTAAGAGGGTTCACGACCCACCGCAATGCCCGTCTGACGCCACCGGTAGACGGAACACCATCGAGCTTGTTCTGTCCGGCCAACCTGTGGCGCACCTTGCCAAGGAATTGGGTAGCTCCCGGACCTGCGCCGACCGCTGGTTTAGCGTCGAGCACCACCGGGAGGCTCCTGAGAATCTCGCGCAGCGCCACGGGTCAGCCCCCGGACAGGTCCTGAATTCGGATGCGAAGTGTTTTCCTGGCTGCCAGCGGGCACATCAGGAGACACCACATGAGGGCCGACCAGTTGGTCATTGACAGAGGCAGCTACGGCCGCAAGGCTTCGGACCCCTCAAGGGGCAGCGACTCAGAGGGCAGCGACAGCTCCTCTCCGACGATTTGCACCTATCCCCTGACCTCGTTGAACCGCTGGGCCAGCACAGGGACAGTCGAGCGTATGTAGCTGCGTGAAACGTGGTCTGTGTCGTAGTAAACAAGTAACCCACCTATTACGGCAGGACACATCTGCTCGTCGCAGAACTGGTCCGAGAGATCCAGCACCTTTACCCGTGGGGATTGCATCGACTGGGCGGCGTCCGCCACAGGGTCTGCCACCAAAGCTTCCCCGCGTTTGTTGGCACAACTGAGCGGATCAGAAGCATGCAGTGCAACACATTCAGGTCCGCTTCGATCCAGAGTCAACGGGGTGTCGCGCAGTACGTACACCGTGGTGCCGGAGGCCGTCCACGCTGAGAACCGGGCTGTGACAGCGTCACGATACTGCGCTGACTGGTTTCGCTTCGAGCCGTCGTCAATAACTTCGCCTGCACCGAAAGATGACACGAAGACAATGTCCGGCTCACTGTCGACTATCCGTTGGTTCAGCTGATCAGACCAGTCAAGACAGCGCTCCTGGAGGCCGCGATCGGTAGTGGGCTCACCCATGAAGGCGCTGCGTTTGACATCCACGAAGGGGCAGCCCCCGAGTAGGGACTCCTTGAGCTTCCACTTGTTTAGTTTTGCAAGCTCATAGACGGCTGCCTTCCATTGCTCCGCGTGCGAGTCCCCCACCAGCCATACCTCAAGCGAATTTGGTGCACCGCCAGAGAAGTCACAATCATGCAGAAGTTTACGGTTCTGTACGACGATCGGGTCATTTGCCGGTTTGCACTCGGGCGCATCGAACCACGGGGCTTCATCAACTCCGACATTGGCCACCTTTGCTGCGCCATATGGATCCGCACAATCGCTTCTCGGATCGAGACTCCTTGCTCCATAACACGGCTGGCCCGTCAGAGCATTCAGTTTTTCTATCTCGGCGTGCTGAGCCTGCTGCAGGCCGACCAGAAGGCCTGCAGACAATACGCACACCACAGCTGCAGAGACCGCCATTGCGGCGAACACCCGGGGCGGTTTCGCACCTTTGAGTAGCCGGGCCCTGCCAGGGTCTTCGATGAGCTTCTTGGACAGGTATGCCAGGCCCAGCGCGAGGACCAGGATGCCACACTTGTCTACGTCATTGATGCTTCGGCCTAATGCAGCGGGCGCCAGGACTATCAAGGGCCAATGCCAAAGGTACAGGGAATTGGAAACGTCCCCCGTGAACTGGACCGGTCGCACTTTCATCAGCACGTTGGGCGACCATGAAGGGCTTTCCGGTCCTGCCGCGATCACCAGTAGCGTACCGACCACTGGCAGTGCAGCCGCATATCCCGGAAAGAGTGTCTGCTCGTCATAGGCAAATGCGGAGGCAACTATCAGGGCGTACCCGGTCCACTGACAGACGCCGCCCAAGTGCAGTCGCTTCGCAGCAACAGACCGCGGCAGCATCCCGAGTCCACCTACGGCGAGGACAGCTATCATGGCGCCGACTCCGAACTCCCAGACCCGGACAGGCGTGACGAAGTAGGCCTCGCTGCGGCTGGTCTGCGTGAGCCAGATGCTAAACAGAAATGACGAGAGGCTCAGGACTGCTACGCCCCAGCCCACAACCATCCGGTTGCTGATTTGACGTTTTGCGGCGAAACCGAATAGACCAAGAAGCAAAAGCGGCCATACCAAATAAAACTGTTCCTCAACCGAGAGCGACCAATAGTGCTGGACCGTAGACGCGGCGTCATTGTGGGCCGAATAATCAACTGATTTCGCCGCGAGCACCCAATTCTCTACGTACAGGACGGAGGCCATAGTTTCCTGGGCTATGCTCAGCCACCGCGAAAAGGGAAGCAGAAAATACGATGCCACCAAGGAGACAACGGCCACGACCGTTGCCGCCGGCAGAAGACGCTTTATCCGCCGCGCGTAAAACTGTGCAAGCCGGATCCGCCCCGAGCGCTCCAGCTCACCGAGGAGGTGTTTCGAGATGAGGTAGCCAGAGATGACAAAGAAAACGTCCACGCCAACATATCCGCCCGGAAGAGCGGTTGGCCATAGGTGGTTGACAACCACCAGCAAAACCGCGATAGCGCGCAGAGCCTGGATATCCTTGCGCGTTCCTTTAGCGGCGGCCGCCAGTTTCAGGGCGGCTCTGGTTGCCAAGGGAGAACGTACTGTAACCCCTTCTGGTGTCAGGGTCTGCTGGGCGCTTTCAGGCATTCCGGCTTGCCCGATAGGCGAGCTTTGCGACCTGCGGCAGCAGTGTGCGGGACAACCACTGGGCGGACAAACATGAACCTGTTTCGAGTGCAGCAGCGGCGTCCCTGGAATCTGCCAACAACCCTGCACCGCGCCCGTAGGCTGGAATACCGTCGAGAATGGCGGGCTGCAGATCAGCGATCTCACGATGCAGAGCCATAACCAGGGCGATGTCACTGTCGAGTTCGTTCACGCGGTCCGGGGGAAGCGAGAAACTCGCAAGCCCGAAGGCCGAGGATTCCTCAGCGGAAATTTCTCCGTTCAGGACGCTGACGGAGGGAGCAAGGCTCAGACCCCAGTCCTCAAGCATGCGCACCGGGTGGGAGCCAGAGTCCATCACGTTGTAATGGGCACCAGCCGGCGAGAAGGCGCCAACCACCACAAACGACGTCCCCTTCAGATCCGCGTAATTACTCAGTTCTCCTTTGATGCTGGCCTCCGTTCTTGACAGAACCTGCGCAGCTTCCTCCGGGCGCCCGAGGGCTTGGCCGATAAGAGTCAGAGAAGAACGCCAGCCCAGGGTAGCCAGGTTCTCGGACGGGGCAATCACCGGCGCGATCTCGGAGAGCTCATCGTATTGGGCACGCGTCAGTTCACCACCAGCCGCCAGGATCAGGTCCGGTCCCATGCCTTTAAGTTCCTCAAGGATGCGGCCGTTCGACTCGTCCAAAAGCAGCGGCATGTCGACGCCGAATTTGCGCCAAAGCGCATCAAACCAGGGTGTTGCCCCATTAGGCTGGGCATCCGAGAGTGGCATTGCTAAAGGGACGACACCAAGAGCGAGGCAGACGTCGTTGCTGGCCGGACCCAGGGTCGCGATGCGCAGAGGCTCCGACTTTATAACGGTCTCGCCATACACGTGCCGAACCGTCACAGGATACGCAGCAGCCTCGGGGGTGGTGGCGGGCGTGGCCGCCGAGTTCGCGAACTGGCAGCCGGCGAGACCTAGAGGAAGGGTGGACAGGCCATACAGGAACATACGCCGTGGTATCAGCGAACGGCGTTCGTGTTCGGTATCGGCCATCGTATAAGTCCAATCTGCTGTGCTGGCCGCAGCTGTCGAGCACCCGAGCTCGACAACGCGGTTTGACGTATCAACCGTTGAAAGTGGGCTTACCCAGTTTACCCAGCACGGGGATCCCTTTTTGACACTGCCGGTCCGGGTACGTGCTTCGGACGCAGGAGTCGAGTGCGAAAAGCCCAGTGTCGCCGTCCTGCGCCAGTTTCGCGACAATCCTGAAATTCTTCAAGGTTTTCGAGCTGCTCACAGTCCGGACGACGCCCATAGACTGACTGCCCACCGGCTGCTGCTTGCGCCTGCTACGCCGAAATCATGTGAAATCAGCAGAACGTTGCCGCAGTTCCGCTACGACATCGTGCACTGCACCGTCCATAACCACTTCACCATGTTCCAGCAGCACCCCGCGCTCACAAATGGTAGCGACCAGGTCAAGGTCGTGGCTCACTACAAAGAGGGTCTTTCCCCTGGCTGCCAGTTCTTTGATCTTGGCAATGCATTTGCGCTGGAAGGGCTCATCCCCTACTGCCAGAATCTCGTCGATGAGGAAAACCTCCGGATCCGTATGCACCGCAATGGAAAAAGCCAGCCTCAGGTACATCCCTGATGAGTAGAACTTGACCTCTGTATCGATAAACTCACCGATCTCGGAGAATTCCACTATCGAGGCGAACTTCTCATCGATCTCAGCCTCGGTCATGCCGAGGATGGCGCCGTTGAGGTAGACGTTGTCCCGCCCGCTTAGATCGTGATGGAACCCGGCTCCCACTTCAATCAGCCCGGCCACCCGGCCTCTGGTGAGAACCGTACCGCTGTCCGGCTGCAGTACCCCTGATATGAGTTTGAGGAGCGTCGACTTTCCTGAGCCATTCAACCCCAGGAGGGCAACCGTTTCACCGTGCTGAACCTCCAATGAGATGTCTTTAAGGGCATCGAACTTTTTGGAAAGGTCCCCTTTGCGGCCACGCATGAGCCATACCAGGGCCTCCTTCATCGACCGGGTGTGGCGCAGCACAAACTGCTTGCGGAGACCAGTGCAGTTGATGGCCAGATTATCGACAGCAGTCATCTACAGCTCCTGGGCGAAGTGAACGGCGAGCTTGCGAAACACTGCCTGGCCCACAAAAAGAACCAGTATGGAGATAGCAAAGGCAATGGGCAGCCACACAGTAATTAGGTCCGGGGGCAACGACGCCAGCTGGATTTGATCCGGTTCCAACGTCGGGTACCAAAAGGCCCAGTGGAAGATCTCGACTCCTACCGTTATCGGATTAAGTTGGTAAATCCAGTACCAAGGACCCATGACACTTTCCACCATGGTCCACAGATATAGCACCGGAGAGGCCCAGGTGACGATCATCAAGATCATGTCCACCAGGTTTTCAGAGTCCCGGAAGTACACATTGGCCGCGCCGAACAGCAGTCCCAGACCAGTCGCCAGGATGGACACCATGATGAATGCGAGCAGGACCATGGCCAGTTGCAGTACCGAAGGCGCCCAGCCGGTTAGCAGACATGCCCCGATCAACACTGCTGCTTGCGGCAGGAAGTGCGCTGCCGATACCCATACTGTTGCCACCGGGAAAAGCTCCCGGGGCAGGTAGATCTTTCGGATCAGGTCGCGGTTGTCCACGATGGAACGGGTGGCATTCCCCAGGGCTTCGGTGAAGAAGTTGATGAATACAATCCCGGAAAACAGGTAGATGGCGTAGTTGGGAGTTCCGCGCTGCAAGTTCAGAAAGATTCCCAAGGCCACAAAGTAGATGAGGAACTGCATCAGCGGCTTCACATAAGACCACAGCAGGCCCAGCGCCGATCCGCGGTAACGGATCTTGATTTCCTTACGGACCAGCAGCTTCAGGAGAAACCGGTTGGCATAGACATCCAGTAACCCACGGCCATGGCCCGGTTTAATGAGGTCCTGTGACGGAACCATTTATTGGTGTTCCTTTACGGATGAGGCAGCCGAGAAAGTGGCTTCCCACGATTCCATGGAGGTAATGTCCGGCAGCGCCTTGCGATACTGCGCGGAGAGTTCCCGCCATTGCCGGTACAGCTGGGCCTGCAGGCGGGATGCCTCCAGCATTTTGCTTTTCAACAGCTCCGGATTCCGCCGGTACCAGGAGATACCGGTACCTTCGGCGTTAGATACCAGCACGCTGTCATAGCTGGCGAGGGTCCACCACTTGTTTTCCCGGTGGGCCAAATGCGTCTGCGGCCGCTCCAAAACCCGCGGATCAGGTTTGTTTACCACCTGGCGGAAAACTGTTTTGGCAGCCCACTTGATCAGATCCTTCTTTGCGGGCATTCCTTCAGCCGCCGCTCCCCTGCCGCCGCGGCTGAGCCCCGGCGTCGGAAACTCATCGATGTCCGACCGGATTTGCGCCTCAGGGTGCCGGGACCGCAATTCGTTGACTTCAGCCAGCTTGGTAACTAGGTCAGCGTGCAGCTTGCCCGGACCATTAAGGACGTCCCGCAATGCCATGATGCGTGCTTCCTGGGCGAAGTACTGCATCGACACCAGGTGCTTGACGTTGTTCTGAAGCGATTCGCGCAGGATCCGTCCGCCATGCGGAAACGGGCTGTGAATAAGAGCCGCGATCAGCCTGTTGCGTTCGTGGAAGTACGACTGCCAGCCCAGGGAATCGTCTTTGTCGATCCAGGAAACATGCCAGAGAGCGGCGCCGGGAAGGGACACAGTCGCGAATCCCGCTTCCTTGGCCCGGAGGCAATATTCGGCGTCGTCCCATTTGATGAAGACCGGAAGGGACAACCCGATCTCGCGGATGACGGCGGTGGGAATGAGGCACATCCACCAGCCGTTGAAGTCCACGTCCACACGACGGTGCATCCACGGCGTCTGCCGCAGGTTCCGTTGCCGGAAATCGTGCCGGTATTCGATGTCGTTGTCGGGACTGACCCAGCTGAGCCGGTACGGATCGACAACTTCCCCGAAGGTATGCAGCGTCGTCCGGCTGTAAAGGTCGAACATGTGCCCGCCAACAATGGTCGGCTTCCTGCAGAACCGGCCGAAGGTAATGAGTCGCTCGATGCTGTCAGGCTCGACGACGACGTCGTCATCCAAAAGGAGGACATAGTCGCTGCCGTTGTTCACGGACTCCGCCATGCCCCTGGAGAACCCTCCGGACCCACCGAGGTTGGCCTGCTCCACCAGCCGCAGCTTACCCGCCAGCAGCTCGGCGACGCCGTCGAATCCTTCGGCTGCTGCCACCTTGTCCGTGCCCTGGTCCACGATCAGGACTTCCTTGACGCTCTTCAACGCGTGGGAGCTCGATCCGAGAATCCTGGCGTTGTCGATGCAAAAGCCGCGCTTGTTCATGGTGGTGATCTGCACGGTTGCCACTTCGCCGGCCGGCATAACCGGCGCGTCCATGGTGCTCCACGACGCTTCGAGCAGCTTCAGCTCAGAGGAACCGGCCACCATTTCAAACCAGTACCAACCGCCGTCGCCGAAAGTGTCCAGGGGCAATTCCAGTGCTACCTGGTCCGAACCCGAGACGGCGATGGACTGAAGACGCTGCGGAACACCCCTTGCGTTGGAGCGGAAAACCAATACACTTCCGCGGCCCTCAGTGGCGACGCTCAGACGAACGGACCGCACAGTGGTCCACCTGCGCCAGTAGCTGGCAGGGAAAGCGTTGAAGTACGTGCCGAAGGACACGTGTTGTCCCGCGCGGATCTTCATGGAGGTGCGTGACAGGAAGTCCTCGTGGTGGGCTTCGACGGGGTTGGACCCAATTACCCGGAGTTTATCTTCCGGGAGCTTGGTGGAGCGGTAGAGGGAGTCGTCCTCAACCAGGTGGAGCCCGACCGCGCTGGCGGCGTCAACGTACAGCTCAATAGCATCCAGCTCTGTGGGAGGGGGGAATATTACCCTCTGAAGTTCAGATGCTTCGCTTCCGCTCACGCGTCCACGCCTCCGCTTTCAAGCTTCGCTCCGCCGTTGAAGTGCGGCTTGATTTTGTTGTCGAACATGGTCAGAGCCGAACCAATGGCCATGTGCATGTCAAGGTACTTGTAGGTGCCCAGGCGCCCGCCGAAGAGAACGTCCTTCTCTGCAGCCGCCAGGTCGCGGTACTTCAGGAGCCGCTCGCGGTCCGCCGAGGTGTTGATCGGGTAGTAGGGCTCGTCGCCCTTTTCTGCGGCGCGTGAGAATTCGCGCATGATGACGGTCTTCTCGGTCTGATATTCACGTTCCGGGTGGAAGTGGCGCGGTTCGATGATGCGGGTGTAGGCCACGTCGGCATCGTTGTAGTTGACCACTGACGTTCCCTGGAAGTCGCCTACTTCGAGGACTTCTTCTTCGAAGTCGATGGTGCGCCAGGAAAGGTCACCCTCGGCAAAGTCGAAGTAGCGGTCTACGGGTCCGGTGTAAATAACAGGGATGTTACCGACGACCTTGTTCTTGCTGTACTCATGGGACTCGTCGAAGAAGTCCGTGTTGAGCCGGACTTCGATGTTCGGGTGCTCCGCCATCTTCTCGATCCAGGCTGTGTAACCGTTGGTCGGCAGGCCCTCGTACTTGTCGTTGAAGTACCGGTTGTCATAGTTGTAACGCACGGGCAGGCGGGAAATGATTCCTGCGGGCAGGTCCTTCGGGTCTGTCTGCCACTGCTTGCCGGTGTAGTGCTTGATGAACGCCTCGTACAGTGGACGGCCGATCAGCTGGATGCCTTTGTCGTTCAGGTTCTGAGGATCGGTCCCCGCGAGCTCGCCGGCCTGCTCCTGGATGAGGTCTTTCGCCTGGCCCGGCGTCATGTTTGCCCGGAAGAACTGGTTGATCGTGGCAAGGTTGATGGGCAGGGAGTAAACCTCGCCTTTGTGGACGCCGTACACCTTGTGAACATAATTCGTGAAGGTCGTGAAGCGGTTGACGTACTCCCATACGCGCTCGTTGGAGGTATGGAAGAGGTGCGCACCATAACGATGGACCTCGATTCCCGTCTGTTCTTCTTTTTCGCTGTAGGCATTACCACCAATGTGGTGGCGACGGTCGAGGACGACCACTTTCAAGCCCAGCTCCGTGGCGGCCTGTTCTGCAATTGTCAGGCCAAAAAAGCCGGACCCAACGATGACGAGGTCAGCGGTCACAAAATCTCCTGATTCGAATGCGGGCAGCGCAATGTTGCGCAAGGTCTGCTGCTCTAGCGTACCCGAGTAGCCTCGGGCTCCGTGATCGAGTGGCGGCGCACACATACGGGAAGTTATCCACATAGTCGACGGCGGCCCAGAGCTTGTGCGGCAAACGGAGCTAGCGTAGGCCTCACCCAGAATCCCCTAAGAGTGGATCAACATGCTGCTTCACTGCACACTCGTCCGAGGCCCGCGCCCCGGCGGAGACAGCCTTCCCGTTGAGCTCTCCCTCGACATTCCCGAGGACGCCACTGGGTCAGATGTCGAGGCAGCGGTCTCCCGTCGCTTCGGTACAACCGGCCTGTCGGTGGCCGGCGTTCCTCTGGCAACTATCGGCGTGGTCGCGGACGCCCTGACCCAGGGCGTTGTCCTGGTTGATTCCTCCGCGGCAACCCGCCGGCACAGTACAGTACGACGACGTCAGGAACCTGACCACCCGATTCTCTCCCTCGTGGTGCATACCGGAGCCGGAGCCGGCACGGTTTTCCCGCTCAAGCGCGGAACTTATCGGATCGGCCGGAGTGGGGCCGACATTGTCATCGCCGATCCGGAGATGTCCCGGGAACACGCCCGGCTTGAGGTCACTGACACGTCAGTCGCCATCTTCGACCTGGGCAGCGCAAACGGAACAGTGGTTGACGGCCGCCGCAGGAGAGAGGCCGTGATCTCAACCCACTCCACAGTCCGCTGTGGCGATTCCTTCATGACAATCTCCTCCGGAGTACCTGCCATGTCGCGTCAGCACCTGGAGGAAGCGGGGGCATCAGTGGCCGAAGAACTCCCGGTAGCGGCCAGCCAGCAGCAAAACAACCGGACCACACTCCTCATTACGGCTGTTGTGCCACTTGCCATCGGCGTTGGACTGGCCGTGCTGACGGGCATGTGGATGTTCCTGGCATTTTCCGCAATGTCCGGGATCGCGGTTCTGGTACCGGCATTCTCCGGCCGCCGGCAGCGAAGGGACTTCCGGGAGTCGCTTAATAAGGTGGTACAGCAGGACCAGACCCGGCGTCGCCGGGCGGCGCCTTCCGTGGCCGAACTCCTTTTCGCGGACCCCGGCGAGCAACTGGAGCGGCCATGGCATCCCGCGGGCTGCAACGGCACATGGTTGCGGATGGGGCAGGGCGAACAGGCTGCAAATATAAGGTTTGAGCCATCAGGCGGAAACCAGGCCCCACCATCGGCCGGGCTGCTTCCTATGACCCTGGACCCCGGCGTGCCGTTAACCACAGTACGAGGCCCGGCCCCGCTCCGCGGCGGCCTCATCCGCTCCTTGCTTCTTCAACTCGCTTATGTGCCCAGGGCTGCCTGCACCAGCGTTGTTGTCCACGGAAATGCCGGACAACTTCCGCTGGCGGCCCGGTTCCTGGGGAATGTCCAGCTATCCTCTGACGCGGAGCGGACCCGTACCCTTCTCGACTCCGGGACGGCCGCCGGCATGTGCCATGGCATCCTGCTCTTGATTGAAGACGCCCAAGCACAGACAGGGCTGGTTGACTACGCTATGGCGCTCGGATGGCAGGTGCTTCACTTTTTGCCAGCCGGTGCCGAAGGGGCAGTGAGTGATATCGAGCTCAGTGAACATGGTTCGTTGTTCACGGACATGGTTCGCAGCTGCCAGATGATTCCCGATCTCGTTGCTGCGCCGGTCTTTGACCGGGCAGCCCGCGCACGAAAGGCGGCTATGGCGCCCTCCCGTGAAACCGCAGGCATCCCGGCATCTTGCTCCCTGAACCAGGTTCTTTCAACCGCCCCCGCAGCCATCAGCGAGCGCTGGGTCAACGGAAGGTCCGCCCCTGGCCTGCGGGTACCGCTGGGAATCGCGATGGACGGCATCCGCTTCCTGGACCTGGAGGCTGATGGGCCCCACGTGCTGGTCGCCGGCACCACAGGATCCGGAAAGTCCGAACTGCTCCGCAGCCTGACTGCAGCCTTGGCTCTTTGTTATCCCCCGGAACGGGTCAATTTCCTCTTCGTGGACTTTAAGGGCGGTTCCGGCCTGGCTCCGTTAACCGGCCTGCCACACTGCGTAGGGCTCCTCACCGATCTGTCTCCTGACGAGCTCGACAGGTTCCTGGCATCGCTCAGGTCAGAAATCCGCAGGCGGGAACGACTGTTGGCGGCCGCAACGGCACCGGACCTGGGGAGCTACCGGCAGTCACCGCAGGCGGTCGACAACCCTATTCCGCAGCTCATAGTGGTCATTGACGAGTTCCGCATGCTGGTTGAGGACGCCCCTGCGGCCCTGGGCGAGCTCATGAGGATTGCAACCATCGGCCGTTCCCTGGGCCTTCATCTGATCATGGCCACGCAGCGACCCCAGGGCGCCATCACCGCAGATATCCGCGCCAATGTGACCACGAGCATTGCCCTCCGGGTCCAGTCGGAGATGGAGTCCTTCGATGTCATCAACAGCAAGCTGGCCGCTGGCATTGATCTTTCAACACCTGGCCGGGCCTTTCTGTCCCGTGGGGCAGAAGCGCCCGAGCAATTCCAGGCAGCGTCCATCGCACAAGCACACACCAACGAGAGATCCGGCGCTTCAGTCCGGCTGGCGCAGGAGGCCATTGCGCAGCGGGGTGGGCTGGCGGATCCCCTGGCCATTGGCAGCGGGAGCACGCCATCGGTGGCTGCGGCTCCGCTGGTCAAGGCTGTTTCACTCCTTTGGTCAGAACATAACGGAAGACTGCCCCGTCGGCCTGTCGCGACGGCCCTGCCGGCGGAGTTGAACTTCGCAGGACAGCGGCGGGAGGAAAGCCTGGATGTACTAAACCCGCCATACCCGTCGGAAGCAGATGCGGTTTCCGATGCGGATACCCTATCCATCTCCCTGGGGATCCTCGACAAACCCGATGAGCAGCGGCTGGCACCCCTGCAATGGTGGCCACGAACGCAGGGACATCTCGCACTGGTAGGTAGTCCGGCCCTTGGCGGGCAAGGCACCCTGCTGATTCTTGCCACTGAACAGTTGCTACGGCAACCGACCGAGTCCCACCTTTATCTCCTGGACGGCCAGGGCTCCTTTGACCGCATCACCGCCGGCGGACGTATTGGCGCCAAAGCGAGTGTCCACGAACTTCGTCGGGGCGTCCGTGTGATGGAGAGAATCCATGAGGAGATGACCAGCAGGCTCTCCCGCCCTGCCGGCGAACGAGGGAAGCAGCTTGTCCTGGTGATCGCTGGCTGGGGCGCCTGGGTTTCTGCGCTTCGCTCCGGTCCGCTCATGTGGGCAGAGGACCTGGTGCAGGACATCGTGCGGGATGGCTCAAATGCCAACATCACAGTTATCGTCTCCGGCGAACGCGAGCTGGTCACTTCAAGGTTCTTCCCTGCCATACAGAACAGGATCTATTGTCCGGTCGGCTCCACCGAGGAAAGCCGTCTGGCGTGGCCGGCGATGCCGCGCACTGCCCAGATCCCTGGCCGCGCCGTTGCCTTTGGACCCGTGTCGCTGGGCGGTCCCAGCGTATGCCAGCTCTACACGTCGGGGCCCGGAACCGACTCAGGCACATCCGATTACCCGGAGCCATGTACGCAGCCGTTCCGGGTTGAACCCCTACCGGTAACCCTGGGCGCGGAATTCCTGTCCCGGCTGGTGAAGGTAAATATCACTGCCGAAGCAGCCAAGGCGAAGGGAACAGCAGGACGGGATGCTCCAAGCCCACAAACAGGCACTCTCAATGCCGAGCGCTCAGGGCGTAGCCCGGGTAGGCACCAACGCCGGCTGACCCTCGGTGTCGGCGGGGACGAATTGGAGCCAGTCAGTATGCGCTTCCCGCCAGGCAGTGTGCTGGCGGTGCTCGGCAGGCCGGGTTCGGGCCGGAGCAGCGTGGCGCGCTCCCTCCCTCTCACGAATCCGGAGCTCGATTGGATCGCCCCTGGCCCCCATGACGATCCCGCATCGTTCTGGGCCTCCGTTCACGCATCAGCCACCGGCGGCAGCATCAATCCGGCAGGAGTCTGCCTCGCTGATGACGCCGACCGCCTGCCCGCTTCGACAAACCAGCTCCTCCTGGACCTGAATGCCAAGGGCCTTTCGGTGGTGGTGACCGCCGCATACAGCCCCGCATTTTTGCAACGCGTCCCCGTTGGCATGGCCGCCCGGAGCGGCGGTGCCGGGCTACTGCTCGCTCCGCGGGCATTATCGGACGGGGACGTTTTCGGCACCAGGTTCGACGTCGAAGCAGCTCCGCCGGCGGGCCGCGCGGTCCTGATCGCTGATGGTCAGGCTTCGGCTCTCCAGTTGCCTTTCCTGCCGGAAACCGGCGGGAACAGTGCCGTAACGTGGTTAGCCGCGTAGCAGGAGTGCAACCGGACCATCGGCAGGGAATTGGGCGGCAGTACTGCTATAAGAGCTGGTTGCCCCTAGAGAGTGGGTTGCGTACCACCAACACGGGACGCGAAGGCAATCACCCGCGGAGTAAACAGCAGCACGATTCCCAACCCGGCAGGCAACACCATCGCCAGCCCGGCGACGACCAGCCCGGCCATGATAGTAGGAACCCCGATCGTCAGGAGGAACAGCTGGGCCACCAGTGCAGCCGCCCGCGTCCATCGATAGCCGTGGAAGAGGAAGTGCCCCACCGCGAAGAGCCATGCCGAAAAGGCCAGCAGCAGCCCCAGCGTAAATACAGCTCCCCAGAAGGAAAGCACCGGCGCCCCGCTGACCAGTTGAAGGCCGTACCAGCCCGCGGCAAGAAGGAGGGTAACTGCTTCCGCCGCAACGATCAGGGCGATAACGATGACCGCCGGCGGGCGGGCTGCCCTGGCGCCGGCGGCGCCAGCGCCGGGCACTCCACGGTCGTCGCGGCCGGGGGGTTCCGGCGGGAAATCGGAGGGTGAATCGGGCCTATTGGGGGGTCTTGACACATTGGCACCATACCGGACATAGTCAGATTGCGGCGATGCAGCGCGCGTCACATGTGACGCATCGCTCATAGCGGATTTGGATTTCTGGCAGGATTACCCCTTGTTTACACAGCGTTAACATGAAACGCTTAATTCAGATGACCCAAGGGGCCCCGCCGGGCCCCTTATCCTTTGTTGCTGTTAGTGAATAATTTCACAAACAGCACTTCCCAGAAATGGAGCAACTGATCAGATGGATTGGCGTAACCGCGCAGCGTGCCTCGACAAGGATCCCGAACTTTTCTTCCCTGTAGGAAACACCGGGCCTGCACTCCTGCAAATCGAAGAAGCCAAGAGCGTCTGCCGCCGCTGCCCAGTTGTAGACACGTGCCTGCAGTGGGCTCTTGAGTCCGGTCAGGATGCCGGGGTGTGGGGCGGTATGAGTGAAGACGAGCGCCGGGCCCTTAAGCGCCGCGCCGCCCGTGCCCGCCGTGCGTCTTAACAGAGACAAGTTTTAGTTTCCAACGGCCAAGGGCCCGTCGCGATGCAGATCGCGGCGGGCCCTTGGCGTTGTCTGGCTTCGACTTTGAGAGCCGCCAGTACTACCTCGGTGCAAGGCTCAGCGTGATCTCCACAGCCGTGCCGCCACCTTCGCGAGGACGCCACTCAATGGAACCGCCCAACTCGCTGGTCACCAGCGTGCGGACGATCTGCAGTCCGAGTCCTTCAGTATGCGGAGTTGCAGGCAGCCCGACACCATCATCGGCGACGGTGACTGAAAGCATTTCCTCACCGTCCTCGTCCTCAAACCGATCTGCGAGGAGCCATACGGTTCCGGCCCGCCCTTCCAGTCCGTGTTCGACGGCGTTGGTCACCAGTTCATTAATCACCAACGCCAGCGGCGTGGCAAAGTCACTTGGAAGCTCGCCGAACATCCCGGAACGTTCGGTTTTGATCTGCTGGGATGGCGACGCGACTTCGGCAGAGAGGCGGAACTGACGGCCAATCAGCTCGTCGAAATCGACACTTTGGGTCAGGCCCTGGGATAGGGTCTCGTGCACCAGGGCAATGGTGGCGACGCGACGCATTGCCTGCTCCAGCCCCTGCTTTGCTTCGTCGCTGACCATCCGGCGGGACTGCATACGCAGCAGGGCCGCCACCGTCTGCAGGTTGTTCTTGACCCGGTGATGAATCTCGCGAATGGTTGCGTCCTTAGTAACCAGCTCCAGTTCGCGGCGACGCAGTTCCGAGACGTCGCGGCACAGCACCAGCGCGCCGAACCGCTGCTGTTCGTCGCGAAGCGGAATGGCGCGCAGGGACAGGCTCACGCCCTTTGATTCAATCTCGCTGCGCCACGGCATCCGTCCGGTCACCACGAGGGGCAGGGTCTCATCGACCATTCGCCGGTCTTTCAGCAGGCCGGCGGTGACCTCGGCCAGCGAACGTCCTTCCAGGGACTCCCCGTCACCTAACCGACGGAAGGCGGACACCCCGTTGGGGCTGGCATACTGCACAATCCCGTCAGCATCGAGGCGGATCAACCCGTCACCCACGCGGGGCGCACCGCGCCGTGAACCGGTAGGCGAAGCGAAGTCCGGCCACAGGCCCAGCGTGCCCATGCGCAAAAGGTCATGCGCGCACTGGCGGTATGTGAGTTCAAGCCGCGAGGGCATCCGCGAGCTGGACAGATCCATGTGCGTGGTAACCACCGCAAGCGTCCGGCCGTTGCGAACCATGGGTACCGCCTCAACGCGGAGCGCCATTTCGCTGCTCCAGTTGGTCTCACTGGAACGCTCAATGGACTGGCTTTCCCACGCCTTGTCCACCAGGGGTTTCAGGTCCGAACGGATCCCCTCCCCCACAAAGTCGCCGTGGAACGCGGTGTGCGTGGTGGAGGGGCGGACATGGGCCAATGCAATGTAACCCAGCTCCGGATGCGGAAACCACAGCGCCAGGTCCGCGAACGCAAGGTCCGCCACCATCTGCCAGTCGCCCACGAGGAGGTGCAGCCATTCTGCGTCCCCGGGGCCGAAATCGGCGTGCTCCCTGATGGGGTCCGTAAAGATTGCCACTGCACCTCCATAAACGGCGGATACTGCTGTTACCGCCGGACGATTGACCTCAAGAGCCTCAATGCTACCGACAGGGATGCCATATCATCTGATTCAAGCGCGTTGACCTCGTCAAACATGATCTTCGCCCGCCCCAACTGCTCGGCGTTCAAGAGTTCCCAGGACTGCAGCCGGGAGACTGCGTCGGTTCCGGATTCCGTTGAGTCCAGCACCGCCGTCGTCATATCCGTGACTGTTGAGTAGAGATCGTCCCGGAGTGCCGCACGCGCCAGGGCTTCCCACCGGTCACGGCGCGGCAGGGAACTGATGCGTTCGAGCAGGGCATCGGCATGGAAACGGTTGAACACGGTGAAGTACACCGAGGTGATCTCACCCAGCGGCTCGCTGCGACTGTGCGCGATCTTGGCGATGTCCAGCAGGACGAAGCTCTCGAACAGTTCAGCCCAGCGTTGGTTCAGCACCTCCGGGAGGTTCCAGTTCCTTCCGGTTTCCAGCCAGGACAGCAGTCTGTCGCGGTCATCGCCTTGAAGGTAGTCCAGCAGTCTGGAGCGCAGCGGATCGGTGACGGGCTTGAATTCTTCGACGATCCCGTTGACAGGCCTCGACGTGCCGCCCTCGGAAATGAGCCAGCGCACTGCCCTGTCCAGAAGGCGCCGAATGTCCAGGTGGACAGTGCTCCAGTGCTCAGTGGGGAACGACGCCGGCAGGCTGATCAGCTGTTCAGTCATCGCATCGAGTTCGAAAATTTCCCGCAAGGCGACGAACGCCTTGGCAACAGCCACCTCGCTGGCTGACGTCTCCTCCATGGCCCGGAAAACAAACGTGATTCCACCCATGTTGATCATGTCATTGGCTACGACTGTGGCGATGATCTCCCTCCGCAAAGGGTGCGAGTCCAGTTCGGCGTCGAACCGTTCCTGCAGTTGGCGCGGGAAATAGGACCGAAGGGTACTCCGGAACCACGGATCATCGGCCAAATTGCTTTCGCGCAGGGCGGTCGTCAGTTCGATCTTGGCGTAGGCAGCCAGCACGGACAGTTCCGGCGAGGTCAGGCCTTGGCCCTGTTCCAGGCGGGCACGCAAGGTGGCGGTTGTGGGCAACGCCTCCAGATCCCGTTTCAGGTCGGCTTTGGCCTCCAGCCAATCCATCAAGCGCTCATAGCTGGGGCTCCATTCGGCCACGCGCATGCGGTCGTTGAGCAGCAGGATGTTCTGGTCAATGTTGTCCTGCAGAACCAGGCGTGCCACGTCATCCGTCATGGATGCAAGGAACCCGGCTCGTTCCTCGCTGGACAACTTCCCGGCGGCAACCATGCGGTCCACAAAAATCTTGATGTTCACCTCATGGTCGGAGCAGTCCACGCCCGCCGAGTTGTCAATGGCGTCGGTGTTCAGGATGACTCCCTGCAGGGCGGCCTCGATACGCCCGTGCTGGGTCATGCCGAGGTTTCCGCCCTCACCAACAACCTTGACACGCAGGTCCCGGCCATCAACGCGGATGCCGTCGTTGGTTTTGTCTCCCACGGAAGCATTGGATTCCGTGCTGGCCTTGACGTAAGTGCCGATGCCGCCGTTATACAGCAGATCGGCCGGGGCCAGCAGGATAGCCCTCAGCAGCTCTGGCGGGCTCAGCCGCACGGTTCCTTCGGGGAGGCCCAGAGCGGCCCGGACCGGCTGGCTGATGGGGATCGATTTAGCCTGCCGCGGGTACACACCGCCGCCCTCACTGATCAGGGACTTGTCGTAGTCTTCCCAGGAAGACCTCGGCAGTTCGAACAGCCTGCGCCGTTCGGCGAAAGAAACCGACTCGTCAGGATTCGGGTCCAGGAAAATGTGCCGGTGATCGAAAGCGGCAATAAGCCTGATGTGTTCCGAGAGCAGCATGCCGTTGCCGAAGACGTCACCGGACATGTCGCCCACGCCAACTACCGTGAACGGCTCCGACTGGGTATCCACGTCCAGCTCGCTAAAGTGCCGCTTGACTGATTCCCAGGCCCCCCGGGCCGTGATACCCATCGCCTTGTGGTCGTAGCCGACAGAGCCGCCGGAGGCGAACGCATCACCCAGCCAGAAGCCGTATTCCGCTGCGAGCCCGTTGGCAATGTCCGAGAAGGTGGCGGTTCCCTTGTCCGCCGCGACCACCAGGTAGGAGTCGTCACCGTCGTGGCGGACAACCGACGACGGCGGCACCAACTTCTCGCCGTCGGCCCCGGTAACGAGGTTGTCGGTCACGTCCAGAAGACCTCTGATGAAGGTCTTGTAGCTCTCCACGCCTTCGGCCATCCATGCGGCCCGGTCAACTCCGGGGTCCGGCAGCCGTTTGGCAAAGAAACCGCCCTTGGCGCCTGTAGGCACAATCACTGCATTCTTGACAGTCTGCGCCTTAACCAGGCCGAGGACCTCAGTACGGAAGTCTTCACGGCGGTCGGACCAGCGCAAACCACCACGCGCGACTTTGCCGAACCGAAGGTGAACGCCTTCCACCCGTGGCGAGTACACCCAGATCTCGAACATCGGACGGGGGAAGGGCAGGCCCTCGATATTCGCCGGATCAAGTTTGAAGCTCAGGTAGCCCTTGTCCTGATAGAAGTTGGTGCGCAACGTCGATTCGATGAGATTGAGGAAGGTACGCAGCACCCTGTCAGCGTCGAGGGTGGCCACCTCGTCAATTGCTGCAATGAGCTCACTCCGGACTACTTCCTGCCTCTGCGCCCGCTCCGAATCATCCAGTCCGGGTGCGAAGCGGGCCGCAAACAGGTCACTCAGCCCCTGCGTGACCTTCGGGTTTGCCAGCAGAGTGTCCGCCATGAACTCAAAGGAGTTGGTGTTTCCCATCTGGCGCATGTACTTCGCGTAGGCCCGCAGAACGGTGATCCCGCGCCAGGACATCCCCTCCCGCAATACCAGCCTGTCGAAACTGTCGGATTCCAGCTCCCCGGTCACTGCCGCGCCAAAGAAGTCGGCCAGGAGCCGGTCCGTTTCCATTGGATCCACACCCGCCGGGTACTTCAGCCCGAGGTCATAGAGGAAGAAGTCACGGTGATCAGCTGTTTCGATTTCGAAGGGGCGTTCATCGAGTACTTCCAGGCCCAGATGGTGGAAAAACGGCAGGATCCGGCTGAGGCTGCGCGGCTCAAGCATGTAGAGCTTGACCCGAGCATCCTCTTCCAGCGACTCACCCGCCCCGGCCGGCAGGTAGACGTGCACACCGGGCTTCTCCGGTACCAGCCCGCCTTCGGCTTCAGCACGGGCACCGTACTGCTCGAAGCGTTCGATGTCCTCGAGGGCATCTTCAACCTCGTAGTCGACGCGGTAGCCGGCAGGGAAGGCTTCTGCCCACAGCGCCGCCAGTTCCTTGCCATGGTCGTCGCCGCGCCGGTCCCGGAGGACTTCTGAGATACCCTCGCTCCACGAACGCGCGGCCCGGACAAGCCGCTTCTCCAGTTCCTCGGCATTGACGTCTTTTACGTCGGCGTTTTTGGGCAGGCGGATCCGGAAGAACAGACGGGCAAGCGCCGACTCCGTCATACGGGCCTCGTAATCGATCGACTCGGCGTTGAAGGTATCCCGAAGTTCCTCCTCGATGCGCAGCCGTACATTGGTGGTGTAACGATCACGGGGAAGGTAAACCAAGGCTGAGATGAACCGGCCGTAAATGTCGGGCCGCAGAAACAGGCGGGTACGGCGCCGCTCCTGCAACCGCTGGATGCCGGCCGCTGTTTCGGCCAGCTCCGGAACGTCCATCTGGAACAGTTCGTCCCGAGGGTATGTCTCCATGATCCCCAGGAGATCCTTACCGGAATGCGAATCCGGCGGGAAGCCGGAACTATCCAGGACAGCCTTGACCTTCTCCCGGACAATGGGGATTTCGCGGACCGACCCTGCGTACGCACTGGTGGCAAAGAGCCCAATAAAACGACGTTCACCGATGACATTGCCCGCGGCATCGAAGCTCTTGACGCCGATGTAGTCCAGATACGCCGAGCGGTGGACGGTGGACCGGGAATTTGCCTTGGTAATCACCAAGGCCCGTTTTTCACGGGCTTTGCGTCGTCCCGTTTCGGTCAAGTGCTGTACATGCGGGGTGTCCACGCGGGACCGCAACAATCCCAACCCGCTGCCTTCGCGGAGTTCAAGGACATCCTCGCCGTCGACTGTCACGAGATCGTACTCACGGTAGCCGAGGAAGGTGAAATTCCCGTCGTCAAGCCAGCGCAGCAGATCTTCTGCCTGGCGGAGTTCCGTGATGTGCTCAGGGTGGGCGACGTTCCCAAGGCTCTCGGCGATTTCACGGGCCTTGGCACGCATCAGGGGCCAGTCTTCGACGGCGGCCCGAACGTCCGCGAGGACCTTCCCCAAGCCTGCAACGAGCTCATCCCGTCCCTGTACAGGCGGCCGGCCGATCTCAACAGCGATCCAGGACTCCATGTGCGAGACGTTGTCCCCCACTGCTATGAGATGGGAGAGATTAGGCATCGTGGCAGTATCTCCGCTGGAGATCCCCATATGAGTGGGTACCCGGTCCGTGCCCACGAGCTTGCCGGTCTCACGGTTGCGCCGGACCACAAACAACGGGTGGATCACCAGGTGAATTGCCAGCCCCTGGCGGACCAGCTCCGCGTTGACGGAGTCAACGAGGAAGGGCATGTCGTCGGTGGCAACATAGACGACGCTGTGCTCGGCTTCATCGACGATCGAAACAATGGCCTGGCCTTCATTCCGTACCTCAGCAAGGCGACGGTGGGCGTAAGCGCGTTCCTCGAGGATGCCGGGCGGATAGGCGCTGGCATCCTCGGCGGACAGGTGCTGGTAGTAGTCCGTCAGGAAGCCTCCCTCGGAACTGTCCAGGACCGGGTGATCCGCAACATTGGATCCAGACGACATCGACAAACGCCTCCAAAAGCTCTTTTGGTGCTGCTTCTTTGCAGCTCTTGAGCCGAGCCTATTCCTTTACTCGCCTGCCTGCTGTAGATATTGGAACAGAGGATCGCCTGGTTTGCTGTTTGGGTGCACAAACGAGCTTCGCAATCGCGTGGCGGAGTAGCGCTTCCGGGCTGACTTCAAGGAGAAGCGAGCCTCCCAGCAGCGCGGCGTCTGCAGCCGATTGGTCCCACGGGAGATATCCCTCAATACCCGACGACGGCCCGTACCGTTCCCACGCTTCACGCAATTGCCGCTCCGGGTCGCGCCCCACAGCGCCGGACCTCACCTTGTTGAAGATCACCCGCGGAGCCGCACCCGGAACTGCCTGTGCCAGCTCGGCCAGCCCCCGGACAAGCCGGGGCACGCCTACTGGATCGGCGGAGCCCACCGCATAAATCATGTCGGCCAGTTCGAGGCACCGCAGCGTGGCGCCATTCCTGCGCGGCGCCATCGTGTCAAAGCTCAGCTCTTCGTCACTTTCCAGGCAGAAACCGGCGTCCACTACAACGACGTCGGCAAATTCGCGGGCCCGCTGAAGGACGATACTGAGTGCTGCGGCCCGCAATTCGGTCCAGCGGTCTGCCCTGGTGATGCCGGTGAGGACACGGAAAGTTCCGGATTTGGTGGCCACGGCGACGGCGAGCCTGTCCATGGCCTCTGCATCAAGGACTCCTTGGTCGGCCAGGCGGCAGGCCTGGGCAAATCCCGCTGATTCATCAAGCAGTCCCAGGACCGCTGCGACGCTGGCGCCATAGCTGTCCGCGTCTATAAGCAGCACCTTCTGGCCATCTGCTGCCAGCTCACCTGCCATGTTGGCAGCTACGAAGGTCCGGCCGGGCGCACCGGCGGGCCCCCAGACAGCGATGATGCGTCCCGCCCCGGCCGGAGCGGGGTCCTGATCCACCATTCCCGGCACCACCACAACCGCGGCGCCCGGATCCGCGAGTCCGCTGGAACCGTAAAAGCCGCCGCTGGCAGGCTGGGTGTGGCGTGCCACGGCGTCGGAAATTTTTCCCGCCAGGACTGACGCCTCCACCCCTGACAGCGCTGACGCCACCCCCAGCCCACGGAGCCTCGACGCTTCCTCGGGATTGTCCGTCAGGGCAATGATGGCGACGCCTACTGCGCCCAGCCGATCCACCAGCGAGGCAGTCAGTTCCTCGCTGCCTTCGGCCACCACTGCCGCCCGGGCCAGGCCGCTCTGGCAGGCTGCCATGAGTTCAGCCAACTCAGCACACCGCCGGACCACTGTCACCGGACCGTGAAGTCTTTCCAGTCCGCCCACCAGGTCATCGCGGGACTGGCCAACAGTGACCACAGGGATGTTCACGATCCACCACCCGGATTCCAGACAACGGCGATCCTGGCATCGTTGGCCTGCGCACCCAGCAGGGCTGGCATCTGCGCGTCGGCAACCAGCACCATCAACTCGGTGGACCTGGTCGCCCCAAGGGCGGTGGATCCGGGAGTCACCTGGGCAATTTCAGCGCCGGACAGGAGGAGGTCTGGTTCACTGAAGCCGTTACCCGCATCCGGAAGCGAAACCCAGACATCCACCCGGGTGCCGGCAACTGCCTGCTCCGGGAGCGCTTCCTCAATGGTGAGGGAAACAGGTTTTCGGTCCAATGCATCGGCATGGCCAAGGCTCTCCCGGGGCACCAGTTGGTCCTTGCCCACCCGCTGCAGCGCCACGAGGTTCTCCGGCAACCCGGACTCCACCGAGATGTAGAACCCCTGGACATCACCCAGCCGGACCTTGACTCTGTTGAGGCTGTCCTCAGTCAGCGCCTCGCCGACGTCGATCGGATCCTTTGCGGCGTATACCTCCGTGGTGCGGTCGGCACTGCCCACCAAAGCCACCACTCCGCCAACTGACGCCAACACCAGCAGGAAGCCCACCAGCAACCGGGGGTCCTTCCATGACGGCTTCTTCAGCCGGGCTGCGCCTGGTGATGCGGCAAGACTCATTGTGATTCCCCCTGGTTTACCTCAGCGGTTGGACCGCGTTCCGGACTCCCCCATTGTCTTCCGGACTCCCCTATTGTTACGGCATGCGCCCCTGAACTGAAAAGTCATATGCAGCCGGAGACGCAAACTGTGGATAACCGCTTCATAGGGGCGTCATAGGTGGCAAAATGGTGACATGCCCCGATTCCTCACACTTGCTGATGTTGCAGAACAGCTGCAGATCAATTCGCCCGCTGCCTATGCCCTGGTCCGCAGCGGTGAACTCAAGGCTATCCAGGTCGGTGGCCGTGGACAGTGGCGTGTCGAGGAAAAAATGCTCGAGCAGTACATCGAAGAACGGTACGCGGAAGCAAGCCGGATGATCGAGGAATCAAAGTCGAAGTCCGTGTAGCTAGCCGAGGTCGCGCAGCGAACTGATCGCGGCCAATGAGGCGAACGGGATTGTCCACAACCCGGACACGCTGTCGCGGCGGCGAACCTCGCCCCTGGGCACAATCGCAAGGTCGAAATAGTCCTTCCCAACCCTGTCCATAACCCCGTGGACTACTGCTTGGCCGTCTTGCCGCAGAAGGCTGACAGTTAATTCGGCCCGGTCGCGGGCCATTGCCCGTAATGAGCCCGCCATGCCCAGGGTCTTCTGGACGACGGAACGCTCGGCCTGCGCCAGCCTGCCCAGGCCTTCATACCGGCAGGCGGCCGCGTACGGCACCAGCACCTGGTGACGCCCCTCGTTAATCACCAGCGCCTCTGCCCCGGTATGCACCAGGGTGCCCTCGATCACTGCACCGGTTACCAGGCCCACCGTGATGTGCTGGCCCGTGGACCCCCTCAAACGGTCAGAAAGGCCGACGGCGGCACCCTCCACCCGCGCACGCTCCGAGATCTCAGCCTCCAGGCTCAGCCTCTCGTCCGCCCACAGTTGTGCTTCCAGATCGCCGAAAAGTGCTTCCCATCGCATTGCGCCAGCGTAGGGGGTGCCTCAGGAGCGGTCAAACTCGGCGCGCTCTAGACAAACCCCTACAACATGCAGCAAGCTGTACTTGTTGGTACTTAAAAGCATCAAACAACATCAAACTGCGTCAAAGCACCGACTGCCGATGAATACCGATAACCACTCCCGAGGGGACAGCAAGATGAAGCACCACACCGAAGCTTCGCCGGGCCGGGCAACCGATGCGGCGATGGCGGTAGTCATCCTCGCCCTGGGGGTCTTTTTGGTATTCATCGGCTTAGCCATGCTGGAACGCTGGCGCCAGTCGTCTGCACGCATGCAATCACTCGAGCTGGAGGACGTGCTGGGCGGCGTGTCAGCGGGAATCGGAGGCCTTATCGTGGCGTGGTGGTTTGCCAGCATGCTGCTTGCGGTAACCTGCGCCGGACTTCACAAGGCAGGACATAGCCGGGCAGCCGCCGCCATGGGAAAGGCAAGCCCGGCATTTATGCGTCGACTGGCTCTGGCCACGTTGGGGCTCCAGCTCGTGGCCGGACCTGTGATGGCCAACGCTGCACCGCTGGTCTCTGAAACGGCCGGCGTCTCGGCTGAATGGGCATCCTCCGCCCGGCAAAGCACAGACGTCGGCGCATTCAACTCTCCGCAGTGGGCAGCGTCGCAGGACTCGGTTGAGGCGGAAATTCCCGTTCAGCCGCAGTGGAAGCCCACGGCGCCGTCCGTCGACCCGCGGCTTTTCTCTGCACCGCCGCTTCGGGCTGAACCGGCGGGAGTTCCGCCGTCGCTGTCGACCCACGTGACGGTTCTGGCCGGGGACACCCTCTGGACCATCGCGGCCCGGGCCCTCGGACCCCAGGCATCAGATCTCGACATCGCACTGGACTGGCCGCGCTGGTATGAGGCGAACAGGGCAGCCATCGGGGATAACCCTGACGTGCTGCTTCCAGGGCAAATCCTGCAAATTCCATCCGCCGCCTGATCGCGGTATCTCTACCCGTCACTAGATGGCAATACCCGGCAATACTCGCCCAACTCCATCACACCAGGGGAATCCGATGAACACCGTCACACCATTCCGGCCAGCGTCAGCCGTATCAACCCGTGTCCACAACGCTTCACAGCTTCGGGCCGTCGACGACCCCTCCGTGGTCCGGGCCATTGTCCATGGCACGGTCCAGGCAGCGATTGAGGTCCTGGCGGGTACCCGCCCACTCCATCAACTGGCCCGGCGGCTGGACCAAAAGTGCCTGGCTGCCCTCCAGCACCGCGTGGCGCTGATCAGGCGTGAAGCCGCACGGACTGCTTCGCCGGGAATCGCCCGCCTGCACCGCAATTCAGCCGTCAGATCGGTGCGGATTTGTGATGTGGCTGACGGCATCTACGAAGGCAGCGCGGTCGTAGTAGACGAACTGCGGGTCAGGGCAGTCGCTGTAAGGCTGGAGCGCAGCCGCCAGGTGTGGCGGGTTACCGAGCTTGTGATCGGCTAGGCGGCGCTACCTGCGCTTCTTTTTGGCCGGACGCTTGGCGGCGTCCTGGGCAGCAGCTTTGGCCGGGTTCCCCGACCGGCCTGTCCCCTTGCTTTCGACACGGATCTCGGTGCCGCCACCCTCGGCAGGAGCCGTGTACTGAAGCTGTGCGGGACGTTCCGGTGCAGCCAGGCCAGCGGCCTTGATCTGGGGCTCCACGTGCTCCGTGTGGCTCCCTGCTGCATCTGCTACAACAACATCCTGGGCCGGCGTGACTTCCACCTCGAGGTTGAACAGGAATCCGACGCTTTCCTCACGGATGGCTTCCATCATGCTTTGGAACATCACGTAGCCTTCGCGCTGGTACTCCACCAGGGGATCGCGCTGGGCCATGGCCCGGAGGCCGATGCCTTCCTTCAGGTAATCCATCTCATAGAGATGTTCCTGCCACTTACGGCCAATAACGGACAGTACAACCCGCCGCTCCAGCTCGCGCATAGCAGCCGAACCAATAGCTTCTTCGCGGGCCTGGTACACGAGCTTGGCATCGGAGAGAAGCTCTTCCCGGAGGAACTGCACCGTCAGCTTCGACTTGCCGCCGGCTTCGTCGATAATTTCTTCCGGGGTGACACTGACCGGGTAGAGAGTCTTCAGGTTGGTCCAAAGCTGCTCGAAGTCCCAGTCGTCGCCATTGCCTTCAGCCGTTGCGGCGTCGATCAGTGCATTGATGGTGTCCTCAAGGAAGAACTGGACCTTCTCGTGAAGGTCGTCACCCTCAAGGATGCGGCGGCGGTCGCCATAGATGGCTTCGCGCTGGCGGTTCAGGACGTCGTCGTACTTCAGAACATTCTTGCGCTGCTCAGCGTTCCGTCCTTCCACCTGGCCCTGAGCCGAAGCGATGGCCTTGGATACCAGCTTGGATTCCAGCGGAACATCGTCCGGAACAGAGCTGTTCATCAGGCGTTCGGCTGCACCAGAGTTGAACAGGCGCATCAAGTCATCAGTCAGGGATAGGTAGAATCGCGACTCACCGGGGTCACCCTGGCGCCCGGACCGGCCGCGAAGCTGGTTGTCGATGCGCCGTGACTCGTGACGCTCGGTACCCAGGACGTACAGGCCGCCCAGATCCAGCACTTCCTCGTGCTCGTCCTTGACCGACTGCTGGGCCGCGGCGAGGGCAGCAGGCCATGCGGCCTCGTACTCTTCCGAGTTCTCTTCAGGGTCCAGCCCCTGCCGCGCCAGCTCCGCGATGGCCGTGAATTCAGCGTTGCCGCCGAGCATGATGTCGGTACCACGGCCGGCCATGTTGGTGGCCACAGTGACGGCGCCCTTGCGTCCGGCCTGGGCCACGATGGCAGCCTCACGCGCGTGGTTCTTGGCGTTCAGGACCTCGTGCCGGATGCCTTCCTTGGCCAGGAGCTTGGAAAGGTATTCACTCTTCTCGACGCTGGTGGTACCCACCAGCACCGGCTGGCCCTTCTCGTGGCGCTCAGCGATGTCCTTGACTACTGCCTCAAACTTGACGACCTCGTTCTTGAACACGAGGTCCGCCTGGTCGATCCGCTGCATGTCCCGGTTGGTGGGGATGGCAACGACGCCCAGCTTGTACGTGCTCATGAACTCCGCGGCTTCGGTCTCCGCCGTGCCGGTCATGCCGGAAAGCTTGCCGTACATGCGGAAGTAGTTCTGCAGCGTCACCGTGGCCAGAGTCTGATTCTCGGCCTTGATCTGGACGCCTTCTTTGGCCTCGATAGCCTGGTGCATGCCTTCGTTGTAACGGCGGCCAGCCAGAATGCGGCCGGTGTGCTCATCCACGATCAGGACCTCGCCGTCGAGGATGACGTAGTCCTTGTCCCGTTTGAAGAGTTCTTTGGCCTTGATGGCGTTGTTAAGGAAGCCGATGAGCGGCGTGTTGGCGGATTCGTAGAGGTTCTGGATGCCAAGGTAGTCCTCGACCTTTTCGATGCCTGCCTCGAGGACACCGACAGTGCGCTTTTTTTCATCCACCTCGTAGTCTTCATCGGCCTTGAGGCGGGTGACGACTTTGGCAAACTCGCTGTACCAGCGGTTGGTGTCGCCCTGGGCGGGGCCGGAAATGATCAGCGGTGTGCGGGCCTCGTCGATGAGGATGGAGTCAACTTCGTCAACAATCGCAAAGTTGTGGCCCCGCTGGACCAGTTCCGCCTTGTCCCAGGCCATATTATCGCGCAGGTAATCGAAGCCGAATTCGTTATTGGTGCCGTACGTGATGTCGGCGCTGTACTGCTCACGGCGGTGGGCCGGATCCTGATTGGCGAGGATACAACCGCTGGTCAGGCCGAGGAAGCGGTAAACACGGCCCATGAGGTCTGACTGGTATTCCGCCAGGTAGTCGTTGACGGTGATGACGTGGACGCCCTTGCCGGTCAGCGCATTCAGGTAAGCGGGAGCGGTGGCGACAAGGGTTTTACCCTCACCGGTCTTCATTTCGGCTATGTTGCCCAGGTGCAGTGCTGCACCACCCATCAGCTGAACGTCGAAGTGCCGCATGCCAAGGGTGCGCGATGATGCTTCACGGACGGCGGCAAATGCTTCCGGCAGAAGGTCGTCAAGTGTCTCGCCATCCTGGTGGCGGGCCTTCAGGCGGCCTGTTTCTTCCTTGAGCTCGGCATCAGTGAAGGTCTTGAACGAATCTTCAAGGGCATTGATGGAATCAGCATAATTCCGCAGTTGGCGCAAGGTCTTCTTATCGCCTGTGCGGAGAAGTTTTTCGATAAGTGATGCCACGTGAAGTGCTCCCAGTCTGCTGCTGCCGAATTCTGGCGTTTTTAGTCTACGGGAGAGACTGCGAGGCGCCGACGCTGTTCCCTGAGAGCATACGGACAGAACCGGCATTAAGTGCAACAGCAAGGGCCGGTGACAAGTCGCCGGCCGGTTCAACCACCACGGCGTCGAGTTCCAGCCACTCAGCGAGCAGTTGAAGCTCGGCAGCAAGCTCGACGGCGGTATCCGCCGGCGCGTCAGGCTCGGCATAGGCTGCGCGGACCAACAACCGGCTCCCGATGCGATCTGCCTTCAGGTCCACCCTGGCAACAATGGCGTCCCGGAGCAGGAACGGCAGGACATAGTATCCGAACTGCCGCTTTTCCTGGGGAGTGTAGATCTCGATCCGGTAATGGAACCCAAAAAGTTCCTCCAGGCGCCGGCGCTCGAAAACCAATGAGTCAAAAGGGCTCAGCAGAGCCCGTCCGGTGGCCTTCCGCGGCAACCGGGACCCAACGTGCCGGAAGAGTTTCCGGTTCCAGCCAGCCACCGTGACCGGTTCAAGCCTGCCCTGCTCCACCAGGTGCCGGACAGCGGTGTCTGCTGCCTTGGCAGGTGTCCGGAAGTAGTCGGCGAAGCATCGGATGGTCCCTATTCCATGGGCCTGGGCGGCCGCGTCGATGAGCCTCACCATTGCCGCAGCAGTATCCTGCCCATCCATCCTTCCTGCCGTGATCCTGGCCGGGCCGGGAAGGACGCGGGAGGTCAGGGTGTACCGGCGTTCGAACTGCGCAGTCCGGGATGCCGCGGAGACGGTGCCCTCTTCGAACAGATGCTCCAGAACCCGCTTCACCGCGTTCCAGTTCCAGCCCCAATGGTCCCGTTTGCGTTCCTCGAGGTGCCCGATTGCTGACGTCAACTGCGCAGCAGTCAATGGTGGCCCGGACGCCAGCAGAGCCACGATCCGGGCTTCGATACCGGAGCGGACCTCCGGGTCCATCCCGGCAGCACCTACCCATTTCCGGCGCTGCCAAAGCAAGAGGTCATAGAAGTGCTCCGGGCGAATGAAACATGCCTCGTGGGCCCAGTACTCCATCATCCGCCGAGGGTGTGTTCCTGCCATCCGCTCCAGGATCCCGCGGTCGTAATTGCCAAGCCTGGAGAAGAAGGGCAGGTAATGACTGCGGGCGAGAACGTTGACAGAATCGATCTGGACAAGTTGGAGCCGGGCAAAGGTGCGGCCCACCGCCCGGGGACTAACCGGGCCGATGGGCCGTTCCTTATCCAGTCCTTGTGCTGCCAGTGCGATCCGCCGCGCCTGCAAGAGGCTCAGCGATGCTCCCACGTGGCTCCTTCCTGGTGTTTAGCAGGTCAATTGCTAGGCGTTTGCCGCTTCGTCATCAGAACGGTAGGCAAGGACCTTTTCCTCCACGGCAGTTTCCCCCGGTTCGCACTCATGGTCAAGGGCGATCACGCCATACGTCCAACCCCTCCGACGGTAAACCACCGAGGGAGTGTTGGTGACCTTGTCCACGAACAGGTAGAAGTCGTGCCCAACAAGTTCCATATTGTCTACGGCGTCATCGAGAGTCATTGACGCCGCCGGGAAGACCTTCCTGCGGATCAGGACGGGTGAGTCGCCAGCCGGGATATCGTTGTCGACATCGTAGGGGGTCTTTTCTGCAGGGACCTCAGGCAGCTGGCCGTTGCGGTGGCTGGCCTCGACGTAGATGGGCTCACTGGAGCTGGCCGGTTCGAGTGTGGCGGTGGCCTCCCGCACCGCCTTTGGCGTGTGCCGGCCATGATGAACTTTCTTCCTGTCTTTCGCCCTGCGCAGGCGTTCCAGGAGCTTGTTGTATGCAAGGTCGAACGCAGCAAACTTGTCCGGTGCACTTGCTTCGGCGCGAATCACGGGTCCCCTGCCCAATACGGTGACTTCCACCGTGAGCTGGTCCCCCGCCTGGCGACCGTTGGTTTCCTTGGAAACCTTTGCGTCCACACGCTGGACCTTGTCGCCAAGCGATTCAATCTTCGAAATCTTCTCGCCAGCGTACTCGCGGAAGCGATCCGAGACCGTGAGATTGCGTCCGCTGATCAGAAACTCCATGGTGCCCTCCAAATGCCTTCGGTGACACGACAACGGCACTTCCAGGGGCCGGTCTGGTGACAGTCAAGCCCCTTTCGAGCCGCCATCGACAGGTACATCTTCTCCTGTACCCACATTCGACGTTAGTTCATGTGCACCGGTTATTCACGCTTTCGTGGTTTATTTTTTTCTAAGTCATCCCCTTCCGTTCTCCGGGATATTTCGGCGCTGTTCAAGCGTTGAAGGTCCTCGGGTCCACTCTTCGGCGGCCGGGCAGATGCCAACACCACGGCACCATGGACGAGTCCGCCGGCCGCGTTCAAAGCCCGTGCGGCTTCGCCAAGGGTTGCCCCTGTGGTGAGCACGTCGTCCACCAGCACGATATGCCGCCCAGCTACGGCAGAACGACGGAGCAGCCTGGCGCTCATTGAGTCCCTCACCCGGCTGGCCCGATCTCCCCTGCCCAACCCTTTCTGTCCGCTTGATGCGAAAGCCCTGCCTTTTCTCCGCACGCGCAGCAAGTCCTGGACGGTGATGAGGGGCCCCAGACGGCCTCGGAGTCCGGACAGCAAGAGATGGACGGGACTGAATCCGCGCCTGCGATAGGCCGCCGGACTGCTGGGCACCGGGACCAGGGAGACCGGTATGCCTGGCGGGATGCCGGCCACGATCGCACGGCCCAGCGCACTGCCCAGCTCTCCGCGAAGCTGGCGTTGCCCCAGCGTCTTGAACGCCAGGATGGACCGGGCCAGTTCATCCCGGTACACCCCGGCGGCCGAGACCGGAAGGAGGACGGCGCCGTCGAACCCCACGAGTGCCGCAGCATTCCCCTCCGCCCGGAAGGGCAGCCAGGTCAGCTTCCTGATCCGTTGCCTGCACCGGCCGCACAAGGCTTCATCCTCCGCCCCGCACACCACGCATTCCACCGGCAGTGCCAGCGCGGCCAGCTCAGTCCATGCTGCTGCTGCAGCATCAAGGATCCGGAATGAACGTTCCCGAACCTCACCTCTGTGTTGGGCGCCACTTCCGGGCCGGGGTGAAAGGTCAGGATCGGCACCGGGGCCCGGATCGGAGTGAATGTCCACTTTTGCATCCTCCGCCGCACAGGGCAGCCCCACAACACCGGTCGTTCCTATGTGGACAAACCCGCTGCAGCGCTTGGGGCCTGCCGGGAATGCCTAGCCCGGGAAGGACGGGTGCGTGGGCCCGCTCAGCTGGAGCGACCAGCCGTTTCCAAGCCGTTGGAAGATGCCTTCCGCAGACTGTACATAGATCTGGTCAGTACCATTGCCTGCGCTGAGCGAGAGCAGCCCCGGCCACGGCGCCAGCGGCTGTTGTTCGGCGAGAGTGAGTGAAAGCAGTTCCGGGGTGACATTAGCCGACGGCGCCGGCTTCATGACGGCAACAGTGGTGTCATCAACCCAGACGCCCTGGTCTGCGGTTGATGCGGCATCCAAAATGACGGGCGTGGTCAGCTCCCGGGGAGTTCCGTCGGCGGCCCTGATGATGCCCGCAACCTCCACTTTGGTTTGTCCATTTTGTTCCGAGATCACCAGTGCCCTAACGCCTTCGCGGGAGATCCGGATTTCCTTGACCGTCCGGCCGGACAACCAGTCAGGAGTCAGGGAGACGGAAGGGAGCTCGGCCCCTTCGGCTGTTCCGGTAGGTTTGAAGGCCACGATCTCCGCAGCGCCTGTTGCATTGGGTCCGGCTGTCCAGACCCAGTCATTAGTGTCAAAGGAAGGCCGGGTCAACGTGCTGCGGGTGGTAACCGCACGGGCGGGCTGGCCGGGCACCATCGTGTAGAGAGTGCTCCGGCTTTCATTCAGGAACGCCACGGACTGGGAAACCGGGGACTCTGCCGGGAAAGCGGGCTTGAACTCGGCGACGGACCCCATCTCCGGTAACGGGGTTATCTGGTTGCTTTCCAGGCGCACCAGTTCATTACCGGCCACAGCGATCTGCCGCCCAGGGACTTGCTTGTCCACGACGGGCGGCAGCACCGATCCGTCGTCTTCCACCCGTACCAGATCCTGGTCTGCGCGCAACTCCACGCTGACCACATCAGGCTGGTCACGGAAGGTCAGCGCCAGTTGAGTCTGCATCCGGAGCCGGTCCTGCGTGGAGGATTCCGTGAGTTCCCTGGCACTGAGATCCACCTGTGCAGCCCCGGATACAACAGGAACGGATTCCCTGGCCAATTTCATTCCTGCCGGAAACGCACTGACGGCGGCGCCCTGAAGATACGGTGCCGGCCCGGCCAACAATGCGCTGGTCATTGCCTTGACTGTCTTATTTCTGATGAACCAGCGGACATCCGGTACGGCGTAGGTGTACGTGGGGTCATAGAAATAGATGGGGAAAGAGCCGTAGATGCTCTTGAACGTTGACTCGGAAATGGCCGTCCCATCCGGCACGTCGGCTATCCGCCATTGGCCGTCCACCTCGGTGACGGTTACCGGGATGTTCTCCTTGGTGCCTTCAGGCGCAAAAGTGGTGATTCCGTAGGAGTCCACAGAGTAGGCGACGTCCAACACATAGTTGAAGACGTTCTCGACATCGGTGCGCACCACCTGGGCGCCTCGATACACGAGCGCCCGGGAATCGGGCTTCCAATTCACTGATTTGGCCTGGGTGAGGTATTCGCGGGCCACCGCGTAGTCGTCCACGAAGCCGCTGCCTGCTGTATAGAAGCCCTCAATAATGGATTCCGGGGCGGCGCCAGGCTGTGGCGCATCAGGAAAGAACGCCGGCGCGTTGGCGTTACCAACGCTTTCGTCCGTACTCTTGCCGACCGGGCCGGAGGTTGGGATTCGAGCGCAGCCTGCCACCATCAGCAACATCAGGAACACCAGGAGGGCCGCCATCAACGGCGCTGCCACTGCAGGTTTACTCCGCGGATAATCCTTGCTCATGACTGGTCCTTCACACTGCCGGGTGCCGTCGCCGGCTCCGATTCCCGTACCGCCGCGGGCTCCCCGGCGGCTTGTAGGTCATGCTCCGGGCGTGATTGCAGACGTCGCTGCAAGCTGGTGGCCCCTTCGCCATCACGGTTCACGTAGACGTTCACCGTTGGTCCCTGGCTATCTCCGGGTGGCAGGGCGGCGTCGTCGGCGTCCAACTGCAGTGGCGAACGCTCGATGGCGCCGCCGCGTTTCAGCGGGATGGTGAGCCTGAAATTGGCGCCCGCGCCCTTTTTCCCCCAGGCCTGAAGCCAGCCGTTGTGCAGCTTGGTGTCCTCCATGGCGATGGAAAGGCCCAGGCCGCTGCCTCCGGTAGTCCGCGCCCGGGCGGGATCAGCCCGCCAGAACCGGTCAAAAACGCGCGCTGCCTCGGCAGGCTCCATACCGATCCCCTTGTCCCGAACGGTTATGGCAACGGCAGTTTCATTGGCCGCCACCGAGATTGTGACGGGCCGCCCTTCGCCGTGCTCCACCGCGTTAAGCACCAGGTTGCGCAGGATCCGTTCGATCCGCCTGTCATCTGCCTCAGCGATAATCTCATCGGCTGTCGAGTGCACGACAATGGGCGAACCATATTCCTCTGCAACGGGGGCTGCGTCGTCAACAACGTTGCCAACCACCTGCAGGATGTCCACGGGCTCAGCGTCGAGTGTGGCGACGCCGGCGTCGAACCGGGAGATTTCCAGGAGATCGGCGAGCAGCGACTGGAATCGCTCCACCTGGTGGTACAGAAGTTCCGCGGAGCGCTTGTTGATGGGGTCAAAATCATCACGGGCGTCATAAAGGACTTCCGCGGCCATCCGCACGGTGGTCAGCGGCGTCCGCAACTCGTGCGAAACGTCGGAGACGAACCGCTGCTGCATCTGGGAGAGGGTGGCCAGCTGGGTAATCTGCTCCTGCAAGCTGGCGGCCATGTGGTTGAAGGACGCGCCAAGCCTGGCGACCTCGTCTTCGCCCCTGACAACCATGCGTTCCTGCAGCTGGCCAGCAGCCAGTTTCTCGGAAACGAGGGCTGCGTGGCTGACCGGACTCACTACGTTCCGGGTTACGTACCAGGCGATTCCGCCGATTATCAACACCAGCACGGCAAAGCCAGTCCACAAAACTCTCTGGATCTCGTCCAGGGTCTCCTGGGCCGTATTGACGTCGTAGATCAGGTAAAGCTCGTAGACAGTGCCGTTGAAGGTGACCTTGTTGCCTACAGCAATGGCTGGCCTGTCCTCGGTGCCCACCGGTATTTCCGTGGGCGCCCAGTACTGGTCCGGGCCCGATTGCTGTACCGCCTTGCGGAGCTCCGGCGGAATAACACTGATGGTGAGCTGATCGGATGCCCTGGATTCAACCCAGCGGTTGCGGGGTCTGGTCTGATCGGGCATCGCCTCGAAGACGTAACGGCGCTGGATCACCGAGCCCCTGCCCTCGACGGCGCTCAGGGTGTCATAGACCAGGGTGATAACACTGGACTGATCACTGACCTGGGCACCGCTGAAGGTGTCCTGCACCTGCTTGACGTTGTAACGCGTCTCCGACTCGGCCTGCGTTAACCGTTCCTGGAAGAGGTTATGGGCTATCTGGTTGGAAAGGTACGCCCCGACAACCGCGAACGACGCAACCGAGAGAAGCAACGTGGTGAGCACCGTGCGGAACTGCAGGGACCTGCGCCACCTGCGCCGCAAAGTACTGGCCAGGAACCGCAGTCCCGGGAAAATACGGCCGACGGCGATCCTCAGCAACCGCAGGACGCGGGCAGCCACGATCAGTGCACGACGGCGCCAAAGCCGGGCGCGATCAATGCGGGAAAGTGCCGGGGGCGTTTCCGGAACGCTTTCCTCGGAGCGGGAGGGCTCAGGAACCTGCTTTATAGCCGACACCACGGACCGTCAAAACGACTTCGGGAGCTTCGGGATCGCGCTCGATCTTGGAGCGCAACCGCTGGACATGCACATTGACCAGTCGGGTATCAGCCGCATGGCGGTAGCCCCATACCTGCTCCAGCAACAGTTCCCTGGTGAATACCTGCCACGGCTTGCGGGCGAGCGCCACGAGCAGGTCGAACTCGAGGGGCGTCAGCGAGATACGTTCGTTGCCCCGCGTGACGAGGTGGCCCGCGACGTCAATGGTGACGTCAGCGATCCGCAGAGTCTCCGGTGCCTTCTGGTCCCCCGGGCGCAGACGGGCGCGAACGCGCGCCACCAGTTCAGCGGGTTTGAACGGCTTCGGCACATAGTCATCAGCGCCGGATTCAAGGCCGCGGACGACGTCGGAGGTATCTGACTTGGCGGTGAGCATGACGATGGGAACGTCGGACTCCGAACGGATCTGGCGGCATACTTCGATGCCGTCCGCTCCCGGCAGCATCAGGTCCAGGAGCACGAGGTCGGGCTTGGAGGCACGGAAAACTTCCAACGCCTGGGCGCCGTCAGCGCAAAACACCGGCTCAAAGCCGTCATTGCGCAGGACGATGCCGATCATTTCCGCCAGCGCTTCGTCATCGTCCACTACCAGGATGCGTGCCTTCATAGCTATATATTCCCTTATTGGGGTGCCTTTGTCCCATCAGTGCCTTGCGCGGCATGGCGCCGGGCTAGGAACGCCGCTCCCGGGACTATAGGCTGGGAGCGGCTCTGCCGGGCCCCTGCCTGCACCAACTGCTGTGACAAGCTCAGGAATGCCGTGGCAGATGCCACATGACCCGGCAGCATCATCTGTCCGCCGGCAGGCATATCTTGTGGGGAGAAAAGGTGTCAGAGCAGGACGGAAGTGGCCAGAGCCAACCCGGGCAACAGCGGCCGCAGGGCCCGCAAGGTCAGCAGGGCCCTCCGGGTGCCCAAGGCCAACCACAGTGGGGACCGCAGCAGCCACCTTATGGGCAGCCCCAGTGGGGCCCGCCTCATGGCCAGCAACAGTATGGCCAGCAGCCCTACGGCCAGCCGCCGAATGGCCAGCCGCAGTGGGGTCCTTCGCCATACGGCAGCTACGGCCCGATGCCCGGCTACCGGCAGCCTCTCTATGTCGCCCCGCCCAAGCCCGGCACCGTGCCACTGCGGCCTCTGCTCTTCGGCGAGGTAATCGACGGCTCTTTCCAGACCATCAGGCGCAATCCGAAAGCCATGCTCGGCGCTGCATTCCTGGCGCAGGCCCTGATGGCGATCGTGGTCGCGGTGTTTACCGCGCTCTCCGCTACGTCCGCGTTCTCGATCGAAGACCAGTTGGGCCGGGTTGACGAATCCGCCGTGGCCGGCCTGGTGCTGGGGCTTGCCGGCGGCAGCGTCGTGATGGTGCTGCTCAGCATCTTCATCGGTGCGGTCCTCCAGGGTGCCATGGTTGTTCCGGTGGCCCGGTCCGTCCTCAATAGACGCACCACATTCGGGCAGATGTGGAACCTGTCTCGCTCTCATGCCTGGGCACTGGTCCGGCTCGCCGCCGTGTACCTGGCCGCGGTGGTGATCGGGATGGGCCTGATGCTGCTCCTGAGCTACCTCGTGGTCGAGGCCATGGACGGCCCGGGCTTCCTCCTGCTCCTGCCGCTGTGGCTGGGGGCTTTTGTCCTGGCTGTTTGGGTTGGCGTTAAGGTCATGGTTGCGCCAGCGGCGATCGTGGTGGAACAGATTGGCGCGTTCGCAGGCATTCGGCGTTCATGGGCGCTGACCACCTCTCACTGGTGGCGGCTCTTGGGCATCACCTTGGTGGTGGCCATTATGGTTTCCGTGATTACCCAGATTGTCACCCTCCCCGTGGGAATGTTGTCCGGGCTCGCCGCCGGCGTGGCCATGCCGCACAGTGACCCCTCACAGCTGGCAATCGGCGCGATCGCCACCGCTGTGCTGCTGGCAATCGTCACGGCAGCGGTGGGCGCCGTGGCCTACGCCTACCAGACCGCGGCGATGGCCCTGCTCTACCTGGATTTGCGGATGCGCCGCGAAGGACTTGACCTTGTCCTTCACCGCCAGCTGGAAAGCGGAGCGGACCCGGACGGCGTTCCCGGCCGCCCGGCGGCTTCGGGCGAAGGCCCCGGATCCGGCCCGGAACACGGTGGACCCGGGACGGCCAGGTATGGCTTCTGAACCTCCGGTGCTGCCGGACGGCGAGGAAGGCCGCCGCTGGGCGGCTGAGGAGCTCGCCAGGCCCGGCTACCAGAGGCCCGCTCCAGCCTGGCTGGAGGACAGCTGGCAGTGGGTCCTGGACTGGCTGGGCCAGCTCGGCGGACCCTCAGGACCACCCACTTCAGTGGCCGGTCCGCTGATTGCAGGTGCCGCCGTCGTTATTATTGTGGCCGCGATCGTCCTGGTGAGGCCCAGGCTGAATGCCCGGCGGAAGGTACAGAAGGAAATGTACGACGCCGGTACATCAGTTACTGCCGACGCGTACCGGGCGCGTGCGCACGCCGCAGCCGCGGCAGGGGACCTGCGTGCCGCCGTCATTGATCGCTACCGTGCACTGGTGAGGGCTGGCGAAGAGGATGAAATTATTGCCGCCCACGCAGGACGTACCGCCGATGAAGCGGCAACCCAGTTAGCCCACGTTTATCCGGGCCATGCACTTCCGCTGGGCATCGCGGCAGGGATTTTCGACGCCGTACTTTATGGGCATTCCGCCGCCGACCGGGATGATTACGCTGCAATGACCGCATTGGACGAGGCCCTGCAGGCGGAAGCCCGGAACCCTGGCAACACAGAGTACTCCGTGCTGCAGGAGATACAGGTGCCGCGATGAGTCACTCCGCTGTGGCCGGCGCTGATCCTGCAACCGGCCCTGCAGCCACTACTGCTGACACTGCAGGTGGGCCCGTCCCCGGCCGGGATAAGCAGCCGCGGCGTGTCACCCGCCTCATGGCATGGGCGCAGAAGCACCGTGCAATGGCAGTAGGGATCATTGTCCTGCTGCTGGCCGCGGGAATTACGGTGGCCAACACTCTGGCGGCCCCGAAGGATGGCCGGGCACTGTCCGCCAACAATCCGGGGCCCGCCGGAGGCCAGGCGGTGGCCCGGATCCTTGGAAACCACGGCGTCACCGTGCGTCCCGTGGACGACTTTACTTCCGCCGTCGGCGCTCTTGGCGACAATCCGGATGCCACCTTGCTGTTGTACGACGAAGGCTCCTACCTGGACCGGGACCAGCTCCAACGGCTCAGCGACCTGGCCGGCAGGACAGTTGCGGTGACGCCGGCGTTCACAACCCTCCAGGGCCTGGACTCCGGACTGCACCAGGCCGGAGTGGTTCCGGACGCGACCAGCGTCCTTGAGCCCGGCTGCAACGATGGTGATGCGATGGCCGCCGGCCCAATCCTGGCGCCCTCGGCCTATTTGTACGGTGGCGGGACCGCCTGCTATGCCGCCGGCAACGGCGGCACCGGCACCAGCAACAACACCGCCAGCGCGCCAGGCGTGGTGGCCCACAGCAGTACTGAAAGCGTCACCGTCCTCGGCAGCGCACAGCTGATGAGCAACAGGGAACTGGCCCAGGAGGGCAATGCCGCGCTGGCCATCCGGATCCTGGGCGAAACAGACACCGTGGTCTGGTACCTGCCGGGAATCAGCGACTTCGACTCCCCCGATTCACCGCAGACCCTCAATGAACTGGCCCCTGCCTGGACAGGCTTCCTCGGCCCCTGGCTGATCCTGGTCGCCGCCCTGGCCATGGTGTGGCGCGGTCGACGGTTGGGGCCGCTGGTCTTCGAGCCGCTTCCTGTGACCGTCAAAGCGGGCGAAACCGCCTACGGCCGCGCCCGCCTTTATCACGATGCCCGCGCCGTGGACCTGGCCCGGGACAACCTGAGGGCTGGAGCACTGGTGCGCCTGGCCAGGCACTTCAGGCTGGGCCCCGACGCTTCGGTGGATGATGTGGCGCGACGGACGGCAGCTTTCCTGGACCGGCCGGAGGCCGCTGTACTGGAGTTACTGGACGAGATGCCGGCCGACGAAGCGCGGCTGGTTCAATGGGCACAGGACTTGAACAAACTCGAGCAAGAGGTGGCAGAACATTGACCGAAGAGCTGATCCGGGCGCAGGGCGTCCCTACCACTCCGCCGAACCATGGACACGACCCTGTCATGCAGGCGCTTCACGATGTCCGCAAGGAGGTGGCCAAGGCTGTGGTGGGCCAGGATGCCACTGTCACGGGGATGCTTATCGCCCTGCTGTGTCGCGGCCATGTCCTGCTCGAGGGCGTGCCGGGCGTCGCCAAGACCCTGCTGGTCCGCACCCTGTCCGCGGCGCTGGACCTGGACACCAAACGTATCCAGTTCACTCCGGACCTGATGCCGGGCGATGTGACGGGGTCGCTGGTCTATGACTCCCACACCGCAGAGTTCAGCTTCCGCGAAGGACCCGTGTTCACCAATATCCTGCTGGCTGACGAAATCAACCGCACGCCGCCCAAAACCCAGGCTTCCCTGCTGGAAGCGATGGAAGAGCTGCAAGTCTCCGTGGACGGTGAGTCGCGGACGCTGCCTGCCCCGTTCATGGTGGCGGCAACCCAGAACCCGGTGGAGTACGAGGGCACATATCCGCTTCCGGAGGCCCAGCTGGACCGTTTCCTGCTCAAGCTGACCATGCCGCTGCCTGGCCGCAATGATGAAATTGAGGTTATCCGGCGGCACGCGTCGGGCTTCGATCCCCGCGATCTCGCCGCCGCAGGTGTCCGGCCAGTGGCCGGTCCCGCCGAGTTGGCGCGGGCACGCGAGGCGGTTGCCGCAGTCGAGGTTGCCCCGGAAGTGCTCGGCTACATCGTGGACCTCGCGCGCGCCACCCGGGCGGCGCCGTCGTTCCAGCTGGGTGTCTCGCCACGCGGAGCTACGGCGCTGTTGAACACCTCCCGAGCGTGGGCGTGGCTGTCCGGGCGGGGATTCGTGACACCGGACGACGTCAAGGCCCTGGCGCTCCCCTGCCTGAGGCACCGGGTGGCTCTGCGCGCGGAAGCCGAAATGGACGGTGTCCAGATCGACGATGTCCTGGGCAGCATCCTGGCCGCCGTTCCCGTTCCGCGCTGAGCCGTGGCGATCTCTGGGCGTGCCGTCATGTTGGCGGTGCTGGCGACGGTGGTGCTGGTGATGTTTCCGTCGTGGCTGACAGCGATGTGGCTGGTGTTGCTCCTCGTTGCCCTGCTGGCGGCAGATCTCCTGCTCGCCGCGAAGCTTAAAGCCGTGCACTTGGAACGGCTGGACCCCGGAAACGTAGTCCTGGACGGTACAGCGGAAAGCGTGCTGCGCATCCGGAATGATGGCCGGCGACGGATACGCGGCACCATCAAAGATGCCTGGCAGCCCTCCGCCGGTGCCGTTAATCCGGTGCAGGACCTCGACGTACCGGGGCAGGCCACCCGCAGGGTCACCGTCCTGTTGAAGCCCACCCGGCGCGATGACCTGCACGCACCCCATGTCACCATCCGGGCCTACGGCCCCCTCCGGCTGGCCGCCCGGCAGCGCAGCTACCCCTGCCCCGGGACCTTACGGGTACTGCCGCCGTTCCGCTCCCGCCGGCACCTGCCGTCCAAGCTTCGGAGGCTTCGCGAACTGGATGGCAAGGCGGCCGTGCAAATCCGTGGCGCCGGGACGGAGTTCGATTCGCTGCGGGACTACGTGCGCGGTGATGACGTTCGCTCCATCGACTGGCGCGCCACCGCCCGCCGTTCCGCCGTCGTCGTCCGTACCTGGCGGCCGGAGCGGGACCGCCGGGTGATCATCATGCTGGATACTTCACGCACCTCCGCCGTGCGGATCGGCGACGAGCCACGGTTGGACACCGGGTTGGAAGCGGCGCTGCTGCTGGCGGTGCTGGCGGAACGCGGCGGAGACCGGGTGGAGTTCTTCGCCTTTGACCGCCGGACACGCGCCCAGGCAGGATCAGCCGGCAGAGGTAACCTCCTGGCCGGGCTGGTGCAGTCCATGGCGCCGCTGCAGCCGGAACTGATCGAGCTCGACTGGCCGTCCGTACCCGGACAGGTCCGGGCACTGTCCGCTCACCGGGCGCTTGTGGTGTTGCTAACCGCGCTTGACGGCGGAGTTCCGGAAGAAGGACTGATTCCGACGGCGGTACGGCTCGCCCGCGACCACACAGTCGTGGTTGCCTCGGTGCGTGATCCGCTGTTCGAGGAGCTTCGCGGCCAGCGCGCAACCGCTGCTGACGTCTTCCGCGCTGCCGCTGCGGAACGGGCCCTGCTGGAGCGGGAGTCCGTGGCCGTCCAGTTGCGGCATGCCGGAGTTGAAGTAGTGGACGCCGGTCCGGACGGACTGCCGCCGCAGCTCTCTGATATGTACATCCGGTTGAAGGCCGCGGGACGATTGTGAGGTCAGGACAATGACGGGTTCAGCAATGAGCGCGAGCGTGGAACCAGAGGGCAGCCCGGCCATTTACCCTGCTGTGCTGGGCACAGAATTCCAGCGGCTCCAGCCTGAAGTACAGGAGTATTTCAGGCTGGCGCCCGGCCAGGGGCAGTACGGAGTGGGTGAAGGAACGTTCGAGGTGGTGGGCTGCCGGCAGGCATGGCTGCGGCCCCTGCTCAGGTTGGCTGGCCGGGAGGAAGCGCTGTTTCCCGAATACGGTGAGAACATCGCCTTCCGGATCGAGAACCACGCCCACCTTGATCCTTTCGGGCGTTCGAGTCTTACGGCACGGCGGGAGATCAGGTTTCCCGAACGCACCCGTCTCTTCCAGGACACCACCAGCCTTTTGGAAGGGAACCCCGGCAGCCCGGCGGCCCGGCCGCGGCTGGTGGACTACCTGGGCAGGAGCCGCAGCCTGGTCACCGACCTTTCGCTGGGTGTATCGATGGCGGGCCGGTTGCGCGGGGTGTCGGCGGCATCCCGGCTCTTCCTTGGTCCCCTGCGCATTCCGTTGCCGGCTGCCCTGGATGCGAAGGCCTACGCGGAGCAGTGGTGGGATCCTTCGCTGGGCGACTCGGGCAGGCACCGGATCCAGGTGAAAGTCATCCAGCCACAGGTGGGGCTGGTGCTGGTTTATGCCGGCAGTTTTGACTACTCGTTACGGCCTTACCGCGGCCGCTCGGCCGCAACCACAGACCCTCGATACCTTCCCGGCTATGCCCGGCCTGACCGTTGGGAAGGCCGGAGCTGATCAGCCCAGGGCCAGCTGGTTGAGTTCGTCGGCAGCCTGGGTCAGGCTGGTCAGTACCGCCGTTGCCGCCCGGGGCGACAGTCCTGCCAAACCTGCAGAGGGGGTAAGCCGGACAGCGGTAACGGAGTCTGGCGTCAGGCCAACCTGGCGCCAGGGACGCCAGACGCCGTCCAGAATGTCTGCCGGGGCGGGGAGTCCGGTGCCGCTGACGTCAGCGGCACCGGCCCACAGCCGTTTTCCCGATTCCACGGCAGCGGCCAACTGCTCCCACTGCCGGCTGGTAAGTGCCCTGAGGGAGACGGACACACCGTCCGCACCCGCAGCCAAAACGATGTCGATCGGCGCCTCCACCTCAGGCACTGCCACCACCACTTCGGCGGCTCCGGCGTCATGCAGTGCCTTAACCACCAGCCGGAGCGACTCGGTGACTTCCTGCCTGCCCAAAGAACGCAGCGTCTGGTAACCGCTCGCGGTGGGAATGGTGCCGGCGAGGACAGCAGCGATGTCCGGTTCATCCACCTGCACCACCAGTCGGGCCGAAGGTACCGCCGCGGCTACCTTGCGCAGGTGGCTTTCGACGCCGGCAGCCAGCGACGCGGCGATGTCCCGCCGTGCGCCGTAGTCAAGGAGTGCGCGCTCCCCGTTGTGCAGGTGCAGCCCCGTCGCGAGGCTTAACGGCCCCATCAACTGAATTTTGAAGGCCGGCGCCTGGACACCTTCCGCGCCTGCCACGTCGGCGAGCACGTTGATGTCGGTGGACAGTGCGGAGAGGGCGCGGCGCATGTCCTGGCCCGGCCGGTCAACAATCCGCCAGCCGTGCGGCTGGACGTCCACGGCCAGCTCCACCAGGAGCGAGGCCGTGCGGCCCAGCGCATCCGAACCGACTCCGCGGTCAGGCAGCTCGGGCAGGAACGGCAGGTGGGGACCGCCCAGTTCGCCGCGGACAATCCTGATGGCCTCTACCGGATCCTCCCCTGGCCACGGACCCAGGGCTGTGGCAGTGACCTGGCGGGGCTCTATGACCGGACTATCTGCTGCTTTACCGTTGAGGGTCGATGTCATCGCAGGCTGGACTCGTGGTCTTCGGCAATGGCGTCATGGTGGCGGATGACCTCACCGATGATGAAATTCAGGAACTTCTCGGCGAAGGCCGGATCCAGGTGGGCATCTTCGGCGAGATGCCGCAGCCGTGCGATCTGTGCTGCTTCGCGCCCCGGATCGCCAGCTGGAAGCCGGTGCTTGGCCTTGAGGAATCCCACCTTTTGGGTAGCTTTGAAACGCTCTGCCAAGAGATAGACCAGCGTGGCATCAATGTTGTCGATGCTGGAGCGGATGGAGAGCAGCTCTGCCATTACCGAATCGTCTACTTGACCGGCCAGGGAACTGGCTGTGGCGTCGTATGGTTCGGTGTCCGGAACATTGGGATTCTGCTGCGTCATGCTCCAAGTCTAGGGCGCGGGGCAGGAAAAACCTGCCCTGCGCCCACAGCCTAGATGCCCAGCAGCGCGCGGTGCTGTTCGCGCCGCCTGGCCTGCTCGTCCGGGTCCGGAACCGGCAGCGATGCGATCAGCCGCTTCGTGTACTCGTGCTGGGGATCACCCATGACCTGGTTGCCGATTCCCTGCTCCACCAGCCGGCCCTTGTAAAGCACACCCACCCATTGCGAAAGGATGTCCACCACCGCGAGGTCGTGGCTGATGAACAACGCGGCGAAGCCGAACTCCTGCTGTATCTCCTTGAAGAGCTCGAGCACCTTGGCCTGGACTGATACGTCCAGGGCAGACGTCGGCTCATCCGCGATCAGCAGCTTCGGGTTCAGGATCAGTGCCCGAGCCAGTGACGCACGCTGGCGCTGCCCGCCGGATAACTCATGCGGGTACCGGTCCGCGTACGACGCCGGCAACTGGACTGACTCAAGCAGCTCACCCACGCGTTTGCGCGCCTGCGCCGGGCTCGGGTTGGTATGGATGATCATTGGTTCCGCTACGCAATCACCGATGGTCAGCTGCGGGTTGAAGGACGCCGCCGGATCCTGGAAGACGAAGCCGATGTCCTTCCGGAGCGGTTTGAAAGTACGCTCCTTGAGGTTCAGCATCTCGTAGCCCAGCACCTTGAGGCTGCCGCCGGTGGTCTTGTTCAGCCCGGCGATGGCGCGGCCGATGGTGGTTTTTCCTGATCCGGATTCGCCCACCAACCCGAACACTTCTCCCTCGGACAATGTGAAGCTGACCCTGTCCACTGCCTTGAACGCGGGGGTTCCCAGGCGGCCTGGATACTCGATGGTGAGGTCCCTGGCCTCCACCAGCACTTTGGAACCCTGGTGCGCACGTTCGGTCAGCCCTTCGGAGGCGGAGTTGCGTCCCAGGTGAGGCACGGCCGCCAGCAACCGTTTGGTGTACTCCTGCTGCGGCTCCGCGAAGAGCGCCCGCGAAGGAGCCTCCTCCACGACGTCGCCCTGGTACATCACCACTACCCGGTCCGCGAGGTCGGCCACCACTCCCATGTTGTGCGTGATCAGCACAATGGAGGTGCCGTACTGGTCCCGGAGGTCACGCAGCAGCTCCAGGATTTCCGCCTGGACGGTGACGTCCAACGCTGTGGTTGGCTCGTCCGCCACGATCAGTCCCGGATTCAGGGCCAGGGCGGCGGCGATAATGACGCGCTGCTTCTGGCCGCCGGAGAACTGGTGCGGGTAGTAGTTGACGCGATGCTCCGGATCCGGAATGCCTACCTTCCGCAAGGCATCGACCGCCCTGGCCTTGGCGTCCTTGGCCGAGACGCGCCCTCCCGTGCCGCCTGCATGGGCACGGATGCCCTCGGCGATCTGCCAGCCGACTGTGAACACCGGGTTCAGTGCCGTGGAGGGCTCCTGGAATACCATGGCAACGTCGCGGCCGCGGATCTGCCGCAGCTTTGCTGCGCTGACGCTGATCACGTTGTTTCCGTTGATAAGGACTGCGCCGCTGCTGATTGCGGTCTCCGGCAGCAGGCCAAGAATGGTCTTGGCGGTCACGGTCTTACCGGAACCGGACTCCCCCACGATGGCCACGACTTCACCGGCCCCTACGTCCAGGCTTACGTCCTTGACTGCGTGGACGTCACCGCCGTCGGTAGCGAACGTGACCTTGAGGTGGCTCAGGCTCAGTACCTTGTCTGTCGGGTCCACGACAGGCTGGTCGATGTTGACGCTCATGACTGTCCGCCTTCGGGTTCTGTTGCCGGCTGCGCGGCTTGTGTTGTTGGCTGTACGCCACCCGCTGCCGCCCGCTTGCGGCCACGGAGCCGTGGATCGTTGAGGTCGTTGATGCTTTCGCCCACCAGGGTCAGCCCCACCACCGTCAGCACGATGGCAAGACCAGGAAACAGTCCCGTCCACCAGATACCGGACGTGGTGTCGGCGAGCGCCTTGTTCAGGTCAAAGCCCCACTCGGCTGCGGAACTGGGTTCGATGCCGAAGCCCAGGAACCCCAGGCCCGCGAGCGTGAGGATAGCCTCGGACGCGTTAAGCGTGAATATCAAGGGCAGCGTCCGGGTGGCATTGCGGTAGATGTGCCGGGCCATGATGCGGATGTTTGATGCCCCCACCACTTTGGCCGATTCCACGAAGGGTTCAGCTTTGAGCCTGATGGTCTCCGCGCGGATCACCCGGAAGTACTGCGGGATAAACACGAGGGTGATAGCTGTTCCGGCCGCGAAAATGCCGCCAATCAGGCTGGACTGCCCGCCGCTGATCACGATGGCCATCACGATAGCCACCAACAAGGACGGGAAAGCATAAACGGCGTCCGCAATGACCACCAGGATCCGGTCCAGCCAACCGCCGAGGTAGCCGCTGACCAGGCCCAGCACCACTCCGAGGATGATCGACATCGTGACGGCAACAACAATCACGAACACGGCCGTCTGTGAACCCCAGACAACGCGGGACAGGACGTCGTAGCCGCCTACCGTGGTGCCGAGGAGGTGCTTGCCGCCCGGCGCCTGCTGCGTGGGGAAATTGCCGTCGGCGTCGGAGAGCTGGGCGAAGCCGAAGGGTGCCAGCAGCGGTGCGAAGATGGCCGTCAGGAGAAATCCTGCCGTAATGATCAGGCCGGCTACGAGCATGCCGCGCTGCAGGCCAACGCTCTTATTAAAGTGCGAGACCACGAGTAGCCGGCGGTAAAGGGGAGCCCGCGGATTCACTACCGGTTCAAGGCTTGGCGTCGTTGTCATCAGTACCTCACCCGGGGGTCGATCAGCGCGGCGATGATGTCCACGATGAAGTTGGTCAGAGCCACAATGATGGCGAGCAGCACTACGATTCCCTGGACGGCCACGAAATCCCGGGCCGTCAGGTAGTTTGCCAGCTGAAAGCCCAGGCCCTTCCATTCAAAGGTCTTTTCGGTCAGGACGGCACCGCCCAGCATCACTGCTATCTGAAGGCCCATCACGGTGATGATGGGGATCAGGGCCGGCTTATACGCATGCTTAGTCACCAGCCGGAACTCGCTCACGCCACGTGAACGGCCGGCTTCGATGTAGTCCTTGCCCAGCGTGCCGATCACGTTGGTGCGCACCAGCCGCAGGAAGATCCCCGCCGTCAGCAAGCCCAGTGCCACGGCCGGCAGTATGGCGTGCGAGACAACATCGGCGAAGGCCGCCATGTTGCCGCTGCGCAGGGCATCCAGCCAATAAATGCCGGTGGGGGATGCGAGTGAGGTCAGGGCCAGTTCACTGGAGGTTCTGGCCCGGCCGGCCACGGGCAGCCAGCCCAGCCAGACTGAGAACGTCAGTTTCAGCAGCATGCCGGCGAAGAACACCGGGGTGGCATAGCAGAGGATGGCGAATACCCGGAGCACAGCGTCAGGGGCCTTGTCGCGCCGATGGGCCGCAACCATGCCCAGCGGAATACCTACAAGCAGGGCTACCAGCAGGGCATTGATGGTAAGTTCCAGGGTTGCCGCGCCGTACGTGGTCAGCATTTCCGAGACGGCACGGTTGTCAGTGATGGTGCGGCCGAAATTGCCGGTAGCGAGCTGGCCCAGGTACTCGAAGTACTGAATGAGCACGGGCCTGTCATAGCCGGCGCTGTGGATCCGCTCCTCGAGCTGCTCCTGGGGCAGCCGCCCGCCCATGGCCGCGGTGATGGGGTCTCCGGTGATGCGCATCAGGAAAAACACCATGGTGACCAGGATGAAGATGGTGGGAAAGATCAGCAGGAACCGGACCAGGATGTACTGCCCCAGTCCCCCGCCTGATGATTTCTTGGAGGCTGGAAGTAGTCCGTCCGCATCGTTTGGCGGCGCCTCTATCAGTGTTGTCATTCTTACCTCGGATTGTCATGGCCGGCACCCGCTTCTCCCTGTAGGGGGCGGGCACCTCGGCCACACGAAGGGCGGGACGCCTACGGGCGTCCCGCCCCGCGTGCGGTCAGAACAGGATGGTTGGAACCCTTACTTGGACATCACGCCAAGACGGGTCTTGAACGATGCGTCCAGCGTCTTTTCGACGCCCAACACATCTGTACCTGCCACCATGACCTGGGCACCCTGCAGCAGCGGCAGCGTGGAGAGGTCTTCGGCGATGGCTTCCTGGGCTTCGCCGATCAGTGTGGCGCGCTCTGCCTTGTCAGTGGTGACCAGCTGCTTGTTGATGACCTCGGTGACGTCCGGATTCTCATAGTGATTGCCAAGGAAATTGCCCGGGATGAAGAACGGGGTGAGGTAGTTGTCCGCATCCGAGTAGTCCGGGAACCAGCCGAGCTGGTAGACGGGATAGGCGTCTGCGCGGCGTTCCTTGGTGTAGGTGGTCCATTCAGTGGACTTCAAGTCAACGGTGAAGAGGCCTGACTTTTCCAGCTGCTCCTTGACCAGGGCGTACTCGTCAGCCGCAGAGGTTCCATAACGGTCCGTGTACTGCAGCTTAAGGTCCACCGCCGACGTCACACCGGCATCCGCCAGCACCTGCTTTGCCTTGTCGAGGCTGGGCTTGCCGTTACCGTCCCCGTACAGGCTCTTGAGTGGTTCGGTTGCTCCTTCAAAGCCCTGCGGCACGTAGGAGTAGACGGGAGTGTAAGTGTCTTTGAACACCTGCGATGCGATGACGTCGCGGTCCACGAGGTGTGCCACGGCCTGGCGCACGGCCAGGGCCTTGGCGGGGTCAGCCTCGGGCGTCTTTGCACCGAACGGCATGGTGTCGAAGTTGAAGACCATGTAGCGAAGCTCGCCGCCCGGTCCCTTGTGCACCTTGACCTTGGAATCCTTCTCGAGATCGGCGACGTCCGTGGCAGTGAGGATCCGGCCGGCGACGTCGATGTTCCCCTGCTGGACATCAAGCTTGAGGTTGTTCGGATCAGCGTAGTGCTTCAGCGTGGCGCCGCTGTTGGCTGCAGGACCGAGCAGGCCCTTGTACTCAGCGTTGGGTTTGAAGCTCACCAGCTCGTTCTTCTGGTAGCTGTCGATCGTGTACTGGCCGGCGAATGGCTTCGCTTCGATGATCGCGTCATCGTCCATGATCTTGTCAGCCGGGAAGACATCTTCATCGACGATCGGTCCCGGGTTGGAAGCAAGGACGCCGGGGAAAACCTGGTCATCTGCCGCTTTGAGGGTGAATACCACCGTGGTGGGATCCTGGGCTTCCACCTTTTCCATGTTGGCCAACAGCGATGCCGGGCCGTTGGGATCGTTGATGGCTACAACGCGCTCGAAGGAGAACACGACATCGGAGGAATCAAGGGTGTTGCCATTGGCGAACTTGAGGTCCGGTTTGAGCTTGACCGTGTACTCGGTGGGGCTGGTGAACGACGCTGACTCGGCGATGTCCGGGGTGGCATCGGCCGTTCCGGGAGCATAGTTCAGCAGGAAGGGATAAATCTGGTTCATCACCATAAAGGAGCCGCCGTCGTAGGAACCGGCGGGATCGAGGGTGACCACCTTGTCGGTGGTACCGAAGGTAATGGCACCCCCGGCAGCGTCGGTAGCGTCTCCGCCACCGCCGGTGGGGCCCGTGCAGGCAGTCAGCGCGAGCGCGGAAACGCCTGCCAGCGCGATGGCACTGTGCAGGGATTTGTTGAGCGTAGTCATCCTTGAACTTTCTGTTCGATGAATAGACGCCAGCCGTCCGCCCGGGAATCTGTGGACCCGGGGGCGGCAAGCGGATCTGATTCCCTGATTCAACCAGAAAGTTTTCATATGAAACGGCAAATCTGCGCGATTCCTGTGACTCGAGACACAAAATTTACACGAGTCGGCTCTCAGTACCGGATCCTTGGGTTATTTCCCGTACCCGGTAGTTGGGCAAATCAGCCGAGCTCGGCGCGCTGCAATGACCGTGCGGTGTCGATGGTCGCCTGGCCCAGCACCCGGCTGCCCTGGTAAAGGACCACCGTCTGCCCGGGTGCCACGCCGCGGAGTGGATTGGTCAACCGGACGACCAGTTTGGCCGACGCTTCCGGGTCATGATCGCCAGTGCGTTCCATCCAAGCGGTGGCTGGAACAGGATCGCCGTGCGCGCGCACCTGGGCGAAGCAGTCGAATTCCGCACCGGTACCGATCTCTGCAATGGGAAGCCCTGCCCAGGAAACCTTGATGCCCCGGATCTCATCAATGGCGAGGAGTGCCTCGGGGCCAACCACTACCTTGTTCTCCTTGGGGCGGATCTCCAGAACAAAGCGTGGCTTGCCATCGGCAGCTGGAGTACCCAGCTTCAGGCCGCGCCGCTGGCCCACGGTGAAGGCGTTGGCTCCAGGGTGCTCGCCCACCTTGGCCCCGGTCTCATCCACGATGTCACCGGTGGTCATGTCGATCTTTTCCGCGAGCCAGCCGGCGGTGTCGCCGTCGGGAATGAAGCAGATGTCGTGGCTGTCGGGCTTGTTGGCGACAGAAAGCCCCCGGCGCTCGGCTTCTGCACGTACCTCTGCCTTGGACGGGGTGTCCGCGAGCGGAAACATGGAGTGCTGTAACTGCTCGTGGGTCAGCACACCCAGCACGTAGCTTTGGTCCTTGGCCCAGTCTGCGGCGCGATGGAGTTCCGGATTTCCGTCAACATCCTTGATGACCTTGGCATAGTGCCCGGTGCAGACGGCGTCAAAACCGAGGGCAATGGCCTTTTCCAGCAGGGCAGCGAATTTGATGCGCTCATTGCAGCGCATGCAGGGGTTGGGAGTTCGACCGGCGGCGTACTCATCAATGAAGTCCTGGACCACGTCTTCCTTGAAGCGCTCCGAGAAGTCCCACACGTAGTACGGGATACCCAGCACATCGCAGGCCCGCCAGGCATCGCGGGAATCTTCGATGGTGCAGCAGCCCCGGCTGCCGGTGCGCAACGTCCCGGGCATGCGGGACAGCGCCAGATGGACCCCGACCACGTCGTGACCCGCCTCCACGGCTCGTGCTGCGGCTACGGCGGAGTCGACTCCGCCGCTCATGGCTGCTAAGACTCGCATGCTGGCTTTCTGGTGGGAAGGTGGGGAGGTCATCGCAGGCCTCAACCTGCCTTAACATTCTAGGGCCTCAACGCACAAGCCGCGATTATCGGACCGCCTGGCCGGCATCCAGGCAGCCGGAAAGAAACTGTCAGAGCCCGCTGCGCCCCACGGTGCCGGCCGTCTGGATCGACGATTCGTGCCCCGCCATTCCGGCTTGCCGGGCCCGGGCGTACGCGTTGGGCAGCGCGGCGAGCAGGGCCTGGACATCGGCCTTTGTCGAGCTGTGGCCCAACGTAAACCGCTGGGCTCCGCGGGCGGTTTCCTCGTCAAGTCCCATGGCCAACAACACATGTGAGGGCCGCGGCACTCCCGCCGTGCAGGCAGATCCGGTGGAGGACTCCACACCGGCCAGGTCCAGCAGGAACAAGAGCGAATCGCCTTCGCAGCCGGGAAACGTGAAATGGGCGTTTCCGGGAAGCCGGCCATCTCCCGGAGCACCGCGCAAGACAGCCTCGGGTACTGCCGACAGGACGCCGTCGATTAATTCAGCCCGCAGGGCCTTGATCCGGGCAGACTCCGCGGAAAGGGCGTCTGTGGCGGCCTGGGCCGCCGCGGCAAAGGCGGCAATGGACGCGGTGTCCAGGGTCCCTGACCGCACGTCCCGTTCCTGCCCGCCGCCATGCTGGACGGGTGTGAGCTTCACGGCACGCCCCAGCAGCAGCGCGCCAACGCCCACCGGGCCGCCGATTTTGTGGCCGGAAATGGACATGGCGTCCAGCCCGGAGGCCCTGAAGTCAACCGGCACCGAGCCGAAGGCCTGCACGGCGTCGGAATGGACCGGAACTCCTGCCGCGTGCGCCAGTTCCACGATGTGGCTGATCGGCTGGATGGTTCCCACCTCGTTGTTGGCCCACATCACCGAAACGAGAGCGATGCTTTGGGGGTCGTTAGCGAGTTCAGACTCAAGGACGTCCAGGTCCACCACCCCTTCGCTGTCCACCGGCAGCCAGGTGACCTGCGCGTGCTCATGCCGCTCCAGCCACTCCACGGTGTCCAGCACCGCGTGATGTTCGACGGCGGAGCAGAGGATGCGCCGTCGTGACGGGTTTTCAGCGGTCCGCGACCAGTACAGCCCCTTCACTGCGAGGTTGTCAGATTCGGTGCCTCCGGAGGTGAAGATCACTTCCGAGGGATGGGCTCCGGCTGCCGCGGCAATGGTTTCGCGGGCGTCTTCCACCGAACGGCGGGCGCGGCGGCCTGCCCCGTGTAGGGAAGAGGGGTTGCCTGTGCGGGTTAGTTCCCTCGTCAGAGCGGCCAGCGCCCCAGCAGACAGAGGCGTGGTGGCGGCGTGGTCAAGGTAAACAGGCACCCCCCAATTCTAGCCGCGTTCCTGGCGTAGGATGCTGGCACCCGGGCGCTGAATCGGCAGTGGGGAGGCTGCACCTCCCCATCAGCTCGAGGGCGGAACCACCAGGAGGCGTTCCTGAACATCTGTACGGGCGCTGGCGACAGCTGCGGCGTCGTTACAGGTAATCGAGATATAGACACTGGAACCAGCGGTGCCGAAGAGCCGCGCCAGTACTGCCGTAGGTTTGGCGCCACCGGCGGCAGGCCGCCCAAGCTGGAGAACTTCGACGGCGGGTCCCGGCTTGTCCAGGTCGCCGCCCCACCGCAAGGTCTGGGTGGTGAGGTACTCCGGCAGGATGGTGGCGTCCAGGTATTTGAAGAGCGCAACGGTTGAGGCGTGGTCATCCGTGGACACGAGCGGCCACTGGTTGGTGCGCACTTTAGCTGCCACCAGGCAGCCATCGCCCCGCTGATACTGGGATTCCCCTGCCACGTTCTCCTTGACCAGTGTCCAGCCCGGCGCCTCCTTCAGCCCATCCGAGATACCTACCGGTACCCCCCTGGCCAGCGTCCCGCCGGCAGCAAACGGCATGTCTGCGGCCGCGACTGCCGCAGCGTCGTGTCCTGGAGTGATGGTCGGCGTGGCAAGCCCGGGAGTGGCAGCCACGGACACAGGTGCGGTGGGGTCCGGAATGTCAACGGAGCAGCCGGAGGCGGCCAGGACAACAACACCAAGCAGAAAGGGCCTGAACACCCGGCGGCGCCGCAGCCGGTTCCGCTGCCCGGGCCTCTTGTTCGTCTCGTCCACATCTACCCCACTAAGTCATGGCGGGTCCGGTCTGCCGTCCCTGAAAGATTCTAGACGGGGCCGCGGCCGGTTTCGGCAAGGCCAACCTGAAACCACAGCTGCGGATTATGCCGCGGGCGTAGCGGATCAGTGCCTACAGGGAACCCCGGGCATCCGTGCAATCGTTGAGCTAGCAGGCCCGTTACTATGGGCGTGCCCTCCCCGGCGACGGGGCAGGGCCACCGGAACCGAAGGATACTTGCTTGACTGAGAGCACCATCTCGCACTACCAGGTCCTCCGTATTGCCGTTACCGCAACGGACAAGGAGGTCAAGGTGGCATACCGTAAGGCCGCCAGGCTGGCCCACCCGGACCATGGCGGCGATGCCGCGGCATTCCGGCGGATAACGCAGGCCTACGAAACCCTGATCGACCCCGCGCGCAGGCGTGCCTACGACCGCTCCTATGCCCGCGGCACCGGCCCTGCCGCCGAGCAGGAGTCCCAGGAAGCCCATTTTGATGCTCCGGCCGCAGGCAGCCACGCCTCGGCAACCATCCACCGGCCCACAGCGTCACGCAACACTGCCGGCGAGCCGCCCGTGTACTGGCCGCCCTACCCTGAGCCGGGTTCGGCCGTTGCCGAGGTGCCGCTGATTCCGTTGGCGGAGGCCAGCCGGCAGGTCCACGGCATGCCGCGGAAGCGCGGAATCTTCGGAGCCGAAGCACGCATCCAGCGTGAATTGCAGACCGTCCAGCTCATTGACCGGCAGGTGCTGTCCGCCATTCCCGCAGCCCGGCTGGTTAATGGCCTGCAATCCCCAGCCGACAACAGCCACATCGACCATGCCGTACTGTCCGGCTACCGCCTGGCACTGGTTGGTTCCATGTTGCTTCCCAAAGGCGCATACGCCTGGGACGGCCAGACCCTCAGGCATGGTGGACGCTCGGTGGCCCCGCCGCAGCTGACCCAAACGGTCCGCGCAATGCAGGAAGTGTTCCCGGAATTGAACGTGACCGGTTGGACTGTGGTGCTGAGCCCTGGCGGGAACCCGCACGAGCCCATCATCGACCAACACCGGCGAAGCACATCGGCCGCGTCCCCCATCAAAGTCGTCAACGCGGCCGGGCTGGGCCGCGGGCTGAAGGAGTTCCTTTCTTCCGGCCCGACGCCCAACACGGTCAACGTGCCGGTCCTGGCCCGGCTGCTGAGGGGCATGCACTAGGCAGTTTAGGATTGGACGGTGTTCCGCATCCTTTTCCACGCCCCCGAAATTCCCGGCAACACCGGAAATGCCATCCGCCTCGCTGCCATCACGGGTGCCGAACTGCACCTGGTGGAGCCGCTCGGTTTTGATTTCTCCGATGCCAAGCTGCGCCGCGCCGGCCTGGACTATCACGACCTCGCCGTGGTGACCGTCCACAAGAAAATCGAGGACGCCTGGGCTCACCTGCAACCCGAACGCGTCTACGCTTTCACGGCCGACGGCGAAGCCCCCTACACCGAGATCAGTTACCTTCCCGGGGACGTCCTGATGTTCGGGCAGGAATCAACAGGCCTTCCGGAAGACATCAAGCGGGATCCACACGTCACCAAAACGCTCCGGCTGCCCATGCTTCCGGCGCTGCGCTCGCTGAACCTCGCCAATGCAGCGTCGATAGCGGTGTATGAAGCGTGGCGCCAGCACGGATTCGCCGGGGCGAGGATGTAACTTCCCCGCAAAGTATTAGAACCCCGCGATCGTGTCCGGTCCGTTGACCTGCACCACGTGGAAGGCCTCCGCGCCTGCCCTTTCGGGCAGCCCCGCCCGCCGGCCATTGCGCAGCAGCGTGGCCCGGACTACTTCTTCCATTGCTTCGGCATCGGGATGCTGGGAGACGTGGACATGGATGGCCTTGAGCTTGGTGTCCATGAAGGCCGACACATCCACAAAGTGGTTCTCGCGTTCCTCAGGACCGGCGAACAGCCAGAGCCACGGAACTTTGTACGCTTCCAGCCCGGCAGCCGCAAGCTCAGGATAAGCAAAGGGATTCTCCACGGCCGGGTAGATGGCCCGGGTTACGGCCTCTCCTGCCGCCAGGTGGTCCGGGTGGCTCTTCTGCAGGCGGTTCCAGTTCCGTTCAGGGTGCAGGGAAAGCACGACGTCGGGCCGCACCTCCCTGATCAGCTTCACCACGGCGCGGATCACCTCGTGCGAGGGTTCCAGGTACCCGTCACGTTGGTGGAGGTAGTGAATATCGGAGACCCCGGCCAGGCCTGCCGCTTCCTGCTGTTCCGCAACCCGTAATGCAGTGATACCGTCCCGGTTTTCCGGGTCGAAGCCACCGGCGTCGCCGTCGGTCATGATGCAGTAGCTGACCTTGACCCCGGCAGCGGTCCAGGCCGCGACCGTGCCGGCAGCACCGAAGTCGATGTCGTCAGGATGGGCGGCAAAACAAAGCACCCGTTCAACCCGGTTTACGGCCGGGTTGAACGGGCTCTGCGCCGGTTGAGCGGAGTTCGGTTCAGGGGACAACTACGAACCCTGTCGTTTCCGGATCTCCTGTGCAGCCTGGGGAAGCACAGTGTGGAGGTCGCCGATGATTCCGAAATCAGCAATTTCGAAGACCGGCGATTCGGCATCCTTGTTGACGGCCACAATCACTTTGGCGGTCTGCATTCCGGCCTTCTGCTGGATGGCGCCCGAAATACCTGCCGAAATGTAGAGCTCCGGCGAGACGGTCTTGCCGGTTTGGCCAACCTGGGCATCGTGGCTGATCCAGCCTGCGTCTGTGGCAGCACGGGAAGCCCCAACCGCGGCACCCAGCGCGTCAGCAAGCTCCTCAACCGGACCGAAGTCGCCGTCGACTCCGCGCCCGCCGGCAACCACGATCCGTGCATCAACGAGGTCCGGACGGCCGCTGGCCGTTTTAGGCGTGCGTGACGTCACCCTGGCTGCTGAGGACAACGTATCCTGCGGTATCTGAACCGTGAGGCTGGCCGGCTGTGCAGGGGCCGGTGCCGGTGCCGGCGTGACGGTATTTGCCTTCACAGTGAGGACGGCGACCGGCGTCGTGGCCCGGCAGACAGTGGTGTAGGAACCGGCCAGTACCGATTTATGGGCGGAACGGTCCGGGTCCACGGCCACGACGTCGGTGATGACGCCGGCGCTGAGCCGGATGCCCGTCCGTGCTGCGATCTCCCTGCCCTCGGCGGAGTTCTCCAGGAGGACTGTGTCTGCTCCAGCTGCCTCCACCGCTGCGGACAGGAAGCCAGCCTTCGGCCCCACCAGGAAGTCATCAAGTCCGGTAGCGGCCGGACGGTAGATCGTGGTGGCGCCGTAGCTGCCCAGCTCGGATTCGATGTCGGACGTTGTGCTGCCGTTGACCGCGACTGCCGTCTCCCCCAGCCCGCGCGCGATGGTCAGCAGCTCCAGGCTCCCCTTTTTCAGGGCATCGCCGGGGTTGTCGATGAATACAAGTACTTTTGCCATGTCTGTGGGTTCCCCTTAGAGCAGCTTCTGGGCGGCCAGGTAGTCCACCAGCTTGATGCCGGCGTCGCCCTCGTCAGTGATGATGGTTCCCGCGGTGCGGGGCGGCCGCGAATCGGCGGATTCCACGGTGGTCCAGGACCCGGCGTGGCCCACCTGGGCAGGATCCACCCCGATGTCCGCAAGCGTCAGCGTCGTGATGGTCTTGCGCTTGGCGGCAATGATTCCCTTGAAGTTGGGGTACCTGGGTTCATTGATCTGGTCCGTGACGGAAACCACGGCAGGCAGTGAGGCTTCGATGGAGTCGGTGGAGAAGTCGCCGTCGCGACGCGCCACCAGGGTGTTTCCCTGCACATCGACCGATGAGGCAAAGGTGACCTGGGGCAACCCCAGCCGCTCCGCCAGCTGCGCCGGAACCAACGAAGTCTCGCCATCGGTGGAGGCCATCCCGGTAATGACCAGGTCCACCTGCCCGCTGGCCGCGAGGTGCCGGATGGCTGCCGCCAGCGCCAGCGAGGTGGCTGCGGCATCGGAGCCCGCCAGCGCATCATCGATGACGTGGAAGCCCTCGGTGGCACCCATCTGCAGGGACTTCTTGACGGCATTCACTGCACCGGAAGGCCCCATACTGAGGGCGATGACCTGGTTGCCTGCCTTGCTGCCGCCCCGCGCCTCAGTCAACTGCAGGGCCGTTTCCAGGGCGTACTCGTCCAGTTCCGAAAGAATGCTCTCCGCGCGGTCCATCGTGTGGCCCCCGCCAGTGAGGTGTCGGTCGAACTGGGCGTCCGGTACATGCTTGACCAGGACGATGATCTTCAATGTGTCTCCCACTGTTTCTACAGCAGCCTTCCATGTTTGCGGTAGCCAGCCCCGTTGGGGGGCGTAGCCATGGACTGCCCGGGTCACGGGTAGCTCCTAGCTAACCACAAAGCCCGGACATGTTCCCGCCCGCGTTAACGCCCATGTCTCGCCGGCAGGTCTCCAGGCAACGCCCGACGGCGGCAACCCCCTTCTGGAAGGAAGTCGCCGCCGTCGGGCCTTGCTTTTCAGGTCGGCCCGGGGGCCGCCTGACCTGTCAGTTTTCGGCAGTTCCGAGAGTGACGTCCAGGGTCTGTTCCTGGCCGTTCCGTAACACCGTCACCTTGACCTCCGCACCGCCCGCTTGTTCCCGGACTGCCGCGGTGAGCTGGTTCGGCTCACCGACCGCCCGGTCGTTCAGCCGGGTGATGACGTCGCCGACTTTGATGCCGGCCTTGTCCGCAGCTGACCCCCTTTCCACAGTGGCTACTTCGGCGCCTACTGAGAACTCCGAGGGGGTCGAGGAAGCAGTCTTTCCCTTCACGCTGACGCCAAGCTGGCCGTGACTGGCCTCGCCATTGTCCACAATTTCCTGGGCAATGCGCTTGGCATGGTTGATCGGGATGCTGAAGCCGACTCCGATGTTGCCCGTGCTCGAGGAAGCCTCGGAGCCCGCAGAAGCGATCGCAACATTGACGCCGATGACCTCGCCCTTGCTGTTCACGAGCGCGCCGCCTGAGTTGCCGGGGTTGATCGCCGCGTCCGTCTGGATGACGTTGATGGCGATCGAACTGCTGGCCGCGTTCGGTGTACCTCCCCCGGGCGGGGCGAACTGGAAGCCTTCGCCGTCCTCACCTTCGGTCTCATCGCCGTTTTCCGGGGCAGCGGCAGAGGCAACACTGATGGTCCGGTTCAACGTGGATACGATGCCGTCGGTAACGGTGCCAGTGAGGCCCAACGGGGAACCAATGGCAATGGCAGTATCACCGACGTTGAGGGCGCTTGAATCACCCAAAGTGGCAGGGGTCAGGCCGGAAGGATCCTTGGCCTTGATCACAGCCAAATCGGACAACGGGTCTGTTCCCACCAAGGTAGCCGCGATAACGCGGCCGTCCGAGGTGCGGATTTCAAGATTCGCGTTCGCCGTAGCGCCATCCAGCGTGACCACGTGGGTGTTGGTCAGGATATGGCCTTCATCATCCAGGACGATGCCGGAGCCCGTGCCGCCTTGACCTCCGCTACTGGCGCTGATGGTTACCACGCTCGGCGTTGCCTTCAGGGCCGCCGCTGTGATCTCGTTGACGCTGTCCGTGTTGTTGACGATCACGGTTTCCTGCCGCGAGCTGCCGCTGAGGGGTGCACTGGTGTTGTCGAAACCGTTCCCGAGGCCCACCGCCGCGACGCCGCCACCCACCAGGCCGGCCGCCAGGATGCTGGCCACCAGGGTACCGACCCCGAAGGCTGCCTTGCGCTTGGGCTGGGTGTACGCGGGGCCAAAGCTGCTTCCCGGAGTTGAATGCTGCTGCCCGGGATATTGCTGGTGGGAGTATTGCTGGTTGAAGTACTGCTGGTTTGAGTGCCCAGGCGTCGCGCCCCGGGCAGCTGCGTGCTCCGGAGCTCCGAAAGGCTCCCGGGCCGGGTACTGGGGCTGCGGCTGGGACCATGAGCCCGTCGCTTCATCGCGCCGCTCGATGGGGACGGTGGGGTTCGGTACTGCGGAACTGTCAATCGGCGCTGTCGGGTTCTCTGCTGCCGCGTGGTTTTGACCGTCGCGGGCCGGTGCTGCCTTTTCAGGAACGTCGTTCACCGGACCGTCGTTTTCCGGTCGTTCGTCTTGCCTCGGGTTCTCAGTCATTGGAATTCCTCTCGTGCTCGTCTGCCATTAACTATGGACCCTCCTGCTGGGATCCGGGCGAGCATTTGCTGGAAGCTTCCTGAGAGCTTTTCAGGCCCGGCGCCGCTTTCAAGCCTCGTCCTGAAGGGTTTCGCTGGTGGCATATTCGGCGCTGTGGACGGGATATCCGGGGCACCATAGAATCAAATGGAATGCCACAGCGACCTGCGGCTACACACCTGCGCGGGGGCGCTGCTGGATTCTGCGACGACCGATTCGTCCCGGATCGGTGTCTGGCGTGCTGAAGGGTTGCACATGCGGTCAAAGTTCAAAGGTATTCTCGCCGTCCTCGGCCTTGCCGGTTTGCTGACGGTTCCGGCCGCTGCAGCCTGGGCTGAGGACCCCGTCACCCTGAATAAGGACACCAAGATCGTGGACTCCGCGGGAGTCCTGGGTGGTCGCGCGGGTGAGGTCGAAGAGGCCATCAAGAAGCTGGGTACCGACCACTCGCTGATTCTCAATGTTGTGTTCGTGGACACCTTTGAGAATCCCAATGACCCTGAGCAGTGGACGGAGAAAGTTGCTACCGACGCCAGTCTCGGCTCCAACGCCCTGATTCTGGCTGTCGCAACTGAGGGCCGCCAGTACATCCTTGATGCGCCCAACAACAGTAAGATCACCCCCGAAAAGCGCCGCACTATCGAGTCTGAGGTGATCTTCCCGCAGCTTAACAACCAGGACTACGCCCAGGCCGCTATCGATGCCGCCGCCGGCGTCGGTAACGCTGCAGGGGGCGGCAAGGGCACTTTGGACGAATCGGGTAACGGCGCCGCAGTCCTGGTCGGAACCGGTGTGGTTGCAGCCGGCGGCGTAGGAACCTACCTCTACCTGCGCAACCGGCGGAAGAAGGCCGGCCAGGCCAACCAGAGCGCCGGCACCGGACATGTCGCGCAGGGGCAGAAGGCTGACCCGCTGGCCGGTCTCAGCATCGAGGACCTTCGCAAGAAGAGTGGTTCCCTGCTGATCGAAGCAGACAACGCCATCACCTCCAGTGAGCAGGAACTCGGCTTCGCGCAGGCACAATACGGGGATGCCGCCGTCGGAAACTTCACCAAGGCGTTGAAGGATGCCAAGGCGCATATGAGCGAGTCCTTCAAGCTGCAGCAGCAGCTGGACGATCACATCCCGGATACCGAAGAACAGCAGCGCAGCTGGCTAGGCGAAATTATTCGCCGTTCAGAGGCAGCAATGGCATCCCTCGAGGAGCAGAAGGCGGACTTCGATTCCCTCCGCGAACTGGAAAAGAACGCTCCCCGGGCACTCGCCAACGTTGAGGATGGACTGCAGAAGGCAGCGTCCAAGATCTCCGGCGCTGAGCAATCGCTCGAAATCCTGCGTACCAAGTACGCCGAAAGCGCCCTGGTCCAGGTATCGGACAACATCAGCCAGGCCAAGGAACGCATCGAATTCGTGCGCACCGCGGTTGGCTCGGGCAGGGAAAAGCTCGACGCCGGAGAGGCCGGACTGGCTGCAGTGGCCGTCCGTGCAGCTGAGGAAGGACTCCACCAGACCAACATCCTGCTTGATGCCATCACCAAGGTGTCCGGCAGCCTGGACGAGGCACACCGGGGACTCGAAGCAGCCGTAGTGGACACGTCCCAGGACCTCGCACAGGCACGGGCCATGGTCCAGTCGGGCGCTCATCCGGAGCTTGCAGGACCTGTGGCTGGAGTAGAAGCCGTTCTGGGCCAGGTGAAATCGGAAATCGACGGCGGCAAGATCGATCCGATCGCCACCCTGCAGCGCGTCGAAACCGCCCATCAGTCACTGGACCAGGCGCTGACAGGCATCCGTGACAAGCAGGAGCAGGCACGGCGCGCTCAGGCCTCCCTGCAGCAGGCCATCATGGCAGCGCAGGCCCAGATCAGCGCCACCTCGGATTACATCACCGCACGCCGTGGCGGCGTTGGTACAGAGGCCAGGACGCGTTTGGCGGAATCGCAGCGAAATCTCGACTATGCGCTGTCCATCTCCCGCACTGATCCGGTGACGGCACTCACCTACGCCCAGCAGGCGCACGCCCTTGCTGTGCAGGCGGCCCATTTGGCGCAAGCGGACGTCGACAATTTCGGTTACGGCAATCAGGGCTATGCCAACCAAGGCTACGGCGGCGGCATGTTCGGCGGCGGTGGCGGTGGCGGGCTCGGTGGAGCCATTCTTGGCGGCATCCTCATTAACTCCATTCTTGGCGGCGGCGGTGGCTGGGGCGGCGGACACAGCGACGGCGGCGGAGGCGGCGATTGGGGCGGAGATGGCGGCGGCGGCTGGGGCGGGGACTCCGGCGGCGGCGGTGATTTCTAGCCCCCGGGCTTAACAGAACCAGCGTTGGGTGGCCCCGGCTGCGCAACGTGTAGAAGCGGTACAACAACTGATCACTGATTTCAGTGGCCACCACTGAGCGGGACGAAAGGCAACATCATGGTTAAGCAGTCCATCTTCGGCCGAATTTCACAGCTGGCAAAAGCGAACATCAATTCGCTGCTGGACAACGCCGAGGATCCCCAGAAAATGCTGGACCAGATGGTCCGCGACTACACCAATAACATTGCCGAGGCTGAATCGGCCGTAGCTCAGACCATTGGCAACCTTCGAATGCTGCAGGACGACTACCGCGAGGACGTCAAGAACGCACAGGATTGGGGCAACAAAGCGCTGGCCGCTTCACGGAAGGCAGATGAGCTCCGCGGCAGCGGCAATGCAGCGGACGCGCAGAAGTTCGACAACCTCGCAAAGGTCGCCCTGCAGCGTCAGATGGCCGCCGAGAACGAAGCGAAAGGCGCAGAGCCCAGCATCGCTTCGCAGGAAGAGGTAGTGGAGAAGCTCAAGACCGGCCTGGACCAGATGAAGGGCAAGCTGAACCAGCTCACCAGCAAGCGCAACGAACTGGTGGCGCGTTCCAAGACAGCCGCCGCGCAGTCCCAGGTCCACGATGCCATCAAGAGCATCGACATCCTGGACCCCACCAGCGAGGTCGGCCGCTTCGAAGAAAAGATCCGCCGCGAAGAAGCCAAGGTGCGGGGACAGCAGGAGCTTGCCTCGTCCAGCCTCGACGCCCAGTTCAACCAGCTGGAGGACCTCGGCGAGCAGGTCGAAATTGAGGCCCGCCTGGCCGCTCTGAAGAACGGCGGCGCCAAACCCGCCATTGGCGCAGCAGGCGCGTCAGGGGCAGCCCAGGCCAGCGGCAGCACCGTTGACGAAGCAGATTTCGACAAGCTGTAGGCAGCACGACGCCTCACAAGAAGAGGACCGGAATTCGTAAGAATCCCGGTCCTCTTCTTTGCTGGCTGCAGGGGCCTAGCGGCTGACCTTGCCCATCAGCGAAGCGATGGGCCGAAGGAAAATGGGCTTCGCCAGGAACCACGCGGCTGCCATGACTGCTACCGACGCGAGGAACAACCAGAGGCCCAGCCAGCCCTCGCCGTCCGTACCCGCGTACATGTGGTTGAGGTTGCGCAGTGCCCCTGTGGCAAGGACCAGGAAGACGTGGACAACGATAAACGCCACGAAGTAGATCATGACCGGGAAATGCACCGCACGGGCCACTTCGATCGGATAGGCGCGGTTGAGGCCTTTGGCCTTGGCCGGCCAGGCTGCGGACATCCGAAGGCCGGTGATGAACGCCAGCGGGGCCGCGATAAACACAGTGGCGAAGTAGGCCAGGAGTTGCAGGGCGTTGTAGTTGATCCAACCGTTCTCGGTGGGCCAGTTCAGCGAAGCGTATTGCAGCGCCGCTGAAAGGGCATTGGGGAACACATCCCAACTGGTGGGAACGATCCTCATCCACTGGCCTGTGGCAAAGAGCAAAATGGCAAATACGACGCCATTGATGATCCACAACACATCCAACAGCAGGTGGAACCACAATTCGAGCGTGATGGTGGTGGGCGGCCTCTTGGTGCGCAGGAGACCCTTATTGTTCCGGGTCCAGCGGCCGCTGGGCCGCGTGGTGGTCCGGACCTGCCAACCTGAGCGGATAATCAGCAGCAGGAAGAACCCGTTCAGGAAATGCTGCCACCCCAGCCAAGCCGGAAATCCTACGGGAGCGCCCTCAGGGAGGCTGCTGTGCCCGGGATACTCCTGCAGGAACGCCGCTACCGGGTCCAGGGTTACCAGCCACCTGGCCAGCAGCACCAGCAGGACCAGTGCCACCAGCGCCCCCGGCACGCCCCAATAGAGCTTGGACCTGCGGCTCTGGGTGGATCTGCTGCTCAGGGTGCCCGGCTTCTTCGCGGGTGTGGACATTGAAGCATTCCTCTCGAGAACGGCCCACCGAAGCTACCAATCCGGCGGGTCCCTGCCAACGAGAATACTAGGAACCAGGGGAAGCTCTAAAAGAATGGCCCCGCCGGCGTAATGCCTGACAGGACCATTCATTCTTGTTGCGGGGGCAGGATTTGAACCTGCGACCTCTGGGTTATGAGCCCAGCGAGCTACCGAACTGCTCCACCCCGCGTCGCTCGAACAACACTACCCTAGTTTCGGGACACACCCGACCACTTGCTGGTGCCGCCACCAACCCGCACCGGAAACACCATGAACACCGTGCTTAAACGCAAGAGGTCCGGAAGCTGTTTCCAACTTCCGGACCTCTTGTTTTCAGTTGCGGGGACAGGATTTGAACCTGTGACCTCTGGGTTATGAGCCCAGCGAGCTACCGAACTGCTCCACCCCGCGTCGCACTTATAACTCTACCAACAGGTAAACATTGAGCCAAATCGAGGCGCCGTGATGTGCGTCTCCACCCCCGCCCCGGGCGAAACGACCGCGGCCCCGCCGGTCTCTCAAAGACCGGCGGGGCCGCCGTGATGCTTTCTACTGGTCAGCTGTGTAATCAGCTGCCGGGAGCCGCACTCTCCGTGGGCGTCGGTGTGGCAGTAGGTGTGGCTGCAGCCGCGGGATCAGCCGCGGCCGCTTCCAGTCTGGCCTCCGCGTCCAAAGCCCTCTCGAGCGCCTCTGAGAGCCGCTTCTGCTGCTCGCCGTAGCCTGCGAAGTCACCGCCCGCCAATGCCGTCTGTCCGGCCTGGATAGCCGCATTGGCCTCTTCCAGCGCCGCCTTCAGGTCAGCACGGGCGTCGTCCGTAGCCGCGCCCGGTGCTGTCGGATCAGCGGGAGTCTGGCCGGTGTTGTCCGAGTCGCCGGCGGCGGCACCTGAATCGCCACCGAACAGCTGGTCGAGGGCTTGATCCAGCGTCGGCGCGAAGCCGATCTTGTCGCCAAAGGCAACAAGCACCCGCTGCAACGTCGGGTAGGACGTTTCACCGGTGGACTGGAGATACACGGGCTGTACGTAGAGGAAACCGCCGCCAACCGGAAGGGTCAGCAGGTTGCCGTTCAGCACCTCCGAAGCGCCTTGGCGCAACAGGTTCAACGCCTGGGACACCGTGGGATCCGAGTTGAATTTGTTCTGCGCCTGGCCCGGACCCGGCACCTGCGTTTCCGGCGGGATCTGCAGCAACCGCAGCTTGCCATACCCCTCGGCCTTGACGCCCGCCTGGTTTCCGGCGTCGGAGTCAGCGGCGAGGAAGCCGTACAGGATGTTGCGTGCGTTCCCCTCTCCCGCGTTCTGCGGGATGAACCCGGACGTGAGCTGGAAAGCGGGGGCTTCCTGATCCGGCATCTGCAGCGACATATAGAACGGCGGCTGCTTGATCGGATTTTGCGGAGTGCTCTCCACGGTGGGGTCGGCAGGAACGCTCCAGACGTCGTCGCCCTTGAACAGGCTGACGGGATCTGTCACGTGGTACCTGCCGAGCAACTCGCGCTGCACCTTGAAGAGGTCCTCCGGGTACCGGACGTGGCTCATGACGTCGGCAGTCATCTCCGAGTAAGGCTTGATATTGGCGGGAAAGACCTTCTGCCAGGCCTTGAGAATAGGATCCTGGTCGTCCCAGGCAAAGAGTTCAACGCTGCCGTCGTACGCATCAACTGTGGCCTTCACGGAGTTCCTGATGTAGTTCACCGTGCTGTTCGGCAGTGCCGCACTGCGGCCGGAAGTTGTCTGGGAATCGGCGGTGGCGGCGGACAGCTGCGCCTGCTCTGAGTACGGGAAGTACTGGCTGGTGGTGTAACCGTCAACGATCCACTTGATGCGGTCGTCCACGATTGCCGGGTACGCATTGCCGTCCACCGTCAGATAAGGGGCAACCTTTTGAACGCGTTCGCGCGGCGTGCGGTCATAAAGGATCTGGGATTCGGAGTTAACCGCATCGGACAACAGCAGGTCCGTGGACTGGAACTTGATGGCGTAGAGCACCTTGTTGAAGAAGCTGCCCACCTCGGGCCCGCCGTCGCCCTCGAAAGTGTACTGGGTGTCCTGCTGGCCCTCTTCACCTGACGGGCGGTCCTGCTCACGTTTGGGCGCGCCCTCCGGAGCGCCAACCACGGAGTAATCCACGGTGTTTTCGCCAAAGTAGACGCGTGGTTGATAACTGCCCTCATCACCCAGGACGCCACTGGTGGGGATGCCGGACTGCAGGAAGTCAGGCTTTCCGTCCGCGGTAAACTTGTTCCCCTTCGCGGCAACTACGCCGTAGCCGTGCGTGTACACGGCATGCTCGTTCAGCCACGACGTAGTCCCCAGACCGTCTGTATTAAGTTCCCGCACAGCGATAACAGTGTCCTGCACCTTACCGTCAACCTCATAGCGGTCAACGTTCAGTGCCTCCGGGAACTGGTAGTACGGCCGGTATTGCTCCAACTGACTGAACGCATCGGAGATCAGGTTGGGGTCCAGGAGCCGGATGTTGGCGGTAGTCTGCGCATCTTGAGCCAGGGCTCCGGATTCCGCCGTAGTGGTGGCGTTGTAACGCTGCATTTCTATCTGGTCAAGGCCGTAGGCGGCGCGGGTGAGTTCGATGTTCCGCCCGATGTACTTCTCTTCCAGGGTCTGCTCTGACGGTGTCACCTGGAACTGCTGGATAACCCACGGGTAGACCCCGCCCGCCAGGATGGATGTGATGATCAGCATGGCCGTGCCAATGATGGGGAGGCGCCACTTGCCGATGACAGCTGCGGCGATGAACAGCACCGCCACCAGGATGGCCGCCACGGCCAGGATGGACTTGGTGGGAATCACGGCGTGAACGTCGGTATACAGCGCACCGGCCCACTTACCGTTGTCGCCCTGCACGGTGGCGAAGCGGTCCAACCAGAAGTTGGCGCCCAGCAGCAGGAGGAAGGCGGCGCCGGCAACCGCGATGTGGATCTGCGCAGCACGGCTGGTGAAAATGCCGCGCTCCATCAGGCGGATGCTGCCGTAGAGGTAATGCGTGAGCAATCCGGCGATGCCGGCTACTACTACCACGCTGATCAGGAATCCCGTGATAAAGCCCAGGAACGGGAGCGTCATGAGGTAGAAGCTGATGTCCATGTTGAATTCAGGATCGGCCTTACCGAAGGGTTCCTGGTTGAAGAACAACAGCACCCTCTGCCACTGACTGGCCGCAGCACTGCCGGCGAACAGCCCGAAGACGACGGGCACACCGATCATCACAACCCGACGGACCGGCTCGAGCTGCGCCTGGTAACGGTTGAGGCTGTCCCGCACCTCGGAATCGGGGGCATAGATGGGACGGGCGCGGTAGGCAATCCGGACGGCAAAGAAGACTGCCGTGAACATCAGGGCGAAGCCGGCAACAAAAATGCCAATCCGGGCCAGGTTCTGGGTCAGGAAGACTTCCACGAACCCCAACTGGCGGTACCACAAAACGTCTGTCCAGACGTTGGCGAAGAAAATGAAGCCGATCACGATGGCGGCTACAACGGTCAGCGTGGGCGTCAGCGCGCCGCGTCTGGCAGGGGATCTTCCGGGCGGGGGTGTTGCAGCAGGACGGGACAAACTCGATACCTCATAGCTGGTTGTCTATTTACAGTTGAGCGTGCGGCGGAACAACTACTGTGGCGGTGTATCAGGGAAGGCAATAGCCGTCATCATTGGTACGAGCGGCGGCGCAGCTTAGTTCCGGACTTAGTCTAGTTGCTGGCGCAGGCGGGCAGGTCTGCCGTTCCGGCACCGGACGCTGCCGATTCCACAGCCTGCCGGGCATCCTCAAGTGTCTCCACCCTGACCACCTGGAGGCCGTCCGGTACCTGCCCCACGACTTCATCGCAGTTGCCTGCCGGTGCAAGGAACATCGTCGCCCCGTTTGAGCGGGCACCGATCATCTTCTGCCCAATGCCGCCAATCGCGCCCACCTGTCCCTCTGGGGAGATGGTGCCTGTTCCGGCAATGTGCTCCCCCCCGGTGAGACTGCCGGGAGTCAGGGTGTCCACGATGCCCAGTGCGAACATCAGTCCAGCGCTCGGCCCGCCCACCTGCTCCAGCGAAATGGTGACATCAACGGGGAAAGTAAAGCGGTACTTGAGCATGACACCCAAAACGTAATTGCCGGCGTCGTTCTTCATGGGTGTTACCGTGACCGGGACCGGACTGCCGGACCGTTCGACGACGAGCATCACCTCCCGCCCGGTACCCGCTGCAAGTTCGTCCTGGATGTCAGAGAGCGCTGTGACGGCTTTGCCGTTGATGCTCAGAAAGACGTCATCGGCCTGGAGTTTGCCTTCCGAAGGTGAACCGTCGGAGAACCCGGCGGCCTGGAGTTCCTGTTCAAAAGGAATGCGGAGTTCGTTGAGGGCGGCGGCTACCGCATTTTCCTGCGACGACGCCATGGCCGCGGCACTTTGTTCTGCTGATTCTTCCCTGGTTACCTCAGTGGGATAAATCAGTTCCTCGGGATAAACGCCCTTTCGCGGATCCAGCCACGCGGAGAACGCACCGAGGATGGTTACCGGCCCGTTCGGACCGCCATCGACATAGACGGTGGTGAGGTCCAGCCTGCCCTCGGCCGGATAAACTTCCTTGCCGCTCACGCTGATGACGGGGCGGCCGCCGTCCGTGGCCAGGGTATTGAAGGTTGGCCCGGGTGATTCAACGACGTAGGGCACCGGCAGCGTCCCGACGGCTAAGGCAAGGACCAAAGCTGCCACACCGGACAGCACCATGGCGCCGAAACGCGCGTCCCGTCCTGCAGTGCTTCCTCCAGGACCGCCGGCACCAGGAGGAAGAGCCCGCCGCCGTCCCCTGACGCCGCCGCCGACGTGGGGCCCATCCGATGCGTCCCCAGCGGCATGATCTCCGCGTGTGATAGTCATTCCAGTGCCTCTCCTCGCCGCCGGACCGGCCGACGGCGGCAGCGCTCCGGGCGGCTGCCCGGCAACGGTTTGCTTCCGAATCAAGCCTACGTGCCGATCGGGTGCATTCTTTGCGGTGCATTCTTTGCCATGAGCGAACGTGCACGTTTTCCACAGACAGCGGCACCGGCACCGGGGTACCGTGAAAGTGATCAACAGGCACCTCTAGGATCGGCAGGACCATGACCTCCAACCCCCTCAATCCATCTGACGGTGATGACAACCCGAAGGATCCGCTGGCTGAAATGCTGCAGAACCTGATGGGCGGTAAAGGCATGGAAAACATTGACGCCGCGGAAATCGCCCGGGCAGCAGGCCTGCCGGACGATCCCAATCTTCTGGCCCAGATGTTCTCCCAGGTCCAGGCCATGATGAGTGCGCCCTCCGAGGGACCCGTGAACTGGCAGCTGGCCCACGAGAACGCGCGCCGCGTTGCCGCCACGGGCTCCGACCCTTCCGTCACCACACAGCAGTCCCGCGACGTGGACGAGGCGCTTAGGTTAGCCGAACTATGGCTGGACCCGGTGACCGGGCTGCCCGCCACCGGCCTCATTGGGCGCGCCTGGTCGCGGGCCGAGTGGGTCGAAGCCACCCTGGGAACCTGGAAACGCCTCACCGAGCCCGTCGCCAACAGCATTGCCAACGCACTGTCCTCTGCCATGACACAGCAGATGCCCGAGGAAATGAAGTCCATGATGGGCGGGGCCTCGTCCATGCTGCAGAATATGGGCGGCGCCATCTTCGGCATGCAGCTTGGCCAGGCCATCGGCGCGCTGTCCGCTGAAGTTGTCAGCTCCACGGACATCGGTGTTCCGCTGGCTGACTTGGAGATGGCACTGCTTCCGTCCAATGTGGCCAAGTTCGGATCAGGATTGAGCGTGCCTGAGAACGATATCCGGCTGTTCCTCGCCGTCCGCGAGGCGGCCCACGCCCGGTTGTTCGTGCAGGTTCCGTGGCTGCGCGGCCATCTGCTGGGCGCCATCGAGGCGTACGCGCGGGGAATCCACATCGATATGTCCCGCATTGAAGAGCTGGCGCGCGACCTCGATCCCGGCAACCCCGAGGGGATCCAGGAGGCCCTGTCCCAGGGTGTCTTCATGCCGCAGCGCACCCCTGCCCAAGAGCAGGCTCTCGAAAAACTGGAAACAGCGCTGGCCCTGGTGGAAGGCTGGGTGGACGAACTCACGGCAGCGGCCACTGAGAACGTGCTCCCCTCCTCCGCGGCCCTTCGCGAAACCGTGCGGCGCCGCCGCGCAACCGGCGGCCCTGCAGAACATGCCTTTGCCTCCCTGGTTGGCCTGGAACTGCGGCCCCGCCGGCTGCGCGAGGCCGCAACACTGTGGGCAACACTCAAGGAAGAACGCGGGATAGAAGGCCGGGACGCTATCTGGCAGCACCCGGACCTGCTTCCCACCGCCCAGGACCTGGACGATCCGAAGGGCTTCAGCTCGCGGCGTGCCTTGGCCGAAGCCAGCGCGACCGAAGTTGACGATGCGTTGCAGAAACTGCTCAGCGGGGGCTTTGATTCGCAGTCGGATGCCGCCGGGGACACCACGTCCGGGAACGAAAACGGTGATTCGGACGGCAACCCAGACGATGGCTCAGCCGATGAAGGCCAGGCCGGCAACAACTAGCCGGCTGCGCAGTCCGCGTCGGCTCCTGGACCGCCCTCCAGGGCGCCTTCGTGGGGCCCGCCGGCATCGGCGTCGCGGTCCAGACCGCGGCCGGTGGCGAACGACACGCCTTCCAGGAAGGCCTTAGCCCTTTCCGTGTGTGGGTAGGCCTCTAGGAGCTTCCAGAACGCGGCGTTGTGGCCTGCCACCAGAAGGTGTGCCAACTCGTGGAGCAACACGTAGTCGATCACCCACTGCGGCATAGGCTGGAGCTTATGGGAAAGCCGGATGGTTCCCTCGGAGGGTGTGGCTGATCCCCAGCGCGAATTCTGATTCCGTACCCAGCGCACGGACGATGGCACCGCTCGGCCGTCCAGATAGTGCCGTGACAGTTCGGCAGCATGTTCGGCGAGGGCGGCGTCACTGGGAGCGCGGCGTGCTCCCTTGCCTGTTGGTGCCTTCCGACCCTGGCGGTGGAGCTTTTCCACCATCCGGGAGACCCACTCGGTTTCCTGGGCCAGGTTGAAGTGCGCGGGAATGGCTACGACTGCCTGCCCGTCTTCCCAGAAAGCGGCAACCGTACGGGTCCTGCGCGCGGAACGCCGCACCACCACCGAAGCACCGTCCTGCAGCCTCCGGAGCGTATCCCCTGCCGGCACGGCTACCCTGCGCGGGCTCACTCGCTGGTGCTTTCAGCCAGGATTTCCAGCACAGCCTCGCCGTACTTCTCCAGCTTGGACGGGCCAACGCCCGGCAGTTGGGCCAGCTGCTCAACGGTGGTGGGCTTTGCCTCTGCAATGGCCGTCAGCGTGGCATCGGTAAAGACCACGAACGCTGGTACGTCTGCTGCCAGGGCCGTGGCTTTGCGCCACTGCCGGAGGTCATCGAAAGTCTGTTCCTCGTAGCTGGGCGGGCACTGATTGCAACGGCCGACCTTACGTTCAGCCCCGCTGCCGAGCATGCTTCCGCACACCCGGCACATGGCAGGTGCGGCGGCGTTCCGCCGCGGAACCCGGGGCAGCGACCTGGCAGAACTTCCCGCAACTGAATCCGGACGGAGCCCGTCCAGGAACCGTGAGGGTTTACGGTTGGCACGGCCACCTGGCGTCCTTGCCGTAGACCAGGACAGGGACAGGAACTCGCGTGCCCTGGTGATTCCCACATAAAGCAGCCTGCGTTCCTCGTCCACGCTTTCCGGTGTGTCGGCAAAGGAGATCGGCATCAGGCCTTCGCTCAGCCCTACCAGGAAGACTGCGTCCCATTCGAGGCCCTTGGCCGCGTGCAGCGACGCCAGGGTGACACCCTGGACGGTGGGGGCATGCTGGGCCAGCGAGCGTTCCTGCAACTCATTGACGAAGTCTGCAAGGCCAAACTCCGGCCCGCGGGACTGCGAAAGTTCATCTGCCAGCGCCACCAGCGCGGCCAGTGACTCCCACCGCTCCCGGGAGGCGCCGCCGCTGTGCGGTGCGGCGTCGGTGTAGCCGAGCGAGGCCACAATGTCCCGGACGATCTGGCCCAGGGGTTCAGGAGCCCCTGATTCGGCCACCGCACGCGTGGCGGCCCGAAGCTGCAGGATAGCGTCCCGGACTTCCTTGCGGGCAAAAAACCGCTCACCGCCGCGCAACTGATAGCCGATTCCGGCGGAAGCCAGAGCCTGTTCATACGCCGCGGACTGGCCGTTGGTGCGGAACAGGACGGCAGTCTCGCTGGCGAGCGTACCGGCGTCGAGCAGTGTTTGGATTTGCTGGGCAACAGCGGCGGCTTCCGCTTCATCGTCCGTGCATTCCATGAACTTGGGTTCCGGGCCGGCAGGCCGCTGTGCCACCAGCTGCAGCGGAGTGGCCCACGCGGCGTCAGCAACGGAACCCCCGCTGCGGCGCCCGGCCAGCAGGTTGTTGGCCAGTTTCACCACCTGCGGAGTGGAACGGTAGTCACGGATGAGCTTGACGACGGCTGCATCAGGGTACTTGGCCTTGAAGCCCAGCAAGTGCTGAGGTGAAGCACCTGTGAAGGAATAGATCGTCTGGCTTGCGTCGCCCACTACACAGAGCTCATCGCGACCCCCAAGCCAGAGATCCAGCAACCGTTGCTGGAGTGGCGAGACATCCTGGTACTCGTCCACTACGAAGTGGCGGTACTGTTCCCGCACTGTGGCCGCCACCTTGGCATCCTCCTGGAGGATGCCAACGGTGATCAGCAGGACGTCCTCGAAGTCAATGATGTTGCGGTCGGTTTTCAGGTCTTCGTAGGCCTGGAACACCCGGGCCACCGCGGTAAGGTCAAAGCCGCCTGGCGTCCCGCGGTCCTGCGCTTTTTCGAGGTAGTTGGCGGGCGTGAGCATAGAAACCTTTGCCCACTCGATCTCCGAAGCGAGGTCGCGGATCGAGGCGCGGTCAGTGGTAAGCCGAAGCCGGCGGGCGGCCTCGGCGATGACACTGGCCTTGTGGTCCAGCAGATTGGGCAGTTGGCCACCCACCGCTTGGGGCCAGAAGAACTGGAGCTGCCGGAGAGCCGCCGCATGGAAGGTGCGGGCCTGAACGTTGCCGACGCCAAGGTCTCGCAGCCGGCTCCTCATCTCAGCCGCCGCCCGTGCTGTGAACGTCACGGCCAGCAGCCGTTGGGGAGCCAGGACACCGGAGTGGACACCATAGGCGATGCGGTGTGTGATGGCCCGGGTCTTGCCGGTTCCCGCCCCGGCCAGGACACAGAGCGGGCCCCTCAGCGTTGTTGCCACCTCCCGCTGTTCAGCGTCGAGTCCGCCAAGGATGCGGTCCTCAAGCGAGGTGGTGCTGTCAATGCTCTCTGTGGTCACTCTGCTGCTCTGTCGGTTGGGCATGGATGGTCGTATGGTGCACTGCTGCGACGGGGACCCGGTCAGGCCACCGGCCCTGGTTCGGCGATCCGGCCGCCGTACCAGTGCTCTATCAGGGCCCTGGCAATGGAAATCCTGGAAGGGATCACAATCTCTCCCGCAAGGACAGCAGCCTGGAGTTCCGGGCGGGTGAACCAGCGTGCCCGGGTGACCTCAACGCCGTCGGGCCTTGCTTCGGTGTCTGCCGTGGTTGCGGTAAAGCCCAACATCAATGATGCCGGAAATGGCCAGGGTTGGGAGCCAAGGTACTGGCAGGCGGTGACCCGGACGCCCACTTCCTCTTGGATTTCCCGGATGACCGCCTGCTCCAGGGACTCCCCCGGTTCTACGAATCCCGCCAGCGTAGAGTGCATTTTGGTGTCCATGGGACCGCCGCCGCCAAGCAACAGCCGTCCGTCCGGCCCCACCACGGTGACGATAATCGCAGGATCGGTGCGCGGATAATGCTCGGAGTCATCTCCGGGGCAACGCCGTACCCAGCCCCCTGCCTCAACGGTGGTGCGCTTACCGCAGCGGGGGCAGTGGGTGTGGCCGGCATGCCAGTTGGCAATGGCGCTGGCCTCGACAAAAAGTGCGGTGTGCGTGGCATTCAATCTGCCGGCAACAGCACGGAAACCAAGCCATTGAGCGTGTTCCGGTGCACCGCTGACTTCTGCCGATAACGGCTCGGATAACACCACGACGACGATTTCCGTGGCCACCGGCAAATCGCTGCCGTCCAACGCCGAGCCAAGGTAGATCAGCTCCCGGACCGGGGTTCGGGCTTCCTCAAGGCGGGACAGGAGGCCGGGTGCGTCCATCAGCACGAGACCGGATTCCGCTACCAGGGCCTCGCGCCCAGCCAGCACCATGGCAAGGGTTCCCGGCCGCGCAGCGGTCCCGGCCACCATGCCCGGCTTCATCCTGGCTGCCGAAGCACGGTCGATCAAGGCCGGGCGAACAGGCAACACGGTATTCACCAGATGATTGGCGCTTACCGGCTGCGGCGCTGACAGTTGCGAAACCGGCTGCCCTGGCACGGTTCCGGGTGCTGCAGGCTCTGATCGACTCATGCCTCCACCGTACTGACTCCCATGGACAATTCACATTCCACATCGGTCAGCCCACCGGCTCTCGAAGGGGGAGATTTGGCGCGGATCTTGAGACTCGCCGTCGCACCTCAGTGACTTGGCCGCCAGTCAATCTACCGTGGAATGGTGAGAAGAAAACCTATGGAACTTGCGGCTGTAGCCACCGCGGCAGTCCCCGGACTGACCCCGACGGCGGTAAGTTCCGCGCCGGACGACGCCGCCGACTTTGACTCGGCACTGCTGCTGGACTCCGAAGGAAAACGCTGGAAGGTCCGCTCACCCCGGCACCCCGAAGCCAGCGCACGGCTGGAAACCGAGTTCCTGGTGCTCCGGGCGTTCTCTCCCGCCATCCGCGCCGAGCTCCCGTTTCTCATGCCGACGGTAGCCGGAAAAGTCCGGCTTGGTTCTCTGAGCACTTTCGTCTACTCCCACCTCAACGGCACTACCCGGACGGTCGAAGACCTCACGTCCGGAAACGGTTCACTGGCACGGGAAATTGGATCCACCCTGGCAGCCATCCATGACCTGCCGCAGCCGCTGGTGAACAGCGCGGACCTTCCCAGCTATACCCCAAACGAATTCCGCCAGCGCCGGCTCAACGAACTGGACCAGGCCGCGACCACCGGCAAGATCCCCGGTGTACTCCTGCTGCGCTGGGAGCACGCCCTTGAGGATGTTTCCCTGTGGCGCTTTAACCCCTCCGTAGTCCATGGCGACCTTCACGAGGACAACCTGCTCGTCGACAACAACCGCGTCACGGCGGTCACCGGCTGGACGGATCTGCGCATCGGCGACCCCGCCGACGACTTTGCCTGGCTGGTAGCGTCCAACGAGCAGGACTTCATTGACACGGTGTTGAGGAGCTACACGGACACCCGGCGTGATGTGCCTGATCCGCATCTACTTCGCCGCGCGGCACTGTCCGCGGAATTCGCGTTGGCCCAATACCTGGTCAAGGCCGTCGCAGCGGCCGACACCGCGATGATCGCTGAAGCCGAAGACATGCTAAAGACCCTCGCGGAAGACATCACCCGGCACGGCGGCCAGCCGATCGGCGTGGAACCGCTGCGCGCCCCTGCCGTTCCGGCGGCTTCCGCATCCACTGAGGCCCCGGAAAGCTCCGCTGGGTCCGCGGCCTCCGGTGCCTCACCTGATAATGGAACGGTCGACGCCGCCACTGGGTCTGCGGCGAGAGCCCTCTCCATGGGGCAGGCCGCAGCACCGGTTCCGCCGGTGCTTGTCACACCTATTCCACTCACCGGGGTTCCGGCTGTCCAGGTTATGCCTGTCCCGGACGACGAGGCATCAGAACCGGCTGTCCAGGTCATGCCTGTCCCGGACGACGAGGCCTCAGAACCGGCGAAACGCGCCGCCGAAGACACGTCAACCGCCGCCCTCAGCATCGTCCCGGGCGGGCCGGGAAAAACGCCCTAGATTCCTGTCCGAGGCCCAGTGGTCAGCTGAATGCAGCCGCCAGGATTGCTTCCAGTTCTTCCGCCGTACCAAGGTCATGAGGCCTGACCACGGCGTCGTCGGCAACGTAGAAAAATGCTGCGCTTACCTCTTCCAGCGGCACTGAGCGGAGTCTGGACCAGGCAAGCCTGTAGACGGCCAGTTGGACGGCCTTGTGTTTCAACCGGGCGGGAGACGGCCTGCGGCCGGTCTTCCAGTCCACCAGCTCCCAGCGGCCCGAGGCATCCTGGAACACGGCGTCCACACGGCCCCGCACGACGACAGGACCCACCCGGGTTTCCAGCGGGACCTCTACATGTGTGGGAATCCGGCCGGCCCACTCGGACCTCAAAAACGCGGCCTGCAACTCTTCCAGACCCAGCCCGGCATCGACGTCACCGTCGGCCCACGGCACTTCCCCGAGATCCAGCATTCCCGCTGACCCGAAGTGCTCCTCAACCCAGGAATGGAATGAAGTGCCCTTTCGCGCCGACATTCCTGGCTCCCGGGGCACCGGCCGCCTCAGCCGCGCCAGCACTGCGTCGGCATCCTCCCCCAGTTCCACCAGGGTGGACGCCGAGATGTGCGCCGGAAGGTGGACGGCGCGGCTGCGGTCGTCGGCCGAACGCCTTTCCAGGAGCAAGGCAGCTTCCTCCGCCCAGCGGGCAGCATTGCCGCGGAGCCCGTCCGGCTGTCCTTTGTCCGGGTGCCCGCCGGCAGCTGGGTCTCCGGTGAAGGGGGCTCCGGTAGTAAATTCTGCAGCAGCCGCGCCGCGACGGACCGCATCCGCCGCCGCTTCCATGGCATCACGACGTCCCCGGAACAGCCGGAGCCTGGCTCCCGTGCGGGGGTCGACGGGTCCTTCCAGCGGGTCGTAGGGCCATTGGGCGGATTCGATCTCCCGGGTCAGAGGGCTTTCCTCCGGCAACGAAGCCTCGTCAACTGAAGACCTGTGAACTGAGGCCACATTGCCGGCAGCGAGAGGCCCCAGCTCCGCCAGGAACGTGGACATCTCAGCCCTTCCGGAACGGGAACCTACCCACGCTGCACTGGAAACCCACATGACATGCTTGGCCCTGGTGTAGGCAACGTAGGCGAGCCGGCGTTCCTCGGCCTCACCGTGGGCCTGGACGTCCGCCTTGAACGTGGTTTCGGAGTCGAGCCAGCCCTTTTGGTCCGGCTGGTCGATATCCCACTGCGGAAGATCCGCACGGTCGCCACGCAGCGGCCAGGGCAGGGCCGCCGAGCCGCTGCTCCAGCGTGAATCCCGATCACTCGGGAACGCCCCGGCGTTGAGACCAGGAACAAACACCACATCCCATTCCAGGCCCTTGGAGGCGTGGACAGTCAGCAGCTGCACGGCCTCGTGGTTGACTTCCGACGGCGCCCCGTCCAGACCGTTTTCCTCAGCCGCCGCCGCCTCCAGCCAGGACAGGAACGCCAGGATGTCTACACGCTGTGCGGTCTGCAGGAATCCGGCCGCCGCGTCCTGGAAGGCATCGAGGTTACGGCGTGCCTGATGAATCGTGATGCCAGGCTTCGCTGCCACCTCGATGTCAAGCAGCATGGAGCGTTCCACTTCGCCGAGCAAGGTGGTCAGGTCATCGCCGAGGTGGCGACGAAGCTGCCGAAGCTCCGCGGACAGCCTTCCGAGGCGTTCCCGGGCCTGGACCGTCAGCGATCGACCCTGACTGGACACCCAGCCTTCCTGGGGAAGCCAGTCCAGGGCCTCCACAAGGCTGGAGCCGTCCGAGATGTCGCTTTCCACGGGGTCAACTCCGCCGAAATTGTCATCCTCCAGATGGCTGCCTTCCGGGCCACGCCTCTGCTGCTCGCGGCGATGCGCCAGGAAGGATGACCAGTCGCGGAACGCCATAAGGTCCGCGGGTCCAATCCGCCACCGTGCCCCGGCCAGCAACCGCATCAGGGAATCAGAACGGCCGGGATCTGCCAGGACCCGCAGTGTGGAGACAAGGTCCACGATCTCCGGAGTGTCCAGCAGACCGCCTAGGCCAACGATCTCGTAGGCGATTGCGCGCGCTTCAAACGCCTTCCGGACGCATTCCATTTGCGCCCGGCGTCTGCAGAGCACGGCGATCGCGGGCGGGACAGGTTCATCGGACACAACGAAGTCGGTGGCCTTGTACCTGAGTACGTCCTCCGCCAGCGCTGCGGCTTCATCTTCATCCGAACCGAACCGCCCCAGGACCACTTGGCCATGAACAGCGGCAGGACTGGGCTGCAGCGGCGGCACGGTGGGGCCGGATGCTGCGCCGTGCTGACCTGCCGCTCCCCCGGCGTTGGGACCGCCACTGAGCGGAGCCGCAATGATGTTTGCTGCTGCCAGGATGTTGCGGCCGTTCCGCCAGGCGGTGGTCAGGTAGGACGTGGGCGCCGGCGCAAAACCCCCTTCAGGTTGGCGCAGGGGAAATTCCTGCACAAAGTGAAAGAGCTGGCCTGCGGAGGCACCCCGGAAACCATAAATGGACTGGTTGGGATCTCCGACTGCGGTAACGGCGTGGCCACCCCCGAACAACCGCGAAAAGAGCACCAGCTGGGCATGCGACGTGTCCTGGAATTCGTCCAGGAGCACCACCTTGTAACGCTTCCTTTCGAAGTCACCTGCCTGCGGCACTTCCCGCGCCACGCGGGCCGCCAAGGCCACGAGGTCGCCGAAGTCCAGGGCACCCCTGTTGCGCTTGGCCTGGTTGTACCTGCCAACCATGTCTGCGACGCTGGCACGGGTACGCAGCCGCCGGCTAATGTTCAGGGCCGCCTGGGTGGGGTTCTTGCTGGCTTTGTGGCTGAAGGGCAGGCCCTCAAATTCAGCCACCCGCTGCTGGATCCAGTCCGCCACCTGCTCCGGCTCCTGCAGGTGCTCGGAACACTCGCCCGCCAGCTGGATGACGGCACTGATCAGGGTGGATTTGGCGGACGTAAAGTGCTCGTACTCGCCGTCATAGGCTTCCACCACCTCGCTGGCAAGCTGCCAGGCCTGCGCGGCACCAAGCAGCACCACGTCACGTTCCACGCCCAAGCGAAGACCATGGTCCGAAACGATGCTGCTCGCATAGGAGTGGTACGTGGAAACCTTTGGCTCCAAACAGTCAGGATCCAGAAGGCCCGCAGGAAACAGCACATTCCCGGTGTCCTCGGCCGCGAGCCGCTGCAGAGCGGCCAGCTTGGCGCGGATACGGCTGGCCAATTCCCCGGCGGCCTTCCGGGTGAAGGTCACACCCAGAACTTCTTCCGGCCGGACCCAGCCGTTGGCCACCAGCCAGACGACGCGGTCTGCCATGGTGGCCGTTTTGCCCGAACCCGCCCCCGCAATCACCAGGCGCGGCTCCAAGGGCGACGAGATGATTTCTGCCTGCTCGGCAGTAGGGATGTTCTTTTCGCCCAGCAGGACGGACAGCTGCTCCGGTGTGAACCGGGGAACCGGCAGGGCCTGGATACCTTCGGCCACAGAACCCGTCTCCCCAGCTTCCGGGGCTTCGACATGTTTCGGGACTTCCGGCACTGCCGGCGCTGAACTGAAGCCCGGCGTCGTCATTCCGTCACCTGCCGTCCACGGGCGCACAGCGGACACACTTCGGGAAGCCGGCAGCCGTGGCCTCCATAACTGCCCTTGGCAGGATCGTGCCGGGCTTCGAACTCATTGCCCGCCATCACCACGGCAGCCTCGTTCACCATGTCCAGAGCCCAGTTGTCGCCGGCCGGGACGGGCTCCTGATGCTGGGTTGAAAGCCCTTTTGCCGTAGTGCCGAGTTGGGCCAGTACCGCGCCGCCGGAGCGGGGGCCCGACGTTGGAGACTCGAATCCGCCGGCAAGTACCGCCGCCTGGTACGCGCCCAGCTGCGGATGCCGGGCCAGATCCGCCTTGCCGGGCTGGCTCTTCCCGGTCTTCAGGTCCACCACCACCAGGCGTCCTTCGGCGTCGATCTCCAAACGGTCCACCTGCCCGCGGAGGACCGCATGACGGAATCCGTCATCCATTTCCGCGGTCTCTTCAGGCGGGTTCGTGGCCGGGCTTCTTTTCACCGGCACATCAGGGAGTTCCACCGAAAAATCCTGTTCCACACCAAGCAGGGTGCGTCCCTCGCTCCGCGCCGTTATGACGTACTCTGCCAGTTTGCGCACCATGGTTTCCGCGCGCTTGAAGTCGAGCCTGCCTTCCCAGTTGTCCTTCATTCCAAGTGAGGGCCAGCGCCGCACCAGTTCCTCCACATAGCGGGTTCCCGTGGCGTCCGGCAGGTCCTGGGCAATGGCGTGAACCAAGGTGCCCAGGCTTCGCGCAAAGTCCGTGGCGGCTTCTCCGCCGGCTGCCTGGACAAACCAGCCCAGGGGCGATTTCTGCACCGATTCGACCTTGGATGGCGATACATGGACCGTGCCGCCCGGAGCAACCACCGGATCCGTGGAGCTCAGCGGCAGCAATCCCCACCAGCTGTCCGGCTGCGCTCCGGGGACCGGCGGCTGCTGCGACGCCAGATGCGCAAGGACCCGCACAGCTTCAGCGGATTCGGCCGGGGCCGCCGCGCCCAGCTGGGCGTACTGGCGCAGCTCAGCTACCAGTGAGCGCAGGGTAAGCGGGCGTTGGACGTGGGTCAGCGGCCGGCTGTGCTGCCCGGGTTCCAGGGGCACTACATAGTCAAGGAAGGACGAGGGCTGTTCATCTTCGGAGGACACTGCAGTGCAGATCAGCAGTTCCTGTGCCCGGGAGATAGCAGTGGAGAAACTCCGAAGTTCGTCATACCGGATATCGCGTGCACGGCTGAGCGGGTCACGCTGCAGGGCGTAGTCGGTACCATGTTCGACGGCGTCTGCATACAGAGTGCTGCCCAGCAGTTCGCCACGGAGTCGGGTATTTGGCCAGACACCTTCCTGCAGGCCCGCCACGATGACGACCGGCCACTGCCTGCCCGCGGCGCTGGCCGGTGTCAGGAGCTCCACGGCATCATCAAGCTGTGCCCGGGCGGCAAGGGTATCCATGGGCAGTTCCTGGTTCAGCAGGTAGTCCAGGAACTGCCGGGGACCCGAACCCGGGAGCTGGTCCACGTAGCGCTCGGCGGTGTGGAACAGCGCCATCATGGCATCAAGATCGCGGTCCGCCCGGGCGCCGTTGGTTCCCCCGGCCATGGCAGACTCGGTCCACGAAGCGGCCAGGCCGGTGGCATGCCAGAGTGCCCACAGTACTGTTTCCGCATTGGCGCCGGGCTGTTCTATGGCCTTCCGTCCGGCCTGGATCATCCGGGCGGTCCTCCGTGCGGCCCTGGCATCAATTCCCAGCGTGAGCAGGGCACCCGGCTCCAGCAATGCCTCCACCAGGAGGGCGTCGCTGGACCGGCCGCCGCCGCCAAGTAACTCTTCGCGCCGTAATGCCTGCCGCAGCCTGCGCAGCTCCAGTGGCGTTGCACCGCCGATCCTTGAGGTCAGGAGCGCCACCGCGGTTTCCGGCGTCAGGGATTCAGGGTTGAGGGCAATTCCATAGGCCTCCAGCAAGGGCCGCACCGCAACTTCGTCGCGTACCGCCGATTCAGCTACCGGAACGCGGACGGGGATGCCTTGGCCGGAAAGGTAGCGTTGGAGCTGGCCGAGCTGGCCGCCTGTGCGGACCACAACGGCGATCTCGCCCAGTCCCCGCCGGTGGTGGATATGCTCTTCCAGGATCCGCTGCGCAACATACCGCAGTTCGTGGACCGGCGAGGCCACGAGGTGGCATTCCACTCTCCCGTCCTGATCCTCGACTATCTTCGCTCTTGGCTCTCCCTCCGGAGGCTCCAGGCGGCGCGCCTGCCGGCTACCGGCACGCTGGGAGATCCGGGCGGCCACTCCAAGCCAGGCTTTGGCGATTGCGGGCCGATGACGGTGGGTAAAAACCAGCGGCCGCTGCAATACGGACGTGGCGCCGGCCAGCAACGACGGAAGCTCAGCCACGAGATCCGGCCGGGCGCCACGGAAGCCCTGCACCACCGTGTCAGGCGAGCTGGTGACGAAGCAGTCCTTACCGGCAGCGATATCCGCGAGTAATTCAAAGACCGCAGGATTAGCCTCCTGGATATCGTCAACCATGATCAGCTGCAGCTGCTCGCGTTCAGCCGCAAGGAACTCCGGGGCATCCTGAAAGATCCGCCTGGCCGCCGTGATGATTCCGGCGGGGTCAAAGGCCTCCGGCATGCGGAGGTCCAGGACGTCCCTGTACTCGGCGTAGAGGGCAGCAGCCGCTGCCCAGTCGGGCCGTCCGCAGCGCCGTCCCAGGGCGGCCAGGTCCCCCGCCGTGAGCCCTGATTCAATAACCCGGTCAAAGAGCTGCCTCACCTCCTGCCGGAAGCCGCGGGTGCCCAGTGCCGCTCCGAGATCCTCCGGCCATACCAACACCAGGCCGGGCCGGGCGTGGCCTTCCAGCAGCTCCTTGATTATCAGGTCCTGTTCCGGCCCGGACAACAGGCGGGGCGCCCGCGGCAGCTGGATGACCCCTTCCGCCTTGGCCCTACGGATCACATCAAAAGCATAGGACGCCCAGGTGCGTGCCGGCGTGGTGCTCAAACTCCGGTTCAGCCGGCCGGTAAAGCTGTCCCGCAAACTGTCAGCGGATCTCCGGTCCGGCGCGAGGATCAGCACCCGGTCCGGGTCAATCCCGTCCTGTTCCACCCGGCGCACGGCTGCTTCAACCAGCACCGTTGATTTCCCGGTTCCCGGCCCACCCGGTACGAGCACGGGCCCGGAGCCGTGCGGAACTGTGACGGCGGCTGCCTGGTCCGAGGTGAGAACCGGAACCTGCAGGCCGACTGCACGAGGCGGCAGCAGCTGCAGGCCCGAAGGGGCGGAGTCAGTGCGAACGCTTGCGAGCGGGTTGCCGGTGGCTGTTGTGGTCACTCAGTCATTCCATCATCGGCCTCTGACATTTTCCGGAGGCTCTGCCCGAGTTGCCCGGCGAGTGCCTCGATCCTGTCGAAATGCGCTTCAGAGGGCTGCCAGCGGGCAGCACGCAGGTCCACGCGCCAGGCGGCGTCGCCTGTCCGCAGGAACTGCTCAGGGTTCCCCCGGAGCGGTGTGCCCTCGCTCATGTAGTGCTGCAGGGCCGCGGCCTCATGACCTTGCGGCGCTGCCCCGCTGGCGCGGAGCACCCGCCACCAGCCCACGCTGCTGCCATGATGGCTCATCACCGCACCTACCTGCCGCGGACCGCCGGAGCCAAGGAGTTCTGCGACATCACCGTAGCTGACGGCGGAACCCGGAGGAACCATCCCCACCAACTCCAGGACCGCCTCCACATACTCCATCCGCATCCCTCCAGAGTAATCGCGGGGCCCCGCCACCACTGACACTTCAGGTGTCTTCGGACGCGGGATTACTCACAGCCGGGCAACCCGCCGTCGAAATCCAAAAGACTGTCAGTGTCCGCCAGTAGCGTTGGCGCATGAACACCTGGAACAACCTCCCCCGCGCAGCCTTCGATCTCGAGACCACCGGCCGCAACTCGCGTTCGGCGCGGATCGTCACAGCGTCCATCACGGTGGTGGACGGTGACGGCAACGTGGTCAACGAACACGAATGGCTGGCGGATCCGGGCGTGGAAATTCCCACCGAAGCCAGCGATATCCATGGCGTCACCACTGAAATGGCCCGGCGGGACGGCCGCCCGGCGGCGGAGGTCACCCGGGAGATTGCGGGAGCCCTGCAGGCGCTTTTCGACGCCGGGACTCCCGTCATCGCCTTCAACGCCAGTTACGACTTCACTGTGCTCGCGGCGGAATCGGCACGGCACGGCGTTCGGCAGCTCACGCGCTTCCCGGTCCTGGACCCTTTCATCATGAACAAGCAGGTGGACCGCTTCCGCAAAGGCAAGCGCACCTTGACAGCACTTTGCGAAGAGTATGGCGTAGGCCTGGACAATGCCCATACGTCAGCGGCAGACGCCCTGGCTACGCTCCGGGTGCTGGACGCCATGGCCGGCAAGTTCCCTACCCTGCAGATGCCCGCTACCAAACTGCACAGCCTGCAGGTGGACTGGGCCCAGTCCCAGGCAGCTGATTTCCAGGACTACCTGCGCAAAAGCAAGCCGGCGGCCGTGATCGAGGGGGCCTGGCCTGTGTTGCCTCCCGAAGACGCCAGCCGCGGGGCGTTCTGAACCGATTCAGTAGCAAAAGTGCGATGTAACTCACGGACCAATACGAAAGTCCAACTTTGGCCCGCTGACTGGACGATTCCTTGAGACGTGGGTTCCCGGGGGGAACGAAGTGGAAAAGACGTCGTTTCCGAATATAGGTAAAGCACTCGCCGGAATCACCGAACGAATGGTCAATATGACGACTCCTTGGCTCCCCTGACATAATTATCTTCAAACGGGCCCCTGTGCTAGTTATGCCGCGCGCCCCAAACTCCTGAGGATTTATGATCACTGTTACTGACCTGCGCAAGGTCTACCGTCAGGGAAAGAAAGAAGTCGTAGCCCTGGACGGGGTCACCCTTTCCGTTCCAAAGGGCTCCATCCACGGCATCATAGGCCACTCCGGCGCCGGAAAATCGACCCTGGTCCGCTGCCTGACACTTCTGGACCGGCCGACATCCGGCTCGGTGAGCATTGATGGCACGGAATTGAGCTCTGTGAAGGACTCGGAAATCCGCGCTGCCCGGCGCCGGATTGGCATGGTGTTCCAGCATGCGAACCTCATGGACTCCCGGACGGCAGCAGGCAACGTGGCCCACCCCCTGGAACTGGTCAAAACGCCGAAGGCGGCCATCACTCAAAAGGTCACTAAACTTTTGGCTCTTGTGGGCCTGGACGGATTCGAGAACGCCTATCCGTCCCAGCTGTCCGGGGGCCAGCGTCAGCGCGTCGGAATTGCCCGCGCCCTGGCCGCCAGCCCCGATGTGTTGCTGTGTGACGAACCCACCTCCGCCCTTGACCCCGCCACCACCGATGAGATCCTGGACCTGATCAAGGACCTGACCACGCGGTTGCAGTTGACAGTGCTGATCATCACGCATGAAATGCATGTCGTAAAGCGGGTCTGCGACTCCGTTTCCCTCCTGTCCAAAGGCCGCATCATCGAGCACGGGGATCTGGAAAACGTGGCAGGAGACCTGGACAGCCGCCTGGCAAAAGCCCTCCTTCCGTTGCCTCCCGCCGACCCGCAGCTGGCCATGGCCGCCGGTCCCGTCGTCGAAATCCTGTTCGCCGGTGAAAGCGCCAAGACTCCCGTTCTGACCGGCGTGGCGCGGCACTTCGACATCGACCTCAACGTCCTGGCGGGCAGCGTGGAAACCCTGGGAGGGCAGCAGTTCGGGCATCTCCGTGTCCAGTTGGCCGGCGACGCGGACCTGGCAGCCGTCCTTGGCTACCTGGGTGATCGTGGTATCGCGGCAAAGCCGGTCGATCCAACAGCAGCGGAAGTGCCGGAGTTCTACGGCTCTCCGGAGGAAGCGGCTGGTGATAAGTCCCAGCCCATCACCAGGACCATCGGCACGACGGAGCACAGCGCATGAACGATCTCTTCTCCAACGCCGTACTGGCAAAGGCACTGCCCGAAGCAATCGTGGAGACACTGCAAATGGTGTCAATCTCGTCCTTCTTCACCGTGCTCGTGGGACTGCCACTGGGAGTGTTCCTGCACGTGACTGCGCCAGGTGGCTTGCGTCCCATGACCATCACCAACCGGATCATGAGCGACGTGATCGTCAACATCACCCGTTCCATCCCTTTCGCGATCCTGATGGTGGCGCTCATCCCGCTGGCCCGCCTGCTGACAGGCACCAGCCTGGGACCCGTCGCGGCGTCGGTATCCCTTTCCATCGGAACCATCCCGTTCTTTGCCCGGCTGGTGGAGGTATGCCTTCGGGACGTCCACCACGGGAAGATCGATGCCGCCCAGGTCATGGGATCCACCAAGATGCAGGTCATCGGCAAGGTCATGTTGCGCGAATCCCTCCCGGCACTGGTGGCCGCCGCCACCACCACCGTTGTGACCCTGGTGGGGTACTCGGCGATGGCAGGCCTGGTAGGCGGCGGCGGGTTGGGCAAGCTCGCCTATAACTACGGCTTCCAGCGGTTCGACGTCACGGTCATGATCGTGACAATCGTGCTGATCATCGTCCTGGTCCAGGTGATTCAACTTGTCGGGGAACGGATATCCCGCAGGCTTGACCACCGCTGAACCGCTTCTCACATTCTTCCTGCCCGCAGCGGACGAACGCCTGCTGCATCCCCGAAGGAGCTACCCGGCCTGTCCGGTATACAGCTCTTCGTCATTTGAAAGGAACGCACTCCATGCGTAAATCACTCTCCGTATTGGCTACAGGAATCGTCGCCGCGCTGACACTGTCCGCCTGCGGCGGTTCGTCGACGCCCGGCACAGAAGCTACGGCCCTGGATCCGGCAAACCCCGTCACCCTCACCGTCGGAGCCAGCCCGGTGCCCCAGGCAAAGATCCTCGAGTTCGTCAATGAAGAACTCGCTCCCAAGGCCGGGCTCAAGCTCGACATCAAGGAAATCGAGGACTACCAGACGCCGAACACGGCTCTGAGCGATGGTTCTCTCGACGCCAACTACTACCAGCACCTGCCGTGGTTCGAGGACCAGGTTGCCACCAAGGGTTACAAGTTCGGTCATGGCGAAGGCATCCACATTGAGCCCTACGCCGCTTTCTCCGAAAAGGTTGAGGACATCAAGGACATCGCAGATGGTGCCAAGGTTGCCATCACCAACGATCCCTCCAACCAGGTCCGGGCTTTGCGGGTCCTCGAAGTTGCAGGTTTGGTCGAGGACATCCAGGACGACGCCTCCGTCCTGACCCTGACCGACGAGCAGAACCCCAAAAAGCTCCAGTTCTCCGAGAACCAGCCTGAACTGCTGGTGAACGACCTCAAGGACCCCTCCGTGGATCTGGCCCTGATCAACGGAAACTTCATCCTCGCAGCTGGCCTCAGCACCGAGGACGCCCTGGCCGTGGAATCGACGGAGAACAACCCCTACGCCAACTTCCTGGCATGGCGCGAGGACTCCAACGATGATGTCCGGATCCAGAAGCTCGAGGAGCTTCTCCACACCCCCGAGGTCAAGGCCTTCATCGAGAAGGAATGGCCCAACGGCGACGTAACCGTCGCTTTCTAAAGTTCGGGGATCCTTCAGCACCCAAACACAAAACCCCGGCTTCCGCGTTCCTCCCCAATGGGAAGAACACGGAAGCCGGGGTTTTTGCGTCGAGCGCTGCGGCCGGAAATGTCAGGCGCTGGCCGCTGCTGCCGCCCGGGCCGCGGCGGGCAGCGCGTCGAAGATCCGGTTCATGGCGGTGTCGTCGTGCGCCGCGGACAGGAACCAGGCCTCGAAGACCGAAGGCGGCAGGTACACGCCGGACTCGAGCATGGAGTGGAAGAAGGGTGCATAGCGGAACGACTCCTGCTTCTGCGCGTCGTCGTAGTTGTGCACTCCGCTGGCAGAGGTACCAAAGGCCACCGAGAACAGGTTGCCCGCATGCTGGATGGAGTGGTCCACGCCGGCGGCGTCCAAGGCAGCTGAAAGCGCAGCGGACAGTTCCAGCGCGCGCTGGTCGATGTAGGCGTAGACCCCACGCGTCGCGTTGGTCAAAGTTGCCACGCCGGCAGCCATAGCCACCGGGTTACCGGAGAGAGTACCCGCCTGGTACACAGGACCCACCGGTGCCAGGTAGTCCATGACGTCGGCACGGCCGCCAAGTGCCGCCGTCGGCATTCCGCCGCCGATAACTTTGCCGAAGGTCAGCAGATCCGGGCTCCACGGATCAGAGGTATCAAGGGCGCCGCCGGTCAGGCCCCAGTAACCTGAGTAACCGGTGCGGAAACCGGTCAGGACTTCGTCGAGGATCAGGAGAGCGCCATATTGGCGGGTGATCTGTGACAGGCCCTGGTTGAAGCCGGGTGCCGGGGTCACAACACCCATATTGGCCGGTGCTGCCTCCGTGATGACGGCGGCGATGTTCTGGCCGTGGACTGCGAAGGCAGCTTCGACGGCGGCGAGGTCGTTATAGGGCAGCACCAGGGTTTCGGCGGCCGTTGCTTCTGTCACACCGGCGGAGCCAGGCAGCGCAAGCGTAGCCAGTCCGGAGCCGGCGGCGGCCAGGAGCCCGTCCAGGTGGCCGTGGTAGCAGCCTGCGAACTTGATGATGAGGTTGCGGCCGGTAAAGCCGCGTGCCAGGCGGACGGCGGTCATGGTCGCCTCGGTGCCTGTGGACACCATCCTGAGCCGTTCGACGACGCTTACCCGCTCCTGCACGATGGCCGCGAGGTTAGCCTCATCCGGAGTGGACGCGCCGAAGGACAGGCCGCGGTCCACCGCTGCATGCACGGCATCAAGGACGGCAGGGTGTGCGTGCCCCAGCAGCGCCGGGCCCCACGAGCAGACCAGGTCAACGTATTCGTGACCGTCGGCATCTGTCAGGTATGGGCCTTTGGCGGAAACCATAAACCGCGGTGTGCCGCCTACGGAGCCGAAGGCGCGGACCGGTGAGTTTACGCCTCCCGGCATCAGTTGGCGGGCGCGGTCGAAGAGTGCCTCGTTGCGAGGATTGCTGGAAGTCATGGTTCCTATTCTTTCAGTTAGCGGCCAGTTCCCCGGCCAGCAACTCAGCCACCTTGGGCGCCACCGCCGCGCCCATCAGCTCGATGGAGCGCATCATGGCTGAATGCGGCAGCGGCCCGTTACTGTACTTGAGGTCGAAGCGGTCCACGTTGAGGTTGCGCTTCAAAAGGGCGATCTTGCGGGCCACCGTGTCCGGCGAGCCAACGTACAGTGCGCCTTCCATGGAGCAAAGCGCGTCGAACTCGCCACGCCCTGCAGGACCCCAGCCACGCTCTGCCCCTATCCGGTTCCGCAGCGCCAGCCAGTGGGGGAAGAGCTCCTCGCGGGCCTGTTCATCCGTTTCGGCCACATGGCCAGGCGAATGCGTGGCCACCTGCTGCATGGGGTGCCCGTATTTGGTCATGGCTTCGCGGTACAGCTCGGCCAGCGGAGCAAAGCCGCGCGGCTGGCCACCAATGATCGCGAAGATAATCGGGTAACCGTATTGGGCGCAACGCAGTACCGATTCGGGGGTTCCGCCCACGCCGATCCAGGTAGGCAGCAGGTGGTGCTCCAGCGGAGGGTAGACCATCAAGCCGTTGACAGCTGAACGGGTGGTGCCTTCCCAGTGCACGGGCCTTTGGGCTCTTACCTTGTCGAAAAGCTCCAGTTTCTCCTCAAACAACGTTTCGTAGTCCGCCAGGTCCAGGCCGAACAGCGGGAAAGACTCCACGAAGGAGCCGCGCCCCAGCATCACCTCGGCACGGCCGTTGGACAGCGCATCCACGGTGGAGAAGCGCTGGAACACCCGGATGGGGTCGTCGGAGCTGAGCACGGTGACCGCAGATCCCAGCTTGATGCGCGTGGTGCTTGCCGCTGCCGCTGCCAGGAACACCTCCGGCGCCGAGACAGCATAATCCTTGCGGTGGTGCTCCCCCACCCCAAAGGCATGCAACCCGACGGCGTCAGCCAGTTGCGCCTGCTCCAGCAGCTGGCGCAGCACCCGGGCATGCGGTTGCGGGGTGCCATCGTCGCTGAGGCCGACGTCGCCAAACGTGTTCAGGCCAAGCAGAATCTGGTCAGGCCCTACGGGTGAGGTGGGAGTGGGCGGAACGGTTACGGCGTTCATGATTCCTCCAGCCAGGTTGCGAGCTCGGCGGCCCAGTACGTGAGGACCATATCCGCCCCGGCCCGACGGATCCCGAGTACGGACTCGGTAATGGCAGCGCGGCGGTCGATCCAGCCGTTGGCGGCGGCTGCCTCGATCATCGCGTATTCACCCGAGATCTGGTAGGCAGCGACGGGTACCGGGCTCATCGAAGCAACGTCGGCCACGATGTCCAGGTAGCTCATGGCGGGTTTAACCATGACGATGTCCGCACCTTCAGCCAGGTCCAGTTCCACCTCGCGCATCGCTTCCCGGCGGTTTCCGCTATCCATCTGGTAGGTGCGGCGGTCGCCTTTCAGCTGGGAATCAACGGCTTCACGGAACGGTCCATAGAACGCGGAAGCGTATTTGGCGGCGTAGGCAATGACGGACGTGTTGACGTGCCCGGCGGCATCCAGAGCGGCACGGATGGCTGCGATCTGACCGTCCATCATTCCGGAGGGACCAAGCATGTGGGCACCGGCGTCAGCCTGTGCCACCGCCATGCGGGCGTAGATTTCCACGGTGCGGTCGTTGTCCACATAACCGTCGTCGTCGAGCACCCCGCAGTGCCCGTGGTCCGTGAATTCGTCGAGGCAGACATCGCTCATGATCACCAGTTCGTCGCCAACCTCGGCCCGGACATCGCGAATGGCTTTGTTCAACACGCCGTCCGGATCGAGTGACGCCGTGCCCTCGGGGTCGCGCACCTCCGGAATGCCGAACAGCATCAGCCCGCCCAGGCCGAGCTCAACAGCCTCAGCGGCTGCCCGCTTCAGGGTGTCTGTGGTGTGCTGGACAACACCGGGCATAGAGCTGATGGGATGGGGCTCGGTCAACCCTTCCCGGATGAAAGCCGGCAGGATCAGTTCCGCGGGCGCCAGCCGCGTTTCCGCCGTCAACCTGCGCATGGCGGGGGTGGTACGGAGCCGGCGGGGCCGCTGCTGCAAGAAACTCATGCCTTATCCTTCATTCGGGGTTCCTGGCCTGTCAAAGTTCAACTCATTGTCCCGCGGGAACCGTGCACTGCCCGTTCGACGGCGGCTGCCACACTTTGCGGGTGAGGGCTTCCCGCCACAGTGCGAACACGCAATCCCCGTTCCCGGGCTTCCGCATCAGTGGCGGGTCCGATCACCACTAAAGAGCAACTGTCCAAGGGAATCTGCAACTCTGCCAGCCGACGTACCTGGCTTGGGGAAGCGGCCACCAGGGCGTCGATCCGTCCCTCTGCCAGCTCGTGGCGTACCGCCTCGGGCGTCAGCAACCCTTCCGCGGGGAGAACTGCCGGATAAAGGGCCCGCACCGGATTGGCAGGGTATGGAACCGTGCAGTAGGCCACAACGCAGTGGACAGCGAGGCCTTTGGCCTGCAAACCGTCGCGCAGGGTTCCCGCCGCGATGTCCGCCTGTGGCAGCAGTACTTCTCCACTCCCACCTGAGGCGGACCCGTCCGGCCACTGCGCCAGCAACCCTGCCGCCGATTGCTGCGCGGGCATCAGGGCGGCGATAACTCCGGCCCGTTTCAGCGCGGCTGCGGTGCCTGCTCCAACAACTGCAACCTGGGTCTCTTCCGGGACGGCTGCAGCCAGCGTCGTACCGGAGCGGGCTGCAGCACCGGCCAGGGCGTCAACAGTGGTGGCACTGGTGATGACCAGCCAGTCGTAACGGCCGCGGGCCAACTCGCTGACATCCTGTGACAAGGTCGCGGCATCTGCTGCCCGTTCAAAGTCAATAAGCGGCAGGAAGGCGATGTCCGCGCCGGCACCCTGAAGAGCCCGCGACAGTGCCGTTGAGCGATCCGGACGCCTGGTCAACAGCACGCGGACGCCAGCCAGGGGTGGCTGCGCTGCCGCCACCGTTCCAGCCTCTCCAGACGCCTGGCGCTCCATGTTCTACGGTTTAGGAAGACGCCGTCAGGTCCGCGATGTCGGCGGCACCGGCCGCCAGGAGGACCTCAGCCAGTTCAATGCCCAGCAGCGTAGCGCCCACTTCGGTCAGGCCGTCGGTGGCCCGCTTGTCCCGTACAGTGGCGGTTCCGTCGACGGCACAGACTGCGGCCTCCAGGTACAGCATGCTGCCCTTGCGGTACGCGTAGGCGCCCACGGGAGCTGCGCAGCCTGCTTCAAGCCGGGCCAGCAGGGCCCGTTCCGCCGTCACGGCCAGGCGTGTGTCCGGGTCGTCCAGGGCGGCCAATGCCTGCGCCAGGACAGCAGGCGCCTCACCTGTTGCCTGCGGGGATTCAGAGGCCCGGCATTCGATCGCCAGCGCTCCCTGGCCTGCGGCCGGGAGCATCACGTCGGTCTCGAGGTACTCGCTAATAGTATCGAGCCGGCCAATCCGTTCCAGGCCGGCCGCTGCGAGGACCACAGCGTCGAGGTCGCCGGTCTTGCCAGGCACGACGTCGGCAGGAGCGTTACCGGCAAGGCCAGCCACCCTGCCCAGCCGGGTATCCACGTTGCCACGGATATCGATGACCTGAAGGTCGGGCCTTGCCGCCCGCAGCTGCGCTGCCCGGCGTGGTGATCCCGTACCGACTGAAGCGCCTTCCGGCAAGTCAGCCAGCTTGAGGCCGTTCCGTGCGCAGAGGACATCGCGGACGTCCACGCGCTTCGGCGTCGCGGCCAGGCTCAGGCCGGCAGCAGCGCCGGTGGGCAGGTCTTTAAGGGAGTGTACGGCTACATCGCAGTCGCCTCGAAGCAGCGCGTCCCGGAGTGCGGCCACAAATACGCCGGTCCCGCCCATTTGGGAGAGCGATCCGGTCAGGACGTCGCCGTCGGTCCGGATATGGACCAGTTCCACCGCAAAGCCTCCGACGGCGGACAGCTGGTCTGCAGTCTGCTGCGTCTGGGTGAGGGCAAGCTTGCTGGCCCGGGTGCCGATTCTGACAGTCATTACGTATCCTGCTTTCCCGCAGTTCCGGTGGTTCCGGCAGTGCCCGTGGTTCCGGTGGTTCCGGCGGATGCCCCCGGCGCCCCGGGGTAGGGGTCGTGACCGGTGCCGATTGTAGTATCGGCACCGGCAATGGTTGGCTTTTCGCCGCGGAAGTTGGCACAACAGCCCGGGCGGCAGACGTCGTACCACGGGCCGAGGGCTGTCACGGCCGGGCGGTTGGTGATGGTGTGTTCTACGGTCCGCTCGCAGACGAGGTCCACCAGGCCATTGACGAACTTCTCGTGCGTACCGGGCGTGGGAACGCGGGTGGCCGTCAAGCCCAGCCGGCCGCAGGTCTCCAGGGCTTCTGTATCGAGGTCCCAGACAACTTCCATGTGGTCACTGACAAAGCCAAGCGGGACGATGACGACGCCCTTGATCCCCTGGCCCGCCAGTTCCTCGATGGCGTGGTTAATGTCCGGCTCCAGCCACGGCACATGCGGTGCTCCGGAGCGCGACTGGTACACCAGGGACCATGGGGCGGAAAGGCCGGACTCAGCCTCAATCCGCTGCATGATTTCCGCGGCAGCAGCGAGGTGCTGGGCAGCGTAGGCGGAGTTCTCCTCGAACTGGCGCGGCTCGTCCTCGGACCGGCCGGACGCCTCGGCGTCACGGGTGGGAATGGAATGCGTGGCAAAAAGGATCTGTACCGGGGCGTCCCCGGTACCCTCGGCAGCCAGCTTGTCCAAAACCTCGGCCAGCCCTGCCGTGGTGCCCTCGATGAATGGCTCCACGAAGCCGGGGTGGTCAAAATACTGCCGGACCTTGTCCACTTCCAGGCGGCCATCCAGGCCCGACTCCGTCAATGCGATGCCAATGTCCTCGCGGTACTGTCGGCAGCTGGAGTATGACGAGTAGGCACTGGTGGTGACCATCAGGAGCCGGCGATGGCCGGCGTCGTACGCTTCCTGCAGAGTGTCACCGATGTACGGAGCCCAGTTTCTGTTTCCCCACAGCACCGGCAGGCTGATGCCGCGTTCCGCGAGCCTGGACTCGAGCGCGGCTTTCAGGTTCCGGTTCTGTTGGTTGATGGGGCTGATGCCGCCGTTGGCCCGGTAGTGGTGCGAGACCTCTTCCAGCCGCTCGTCCGGGATGCCGCGGCCGCGGGTCACATTACGCAGGAAGGGAATCACGTCCTCCTGTCCCTCCGGACCGCCGAAGGAGGCAAGGAGAATGGCATCGTAGGCCTTCGGAGCCATTCTGCCCCGCTCAGTGACTGTGTTGACGGGGTAAAGCTGTCCGGCAGGGGCGGCCCCGTCGGCGGATTCCGTCGGAATTGAAGGACTCATGCAAAAACCTCCGCAACTTCCGCAGCCGAGATCCGGCGCCCGGTGTAGAACGGGATTTCTTCGCGTACATGGTTCCGTGCCTCAGTTGAGCGCAGGTGGCGCATCAGGTCAACCAGGTCCACCAGCTCAGGTGCCTCCAGGCCAAGAATCCACTCCCAATCGCCCAGCGCGAAGGAGGACACCGTGTTGGAGATGACCTGCGGGAAGTCCCGGCCCAGCAGGCCGTGGTCGCGCAGCATCTTGCCGCGTTCGGCGTCCGGCAGCAGGTACCACTCATAGGAGCGCACGAAGGGGTAGACACAGAGCCATTCCGCCGGCTCCACGCCACGGGAGAAGGCCGGCGTGTGGTTTTTGGCGAATTCGGCCTCGCGGTGCACGCCCATGGCCGACCAGACGATACTGGTTCCGGAAAACAGCTTGCTGCGGCGGATATCGCGGATGGCCTGCTGGAGTGCTTCGGGGCGCGGACCGTGCAGCCAGACCATGACGTCGGCGTCGGCACGCATCGCGGAAACGTCGTAGCTGCCGCGGTGCACCACTCCTGCCGCGGCCAGCCGCATCAGCAGGGCTTCGAAGTCCTCTGCAGCTTCGCCGCTGCGCAGGACGTCAGTGTCCCTCTTGAAAACGGTCCAAAGGGTGAAGAACTGCTCGACTGAATTCCCGGTTTTAGTGACAGATTCGGCAGAAGTGTGGCTCATGATTACAAGTTTGCCCCTTTTTGCGGGGGTAAGTCGAAACAGAACAGTTCTACGGCCCGTAGAAGTGGCACATTTCACAAACCGGCGTCCGGATTCTGCAGGGAAGTTACTTCGCCGGGCTAACGGGGCCGGCCTGGCGCCTGGTATCAGCCACCACGGCCGCCAGCCCATTCCCCGCGACCCAACCGCCCACTACCGTCAAGCCGCCCACTTCGGAGCAGATCCTGCGCACCTGGGCTACTCTCTGGCGGTGCCCTACGGCCGCGAACGGCAGCGCCCCCGGCCACCGCACCACGTCCCAGCCCCGGACATCTGCCTTGCCGAGTGGAACGCCCAGGAGCGTGGAAGCATCACGCAGTGCCGTCTCATAGAGTGTGTGATCGGCCTGGGTGCCGGACCTGGCCTGGGCCACCGGACTGGTCGCTGCAGCTGCGTCGACCGCGTTTCCGTTGACCGCGTTTCCGTTGGCTGCGGCTCCGCTCTCCCGAACGCCATCCCTGCGACCATAGGACAGCCGCACCACGTGTTTCCCCGGCCCGGCCTGGTCCTGAAGCCACTGCCACTTGCCGGTGGCATGGGTCAGCGCCTTGGCCTGCACCCCTCCGGCCCCCGGGGCAACCAGGATGCCGGTGCCGCGCGGCCGCGAATCCAGCGCAGGCTTCTCCACCACGAGTGTCACCAGCCGCACATCCGGACCGGCAGCAGGGCGCAATTCCGCGAGCGCCGGGACGGCCTCGGCGAGAAGTCCGACGGCGGCGGGACCGTCCAGTGCCATCACCAGCTGATCGCCTTCATAGAGGGAGTCCGACGCTGCCGCAATCCAGTGGCCTTCGCCGTTGCGGCGGACGGATGTGACCATGCGGCCCGGCAGCAGAGCGACGCCCAGGTTTTCGAGTTCGGCGACCAGCGCGGTCACCAGGGTATGCATTCCCCCTGTCAGACCGGCGACGGCGGAACCTGCTTTCGCGGTCTTGGCACCGCCGCCGATATCGCTGTTGCCCCTGCTGCCACTGCTGGGACTGCTGCCACTGCGCAGGTTGGCAACGGAAGCTGCCAGCGATCCGTGCTCACGGAGCCCGGATCGTAGTCCCGGCGCCACCATGTCCACGTCCAGCAACGCCGGATCGGCCGAGTGCACTCCGCCCACCACGGGATCCACAAGGCGTTGCAGCACGCGTTTCCCCATCCGCCGCCGGACCAGGTTTGCAACACTGGTGACGTCGCTGCCGTTTCCCACAGAACGCGGCAGAAAGCGGTCCGCAGAGGCCCTCAGGGCACCCATGAACCCTAGGGTCCGGCGGACCTCAGGGTCCCAGGGATTGGCGGGGATGCCCAATACGCCGGTCCGGGGCAACTCCCGCGGCCCGCTTGGCAACAACACCCAGGCACCTCCGGGCAGCGGCGCGGTGATCTTGCCGGCCAAGCCCAGTTCGGTGGCAAGATCCGCTACGGCACTGCTCCGGGTGGCGAAGGATTCCGCTCCGCTGTCCAGCGTCAGGCCGGCCACCGTATGGCTGCCAACGCAGCCGCCCCAGCGACGCGTGGCTTCCAGGACAGTGGTTTCATGGCCCGCCAGCGCCAGCTCCCGTGCCGCCACCAGTCCGGAGATTCCGCCACCGATCACCAGCGCCCGCATTGCTTACTCCGGGGAGATGGAGTGGATGAGTTCCACAACCCTGGTCAGTACCGCGGGATCCGTTTCCGGCGGGACGCCGTGGCCAAGATTGAGGACGTGGCCCGGAGCAGCGGCACCTGCCGCGATCACCTCACGGACGTGCGCCTCCAGCACCTCCCATGGAGCCGGCAGCAGCGCGGGGTCGATGTTTCCCTGCAGCGGAACCTTTCCGCCCAGGCGGCGGTTGGCTTCGTCCAGCGGCAACCGGTAATCCACACCCATAACGTCCACGCCGACGTCGTGCATGGCCACCAGCAGCTCCGACGTACCGGTGCCGAAGTGCACCAGCGGGGCGCCGAAACCCCGGACGTGGTCCAGCGCGCGGGCGGAGGACGGTGCCACGTACTTCGAATAGTCGGCTAGGCCCAGGGAGCCTGCCCAGGAATCAAACAGCTGCCCGGCGGACGCCCCTGCTTCCAGTTGGGCGCGGAGGAACAGGCCCGAAGCGTCGGCGGCCCAGGTGGCCAGGGCCTGCCAGGTTTCAGGATCGGCGTGCATCATGGTGCGGGGCCCCAGGTGATCCCGGGACGGCTTGCCCTCAACCATGTAGGCCGCCAGGGTGAACGGTGCGCCGGCAAAACCGATCAACGGGGTGCTGCCCAGCTCGGCAACGGTCAGCCGGACGGCCTCGCGGATGGGCTCCAGCGCCTCCCAGGTCAGCTGCGGCAGGGCTGCCACGTCCGCCGCTGTCCGCACCGGGTGGTCCAGGACAGGTCCGACCCCGGGAACGATGTCCACGCCGACGCCCGCCAGCTTGAGCGGAATGACGATGTCGGAAAAGAAGATGCCGGCGTCCACGTCGTGGCGGCGCACGGGCTGCAGGGTGATCTCGGCTGCGAGCTCCGGACGAAGGCAGGAATCAAGCATGCCAATGCCTTCCCGGACCTTAAGGTACTCCGGCAGTGAACGGCCAGCCTGCCGCATGAACCACACAGGCCTGCGGGACGGGCGTTCGCCACGGTAAGCAGTGATCAACGGTGAGTTTGCCGTACGGCCATCCATCAGCGGGTGGGCGGCGGCGAGGGTGCCGGCAGGGGTCACGGCTGGGCTGAAAGTCATGCTTCGATTGTGGCATGCCCCGCCAGTTGTTCTACACGCCACCGAAAAAGCTATGATTGGTCTGCTGTGGTTCTTTTTTCATTGGTGGCGACTCACGCCGACATCGATCTCGAGACCGTTGCTCAGCTGAGCAACGGTGCCTCTGGTATCGCCACATCCGCCCTCTCCGGATCGCCGGCAGTGACGGGTGCCGTTGTGCTGGCCACCTGCAACCGCTACGAAATCTACGGCGAGGCTTCCCACCCGGATGACGTCGAGGCCGCGCGGGCGGCACTCGTGGCCCAGGTCAGCGAGGTCAGCGGTCTCGGCGAGCACCTTGTCTCGCGTTCCTTTGACACCCGCGTGGGCAGTGACGTCAGCAAGCACCTCTTTGCCGTTAGCTCCGGCCTCGATTCCGCCGTCGTCGGTGAACGTGAGATCGCCGGCCAGGTCCGCCGCGCGTTGATCACCGCGCAGCATGAAGGCACCGCAAGCGCAGGGCTCGTCCGGCTTTTCCAGGCAGCATCCAAAACCGCCAAGGACGTCGGCGCCCAGACAGCCCTCGGCTCCCGCGGCCTCTCCATCGTGTCCGTGGCACTGGACCTCGCCACCGACCTCTCCGAGAACCCTGACTGGAGTACCAAGAAGGTAGTCCTTTTTGGTACCGGTGCCTATGCAGGCGCAACCATGGCACTGCTGCGCGAACGCGGCTGCACGGATATCTCGGTGTTCTCCTCGTCGGGCCGGGCCCCCGGCTTTGTCGCCAGCCGCGGCGGTACCGCCCTTGACAGCGCGTCCCTGCGGCCCGCCGTCGCCCAGGCCGACGTGATGATCGGCTGCAGTGGTTCAGATACCCGGGTCGAGGCTGCAGAGCTGGGCCAGGTGCGCGCCGACTCCCCACAGCCGCTGATCGCCATTGACCTCGCGCTCACCCACGATTTTGATCCCGCTGTGGGCGAGCTCGACGGCGTTGAACTCCTCACGCTCGAATCTGTCCGGCTGGCGGCCCCCGAGGAACAGGCCGAATCGCTGTCCCGGGCCAGCAGCATCGTTTCCGAGGCCGCACAGGCATTTGAGCAGGAACGGGACGCCCGGGCCGCCGACACCGCGATCGTGGCGCTTCGCCGGCACACCATGAACGTCCTGGACACCGAGATGGAAAAAGTCCGCGCCCGCCACGGTTGCACCGCCGCGGCGGAGGAAGTGGAGTTCGCGCTGCGCCGTATGGTCAAGCAGCTGCTCCATGTGCCCACCGTCCGTGCGCGGGAGCTCGCGGCCAAGGGGCAGCAGGACGAATACGTCACTGCCCTGGAAACCCTTTACGGCATCACCGTGGACCAGCCCGCCGCCGCTGAACCAGCTGCTGCCTGCCCTGTCGACCATAACCTTCAGGGCGAACAAAGCGCCTGACCGGCCCTTACTTACCCATACCGTCGGCCAGGCCTCGGATGAAATAGCGCTGACCTGCGAAGAACAGCACAATGACCGGAACGGCGGCGATCGTCATCGCCGCGAACACCACGGGGTAGTCTGTCCCGTGTTTGGACATCAGGTTTGCCAGTCCCACGGGCAGGGTCTGCAGAGCACCCCCGCTGGTGAATACCATCGCAAACAGGTACTCGTTCCAGGTGAAGAGGATGTTCAGCAACACCGTGGAAACGATGATCGGCTTGCACATCGGCAGAATGACCTGCCAGAACGCCATGGTCTTGGAGGCCCCGTCTACCGCAGCCGCCTCGTCCACCTCTGCGGGAAGGTCCATCATGTACGCCCGGATCAGGAAGGTGGTGAAGGGAATGCGGAAAGCCGTATACAGGATAACCAGGGCCCAGAAGCTGTTGTTCAAGCCCATCGCCTGGAACATCTTTACCAGCGGAATGAGGGCCACGGTTGGCGCCAGCATCAGGCCCGCCAGGATCATGATGAGGATGGTGCGGCTGAACGGGATCTTCACCCTCGTCAGCCCGTAGGCCGCCCAGGCGCTGATGAGCACCGTAGAAACAGTGGATACCACCGTGACCAGCACGCTTGTAGTGAGGTAATCGCTTACGCCACGGTTCCAGGCCGTGGCGTAGTTCTCCCAGCGCCAGGCCACCGGCATGGCGAAGGGATTGGCAAAGAGCTCCGGGTTGGACTTCACTCCATTGAGGAACATCCAGATCAGCGGATAAATGACGACGACGGCGAGCGCCACCAGGAAGGCCTGGACGAACACCCTGCCAAGGACCATGAGCACAGACCCGCGGGTTACCATTCGACCCTCCTACGGTTGGACAGACGGAGCTGAAGCACCGCAAGCACCAGTGTGATGATGAAAACCGCCGTGGCGATGGCCGCGGCGTAGCCGAAATCGTTACGGACGAAGCCGCTCCGGTAGAGCCAGGTTCCCAGGACCTGGCTGGAATTGTTCGGGCCGCCGCTGGTCATGACCATCACCTCGTTGAACACCTGGAAGGCGCCGGAAACCGTAACGATCATCATCAGTGCGCTCATTTCCCGGACCAGCGGCAGGGAGACGGAGAAGAAGCGCCGCAGCGGCCCTACTCCGTCGATCGCCGCGGCTTCGTACAGCTCACCTGGAATCCGCTGCAATGCCACCGCGAACAGCAGCGTGCAATAGCCGAACCCCTGCCACTGGCTCATGGCGATGATCGCGAAAATGGCCGTGTTCTCCTGGCCAAGCCACGCCTGTGCAAACTGCCCAAGGCCTACGACGTCGAGCCCTGCGTTCAGGATGCCCATGCGCGGCTCATAGATGAAATAGAACAGCAGGCCGGCGACCGTGAGGGAGATGGCGGACGGAACAAAATAGACTGCCCGGAGGATTCCGCGCCAGCGTTCGCTGCGCAGGCCCTCGATCATGGCCGCCAGGACCAGCGCGCCGAACACCTGGAAACAGATCGATATCCCTGCGTAGAGGGAGTTGTTAAGCAACGACTTCCAGAAGATGGGGTCGTTGAACATCTTGACGTAGTTGTCGGCACCTACAAAGGTCTGCTGCCCGCTGTAGATATCCCACTTGAGGAAGCTGAACCCGAGATTCTGGGCGAGGGGCAGGTAGGCAAACACCGAAAGCAGGGCAACTGCTGGGAGCACCCACACCAGGTTGCGCCAGCGCCTGATCCCTGCCGTGCCCGGCCGGCGTTCCGGATGGGGAGCCGCTGTTTCAGGCCGGGTTGCCGGCAACACCGGTCTCCTGGCCGTGTTGGATACGGTCATGGCGTCAACCGCTATTTGGCGGCGTCGGACGCGGCACGGACGGCGGCAAGGACCTGCTCGGGACTCTGCGTCCCGGAGACGAGGGCTTCACCGCCTGCCAGCCAGGCATCAGCGACGTCGGGGACGGTCACCGAGTCCAGCCAGATGATGGCATCGGAGGCTTCGTTGACCTGCTTGATACCTTCGATGACGGTGGGCGTGGAGTTTGCCGCCGAGACAGCTCCCTTTACGGTGCTGGGCTGTCCGAAGGGCGTGCCCGAGAGCTTGGACGCGTTCTGCTCGCTGGTGGCGAACTTCATGAAATCCGCGGCCAGTGCCGCGTTCTTGGACTTGGCGTTGATGATGTACCCCTCAGGGGAGCCTTCGATGGCGCGCGTGTCGCCCTTGGCATCCGAGGAGGCAGGGAGCTTGAAGATCCCTACGCCGTCCTGGCCGGCACGGGTGTCCGGGGACCCCACGCTGTCGAACTCCAGGACCTCCTGGTAGTACATACCCGCATTGCCCTCGGCGAAGGCCTGCTGCGCGGTGGTGTAGAGCACTCCGTTGGAATCCTTGCCGCTGCCGGTGCATTCGCTGACCAGGGTGGTGAACTGCCCCATGGCCCTGAGGTAACCGGCGTCATCGAGCTTGGCGGTCTCCGGCGCGAAGTCTGCCCTCAGGACCTGTGAGGGTACTTCATAGGCGAACAGTTGCTGGAGGTAGTGCAGCGCCGGCCAGCCGTCCTTGTTGCCAAACGAAATTGCTTCATAACCGGCACTCTTCAGGGTGGAGCAGGTGTCGAGCAGCTGCTGGAAGGTCTCCGGCGGTGTGAGGCCCAGCTTTTGGAAAACGGCTTGGTTGTATCCCATGAATTTGCCGTTGTTGTATAGCGGGACCGCGAAGTACTTGCCGTCCCGCTCGAAAGCTTTGAGGGCTGACTCGCCGAACGTGTCACCCCATGGCGTTCCCGGCGCAATGATGGAGGAGATATCTGCCGCCAACCCATTGTCAATGAAATTGTTTGCCCAGTTGCCGGCCCACGTGAAGTAGATGTCCGGCAGGGCCTGCGAGGCAATGAGAGTCTTTGTCTTGTCCTTGATGCTCTGGTCGGTCTCCTGGATGAGTTCGACGGAGACGTCAGGATGAAGCTTTTTGTAGTCCTCTGCCAGGTCCAGGAAGTACCTGTCCAGGGGGTCCCCGCCAAACTTCGTCAGAATACTCAGGGTGCCGGAATACTCAGGCTCCTTGGTCAGGTCCAGCGGCGCAGCAGCAGGGCTTCCGCCATTCCCGCAGGCTGCCAGAGCCAGGGTGGTGGCGGCCATGGCCGCCATCAGGTGAGTGCGATTGCGCATTTGCTCTACTTTCGGTCGGTGGCCGCATGGCCGTGGCTTCGCGGGGGGCTTCGTGACCGCCGCCGTCTTTGGCGTGGGCACTACACTCGCAGCCAAGTATTGGAATTTGTGATACCGGTACCACAGTGAATCATGCTTTTTGGAACGTGGGAAGGGTTCTTACGGAATTTGTACTAGCTGCGCCGGGTGGCGGGCACCGGGCCCACCGAGGACCGGGCAACCAGCACGGACGGCAGCACCTGCTTCACCGGGGCCGGGTCCGCGCCGTTGATCCGGGCAAGCAGCCGCTGTGCTGCCACCGCCCCCAATTGCCGCATGGGCTGCTGGATCATGCTCAGCGGCGGCTCCATGACGGCCGCCCAGGAGCTGTCGTCAAAGCCGATGAGGGATACATCCTCCAGAACCTTGAGGCTGTGTCCGCGGAGCGCATGCAGGGCACCTACCGTGGCCTCGGCTTCGGTAGTGAAGATGGCGGTGGGCGGATCCACCAGGGCCAGCATGCCGCTGATCGCCCTGGCGGCCTGCGCCTCGTTTTTCAGGACATGGGTCACCAGCGATGTGTCGAACGGGATGCCCGCCTCTTCAAGCGCATCAAGGTAACCACGTAGGCGCTCGCCGTCACTCCACAGCGCCTCATCGAGGATCCTGTGCATCTCCTCAAGCCCGGTGGCGGGGCTGAGGGTGACCGGACCCCAGGCGAAGGCAATCCTGCGGTGGCCCTGCCGGATCAGCAACGTCACCGCGGAGCGGGCCGCCTCACGGTTGTCGATCACCACGGAATCGGTGTCCAGGCCATCGACCAGCCGGTCGATCAGGACCACCGGTATTCCCCGCTCCATTGCGTCGGACAGGTGCGAGACGTCGTCCCCCCTGCCTGCGGCAGAAGCAACGACCAACCCGTCCACCTGCTTGGCCAACAGCAGCCTGATGGCATCCCGCTCGAGGTCCAGCTTCTCGTCCGTGCTCAGGATGATGGCATCGTAGCCGGACAGCTTGGCCGTTTCCGAAATGCCTTTCAGCACTCCGGAGAAGAACGGATTGGCCACGTCTGCCAGCACGATACCCAGCGTCTTGGTGATTCCGGTGGTCATGCTCCGGGCCAGGGTATTGGGCGTATAACCCAACCGTTCGGCCGCACGCATCACCTTCGCGCGGGTGGCGTCACTGACAGAACCGTAGTTCCCAAGAGTCCGCGCTACCGTTGCCCTGCCCACTCCGGCCGCGGCAGCGACCTCGGTGATAGTCGGAGCACCGGCGTGATGCTGGTCTTCCTGCATTCAGTCCCCCTCTTTTGGAACCCGGAGCTGTGGTTCCTGCCCATTCCCGTGATGAACCCCATGCGGCGATCCCTGCATCAGATCCTAGTTGCTGCGGACGGGGCTGTTTGTGCATCAACGGGCAGTCCATAGCCGAAGGCCCCCTCGACGTAGCACTGCTCCGCCGCGAGGCCCGCCGCGGCGGTCAGCGCCCGTTCCACTGCTGCCGGGGACGGCACGGAGCTGCGCGTCCAGCCGTCGTCGAGCAGGGCCAAAACGAGACCAGTGAGGAACGCATCCCCGCAGCCCATAGTGTCCGTGAACCGGCGGGGATCGATCGGCACCGCGTCCTGCACGAAGAAGCGGTTGCCGTCGAACAGCAGCGCGCCGGCCGCTCCCCTGGTCCCTACAGCCAGCGAAGCCCCCGCCGCCACCGCCCCCCGGAGCTGGCACTCCGCCAGTGACGCTGCCTGGTCTCCAAAGGAAAACAGCGCGAGGTCAACGTACGGGGCCGTCTGTCGCAGGTATCTCTCCGAGCGGCTTTCTGCCTCGGAGGAGTAGTCGAAGCTGACGAGAGTGCCCGCTGTCCGCAAGGCAGGCAACTGCGTTTCACACGCCGAATAGACGCTTGAATGCACCAGGTCTGCAGTGCCCAGGTAATCAAGGTCATCTGGCTCCAGGACGAATGGCTGGCTGATGGTGACGCCACCGTCATTCCACCCCAGGAACTCGCGGTCGCCGTCGACCACCCTGATTTCGGTGACCCCGTTGGGACCGTCCCGGACAACACAACGGCCGGCCTCCACGCCTTCCGCTTCGATGGCAGAGCGGACAAAACCACCCAGGGAATCGGAGCCGAAAACCCCAAGATAGCCTGCCTGGGCGCCGCTCCGGCGGGCCAGCACTGCAACATTGACGCAGTTTCCGCCCGGATACATGACCTGTCGGTCAAGGAAGCGGTCTACAATATTGTCGCCAAACCCGATGACTTTCATGCTGTTCCTGTCTTGACGCCGGCCCCGGCTTTCTTCCCCGCGGCACCGGATATCCGGTGCCTGTGATGACGTGCGAGGCCGTACCGCTCAGTACTCAACGACCCGGTAATAGCGCCGCAGGTCCAGAGAGTGGTTGCGCATCCGTTCCAGGTGCTTGCTCACCCTGTCCAGCACGGTGTCCAGGACCAGCGGCCCCAGCAGGGAGCGGAAGCGGGCACTGATGCCGGGCAGCTCATAATCCTTGGTGTCGAAGAGGGTGGTGTTCTTGTTGTAATTATCCGCAAACTTCACCACACGCTCCATCAGGGGACGGCTCTCGTCCTCGCCCAGAAGGAGCATGAGGCTGGTGCTCTCTTCGATCAGCTCCAGCGAGCCGTGGAAGAACTCCGCGCCGTGCACCCGCGTCGTTTTGAGCCACTGCATTTCTTCGAGGATGCACATGGAGTAGAGATAGGTCAGGCCCCAAAGGTTTCCGGCTCCGACCAGGAAGTGGAAATCCGCATCCTTGTTGCGTTCCGCGAAGGCCTCCGCCGCGGGCTCGGCCTGGCGGGCCACCTCCACGAGGATTTCCGGGATGCCCTGCAGTTCCGTGACCAGTCCGCCGTAGCCTTCAAAGTCGCCGCGCGCTGCCAACAGCCGCGTGCACAGGAGCAGCAGGGGAATATCGAAGGGCCAGGTCTTGGGCTCGGTGATCATTGCGAGATCCAGTGCCCGGGCGAACGGACTCTCGCCAAACCCCGTGAAGCCAACGGTGTAGGCGCCCTGGGCCTTGGCGAATTCGATCGACTCGATAATGTCCTCCGTGGTCCCGGACACCGAGGCGAAGACTGCAACGGAGCCCTGGCCGAACCCGGGATCGGCGGTAAGCATCAGTTCCTTGCCGATGGCGGTCCGGACGGGCAGTGTCGAGCGCGAACGGATGAAGTGCTCGTAGGGCAGCATCGCCGCGTAGGTGCCTCCGGCCCCGATCAGGAAGAGGTTCTCAAACCCACGCTCCTGAAGGGAATCGACCAGTTGCTCAATCTGCGGTTGCAGCGCGAGGGCACTCCGGGTCTGGGTGAGAAATTCTTCTTCGTTGAAGCCAAGCACGGGCAGTCCTTTCATTGACATGGGATTGGTTCTGATACTTGTTGATACCGGTATCAGACCCTGGTCGTTATCGTTTCATGCGAATCGATACACGTCAATAGGTCTCTCCGGTCCCGTCCAGGGACCGGATACGCACGTTCCTTCAGTACACCGGCTTGTCCGGTTCCACATCGCTGACCCACGCCAGGATGCCGCCCTCCAGGTGGCTCACCCGCTCATATCCGGCATTGCGGGCCGCCGCCAGGACATTCGCTGACCGTGTCCCGGCCTTGCAGTGGAAGACGATGTCGCGATCCTGCGGCAGTTCGGCCCAGGCTTCGCCGGCAAGTATCCGTCCCTGCGGGATCAGGACCGATCCGTCGATACTCACGATGTCGTGTTCACCCGTCTCCCTGACGTCCACCAGCTCAAAATCCTTGAGCCCCGCCTTGCGCGCCGCGAGCATCGTGGCCAGCTGCGTAGCAGTGACCGTATGGCTGCTGTCCGTTGGGGTTGTGGGTTCGATACCGCAGAACGCCTCGTAGTCAGTCAGTTCGGTAACGCGTTCCGCTTCAGGATCGCGTTCCACCCGGATCTCGCGCCAGCTGCCGCCCAGCGCATCGAACAAGGCCACCCGGCCCAGCAGGGAACGGCCGACGCCGGTAATCAGCTTGACCGCCTCAGTCACCATCAGGGATCCCACGGCAGCGCAGAGCATGCCAAACACGCCACCTTCGCCGCAGGACGGCACCGATCCGGCGGGCGGAGCCTCCGGGTACAGGTCCCGGTACGTGGGGCCGTGCTGTTCCCAGAACACACTGACCTGGCCGTCAAAGCGGAAGATTGAGCCCCAGATGTAAGGCTTGCCGAGAATGGCGGCAGCATCATTCACCAGGTAACGGGTGGCGAAGTTGTCCGCACCGTCGAGGATGAGATCGTATCCGGAGAAAAGCTCCAGCGCGTTGCCGGCGTCCAGCCTCATATTGTGCAGGCGCACCGTAACCAGCGGGTTCAGTGAGGCTATGGCGTCCCGGGCCGATTCAGTCTTTGGCCGGCCCACGTCCTCCACCCCGTGGATCACCTGACGCTGGAGGTTGCTGGGGTCAACGGTGTCGTCGTCAACGATGCCGATTGTTCCCACTCCGGCAGCCGCCAGGTAGAGCAGGGCAGGCGAGCCCAGCCCGCCGGCACCGATGACCAGCACGCGGGCGTTCTTCAAGCGGCGCTGACCGATGCTTCCGATTTCGGGAATGATGAGGTGGCGGGAGTATCGCTCCACCTCATCCGTGGTCAGTGCGGCGGCTGGATCAACCAGCGGATCCAGCTGTGCAGTGGTGGCAATTGACGGGATTGTTGAAGCCATACTTCAATGTATGCCCCCGGATACCGGCAGGTCATATTACCGGGAAGTAAAGTGGTCATAACAGCAAGTGAAAGCAGGGCACAGTGGGCACTCCAGGACCCGTTGAACGGGCGCGAAGCCAAAATGGATCCGTCGCCGCCGCTCCCGGTACGCCGGCCACCGCCCAGGGGCGGCCAGCCGGCCAGCGCTCGGCACGGCTCCCCCGCGATGAGCGCCGTGCCCAGCTGCTGACGGCAGCGCTCGAAGTCTTCGTTGCGAACGGGTACCACGCTGCTGCCATGGACGAAATTGCGGAGACCGCCCAGGTCAGCAAGCCGGTCCTCTATCAACACTTCCCGTCGAAACGGGAGTTGTACCTCGCCCTCCTGGAGAGCCATCTGGCGTCGCTAACGGAGCTGATGCTGAACGCCCTTGCCTCCACCCATGACAACAAGGAACGCGTCCAGGCAGTGATGCGCGCCTACTTCCAGTTCATTGCGGCAGACGATCAGGCGCACCGGTTGGTTTTCGAATCAGACCTGATCAACGATCCGGACGTCAGTTTCCGACTGGAAGTCTTCAACAAGACCTTCGCCGACGCTGTGGCGCGGGTTATTGCCGAGGACACCAAACTGCCGGAGCTGGAGGCCCAACTGCTGGGACGCGGGCTGACCGGGATGGCCCAGGTCAGCGCCCGCTATTGGCTCGAAACCGACGGCGACCTGGACCTCGAAGTGGCCAGTGACTTGATTTACCGTTTAGCTTGGCGCGGAATCTCTCGTTTTCCCAAGGAGACCTAGACTACAACTGGAGTCTGCAGCTAATCACTGCAAGTGACTGAGATCCGCGAAAACACGGATTTGTCCAAAGACGGAACACTGTAACTTTGATCGGCTGGGAGGCCTCCTGTGGAAGTAAAGATCGGCATTCAGAACGTCGGCCGGGAAATTGTGCTGGAGTCCACGCAGGACGCTGATGCCGTAGCCAAACTTGTGGCTGACGCCATCGGCCAAGGCAGCGAACTGCGCCTCACGGACGACAAGGGCCGGGTGGTCATTGTTCCTGCAGCAGTGTTGGGCTATGTGGAAATTGGTGCCGAAGAGCAGCGCCGCGTGGGCTTCGGCCAGTTCTAGCCCCAACAGGGCTGGTTCCCGTCCCGTAGGTGGACCGCTCCGACTAAAGTCGGGGCGGTCCGGTTTTCGCAGCATTACCCAAGGAGAATTCATGCTTTCGCTGGTGATTGTGGTCCTGGTCCTGGTGGCCGCCGGCTTCATCGTGTGGGCGAACGACAAGCGCCATACGAAGTACGGGATGGCGCTCCCTGCAGGAGTTGCCGTAGCCGTCGGCGTGTTGACCTGGATCATCTGTATGGCGGCAGGTTTCTCCTACCGGCCCGGCCTCACCTGGCTCCCCTGGGTCCTGCCCATGGCGGTGGGCTCGGCAGCAGCGGCAGGCGCAGCAGTCTATCTGGGACGCACCCGCCACGTCCGGGACATCCATCGGCTCACCGAGATCCTGCGTCGCCAGTAGGCGCCCTCTACAGAACAAAGCCAGCCACGCCCGGCAGATATTCCGTCCTACAGGAACTCCGCCCGGCCCTCCATTGCTGAAGACGCCAGTGCGTGCTCCCGGCGAGGAATCCGCCCTGCCAGCCTTGCGAGCCGCCCGGCCTGCACTGCGTGCCTGAAGGCCGTGGCCATCAGCACCGGATCCTGCGCCCGGGTTACGGCTGTTGCCAGCAGTACAGCGTCACAGCCCAGCTCCATCGCCAGCGCTGCGTCCGATGCCGTGCCAATGCCGGCGTCCAGGACCACCGGCACAGACGCCCTCGAGACGATCAGTTCGATGTTGTGCGGGTTGAGTATGCCCAGGCCGGTCCCGATCGGTGAGCCCAGCGGCATAACTGCCACCGCCCCCAGGTTTTCCAGCCGCAGGGCCAGTACAGGATCATCATTGGTGTAGGCGAAGACCTTGAAACCGCGGCTAACCAGCTGTTCCGTGGCCTCTACAAGTTCGACGGCGTCCGGCAGCAAGGTGTGCTCGTCCGCGATCACCTCCAGCTTCACCCAATCGGTTTCCAGGGCTTCCCGGGCCAGTTCTGCGGTTAGGACGGCATCCCTGGCAGTGAAGCAGCCGGCGGTATTGGGCAGGACCCGAATGCCCTGGTCCTCCAGCAGCTGGAACAGGGACCCCGTCTCCGCCGGCGAGTACCGCCGCATGGCAACGGTGGTGAGTTCAGTTCCGGAGGCCACGAGCGCTGCACCCAGCCCATCCAGGCTCGGCGCGCCGCCGGTCCCCATGATCAATCGGGAGCCAAGTTCGACGCCGTCAATCACGAGCGGCGCCACGGCCGCCTCAGCGGGGGTGCGTGCCGCCGTCGACAGTTCGTTCACTGGTCGGGTCATCTGTTCAGACATTCCTAGCCTCCTTGTACTGCTGTAACAATTTCCACGTCGTCGCCGTCCGCGAGCGCCGTTGCTGCCCACTGGCTGCGCGGCACAACGGCTGCATTGCGGGCTACCGCCACTCCGAGCTTGCGCCCGTCCGTGGCCTGCCCGTTGACTGCCAGCGGACGGCCTGTCAGCCGGGTGACCAGGGCACTCAGTGAGGTACCGGGGTCCAGCGGAAGGTTTTCGCCATTGAGGGTGATGTTCATCGAGTTTCCTGTTGTTCGAACGGAAGATCCTGTAATGGATAGCGGCCTGGTCCTGATGGTGCCGCGGCTGTTGAGAAGCGGTCCGGGAGGAAGGCCTTCCAGCGCGGGTCCGGCTCCCCGTCGGCCAGTTCGCGGCAGATTCTGGCCGCCACCGGGGCGAGCAAAACTCCATGGCGGAAGAATCCGGTGGCAATCACCAGGCCCTCAACGTGCCCGGCAGCCGAACCTACTCTGCCCAGGAACGGCGCATTGTCGGGGGTGGCGGGCCTGGCGCGGGCAGTGCTTTCCAGCAGTTCGAGCTCTGCGACGGCAGGGACCAGCTGCTGGGCATCGCGAAGCAACTGGTATACGCCTCCTGCCGAGACGGCATTAGACCCGCCTCCGAACGCGTGGCCGGACAACCTGTCTTCGCGCTGGGTGGCCCCGATCACCACCGTCCCGTCGGTGCGCGGCACGATGTATACGGGAACGCCGTGCACCAGGCCGCGGATGGTGGCGGTCAGCAGGGGCAGCAGATGCTCAGGAACACGCAGCCGCAGGATGTCGCCATGGACCGGCCGCAGGGGCAAGTGCAGTCCATCGGGGAGGCCGGCCAACTGCCCGGCATGCAGTCCGTTCGCCACGATCGTCTCGCCGGCAAGCACCTCTCCCCCGCCGCGCAGGCGCACCCCGGTGACCTTACCGCCGTCGTACATCAGTTCTTCGGCCGCCGCCTGGATGGCAAAGCCGCCGGCGGCGTTTTCGACGCCTGCACTGCCGCCCTGTTTCCCGCCCAGGGCGTCCCGGAAAGCCTTGATCAGCAACCGCGGATCCACCTGGTGGTCGTCGGGGGTATGGAGGGCGCAGGAAATACCGGGGCTCAACAGCGGCTCGCGGCTGCGGGCTTCCCTGATGGTCAATGGCTCCACGGCGAGGCCGCGCTCCAGCTGGACCCGGCGCAGGTCAAGGAGCGCCGTGCGGTCCGCGGCGCCGGCACCTACGGTGAGGGTCGGCGTCGTCAAATATCCGGTGGCCGTTCCAGAGCTTAGGGCGAGGGCCTCCGCGAAGCACGGCCACAGCCCGGAAGATTCCACCATCAGCTCCAGGAGGTCCTCTTCCTGGTAGTGGTATTCGCTGACCGCGGCGAGCATTCCGGCGGCCGCCCAGCTGGCGCCGGAGCCCGGAGCATCATCGATCAGTGCCACAGAACGGCCGGTGCGCTGGAACTCCCAGGCCACGGCGTGGCCGATCACTCCTGCGCCGATCACGGCGACATCGGCACGGAAGCTTTGTGCCGTGGCGGCTGCAGCGTCCATCCTTGGATTCCTTCCCTACGCCGGTACTAGCCGGATCAGGTCAAGCGGTCGGCTCTGATGCCCTCTCAGCCAAGCCGTCTCCATGACGGTCATATTGGCTCCCGCAGTACCTCCCCAGCTTAGAGGAATTAGGCTGGATCCATGACAGCCCGCCCGGACCTCAGCTCTGCCCGCCTCTACCTCTGCACCGATGCCCGCACCGAACGGGGCGATTTCGAAGCCTTCGTTAATGCCGCTTTCGCGGGCGGCGTGGACATTATCCAGTTGAGGGACAAGACCATTGAGGCCGCCCAGGAGCTGGAACTCCTGGAGGTGCTCAGGCGGGCTGCCGAACGTCATGAACGGCTGTGGGCGGTAAATGACCGTGCGGACATTGCGCTGCTCTCCGGCACCCCTGTTTTCCATGTTGGCCAAAAGGACCTGCCCACGGCGAAGGTGCGGAGCCTGCTTGGCGCAGCACCCATCGTCGGCCTGTCCTCACATACGCCGGAGCAGGTGGACGCCGCCATCGCCGATGCCCGCACCGGAAACCTGGACTACTTCTGCGTCGGACCAGTCTGGGCCACCCCCACCAAGCCCGGACGCGCCGCCGTCGGGCTCGATCTGGTGCGGCATGCTGCCGCATCCGCCGGAACGGGCGGCACCGATGTCCCGTGGTTCGCCATTGGCGGGATTGACCACGGCAATGTGCGCGAAGTAGTGGCGGCGGGTGCCGGCAGGATCGTGGTCGTACGGGCTATCACCGAAGCCCGGGATCCCGCGGAGGCCGCCGCCGGCCTCCTGTCAGTGCTCAACGCCGGGATGCGGGCCAGCGCCTAGCAGTGTGCCGGCGAGACGCCACGGCAAAACCGGGTTACGCTAAATTTCGTGTCGCACCATCGCCTGGGACCCAGCGTCCATGACCGGAATAACGCCCTTGCCGAAGCTCTGAGCGGGCTGCGAACAGAGCTGGAGCTGCCGGGACCCTTCCCTGACGATGCGCTCAAGGATGCCCTCGAGTCCGTGGAAAACCACAGGCTTCCGGAGTTCGATCTGACGCACGTTGAATTCATCACCATCGATCCCGCCTCTTCGACGGACCTGGACCAGGCCCTGTACATCGAGCGCGCGGGCCAGGGTTACCGGGTGCTCTACGCCATTGCGGACGTCCCTTCCTTCGTCGCGGCTGGTGGACCGCTCGACGCCGAAACCCGCCGCCGCGGACAGACCTTCTACGCGCCGGATGGCCGGATTCCGCTCCATCCGGAGGTCATCAGCGAGCAGGCCGGCAGCCTCCTGGCGGACCAACTGTGTGCGGCCTTTGTCTGGGAATTCGGGTTGGCCGCGGACGCCGGAGTCGAATCGGTGAGCGTACGCCGGGCTGCCGTGCGCAGCCGGGCCAAGCTGAGCTACGCGGGAGTGCAGGCGGAGCTGGATGCCGGCACGGCCCGTCCCATGCTGGAACTCCTGAAGGAGGTGGGCCTCAAACGGGTTGAACTGGAAAGGGCCCGCGGCGGAGCCAGCCTGAACATGCCAGAGCAGGAAATCGTGCAACTGCCCGACGCCGGTTACCGGATTGCCGCCGCACCGCAGCTTCCGGTGGAGGACTGGAATGCCCAGCTTTCGCTGATGACAGGTATGGCAGCGGCGTCCCTGATGGTGGCTGGCAAGGTGGGGATACTGCGTACCATGCCAGCGCCGGACGAACGGTCACTGCGGCACTTTAAGCGGCAGACCACGGCCTTGGGCAAGCCCTGGGATGATTCCCTCAGCTACGGCGAATACCTGCGTACCCTGGATCCCGCTGATCCCCGGCAGCTGGCCATCCTGCATTCGGCGGGGATGCTGTTCCGCGGCGCAGGCTACACCACCTTCGACGGCGCCGTCCCGGACAATTCCGTGCAATCAGCCATCGGTGCACCCTACGCCCACACCACTGCGCCGCTGCGCCGGCTTGTTGACCGGTTTGTGCTGGTGATCTGTGAGGCCCTGAGCAACGGACGCGAAGTCCCGCAGTGGGCCCGCGAGGCCCTCCCGGAGCTCCCGTCGATCATGGCATCCTCGGACCAGCTGGCCGGGAAGATGGAGCGGATGGCCCTGGATACCGTTGAGGCGGCCCTCCTGGTCAACCACATCGGCCAGGAATTCGACGCTACGGTCATCTCCGGTTCCAAACCCGCCAAGGCAAACGGCGGCAATGGCAACGGCGCAAACGGCAACGGCAAGTCCAACGGCAACGGCAACGGCAGGCCGTCAGGGATTATTCAGATTGCTGACCCAGCGGTCACTACGCGTTGCTTCGGCGAGATGGAATCCGGCACCCTGGTCCGCGTCCGCCTGGTCAGCGCTGATATTGCCGCCCGGCAGGTTCACTTCGAACTGGCGGACTGAGCTTGCGGAGCGGCGAAATGCCGGGTCGTCAGGTAATCCCTACCCGTACGGCTAGACTGGAAGGGTAGAAATGGATGCCCGGTCGTTGATTTTGCAGAAAATACAAATTCAACAAGCCCGCCCCTACGCGATCTTGAGAAACACCCGTTGGTCACCAGTGCCAGCATCAGATAGCCCGCGATCGGCTTCCACTGGAATTGCCTGCGTGTCAGAGCGTGCTCCGGAACGGCCCACCCGGCCGCACCGTTGAGCAGGCCGCGCAGCCCAAATGAATAAGGAAACTCCACTGTGAGTGAATTGCATACCCACCAGCTTTTGACTGATGAGTCCGGCCTGGAAATCCTTGAGCCGGAAGAAACCATCATTTCCGACGAAAAGCCGCACGAAATCGAAGCACTGACCTTTGCGGACTTCAAGGTCCGTGCCGACATCGTTGAGTCACTTGCCGACGCCGGCATCACCCATCCGTTCCCCATCCAGTCCATGACCCTGCCCGTGGCGCTCTCCGGGCACGACATCATCGGTCAGGCCAAAACCGGAACCGGCAAGACCCTGGGCTTCGGCATCCCGGCCCTGCAGCGCGTCGTGGGCCGTGACGATGCCGGCTTTGACAAGCTTCCCGTGCCCGGAGCCCCGCAGGCCCTGGTTATTGTTCCCACCCGTGAGCTCGCCGTCCAGGTGGCCAACGATCTGCAGACTGCGTCTCGTAAGCGGAACGCCCGTATCGCCACCATCTACGGCGGCCGTGCCTACGAGCCCCAGGTTGATGCGCTGCAGAAGGGCGTCGAGGTTGTGGTGGGTACGCCAGGCCGCCTGATCGACCTCTACAAGCAAAAGCACCTCAATCTGAAGAACGTCAAGATGGTCATCCTTGACGAGGCCGACGAGATGCTGGACCTGGGATTCCTGCCGGACGTCGAGACCCTGATCGCAGGTACTCCCGCGGTCCGCCAGACGCTGCTGTTCTCCGCCACCATGCCTGGTCCGGTCATCGCCATGGCCCGCCGCTACATGACGCAGCCCACGCACATCCGTGCCGCCGATCCGGACGATGAAGGCCTGACCAAGCGGGACATCCGCCAGCTCATCTATCGTGCACACAGCATGGACAAGATCGAAGTTGTTGCGCGCATCCTGCAGGCCCGCGGCCGCGGCCGCACCATCATCTTCACGAAGACCAAGCGCACCGCAGCCAAGGTTGCCGAGGAACTGGTAGACCGCGGCTTCGCTGCCGCCGCCATTCACGGCGACCTCGGCCAGGGTGCCCGCGAACAGGCACTGCGGGCCTTCCGCAACAACAAGGTGGACGTCCTGGTGGCCACCGATGTGGCCGCCCGCGGCATCGATGTTGACGACGTAACGCACGTCATCAACTACCAGTGTGTCGAAGACGAGAAGATCTACCTGCACCGCGTAGGCCGTACCGGCCGTGCGGGAAACAAGGGTACGGCCGTGACGTTCGTGGACTGGGACGACATGCCGCGCTGGGGGCTCATCAACAAGGCTTTGGGGCTCAGTGTTCCCGAGCCCGTGGAAACGTACTCATCCTCGCCGCACCTGTTCGAAGAACTGGACATTCCCGAAGGCACCAAGGGACGCCTGCCCCGCGATAAGCGCGTTCTGGCCGGCGTTAACGCCGAGGTTCTCGAGGACCTCGGTGAAACCGGCAAGAAGAACACCCGTGCAGGATCCGGTGCCGGTGGCACCACACGCGGCGGAGACCGCCGTGGGGACAGCCGTGGCGACCGCGGGGACTCCAAGGGTGGCCGGGACGCCGGTCGCAGCGGCGGCCGCAACAGCGGTGACAGCGGACGTGGAAGGAACCAGGAGCGTGACGGAGAAGTCGCTGGGCGCCGGCGTCGTCCGTCAGCTGAAAGCACCTCCGTGGAAATTGCCTCTGAGCGCACTTCCGCAGCGAGCGCGTCCAACCAGGGCACCTCCACTGCTGCTGCGGGGACATTTGCTGATTCCGTTGCCAGGGCAGACGCCGAACAGCCCTCCCGTGCCCGTCGCAGCCGGACCCGCACCCGTCGCCGTAATGGCGAAGTGGTTACCAACGGCGAATCGGACGGTGCCGGACAGAGCAGCACCGAGGCACTCTAGTCAGAATGGCCGAATCCGTCTGGGCGCCGGACGGCAGCAACCTGGTGGTTCATGCGGACAACGCGACGTTCCTCCCGACGCTGCCGGACGGCGCCTTCACACTCATTTACGTGGATCCGCCATTCAACACCGGCAGGGTCCAACGGCGCCAGGAAACCAAGATGGTGTACTCGGAGGATGGCGACGGCGACCGGGTCGGCTTCAAGGGCCGGTCCTACAGCACCATCAAGGGCGCCCTGCACCGCTACGACGACGCCTTTAGCGACTACTGGGCTTTCCTGGAACCGCGACTGGTCGAGGCGTGGCGGCTGCTGGCCGATGACGGCACCTTGTACCTTCACCTGGATTACCGGGAGGTTCATTATGCCAAGGTCATGCTGGACGCGATCTTCGGCCGCGAATGCTTCCTCAACGAAATCATCTGGGCGTACGACTATGGTGCCCGGGCCAAGAACCGGTGGCCCACCAAGCACGACAACATCCTGGTGTACGTCAAGAATCCGGCGCGGTACCACTTCGACAACGCCGAGGTAGACCGCGAGCCGTACATGGCGCCAGGTCTGGTGACGGCTGCCAAGCGCGAATTGGGCAAACTGCCCACCGATGTCTGGTGGCACACCATTGTTTCCCCAACCGGCAAGGAAAAGACCGGCTATCCCACCCAGAAGCCCGAGGGCCTGGTGCGGCGCATCGTCTCCGCCTCAAGCCGCCCTGACGACTGGTGCCTTGACTTTTTTGCAGGATCGGGCACGTTGGGCTCGGTGGCCGCCAAACTGGGCCGGCGCTTTATCTGCGTGGACCAGAACCTGCCGGCCATCGACGTGATGTCCAAGCGGTTGGGTGCCTACGCTGAGATCCTGTCCTTCCCGCCCCACTGAGTCGCACTTAACGTCGTTATCGGCCGTGATAACGACGTTAAATGCGACCTATATGGGTCACCGGATTCCGGGATCAGGACCAGCTCTGGATAAAGGCGTGGACGGCGTCGGCAATCATCTGAACGGCAATGGCGGAGAGCAGCAGACCCGCGATCCTGGTCACCAGCTCCACGCCGTTTTCGCCCAGAACCCGCTGAACCACTCCGGCAAACCGCATGGCCAGGTACAGCGAGGCCAGGGTGGCCGCTATGCCCAGGCCTACGGCCAGGAATTGGGGAGGGGTCGAAGACTGCTGCACAAACACCATCACGGCCACAATTGCGCCCGGTCCGGCCATCAACGGGGTGCCCAAGGGGACGAACGCCACGTTCTTGTATTTGGCCGCATTCTCCTCGCCGCTGGTTGAACCCGTCAGGAGCTGCAGCGCAATCAGCAACAACAGCAGCCCACCGGCACCCTGGAGCGCGGCCAGCGAGATGTGCATGTAGTTCAGGATGGACTGCCCGAAGATGGCGAAGGCTACGATCACTCCGGTAGCCACGAGCAGTGCCTGCAGGGCGGAACGGTTGCGGTCTTTTGCGCTCATTTGAGCGGTCAGCGACATAAAGATGGGCACTGTTCCCGGTGGATCCATGATGACAAAGAGGGTAACGACGACGGACGCCAGCAGCTGCAGGTCGATCCACTCCATCAGCGAACCACCGTGGTGCCCGTGCCCATAGCCTCAATACGGGCAAACACCTCGGGATCCGTGGCGTTTTCGCCAAGGATGTTGGTCTTTCCCGTCCCGTGATAATCCGAAGAGCCGGTGATCAGCAGGTTATGCCGCGCCGCCAGCCCGCGCAGGAATTCCCGCCCCTCCTCGGGATTGTCCCGGTGGTCGATCTCCAACCCGGCCAGACCGGCGTCGATCATCTCCTGGTAGGTCTTCTCCCCCACCACCCTGCCGCGGGATGAAGCCACCGGATGCGCGAACACCGGGACGCCGCCGGCGGCGCGGACAAGTTCGACGGCGAGGGCCGGCTCCGGAGCGTAGTGCTGAACCCAGTAGCGCGAACGTGAGGTCAGGATCGAAGCGAATGCTTCCGTCCGGTCACTCACCACCCCGGCGGCGACCAGGGCGTCGGCGATGTGCGGGCGTCCCATGGTGGCGCCCGGCGCCACGTTGTGGATGACATCGTCCCACGTCAGCGGATAGTCCTCGGCAAGGAGCGAAACCATACGCTGAGCACGGGTGAGGCGGGCGTCCTTGGACTTGGTGATCTCTTCCAGGAGCCCGGGGTGGGTGGGATCATGCAGGTAGCTCAACAGATGGACGCTGATACCTTGTTCAGTCCGGCACGAAATCTCCATCCCGGGCACCAGTACGATACCTTCGCGGACGGCAGCCAGTGACGCCTCCGCCCAACCAGCGGTGGAATCATGATCGGTCAAGGCAATAACATCCAGCCCGGCGCGGGCCGCAGATGCCATGACGTCGGCAGGTGTTTCCGTACCGTCGGACACATTCGAGTGTGCATGCAGGTCTATCTTCACCAGCCAAGCCTAATTGACCACGCCGGTCCCCTGTTGGCCACACCCGGAGCCGTGGTGAGACGATGGGACGGTGAATGACGCAGAAAACATCCCCCTCTCCGCTTCCCAGCCCTTGGAGGAGCGGGTCAACAACCGCTCCCAGCGGCCAAATTCCCCTGCTTTCAAGGCCTTTATGGCCAGCAACTGGGCGCCAACGGACCCTTCCCTGCCGCCCCGTGACGCAGTGGCAGACCATGCTGCACGGCGCCGGCTAAGCATCTCCAAACTGTTTGAGGGCGAGCGCCTGGTGATCCCGGCCGGACCACTCAAGGTCCGTTCCAACGACTGCGATTACCGTTTCCGCCCGCACTCTGGCTTCGCGCACCTCACTGGCCTGGGCCTGGACCACGAACCCGACGCCGTGCTGATCCTGGAGCCGGTTGCCGAAGGTACCGGGGACGACGGCGGCAACCACCACGCCACGCTTTACTTCCGTCCGCTGGCCGGCCGGGACACGGAGCAGTTCTACGCAGATTCACGCTCCGGCGAGTTCTGGATCGGCCCGCGTCCCACCCTGGCTGATTTCGAGGCTCGCCTTGGGCTGCCCACCGCCCACATTGACGGACTGGAACTGGCGATCACCAAAGACGTGGGCGCCCCGGAAATCGGTGGCATTTCTATCCGCCTGGTGCGCAAGGTGGACGAGAACATCGACGCCCTGGTGGACACAGCCCGGTACAACACCGCCCGTGACCCGGAGAACCTGGATCTTGAGGCACTGGATGCCCTCGATGAAAAGCTTCCGGAGGCCCTCTCCGAACTCCGGCTCCGAAAGGACGACTGGGAGATCGAGCAGATGCAGATCGCCGTTGCCGCCACAGTGGAAGGATTCGCCGACGTCGTCCGTGCCCTCCCGCGCGCCCTGACGCATCCGCGCGGCGAACGTGTGGTGGAGGGCGCCTTTTTTGCCCGCGCCCGCGAAGAAGGAAATGAGTTGGGCTACGACACCATCGCGGCCTCCGGGAACAACGCCACCATCCTGCACTGGACCCGCAACACGGGCCGGGTCAAGGCCGGTGAACTGCTCTTGCTGGACGCCGGCGTTGAAGCGGATTCCCTGTACACAGCAGATGTAACCCGCACCCTGCCGGCCACCGGTACCTTCAGTGACGTCCAGCGCAAGGTGTACCAGGCCGTCCTGGACGCAGCCGACGCCGGATTCGCCGCAGCGCGGCCGGGCGCCCTCTTCCGGGACATCCACACTGCTGCAACCACCGTCCTTGCCGAACGGTTGGCCGAGTGGGACCTGCTGCCCGTGTCCGTCGAGGAAGCAATCAGTCCTGAGGGCCAGCAGCACCGGCGCTGGATGCCACATGGCACCAGCCACCACCTGGGACTGGATGTCCACGACTGCGCGCAGGCCAAGCGGGAACTTTACCTCGATGGCGTGCTGTCCGAGGGAATGGTGTTCACCATCGAACCGGGCCTGTACTTCAAGGACGAAGACCTTGCCATCCCCGAGGAGTACCGCGGCATCGGTGTGCGGATCGAAGACGACGTGCTGATGACCGCCGATGGCCCCGTTAACCTCAGCGCCGCCCTGCCCCGGACGCCCGACGCCGTCGAGGACTGGATGGCGGGCATCCAACGCGAGGCCGACGCCGCGAAGTAGCCCACCTCTACCAGAGAGAAGAACCCAGCAGAATCGGGCACATAAAAAAGGGACGGCAGCCGCCGTCCCTTTTTATGTGCGTGCTACTGGTGCTGTTGCTGAGTCCCGCCCTCGCGTGGGCCTTCACCTTCGCCGCGGTCGTCATCTTCGGGCTTCTTGACGTCGGTGATACGGACCCCGTACTGGGGACGTCCATCAGGGAGATCGGGATAACGTACGGCGCGGCGGGGCTCGGGAGCGGGCTGCGGCTGCTGCTGCTCACCGGACTGTGGTGCGCCAGGAACAGGAGGCTGCTGGCCCTGGTTCCGGCCCTGCTGCTGGCCGTAGGGGTCAGTCCAACCGGACGGCCGTTCCGGGGCTTGCCCTGGGTGCTGGACCGGCGGCTGCCAGGGCTGCATTGAAGCGTGCCCGCCTGCTCCGGCCTCAGTAGTGGTCATAGGCAGTTGCTGCAACAGCCGGCGCGCTTCATATGCCGACTCCGGGGAAACCACCACGTTGTAGGTGGTGGCCACCACTTGGCTGGTGGAGGTGAAGTCGCGCTTTCCACGCTGCATGGCGTAAGTGACAATACCGAACAGCATAAAGAACGCCGCACCCATCAGGACCGAGGTCAAGATGGAAAAGTATCCCGGTGACGTCGAGAAGAAGGACAGCAGCACGCCAACGAACAGGCCGAACCACATGCCGCTCAGGGCCCCGGACAACGCCACCCGAGGGTAGCTAAGCCGACCGGTGACGCGCTCCACCATTTTGAGGTCGTTTCCCACAATGGAGACCATTTGCACCGGGAACGCCTGGTCCGCGAGGTAATCAACAGCCTTCTGCGCGTCCAGGTATGACGAGTAGGTGCCTACGGTGTCGCCGGTGGGAACGGTCCGGGACTCATCAGGGCCGGCGGGCCCGCCGGCCCTGGGAGTACCAAAAATGTTTGACATACTACCCATTCTTGCCCATACACCTGGGTATCTGCTGCAGATTCAGCTAAAAGAGAGCAGACTCGGTAGCCTGTAGAAGTGAGCACCAATGTTTCGCGTGTGTTTGTTGCACGCCTCCTCGGCCTGGACGTCTTTGACCCGCTTGGCGACCGCCTGGGCCGGTTGAGGGACGTTGTTGTGCTCTCCCGAGGCACACGCGGGGCCCCGCACGTGGTGGGCATCGTCGTCGAGGTTCCCGGAAAGAAGCGCGTCTTCGTGCCGATGACCCGGATCACCTCGATCGACCAGACCCAGATTATCTGCACAGGCCTGGTCAACCTGCGACGCTTTGAACAACGCGGCGCGGAAATGCTGGTTGTGGCCGAACTCTTTGACCGCCGGGTCACGCTGACTGACGGCAGCGGTGACGCCACCATCGAAGATATCGCCATGGACCAGCAACGCTCACGCGACTGGATGGTCAGCAAGCTATTTGTCCGACGCGGGCACAGCCTGTCGCCGCTCAGCAGGCTGCGCCGCAATGAAACCCTGATCATCGACTGGGCGGATGCTGTCCACGGATCACGCACCGAACCGCAGGGGGCCACACAGTTCGTCGCCACCCACGAAGACCTTAAACCGGCTGACTTCGCCGAGGCCCTGCACGAAATGAGCGATAAACGCCGCTTTGAAGTTGCCAGCGAACTTCAGGACCAGCGACTGGCCGACGTCCTGCAGGAACTCCCGGAAGATGACCAGGTGGAGATCCTTTCCGCCCTGGACGTGGAACGTGCCGCGGATGTGCTGGAGGAGATGGACCCGGACGACGCGGCCGACCTTCTGGCCGAGCTTCCCACCGCCCAGGCTGAGGAACTTCTCCAGCTGATGGAACCCGAAGGCGCCGAAGATGTCAGGCGGCTGCTGGAGTATGACGAAGACACCGCCGGCGGCCTCATGACCCCGGTACCCGTTATTCTGCCGCCCGAAGCCACGGTAGCCGAGGCTCTGGCCCACGTCCGTCGCGAAGAGCTCTCCCCGGCCCTCGCATCTTCGATCTTTATCACCAGGCCGCCGCTGGAAACACCTACTGGCCGGTTCCTTGGCGTCGTGCATATCCAGCAACTGCTGCGCTACCCGCCGCCCGAGCCCCTGGGCAATCTGCTGGATAAGAACCTGGAACCGGTGTCAGACCACGCCCATATCAGCGAAGTCGCCCGAAGCCTGGCCACCTACAACCTGAACTCACTTCCCGTCGTCGATGAGGACGGCCACCTTGTGGGGGCGGTGACTGTTGATGACGTCCTGGATCACCTGTTGCCCGATGACTGGCGTGCCCACGAGGGCGAAACCCCCATAAGGAAACTCGGAGGACGCATTGGCTGAACCGAATTCATCCAAGGGTTCACGCGATTCCCACCGCCACCAGAAAAATCGTGGCGAGGGCCTGGACACCCCACTCAGCGCACGTCAGCGCCTGCTGCCCAAGTTCTCTCCCAACCCCGATGTCTTTGGCCATCACACAGAGGGGTTCGCCCGGTTCATGGGCACGCCGCAGTTCCTCCTCTACATGACGCTGTTCTGCGTCTTCTGGCTGGCTTGGAACACGATTGCTCCTACCGACTGGCAGTTTGACTCACGGGACCTGGGTTTCACGCTGCTGACGCTGATGCTTTCCCTGCAGGCTTCCTATGCAGCGCCGCTGCTGCTGCTGGCGCAGAACCGGCAGGACGACCGGGACCGCGTCTCCCTCCAACAGGACCGCCAGCGCGCTGAACGGAATCTTGCCGACACTGAATACCTCACCCGGGAGCTCGCATCACTGCGGATTGCCCTGCGCGAGGTCGCCACGCGGGACTATGTCCGTGCAGAGCTGAGGTCCCTCCTGGAGGACCTGCTGGAAGCTCAGGAGGAACAGCAGCGCCACGATCCGTCCCACAGCAGTGGCGCACCGGATGCTCCGCGCGACAAGCACCGGGACCGTGTCAAGGACAAACGGGACCGGCGCAATCCCCGCACGCAGCAGATCCCCAGGGTCCGCAAACCAGATGCAGAATCCGCACCGCCTGCAGACCCCACCGAAAGCTGAGACCTCATCCGTGAGCACCCCCCTGCGGGAGGCCGTTAGCGCCGCCCTGGCAACCGTCATCGATCCGGAACTCCGGCGTCCCATCACCGAGCTGGGCATGGTGGAGTCAGTGGAGATCTCCGACGGCGGCCACGTGAGCCTGGCGGTACTGCTCACCATCTCCGGTTGTCCTCTCAGGGACACCATCACGGCTGATTCACGTGAAGCATTGGTGGCCGTCCCAGGGGTGACGGGTGTGGACGTCGAACTTAAGGTGATGAGCCAGGCGCAGCGTGACGCGCTCAAGGAACTCCTCCGCGGTGCGGGCGGCCAGCGCGGCATCCCCTTCAACCAGCCGGGATCCCTTACCAAGGTATTCGCAGTGGCCAGCGGAAAAGGCGGAGTCGGCAAATCGTCCGTGACCGTAAACCTGGCCTGTTCCCTGGCCGCACGCGGTCTCCGGGTAGGGATTGTGGACGCCGATGTGCACGGCTTCTCCGTCCCGGCGCTGATGGGCATCACGCAGGCCCCCACCAGAGTGGACGACCTGATCCTGCCTCCGGTGGCCTATGGCGTCAAAGTCATCTCAATCGGCATGTTCGTCACCGGAAACCAGCCAGTTGCCTGGCGCGGACCGATGCTTCACAGGGCGCTGGAACAGTTCCTCACGGACGTGTACTTCGGCGATCTGGATGCCCTGTTCCTGGACCTGCCGCCAGGCACCGGCGACATCGCGATTTCGGTCGCGCAACTGCTGCCAAAGGCCGAAATCCTGGTGGTAACCACTCCGCAGTCGGCTGCAGCGGACGTTGCTGAACGGGCCGGCGCCATCGCCACCCAGACAGGACAGAAGATTGCCGGTGTAGTGGAAAACATGTCCTACCTGGACCTGCCGGACGGAAGCCGCATGGACCTGTTTGGCAGCGGTGGCGGTACACTCCTTGCGGAGCGGCTGTCGGCTACCGTCAGCGGAAATGTCCCGCTGCTTGGCCAGATCCCCCTTGACATCAAGCTGCGCGAAGGCGGGGACGCCGGAACACCGATCGTCCTGGCTGAACCGGAGACAGCAGCGGCAAAGGCATTGGCCGGCATCGCAGAACAGTTGGCTGCCAGACCACGCGGGCTTGCAGATATAAAGCTCGGGCTGCAGCCCCGCTAGTTACCGGCGGCCGTGGCTCCGCAAGGGCGTTAAGAGAGTGTCAGGTCGCTTCGGCGTCGAAGGGGGCGCTTTCGCCCTCGGCCAGGCGCGGAATCATACGCTCCGCAGAAGCGGCCGGCTTGGCGGCATCCTGCGCGGCAATAACAGCAGCGGCTGACACGGCTGCCGGGGTGGCAACTGCCGCCGGAGCATCGTCCAACAGGGCTTCCTTGATAATCCGGCGGGGATCGTACTGGCGGGGATCGTACTTTTTCCAGTCGACGTCATCGATGTCGATGCCGACTTCGTCCTTGATCTGCTCGCGCGCCCCGGAGGCCATCCGCCGCACTTCCCTGACAAGGTTGGTCAGCTTCTGGGTGTATTCGGGCAGCCTTTGGGGGCCGATCACCAGGATGCCAATGATCAGCAGAAGAAAGAACTCCGCGCCGTTGATTCCAAACACTCTAGGAAGATTACCCTCTCTTGGGCGCAAGTGACGATTTGGGCTGAAACAGTGCCTGCAAGCAATCTTTCACTGGGCCGGAAGGCCCAGCATTACCCGAAACCCGCGGCCAAGGCGGTCACTGAGGGAGTCATTCGGCGGTTCTTCCGTAGCTGCTGTGGTGTCGGGCCCCTCAGGGACTCCCGCAGAAACGCCCCGCTCTGCGGCCAGGCCGGCCCGGACCAACTCCTGCAGAGCTTCGGCATGGTCAGGGCCGGGCTGGAAGCCCGGTCCGGCATCGGCAAAGTAGCTGAAAGTGGCGTTACGTGACCGATAGATCAAGGCCACGGGATTACTGGCGCGCACCCAGGCCCCGGACCCGCCGCCCGGTGCCGCTGTGGAGCCCCCCAGAAGCCCGGGCGCAGCTACAAAACCGTCCTCTGACGCCGGACGCCCGGTCTGGACATTGATCGGCTCCGCGGTCCCGAGGCTGCCGGCACCAGCGTGCTGCTCCACCACCGTGGCGCCCTGTCCGCCTTTGGAAAAACGGAACTCAACAGCCGGCGCTCCCTGCCGCGACACCACCTTCGCGGATACGAGCCGGAAGCCCGCCGACGCCAGCTCCGGGCACGCCCAGCCTGTCTCCCGGAGGGCAGCCAGATCCGCTGGTGTTAGTTCCCTGGACGGGTCAGAAGGGGAAGAAACGGAATCCCCGGCGCGTCCGCCCGCAGCGGTTTCTGAACCAACATCTGCCGCGACTCCACCGGACACGAATGACAAGGGACTAACGGCAGTGGCCGACGTCGGACGCTCAGCCTGCGGCGAGGGGTCCCCGGCCAGGAGCAATGCCGTAGCGGTGAGAACCCCTGCTGCGGCGAGGGCGCCCGAGGCAGAGGCGGCAACAATCCGTATTGCTAAGCTGCCCTGTGCACCGGCGGGTTCGGGCGCGGCGGCGAGGACATGGGTGCGCTCCAGGAGCCGGGCAGTGAAATCGGTACTGGCGGCCGGAATTTCGGCCGACCGGAGCCGCTCCAGATACCGCCGCTCACGCTCCACCGCCGCCCTGCATTCAGTGCAGGTGCGCAGGTGTTCAGCACCACGGTGGTGCTTCCGCAGCGAATTGCTGAATGGGCCCATGGCGCCGATCAGCGAAGTCCCGCGATGCGGGGCATCGCAAGCCGGGGCTTGCGGGAATGGAGCGGACGGGGGTCGCGGTGTGCCAGCTTTTCGCGGAGCATAGTGCGTCCGCGGTGGATCCTTGAGCGCACGGTGCCAAGCTTCACCCCAAGTGCCTCCGCCACTTCGTCATAGGACAGGCCTTCGAGATCGCAAAGCACGACGGCGGCACGGAAGTCCGGCGGCAATTCTTCCAGTGCGGCCTGGACGTCCAGGTCAAGGTTGTTCAGCTCAAAGCTTTGCTCTGGCCCGGGCTCGCGGCCGGGGATCCGGGACTCGGCGTCCTCTGCCAACGCATCGAACCGGATGCGGCTCTTCCGGCGCGCCTGGTCAAGGAAGAGGTTGGTAGTAATCCGGTGCAGCCAGCCGTCAATGGTGCCCGGCCGGAAGTTCTCCAGCGAACGGAAAACACGGACAAAGACTTCCTGGGTCAGGTCCTCAGCGTCGAATTTGTTACCGGTCAGCCGGTAGGCGAGGCGGTATACCTTCGCTGAGTGGTTGGTAACCACTTCTTCCCAGGTGGGGCGGACCCATTCACTGGTGATCTCTTGTGCTGCAGGGACAGGTGCCACAACTGATGATGACATCGTCCACTCCCCTCGTGGATTGCTAACGCCCGGATAGTTACATCTGTTATTCGGCGCCGATCACCACTTGGCTGACCGGATATTTATCATGGCAGGTTTCGCTGGGAATTTCCTGAATCCAGTAACCTCTGTCACCACGTAGTATCTTCACGCGCGCCGCAGCGGCGGCTGCAGGGCAGCTGCACCGGGACACAGTACGCTGGAACCACCATGTCCCCCCCGCCCAGAAAGCGAACACCCATGAGCGCCGATAAGTCCACCAGCTGGTCCTACGCAGAAGATCTGCCTGCCGAGGATGAGATTCTGATGCGCGCCCGGGAACGGTCTTTTGAGCTTGGCGTGACCCCGATCGGACGTGGCGTAGGCGCTGCCCTCACAGTGCTCGCCGCAGCCTCAAAGGCGCAGACCGCCGTCGAAATCGGCACGGGTGCCGGCGTTTCGGGAGTCTGCCTGCTGCGCGGTCTCGGCCCGCAGGCCGTACTGACCACCATTGACGTTGACGTTGAACATCTTCGGGCCGCCCGCGAGGCCTTCCTGGAGTCAGGGAGCCCCGCCAACCGGACCCGGACCATTTCCGGGCGGGCCGGCGATGTCCTGCCCCGGTTGACCGACGCCGCCTACGATCTCGTTTTCATCGATGCGGACAAGCCCGGCCTGCCAGGATACGTGGACCAGGCCGTCCGGCTCCTGAAGGCCAGCGGACTCCTGATCATTAATGACGCCTTGGACAAGGACCGCGTGGCCAACCCGGCTGCCCGGGATGCCAGCACTACAGTGCTCCGCCAGGTTGGCCGGTCTATCCGCGATGACGAGCGCCTGGCATCGGCCATGCTGCCCACCGGAGACGGGCTCCTGGTAGCCGTAAAGAAGTAGTGTCGCTGCAGAGAATCAGCAAAAAGCAGGGTCCGCGGCAAGTTGCCACGGACCCTGCTTTTTGCTGATTGGCTATTCGGTGACGCCCACCAGGCATTCCTTGAGGTTGGCCGCCTCGGCAGCATTCAGTTCCACCACGAGTCGCCCGCCGCCTTCGAGCGGGACGCGCATGATGAGACTGCGGCCCTCCTTAGTGACTTCCATAGGGCCGTCGCCGGTGCGAGGTTTCATAGCCGCCATGAGGAATTCCCTCCAATAGTCCCAGGACTTTCCAGCCCGGTCGGGCTGTGTCCGCACTTCAAGCGACGCGTGGCCATAGCTGCGGACCATGCCGCAGCCATCACCGAACATTGCTGGATGTCGTGTCCTTGCTTGCACCTATTATCCCGTAATTCCGCAGCAGGGGCTAATCGATGGACATTCCCGGTGCGGCATCCCGGGGCGGCCCGGACAGGTATCACTGCCGGTCAGGGCGGATAATCGCCGCCGCCGGGCAGTTGGGCCCACACCCACAGCCATACGATCCAAACGATTTGCAGTAACACAAACATCACGGTCAGCAGCCCGCGGTAAGCGCGCGAACGGGAAAGGAAGGCAGCACCGAGCGCCAAAGGAAACAGTGGGATCAGCAACCGGAAAGTACTGGTTTGCGGGTGCAGGAAGACCAGAAGGTACGCCATGTAGGCCGCGCAGAAAAGCCGCAGTTCGACGCCGAGCCGGACCACCGGAGGGCAGAACATCAGCCAGGCGAATACCGCCACCAGCACAAAGGGCGCCAGGGTTCCGAGTGCAGGACCGAAGAGTCCCGCACCCATGTGGAACCAGGGCATAAACGGCACCAGGTCACCACCGCGCCAAACACTTTCGGTCTTGGTGTAGGCCTGGAAATCCCCGGTGGTCATCCAGGCCACAATGGGCCAGAGCACTGCTGACACACCGCTGACCAGCACCAGGACGGCAAGCCGGAAAAGCCCGCCGGCCGCGTCCCGTGGCTTCCCTGCCTTCCACCAGCTGTACAGGTGGATCAGCAGAAGGATCCCGATCATGGCGGCGAACGCCACGCCCACCGGCCTGGACAGGCACATCAAAACCACCACCGGCGCCGCTTCCAGATACATGCGTCGGATGACCAGAAGCAGCGCCGCGGCCAGGAGCAGGGTATTCAACGACTCCGCGTAGGGCACCTGGAAAATGGCTGATACCGGGAAGGTGGAGAAGAAAACGACTCCCCACAGCGCATCGCCGTGATCGGCCTTCTGCCGGAACAGCAGGTAAACCACGACGGCGGCACCCAGGCCGCAGAGAATGGCGATAATTGTCAGGGAAGCGGCTGCCGGCAACCCGGTAATGGCCGAAAGTCCCCGGCCCAGGAGCGGGAAAAGCGGATAAAACGCCCAGGTGTTCTCCTGGATCTTTCCTGCCTCGTCTGTTGGCAGGACAGACGGATAGCCGTCACTGAAAATCCTGCCGTACCAGCGGGCGTCCCAGATGTTGATGAAGTCCCAGTAACCCGGGCGCGCCGGCCCCCAAGGTCCGGCACCTTGCTGGAGCGTGGCGGCTGAAAAGATGCAGGCGCTGACCAGGCGGGCGGCAACGTAGATGGCCAGGACCTGGACCCACCAAGGCCAGCGCTTCACCGCGGCAAGCAGCGGTGCGGCGGTGTATAAGCGGACAGGCCGCTTCACCGCCTGGCCGTCATCTGTCTCAATGCTCAAGGACGTCCTTCGGGGCAGTGGGCTGACCCGCCTGCAACTGCTGCAGCCGCACGATTTCTGCATCGCGGGAAGCTAGTTGATCGCGCAGCCGGTCAAGCACTTGGTCTACTTGATCCATCCGATACCCCCGGAGGCCCAGTGAGAACCGGATCCGGTCAATGTCAGCAGGCCTTACCTCTGCAGGCAAAAGGACAGGGGGGAGGTCCGCAACGGGTTCGCCGAGTGCGTCATCAACGACGTCGCCAACAGCACCCTGCCTGCGAATGCCGGGCCCCAGCCACGCAATGGCACCCAACAGCACAACGGCGAGGAAAACCAGAAAGTAGCTCACGTGCTCCATCGTGCCAGAAATCGGCCGGTCTGATCACTCCGGAGGGTTCTCTCCGTTCAACGATGAGGGACGCACGCTGCCCTGCAAGACGTGGCGCACTGCCTCCGCGGGATCATCCACGACCTGGATCAGATCGAGGTCCTGTTCCGACACCATGCCCTCAGCGACGAGTGTTCCGCGCAGCCAATCGATCATGGGGGTCCAAAAATCGACGCCCAGGAGGATGATCGGAAAGGACGTCACCTTGCGGGTCTGAACCAGCACCATTGCTTCAAACAACTCGTCAAGCGTGCCCAGTCCGCCGGGGAGGACTATGAATCCCTGGGCGTATTTGACGAACATGGTCTTGCGGGCGAAGAAGTACCGGAAGTTGACGCCAAGGTCTACCCAGGGATTGAGACCCTGTTCAAAGGGCAGTTCGATGCCCAGGCCAACGGACACTCCGTTACCGTCCACTGCGCCCCGGTTGGCTGCCTCCATGGACCCCGGGCCACCCCCGGTGATGACAGCTACTCCCGACTGGGCGAGGTGGCGGCCCACTTCAATGGCCATGTCGTAATAAGTGGTGCCAGGCTTGGTCCGTGCGGAACCAAACACGCTGACGGCCGGGCCGAGGTCCGCGAGCGCGCCAAACCCTTCAACGAATTCGCTCTGGATCCTCAGCACACGCCAAGGATCCGTGTGTACAAACTGGCCTGGCCCCTTGGTGTCCAGCAGGTGCTGATCCGACATCTCCACCGCGGCCTGTTTTCGCCGAAGTTCCAGCGGCCCTTTCCGTCGGGGCTGGGAAGGGTTGGAAGGGTCTGGAATATTGCTCATTGCTCTAGGCTAGCGCGCTGCCCGCCCGTGCACCCGCCGGTATCTCTTCAGTCACGATTCGGTAGGAAGTAGGAGTGATTGCCATCATATGGCGACATTGTTCGCTAGATTCTTCCTATGACTACTTATGTGCCCGGCGATGCCCTCGTCTCCCTGAACGCCGTTAACAAGCACTACGGCCAGTTGCACGTACTCAAGGACATCAATCTCCACGTCCGCAAGGGCGAGGTTGTAGTGGTCATCGGGCCGTCCGGCTCCGGAAAATCCACGCTCTGCCGCGCCATCAACCGCCTCGAAACCATCGAGAGCGGCACCATCAAGATCGATGGCAAGGTGCTGCCGGAAGAAGGCAAGGAACTCGCCCGGCTTCGCGCCGACGTCGGGATGGTTTTCCAGTCCTTCAACCTCTTTGCGCACAAGACCATTCTGGAAAATGTGACCCTGGGCCCGATCAAAGTCAAGGGCACGGCCAAGGCGAAGGCCGACCAGGATGCCATGACCCTGCTTGAACGCGTCGGCGTGGGCCACCAGGCTCCGAAGCTTCCGGCGCAGCTTTCCGGCGGCCAGCAGCAGCGAGTGGCCATTGCCCGGGCCCTGGCCATGAAACCGAAGGTGATGCTGTTCGACGAGCCCACCTCCGCACTGGACCCCGAGATGATCAACGAGGTCCTGGACGTCATGGTCCAACTGGCGAAGGAAGGCATGACCATGATCGTGGTCACCCATGAGATGGGTTTTGCCCGCAAGGCCGCTGACCGCGTCGTCTTCATGTCCGACGGAGAAATCATCGAGGACGCTACGCCCGAAGAGTTCTTCACCAACCCGAAGACCGACCGCGCCAAGGACTTCCTGTCCAAGCTCCTCACCCACTGATTCCCCAACTCATCCAAATCGCATCCGGGCCGCCACAAGCGGCCACCCAATGAAAGGAATGTCATGAAGGCATTTATCTCCAGGCGGAAATCCATCCTCCTCGCAGCCGGTGCGGCCATGGCCCTGACGCTCAGCGCCTGTGGCGGTGGAGGCACTCCGGCAGAAACGGCTCCTGTCGAAGAAGCTCCGACGTTCGCTCCCGGAACCACGATGGAAAAGCTCTCCAAGGCCGGCACCATCAAGATCGGTACCAAGTTCGACCAGCCGCTGTTCGGCCAGGTCGGCCTGGACGGCAAGCCGGTCGGCTTCGACGTCGAAATGGGCAAGCTGATTGCCGGCAAGCTGGGGATTCCCGCGGACAAGATCGAGTGGTCCGAGACTGTTTCGGCCAACCGTGAAGAGTTCATCAAGCAGGGCCAGGTGGACATCGTCATCGCCACCTACACCATCAATGACAAGCGCAAGGAAGTTGTCAGCTTTGCCGGGCCATACTACGAGGCCGGCCAGGCCCTGATGGTCAACAAGGACAATGACTCGATCAAGACGCCGGAAGACGTCAAAGGCAAGAAGGTCTGCTCCGTGACGGGCTCTACCCCCGCCGGCACCATTGTGGACAAGTACGGAGCAGAACTCGTTCCTGTCGCCACGTACTCCGCTTGCCTGGAGCCCCTGCGCAACAAGCAAGTTGAAGCTGTGACCACTGACAACGTCATTCTGGCCGGTTTTGTGGACAAGGAGCCGGACGCCTTCAAGCTCGCCTCGGACGAAACCTTCACCAAGGAGCCTTACGGAATTGGCCTGAAGAAGGAAGACACCGAGTTCCGCAACTGGATCAACGACCAGCTCGAAACCTTCCAGGAAGACGGATCGTACAAGAAGGCCTGGGAAGCCACCGCGGGAGCGGTCATCAAGACGGCGCCAGACCTGCCGGAGCTCAACCGATACTGATTGACCCCAAAGCAGGTGCCGGGCGGGATTCCTGTCTGGCACCTGCTTGTCATTTCCGTTCCAGTCCACGACACCGCTGAAGGATCACATGGACGTCATCATCGAAAACCTTCCCGCCTACTGGGATGGCTTTCTCCGCACTCTTTATCTTTCCGTTGTCTCCGGCATAATCGCCCTGGTGCTCGGCACCTTCGTGGCGGCAGCCCGCGTCTCTCCCGTCGCGGCCCTCCGCGGTTTCAGCACCGTCTATGTAGAGATCCTTCGCAACACGCCACTGACCATCGCCTTCTTCTTTGCCGCGGTGGTGCTGCCCCGGCTGGGCGTGACGTTCGAGCAGTTTGAGATCGCGGCCATCATCGCGCTCAGCACCTACACCTCAGCCTTTATTGCCGAGGCTGTCCGTTCGGGCGTGAACAGCGTTCCCGTGGGACAGGCCGAGGCCGCCCGCAGCATCGGCATGAAGTTCGGTCAGGTCCTGAGCCTTATCATCCTGCCGCAGGCACTCCGGACGGTGATTCCGCCCATGATCAACATCCTCATCGCGCTGGTCAAGAACTCGTCGGTGGCAGGTGCCTTCTATGTGCTGGAGCTGTTCGGCTACGGCCGCCAACTCGCTAATGCAAACGGCGACCAGGTGCTTGCGGTACTGCTGGGCGTTGCCTTCTTCTACCTGCTCCTGACTGTTCCGCTGGGCATCCTTGCCAGCACCGTCGAACGAAAGGTGGCGATCGCCCGATGACTTCTGTTCTTTACGATGCCCCAGGCCCCAAGGCCCGCCGCTTCTCCGTCATCGCCTCCGCCCTTGGTGCTGTCCTGATTCTCGGACTCCTCGCCTTCATCGTCTTCACCCTTGCCCAGCAGGGCATTTTTGAAGGCCGCCGCTGGGCGATCTTTACCCGGGGTGACGTCTGGACCCTGATTGCCAATGGAATCGGGGCAACACTCAGCGCGGCCGCCCTGGCCGCCGTCATCGCGTTCCCGCTGGGCCTGCTGCTGAGCCTGCTGCGCATCTCGCTGGTCCCGTGGATCCGGATCCCCACCCGCGTGCTCCTGGAATTCCTACGTGGCATGCCGGTTGTCCTGATGATGTTCTTTGTGCTGCTGGTGTTTGCAACGTCCCCGTTCATTGCTGTCGTGACCGGTTTGGTGCTCTACAACTCGGCCGTCTTCGCGGAAATCATCCGGGCCGGCATACAGTCCTTGCCCAAGGGCCAGCGCGAAGCGGGACTTGCTATCGGCCTGACCAGTTTCAAGTCCAGGATGCTGATCGAGTTGCCGCAGGCTGTTCGGCGGATGATGCCCTCGTTGGTGGCCCAGCTGGTGGTCCTGCTCAAGGACACTTCCCTTGGCTATATCGTTGCGTACCCTGAACTTCTGCGGGCTGTCCAGGTGATGGCTGACTTCCTCGGCAGCCAGTACCTGTTCCCCATCTTCTTTGTGGCCGCGGGCATCTACATTGCCATCAACATCGCGGTATCACGGCTGGCCGTCTGGATCGAGCGCCGCGGGTCCGCGAAGGCCGCTGGCGGAGTGGCTGCAGCCGCCCCTGCGGGAGATCCCCTGGCCGCCAAATAGTCCTCCCATTCCAACTGAGAAGGTCCGCAGCCACACGGCTGCGGACCTTTTCAGTTGACGGTTTTCCTGCCGCGGCTGCTACCCTGCCAGCCACGTCTGCAGGGCCACCAGACACTTCCGGATGGCATCGGCGTCGACGTGTTCATTGTCCTTGTGGGCGAGCAAGGGATCGCCGGGGCCGAAGTTGACGGCAGGAATCCCCAGTTCGCTGAAGCGGGCCACATCCGTCCAGCCGTACTTGGGCTTGGGCTCGGCGCCAACAGCCGCGACGAAGGACGCTGCGGCGGGGTGGTTCAGCCCCGGGCGGGCACCGGCCGCGGCGTCAGTGCGGACCACGTCAAAACCGTCCAGCAGTTCGCGGACGTGGGCTTCGGCCTGGTCAGGGGTTTTGTCCGGCGCGAAGCGGTAGTTAATCTCCACCACGCATTTGTCCGGGATGACATTGCCGGCTGTGCCGCCGTGGATCCTGACTGCATTCAGGCTCTCGCGGTAGTCCAGACCGTCCACGTTGACGGTCAACGGCTCATAGGCAGCCAGCCGCGCCAGGATCGGCGCCGCGGCGTGAATGGCGTTGCTGCCCATCCAGGCGCGCGCAGAGTGGGCAGCCTCACCGCGGGTGGTCGCCTCGAAGCGGCTGGTCCCGTTGCAGCCGCCTTCCACGGTGCCATGCGTAGGTTCCAGGAGGATGGCAAAATCGGCGCCCAGGAGTTCCGGATGATTGCGGAGCAGCCGGCCCAGGCCGCTTTTCACCGCTTCCACTTCCTCGTGGTCATAAAACACAAAGGTGACGTCCTTGACCGGCTCCGTGCCGCCGTCGAACAACCGTGCCGCAAGGGCCAGCTGGACAGCAACACCGCCTTTCATATCCGTGGTGCCGCGGCCGTAGAGGACGCCCTCACCGGGAATGCCGGACTCCCAGCTGGAGGGAACAGTACCTAAAGCCCCCGGAGTAGTGGGCAGCGGCACGGTGTCCAGGTGCCCGGCCAGAATGACCCGCTCCGCACGGCCAAGCTCAGTACGGGCAATGATTGCATCACCGTCCCGGAGGACGTTCAGGCCGGGCAGGGCGCGCAATGCAGCTTCGACGGCGTCTGCCAGCGGACCTTCGTTGCCGGAGACACTTTCGACGTCGATCACGGCCGCCGTCAGCAGGGCCACGTCCTGCCTGAGGTCAAGGGGCGGAACGGCCGGGCGGTTCGGAACAGGATTCAGGGAGGCAGCATGGGCAGTCACGCTGCCAGTCTAGTTCGAGTCTTGCCGCCGGCTCTCGATAGACTGATGCCATGACTGAGACTGCCGCTTCCACCGTGCCCGAAAACCAGACCGCAGCCGCCAATACCCGCTCCGCCTACGGTTTTGGCGTGGCCACCATTGCCACCACCGGCACCGGTGCTGCCGCCCAATCGACGGTCCTGGACGTCTGGTTCCCGGCACCTGCCCTCGGTGTCGCGGCGGAGAGCCTGCGGGGCGTGGAGAATGCGGACAGTGTCCTGGAGGAGATCGCGTCCGCCGGCTCCGACGCCGACCGCGGCACAGAGCAGAAAGTGGTTTTCGTCCAGATCAACCTGGATGAGGCTCCAGCAGACACAGCTGACGCCTACCTGCGCCTGCACCTGCTGTCCCACCGCCTGGTCAAGCCGAACACCATCAACCTCGATGGCATCTTCGGCAAGCTCCCCAACGTTGTATGGACCAACTTCGGCCCGGCCGCCGTCGAGGGCTTCGAACTGACCCGTGCCCGGCTGCGTAAGCGCGGCGCCGTGACCGTCTACGGCGTAGACAAGTTCCCGCGCATGGTGGACTACGTTGTCCCGGCCGGTGTCCGCATTGCCGATGCCGACCGCGTCCGCCTGGGTGCCCACCTGGCCGAAGGCACCACCGTGATGCACGAAGGATTCGTGAACTTCAACGCCGGCACCCTCGGCACTTCCATGGTTGAGGGCCGGATCTCCGCCGGTGTTGTCGCCGGGGACGGTACTGATGTGGGCGGCGGGGCTTCCATCATGGGCACCCTGTCCGGTGGCGGCAAGGAAAAGATTGTCATCGGTGAGCGCGTCCTGCTGGGCGCCAACTCCGGCGTCGGCATCAGCATCGGTGACGACAGCGTTGTGGAGGCCGGCCTCTACGTCACCGCCGGCACCCGGGTCCGCGTCCCGGGCCCCAAGGATGAAGTGGGCGAGGACACCACCAAGATCGTCAAGGCTGTGGAACTGTCCGGCGTTCCCAACCTGCTCTTCCGCCGCAACTCCACGAACGGCGCCGTCGAGGCACTGCCGCGCAAGGGCCAGACCGTCGAGTTGAACGACGCTCTGCACGCCAACTGATCACGTGCCCCTACGACGTAGCATCCGCCGGGCACTGATCTTAGTCCTCGTCCTGGTCCTTGCAGTCGGCGGGGTATACATCGCCATCAACTTTTTGCAGCGCTCCGAGACGTGGGTCTCGGAGCGCTGCACCGCCGTCGTCGGATCCCTCCAGGCAGAGCTCGCCACCGATCAGGCCCACAATGCCGCGTTGATTTCCGCCGTCTCCGTGAGAAGAGGCCTGCCGCCCAGGGCGGCCGCGATCGCCCTGGCCACAGCCATGCAGGAATCGAAGCTCCGCAATATCGATTACGGCGACAAGGTTGGTCCCGACTCCCGGGGGTTGTTCCAGCAGCGTCCTTCGCAGGGCTGGGGCACCGAAGACCAGGTGATGGACCCGTACTACGCGGCCAATGCTTTTTATGACGTCCTCGTAACCATTCCGGGTTACGAAGACCTGCCAATCACCGAGGCCGCACAGCGCGTGCAGCGCTCCGCCTACCCGAGCGCGTACGCAGAGCACGAGGGCATGGGCCGGGCCTTCGCGTCAGGACTGACAGGCCAGGCCCCGGCCGCCGTTGACTGCACGCTCCGCTCCCCCGAGGCCGCCGGTAATTCTGCTGCAGTTATTCAAGCACTTGAGGCAAGCTACGGCACCGTCACAGCCACTGAAGCCGGCGGTGTGCTGCAGATTCAAACACCCTATTCCTGGTCAGTAGCGCAGTGGGCCGTGGCCAGCGCCAAGCACCTTGGCATCACCTCTGTGGACGTTGACGGGCAAACCTGGGACCGGGCCAGCAAAACCGGCTGGCAGGAAAGCGGCGCGGGCGCCGGAGCCGGCACCGTCACCCTTCGCCTGGCTGTCAGCGAAGGCACCTAAGCGAGCAGTTCCACTACCGGCTGCACGTAACTGCGGAACAGTTCAGGCTGGTTCAGGAGATCCTGGCTCATGATGATCCGGTTAGGTTCGAGGTACCACGCACGCAGCTCGTTTAACGGCAGCTCTATGATGTCCAGCTGAAAGTCGCGCGCGCCACGGCCAAGTTCCATCAGCCTGTCCTCAACCAGGTCATCCAGGAGCAGTTGGGCTCCCGCTGCCTCACGTTCCGCCTCCAGCTCGGCATACTCGCTGCGGCGGTCCCGCGTCCAACTGAGGGCCGCGCCGAAGTGGGCTCTAAGGACCCGCTGCAATGCCGGTGAATTGCCAAATGAAGCGAAGTCCGGCGGGGAGAGATCAGGATCGCACTTCGGGTACGCCTTGAGCAGTTGATGCCACCAGGCCTCCCATTCCGTCCGCAGGGTGCTCTGCCCGCCGACGTCTGATGTCAGGTGGGAATGGTCGGCCGCCCGGATCTTTGGCGAAGCGGAGCACAAGGCAGGCTGGCCAATTCCTTCCAGCCCGGCAACATCACGTATGTAGAGGGCGATCATCATAGGGCCAGAGGTATCCATGGTGATCCGCCAGCCCTCACCCTCCCGTTGATGCATCATCCCTCCTAGGCCGCCTGGACTCCAGACGGATTCACCGGTCCGCGCGCGCTTCCCAGTGTATTCCCACAGGGCAGGGGTTAGCCGCTGGAACGTGCTTCAATTCCTGCCAGGTGCGATTCCAGGACATCACGGCACATCGCAGCAGACATCCACTCCGGCTGCAGCAATGCGTGCATGCAAAGGCCATCAAGGGCTGCCAGGAGATGTTCGGCTTCCACAACCAGCCGTTCACCAAACCCCGCCCCCGGCAGCAGCCTCTGGATGACCCTGCCCACCACGGCCGCCACCGACCGGTGGCTGCGGTCTGCTTCAGCCGATAGGCCTGGCCTGATCCTGGCGGCGTTCTTGAATGCCATCCAGACGCAGGCATCCATCGCCCGTTTCTCATCCAGGGGAAGGAATTCACCCAAAAGTGTTAAAACAGCTTCACGGTGGGCCGGGCTGCCAGGCTTCTGTGCCAGGACTTCCCCTTCGGCGACGGAGAGCCGACGCAGGACACGGTCCACCACAGCGGCAAAGGCGTAGCGGTGCAGTTCCTCGCTGCCGGTGAAATAGTGCCGGACCGAACCAACCGCCAGTCCGGCTTCGTCTGCAACTTCACGCAACGATGCCCGTTCCAGCCCATCGCTGGCAATGATCCGCCACACTGCGTCCACTACGTCCTGCCTGCGGGCCTGGGCATCAACTATTTTGGGCACCCCCCTTTTTTAGCACAGACGTGCTTCCCAAGCTGCCACACCACACCGGCTGCCGTTGGCTGGCGGCATCACAGCCATCGGATGGGATAGTTTTGAGATATGAAGATTCTGGTTACCGGAGGCACAGGCTACATCGGCTCGCACACCGTATTGTCCCTGCAACAAGCCGGTCACGACGTCATCGTCCTCGACAACCTGGTGAACTCAAGCGAGGAATCCCTTCGCCGGGTGGCCAAGCTCTCCGGGAAGACAGCGGAGTTCCACGATGTGGATCTCGTCGACGAGTCCGCTGTGGAGCGGGTCTTCGCCGGGGCCGGCATCGACGCCGTCATCCACTTCGCCGGCCTGAAAGCCGTCGGTGAGTCTGTGCGCGAACCTCTGAAGTATTACTACAACAACCTTGTGGGTACGCTGAACCTGCTCCGCGTTATGGACCGGCACCAGGTCCGGTCCATCGTCTTCAGCTCCTCCGCCACCGTCTACGGCGGATACAACCCCATCCCTTACGTGGAGAAGATGGAAATCGGCGCGGACAATCCCTACGGCCGGACCAAAGAACAGATCGAAGATGTCCTGTCGGATCTTGGAGCCGCTGACAGCCGCTGGCACATCGCCCTGCTGCGCTACTTCAATCCGGTAGGCGCCCACCCTTCCGGCCTGATTGGCGAGGACCCGCAAGGTATCCCCAACAACCTCGTGCCGTTTATCGCCCAGGTTGCGGTGGGCCGGCGGGACAAGCTCATGGTCTTCGGCGGCGACTACGACACCCCTGACGGAACGTGCCTCCGGGACTACATCCACGTCGTCGACCTCGCGGAAGGTCACGTAGCCGCCCTCAACCACGTCGCGGAACGCAGTGGCGTCTTCCGCTGGAACCTGGGCTCGGGCAAGGGCACCTCGGTGCTCGAGATGCTGCACGCGTTCGAAAAGGCCGTTGGCCGACCGATCCCCTACGAGATCACCGGCCGGCGCGACGGCGACCTCCCCGCGTTCTGGGCCGACGCCTCATCCGCCCTTGCCGACCTCAGTTGGGCCACCACCAAAACGGTGGAACAGATGTGCGAGGACCACTGGCGCTGGCAGAAAAACAACCCGATGGGCTACGCGTCCTCCTGACTGGTGGTCAAGCCGGGCCCACGCCCGGCGGGTTCCCTCGCCGAGCTTGCGAGGCGAGGGAGCGGGTGGGGAGTGAAACCGGATCTCGACAGGCTCGATCACCAGCAGGCTCGATCACCGGAGGCGCTCAAGCCCCGGACACAAAAAATGGCCGCCCACCTCATGGAGGTGGGCGGCCGTTTTGTAACAACCGGTGGTTGAGCTAGTCGAAAACCGGATCTCGACAAGCTCGATCACCAGGGGCGTCAGCGGGCCGGGTAGTCCCGGGCCGGCTCTCCCACGTAAAGCTGGCGCGGGCGCCCGATCTTGGTCTGGGGGTCGCTGGCCATCTCGCGCCACTGCGCGATCCAACCGGGAAGCCGGCCGATGGCGAAGAGGACTGTGAACATCTTCTCCGGGAAGCCCATCGCCTTGTAGATCAGGCCGGTGTAGAAGTCCACGTTCGGGTACAGCTTGCGCTCGATGAAGTAGTCATCGTTCAACGCCTTCTCTTCCAGGCGCAGGGCAATGTCCAGCAACTCGTCGTTGCCGCCCAATTTGCTCAGGATCTCGTGCGCGGTGTTCTTGACGATCTTGGCCCGCGGATCGTAGTTCTTGTAGACGCGGTGACCGAAGCCCATCAGGCGGACGCCGTCCTCCTTGTTCTTGACCTTTTCCATGTAGGATTCGGGCTTGGTGCCTTCAGCCTGGATCTGGCGGAGCATCTTCAGGACGGCTTCGTTGGCACCGCCGTGGGCCGGCCCGGAAAGAGCGTGGATTCCGGCCGAAACGGAGGCGAAGAGGTTGGCGTCGGAGGACCCCACCAGGCGGACCGTAGACGTGGAACAGTTCTGCTCGTGGTCTGCATGCAGGATCAGCAGCAGATCCAGGGCCTTCACGACGACCGGATCCAGCTCATACTGCTCAGCTGGCAGACCGAAGCTCAGGCGCAGGAAGTTCTCCACCAGGTTCATGGAGTTGTCCGGGTAGAGCATGGGCTGCCCGATGGACTTCTTGTGCGCGTAGGCGGCGATGACCGGCAGCTTGGCCATCAGGCGGATGGTGGAGACCTCTACCTGTTCGGCGTTGTTGGGATCCAGGGAATCCTGGTAGAACGTGGACAGCGCAGATACTGCCGACGACAGCACCGGCATCGGGTGGGCGTCCCGGGGGAAGCCGCTAAAGAAGCCCTTGAGCTCTTCGTGCAGGAGGGTGTGGTGGCGGATCCGCTGATCGAACGCTTCCAGTTCCGTGGGGGTGGGCAGGTTACCGTAAATCAGCAGGTAGGAAACTTCGAGGAAGCTGGAGTTCGCAGCCAGCTGCTCGATGGGGTAGCCGCGGTACCGCAGGATCCCGGCATCGCCGTCGATGTAGGTGATGGCAGAAGTGGTTGCTGCGGTGTTCATAAAGCCGGGGTCGAAAGTGACTGCGCCCGTCTGCTTCAGCAGCTTGGAAACGTCATAACCTTCGTTTCCTTCTACAACCTGGATGCGCGGGAGCTTGAGCTCCCCGCCTGCGTGATGCAGGGTAGCGCTGTTGTTCTCAGTCATGGAGTCCCCTTCATGAGGCTTTGATAGTCACTGTTAAGCTACAGCGCAAGTGCAGGTGTCCACTAATTCAAAACCGCCGGATCCTGCTAAACTACGCGCTGAAGTGGCACGAGTCACACGTTCGTTACTGCCCTGATATCAGCCGCCTTACGGCCTCATCAATGCGTTCATCGGTTCCGGTGAGGGCAACCCGGATAAAGCCCTCGCCGGCGCGGCCATAAAACACCCCCGGCCCGACGACGATGCCGAGCGAGGCCAGACGGTCGACCGTGGTCCAGGTATCCTCGCCGGCGGTGCACCACAGGTACAGCCCGGCGTGGGACTCATGGATGGTCAGGCCGAAGGTTTCCAGTGCGGGAACCAGGCGTTCACGCCGCGAGCGGTACAAATCCTTCTGCTCCTGCACATGGATGTCGTCGCCGAGTGCCACCCGGAGCGCTTCCTGCACCGGATACGGCACAATCATGCCGGCATGTTTGCGGCTGTTGACCAGGTTGGCCATCAAATCCGGTGCGCCGGCGACGAACGACGCGCGGTAACCTGCCAGGTTTGACTGCTTGCTCAGCGAGTAGACGGCCAGCAGGCCTTCGTTGGAACCACCGGTTACGCGAGGATCCAGGATGCTGGGAACAGGCTGGCCGCCGCGCTGGACGTCCCACTCCCCCCAGCCGAGTTCCGCGTAGCATTCGTCCGAGGCAACCACAGCACCCAGCTGCCGCGCTCCGGCCACCAGGCCCCTGAGCGAATCGACACTGCGGACGCTGCCCGTAGGGTTTCCAGGCGAATTGACCCAAACAAGCCGCACCCGGGCGCGGGTGGCGTCATCGAGTGAGTCGAGGTCATCTGCTGCCACCGACGTAGCCCCCGCCAGCGTGGCGCCAATGTCGTACGTGGGGTAAGCCACGGTGGGACGAACCACGACGTCGCCCTTGCCCAGCCCGAGCAGCAGCGGCAACCAGGCCACGAGTTCTTTCGAGCCGACAGTGGGCATAACATCGCGCGGATCCAGATTCGGGACGCCGCGGCGGCGTTCAAACCAGGCGCAGATGACCTGGCGAAGCGTTGGCGTGCCGTGCACCGTGGGATACCCGGGTGCATCCGTCGCGGCACGGAGGGCATCCTGGATGAGTGCCGGCGTCGGATCCACCGGGGTGCCGATGGACAGGTTCACCAATCCACCAGGGTGATCCGAAGCCTTGGCCAGATACGGTGCCATGGCCTCCCACGGGTAGTCCGGTAGATTCAGCCCGAAGGACGCAGTCCCGGTTGCCTCAGCCATGTTGGCTCAGTGGTCCTGGTTCTGCAGCGGAAGGGCGGCAATCATGGGGTGGTCCTTGCCGGTGTTGCCAAGCTTGGCCGCGCCACCGGGCGATCCCAGGTCATCGAAGAACTCCACGTTGGCCTTGTAGTAATCCGCCCATTCCTCGGGGGTATCGTCTTCGTAGTAGATAGCCTCTACCGGGCAAACCGGCTCGCAGGCACCACAGTCAACGCATTCGTCCGGGTGGATGTACAGCGAACGCTCACCTTCGTAGATGCAGTCGACCGGGCACTCTTCAATACAGGCCTTGTCCTTGACATCTACACACGGCTGCGCGATTACGTACGTCACGTCCCTTGCCTCTCCAGGTTGTTTTCCGGCTTCGACCGGTTGTCTCGTCCAGCGTTTCCGCCGCGTTCTTGCCTACTGAGCCTATTATCTCCCAGTCTGTTCCAACGAACCCATCCCTGCGTCCTAGTATGAACGCGGCTTAGGATAAACACGTGAATCCCACCCCCACGAGCCCCCGTGATTTCCTGGCATCCGCCGCCACAGGCACCCGCGTGGTGGTCCGCTACCGCTACGGAGAGGGATTCACGGACGCCCTGGGCCTGCTGCTGAGATGCGATGCCAGCGCCTGCACCGTGCAGACCCGGAAGGCCGACGTCGACATCGCGCTTTCCGACGTTGTCGCAGCCAAGGCGGTGCCTCCTGCACCGGAACGTCGGGCGCCGCGGGCTCCGCGACCCTGACTCCGTATTCAGATCCGGATTTAAGCAAAAACTGCCGGAACGACGGCGGGGCGTCCCGCCTGCCGTTCCGGCAGCTTTTTGCTGGAGCTACTCAGGCTTGCTGAGTGGCTGGCTAGACCTTGGCGCGCTGGCGGTTGGCCTTGGAGCGCTCGCTGGCGTCCAGGATGACCTTGCGGATGCGGATGGATTCCGGGGTGACCTCGACGCACTCGTCTTCGCGGGCGAATTCGAGAGACTCTTCGAGGGTCAAGTCGCGCGGCGGCGTCATGTTCTCGAAGGTGTCCGAGGAAGCTGCACGCATGTTGGTGAGCTGCTTCTCGCGAGTGATGTTCACGTCCATGTCATCGGCGCGGGAGTTCTCGCCAACGATCATGCCCTCGTAGACCTCAGAGGTGGGCTGCACGAAGAAGGTCATGCGTTCCTGGAGCTTGATCATCGCGAACGGGGTGACAACGCCTGAGCGGTCAGCCACGATCGAACCGTTGGTGCGGTATTCGATGGGGCCGGCCCACGGCTCATATCCTTCAGCCAGCGAGGAAGCGATGCCGGCTCCACGGGTGTCCGTGAGGAACTTGGTGCGGAAACCGATCAGGCCACGGGCCGGAACGATGAACTCCATGCGGCACCAGCCGGTACCGTGGTTGGCCATATTGGTCATGCGGCCCTTGCGTGCGGCCATGAGCTGGGTGACAGCGCCGAGGTATTCTTCCGGCACGTCGATGGTCATGTGCTCCATCGGCTCGTGGATCTTGCCATCAACGGTCTTGGTCACTACCTGCGGCTTGCCAACGGTGAGCTCGAAGCCTTCACGGCGCATCTGCTCAACGAGGATGGACAGAGCCAATTCGCCACGGCCCTGGACTTCCCAAGCGTCGGGACGCTCGGTAGGCAGAACGTTCAAGGAAACGTTACCAATCAGTTCCTTGTCCAGGCGGTCCTTCACCTGGCGTGCCGTGACCTTGTGGCCCTTGACCTTACCCGCGATCGGGGAGGTGTTGATACCGATGGTCATGGAGATTGCCGGCGGGTCAACCGTGATCAGCGGCAACGGCTGCGGGTTCTCGGCGTCGGTCAGGGTCTCACCGATGGTGATCTCTTCGATGCCGGCGACGGCGACGATCTCACCCGGGCCGGCGGAGTCGGTGGGAACACGGTCCAGTGCCTTGGTGGCCAGCAGTTCGGTGATCTTGACGTTCTTGAGTTCACCGTTGGCACGGGCCCAAGCAACGGTCTGGCCCTTACGCAGGGTTCCGTTGTAGATACGGAGCAGCGCGAGGCGGCCCAGGAACGGCGAAGCATCCAGGTTGGTGACGTGCGCCTGCAGGACACCATCCGGGTTGTAGGTGGGCGCAGGGATGTGCTCGATGATGGTCTGGAAAAGCGGTTCCAGGTCCTCGTTCTCCGGCGCGGTGCCGTCAGCCGGCTGCTCCAGGGACGCGCGGCCAACCTTGGCAGCAGCATAAACCACGGGAACTTCGAGGATCTTGTCCAGGTCCAGGTCCGGAACTTCGTCGGCTAGGTCAGAAGCCAGGCCTAGCAGCAGGTCCATGGACTCATGGACGACTTCCTCGATGCGGGCATCGGGACGGTCGGTCTTGTTGACCAGCAGGATCACAGGCAGGTGCGCAGCCAGGGCCTTACGCAATACGAAGCGGGTCTGCGGCAGCGGACCTTCGGAAGCGTCAACGAGCAGGACGACGCCGTCAACCATGGACAGGCCGCGCTCCACCTCGCCGCCGAAGTCGGCGTGGCCGGGAGTGTCGATGACGTTGATGGTGATGGTCTCACCCTTGGACGAAGGTCCGTTGTAGGCAACGGTGGTGTTCTTCGCCAGGATGGTGATGCCCTTTTCACGCTCGAGGTCACCGGAGTCCATAACGCGGTCTTCGAGGTGGTTGTGCTCGGCGAAGGAGTTGGTCTGCTTGAGCATGGCGTCGACCAGGGTGGTCTTGCCGTGGTCAACGTGGGCCACGATCGCGACGTTGCGCAGATCACTGCGTGACGCAGTGTTCGCGGCGGTGTTGGTGGTGGTTTCAGACATGCGTAATGACTCGATTCGTGGGTCAGCGGTAAAGTATCGCGACATTTCCAACTGGAACGCACGACGGATCGGCCCCTTAGCACAGGGCACCTTCCTTCATTCTAACGGCTGAGGCAATTATTGGCCTAAAAACCAGAGATTGCCGGCTTCCTGCCCCGCGTCCTTCCTGCACCACTGCGTCAGTTAGTGATTAAGATCACTGGATTTTTTGTATTCATAGCACCATCATGGCTCTACGACCTTGAGCAAGCCCGGAGACCACTTGACGCGAAAATCCTCGGCCCTGCCCCGCTTTGTCGCATCAGCGGTCCTTGTGGGCATCCTCCTGATCGGCTGCGGGCCCGCCACCCCACCCGCCGCCATGGCACCTGGCGTTTCGCCAACCGGTACGGCGCCGTCCACGCCGGTCCCTGCTTCGACGTCGGCACCCACATCTGCGGTGTCTCCTTCAGTTTCGCCCAATTCCAAGCCCCCTGCCGTGAAGCCCACGGCCCTGCTGATCGGCGATTCCCAATCCGAACCGGCCAACGGCTGGCCCCGCCTTGGCCTGGCAGCGATTGGCTACAGCGTGCACTTCTGCGGGCTGGGCGGTACAGGATTTGTGGTGGCTAACGGTGAGACCGGCAACTACCTTGACGCACTGCGTGAAGGAGACTGGAAACTGCCTGACGGTGCCCCTTCCCTGATCGTCATCCAAGGCGGTGGGAACGATGCCGCACGCGGAGCCACCAACGAGCAGATCGCTGCCAACGCGCACTTGCTGATCGCAGAGCTGACTAAGCGCTATCCACAGGCGGAGCTGGCCATGATAGGAACCCTGGGCCGTGGAGTGCTAGACGGCGGGGGCCGGCGCAGTGAGGTGGACGCGCTTCTGGGAACAGTGGCAGCCAGCCACAGCCTGCCCTTTGTAGCAGTAGGTGACTGGCTGACAAAGCACGGCCAATCCGCCAACCTGGCGGATGCCGTCCATATGAATCCAGCAGGCCATAAGGCATTGGGACGGTTGTTGGAAACCCGCCTCCGTGAGCTGCACCTGGAGGAGGGAACGCAGCAGTAGAGCGACACAGCAGTGGAGCCGGCTCCCTGACGGGTACCGGCTCCACTGCTCTCTGGCTGAAAACTGTCAGGCAACCTCAGGCGGCAGCATCAGGCTGGCACCGGGGATCGCATTGAGCAGGGCCTTCGTGTACTCCATCTGCGGGGACTCGAAAACATCGTCGGTGGCACCGGTCTCCACCAGCTTGCCCTTCTCCATGACGCACACGTGGTCCGCGATCTGCCGAACCACGGCGAGGTCGTGGGTGATGAACAGGTAGGTCAGGCCCAGGTTGGACTGGAGTTCAGCCAACAGGTTCAGCACCTGCGCCTGCACCAGCACGTCCAGCGCGGACACGGCCTCATCGCAGATGATGACTTCCGGGTCCAGGGCCAGCGCCCGTGCGATGGCCACCCGCTGCCGCTGTCCACCGGAGAGCTCGTTCGGGAACCGCTGCATCATGGACTGCGGCAGTGCCACCTGGTCCAGGAGTTCACGGACCTTCTTTTCCCGGCTGGCCGCGTTTCCCACGTTGTGCGTGCGAAGCGGCTCCTCGATGGTACGGAAGATGTTGTACATCGGGTCAAGTGAACCGTACGGATCCTGGAAGATGGGCTGCACCCTGCGACGGAACGCGAACAGTTCCTTCCTGCCGAGGGTGGACGTATCCACCCCATCGAAGACGATCCGGCCGGAGGTCGGCTTCAGCAGGTTCAGCACCATTTGGGCCACTGTGGACTTACCGGAACCGGACTCACCTACGATCGCCGTCGTGGTTCCCCGCTTGACGCCGAAGGACACCTTGTCCACAGCCGTGAAGTCGGTGCTGCGGCCAAAGCCCGAACGCAGCTTGAACACCTTGGTGAGGTCCTCGATCTTGAGCACCTCGTCCGCAGCCGCCACGGTCTGGCCGTCGGCCGGTGCCAGCAGCTCATCGGTTTCGATGCCCTGTTCCTTGGCCACCTGGATTCGGCGGGAGGCCAACGACGGCGCCGAAGCCACCAGGCGCTGGGTGTAGGGGTGCTGCGGGTTCTGGAGAAGCTCCAGGGACGGCCCGGCCTCCACCACGTTGCCCTGGTACATCACTACGACCTTGTCCGCACGCTCGGCCGCGAGACCCAGATCGTGGGTGATCAGCAACACCGAGGTGCCCAGTTCCGTGGTCATGGTTTCCAGGTGGTCCAGTATCTGCCGCTGGACTGTCACATCCAGTGCCGAGGTGGGCTCATCCGCGATCAGGAGGCGCGGCTGGCAGGACAGGCCAATGGCAATCAGGGCACGCTGGCGCATACCGCCGGAAAACTCGTGCGGATACTGCTTGGCACGGCGATGCGCGTCCGGCAGGCCGGCTTGGGCCAGCACCCTCGCGACGTCGTCCGGTCCGCTCGGCTTACCGTTGGCCCGCAGCGTTTCCTTGACCTGGTACCCGATTTTCCAAACGGGATTGAGGTTCGACATGGGGTCCTGCGGGACCATGCCGATCGTATTGCCGCGGAGCTCGATCATGCGCTTCTCAGAGGCGTTGGCGATGTCCTCGCCGTCGAGCAGGATCTGCCCGCCGGAGACCCTGCCGTTGGTGGGCAGAAGACCGATGGCAGCAAGCGCCGTCGTCGATTTTCCGGAACCTGATTCACCCACAATGGCGACGGTTTCGCCCGGCATGATGGTGAGGTGTGCGTTCTTGACTGCCTTGACCTCACCACTTCCGGTTTTGAAGGTGATGGCAAGATCTCGGATTTCAAGGAGCGGCATTGCCTGACGCGAACCGGACTCCTCGATGCGGATATCAGATGTCATGGTGTTGTCTCTCATCGCTGACGGGCCTTCGGATCCAGGGCATCGCGTACCGCATCGCCAAGCATGATGAAGCTCAGCACGGTGATGGACAATGCAGCGGCGGGATACAGCAGGATCGCCACGTTGGTGCGGATTGCCACCTGCGCGCCTGCAATGTCGTTACCCCAGGACATGATGCTTGGGGGCAAGCCGATACCGAGGAACGAAAGAGTTGCTTCGGCGACGATGAAGACGCCCAGTTCCAGCGTTGCGAGCACGATGACCGGAGCCAGGGCGTTCGGCAGCACGTGCCGCAGCAATGAACCGAACTTGGAAACTCCCAAGGCACGGGCTGCCGTAACGAAGTCGGCATTACGGACCTCAATGACGGCACCACGGGTAATACGTGCCATCTGCGGCCATGCCAGCAGTGAGATCACCAGGACCACGGTCCAGACGCTCTTGTTTTCCCGGAACATGGGCAGCTGGGTCAGAACCAGGGCGCCGAGGATCAGGGGCAATGCGAAGAAAATATCGCCCAAGCGGGCGAGGACGGCGTCCAGCCAGCCACCGTAGAAGCCTGCCAAGGCGCCCAAGGTCACACCGATGACCAATACGCAGAGTACCGAAAGGATACCCACGGCCAGGGAGGCCTGCGTCCCGTAGATCACGCGCGCAAAGACATCGCAGCCCTGGTAGGTGAATCCGAAGGGATGCCCCGGTGCCGGGGCCCCCAGAGAGTTCGCCAACTGGCAGTTTTCGTTCGGGGCCACGTTCGTGAACATGCCCGGGAACAGGGCGATGACCACGAGGATCAGGATCATGATCGAAGAAATGATGAACAAAGGCCGGCGCCGCAGGTTCTTCCAGGCCTCTGCCCAGAGGCTCAACGGAGCCTGGTCTGTGATCGCCGAGTCCGTGGCCTGCAGAGGGGTTTCCTCCACCGGGGCCACAAAGTGGTTTGAATTAGTGGTCATAGCGAATCCTCGGGTCAAGCCAGGCGTAAAGGAGGTCAACCAGGAGGTTGGCCAGGACGAATACGAGGACCAGGACACTCACAATCGCAACGACCGTGGGCCCTTCACCTCTCAACACTGCCTGAAACAACTTATTACCTACCCCTGGGACGTTGAAGATGCCCTCAGTGACAATGGCACCGCCCATCAGCCCGCCCAGGTTGGCGCCCAGGTAGGTTACCACCGGGATCATGGAGTTGCGGAGGATATGGGCGACTACCACGCGAGGCCGGGACAATCCCTTGGCGGTGGCGGTGCGAACATAGTCGGCATTCATGTTCTCGATGACAGACGCGCGCGTAAGGCGCAGTACGTAGGCGAACGAGACAAGGCCCAAAACGACGGCCGGAAGGATCAGATCTCCCCAACCGGCGTTCGCCCCTACCGTTGGCTTGGCCCAGCCAAGCTGGACGCCGAAGACCAGCTGGAAAACAAAGCCCAGGACGAAAGTGGGGACGGCGATGACCACCAGCGAGGCAACCAGCACCGTGGAGTCAAACCACTTGCCCTTGCGGAGGCCGGCAAAAACGCCGAACAGGACGCCGAACACGGCCTGGATGACGAGTGCTTCGACAGCCAGCATGGCCGTCACCGGGAAAACCCGGGCCAGGGTGTCGGCAATCGGCTGCTGCGTGAAATCGACGCCGAGGTCAAAGGTAAAGAGGCTCTTCAGGAAGAGCCCGTACTGAACCCAGAACGGCTCATTGAGGTGGTACTGGTCCCGCAATGCGTCAATGACGGCCTGCGGAGGCTGCCGGTCACCAAAGAGGGCAGCGATGGGGTCACCCGGCAGGGCGAAGACCATGTAGTACACAAGGAGGGTGGTTCCCAGGAACACAGGGATTACCTGCAAGAGCCTGCGAAGAATGTAGCTAACCACGGGGCCACCCGCTTCCGGGGGCTAAACGGTGGAATCTCATGAGTGCCTTCCTGCCGAGGGCAGACGAATGGAGGCCCGGCACACGCCGGGCCCCCACTTGCCTATCGGCAAACCAGATAACTGAGGTTACTTGGCTTCGATGTTGTAGTAGAGAACTCCACCGTTCCAGCCGGTCTCGGCGTTCACGACGTTGTTGCTCCATACGATGGGCCGTGCCTGATCCCACAGGGGCAGTCCGGGCAGGTCCTCGAAGAGGATGGCCTGGGCCTCGTTGAATTTGGCGTTGGCCTCTTCCGGCGTCTTGGCAGCGAGACCTTCCTTCAGGAGGGCATCAAACTCAGGGTTGGAGTACTTCTCGTAGTTCGAGGAAGCACCCGTTGCCCAGACCGGTCCGAGGAAGTTGTAGAGCGACGGGTAGTCGCCCTGCCAGCCGGCGCGGCTCAGGCCCGGCAGGCTCTGGGACTTACGGAGGTTGAGCACTTCAGCGAACTTGGCGAACGGCTGGATCTCGGCCTCGATACCCAGGTTGTTCTTGAAACCGTTGGCTACGGCTTCAATCCATTCCTTGTTGCCACCATCGGTGTTGGAAGCAATCTGAAGCGGCTTTGAATCGTCGTAAGGCTGGATTGCGTCAGCCTGGGCCCACAGATCCTTAGCCTTGGCGGCGTCAAACTTAAGGACTTCGGCACCCGGGATGTCTTCGGTGAATCCCTCGATCACCGGCGGAGCGAAGGCCTTTGCCGGGGTACGGGTACCGCTGAAGACTACCTTGGCGATTTCTTCACGGTTGATGGCGTGAGACAAAGCCTGGCGGCGCAGCTTGCCGGCTTCACCCTGGAAGTTCGGGTTGTAACCCGGGATGTTCAGGGTGGAGTTGGTGGCAACGGGCTTGGTGGCGTTTCGGCCGTCGAAATCGTTGGTGTAGGTGGCCAGGGCGTTGGAAGGAAGAACGTCCGTAACGTCAAGGTTGTCGCCCTGGAGATCCGTGTATGCGGGGCCCGGATCGGTGTAGAACTTGAACGTCACGCCGCCGTTCTTGGCTTCGCGGGGGCCGCTGTAGTCCTCGTTCTTGACGAGTTCAATCTGGCTGTCGTGCTGCCAGGCGCCCTCCTTGGCCATCTTGTACGGGCCGTTGCCGATCGGGTTCTCGCCGAACGCCTTGGGATCGGCCAGTGCGGCCGAGGGCAGCGGGAAGAAGGCGGAGTATCCAAGACGCAGGGACCAGTCCGCCTCCGGCTGGGACAGCTTTACCTCGATGGTTGAGTCATCGACTGCCTTCAGGCCAGACATGGTCTCGGCGGTAGGAGCCGGAGTGTCAACTGACTTGCCTTCAGCATCCGTAGAGGTGGTGACAGCGCTGACGTCGGCGTAGCCTTCGATCGATTCGAAGAAGAAGCCGTTGTTCTGGAGGTTGGTGCTCAGGGCAGCGAAGTTCCAGGAGTCCACGAACGTCTTGGCCGTGATGGCCTCTCCGTTGGTGAACTTTGCGCCGTCCTTGACCTTGATGGTCCAGGTCTGTGAGTCCTCGGTTTCGATGGACTCCGCCAGCGAGTTGACCGGCTTGCCGTCGGCGTCGTACGTGCGCAGGCCCTCGAAGAGCAGCTCCACTACGCGGCCGCCATAGACCTCGTTGGTGTTGGCCGGCAGCAGCGGGTTCTGCGGTTCGTTGCTGTACGCCTTAATGATCTTGGCCGGGTCAACCGACGCATCAGTTTCGGTGCCACCGCCGGCGCCGCAGCCTGAAAGAGCAAGGGCGGCCGCAATAGCCATAATGCCCAAAGCTTTGGAAGTGCGCGTGAAACGCATTCCGCCTCCTATGAGTTGTGGGAGATATTCAGGGGAAATCTTTTGCTTCCCCGCAGGCTGGTCACAGGCTTAGCTGTGACTTGGCCTACATATGCAAGTAGCCTAGCCGCACAAAGTCCAAATACTGGTACGCCGTTGCCAAACCGTGACCAGAAGGTGTCCGGCAGCCATACGAGGCCTGAATTGACTTGCCAAACGGATGTTACCCGCTGGTATGCTTGCAGGTTTGCCGGGCTCCGGCGGCCGGTGTCGGGCACATCAGCAGGTCAGTTCAGGTGCCAGTCCGCAACATTCCACCAGATTCCCAACGGGCCCGGACCCGGGACAACACCGGCGAGACTGTTCATGTGGGCAGTTACGCCCCGCGATTGGAACAGTGGTAGGCCGTAGGCACTCTTCCAAATCTCAGCGTCGGCCTCCGCCAGCAGGGAATCCTGTTCTGCGCGGTCAGTGCTTCTGACAGCTTGCTCCAGCAGCCGGTCAACCTCACGGTTGGAGAAACTGTTGAAGTTGCTTCCCGAACCGCTGCGGAACACTTGCGGCAGGTGGCTGACGCCCACACCGGTCCCGATCCATCCCGACAGGGCGGCATCATGGCTGCCCCGGCCAAGGGCAGCGCCCCACTCACCGCCGGCCAGTCCGCCGTCGACGACGTTGAACCCGGCGCGCGCCGCGGAATCCCGGATCAGCCCGAACGCCCGTGAGCGCTCTGGATTGTCCCGGTTGTATAGGATCCGCACGGTGGGAGTGGCCCCGCCCAGGAGGGTACGGGCACCATCGACATCAACCTCTGAGTAGTCAGCAGAGCCGTTGACTGCGACAGTATCCGGATATCTGGCCGAAGACCGGTAGAACACATGCGAATCCTGGAGCTTGGCACCGGCGCCCAACGCCGCATCCGCAATGTCCTGCCGCGGTACCGTCTTCAGGAAGGCCCGGCGCACGTTCTCCTCGGCAAAAACGCCCTGGAACGTGAGATCAAGGTGCTCGTAGGCGAAGCGGTCGAATTCCGTCACGGTCATGGAATCCGAAGCAAGGTTGCGGAACTGTCCCGCTGCGGAGAACGGGACCGTAGCCACATCTGCCTGCCCGGCAGAAAGCGCGTCTCCCGCGGCGCCGGCAGAACCCGCAAACCGGATTATCACCTCGTCAAGGTAGGGCTTTGCCCCCCATGCGAAGGCCCTGTTGCGCACCAACCGGACCGACACCCCCGGTTCGACTTCCTGGACCACAAAAGGGCCGCTGGAAAGATACAGTGAGGTGTCTTCCGGGAGAGTGGTGGATTCGAAGCCCGAATTCCAGAAGCTGGCCAGCCGTGCAAGGTCCGGCCTCACCACTGGCCGGACGGGGTCCCCCTTTGGCAGCTCCTCCAGGAGTTGAATCAGGGCAGGCTCGTCCGTGAGGCCGCCCTTGAGTGCCACGACGTGGGCCGGCACACCGACGTCGAAAGCCGTTTCCCAGTCGGCAAAGCCGGAGGCGTACGTCAGCGTGATGGAGCGGCCGTCCTCCCCCAGTTCAGGGAACGACGTCGAACGAAGGCCGGTGGTGTCTGCTGCAGTGGTGAAGTATCTGCTTCCGGTCCCCGCGGCGGCATCCGCGTCGTCGTAATAGCCTGAGCCGGCCGCCCACGCAAGGAGGAGGTCGCCTGCGTCGACGGGATCGCCGTCGGACCACTGAACTCCGTCGTTTACCGTGTACCGAACCCGCAGCGGGTCCTCCGACACCCTCTCGAACCGGCCGAATTGCTCGTTTCGGACCACCCGGGCGGCATCGTCAATTGTGAAGAACCCAGTGTGCGTGAGGTGCCCGACTTTTACGTTGATGTCAGTGTTGCCGGCGGCACTGGCCGGGTTGAAGGAGGAGAGCGCGTTCATCTCCAGCACGGTGACACTGCCACCTGACTTGGTTTCCTCATGGCTTGGCGCACCCAGGTCTGCCGGCGAACAACCGCCCATTACAAGCACCGCGGCGCAGGCCGCCGGCAGCAGCCACCCGATCCTGCTCAGCCGCATGCTGACTCCTTTCCCGTCCCCATCGAGAGGCGCACGACATCCGCCCCCGGCACTCCAGGAGCGGGAACACGCAATGAACCTGGTTCAAGAGTACGGGAGAGCGGCTTATAGTGCCGGGACGCTAAAGGATGCTCATGGCACCGGCGGCTTGTGTGTGGAGGAGGATGGGTACCCTTCCGATTCCTACTGAGACGGCATCACCGTCGGTATGGATGGGAATCGCTCTTCCGTAAATGGCAGCAGCAGCGTGGTCCAGGGAGGGACTGTGGATGGCTGGATGGGTAGTAGTCCCGAATAACGACGCTGCAGGCGTCCTCGACAGGTCATCCACAATCCCCAGTGCCGTGCTGCTTTGGCCGCCCCAGTTGGAAACAGTGAGTTGGAAATAGCCCGGGCCCAACCCAACCAGGTCGAGCGGCGGCACCTGCGACGACAGGGACAGAACCTGTCCTCACAGTCCGGCCCTCCACGAGCACTGCAAAGAGGGACGAAGCACGCAGAAAGAGGCAAGGGACCTTGTGGGTTGCGGCGTTGTGCACTCAAGCGAAGGCCCTCAGAAATTGATCCACGGTGATGCGGTTGGTGGCTCAGACGTTGAAGCGGAACTCCACCACGTCGCCGTCGGACATCACGTACTCTTTGCCTTCGATCCTGACCTTGCCGCGGGCCTTGGCCTCAGCCATGGAGCCGGCGTCAATGAGGTCGTCGAACGAGACCACCTCGGCTTTGATGAAGCCGCGCTGGAAGTCCGTGTGGATGACACCGGCGGCCTGCGGTGCTGTGTCGCCGCGGTGGATGGTCCAGGCACGCGTTTCCTTGGGCCCGGCGGTGAGGTAAGTCTGCAGGCCCAGCGTGTGGAAACCGACGCGTGCCAGCTGGTCAAGGCCTGATTCATCCTGGCCGTTCATTTCCAGCATCTCGCGGGCCTCTTCCTCGTCCAGTTCCACGAGGTCCGATTCCAGCTTTGCGTCCAGGAAAATCGAGTCAGCCGGGGCCACCAGCGCCCGCAGTTCTTCCTGTTTCTCCGGGCTGCCCAGAATGCCTTCATCCGCATTGAAGACGTAGATAAACGGCTTGGCGGTGAGCAGGCTCAGTTCCTTGAGGTGTTCCATCTCCAGTTTGTCGCTCTTGACGGAGGCAAAGATGGTGTCGCCACGCTCCAGGACCTTCTGCGCGGCGAGGATCGCGTTCAGCTCGGCGGCCTCACGCTTCTTGATCTTGACTTCTTTTTCGATGCGCGGGATGGCCTTCTCAATGGTCTGCAGGTCCGCGAGGATCAGCTCTGTATTGATGGTCTCCATGTCTGAGAGCGGGTCCACCTTGCCGTCAACGTGGATCACATCCGGGTCATCGAACACCCGGACCACTTGGGCGATTGCCTCGGCCTCGCGGATGTTGGCGAGGAACTGGTTGCCCAGCCCTTCGCCCTCAGAGGCGCCCTTGACGATGCCCGCGATGTCCACGAACGCCACGGCCGCCGGCATCAAGCGCTGGGAACCGAAGATCTCCGCGAGCTTCTGGAGGCGCGGGTCGGGCAGGTTCACGACGCCGACATTCGGCTCGATCGTGGCGAACGGATAGTTCGCCGCGAGCACCGAGTTGCGGGTCAGTGCGTTGAAGAGGGTTGATTTGCCGACGTTGGGCAGTCCGACGATGCCAATAGTAAGAGCCACGAGCATTGATTCTACCCGTAAGAGGGGCCGCACTGCGGCGGACTGCGGCTGATGGAGCATGGTCACCGGAATTGTCTGAGGGTCATGCCAGAGTGAAGTCATGGACGCAACAGGAATCATTCTTTCGGTGCTGATGCTGATCGTCGGGGCTCTTTTGGGCGCCGCCGCCGCATACTTCACCTTCCGCCGCCGCCACCAGGGGCTGGAGGAAGACTTCGACGCCGTCTCGGCGCGCCTCTCCGAGGTAACCGCCCAACTGGCCGCCGCGGACGCCGAACGGCGGCTCCTGGGCCAGCGCAACGTCGAGTTGGAACAGTCCCGTCGCGGTGACACCGACGTACTGCGGGCGTTGGCTCCGGTGGCGGAGAAGCTTTCTGCAGTCCAGAAGCAGGTCTCGCTCCTGGAACGTGACCGGGTGGAGCAGTACGGGCAGCTGGCCCAGCAGCTGCAGGAGGCCAGGCTTTCGGATGAACAGCTCCTCCGCTCAACTCACTCCCTCGAATCAGCCCTCCGTTCCAACAGTGCCCGCGGCCAATGGGGCGAGGTGCAGCTCCGCCGGGTCGTGGAAGCTGCCGGAATGCTGCGGCACGTGGATTTCGTGGAGCAGTTCCACAGCGCCGGCACGGAATCAACCGTCCGCCCGGACCTGGTAGTTCAGTTGCCCGGAGACAAGCAACTGGTAGTGGATGCGAAGGTCCCGCTCTCCTCCTACCTGCAGGCCCAGGAAGCCGGCTCCACAGGGGGCCAGGGTCAGCGCTGGGCACCGGCCAATGAACAGAACGCGCTGCTCGCCGCCCATGCGAAGGCACTCAAGTCACACGTGGATGCCCTTAGCACCAAAAAATACTGGGATGTGCCCGGCAACTCGCCCGAGCTCGTGATCTGTTTTGTTCCGGCGGAGTCCATCCTGTCCGCGGCGCTGATGGCTGATCCGGGACTCCTGGACCATGCCCTCTCGCGGAGCGTGGTGCTGGCCTCCCCTGCCACGCTGCTGGCGGTCCTGAAATCTGTGGCATTTACCTGGCGCCAGGACGTCCTGACGGACAATGCCCGCGAACTGTTCACCTTGGCAAAGCAACTCTACGAACGCATGGGCACCCTCGGCGAGAATGTGGGCAAGCTGGGGGCCTCGCTTAAAACCTCAGTGGAACGCTACAACTCGCTGGTGGGTACGCTGGAGGCCAGGGTCCTGCCAACGGCACGCAAGCTCAGCGCCCTCGAAGAGGTTGGGCTGACTGTTCCCGCAAGGGTAGAGACCACTCCCCGCTCGTTAAGCGCACCGGAACTGCAGCTTGCTGCTGAAACACCAGCCACCGCAACGGCCGCCGAAGATACGGAAGACGCTGAGAACGAGGAGAACGCCGCTTAGTTCTTTTTGGCGTCCTCGCTGAGCGACCGGCGGCCGCCCAGATTGCGGGTGGAGTCGCCGGCCTGCTTGAGCGTGGCGCGAAGTTCCTTTGGCAGCGAGAACAGGAGGTCCTCCTCCGCCGTGACCACTTCCTCGACCGAACCATAACCGTAGTCAGCCAACAGCCGCAGGACGTCCTTGACCAGCACTTCAGGAACCGAAGCTCCCGAGGTCACGCCCACGGTGGCTACGCCTTCAAACCAGGACTCGTCCACTTCGTTGGCGAAGTCCACGCGGTAAGAGGCCTTGGCGCCGTATTCGAGGGCGACCTCAACCAGGCGGACCGAGTTGGACGAGTTTGCCGAGCCAACAACAATAACGAGATCGGCCTGCGGGGAAATCTTCTTGATCGCCACCTGGCGGTTGGTGGTGGCGTAGCAGATGTCGTCGCTGGGCGGATCCTGCAGGGTGGGGAAACGTTCCTTGAGCAGGCGGACGGTTTCCATGGTTTCGTCAACGCTCAGCGTGGTCTGTGAAAGCCAGATGACCTTTTCGGGATCCCGGACGGTGACCTTGTTCACCTCGTGCGGGCCATTGATGATCTGGATGTGCTCGGGTGCCTCACCGGCGGTCCCTTCCACCTCTTCATGGCCGTCGTGGCCGATCAGCAGGATGTCGAAGTCGTCCTTCGCGAACCGCACGGCCTCCTTATGGACCTTGGTGACCAGCGGGCAGGTGGCGTCGATGGTCCGCAGGCCGCGCTGCTCGGCAGACTCGACTACTGCCGGGGAAACGCCATGTGCAGAGAAGATGACCAGTGCGCCCTCAGGGACCTCGTCCGTTTCCTCCACGAAAATTGCCCCCTGCGCCTCGAGCGAGGTCACTACATGGACGTTGTGCACAATCTGCTTGCGGACGTAGACGGGCGCCCCGTAGTGCTCAAGGGCTTTTTCGACGGCAATGACGGCCCGGTCCACGCCGGCACAGTAACCCCGGGGAGCAGCCAGGAGGACCTTTTTGGGTCCGGCCACGGGAGCCGCCGCCTGGACTTCCTCCGGCGAGCGCCGTTTGCGGGGAACCATAGGCATCGACAGGGAAACAGCTGTGGAAGTCATTCCTCCATTCTACCGGCTCTGCCGCAGGCGCCCGGGCCCGAAGGGCTGCAGCACCCGCCACTGCGGTGGGCGGCCAGTAAGCCCAGCAGGAAGGCTACTGCGGCGTCCACTGCCAGCGGGTATGCCAACGGTGCGTATGCGAGAAACCCTCGCTTGTTGTGGCTTAGGGCCGGTCCAGGGCTTGGCCGCCGAAGATGTCGGCGTGGCATGGTAGACGTAGATAACAGCATCACGCCAAACAGAGCCAAACAGACCTGCCCGAAAAGGACCTTTTATGCCTCAGACTCCAGCCAGCGACGATTCCGCCGTGGCTGATTCCGGGGCAGCATCCTCAGGCCCAACAACCAGCACGGTTCCGGCGATGGCTGCTGACACAACGCCGGACAATCCCTGGCCGCTGCAGTTGCTGTCCCAAAAGCTCAAGATGCACATCGACAGGACTCCGGCAGCCTGGGTGGAGGGCCAGGTCATTGAGTTCAATCGACGCGGCGGCAACTCCTACCTGACGTTGCGGGACATCAATGCCGAGATTTCCCTGCCCGCCTCGGTTTGGTCAACCGTCCTTGACCGGCAGGATCTCCCGCTGGAACGCGGTTCCCGCGTAGTTGCCTTACTCAAGCCTGAGTTCTGGGTCAAGACCGGACGGCTGAACATGCAGGTCCGCGACATCCGCCCGGTGGGGCTGGGTGATCTGCTGGCGCGCATCGAGCGGCTGCGGCAGGCACTGGGTGCGGAGGGGTTGTTCTCCGACTCCCGCAAGAAGTCGCTTCCCCTTCTCCCGCACCGCATCGGCCTGATCACCGGGCGCGACTCCGATGCCAAGAAGGATGTGCTGCGTAACGCTGCCCTGCGTTGGCCGGCCGTGGAGTTCGAGGTACGGGAAGTTGCCGTCCAGGGAAACACTGCCGTAGCCCAGGTCATCCGTGCACTGCGGGAACTTGATGCCCGCGAGGATGTCGACGTTATCGTGATTGCCCGCGGCGGCGGTGCACTGGAGGACCTGCTGCCGTTCAGCAGCGAGGAACTTATCAGGGCTGTAGCGGCGGCGGTCACGCCCGTGGTGAGCGCCATCGGGCACGAGGCTGACCGGCCCCTGCTCGACGACGTCGCTGACCTCCGTGCCAGCACGCCCACCGATGCCGCAAAGCGCGTGGTGCCGGACGTCAGCGAAGAACTTGCCAAGGTGCGGCAGTGCCGGGACCAGCTCCGCCGGACCATGGCACGAACACTTGAGCGTGAAAGGGACAGGCTGCATTCGCTCCATTCCCGCCCCGTCCTTGCCAGTCCGGAAGGCATGGTGACCGCGCGGTCCGAGGACATCGAGCGTCTCCTGCGACGGTCTTCCGCGGCCGTCAATGCACTCGTTGCCCGGGCCGGCGACCAACTGCAGCACCTCCAGGCGCAGGTCCGCGCATTATCACCGCAGAAGACCCTGGACCGGGGCTACGCGGTTGTCCTGGTAGGGACGCCCGAGGAAGCTGCTGCGGGCAGCAGCACGCACCTGGACGTGGTACGGAACCCGGAGCAGGCTCCCGGCGGTGCCCATCTGGCTATCCGGGTGGCTGAGGGACGCCTTACGGCAACGTCCCACGGACGTCCGCCTCAGCCTTGACCACCACTGCGGCGCACGTTGACCAGTAGCGCAATTGTTAACCATCAGACCCAACCGCAAGCCCGAGCGAAGCGGCAACGAAAGCGAGGAACAGGCCATTGACTGAACCGACCAGTGACATTGGAAATTTGAGCTACGAACAGGCCAGGGAGGAACTGGTCAGCGTGGTGGGCAGGCTCGAAGCCGGCGGCGCCAGCCTTGAGGACTCGCTGGCCCTCTGGGAGCGCGGCGAAGCGCTGGCCAAGCGTTGCGAGGAATGGCTGGAGGGTGCCCGGAAGCGCTTGGCGGCCGCCCGCGACCAGCCCTTGTAAACCCAAACGTGAGGGATTAGGGCTTCAGGTCAGGACTTCTCCACTAGCTGGCGTTCCGCCGCGACGTCGAATTCGGCGACCGGCCACTCAAGCTTCAAGTCCTCCAAGGCGTCCATGACCAGGTGCTGGACGGCGATGCGTGCATACCATTTCTTATTGGCAGGGACCACGTACCACGGTGCGGCCGGGGCGTTCGTGTTCTGGAGTGCTGCCTGGTATGCGGCCATGTAGTCGCCCCAAAATGCCCGTTCCTTGAGGTCTCCGGTGCTGTATTTCCAGTGCTTCGCGGGATCGTCCAGGCGGGCAAGGAGGCGTTTCTTCTGTTCATCGCGGCTGATGTACAGCATGACCTTGATGATCCTGGTTCCGGCCTCCGCCAGCCGCTCTTCGAATTCATTGATGGCACGGTAGCGGCGTTCAATTTCCTCTTGGGGTGCCAGGCCGCGCACCTTGTGGATCAGGACATCCTCATAGTGCGAGCGGTCAAAGACTCCCACCATCCCGGCGGCGGGGGTTTCCTTTTCAATCCGCCACAGGAAATCGTGGGCCTTTTCTTCCTCCGTAGGCGCCTTGAACGCCTTGAGCTGCACGCCCTGCGGATCCATGGCACCCATCACATGGCTGACGATTCCGCCTTTACCCGCTGTATCCATGGCCTGGAGGATCAGCAGCAGCCGCTCAGGGCCGCCGAACTTTCCGCGGGCATAAAGACGTTCCTGAAGCCCGCTCAATCTTCCGTCCAGTGCACCGAGAAGACGATGGCCGTCGGCCTTGTTTCCCACGTAGCCCGGCGTGGAGTCCGGATCCACTGCAGCCAACTGGAACCCGTCACCCACCCGGAGGGTTTCGGCCGGGTCCTTCAAAAACTCCACCACTTCGGTCATGGGTTCCTCGACTTTCAGCCAGAGCTGGTTGCAGGGCACGTTGCCCGTGCACAAAGGTTAGTTCCCCTGATACCTGCTCAGGAAGTCCGCCATGCGGCCGATTGCTTCTTCGATGTCTTTCACGTTGGGAAGCGTGACCATGCGGAAGTGATCGGGGCGCACCCAGTTGAAGGCGCGGCCGTGCGAGACAAGGATCTTCTGTTCCCTCAAAAGGTCCAGGACAAACTTTTCGTCATCCCGGATGTGGAAGACCTCCGGATCCAGCCGCGGGAAAAGATAGAGCGCACCTCTTGCCTGCTGTGTGCTGACGCCCGGAATGGCGTTGAGCAGATCGTAGGCCTTGTTCCGCTGCTCCAGGAGCCGGCCTCCGGGCAGGATCAGGTCTTTGATGCTCTGGTACCCGCCCAGAGCGGTCTGGATGGCGTGCTGGGCCGGAACGTTCGCACAAAGGCGCATATTCGCCAGGAGGCTGATGCCTTCAAGGTAATCTGCGGCATCCTTCTTTGGGCCCGAAATTGCCATCCAGCCGGCCCGGTAGCCGCATACCCGGTAGGCCTTGGACAACCCGCTGAATGTCAGGCACAGAACATGGTCGCCCGTGAGCGCGGCCATGTTGATGTGAACAGCGTCCTCGTACAGGATCTTCTCGTAGATTTCGTCCGCGAAGATGATCAGGCCATGCTTCTCGGCCAGCGTCACGATCTTGCGGAGCGTCTCCTCCGGGTACACGGCGCCCGTGGGGTTGTTCGGGTTAATGACCACGATCCCCTTGGTCCGGGGCGTGATCTTGGCTTCGATATCTTCAAGGTCCGGTTGCCAGCCGGATTCCTCGTCGCAAAGATAGTGCACCGGCTTGCCGCTGGCGAGGGCCACCGACGCCGTCCACAGCGGGTAGTCCGGAGTGGGTATCAGGACTTCATCGCCGTCGTTGAGCAGCGCCATCAGGGACATGGTGATGAGCTCGCTGACACCGTTGCCGAGGTAGATATCGTCGACGTGGATGTTCTGGATTCCACGCGTCTGGTAGTACTGCGACACCGCGGTACGGGCAGAGAAGATACCGCGGGAATCGCTATACCCCTGGGCATGCGGCAGGTGGCGGATCATGTCCACCAGAATGGCGTCGGGCGCTTCGAACCCGAACGGGGCCGGGTTTCCAATGTTCAGCTTGAGGATCCGGTGACCCTCCGCCTCCATTTGCTGGGCGGCCTGAAGAATGGGTCCACGGATGTCATATAGAACATTATTAAGCTTGGTGGACTGCCTGAATTCTGCCATTCATCAAATATGCCACACCGGTGATGTACTTCCGTGAGAGATGCCTCACCTCATTACTTCACGATGCCCTTTTCCTTCAGCCATGCCGCAGCGGCATCCTTGGCATCCTGTTTCTGGCTTCCGCTGACGGCCCGGTTGAGATCCACCAGGTCTTCTGTGGTGAGGACCCTGGAGACTGCGTTTAGCGCTTCCTTAGCCTCGTCAGTCATCTTCGCCGTGTTGTACAGCGGCAGAACCTGCTGGGCCTTGAAGTTGTTCTTCGGGTCTTCGAGGACTACCAGGTCGTTGTCCTCGATGGACGGCGTAGTGGTGTAGATATCTGCAACCTGAACCTCATCGGTCAGCAATGCCTGCAGCGTCAGGGGACCACCGCCGTCGGAAAAGGGCTTGAGCTCCTTGAGCTCGCAGCCATAGTTCTTTTTCAGCCCCGGCAGCCCGTAGGCGCGGGTTTCGAAGGTGGCCGGCGCGGCCATGGTGAGCTCCGGGCAGTGCTCGGCGAGGTCCTCGATGGACTTGGCCTTGTACTTCTCGGCCGTTGCTTTGGTCACCACCATGGCATCTTTGGACTCAGCTTTGGCAGCTTCCAGCACGGCCAGCCCTTCAGGCAGTGTGTCCGGCAGCGCCTTGTACACGTCTTCAGCGGACACCTCGGCCGCCTCCGGGTCCACGTGCGAGAGGAGGTTTCCTGAATAGTCGGGGACCAGGTCAACGGAGCCATCCTGGACGGCCTTGATGTATATCTCCCGGGATCCGATATTTGGCTTGGTGCTGGCCGTGATGCCGGCAGCGTTGAGGGCGCCGGCATAGATCTCCGCGATAATCTGGCTCTCCGGGAAGTCTGCCGAACCAACTACCAGCGGGGCTCCGGGAGATGCTGCTGAAGATCCTCCCGTGGTGGCTGGAGTGGACAGCGGGTCCCCGCCGCCGCAGGCGGTCAGTGCGAGGGCAACGCCAAAGCCGGCGGCCAGTCCGCCGAGGCCCCGGCGCGTGATGGTTGTGGTCTGGGGGTATTTCATGGGGTTCCTCCTGAGACAGCGGCTGCCTTTGATGTGGCGGCCGGTGGGACGTTGGCTGCCTGATGGCGGCCTTTGGTTGGCGATTTGAGACCTGGCGAAATGACCAGCCGCTGCAGCAATGCCAGCAACAGATCCAGGGCAATGGCCAGGGCGGCAATCAGCAGCGATCCTGCCAGCATGCGCGGAAAGTCCTGGAGCAACAGGCCATCGAAGAGGTAGCGGCCCAAGCCGCCCAGGGGCAGGTAGGCAAAGACGGACACGGTGCCGATGACCTGCAGCACGGCAGTCCGGAAGCCGCCCAGCATCACCTGCAGTCCGTTGGGAACCTCAACCGTGGCCAGGATCTGCAGTTCGGTCATGCCCACAGCCCTGGCAGCATCGACCACTGCCGGGTCAACGCTGGAAATTCCCGCGTAGGTGCCGGCGAGGAGCGGCGGGACGGTGAGGATGACCAGCGCCCAGACCGGCGGCATCAGCCCGGTACCGGCCAGCAGCGCAAACAGGACCAGCAGTCCAAGGGTGGGCAGCGCGCGAAGGGCACCGGCGATAGCTATGGCAGCAACCCTCCCCCGGCCGGTGTGGCCGATGTACAGGCCGAGCGGGATGGCAATGGCGCTGGCGATCAGCAGCACCAGTGCGCTGTAGTGGAGATGCTCTCCCAGCCGGACTGGAATGCTGCCACTGCCGGTCCAATGCAGCGGGTCGGCCAGCCAGTCGACGGTATCCGTGAAGATGCTGCTCATCAGCCCGCCCCGCTGTGGACAGGGGCTTCGGCAAGGTAGGCGGCGGAGGACTTTCCGGAAGCAGCATTGCTGCTGGCAGCCGAAACCCGCACCCAGGGGGTCAGCAGCCGGTCCAGGAGCACGAGGACGCCATCCATGAGCAGTGCCAGCAGAACGATGGCGACGATTCCAATGATCACTTCAGCGGGGAAATTCCGCTGAAGACCGTCCGTGAAGAGGCGGCCCAAATTCTCGACCCCCAGAAGGGCGGCGACGCTGACCAGCGAGATATTGCTGACCGAGACCACGCGCAGCCCGGCGAAAAGCACAGGAAGGGACAGCGGAAGATCTACCGTGAGGAACCGCCTGAACGGCCTGTAGCCCATGGCTGTGGCCGCTTCCCTGAGGCCGTCATCCACGGAGTCGAGGGCATCTATGGCGGCCCGCACCAGGAGAGCAATGGCGTAGATGGTCAGGGCAACGACCACGTTCAAGGGGTCCAGGATCCGCGTGCCGAGAACTGACGGCAGGATGATGAACAGGGCAAGGGAAGGAATCGTGTACAGCAGCGAACTGACCGTCAGAATGATGGACCTGAGTGGCGCAGAGGTCAGGGCGAGCCGGGCCAGCGGCACGGAAACCAGCAGTCCCGCCATCATCGGGATCACGGCCAGCACCAGGTGTTGCACGGCCCGGTCCAGTACCAATGTGCGGTTGTCGATCAGCCAGCTTGCCCAGTCCATCAGAGCGCCGCTTCCCGCCGCTGCCGCTCGGCATCAATCGCCTGCAGCACCTCGGGAGCCTTGATAACCCCGGCGAAGGCGCCGTCCGGATCCACTGCGACACCCAACCCGGAAGGGGAAGAAAGCGCCGAGTCCAGTGCACGGCGCAGGGAGTCCCCCTTGCTGAAAAGAGAACCGCCCGCCACGACCGTTGAGGTTCCGGGCGGCACCCAGCCCAGCGGACGCCGTCGAGCATCAACAGCCAGACGCCACGCTCCGGAAGGCGGCACTTTAGTTGGCGGAACTCCCGCTGCGGAGCTTCCTCTTTCAGGCAGGGTGATGACGTCTGCCGGATGAATGGTGACGGCATCCGCGGAGGTAAAGCCCAAGCGCCGGAAACCGCGATCCCGTCCCACGAAGGAGGCGACAAAATCATTGGCAGGAGCGCGGAGGATCTCCTCCGGGGTGGCGTACTGCGCAAGGATCCCGCCCAGGACGAAGACTGCCACCTTATCGCCCAAGATGGTGGCTTCATCAATATCGTGCGTGACAAAAACGATGGTCTTGGCCAGCTCCCGCTGGAGCCGGAGCAGCTCCTGCTGAAGTTCTTCCCGCACCACCGGGTCCACGGCACTGAACGGCTCGTCCATGAGCAGCACGGGCGGGTCGGCGGCGAGCGCCCTGGCCACCCCGACCCGTTGCTGCTGTCCGCCGGACAGCTGGGAGGGGTAACGCTTGCCGAGCGCGGACGCCAGCCCGACGACGTCGAGCAGTTCTGCTGCCCGTTTCCGCGCCGCCTGCCTGGGTACGCCGTTGAGCCTGGGCACAGTGGCTATGTTGTCCAGCACCGTCCTGTGCGGCATCAGGCCGGAGGATTGCATAACGTAGCCCATGGACCTGCGCAGCTGCGCCGGCGGCACGCTCAGCACGTCCTTGCCGTCCACGGTGATGGAACCCGACGTCGGTTCAACCATCCTGTTGATCATCCGCAAGGAGGTGGTTTTGCCGCAGCCTGACGGTCCTACAAAGACCGTGATTGAACCTTTGTCGATAGCAATGGTCAAGGCGTCGACGGCAGGCTGGCCACCCTGGTACTGCTTGGTGACCGCATGGAACTCAATCATGGCTTGGGCCATTACCCGCGTTCCTAACTGTTGACTGCATCGGACGGGACACAACAGAGCGCTTTTAGACAGCCTAGCCAGAACCCCGGACAAAAGTGCAGCGGCCAGTCCAACAGTAACTATTCGGAGACCTGCCCTGTGGCGGATGGGTCGGCATAGAGTTGGGGCATGACCAATTTGGAAACCAGTCCCCGGCACCAGGTATGTCCTCCCGGCAGCACCCACGTGACGGGCCCGTGCGTCGAACTGTGGCCGGAGCGGCAGGTTCCGTTGGGCGGAGTCCGGGCCATGGACGTCCGGCGCACCTTGCCGCAACGTGGCCTGCCCACAGTGGGTGCGTGGTGCTTCCTGGACAGCTTCGGCCCTGCCAGGACGGCCATGTCCGTCCTGCCGCATCCGCACACCGGGCTGCAAACCGTGACCTGGCCGCTGGAGGGCAAGGTACGGCATCGCGACAGTGTGGGCAGCGATGTGGTGGTCCGGCCCGGCGAGCTCAACATTATGACTGCCGGACGCGGCGTGTCCCACTCCGAATTCGCGGTGCTGCCACCTGTTGCCGAGCGTTCCATTGACGGCGGGAAATTGCTTCCAATGCAGCGCGGCCTGCAGCTGTGGGTAGCGCTTCCGGACTCCGACCGCCACCGCGAACCTGCCTTCGAACAGCACAAGGACCTGCCGGAGACGTCCGGGGACGGGTTCCACGCCACCGTCATGGTGGGGACACTGGCCGGGGTCACTTCTCCCGCCACCATGTACTCACCGATCGTGGGCGCGGACGTTGTTGCCGACGGTCATTTTTTGTTGCGACTGGCCGACAACTTCGAACACGCCGTGGTGGTCCTGGACGGCGCACTGGTTATCGACGGGCAGGACGTCCAGCCGGGACCGCTCGCCTACCTCGGCCTTGGCCGTACCGCGCTGGAGGCGCAGGCCGTGCCAGGCACCAGGTTCCTGCTGCTGGGCGGTGAACCCTTCGAAGAAGAATTGCTGATGTGGTGGAACTTTGTGGGCCGTACCCACGACGAGGTGGAGCAGGCGCGCCTTGACTGGGAAGGCCAGGCGGAGTTCAATGCGCAGCACGCTGCCGCTGCGCGGTTCGGTTACGTGGAAGGACACGGGCCCGACGCCGGCAGGGAAGCCGGGCGCATCCCGGCACCTCCGCTGCCGGGAGTCCGGCTGACGCCACGCACCAGGGGTCCGCGGACCTGAAGAGGTACCGGGCTGCAGCCGGGACTCCGCAACGGTTACGGGCGGCCGACAGCGGCCGCTTTTTCTTCCTGTTCCGCCCGAAGCAAGTCCAGAACACCAAAGACAGGTTCCTGGTCCAGTATCCGCACGTCGATGATGCCGTGGTGGTCCAGGCCCTCACGGAAGGCCTCCTGAAGGAGTTCAACGTTCATGCCCAGCCCCCCACCCAGGATCACCGGTCCCCTGATACCCAGCTGGGACAGCGTGCCATAGGCCAGTCCGGCCAGGTCCTTGCCGGCCTGCTGCAGAAGCTGCCGGCTGTCTTCGTGTCCTGCGGCGGCCGCCTCAACCACATGGCGGGCCTGTTGGGCCCAGAAACGGCGCCCGGTAGCCGGTGAATGGAACAAGGCGATGAGCTTGTTCGGTTCGTCAATGCCACAGGAGGCCAGGAGCGCCTGGGTCAGTTGATCAGGCGCTGCCCCCCGGTTCATCCGGCGCAGGCTGTGCCGCACAGCTTCCCTGCCCAGCCAGTACCCGCTGCCTTCGTCACCCAGCAAGTAGCCCCAACCGCCGGCACGGGCTTCATCACCGTGTGCGTTCCTCCCCCAGGCCGCTGATCCTGTTCCGGCGATAACAGCAACACCTGTGGTGGCGCGTCCCGCTGCAAGCAGCAGCCGGGAATCATGGACAACCGTGATGCTGGCATCCGGTGCGTTCGCCCTGATCAAACCGGCCAGTGCAGCGGCATCTTCTTCGGTGTCGATTCCCCCTGACCCGGCATAAACCCGGTCAACGCTGCCGCCGCCGATCTTGCCGAACAGGTCCGCGAGGTTCGCCGCCGCCTGTTCCGGAGTGACGTTTTGGACGTTGGAGCTGCCCGCCGATTCGTCGGCGACGGCGACGCCCCCTTCGAAGCGGACTCCGTGGGTCTTGGTGCCTCCGATGTCCAGGCCGATGACGGCGCCGGCAACTGAACCGGCCGGCTGCGTGCCGCCGTCAGGGATTTGATCGATATTCACGGTCCAAGACTACTGAAGCGAAGCATCGGGGACCCACAACCCGGGCCGGTGATGTTGGCCTGCTTTTCCAGTCGTCCATCCCCACGTCCCCCTTCCATCTAGGATGACTAGAGAAGATCGCTAGGAGGCGCCATGAACGGCAATGTGAGGCCTGGCAAACCGGGGACCGTAAACCACGAACCACTGGATGCCATCGACGAAAAGCTGCTGGCTGCCCTGGTGTCGGACGCCCGGATTTCCAACAAGCAACTCGCGGAAATGGTGGGAATAGCCCCCTCCACCGCGCTGATGCGGACCCGGGCGCTGACCGAACGCGGGATTGTCCAGGGCTATGAGGCCAAGCTGAGGCTGTCCGCCATCGGCCGGTCCGTGCAGGCGCTGGTCGCCGTGCGGCTGCGTGCCCACGACCGTGACCAGATCGACCGCTTCACCGGCCGGGTCCCGCACCTTCCCGCGGTGCTGTCCACGTTCCACACCTCAGGTTCCGTTGACTACCTGCTGCACATCGCCGTGGCCACCACGGAAGACCTGCGTGATTGGGTACTGGATAACCTGGCCACTGATCCTGTGGTGGGGCATACCGAAACCACGCTGGTCTTCGAGCACATCCAGGGCAACCACGGGCCACTGTCGGAGCATAGCGCGCCGGAGTAGGGACCGGAGCAGAGCCTACATCCGCGGCGCGCTCCGGCGGCAGGCTATGGCCGCCAGCACCAGGCCGGACACGGCGCAGAGGCCGGCGAAAACACTGATCGATGCCGGCAGCCCGAAGAGTCCCGCCGCCCAGCCCAGGCCAAGCACCGGAAGGGCGCTGCCCAGGTACGTGATGACGTAGACGCTGCTGATGATCCGGGCGTGGTTGGCAGCTTCTACCTTGCCGGCTACGTTGTTGAACGCCGTCCGGAAGGCGATGCCCTGGCCCAGGCCGGCACCGGTCCCGGCGGCCACCAAAAGGAACATATTGGCGCTGGCAGCGGCCACCGGCAGGAGGGCTACGGAGACCGCCAGTACCACCATGCCGCTGCCTACCGCCAGCCGTCCCCTGATGTTCAGGAACTGGCTCAGCGCTGATGCAGCAAGGGCGAGGCCCGCCAAAGCGCCGATTGCCACGCGTGAGTCGAGCCCGAACGATTCGGCGAAGTAACCCGGCGCAAGCGACAGGAAGAAGCCAAAAACACTAAAACTCAGGAAGCCGACGGCGGAGGCGAACCAGAAGGCACCCCGTGCCTCCCGCGATACTACCGGCAGCCGCGGTGCCAGGGCGCGGATCCGCTGGCGTGGGTTAATCACGCTGGGGTCCACAACATTTATGGCGGGGTGGGCCTTGAGGACGTACAGCGGGACCAGGAGTCCCAGCAGCACCAGTGAATGCACAACGTATGGCGCCGACGTGGCTCCGGGCAGCAGCGAAAGCAGGCCACCGAGCACCGGCCCGGCAGCCACACCCCCGGCCGAGGCCAGCAGGGTGAACCGGGAGGCCCACTCAGGCCGGGACGGCAAGAGCTCGCGAAGGGCTGCTGAGCTGGCTCCGGTAGCCAATGCCACGGCGATACCCTGCAGTGCGCGGCCGGCGCACAACATGGCCAGGTTGTCTGCAGTTGCGAATACAGCCCCGCCCGCCAGCCCCACGAGGACCGCCAGGAGCAGCGCTGCCCGGCGTCCGATGTGATCGGACCAGTGCCCCGCGGCAACGAGCGCAACGATCAGAGCCACGACGTAACTCGTGAAGGCCGCAGTGGTGCCCAGCGGTGACAGACCCAGCTGCAGTTGCAGCAGCGGGTACAGCGGCGTCGCCAGGTTGGCGCCCACCAGCAGAGTAAAGATGACAGCGCCGGCCAGGACCAGCCGGGTGGTGTTGGAGGCGTCCCAGCCGTAACGGCCGGCAGCGGGGGCCTGCATCCGGAATTCACTCAAGACAGTCATGTGGTTGCCTCTGCGGGACAGGCCTTGGCGTCCTTATGGGTCGTTGCGGCCAGCGTACTGGGATCACCTAAAGAATGAAGGAAAAGCACCCCATATCGGCGTCATTCTTGGGGTAAATTGGGCAAAACCACCAATGCTGATCCCGCTAAGTGACCCGGAGTGACAATTTGAGCAATTTGGACACCACTGACCTGCGCATCCTGCTGGAGCTGATTCGCGATCCGCGCATCCAGATCGGTGATCTGGGCACCGCCCTGGGCATCGCGCGCAATACCGCACAGTCGAGGGTCCGGCGCCTCCTGCGCTCCCGCATACTGCACGACGGCGGCCGGGAAATTGACCTCGCAGCGGTGGGTTACGACGTCGTCGCTTTCGTGACGATTGAGGTGACACACCGGGAACTGGACGGAGTCGTGGGCGCCTTGCGCCTGATCCCCCAGGTTCTGGAGGTGCATGAAATCTCCGGCCGTGGCGACGTCTGGTGCCGGGTGGTTGCTACCGACACGCACAACCTGCAGTCGGCGCTGCGGTCCGTCCTGCGGATCAAGGGCGTTATCCGTACGGAAACCGTCCTGGCACTGCACACCCACATCCCATACCGGACCGAACCGTTGATCAGCCGGCTGGTTCAGTCCGGCACAGCGCCGTCAACAACTGCCAACGCAGCAAACCTGCCGGCGCCCTCCCGCTGAGCCGCCACGGGAGTCCGGGGCATCGCGGCTAGGATTCCACTATGGATTGGCTCTCATACATCTCCCAGATCAATTGGCTCGCAGTGCTCCTGGCCTTCCTTGCCACCATGGTGATTGGCTTTGTCTGGTACCTGCCCGCCGTGCTGGGCAACCGTTGGATGCAGGCCATCGGCAAGACCGAAGAAGACCTCAAGAACATCGGCGGCGGCGCGGGCATCTGGTTGCCCATGATGGCTGCCGCGGCGTTGACTGCGATCCTGCTGGCGATGCTGATCGGCGCACTGGGCCTGGACAGCGCCGTCACCGGGGGACTGTTCGCATTGATCCTGGCCGTCGTTTTCAGGGCTGGCGGGCACGTGATCCACAACGGTTTTGCCGGGCGCCCGGTGGCGGTCACGCTCATCGACTCCGGGCATGACGTCCTAGCCATGACGGTTGCCGGCATAATCATCGGGGCAATGTCCTGAGCATGGAACCTTCAGGAACAGCACTGTGACAATCATCGATAACGCCGTCTACGTTGACGGCGTCCGCGTGGCCGAACCGCTGGACATGGAGCAGACGATCGAGACCCTCGCCCACCACGGCGGCATGGCCTGGATCGGCCTGTACCGGCCCACCGTGGAGGAAATGGCCGCAGTGGCCCGTGAGTTCGGCTTGCACGAGCTCGCGGTGGAGGACGCCGTCTCCGCCCACCAACGGCCCAAGCTTGAACGCTATGGCGACAGCCTCTTCACCGTGTTGCGGCCTGCCCGCTACCTGGACGATGAAGAAATCGTCGAGTTCGGTGAACTGCACATCTTCACCGGGCCCAACTTCGTCGTCACGGTCCGGCACGCGGAAATGAGCGGAGTGGGCCAGGTCCGGCAGCGGCTGGAAGCCCGCCCCGAGCTACTCCGGCATGGCCCCGAGGCTGTGCTCTATGCCCTTTTGGACCAGGTGGTTGACGACTACCAGCCTGTCACCGCAGGCCTACAGAACGACATTGACGAGATCGAGGACCAGCTGTTCAGCGGCGACTCCACGGTGTCCCGGCGGATCTACGAACTGGCCCGGGAAGTGATCCTGTTCCAGCGCGCCATCCACCCCCTCCCGGAGATGATGCTGCAACTGGGCAGGGGCTTCGAAAAATACCAGGTAGGCAGTGAGCTGCGGCACAAGCTGCGGGACGTCGAGGACCACGTGGAGCGGGTCATCTCAAGGGCGGATTCATTCCGCGAACTGCTGCAGAACGCCCTGACGCTGGACGGCACCCTGACGGCCAACCGGCAGAACCTTGCCAGCGCGGAGCAGAATGAGCAGGTCAAGAAGATCTCCTCCTGGGCAGCCATTATCTTTGCGCCGTCCTTCGTTGCCGGCATCTACGGCATGAATTTCGATTACATGCCTGAGTTGCACTGGTCGTTTGGCTACCCCATGGCCCTGGGCCTGATGGTGGCGACGGCGGGGGTCATGTACGCGGTGTTCAAGAAGAAGGGCTGGCTGTAGCCCGCCGGAAGAATGTGGAGCTGTTCCTATGGACAAGAATCCGGAACAGCCCTGGACCGTCACTCAGCGGGTAGGTCCGGAACCTCTCCCCTGCCACTAGCCCGTATTCTCTTCGGTGCCAGCGGGAGCGTTGAGGAAACTGGCCCCGCTGCTCACGGTCCGCCGGTCCACCATTCCTCGGTCAGGCGCCAGGCACAGCACGTTGTCCCCGTAGGTCCGAACGGTGGCGTTGCTTCACGCAGGGCAGCCCTCGCGTCGCCGGTTGCCGGCGATTGTGATTTACGTCATAATCATGCGAGAAAACGCTTTCCTGCTTCGGATGTGGCAGTGGTGTGGGCCAACGAGGTCTCGCCCGGCCCGCACCTTGCGCAGTTCATGTCGATCAAAAGGTAGGAATATCGCATGTTGAAAACCCTGCAGAGACCAACGGTCATGGCGCTGGTGCTGGCGGTGGGCCTGTCCCTCTTCGGTTCCGCCGCCCCGAAAGCCTGGGCCACACCCCCGGCCGGGCCCGAGATGAGCACCGCGCGGGCCGTCAGTGAAAGTACAGACAATGCCGATGAGGACGTCTTGGTGACGTTCGATACAGCCGGTGGAACCTCCGTGGAGCCGCAGCATGCGCGGAAGGGTGACACCTTGGTTGTCCCGGCGCGTCCCACCAAAAACGGCTCGGTGTTCGTGGGCTGGTACACCGACGAAACCGTCAGTGTGCGCATGTGGGACTTCCTCAACGACAAGGCGCAAGACTCCTTGACGCTATACGCCAAATGGGTCCAGGTGGATGAGACGCACCTACTGCTGAACGCCTACGCCTCACAGGAAGAGCTGGCCAGCCCGTATGTCGCTTCGACACTGCAAACGCTAGGCAACCTCTCCGCGGACCAGCGCGTACTGACTTTACCAGCGGGCACGACTGTCTACGTGGCCCCCGGCGTGTACTGGACGGACCTGACCTACCGGGAAGGCGGGGTTATTGCGGGACCGAATATCGGGCTGAGCATCCTGGGTGAGGACGTGACGTTCCTGGGCTTGACCAACTATGCGACGGACACGATCATCAGCGGCAACCGCGGTGAGGGAGGAGAGAACGGACTGGGGGCCAATGGCAGCTGGTACACGCTCGGAATCTCCTCCGGATTCCGCGGCGATAACATCACCATCGCGAACTACGCGCAGCAGGATCTGGTCTATCCCCGTGACCCGTCGCAGAACATCGAAAAGCGTCTTGACTCCAAGAACCATGCCGAGGTGCTGACCAGGGCCCACGGCACCGGAGCGCCGGACAAGCTCTATTTCGAGAACATGCGGTTCGTCGGCTATCTCAACATGATGGTCGGCCTCGCGCCGACTCGCGCCTATTTCCTGGACAGTTTCTTCCAGCTGACCGACGACTCGATCTTTTCCGGCGGCACCAACGTCTACGAAAACTGCACGTTCCACTTCTTCGGAAATCATCCGTCCGTCAATGGTGCGGGAAACGGCGGCATCACTGCCCTCCTGGGCAGCCAGGTTGTCGGCATGCCGCAAATGACCAGCACAGATGTGTATCTCGCCAAGCAGTCCAACGAGGTGGGTCCCGACGCGAACGGCATCTTCGCGGTTATCGACACCCGGTTCACCGGCCGTATCGAGTCCGTCGAATGGGAGAACGTGGTCCGGGAGGATGCCCGGCATCTGGTTTCGGGCAATACGATCGGCGATGACGATACCCCTCTGGTCATCAGCCCTTCCCAGCCGCAGACCTCGGTCACACTGCAGGGAGCGGCCCTTGAAGCCTTCAAGGTCGGTGACGAATACAACATATATAACTTGCTCAAGGGAGACGACGGCTGGGACCCTAAGCGCCAGTATGGGACGGCATGGGAGCCCTATGCGAATCTGCCTTATCGATTCGTCGTCGGCGCCACGGGCAAGACCATGTACTCCGAGAATTCGGACAGCACCAACGAAGCCGTCTTGACACCCGCGCCGGCTCCAGCAAGCTCTGCTAACCCGGCAGATACCGTGTGGGAGTACGACACAAACCTGTTGGACGGTGACGTCGATGCCGGGACCGGCGTCATGACCCTCACAGCGAAGCCGAACAACACCGGCGCCGTCATCAAAACGATCGTGACGGGCACCCTCCCCAGTGGGATTTCCGCCGGTTCTACCCTTTACATTCGTCCGGTTCCCGTCCCAGCGCCCAACGTCACGGCTCCTTCAATCGACATCGGCGGGAACCTGGCGGCACTTGGCTACACGTTGGACCAGCCTGATTACAAGGAAACCTCTGTCATCGACTGGTACCGCGAGAGCGGCCCCGACACCACGGACGGCGAACATATCGGCACGATGCGCAACGACGCCAAGGAATTCTTCGTTGATGACCCATACAAGGATTACGCGCTGAGTAAGTACGACATAGGCCACTACCTGCGCGCGGTCATCACGCCGAAGTACGAGTTCAGTTCCAGGGGCGAGCCGATCACCGTGTACTCGGAACGTCCAGTCCGTGCGGCTGACGTCATGGACATGTCGCTGTCCACAGACTTCAAGAATCTCTTCGTCATTCCTGAGGATCACAACACGACCACGGGCAGGTGGTTCTTCGACCAAGTGAGTGGGACGGCCATTCCCTGGGGGTGGGGTATCGGCACCAACGGAACGGACAAAATCTGGGGTCTGCAAAACAACTCGGGAGGGTCCAATACCAGGTTCGTCTTCGGTCAGACCGGAAACGTCGCCGATATGTCGCTCGACCTTAACTATTCGACGAGCAAGGTCGAGGGACAAGGGTTCGGCGGCAACGGTCATTTTATGGACATCTACGTTAAGTACGATCCCGTGACCCGTACCGGATATGGGCTTCGGGTAGAGCGCAAGGCCGAAGGCGGCTCCAATGCCACGATCTGGACGCTGTACAAATACGACGGCACCACTCAGTTACCGCTGAGCAAACCTCTCCGGACGGCGGCATTCATGCCTAAGAGCACGATCAACGTCTCGGTGATCGGAGACACCCTCCGCGTCCAGGCATCGACCAAGTCTTCGAGAACGCCCCTGCAGGTCGAACAGGACCTACCCAATACAGTCGACATCTCTTGGTCCGACGACACCGGATCCCTGGCGGAGAACACCGCCGGCGGCTTCGGCTTTCGCATCAACAACTCCGGCAACTCGTCCTACGACTACGCCGGCAGCGGCATGACGACCAATAACACCGTGATGCTGCACGATGTGCGGATCGACGCCGTTGATAAATCAGCACCACGAGACCACATAGTGTCGTTCGAATCCCTCGGCGGAACGCGAATCGACGCCGTGACCGTTCCACAGGGAGACCTCGTGGCGACGCCCACGGACCCCACCAGGGAGGATGACCTGTTCGCCGGTTGGTTTACCGACTCCGGGTGCGGGACGGCGTACGATTTCGACACTCCAGTCACCGCTGACACCACACTGTACGCGTGCTGGGAAACGTTGGAGGGCATCGCGCCAACGGCAGTGGTAAAACCGGTACCGGGCAACTCCAACGACCTGACCGTCACGGTAAGGGAAACCTACTCCCGCGGCACCGTGAAGGATTACAGCTCCTCCTTCCGCATCCGCAACAATGCCGATGAGACCTACGAGCTCGGGCCCTATCAGGTCTATGTGGAGACAACGAACAACACGCAGATCCAGGAGATCCGGGTCGTGGGGTAGCGGCACCGCGGATGAGCGTTGATCGGGTTATGTCCGCTCAGCGGTACCACCGGCCGCATCTGAGCCGATGGAATCCCCGGCTGCTGTAGGTCCGTGGTCGGAATCGGCAGGTGTCGATCCCGGCCACGGCCGGATGTGCCCCCGGTGAACACGGTCAGCCGGGGGGGAGACCAAGTGACGAGACGGAGACAGCAAGAAACCTGCCTCGCGCTTTGGCGGGACAGGTTTGGGCTGACAGGTATGGCGTTTTGGTCAAACAGGGCCGAAACGGCTGTAAACGCGTGGAGCTAAGGAGATTCGAACTCCTGACCTCTTCGATGCGAACGAAGCGCTCTACCAACTGAGCTATAGCCCCGGATGACCGCTTCCCGCGCAGATTTCGCTACCGGAAGCGGACCGGCTCCCTAAGGCTATAAATTTTCTCCGCGCATTGCCAACCGGGCCCCGAGCCAGGCCTCAAACGTCTGTTGCCCTGCGCGCTGCTCCGGCGCAAGGTTTAACCCTGCACGAAAGTACGCCCCCATTGCGCCGGGCAGCGGAAACTCCAGGACGCGCCCCCGCGCGCCTGTGGTTTCCTGCCAGACGATCGCAAAATCGCGCATGCCGGCGACCTCCGGCCCAGCCGCGGTTACTACACGATGAGCTCCAGGGGTTGCAGTGCCGGGATCCGCCAGGGCCTCCGTCAGCAGCACCAAGGCAACGTCCGCCGGGGCGATCGGCTGGAAGCGGGTGCCCTTGAAAACCGGGATCAGGCGCAAGGGCCTGCCAGCGGCGAAGATCATGTCCAGCAGGCTGTGGAACTGGGTGGCACGCACCACCACGGTCGCCAGCCCGGACGCCGCATAGACAGCCTCCTTGGCCGCTTTGGAACGGTAGAAAGCGCTGTTGCTTCGGTCGCAGTTGATGATGGACAACACCGCGGCTCTTGCCACGCCCTGGGCGGCCGCCGCCGCCAGCAGCCGCGATCCTCCCGCGGCATAGGTACGCAAGGCGCTCCCCGCTCTGCCCTCCAGGCAATCGATCAGGACGTCCGCCCCGGCGAGCGGGGCCTCCAGGCCTTCTCCGGTGGTGACATCCGCAGCGAAGTACGTGGCGCCGTCGAGCCTTCCCGGGTCAGTGGGCGACGGCGGGTGGCGGCTGATGACGGTTACCTGGTGACCCTGCTGCGCGGCCTGGGCCACTACTTCGCGGCCTACCTGGCCGGTTCCGCCCACCACACAGATATGCACTATGAGAGTCCCGGGATCAGGCGCGGCGGCGCTGGAGGACGTCGTCGAGGTTGCTTAACGCGCTCGAAGGTTTGGCTGGCGCCGCAATCCGCGGCTCGGCGGCTGCAGACTGCTTAAGCGGAGTCTTGGCGCTGGCCTTTGGTGCCTCGGGAAGTTCCAGCGGCTCCGGCGCGGGACGCTCGGCCTTTGCTGCATCCACGTACACGGGCTTGGGTACCTCCACGGGCTCCCAAGGTGTCCCTGATGGCTGGCCGACTGGCTTGGACCCGGCGGACGGATCGCCTGCAGCAACGGCAACAGCCAACGCTGCGGCCCGCAGCTCGTTGGGTGTGAACGGTTTGACCGTTTCCTGTTCCGACTCGGCGTCGAACGGAGCAGCGGACGTTTCAGCTGCTTTTGCAGCCGACGAGGCAGGCGATGCAGCGGGTTTCTGTGGCACCGAAACCCGAGTGGCTTCCGGAGCGGAGGACATGGCATCTGCAAATGCCCTTTGCATCTTCGTCCGGCGATCACGGACGGCGAGGGTACGCAGGAGGGCAACGGATGCTACAGCGATCAATGCGGCCACGGCAGGAACGGCACCACTCACTACACCAAAGGCCAGGAGCAGCACGGTCACGACAGCGGTCAACGACGCAAGAAGCCCTACTGCAGCGATGGCACACCGGCCATAGCGGATCCGGAACGTGCCCGGGCCGCGGGTTGCGGGCACGCCGGCTTCGGGTGCGGTGCTTTTCCTGTTGTCCATGACTGTCTCCTGCTGGGAGGCCATTGTCATGACCATCCCGGCTTGCGGGTCTGATGAAGGGGCGGAAAACCTCTCCGCCGTTAATTCCCCCGCCGCCTGGTGGCGTAGACGGTTACGAAGGAAATGCGGGGCAACCCAAAAAATCCACAGCGCAACAGTGATGACGAGAATCACTGAGCTGCTAAGGGGAAAGTCCACACTCAAAACCGTATGAGCAATCGGCGGCTGCCCGCGGCATTAGCAGCGGTGTGTCGCGTCGAACGTGTGTGAACGGATCAAAGAACTACGACGGCGGCACTCAACGCCGCGAGTCCAGCCACCTTTTCAGGACGCCGTCCGGAACTTCCTCCGTGGTCAGTGCAAAGGAACGGTGATCGGCCCATTGCCCGTTAATGTGCAGGAACCGCTCGCGGAGGCCTTCGTCACGGAAGCCGAGTTTCTCCACGACGCGCAGGCTGGGGCCGTTTTCCGGCCTGATGTTAATCTCCATGCGGTGCAGGCCCAGGGTGTTGAAGCAGTGGTCGGTAGCCATGGCCACTGCTGTGGGCACGATTCCGTGCCCGGCGCGGCGATGGTCAATCCAGTACCCCAGGGTGGCCATCATGGCCGAACCCCAGACGATGGAGGACACGGTCAGTTGGCCCACTATCTGCGGCTTGCTGTATCCGGGCGTCCACTCGGTGATCAGGAACGGAAGGGCCGTCCCCTGGGCAGCCTGGCTTTTAAGCGACCTGACCATGTGCCGGTAGCCTGGCAGCCACCCTCCAGGCGCCGGGTTTGACGCCTCCCACGGCGCCAGCCACTCGGAGTTCAGTGACCGAACATGCATCCACTCTTTTTGGTCCCGGTACCGAATGGGACGCAGGACCAGGTCACCGTGTTCCAGCGTTACCGGCCAGATGGGGCTGCCCCGCACCGAAGGCTAGTCAGACAAGCCGGCAGCGAAACCGGGCAGCCACTCGCGCAGGCCCGGTCCCAGGTCATCGCTGTCGATGCCGAGCTGGATACATGCCTTCAGGTAGCTCAGTTTGTCTCCGGTGTCGTAACGACGGCCGCGGAAGACCACGCCGTAGACGCCATAGCCTTCGCCTTCGCCTGCTGCCAGTTCCTGGAGGGCGTCGGTGAGCTGGATTTCATCACCGCGGCCAGGGGCGGTGTTCTCCAAAACGGAAAACACCGAGTGGTGCAGGACGTAACGGCCAATGACGGCCAGGTTGGACGGCGCGTCTGCCACGTCCGGCTTTTCCACCAGTTTGTTGATGCGGAAGTAGTCCTCGCCGTCGATTGCTTCAATGTCCGCACAGCCGTAGGCGCTGATCTGAGATGGATCCACCTCGATCAGGGCCACGACCGAACCACCGGTCTTGGCCTGGACATCAATCATGACGCTCAAAAGTTCGTCGCGGGCATCGATCAGGTCATCACCAAGGAGTACTGCGAAGGGCTCTTCACCCACGTGCTGCTGGGCACGCAACACTGCATGCCCCAGCCCCTTGGGGTCGCCTTGGCGGACGTAGTGGATGTCACCGAGGTTGCTGGCTGCCTGGATGGAGGCGAGCTTGGCGGTGTCGCCCTTGGCCTCAAGTGCGGCTTCCAGCGTGGGCACGCGGTCGAAGTGATCCTCCAGGGCCCGCTTGTTCCGGCCGGTGATCATCAGCACATCGTGGAGTCCCACGGACACGGCTTCTTCCACCACGTACTGGATGGCCGGCTTATCAACAACCGGAAGCATTTCCTTCGGCATCGCCTTGGTGGCGGGCAGGAACCTGGTGCCGAGTCCCGCGGCAGGGATAACGGCCTTGCGTACTGGAGCGTTAGTGGTAGTCACTGGACTAATCTAACGGAGAGCACAGACATCCGGTAAACGTACTAGATCAGCAACAGCAGGGAAAGAGGGCACAATGACTCCCGATGCCGCCGCGGCCAAAGCCGAAATCAGGGCCCGGCACCGCCTGGCGCGCGCCCTGCACGCTGGCCAGGACCGGGAAGCCCAAGGCGCTGGCATTGCACGGCATGGGCTGGCATGGGCCCGGACGGTTGCCCGTCCCGGGTTTACCTCCTTCACCGTCTACCTCGGCGTGGGCACCGAACCGGCCACCGGCGCCCTCCTGGAGTCCTTACACGCCAACGGCTACACCGTGCTGCTGCCCGTCTGCGAACCTGGCCGCCGCCTGCTTTGGGTGGAATGGACCCCGCACTCCACGTTTGCCCGCAGCCGCTTCGCCCCGGTGATGGAACCGGTTGGTCAACGGCTGGATCTGGAGGCTGCCACGTCGGGCCGCCCGGGAGTGACGGGACTGGCCGGAATTATCCTGCCGGCCACCGCCGTCGACCGGTCCGGCAACAGGATCGGCCAGGGGGGTGGATATTACGATTCCTTCCTGGCCCCGCTCCGGGAGCAGGGAAATATCCCGCCCACCATTGCTGTTGTTTACGACGACGAAGTCCTGCCCGCCGGCACCATCCCCGCCGAAACGTTCGACGTGAAGGTTCAGGCAGCCTTGACCCCCGGTGGACTCGTCGCCTTTTTCTAGACGGGCCCGGCCCGTCCAGTGCTAGAATTAGCACTCAGGCCCTGAGACTGCTAAGGCTGTGGAGAGATCCCCGGCGCCGGCAGGCAGGACCTTACGTTTGCCCCAGAGGAGGATCATCAGTGCCCACGTATGCATATGCCTGCAAAGATTGCGGTAACGACTTCGACATCTTTCAGTCTTTCACTGACAGCACACTGACCGAATGCCCTGAATGCCAGGGCTCCCTGCGCAAGAAGTTCAACAGCGTCGGCGTCGTCTTCAAGGGCAGCGGCTTCTACCGCACCGATTCGCGCGATTCGAAGGGCAGCACTGTTTCCGCAGCCCCGGCTGGCGCCTCCGGCGCGCCTGCGGCTCCGTCACCTGCCCCTGCCCCTGCCCCTGCTGCAGCGGCGGCAACGGCGGGCTAGGCGCCCTGCCTTCACCTGGGGCAGCTTTCTGCTTCCGGGCTATTCACAACACCACGGGTTATCCACATACGACGTCGGACCCCTTCAGCAGGTGCGGTACGCGGACCTACGGTTCCTGTATGCCAGTCTTCCCGTACACGCCAGCAGACCCGCAGCCGGATGCTGCTCCCCGTCGCCGGGTGCGCCCTTCGGATACCTGGGCTTCCCATAGCCCGGCAGCATTGCAACGTCCCCTCCCAAGCGCCTCCAGAACGCAGGCCCTAAAAATCCTGCAGTCTCGATTCCGGGGACCCGGCAATCGTGCGGCCGGCACCCGACACCACTCACCCGCCGGCATTCTTGGTTGGCTTCGGGGCAGGCGCCGTCTTGCCATAGCAATGTTGTTATCCCTGGCTGCCGGGCTGACAGTTCACCAGCTCACGCCCGCTCCCATCAGTACAGCCACGGTTCTCGCCGCGGCACGTGACCTCCCGGCAGGCGCCACCCTTGGCGCCACGGATCTGAGGCAGTTAAGCGTTCCCCCGGAGCTCCTGGTGGACGGGACGTTCACCGAACTGCCTGCCCTCACAGGAAAGCAACTGGCCTCACCGGTCCTTCAGAGCCAAATCCTTACCACGGCCCAGCTAGTGGGCCAGGGCCTCCTTGCCGGAGCACCGGAGGGCTCTGCCGCAGTTCCGCTGAGAATGGCGGACCCTGCGTCCATCCAGCTCCTGTCCCCCGGCCAGCTGGTGAACATCGTCAAATCTTCAGACGGAGGCTACGGCAGCGGCGTGCCTTCGGAGGTTCTTGCAGAAGGCGTGGCCGTCCTATGGACCTCAGGCAAGGGCGGCGAAAGCAGCGAATGGCTGGGATCAGGTGAGACCGAAGGACTGGTGGTGGTAGCTGCCAGCCCCGCCCAGGCCGGGCGGCTGGCCGGAGCCTCCAGCCAGGGAAAGCTGTTCTTTGTGATGGTTGGCGCGGGCCCGTAAGTACCGCACCCCTTCAGTGCCTAGCCCCAGTGCGGCGGCTTCTGCTCCCGCAGCCAGGCGTCGTGATCGTGGTCCGAGGTGTCACCCCAACGCCGAGGATCATCCTCGGCGGCTTTGTTCGGAACCAGGCTCACGGCGTGGAGCGGCTGACGATCCGAATCCTGCCCGACTGCCGGTTCCCCGTCAGAGGCTGCGGACGAGGAAGCTGCGGAGGTGGCAGCTTCGGAGGGGCCTGATTCCTGCGCGGCTCCTGTGCTTGCCGGAACTGCTGAAGCTTCGGTGGCGGAAGCATCGGCGTCGTTCGCGTGCTGCTGGTTCATGATGTGATCCTTCCGGCCGGCCTCTTCATCCTGGCCGGCTGGTTCGCGCTTTTCGTGATGGCCGTGTCCGGCGGCCGCCGACTGATGGCCCTGGCGCTGGCGTCGGCCGCCCTGCTGGCTGCCTGACTGCACGGCGGCGTGGTCGTTCGCGGCGCTTTCCAGCGTCAGGCGCTCAACGTCGTCATCGAAGAACCCGCCCGCAGCGCCATGCCGGGCTGTTACGGGAACGTTCTCCAATCCAAGATAACCCGCGATGCGGTCAGCACAGGAGGAAGGATCCGTAAAGACTTCAATGGTCCACAGTGGCATGTAGCGCCAGCCTAGTCGCTCCAACAGTTGCGGGCGCAGGCGGCTCCGTTCACGCACACTCATGGCCCGGTACCGTTCCGTGCCATCAGATTCAATAGCAGCCGGCCGCGGGATCTCGCTGTCGTCCTTGCCCATGGTGCTAAGGGGATCCGCTGCAGCGGCAACGTCCAGGACGCCGTCGTACTGGTGCCAGACCCTGGCTCCGCGGGCCCGAAGGCGTTCAGCGAGGTCGGCGACCAAAGGATCGGCGCCCAACGACTGCTCGCTCGCCGCCGCACGGGAGACAGGGCTTCCCAAGTCAGAGTTTCCGGCAATTTCCCGGTCCAGCAGCTCGTACAGATCAACGGCACCGTGGCTCAGCCGGGTCCGGTCCAGGTCTTCGGGCCGGAAGCAGCTCAGGACGTGCATGGAGCGCCGGGCGCGAGTCATGGCCAGTGCAAACTTCGCCCGACCGCCCTCGGCTGACAGGGGTCCAAACCCGTGCAGGGCGCGGCCATGCGGGGTGCGGCCAAAACCTGGGGAGAAGATGACGTGGTCACGGACCATTCCCTGGGCCCGTTCCAAATCCACCACGCGGAAGGATTCGCTGCCGGCCGAGAAGAAACCGGAAAGGCCGGGATAGTTGGGCAGCTGCAGGCGGATGGCCTCACCGATCCTGGCAGCGTGGCGCAGGCTTGCGGTAACAACGGCCAGCGACGTGCGCGGCCGCAGACGAGCATGCTCGAACACCAGCTCCACCACGCGGTTGACTTCGGCCACCACGGATTCCACACTGTCGTGGTCTGCACTCGGCAATCCGGTGCCGTCCGGCAGGTACTCAACCACAAGGGAGCGATCCAGTCCGGTGGCGGTCTGGCCCTCCGGAAGGCGACGGAGCCCGCCGTCGTAAAAGCTCCTGCTCAGCTGAAGGACCAGGTCTTCGTCGATGGCCCGGTACACAGACCGCAACCGCCAAGCCGGCAGCACTTTGGACAAGGCTGCGAAGGCGCTTTCCACCTGCTGATGGGCAGATTCACCGGCCGCCAGCCTCTCCACGCCAACGGTAAAGGTCCGCGGGCTGGCGATGCGGTCGTCGCCGAAGGCAATAACCTGCCTGGCGCGCGCGATGGCCGGCAGCACCGCCTGCAGGGAGGTCGCCTCGGCGTCGAGGATGATGACGGCGTCAAAACCCTGGCTGGCCGGCAGTAGGCCGGTCATCAGGTACGGGCTGACCGCCCAGACCGGCACCAGCGTGGAGACCATGTCCGGTGCAAGGGCGCCCAATGCTCCAAGCGTTACACGGCCATCCTTAAGCAACCCGCGGAGTTGATCGGCCTGCCTGGGTTCGCTGCCAATTGCGGTGCGCCAGCGCTCGGCCAGAGTCCAACGCAACCGTGCCGCCCCGCTGGCGATGTGTGCGTTGTCAGCCAGGCGGTACTCGGCCTCCAGCTTGCGGAGGGCATCGCCGTCGGACATGGCCAGGTAGTCGTCGCCGCTGATCATGGCTTCAAGGACCGACTGCCACCAGGCAAGATCCAACTCGGCGGCCACGGCTTCTGCCGGAACTTCACGTTCGGCAAGGTCTGCCAGCAGCTCACCCAGCCCGTGCTCCCGCATGTTTTCCACCAACAGGGTGCGTTCCGGCAGGGTGTTCAAGGAACGGGTGTCCGCGGCCAGCGCTTCAAGACGCGCCATCAAGTCCTGATAGGGAGTGGATTCCAGGGCGCCCCCGGCTTCTGTGTGCTTCAGGGCTTCGCCCAGACCCGTCAGCTCGCGGCCCAGTGAGCGGTACATAACGTTGATCTCGGCCAAGCCGGACGGCACTGCCGGATGCCGCTGGGTTGTGGCGTATCCGGCCCAGAGAGCCCGCTGGTCCTGCACCAGCACCAGCGAACTGTGCAGATCTGCAATATGGACGCCCGGACGAACATATTCCTTGGCTACCCGCCGCAGCCGCGAACGCTGCATGGACGCCATCTCGATATTGCGTTCCCGGCGCCAGGCTGAGGACGCGGTAGCTGAAATGAGATCGTTGACGGGCCTGTCGAAAATGTCCGGCGTGAACTTGTCCAGGCTCTCACGTACAGCGATGAGCAGATCCAGCTGCTCGCCCCATTCAGCGAACGTGGTGCCAAGCCTGATTTCCGCATGGTCGGCAACTGCCTTCATGCGGTCGCGCAACAGCGGGAGGTTCTTTTCCACGGAGCGCGCCAGCTCCTGCGCCTCTTCAGTTTCCTTGCGTGTGAGCAGCCGTGCTCCGTGCCAGGGGCTGGCGGTGGAGGCCTTGCTGAAACTGCCCAGCTCTGCCGCCCGCTTCAGCCGGCCGGCAAGTTCGCTCCGGTCGCGGATGCTGTCAAGGACGCTTCTCTTCAGGCGCACTGTGGTGGCAGGAGCGGGCTGGATGGACGTCAGCTCGGCCAGGGACTGCATGGCCTGGTAGGGCGAGCAGCCCCAGCGCTCCCGCACGTTGTGCAGCGAGGACACGTGATCCACAAGGGCGTGACGATGTTCGGTGAGGGTCTTGTGCAGGTTGTCCAGCTGCGGTTCCAAAGACTTTTCGTTCCGGACAATGGCGCGGACCAACTGGGCCTTCAGCTGCTGAGGCGAACTGTTGCCGGCCAGCTGGAGGAGCGCGGAATCCAGGCCACGGCCTTCGAGCTGGGCCGCCACCTCGTTGAGGCTGGCCCGCCGGTCCCCTACCACCAGGACGGTCTTGCCGGCGTCAACCAGCGTGCCGATGGTATTGATGACAGTCTGCGTCTGCCCGGTTCCTGGCGGCGAGCTGACCACCAAGGAGTCGCCGGCCCGTGCGGTATCAAGGACGTACTGCTGGTCCGCGTCGGCGTCCAGAAGCAGGAGCTCATCGGCAGGGTGGCGTTCATCGACGCCGGGAAAACGTTTGGGGTCCGCTGGTTCGACGGCGGGGGCCTCACCTGCTGCTGCCTTGGCGAGGGCGGACACGAGCGGATTGCGCTCATTGATCCAGGGGTCATCCAGGTTCCCGGACAGGTCCGCGAAGGTCGAAACCAGGAGATTGTGCTGGACCTCGGAACCGTGGATCGGCTGGACGATGGCCGCGAGCCGATCCAAAACGGGTTGAGGGTCGAAACGGGCGGTGCTGTAGGCCATTCGGGTCAGGTTGTTGACGTCGAAGACGATACCGTGGATGTTCTTCAGGTGCCGGACCAGGGCAGGGTTCAGGCTGGCCTGTTCGGTCAGCTGGAGTTCGTAGTCGTCCTCGCCCGGGCGGATAGTCAGTGAGATTCCGGCAAGCATCACCGGGGCCGAAACGCGTTGCGGCTTCCCCCCGACCGCGGACGTCCATACAACCGTGCCTGCGGAAAAGTAACCGGCGTCGATGCCACGGTCATTGCCAAGTTCGAAGATCTTGGAGCGGAGGTTCCGCGAGGCCCTGGCGGCGACGACATACTGCTGCCTGTCGCGGATCAGTGTGGAGAGGCGCGTGCGTCGCCCTGCCATCAGCTGCGCCAGACCGGAGGGATGCGCAGATGTCAGATCGATGCAGCCTTCGGGTGTTTTAGTGAAACGCAGCAGTGTATCTGCCCCGGTGACAGGTTTGAGCCCCGAGAGCCATTTCCGGAACTCCTCAGAACCCTCTGTTTGGCCTTGACCAACTGACACTACTGCCTTCTTTTCTGCGTTTACACGTGACGCCCTGGACCATACCGGCATGCATTCGAGAGTAGCCGGAATCCGCAGGCAGTGAGAGACCGCAACACTGTATGGAACGAATTGACCTTGGAAAGACGAAGCGGCCGGCCCCTTCCGGGGCCGGCCGCTCACATCGTTATTCCCACTCGATGGTTCCCGGCGGCTTGCTGGTCACATCCAGCACCACGCGGTTGACGCCGTCCACCTCATTGGTGATGCGGTTGGATATGCGGGCCAGCAGGTCATAGGGAAGCCTGGACCAGTCGGCTGTCATGGCATCTTCGGAAGAGACCGGCCGGAGCACGATCGGGTGGCCATAGGTACGTCCATCGCCCATAACACCCACACTGCGCACGTCCGCAAGCAACACCACGGGCATCTGCCACACTTCGTTGTCCAGCCCGGCAGCAGTCAGTTCCGCGCGGGCAATGGCATCGGCTTTTCGCAGCAGGTCCAGGCGTTCCTTCGTGACCTCACCAACAATGCGGATTCCCAGGCCAGGGCCCGGGAAGGGCTGGCGGCCGACGATTTCCTGCGGCAGGCCAAGCTGTGCGCCAACGGCACGGACCTCGTCTTTGAACAAGGCACGCAACGGCTCCACGAGCTCGAACTGCAGATCCTCCGGGAGGCCGCCCACGTTGTGGTGGCTCTTGATGTTCGCTGCGCCTTCACCACCGCCGGATTCGACGACGTCCGGGTACAGGGTGCCCTGAACCAGGAACTTGATCTTCTCGCCATGCGCGGCGGCCTCGGCGATGATGGCGCGCTCGGCTTCCTCAAAGGCGCGGATGAACTCCCGGCCGATGATTTTGCGCTTGGTTTCGGGATCGCTCACGCCGGCCAGGGCGGCCTGGAAGCGCTCCTGCTCATTGGCAACGTACAGCTTGACGCCGGTGGCCGCCACGAAGTCGCGCTCCACCTGTTCGGCTTCGCCTTCGCGCAGCAGTCCGTGGTCAACGAACACGCAGGTCAGCTGATCGCCGACAGCGCGCTGTACGAGAGCTGCGGCTACTGCCGAGTCAACGCCGCCGGAGAGGCCGCATATGACCCTGGCGTCGCCGATCTGTTTGCGGATGCGGTCAACCTGCTCTTCGAGGATGTTGCCCGTAGTCCAGTTGGGCTCCAGTCTGGCGCCCTTGAACAGGAAGTTCTCGAGGACCTGCTGGCCATAGGCGGAGTGCTTGACCTCCGGGTGCCACTGCACACCGTAAAGGCACTTTTCCTCGTTGGCGAAGGCCGCAACTTCGGCACCGGCGGTGGTGGCCAGCACTTCAAAGCCTTCCGGAGCCTCATGCACGGAATCGCCGTGGCTCATCCAGGTTTTCTGGTGCTGCGGCATTCCTTCGAGAACGGAGCGTCCCTCACCCAGGAGCGTGGTCTCTGTGGAGCCGTACTCGCGCAGGCCGGTCTTGTCGACCTTGCCGCCAAGGGCGTTGGCCATGGCCTGGAAGCCATAGCAGATACCGAAGACGGGGACGCCGGCTTCGAAGAGGTCGGAACCAACGCTGGGGGCGCCGTCGGCATATACGCTTGCCGGACCGCCGGAAAGGATGATGGCGGCGGGGTTCCTGGCCAGGAGTTGCTCGGTGGTGTACGTATGCGGAACCACTTCCGAATACACATTCGCTTCCCTGACGCGGCGGGCTATCAGCTGCGCGTACTGGGCACCGTAGTCAACAACCAGCACCGGCTTCTGGGAAGTCTGGGATGCAGTGGGAGTAGTCACCGATCAAGACTACTTGGCGCCGCTGCCCCCGCGCATCTTCAGGGGCTCCGCTGTGACGCAGCAGACTTCCCCGCAGCGGCAATCAGTACCGTTTCGAAGCTGCGGGATTCGCTGCGAGTTCGGCTTCCACCTCGCGATGGAACTTCTTCTCCACGATGAAGGACAGGAACGGGACCACGCCGCCCAGTGCCAGCACGATCATCTTGACGAAGGACCAGCGCATCAGTGACCAGAGCCGGAAAGTGGCCATCAGGTACACCACATACATCCAGCCGTGCACAATCAGGACCGTTACGGAGAGGTTGAGGCCGCCGATCACGCCGGGCGGTTCAGCGTCGGCAAACCCGAGCCCGAATGATTGGCCGGTCACGGCATCGGTTCCGCCGGCGAACAGGTAGCTGCCAAACCCATAACGGGCAATCAGCTCGGCGCACAGCAGCAGCAGCATGGCCCCGGTCAGGTACGCGAGCACCTTGTAAAACGTAAGGGCGGAGCGAATCTGCGCTGCCGTCCCCCCGAAGCGGCGTTTCTTGGGCCGGGGGGCACTGGCAGACTCTTCGGCGGGGACGGCCGGTTTGGGGTCGATCATTGTGTTACCTCGCTGTGGTGTGTAGGGGGAAGAGGGGGATGGTCACCGCCAGCGTCACGGTGGTAGTCACCGCCGTCTTCGTGGTCTTCGTCGTCGTCCAGTTCCTCTTCACGGTCCCGGTTGTAGTCGTCTTTGACCAGCCGCCACCAGATGAACAGTGCGAACCCGGCGAAGACAACCCACTCCACAGAGTAGAAAAGATTGAGCCAATTGACCTTTTGCGCGGGCGGCTGCGGACCGATCTCCAGGGCCTTCAGGGGACTTTCGACGGCGGCAGCGGAAACATCTGCGCCGGCCGCCAGTTCAGTGGTTGCGGAAATAAACGCCGGGTAGCTGCTGACGTTCCATTCGTTGATCAGTTCCGCGGTGGAGACGGCGCTGGCCCGGCCCGGCCCTGGATCGGTATCGGCAAGCGGGGCCTCGGACGGCAGCAGCCGTCCGGTAAGGCTGATGGTTCCCGACGGCGGTGCCGGGGCGCTGGCAGGATCCGCCACCCAGCCGCGCGCTACCGGGATCCAGGTATCGGGCGAGGCAGCCACGCCTTGCAGGACAGGGGCGCCGTCCACCTTAAAGGCGTCAACCACCCAATAGCCTTTGACGCCGTCATTGAGCCGCTCCGCCACCAGTACCTGCCTGGCGGGGTCATAGGATCCGCCGGCCGTGACCATCTGGTCGGCCACGGAACCTGGGAAGAAGCTGCCGGGCTCCAGGGTTTCAGTCAGCGGGCGTACGTCTTCGGTAGCAGGGTTGACCGGAATCTCGGGCGTGGTTGAACGGCCGAACTGCCATTGGCTAAGGAGGACAAACACCCCGGAAACAACGATCGCAAAAATGAAACCTGCGATCCACTGCGGCTTAAGGGCTGTTTTCCACACCCCTTAACCGTACTTCGTTCCGCTGTAGAACAACTAAACGTGGAGCCGGCCGGCCATCCGGTCAGTGATCGAAGAAGACCAGGCTGGAATTGATGAGCTCGGCAATAACCTCGGCGTCGTATGCACGGCGCAGGGACTCCCGGAACGATTCCTTCGATAGAGACCTGGCCAGGGTGGCCAGGACCTCAAGGTGCTCGGAGAAGGAACTGGCCGGTGTGGCGATCAGCAGGATTACAGTTGCAGGTCCGTCCGAGGCACCAAAGTCCAGTGCATGCCCGTACTTGGTAATTCCCACGGCAATGGACGTTTGCTTGACGAACTCACTGCGCGCGTGCGGGAGGCCGATACCGCCCGGCAGGCCGGTGGCGAGTTGGTGTTCGCGGGCGTTGACGTGGTCCAGGAACCTGGGCAGGTCGGTTACCCGTCCGGCCGCGTGGAGTCGCTCGGCCAGCTGACGCGCGGCGTCCGCTTTGTCCGTTGCGACAAGTTCCAGGACCACCATTTCCGGGGTGGTCAGTTCCGCGTCATACCGGTCAAATGGTTCCGCCAAGGCAGGTCCCTTCAAAGTGGAAGTGTTCATACATGCCGGACGGCGTCACTTCAGCGGGACGATGTCTTCCACTCCCATCCGCGCGGCGTCCGCCGATTCATCGTCCGGCTGCTGCTGGCTCAAGCGTTCGGCTTCCACGCGTGCGATGTAGTGCTTGATCTCGTTCTCGCGCTGTGCATCACTCCAGCCAAGAATGTTCCCCATAAGCTTAGCGACCACAGGAACAGCAGAAACACCCCTGTCCCAGGCCTCGATGGAAATCCTGGTCCGGCGGGTGAGGACGTCATTGACGTGGCGTGCGCCTTCGTGGGTGGCAGCATAGACGGCCTCCGCCTGCAGGTAGTCGTCTGCACCGGGCAGTGGCTCGCCCAGCGAACGGTCTTCCCTGATCAGCGCCAGCACCTCATTGGCCATAGATCCATACCGGTTAAGCAGGTGCTCCACGCGGGCAACGTGCACACCAAATTCCTCGGCCGTGCGGCTGCGGCGGTTCCAGGCCGCCTTGTATCCGGTGGCGCCCAGCAGCGGAATGGTTTCCGTGCAGCTAGGTGGTACGCGCTCGTCCATGCTCCTGGTTGCCTCATCCACGGCATCCTTTGCCATCACCCTGTAGGTGGTCCATTTGCCGCCAGCTACTACCACCAGGCCCGGGACCGGGTGTGCCACCACATGTTCCCTGGAGAGCTTGGCCGTTGAGTCGTTTTCGCCGGCCAGCAGCGGGCGCAGCCCCGCATACACGCCTTCCACGTCCTCGCGGGTGAGAGGCCGTTGCAGCACGGTGTTGACGTGTTCGAGAATATAGTCGATGTCCTTGCTGGACGCCGCCGGGTGGGCCTTGTCCAGGTTCCAGTCGGTATCCGTGGTGCCGATGATCCAGTGCCGCCCCCACGGAATGACGAACAGGACCGATTTCTCGGTGCGAAGAATGAGGCCCACTGTTGACTGGAAACGGTCGCGCGGCACCACCAGGTGGATGCCTTTAGAGGCCCGCACCTTCAGCTGGCCCCGGTCAGTCACCATGGCCTGCGTTTCATCCGTCCACACACCGGTGGCGTTAATGACCTGCTTGGCCCGGATGTCGAACGTATCCCCGTCCTCGTGATTGACCACCTTGGCGCCCACCACGCGTTCACCCTCACGCAGGAAGTTAACGACCGACATCTGGTTGACTGCGTGGGCACCATAGTGGGCAGCAGTCCGGATGAGGTTGGCCACGTATTTGGCGTCATCCACCTGGCCGTCGTAGTACCGGATGGAGCCAACGAAGGCATCCTTCTTCAGGCTGGGGGCCGCCCGCAGTGTGCCGCGGCGGCTGAGGTGCTTATGGAAAGGTACCCCCCTGCTGTGGCCGCCTGAAACGGACAAGATGTCATACAGGGCGATCCCGGCGCCCACGTACGGGCGCTCGATAAACGGCTTGGTCAACGGGTACAGGAAGGGGACCGGACGGGCCAGATGCGGCGCCAGTTCGGACAGCAGGAGGCCTCGTTCCTGCAGGGCCTCCTTAACCAGGGCGAAATCCAGCATTTCCAGGTAACGCAGGCCCCCGTGGATGAGCTTGGAGGACCTGGAGGACGTGCCGGCGGCCCAGTCATTGGCCTCGACGATGCCGACGCTGAGGCCACGCGTTACGGCGTCCAGGGCTGAGCCGGTTCCGACGATTCCGCCGCCGACGATCAGGATATCCAGCTCCTGGCCGGGCTGGCTGCTGGCCTTGAGGCGTTCCAGCGAAGCTGCCCGGGCGTCGGGCCCCAATGCGCCGTTGCTGCTCGGATCGTTCGACATCGAAAGCCTCCATCACGCGGGGTCTGGTGCCTTAACCCTACTTCGCGGAGACGGGGAAGGGCAGGGAGGACCGGCTGCGTTTATTCAGCCAATCCCCCTGCCCTTCCTGCAGTGTTCTGAAAAACGACGCCGTGCTAATTGCCTGAGTACGGCGAAACGACGACGTCCACCCGCTGGAACTCCTTCAGGTCCGAATACCCTGTAGTGGCCATGGAGCGGCGCAGCGCACCGATCAGGTTGGACGTTCCGTTGGTGTGGTGGCCCGGTCCGAACAGCACCTCGTCCAGGGGACCAACGGTTCCCACGTTGACCCTGTCGCCGCGCGGAAGTTCCAGGTGGTGGGCCTCCTGGCCCCAGTGCCAGCCCCTGCCCGGTGCCTCTTCAGCGCGCGCCAGCGCGGTACCCAGCATCACGGCGTCGGCGCCCATGGCAATCGATTTGACGATGTCCCCGGAGGTGCCCATTCCGCCGTCGGCAATGACGTGGACGTACCGTCCGCCGGACTCATCCATGTAATCGCGCCGTGCGGCGGCGACGTCGGAGATGGCGGAGGCCATGGGCGAATGGATGCCCAGGGCACGGCGCGTTGTGGTGGTGGCGCCGCCGCCGAAGCCCACCAGGACGCCGGCTGCGCCCGTACGCATAAGGTGCAGCGCAGGGGTGTAACCCGCGGCGCCTCCCACGATCACCGGAACGTCCAGTTCGTAGATGAACTGCTTGAGGTTCAGCGGCTCGTGGTCCTTGGATACGTGCTCGGCCGACACCGTGGTACCACGGATCACAAAAATATCGACGCCGGCAGCCAGCACCGTCTTGTAATGCTCCTGGGTGCGTTGCGGGGTCAGGGAACCAGCAACGGTGACCCCTGCGGCGCGGATCTCCGCCAGCCGGGAGGTGATGAGTTCAGGCTGGATTGGTGCGTTGTAAAGCTCCTGCATTTTCCGCGTCACAGCGGGGTTGCTGGACTCGCCGGACAGGGCAGCGAGTTCATCAAGGACAGCCTGCGGGTCTTCGTAACGGGTCCACAATCCCTCAAGGTCCAGCACACCCAGGCCACCTAGTCCGCCAAGCGCGATGGCGGTCTGTGGGGACATGGCCGAATCCATGGGTGCCGCAATCACCGGCATATCAAATTTGTAGGCGTCAATCTGCCATGAGACCGATACGTCTTTGGGGTCGCGGGTACGACGGTTGGGGACAATCGCGATGTCATCCAGTGAGTAGGCACGACGCCCACGCTTGCCACGGCCGATCTCAATCTCGTAAGTCACTGCTCTAGGTTATCCCAGCGCACATGGGAACATGTCCCCATCGCGGCTGGCTCCGGCAGCAGGTAGCGTGATGAACCGGTTCACTTTGCAACATTCTTAGTTCACACACATGGGGGAAATCTTGGCGCCAGGTTTGTACGGGGCAGACATCGCGCAGCTTCGGGAGTTGTCTAAATCAATGGCACAGTCCGGAACGCGGCTTCGGACCACGGAACAGCAAATCAACAGCCTCGTCGGCAGCGCCCTTTGGAAGGGCAACGACGGAGAGCAGTTCCGTCGCGAATGGAGCGGCAATCTGCGGCCTATGCTTCACCGCGCATCACAATCGCTGAGCGACGCCTCAAAGATGCTCCTGGTTCAAGCTGATGAGCAACAAAGTGCCAGCAGCGGCAGCAGTGGCCCTGGATCGTCGGGAAGCCCATCCGATACGCCAACCAGTGGGTTGGAGGGCCTCCTGTCGGTGGTTGGCAGCCCCGAATGGTGGGCAGCGAATGCCGCCGTTACCAGTGCGGGTCTCTATGCCGACGATCTGTTGGCCACCATGTCCAAGGGCGGGCTCATCACCAAACTGACCAACTGGCCTTGGTTGAACGCACAGTACGGTCAGACCCCAGGCATGGGTTACATGCGGGGAACTCAGACCCTCAATGGGACGGCGATGCTCGGCCGGTTGTCTGGAGTCTTGGGTGTCGTCACCGGAGGTTTCCAAATTGCACAGGGCATTCACACCGGAAACACGGGGATGGCCATTGACGGCGGCATTTCAGCAGTCCTGGCTGGCGGAAGCTTCATACCAGGCGTGGGCCCATTCTTTGCGGTGGCCGGCATCGCCTGGGGCGGCATGGGACTACTGGCGACACACCTCGGATATGGCTCAGCTTCTGAAATGGTCGCCGACGGCGCGAAGCACGTCTGGGAGGGGGCACAGAATGTTGCCAGCAGTGTGGCCGACGGCGCCAAGGAAGCAGTGGATGCTGTAGCCGACGGAGCCAAGAAAGTGTGGGGCTGGGTCACCTGATGATTCGATTTCCCTAGACTGAATCCGATACCCGTCTACAAAAAGGCTTTCATGACCACCCAAGACGACGCTCCCGTCCTGATCACGGAGCACGAACTCATCGCCCTTATCGCACTGGCCGGAACTACCGGTGCGCTCAAATGCCAGACCATGTTCCGCCTTGACCACGCTGCCGGCGCTCCGCTGGAGCAGGCCGGAATTGCCACTCTTATGGAGCGGGGCCTCATGACGGTGGAAAACGAGGCCCTCGTTCCGGTTGGCCCTGCGGTCGCCATAACAGGCGTGCTTGCCACGTCGGACGCCTGGCTGGAAGTCGCCCTCGTCACCCCAAAATCTGAACATGTCTACTTTCTCTTCGGCTCGGCAGATGGCGCCTTGGTCCTGAGCCTGAGCAAGTATGGAGTACACGAACTACGGCCGCTCACCGATGCCGACGGAATGTTCACGACTGCCATCGAAATGGTCAACTTCTACCTTGGCACGGCCCCGGACGGGCGTCCGGCGGCCGGCACGCTGCGCCGTCATCTTCCCGGCAATCAATTCCGGGTCGTCCACGTGAAAGCCGAACCGGATGGCTCCCTGGCGTTGGCGACTGGTGAAGGGGAAAATCTTCCCTCCGTACCCTTGCGTGCCGAAGAGCTGGATGTGCGGTTGCGTGAAGGCCTTGGACTGTAGTGCAGATGTCAGTTCCTGTTGATCGCTGGGCTCCCCAGCCCGCACATTCCCTGGACTATTGGCTCTCCCCCGAACTGGCCAGAATCAGTCCGCCAAACGCGCCGTCCCGTTTACGGCAACTGGCCGATGCCCAAGGCACCCGAGCGGCAGCCTGGAGCAGCGCGATCGCCGGCGGGTCCGTCCTTGCCATGGCGGGCGTGTTCTTCTCAGCCGTGTCAGGGAACCCTGTCGCGGGGTTGGTGCTCTGCCCCATGGGTGCCGCCCTCATGGTACTCGGCCTGATCTCGTGGAAACGGGTTCGCGGCATGCTTCCCGATACGAACAAGCTGCTCATCACCCGAGGCCCCGGTAACGTCCGCGGCGGCATCACCATGGTGGCCGTGCTGGCGGTCGCTTTGGGTGGCATCCTGTCCATCTACCTGCCATTGGCCATCGCGAAGGACGACGGTACGGCCATAACGCTAGTGGGGTCATTCGTGCTCATCCTGGCCGTCCTGGTCGCGTGCATTGTGGTCCCGTCCGCGGTGATGGGCCGGGCCCGCGAATCCTTCCGGCTGCGGGTCCAAGCGAACCCGGAACTGCGCATGGCCGTGGAAAAGGACCTTGCCACCTGGCGCGACCCGTACGGCAACGCCGGCTACGGACCGCTCTGACTCACAGCGCTGCTCCGCTGCAGAGAACCAAGGCCTCAGGCGACGCCGGCATCATCGACGCTGAGCTGCGATTCGAACATCCTGAAGTAACGGCCGCGCAAGGCCACGAGTTCCTTATGAGTGCCCTGCTCCACGATCCGGCCATCCTCGAGCATGTAGACAATGTCGGCTTTTTCGATGGTGGCCAGGCGGTGGCTGATCGCGATGATGGTGCTGCCGCGGTCCGCGAACAGCCGGGTGAAGATCCGGTGTTCAGCCAGCGCGTCAATCGCTGACGTGGGCTCGTCCATGATCATGAAGGAGGCCCGCCGGTAGAAGTTCCGGGCCATCGCCAGCCGCTGCCACTGGCCCCCGCTGAGGCCGCTTCCCTTCCGTCCGCGCGGATCCTCCATCCAGTTGCTGACATGGTTGTCCAGGCCGTTGGGCAGCTTGTTGATGAACTCCAGGGCCTCGGCATCGGCTGCGGATTTCCGGATCCGGTCATCATCGCGCGGCGCGTCGACGTCGCCGAACCGGATGTTTTCGGCAGCGGTGGCGAACTCGTACTTCAGGAACTCCTGGCTCAGAACTGCAAGGTGGCGGTGCCAGGAGGTGACGTCGACGGCGGCGAGATCCACGCCGTCGAGCATTACCTGCCCTGAATCGGGCCGGTACAGTCCGGCGAGGATGCGGATCAGCGTGGATTTGCCGGCACCGTTCTCCCCTACAATCGCAATGTGTTGTCCGGAAGCGATGGTCAGATTAATGCCCTTGATCACTTCGGTTTCGCTGCCGGTGTACGTGAACCGGATGTCACGCAGCTCCACTTCCTGCGGCGTGTCCTGGAGCGCGGGCGCGTGGTCCGAGTGCACCGGCAGCTCCATGAACTGCTCATAATCCTTGAGGTTGGCGAGGTCCTCGTCGATGGAACTCAGCGAGGACACCAGGTTGTTCGCCGTGGACAGCGCCCGGCTGACAATCTGCTGGACGTAGAGGAACTGGCCCACAGGCTGGGCATGGGCGATGATTTGGCCCACCACCCAAATCAGCGACACTACCTCGGCGCCGTACTGCAGGGCATCTGCCGCAAGCTGTTTGGGAATATAGCGCTTCTGGAAATCCAGGCGCCGTTTCTCGTCCTCGTCCCGCAGCCGGGAACGCAAGCCCATAAGATAGCTGACGATCCCGTACAGCCGCATCTCAGCGATATGCTGAGGCCGCAGCAGGTTGTTCTCAATCATGCGCCGTTTGCGCCGGGAATCCACTTGGGTATTCCAGTGCGCAATCTGCTCACGGGACAGCCTGAACTGCAGGTACACGCTGGGCACAATGGCCACCAGCACAATCACTGCGATCCACCAGCTCACCAGCAGCAGCGCGCCAATGGCCAGAATGACCGACACCAGCTGGGTGAAGATGGCAGCGATCCGGTCCAGGACCCTGGCATAGGAATCCGAAAACCGCTTGGCCCTGTCGTACAGGTCCACGGTGTCCTTGTCGTCATACCGCCAGAACTCCAGCGCCAGGAAGCGCTCGTACATCAGGTCGCCCACGATTGCCCCGACCCGGAAGCTCATCAGCTGCTGGATGTAGCGGTCGATACTGCTGAAGGAACCCCAAAAGAGCCCCAGCGCCGCGGTCACAATGACGTACACGATGGCCTGCTGCCCGGCCCCGGCATCCCCCGCATAAGCAGCTGCAAGCGCTGTAGTGGTCAACGCCGCGAAGTACGTGGTGACCAATGGCAGCGTAGCGGAGATGAGGGAGCCGACCACCTTCATGATGACGGCGGCCGGCGACGCTCTGAAACTGACCCGAAGCACCTGCGCCACCGCACGGGCGTACGGCTTCAGCGCCAGCTTGCGCTGGGGCTTCTTTCCGTTGAGCCCGGCGGGATGGCGGGGTTCAGGCATTCGGGTCAGCGTGACCCGTAGTTAGGCGCTTCCACCGTCATCTGGATGTCATGAGGGTGGGATTCCTTGAGCCCGGCAGAGGTGATGCGGACGAACTTTCCGCGGGCCTTCAGCTCAGCAATGGTCGGCGAGCCAACATAGAACATCGTCTGGCGCAGGCCACCCACCAGCTGGTACGCCACGGAGGACAACGGCCCGCGGTACGCAACCCGGCCTTCGATGCCTTCGGGAATCAGCTTGTCGTCACCGGAGACGTCCGCCTGGAAGTAGCGGTCCTTGGAGAAGGACGTGTTCTTTCCGCGCGACTGCATCGCCCCCAGCGAGCCCATGCCACGGTAGGACTTGAACTGCTTGCCGTTGACGAAGATCAGGTCGCCCGGGGATTCGTCGCAGCCTGCCAGCAGCGAGCCCAGCATCACGGTGTCGGCGCCGGCAACCAGCGCCTTGCCGATGTCACCCGAGTACTGCAGCCCGCCGTCGGCAATGAGCGGAACGCCGGCCGGAATCGCTGCCTTGGCAGACTCATAGATGGCGGTGATCTGCGGAACGCCGACGCCGGCCACCACGCGGGTGGTGCAGATGGAACCGGGGCCTACACCCACCTTGATGCCGTCGGCACCGGCGTCGATTAGTGCCTGCGCGCCTTCGCGGGTGGCTGCCTGGCCGCCGATGATGTCCACGTGCGCGGCTGACTTCTCGGCCTTGAGCCGGGCAATCATGTCCAGCACGCCCTGCGAGTGGCCGTTGGCGGTGTCAACGAAGAGAGCATCGACGCCGGCTTCCACCAGCGTCATGGCCCGCTCCCAGCCGTCGCCAAAGAAGCCGATCGCCGCCCCGACCCGCAGCCGGCCTTCGTCGTCCTTGGTGGCCAAGGGGTACTGCTCCGCCTTGGTGAAATCCTTGGTGGTGATGAGGCCCTTGAGGCGGCCCTGTTCGTCAACCAGTGGAAGCTTTTCGATCTTGTTGGTGGCCAGCTTGTGCGAGGCCTCTTCACGGCTGATGCCCACATGGCCTGTGACCAGCGGCATCTTGGTCATGACATCGCTGACCAGCCGCAACGGATAGTCGGACTCTGGCACAAAGACGGTGTCCCGGTTGGTGACGATGCCGAGCAGGCGGTTCTCAGCATCCACCACGGGAAGGCCGGAGACGCGGTACTGGGCACACAGATGGTCCAGTTCCTGGAGCGTGGCCTCGGGGCGGATGGTAAGCGGGTTCGTGATCATGCCGGACTCGCTGCGCTTGACGCGGTCCACCTGGTCGGCCTGGTCCGCAATGGAGAGGTTGCGGTGCACCACTCCCAGCCCGCCCTGGCGGGCCATGGCGATTGCCATGCGCGATTCGGTGACGGTATCCATGGCGGCCGACAGCAACGGAGTCTGCACGGTGATCCGCTTTGAGATCCGCGAGGAGGTATCGGCGTCGGACGGGATGACGTCAGTGTGTCCGGGAAGGAGCAGGACGTCATCGTAGGTCAGGCCGATAAAGCCGAAGGGGTTGTGTTCGGGCTGAGTCATGAGTGCGCCTCTTACCTTAAGTTGCCGGGTTCACGGGTAGGGATTGCAGCCGATGACCAGCCCGTCATTACGGGTCTGGCCTGTGCAGAAGTGGTCCGGCGAACTGCTGCCGGGACGGTGGAGCTGTTCTATAAATATTAGAACCTTGCAGGGAATCCCCCTATTCCGGATGCCGGGTGTGAGCAATGGCACGCGCCATCCACGGCCGGACAGGGGTCAGGTCCAGCCCGTCGCTGCCAGGAGCCGCTGCTCAAACATGGGGATCATGCTTTCCACATAGGTCCGGGTGAGATGGTTGTCGTCCTTGTAGACGTAGACGTTGCCCACCACTGCCGGGCAGGTGTCATCCACACATATCAGGTCGCTGAGGTCCATCAGGTAGAGGCCCGGAACCTGGTCCACAAACTCGCCCAACGGTGAGACTTCTGCGAGTGACTCACTAAGTGGGGCGCCGCATTCCGCTGCGGAGGGCCCTTTATGCTGAGCGCATTCGGCGACGTTGGTGGTGAACCGGGGGTTGTCCCGGATTCCGATGATTTCGATCCCGGCATCGGCAAGGGGCCGGACGCCTTCAAGGTACCCTGGCACCGCGATCTCGAACGGGGCATGTTCAAGAGTGAGCGATGCCACCGTAAATACCGCGTCGGGCCGACGCTCCAGCACGTACGCGCCGCTGGCCCGGTTGTGAGCATTGCACTCATCGCGCCGTTCAGGAGATTCGGCTCCGAAGCGGCACGCAGGCATCAGCAGCGTCACGAGTTCCCAGCCCCGGGACTCGGCGATCGGCGCCAGGGCACCGAGGTACTGCTGAGCGTGGGAGTCGCCCAGGACCACGATGCGCTTCGTGACTTCGCCGGCCGGGGTCTGCTGCTGGCAACCCTCCAGGATCGGATCCGACGGAGCATTAGGGCCGGAACAGGACTCCTTCAGGCCGGCCCAGTCGTTGGGAAGGGCTGCCGGTCCGGGGATGACCCGGGCCTCTGGGACCGGCATGCCCGCCCGCTCCGGGCTAAGCTGGGCGGCACCTGGTGTGAGCTCAGCGGACTGGGCTGCCGTAGCGGCTTCCTCGGACGTCATGGTGGTCTGCCATACGGCCGCCGGCCCGGCCAGCAGGGCTACGCACGCGGCTATGACGACGGCGGTACGCCAGGACCGCAGCTGCGGCCAACGCCAGTCCCGCAACGGCTTTTCCACAAACCGGGTTGTGAGGACGGCCAGCGCAATGGAGGCAGCAACTATCACCAGTCCCTGCATCAGGTTGGGTGCTTGAAGGTCCTTGGCCGCGAGGGCGAACACCAGGACGGGCCAGTGCCACAGGTACAGGGCGTAGGAGTTGTCCCCTAGCGCCACCAGTGGTTTCCAGCTGAGCAGGCGGTCCGCTCCATACCGGCTGCCGCTCTGGCCCGCCACAATAATGGCTGCTGCCGCGAGGGTGGGCCAGAGCGCGATGAATCCGGGGAACGACTGGTCCACCACAAGCACGAGCCCGCAGGACAGCATGGCCACCATGCCGGCCCAGCCAAGTACCAGGCGCAACATTTTGCCCGGTTTCAGGTAAGGCAGTCCCAGTGCCAGCAGCGAGCCAAGGGCGAACTCCCACAGCCTGGTGCGGGTGTCGAAGTAGGCATACGCCTGGTTCGTATAAGTCTCCTGCACCGAAAACGCCAACGACGCCGCAAATACAGTGCCGAAGACGAGCGCCAGCACTGCGGGGTAGCTCAGTTTCAGGCTGCCCGTGGGCCACCAGCGACGGATACCGGCCAGCACCATTGCAGACCCGGCGAAGATCAGTGGCCAGAGAATGAATACCTGGCCTTGGATGGACAGCGACCAGAAGTGCTGCAACGGGCTCGCCCCGGCGTGGTCCTGCGCGTAATAGTCAACGGCAGTGTCCGCCAGCAGCCAGTTCTGGTAGTAAAACAGTGACGCCCACGCCTGGTCCAGGATTTCCGCCCAGCGGCCCACCGGGAGGATTAACCAGGTGCCGGCGAGGACTGCAAGAATCACCACGACGGCGGCTGGCAGCAACCGCTTGAAGAGGTGCAGCCAGTGGCCCAGCAGGTTGAACTGCAGGCCCGCTTCCGCCTTGCGAACGAATGAAAGAGTCAGCAGGAACGCCGAGATCAGCAGGAAGATATCCACTCCCCCGGACACCCGCCCCAGCCACACGTGGTAGGTCATGACCATCAGGACTGCGAGCGCCCGGAGGCCCTGTACTTCAGGCCGGAATGATGACTTCCTGCTACGGCTGACAGATGGCTTCCCTGCCTCCTGCGATGGGACAGCGGTTCTCAGAAACGACACAAAAACCTCTCCCAGGGCAACTAAAGCATCCATTCTACCGAGCGGTAACGGCCTGACCAATCAGGGCAGGCAGAAAACGACGGCCGGTCAGGGACGCAGCAGCGCGCGCAAGGTCTGGATGGTATCGGCCTCTGCCGCCGTCTTGTCCTCGCGATAGCGCTTGACCCGCGCGAACCGAAGGGCGATTCCGCCCGGATAGCGCGAGGAACGCTGCACGCCGTCGATTGCGATCTCGACCAGGGTGACTGGCTCTACCCAGACGGTGCCTGACGTACGCCGGACCTCCAACTCCTGGAACCTCTCCGTCTGCCAGCGCAGCAGCGCGTCGGTCAGGCCTTTGAACGTCTTACCCACCATCACGTAACCGCCGGGCTCGCCGAACTCGCCGGTAGGATCCAGGGCTCCGAGGTGCAGGTTGGACAGCAGCCCGGTGCGTCGTCCCGACCCCCACTCGCATGCGAGCACCACGAGGTCGTAGGTGAGCACCGGTTTCACCTTGATCCAGTTGGAACCACGCCTGCCGGCGGCATAGGTGGATCCGACCGCTTTCACAACCACTCCCTCATGACCCGCGGCGAGCGCGTCGCGTGACACTCTTTCGGCAACAGCGGCATCCGCTGTGATCTCCCCCGGTATGCGATGCCCGGGGGCGATGTGCTCTAGGACGCCGATGCGGGCCGACAATGGCTCATCAAGCAGATCCCGCCCGTCCACGTGCAGCACGTCGAAAAACCACGGATGCAGGACTGTGTCACGTGCCGCATCCGCGCCGAACCGCGCCATGGTTTGCTGGAATGGCCGTGGACCACCGTCCTCGTCGAGGGCGAGGGTCTCGCCGTCGAGAATCACGTCGTGGACCGGCAGACCGCGCACCATCTCCACCACCTCGGGCAGCCTATGGGTCACGTCGGCCAGGTTGCGGGTGTAGATGTGCACGTCGTCGCCGACGCGGTGCACCTGAATCCGCGCGCCGTCGAGTTTGTACTCCACGGAGGCCTCCCCGGTGACGGCCAGGGCCTCGCTGACGGTGGCCGCAGTTGCAGCGAGCATGGGCTGCACGGGACGCCCGACGACGAGGCCGACTGCATCAAGCTGGGCCGGCGTGCCCGTGATCGCCAGCAGGGCAGTCCCGCCGAGATCCCCTGAGAGCATCGCCGCGCGGCGTACAACGTCCACCGGCCGATCAGCGGCCCGGGCCACTGCATCTGTCAGCACTCCTTCGAGCGCACCGGTCCGCAGCTCCCCCAGCAGCACCCCACTGATGAACGCCTGCTCGCGACCGGTGGCAGCCGCCAGCAGCGACCGGAGGGCGGCTGTCCGCTCCGCTGCAGATCCCGCCCCACTCATACCCAGCAACCTGTCCAGCGCCGCGTCAAGGTCAGCGACAGTAAGACTCGGCTCGGCGGCCGGCTCCCCCGTGGCCGTAGACATGGCGCGCCAACCGATCCCCACACGGCCCTGCCGCGGCCTGGCGGTGAGTAAACCAATGGCCGGCGCAATGTCCAGCGGTTCGAGACGGCGCAGCAGATCGGCCAGTGCGTCGACCTTCGCAAGCCGGGAGCGGGTCGACGCGACGGTCTCCGCGGTTTTCACGAGCTCGTCGAGCAGCATGGCATCAGTCTGCCATGGGTCGGTGTGCGCCGCGGAGATGGAGAGGACCGCCGTCGGACACAAAAAAGACCGGCCCGGCAGATGCCGGACCGGTCTTTGGATGGGCGTAGGCCCAGTCCCGGTGGGGACTAGTGGCTGTGGCCGGCGTGCTCGTCTTCCTCAGCCGGCTTCTCAACCACCAGGGTCTCGGTGGTGAGAACCAGGGCAGCGATGGACGCAGCGTTACGCAGGGCAGCGCGGGTGACCTTGACCGGGTCGATAACCCCGGCGCCGATCAGGTCCTCGTACTCGCCGGACTTGGCGTTGAAACCGTTGTTGGTTTCCAGCTCGGCAACCTTGGCGGTGACAACGTAGCCATCGAAACCGGCGTTCTGGGCAATCCAGCGCAGCGGCTGGACCAGCGCGCGACGGACGATGCCCACGGCAGCTGCAGCGTCGCCGTCGAGCGCCTTGACGGCCGGATCCTCATCCAGTGCCTTCAGGGCGTGGATGAGGGCGGAACCGCCACCAGCCACAATGCCTTCTTCGAGGGCGGCGCGGGTGGAGGACACTGCATCTTCGATGCGGTGCTTCTTTTCCTTGAGCTCAACTTCGGTGGCTGCACCGACCTTGATAACGCCAATGCCGCCGGCCAGCTTGGCCAGGCGCTCCTGGAGCTTTTCCTTGTCCCAGTCAGAGTCGGTGCGGGTTACTTCGGCGCGCAGCTGGGCAACGCGTGCTGCGACGTCCTCTGCAGACCCGGCACCATCGACGATGGTGGTGTTGTCCTTGGTGACCGTGATGCGGCGGGCAGTACCCAGCACCTCAAGGCCTACCGAGTCCAGGCTCAGGCCCAGCTCAGGGGAGACAACCTGGGCACCGGTGAGGGTGGCGATGTCCTGGAGCATGGCCTTGCGGCGGTCGCCGAAGCCGGGAGCCTTGACTGCAACAACGTTCAGGGTTCCGCGGATGCGGTTGACGATCAGCGTGGACAGAGCCTCGCCGTCGACGTCTTCAGCGATGATGAAGAGCGGCTTGGAGCTCTGCAGCGCCTTCTCCAGCAGCGGCAGGAATTCCTGGACCGAGGAGATCTTGCCCTGGTTGATCAGGATGAGGGCATCCTCGAGGACTGCTTCCTGGCGTTCCGCGTCGGTGACGAAGTACGGGGACAGGTAGCCCTTGTCGAACTGCATGCCCTCGGTCAGGACCAGTTCGGTCTGCGTGGTGGAGGACTCCTCGATGGTGATCACACCATCCTTGCCGACCTTGCCGAATGCCTCGGCCAGGAGCTCGCCGATTTCGTCGCTCTGTGCCGAAATGGCAGCCACGTTGGCGACCTGGGTGCCTTCAACGGGGCGGGCGTTCTCCAGCAGGCGTGCGGCGACGGCTTCAACAGAAACCTCTATGCCGCGCTTGATCTGGCCGGGAGCTGCGCCGGCAGCAACGTTGCGCAGGCCTTCCTTGACCAGGGCCTGGGCCAGGACCGTAGCAGTGGTGGTGCCGTCGCCGGCGACGTCGTTCGTCTTGGTGGCGACTTCCTTGGCCAGCTGTGCGCCAAGGTTCTCGTAGGGGTCGTCCAGCTCAACTTCGCGGGCGATGGTGACGCCGTCGTTAGTGATCGTGGGAGCGCCCCACTTCTTGTCCAGGACGACGTTACGGCCGCGCGGGCCGAGCGTCACCTTGACGGTGTTGGCGAGCTTATCGATGCCGGCTTCAAGAGACCGGCGGGCAGCGTCATTAAACGCAAGCTGCTTTGCCATGGTGTTGTCCTTTCAAGACAGAAACCCCGCGCGGCCGATCACAACGGAAGTGGATCAGCAGCGCGGGGTCCTTGGAGTGTTACTTAGCGACGATCGCCAGAACGTCGCGGGCGGACAGCACGAGGTACTCAGTACCGCTGTGCTTGACTTCGGTTCCGCCGTACTTGGAGTAGATAACAACGTCGCCTTCAGCGACGTCGAGGGGAACCCGGTTGCCGTTGTCGTCAAAGCGGCCGGGGCCTACTGCAACAACTTCGCCTTCCTGCGGCTTCTCCTGCGCGGAGTCCGGGATGACCAGGCCGGAAGCCGTGGTCTGCTCGGCTTCGAGCGGGCGGACAACAATACGATCCTCAAGAGGCTTAATAGAGACCGACACTCGGACCTCTCCTTTTCGTCAGCAAATTCATGGACTTGAAGAAACCGCCCGCACATGGCTGGCAAACCGTCGTCGCGGTGCCGGCAGCAGCCTGGCTGGCAGTTCTCATGTATTAGCACCCTCCATGGGAGAGTGCTAATGAAGACTCTATGTAGTGGTTAGCACTCGGTCAAGGTGAGTGCCAGAATTTCGTCTGTGGCGGAAATCACGCCTGTAGATTTGAGCAGTGCGCGCCGCCCTGTACCTGACCCTCGCCGCCCTCTTCTGGGCCGGAAACTTCGTCGTCGGCGAAGCTGTTCTGAAAACCATGGCGCCCCTTGAGTTGACCTTCTGGCGCTGGACGCTGGCAGCCGTTCCACTGCTGCTCCTGGCGCATGCCATCGACCGGCCGAAGTGGCGGGCCGCCCTCAGGCACTGGCCCTCGCTGCTGCTCCTCAGCATCCTGGGCATGAGCGGTTATACGCTGCTTCTGTACAGCGCCCTGCAACATACTTCAGCCCTGAACGCCTCGCTCATTACTGCAGCGAACCCCGCGCTGATTGTGGTCATGGCCGTGATCCTGCTGCGGGACCGGCCGCGCCCCCTGAACTGGGCGGGAATCGGCCTGGGACTCTTGGGTGTGGTGCTGGTCCTCACCGGTGGCGAACTGCACAAGCTGCTCACTTTCTCCGTCGGCGTCGGCGAGCTGCTGATGCTGGGCTCCATCTCCGTCTGGGGGCTGTATACGATCATTGCCCGGCGGCTGTCCGTTCCCGCCATTACGTCAACTGCCATCCAGGTGGTCATGGCCGCCGTGATGCTCAGTCCTTTCGCCCTGGTCACGGGGGCTGGATTTCCCACCACGCAGTCTGAGGGCTGGTCGCTCGCCTTTGTGGCGCTGTTCCCATCACTCGGTTCATACCTGCTGTGGAACCTGGCTTTGAAGACCACCACCGCTGCCAACGCCGGCAATTACCTGAACCTGATCGCCGTGTTCACCGCTATCATCACTGTGCTGATGGGACAGCCGATTACCGTGCCGCAGATCCTGGGCGGGGTCCTGGTCATTTCCGGGGTCCTGCTGACGAGCGCCAGGAAACGCCAGGGCTCACCCGCCGCGGGCTCGGGCGCGGGCACTGGCGCGGGCAGTGCAGCTGCCGCGGGCGGCGACCCCGCACGCAGCAACACCACGGGCAGCCGGGCGCGGGCCGGGCGGGACGATTAGCAGGGACCGTTATCGGCCCAGGTCTTCGAAATCCACGTCCTCGTCGCCGTCGTCATTTTCCCGGGTTTCGTTGCGGTTGAGATACACGATGATGCCGCCGGCCACTGCGGAAAGCAGCCCGAGTATCAGGAAGATGATCCCGCCTGTCCGCGCGCCCGCATACAGCCCCCGGATCTGCCGGGCCTCATCCGTTTCGTCGGTGATGCTGTTGCCGTCCACTGAATAGACTGTCGCGTTGAAGGCATTCAGCCCAGCAATAATCAGCAGCAATGCACCGCAGATGAGCGCGATCACGACACCGGCAATAAGCGCGGGCTTTGCGAACTTTGCCAGGCGCTGCGCCGGTGTTTGGGGATGGCCAGCAGGCAGTTGGGGGGGTCGCTTTTCCATACTTAAACCCTAGCCGCGCTCAGCGTGGTCCGCCTCCCGCGCGCCACGCTGAACCAGCCTCTCCTATAGGGTGGAGCGCATGGTTGGTGCCCCCCGTGAACAGATCGAACCGCTGCTTAGCAGTGCAGGCTGGGAGCTGCTGGCATCCCTCGGACCGTACCGGGAAGATGAAGCCTTTGAGCTTAATTCGCGCCTCCGCAAGGCCGGTCACTCCCCCGAGCTGGTCTCTGCCGTCCTGACCCAGTCCCGCCTCCGCACCAAGGCCGAAGCCAAGTTTGGCGAGTTTGCCAGCCAGATGCTGTTCACCCAGGCCGGCCTCGAACAAGCAACCAGGCTCAACGTTGCGGCCCGCCACGCTGCGCGCTTTGCCGGGGCCGGAATACGGCACGTCGCGGACCTCGGCTGCGGCCTGGGCGCGGATTCCCTGGCGCTGGCGTCGCTGGAGATCGCCGTGACCGCCGTCGAACTTGACGAGGTTACCGCCGCGTGCGCGACGGTCAACCTTCTGCCGTTCCCGCACGCCGCGGTGGTGCACGCTGACGCCATGTCCGTTCCATTGGATGAGGTCGACGGCGTGTGGCTGGATCCGGCGCGGCGCAGCACTTCGACGTCCGGAACCACCCGGATCTGGGACCCGGAGGCGTTCTCGCCGCCGCTGTCCTTTGTGGAGTCCCTTGCTGCCACGGGCAAGGCAGTAGGAGTGAAGTTCGGCCCGGGCATGCCCCACGAATCCATCCCGGCGGGCTGCGAGGCCCAGTGGGTTTCGGTCAACGGTGATGTGACGGAGCTAGCGCTCTGGTTCAACGCACTGCAGCGCCCCGGCGTCCGCCGCTCAGCGCTCGTGATCGGCCCGCAGGGTGCCGCAGAAATAAGCAGCGGCCACGACTTTAGCGAAGGCCCCGAAGCTCCGATCGGCCCGGCATCCGGATACCTGTACGAACCCGATGGTGCCGTCATCCGCGCAGGCCTGGTGGCCGACGTCGCACTGGGACTGGACGGGCACCTGCTGGACGAACACATCGCCTACATCTGTGCCCCCGAGCTCCGGGACACCCCATTTGCCCGCGCCTACCGGGTGCTGGAAGTAATGCCCTTCAACGTCAAGGTGCTCAAGCAGTGGGTCAAAGCACACGGCATCGGAGTACTGGACATCAAGAAACGCGGTATCTCCACGACACCCGAGGAGTTAAGGAAGCAACTGCTGCAGGGCGGGGCCGCGAAGGCCGGCAAGGCCCGCTCCGCCACCCTGGTGCTCACGAGGATCGGCGAAACCAGGGTAGCCATAGCGGTGGAACCGGTCAGGACAACCGGCCAGGCAACCGGATAAAAAGACCGCTACTGCGCCCGCGTGAACTCTTCCGCGGCGTGGACCTGCTGGTCAGTGGGCCTTACGCCGGTGTAAAGGACAAACTGTTCCAACGCCTGGATAGTGGCCACCTCGGCACCCGTAATGACGGTCTTTCCGGCGGCCCGGCCTGCGGCGATGAGCGGAGTCTCAGCCGGCAACGCCACGACGTCGAACACCACCTGAGCGCCGTCGATGACGGACTGCGGGAAGGACAGGGTGCTGGCGTCCGGACCTCCTGCCATGCCCAACGGAGTGACGTTAATGATCATGTCCGCCGGTGCCTCTCCGGGCATTTCGGATTCGGGCATCCAGCTGAATCCGTACTGTCCAGCGAGCGACCGGCCTGCCGCCTCATTCCGGGAAACCACCGTCACACGGCTGAAGCCTGCGTCGCGCAGGGCAGCAACCGTGGCCTTGGCCATCCCGCCGGCGCCCTGGACAGTCACCGTGTAGTCAGTTGGCACCGAGTTGCGAACCAGGAGTTGTTCGATGGCCGTGTAATCGGTGTTGTAGGCGCGAAGCGTGCCGTCCGTATTGACGATGGTGTTGACGGATTCGATGGCCGACGCGGAGGCGTCCATTTCATCCACCAGCGCGATGACATCCTCTTTGTACGGCATCGATATGGCGCAACCTCGGATCCCCAGACCTCGAACTCCGCCAATAGCCTGGGACAGATCCGTAGGAGCAAAAGCTTTGTAGATCCAGTTCAGGCCCAGCTGCTCATAAAGGTGGTTGTGGAAGCGGGTCCCGTTGTTGCTGGGGCGGGCCGACAGGGAGATACAGAGCGTCATGTCTTTATTGAGGATAGGCACGTCCCTATTAAACCTCCCTGCCGCGGACCGCCTCTCATCGAGAGAGCGTCAGCCCTGCCGTGCCTTCATCCGCGGATTCTTCTTGTTGATCACAAACGTCCGCCCGCGCCTCCGCACCACCTGGGCACCCGGCATCTTCTTGAGTGCCCGAAGTGAGTTCCTGACTTTCATGGTTGTCCTTTCATCGTCATTTTCGTTTCTTCTATTTCCTTCAAGGTCAGCTGGCAGCCGTCAAGGAGTTCGCGGACCTCGCGAGCCTGGACGTCCTCTTTCCGTCCGGTGACCGCCACTACACTGGACCGGTGGCCAAAGCCCGGGTTCCAGCCCTGGAGCGTCCCGGCGTCAGGAGTGGAACCGCTCCAGCGGCCCGTGTTCTCCAGCCAGACCAACGGCCCCACCCCCGTCAGCCCGATCCGTTCCGCGGGAGCAGAAGCCATCCACAGCCTCCCCCGAAGCCAGTGCGATCCTGCCGCCAGCTGAGGCAGCGCCTCCCGGAACCTTTCAGGATGCAAGGGACGTCCGACGGCGTGCGTCACCGTCCGGAAAGCGCCCGCCTGGGTGCGCAGCGGCACCCGGACATCGCCGGGCCGGCTTCGCGCCGCAGCTTCCCGGGGGTCGTAGCAACTGGGTTTGAACTCTTCCTCCGCGCCAATCACGGCAGCGTGCGGCGCCAGTTGGGATAAGAGGTCGACGCCGGCACCCCAGTCGGGACTGTCCGTCCCGTGCCGCCCGGCCAGCTCAGCCCCGAGCCCCTGGTGCGTCAGCACGGTATCTACGTGGGCGAACTCGCCTACCAGGAATTCGCCGCTTGTCCGGTCATCGCCAGGCATGGAGGTGAAGCCGGATTCGAACAGGGTGTGCCGGTCCCAGATCTGGTCTTCCAGCTCCACCGGGTCCAGGGCCAGCACAGCATTTTCCACGCGCACCCCGCTGCCCACGCCGGTCATGAGCCCGGCGGCTACCTGCCCGGTGGCCACACCGGGCGGCAGCCCCAGGACCATGTTGCGGGACCCATCGTCGAGTAGCCGCTGGACCGTGGGGATCACATCGAGGCGGACCGTGCAGCTCAGGCAGCCGTGCTCCAGGACGTTCTCCGCCCGCTCCACCAGTTGTCCGTCCCGGAAGATCCTCCGCAGGACTATGGAGCCCTCCAGCAGGTCGTGGTGAACCACCACCGAGTCCGGGTGGCTGTTGGCCAGGCGGGATGTGGCTTCCTGGCGGCAATGTGAGTCGAGGGAACTGACAAGCGAAAGATGCATGCTCGTCAGCTTATATGAAAATGATTCTCATTAGTAATTATGCGCAACCAGTCCCGCGTGGCCAGCTGCCGACCGCCACCGGCAGCTTCCCCGGCGCCGTGGCCGTACCCGTCAGGACCCCCATCAGGGCGGCGAAGGAACCCTGGGAACGGCCGTAGACCGCGATGAGATTCCCGGCTGATGAGCCTGCCAACGCCCAGGGTGCATCAAGGGCAACATCAATGTCCCCAGCTCCGCCTCCGGGTGCGCCCGCACCCAGAAGGCGGATCACAGGCCCGCTGCCAACGGACACCCCGGCAGCCGTTGCCGCGGCCGTGAAGCGTGCGCGGTCAAGTTCCGAGCCTCCCTGCACCTGGACGGAATCGCCCACCAGCGCGCCACTGCAGGGGCCCGCCAACACGGTCACGGCTTTGGCCGAGACAGCTGCTGAAACGGCCGCCCCTGCCCCCGGAGCTGCCGGCGGTACGGTGGCACCTTTGCGGCCCTGCCATGTCATCAGGGTGATAACCCTGCCCGCCGCCTCATTCAACCGCTCTTCCGGCAGCGAGCCATTCGCGACGGCGGCGACGATCGCCGCATGGGCGGCATCGACGTCGGACGGCATCAGCAACAGGTCCGCGCCGGCCGCCAGCGCCGTCACTGTGGCCTCTGCCGGTGAATAGTTCTGTTCAATGGCCCCCATGTTTAAGGCGTCCGTTACCGCAACCCCGTTAAAGCCCAAGCCTCGCAGCTGCGCGTAAGTGGCTCTGGACAACGACGCCGGAACGCCTGGTTCCAGCGCGGGTACGTCAATGTGTCCGGTCATTACCACGGGCAGCCCGGCCTTGGCTGCCGCACTGAACGGCTTCCAGTCCCGCGACTCGAGCTCCGCAATTGCCGCCCCCTGGACCGGAAGGCCATGGTGTGAGTCGACCGTGACGGATCCGTGGCCCGGGAAGTGTTTCAGGGCCGGGAGCACACCGGCATCAAGGAGCCCGCCGGACATTTCTACCGCGTGTGCAGCAACAGTGTCCGGGTCATCGGAGAAGGAGCGGGACTGGATCACCGGGTCCTGCGGGCCGATGGTGACGTCTGAATCGGGGGCGAAGTCCATGGTGAACCCCAGGCCCGCAAGTTCCGTCCCCATTGCCCGGCCGGCCTCGCGCGCCAGGGCAGGATCGGCTGCCGCACCGTAGGCCATGGCGGCGGGCCACTCCGTCAAGGGAGCGCGCAGCCGGGCCACCGGACCGCCTTCCTGGTCAACGGCGACGATTCCGGGCCAGGTTCGGCCGTCCGCCTTCACCGCATCCTGCAGGATGCCGACGGACCTGGTCACGGCTCCTGTGTCAGCAGTTCCATCCGCGGCCTTGGGCACGTTGTCCCCCATCACAATGCTGCCCGCGAGGTGGAGCCGCTTAATGGTGCCCGCCTGGCCAGAAGGGTCCGGGCCGGAGTAAAAGGCGATCAGGACCTGGCCGGCCTTCTGCTCAGTGGACATGCCTGCGAGCGCTGCTGCGGCGGCGTCGGCATCGCGTTGTTCCGGGCCCCAGCCCAAAGATGCGCTCCCGGGATCTGCCGTAGGTTCCTGGCTGGCAGGTGCCATGGACCTTGCCTCCGTACTGGGCGGGCTGGAGGACACAGGGCTCCTTTCGGGTGCCGGCTGCGACGCGGGCGTCCCGGTGCAGGCAGTCAGCAGGAGAAGTATGGCGGCACAGGCAGCATGCGGCTGCCCCCGAAACCGCTGCTTACCGTGCCTTGGCCGTTCGAACAATGTCATCAGTACGATGCTACGCCTGCACTAGACTTGGATCGCCTCAGAACAGAAGACGGAGGCGGAACAACAGAACAGTTAGGTGTACGCATGAAGATTGATTTCGCTTCATCCAGGCAATCAACTCTTGGTGTGGAATGGGAACTTGCCTTGGTCAACAGCCGGAGCGGCGAACTGGCCTCGGTGGCCAACGAGGTCCTTCGCGGCGTGGCGGCCCGGCATCCCGGCCTGACTGAAGACGACGAACATCCCCACATTAAGCAGGAACTGCTGCTGAATACCGTGGAACTGGTCACGGGCATCTGCAACACCCCGGCTGAGGCCAAGGAAGACCTAAGCCGCTCACTGACGGCAGTCCGGGAAATCACGGATCCCATGGGTGTGGAGTTGTTCTCCGCCGGCAGCCACCCTTTCAGCCCGCCGCAGCTGCAGCCTGTCACGGACAAGGAACGCTACGCCAAACTGATCGACCGCACCCAGTGGTGGGGCCGGCAGATGGTGATTTATGGCGTGCACGTGCACGTGGGGCTGGATAACAAGAACAAAGCCCTTCCGGTCCTCGACGGCCTGGTCAACTATTTTCCGCACTTCCAGGCCTTGTCCGCCTCCAGCCCGTTCTGGGGCGGCGAGGACACCGGCTACGCCTCCCAGCGCGCCCTGATGTTCCAACAGCTGCCCACCGCGGGCCTGCCATTTCAGTTCGCTACGTGGGAGCAGTACGAGGACTATGTTCAGGACATGACCACCACCGGCGTGATCGACACCCTGTCCGAGATCCGCTGGGATATCCGCCCTGTTCCTAACCTTGGCACCATCGAGATGCGGATTTGTGACGGCCTGGCAACCCTGGAGGAAGTTGGCGCCATCGCAGCGCTGACCCAGTGCCTGGTGGAGGACTTCTCCAGCACCCTCGACGACGGCGGCAGCATCCCCACCATGCAGCCCTGGCATGTCCAGGAAAACAAATGGCGGGCCGCCCGCTACGGCCTGGACGCCATCATCATCCTCGATGCCAAGGGCAACGAGCAACTGGTCACAGACCACGTCATGGAGACCCTCAACCGGCTGGAGCCGATCGCCAAGCGGCTGGGCTGCAGCGACGAACTTGCCGACGTCGAAAACATCATCCGCCGCGGCGCCGGGTACCAGCGCCAACGCAGGGTGGCCGAGGCAAACGGCGGGAACCTGCAGGCTGTGGTGCTGGACCTGGTGCGGCAGATGCGCAACGGGCCTGCTGACTAGGCGTCTGCAGAGCTTTCCAGTACCAGGCCGGCAGGGCAACCTGGTTACGCGGGTACTGACACTGTCGTCACGGGCATAGACGGATCCGGCGTGAACTCAATGCCGCTGGGCTTGACGCCGGCCATCACCAGTTGAGCGCCAAGTGCAGCTACCATGGCGCCATTGTCCGTGCACAGGTCCAGCGACGGAACGCTCAGGGTGATCCCGGCGGAGGCGCAGCGCTGGGCCGTCAGCTCGCGCAGGCGTGAGTTTGCCGCTACCCCGCCGCCCAGCAGGACGCTGGTGATACCGCGTTCCCGGCAGGCCAGGATGGCTTTGGACGTGATGATGTCCACCACCGCTTCCTGGAATGCGGCCGCGACATCGGCCACGGGGACCTGCTGCCCCGCGGCTTCGAACTGTTCAACGCAACGTGCGACGGCGGTCTTGAGTCCGCTGAATGACCAGTCGTACCGGTGGGGTCCGGGCTGTTCCGCCGTACCCATGTACTTGGGCTGGCTGAGACCCCTCGGGAACCGGATGGCCTTGGGATTGCCCTGCCGGGCCAGCCTGTCGATCACCGGGCCGCCCGGATAACCCAGCCCCAGGATCCGGGCAACTTTGTCGTAAGCTTCGCCCGCGGCGTCGTCGATGGTGGAACCCAGCAATTCCACGTCGCCGGTGATGCTGTTGACCTTCAGGATCTCGGTATGGCCGCCGGAGACGAGCAGGGCCCCCAGGTTATCCGGCAGCGCGCCGCCGTCGTCCGTTTTTGTATCCAGCAGCCCCACGCCCACATGCGCCACGAGATGGTTGATGGCGTACAACGGCTTGCCGGTTGCCACGGCCAACGCCTTGGCCGCGCAGACTCCTACCATCAAGGCGCCCGCCAGGCCGGGGCCCGAGGTCACCGCAACCGCGTCCAGGTCATCCAACCCAACGCCGGCGTCCGCGAGCGCCGCCCGGAGAGTGGGGACGAAGGCGTCCAGATGCGCGCGTGAAGCGATTTCCGGAATCACACCGCCAAACCTGACATGTTCGTCCATGGAGGAGGACACCGTATTGGTCAGCAGGGTGGTCCCGCGGACAATTCCGACGCCGGTCTCATCACAGGAGGATTCAATTCCCAGGACCAACGGCTGTGTGGTGTTCATGGCTGGCGGGTTTCCTTACTCTCTTCAGCTTGTGGCTGTTCTGCGGCGAGCTGCAGCCGCATAATCAGCGCATCCGTGCCGTCGCGGTAGTAGCGCGGGCGGACGTGGATCTGCTCGAACCCGAACCTGAGGTACAGCTGCTGAGCCCGGGGGTTGTCCGCCCGCACTTCCAGCAGGACATCTTCCGCCCCCCGCTGCCGGGCTTCCTGGATCAACGACGTCAGCAGCGCTGAGCCGATTCCGTGGCCCTCCGCGTCCGGTTCCACCGCGATGGTCTGAATGTCGGCGATCGGCTGCACGCACATCAAGCCCGCATAGCCCACTATTCTGTCGTGCGCTTCTGCCACCAGATAGTGCCTGGTGTCTATCTGGCGGAGCTCGTCGAAGAACATGGACACCGGCCAGGCATCCACAGGGAACAGCCGCGTTTCCATGGCGTGCACTGAGGAAATGTCATCAGCGGTCATGGTCCGCAGTTCCACGCCCGGAGCCAAGCCGCTGCCGTCAGCCTGAGGACCGGCCCCGGTCACAGCGCGCGCTTCCTGGGGCCGGGGACCTGCGCATCGGATTCGCGCAGGTACAGCGGGGTGGAATCAGGCAGGGCCAGTCCTGCATCCAGCGTTGCCAGGGCAGTCCTGCCCAGCGAAGCTGCGTCTGGCTGGCGGTCACGGAACCCGGGGTGGGCGTCCAGCACCTGATCGTAAATGCCTGCGCCCGCTCCGAAAGCCGGCAGCGCCGGGAGTTGTTCCGCCGCACTGACGTGCGGTCCGTCAGTGAGATGCGGAACGCCGTCGTCCTTCAGGGAGTACCTGGACCAGTACACCTCTTTCCGGCGGGCATCCGTAACCACCAGAAACTCGGGAACCCGATGTTCTGATTCGGCGACTTCCAACGCAATGGCATCCAGGCTCACGGCTCCGTAAAGGGGCTTGTCCCAGACAAAGGCGAGTGTCCTGGCCGTGGCGATTCCGGATCGCAGGCCGGTAAAAGGACCAGGACCGACGCCGGTGACCACCGCATCGATATCTGCCGCCAGGGTACCGGTGGAGGTGAGCAGTTCGTGAATGCCCGGTGCCAGCACCTCTGCATGGCTGCGGGTGTCTTCCGTGGAAAAACGGCCGATGATGCCGCTTTCAGATACGAGCGCGGCACTGGCAGTGGCGGAGGTGTCTATGGCGAGGATCAGCATCAGCTGCTCCCCTCGCTGGTGCTGCGGGATTCCGGGTTGCGGGACTCCGCGGCGGCGTCCTGCGCGTTCCGGAGCGAGGGCTGGCTTGCCCAGCGCGGGCCATAACCGCGAAGGATCAGGGTGCGCGGTTCGTCGTCCTCTTCCCCACTGAAATCAAGCACACCTCCCGGTGTGGCACCAGCGGGTGACGCGGGGGTGTCAAAGGATGCCGGTACGCCGGGGTTTCCGGCCAGCCCTGTTGCCCGCAGCAGCTCGATGTCCAGCCGGCTGGGGCTCAGGTGCTCCACCCGGCCGCGGCCCCACTCCACCACGGTGACTGCAGAGTCCAGGGTGTTTTCAAGGTCGATGCCGTCAATTTCCGACGCCGATGCCAGCCGGTAGGCGTCAACGTGGACCAGATCAGGACCACCGGGACGGGGACCGTCCGGCAGGTTTGGGTGGATCCTGACCAGTACGAACGTGGGCGAGATGATTCCCGGCCGGACCCCGAGGCCCTGGCCCAGGCCCTGGGTAAAAGTGGTCTTTCCCGCGCCGAGTTCGCCAGTCAGTACCAGCAGGTCGCCGGCTTCAAGCTGGCTGCCGAGGGCCGCAGCGATTTCCTGGGTTTCCTCCGCCGAGGAGACAACGGTCCGCTGCTCCCACAGGGGTGCATCGTCCGGGGTAATGTCGTGCGGCGTCACCTGGTGCCTGCCTCATCGGCGGGTCCGCCGGCAGCGACCGCCCCGGCGTCAACCGCGGCGTCCTCATTGACGTAGATCCGCGGGACGCGTTGGCTGATCCGGGTGACTATTTCGTAGTTGTTGGTGCCGGCCGCCCGGGCCCAGTCATCCGCCGTCGGGCCGCCGTTCCGGCCGTCTCCGAAGAGTTCGGCCTCGGCACCCAGCAGGCTGGGTCCGCCGATGCTGACCAGCCGGTTGCCCACGTCAATCACCATCTGGTCCATCGCGATCCGTCCCACCACGGGATAGGTGACGCCATCAACGAGGACCGGACCGCCGGTGGCAACCCGGGGAACGCCGTCCGCGTAACCCATCGGGATGAGGCCCAGCGTGCTGGCACCGGCCGTGTGGTAGTTCAAGCCGTAGGAGACGCCCTGCCCGTCCGGAACATCCTTGCAGTGCGAGACGAGGGTGCGCAGTGTCATTGCCGGACGCAGCCCCAGTTCCGCCGAGGTCTGCCCCTCGAACGGGGACAGGCCATAGATTCCCAGGCCTGCGCGGACCAGGTCGAAGTGGGTGTCCGGGCGGGACAGTGTTGCGGGCGTGTTGGCCAGGTGCCGCACCTCAAGGTCAACCCCCGCGTCCTCTGCCATAGCCAGGACTTCGCGGAAGACGGCCAGTTGTTCGTCGGTTTCCTTGCGGTCCGGTTCGTCAGCAACGGCCAGGTGGGAGAAGATTCCAACAACACGCAGCACGCCGCTGTCCTGGTGCTCCATCGCCTCGCCCAGGAAACGGTCCCAGGATTCGATCGTGACACCGTTACGCCCCAAACCGGTGTCCACCTTAAGGTGCACCCTCGCGGGCCGCTGCTGTTCCCGTGCGGCCGCCACAATGCTGTCCAACTCCCAGCCTGAGCAGCCGATATCAATGCCGGCCGCGACGGCAGCGCCGAAGTTGCTCTCACGCGTGTGAAGCCAGGCCAGGAGCGGGGCTTCGATGCCGGCGGCCCGGAGCGTCAGTGCTTCGGAGATGTGCGCGACTCCCAGCCAGGCAGCGCCGGCCTCGAGGGCGGCCCGGGCCACCTGAACTGCGCCGTGCCCGTAGGCATCTGCCTTCACCACGGCCATTACTTTGGCGGGTGAGGCGATGGCGGCCAGCCGGGCCACGTTGTGCCGGATGGCCGCGAGGTCGATGGTCGCTGAACGTTCGTAGCCGGCCGAAGGCGCGGAAGGGTCGTTTGCCTGTGTTGCTGGGTAAGTCACCTGATCGATTCTACTGGGGACATGTTGCCGGAGTGCCGCCGGACCCTCTCCCGGTCCGCACCACCGAAAACCCAGGGCCGGCGCAGGAGTAAAGTTTTATCCGATGCATCTGCAGTTCGGCCGGGCCACCGGCCGTGGAAGGAGAGCCGTAGCGTTGATCCGGCGAGTAGCGCTGCTGTCCCTCCATACCTCCCCGCTGGAGCAGCCCGGCTCCGGGGACGCGGGCGGGATGAACGTGTACGTTCGCGAGCTTGCCTTCTCACTGGCGGCAGCCGGCGTCGAAGTGGAGATCTTTACGCGTTCCACCTCAGCCGGCCAGGCCGCCGTCGAACATCCCATGCCCGGCGTTTGCGTCCACAACGTCCTGGCGGGACCGCCCAAGCGGCTGCCCAAGGAGCACCTGCCCGAACTCCTGCACAGCATGGTTGCCGAAATTGAGCAGATCCGGCAACGGCAGCCGCATGGCCGGTATGACATCATCCACTCGCACTACTGGGTTTCCGGGGTTGCCGGCCTGGAGCTTTCCGCGCTGTGGAACGTTCCCTTGGTGCACACCATGCACACCATGGCGCGGGTGAAGAACCTGCACCTTGGCCCGGGCGAACTTCCCGAGCCAAGGCGGCGCGAGCTGGGTGAGCACCAGATCGTCGACGCCGCGTCCCGGTTGATCGCGAACACGGGGGCGGAGGCCAGGGAACTGGTGTCGCACTATGGCGCGGACATTGATGTCATCGACATCGCCCCGCCCGGGGTTGACCTCGATGTGTTCAACCCCGCTTTCCGCTCGCGGTCGAGGATGCAACGGAATATCAGCCACACGGCGTTCCACCTGGTCTTCGCCGGCCGTATCCAGCGCCTCAAAGGACCGCAAATCCTGGTGCGCGCCGCCGCGATCCTGCGCGGGCGCCGTCCGGATATAGACCTTCGCGTGACCATTTTGGGCGCCCTGAGCGGCAGCAAGGATTTCAACCTCAAGACCCTGGTGTCCGAGGCAGGAATGAACGACGTCGTCACCCACCTCGCGCCGGTGAACGCCCAGGAACTTGCGGGCTGGTTCCGCTCTGCCGACGTTGTAGTGATGCCCTCCTACAGTGAATCGTTCGGGCTGGTGGCACTCGAAGCCCAGGCCTGCGGTACCCCGGTCCTGGCGACGCGGGTGGGCGGCCTGTCCAGGGCCGTGTGCCACGGCCGCACCGGATTGCTGGTGGACGGGCACCATCCCGAGGACTGGGCCGACGCCCTGGAGGCGCTGTTTGACGACCCCGCCACCCGCGACGACATGGGGCGGGCCGCGTCAATCCGTGCCGAAGAATCAGGCTGGAACCGCACGGCGGCCATTACGCTGGAAAGCTACCACGCCGCGCTGGGCAGCTTCCTCGGAACGTCGCTGCTGCCCACAACGCAGATGCGGTAGGTATCTGGCCGGTTAGCCGTGATCCGGCTGTCCGGCGCCGGAAGAAGCACCACCAGAAAGGACAACGATGTCTGAAGGAATGCTGACGGATCTTGCCATTGCGCAGGGGGCACGGCTGCGGCCGATCACGGAAGTGGCGGAGGCTGCGGGAATCGATGCCGCGGCGCTGGAAAGCTACGGGAACTATAAGGCGAAGATTAACCCCGCCCGGCTCACTGCCCCGGAGCCGCACGGGAAGGTGGTGCTGGTTTCGGCAATGTCCCCCACCCCCGCCGGCGAGGGCAAGTCCACCGTCACTGTAGGCCTGGCCGATTCGCTGGCCCGCGCAGGCCGCAAGGTGATGGTGGCCCTCCGGGAGCCCTCGTTGGGACCGGTCCTGGGAATGAAAGGCGGCGCCACGGGAGGCGGTTACTCCCAGGTGCTGCCGATGGACGAGATCAACCTGCATTTCACCGGCGACTTCCACGCCATCACCTCCGCCAACAATGCGCTCATGGCCCTTGTCGACAACCACATCTTCCAGGGCAACGAACTCTCCATCGATCCACGCCGCATGACCTTCAAACGGGTCCTGGACATGAACGACCGTTCCCTTCGGGAGGTGGTAATCGGGTTAGGCGGGCCGACGCAGGGGGTTCCCCGGCAGGACGGTTTCGACATCACCGTCGCCTCCGAGGTAATGGCAGTTTTTTGCCTGGCCACCGGGCTGGAGGATCTCCGCGATCGCCTCGGCCGGATTACCTTTGGCTACACCCATGATCGCCAGCCCGTGACGGTGGCGCAGCTCGGCGTCCAGGGCGCACTGACCATGCTGCTCAAGGAGGCGATCAAGCCCAACCTGGTGCAGACCATTGCCGGCACGCCTGCCCTGGTTCACGGCGGGCCGTTCGCCAACATCGCCCATGGCTGCAATTCCCTCATCGCTACCCAGACCGCCCGCAGGCTCGCGGATATTGTGGTTACGGAAGCCGGGTTCGGTGCAGACCTCGGGGCTGAGAAGTACATGGACATCAAGGCCAGGGTCGCGGACGTGGCGCCTTCCGCCGTCGTGGTTGTTGCCACCGTCCGGGCGCTGAAGATGCACGGCGGGGTAGCCAAGGACCGACTGCAGTCCCCGGACGTGGATGCTCTGGCTGCCGGCGCCTGCAACCTGAAGCGGCACCTGACCAATGTGGCGCGGTTCGGAGTGCCGGCCGTGGTCGCGATCAACCGCTTTTCCTCCGACAGCACTGCAGAACTCGACTGGCTCCTCACGTGGTGCCGTGCGGAGGGTGTGCCGGCCGCCGTGGCCGACATCTGGGGCCGCGGCGGAGGCGGTGACGGCGGGGACGAACTCGCCGCCCTGGTGGACCAAGCGCTGGCTACGCCGCATAACTTCCGGCATTTGTATGGGCTGGAGCTGCCCGTGGAGGAAAAGATCAGGACGATTGTCCAGGACATCTACGGTGCTGACGACGTCGACTTTTCCGTTCCGGCGCTGCGGCGCCTGGATGAGATCGAGCGCAACGGCTGGTCCGGGCTGCCTGTCTGCATGGCTAAAACCCAATATTCGTTCAGCGATGATGCCACGCGTGTTGGCGCACCAAAGGGGTTCACCATTCATGTACGGGACCTGCTGCCACGCACCGGCGCCGGTTTCATAGTGGCGCTCACCGGCGCAGTGATGACCATGCCCGGTCTGCCCAAGGAGCCTGCTGCCATGAGGATGGACGTAGACGAGGCCGGTAATATCACAGGGCTCTTCTAAGCCCTCGCTCCCCGCCGCGTGGTGATCTTCGACGCAACCCCAAAAAAATGAACAACCGAAAACACCGGACCGCCTTCGGCTTGCTAAGATCTAAAGGCTCCACCGGCACCCCGGGGAGCCTCCCCCACACACCTGCCCGCTACCGACGTGTCCCCACGCGCCGGAGGCCGGCACCTGCCTTACCCGAGGAGACCCCTGCCCTCATGACCACCGTGGCTGAACCGAACTATTTCGAGGACTACCGCAGCGACCTTGACACCCGGTACGAAGAAGGCTTCGGGCAGGGTCCCGAACTCGACGACGATGACGACTCCGGCTTTGACGAACTCGACAAGCTGCTCAACGGATTCTTCGACGACGACGATAACGATGACTTCGATGCCCCCGCCAAGGCGGCGAAAAGTACCCCTGCAAGGAAGGCAGCGACCGCTGCAGCGCCTGCGAAGACTGCTGCGCCGAAGAAGGCGCCCTCCCGGACCGTGCCTCAGGCCGGTCCTGTCATCACACGGAAGGTGGCTGCGGCTGTTGCCGCCCCTCCGGCTGCAGAAACGGCTCCGGTTGCGGTTGCTGAGACAGCCCCGGCGGATGAAGCGCCAGTTGGCCTGGACAGCCCCCCGGTTCCGGACAGCCCGTTCTTCGCCCCGCACATAGCACCGGTCAACCAGCATGTGGAGTTCCTGCGCAGGCTCCGCCCCGGTTTCGAGGTTCCCTACGTGGACCCGATGCACTCCGTGGACGAATGCCGCATTGTGTCCCTGTTCTCCAACACCGGCGAGGCCTCCCCCCGGGGTGTTGTGTGGGCCGGCGACGATGCCGCAGCCACCCGGCTGCTGGGCCTGCAGTTTCAGCTCGGCCTGCGTCCCGAATGGATCATGCCGTGGAACACCCACCCGTGGTTCACCCCGGGAGAGCCCAATGGCAGGCTGACGCCGGAACAGGTCAATGCCGGCCTCAAGCCGCTGATCTCTTTCCTCAGGCTTGTTCCCCGCGTCTCGGCCATCGTCGCCCACGGAACGGAAGCCAACCGCCTGGCACAGATGCTCCTCAAGACGGATAACCCGATGATCTGGCGTCGCGGCCTGAAGGTCTACAAGGCCCGCCCGTTGCACGGCCGCACGTTCGCCGGCTCCAAGGAGCGCCACACCGAATTGCTGATCGACATGGGCCGCTCCTACGCCGATGCCATGGCCCGCGCTGGTCTCCAGGCCGGACGGCGCTAGCTTTCGGACGGCCGGGGCCCTCCGGCAGGTGAACGCTCGACGGCGGCAGCGGGCCGCCGTCGAGCCTTTCCGTTTTTCTGTCCGCGCACAAGTGACACATAAACGACCGCGACGGCAGCTGCCACCAGCACCGCCGCGAAGACTGCGCTGCCGGGATCTGATGCCAGCAATCCGGGGATAGCCCGGCCCGGTACGGCAACCGCGAAACCGAAGGCAATCGCCGTGCCAACGTAGCTGCCAACCATATTGCCCCGGTGCGCGGAGATATTTCCGCGGACCGCACTGACCAGGCCCAGGGTCACAGTCACCAGCGTGAAGGCGGAGAGCCCGTGAAGCCAGGAAAAACGGCCTTCCGAAACGATCCAGAAACTGCTCAGGCAGACGTAGTACATGGCTGCGATCCAGAGGTAGCCGACGGTCCGGTGGACCCGGTCGCGGCTCGGCCGGAGAATCTGCACCGGTCCGATCGCCAGCACAAACAGTGCGGCAACCACATGGCTGACCAGCAGTACGTTCCAATGCTCCATGCCCTTAGGATAGGTGCACTATCTTTTCTTGTATATCAAGATAGCCAGCCCCCGTTCCGCTATCCAACGCCGGCGGTTCAAGCCCGGGAGGGCCCGTGCAGCTCAAAGAACTCAGCAACCGCAGCGGCGTCAGTACCGCTAGCATCAAGTACTACCTCCGTGAAGGGCTACTGCCGTCCGGCGAAGCAGTGACGGCCACCCGGGCCCGGTACGGCGAACAGCACCTGCGCCGCCTGGAACTCATCCAGGCACTCCGGCAGATCACGCAGCTGGGCATCCGGCCTATCGGCGCATTGCTGCAACTGGCTGACGGCGGCGCGCCACGGCTCGAAGTCCTGGCAGCGGTTCAGCGCGTGATCCTGGGACTGGATGCCTCCCGGGTGGAGGACGGCGACGTCGGCCCTGGCCTGGCTGACGACGTCGTCCGGCTCCGCCAATGGCCCGATGCCCCAAGCGACGCCCGGAACGCGCTCAACGCCCAGCTGAAGCTGATGCAGGAACTCTCCATTCCGGTCCCGATGCCCATGCTGGATGTCTACAGCCGGGCCATGGACTCCGTGGCGGCGCTGGACATCAGCGAAACCGTTGCCCCGGGAGACACCGACCGACTGATCCTGACGGCCGCCGTCGGAATGCATATGCACTCCCAGCTCCTGCTCAAGTTGCTCGCACTGGCGCAGGCAAGCCATGCAATCCGCCGCTTCGAGGGGACTTAAAGCACAACGCTCCCCCACCAGTTGGTGAGGGAGCGTTGCGGTGGCTCTAGCGCTCGAGGTCGCCGCGGATGAAGGCTTCAACCTTTTCACGGGCGAGATCGTCGTTAAACTGCTCCGGCGGGGACTTCATGAAGTAGCTGGATGCAGAGAGCAGCGGACCACCGATGCCACGGTCCAGGCCGATCTTGGCGGCGCGGATGGCGTCGATGATCACACCTGCCGAGTTAGGCGAGTCCCAGACCTCAAGCTTGTATTCCAGCGAAACCGGGGCGTCACCGAAGTTGCGGCCTTCGAGGCGCACAAAGGCCCACTTGCGGTCGTCAAGCCACTGGACGTAGTCCGACGGGCCGATGTGCACGTCTTTGGCGGCAAGCTCAGCCTCAACGTTGGAGGTGACGGCCTGAGTCTTGGAGATCTTCTTCGATTCCAGGCGGTCGCGCTCAAGCATGTTCTTGAAGTCCATGTTGCCGCCGACATTCAGCTGGTACGTGCGGTCCAGCGTGACACCGCGGTCTTCGAACAGCTTGGCCATGACGCGGTGGGTGATGGTGGCGCCGATCTGGCTCTTGATGTCGTCACCCACAATCGGGACGCCGGCAGCGGTGAACTTGTCAGCCCACTTCTTCGTGCCGGCGATGAAGACGGGGAGGGCGTTGACGAACCCGACGCCGGCATCGATGGCGCACTGGGCGTAGAACTCTGCAGCGTCCTGGGATCCGACCGGAAGGTAGCAAACCATAACGTCTACCTGGGCATCCTTCAGGGCCTGGACAACGTCAACAGGCTCCTCCGCGGACTGCTCGATGGTCTCCAGGTAGTACTTGCCCAGGCCGTCAAGAGTGTGGCCGCGCTGCACGGTGACACCGGTGGGTGCCACATCGGCGATCTTGATGGTGTTGTTCTCGCTGGCGAGGATGGCGTCGGCTAGATCAACACCCACCTTTTTACCGTCGACGTCGAATGCTGCGACGAACTGGACATCGTTGACGTGGTACTTGCCAAATTCAACGTGCATCAGACCCGGAATCGTGGCCTGGGGATCGGCGTCCCGGTAGTAGTGGACACCCTGGACCAGCGAGGCGGCGCAGTTGCCCACTCCAACAATGGCTACACGGATCGGATTCGAAGACACGGAACTCCTTAGGAACTAACGTCTGGTGCAGCCGTTCCTGCGGCGGAACCATAGGCTCCGGAGGGGACGGCGGGCAATCACAGCGCCATACGGCGCCTCTACATTCTACCAACTGTGCCGGACGGGCTGATGTTCCCCGCCCGGCACAGCCTTAATCTCTGGCAGATCAGCGGGCGCTGATGTCCGATTCGGCAGCAAACTTGTCTATCGCGGCCAGCTCCTCCACAGTGAAGCCGAGGTTGTTGATTGCTGCCAGGGTGTCTTCCAGCTGGCGGACACTGGATGCTCCCACCAGCGCTGATGTGACAGGCGTGCCCTTGGGCTGGTCCCGCAGGATCCACGAGATGGCCATTTGCGCCAGGCTCTGGCCGCGGCCACCGGCAATATCCGTCAATCCCCGGACCCGGTCAAGGGTGTCCTCCGTAATGGCCGCTTCGGAGAGGAACCGGGCCTTCGCTGCCCGGGAGTCTTCGGGTATGCCCTTGAGGTACCGGTCGGTCAACACACCCTGGGCCAATGGCGAGAACGCGATCGAGCCTGCGCCTACCTGCTCGAGCGCTTCATAAAGGTTGGGCGAGCCGTTCTCCGTCCAGCGGTTGAGCATGGAATAGCTGGGCTGGTGAATCAGCAGCGGGGTGCCCAGTTCCTTCAGGATCCGGGCGGCCTCCAGCGTCTGCTCGGGGGTGTAGGAGGAGATCCCCGCGTACAGTGCCTTGCCGGAGCGGACGGCGTGGTCCAAGGCCCCCATGGTTTCCTCCATGGGGGTTTCCGGGTCCGGCCTGTGGCTGTAGAAGATGTCCACGTAATCCAGGCCCATGCGCTGCAGCGACTGGTCAAGGCTGGACAGCAGGTACTTGCGGGATCCCCACTCCCCGTACGGGCCCGGCCACATGTAATAGCCGGCCTTGGTGGAAATGACCAGTTCGTCCCGGTAAGGCTTAAAGTCGTCGGCGAGGTGCCTGCCAAAGTTAGTCTCGGCGGAACCATCCGGCGGTCCGTAATTGTTGGCGAGGTCAAAGTGGTTTACGCCAAGATCGAAGGCACGGCGCAGGATGGCACGCTGGTCCTCAAACTTCTTGTCGTCTCCGAAGTTGTGCCAGAGTCCCAAGGAAATTGCTGGAAGCTTGAGACCGCTGCGGCCAACGCGGCGGTAAGGCATGGTGTCGTAGCGGTTCTCCGCAGCGATATAAGTCATATTTACTATCCTGCCAGCTGTGACCCACACAACAGAACAAATTCAAACAATTAAGCCCCCGGCTGACGCTTACGCGCTTCTGCCGGACGTCCCGGCTGCAGCCACCGTGGGCGCACAGCCGGGACTGCAGCAAGCAGGCCTTCGGGGATCGTCTTTGACCGGTTTCCACTTGAACGGGCTCAGGAAGGTGCAGCGACCGCCACGATTGCGGCACTCCACGGTGCCAGGGAGAGGACAGCGCCTTCCAGCGCCGTGACGTCCTCGGTCGCGAGCACCAGCGCGCCCGCCGCGTCCTGCAGCCGGACCGTTTCGTCGGAGACGTTGAGCAGCACCTCCACCGATCCGCGCTGAAAACGCAACCAGCCGGCGTCATCGTCAAAAATGACCTTGGTGTCCGTAAAGCCCAGCCCCGCGAGGTCAGGATATTCGCGTCGTAGCGCGATCAGCGAACGGTACAGGTTCAGCAGCCGCGCTTGGTCGCCGTCAGCAGCTTCCTCCCACGTCAGCTTGGAGCGCTCGAAGGTTTCCGGGTCCTGGGGATCAGGCACGACGTCGGGATCCCAGCCCATGCGCTCAAACTCCCGGATGCGGCCTTCCGCGGTAGCCTTCCCCAGTTCGGGCTCGGGGTGGGAGGTGAAGAACTGCCAAGGCGTGGTGGCCCCGAATTCCTCGCCCATAAAGAGCATTGGCGTGTAGGGAGAGGTCAACGTGAGCACGGCTGCTACCGCAAGGCGGCCGTACGGCAGTGACTGCGACAACCGGTCGCCCACCGCCCGGTTGCCGATCTGGTCGTGGTTCTGGTTGCAGACCACCAGCGCGGACGGATGAACCAAGGCAGTGTTGATGGGACGCCCATGGTGCCTGCCGCGGAAGCTTGAGTAGCTGCCGTCGTGCAGGAACCCGTCCTGCAGGACCTTGGCCAGCACCTCCAGCGACTCGAAATCCTCGTAGTACCCTTCCGTTTCGCCACTGACGGCGACGTGCACGGCATGGTGGAAGTCGTCGCTCCACTGCCCCGTGAGCCCGTACCCGTTCTCGTTCCGTGGGTACAGCAGCCGGGGGTTGTTCAGGTCCGACTCCGCAATAAGCGTGCGCGGAAGGCCGGTCTCTGCTGCAATGGCGTCACCCAGTGCACCGAATTCCTCCAGCAGGTGCACTGCCCGTTCATCACGCAGCGCATGGACCGCATCCAACCGGAGCCCGTCCACGTGAAAATCCCTAAGCCACATCGCGACGTTGTCCAGGATGTACTCGCGGACGACGTCGGATCCCGGACCGTCCAGGTTGACGGAATCTCCCCAGGTGTTGGCGTCGCCCTGCTTCAGGTACGGTCCGAAGCCGGGCAAGTAGTTGCCGCTGGGTCCCAGGTGGTTGTAGACGACGTCCTGGATAACCCCGATGCCGGCGGCGTGTGCTGCGTCCACAAACCGCTGGTAAGCAGCCGGGCCGCCGTACCCTTCGTGGACCGCGTACCACTGCACACCGTCATAACCCCAGTTGTGCGTGCCGTTAAAGGCGTTAACCGGCAGCAGCTCAACGAAGTCCACGCCCAGGTCAGCCAGGTAACCCAGCTTTTCGATGGCAGCGTCCAGAGTGCCTTCGGGGGTGAATGTGCCCAGGTGCATCTCGTAGATAACTGCACCTTTGAGGTCCCGTCCCCGCCAGGCAGCATCCTGCCAGGTGTAAGCGGATGGATCGAAGGTCCGCGAAAGCTTATGGACTCCCTGCGGCAGCCGACGCGAGCGGGGGTCCGGTAGCGCCGGTTCGCCGTCCAGCTTGTAGCCGTAGTCGACTTCTCCGGTCTCCGGAGCCTCTGGCGCCGTCCACCAGCCATCAGCGCCGGGGCCACGATCCACGCGGACCATTGCCATGTCCCGGCCATCGACCTGCAGCGTCACCTGTTTGGCCTTGGGCGCCCATACGTCGAAGCGCTCCGGTCCTGTGCTGTGAAGAGTCATGCCGTGCCTCCTTCAGGTACCAGCAAAGCCACGGGATAGACGCGGAGGATCTCTGAAACCTCCACCTTTCCGGGACCGAACTGCTGGCCGGTCAGTTCATCAGTTAAGGCAACAGGAAGTTCGACGGCGGTATCGGCCCAGCCGCCCGATTCTTCCAGTCCGTAGGGGAGCCTGGTAGCCAAGGCAACGGCCCCAACAGCATCTGCTGCGCCGCGGTCAAAAGCGACCAAGTGAAGCGCCGCCGATCCCGTGGCTGTCAGCGGCCGGTAGCCGGCGAACAGTTCGGGCCGGTTCCGCTTGAGCCGCAGTGCCCTGGAGGTAACCAGCAGCTTGGCCGATTCTGCCGTGTAGGACGCGGGCAGTACGCCGTCGTCCAGTTCGGCCAGGGCAGTACGGCGCCTGTCGAAGTCCACAGTGCGCCGGTTGTCCGGGTCCGCCAGGGAGCGGTCCCAAAATTCGGTGCCCTGGTAGACATCCGGCACACCGGGCATGGTGAGCTGGATCAGCTTGGCGGAGAGCGAGTTGGACGCTCCGTGCGGTTCAATCCGGGCAACGAATGCCGTCAGCTCGGTCCGGACTTCCGGGTTGTCAAAAACGGCGTCGACGGCGGCCAGCAACTTGGCCTCGAAGTCCTCATCGGGGTCGGTCCAGGTGGTGGAGTTACCGGCTTCGCGGGCCGCCTTTTCAGCATAGCTGCGAAGCCGTTCGCGGCCTGCCGGCCAAGCACCTGCAATGGCCTGCCACAACAGCGCGGCGAGCGGCCCGTCCGGCAGCGGCGCAAGTTCGCGCAGCTTGGACAGCGTGGCGGACCATTCCGGCACCATCTCGGAGATGACCGAGATCCGGGCACGGGTGTCTTCGCTGCGCTTGGTGTCGTGGGTGGTCAGCGTGGTCATGGACAGCGGCAACTTCTCCTGCCGCCGTTCCATCCGCCGGTGGAACTCTTCCGGGGACAGCGAGAATTCGGTGGGGTCGGCGCCTACCTCGGTGAGCGTACCGAGCCGCGTGTACCGGTAGAAGGCGGTGTCCTCCACGCCCTTGGCCATGACCATCCCCGAGGTCTGCTGGAAGCGGCGTCCCAGTTCCTTTTCCGGGTCGGCCAGGAGTACCGATAGCTTTTCAATAGCACCGGCAAGGTCCGGACGGGACTCGCTGGCATTCTGACAGGCATCCTTCAGGACACCGGCGCCTTCCGGAAGGTAGGTCCGGTACACCGGGAAAGCCGCGATGATTTCGGCCAGCCCTTCAGCTGCCTCGTCCTCCGTCAGACCGCTGTTGTCCGGAAGCAGGCGGACCAACCGCAGGATCTCGGAGTGGAGGATGCCGTCCTCCATGTCCCGCTTGGTGCCATGGATCATGTCCTCATAATCAGCCGCGCCGGCGCGGCCCCGCAGCCGGGAGTCCAGACGGGTCAGGGGCGCCTTGCCCGCGGGGTCCACGAAGAGCCGGTCCACGTCCGCGAGCGCGTCGTAACCGGTGGTGCCTTCGCAGTCGAACTCCTCGGGCAGCTCCTCGCCTGGCTCCAGGATCTTCTCCACCAGGACGTACGCTCCGCCGCTGATCTCCTTGAGCCACTTCAGGTAGCCGGCGGGATCTGCCAAACCATCCGGGTGGTCGACGCGCAGCCCGTCCACGAGGCTTCCGTCGAACCAGCGCTTCACCTCGGCGTGGGCAGCATCAAACACCCACGGAATTTCGACCTTGATGCCCGCGAGCGTATTCACGGCGAAGAACCGGCGGTAGTTCAGTTCCGAGTCTGCCCGCCGCCAAGCAATAAGCTCGTAGTGCTGGCGGTCATGGACATCGCGGGGATTGTCCCCAGGCTGGTAGCTGCCTTCGGCCAGCGGAAAGCGGTGCCCGTAGTAGCGGAGTTCGCCGTCCTTGATCTCCAGCTGGTCCAGTTCGTCGTCATCCCCCAGCACCGGGATCCGGATGCGGCCGCCGCCGAAGTCCCAGTCGACGTCGAACGCTTCCGTATAGGGTGACTGGCGGCCCTCCTTGAGCAGCGACCACCACCAGGGATTTTGGGGTGGCGAGGCTACGCCCACGTGGTTGGGGACGATATCCACCAACACGCCCATTCCGGCTGCCCGGGCTGCGCGGGAAACGGCAAGGAGCCCCTCCGGTCCGCCGCGGTCAGGGTCCACGGCGGACGGGTCGGTGACGTCGTAGCCGTGATCCGAGCCCTTTTCTGCCGTCAGGATGGGAGACAGGTAGAGCCAGTCCACACCCAGGTCCTTGAGGTACGGAACCGTAGCGGCGGCGTCATGAAGCGTGAACTCCGACCGGATCTGCAGACGGTAGGTAGATAAAGGAGTCTTCACTTGGCCTCGTCCTTCCGCTGCCCCACCTTGGTGGTTTTTCCGGGCTCGGGGACGGCGGGCGTGCTGAGCGACTCAGTTTCGCTGCTGGTTGCCTGGGTCAGCGCGGCAAGCGAGGCGGCTACTGAGTGGTCAGGCTCAGTTTCAGGCATGGAGTGTGCACGCAGGACAACCAGTGATTTCGCTTCCACCGGCAGGGAATCCCCGGCCATGACCGGTTCAGTGTCTGCGTTCTTCCCAGCGGTGTCGATGATGATGTCCCAGGCAGGAGCGTATTCGTCCGACGGCAAGGTGAAGTTCACGACGTCGTCGTGGGCGTTGAAGTACAGCACGAAGTTGACGTCCGTGATCCGGCGGCCGCGTGCGTCCTTGCCCTGGATGCCATAGCCATTCAGGAACACACCGATGGACCGGCCAAAGCCACTGTGCCAGGCTTCGGGCTTCATGGTTTCGCCGTCCGGGTTCAGCCATACGATGTCCGGCAGCCGTTCGCCTTCACCCCGGAGGACCGGGCTCCCGTCGAAGAACCGGCTGCGGCGGAAGGTGGGATGCTTGGCACGCAACGCGTTGACGGCGGCCGTGAACTCCACCAGTGGCTGGTCGATGGCATCCCAGTTGATCCAGGTCAGCTCGGAGTCCTGGCAGTAGCCGTTGTTGTTGCCCCGCTGGGTACGGCCCAGCTCGTCACCGTGCAGGAGCATGGGGACGCCCTGGGAAAGCAACAGCGATGCGATGAAGTTGCGCTGCTGCCGGGCCCGCAGCGACAGCACTACGGGATCGTCGGTAGGACCCTCGACCCCGCAGTTCCAGGACCTGTTGTGGGACTCGCCGTCGTTATTGTCCTCACCGTTGGCCGCATTGTGCTTTTCGTTGTAGGAGACGAGGTCAGCCAAGGTGAAGCCGTCATGGGCCGTGACGAAGTTGATGGACGCTACGGGACGACGGCCGGAGTGCTCGTAGAGGTCAGCGGAGCCGGTGATGCGCGAAGCGAATTCGGCCAAAGTGGACGGCTCGCCGCGCCAGAAATCGCGCACGGTGTCGCGGTAAGCGCCGTTCCATTCCGTCCACAGGGGCGGGAAATTGCCCACCTGGTAACCACCCGGGCCAACGTCCCAGGGCTCAGCGATGAGCTTGACCTGGGAAACGACAGGGTCCTGCTGGATGAGCTCGAAGAAGGTGGAGAGCTTGTCCACGTCATAAAACTCGCGGGCCAGCGTGGATGCAAGGTCGAAGCGGAAGCCGTCCACGTGCATTTCGGTGACCCAGTAGCGCAGCGAATCCATCAACAGCTGCAGCGAGTGCGGCTGGCGGACGTTCAGCGTGTTGCCGGTACCGGTGTAATCCCTGTAGTACTGCTGGTCGTCTTCCATCAGACGGTAATAGGCGGCATTGTCGATGCCTTTGAAGGACAGGGTGGGCCCCAGATGGTTGCCCTCGGCTGTGTGGTTGTAGACGACGTCGAGGATGACTTCGATGCCTGCCTTGTGCAGAGCGCGCACCATTGCCTTGAAGTCCTGGACCTGCTGGCCGGTGTCACCGGTGGAGCTGTAGGTGTTCTGCGGAGCAAAGAATCCGATGGTGTTGTAGCCCCAGTAGTTGCTGAGGCCCTTGTCCTGCAAAGTGCCGTCATTGACGAACTGGTGCACCGGCATCAATTCGATGGCGGTGATGCCGAGCTTCTGCAGGTGGGCAATGACTGAGGGGTGTGCCACGCCGGCGTAGGTACCGCGCTGCTCTTCCGGTACTTCCGGGTGCAACTGGGTGAGGCCCTTGACGTGGGCTTCGTAAATCACCGTCTGGTGGTACGGGATCCGGAGGTTCTGGTCACCGTCCCAGTCGAAGAAGGGGTTGATAACCACGCCCATCATCATGTGCTGCGCAGAGTCCTCGTTGTTGATGGTCTCCGGACCCTCACCCAGGTTGTAGGTGAACAGAGCCGGATCCCAGTCAATCTGCCCGTGGACTGCTTTGGCGTATGGGTCCAACAGGAGCTTGTTGGGGTTGAAGCGGTTGCCGGAGGCGGGATCGTAAGGACCGTGCACGCGGTAGCCGTACTTCTGGCCGGGCTGTATCTGGGGGATGTAGCAGTGCCAGACGTAGCCGTCCACCTCGTCGAGGGTGACACGCGTTTCCTTGCCGTCGTCGTCAAAAAGGCACAGTTCCACTTTGTCGGCACGCTCGCTGAACAGCGCGAAGTTAGTGCCGGTGCCGTTGTACGTGGCTCCCAGCGGATAGGCGCTTCCAGGCCAAACTTCCATGATGCTCCTCATTGGTATTGACTGACCAGCCGGGAGGAGTAAAGCTCCCTGCTGACGGTGCGAACTACTGCCTACCCTATTGGCAGGCCCTGACTGTTACGTGAGCGGGGTACAGAGTTACTAAGCATGCTGACTTTACCTAGGACTTGGGGTAAGGCTTCGCTGACGTCGCCAGCGGTGATCGGCCCACCGCCCCGGGCCTCCGACGCCGAGGTCCCCGCGAGTCCGTGGAGTGAGGCTCCCAGTGCAGCCAGTGCAGCCCAGCGTCCGGCATCGCTGATGCCCAGTGCCCGGTGGCGTCCGGCGTCGGGATCTGCCTGCGCCAACAGTGCGCCGATGATCCCGGCAAGGACGTCGCCGCTTCCGGCGGTGGCCAGCCACGGTGTCCCCTCCGCTTGGCTGAATACGCAAGCGCCGGGGGTGGCCACCAGGGTGGTGGCGCCTTTGAGCAACACGGTAGCGCCGGTGATCCCAGCGGCGAGAGCAACGGTTTCCAGGGGGGAATGTTCGACGGCGGCCCGCTCGGTTTCGTAGCCCAGGCGGGTTAACAGCGTGGCGAGCTCGCCGGCGTGCGGTGTCAGGACAGCCTGCGGTCCCAGCGATGACGCCAGCCCGGTCAGGGCGCCGGCGTCGACGGCCACGGGCAAGCCGGAGGCCACGGCGTCCCGGGCGCGCCGCAATTGGTGGTCATTGCCGCCGGCGTCGGCCCCCGCAGCAGAGCCGGATCCCGCCGGCACCAGCCCGGGTCCGACCAGCCAGGCCTGCACATGTGCATCGGCGACCTCGCCGGTGGAGCACACCACTTCCGGGCAGGCCTGCTGCACCAACGCGGCCACAGCCGGTGGCCCCAGGTAGCGCACCATGCCCACTCCGGCGGCCAGCGCCCCCTGGCAGGCCAGCACCGCAGCCCCGGGGTAGGACTGGGTCCCGGCCACGATGCCGAGCACACCACGGGAATACTTATGCGACCTGCGGGCCGGCTGCGGCAGCAGCCCGGCAAGCTCGGCCGCTTCCAGGCGCAGCACCGATGGCTCTCCCAGCCACGATTCGATGCCGATGGGAACCACCACGATCCGGCCGGCATAGTCCGCCCCGGGATCGGCCAGCAGCCCGGCCTTTGCGGCCCCGAACGTCACGGTGAAGGTTGCCGGGAGGACTGGCCCCGCCACTTCCCCGGTGTCAGCGTTCACGCCGCTCGGGACGTCGCAGGCCACAACCAGCCCGGGCGGGGCGGCAGCTACGGCCGCCACCAGCGCCGCCACAGGACCACTGAGGCCGCCGTGCGCACCGGTACCCAGGACGGCGTCGATGACAACATCGGCGCAGGAGCACAGCTCAGCGAGTTCCGGCGTCGAACGTTCGGTGACTTGTTGGATGATCCCGCCGGAGGCCTTAAAGGCTGCCAGGCCGGCAGGGTGCGCTTCCGCAGAGGTGAGGATCGCCGTGGTGTGCAGTCCCCGGCGGCGCAGGATGGCAGCGGCGAAAAGTCCGTCTCCGCCGTTGTTGCCTTTCCCCACCAGAACGACGGCGGAGCCGCCGTAGAGCCGGCGGTTCCGCCCCTGCAACTCACGGATGGTGGCGTTGGCCAGGCCGTAGGCGGCCCGTTCCATCAGGATGCGGCCGCTACCTTGATTGAGAAGCGGCTTTTCAGCGTCTCGAATGTTGGTTCCGGTGTACGCCCTGATCATGGTGATGTCAGGGCTCAGCCTTCGGCCAGGACCGTCGCGGTGGCAATTCCGCCGTCATGGCTCATCGAGAGGTGCCAGCGCTTGACTCCCTTGGACTCGGCTACAGCCAGGACGGTGCCCTTGACCTTGATGGTTGGGCCGTGCTCGTCAAGGCCGATCCAGCAGTCCTGCCAGTTCATGCCGGCCGGGGCGCCCAGTACCTTGGCGACGGCCTCCTTCGCGGCAAACCTTGCAGCGAGGGAACGGGTGTTCAGTTCCCTCTCTGCAGGGACGAACAGCCTGTCACGCAGCCCAGGGGTGCGCTCCAACTGCCGTCCGAACCGCTCGATGTCCACAACGTCAACGCCTATGCCAACAATCATGCGGCTATTCTACGGTGACGCTCTTGGCCAGGTTGCGCGGCTGGTCCACGTCGTAACCCTTGGCGGAGGCCAGCTCGGCGGCGAAGATCTGGAGCGGGACCGTGGTCAGGAGCGGCATCAGCAGTGTGGGAGTCCCTGGCACGTAGAACACGTACTCGGCGTAGTCCTGGACTGTCATGTCGCCTTCCTCGGCGATGACCAGGGTACGCGCGCCACGGGCCCGGACTTCCTGGATGTTGCTGACCACCTTGGCGTGCAGCGAGTCACGGCCGCGCGGCGACGGTACTACCACGAACACCGGCTGGCCATCGTCGATCAAGGCGATCGGGCCATGCTTGAGTTCGCCGGCCGCAAAGCCCTCCGCGTGGATGTAAGCGATCTCCTTGAGCTTGAGCGCGCCTTCCAGGGCCACGGGGTAACCCACGTGGCGGCCAAGGAAAAGCACCGACTTTTCATTGGCCATGCTGCGGGCAAGCTCGCGCAGGGGGCCGGCGTTGTCCAGGATGGTCTGAATCTTCTCAGGGATCTTGGACAGGTCCGCCAGGACGTCCTTGATCTGGCCGCTGAAGATGTTACCGCGCAGCTGTGCCAGGTACAGGCCCAGCAGGTAGGCGGCGGTGATCTGGGCCAGGAATGCCTTGGTGGACGCAACGGCGATTTCCGGCCCGGCGTGCGTGTACAGCACGGCGTCTGATTCACGCGGGATCGTGGACCCGTTGGTGTTACAGATGGAGATGGTCTTGGCGCCCTGCTCCCGGGCATAGCGCACGGCCATCAGGGTGTCCATGGTCTCGCCGGACTGGCTGATGGACACCACCAGCGTGTTCTCATCCAGAATGGGGTCGCGGTAGCGGAACTCGTGGGCCAGTTCCACCTCGGTGGGGATCCGGCACCAGTTCTCGATCGCGTATTTAGCAACCATGCCGGCGTAGGCGGCAGTGCCGCAGGCCAGCACGATGATCTTGTTCACCTGCTTGAGCAGCTCAACATCGATGCGGATCTCGTCGAGTGTCAGCTTGCCGTTGAGGTCCGAGCGGCCCAACAGGGTCTGCGCCACGGCGTCTGGCTGGTCGTGGATTTCCTTCTCCATAAAGGAGCTGAAGCCGCCCTTTTCGGCAGATTCCGGGTCCCAGTCAACGTGGTATTCCTTGCCGACACCGGGGACGCCGAAGAAGTCGGTGATCTCCACGGTGTCCGCGGTGATGGTGACGATCTGGTCCTGGCCCAGCTCGACGGCGCGGCGGGTGTAGTCGATGAAGCCGGAGACATCGGAGCCGAGGAAGTTCTCGCCCTCGCCCAGGCCCACCACCAGGGGTGAGTTGCGGCGGGCGGCAACGACAACGTCCGGCTGGTCGGCGTGGACGGCCAGCAGGGTGAAGGCACCTTCGAGTCGCTGGCACGCTAGCTGCATGGCTTTGGTCAGGGCGCCGTCACTGACGTCCCCCTTGAGCTGGGTACGGAAAATGTCTCCTAGCAGGGCCGCCGCCACCTCAGTGTCCGTCTCTGAGACGAAGCTCACACCCTTGGCCAGCAGTTCCTGCTTGATTTCGGCAAAGTTTTCAATGATCCCGTTGTGGATGACTGCCAGTTTGCCGCCGTCCGCGAGGTGCGGGTGGGCATTACGGTCCGTGGGTCCACCGTGGGTGGCCCAGCGGGTGTGACCGATTCCGGTGAGCGATGCGGGCAAGGGCCGCTCTTCCAGTTCGGTCAGCAGGTTGGCCAGCTTCCCGGATTTCTTACGGGTGGAGATGACTCCATCCGCTACCACTGCCACTCCGGCGGAGTCATAGCCCCGGTATTCAAGACGACGCAGGCCTTCCAGGACAACGTCCAGGGCGCCATGGGTTGAAGCTTCTTGGCCGTTGACCCGGCCCACGTATCCGACGATTCCACACATAGGCTTAACCCTAACGTCTCCGGGGTGCTGCCTTTACATCATTGCCCTCATCGGCTGGCCCCCGAAGCGGGGCAGGCGCTTGTTCCCGGGAGTTTTGTGCCGTCCCGGTTCGCTCTGGGCGTCGGGAAGGGGCAGAATCACTAAAGTGACTTTGCAACGCAACGAAGCGAACGGAGAGGGTACCTCTCCTTTCGTGGAGCTGGACCGCCACACGTGGTCCCGCCTGGCCGCCCAGATGGAGCAACCCCTCAATTGGGAGGATGTCCTGCGCCTTCGCGGCCTCGGTGATCCCCTGGACATGACGGAAATCCGTGATGTCTATCTGCCGCTCTCGCGCCTGTTGCACCTCTATGTGGAAGCCGCAGGCCAGTTGCATGCCGCCACCACCACGTTTCTTGGCGAGAGCACCCAACGCACTCCGTTTGTGATCGGCGTGGCCGGTTCCGTGGCGGTTGGCAAGTCCACGATCGCCCGGGTACTGCGTGAGATGCTGCGGCGGTGGCCCGGGACGCCGAATGTTGAACTCATCACTACCGATGGTTTCCTGTACCCGCTTGCCGAGCTGAAGCGCCGCCAGCTCCTGGACCGCAAGGGCTTTCCGGAATCCTATGACCGGCGGGCACTGCTGCGGTTTGTCAGTGCTATCAAGGGCGGCGCGGAGGAAGTCCGCGCACCCTGGTATTCACACGTCACTTATGACATTGTGCCCGGCCGCGAAGTGGTGGTCCGCCGCCCGGACGTGCTGATTGTCGAAGGCCTGAACGTGCTGGCCCCAGCGCGTCCGCGGCATGATGGCCGGCAGGGCCTCGCGCTGAGCGACTTCTTCGACTTCTCCATCTACGTTGACGCCAAGACCGCCTATATAGAGGAGTGGTACGTGGACCGGTTCCGCAAGCTCCGCACTACGGCCTTCGCGCAGCCCGAGTCGTATTTCCACCGCTACGCCACGTTGTCTGACGAAGAGGCGGAGAAAACTGCCCGGGATATCTGGAAGCGCATTAACGAGCCTAACCTTGAGGAAAACGTGCTGCCCACCCGTGGGCGGGCGCAGCTGGTGCTCACCAAGGATGCCGACCACTCCATCCGGCGGATGCTGCTCAGGAAGGTCTAGCCATGTGCCGGGATTGTGAACCTGCTCCGTCCGGGGCCAGCCGCCGCAGCTTTGCCACATTCCTTGCCGTCGGTGCCGGACTCACTGTCCTGACCGCGTGTAGCCCGCCTGCCCCCGCTGGTCCCGTACAGACGACGGAGGCATCGACGGCGGCAACTGCGTCCGGCACCCCGTCTGCAGCTGCGTCCTCATCACCTTCAGTCCCCGCCGAGACAGCGGAGCCGGTCAGCGAAGCCCCTGTGGTTCCGGAACCTGCGCCGTCTGCTGCCCTGCCCGGCCAGTTCTCCCTGACCGATCCGGCCAGTCCCTGGCTGGTGGTGAATAAGAACTGCCCGCTGCAGCCTGCTGATTACGTTCCGGCGGATCTCGTTCAGCCGTCCGTTGCACTGGCCACGTTCGGTGAGTCAGCCCTGCTGAACAGCACCACGGCGGCGGCGGCCGAAGCGATGTTCGCGGCGGCAGCCAACGACGGCGTCTACCTCACCCTGGCCAGCGGCTACCGTTCCTACGGCACCCAGGTCACCACGTATAACAACTACGTCGCTGCCCGCGGTCAGCCGGATGCGGACACGGCCTCGGCCAGGCCTGGCTATTCGGAGCACCAGACCGGTTGGGCCTTTGATATCGCGGACGGCGGCGGGGCCTGCAGTTTCCAGCCCTGCTTCGCCGAACAGCCGGCAGGCGTGTGGGCGGCGGCCAACGGCCACCGCTACGGGTTTGTGGTGCGGTACCAGTGGATGTTCCATCCGGTCACAGGCTACTACTACGAGCCCTGGCACCTGCGCTACATCGGCGTCGAAGCAGCCACTGACATGACCAACAAAGGCATCCACACGCTTGAGGAATACTTTGGGACCGGCGCAGCGCCGGGCTACCCCTGATCAGATGTGCGCTACTTTTGATCCATGCTGAGTGGATTTAAGAGTTTCCTGATGAAGGGCAACGTCATTGACCTTGCCGTCGCTGTCGTTATCGGTGCCGCTTTCGGCTCGGTTGTGACCTCCATCGTGGATGGCCTGCTGACCCCGCTGATCGGCCGGCTCTTCAGTGCCAACGGAATTGAAGAGATGCAGTGGGAAGGATTCATGTATGGATCCGTCATTTCCGCCGTCATCTCCTTTGTCCTGGTGGCCGCAGCGATCTACTTCATCGTTGTTGTCCCCATGAACCATATGGTCGAGCGCCGCAACCGCCGCCTTGGCATCACTGACAAAGAAGAGGCAGTCGATCCCCACATTGCCCTGCTCACCGAGATCCGCGACTCGCTGCGGTCCCGTCAGAGCTAACAGCGGCACACAACCAACAGCAGCCCGTCTCCTCAGGAGGCGGGCTGCTGTTGTTATTCAGGCGCTGGGCTTCAGGCTCTTACGAGTCGGTGACGAGTTCCAGGGCCAGTTCGGTGCGGACCACCTGGGCCAGGTGCTCAGCCACTTCCTGCGCTGTGGCCTCGTCCGGCGCTTCCACCATGACACGAACCACAGGTTCGGTTCCGGACGGGCGCAGGAGCACGCGTCCGCCGTCACCCAGGCGTGCTTCAGCAACAGCGACGGCGGCAGCCAGCTTTACGTCGCCGTGCACCCGGGAGCGGTCCACGCCGCGGACGTTGATGAGCACCTGGGGAAGCTTGGTCATAACAGTGGCCAGCTCCTTCAAGGGCTTGCCGGTGAGGGCCACCTGTGCGGCCAGTTGCAGGCCGGTCAGGACGCCATCGCCAGTGGTGGCGTGATCGGCGAAGATCACGTGGCCGGACTGCTCCCCGCCCAGGTTGAACCCGCCGTCGCGCATTCCCTCGAGAACGTACCGGTCGCCAACGGCGGTCTCTCTGAGGTGAATTCCCGCTTCACGCAGGGCGATCTTCAGTCCCAAATTGCTCATGACGGTGGCCACCAGGACATCGTCGACGAGCTTGCCGGAAGCCTTCAGCGCCACGGCCAGGATGGCCATGATCTGGTCACCGTCCACCTCGTTGCCCTCGTGGTCCACGGCCAGGCAGCGATCGGCGTCACCGTCATGCGCAATGCCCAGGTCTGCGCCGTGCTCCAGCACCGCGAGCTTGAGCGGGCCCAGGTGCGTGGACCCCACGCCGTCGTTGATGTTTAGACCGTCAGGCTCAGCACCCATGACGATCACGTCAGCACCGGCGTCCTTGAACACCTGAGGTGAGCAGCCGCTGGCAGCGCCGTGGGCGCAGTCCAGGACCACTTTGAGGCCGTCGAGGCGGTGCGGAAGGGTGCCCAGCAAGTGCACGATGTAGCGGTCCTCGGCGTCGGAGAAGCGCTGGATGCGTCCCACATCGCCGCCAACAGGCCGGAAGGCTTCCTGGGTCATCTGCGCCTCGATGGCGTCTTCTACGTCGTCCGGGAGCTTCTGGCCGCCCTTCGCGAAGAATTTGATGCCGTTATCCGGAGCCGGGTTGTGGGAGGCGGAGATCATCACGCCAAAATCCGCCTGCAGATCGGCCACCAGGTATGCGGCCGCGGGAGTGGGGAGTACACCGGCGTCATAGACGTCGATGCCGGAGCTCGCCAGCCCGGCTTCCACGGCCGCAGCGATGAACTCGCCACTGGCTCGTGGGTCACGGGCCACCACGGCACGGGGCCGGGCGCCGGACGTATTTCGGTCATGGCCAAGCACCACGGCTGCGGCCTGGGCCAGTTGCATTGCGAGCTCAGAAGTCAGCAGGCCATTGGCCAATCCGCGGACACCGTCGGTTCCAAATAATCTAGACACCGGTCAAGTCTAGGGGATGCTCCCCCGATGCCCTGCCTTGGCGAAGCTTGCCAGCTCAGGAGGACGTGGCGGAAAGCACAAAACCCGTCCCGCCACAGAGGCGGAACGGGTTTTGTTGAGCGCCTGGGCGCCGCAAGCGGATTTAGCGCTTGGAGTACTGCTGAGCCTTGCGGGCCTTCTTGAGACCAGCCTTCTTACGCTCGATGACGCGGGCGTCACGACGCAGGTAGCCGGCCTTCTTCAGGGTGGCGCGGTTGTTCTCAGTATCGATCTCGTTCAGTGAACGGGCGATGCCGAGGCGCAGTGCACCGGCCTGGCCGGAGATGCCGCCGCCGTGGATACGGGCGATGACATCGTAGGCGCCATCCAGATCCAGGATCCGGAAGGGCTCGTTGACGTCCTGCTGGTGCAGCTTGTTGGGGAAGTAGTTGGCAAGGTCGCGGCCATTGATGGTCCACTTGCCGGAGCCCGGGACAATCCGGACGCGGGCAACAGCTTCCTTGCGACGGCCAACTGCTGCGCCGGCAACCGTAAGGGCCGGGCGCTCCTTCTTGGGAGCAGCTGCTTCAGCAGCACCGCTCTCAGAGGTGTAGCTGGTCAGGTTTTCCTCAGCCTCAACGGCTTCGGTGGTCAGTTCTTCGTTCTGAGCCACGATTCTCCTTGTATAAGTTGTTTGGTGGCCAGGACTACTGGGCGACCTGGGAAATTTCGAAAGTCTTGGGCTGCTGGGCGGCGTGCGGGTGCTCGGCACCGCGGTACACCTTCAGCTTGCCCAGCTGCTGCGCAGCGAGGGAGTTCTTCGGGAGCATGCCACGGATGGCCTTTTCCACGGCGCGGACCGGGTTGGATTCCAACAGTTCCGCATAGGTGGTGGAAGTCAGGCCGCCCGGGTAACCGGAGTGGCGGTATGCGCGCTTCTGCTCCAGCTTGGCGCCGGTCAGGGCTACCTTCTCGGCGTTGATGATGATGACGAAGTCGCCCATGTCCATGTGGGATGCAAAGGTGGCCTTGTGCTTGCCGCGCAGCAGGATTGCGGTCTGGCTGGCGAGACGACCAAGGACAACGTCTGTGGCGTCAATGACGTGCCACTGGCGGTTGATATCGCCGGGCTTCGGGGTGTACGTACGCACGGTGTTTGCCTCGTTCTTATTCTGGCGTTCTTGTTTAGGTGTCGCTCAATCGCGTGCACCTACTATCTATGCGCTACCGGAACAGAGGTGAGGGCTCTATGTAACCAGTCATCCTTATGTCCCGAATGTGACCGCTGAGTAGTTATCCTGCAACCGGATTCTCAAGCGGACACGCATCATCGAGATAGGACACGCACAACGACTACCAAGAATAGCCTGAACCCGGGGGCTGGGTCAAAATGGGCTAGCGTGTCAGCCATCTGCGGCGGTTCTAGGGAGAAAATGTGGACACTGTACCGGCCGTTGTAGCCGCCTTATCCGGCATGCTCCTGTCCGAGCTGGCCGCCCGGTTTATAGCGGTGGCACTCCCCCGCCTCGGTTCCCTGCCCCCTCTTACGGTCAGAAGTACGACGGCGGTACTCACCGGAGCGCTCTGCGCGGCATTTGTCCTGAGTTTCGGAGTCAGTCCCCTTCTTCCAGCCATGGCCGTCCTCACCGTATTAGGCATGCAGCTGGCCCGGATCGACCTGGCCCTACATCTGCTCCCCAATCCGCTGGTACTGGCTCTCGGCGCCGGCGGCTTTACGTTTCTTCTACTGCCCGCCCTCTTGGAAAACGACTGGGGAAATTTCCTCCGCGGTGTGGTCGGAGCAGCAATTGCTTTCATGTTCTATTTTTTGTTGGCACTTATTACGCCCGGAGCCATGGGAATGGGCGATGTAAAACTGGCTGCGCCGCTCGGGCTGTACCTAGGCTACGCAGGCTGGCCCCAGCTCTTTTACGGAATACTCCTGGGCCTGGCCCTCAACGGCCTCGTCACTGTGGCTCTTGTTGCAATTAAGCGCGGAATTTCGCCAAAAGGAGTAGCTCACGGACCCTCAATGATTGCTGCCGCTGTTGGCGTGCTGTTGTTTCTTTAAGGGCCCTTATACGCGCGGCATTCGCTTGGTGCGCGTAGAACTTCAAGGGCAGGCCCCGAATTCGATTGACGCAGAAAGATCATTTACGCAGTCGAGTACGGGAAGGTGTACCTCTCAAAGGAACCGGCAGACGCAGTCGAAGATAACGCCGGCGTCGTCAATGGAAGCAGGGTATTCAAATGAGCCGTTTCATCATAATCACCCCCGATCAGGCCTTTGAACAACGGACGCGTGTTGCTGCCGCCGGCATGCCGGGCTCTCTGCAGCACTTCAATGCGGAATACTTGCCAAGCACGCCATCCGGAACCGGGCCCAGAAACGCCGAAATTCGGCTTGAGTTGCCCAATGCCTTAGACCAGATGCTGATCTCAGTACAGGCTGGCTTGGGCTTCGAAGCCGCCATGAGCCGGGCTGGCGAATTCAACAACGGACCACTTGCAGACGACCTCATCCGCACCCTTCAGGACATTCAGGTGGGACGGGGTCCGAAAGAGGCCTACCTCGCCCTGGCTCAGCGTGTGGACGTACCGGATGTGCGGATTGCCAGCCTGACCGCAGTATCCGCACGGTAAATGCGCAGGAAGAGCCCAGACAGTCAAGCCTTTCCGAAGGATGCTGCAAGGTCCGGCCGATACGGCTTTTTCGCTTGCTAGCTTCGTTTCAGAGCTGGTACAGGGCCAGCCATCCGAACTCGCTCAGGAGTACGAAATGCTTTCTCTTTACACCAACCTCATGATCCGCCTCCGTAACGAAGAAAAGGGCGCCACCGCTGTTGAATACGGCATTATGGTCGCTCTCATCGCTGTCGTCATCATTGGGGCGGTCACGCTCCTTGGCACAAACCTCAATAGCATGTTCACCGGAGTCAGCGGCAAGATTCCGGTTCCGGCCGTCGTAGTGCCCCCCGCAGCTACCACCTAACACCAACGCAGAGGGTGGTGCCGGCAGTCCGCCGGTACCACCCTCTGCCCTCTCATAGACAGTCCAAGCCACGAGCTGGCCCCAAGGCCACTCCAAGAAAAGAAGGTGCAGCGCGATGCAGAACCCGGAACGCGGTGCAGTGGCCGTTGAGTTCGCGATCCTGCTGCCGCTGCTGCTGATGCTGGTTTTCGGGATCATCGAATTCGGCCGGGCCTACAACGCCCAGATCACCCTCACCAACGCTGCCCGGGACGGGGTGCGTGTCATGGCCATTTCCAACGACCCCGCGAGCGCCAAGGCTGCGGCGAAAAACGCGGCAGCTTCCGTGAGCGCAACTATCCCGGTATCAGACATCACGCTAAGCACGCAGGTATGCAGCATCGGCAGCCAGGTAACCCTCACCATCAAGTACAACCTGTCCACCATTACCGGCATCGCCGGCCCGTTCCCCATGACCGGCAATGGAGTAATGCTATGCGGCGGCTGAAGGCAACGAACTCCAACGAGCGCGGAACCGTCACTGTCATCGCCGCACTCCTGCTGGTGGTCCTCCTCGGTTCGGTGGCGATCGCCGTCGACGTCGGGGTCATCTACTCCGAGCGCGCGCAGCTGCAGAGCGGCGCAGACGCCGCCGCCATCGCCACCGCCCAGAAATGCGCCGGGAACGCTGCCGGACCGTCATGTTCGACGACGTCGGAACTTGCCAAGAGCTTAGTAAACCAAAACGCCCATGACGGCATGAGCAACGTCCGCGCGATCGAACTGGACAAAACCGCCCGCACGGCGGTGGTTTATACATCGGCCAAGGAGACCGGCGGCGCCAGCAATTCCGTGTCGCTGTTCTTCGCAGACATCCTGGGGATTCCCACCAAAGAGGTGGGAGCCCGCGCTTCGGCTGCCTGGGGCAGCCCTATAAAGGGACGCACAGCCTTTCCCCTTGCGTTCTCGGTATGCCAGGTCAAGGACCGGATTGACGGCTCGTTGCAGCTCCTCCAGGAACACGGAAAGAATGCCAACGCCGACTGTAACTACGGACCTTCCGGGGCGGCCGTTCAAGGCGGCTTCGGCTGGCTCACCCAGGATCCGGGAGTCTGTGGCGGAACAATCGACCTGGCTGTCAGCGAAGGCGGCAGCGACCCCGGCAACAACGCGCCGGGCAACTGCTCCACGGAACTCAACCGTTGGGCCAGCGAGATAAGGGCCGGTCGGGACATCGTGGTCCTGCTGCCGGTCTTCAACAAGGTAAACGGTACGGGTTCCGGCGCTATCTACGGCATGGCTTCTTTCGCCGCATTCAAAGTAACAGGGTGGAAGTTCAGCGGTGACGCCAGCCTCCCGTTTGCCTTCCGCAACACATCCTCAGTCACTACCGGGGTAACCGCAGCAACAGCATGCACTGAAAACTGCCGCGGAATCATCGGCAGCTTCATCAAGTACGTTTCCCTCGCCGACGGCTACACCCTTGGACCCGTGGACGAGTACGGCGCCACCATCGTCCGCCTCGGTCTCTAGTCCTACCGCACAAAGAATCCCCAACCCAGGAGCTTAACGTGAAGTCTCGCCTGCTGGCCGGAACGGCCGCTATTGCCTTGGCGATTGTAGGCGCCATCCTCATCGTTGTGTACGCCCAGGGCGCCGACCAGCGCGCCCTCGCCACCACCAACCCTGTTGATGTCCTGGTAGTCAAAACGGCGATCCCCAAGGGCACCCCGGTCAACGAAATGGCCGCCTCGCTGGTGATCGAGAAAGTGCCGGGTGCGGGCGTGGCAGCCACTGCCTTGAGTTCCCTTGAAAATTCCGGAGGCACTGTCAGCGCTGTGGACCTGGTCCCGGGCGAACAGCTCCTGGCCGAACGGCTCGTTACCCCGGAACAGGCGAAAACCGAAGGCTCCATTGAGGTTCCGCCAGGGCTGCAGGAAGTCTCCTTCCAGCTGGAGCCACAACGCGTGGTGGGCGGACGCGTCGCCGTCGGAGACCACGTTGGCATCTTGCTCACCTTTGATGGCGGCGCGGACAAGGCTAAGCCGGAAGATGCCACCACGCAGATGACGCTCCGTAAGGTCCTGGTTACCGCTGTCCAGCGGGCGCCGCAGGCCGCTCCGGCCCAGCCGGCTTCAGAAGGACAACCAAATCCGCAGGACACCACCCTTCCGGAGGGATCTCTGCTGCTGACGGTCGCGGTCAATGATATCGACGCCGGCAAGATAGTTTTCGCCTCCGAATTCGGCAGGCTCTGGCTCACCAAGGAACCCGTCGACGCCCAGGATAACGGCCCGCGCATCGAGCGCACGGAAGTGGTGTACAAGTGAGCCGCTTTGTACTCCTCTCCCCCAACGGCGACTTCGACCAGAAACTGCGGGCCGCCGTCGCCAATGGCCTCCGTGGAACGGTGCAGACCATCAGTTCGGACATCCTCCCTGCTGGTCCCCGTGAACTCTTTGCCCTGCTCAACCAGGAGCAGCCCGAAGTGCTGATCGTCGGGCCTAACGTTCCCCAGGATGAGGCGCTGCGTTTTGCCAAGGTGTTTGACGTCCAGCTTCCGGGCCTGAGCCTGGTACTGGTGAATGAGGCCGACCCTGCCTTTATCCTCAATGCCATGCGGGTGGGGATCCGCGACATCCTGAGCCCAAATGCCGATGCAGCGGAGATCCGGGTGCTGCTCGAACGTGCCAGCCAGTCGTTCGCCAGCCGTCACCGCGGCAGTGACGCTCCGCCGGCACAGAGCAGTGGCAAAGGGTTAGTGGTAGGTGTATTTTCGCCGAAGGGCGGTGTGGGCAAGACAACCCTCGCCACGAACATCGCCATTGGGCTGGGCCAGATCGCGCCCATGAGCGTCGTGATCGTTGACCTGGACCTGCAGTTCGGCGACGTTGCTTCAGGCCTTTACCTGACGCCTGAGCACACTGTCACCGATGCTGTTACCCTGGCCGCCGTCCAGGACTCCCTGGTCCTCAAGGCATTCCTCACGGTGCACCCGGCCGGAATCTATGCCCTGTGCGCGCCGCCGAACCCGGTGGAAGCAGACCACATCACTGCTGCGCAGGTCACCCGCTTGGTGGAACAGCTGGCACAGGAATTCCAGTACGTCGTGCTGGACACAGCCCCGGGACTGCCTGATATCGGGATTGCCGCCCTTGAGCAATGCACCGACGTCGTCTGGGTCAGCGCCATGGACGTACCGAGCCTCAGGGGATTGCGCTCCGGGCTGGAGGTCCTCCGCCAACTCGAGATCAGGCCGGAGTCCCGGCACGTGGTCCTGAACATGGCGGACGCCAAAGCGGGCCTGACCATCCAGGACGTCGAATCCACTATCGGCGCGCCAGTGGATATCAGCATCCCGCGCTCCCGGGCCGTGGCACTCTCCACGAACCGTGGCATCCCGGTGCTCCAGGAATCCAGGAAGGATCCCGCCGTCAAGAGCCTTAAGCAGCTGGTTGAGCGCTTCAACCCTGCATGGCGGACCCATACCCAGCGAAAACTGCACCGAAGGGTGGTTATCCAGTGAAACTCTATGAACGGATCAACGCAGTCCAGGACCGGAAACAAGGCGTCCACCCGGCCGTCGCCCTGAACACCACACCTGGGGCTGGACCGTCGGCACACGTGCGGCTGCCTGCAAGTGCAGAAGCCACCACTCGAGCGGACACAGTGCGGAAGCCGCCCGCCGCCGTCGTACTTCCACCATCCCCTTCCCTGGATCTGGCGGGGCAGGCTCCCAAAGCACAACCCGTGGATGTTTTTGCCGCGATGAAACTTCGTGCCGCCACCGCCCTCTTCGAAGGCATGGGTGCGAGGTTCAATGACACCTCGGTAACCGAGCAGGAACTCCGCAGCACCGCGAAGGAAGAACTGACCCGGATTATCGACGCCGAACAGGTTCCTCTCAGTGCCGAGGAACGCACCCGGCTGGTCCGCGACGTGGCCGATGACGTACTGGGTTACGGGCCTCTGCAGCGCCTGCTGGACGATCCGGAGGTCACTGAAATCATGGTGAACCGGATGGACCAGATCTACGTGGAGCGGAAGGGCAAACTGACCCTCAGCGAATCGCGGTTCAGCTCCGAGGAACACCTGCGCAAGGTGATCGAACGGATAGTCTCCAAGGTGGGACGCCGGATCGACGAATCCTCGCCGCTGGTGGATGCCCGGCTGGAGGATGGCTCGCGTGTCAACGCCGTGATCCCTCCCCTGGCCGTAGGCGGATCATCACTGACCATCCGAAAGTTCAGCAAGGTTCCGCTGACCGTCCGGAACCTGATCGATTTCGGCACCCTCACGCCTGAGATGGCTGAACTGCTCGATGCCTGCGTGAAGGCCAAGCTGAACATCATCGTCTCCGGCGGCACCGGAACCGGTAAGACCACATTGCTGAACGTGCTGTCCTCCTTCCTCCCGGCCGACGAACGCATCGTCACCATCGAAGACGCAGTGGAACTCCAGATCCAGCAGCAGCACGTTGTCCGGCTCGAAAGCCGGCCACCCAATACCGAGGGAAAAGGCGAAGTGACCATCCGCGAACTCCTGCGCAATTCCCTACGTATGCGGCCGGACCGCATTGTGGTGGGCGAGGTGCGCGGCGGCGAGTCTTTGGACATGCTGCAGGCCATGAACACCGGCCACGACGGGTCCCTTTCCACAGTCCACTCCAACTCCCCCCGGGATGCGGTGGCCCGCCTTGAAACGCTGGTGCTGATGGCCGGCATGGAACTGCCCCTTCGGGCAATCCGTGAACAGATCGCCTCGGCCGTGAACCTCATCGTCCAGATCTCGCGGCTGCGTGACGGTTCCCGCCGGATCACCCATGTGACCGAAGTCCAGGGCATGGAAGGGGACATCGTGACCCTGCAGGATGCCTTCGTTTTCGACTATGCCGCTGGTGTTGACGCCCACGGCCGGTTCTTGGGCAAGCCGGTGGCCACGGGCATCAGGCCCCGTTTCATCGACAGGTTCGAGGACCTGGGAATCCATGTTTCGCCCGCCGTTTTTGCCGGCGCGCTCTCCCCGGCCGGACGGTGACAGCCGTGGCATTCTACGCAGGCATCATCGTGCTACTGGCCGCCGTCAGCATCTTGGGCATCGCCATACTTGTGCCCGGCACCCCTGACGTTCCCATGGACCGGCGCCGTCCCTTCGAGCCCCATCCGCCGTCTGCGCTGACCCGCTTTGCGGGAACCACTATAGGTTCTTTCGAGCGGCTCCTGGCCGGCCGGAACCTCAGGCTTTTTGACCGGAACACCCTGGAGAACGCCGGTCTGCGGCTGACCCAGGCAGAATTCTTCATCCTGGTGGCAATAGGCGCCTTCGTCGGCTTCCTGGTGGGCGCTGTCGCCGTCGGGCCCGCCGTGGGAGTCCTCCTCGCCGTTCTTTCTCCCTTTATTGGCCATCTCGTCCTAGGCAACCTGGCGGGCAAACGCCGGGCACGGTTCGATGAGCAGCTGGGCGATACCCTGCAGCTGCTCTCTGGCGGCCTTCGTGCCGGCCACAGCATCCTGCGGGCCATTGACGCGGCAGCGCTGGAATCGCAGAAGCCCACCTCGGAGGAGATGCGCAGGGTCATTACGGAAACCAGCCTGGGGCGCGACCTGCTGGCAGCCCTCAACGAAGCTGCAGCGCGGATGAAAAACGAGGACTTCATCTGGATTGCCCAGGCCATCCAGATCAACCGGGAAGTGGGCGGAAACCTGGCGGAAGTGTTGGACCAAGTGGGTGAAACCATCCGCGAGCGCAGCGAAATCAAAGGCCACATCAAGGCGTTGGCAGCTGAAGGAAAGTTCTCCGCCTACATCCTGATTGCGATGCCGTTCGGCATCGTGGGCATGCTGCTCGCCACCAGTCCGAGCTACATGAACAGCATGTTCACGCATCCGCTGGGCTGGGCCATGATGGGCGCTTCCGTTGTCCTCATGACCATCGGCGCGCTATGGATGCGCAAAATCATCGACTTGAAGTTCTGAGGGATGATGAGCCCCTTGATCCTCCTCGCAGTTTTCCTGGTCTGTGTGCCATTGGCAGCCCTTACCTGGACCCTGCTGGCCACCGACCAGAAAGGCCGGCTGGCCACCTCGGAGCTGCTGGCCCGTGGCACCGTCCATATGGGTGCCATCCCTGACGCCAAACCCGGCCTGCTTGAAACCGTGGGCCGTAGACTGACTCCTGCCGCCTACGTGAACTTCCTGGACGGCCTGCTCTCCCTTGCCGGTCGCCCGGTTTCCATGCCGCTGGGCAAGGTGCTGGGCTCCAAGTTTGCCCTTGGCGTGGCCGGCGCAGTGGTTGGCATCTACTTCGTCTCTGTGGGCACCACCCCACTCATGAAACTGACCGGCCTGTTCGTGCTGTTCCTGGGATACTTCATTCCGGACCTCATGCTTTACAGCAAGGGCCAGGAACGCCAGAAGGCAATCCAGCTGGAACTGGCGAATACGCTGGACCAAATGCTCATCTCGGTTGAGGCCGGGCTTGGATTCGAAGGTGCCATGGCACGGGCCGGCGCGAACGGGAAGGGACCCCTGGCGGAGGAACTGGTGCGCACCCTGCAGGACATGCAGGTGGGACGCAGCCGCAGGGAGTCGTACCTGGCCCTCGCGGCACGGACGAACCTTCCGGAGTTGCGCAGTTTTGTGCAGGCCATTGTGCAGGCCGATACCTACGGCATTGCGATCAGCCGGGTCCTCCGGGTCCAGGCAAAAGTGATGCGGGTCAAGCGCCGCCAGCGGGCCGAGGAGAAAGCCATGAAGCTTCCGGTCATGATTCTGTTCCCCCTCCTGTTTTTCATCTTCCCTGTCCTCTTCATCGCCATTCTGGGTCCCGCGGTCATTAATGCCGTCGTGACGTTCAGCGGCCAGTAAATCAGGAAGTAACCTTGAGACATGCAAAGGCCCCCGTTGGACGGCGCAGAACGGCTTCCCGTGCTTGATCCGGGGGTCCTAGTGGACCTCGAAGATCAGCTGGGCGGCCCGCTGCTGGCTGTTCGTTTTGCGCACGACTACGCCAGCATGTGGGCGGAGCGGTACGGCCGACTTGATGCTGCCGTACAGAGCGGGGACAGCAAGGCTGCCCTGGACGCCATCATCAGCCTGAAGATCACGTCCAGTATGCTGGGCGGCCTTCGCCTTGCGCAGCTTGCAGAGACGGTGGAAAGAGCCATCCGGCGGAACGATTTTGCCCAGTGCCAGTCGCTCATGGACCAAGTGGCCAGGGATGGCGAGCGGACCGTGTCAGAGCTCCAGGCCACGTACATCCTGGCGCCGGGATTGTAGGTTTCGGCGATCCCCGCGGCTGCTAAGCCAAGCGGTCCACCTGGTCAGATCGCGGCGGCGCCAGCCGGTAGCCGACTCCCCGCACTGTCTGCAGCCACAGGGGCGCCTGCGCGTCTTCCTTGAGCTTCCGCCGGAGGTTTCCAATGTGCACCTCCACGGCACGCTCGTCGGCTTCGCTGATGTAGGTGTCTTCATCATAAAAATCACCCCGTACAGCCCGCACCAGTTCCGACCTGCTGAGCACCGCCCCGCCGGCCCGCAACAACTCGTGCAGAAGACCGAACTCACTCCGGGTGAGCGCCACTTGCCCGCCCGGCAGTTCAACGGAACGTGTCCGAGCATCCAGGACCAAGCCATTGTGATGCAGCTTCCCCGGGGCCTGCTTCGTTGCCGGGGCCTCCTGGCGTTGCGGCAGCGGCGGGCAGATCTCGTGTCGCGGCCTGCGCATCATGGCCGAGAGCCTGGCCCTCAGTTCCCGTGGCCGGAAAGGTTTGGCGATGTAATCATCGGCACCGGCGTTCAACGCCGAGAGCAGGTCCGGTTCTTCAGTCCTGCCTGTCAGCATCACTACGTAGGCATTACTGAAATGCCTGATCCTACGGAGTACTTCAAAGCCGTCGACGTCGGGAAGACCAATATCCAGCGTCACAACAGTCGCCTGCTGTTGCCGTACGACTTCAACTCCCTCACGCCCGTCCACGGCGGTGTGTACTTCAAAACCTGCCTGTGTCAGCACTCCCTCCAGGAGGTTGCGGACATCGGCATCATCCTCAATTACTACGGCTACTCCAGGCTCGTCCATTACTATCCTTAGGCCAAACGGAAATGCCCCCCACCAGCCCAGCGCCAATGACATCACCGTCTCACTGCTCCCTACGCTACAAGGAAAATGCCCTGATAACAGAATCACTTTCGTTTGTCTTGGCGTAGTCAATTAGGATGACACCGGAAGTAAATGCTGAACGGCGGAAGGTGGGACATGGTGCGGTTCCAATTCGCCCGCAATTCACCGGACGGATTCTGGTCGCGCCTCAAGGGGCAGCGCCTGTGACCGACCGGCTGCTGCAGCGCAGGGCGAACAGGTACTTCAAGGGTTTAGGCCCAAGGGCGCAGGTAGCACTGTGCCAGCTCCCCCTGACAGTGATTGCCTGCGCAATCACTGTAGCCACCCCCTTTGCGTGGCCGGCCCTGCTCCACAACCCTGCCTACATGGCAGGAATCCACCTCCAGGCCCTGCTGTTCCTGGCCTGCCTCCTCATTCCTTGGGAACGCTTGCGGCCTAGCGCCTACCTCATCATTCCGGTATTGGACCTCGTGGCGATCGGGTTCTCACGCCACGGGGCTGCCGATATTCTCCCTGGCCTGGGTGTCCTGTCCATTTTTCCTGTAATCTGGCTCGCGGCTTCCGGGATTCACGCATTGACCAGCACAGTGCTCAGCGTGGTGGGTCCCTTGATGATCATGCTTCCGTCCCTGCCCGGTGATTTCTCCACCATCACCGCATCGGAACTCGCCCCGGTTGTTTTCCTGCCGCTTATGACGCTGGCAGTGTCACTAGCCATACGCTTCGCCAGCGCGAACATGCGGATTCAAGAGCGTCAGCTTCGGAGAATCGAGACCGAGCTCCGGGAAGCGCTGGGCACCACACGGGACCGTGAAAGGCTGCTGACTGCCATCCTGGACGCCACCGACGTCGGAGTCGTTGCGGTTGATCCCCAGGGCAGGCACCTCCTGATGAACAACAGGCAAAGATTATTTGAGCAGACCGCCAATCCTGCCTACGCGGCACCAGCGCCACAGGAAAGGGACCAATTAATCTTCGCGCAGGATAAAGTCACGTCACTGCCTGAGGAAAAGCGCCCCGTGCGGCGGGCAATTGAAGGGGAATCTTTCGCAGATTATCTGGTATGGGTTGGCCAAGGACCCGGCAGCCTTGCGCTATCCACGGCAGCACGGCCTATGGCAAATGACAATGGTGAATTGGCAGGGGCAGTAATCGTCTATAGCGACGTCACCAGCCTCGTTGAAGCTGTGGCTGCAAATGAGGCGCTGGTCTCAAATGTTTCCCATGAATTCAGAACGCCCCTGAATTCCATCCTTGGGAATATCGACCTCGCCCTCGAGGACATGGAAGATATTTCGTCGCAGTGCGCACAGCGGCTCCAGATCGTGCAGCGAAATTCAGAGAGGCTGCTGGCCTTGGTCTCAGACCTGACCGTGTCAGCAACTACAGCAATGAAAGTACATCCCAAGCAAACGGATCTTGCCAGCCTGGTGGAGACCAGCATTAACTCCGCCCAGGCCCATGCAGACAGGTCCCGCGTCTCCCTGACAGCGGCGGTCCCTTCGCCATTATGGGTCCACGCGGATCCGCTGAGGATCGGGCAGGCGATCGATAACCTGGTGTCCAATGCCATCAAGTACTCGCCCCACGGAGGCGTCGTGAATATCAGCGCGGAGACTACCGCAGACTGGATTCAGCTGGCCGTTCACGACACCGGGATGGGCATGACCGCCGAGGACACCGCCCGAATTTTCCGTCGTTTCTTCCGGGCGGAATCCGCGCGGGAGGCCGACATTCCAGGAGCAGGGCTGGGATTGTCCATCACACAGGCCATCGTAGAACGCCACGGCGGAAGCATCCGCTGCACCAGCACGCCCGGCAACGGCAGCACCTTCACAGTGGCGCTGCCGGTCCGCCCGCAGCTTTCCTAAGGCCTACTGCCGCAGCGCCCTGGTGAGCTCGGCACGGGCCAGCATCTCGCCGTCGGACGGATACGCTACTTCCTCGAACACCAAGGGGTGAGGAGGCGCCAGCACGGACTTCGCGTCCCGCTTCCGGGCCAGCAGCCTCTCGTGGAGCCAGCCAGGTGGCTCCACACCCTCCCCCACGCACAGTGAAGCCCCAATCAAGGCCCGCACCATGTTGTGGCAGAAGGCGTCCGCCTGGACGGTGGCTACGATGATGTCGTCTTCGCCGCGGGCAAACTCGAAGCGCTGAAGCTCCCGGATGGTGGTGGATCCTTCACGGGGCTTGCAGTAGGAGCGGAAGTTCTGCAGCCCGAGCAATTGCGTGGCGCCCTCATTGAGGAGGTCCACGTCCAGCGGGTTCTTGTGCCACAGCGTGGCGTACCTGCCCAGCGGATCCCACAGTGCAGGGCCATCAGCAATGCGGTAGCTGTAGCGGCGCCAGAGGGCGGAGAAGCGGGCGTCAAACCCGGGCGGGGCAATGGATACCTTATGGACCTCAATGGCCCCGGTGAGGTCGCCCAGGATGCGGCTGAGGGCCCCCCGTAGACGGCGGAGAAGCGCGACGGCGGGATCGAGTTCCACTCCACGGTTCAGCCCCAGCCATTCGGCTTCGGTGAGGTCCAGGTGCACCACCTGGCCGCGTGCATGGACGCCGGCATCGGTGCGGCCGGCAACGGTCACGCGGACCAGCCGCCGCACCAGAAGTTCCAGCGCGCTCTCCAGCGTTCCCTGAACCGTGCGCTGATCGGGCTGCACAGCCCACCCGCTGAAGGGGCCGCCGTCGTACGCCAAATCAAGCCGGATACGCAAAAACCCGCCGCCCCCTAAAACGGGGGCCGCGGGTTTTTGTTCGTTCATAGACTTAAGTCTATGCGAAGAAAATCAGCGAATTACTTCGCTTCCTTCTCCTCGGCCGGAGCTTCTTCGGTCTCGACAGGCTCGACCACCGAGTCGGCCGGAGCCTCTTCGGTTGCAGCCTCAGGAGCCTCAGCAGTTTCGGTCTCAACGGCCTCTTCGGCGGGAGCTTCTTCGGCGGCCGGAGCAACCTTGGCTGCGTCCCGCTCAGCGGCAGCAGTAGCCTCGGCTACAACAGCCTGCTTGGCGGAAAGCGGCTCGAGAACCAGTTCGATGACAGCCATGGGAGCGTTGTCGCCCTTGCGGTTGCCGATCTTGGTGATGCGGGTGTACCCGCCGTCGCGGTTCTCCACTGCCTGCGCAATGTCGGTGAACAGCTCGTGGACGACGCCCTTGTTGCTGATCAGGCCGAGCACGCGGCGGCGGGAAGCGAGGTCGCCACGCTTGGCAAAGGTAACCAGGCGCTCTGCATACGGCTTCAGGCGCTTGGCCTTGGTCACCGTGGTGGTGATCCGCTTGTGCTCGAACAGTGCGGCTGCCAGGTTCGCGAGCATCAAACGCTCGTGAGCCGGGCCGCCACCGAGGCGCGGACCCTTAGTGGGGGTAGGCATAATTGTTTCTCCTGTTATGTAAGCCGGTCAGGTCCATCACTGGACCCGGCGGCCAAGATCTGCTTGTTAGAGCTCGTCGTCGCTGTAAGCGGCGTCGTCCTCTTCAATTGCTGCGGCACGCGCTGCGAGGTCAAAACCGGGAGGCGAGTCCTTGAGGGACAGGCCCAGTTCAACCAGCTTTGCCTTGACCTCGTCAATGGACTTCGCACCAAAGTTGCGGATGTCCATCAGGTCAGCCTCGGAGCGGGCCACGAGTTCACCCACGGTGTGGATGCCCTCACGCTTGAGGCAGTTGTAGGAACGGACCGTGAGGTCCAGGTCCTCGATCGGCAGTGCCATGTCAGCTGCCAAAGCAGCGTCAGTGGGCGACGGGCCGATCTCGATACCTTCGGCTGCGGTGTTCAGCTCGCGGGCCAGACCGAACAGTTCCACCAGGGTGGTGCCTGCGGAAGCAACCGCATCGCGCGGGGCGATGGCCTGCTTGGTCTCGACGTCGACAATCAGCTTGTCGAAGTCGGTGCGCTGCTCAACTCGGGTTGCTTCCACGCGGAAAGTAACCTTCAGCACCGGCGAGTAGATGGAGTCAACCGGAATGCGGCCGATCTCTGCGTCGCCGGACTTGTTCTGAGCTGCTGAAACGTAGCCGCGGCCGCGCTCGATGGTCAGTTCGAGTTCGAACTTGCCCTTCGAGTTCAGCGTGGCAATGTGCAGATCCGGGTTGTGGAATTCGACGCCGGCCGGCGGAGCAATGTCCGCAGCGGTGACGACTCCGGGTCCCTGCTTGCGCAGGTAGGCAACAACCGGCTCATCGTGCTCGGAGGAGACCGACAGGCTCTTGATGTTCAGGATGATCTCGGTGACATCTTCCTTCACACCCGGAACCGTGGTGAACTCGTGCAGCACGCCATCGATCCGGATGCTGGTTACAGCGGCACCGGGGATGGAGGAGAGCAGGGTACGGCGGAGGGAGTTTCCGAGGGTGTAGCCAAAGCCCGGTTCCAGGGGTTCAATGATGAACCGTGAACGGTTTTCGGAGACTACCTCTTCGGAGAGGGTGGGGCGCTGTGCAATGAGCACTTAGGTTTCCTTTCGGCGAGCATCCGCTATATGACGCAACACAGGTGGTGGAAAATCGAGTCTGTTGTCCTTAACGTGGCCGGGCCTGCCCGGACCATTGCTGGTCCGGGCAAGCTCCTCCAACGCTCAAGTCCTTAGACGCGGCGGCGCTTCGGCGGGCGGCAGCCGTTGTGGGCTGCGGGGGTGACGTCCTGGATGGAGCCAACCTCGAGGCCAGCGGCCTGCAGCGAGCGGATTGCGGTTTCGCGGCCAGAGCCGGGGCCCTTGACGAATACGTCAACCTTGCGCATGCCGTGCTCCTGCGCGCGCTTTGCAGCGGCTTCAGCAGCCATCTGGGCAGCGAACGGGGTGGACTTACGCGAACCCTTGAAGCCAACCTCACCTGAGGAAGCCCAGGAGATGACAGCACCGTTCGGATCCGTGATGGAAACGATGGTGTTGTTGAACGTGCTCTTGATGTGCGCCTGGCCAAGCGCGATATTCTTCTTGTCCTTCTTACGCGGCTTGCGAACCGCGCCACGAGTCTTCGGGGGCATTTTTTCTCCTACAGAAAGTTATTGGGGGGCCTGGTTAATCCCTCAGGGATTAACGGGCCTTCTTCTTGCCTGCAACGGTACGCTTCGGGCCCTTACGGGTACGCGCGTTCGTCTTCGTACGCTGTCCGCGTACTGGCAGGCCCTTGCGATGGCGGATACCTTCGTAGCTGCCGATTTCAACCTTGCGGCGGATATCTGCTGCTACTTCGCGGCGAAGGTCACCCTCAACCTTGTAGTTGCCTTCAATGTAGTCACGCAGCTCTACCAGCTGGGCATCAGTCAGGTCCTTGACGCGAACGTCGGCGCTGATGCCAGTGGCGGCCAGGGTTTCGTGTGCACGGGTCTTACCCACGCCGTAGATGTAAGTAAGCGCAATTTCCAACCGCTTTTCGCGGGGAATGTCTACGCCAGCGAGACGAGCCATAGTGGCAGTACTCCTTGTATAAACCGGAGGTCGTAGGCAGTACACCCGCACGTACTGTGCGGCCCCAGCCTCCGACCGGGGGTTAGCTGTCCGGGCTCTTTACTGCTCAATGTCCCAGTACAGCTTGTGCTGCCTTTTATTTACTTGCGTGGGTTGCGGCCCAGGGTTTCCCGAAGAGGGAAATTAGCCCTGGCGCTGCTTGTGGCGCGGGTTCTCGCAGATCACCATGACCCGGCCATTACGGCGGATCACTTTGCACTTTTCGCAGATCTGCTTGACGCTCGGCTTGACCTTCATGGCGTTCCTTTGCGTGTAACAGTTGGTCAACTGGAGCAGCTATCAGCTTGCGCTTGGGCCGCCCAGCAATTTACTTGTAGCGGTAGACGATACGACCACGGGTGAGGTCGTACGGGCTGAGCTCCACCACTACGCGGTCCTCCGGGAGAATCCTGATGTAATGCTGACGCATCTTTCCTGAGATGTGCGCCAGAACGATGTGCTTGTTGGTCAGCTCAACGCGAAACATCGCGTTGGGCAGAGCCTCCGTCACAACGCCCTCGATCTCAATGACCCCGTCCTTCTTGGCCATACCCTCCGCTAACTGTTGTTTGCCGCAGCCCACCGAATTGCACAGGTAGGACCACGGACGTTTTTGTTTGGATCGATTACCGCCCCCAGACCCAAAAGGGCGTGGCAGGGCAGACAACCAACAAACAACACTACTGCATGACAGTGGAGAAAGCTAATCAGTATAGACAGGCAGGATGGCTAGCGGTCGGTTCCGGGAATCCCGTCCAGGATTGCCAGCCGTACGACGTCGGCGGCCGCGCTTTGCAGGGTGATAAGGCTGACCTGCCGGGCGGCTTCGTCACTGCGGTCAAGTGCCAACGCTCGGGTTGAAAGGCAGAAAAGGGTATCGCCGTCAGCCAGGGTGTGTGAAGGGTTCAACGCCCGTGCCAATCCGGCGTGCGAAGCCGACGCCGTCCGGTAGCACTCAGCCACATCCAGTACGGCATTGGTAGCAACCACCACCAAGGTCGTGTTCAGCGGTGGCTGGTGATCGAGCCTGCCGAGATCCCCCTCCCGGTGATCGAGCCTGTCGGGATCCACTGGCGCACCGAGTGCATTCACGATCGCCAGTGCCCCAACAACAACACCGTTCTCGAGCGTCATCGACGCAGTCCCGACGCCGCCCTTGGACTGCCCGCGGTCAATAAGCGCCCCGGTGCCGGCACCCACATTCCCGCGTTCGACATCGTGGCCTTCCTCCTGCGCAGCGGCGGCGACGGTTGCCGCGTAGCCCATCTCCGCCGTCGGACGGGCACTGAAGTCACCCCCGCGGCCCAGGTCAAAGATCGCGGCGGCGGGAACGATCGGCACTACTCCCCCGCTGACGGGGAAGCCGCGACCGTTTTCCTCGCACCAGCGCTGCGCGCCGTGGGCGGTGGCTAAACCGTAGGCACTGCCGCCGGTGAGGACCACGGCGTCAACGGTTGCTACGAGGGTGGAGGGAGCGAGTGCGTCGGTTTCATGTGTGCCTGGTCCGCCGCCGCGGACGTCCACGGAACCGACGGTGCCAACAGGCGGCAGAACCACAGTGACGCCGCTCAGCCAGCCATCGTCGGTCCGCTGGCTGTGGCCCACCCTGATACCCGCCACATCCGTGATCGCTCCCATGCCCCCATTGTGCACGCACTCCGGTGGTTGAGCTTGTCGAAACCCCGGTGGCTGGATCTCGACAAGCTCGATCACCAAAGGCGCTCGATCACCAGAGGCGCTCGATAACCAGGGCCGGCTCTTACGGAATCGGTACCGGGGTAACGCCCAGCGGAACCAGGCGGGAGGCACCGCCGTCGGGAGCTGAAAGGACCCAGATGCCCGCCTCGTGCACGGCCACCGAGTGCTCCCACTGGCAGGAACGGGAGCCATCCGTGGTGACGACAGTCCAGTCATCGTCCAATACTGCGGTTTCGATGCTGCCGCGCACCAACATGGGCTCGATCGCCAGGCACAGGCCCGCGCGGATCTTCGGACCACGGTGGCTGGTGCGGTAGTTCAGAACATCAGGTGCCATGTGCATTTCAGAGCCGATACCGTGGCCAACGTAATCTTCGAGGATGCCGAGCTTCTTACCCGGGACAGAGGACACGTAGTCGTCGATGGCTGCGCCGATGTCGCCCACGAACTTGCCCTTGGCCAGGGCCGCGATCCCGTGCCACATCGCTTCCTCAGTGACTTCGGAGAGCCTCTGGTCTTCAGGATCGGCGTTGCCCACGATGACGGTGCGCGCCGAGTCGGAGTGCCAGCCGTTAACGATCGCGCCACCGTCGATGGAGATGATGTCGCCGTCTTCCAACTGGCGCCCGCCAGGGATGCCGTGCACCACTTCGTCGTTCACGGATGTGCAGATGCTGGCCGGGAAACCGTGGTAGCCCAGGAAGTTGGACTTTGCGCCGGCTTCGCTCAGGACGGCGGCGAAGACGTCGTCAAGGTGCTTGGTGGTCACACCAGGGGCGGCAGCGACGACGGCAGCATCAAGGGCGCGGCTGAGGATCAGTCCGGCCTCATGCATGGTGCGCATCTGCTGGTTGTTCTTGTATTCAATGCGGGGCTGGCCGAATGCCATGGTGCTTCCTTTCAATGACTAAGGCTCCTCCCGGTAGCCGGGAGGAGCCTTGTCAGTCCTGCGCCTTGTTCAGGCGCTCTGGGCCTCTTTGATGGCCTGCATGACGCGATCGGTGACCTCGTCGATCCCGCCGATCCCGTCAACGCGGGTCAGGATGCCGCGTTCGGCATACTTGGCAACTACAGCTTCGGTCTGCTCGTGGTAAAGGTCCAGGCGATGGCGGATGACGGTCTCGTTGTCATCGCTGCGGCCCGTCTCCTTGGCACGGCCCAACAGGCGGGTCACAAGTTCTTCGTCATCGGCGGTCAGCTGCAGGACGACGTCGAGCGAGTCGTTGGCCTCCGCCAGGATTCCATCGAGGTAGTCAACCTGGGCTGTGGTGCGTGGGTAACCATCCAGCAGGAAACCGTCTTCGACGTCGGATTCACTGAGGCGGTCGCGAACCATCTTGTTGGTAACGCTGTCCGGGACGAAATCGCCGGCATCCATGTACTTCTTGGCTTCGAGGCCCAGCGGGGTCTCGCCCTTGACGTTGGCGCGGAAAATGTCGCCCGTGGAGATCGCCACGACACCGAGCCGCTCGGAGATCCGTTCCGCCTGTGTTCCCTTGCCGGAACCGGGAGGTCCGATTATCAGCATCTTGGTCATCGCAATAGCCCTTCGTAGTGACGCTGCTGGAGCTGCGCGTCAATCTGCTTTACCGTTTCCAGGCCGACACCCACCATGATCAGGATCGAGGTGCCGCCGAACGGGAAGTTCTGGTTGGCATTGATCAGTACGAGCGCCACCAGCGGAATCAACGCCACGAAGCCCAGGTAAAGGGCGCCGGGGAGGGTGATTCTGGCCAGTACGTACTGCAGGTAGTCCGCCGTGGGTTTGCCCGCACGGATACCCGGAATGAAGCCGCCGTACTTCTTCATGTTGTTCGAGACTTCTTCGGGGTTGAAGGTAATCGCAACATAGAAGTAAGTGAAGAAGACGATCATGCCGAAGTAGAGCGCCATGTAAATGGGCTGGTCGCCCAGGACCAGGTTGTTGCTGATCCACTCAACCCAGCCCGGAATCGGGTCACCGTTGGTGGGTGTATTGAACTGGGCGATCAGTCCCGGCAGGTACAGCATCGAAGAAGCAAAGATGACGGGTACGACGCCGGCCATGTTCACCTTGATGGGGATGTACGTGCTGGTTCCACCGACGGTCCGCCGGCCAACCATGCGCTTGGCGTACTGCACCGGGATGCGTCGCTGGGACTGCTCAACGAAGACCACCAGGGCAACCGTAATCAGGCCGATCACCAGGACCATGAAGAAGGTGCCCGGACCCTGCGAGGACCAGATGGCGCCGAGGGAGGTGGGGAAGGACGCTGCGATCGAGGTGAAGATCAGCAGCGACATGCCGTTGCCCACACCCTTTTCGGTGACGAGTTCGCCCATCCACATGATCAGGCCGGTGCCGGCCGTCAGCGTGATGATGATGAGGATGGTAGCGATGACACTGTCGTCCGGAATGATGGGCAGCGCACATCCTGGCAGCAACTGTCCGGAGCGGGCCAGTGAAACCAGCGTGGTGGCGTTCAGCAGGCCAAGGGCGATGGTGAGGTACCGCGTGTACTGGGTCAGCTTTGACTGTCCAGCGGCACCTTCCTCATACAGTTCCTGGAACCGGGGAATGACCACCCGGAGCAGTTGAACGATGATGCTGGCCGTGATGTACGGCATGATGCCCAATGCGAAGACCGAGACCTGCAGCAGCGCACCGCCGCTGAACAGGTTGACCAACTGGTACAGCCCACCGGCTGTCTGGCCGGCGGCCAAGCACTGCTGGACGTTCTGGTAGTCCACGCCCGGCGAGGGGATGAAGGCACCCAAGCGGAAGATCGTGATAATTCCCAGCGTGAACAGCAACTTGCGTCGCAGATCAGGCGTGCGAAAGGCCCGGCCAAATGCGCTAAGCACGCGTCCTCCTGAGGTGTTAAGAGAGTGGAGTGATGGGAGTCAAAGAATCCCAACAACCGAGTCTAACGGGTTGATGCGGAATGCGAACAATCGTAGGCCCGCCCGGCTGGAAACGGGTTAAGAAAAAACTCCCGATACACGGGGCCGAAGCCCCGCATACCGGGAGTCTGCAACGTGCAGAAGCAACGCCGTCGTCCAGGTTTCCCTAGAGGGCGGTGGTGGTGCCGCCTGCTGCTGCAATCTTTTCAGCTGCACTTGCCGAGAATGCGTCGACCGTGACATTCACCTTGACGGTGATGTCGCCGGTGCCCAGCACCTTGACGGGCTGGTTCTTGCGAACGGCACCCTTTGCAACCAGGTTCTCGACGGTGACGTCGCCACCTTCCGGGAACAGCTCGTTGAGCTTGTCCAGGTTTACAACCTGGAACTCAACCCGGAACGGGTTCTTGAAGCCGCGCAGCTTCGGCAGGCGCATGTGCAGCGGCAGCTGGCCGCCGGCAAAGCCAGCCTTGATCTGGTAGCGGGCCTTCGTACCCTTGGTACCGCGACCAGCGGTCTTACCCTTGGAACCTTCACCACGACCAACACGGGTCTTGGCGGTCTTGGCACCCGGGGCGGGACGCAGGTGGTGAACCTTCAGTGCGTTCTGCTTCTCAGCAGCGGCGCCCTGTGCCTTTTCGGCGGTGTTCTTCTCTGCCATTTACTTCGCCTCCTCTACCTTTACCAGGTGCGGAACCGTGTTGAGCATGCCAACGGTTACGGCATCGGCGGTACGGACCACAGTGTGACCGATCCGCTTCAGGCCGAGGGACCGAAGGGTTTCGCGCTGGTTCAGCTTGCCGCCAATGGCGGACTTGATCTGAGTGATCTCCAACTGGGCGTCGGAGGGAATCAGGTTCTTAGCCATGAGCTAGGCACCTACCTTCTGGTTCATCAGTGCCTTAACCAGAGCCGGAGGAGCGATCTCGTCCAGCGGCAGGCCACGGCGTGCTGCCACGGCTGCCGGCTCTTCGAGGCGCTTCAGGGCATCAACAGTCGCGTGAACGATGTTGATGGCGTTGGAAGAACCGAGCGACTTGGACAGGATGTCGTGGATGCCCACGCATTCCAGTACCGCACGCACCGGACCGCCGGCGATAACACCGGTACCGGCAGAAGCCGGACGCAGCATTACGACGCCTGCAGCAGCTTCACCCTGCACACGGTGCGGGATGGTGCTGCCAACGCGGGGAACGCGGAAGAAGGACTTCTTGGCTTCTTCAACACCCTTCGCGATTGCGGCGGGAACTTCCTTCGCCTTGCCGTAGCCGACGCCGACCATACCGTTACCGTCACCAACGACGACGAGTGCGGTGAAGCTGAAGCGACGACCACCCTTGACGACCTTGGAAACGCGGTTGATGGTTACAACGCGCTCTACGAACTGGCTCTTCTCGGCTTCGCGGCCGCCGTCGCGGCCACCACGGCCACCACGGCCGCCGTCGCGGCCACCACGTTCGCCGCCACGCTCGCCACCGCGACGGGCGCCACCACGGCGGTCGTCGGCGGCAGCTGCGGGGGCAGTGGCTTCAGCGGCTTCAGGGGCCTTCTGATCTGCAGACACAGTGTCCTTTTCCTTGTTTGCTTCCGTCACAGCGACAGCCCACCTTCACGTGCACCGTCAGCGACGGCGGCGATCCGGCCGTGGTACTTGTTGCCACCACGGTCGAAGACTACGGCTTCAACACCGGCAGCCTTCGCACGCTCGGCAACCAGCTCACCAACGCGCTTGGCCTTGGCGGTCTTGTCGCCGTCGAATGCACGCAGGTCCGCTTCCAGGGTGGAAGCGCTCGCTACGGTCTGACCAATGGTGTCGTCGACAACCTGGACAAATACGTGGCGTGCCGAACGGTTTACAACCAGACGGGGGCGTGCAGGCGTACCGGAGATGCGCTTGCGGATACGAAGCTGGCGACGGCTGCGTGAAGCAGCCTTGCTCTTGTTCGTACGCTTCTTGTTAATTGCGATGGCCATGGTTACTTACCAGCCTTTCCGACCTTGCGGCGGATGACTTCGCCGGCGTAGCGAATGCCCTTGCCCTTGTACGGGTCAGGCTTACGCAGCTTGCGAATATTGGCAGCAACCTCGCCGACCTGCTGCTTGTTGATACCTGCAACAGAGAGCTTGGTCGGGGACTCAACTGCAAAGGTGATGCCATCCGGGGCGGTAACGCTGACCGGGTGGCTGTAGCCGAGAGCGAACTCAAGGTCTGATCCCTTGGCCTGAACGCGGTAACCAGTACCAACGATTTCAAGCTTCTTCTCGTAGCCCTTGGTTACGCCCTCGATCATGTTGGAGATCAGGGTGCGGGTAAGGCCGTGGAGTGAACGGGAGGCGCGCTCGTCGTTCGGGCGGGCGACAGTCAGGGTTTCTGCTTCCAGAGTGACCTCGATCGGGCTGGCCACAGTGTGGTTCAGCTCGCCTTTGGCACCCTTGACGCTGACGACAGAGCCGTCAACCTTGACCTCAACGCCGGCAGGAACGGTGATGGGGAGACGTCCAATACGTGACATTATTCTCTTCCTTTCCCGTTACCAGACGTAGGCGAGGACTTCGCCGCCCACGCCCTTCTTGCCGGCTTGCTTGTCAGTCAACAGGCCGGAAGAGGTGGACAGGATTGCGATACCCAGGCCACCCAGCACATGCGGCAGGTTGGTGGACTTCGCGTAAACGCGCAGGCCAGGCTTGGAGATGCGGCGGACGCCAGCGATGGAACGCTCGCGGTTCGGACCAAACTTCAGGTCGAGAGTCAGCTTCTTGCCGACCTCTGCGTCCTCTTCCTTCCAGCCGGCGATGTAACCTTCGGCCTTCAGGATGTCGGCAACGCGTGCCTTGAGCTTGCTGTACGGCATGGACACGGAATCGTGGTAAGCCGAGTTTGCATTGCGCAGACGCGTAAGCATGTCTGCGACTGGATCAGTCATTGTCATGTGGGCTCTTGCCCTTCCTCATAACGGTTTCCGCGGGCTGGCTTCTGCAGGGATACTGCGTGGAGCCGGACCGCCGGACCTTTTACGTAGTTGATTAGTCTTCGGCCTTGAACGGGAAACCAAGCGCCTTCAGCAGCGCGCGGCCTTCGTCATCGGTCTTGGCAGTGGTAACAACCGTGATGTCCATACCGCGTACGCGGTCGATGGAATCCTGGTCGATCTCGTGGAACATAACCTGCTCGGTCAAACCGAAGGTGTAGTTACCGTTTCCGTCGAACTGGCGACCGCTGAGGCCACGGAAGTCGCGGATACGCGGGAGCGCCAGGGTGACCAGGCGGTCCAGGAATTCCCACATGCGGTCGCCACGCAGGGTAGCGTGCGCACCGATGGGCATGCCTTCGCGCAGCTTGAACTGTGCGATCGACTTGCGGGCCTTGGTTACCTGCGGCTTCTGGCCGGTGATCAGGGTGAGGTCGCGGACAGCGCCCTCGATCAGCTTGGAGTCCTTAGCGGCATCTCCAACACCCATGTTCACAACGACCTTCACCAGGCGGGGAACCTGGTTGACGTTTTCGTACTTGAATTCATCGCTGAGCGTGCTCTTGATGGATTCTGCGTACTTGGTCTTCAGACGAGGAACAATCTTCGCTGCCGGAGTCTCGAGAGTCTCAGTCATTAGATGTCCTTCCCTGAGCTCTTGGCCACGCGGATACGCACTTCACGCTTCACGCCATTGCGCTCAACGGTGTCGATGCGGAACCCTACGCGGGTGGGCTTCTTGGTGGACGGGTCTACCAGGGCCACGTTGGAGATGTGGATCGGAGCTTCGACAACTTCGATGCCACCGGTCTTGGTGCCGCGCTGCGACTGACCGACCTTGGTGTGCTTGGTGACGCGGTTGATGCCCTCGACCAACACACGGTTGGTGTCCGGGAATACACGCAGGACCTTGCCCTGCTTGCCGCGGTCGCCGCCGCGCTCAGCCTTGGCGCCAGTGATGACCTGAACCAGGTCACCCTTCTTGATCTTAGCCATGGACTAAAGCACCTCCGGAGCCAGAGAAACGATCTTCATGAACTTCTTGTCACGAAGTTCACGACCAACCGGTCCGAAGATGCGGGTACCACGGGGGTCACCGTCAGCCTTCAGGATCACAGCTGCGTTCTCGTCAAACTTAATGTAGGAACCATCCGCACGGCGGCGTTCCTTCTTGGTACGGACGATGACAGCCTTGACGACATCGCCCTTCTTTACGTTGCCGCCCGGGATTGCATCCTTGACGGTGGCGACGATGACGTCACCAATACCTGCGTAGCGACGGCCAGATCCACCGAGAACGCGAATGGTAAGGATTTCCTTAGCACCCGTGTTGTCGGCGACCTTGAGTCGCGACTCCTGCTGAATCACTATCTACTCCTTGCGTCGCGCCGGTTCTCAGACCGAAAATCTTCCTACGGAATGAGCCTTGCGGAACGGTTGATCGGGGTGTCTCTTGACCTGCCTGGATTTTGCCAGACCAGGCCTAAACTCCCGTGCCAAAAACATGTGCACCCCAGCCCCGGACCCAGGGGATCGGAGGCAAGGGGGCATTATGCCGTGGCACGATTGTTTACGAGTTGATGACGGCGCACGAAAGGCGCCATACAAACTCAATATCCTAGCACACCTACGCCTCTCCCCCATATCACACGGCGGCCGCTGCCACACAGCGACGTTTCAGAAATACCGAGCCGTGCCAGGCTTAAAAGCGAAGGCCCCTGCTCCCAGAAGGGAACAGGGGCGTTCACGGAAAAGACCTACTTGGCCTTTTCGAGGATCTCTACCAGACGCCACCGCTTGGTAGCGGACAGCGGGCGGGTCTCGGCGAGGAGAACGAGGTCGCCGATGCCGGCGGTGTTCTCTTCGTCGTGAGCCTTGATCTTGGTGTTGCGGCGGATGACCTTGCCGTAAAGGGCGTGCTTTACGCGGTCTTCAACCTGGACAACGATGGTCTTTTCCATCTTGTCCGAGACCACGTAACCGCGCTTCGTTTTACGGTAACCGCGCTCAACAGCCTCGGCTGCTGCGGAAACAGTTTCCGTCACGTTCTCGTCCTTTTCACTCACTTGGCATCCTCCTCGGTTTCAACCGTTTCGGCCTTGTCGGCCTTCTTGGTTGCAGCCTTCTTGGATTTCTTTTCTTCCTTGGCTTCCACAACCGGTGCGGCAACCTCGGCACGAATGCCCAGTTCGCGTTCGCGGAGAACGGTGTAGATACGTGCGATGTCCTTCTTTACCGCGCGCAGACGACCGTGGTTCTCCAGCTGACCGGTGGCTGACTGGAAACGCAGATTGAACAGCTCTTCCTTGGACTTGCGGAGCTCCTCTACCAGACGCTCGTTATCGAAACCGTCCAGCTGTGCCGGAGCCAGATCCTTGGACCCTACTGCCATTTCTATTCACCACCTTCGCGACGCAGAATGCGTGCCTTCAACGGGAGCTTGTGGATTGCAAGGCGCAGGGCCTCGCGGGCTACCGATTCCTCGACGCCGGAGATCTCAAAGAGAACCCGGCCCGGCTTGACGTTCGCGACCCACCATTCCGGTGAACCCTTACCGGAACCCATGCGGGTTTCGGCGGGCTTCTTGGTCAACGGACGGTCCGGGTAAATGTTGATCCAGACCTTGCCGCCACGCTTGATGTGGCGGGTCATCGCAATACGGGCAGACTCGATCTGACGGTTGGTAACGTAAGCCGGGCTCAGGGCCTGGATGCCGTACTCACCGAAGGAGACCTTGGTGCCGCCCGTAGCAGCGCCGGAACGACCCGGGTGGTGCTGCTTACGGTGCTTGACTCGACGTGGGATAAGCATTTAAGCCTGTCCTCCTTCTACAGCCTGCGCCGGAGCGGCGACTGCTGCCTCAGCTGCCGGAGCCTCAGCAGCCGGAGCTGCCTCGGTTGCCGGACGGTCGTTGCGACGACGGCGGTCACCGCGGTCAGCGCCAGCCGGGCGGCCCGGACGATCGCTGGGACCACGGCCGCGGGACGGAGCAGCGGCGGCCTGCTGGGCCAGCTGCTTCGCCGTGACGTCACCCTTGTAGATCCAGACCTTCACGCCAATGCGGCCGAAGGTGGTCTTGGCTTCGTAGAAGCCGTAGTCGATGTTCGCACGGAGGGTGTGCAGGGGCACACGGCCTTCGCGGTAGAACTCCGAGCGGGACATTTCAGCGCCACCCAGTCGACCCGAGCAGGCGATACGGATGCCCTTGGCACCTGCACGCTGTGCGGACTGCATGGCCTTCTTCATCGCACGGCGGAATGCCACGCGGGAAGTGAGCTGCTCAGCAACGCCCTGGGCAACAAGCTGTGCTTCCATCTCGGGGTTCTTGACCTCGAGGATGTTCAGCTGAACCTGCTTGCCGGTGAGCTTTTCGAGCTCACCGCGAATGCGGTCTGCTTCTGCTCCACGGCGGCCAATGACGATGCCCGGGCGTGCCGTGTGGATGTCCACGCGGACACGGTCACGGGTGCGCTCGATTTCGACCTTGGCGATACCGGCGCGCTCCATGCCCGTGGACATGAGCTGGCGGATACGGATGTCTTCGCGAACGAAGTCCTTGTACCGCTGTCCGGCCTTGGTGCTGTCAGCGAACCAGTGCGATACGTGATCGGTGGTGATGCCGAGTCGGAACCCGTGCGGGTTTACTTTCTGTCCCACTTAGCGAACCTCCTCTTTCTCGGGGGAAGCGACTACCACAGTGATGTGGCTGGTGCGCTTCTTGATCTGAAATGCACGACCCTGAGCACGCGGCTGGAACCGCTTCATGGTCGGGCCTTCATCAACAAAGGCTTCGCTGATGATGAGGTCACCTTCGTCAAACGCAACGCCATCGCGGTCCGCGAGGACCCGGGCGTTGGAGATTGCCGACTGAACTACCTTGAATACCGGCTCCGAAGCTGCCTGGGGGGCAAACTTCAGAATTGCCAGAGCCTCATTCGCTTGCAAACCACGAACAAGGTTGACGACGCGCCGGGCCTTCATAGGCGTTACGCGGATGTGACGCGCAATTGCCTTGGCTTCCATTGCTTTCCTTCTCTCGTCTTTGACGTAAGTGCAGGCGCCTAGCGGCGCTTGCCCTTACGGTCGTCCTTGACATGGCCGCGGAATGTCCGCGTAGGAGCGAATTCGCCGAGCTTGTGCCCGACCATCGACTCAGTGACAAACACCGGAATGTGCTTGCGTCCGTCGTGTACGGCGATCGTGTGCCCGAGCATGTCGGGGATGATCATCGACCGGCGGGACCAGGTCTTAATGACGTTCTTAGTGCCCTTATCGTTTTCCCTGGCGACCTTTACAAAGAGGTGCTGGTCAACGAAAGGACCTTTTTTCAGGCTGCGTGGCATGTGTCCAGGCTCCTATCGCTTGTTCTTGCCAGTACGACGGCGACGAACAATAAGCTTGTCGCTCTCTTTGTTGGGACGGCGGGTGCGACCTTCGCGCTTACCGTTGGGGTTGACGGGGTGACGTCCACCGGACGTCTTACCCTCGCCACCACCGTGCGGGTGGTCGACCGGGTTCATGGCTACACCACGGACCGTCGGACGGACACCCTTCCAGCGCATACGGCCGGCCTTGCCCCAGTTGATGTTCGACTGCTCGGCGTTACCGACCTCGCCGATGGTTGCGCGGCAGCGCACATCAACGTTGCGGATTTCGCCGGAGGGCAGACGCAGCTGGGCGAAACGGCCTTCCTTGGCGACAAGCTGAACAGACGCACCGGCGGAGCGTGCCATCTTGGCACCGCCACCTGGACGCAGCTCAACAGCGTGGATAACAGTACCCACGGGGATGTTGCGCAGCGGCAGGTTGTTGCCCGGCTTGATGTCGGCATTGGCGCCGGCCTCAACGAAGTCGCCCTGTGAGAGCTTGTTCGGGGCGATGATGTAACGCTTGGTGCCATCAACGTAGTGCAGGAGCGCGATGCGAGCCGTACGGTTCGGGTCGTACTCGATTTCGGCAACGCGGGCGTTGACGCCGTCCTTGTCGTGACGACGGAAGTCGATCAGACGGTACTGGCGCTTGTGCCCACCACCCTTGTGACGGGTCGTGATCTTGCCGGAGTTGTTACGTCCACCCTTTTTCGGGAGGGGACGAACCAACGACTTTTCCGGCGTCGAACGCGTGATTTCAGTGAAGTCCGCTACGCTCGAGCCACGACGGCCCGGTGTAGTCGGCTTGTATTTACGGATTCCCATAATTTATTTCCTCGTTAAAGTGGTCTCCGCTACGCGAGCGGACCGCCGAAGATGTCGATAGTGCCTTCTTTGAGGGAGACAATCGCACGCTTGGTGTTCTTGCGCTGACCCCATCCGAATTTGGTCCGCTTGCGCTTACCGGCACGGTTGATGGTGTTGATCGATTCGACCTTGACGGAGAAAATCTTCTCCACGGCCAGCTTGATCTCGGTCTTGTTCGAGCGGGGGTCCACCAGGAAGGTGTACTTGCCCTCATCGATCAGGCCGTAGCTTTTTTCCGAAACGACGGGTGCAAGCACAACGTCGCGAGGATCTTTGATGGTGGCTGCACTCACTTGGCATCCTCCTCATTGTTTGCAGCCTTCGCGGCAACGAATGCCTCGTAAGCAGCCTTGGTGAAGACGACGTCATCGGACACGAGTACGTCGTAGGTGTTCAGCTGATCTACATACAGAACGTGAACTGCCTCGAGGTTGCGCACGGACAGTGCAGCAACATCGTTGGAGCGCTCGATGACGACCAACAGGTTCTTGCGGTCCGAGACGCCGCGCAGCGTAGCCAGTGCTGCCTTGGAAGAGGGCTTGGTGCCTTCTACCAGGTCAGCAACGACGTGGATGCGGCCGTTACGGGCACGGTCAGAGAGTGCGCCGCGCAGTGCAGCAGCAATCATCTTCTTGGGGGTCCGCTGGCTGTAGTCACGAGGAGTCGGGCCGTGGACGATGCCACCACCGGTCATGTGAGGAGCACGGATTGAACCCTGACGGGCGCGGCCGGTGCCCTTCTGCTTGAACGGCTTGCGGCCTGCACCGGAAACTTCAGCGCGGGTCTTGGTCTTGTGGGTACCCTGACGGGCAGCAGCGAGCTGTGCAACGACGACCTGGTGCAGCAGGGGCACGTTGGTCTGAACGTCGAAGATCTCTGCAGGCAGGTCTACCTGGACAGTGTTAGCCATTGAACTAGGCTCCCTTCACGGCAGTGCGTACGAGGACGACCTGGCCGCGGGCGCCGGGAACGGCACCCTTGATAAGGAGCAGCGACTTCTCGACGTCAACCGCGTGAACCGTGAGGTTCATGGTGGTGTGACGAACGGCGCCCATGCGGCCGGCCATTTTCATGCCCTTGAAGACGCGGCTCGGGGTGGATGCGCCACCGATTGAACCGGGCTTACGGTGGTTCTTGTGGGCACCGTGGGAAGCTCCAACGCCGTGGAAGCCGTGACGCTTCATAACACCGGCGAAGCCCTTGCCCTTGGAGGTGCCAATGACGTCGATCTTCTGGCCGGCTTCGAAGACCTCTACCGAGAGCTCCTGGCCAAGCGCGTACTCAGCAGCATCTGCGGTACGGATTTCGACGACGTGACGGCGAGGCGTGACGCCTGCCTTTTCAAAGTGACCAGCCAGCGGCTTGGTGACCTTGCGGGGATCGATCTGGCCGTAGCCGATCTGAACAGCGACGTAGCCATCTACCTCTGCGTTACGCAGCTGGGTGATGACGTTCGAATCTGCCTGGACCACAGTGACGGGGATGAGCTTGTTGTTCTCGTCCCAGACCTGGGTCATGCCGAGCTTCGTGCCCAGCAGGCCCTTTACGTTACGGGTTGCGGTCATAGTCTCTCAGCACCTCCCTACAGCTTGATTTCGATGTTCACGTCGGCCGGCAGGTCGAGGCGCATAAGCGAGTCGACGGCCTTGGGCGTGGGATCGATGATGTCGATAAGACGCTTGTGCGTGCGCATTTCAAAGTGCTCGCGGCTGTCCTTGTACTTGTGCGGAGAGCGGATAACACAGTAAATGTTCTTCTCCGTAGGCAGCGGCACGGGGCCAACTACCGTTGCGCCTGCGCGCGTGACCGTCTCAACGATCTTCCGCGCTGAAACATCAATGACCTCGTGGTCATATGACTTCAGCCGGATGCGGATTTTTTGTCCCGCCATGTCGCCTGACTCTCTTTCAGTCTTTGCTTCCCCTGAATAGGGCTGCCCTGTTTACTTGCATGTTGCATGTGGCTGCCGAAGCATTTGAAGTCTGGACTACCACCCGCCGCACAAGCTGAATCCGGAAGAATCCGGGTTCCTCAACCTGCCGACGTAACCGACCCCCGCGGTCGGGCGTGTCGCGATTTCCACGCATACAAATCCGCATTCCAGGGGTTTGGGTTATGTTTGGTCTTCAACTTGGACCCTGACACCCGGCATTATCCGGATCGGGACGCGAAGAAGCGCTTGAACAACTCATCTAGTATGCCGGATATTATCGGCAGAAGCGAATCCCGGCTTTGCGGATGCCTGCAGGACCTGCCTGAAGGTCCTGCAGGAGGCTCGGTAGAGCGTGTGGAGTGACTACTCTTTCCGGTTTGACCGGTTGATGCGCTTGGCGCGGTCGATCTCACGGCTGAAGTGCTTGCGTACCCAGAAGACGCCGGCCACAACGGCCACCGCCACCAGGAGGAATATAAGCCAGGTCATGGTGAGTCCCTTCGTCGGGTGCCAGCCTATCAGTTGCCGTATTGCCCGTCCCCGCGGAAGTTGCTGTTCGACGGCGGCATGTCAGGTCCCGGGTTTGCTGCGGTTCAGGCGCCAGAGCGCAAAGGCAATAAGTCCGACGGCGATCAGCGCCAGGAGCGCAAAGGTGTACTCCCGCATCGCCCACATTACGCACAACGCCACGCCGGCCGCTCCCCACCAGACGAAGGTCCGCTCTCCCAGGAGGAAGCCGCCCAACATCAGTACCGCCATGGCAGCCAGCATCCACAGCTGCTGGCCTCCAGTCCCGCCGAAGATCACCAGCACCCCGCTCAGGGTCAACAAGCCGGCACCGGTTCCCAGGATCAGCCTGCCTGCCAGGTCCTGCCCGCTGACGAAGCGAAGGGAGCCCAGCACAGCGGCCAGGATCACGTACCACTGCAAGAGCCAGAAAAAGTCAGGCCACGGGCCGGGACCGGTCAGCGGCAGCAGGGCCGCCCGCTGCACGGAGATCGTAACGGCGAGTGCGCCCAGTTCCAGCACAGCCCGTCGATGCGCCTGTGGCGCCTCAGTTTGAGCGATGGCGGCAGTGACCAGCACCAGCACGGCACCGACCCAGGCGGTGCCGTCGTCCTGCAGGCCCATCAGGGCTGCGAACGCAAACCCGGCGCCAGCAGTGACGGCAAGGCTCCACCGAGCTACGTCCTGATGGGTCAACCAGGGACGGAGGAGAAGTCTTATCAGATACAGGACCACGGCTGCCGGAACTATCCCGGCGAGCCAGGGAAAGTAGCCGTCCCATGGACGGCCGAGATCCAGGGCGTTCCCCGCAGCAGCTCCGGCGGCGAGGACATAGGCGCCGGGCAGGACCAGAGCGGCTGCGGGCGGGCAGGCCCAGGGAAGTGCTTCCACCCAGGACACTGCGAACAACACAAGAGCAAGGACCAGCAACGCAATTCCGGCGAGCCAGTCCTCTACCGGGTCAGCAGTTGCCCATGCCCCCAGGACCGCAACAGCGCTGAAGGTAGTTGCACTGACCGCCCACAGCCAGTGTTCCGGCCCGGCTGCATTGTGATGCCGCCGGACAATACCTGATCCTGTTGTGGCCAGGGCCAACGCCATCAGCAAGGCGGCCACTCCCCTGCTGTCCAGCAACTCCTGACCAAAGACCCCGCGCAGCTGACCCATGGCATTGACCGGCCCGAGCATCAGGACGCCGAACAGCACTGAATACGGCACAAAGTAGGAGGCGCCAAGCGCACTGAACAGTTTCCTGGCCACGATTGCCGAAACTGCCAGGAGACCCAGCGATACGAACAGCACCCATCGGCCGCCGTCGGCTTCCATGGTGTTGCCGCCGAATGGCTGCAGCAGATAGCCCAGCGGCAACAGTGCCTGGCCTGCCAGCGTGATCCAGACTGCCGCCTGCTGGAACGGAACGTCGGCAAGCCGGCGGCGCATCAGCCATCGGATAACGTGCTGGGCGGCGAGCACGGCGGCGAGCGTGAGCGTCACCACCGTAGCGGAAGCCGCGATGTCATAACTCAGTACCACGGTCAGGGCGGCGGTGAGCACCCTGGCGGCAACGAAGTAGCTTCCCTTGGCCTTGCGGGATGCAGCCGCCACAACCATCACCGCACTGAAGGCGGCAAATACGGCCAGCACCGTCTCGGTACCGGCCAAGTCTCCCCACAGCGTAACCAGTAGTACAAGGAAGGTGGCTGGCGCAAACCAGATGGCCGCAGGCCTGCCGCGAAGAACATATCCTGAAACTGCCGAGCTGAGCGAGACTGCTGCCACAACGCTGAGCAGCTGGATCTGACCCGGCTGTGCTAAAACAACCGAGGCTGCCGCAATAAGCTGGAGAGCCAGGAACGCCCCCACATCAGCAGCCACCCATGACGGGGCCCCCGTCCGCAGTTCCGCGGCAAGCGGGAATACCAGCTGCACGGCAAGGACCAGCACCAGCACCGCGGCTGCCCCTACGGGTTGGCCGCCGATAACCCATGGACCGCTGCCGGCATTCCACTGCAGGAAGAGGGACAGCGCCAAGCCGGTCCCGGCGGCCCTGGACAACAGCCAGTAAGCCGCCCGGTGCTCGGGGAGCTTGACCTTCGCCCCGCACGCCACGAAGTAAGCCAGCACCATGGCAAGGGCAGAGTTGCCTGTGCCGCGGCCTGCCTCGAGGAACAACAACGGCACCGTGACGCCCGCGGCCACGAAGGGCAGTACCTCGGGAAGCTGCCATAACCGGCCGACAGCCTTTGCCGGGGATTCCATACCGCTTTGAATGTGGATGAGAAGCAGGAACGCTGACACCAGGGTCGCAGCCAGCAAGGCCAGGCCACTCACTACGGTGAAGCCCTGCCCGTCGCTGCGGTCCATGGTTGTGAGAGCCGCAAAGGCGAAGAGTCCGGCCCCGGTGAACCATGCCAAAGAACCGGCCGGAGCGGCGGCCGGAACCTGGAAACGGACCATTACTGCGGTGGCCAGTTGCTGGCACACCACTGCTAAAACCAAGGCCAGCAGTGCGTGCGAAGCCTGCTCCGGGCGGGGACCCACCGCAGCCAGAACCACGAACGGCACCGCGGCGGTGCCGGCCCATCGGGCGGCCAGGACCAGCCGGCTGCGTGCTGTTTCCACCGCATAGATTGTGCGGACTCCCCAGAAGATGGCAACAGTGATGAACATCCCGGCGACAAACCAGCGGTCCAGTTCCCCGGAAAGCACGAGTGCGGCAGCGATGGCGGCGGGCGGCGCTCCTTCTGTCGGGCCGCCTAGCAGGAAGGCAATCACCATGGCCGTGAGCAGTGCCGCCACAACGGGTACAAGCAGCGGAGTTACGGCGTCCGGCTGATCAATCAGGGGCAGATTGACGAACCAGAAGGAGATGCCGAAGGCAACGGTAAGCAGTAGCTCCAGGCCGAAGGTCACCATCGCATCCGTGCGCCATCGGGCGGCCGCCGTTCCGGACTGCGGTGCAGCCGGGCGCGCAGGCATCCAGCGTTGCAGGCTTTCGCGGCCAACGGCAACGAAGATCGCCTGGCCCGCAAGCACCATGGCAGCCAGCAGGAAACCGTCCTGGAACCCGCTGCCCAGGTGCCAGCCAAGACTGACGGCACCAATCGTGAGGGTCACACGGGCACCGTAGAAATAGGCGGTCCGGCGCTTGGCATCGGCGACGGCCATCACCGTAAAGTACGCAGTGGCCATGGCCATGACCAGGGAATGTTCGGCCGCACCCAGCTGCGGAGCTACTGTGGCAATCCCCGCGACGGCCGGCACAAGGTAGGGATGGACGTCCCGAAGCGGCCTGATGTACAGCGGCGGGATCCAGCCGGGCCGGCGGAGGGAAAGCAGCGTGAGCAACACGGCAACCCCGATCAACCCGGTGAAATGCCAGACCAAGGCCCCGCCAAGCACCGAGACGCCGGATACGGCAGTAGAGATCACGAACGTCAGCGATAGATAGACCAACACCATGCTGTTGAGCCTGACCGCGGCCGCCATGTAGGCAACCACACCCAGCAGCGAGGTCAGCAACCACGCAACGGGGCCGTTGGGGAGGGCAAAATTATACATGGCCAGGCCCACGATTGGCACCAACGCGAGCCCGGTCCCGGCGAACGCGACGGCGGCCGGCCGGAGCTGTGGCGAACGGGCGTGGAGCACCATCCCAGCACCATAGAACGCGGCAGTTACTGCACATACCCCGGCAAAGCGAAGGCCGGGCGGCAGGCTGGTTCCGATGAACAAGGTGGCGGCTGCCACCAGCAACAGGCTCGCCACGTACAAGATGATGTTGATGTTCTGCCGGTCAGGCTTCTCCTTGCGCGCGCGCATCTCAGCGGGGGTCCGGCCTGGGAAGGCCGGCTTCGACGCCGTTGCAATGACCGGCCGCGCGGTAGGGGCCGTGGGTTCTGACGAGGCAAAAGGTGCTGAGGCGGCTGGGAGCTGGGGAGCGAACCGAGGGTTGGACCCCACCGGAACGGACGGATGCGCCGCAGCCGGGTGCAGGTGTTGTGGCAGCTGGGTTCCAGTCGCTTGCACCGCTACGTACTCCGGCGGTCCGCCTGCCGGCGTCGAACGTTCCATAGCATCCTGTTCGACCTTGGTCAGCGCATCACGCCAACCCTGCAGGTGCCCCGCTCGATAGCCGGCTTCGTACGAGGCATCGTTCATGGCAGAGCCTTCCGTTGGTTGAGGACCTGTCCGTGTCGAGAAATTAGGGACGGGGTAGTTAAATCCATTCAATGGATAAATATAGTAAAAAGCAACCCCGCTGCGTATGCAGCGGGGTTGCGATGGAAGACCACGGCCGTCGCCGTCCGGGTCATCCCAAGCAGCAGATGCTACTTGTTGATCTTGGTGACTCGTCCTGAACCAACGGTGCGGCCGCCTTCGCGGATAGCGAAGCCGAGGCCCTCTTCCATTGCGATGGGCTGGATGAGCGCAACGGTCATCTCAGTGTTGTCGCCGGGCATAACCATTTCCGTGCCCTCAGGCAGGGTGATAACGCCGGTAACGTCCGTCGTGCGGAAGTAGAACTGCGGGCGGTAGTTGGAGTAGAACGGGTTGTGACGTCCGCCTTCGTCCTTGGAGAGGATGTAGACGTTAGCCTCGAAGTCGGTGTGCGGGGTGATGGAACCCGGCTTGACGACAACCTGGCCGCGCTCTACGTCATCACGCTTCAGACCGCGGAGCAGGAGGCCACAGTTCTCGCCGGCCCATGCTTCGTCGAGCTGCTTGTGGAACATCTCGATACCAGTGACCGTGGTCTTCTGGACCGGGCGGATGCCGACGATCTCAACCTCGGAGTTGATGGCGAGGGTTCCACGCTCGGCGCGGCCCGTAACAACGGTGCCACGGCCGGTGATGGTGAAAACATCTTCGATCGGCATGAGGAAGGGCTTGTCGCGGTCGCGGATGGGGTCCGGAACGGACTCATCTACGGCAGCCATCAGGTCCTCGACGGACTTGACCCACTCGGGATCGCCTTCCAGAGCCTTCAGGCCGGAAACGCGAACGACGGGTGCTTCGTCACCATCGAAGCCCTGTGAGCTCAGGAGCTCACGGACTTCCATTTCAACGAGGTCCAGCAGTTCTTCGTCATCAACCATGTCGGCCTTGTTCAGCGCGACCAGCAGGTAGGGAACACCAACCTGGCGGGCGAGCAGAACGTGCTCGCGGGTCTGTGCCATCGGGCCGTCAGTGGCGGCAACCACGAGGATTGCACCGTCCATCTGTGCAGCACCGGTGATCATGTTCTTGATGTAGTCAGCGTGACCCGGGGCGTCTACGTGTGCGTAGTGGCGCTTCTCGGTCTGGTACTCAACGTGGGAGATGTTGATGGTAATGCCGCGCTGACGCTCTTCGGGAGCAGAGTCGATCGACGCGAAGTCACGCTTCTCGTTGAGAGTCGGGTACTTGTCGTACAGCACCTTGGAAATGGCGGCCGTCAACGTCGTCTTACCGTGGTCAACGTGACCAATGGTGCCGATGTTAACGTGCGGCTTAGTCCGCTCGAACTTTGCCTTTGCCACAGGTTCCTCCTAGAACGTTTTCAAATGACTTACCCTTCAACCGCGCTTATCGCGGCAGAAACTCAGGTAAGTCTACTTGGGGGGCTTTGGATTGGTGAAATTGCAGATTCAGGAACTAATACTAGTGCCTCGAGCCTGTTCGTGCAGATGGCCGGGGCCCGGCCATCTGCACCAGGTGAGCTTCCTATAACCGGAAACGCACCCAAGTTTGCTGCGTAAGTCCGAAGACTACTCGCCGCGGGTCTTCTGGATGATCTCGTCGGCAACGGCCTTCGGGACCTCGGCATAGCTGTTGAAGGTCATGGAGTAAACAGCACGGCCCTGGGTCTTCGAACGCAGGTCGCCAATGTAGCCGAACATGCCGGACAGCGGGACGTGCGCACGGATGACCTTGACACCCTGTGCATCTTCCATGGACTGCATCTGGCCACGACGGGAGTTCAGGTCACCGATAACCTCACCCATGTATTCCTCAGGGGTGCGGACCTCAACATCCATGAGCGGTTCAAGCAGAACAGGGTTCGCCTTGCGTGCGGCTTCCTTGAAAGCCATACGGCCGGCGATCTTGAACGCCATTTCCGAAGAGTCAACATCGTGGTAAGCGCCGTCAATCAGCGTCGCCTTGATACCGACAACCGGGTAACCGGCCAGGACGCCATCGTTCAGCGCATCCTGGATACCAGCGTCAACGGAAGGAATGTACTCGCGGGGAACGCGGCCACCAGTGACCTTGTTCTCGAACGCGTACAGCTCGCCTTCGGCGGTGTCCATCGGCTCGATGGCGATCTGGATCTTTGCGAACTGACCCGAACCACCTGTCTGCTTCTTGTGGGTGTAGTCGTGGCGTTCGACAGCGCGCTTGATGGTTTCGCGGTACGCAACCTGCGGCTTGCCGACGTTTGCCTCGACCTTGAATTCCCGGCGCATGCGGTCCACCAGGATGTCCAGGTGGAGCTCGCCCATGCCGGCGATGATGGTCTGGCCGGTGTCTTCGTTGAGGGAGACCTGGAAGGTCGGGTCCTCAGCGGAGAGCTTCTGGATGGCCGTGGAGAGCTTCTCCTGGTCACCCTTGGTGTTCGGCTCGATGGCAACCGAGATCACGGGCTCCGGGAAGCTCATGGACTCAAGAACGATCTGGTTGGCCGAATCACACAGGGTGTCACCCGTGGTGGTGTCTTTCAGGCCGATGGCTGCGTAGATGTGGCCTGCGGTAGCACCATCAACAGGCATTTCCTTGTTGGCGTGCATCTGGAACAGCTTGCCGATGCGCTCCTTCTTGCCCTTGGTGGAGTTGACCACCTGTGCGCCTGCTTCCACGTGACCGGAGTACACGCGGATGAAAGTGAGCTGGCCGAAGAAGGGGTGCGCGGCGATCTTGAACGCCAGTGCTGAGAACGGCTCTTCGGAAGAAGGCTTACGGGTAAGCTCCTTCTCTTCGTCGCGAGGATCGTGACCGATCATCGGGGGGACGTCGAGCGGGTTCGGCAGGTAATCGACGACGGCATCCAGCATGGGCTGCACGCCACGGTTCTTGAACGCCGAACCACAGAAGATCGGGTACAGCTCGGAGTTGATCGTCATCTTGCGGATGCCGGCCTTCAGTTCCTCAACGGTGAGTTCTTCACCTTCGAGGTACTTCTCCATGAGCTCTTCGGAAGCTTCTGCAACCGTCTCCACCAGGGCGGCACGGTATTCGTCGGCCTTCGCCTGAAGATCAGCCGGAATTTCCTGAACTTCGTACTTGGCGCCCATGGTGACGTCACCCTTGGCATCGCCAGGCCAGACCAGTGCGCGCATTTCGAGCAGGTCCACAACGCCAATGAAGTCGTTTTCGGAACCGATCGGAAGCTGCATGACCAGCGGCTTGGCACCCAGGCGGCTGATGATGGTGTCTACGGTGAAGTAGAAGTCAGCGCCCAGCTTGTCCATCTTGTTGACGAAGCAGATGCGGGGGACGTTGTACTTGTCAGCCTGGCGCCATACGGTCTCAGACTGGGGCTCAACGCCTTCCTTGCCATCGAACACGGCAACGGCGCCGTCGAGGACGCGCAGGGAGCGCTCAACCTCGACGGTGAAGTCAACGTGGCCGGGGGTGTCGATGATGTTGATCTGGTTGTTTTCCCAGAAGCAGGTCACGGCGGCAGACGTGATCGTAATGCCGCGTTCCTTTTCCTGTTCCATCCAGTCAGTGGTGGAGGCGCCGTCGTGCGTCTCACCAATCTTGTGGTTCACACCCGTGTAGAACAGGATGCGCTCGGTAGTAGTGGTCTTGCCGGCATCAATGTGGGCCATGATGCCGATGTTGCGGACCTTGCTGAGGTCGGTAAGCACGTCCTGTGCCACGGGGTCTCCCTTTCGGATGAACTACGCGTCCGCCGCCGGCAGAAGCCGGCGGCGCACGGAAGTATTACCAGCGGTAGTGTGCGAAGGCCTTGTTGGACTCGGCCATCTTGTGGGTGTCTTCGCGACGCTTCACAGCGGCACCGAGACCGTTTGAGGCATCCAGGATTTCGTTCTGGAGGCGCTCGGTCATCGTCTTTTCACGGCGGGCCTTGGAGTAGCCGACCAGCCAACGCAGTGCGAGGGCAGTGGAGCGGCCGGGCTTGACCTCAACCGGAACCTGGTATGTGGCGCCACCAACACGGCGGGAGCGGACCTCAAGCGAAGGCTTGACGTTCTCCATGGCCTTCTTGAGGGCTGCGACGGGGTCGCCGCCGGACTTTGCGCGTGCACCTTCAAGGGCACCGTAAACGATGCGCTCGGCGGTGGACTTCTTGCCGTCGACCAGCACCTTGTTGATCAACTGTGTGACCAGGGGGGAGCCGTAAACGGGATCTACTACTAGCGGCCGCTTCGGGGCCGGACCCTTGCGAGGCATATTACTTCTTCTCCATCTTTGCGCCGTAGCGGCTGCGTGCCTGCTTACGGTTCTTCACACCCTGGGTATCAAGGGCGCCACGGACGATCTTGTAGCGCACACCGGGGAGGTCCTTAACGCGACCACCGCGGACGAGCACAATGGAGTGCTCCTGCAGGTTGTGTCCCACACCGGGGATGTAAGCGGTCACTTCAACGCCACCGTTGAGGCGCACACGTGCGACCTTACGGAGTGCCGAGTTCGGCTTCTTCGGGGTGGTGGTGTAAACGCGGGTGCAAACACCGCGGCGCATCGGGCTGCCCTTAAGGGCTGGAGCCTTGGTCTTGGAGACCTTAGGCGTGCGGCCCTTGCGGACCAGCTGGTTAATCGTAGGCACTCTCGTGTTCTCCGTTGGTTTGATCTCTACCGGAGCAGTCAGGCGTCGGCCGTCGCTGCACTGGTTTTGGCGTTGTTCCTGCAGCCATGGGGGTTGGAGCAAGTGCATGGGCGTGCAAAAGTGTGGCATTCGTTGCGCACCTAACCCGCAACCCGGAAACAAGCTCACGCCCAGCATCATGAGAACAAAACCAAAATGATGCTGCGGCGGCCTTCATCCACTGCCACACAGAACAATTACCAAAATTCTAGCACGGCTTGCTCGCGGACCTTAATCGGGTGTATACGAAAGGCCCCGTCCCCCACCGCCATACTGCAGCAGTGGGAAACGGGGCCTTTCTAAGGTTAGGGCGGCCGGGTTCCTCTACGTGGCGCGGAACGCGACACGAAAGGGCCCGCCCTCCCCGCGATTAGCGGAAATCGTTGCCGAGATCGTAATCGTCAAGCGGGATGGCGTGGAACTCAGGAGCTCCCTCGCCGCCCAGCGTGTCGTAGGAGAAGTCGCTGAAGGCGCTGGGGCCGGTGAAAAGATTGGCCTTTGCTTCCTCAGTGGGCTCAACGGTGACCTCGGTGTAGCGCGGGAGACCCGTGCCGGCCGGGATCAGCTTACCGATGATGACGTTCTCCTTGAGGCCGAGCAGCGGATCGCTCTTGCCTTCCATGGCCGCCTGCGTCAGGACGCGGGTGGTCTCCTGGAAGGAAGCTGCAGACAGCCAGGACTCGGTCGCCAGCGACGCCTTGGTGATACCCATGAGCTCCGGACGGCCGGAAGCCGGCGTCTTGCCCTCGGATACAACGCGGCGGTTGGCGTCCTCGAAGCGGCTGCGCTCGGCGAGCTCGCCGGGCAGCAGATCCGATTCACCGGATTCGATGACCGTGACGCGGCGCAGCATCTGGCGGACGATAACCTCGACGTGCTTGTCGTGGATACCGATGCCCTGGCTGCGGTACACGCCCTGGACCTCGTCAACCAGGAACTTCTGCGCGGCCCGGGGACCCATGATGCGCAGCACCTGCTTGGGATCGACCGGACCGTTGATCAGCTTCTGGCCGACACTGACGTGCTCGCCATCCTCAATGAGGAGGCGTGAACGGCGCAGGACCGGGTAGGCAATCTCTTCGGAGCCGTCGTCGGGCGTGATCACCAGACGCATCTGGCGTTCCGTCTCCTCGATGGTGATGCGGCCGGCTGCTTCTGCAATCGGGGCGACACCCTTCGGGGTACGGGCTTCGAAGAGCTCCTGGATACGAGGCAGACCCTGGGTGATGTCGTCGCCACCGCTGGCGGAAACAGCACCACCGGTGTGGAACGTACGCATGGTCAGCTGGGTACCGGGCTCACCGATCGACTGCGCGGCAATGATGCCCACGGCCTCGCCGATGTCCACGGTCTTACCCGTGGCCAGGGAGCGGCCGTAGCACAGTGCGCAGGTGCCGACGCTGGACTCACAGGTGAGGACAGAGCGGACCTTGACTTCGGTGATGCCGGCTGCGAACAGCTGGTCAATGACGACGTCGCCGCAGTCGGTTCCGGCAGCTGCCAGTACGTTGCCCTTGGCATCAACGACGTCGACAGCCAGGGTACGTGCATAGGCACTGTTCTCGACGTTCTCGTCCAGGACAAGCTCGCCGTTGGAGTCTGCGATGGCGATCGGCGTGACCAGGCCACGCTCGGTGCCGCAGTCCTCTTCACGAACGATGACGTCCTGCGAGACGTCCACCAGACGACGGGTCAGGTAACCCGAGTTGGCGGTACGCAGCGCGGTATCGGCCAGGCCCTTACGTGCACCGTGGGTGGCGATGAAGTATTCCAGCACCGACAGGCCCTCGCGGTAGGAGGACTTGATGGGACGCGGGATGATCTCACCCTTAGGGTTAGCCACCAAGCCACGGATACCCGCGATCTGACGGACCTGCATCCAGTTACCACGTGCACCCGAGGACACCATGCGGTTAATGGTGTTCATCGGGGACAGGCTGTCACGCATCGCCTGGGCGATTTCGTTGGTTGCCTTGTTCCAAATCTCGATCAGTTCCTGGCGACGCTCGTCGTCGTCGATCAGGCCCTTGTCGTACTGGCCCTGGATCTTGGCTGCCATGGTTTCGTAACCGGCGAGGATCCTCGGCTTGTCCTTGGGCACCTCAATGTCAGAGATGGCCACGGTCACGCCGGAGCGGGTTGCCCAGTAGAAACCTGCATCCTTCAGGTTGTCCAGCGTTGCCGCCGTGACCACCTTCGGGTAGCGCTCGGCGAGGTCGTTGACGATCGTGGACAGTTCGCCCTTGTCAGCAACGTTCTCAACCCAAGGGTAGTCCTCAGGCAACGTCTGGTTGAACAGAACCTGCCCGAGAGAGGTCTCGACCAGTGTGGTCTGACCCGGCTCCCAGCCTTCCGGAGCTTCCCAGCCGGCGTAGGGCACGAAGCCCTCAAGCCGGATCTTGACCTTGGAGTTCAGGTGCAGCTCGTGCAGGTCGTAGGCCATGATGGCTTCCGCGACAGAACCGAACACGCGGCCTTCACCAGCCGAACCAACACGCTTGGTGGTCAGGTGGTAGAGGCCGATGATCATATCCTGCGAAGGCAGGGTAACCGGACGGCCGTCAGAAGGCTTCAGGATGTTGTTCGAGGAAAGCATCAGGATGCGTGCCTCGGCCTGGGCCTCCGGGCTCAGCGGCAAGTGGACTGCCATCTGGTCGCCGTCGAAGTCGGCGTTGAAGGCGCCACAAACCAGCGGGTGGAGCTGGATTGCCTTACCTTCAACAAGCTGCGGCTCGAATGCCTGGATACCAAGGCGGTGCAGGGTAGGTGCACGGTTGAGCAGCACCGGGTGTTCGGTGATGATCTCTTCCAGCACGTCCCAGACCTGCGGACGGTAACGCTCGACCATACGCTTTGCCGACTTGATGTTCTGGGCGTGGTTGAGGTCGACCAGGCGCTTCATCACGAACGGCTTGAAGAGCTCCAGTGCCATCTGCTTGGGCAGGCCACACTGGTGCAGCTTCAGCTGCGGGCCGACGACGATAACCGAACGGCCGGAGTAGTCAACGCGCTTGCCGAGGAGGTTCTGGCGGAACCGGCCCTGCTTGCCCTTGAGCATGTCGCTCAGGGACTTCAGCGGACGGTTGCCAGGCCCGGTGACCGGGCGGCCGCGACGGCCGTTGTCGAAGAGGCTGTCAACAGCTTCCTGAAGCATGCGCTTCTCATTGTTGACAATGATCTCCGGGGCACCGAGGTCAAGCAGGCGCTTGAGCCGGTTGTTGCGGTTGATCACACGACGGTAGAGGTCGTTGAGGTCGGAGGTCGCGAAGCGGCCACCATCCAGCTGGACCATGGGGCGCAGTTCCGGCGGGATCACCGGGACGGCGTCAAGAACCATGCCAAGCGGGCTGTTGTTGGTGGTCAGGAACGCGTTGACCACCTTCAGGCGCTTGAGGGCACGGGTCTTACGCTGGCCCTTGCCGTTGGCGATGATGTCGCGGAGCAGGTCCGACTCGGCCTGCATGTCGAAGTTCTCAAGACGCTTCTTGATGGCTTCGGCACCCATGGAGCCTTCGAAGTACATGCCGTAGCGGTCGCGCAGTTCGCGGTACAGGCCTTCGTCACCTTCAAGGTCGGCGACCTTGAGGTTCTTGAAGCGGTCCCAGACCTGCTCGAGGCGCTCGATTTCGGCGTCAGCACGCTTACGCACGTTCGCCATCTGGCGGTCGGCGGAGTCGCGGGCCTTCTTCTTGTCGGCAGCCTTGGCTCCTTCACCCTCGAGGCGCGCGATCTCGTTTTCGAGGTCACGGGCAATCGTGGCGATGTCGGAGTCGCGGTTGTCGATCAGCTGCTTCTTCTCGATGTCGTGCTCAACCTGGAGGTTGGGCAGTTCTTCGTGGCGGGCATCAGCGTCAACACTGGTAATCATGTAGGCGGCGAAGTAAATGACCTTTTCGAGGTCCTTCGGTGCCAGGTCAAGGAGGTAGCCCAGACGGGACGGAACACCCTTGAAGTACCAGATGTGGGTAACGGGAGCGGCAAGCTCGATGTGGCCCATCCGCTCGCGGCGTACCTTGGCGCGGGTGACTTCAACGCCACAACGCTCACAGATGATGCCCTTGAAGCGGACGCGCTTGTACTTACCGCAGTAGCATTCCCAGTCACGGGAAGGGCCGAAGATCTTCTCGCAGAAGAGGCCGTCCTTCTCGGGCTTGAGCGTGCGGTAGTTGATGGTTTCCGGCTTCTTAACCTCGCCGTACGACCAACCACGGATGTCTTCCGCGGTGGCGAGGCCGATCTGCATGAGGCCGAAGGAGGATTCGCTGGACATATGGTCCCTGTTCTCTCTTGTTCTCTAAATTCTGAAGTCTTGGGTTACGGGAAGAGGGAGAGGCCCAGGAAAGGCAGCGCGGCGGCACCGTCTGCCTTTCCCGGACGCTCTACTAAACCTCTTCTACGGAACTGGGCTCTGCACGAGACAGATCGATGCCCAGTTCTTCCGCAGCCGTGAAGACTGCGTCATCAGAGTCACGCATTTCAATTGTGGTTCCGTCCGTGGAAAGTACTTCCACGTTCAGGCACAGCGACTGCATTTCCTTGATCAAGACCTTGAAGGACTCAGGAACGCCCGGCTCGGGGATGTTCTCGCCCTTGACGATTGCTTCGTAGACCTTCACACGACCGTGGATATCATCCGACTTGATCGTGAGGAGCTCCTGGAGCGTGTAGGCGGCGCCGTAAGCTTCGAGCGCCCACACTTCCATTTCACCGAAGCGCTGGCCACCGAACTGCGCCTTACCACCCAGCGGCTGCTGCGTGATCATGGAGTACGGGCCGGTGGAGCGCGCGTGGATCTTGTCGTCCACCAGGTGGTGGAGCTTCAGGATGTACATGTAGCCGACCGAGATCGGATCCGGGAACGGCTCGCCGGAGCGGCCGTCAAACAGGCGGGTCTTGCCGGAGGAGTTGATCAGGCGATCGCCGTCACGGGTCACGTTGGTCGAGTCGAGCAGACCGGTGATTTCCTCTTCGCGGGCACCGTCGAAGACCGGGGTGGCCACCGTGGTGGGACCGGACTCGCGGGGCAGGTTCGGCAGCTGCTTCATCCATTCAGGCTCGCCTTCGATCTTCCAACCGGTCTTGGCAACCCAGCCGAGGTGCGTTTCCAGCACCTGGCCGACGTTCATACGGCCCGGAACACCCAGCGGGTTCAGGACGATATCAACGGGGGTACCGTCGGCAAGGAAGGGCATGTCCTCGATCGGGAGGATCTTGGAGATAACACCCTTGTTGCCGTGACGGCCGGCGAGCTTGTCGCCGTCGGTGATCTTACGCTTGGCGGCCACGTAGACGCGGACCAACTGGTTCACGCCCGGCGGCAGTTCGTCGTCGTTGTCGCGGTCAAAGACGCGGACTCCGATGACGGTGCCCGACTCGCCGTGGGGAACCTTCAGGGAGGTGTCGCGCACTTCGCGGGACTTCTCACCGAAGATGGCACGGAGCAGGCGCTCTTCCGGGGTCAGCTCGGTCTCGCCCTTGGGCGTGACCTTTCCAACCAGGATGTCGCCGGCTTCAACCTCGGCACCGATGTGGATGATGCCGCGCTCGTCCAGGCCCGCCAGGACTTCCTCGGACACGTTGGGGATGTCACGGGTGATTTCCTCGGCACCAAGCTTGGTGTCGCGGGCATCGATCTCGTGCTCCTCAATGTGGATGGAGGAAAGGACGTCCTCAGCAACAATGCGCTGCGAGAGGATGATGGCGTCCTCGAAGTTGTGACCTTCCCATGACATGAATGCCACGAGCAGGTTCTTCCCGAGGGCGAGCTCGCCCTGGTCCGTTGCCGGGCCGTCAGCGATGATGCCGCCAACCTCCAGGCGCTGGCCTTCGCTGACCAGTACGCGGTGGTTGTAGCAGTTGCCCTGGTTGGAGCGCGCGAACTTGTTGATGCGGTAGTTGGTTTCCGTGCCGTCGTCGTTAAGCATGATGACCAGCTCAGCGGAGACCTCGGTGACAACGCCTGCCTTCTTCGCGATGACAACGTCACCGGCGTCGACGGCTGCTGCGCGTTCCATGCCGGTTCCCACAACAGGGGCCTCGGAACGGACCAGCGGCACGGCCTGGCGCTGCATGTTGGCACCCATGAGTGCGCGGTTTGCATCGTCATGCTCGAGGAACGGGATCAGGGCGGTTGCCACGGACACCATCTGGCGCGGGGACACGTCCATGAACTCGACGTCGGCAGCCGGGACGAGCACGGGCTCTCCCCCACCACCACGGGCGCGGACCAGCACGGTCTCTTCGGCGAACCTCTTGTTCTCGTCGAGCGGGGCGTTTGCCTGCGCGATGAGGACTTCGGCTTCGTCGTCTGCCGTGAGGTACTGGACCTCGTCGGAGACAACGCCTTCGGCGACCAGCCGGTACGGGGTCTCGATGAAGCCGAACGGGTTGATGCGGCCGTAGGAGGCCAAGGAACCGATCAGGCCGATGTTCGGGCCTTCAGGGGTTTCAATGGGGCACATACGTCCGTAGTGGGACGGGTGAACGTCACGGACTTCCATGCCTGCGCGGTCACGGGACAGACCACCCGGGCCAAGGGCCGACAGGCGGCGCTTGTGGGTCAGACCCGACAGCGGGTTGTTCTGGTCCATGAACTGTGACAGCTGGGAGGTTCCGAAGAATTCCTTGATCGCTGCAACCACGGGGCGGATGTTGATCAGGGTCTGCGGCGTAATCGCTTCGACGTCCTGGGTGGTCATACGCTCACGGACGACGCGCTCCATACGGGACAGGCCGGTGCGGACCTGGTTCTCGATGAGCTCGCCGACGGCGCGGATGCGGCGGTTGCCGAAGTGGTCGATGTCATCGATTTCGACGCGCAGTTCGTGGTCCTGGCCGTCGCGCTTACCCGTGAGGGTCTTCTCGCCGGCGTGCAGGGCTACCAGGAACTTGATCATCGCAACGATGTCTTCAACGTGCAGGACCGAAGCTTCCTTGTCACCAAGGGAGCGGTCGATGCCCAGCTTGCGGTTGATCTTGTAACGGCCGACCTTGGCCAGATCGTAGCGCTTGGGTTCGAAGTACAGGTTGCGCAGCAGCGCTTCTGCGGCTTCAACTGTGGGCGGCTCGCCTGGACGAAGCTTGCGGTAGATGTCAAGGAGGGCGTCTTCGCGGGTTTCTGTGGCGTCCTTCTCCAGCGTGGCGCGCATGGAGTCGTACTGGCCGAATTCCTCGAGGATCTGGCCTTCGGTCCAGCCGAGGGCCTTCAGCAGTACCGTGACGGACTGCTTGCGCTTGCGGTCGAGGCGAACGCCGACCTGGTCGCGCTTGTCGATTTCGAGTTCAAACCATGCACCGCGGGACGGGATGATCTTGGCAGTGAAGATGTCCTTGTCGCTGGTCTTGTCAGCGGTGCGCTCGAAGTAGGCGCCCGGCGAACGGACCAGCTGCGAGACAACGACACGCTCGGTGCCGTTGACGACGAAGGTGCCCTTCTCGGTCATCAGCGGGAAGTCACCCATGAACACGGTCTGCTGCTTGATTTCGCCCGTGTTGTTGTTCATGAACTCGGCCTTGACGTACAGGGGTGCCGAGTACGTTGCGTCCCGGTCCTTGCACTCAGCCATGGTGTACTTCGGGTCAGCGAACTCCGGATCGGAGAAGCTCAGGGACATGGTGCCCTGGAAATCCTCGATCGGGGAGATCTCTTCGAAGATGTCCGACAGGCCGGACGTGGTGGCGACGCTGAGATCGTTTTCTTCGACGGCCTTCGCTACGCGTGCCTGCCAGCGTTCGTTGCCGACCAGCCAGTCAAAGCTGTCCGTCTGCAGGGCAAGGAGATTCGGAACGTCAAGAGGTTCGTGAATCTTTGCGAATGAGAGCCGACGAGTGGCACCATCAGTGCTGTCGGCGGTGTTAGCGGTTTCGTTATTAGAGGTGCTCGAGGCGACCAAGAGGGATCCTTCCACAGACCTTCAGGCGTTTTCAGATCTCCCCCGTTGTGCACCTGTGGAGTGACTCCGCAGTGCTACCTTTCCGGTTCCGCTATATGACCCGGAGACCTGGTTCCGGTCCAACGCCGTGTTGACGGCGCGTTAATTAACCGGGTGCCAGGCTAAGCCCACCGCTATATGAAGGCTGAAGGTAAACAGGGAAGACGCAAATATCCACAATACGGCAAGCTGCGCGTCCTGTCTACCCCACATCCCGGCGTATTGCAAGCACCTGTTGCGCAGCTCCCCTGGAGGCGAAGGGTGACGCCCTCGGCAGTACTTGGAATTGTGCCCTTGCAGGAATTACAGCCGGGTGCCGGACGTTTAATAAGGAGGCCTTGAATGCAGGGCGTTTTCAGCGCAGGGCGTTCAAGGCCACGGTAGCCTAGGCCTACATTGACTCCGGACGGAAGATAGCCATGACCAACACCGTAGACAACACTGACGTTGTCATCGTTTCAGCAGCCCGCACCCCTCAGGGGAAGTTGAACGGCCAGCTCGCCGGCTTCACCGCTGTCGAACTCGGGGCCCACGCCATCAGGGGCGCCCTGGCGGCGGGCGGAATCAGCACCGGGCAGGTTGACGCCGTGATTATGGGCCAGGTGCTGCAGGCAGGGGCCGGACAGAACCCTGCGCGGCAAAGTTCAATCGGTGCGGGAATCGGTTGGGACGTCCCGGCCGTCACTATCAACAAGGTGTGCCTGTCCGGTCTGACGGCGGTCATCGACGCCGCCAGATTGATCCACAGCGGCGATGCCCAGGTTGTGGTGGCCGGTGGCCAGGAATCCATGACCAGGGCGCCCCACCTGCTGCCCGGATCCCGCCAGGGCTGGACCTACGGCGCCATCCAGGCCTTGGATGTGGCCGCCCATGATGGCCTGACGGACGCGTTCGACGGACAGTCCATGGGCCTCTCCACCGAGAGCGGCAACATTTCCCGCAGGATCAACAGGACGTCGCAGGACGAAGTAGCAGCAGCCTCCCACCAGCGCGCGGCGGCGGCCGCGGATGTGCTCGCGGCAGAGATCACGCCGATCAGCGTCAAGCAGCGCAAGGGCGATCCCATCCTCGTGGCTACGGATGAGGGCATCCGTCCCCAGACCACAGTGGACACATTGGCAGGGCTGCGCGCGGCCTTTGCCACCGACGGCACCATCACGGCGGGCAACTCTTCACCGCTTTCCGACGGCGCCTCCGCACTTGTGCTGACATCCCGCGCCTACGCCGAGGCAAACGGACTGGAGTACCTGGCTGTAGTGGGTAAACCAGGCCAGGTTGCAGGTCCTGACAACTCGCTGCACTCCCAGCCGGCCAATGCCATCTTTGCCGCCCTGGACAAGGCAGGCTGGACTCCGGCGGACCTGGATTTCGTGGAGATCAATGAGGCCTTTGGTTCCGTGGCCGTGCAGTCGCTGCAGGACCTGAAGCTGCCGCTGGACAAATGCAATATCCACGGCGGCGCCATTGCCCTTGGCCATCCAATTGGCGCGTCAGGAGCCAGGCTTGCGCTGCATGCCGCCTTCGAGTTGAAGCGGCGTGGCCAGGGCAAGGCGGCAGTTTCGCTCTGTGGCGGCGGCGGCCAGGGCGAAGCCCTCCTGCTGTACCGCGACTAGTGGGCGCCGCCAGTGCGACGCCGCTGATGGGACTGTGCCCATGACCGGTCAGCCTTCAGCGGAAACCGCCGCCGGCCCCGGCGGACGGGACAGGTTCCTGGCCGGAGCACGCGCGCTCGGCCTGGAAGTGCACCTGGTGGAGCGACAGGGCGCCCGCAGCCTGCCGGAAGCGGCGCAGATCCTGGGGATCCCGGCGTCGGATATTGTGAAGTCCCTGGTGGTCAAGCACAAGGACGGCACGTTCCTCTTCGCCCTGATTCCGGGTGACCGGCAGATCTCGTGGCCCAAACTTCGGGCGCTGGTGGGCGTCAACAAACTGTCCCTGCCGCCGGCTGATGCCGCGTTCGAAGCTACAGGCTACGAACGCGGTACCATCACGCCGCTGGGCAGCCGCATGGCGTGGCCGGTTTACGCGGACAGTGCCGTGGCCGGGCACCGGATTTCCATGGGCGCCGGTGAACACGGCGTGAGCGCTTTTGTAGACTCCGACGCCTTGATCGCCGCACTGAATGCGGTCGTCGCGGATATTTCCGAGCCCGGCTAAGCCCCGAGGTTTCGTTCCACTGCCACCGCGCGATTTAAAGCAGGAAACCCCGCCCACCGAAGTGGACGGGGTTTCCTGCTTTGCAGCAGGAGGCGTGTGTTACTTGACGGTAACGGTGGCGCCTGCAGCTTCGAGCTGATCCTTGGCCTTCTCGGCAGCTTCCTTGGTGACGCCTTCGAGGACGGCCTTGGGAGCGCTGTCAACAACGTCCTTGGCTTCCTTGAGGCCCAGGGAAGTGATTGCACGAACTTCCTTGATAACCGCGATCTTCTTTTCGCCGGCAGATTCGAGGACGACGTCGAATTCGGTCTTCTCTTCGACCTCTTCTGCAGCGCCGCCGCCGGCGGGGCCAGCAACAGCTACAGCAGCAGCGGTAACTTCGAAGGTCTCTTCGAAGAGCTTTACGAACTCAGAGAGCTCGATGATGGTCAGTTCCTTGAAAGCTTCAATGAGCTCTTCGTTGGTGAGCTTCGCCATGGTTGGCGTCCTTCCTTTAGTGGTGACATGCGGCCTGGGGCCTCACACACCAGAGTCTGTTGGGTGGAAGAGAAATCAGTTCTCTTCGGCTGCAGGAGCTTCAGCCGGAGCTTCAGCTTCTGCGGGGGCTTCTTCAGCGGCGGGAGCCTCGGCAGCTGCCGGTGCACCGTTCTCTTCTTCAAGCTTGAGGCGCAGGGCATCAATAGTGCGTGCAGCGGCGGCAGCAGGAGCCTTGAGGATGCCTGCAACCTTGGCGAGCTGCAGCTCGCGGGACTCGAGTGCTGCCAGGGCAACAACTTCGCTGGCGTTCAGTGCCTTGCCCTCGAAGTAACCGGTCTTAATAACCAGCTGCTTGTTGGTCTTGGCAAAATCCGTCAGGCTCTTGGCAGCTGCAACGGCGTCACCCTTGATGAAAGCAATTGCAGTAGGGCCGGAGAGCTGGTCGTTGAAAGCTTCAACGCCTGCTTCCTTGGCTGCAATTGCGGTCAGGGTGTTCTTGACGACCGAGAACTTGGTGTCCTGGCCGAGAGAAACACGCAGCTGCTTGAGCTGTGCAACGGTGAGCCCACGGTATTCGGTCAGGACAGCGGCGTTCGATTCCTTGAAATCGTTAGTGATCTCAGCTACTGCTGAAACCTTGGTAGGCGTTGCCATAACCCTCCTTCCGGGAATAGTGCCGGTATTCGGAGGTCCCCGCCCAAGTGGGCTAAAACTAAAAACGCCCCGCGCAGATGCACGGGGCTTGGCTCAACGCAGAACAAACCTGCGGAGTTTTTGCTTCGTTCACCTGCGCCGGCCGCCCTGCGTTGAGGGGCCTTCGTCCGGAGACCCACTGGTTCCCTGGCGCGCAACTGCAGAAGTGAGTTGATCTTCAGGGAGTGGATTTCCAACAACCGACGGTCTTTGGTAGTTCAAGCTTACGGGACAAGCCCGGCTACAACCAAATCCGCCCTCAGCTGCTGCTGGACCCCATGTCAGGCAGTTCCTTCAGCCACGTTCCGGTGACGCCGGCGGTCGTGAAGCCCAGTTGCCGGTTGACTGTCAGCAGGTACCTGTTCTCGGGAGCGTTCCAGGTGTAGATGACCCGGGCATCCGGAAACTGTTCGGTGAGGCGGACCATGTTGGCCACCTTGATCAGCAGGCCCAGCTTGTGGCCTCGGTGCCCCTGCAGTACTAGGGTGTCGTCCTGGAAGACGATGTCCGGGCGGTGGGCCAGGACGGTTATTGTTGTCAGCCCCACCAGCGCCCCGCTGGCGATCTCCTCAACGGCGGTGACCACCGTACGCCGGCCCTGGGCAATGGTGACGTCTTCGGCCTCACGCAACATGTCGCCGTCGAACACCAAGCCCTGCTCCATGCCGCCTTGAAGGTCCTCATCCAGGTCCGCTCCGGCCTGGTTTTCCAGGAGTGCTACAGCCTCCAGCCACTCGTCAGGGCAGCGGTCCGTCCAATGGTGCAGCCGGTACCTTCCCGCATTGGCTTCCTCGGCCTCAGTAGTGAGGTCCCCAACGAGCTTGGTATCCAATGGCAGCAGGCAGGAGCTGAACTGTTCAATGTGCTCCAAGGTATATCCGGTGCGTTGTGCGAAGTCCACCTCGCGGCTTTCGAGGGGCACAAATCCCTGCCCGGATTCGGGTACCAGCTGACCGCGTGAGAACTCATCCAGGGTGGCCCCCGGATGGTTGGTGTCTACCAGGATGCGGCTGCGGCCCGCGCTCCTGGCCAGGTGCTCGGCGGCCTCCAGCAAGCGGCGGCCAACTCCCCTGCGCTGGAACTCAGGCAGGATATCCAGCGTGAACTCTGCTACGTCAAGGTCCTCGGTCAGGGGTAAGGCAATGTCCGCCGTGCCGATGATTTCGCCGTCCACCCGCGCGATCAGAATGATCTGGCGCTCATACGGGTCCGCCAGCTCCAGCATTTTTTCCTGCGGGGTATAGGCCAGGTCATCGCTCCCCCACGTTTGCATCCTGACCTTGCGCCCCACCTCGATCGCGGCGAGGAAGTCCACCGCATCCTCCGCTTCCAGCGAGTCAGGAATCCAAAGCTGCTCAATCCGTACGTTATCTGCCATGGGACTCAATTCAGCCGTTTTTGCCACTCACCTTGATACCCGGCGGGCCTGAAACCAAGCGAGATGTTAATCGCCAGCATATGCCGGTTCTCCACGGCGTTCCACGTCAAGACATGCCGCGCGTCCTGCCATTCCCGATTGGCCCGGCGAAGGTTCGCGATTTTGACGCGCATCCCGAGGTTGCGCCCCCGATGGCCGGAAACGACGAGGGTGTCCTGCTGGAACGCCGTCCTCGAGCCGGGCCGCCAATTCAGCTCGGTGTAGGCCACAAGCTGCCCGCTGACGGGGTCCTTGGCGGCTGTCAGTAACGACTCATACCCGCTGAGGGCAAGCTGCCTTTCTGCGCGCCGCACCCGTTCGGCGTCCCAGTCTTCCTCTTCCCAATCCAGGCCGGCAGTAGGGACGTCAGTGCTCATGCGACGCTTGAGTGCGGCAAATCCGTCCAGCAGCTCCTTCGGACAGGATCCACGCCACCAGACCAGTTCGTATCCGGACGCCTGCGGAAGGATGGCTGCTTCCTGCTCGGCCAGCCTCGGTTCAATCTCCTCAAGGTCCACTCGGCTGGACTGTTCCACCTGCTCCAGCTGATATCCGGCTGCCGAGGCAAAGGCAATGGCCGGCTCGGACAGCGGCAGGGCCCCGGAGCCGGAATTCGCGGGCAAAAGGTCAGTGGCGCCGTCGAGCAGTCCGGCCGGGATCTCCACATATCCGTCCAGCGAAGTACGGCGTTCCCGCATGGCCACGTGCTCGGCAAACTCCAGCAGGGCTGTTCCGAGCCCCTGCATGCGGAAGGCCCGCGCCACGATCACCTGGATTCCCGCCGTCGCCGTGTTCTCCCGCAGCGGCAGCTCAACCGAGCACATCCCGGCAGGCTCACCGTCCATCCGCGCCAGGAACAGCCGCCGATCCTCGTAGGGCGTGCCCTGCCAGTGCACCAGGCTCTCCGCGCGGGTAGGACACCGGTCCAGGTCACCCCAGCGCTCCAGCTCCACCGCCTCGCGCAGTGCCTGGCAAGCAACGAAATCATCCGACGGCGGCACGTCGGCCGGAGTGCCGACGGGCTCCCCTGGTTCGATGTGCAGGGGAGGAACCGCCACGGCGGTGATGTCCAGGCTGCCCGTCCGCTTGCTCATCCTGCCAGCCTAAGCCTCTGCCCGCCCGGCCGCGACGAAAACCAGGGATGGATCAATCGGCAGTTAAACAGCAAAGCCGCCCGTGATGCCGGGCGGCTTTGCTTTGTTCGAAGAAGCTTACGCTTCGGTCAGGACCTTCGTGACGTTCGGGTCCACGGAGATGCCCGGGCCGAACGTGGTGGCCACGGTGGCCTTCTGGATGTAGCGGCCCTTGGAAGCGGACGGCTTCAGTCGGAGCACCTCTTCCAGTGCCGCGGCGTAGTTCTCGGCCAGCTTGAGGGCGTCGAAGGAAACCTTGCCAATGATGAAGTGAAGGTTGGAGTGCTTGTCGACGCGGAAGTCGATCTTGCCACCCTTGATGTCGTTGACAGCCTTCGCGACGTCAGCGGTAACGGTGCCGGTCTTCGGGTTCGGCATCAGGTTACGGGGACCCAGTACCTTACCGAGGCGGCCAACCTTGCCCATGAGGTCGGGGGTAGCCACGGCTGCGTCGAAGTCGGTCCAGCCGGCTGCGATCTTTTCGATCAGGTCATCGGAACCAACGAAGTCGGCGCCGGCAGCGATTGCTGCTTCTGCCTTGTCACCGTTCGCGAACACCAGGACGCGGGCAGTCTTGCCCGTGCCGTGCGGAAGGATAACCGTGCCGCGGACCATCTGGTCAGCCTTGCGGGGGTCAACGCCCAGACGGAAGGCAACCTCTACAGTGGCGTCGAACTTGGACGGGTTGGTGTCCTTGGCGAGCGTTACTGCTTCGAACGGGGTGTAGACGCTGTCTGTCCCGATCTTGGCGGCTGCTGCCTCATATGCTTTGCTGCGCTTTGCCATGCTGCTTATTTCTCCTTGTGCAGTTGTGGTCTGCGGACCGCGCTGGGCCCTGCCACAGTCGCCGTTCCGGCTGTTTTATCCAGCCCGGATCTTGCGACAATTTAATGTTTCGGTGGTGCCGGTTTCCCGGCGGGGAAGGCTTTTAGCCTTCCACGGTGCCTAATGCTCGAAAGTCTGTAGGACTCACTTCCGGCGAGTGCTTCGTTCCTCAGCCCTCACCGTCCGTTCATTCCGCGACTATTCGACGGTGATACCCATCGAACGGGCGGTACCGGCGATGATCTTTGCTGCACCTTCGAGGCTGGTGGCGTTGAGGTCTTCCATCTTGGTGGTGGCGATCTCGTTAACCTGGGCCTGGGTGAGCTTTGCAACCTTGACCGTGTGCGGGGTGGGGGAACCCTTGGCTACGCCGGCAGCCTTTTTGATGAGTTCCGCAGCCGGCGGGGTCTTGGTGATGAATGTGAATGAACGGTCTTCGTAGACCGTGATTTCCACGGGGATGACGTTGCCGCGCTGGGATTCCGTCGCAGCGTTGTACGCCTTGCAGAATTCCATGATGTTGACACCGTGCTGGCCAAGCGCAGGACCGATCGGCGGGGCCGGGTTAGCGGCACCTGCCTGGATCTGCAGCTTGATGAGGCCGGTGACCTTCTTCTTGGGAGCCAATGTAGGGTCCTTCTCTCAATTACGTCCTGGGGCACAGGAGCGTGCCTCAGGTTTTTGGCCGCCATGGCGAGGCGGCCGGCCGTTCCGCCGCTGCTAAGCGGGCAGTTGCGGAACGAATTCTGTGATGGTGCTAGATCTTGCTGACCTGGTTGAACGCCAGGGTGACAGGGGTTTCGCGTTCGAAGATGGACACGAGGACCACCAGGGTCTGGGAATCGACCTTGATCTCGGAGATCGTGGCGGGAAGGGTCTCAAAGGGGCCTTCCTTGACGATGACGGATTCGCCAACTTCAAAGTCGATGTCCACGGGAGCCTGGCTCTGCTTGTTGACCGGCTTGCCCTTCTCGGCCTGCTCTTCTTCGAAGACGGGAGCGAGCATGGAGAAGACCTCGTCAAGGCGCAGCGGGACCGGGTTGTGGGCGTTGCCCACGAAGCCGGTGACACCGGGAGTGTGGCGGACGGCGCCCCAGGAAGCATCCGTCAGGTCCATCCGGACCAAGACGTAGCCGGGGATGCGGACGCGGTTGATGACCTTGCGCTGAGCGTTCTTGATCTCAACGACTTCTTCCATGGGCACCTGGATTTCGAAGATGTAATCTTCCATGTCCAGGGTCTGGATGCGGGTCTCAAGGTTTGCCTTCACGCGGTTTTCGTAACCTGCGTAGGAGTGGATGACGTACCAGTCACCCTCCTGGCGGCGCAGCTTGGCCTTGAACTCTTCAGCGGGATCGGCAGCAGCAGTTGCCGCGGCAGCAGCGAGGGCATCTGCTTCGCTGCCTTCCGCGCCTTCTGTATCGGCAGCACCTTCGGAGTCGTCCGCGTCTTCCGCGGGCTCGGCGTCTTCGCCTGCAAGGACGTCTTCGTCGGACTCGCCGGCGGGCGCAGCAGACTCAGCCACGGACTCATCGCCGGCGCCAGCCGTAGCCTCTGCCGTGTTGTCCGTGGACTCTTCCAGCTCAGTCCCGGTTACCTCGAGCTCCTGCTCAGACACTTGGTCTCCTGCTTCCTCATTGCTAAACATGCTATTTAAATGGCTCAATTCCACAGACCCCGTGAAATTGCTCCGGTTACCGGAGATTCACGCAGCCTGCGGAGCTATAGCCCTACTGGTCCGTTGAACCCGAGCTGCCGAAGACCCAGCCGACGGCGGTTCCAAACCCGATATCAAGCAGGCTGACGATGACCATCATGATGGCCACAAACACCAGCACCACAATGGTGTAGTTGATCAGCTCTTTACGGGTGGGAGACACCACTTTCTTCAGTTCGCCAATAACCTGGCGGACGAAGAGAGTAATGCGGGCGAAGAATCCAGCCTTTTTAGCCGGGCTGCCTTTGGAGCTGCCCGCAGCCGTTTCGGTCACCAGAGCCTCACTCTTCTTTGCGATGTCGGTTTACCCGGTCCGGAGCCGGACCATGTTGCTGCGCTGGCTCCGGCTACCCGCCGGAACAGCTTGCGCAGGGCAGACAGGACTCGAACCTGCAACCTGCGGTTTTGGAGACCGCTGCGCTACCAATTGCGCCACTACCCTATGGATCAAAAACACTTCCGGAGGTGCGCCGGCCCAGCAGATACCAAGGCAATTACCAGGGCAATTACCGAGACAATTCGAAAGGCATAACGCATCGTCCGTGTTTTCAACACCGGTGAACCAGTCTACGCAAGAACTTGCCTTACGTCGAACCAGCGTCCCCGGGCGTGTTTCTGCGGCATGTTGGAGCGGAACCTGATGGGCGTTCGCGCGTTTTCCGGGGGTTCATATTTGATCCGGCAAAGCCTGGAATATCTGGCGAACAGCATAGAGTAGGAGCCGAACCAATCCACCAAACCAGCCCCGTGCTGCCAGTGACGAACGGACCTGCCATGTCTGCCGCCCGCGTTTCCCGCCGAATCTCCGCCATCGCCGAATCCGCCACCCTCGCCGTGGATGCCAAGGCCAAGGCGTTGAAGGCCGCTGGCCGGCCTGTCATCGGATTCGGCGCCGGCGAGCCGGACTTCCCCACGCCGGACTACATCGTCAAGGCAGCCGTTGAGGCGGCCGGCCAGCCGAAGTACCACCGCTACTCCCCCGCGGGCGGGCTGCCCGAACTGAAGAAGGCCATTGCCGCTAAGACGCTGCGCGATTCCGGTTACGCCGTGGACCCGTCCCAGGTGCTGGTGACCAACGGCGGCAAGCAGGCCGTCTACAACACCTTCGCCACCCTGGTGGATCCGGGCGACGAAGTCATTGTCCCCACCCCGTTCTGGACCACCTACCCGGAGGCGATCCGCCTGGCTGGCGGTGTACCCGTAGAGGTCTTCGCGGGCCCTGAACAGGACTACCTGGTCACCGTTGAGCAGTTGGAAGCCGCGCTGACGGAGCGAAGCAAGATCCTGCTGTTCGTCTCGCCGTCCAATCCCACCGGCTCGGTGTACTCGCCGGAGCAGGTCGCGGAGATCGGCAAGTGGGCCGCGGCCAAGGGCCTTTGGGTGGTCACCGATGAAATCTACGAGCACCTCACGTACGACGGCGTCCCGTTCACCTCCATCGCCACCGCCGCTCCCGAACTCGGGGACAAAGTTGTGATCCTGAACGGTGTTGCCAAGACCTACGCCATGACCGGCTGGCGGGTTGGCTGGATGATCGGTCCGGCCGACGTCATCAAGGCAGCCACCAACCTGCAGTCGCACGCAACATCCAACGTCTCGAACATCATGCAGGTCGCGGCACTGGCAGCGGTCTCCGGTCCGCTGACCGCCGTCGACGAGATGAAGGTGGCCTTTGACCGCCGCCGCAAGGCGATCGTTGCCGGACTCAACGCGATCGAAGGTGTCGAATGCCCGACGCCGACAGGTGCCTTTTACGTCTACGCGGACGTCCGCGCGCTGCTGGGTAAGGAATTCCCGACGGCGGCCGGTTCTGCCACGCCGTCGACCTCGGCAGAACTTGCCGCCCTGATCCTTGATGAGGTGGAGGTGGCTGTTGTACCCGGCGAGGCATTCGGCCCCTCCGGCTACCTGCGCCTGTCGTACGCGCTCGGTGACGAGGACCTGGCCACCGGCGTTGCGCGGCTCCAGGACTTCCTGGGTAAAGCCAAGTAAGGGTTCTCACGAGCTGCTAGAGGAGGCGGCGTTCTGCTGCCCATTTGGTCAGCTCGTGCCGGCTGGACAGCTGCAGCTTGCGAAGCACTGCCGAGACGTGGGTTTCCACGGTCTTGATGCTGATGAACAGTTCCTTGGCTACTTCCTTGTAGCTGTAGCCCCGGGCGATCAGCCTCATCACTTCGAGCTCGCGGGCTGAAAGGCGATCAAGTTCGTCGTCGGCGATATCGGCCGGTGCCGTGCCGAAGGCGTCCAGCACGAACCCTGCAAGCCGTGGGGAGAACACCGCATCGCCTCCGGCCACCCGGAACACCGCGCTGGTGATTTCCGCCCCGGATATGGTTTTTGTGACGTAGCCGCGGGCACCGGCGCGAATGACAGCTACGACATCCTCCGCGGCGTCCGAGACACTCAAGGCCAGGAATTTGGTACTGCCCAGCAGCGGAGCGGAACCGGCGATGACTTCGCGCCCGCCGCCGCCCAGCCCGCCGGGCAGGTGGACGTCGAGAAGCACGACGTCGGGACGCATCTGCGCGATGACGGCGATGGCCTGTTCAACGGTTGCGGCCTCGCCCACGACGTCGATCCCTTCGCCCAGGTCTGCCTTGAGCCCGGACCGGAAGATCGCATGGTCGTCCACAATGACCACCCGTGCAGATTGCTGTGTCATGGCTTTGCCTCCACATTTTCCGTACCGGCCGGCAGTGTCAGGCGGACCTCGGTACCTTCACTTGAACTGGTGATAACCGCTTCTCCGCCATGGCGTTTCATGCGGCCGATGATCGATTCCCGTACTCCATAACGGTCAGGCGGCAGGGCCTGCGGATCGAATCCCGGCCCGCGGTCGCGGACAAAGACTTCGGCGCCGTTCCCGGCAATCTCCGCATAGACGGATACTGTTCCACCCCCATGGCGGGCGGCGTTGAACATGGCCTCGCGGGAAGCCTGGACCAGGGCTTCGTGCTGTTCGGTCACCAGGGTGTCCCCAACGGTCACCACCTCGACGGCGTTACCCAAGGCATCCTCGACCTCGGCCGCTGCTGCCTTGATCCGCTCGGATAGCTGTGCGGGATCCGCGGCCGTGTCCCGATACAGCCAGGCACGCAGCTCCCGTTCCTGGGCACGGGCCAGCCGGACGACGTCGTGCTCGTTGCCTGCCCGCCGCTGGATCAGGGCGAGGGTCTGGAGGACAGAGTCGTGAAGGTGGGCGGCAATCTCTGCCCGCTCGGTTTCACGGACCCGGCCGGCCCGCTCGATCTCGAGATCGCGCCAGAACTTCAGGCCCCAGGGCAGCAGTACCAGGGCTACTCCCCCCAGCACGGCCACGGATGCGAGGAGTGCCAGCCAGGTCTGCTCCCATGACCCCGAGCCGGAGACCGTTACCAGCACGCCGGCCACTACCAGGGCCAACCCCGCAGCCACCCGCACCCAGCCGCCCTGCTGGCGTGCACCGGCCTTTTCCAGCAGGCCAGTGCGGCGGTTTTCGTCCAGTTGCATCCATGCGATGGCAGCCCCGCCCAGCACTGCAGCCGCCGGAATGATGGTGCCCAACGGGACATTGGCACCGAGCATTTGTGCAATCAGGATCCCTGCCACCAGGAGCAGCCCGGAGCCCAGGAGGATTTCCTTGCCGTAGGAAATGGTGGACCAGCCGCGGAGGCTCCCGTTGACGCTGCCATCCACTGTGCGGCCATTGAAGTCGGTGGGACTGCTGGGCTCTCTGCGGCCGTCAGAGCCCGCGCCGCCCTGCCGGGCACCAGTTTCGTGGCCAGCGCCGGGTGCTGGGGGCCCGGCCGGCCACAAACCAACGCTGGGATCAAAGGGCTGACTGACGGCGGGAGCAATGGGCGACGCCGGGCGGCGGGCATTGCGCCGGGCCGCTTCATCAGCAGTGGGAACCATAATCCACAGCCACGCATAAAAGACAGCACCCGAGCCGCCCAACACGGCCGCGAGCGCCATGGCGATCCGGATGTTCCGCACCGGCCAGCCAAGGTGCTGGGCGAGGCCCGAACACACCCCGGCAATCATGCGGTCTCCGCTGCGAGTCAACGGAGGGCGGAGGGGAGCGGCGGTCATGATCCAATCCAAACACGGATCAGGGCACCCCGGAGCGGAATCAGCCGCCAACCGGGGGTGACTCAGGGCGCGTTCAGGGTGTCCCCCAGTAGAGCGGATACCCCTACCAGGGAAGGATTGAGGCATGAACACTCAGCACCCCACCCCTGAAGACCCCGCCGGCCCGGAAGGTGCCGGCGCGGGCCACACGCCGGAGCCAGGCGCCGGTTCCTCAACCAATCCCACAGAACCCCTCCCCCGGTCCACGGACGGACAACCAGGCGGGGAGCCCGGTGGCGGCTACCGTACCGGACAGGACGCCGGCGGATCCGCCGGGCCCACGCCTCCTGCGCCGCCAACCATGGCACCGCCTCCCCAGGACTTCTTCAGCTGGGTCCGCAGCCGTGGCATCCAGCGCGGATCGAACCGCTGGGTAGGCGGCGTTTCCAGTGGCGTCGCAGCGAGGCTCGGCATCGACCCGATCATCGTTCGCGGAATCTTCATCGTGCTTGCCCTGTTCGCAGGGATCGGGGTCCTTCTTTACGGCATCGGCTGGGCCTTCCTGCCGGAACCGGACGGCCGTATCCATGTTCAGGAAGCCGCCGCGGGCCGGTGGACAGGTGGAATGACAGGGTCCCTCGTTACAACCCTGCTGGGCTTCGGCGGGCTGGGTGGCGGTTATTGGGGCGGCGAGCGCGGGCTCGGTGGCTTCCTGTGGGCCTGCTTCTGGCTGGGCATCGTTGTCCTGGTGGTTTATCTGTTGGTCGACAGGGGCCGCCGACATACCGCAACTGCCGGCCACACCGGCGGTTCCTACGGAACTACCAGCTACGGAACTACCAGCTATGGAACTACCAGCTACGGCGCCCCCGACTACTCCGCTGGTTCGGCACCCTATACAACGCCAACGCCTTACACGGCGCCCTATGCCGCTCCGTATGTGGCTTCGGGCGGCGCCCCCTACCAGGCACCCTATGGCGAAGAACCTCATGGTCCGGGTTCGGCAGGAACGCCGCTGCGCCCGGCACCACCTGCCAAGCCCCGCCCGTCCGGCCCCGGGGCGCCGGCCGTGGCCATCACTGCAGGGATCGCACTTCTGGTGGCCGGCGGCCTGAAACTCCTCGACGCCACCAACATGATCAACCTGGGCGATGCACCCAACGGATCAACCCATGGAGTAACCGCAGTGGCTCTGGCCGCAGCGGCCGCTGTGCTGGGTATCGGGATTGTCCTCTCCGGAGCCCGGGGCAAAACCTCCGGGCTGCTGAGCTTCCTCGCCGTCATCGCCCTCCTGGTGAGCGCCGCATTCAATGTCTCCCACCACAACAACCGCTTTGCTACCAACGGCGTGGTCTGGACCCCCGCGACCGTTCAGGAAGCCAGGCAGGGCTACGACATTACGGGAGCACGGGGAACCATCAACCTCACCGATCTGGACCTTGACGCCCCCTTGCGTTCCGACGTCGAGGTCCCCCTGGACATCACAGCCAGCGACTTCACCGTGATCATCCCCGACGACGTGCCGGTGCGGATCAGCGCAGACATGACCATGGGCAACATCCAGGAACGTGGCGGCGACCGCGGCGGGATTTCCACCAGGGAAAGCAGCTACAACACCGAACTTCCAGGCTCAGCCCTGGTGGTCAGCATTGATGGCACCTTCAGCAACGTGACCATCAAGGAAGGAAACTGACATGTCTACAGTCGAGCCGGATCCCGCTGCCGGGGCCCCCGAGAATCACGACGGCGGCACTCCCCGCGGCCGAGTCGGAACCATTGTGTGGGGGCTGATTATCGTCGCCCTCGCGGTCCTCATCGTCATCTCACAGCTGGGCATCGTTACTCTGAACGGAACGTACGTCCTGGTGGGCCTGATGATCGGCGCCGGAGCCGCTCTGGTGATCGGCGGCATCATTTCCGCCCGAAAGCGTGACAATGGCACCTCAACAGGGAAGGCTTGAGCCATGGACAAGTTTTTCAGCATTGTCAGGGGCCTTGGCCTGAACCGTGGACCGCAGCGTTGGTTCGGTGGCGTCCTGGGTGGGATCGCCGCCAAGCTCAACGTGGAAGTGGCCTACGTACGGATCGCCTTCCTGCTGTTCTGCCTGCTGCCAGGCCCGGCCATCATCTTCTACCTGGCAGCCTGGCTGGTCCTGCCGGATTCGAAGAACAACAGGATCGTCCTGGAGTCGTTCCTGGACAAGCGGTCGATTAACTGAGCGCAGTTCACGACCTCATCTGGAAGGCCGTCGCACCCGTAAGGGAGCGGCGGCCTTCTGCCGTCTGCCCTGGCCAAAACCTGCACTGTCCCCTAACGTTGACCTAAAATCGTGAACGTTCACGATAATTCGCAGGCTTCGCCCAAGGCGTCCGGCCTTCCCAAGATGAGACTAGAGACCCTTATGACCATTGCGCCACTCCTGGACCGGCGGCCCACGCGCGACACACGACGTGCCCGCCTTGGCGTGAACATTTTGTTTTTCACGAACGGCGCTATCTTCGCCAGCCTTCTCCCGAGATATCCGGACATCAAAGCAGAGCTCGGCCTCACGAATGCCGCTTTCGGGCTCGCCATTGCGGCTTTTCCTGTTGGTGCCATTCTGGCCGGACTGAGCGCCGGCCCGCTCGTTCGCCGGTTTCGGTCCTCCAGGGTGGCAATCGCAGCCGCAGTCTTGTCCTCCGTGGGGATACTCCTGGCCGGAAACGCGCCCGTCTGGGCGGTCCTTGCTGCCGGCCTTTTTATTGCCGGCGCCATGGACTCGATCACCGACGTTGCACAGAACTCCCATGGCCTTCGCGTACAGCGGCTTTACGGAAGGTCGATCCTCAACTCGTTCCATGCCGTATGGAGTGTCGGCGCCGTCCTGGGAGGCACCCTGGGCGCTGCCGCTGCCGGGATGGAGATAACGAGGCCCTTCCACTTAGGTCTGACGGCGCTGATTTTCAGCCTCATGGCCGTGTTTTCCCACCGCTTGCTGCTTGCCGGCCCGGAACCGCTTGAATCCAACGTCGAGGGCGCCTCAGACCAAGTCAAGGTGGCCGGAGGGAACCCTAAACATCCAGCTCGCCAGTCAATGGCCAAGTACGGGGCGCTTCTGGCCCTGGTGATTATTGCCTCGGCCGGAGCCCTCGTCGAGGATTCGGGCAGCACCTGGTCGGCCATCTACCTCTCCGGCTCCCTTGGGACATCTGCTTTTCTGGCCGGCGCAGGCTTTATCGCTCTCCAGGGGATGCAGTTTGTGGGCAGGATACTTGGCGATCGGATGGTGGACCGCTTCGGCCAACGCGCCGTTGCACAGGCCGGGGGCTTCATTGTCCTGCTGGGAATGGGCGTGGCCCTTTCTTTCCCGACCGTAATTGGAAGCATTATCGGGTTTGGACTCGCCGGTTTCGGAGTTGCCACGCTCATCCCTGCAGCAATGCACGCCGCCGACGAACTTCCGGGGTTCCGGCCAGGCGCAGGCCTCACCATCGTCAGCTGGCTGCTTCGCCTCGGCTTCCTCCTCGCGCCGCCGCTGGTGGGTGCGATTGCTGATGCCTCATCCCTGCGACTCGGACTCCTGGTGGTCCCCGTCGCAGGCCTGCTGGTAATCATCTTCGCCCGGGTCCTCTCGCCCAGCGCCAAAGACCCCATGACGGCAGGGAGCGGGCGCCCTTAAAAATAGCCTTCCGCCGGAGCGTCCATAGCAGCCCTCGTGTAACCGGTTTGTGTCGTACCCCACACTCCCCACTAGACTCTATGTGAGCTCAGCGTGGCGCTCTGCCTGTATTCCTTCCAACCAGGATTGAGCCAGAGATAATGAAAATTGGAATCCTCACCAGCGGCGGCGATTGCCCCGGGCTGAATGCTGTCATCCGCGGCGCCGTACTTAAAGGCATCATCCAGGGCCACGAATTCGTGGGCTTCCTCGATGGCTGGCGCGGCGTGGTCGAAGGTGACGTCATCGACATCCCCAGGACCATGGTGCGCGGCATCGCCAAGCAGGGCGGAACCATCCTTGGTACCTCCCGCACCAACCCGTTCGAAAACGGCGGCGGTCCGGAAACCATTAAGGCCCACATGGACCGCATGGGCATTGACGCCATCATCGCCATCGGCGGCGAAGGAACCCTTGCCGCAGCCAAGCGGCTCACGGACGTTGGGCTGAAGATCGTTGGCGTGCCCAAGACCGTGGACAACGATCTTGACGCGACGGACTACACCTTCGGCTTCGATACGGCCGTCCAGATCGCCACCGAGGCCATCGACCGGCTCCGCACCACGGGTGAATCCCACCACCGCTGCATGATCGCCGAGGTCATGGGCCGGCACGTCGGCTGGATTGCCCTGCACGCCGGCATGGCTGCCGGTGCCCACGCCATCCTCATCCCGGAAAACAGCACCAGCATTGAACAGATCTGCGAATGGGTGCAGGAAGCCCACGACCGCGGACGCGCGCCGCTGGTGGTAGTCGCTGAGGGTTTCGTTACGGCGTCCATGGAGACCCCGCACTCGGAGCGTGGCCTGGACACCTTCGGCCGTCCCCGTCTTGGTGGCATCGCGGACCAGTTGGCGCCGGAGATCGAGGCCCGCACGGGAATTGAAACCCGTGCCACCATCCTTGGCCATATCCAGCGCGGCGGCGTGCCTTCCGCCTTCGACCGTGTCCTTGCTACCCGGCTGGGCATGGCTGCCGTGGACTCCGTTGTGGAGGAGCGCTGGGGCACCATGGTCTCGCTCAATGGTACGGACATCGCCCATGTCGGCTTCGAACAGGCGCTGGGCAAGCTCAAAAGCGTGCCACAGCACCGGTACGACGAAGCCGCTGTCCTGTTCGGCTAGGCCTTCTGCCTTGAACGGCGGCCCGCACCGGGCGCCGGGCCGGCGCTAAGCCGGGCCCCGGACGTGGGTAGGCTGGGACCATGACTTTGGACCATGGCAGCGCAGAGATCATCCAACTCGCCTGGGCCCGGCATCTTGGCTTGGCTGACCACACCTTTGGTGAAGCGCTCAGCAGCGGCGAACGCATTGTCCGGGTTGATGACTCGGCCTCCAGCGTCCAGTTTGTCCGGCTTTTTGGCGCATCTGCCCTGGTAGGCCCGGCTTGGGCGGTGGAGGCCGCTGCGACGATTCCGGACGAGGACCTGGCACAGCATGTCACCCTGATGACGCTCGCCCGCGGCCATGGCGGGCACGGCCTGGGTGCCACCGCGCTCTTCTTCGCAGACGACCTGCCGCTTCAGCAGCCGTCGGGGGAGCTGACCGTCTCGCATGCGGACCGGGACGCAATCGAACTGGAGTCGCGGTGCCCACCGGACGACGTCAATGAAGTTGGCCTGGCGGAGCTGACCCACCATTACACAGTGATCCACGACGACGATGGCCGCAAGGTGCCCATTGCCAGCGCCGGATATACCGAATGGGAGGGCCTGCTGGCGCAGCTGGGCGTGCTGGTGGCCCCCGATTGGCGGCGCCGGGGCCTGGGCTCCCTGGCTGCCTCCATCGCCGCCCATGAGGCTTTGGCCTCGGGACTCACCCTGCAGTGGCGCGCCGAAGTCAGCAACACAGGTTCGCTGGCTATAGCCCGAAGTCTGGGATTCGTCACCGGCGGCATCCATACAACCGTGCTGCTGGGCAGCCCGGCTTCGAAAAGGTAGTGGTCTGGAGGAACCTGGTCAGCCCTGCTGAGCGGACCGGGCGCGACTCAGCTCCGGCTTGTCCCAATCGATGGCGGCCTTAGGCTTTTCGTAGAACAGCACCACGGCCGCGCCCAGGAGCACCACGGCGGCCGGCAGCATGATGGACTGGCCCATCGCCGTCGAAAATCCTGCGTGCAGTGCCTCAGGCAACTGCCCGGAGAACTCGGACGCCCCGCCGCCTGCCCCTGCCGGCAGCTCGGCGGCCAAGCGCGCCTGGATCAGCACGGCGATGGCCGCGCTGCCCAGCACGGAACCGATCTGCCGGGTGGTGTTGTAGACGCCCGATCCCGCACCGGCCTGCCGTGGCGGGAGGTTGCGCGTAGCTGTGGTACCCAGCGGCGCCCAGATGCCCAGGTTGGCAAAGCCGAGGACCGCGCTGGGCAGCAGGAACATCAGGATGGGGGTGTCCGGCCTCATCAACAGGGAGTTCCAGGCCAGCGCGACGGCCATCAGGACCAGCCCCGCGCAGTTTATGAACTTGGGGTTGACGCGGTCCAGGTAGCGTCCCACGACCGGTGCCAGCCCGGCCATGATGAGGGCCATCGGCACCATCAGCAGCGCCGACTGGGTGGGCGTCAGTCCGCGGACCATCTGGTAGTAAAAAATGAGCGGCAGGCTGAAGGAGGTGACGGCGAAGCCTACGGCCGTGATGCCGATGTTCGCCAGCGAAAAGTTCCGGTCCCTGAAGAGCCCCAGGGGCAGCAGCGGCTCACCCTTGCTGTATTTCTGCCAGGCGACGAAGGCGATCAGAACCACTGCTCCGGTAATGATCAGGGACCACACAGAGATGGGTCCGACGATGGTGCCCCAGTTGTAGGACTCCCCTTCCTGGATGCCGAACACCAGCAGGAAGAGCCCGACGGCGCTGAGCACCACGCCGGGGATATCGAACCGGTGGGGATGCGTGGACAGCGACGGGACGAAGCGCCAGGCCAGGACGAAGCCCACGATCCCAATGGGCACGTTGATGAAGAAGATCCATTCCCAGCCCAGGCTGTCCACCAGGACTCCGCCCAAGATGGGCCCCACCAGGGTGGCAACGCCTGCTGTGGCACCCCAGAGCCCCATGGCTGCGCCCCGGCGGTCCGGCGGGAAGATGCGCGTAATGACGGCCATGGTCTGTGGTGTCATCAGCGCTGCACCGAGTCCCTGGAAAACGCGGGCTACGATCAGCATGCCGATATCGGTAGAGAGGCCGCACCAGAGTGAGGCCAGGGTGAACAGCACCAGCCCGCCCAGATACAGGTTCTTGGGTCCGAACCTGTCGCCCAGCCGGCCGCTGACCAGCAGCGGCACGGCGTACGCCAGAAGGTAGGCGCTGGTCACCCAGATCACCGCGTTGATGTCTGCCTGAAGGCTTTCCATGATGCGGGGATTGGCCACCGAGACAATGTTGATGTCGATCAGGATCATAAAAAACCCGATCACCAGAGCCCACAGCGCAGCCCACGGCCTGTTCACTTCTTCCACAACCAACTCCCCCTGCAATGCCGGCCGGCGCCGGATGTAATCCAAACTAGCCCAGCAGCTCCAGGATGTCCTTGCGGTCAAACATCCCGGCAGCTGCGCGGGCCGAGGGTGTTCCGGCATCCGGATCCGCGCCGGCTCCAAGAAGCACCCGGGCGACGTCGGTGTAGCCCTTGAAGGCGGCCCCGGCCAAGGGGGTCTGGCCACGGTCGTTGATGGCGTTCGCGTCAGCACCGTGGCCCAGGAGCAGCTGAACCGTATCTGCATGTCCGTGATAGGCCGCAAGCATCAGCAGGGAGTCGCCGGCGGCGTTGGTCAATGTCGCCGGCGCCCCGGCTTCGAGGTAACGGGCAAGCAGCGCAGCGTCACCGGCCCGGGCGCCATCGAAGAGCGTATGGGCAAGGTCGACGGCGTCTGCATCCGGGGCAGGCTGGGAATCGGTCATCGGGTCCCCCTCAGGAATCCTGTCTGGCGCCCGACTACCTGGCCGGCGTCGGGGGCAACGATCACTTCCTGGGCGGCGGTGTAGGGTTCGTCGCCGTCCATCACAGTCAGTGTTTCATCCGGGGCAACGGAACGCTTAACAACAGCCAATGCGACCGGGCCCATCTCGTAATGCTGGCTGACGGACGTGACCGTGCCGACCTTGCGGCCGCCGGCCATGACCTCACTGCCGGCCGACGGAAGGGTGTGCTGGGAACCGTCCAATTGCAGGAACACCAGGCGGCGCGGCGGATGGCCCAGGTTGTGCACGCGGGCGATAGTTTCCTGGCCCTTGTAGCAGCCCTTGGACAGGTGCACGGCGGTGCGGAGGAGATCCAGTTCGTGGGGGATGGTGCGATCGTCGGTTTCGGCACCCCAGCGTGGGCGCCACGCGGCGATCCGCAGGGCTTCCGCTGCCCACGCCCCAGCCAACTGGCGGTCTCCCACCGTGGTTTCCAGCTCTGCCGCGGGAACGAGGTACTCGAACCAGGGGCGTTCAAGGCCGGGGTGCTGGTCCTCGCTGATGATCGAGTACGAATAGCCGCCCGTGGTGACATTGGGCCATGGGTCCTGCCAGACCGTCAGGCCCGACCATTCCTCCACAGGACGCGTTGAACCAACCACTGCCCAGTCCCCGGAGAGGTCCGCAATATCAACCCGGAGCATGAACTTCATCCGGTTCAACCACTCAGCCAGCGGTGCAGCCTCGGCGGCCTCGACCAGCAGCCAGGTGGTCCCGCCGTCGTCCACTACCCTGGCGTCATATTCGATCCTGCCCTGCACACTGAGCAACAGCAGTTCGGTGGACTGTCCCGGGGGCAGCTGGGTGAGCTGCTGTGAGGATAGTGTGTTCAGCCAGCTGAGGCGGTCCGGACCGCTGACCGTGACCACACCGCGGTGGGAAAGGTCGACGACGGCACTGCCATTAGCCAGTGCGCGCTGTTCCCGCAGGGGCTCACCATAGTGGGAGGCCACTCCGGTGTCCAGGCCGGCGGCTTCGACGGCGCCGGGGCGCAGCAACAGAGGGCTTTTAGAGTTCATAACCGAAAGAACGTCCTGTCCTGCCGGCAGTATTCCCAAGGTCAGCCCGCAACGCGTTTAAGGAAGGCGGAAGCGTGTGCTTCCAGGCCTTTGCCTTCTTCTATTCCTGCATCCCAGCGCCACAGCAGGTTGCCATCCACCAGGCCGAAAATCCGGGTGGCTGCTGAGTACTCCTTGGAGTGGCTGCCCCGCATCACCATGTCTGTCGCGAGCTGGATCTGCGGGCCCTTGATCTGGCCGTAGTACAGCTCGGTGATGCCGCCCGGGTGAGTGATGGAGACGGAGATGTCGAAGCCGCCCTCTGCATTGCGGAGTGCTTCCACCTCGTCAGCGCTCTTCAGTGCCGGAACGATGTCCGCTGGAGTAAGCCCCGGGCCGACGTCCGCGTCCAACTGCTTGCGCTCCAGTGCCCAGAAGCCGATCTCCACTGACAACGGACGCAGGATGGTGCCCTCTTCATCCGTCAGCCAGCTCTCCGCGCGGTACTGAAGATAGGGCTGGCCGTTGTGGGTGAAGGAAACCTTCTGGACGAAGTGCTCGGAATCCTCGTCGCCGCTGCCAAGCCGCCCGCTGCCTTCCCACTCACCGATGAGCCAGGAAAGCGGGACCAGTTCAGGGGTCAGGTCTGTGGGAATCTCAATAGGCACAGCAATTACCTCTAGCGAATTCAGGGGCGCCTGCAGGCGTTACTTCTGGCCTTTGAAGAGGCGGTAAACGACGTAACCGGCGAACCAGGCCATGGCGATGCCGGCGATGCCAAGCAGGACAAGGAAGAAAATTTCGAATGCGAGAACAGACATGCTGACATCCTAACGTGTTAGTAGATAAGAAGTTTGTCTATGAAGTAGGCCAGGGAACCCACTGCCAGGACAGGTGCAATCCCTACACTGAGCCCCGCCGGAACGCTTATCGGACCGGTATGCAGGGTGGCCAATCTGCGGAAACTGACCAGGACGGCGCCTACTACCACGCCGAATATTGCAGTGGGCAGCACGGCAATATCTGAAAACACCAGCCCGGCCAGCGGGCCGGACAGGCCGGCCACGACAATGCCCAGCGGCGCCACAATCCTGTCTGGCCAGCGGATCAGGCACACGAGGAGTGCGACGGCGGCGCTGACGGCAGCAATGGCCAGCATCTCCCGGACCCCGTTAAATCTTGCCCCGGCGATCCAGCCGGCCCCAAGGCAGGAGAGCAGCACTCCGGCGCAGCTTCCCAACGTGGATTCAAGGCGCTTGGCCTGCCCCGTCCCGCGCAGCAGCTGCACAACAAAGACGGCGATGAAACCCATGGCCATAAAGGCCGGGGTGGCGTCCAGGTAGCCGGGGGCGGGAAGAGTATGGGCAGCCCAGGCGGAGCCGACACCCGGCAGCGCGATCACGGCTGCCAGGGTTTTCCGCGCAGGTACTTCGAGGAAGTGCGGCCAGCCGTAGCCCGTCACCAGGGCAGCCGCGACGGCTACACCCAGGAGGACTTGCGGTGAGGTGTAGACGCCAGCAAGTATGGCGCCCAGGCACAACAGTCCGGCAAGACCGATCAACCACGGTTGCACGGATATTCCGCGTACATCGTCATCCGGACCTTGGCCGTGATGCATGTTCCCTCCGGAAGGGCCGTCATCTCCGGCGGAATCGTAACTGGCGGCGTCCGCTTTCACTTCTGGACTCACTTTCGCTGCATTCCCATCCTGGCTGTACTTCGCTGACTGTAGTTTGCATGCAATTGCGCCCCGCAAGGGAGTTCGGGCCCTGTCCCTCCAATCCTGCCCTATGTGACCTGCATATGTCCTAAACCAGCCTGTCGTGAGGCCTGCTGCAGTGATTCAGGGCACCTTGCTGGGTATACTCGTTCTTCAGCTAAGCATTCTGTGCAGGTGCCGGACGGTGAACGGTTGCGGTGGAAACGTCGCAGCAACTTCCGATCACCCAAACCGCAATCCTGTGCAGGCTGCCAGTACCGGCCGGTGAAAACCCGGTTCAGACGCTCAATGATGCGCGGACGGCCCTTGGAGGAATAATGTCGCACATCCTGTTACTGACGAACAGCACCGGCTCTTCGGTTGATATCCTGCCTGCCCTTGAGCTGCTGAACCACCGGGTCCACATTCTTGCCGCCGAGCCCACGGCACTCCTGGAAACCGATCCCTGCGACATCGTCCTGCTCGATGCCCGCAAGGATCTGGTGGGAGCACGCTCACTGACCCAGCTCCTGAAGGCTACCGGCCTCAGCGCTCCCCTGGTCCTGATCCTCACCGAAGGCGGTATGGCCGCCGTCTCCTCTGCCTGGGCCGTGGACGACATCGTGCTCGATTCGGCAGGTCCTGCAGAGGTTGAGGCCCGAATCCGCCTATCGATAGCCCGTGCCGTACCGGAAGCAGAGGACACCCCCTCCGAAATCCGTGCCGCCGGCGTCGTCATCGATGAAGCCAGCTACACCGCACGGGTCAACGGCACGCCGCTGAACCTGACCTTCAAGGAATTCGAGCTCCTCAAGTACCTGGCCCAGCACCCCGGGCGGGTCTTCACCCGCCAGCAGCTGCTCACTGAAGTATGGGGCTACGACTACTACGGCGGCACCCGCACAGTCGACGTCCACGTGCGGCGCCTGCGGGCAAAGCTGGGCGCAGACCACGAAAACCTGATCAGCACTGTCAGGAATGTCGGCTACCGGCTGACGCTGGTGCGACATCAGGAAGACGAACTCACCGAGGCCTGATCTGCCTGGCCCGGTTGCCATGCCTGACCTGCCGGCGTGCGTATAGCCTTGGGCTATGAGTCCCGCACATCCGGAATCCTGGCCAGTCCTGTCCATTAAAGGCGGGCTGGATGCTCCACTGCTTCACGACGTCCGCGATCTCCTGGCAGCCGTCCAGGAATCCGACGGCAATCCTCCGCTGTCCGAACAAACAGTCATCACGCTCAGTACCGAGGCAGCCGGTTCTGCCGGCGTCAGCTCGTTGTTGCTGTACGCGCCCGAGGACAGCTCCCGCGCCGGCAGTTCCGCCGGCCCGGACGTTCATCAGGCGGGCGGCTCTGATCTGGCCGGTACCGCCGTCGTGGTTGAAGAACCGGACGGGACCGGGACGCTGGAGGTGGCCATCCATCCCAGTTACCGGAATCTGGGCGCAGCAGACCGCCTGATCGGCGAACTGCAGAGGACCAGGGGGTTGTCCGGCCTGCAGGCATGGGCCCACGGCAGTCATGTGGCAGCGGCTGAGTTGGCCACCCGTTACGGCTTCGGCCCGGTCCGGGAACTATGGAAGATGAGGCTGACGGACGGCACTGCGGGGCTGCCCGACGTCGGCCTCCCGGACGGGGTGACACTGCGCAGCTTCGTGCCCGGACAGGATGAGGATGCGTGGCTGACCGCCAATAGCGCGGCCTTCGCGCACCACCCGGAGCAGGGTTCCATGACCCGCGCGGACCTGGAAGCCCGGATGGCTGAGGACTGGTTCGATCCGGCAGGCTTCCTCCTTGCCGAGGACTCCTCTAGCACGTTGGTGGGATTCCACTGGACCAAGATCCATCCGGCCCACGGCGGTCACCCGCCGATCGGCGAAGTGTACGTCGTCGGAGTCACCCCGGCGGCCCAGGGCCTGGGCCTGGGCAAGGCCCTGACCATCGCGGGCATCAGGTACCTCCAACAACGGAAACTCCAGGCGATCATGCTGTACGTCGATGCGGACAATGCCGCCGCCGTTTCGTTGTACCGCAAGCTGGGTTTCACACGCTGGGATATGGATGTCCTCTATGGGCGGTTGGCGGAGCGTCAGTAAGCGTTTGCCAAAGGTTAATGCTCTAGCCTCAAAATGCGCCATGGCTTGCCGGATACCAGGGCCTCGGGCGCAGCGAATGATTGTAAGGTTGAAGCAGACTCGCGCCGGCTGCCGGTCCCGCACCAGCCCGTGCCACCAAAAGGAGACACCATGCAACCTGATACCGCCGATGCAGCGATGACGGAGGTCGCAGTACCTCCTGCCCGGGCGCGCTTTGGTTCCTCCGAAGTCCCGGCGTCACGTGCCACCCAGGACCGGATCGATATCCCGGAATTCGCCCCGAACCTCGAACCCGACGGCGACATCCGCCCGGACCGGTTCCTGGACCGGGAGCTGAGCTGGCTGTCCTTCAACGCCCGCGTGCTGGAGCTTGCCGAAGACCCTAAGCTCCACCTGCTGGAGCGGGTGAGCTTCCTCTCCATTTTTGCGTCCAACCTCGACGAGTTCTTCATGGTCCGGGTGGCCGGGCTCAAACGCCGCATCGCTACCGGCCTGGCGGTCCCGTCGCCGGCCGGCCTTAGCCCGGTGGAGGTCCTCGAGAAGATCAGCGAGGAAGCACACCGCCTGCAGCAGCGCCATGCACAGGTTTTCGCCGAACAAATCCGCCCCGCATTGGCCTACGAACACATCCACCTGATGCACTGGGATGAACTTGATGACGCAGCCAAGCAGCAGCTGAGCGAGATGTTTGCCGAGAAAGTCTTCCCCATCCTGACGCCGCTGGCCGTCGATCCCGCACACCCGTTCCCGTATATTTCCGGACTCTCCCTGAACCTCGCCGTGGTAGTCCGCAACCCGGTGAGCGACAAGGAACTCTTCGCCCGCCTCAAGGTCCCGGACCAGCTGCCCCGGCTCATTTCCATCGATGGTCCGCGCGCCGGTGCTGTGGCCGGCCGGGTGGCCCGGTTCATTGCCCTCGAAGAGGTTATTGCCGTCCACCTGGACAAGCTGTTCGCTGGCATGGAAGTCCTGGAGCACCACATCTTCCGGGTTACCCGCAACGAGGATGTCGAGGTGGAAGAGGACGACGCCGAGAACCTGCTGCAGGCGCTGGAAAAGGAACTGCTGCGCCGCCGGTTCGGCCCGCCCGTCCGCCTCGAAGTCACCCACGACATCAACCCGAACATCCTGGCCCTGCTGATCCGGGAGCTCGGCGTTGAACAGTCAGAGGTCTACTCGGTTCCGGCGCCCCTCGACCTGCGCGGGCTCTCGGTTATCGCCGGAATCGACCGCGCGGACCTGCACTACCCTAAGCAGGTTCCCCACACTTCCCGCTATCTCAACGAATCCGAGACGTCCAAGGCGGCCAACGTCTTCGCAGCGATGCGCCGCCGGGACATCCTGCTGCACCACCCTTACGACTCGTTCTCCACCTCGGTCCAGGCTTTCCTTGAGCAGGCAGCAGCCGATCCCAAGGTCCAGGCAATTAAGCAGACGCTGTACCGCACCTCCGGCGACTCCCCCATTGTTGATGCCCTGATCGACGCCGCTGAGGCCGGTAAGCAGGTCCTGGCGCTGGTGGAAATCAAAGCGCGCTTTGATGAACAGGCCAACATTTCCTGGGCCCGCAAGCTGGAACAGGCCGGCGTCCACGTGGTGTATGGAATTGTGGGCCTCAAAACCCACTGCAAACTTTCCCTGGTGGTCCGGCAGGAAGTTGACGGCCTCCGTCGCTACTGCCACATCGGCACGGGTAACTACCACCCACGGACAGCACGATATTACGAGGACCTCGGTCTCCTGACTGCTAACGAACAGGTTGGCGAGGACCTCTCCAAGCTGTTCAACCAGCTGTCAGGCTACGCGCCCAAATCCACCTTCAAGCGGCTGCTCGTGGCGCCGCGCTCCGTCCGTTCCGGCTTGATTGACCGGATTGAAACCGAGATCAGGAATGCCCGCGCCGGCCTGCCGGCACGGGTGCAGATCAAGGTTAATTCGATGGTCGATGAAGCCATCATCGACTCGCTCTACCGTGCCTCCCAGGCCGGCGTGCGCGTTGATGTAGTGGTCCGCGGCATTTGTTCCCTTCGCCCGGGCGTGCCGGGCCTGAGCGACAACATCACGGTCCGCTCCGTCTTGGGCAGGTTCCTCGAGCACTCGCGGGTATTTGCCTTCGCCAATGCCGGCGATCCTGTGGTGTACATCGGCTCGGCGGACATGATGCACCGGAACCTTGACCGTCGCGTGGAGGCCCTGGTCCAGCTGACCAACGCCGAGGACATCACGTATGTGCATGACCTCCTGGAACGGTACGTTGACCCGGCCACGTCCAGCTGGCACCTGGACAACGGTGGCAACTGGACAAGGCATCACCTTGCCGAGGACAAAACCCCGCTGGCTGACATCCAGTCCTGGCTTCTGCGGTCCCGTTCACGCCAGCGGTCCCTGACCCGGCGCTAGGACCGTGGACTTGGTCAGCGACAAACCGATAACAGACCAGGCCGAACTCCTGGATGAACCGGTGGCAGTCACTGCCGCCGGCGCCCTTCCGTGGCGCATCGTCAAGGACCGGCTCGAGGTGCTGTTGATCCACCGGCCGCGCTATGACGACTGGTCCTGGCCAAAGGGCAAGCTGGACCCGGGCGAGACCATTCCCGAATGCGCCGTCAGGGAAATCGAAGAGGAAATCGGACTGCGGGCGCCACTGGGCATCCCCCTGCCCTCCATCCGTTACCGGGTGGCATCCGGCCTTAAGGTGGTCCACTACTGGGCTGTCCGGGTTGAAGGGACGCTGCTGCGCCCGGACGGCAAGGAAGTGGATGCCGTGAAATGGTGCTCACCGGAATCGGCCGCCGCCATGCTGTCCAATCCGTCCGACGTCGGGCCTCTTCGGTATCTCGCAGCAGCCCATGAACGCGATGAGCTGCTAACGTGGCCGCTGATCATCCTCCGGCACGCCAAAGCCAAGCCGCGTTCTTCCTGGACCAGGGCAGAAGGCGAACGTCCTCTCGCTGCCACCGGCGTCCGCCAGGCGCAGGCCGTCAAACGCCTGCTTCAGGCGTGGCGGCCCCTGCGTGTGGTCACCAGCCCGTGGGTGCGCTGCATTGCCACTGTGGCGCCCTATGCCAAAGCGGTGGATGCGAAGATCAAACGGATTGAGGCGCTCACCGAGCACCGGCACGCCCGAAACCCGAAGAAGACGGCAGCGGTCGTCGAGTGGTTGTTCGACAAGCAGCGGCCCGTGGTCCTCTGCACCCACAGACCGGCGTTGCCTACAGTGCTAAGCCAGTTGGGGGAACACATGCCGCCACGGCTCCGGTCGCTTCTTCCTCACTCGGATCCGTACCTTGCTCCGGGTGAGATGATCATCTGCCACATAGCCATCGGAAAGAAGGAGCGGATCGTTTCCGTGGAGCAGTTCAAACCGTTCGACGACTGAGTCCTTTTCCCTTCCCGGGGACCGATCGCTTGACCGCCGCCGTTTTGTATCAAATACTTGATACATTGATACAAAACCTGGTACGGGCGTTGGGGGACATGTGGGCTTTCCGGAACTCGGAGTCACCTTTGCCGGTGTGCCTCCGTTGGTGCTGTTGTGGCCCCTGGCCCTGGCAGTTGGCGTGTACGTCTTGCTGCGATGGGTGATTGTTGCGCCAGGCGGCAGGGCCACAGCGGAATCCATCTCGCAGCACGCGCTTTGGATCGGCATCATGGGCTGGATGGGGAGCTCGCTGCAGGGCGCGGTGAACGCCGGCATCCTCCGCAGCACGCCGTACGACAGCCACACGCCTTCGAGCACTTCCGAGATACTCACCGCCCTGGCCTTGCCGATCCTGACCGTGCTGGCAATTCATGCCGTTGGTCAAGTCACGTATCCGGAGCCGCTGAAGACCCACCGGACAGCACCCCTTTCCGTCAGGCGCATTGCCGACTTCCTGCCACGCAATCTTGCATGGATCACCGCTGGAATCTTTATTGCTACGGCTTTAGCTATCTGCTACACGGCGACACTTCCCGGTTATGGAGCCATCCCGCCCACAGAAATTTCCCCTGACCCGAACGCGAATCCTTCATCCGGTCCTATGTATCGGGACGCCGGGAGGGATGGGCGGATCCCGGGGTACCTGCTGGCCGCTTACCTCGGCGGCGCCCTCGCTGTCCTGGCGCTGGGCACATGGGCGGTCCTGGCGCTCATTGCGCGGCGTCGGCAGTTGGAGACCCTCGATCCTGCTGATAACGACCTCCTGCGGACCATCGCCATGAACCGGCTGCTGCGCACCGTGGCAACTGTTGCCGGCGGGTTGCTTGCCATCGCCGGCAGTTACGCCGCCCTCCCGGATCCTGCTCTACCCCGGCCCAGCGTCTGGGTCAACTATCCGGGCTTCATTTCCATGGGCATCCTGCTGGTGATGTGGGGGTGGCGGCCACCCCGGCTCACTTCGCTGCTGGCTACCCGTCCGGACCGTTCGCTCACCGCGCCCGGAGAGGCCGCCCAGCCGGCAACCCGGCTGATCGTTTCCATGGGCGCTGCCCTGCCTATGGCCGCAGTCGGGGCAGCCCTGCTTCTTCTGGTTCTGCCGTTCGGCGTGGTCGTGCTGACGCAGCCAGCCATCCTGGTTGCCGTTATGGCAGGGGCAGTCCTGCTCACCATCGCGTTCGGTGAACTCCTGCTCCAGCGAAACTACGGCCGGCCTGGCACCGAAAAGGCCATGCCCCGCCAGCCGATCAGCCCGGCGCTTTTCACGGTGGCTGTTGTGGCTGCGGCCGTCTTCCTGACGGTCCTGGCAGTTACCATTCACGGTGACTTCACCGCCGGCGCGATGCTGTACGGGCCGGAATACCGATGGGTTGCTCCGGCCATCGCCACTGCCGTGGTCATGGTGCTGGCACTTGCGCCGCTGCTGCTCATCCGGCACCGGCAGAACTGTGGCGGGCACGTTGCCGGGCTCGATACGGCATTACGTGGCATCAGCATTTACCGGCTGGTACGCACCGTCGCCGCGTTCCTTCTGGCCCAGGGCGGTCTTCTGATGTCGAGCCAAAGCTTCGCCTGGCGCTGGCTCTTCGGCCTGGGCAACCCCTTGGCACCAACCGACGCGTACCTGAAATGGGATCCGGCCATGATCGCCGGCGCACTCCTGTGTGCAGCGGCGGTTGTCCTGGTGCTGATCCCTGTACGGTCCTTCGTCCCCCGCCATCAGGACTCCCCCGTCGAAGTGGTGCAGCACCGCTGATGGATCCCCTGCTGTCTGTTGACCTCACCTCCGCGACCCCGCCCTATGAGCAGATCCGCTCACAGATCAGCGCGCTGATCGCCACCGGAGCGTTGTCCCCGGGCAGTCGACTGCCCACTGTGCGCGCTCTGGCGGCCGACCTCGGCCTGGCCAGCGGAACCGTAGCCCGGGCCTACAAGGAGTTGGAGGCGTCCGGGCAGATCCAGTCGCGGCGGCGGGCCGGAACGGTGGTTGCCCCAACAGCGGGCGGAAGCGGCGGCAAGCCCGGGGTCACGGTGCCGTCCAAGGTGACTGACGCCGTCGACCTTTTGATCTCGGCGGGCCTCGAGGCACGCCTGAGCGACGAGCTTCTCCTGGATCTGCTCCGCAGCCAGCTGCGCCGGACGCGTACGGCCGGAAAGCCGTAGACTTTAGCCGTGACTATCCCAACCCCGTATGAAGATCTGTTGCGCGATGTCCTGGCCAACGGCACGCACAAGTCGGACCGGACCGGCACCGGAACCACCAGTGTCTTTGGCCGGCAGCTGAGGTTCGACCTGGCACAGAGCTTCCCGCTCATGACCACCAAGCGGGTCCACTTCAAGTCCGTGGCGGTAGAACTCCTGTGGTTCCTGCGCGGTGAATCGAATGTGAAGTGGATGCAGGATCAGGGCGTGACGATCTGGAACGAGTGGGCTGACGCCCAGGGTGAACTCGGCCCTGTTTACGGTGTGCAGTGGCGCAGCTGGCCCACCCCGGACGGCGGGCACATCGACCAGATCGCGGAACTGGTGGAGAACCTTAAAGCCAATCCGGACTCCCGCCGGCACATTGTCTCGGCCTGGAACGTCTCTGAGCTCAAGGACATGGCGCTGCCGCCATGCCACGCGTTCTTCCAGTTTTACGTAGCTGACGGAAAACTGTCCTGCCAGCTGTACCAGCGCTCCGCAGACATGTTCCTGGGCGTACCGTTCAACATCGCCTCGTACGCACTGCTCACCCGCATGGTGGCACAGCAGGCCGGGCTGGAGCCGGGTGAGTTCGTGTGGACCGGGGGCGACGTCCATATCTACGACAACCACGTGGACCAGGTGCTCAAACAACTGGAACGTGACCCATACGAGTACCCTCAGTTGGAGATCACCCGCAAGCCGGGCTCCATCTTCGACTACACACTGAACGATTTCAGCGTAGTCAACTACCAGCACCACCCCACGATCAAGGCGCCGATCGCGGTATGAACACCACACCTGATTTCACGGAGAACCTGGCCGGCAGCATCACCGGCGTCGCGATGGTGTGGGCGCAAACCCCCGCCGGAGTCATCGGCAGGGAGGGCGATATGCCCTGGCACCTCCCCGAGGACCTTAGGCACTTCACCCGGCTCACCCAAGGGCATCCGGTCGTGATGGGCCGCAAAACATGGCTGTCCTTCCCGGAAAAGTACCGTCCCCTGCCCAACCGGACCAATATTGTGATTACCCACAATCCGGACTGGGCCACGGCGCCCGAGTCCGATGGCGCCGTCGTGGTCGGTTCACTCGATGAGGCGCTGATCGAGTCCCGCTTCGCGGAAGGTAACGGGACGGTCTGGATCCTTGGCGGCGGCGAGGTGTTCCGCCAGGCCCTGCCTCTCGCCGATACCGCCGTGGTGACCACCATCGACGTCGACGCCGACGGCGACACTTACGCCCCGGAACTCGACGCCGACTGGTCCCCGGTTGCCACTGAACCGGCCGAAGGCTGGCTCACCGGCGCGAACGGCACCCGCTACAAATTCACCCACTGGACCAGGACCGAAAGCTGACATGCTCAAGAAACCAGAGACCCTCTTCTTCCTTGGCTACATGCTGCTGCCCCTGCTTGCCCTGCTGTCGGCCATCGTCGGCCTGACCACCATCCTGGGCGGCAACAAGATGGTGGGCATCATCGTTCTCGTTGTGGTCACCCAGGTGTTTGCCTTCGGCGCCTTCTTCGCCCTGCGGGCGCGGAAGGCCGCGTTGCTGCAGGAAGGCCGCACAGAGTAATTCTTCCGGCTTTGTGCGATGGGCAGGTGTACCCATCGCGACAGACGCCCGTGCCGGGTACTCTGAGGCAGAATCACAACGGATTGCGCGTTTCATCCGCGCCAGGAATTACGGGGCAGGCTATTGGCTGGAGACATGTGGGGCGCGGACGTCGCCCAATTACGGACGCTTGCCCAACAGTTCGGCCAGTCCGCTGATTTGCTGCTCCAGCAGTCAACGCAGTTGAGCAGTCAGATCAACAACACGCGCGCCTGGAAAGGCGCCGATGCGGAGCGCTTCCAGTCCGAGTGGAACAAGAACCATCGGATGCTCCTGCAAAAGGCCGCCACCCGGCTCAAGCAGGAATCAAAGCTGCTCCTTAAGAACGCCGACGAACAGGACAGGGCCAGCAACCTCGGCGGATCCGGCGGGTCCGGCAACGGCTCGGGCGGGTCTGGAAACGGCTCCGGCGGATCCGGCAACAGTCCGGTAGGCCCGGATTGGCTGGCAGACCCGGATTCGCCGTTCCGCGACGGCTGGGACATCTACTCCCTCACGAAAGCCTTCCCCAACCTTCGGGCGGGACTCTTCGACATTGGTGCCATGCTCCACAAGTCACGTGTGGGTGACTTCCTGGATCCCGCAGCCTGGCGGGCGTTCCAGAACTCGAGCGAGTTCAGCAAGTTCTTCAACATGTCCAACAACCTTTTCGAGGGCAAACTGCACGAGGTCCTGAGCCTCGACGACGCCACCAAGGCCTTCAAGTACCTGGATGTCGCCAGCAAGGGTTTGGGTGTCCTCGGCGTGGGCCTGGACAGTCTGGACGCCTACAATGCGGTCCGTGATGGCGATTACGGTTCGGCCGCTTATTCCACCACCAAAGCCCTGCTGGGGGCCGGGTCCTTCCTGCCGCCGCCTGCCGGTACTGTCTGCATGGTCGCCAGCGGCGCGCTCGCACTTTACGACAATGTCCCCGTCATCCACGATTCGGTGAACTACGTGGGCGATAAGATCGCCGACGGAGCGGAAGCCGTTGGTGATGCACTGAGCGACGGCGCGGATGCTGTCGGCGACTTTTTTGGCTTCTGAGAACTGAGGAGAAACTCCAGTGACTGAATCGACTACTTCCGTGCCGCAGGCCCCCGGGCAGGTATATCCGGACTCCCTGGGATTTGGCTTCGCCGAACTTCTGGTGCTCCTGAACCTCCGTCCGGGTCCGGCCTCCACAGCGTCCGCCGAAGCCCTAAGGCTGGGGCAGGAACGTGAAGACGCCGGCCTGCTCTCCGCGGGAGCGTCATCGCTGGTGGCGCGTGGCGCGGCAACAGTGGCCGAAGGAGGGGAACTGTCCGTTTCGGGGCCGGTTGCCGCAGTCACAGCAGCCCTCACCGAAGCTACCAAACGGGTCCAGCTCAATCTCCTGACTGCCGATTCGGTGGACAACGTCCTCTCTGTCGAGTCCACGGAGTACCGGATCCTGTTACAACCCCGGGCTTACCTGAGCTGGTTTGCCATGGCGCAGCGCCCCGATGTCAGCCCGGCCGAGGCCAACTTCTTCATTGTCCGCAAGCACCTCGAGGACAACCCCGCCGGCGGGGTCACGGTGCGGCTCCTGGAGGATCCCGCGCGTCAGCAACTGCTGATCAAGCGCACCGGCGATACATGGACCGTAGGGCATGGAGCCTTGGACACTCCTGCGAAACCCATCGAGGAGCTCTCAGGCCTCTCCGACGACCAGGTGCTGGACCAGATCCGGCTCATTCGACAGGATTAAAAGTGCAGAACCGGATTCCGGGCAACAACGGCGCCCACCCAACCAACCACGACAATGACGTCCGTGCTTACCATGAGCAGGCAATGGCGCGTGGCGAAAAGCGCGTCCTCTGCCGCACGGTTGAGGGCGGCCTGCACAGCTACGCCCGGGACGAGATCGGAGTCCTCACGGCGAGCTCGCATCCCACCGTGCGTACGGCCGGCGGCTTTACGGTCATGGCCGTGTTCTTCGCGGCCCTCGCCGCGTTTTCGCTGCTGCTCGTCACCGGCCCCACCGCCAGCGGCGAAGAACCGCTATGGGGTGCATTGGCCCTGACCGTTGTGGGTTTGGGCGGCGCGGTTTACGCCGGGCGTCTGGCCGCAATCGCGGCGCGGGCCAAGCGCATCCGACGGGAACGTGGAATTCCGGATCCTACCTCCCGGCAATTCGACTAATACAGGGCCGAGGACACAAGGCCCGCCTATACTGGGTCGGCATCGCCGTTACGCCCTTTCAGCCAAATGAGTGACGTAACCGACTGCGCGGTGCCCGATGGGGCGACTAAACTGGGCGGATGACTACAGCAGCTACCCCTTCCGTCGGCCTGGTCGGATGGCGCGGCATGGTCGGTTCCGTCCTCATGCAGCGCATGCAGGACGAGGGCGACTTCGCCAACATCAACCCGGTGTTTTTCTCCACGTCCAACGCGGGAGGTGCCGCGCCTTCCTTTGCCGAAGGTGCCGGCAAGCTCGAGGACGCGTTCGACGTCGACACCCTGGCTAAGCTGCCCATTATTGTCACCGCACAGGGCGGCGACTACACCAAGCAGGTGCACAGCGAGCTGCGCAGCCGAGGCTGGGACGGCCTGTGGATCGATGCCGCCTCCACCTTGCGCATGAACAACGATTCGATCATCGTGCTGGACCCGATCAACCGCGACGTCATCGACAAGGGCCTCGTCAACGGCACCAGGGACTTCATCGGTGGCAACTGCACCGTTTCCTGCATGCTGATGGGCCTTGGCGGACTCTTCAAGAACAACCTGGTGGAGTGGGGTACCTCCATGACCTACCAGGCGGCCTCCGGCGGTGGCGCCCGGCATATGCGGGAGCTCCTCAGCCAGTTCGGCACGCTGAACGCAGAGGTCAGCACCGAACTGGACGATCCCGCATCGGCCATTTTGGACATCGACCGCAAGGTCCTTGCCCACCAGCGCACTGCCATCGACGCCACCCAGTTCGGGGTGCCGCTGGCCGGCTCGCTGATCCCCTGGATCGATGCAGACCTGGGCAACGGCCAGTCCAAGGAAGAGTGGAAAGCCGGTGTGGAAACCAACAAGATCCTGGGCACCTCGGCCGAAAACCACGTCATCATGGACGGCCTCTGCATCCGGATCGGTGCCATGCGCTCGCACTCCCAGGCACTGACCCTGAAGCTCCGCGAGGACCTGTCCGTCGCCGAGATCGAGAATCTCGTGGCCAAAGACAACGAGTGGGCCAAGGTCATCCCCAACACCAAGGAAGATTCCATGGCCGGGCTGACCCCTGTTGCTGCCTCCGGCACCCTCGACATTCCCGTAGGCCGGATCCGGAAGATGGAAATGGGTCCGAATTACATCAGTGCCTTCACCGTCGGCGACCAGCTCCTCTGGGGCGCTGCCGAGCCGTTGCGCCGCATGCTCAACATCGCCACCGGCAACCTCTAGCCCAGCGTCATAAGCGGCCCTGGCCCGCAATAGCGTTGCTGCCCAGCACCGTTATTGCGGGCCAGGGCCGCTTTTTCCAGCGAGGCGTCGTGAACGCTCGACCATGGCCAGCAGCCGTGCACGGAACTCGGCCGGGCGGGCCAACTGGTCCCAGTCGAGACGTAGGATGAGCCAGCCTGCTTCGATCAGGGCGCTTTCCCGGCTGCGCTCGGCAAGGAGTACGTCTGCCGTGGGCCGGTAGTCCGAGTATTTGCCCTGCCCATCGAATTCGATGATGATCCGTTGCTCCCGATCAGCAAAATCCGCTCGAAACAGCCCTTTCCGCGTGTCCACGGAAACCTGTGGGACAAAATTCTGATACCGAAGGACTGAAGTTGGAGCCTGGTCCGGGTCTCCCCTGCCGACTCCGAACGCCCGTCGAGGGCACCCAGTAGCAGGGCGGCCCGGCGGGCACCACGCTTTATGGAACTTCCGGCCAGCAGCCGACCCAGTTGATCGGGATCAACTCCCTTCTGCAGGGCATGATCGCCGATCACCGCGGCCTGTTCCAACGGCAGGATGCGGGCGCAATCCAACACGGCCCGCTCAAGGCTGGTTACCCGGATCTGCCTCCCATCTTTCAACGGCCAAGCAACTGTATCCGCATCGGCCAGGGGCAGGCGATGCGTCCTGACATCAGGCCCGGAACTCTTGGACGAATTGGCGTAGCCGGTGGTGACGTGGATGAGCCGCCCGACATTCCATACCTGGCAATTGTGCAGCCGGGCTGCGCTGACATGGCTGTACAGCGACCCGCCACACGTGGACTCGTAATGCGCCCAGACGAGCATTCTGTCCCGCTCCCATGGTTTGAGTCCGTTCCACGCCGAACTACGAACATATGCTCCACGCCTCACCCGCACGATTACACCACTGCGGACCGCCGAAGTCAGAGTACGTTCGTCCATACCGGCCGCAACCAACTGGGCCGTTGAGGCGATCACGTTGCCCGGCCAGTGACCGCTCACCAATTCCCGGAGCTTCTCAGGAGTCATCTTCCTAGGCTCTGTGGCGATCAGGGGCAGCGAAAGTGGCATAACAGCTTATGTGGACAACTGATCGGACAAGGACCTGAGGATACAAGCGGCCTTGGCCCGCAAAAGCGGTGTTGCCCAGCACCGCCTTTGCGGGCCAGGGAGGGCCGCTCGTGCGGCTTAACCGGCGAGGAAGTCCAGGTATTGCCGCGCCGCCTTGCTGAAGACCGGCGGCTTGCGCCCGTCAAAAAGCACAGGCACGACGCCGACACTCGTGCCCGTGCCTTGGAGCGCCCACGTGCCAATGACCTCTCCCCCGGCAACGAGCGTCTTTTTAAACACCCCGTTGTTGCCGGGCACAATCTTGCCGGCATGCTCGGATGCCAGGACCAGACTCCGGTCCTGGTAACCCAGGACAAACTCATCAAATCCGGGCAGCAGCAGGACTGACCGCTGGCCGGGGACTCCTTCCTCCAGCAATGCAGCAACCCGGGGTGACATCCAGTATTCGGTGCCTTCGAGTTCCAGGCGTGCCAGCTGGCCCCGCACGGCTTCGAAGGCCGCCCGCACCTCGGTCAAGGGCAGTTGTGTCCACCAGACGAAGTCACGGATGGTTGCCGGGCCGTGGCTGCTGAAGTAACGGAACATCCATTCGGCCAGGGCCTCAGTCCGTTCCAGTCTGCGGGAGACCGGAATCCAGTCGTCGAAGGCCGCAAAGTTTTGCTGGTTGCCTGCCAGCGGGCCGAGCACCAGCCAGGCGTGACGGCACAGGGTCCCCAGGATGTGGATGCCCCGCTGGCCTTGGGTTGACTGGCCGGCCGCCTCGAACGCCGAGAACAACCCTGCCCGGCTAGCGGGGCCGCCGGCCGCAATCAGCCCAAGCGCAATATCACGGCACTTTTCAATGTCCGGCCAGGTAATGCCAAGTTCGCGGTGCCGTGACGCCACCGAGCGAAGCAGCCGCTCGGCAGTCAGGTCCAGCATCCAGCGGAGGTCTTCCGGCGCCACCAGGTGCAGCGTTCCACGCATGGGCCATGACCTGACGATGGTGCCGGCGTCGATCGCTGTCCGGACGTCGCTGAGCCGGGGCCCGGGAACCCGGCAGCCTACGGCCCACATGGCTGCAGCAAGGTCCTGGGCCTGCATTGCGGTCATCCACCGGACAGCATCGGGAACACTGCTGAAGCCGGATCCAAGCATGCCCTGGCTGATGAGCCTGAGCCTGCCCATGACCTTGCCGTTCAGCTGATCCCCCGAATTTTTAGCCATGCCCCCATCCTAGGATCTGCCGGGAACGCCTCCGCTGAGGCGCCACCGTCGGGTGAGGGCACGCCACACGGAGCTAGAGTTCCAGGCCAATCAGCAGCGGTTCGGGGTGCAGGGCAATCCCGAAGGCGTCACGAACGCCGTCCCGGACCTCGCGGGCCACTGCGAGCATGTCCTTGGCGGTGGCGGAACCCCGGTTGGTGATGGCGAGCGTGTGCTTGGTGGACAATGACGCCCGCCCGCCGGATGCGCTGTCCGCGTCCAGGCCGTATCCCTTGGCAAATCCCGCATGCTCAATCAGCCATGCAGCGGACAACTTGACCATGCCCTCGGATCCTCCAGGATAGCGTGGCGCATCGTCCGGAAGCCCGTCGGCAACAGCAGCGGACACCACGGGATTGGTGAAGAACGAACCCGTGGAGTACGTGTCCCGGTCCGAGTGATCCAGCACCATGCCCTTGGAAGCGCGGAGCCGCAGTACCTCGCGCCGGACGTCGGTGGCGTACGCCCGCTTACCGGGCTCGACGCCCAGGGAGCGGGCCAATTCGGTGTACCGGATGGGCGCGCTCATGCGCCCGAGCGGCAGTTGAAATTCCACGGTGAGCACCACATACCGCGGCGAGCCTTTGACCGTGGTCTGCTTCAGCAGGGAATCACGGTACCCAAACTTCAGCTCAGAATTGGTGAAGGTTCTGACGGCGTTCTGCTCACGGTCCCACGTCCGGACTGCCGCGATGGTCTGGGAGACATCCGAGCCATAGGCGCCCACGTTCTGCACGGGAGTGGCGCCGGTGGAGCCGGGGATGCCGGACAGTGCTTCCAGTCCGGACCAGGCATGCAGCACGGCGTGCTTCACCAGCGAATCCCAGTCATGGCCCGCCTGGACCACCACCGCAACACCGCCGCACGAGTCTTCCGCATTAACGGTAAATCCCTCGGAGGCCAGCCGGACCACAGTACCGGGGAACCCGTCGTCGGAAATCAACAGGTTGGAGCCCCCGCTGACGATCAGCAACTCCCCGCCGGCGTTATCCACCGAGCGGACCGCATCGATAATTTCCGCCTCCGTACGGGCTTCGATGAAGGTAGCTGCGGGGCCTCCGACGGCGGCAGTGGTCAGCTGGGAAAGCAAAGTCTGGGTCACCCCACCAGCCTAGTCCGTGGACGACGCCAGGTCAGCCCGTCTTGCGTGCCACCGGTGACAACAGGAAGCTGACCACCAGCATGGCCAGGACGGCCAGCAGCGAGTGCAGGATGCCAACGTGTTCGGCTAATAGTCCGAGCAACGGGGGGCCGCACAGGAATGCGCCGTATCCGATGGTGGAGACCACCGAAACGCGGGCGGCAGCCTTGGCGGGATCGTCGGCGGCGGCCGACATGCCCACCGGGAAGCCGAGCGAGGAACCCAACCCCCACAGCGCCAGGGCAACGAACGCCACCCAGGGGGCGGGTGCGAAGACGAAAAGTGCAAGGCCGGCCACTGCCAGGGTGGCGCAGGCCCGCATCACTGGAACGCGGCCATAGCGGTCCAGCAGATGGGTGCCGGCGAAGCGCCCCACGGTCATGAATGTCACGAACAATCCGTAGCCCATCGCTCCGGCGGCGTCTGACTGGTGGTAACTGTCGGACAGAGCCAAAGCCACCCAATCTGCCGCGGCTCCCTCGGCCAGCGCCAGCCCCAGCACCATCACGCCGATCAACAGGGTCCGCTTGTCGTGCCAGGCCTGGGCAATCATGCGCTTGTTGTCCAGCGGCACATCCGCGGAATCTGCCAGCGGGAGGAGGGGGATGGGGCCGGTCTGCGGATCTTCCAAAGTATCCGGCGGATATACGCGTTCCGTCGGGACCGGTTCGATGTCCGCACGGAACCAGGCCGACGCCGTGGAAACTGAGAGCGCGACGACGGCACCGGCAGCGGCCAGGTGCCACATGACGGGAAGGCCCGCCCACGCTGCCCAGGCACCCAGCCCGGAACCGGCCACTGTTCCCAGGCTGAAGGCACCGTGCAGCCGGGGCATGATGTGCCGGCCAAGGGCGCGTTCGACGGCGGCGCCCTCCACATTGGAGGCCGTGTTCCAGCTGCCTGTTCCCAGCCCGATGATGGCCAGCCCCGCCGCCACGGCCACCGGATGCGCCAGGACGGTGGTTCCGAGGCCGGCAAGGACCAGACCAGAGCCCACCATAAGGCTGCCAATGCGGATAGTCCCCTTGGATCCAAAGTGCAGCACGATCAGGCCGGATGCTGACACCGAGGCGAACGAACCCAGCGACAGGCACAGCAACAGGAGTCCGATGTTGGCCGGCGTCAGGTCAAGGCTGTCCCTGATGGCGGGAAGCCGTGAGACCCAGGAGGAGAAGGCGAGGCCGCTGGCCGCGTAGGCAATGACCACTCCGGTGCGCCAGAGTGAGAGCTGCCTGTCAGCGGCAGCCGTGGACGCTGAACCGGACGCAGCCTCGCCATCCCGCGGCCGGCGGGCAGGCTTCCTGGTCAGGACAGCCTGACGACGGCCTGGGCCTTCATCAGCACCTTCACTCCACCGGCAGTGGCGGTCAGGTCGATGCGTGCCGTTCCGGCCTCAGGATCGAGTGCACCGACGGTACCGCTGACCTCTATCTGCGTGCCGGCGTCGGGAGTTCCCGTGGTGTCTGCCACGGGCACGGGCTTGCTGAAACGCGTCTGGTAATCCACGACGGCGGCGGGGTCGCCTGCCCAGTCGCTGACCAACTGCACGGCGGAACCCATGGTGAACATACCGTGCGCGATGACGCCGGGCAGGCCTACCGAGGTGGCGAATGCCTCATTCCAGTGGATGGGGTTAAAGTCTCCGGAGGCACCGGCGTACTTGACCAGGTCCTGGCGGGTGACATCGATGGTGCGGCTGCCGATGTCCTGGCCGACGCTGAGTTCGGTGATCTTTGAGCTCATGGCTACTGCCCCTCTCCGCGGACCAAAAGTGATGAGGTGGTGGTGGCGACCTTCTCGCGATTGCCGTCTTCGGCAAGCGCAAGGATCTCCGATCGGGTGGTGATCATGGCGCCGCCGCCCATGGGACGGACCCCGTCCACGTGGAGCTCGGCTACCAGCTGGTCGCCGGCGACGATAGGCCGGTGGTGGGTGAAGCGCTGGTCCGCGTGGACCACTCGCGAAAAGTCTATTCCGGATGCCGGATCCGCGATCAGTTGCGCATCCGCGCGCTGCGCCACGATGATGGCGAAGGTGGGCGGTGCAACGAGGTCGCGATGGCCCAGCGCGGTGGCCGCGTCGACGTCGAAATGTGCTGGGTTGGTGGCTTTGACGGCGTGGGCGAATTCGCGGATTTTTTCGCGTCCGACGTCGTACACCTCTGCGGCAGGGTAGCTGCGGCCCTGCAGGTCCGGATTAATACTCATGGTCTCAAGCCTAGCTGCAGGCTTCCGGCTTGCCCGAAAGGTTACCGGCGCAGGTTCTTCCGGATGGCCTGGCCGCGGACAACTATCCCGATGATGTGCAGGAGAAGTCCCAACCCGATCAGCGGCAGGGAAGCCGTAGCGAGGGCGGAGTTGCCGCTGGTGTTGCCTGCAAGGTTCAGAATGATACCGCCAGCGATCAGACCCATAGCCGTGAAGACCAGGATTTTGTAGGACTTGGGCGCGGTGGCCCAGAATTCGTTCAGCACCGAGCCAGTCTACCGAGACTTCGCGGCACGGCCTTAGAACAACGGTTCCTGGACGGCGGGCACCTCGGAGATGAAGTCCCCCAGCTGGATGACTGTGCCTGCCAACTGGCCGAGGTTCACCACAAACTGCGCCTCGCTGCCCTCCAGGGTTGCCAGCGCATTCGCCCCGCAGAGCGCCACTATGCCGAAGCCATGCTGCCCGGCGTCCAGTGGATGCGGATAGGCGTGCCGCTCCCCGGCCCCGCACAGTAATGCCGCCTGAGCCGGGCGCACCCAGGGCTCGTCCACCAACTCAAAATCCACGACGGCGGCCTCGCCCAGCAGGGCACGGACCGTAGACGCATGGCTCCGGTTGAGGGAGTCCAGCTCAACACCTGGCCTCGGCACCGTCAGGGCCTCCGCCTTAGCCGCCGACCGCACCTGCTGGGTCAGCCCGGCCTCCTGCGTGACCAGGTCCTCCAGGACCCGCACCACGCCACCATCCTGCGCGCGTGCGACGTACCTGGCAACCACGGCGCCCTGTTCGGCCAGCCGGTTCCATTTCCTCAGGTTCGAGGCAGTACCTACCTTGCTGGTGCCGTTCGCAAAAGTGGCGACATACAGCCAGTGTTCCTGCATCAGGTAGCTACGCAGCCCATCCGGGACCTGGCCGCCACGGTGGAAGTCATGGATGAGCCGGGAATGGTCCATGGCAAAACACGGTTCGCACTGTTTGCCTTTGACGGCCGGCGAGTTGCCCGGGCAGAGGACGTGCTCACGTTTGGAGGCGGAGAACACCCTGTGGTGCCCCAGGCAAAACCTGCCCTGGACCACGGGCCGGAACCCGAGCCGGGAACCTGGCTGAAGGCTGACGCTGCTGAGGGCCGCCCCGGCAGGTGACTGGATCCGCAAGGCCGGCGTACCGCCGTCGTACTCCGGCGATTGTGCAGGCGGTCCATCCCAAGAGACCCCGTGGACCAGATAACGGGTATCGGTCACGGGGTCCTCGGCACTTCTCTTGACGGTGGGCGTTAAAGCGCGGGCTGAACGCCAAACGCTACGGCCAGCTTCATGATCTTTTCGGCGCGGCCCAGGCGCGGCAGGTCCGAGCCGTCACGGATGACGCGGCCGTTGGCCTCGAAGTCTGCCATGAAGTCGGTGGCCCACGCGACGTCCGAAGGCGTGGGGCTGATGACCTCGTTGATCACGTTGGTCTGGTCGATGGCGAGGCACAGCTTGCCGGTCATGCCCATCATGACAGTGATGCCGGTCTGTTCGCGGAGGATCGGGTGGTTGGTGCCGACCGTGGGGCCGTCGATGGGGCCGGGCAGGTTGCCGACGCGGCTGGCAACAACCAGTTTGGCGCGTGGGTAGGCCATGGCCTCCGGCGTGGCTGCCATGCCGGTGTCGCGGCGGAAGTCACCCGACCCGAAGGCCAGCCGGAACACGCCTTGGGCCTTGGCGATGTGGTTGGCTTCCTCGATGCCCAGCGCGGACTCCACGAGTGCGATGACGGGAGTCTTGCCGTCCATGCGGTGGAAGCTTTCCGTGACCTGGTCCGCAGATTCGGTCTTGGCCAGCATTATGCCCAGGAGCCCCGGGGTGCCGCGCAGGCCTGCGAGGTCGTCGGCCCAGAAGGGGCTGGTGGCGTCATTGATGCGGACCCAGGCCTTGCCGCCGGCAGTCAGCCAGTCAATGACGTTGGCGCGCGCTTCGTCCTTCTGCGACGGGTCCACGGCATCCTCGATGTCCAGGATGATCGAATCCGCACGCGAGACCGCCGACTGGTCAAAAAGCTCAGTCTTCATGGCATTAACCAGAAGCCAGGAACGGGCGATGTCAGCGGGGATGTTGCGATCAAGCCGGGTGGTTGCGGCCGTGGAAATAGACGTCATGCTACTACCGTATCTTTCCGCGCTGGGCAAAGGCTAAGCCAGCAGCCGATCCGAAGAGACCAATAAGTACAAAAGTCACTATTTACCGATTGTGACCAGCGGGCAGCCTCCAGGGGAAATAGAAGGATGCCTCGCCGGCTCGGTCACAATCGGCTGTCAGCGAAGCCAGACGGTGCAGTTGCCGGGAAGCCTGCCGTCCTCCAGCGGGGAGCTGCTGATCAGCACCGTTCCTTCAGGAAGCTCGACGGCGGTGTCCCCGAAGTTGGTCACCGTTTGCCAGCCATTGGGGCGGGTGAAGTGCAGGACTCCCGGAGTGGGGTTTTCCAGCCACTCCAGGGTTTCGGCAGATTGAAGTTCGCGGCGCAGCTTCAGGGCGGCACGGTACAGCTCCAGGGTGGAGCCATCCGTACCGTCCTGGGATTCCACTGCGTACCGGCTGAACCATTCCGGCTGCGGCAGGTGCGCGCCGTCGCCGCCAAATCCGAAGGAGGTCCCTTCAGCTTTCCACGGCAGCGGCACCCGGCAGCCGTCGCGCCCGACGTCTACTCCCTTGTTTCGGAAGAAGGCAGGATCCTGGCGCTCGGAGTCGGGGATTTCGCTGCCCACTTCCTGCAGACCCAGTTCCTCGCCCTGGTACAGGTATGCGGAGCCCGGCAGGGCCAAGATCAGGAGGGAGGCGGCGCGGGCACGGCGCAGGCCGAGTTCGACGTCGACTTCCTCCTGGCGGCCGCCGTCCAGCAACCACTGCTTGCCGGCCTGGCCGGCCATGATTTCGCCCTCGGCCGGAGCTTCCGTGGCCGGCAGCCCGTAGCGCGTGGCGTGCCGGACGACGTCGTGATTGGAGAACACCCAGGTGGAGGATGCCCCGGATGATGCTGCTTCAGCCAGGTTCTTGGTAATGATCTTCCGGAACTGGGCGGCGTCGAAGTCGGCCTGCAGGAGGTCGAAGTTGAAAGCCTGGCCCAGGCCCTCGGGGCTGGCGTAGCGGGCGCGGCGGTCCGCATGCACCCAGGCTTCCGCGACGGCGGTGCGCGGCGGGGTGTATTCGTTGAAAACTTTGCGCCACTCGGCATAGATCGCGTGGACCTCGTCGCGGTCCCAATAGGGGTGTGAGCCGTCGACGAAGCCATCCGTTCCGTGGCTCCTTGCCTCAAGGTCTGCCTTGGTGGGCAGGGTGCCCTCGAGGTTCTTGGTCAATGCATGGGCAACGTCGATCCGGAAGCCGTCCACGCCGCGGTCTGACCAGAAGCGCAGGGTCTTCAGGAAGTCCTCGCGGACCTCCGGGTTGTCCCAGTTAAAGTCCGGCTGTTCCTTGGCGAAGATGTGCATGTACCACTGGCCGGGCGTGCCGTCCGGTTCCGTGATGCGCTCCCACGCCGGGCCGCCGAAGACCGAATCCCAGTCCGACGGCGGCAACCCGCCGTCCTGCCCCAGGCCGTCGCGGAAGATGTAGCGGTCCCGGGCCGCCGAGCCCTTCGGAGAGGCCAGCGCTTCCTTGAACCATTCGTGGCGGTCGGAGGAGTGGTTGGGCACAATGTCCACAATCAGCTTGATACCTGCTCCGTGCAGCGCTGATGCCATTTCATCGAAATCGTCCAGGGTGCCCAGCTTGGGGTCGACGTTGCGGTAATCGTCAACGTCGTACCCTCCGTCGGCGAGCGCCGAGGGATAAAACGGACTCAGCCAGACGGCGTCGATCCCCAGCGTTTTCAGGTACGGGACCTTCGCGGTAATGCCCTTGAGGTCCCCCAGGCCGTCTGCGTTGGAATCGGCGAAACTGCGCGGATAGATCTGGTAGACGGCGGCCTGGCGCCACCAGTTAGGGTCGGTGGAAAGGCTGGAGCCGGACAGAGTTGCCAGGGTGGCGGTAGTGGACAAGGGATGATCCTTTTCTTGGTGTTGGTTGTTGCCTGGTGATGAGAGGTCAGCCTTTGACTGCTCCCTGGGTGACGCCTTCCATGACCCAGCGCTGCGTGAACAGATAGGCGACGATTGCCGGTGCCATGGCCATCAGGTAGGACGCGAAGGACACATGGTAGTTGTTGCTGAATTGCGTCTGGAAGAGGTTCTGCCGTACCGGGAGGGTTTGCAGGGCCGGGTCGGACATGATCAGCGAAGGCATCATGAAGTCATTCCAGGCATAAAGGAACGCGAAGATACCAACCGTTGCGCTCATTGGTGCCAGCAGAGGGAAGATCAGTTTCCAGAATGTCTGCCACGTCGTGGCGCCGTCAATGCGGGCGCTTTCTTCAAGCTCCATGGGAATCGAGCGCAGGAATGCCGTGAACAGCAGCACGCTGAAACTCAGTTGGAACATGGTGGCGAGCAGTATCACGCCCATGGGATTGTCCAGGCCGAGGCGGCCGGTGAGCTGGATCTGCGGCAACGCGACAACCGGGAACGGAATGAACATTGCCCCGAGCAGGTAGAAGAACGAATACCGGAACAGCTTCCGCTCCCAGTTCCGCACGATCGCGTACGACGCGAATGCGGCCAGGACGATCGTGGCGACTACGGTGCCTGCTGTGACCAGCATTGACATGGCGGCACCAACAGGGAAGTTGGTCAGTGTCCAGGCCTGAACGAACCCGTCAAAGCTAAGCGGGGACGGAAAGGAAAAGGCATTGCCGTCTACGGCCTGTCCCTGGCTCTTGAAAGCCATCGAAACCGTTACGTACAGCGGCAACAGCACGGTGACTGCACACAGGACGAGGATCGTTGTGCCGGACCAGTTGACCCGCTCAGCCTTGACGTTCGTGGAAGCTTTGCTGCTCCTGGTGCCCGTGGCCCGGGCAGCTGGAACAAGACCAGCGACGAGAGTGGATTGTTTGGACATCAGAGTGTGCTCCGTCCGCGGGTCACCGAAAGCTGTACGAGGGAGATGAGAATGGCAACGACGAAGAAGATCGTCGCGTTGGCCATCTGGTAGGCGTAGTCGCCGCCGTTGAAGCCCGCGATGACGGTCATCGCGATGCTTCTGGTTGAAGTACCGGGACCGCCGCCGGTGAGGCCGACGATGATGTCGTAGGCGTTGAGGAAGCCTTTGAAGCCAAGGATGATGTTGATAACCACATAGCCCGCCATGAGGGGAGCCGTGATCTTCAGGAGCTGCTGGACTTTGCCGGCACCATCGATGTCGGCGGCTTCGTACACATCCGACGGTATGGACACGAGCCCTGCGATGTAGATGAGCAAGGCGCCGGGCACCGCCTGCCAGGCCGTCACCAGCACAATGGCTGTCCAGGCGAGGTCAGGATTGGCCAGCAGACTTGTTTCCAGCCAGGGAAGGTTTGCCGCGGTACCGGCTGATGGCAGTGAGTTCGAGAAGAGGAAGTTGAAGACGTAGGCAATGATGATGCCGGAGACCACCATCGGGATGACAAAGATGGTGCGCAGTGCCGTTTTCATCCGGATACGTGAAGTAAGCCCGACGGCGAGGAGGAAGGCGATGACGTTCACCGCAACCACTGTGACTGTCGAGAATCCGAAGGTGAACAGGTAGCTCTGCAGGATGGCAGGATCGCTGAAGGTGGCTATGTAATTCGTGAAACCGATGAAGTCCCAGTCTCCGATTCCTATGGAGTCGGTGAAGCTGAAGAAGATTCCGACGATTGCGGGCACCGCAATGGCGAGCGTAAACAGTACGAGGCTGGGCAGGAGAAAAAGGTAGTAGATCGGCTCGACCCGACGCCCGCTATGGCGTGCAAGGCGGTCCTTTCCTGACCTGGTGAGTGTGGTGGTGGACATGTGGCTGGCTCCCTTATTCTGCGTTACTGGCGGAACGCCAGCCGCGCCCAGTCTGCGTCGAGTGTTCGGAGGGTGGATGCAGGATCTTCGCCCAGTACCAGCGCCTGCGTGTAGTTGAAGACGGGAATGGTGCGGGGCACCAGTACCGATGGCCCCTGATAGACCTTTCCGGCATCTACGTAATCGACCATCCCTTCAACCCGGGGATCCAGGGCTCCTGCCGCATCTTTCAACGGCGAGAAGCCCAGCTGTGACTTGTTGTAGGCGTTGATGATTTCCGGTTGGTAGAGGTACTCAAGGAAGTTGCGGGCGGCTTCCTTGTGCTCGGATGCTTCCGGGATCCACGCTGCGAGGTCAACGTTGACGCGGACCCGCGAGTCCTCGGGATTATCCGTCATGGGCAACGGAAAGGTACCGAGTTCGAGGTCTGGAGCCGTCTTGGCAATTTCGCTGAACGCCCAGGGGCCCTGCAAATACATGGCGGCGCTGCCCTGCGCGAAAGCCAGGTTGCCATCGCCGTAACCTCGGCTCGCCGCGTCCGTGTTCACGTAGCTTGTTGCGAGCTCCATCATCTTCCCGACAGGCTGGATGAAGTCCTTTTGGAAGGAGACCTCTGACCCGGCGCCAACGTCGACGCCCTGTCCGCTGAGCCTATGGAAAAAGTCGATCGTATCCAGCTGGCCGCCCACTGAGTAATCGAACCATCCCTGGCCCACAGTCCAGTCGTCCTTCCACGTAGCGTAGAACGGTGTTACGCCTGAGGACTTCAGGGTCTCGCAGACCCTGATCAGTTCACTCCAGGTCCTCGGAACTTCGAGGCCGTGGGCAGCAAAAATTTCCTTGTTGTAGATCACCGAGGACGCCATGATCGAGTACGGCAATGCGCTGGTCCGGTCCGGATACGTCCCGTACTGATCCATAAGCGGCTGCAGGTCCTCGCGGATACGGGCAGCAGCATCTGTACCGGACAGGTCGCTGAGCGCGCCGCGCTGCACGAACCTGGCAGATTCCATGTTGTAGTTCGCCAGCGCAATATCCGGTGGGTTGCCGCGGACGAAGCTCGCGGAAACAACGTCAACGCCTGACGTATCCAGCACAACCTGGGCAGCATCCTGGGACGAGTTGTAGTCGTCAACCAGCTGCGTCATGAAGGGGATGGCTTCGCGCTTGCTGAACGTAAATCGGATGGTTTCCTTGCCGGAATCGCCTGTGCACCCCGAGAGGAAGCCGGCGAGGAGGGTCAGGCAGAGGCCCACCCCAGTCATGCGTTTTGAGCGCAATAAGTTCAAAGACACCCTTGTCCTTCCGACAGTTGGCCTAGCGGCCGTGTTGATACGGTGAGTAAATTTACACCTCGAATAAACTTTCAATAAGAGATACTGGCAGAAGAGAACGAGAAAGGGCAATACCTGTGTCGAAAAAATCCCACGATGGCGGTGGACGCCCGACCAGCCGCGGCACAGTCCTTGCCTACGCCTGGGACGCCGGCGAGTTCACAGCAGGTGACGCCCTGGAAGACGTGGGCCTTACGCGCTCCACCACCATCGAGGCTCTTGACGCGCTGGTGGAGTTAGGACTGCTGATGGAACTCCCCAATGCCCGGATAGCCGGGGAATACCGGACGGGGCGGCCATCGCGCCGGTTCTGCCTGCGAAGCACCGCCGGCGTCGTGGTGGGCCTTGACGCCGGCCGCGAACACCTGGCAGTCCGGGTCTCAGACCTCGGCGGCACAGAACTGGCACAGCTTCGGCAGGGCCTGGAGCCCGGCCATGACTCCGTTGAAGAGCGCCGGGCTTCGATCGATGCCGCGATTGGTGCAGCGCTCAGCCAGGCGGGCCGGTCACCAGGGGACGTCCTAGCCATCTGCGCAGGCGTCCCTGCCCCGGTTGACCGCCACGGGCGGTCTCCTGTTCACCCGGAGGGCTTCTGGGAGCGTATGAACCCGGATCTTACCGACGTGCTGGCCAGGTGGGCTCCCTTGGTCAGGGTAGACAACGACGCATCGCTGGCGGCGGTGGCTGAGGGCAAATTTGGCGCAGCAACCGGATGCGATAACTATGTTGCTCTGCTGGCCGGAACCCGTCTTGGCTCAGGAGTGGTCATAGACGGTCACCTTCTCCGCGGTGCCCACGGCGGGGTAGGTGAAATGATCGCCTTCAACCACGTTGCCGGGGTGGAAGGTCCCGAGGGCCTTGGCCACCGGGCTGCCGAATGGGCCCGCAATGCGGTCACCGCCGGAGAGGTGGATCCTGACGGTGCATTGGCCCGGATCCCGCCTGCGTCCATTGACGGGCGCCTGGTGTTGGAGCTGGCTGCGCAGGGGGACCCGGACGCCGCCCGGGTCGTCGCGCATGTCGGTGCTGTGCTCGCCCGGGTAGTGAGCGTACTTGGCAGCATGTATGACCCCCAGCGGGTGGTCATCTGCGGGGCGGTTTCGGTGGGCGTGGGCTCAATAGTGGCAGCAGCCCGTGACGCACTCCCCCGCGACCTTCATCTGCCGGCACCGGAAATCATCGTCTCGGAACTTGGAGCCGACGTCGTTGTACAGGGCGCCGTGACCGCTGCAGGGCTTCTGGCCAAGGACCATGCGCTGGACATCTGGCAGGCGCGATCAATGGCTTCAACCGTCTGAAGTGCCGTCCGGACAGCCGGCTGCCCGGATGCCACCGGCTTACTGCGGTTCCACCTTCAGCGCTTCAGTTACCGGAGTGTTCCCGTCCCGGAAAGCGATGGTCCGCTGCGCGGTCTCCGGCAGGGCCAGCACCGCTGCGGCGACGAGCGCCACGTTCACGCGGGAGGTCTCGCTCCCACCCTCCGGCCCGGGATCGATCTCAATGTTTCCTGTGCCGGGGCCGTCGGTCAGGGAACCGGGGCCAAGGATGGTCCAGTCCAGACCGGTGCCGCGGAGGTGTTCGTCGGCGGCTGCCTTTGCCTCCGCGTAGGGGAAGAAGCCGTGATCTGCCGGTACGCCGTGATCCCGTCCGGCACCCAAATAGGACACCATAATGTAGCGCTGCACCCCGGCCTCCGCCGCCGCGTCCATGGATCGAATGGCGGCGTCCCGGTCCACCGCGTAGGTGCGCTCGGGGCTGCCTCCCCCGGCTCCCGCTGACCACACCACGGCGTCGTGGCCGTTGAAGACCGTCGCCAGTTCCGCCGTCGTGGAGTGTTCAACGTCAAGGTACGACGGCGTTGCACCGGTTTCCGCGACGTCGGCGCTGTGGTCGGGGTTGCGGATGAACGACGTGACGCTGTGGCCTTGGGCCGTGAGGAGTCCGGACAACTTGAGGGCCACTTTGCCGTGGCCGCCGATAATGGCGATACGAGTCATGGACCCATTGTGCCCCTAGGAAGGGAAGAGAAGGAATGCGATGGGAGTCACCAGGATCAGGGTGAGGACAACCCGCTGGAACCAGATGACCACCATTTTCCAAAGTGAAATCGGGATATCCGTCGCCAGGATGCAGGGCACCAGGGCTGAAAAGAAAATGATGCCGGAGACCGAGACCACGCCCACCACGAACTTCACTACCGGAACAGCTTCCGCTGCGAGGAGCGCTGGAAGGAACATTTCAGCAACGCCCACTGCACTGGCTTTGGCCACGAGCATGGGTTCGGGCAACTGGAGGGCCCAGGTGAAGGGATAGAAGACGTAGCCCAGCCAGTCAAAGACCGGGGTGTAGGTGGCCAGGACCAGGCCCAGGAGGCCGATAGACAGGATCGACGGCAGGATTGCCATGGTCATCAGCACGCCGTCGCGGACATTGACCCAGACGTTGACGGCCAGGGAAGGCGCTGACGCGACCGTTTCCCGCGCTTCGCGCCAGGCGACGGAAAGCCGCCGTTCGGTGATTTCTTCCTCCGGCTGCGCAGTGGCATCCGGGTGGTAGTCGTCCGGAATGCTGTTCAAAGGCCAGATGCGGACCGTGATGGCAGTAACCAGGAACGTCACCAGGAAGGTGACCCAGAAGTAGGCGGTCCACTGGCCCATCAGGTCCAGCGTCTTGGCCACAATGACCATAAAGGTCGCGGAAACGGTGGAGAAGCCGGTGGCGATGATGGCCGATTCACGGGCGGTGTACTTGCCCTCTTTGTAGACCCGGTTGGTGATGAGCAGGCCCAGGGAATAGCTGCCCACGAACGAGGCGACTGCGTCGATTGCAGAACGCCCGGGAGTGCGCCAGATGGGACGCATGACCCGCTGGACCATCACCCCGATGAACTCAAGGAGCCCGTAGCTGACCAGCAGGGCCAGGAAAACGGCGCCGATGGGCACCAGGAGGCCCACCGGGATCACCAGTTTCTCGAAAAGGAAGGGCCCCATGCCCGGCTCGAACAGCCATGCCGGGCCTATCCGGAAGACCATCATGAAGCCGACGGCCATGCCCACCACCTTGAGGAGCGAAAAGACCATCTCCACAGCGGATTTCTTCCACGTGCCCGTCACGAAGGGATACACGGCGCCGGCCACGATCACGGCCAATGCGTAGAAAGGCAACACCGGCCCGATGCTCGCCTGGAGGAACGTGACGATGTGGTCCAGCATGATGGTGTTCTTGCCCGCAATGGTGATCGGGACGAAGAACATGAAGGCGCCGATCCCGCTATAGACAAACAGCTTCCACATGTGGCGCGAGGCTGTGCGCGGCGCCTCGGAGGTAATGGCCATCGGTTTTTCTCCTGACATTTTTGCTGCGTTCCAAGGGTGGAGTGCGGCGGTTTCATCGACTAGATCAATCACACCGCGACGCGATAAAGGGGACAATGGAAATCCGGCGGATGCAGTCTCAGATATGAGATTCAGGTCACAGGAGGCGTGGTGGGCAGCGAAACGGACAATTCCCTGCGTTCACTGCGCATCCTGAGCTACCTCGCCACGCAGGCAACACCCGTTTCAGCTGCCCGGATCGCCGAGGCCGTGGACGCCCCACGATCATCGACGTTTCGCCTGCTGCGGGGCATGCAATCGCTCGGTTACGTCACGCACATTCCCGAAGAACAGGCCTACGCCCTGGGGGTTGCGGCCTTGGAGATCGGCCAGGCCTTCGCCATCCAGGCACCGCTGGCAAGGTACGGACGGCCCGTCCTCGAACGGCTGGTCCTCAAGCTTGGCGAAACAGCGCACCTGGCGGTCCTGCACGGCCATGAGACGCTGTACATTCACGAGCAGCCGGCACCGTCGCGGGCTCCACTCGTGACCGCAAAGGACGTGCGCCTGCCGGCCCATCTGACAGCATCCGGTCGAGTGATTCTGGCAAACCTGGGGAATGAGCAACTGCGCGCACTGTTTCCGCCGAATTTCGCTTTCGTACTACGAACCGGCCGGGGACCCGCTACGTTCGCGGAACTCAACCTGCAACTGATCGCGACTCGGCGGCAGGGCTTCGCCCGTGAATTCGGTGAGGTGACTGAAGGTCTGGCTTCGATCGCGAAACCAGTCCGGGACAGGAGCGGAAGGACCGTGGCGGCAATCGCCGTCACGCACGCGTACAGTGTCCAGGCAACGCCCGCCGGGCCCGCGGGGAAGGCCGCGCTGCAGGACAGCATTCTTGCCGCCCTCAGCCCTGCAACGCGCGAACTGAGCCGCAGGCTGGGATGGGATCCTCAAGCGTAGGGCTGCGCCTGAACTTCACCAGGGCCTTGGCCTGGCTGACTCCGGCCAATGATGAAGAACTGCTGCACCATGGTCCAAATGTTGGTGACGCTCCAGTAGATCAGGACACCGATGGGGAAGATGATGCCGCCGGCGCCAAACACCACGGGCAGGATGTAGAGCATCACCCTCTGCTGGCGCATGAACGGGCTCTGGCTTGCCTCCTCCTGGACGTTCCTGGCCATGATCTGCTTCTGCGCGACGAACTGTGCCACCGTCATGACCAGGATCATCACGATGGTCAGTACCGTGACCGCGGCCGGGTCACCGCCGCCACCCTGGAGCAGGGACGCAGTCAGCGGGGCGCCAAAGATGCCGGACTGGTTGAACTGCTCCACCTGGCCGGGGCTCATCGCACCAATCCCCTCCCCCTCCCTGGCGCTGGTGCTGATTCCGGAAAGGACCTGGAACAGCGCAAAGAAGAACGGCACCTGGATCAGCATGGGCAGGCACGCGGAGAACGGGTTGGTACCGTGCCTCTTGTACAGCGCCATTTGCTCCTGAGCCATGGCCTGGCGGGACAGCGGATCAGTCTTAGCCTTGTACTTGTCCTGGAGCTTCATCAGGTCAGGCTGGAGGAACCGCATCTGGCGTTGCGCTTTGACCTGCCTGACGAACACGGGGATCAGGGCGGCACGGATCACCAACACCAGCCCGATGATCGAAAGCGTCCAGGTCCAGCCATCCGCCGCAGGCATGCCCAACGCACTGAAGCCCTGGTGAAAGCCCACCATGATGGCGGAAACCACCCACTGGAACGGAAACATGATTGTTTCCAAGAAATCCATTCGCCATCCCCCTGTTCGCCGGATGCCGCAAAGCTACGGTGAAACCGGCCGCTTGTCACCCCGTCCCCGGGACGGCACACCTTTAGGGCAAACTGGTGTCATGGCTGATTCGGAGGCAGTGACCACCCAGAGTTCCACCGTTGAGGAGTGGACCCGGGCATTAGCGGAATCGGTGGGTTCACCCGGCGGTGGCGCCGGAGCCGGGTTGATGCTTGCCATAGCCGCGTCACTGACATCGATGGTGGCAGGGTACACCAAGGCTGATGAACACCACCGCGGCGAACTGGACAATGTCCACGCCCGGGCGTGGTCCCTCCGGGAATCCGCTCTCCAGCTGGCCGACGACGACGCTTCAGCGTCCAAGGCGTTCGGAGCCGCTTTCCGCCTCAAACCCGGACCCGAGCGCGACGACGCAATACACAAAGCCTCCGTCGAAGCGGCCAAAGCATCGGCCGTGCTCGGCGAACACGCTATTGACGCCATAACGGACCTGCAATGGCTGGCTGTCAACGGCAACCCTGCGCTGATCGCCGATGTGGTCGTCGCCTTTGGAGCACTAAGGGCTGCACTGACAGGTGCCCGCACCAACGTCAGCTACGATCTCTCCACCCTGACCTCGGCCGGCGAAAGCTTGGAGCAGATTCGTCACGAGCACCCTGCCTTGTGGGAGACGGTTGAGCGGCTTAACGAGGCACTGGACCGGATCGACAGGCTCACAGCCGAGATAGATCACCGGGCTGCACCCACGGACGCCCTCTGACCTGCGCGCAACATGACCTGCGTTAGAACACCCGGGTCCAGCTGGGGGTGTGATTACCCGGATCCATGCGAACCGCAGCATCCACCGGGGCAGCCCGAAAACGGCCGGAAACTCGGTTCCGAGCGTCAGGCCTTAGGGGAACGTGCCGAAACAGGGAATGTCACGAAGCTGGACGCGCCTGCGTCGGTGGGCGATCGTGACAGCGCCGCAGTCGTGGCAACCGCCGAGGGGCCAGCCCGTGCAAACGCACACAATCAGGCCCGTTCACCGTAACCCCACGGAGCCGGAAGGGGGTACGTGGCGGTAGTACGGTGCGGTTGTAGCAGCCTTGTCACAAGGTCCTGGCTGCTATCCAAGCAGCTATGACTCCCAAAATGAGCCTGTTCTTCGTTTTCCAGGGTGCACGAACTAATAGGTAGGCCATGGCAGCGCCCGTACTTACTAGCGCGGGACGTGAAACCGCTCCCAGCAGCCGACTGACACGACCGAACCACCGCACACTTTGCACGGTTTTAAGGGCATCGCTGCCTTCTGCTTCGAGTTCCCCGTATTTTAGAAAGTCGGAGATGGCGCGAATACGCGCACGGCTTATCCGTTCGGATTCTTCTCGGTGTTGTTTTACCGCTCTGGAGTTCCGTCGTCTAAGACCCCGAAGTCGTGGGATCTCTGGAGAAAACGCGGCTCCGTGATCGCCAGGGAAAGGCTGGTCGTGCTCAAATAAGGCCGCCATGGACTGGTCGAATCCATCATATCCACCGGTTCCAATGTCCTGCATGCCCAGCCCGTTGAGAGCGGAACATAGCCAACCAACAGGTCGGTCCTTGCTGGCTCGGTCACAATGAATCACGTTTACGGGGTTTGTTTCCTTGGCAAGGCCTACCTGACCACGCTCAACGACAGTGGACCATGGAAAGTTTCGTGGGAGGACTGATGCTGCCAGGTAAATTCTCCTGAAGCGGATTGAGTGAACTTGCAGCAGCGCGCGGCCTAGCATATAGGTGCCGTTACTGTGCCCGGCAAAGTACATGTTGTCCGAATCATGGGTCACGAAGTAGTTGCCGTACCAGTGCAGGAAATGACGCATGTTCCTCTTTCGAGTCCAGGGGACTGCGAATTCTATGGCGCTGAAATAGCCATACGAAGGTGTGTAGACGATGGGCGCGGCGGTGGAAGAAGGACTGTTGGAGAGGGCGTCCGCCAGCTTTCTCACCCAATTGCCATAGCGTGACGATCGGATACCATGCAACAAGAAGTAGACGGGCTCCTTCTTGAGAGCCTGAGCGGCGAATTCCGCATCATCAAGCGTTCCGAGGATTGCGTGCCGTAAAAGCTCGTATCGAAGATTGGGGTCACCAGTGGCGCACAATGAGAGATCAACGAGGTCGCCGTGTCCCGCCCCTGGAACAGCTATCTGCGCCGTACCGGGAAGAAACTTAACGTCCAAGACGTCTTCGGAGCTGATCAGGCCATCCCGATCCCCCAGCACCTGCACCACGAGTGGGAGTTTAGCGCTATCCTCTGGGTGGGTATGGTCCTTGTTTGGGTCGGTATGGGTTTCTTCGGCCCAAAGGGAGAACCATCGCAGCCGCAACTCTGTGATGAAGTCCGATCCGGTCTCAATGTCTTCAGCTGTCAAGTAGGGTCCTACCGACGCTAAGGCCATCACGCCCTTCAGGTGCCACGGGAGGTTGTTGCGTTGGAATCCCGCATTGGGAGTCGCCAAGAGCGTAATGCGCGTAACTCTCGTTGTCCAACTGTTGGCGCGTTTTCTTGTTTCAAGCGCCTTTTCCAGCTCCAGCAAAAAAGCCTGTCGTAAAAGTAACCCCCCGACGCTGTGACCGATCAAGATGATTTCCTTCGGTCCTTCAGGCCCGAAAGGCTCCCCGGCCCACGTTCGAATCTGTACCGCAAGTTGCCCAGCAACAGCGTTCATTCGCAGATGACTCCATGGCTTGATCCGATGATCGAAGGTACGAAAGGCCCAACCTTCTAACTTCGGTTCGGACCTAAGCCTGTTCAGAAAACGCTTATACCTTCGGCCTCGACGGTCCAAAGTCATGCTGGGAACATAAACGAGAAGGCCGGGAGTTGAGCCCACTGGAGACTGCGGACCACGCTTAGCGGAAGATCGGTCAGTCATCTTGAAACTCCAGGTCATCGCTGCCCACCCATGCTGTTTCTGAGCCCTTGACAACCAGAAACTGCATAGCTTCCGTTTTGCCGTTCGGAGTAACTTCAACAGCCAGTACTGACCATCCTGCGCTATCTCTGCCAATTGTCCGGGTGGCTAACAGGCCGGCTGGAAGTTTGACGATGGCTGGTAGCGACGACCTTGCGGCCAGACCACGTGCTATTGAATCAGCGGCAGCGACTACAGCCCAGATGGCTCCCGTAGCCAAGATGAAATTCAGTTTCTGGTCAGGTTGTAGCCCTTCCCAAGGGGCTGCCTTTAGCCAATCCATCAGAAGGAATGTGCCTATGAGGCCGACGGCGATAATTCCCGTACCCCGCGTCGTCACCAGGGTTCCAGATTTGATAGTTTCGTTTGCTTTGTCGCCGAACAACGATTTTTTGAATGACTCCAGTGCTCCCATGATTAGGTCTCCGCTCCTCAGGGAATGGCGGAATAGTAGCACTGGAAAGATGGGCAGCAATAGTGCTCAAGGAATACAGCAGGCGTCGCTCTGTTCTGCCGGCCCCGCCGTTCGGCTTGGCCCTTGCAAGCAGAACGGAGGGAACAGGTAGCCTCCAATCCGGGCATCATTCTGGCCCACGGCAATCCTGCGGTGAAGCCCGCGACGGGAACGTTGACTAACTTCAGGGAGCCTCGAAGCGGGGTCGGAGATAACGACTACCGGTGGTCTCGATCAGGCCACTATCGACGAGCGCGGCAGTGGAGGATGCGAGGACCGGACCGGCATAGACAAGACCTGCGTCGACGCCAGTGACTTCGGTGAACTTGGCATCTTCTCCAAAAAACTTTACCAACTGCACTTGGAGGCACAATGAGGAGCTGAATACCCGTCGGCCATTTCCCAGACCTGCCCTCGCAGCCATTTTTGCCACATGCCAGACAAAAGCCGGAATTTTCTAAGGAAGAAGGAGAACGCCCTCTCTACTCAATCTCGGTCTAAAACCAAGAAGACCCCCGGAATCCTTGCGGGCTCCGGGGGTCTTATCTGTAGCGGTGGGGAGGCTCGATCTCCCGACCTCACGATTATGAGTCGTGCGCTCTAACCAACTGAGCTACACCGCCACGAATGAGAAAAACCCGCACCAAGCCGGCCAAAAACCGCCTTGACACAGGCTCTCATTCAGAGCCCCCCACCGGAATCGATCCGGTGACCTCGTTCTTACCAAGAACGCGCTCTACCACTGAGCTAGGGGGGCAACGAGTAAATACTCTACCCGATGATTCTGCACCCAACAAATCGGCGTCACGGCGAGTCAACCGGTGGACTACGAGGCGGGAACTGGTCATCCCGCAAGGTCACGCCGACGGAGGAGCGCCACAGCACATCCTGCCCCTGCAATCGCTATGACGACCATCCAAAGGGCCGCTCCGGCGTCGAAAGTTTCAGCAGGAACGGCGGAGGAATGGTTGAACGGACTGATGTTCCGAAGCCATACCGGCAGGCCCAAAAGCTCACCGAACTGCGCGAGGATCAGGCCCAAGGAAAGCAACCCCCAGCTCAGCCATATGACAACCCTGGGCAGCACCGCAAAAACCAGCGCGGTTGCCGAAACGAACACCAGCGCCGCAGGAACGTGTGCCAGAGCCGCGGCCACCGGCTGGCCAGAACCAGCGTCCGGGCCTGCGACGGAACGGAAGGCAGTGGCAGCTGTTCCGGCAGCAGCAGACACTGCTGTAACCGAGAAAAGTGCCACGGCCAGGTTCGCAACAAACCAGCGTGCGCGGGACCTGGGCACAGCCAGGAGAAGCTCGGACCTGCCTTCCGTTTCTTCTGCCCGAAGCCGCAGTACCGCCTGGATACCGGAGGCGGCCCCAAGGACTCCCGCTATGCCCAGCATGGCCGCCATCAGCAAATCGACGATTTGCACCGAGCCGCCGGGTACGAGGTTGCCTATCAGCTCCGCAAGCGACTCATTGCCTGCCACGGCTTGGGAAACCAGTGGGCCAAGAGCGCCGGCGAACCCTCCCAGGACGGCTGCGCCCAGGCACCAGCCCAGCAGGCTTGCTCGCTGGAGCCGCCAGGCCAGTCCCAGCAGCTTGGACCCGTAGGCGGTGCCACGGTACCGCCCCCTGCGCTCCGCCAGAAGGCTGGCGCCCAGGTCCCTTCGGCCCGCAGCGATCACCACAGCAATTGCCAGGACGGCTGCGACAGCTGCCACCCCCAGCAGCGGCACGGGATCCGCGGCGGAAAAGGGCCGGGACCGCTGGCCCCAGCCTATCGGCGAGAATGCCGAAACCCACCCGCTGGTAACCCGGGACAGGTCAGCATTCGGGGTGCCGAGAGCGTCACCGATTCCGCGCAGCAGATAAGCTCCGCCGACCAAGCCGGCTGCCAGTCCGTTGGCTCCCCGTGCAGATGGCATGGCTTGGGCCGTTGCCGCTGCTACTGCAACGAAGAAGAGGCCCACAACGGCCACCGCGGCCCCGGCGGTCAGCGAGCCGGACCAAGGAAGTCCTGCAGCCGCGAATCCTGCTGTCGCAAACACCAGCAGCGCCACGTTCGCTGCCGTGCCCACAAGGATAGCTGCCACCAGGGATGCCGCCCGGGGAAGCGGGCTGGAGGCAACAAGCTCTGTCCTGCCGAGTTCCTCATCGGCCCGGGTGTGCCGGACCACCAGGAATGTGCTCATCAATCCTGCCAGAACGGCCGTGAACGCATAGCCCTGGAAGAAGGTAACCGCCCCCACTCCCGGCCCGTCGGGCAGCCCGCGCAGGAAGAGAAAGGCGGGGTTGGCCGCGGCAACGGCCATGAGGACAGTTCTGTCGCTTTCAGCACCGAATTCACGCCCAATCGCCGTGGCCGTCACAAATCCCAAGAGAGCAATGCCCAGGATCCAGACCGGCAGCAGGAACCGATCCCGCCACGCCTGCAGCAATGCAAGACGAATGACTGCACGCATCAGCGGGCCTGTCCGTCCGGGTCGCTGTAGTGGCGAAGAAAAAGCGATTCGAGGGACGGCGGCGAGACCGTAAGGCCGGAGGCTCCCGACGCCGCAACGGCTGCCAGGACAGGCGCCAGATTAGAGCCGTAGACATCAAATTCAATCGTCCCGTTACTGACGTGGGCGTGCATCACCTCAGGCAGCGCAGCCAGGGCGGCGGGGTCCGCCGCGCCCTCGACCCGGAAGCGGGTCAGCAACAGCACCCGCAGCTCAGACAGGGAACCGGACTCGATAGCCTGGCCGGAGCGGATGATAGTGACGCGGTCGCAGAGCTGCTCTACCTCACTGAGAATATGGCTGGACAGCAGGATGGTGGCGCCGTCATCGCTGACCCGCCGTACCTGCCTGCGGAAGACTGAATCCATGACAGGGTCCAGGCCGGAGCTGGGCTCATCAAGGAGGTAGAGCCTTGCGGGGCGGGCGAATGCCGCAATCAAGGCCACCTTCTGCCGGTTGCCTTTTGAATACGTCCGCGCTTTGCGCCGCGGATCAAACTCAAATTCGTCGATCAGATCCCTGCGTAGGCGTTCGTCTGCGCCACCACGGAGTCCAGTCAACAGATCAATGATTTCGCCGCCGGAAAGGTTGGGCCAGAGGCTCACGTCGCCTGGGACATAGGCGATGTCCCGGTGCGCCTTGACCGGCTCCCGCCAGGGGTCCAGGCCGAACACGGTGGCAGTTCCGGATGTGGGACGGACGAGCCCTAGGAGCACCCTCAGCGTGGTGGATTTCCCGGCCCCGTTCGGCCCCAGGAAGCCGTGCACCTCCCCCGCCGCGACACTCAGGTCCAGGCCATCCAACGCCCGGGTCCGGCCGAAGTCCTTCACCAGCCCGGTCGTTTCGATGACTGGAGGTGTAACTGCCTTCATGATGCTTCCGTCCCTCGAACCGTGACGGTCCACAGCCTACAAGCGGCCGTAGCCCGGAGGAAGGGCCCGGGCGTGCTCCATGGTTTTCCAACGGTCTCTGACCGAAGCCTCCGGTACGCAGAAGGGCCCTGTCCGGAATAATCCGTACAGGGCCCTTCTAAAGGGAGCGCGTAGTCGTCAGGCTAGCTGACGGTTACCACTTGCCCTTGCGGTTGAAGTCGCGGTGGCCGCCTTCACTGCCGCCGCGGGGCTTGCGGGCGCCGTCGCCGTGACCGGCCGAGCGGGAGTCACCGGCTGCACCACGGCCGGCGTTGTCGCCGCCGACGCTGCGCTCGGAACGATCGCTGTAGGAGCGCCCGCCACGGTCAGCAGAGGAACGCTCGCCGTCGGTCTTGCGGAAATCCTTCTTGAATCCGCCGCCGCCCTTGAAGTTGCCACCGCGGTCGCCGCCACCGGAGTAACCACCACGGTCTCCGCCGCGGTTGCCCTGGTAACTGCTACGCTCGCCGCCGCCGGAAGGCTTACGGCCGTTGTCCAGCTCGAGGTGGATCAGCTCACCGCCGATCCGGGTACGGGACAGGGCGCGCAGCTGATCCGGGCTCAGGTTCGCCGGCAGTTCCACCAGGGAGTGGTCCGAGCGGATGTCGATGCCGCCGATCTGAGCAGAGGAGATGCCGCCCTCGTTGGCAATGGCGCCAACGATGGAACCCGGCATAACGCGCTGACGACGTCCGACGGCGATCCGGTAGGTGGCGTTGCCTTCGGTGAGCGTGCGGGTGGGGCCACGGGAACCGAAGCCATCCTTGGAGCGGTCGCGCTTCTGGAACTCGGGAGCCGCAGGCAGCTCCTTGACCAGGAGCGGCTGGCCGCCCTGCGCCATCACGGCGAGGGCTGCAGCGATCTCCGAAGCCGGAACGTTGTGCTCTTCCTCGTAGGAAGCAATGAGGTCACGGAACGCGGAGACGTCCTCGGAAGCGAGGGTCTCCGTGATCTTCTCCGCGAACTTGCCCAGACGCAGCGTGTTCACCGTCTCCGCAGTAGGCAGGTGCATCTGCTCGACCGGCTGGCGGGTTGCCTTCTCGATCGAACGCAGCAGGTACTTCTCACGCGGTGTCATGAACAAAATGGCGTCACCCGAACGGCCTGCACGGCCGGTGCGGCCAATGCGGTGGACGTAGGACTCGGTGTCGTGGGGGATGTCGTAGTTGATGACGTGGCTGATGCGCTCCACGTCAAGGCCACGGGCGGCGACGTCGGTGGCCACGAGGATATCGATGCGGCCTTCCTTCAGCGCCTCGACGGTGCGCTCGCGCTGCTGCTGCGGGATGTCACCATTGATCGCGGCAGCCTGGAAACCGCGGGACTTCAGCTTGTCAGCCAGGTCCTCGGTGGCCATCTTGGTGCGCACGAAGGCAATGACGCCGTCGAACTCTTCAACTTCGAGGATGCGGGTCAAGGCATCGAGCTTGTGCGGGCCCATGACCTGCAGGTACCGCTGGCGGGTGTTGGCGCCGGTGGTGGTCTTGGACTTAACGGAAATCTCGGCAGGGTTGTTCAGGTACTGCTTGGACATCCGGCGGATCTGGCTCGGCATGGTGGCGGAGAACAGCGCGACCTGACGGTCAGACGGGGTCTGCTGGAAGATCTGTTCCACATCTTCGGCGAAGCCCATGCGGAGCATTTCGTCAGCCTCATCCAGCACCAGGTACTGGAGTTCTGACAGGTCCAGGGAACCCTTGGAAATGTGGTCGATCACGCGGCCGGGGGTGCCCACAACAACCTGGGCGCCGCGGCGAAGTCCGGCCAGCTGAGGGCCGTATGCGGACCCGCCGTAGACCGGAAGAACGGTGAAGTCGTCGATGTGCTTGGCGTATGAGGTGAAAGCCTCTGCAACCTGGAGCGCCAGTTCACGGGTAGGAGCCAGGACCAGTGCCTGCGTCTTGCGGGACGGACCGTTGAGGTCGTGGAGCTCGGCCAGGCGGGACAGTGCCGGTACTGCGAATGCTGCAGTCTTACCGGTGCCGGTCTGGGCGAGGCCCACGACGTCGCGGCCTTCGAGCAGCAGCGGGATGGTTGCTGCCTGGATGGGTGACGGCTTTTCGTAGCCGACGTCCTGCAGGGCGGCCAGGACACGGGGATCGATACCCAGGTCCACGAAGCGGATAACGTCCTCTTCGGGCGCTTCTTCAGCCCTGGGGGCTTCCTTGGCGACCGGGGCTTCTTCAGAGGCGGGAGCCTCTTCAGCCTTGGGCGCTTCCTCGACGGAGGCTACTTCGGCGGCGGGAGCCTCTTCAGCCTCGGGGGCTTCTTCAGCGGCGGGAGCAGCTGCTTCGGCTGCGGTGTCGTTCTGGGGAGTCTCGGCGTCGTTCACGGTGTTTTCGGTCTCGACGGAGTCGTTCTGATTTTCGGGCATAGGGAAATTTCCTCATCCATAGGGGGCCAGGCGGCACTACCCGAGGTGAGCGGAGCCGCAGTACATGTGCCGTTTGGATTGCCGGGCAATCCTTGACCGGCCGGTCACATAGAAGTCCGGCGCTTTCGCAATCCCGTGGCAGGACTTCCCGCTGCATCTCTTGGCTGCTATCCCAGCAGTCTGTACAGCGTTTTCTTTAGCCGGCTCTCCCTATGAAAATGCCCGCATCGCAATAGCGGGCCCCAACACTTGCCAGTCCTGCCTCAAAAATTGGGCAGGAATAAGGGATTTCCGGAGTGGGGGATATTTCCAGTGTAATGCACACACCCCAAGCAAGGAAAATCGGCGGCGGTGAGCTTGCCCACACGTCCCACTTGGCCACGGATCTGGCGGCAGCTACCGACCAAGCCGGCGTTCCATGGCCGCAAACGTGTCGTGGAACTCTGGCTGGAGCCGGATTTCGCCGTCCGCCTCGGCATCACGGAGTGCCTCGATGATTTCCAGGTCCGCCTCACTGAACCACTGGCCAATGGTGATGCCATGTTTCGGTACGAAGGTCCGGTGGATATGGTCTCCCGCCTGGATGGTCCCTGTGCGCACCACTCTCAGGTAGGCGCCAACCCGGCCTTCCTCCGTGAATCGCTTCACCCACTGGGGTTCGCCCAACCGGCGCTGGAAAGTGGCGCACGGTGTGCGCGGCGACGTGACTTCAAGTTCGACGGCGGTCCCTATCTTCCAGCGCTCGCCGATCACGGCGCCGGTTGCCTCAATTCCGGAGACACGGAGGTTTTCACCAAAGATCCCGGGCTGGAGGTCGCGGTTGAGCTCCGCAGCCCAGTAGTCTGCGTCGGCCTGGGAGTACGCGTAAATCGCCTGGTCCTCACCACCGTGGTGGATCCGATTTGCCTGGACGTCGCCGTGCAGGCCCAGCTTGTGTACCTTTACCGGGCCCTCGACGGGCCGCTTGTCAATGGCGGTGACGCCCACGCTGCCCGTATCGGGAAGGAGCTGGCTTACGCGGCAGACGGCCAGTACTGATGCGGTTTTCATTGCTCCAGTGTAGGTTCCCGGCCCCGGCTCCGGCACTCCTGGCGTGGAGGCTGCAAAAGAAGCTTTCCGCCATGGGCAGTTCTGCACCCGTTCCGGCTCGCTGGCGCTGCAGCCACCGGCTACGCTGGGCTGAGGATTGCACACCGTGGTACGGATTTATGCCCAAATTCGTGGACTACCGAGGGGGGACGCCATGGCTCCGAGCAATGATCCGGAGAAAGATCCGGCGCCGGGAAGCAGCGACGGCAACGACGGCGGCAACGACGGCGGCAACGCCGGAAGCAGCGGCGGCAACGCCGGCACCGGCAGCCCGAAGCCGCCACCGTGGCAGGTGCCCCGACCCGAGCTCCACCCGGAACTTTTAAACCAGCCGCTCCCCGGTGCGAGCCCCTATCTACCGCGATCCGAGGGGGACCTCCGCGAAAGAGCGCACGTCAGGAAACGTTCCCAAAGGCGGACCGTGGTGGTTGCCTTGGGTGTCACTGCACTACTGGCGGGGACCCTCGCCGCCGTGGTGTCCAGCAACCAGGAGCCGGAGTACGCCCAGGTCTGCTTCAATGATGAAACCGGCGAGCGCGTGGAGGACACCCAGTGCAACAGCTCTGCCGGACGCAGCGGCGCCCTCTACGCCTGGTACTTCTACTCGCGCGGCTCCAGTGTCCCCGCCGTCGGCCAGAACCGCTCCAGCGCTCCTGACTTCACAAGGACCGTGCCGTCCGGCGCCAAGGCGTCCACCGGGTACAGCACCAAGGGCGGAACAGTCAGCAGGGGTGGCTTCGGCAGCAGCTCCAAGGGCGGAAGCACGGGGGGCTAGGCGTGAAACGGTTATTGTCGGCGCCCAGGCCTGACTGGAAAGAGAAAATCCAAGAGCAGGGCCTGGTCTTCTCAACCACCACCATGCCCGGCGGCGAGAAGATCGAGTACTGGCATGAGGCCGCATATTACGAATTCACCATGGATGAAGTGGAAGCCCTCGAGGAAACTGCCGAGGAAATGCACAGGATGTGCCTCGAAGCAGCAAAATTCCTGGCTACCGGTGCTATGGGAGACATCGGCATTGGCCCACAGGCGCTTGAGCTCGCCGCCGAATCGTTGCAGGCCGGCGACATGGATATCTACGGGCGCTTCGACTTCATCTATGACGGGCAGGGCGGTCCTGCCAAGATGCTCGAATACAACGCCGACACCCCCACCGGCCTCATCGAAGCTGCCGTGGCCCAATGGTTCTGGCTGCAGGACGTCTTTCCGGAGAAGGACCAGTGGAACGGTATCCACGAGGCCCTGATCCGGCAGTGGAAGAAGATGCAGTACCGCACCGGCATGAGCACGCTCCACGTGGCGCACTCCGAGCTTGAGGAATCAGGCGAGGACTGGATGACGGCCGCTTACATGCGCGACGTTGCAAGCCAGGCGGGCTGGACCACCATCGGCATCAACATGTCCGACATCGGCTGGGACCCCAACCTGAACCGCTTTGTGGACCTGGACAACTTCATGATCAGCACCATCTTCAAGCTTTACCCGTGGGAACTGATGATGAAGGAACCGTTCGGGCAGCGCCTGCTGGAACGCGCCCACAATCCCCGTTGGGTGGAGCCGGCCTGGAAGATGCTGCTGTCCAACAAGGCGCTCCTGGCCGCACTCTGGCACCTCTACCCCAACCACCCCAACCTGCTGCCGGCCTACCTGAACGAGCCCGGTCCGCTCAAGGAGTGGGTGGCCAAGCCGCTCCACGGCCGCGAAGGGGACAACATCAAGATCCACGCGGCCGGAATCAATCTCGAACAGCCGGGCGATTACGGCCGTGAGGGCTGGTGCTATCAGCAGTTCCATCCGCTGCCCGATTTCGATGGCAACCGTCCCGTACTGGGCCTTTGGGTAGTGGACGGTGAGTCCGTGGGCTGCGGTATCCGCGAATCGGACGGTCCCATCACTGACTACTTCTGCAGGTTCGTGCCCAACACCATTGACGCCCCGGCTCCCCTTCCCCCGGACGCCGCATCCAGCAAGGAAGGTATCGCACTATGAGCACAGAGACCACGACGGCGGGAGGTAGCCCGGGACCGTCGGGAACCGGTGTTCCGTCCAAGGGATTGCACGCCGGCATCCTGGATCTCGGAGACTCGGTGATGCTGGGGCTGGCCTCTACTGCGCCGGTGTATTCGCTGGCCGCCACGTTGGGGTTCATCGTTGCGGTTAACGGCAGCTACACTCCCCTGATCCTGTTGCTCGGCTTTATTCCAGTCCTGTTCATTGCCTACGCGTTCCGTGAGCTGAACAGCGCCATTCCGGACTGCGGCACCACGTTCACATGGTCCCGCCGGGCCTTCGGTCCGTGGGCCGGCTGGCTGGGCGGCTGGGGAGTGGCGCTGGCCGGGATCGTGGTGCTGGCCAACCTGGCACAGGTTGCCGGGCAATACCTGTGGCTTTTGATCGGCGATGGCTCCCTGGCGGAGAACAAGCTGGTCGTGACAGCAACCGGTGTTCTTTTCATCGCCTTCATGACCATGATCAACTACCGGGGCATCAGGCTGGGCGAACAGGTGCAGAGGGTATTGACCTACGTGCAGTACATCGCTCTGGGCATCTTCGCGGTGGCCATAATTATTGGGATTGCAGGCAGCGCGGCAGGGAGCGCCGTGGGTGGAGCTGCGAGCTACGAGCCCTTCAGCTTCGAGTGGTTCAACCCTGTTGGCGCCTTTGCCGATCCTGGCGCCGTGGTCCACGGCATGCTGCTGGCACTCTTCATCTACTGGGGCTGGGACACGTGCCTGGCGGTCAATGAGGAGACGGAGAATCCCGCCACCACCCCAGGCCGGGGCGCCGTCATCTCGGCCTTTGTCCTGGTGGCCATCTACGTCTTAGTTGCCGTCCTGGTGATGATGTACGCGTCCGTGGGCACCGAGGGCCTAGGACTGGGCAACGAGGCCAACCAGGACGACGTGTTCCTGGCCATGAAGGACGTGGTCCTGGGGCCCTGGGGCTGGCTGATCATCGTCGCCGTGCTGGCGTCCGTCCTGTCCTCCACCCAGACCACCATCCTCCCCACTGCCCGCGGCACCCTGTCCATGGGCGTCCACGGCGCACTGCCACCCAGGTTTGGCCAGGTCCATCCCCGCAACATGACCCCCGGCTTCTCCACGCGGGTGATGGGCGTCGCCGCCGTGGCCTACTACGTGGTGATGAGCCTCGTCAGCGAGAACCTGCTCTCCGACTCGATCAGTGCCATCAGTCTCTTCATCGCCTTCTACTACGCGTTGACGGGCTTCGCGTGTTTCTGGTTCTTCCGGGACACGCTCCGCCAGTCGGCCCGGAATCTGTGGTTCCGCGGCATCCTGCCACTGGCGGGTGCGCTGCTCCTGACTGCAGCGTTCTTCATCTCTGCCGTGCAGATGTGGGACCCGGCCTACGGCGACACCCAGATCCTCGGCGTCGGCGGCGCGTTCATGAGCGGCGTGGTGCTGCTGGCACTCGGCGTGGTGCTCGCCGTCGTCTGCCGTTTCCTGCCCTCAACCCGGGGCTACTTCACCAACGCGAACAGGAAGGGCAGCCCCTCCCCAACTACGTAGCAGTTGTTGCCCTTTACAGGCCTGTTAAGGGCAACAACTGCTACCCAGTTGGGCTGGCGGGCTACTGGATGAAGGTGAAGGCGTGCTCCAGGTCCGAGATCAGGTCCTCCACGTCCTCGATGCCGCAGGAGAGCCGGAGGAGGTTCACGGGAACCGCCAGTTCGGTGCCTTTAACAGACGCGTGGGTCATTTCGGAGGGGTAGTTCATCAGTGATTCGATGCCGCCCAGGGATTCGGCCAGTGTGAACACGGACGTTGACTCGGCCACCTTGCGGGCGGCTGCCTCGCCGCCCTTGAACTGCACGGACACCATGCCGCCAAAGCTCTTCATCTGCTTCTTCGCGAGCTCATAGCCCGGGTGCGACGGCAGTCCCGGGTACAGCACGGCCTCCACCTCGGGCCGTTCCAGCAGCCACTGCGCTACAGCCTGCCCGTTCTCGCTGTGCCGGTCCATCCGCACGCCGAGAGTCTTCAACCCGCGCGTGGTGAGGAAAGCATCCATCGGACCGGAAACAGCGCCCACGGCAAACTGCACAAAGCCGATCTTCTCTGCCAGCTCGGCGTCCTTGACCACAACGGCGCCGCCCACCACGTCCGAGTGCCCGCCGATGTACTTGGTAGTGGAGTGAACCACGACGTCGGCACCCAGGGCGAGCGGAGTCTGCAGGTAGGGAGAGGCAAAGGTGTTATCCACCACCAGGATGGCCCCGGCGTCGTGCGCCACCTCGGCGAGCGCCGCGATATCGGTAATCTTCATCAGCGGGTTGGAGGGCGTCTCCACCCACACGAAACGGGTCTTGTTCGCGGCCACGGCGTCCCGGACGGCCTCCAGGTTTGCCATGTCCACGGGGGTATTGCCGATCCCCCACTCGCCCAGGACGCGGCTGATCAGCCGGTAGGTGCCGCCGTAGGCATCGTTGCCCAGCACAATGTGGTCGCCGGGTCGGGTCAGGGCACGGATCAGGGAGTCCTCCGCGGCGAGGCCCGAGCTGAACGAGAAAGCGTGCGTGCCACGTTCCAGTGCTGCCAGCTGTTCCTGCAGGGCATCGCGGGTGGGGTTGCCGCCGCGACCGTATTCGTAACCGTCCCGGAGTCCGCCGATACCGTCCTGCGCGTACGTGGAGCTGAAGTGCAGCGGCGGAACCACTGCACCGGTGCGGGGTTCGAAGGCCTGGCCGGCGTGTACGGCGCGGGTGTTGAAACCGTGGTTTTCAGAGACGGACATGATGCTCCTTTTGGGTCAGTTGCTGGTGATCGAGCCTGTCGAGGTCCTGGTTTCGACAAGCTCAACCACCGGTCAGTTGCTGAGGTAGGCCAGCAGGTCGTGGCGGGTCAGGATGCCCACCGGGGCGCCCACGAAGGTGACCATCACGGTATCCACGTCGGACAGCAGTTCCCTGGCCGCGGAGATGGTCTCCAGCGAACCGATGATAGGAAGCAGGGGCCCCATGTGTTCGGAGATCTTGTCCGTGAGTTTGGCCTCGCCGCGGAACAGCTTGGAGGTCAGGGTCCGCTCGTACACGGCGCCAAGGACCTCGCCCATCACCACGGGCGGCTCCTGCGACAGTACGGGGATGTGGCTTACACCGAACTCGTTCATGATGTTGATGACGTCGCGGACGGACTCATTGGGGTGGATGTGGACCAGGTCCGGGAGTTCCCCGGTCTTGGACTTGATGACCTCGCCCACCGAAGCTTCCTCACCACCGGAGAGGAACCCGTAGGAACGCATCCACTGGTCGTTGAAGATCTTGGCCAGGTAGCCGCGGCCGGAGTCGGGCAAAATGACCACGACGACGGCGCTTTCGGGCAGATCGCGGGCCACGTTCAGCGCGGCCACAACAGCCATGCCCGAGGATCCGCCCACCAGCAGTCCTTCTTCGCGGGCCAGGCGGCGGGTCATCTCGAAGGAATCGGCATCGGATACCGCAATGACCTGGTCCGGAACCGTCTTGTCGTAATTGTCCGGCCACATGTCCTCGCCAACACCTTCAACGAAGTACGGGCGGCCGGTGCCGCCCGAGTAGACCGAACCTTCCGGATCTGCCCCGATGATCCTGACCCGTCCGCCGTCGGACTCTGAACGGTCTGCGGAGACCTCTTTGAGGAACCGTCCGGTGCCCGTGATGGTGCCGCCGGTACCGGCGCCGATCACGCAGTGCGTGACCGTACCGTCCGTGTCCCGCCAGATCTCCGGACCCGTGCTCTCATAGTGGCTGCCCGGGGCGGCCGGGTTTGAGAACTGGTCAGGCTTGTAGGCACCTGGGATCTCGGTGACCAGCCGGTCGGACACGCCGTAGTAGCTTTGCGGGCTGTCCGGCGCCACGGACGTGGGCGTCACTACAACTTCCGCGCCGTAGGCCTGCAGGACAGCGCGTTTGTCCTCGCCTACCTTGTCCGGCACCACGAAGATGCACTTGTAGCCCTTTTGCTGGGCCACCAGTGCCAGGCCGACGCCGGTGTTCCCCGAGGTGGGCTCCACAATGGTGCCGCCGGGCTGGAGCTTGCCGTCCCGTTCAGCGTCTTCGACCATCTTGGCCGCGATGCGGTCCTTGATGGATCCGCCGGGGTTGAGGTACTCAAGCTTGACCAGGACCGTGGCTTTGATGCCGTCAGTGACGTGGTTGAGCTTGACCAAAGGGGTATTGCCGATGAGGTCCACAACGGACTGGGCGTACTTCATAGCTACAAAGTTACCGCCTCCCCGGACCCCTGGCTGGTCTACTGTGCCTGCTGCCCGCCCTCGTCCGCCGGAAGGTTCTCCCACAGCCCCATGATGTTGCCTTCGCTGTCCTTGAAGTAGGCATAAAAACCCATGCCGGGAATCTCTTGCCTGGGCTGCACCACCGCTCCCCCGTTCTGCTCCACCGTCTGCAGCGCGGCGTCGATGTCCTCCACGTCCACGGTGATCACCGGGGTGCTCAAATCGCTGGTCCGCGCCATCATTCCCCCGTTGATGCCGCCGGGGCTGCTGGGCATCCCTGTTGTCTCGTCAGAAGGCACCGTGTAGACCGAGCTGTAATCCATGCCTGGGATCGGCTCGATCCGCCAGCCCAGGGCGTCCTGGTAAAACTTCCGCGCCCGTTCCTGATCGTCCGCCGGGATTTCGAAATGCACTACTCCACCCATTGCATTCTCCTGTCACCTTGAATTTGGAAGACGCGCGGCTCCGCGCCACAAGTGGCAGTGTAGCCCTCCGCGCGCTATAGGATAAGGGCTGATTTTTCAGTGCTTGTCAGTCCGCCGTGGGACCATATTCCTATGACCATTGCAGACGCCCCTGCCCGGCTTGCCGCCGCAGCGGACGCGTCCCTCCGGTGGCATCCGGACGGCCCGTACAGTCTGGTCCAGACTCTGGGCCCACTGTTCCGTGGTGCCGGCGACCCCTCGTTTGCGGTGCAGGGGAACGTGGTGTGGAGCGCCTTTACGACGCCGGCAGGTCCGGTCACGCTGCGCCTCACCGGGGTGGGTGGCGGCTCGGACACTGAAGCTTTCGTTGATGCGCAGGCCTGGGGTCCGGGCGCCGAGTGCGCAGTTGCCACGGTCCCCCGGCTGCTGGGGGCTGAGGATGACTGGCGCGGCTTTGACGAGCCCGCCTTCCACGCCACCCTCCCGCACTTGGTCCGGGAAGCACGACGCCGGAGCAAAGCCATCCGACTACCCTCCACCGGGCGGATAACTGATTGCCTGGTACCCACCATTCTTGAGCAGAAAGTCACCGTTATTGAGGCGCGGCGCGGCTACCGCTACCTGATGTACCGGTTCGGCTCGCCGGCGCCGTCCGCCGGAATGGGGGCGGGCACTGCGCCCACCGGCCTGTTGGTCCAGCCCACGCCGGAGCAGTGGCTGCGCGTTCCGTCCTGGGAATGGCATAAGGCAGGAGTGGGTCCCCAGCGGTCGGCAACCGTCATGAGGACGCTGCGTGCCGCCGTCGCGCTTGAACGCCTGGCCGGGTTGCCCGCCGCGGAAGCTGCCGCCAAAATGCAGACTCTTTCCGGGATCGGAGTCTGGACGGCGGCCGAAGTGGTGCAGCGCACCCACGGTTGCCCGGACTCGATCGCGGTGGGTGATTACCACCTGGCAGCATATGTGGGTGCTGCACTGACCGGACGCCGGACTGATGACGCCGGCATGCTCAAGCTCCTGGAACCGTGGGCGGGCCAGCGGCAGCGGGTGGTCCGGATGATTCAGAGCAGCGGCTTTCGCAAGCCCACGTTTGGGCCCCGGATGACCATCCAGGATCACCGCCGGCACTAAACGTGGACGCCTAACCCACGCCCTGCAGGCCCAGCCGGGCGATTGCTTCCTCGCGCAGCTGGACCTTCCGGATCTTCCCGGAGACCGTCATCGGGAAGATGTCGCGGATTTCCACGTAGCGCGGGATCTTGTAGTGTGCCAGGCGGCCGCGGCAGAACTCCGCCAGCCTGCCGGCTTCCAACGGCTCCGCGCCCGGTTTGAGGATCACGCAGGCCATAAGTTCCTCGCCGTACCTGGCGTCCGGGACGCCGATCACCTGGACGTCCTGGATGTCCGGGTGGGTATAAAGAAACTCTTCGATCTCACGCGGATAGATGTTTTCGCCGCCGCGGATCACCATGTCCTTAATCCGGCCTTCAATCACCACGTAGCCGTCCTCATCCATTTGCGCGAGGTCCCCGGTGTGCATCCAGCCATCAGCGTCGATGGCTTCCGCCGTTTTCCCCGCCTGGTCCCAGTACCCCTGCATCACGGCGTAGCCCCGCGTGCACAGCTCGCCGATCTGGCCGCGCTCCAGCAGCTCGCCGGTGCCCGGGTCCACGATCATGGACTCCAGGTGCGGCATGGTCCGTCCCACGGATTGGGTGCGTTGCGCCATGGTGTCGTCGGCACGGGTCATGGTGGATACCGGGGCGGTCTCGGTCATCCCGTAACAGATGGCCACGTCTTTCATGTTCATCTCCGAAATCACCCGGTTCATCACCTCAATGGGACACAGGGAGCCTGCCATCACTCCGGTGTGCAGCGTGGATAGATCGTAGGAGGCGAAGTCCGGTAGCGCGAGCTCGGCGATGAACATGGTGGGCACACCGTACAGCGAGGTCCCGACGAAGTCCTGGACGGCTTCCAAGGCTGCCGCCGGCGAGAATCCGCGGCCGGGAATGATAGTGGCTGCGCCGTGGCTCAGGGCGGCAAGGTTGCCGATCACCATGCCAAAGCAGTGGTAGAACGGCACCGGCAGAACCACTCGGTCGTGCTCGGTGTAACCCAGCAGCTCGCCGATGGAAAAGCCGTTATTCAGGATGTTGTGGTGCGTGAGCGTGGCGCCTTTAGGGAAGCCGGTGGTCCCGGAGGTGTACTGCAGGTTGATGGGATCGTGCGGGTTCAGTTCGGCCATGCGGTCCTTCAAGGCGGAATGCCCGACGGCGTCAGCCCGCTTGAGCAGCTCGGCGTACGTCAGTTCCGCCTCGCTGAAAGGAATTCCGGCGTCGAGTCCCTCTCCTCCGGCGTCCGGCAGGAAGACCAATTGCTGAAGGTCAGGGCATTTTGCCAGGGCATCCCTGGCCATGCCGACGTAGTCACTGCTCCGGTCCGACGGCGCCGCGACCAGCAGGCGCATGCCGTTCTGCTTGACCACAAACTCCAGCTCATGGCTGCGGTAGGCGGGGTTCACGTTGACCAGAACTGCACCGGCCTTCGCAGTGGCGTACTGAAGCAATGTCCACTCCGCGCAGTTAGGGCTCCAGATGCCCACCCTCTCACCCTTGCCGATGCCCAAGGCGAGGAGTCCGCGCGCCAGGCGGTCGACGTCGTCGTTCATTTTGGTGTAACTCCAGCGGCGGGCATCACCGCCCGGCACCGGAGCGGCCTCCACCAGCGCGTCGTGGAAGGGGAACCGGGCCGCAACCCGTTCAAAGTTGTGGCCGATGGTCTCTTCGAGCAGTGGAACGTCAGTGTTCCCGGCTGTATAAGCGCGCATGGTGGCACGCTATCAACAGGAATGCCTCAAATGAAGCTAAATGAACCGGCGAGGGGCTGTGCCGCATCGATTTGCCGGGCACTGCCATGCAGCGGCGGTATTGTGAAATTCATGAGTGCACCCATTGACCTGCAGGCAACGTTCATCCCCAACGAAGGCGAGTTTTTCCGTGTGAAGCTGGCCCTGGAAATCGCCATCGACGAAGTGGTGAATGAGCCTGGCTGCATCCGTTATGAACTGACGGAGGCCACCGAGGAAAAGCTGGTGCTGACCGAACAGTGGGCGTCCGAAGAGGATCTGGACAAGCATTCCAAGGGCACGGCCGTGCAGGATCTCAACGAATCGCTGAGCGCGCTGCTGGCGGAGCCGGTGAAGCTCGAGCGGCTCTAACCCAAAGTCCCTTAACAAACGCGGGGTCACATCACGTCCAATAACCTCAGTTGTTGGACGCGACGTGACCCCGCGCTGTGGTTAAGCCTTGTGGGTTAGGCCTGGTCTGAACCTGCCTGGCCGGCTTCGGCCTGCGCCTTGGCAACGTGGGCGTGGACTTCGTCCATGTCCAGTGCCTTCACGGCGTCCACTACCTGCTCCAGCTGCTGGGCGTTAAGCGCGCCGGGCTGCGAGAACACCAGCACCTTTTCGCGGAACGCCATCAGCGTGGGGATGGAGGTGATGCCTGCCTCTGCGGCGAGCTGCTGCTCCGCCTCGGTGTCCACCTTGGAGAAGAGGACGTCAGGGTGCTTCTCCGAAACGGCGGCGTAAGTAGGCCCGAATTGCTTGCAGGGACCGCACCATTCTGCCCAGAAGTCGACAAGAACGATGTCGTTGTTCTGGATGGTTGATGCGAACTGTTCACCTGTGATGTCTACGGTAGCCATGATTTAACCGTACGCGAGGCCGCCGCTGATGTCGCGGCCAAACCCCGGATGTTCGCTTCCCGCGTCATAGGGAATAAGTGCCGGAGTCCCTTTTTTCTGCTGCTTTGACCGGGAGCCTACTGGCAGAGCGGGTCTACCAGAGGTGCGGAGCGGGACGCCGGCTGCCCGGCAGGGAGTTCGTTTCGCGCCATTCATGGATCCACTCAGGCAGCTGGACATCAGCTGGCGGTTCACCGAATTCGCGGAGGATCTCCTCCTGGCTGACCGGCTTGCCCTTGCTGACCAGGCGCGTGGCGATGTAGGCACGTGCGTAAATCTCGCCATCGGCCACCATCCGCTGTTCAAAGTAAATTGCTTTAGCGTCCAGGCCGATGATCTTCGTTTCTATGGCGTACCGCTGCCAGAGCTGCAGGGACTTGCGGAAGGCGATGGTCTCCCCCGCGGCTACCGGGCTCCAGCCGCGCTGGCGCATCCGCTTCCACACGCCACTTCGGACCATCAGGTCGAAGCGGCCAAGGTCCATCAACGAAAAGTACATCCCGTTGTTCACGTGCATCGCGATGTCTATGTCCGTCGGCAGAACGCGGAGCGGCAGGGAGGCAGAGTCCCAGACGGTGAGCGCCGAGCGCCGGGTGGAGGTGAAGAGCATCAGGAGGGTGCGCAGGATCAGGTGCATCCCCTTATGCTACCCGTCAGTAACATAGCGGCACCAGAGCCCGCTTCACCGCCGCTGCGCCGAAGCCGGGCACGAAAAAGCCTCCGGAACCTGTTGGTTCCGGAGGCTTTTCCTTGGGTGGCAGATGAGGGATTCGAACCCCCGTAGGCGTTGCCAGCTGATTTTCAGTGATCTGACATGGTTACCCTGTCGTAACTGGCCGGACCTTTCAGCCCGTCGTTCAAGCCATTTTGGTTGCTCGACCAAGGCCGCTGTCACTGCCCGTAACCAGATATCATCGGCGTTGTGTGCTCACGGGGTGATCACGTCCGGCGTTATCTGCGTTCCAAACCGTTCATCTGAGAGAAAGCCTCGCTACGTTCGCGGTCGAGGAACTCCTGGGCGGGGAATTGTCCGGGCAGCAACTAGGGGAGCTTGTAAACGCCGCTGACCCGCTGGAAAGCGACGGCGATGAGCAGGGAAAGCCCTAGGGGCGCGTCTGGATTGGTACTAAGCAGGACAGGTATCGGGCAGGCAGCTGGGCAGGATCGCACCCATCAGTGCATCGGGCAAGCCCCTGCGTAGAATATGGAACTTGGTGTCAGGTGGATCGGGACAAAATGGCAGATGTTCCTACGAGGAGAGGACCTCCTACCAAGGGGGACGTCCGTCAGTAGCCTTGCCGTTTGGCGAGCTCCGCGATTTTCGCTTCGAGTTCCTTGACGCTGACCCCTTGAATCTCGACTGGGCTCCCTGGCGATTCGGCCAGGTTTACGTTCTGCCGCGGCCCATGCCGTTCCGGTTTTGTGCGTTCAAGGAACCACGCGGCAGCACGCCACGAGGTGTCCGCGGCGGTTCTGATCCAGTCCCCTTAGTCCTGGTTCCGCCTTCTCTGCCCTGCACCCAGCCCGGCACCCGCTCGTCAAGGGTCTGGGCCCTGGACGGTATTAGCTTCCCGGTACTGCGCAGATGGCGTTGGGTCCCCAGCCATCGGCCATGGGCGCGCTCTTCATCGTCCTCGCCTGTGCCGTTGCGAGGCCAGTCGTTACCGGCCTGCAGGTAAGCAGCCAAGGCGTCCAGCTTCCTGGCCCACTGCGCGTCCTCGCGGCTTCTCTTTGGTCCTGGGGCATCCCAACCGGGTAAGACTGCCAACCCTGTGCGGTACCTCTCCTGCAGGATCCCCAGCCGGTTTTCGCGGCGGCGGCTCGACAGCCACCGGCCCAATTTTCGGATTTCGGGGCGGGTGCCCCGGCCGTGGGAAATGTTCCGTTGTCCTGGACGTATGTAATGAGCGCTTGCATCGCGGCCGTGTCGGCGGCTGGAGTTGCTTTGGCTGCCTCATGTTCTTGCTGCAGTCCGGGGTCAGCGGCCCTTGCAAGCCTGAGGTGATATGCGACGGTTCTTTCAGGCCGCCCGACCAGGTCCGCCACGCGCTGGCCGCTAAGGCCCTTCCGGTACATCAGAACCCACTCCTCATTCGGAGCCGCGTCATGCCTTCGCTTCCTCAAACCCACCTCCGCCCTGATCCTGAACACGCTCATGTGGCCAGCTGACCGGCTGACACCATCGTAAAGGCGTCCGGTCGAGCGACCCTCGCCGGGTCCATCGCTGCATCAGAAAGTGATCGTGCGCCGCTACGGAGTCATCTGGTTATCGGCGTACTCTCTGTGATCTGCGTACGGACCCGGGACACCCGTCCTCCGCAGAAGCATCACTCTGCGGAAGTGTGTTTTCTTATGGATCTCGGTTGTTGGAAGCCCGACATAGCCCAGAAGGTTTGTTGTCAGGGCATCGGAGATATCGAGCAGCGGGAACACCATAGATACCAGTAACTCGGTCCAGGGTCCGGAAAGCCCATGGGTGACCCAAATGTTTGAATGTGTGGCACCTGAGTTGAGAGTCCATGCGAAGTGCACTGTCGGTGTGTATTTTCGGCTCAAGTCTGTACTTTTGACATCGACATTGGCGACTTTGTCTTGATAACGGACATTTAGCGGCCTGGCCCGTACTCTCCTTTACGTGCACCGCCAAACCAATCTTCCTGAATAAGTCTATGGCTCCCGTTCTGGCCTCCGTAACTCGTTTCAGGTCTCCGCTGCCGTCATCCATCAACCCTTCCAATGTGTGAAGTACTGGGACTCCGCCCTGAACCTTCGCTAAAAAATCAGCAGCTGACCGGGCCAGCCGTTCGTGGGGTGAAAGCGTCGGGTCCGTTAGCGAACAGATTCGGAGCGCAGCATCATGGATTGCCCTGACACAGCTCATGATGGGATGAAGAAGCATCTGGTCGTCGGACAGGAGTGCGAGGATTGCCCGCCTGTATTCATCCATGGTCTGCAGTAGTGTGGCCACGGACTCTGCAGCGGTGAGATACGTACCCCGTACTAGGTCTGCATGCTTTGCTTGCTCGGCCCATTCGCGATCCTGCAAGGCAGGCGAACCGACTGGCGGAGAAGCAAAGTCCTCAAGCACACCTTTGGCGACGCTCTCGACCAACAGCCCTTGCTGTTTGATAATTCGGCGAACAAGCAAGTTCGCATCCGGGTCCTGTACTGGCATGGCCCAAACCTACTCCAAGGCGCTCCACTCTCCGTCTAAGGGTAGGCAAGCCCTGAGGTAACTCCAATCCAGTTCAAGAAGTAGACCGGCGCCGCTCCGCCGAATGCCGTAACAAAAGCAATCACAAAAGCATCCAAGGCACGGGCGCGAAGCGAGCGGGCCGAACGTTCAGGGTCTTTAGCTGTACTCATATCCTGAACATGCGTAGACCCGGTCGGGTAGGTGTGGGAAGGCGCAGCTAGTCGGGCGGGGTTTCAATCGAACGCTCGAAAAAGGGCTCACCTGAAAAACGTTCTGGCACCCCACTGGTTTCTATCTCCATTGCTCTTGGCTCCGGCAACTTCTCGGGCACAAGCGCTGCATCATCCGGATGGTGGTAAACCCACTGTCGAGCATTTCCAATGGTCGCCCCGTTGAACATTCGGGCTACGGCTGTTGAGGGTTCCCCGCGGTGGTCGAATTGTCCAGTTGATACCTCAGCTCCACTGACTTCCCCAAAAAAGGCCGTAGGGTCTCCCAGTAGCAGGCCTGTTCTCCTTGAAAGCGGCACAGTTATAGCCCACGCATTCATGAGACCTGTTCCTTCGTACCCATGCGCGTGCTGGGGTGGGATGAGACTGACAGGGGCGTCACAAGTCAACAAGCTACGTCGGGAAAACTGGTAGATCTGCCACGGCCTTGCCGCGAAGTACCTAATCAGTTCCGGGGTTAGTTCGAGCATCTGCCGAATATGACCTACAGGTGCAACTTTGATGGGCGGCCCTCCTGGTTGAGTTACCTCTTCCCAGATTTGCTCTGCTTGGTCTGAGGAAACCGACAAACCGAGTTCCCTCTCCGCCCACTCTTTTACACCTGCCTTCCGCGCACTCCGACCTCTAGCCGAGTCATCAACCCCATTGTTTGCTCCATGTGGCGGCGCTGGTCTGGCCCCCGCAGAAACTGAATGGTCAGGAATGTAGCCAATACTTCCCTATCAGCTTGAGCCAAGGGCCAAACGCCGTCTTCCGTTATCTTCTTGCAGACCTTGGCTGCGTCACCTTCGAGATCCGACAGGCCTTTTTCAAATACGTCAGGGCCGTCGACATGACCGGGAATAGCGTAAAAATCCTTTTGGTAGTCGCATCACTAGTGGCCTGGACAAATCGACGCGTTCCAGGCAACTGCACAACCCCTATCTGCTGGGCTTCCGTCGCAAAGCCCTTGAGGTAAAAGTTCGGCACGGTATGGTGCTGTCGGGCTACTGCCATTGAAACCTACTCCCGTCGCAGATTGGTAGTTGCTTCACCCTAGCGGCCTGAAACCGCCAGCGCGCACAGTAACGAGTACGAGGTGTCCCATTTCCTTGGTAGTGGTACACACAGGTAAGACCCAGTTCCAATTGGCCCAATTTTGTGGAGCAAGGCGACGCTGCGACAGCAATTCGACTGCCATGCGTTCGGAAACGCTTTTGCCGGCACCTGGAATCTCGAACGGTTCCGCCCGGATCGCACAACAGTCTGGACCAACGGCGTGGCTTTTCACCATTGCAACTGGAAAACAGCAAATCTCTATTGAAACATGATCATGAGGAGTCATATCGAATGAGCAAACAGCGAAACTGGCTGAGACTATCTCTTATTGGTGCCATCGCCAGCGGAGCCTTGGCGCTGCTACTCGCTGGCCTGACTTCGATCCTTTTTCAGGAGATTGAGAGCCGAGGAGACGTAACCAACGCGCAAGATTTTGCCTGGCGTGCCGTCGCGCTTGCAGTGTTGTCCGTCGCACTTTTTACAGTATTTTTCGTCGGCCGCAGCGCACAGCGTCGGAAGCTCAATAAGACGCAGCACGAAACGAATCAGTAAAACGGATCGTCCTCTTTAGTAGGTACCGGCATCTGGAAAACCCAGCACTGCCGGTACCTACTGCGCTTTTTCAGCGATTTCGGCGACCTAGCCCGGTGCGCTGGGCTTGAACTTGTACGCCCTCTCCCTTCGTCTTCCGGGCCTTCGGAACATTCGGTGCAATCAGCTCCTGAAAATGACAAGTGTCCCAGTTCCTTAGAACTGGGACGCCTTTGGTGGTGGGACACGCCTCCAAGGATCCTCTAACTGTCGGTTAGGAACGTTGAGCGATGATTGCCGCCTGGGGCCGCTGGCCTGTGGCCTTTCTGACGTGGGTCTCGACCACATCAAAGCCGGCCGAGGTTAGCTCGTCACTGAGGTCGCTCACCGGCCAGCGATATGCCGGGGCAACCGCGTGAGCGAACCTTTCGACCACGGGGCCCTCGAAGAACCCGATGAGCAGCGCACCGCCGGTTCTTAGCACGCGGCTGAACTCCAACAGTGGAATCCTGATCGTGCCGGGCTCATGGTGAATGAGTGAGTACCAGGAAAGGATCCCGCCTAACGTTCCTGTTTCGAAATCAAGGGTGTTTAGACTGCCAACCTCGAACGGTACGCCAGGATATGTGTTGCGCGCGCGGTCGATGAACTCGGGTACTAGATCCAGTCCGCAGGCAGCAAGCCCGTGCTCTGTTAGGAAGTTCGTCCATTGGCCTGGACCACAGCCCACATCGATGACGCTACCCTCGATAGCGTCGGCCCAGGTAGACACGATCTGACTGTCTGATGGATGCACGGCACTCATCGACCCAAAGAGACCGGTGTACTCCGCTGCTCGGCGTGAGTACGCCTCGCTCACCTCATTGCTCATAAATCCAACGATAAGGCCGAGAACATGGATGAGCTCTCGCTGCAGAGCCCCGTGCGGCCGAAATCTCGAAAGGCGGTTATCGCAGCAAAGTGCAGCTTAAGGGTCCGGCGCTTCTGCATCGTGAGTTCAGGTTGAAGGGAAAGTTGGGTTTGCTGAGACCTTCCCTCTGGTTGGCAGGATGAAGCCCAAGAACGTCAGCCGGGAAGCCGCGCGATTCGCTTGATACACAAGCCATCTACCACCGTGGCATTCCCATACAGGAACCAGACAGGGAGAAAGTGCAGACGCCAGTTCGGTATGACAAGCGTCCCCCAGATCCAAGTGGTAGCCTGCATCCGGTTTAGTTAGTGAAGTGGAACACAGGCGCCCCTTGTGAAGGGTCGGAGCCTTTTTTGGGGGATATTGACAAATGACGTTTCGGAACGATGACCACTACAAAGGTTCACCGGCAATCGCGTTTATCGAACTAACGTTGACAGGTGCTACACCTTATGCGCTTGAAGCGGCGCGGGCTCTCGGTCGCCGAATCGTGCTCTTTACTGAGGATGAGGTCCGGTATGAGACCGCGGACATCAACTTGGATGTTGTTGACGAAGTAGTTCAAGTTGGCACTGACAAGTTGCACGCAGAGGAGATAGCTGCGGCGTGTCGAGCGCGTGGGATCGATGCAGTCCTCGCTCTGGATGACCATAATCAGGGTCTGGCTGCCATTGTTAGAGAGATCCTGGGCTTGCCAGGAGCAAGTTCTCATGCCATCGCCAAGTGTCAAGACAAGAGGGAAACGCGGCTAGCTGTGGCCGGAATTGGTCGGGACGTCCAGTTCGCAGCGGTTACGCCCGAGACCCGGCAATCCCCCCTTGGATATCCAGTGATCGTCAAACCATCCACAGGTAGCTCGTCTGTAGGTGTCTACCTCTGTCCCGACGATGAAACATTCCAGACGGCCCTGGTCGACGCAGGTAGAGTCATCGGGCCAGGAGACGGCGTCTCCCTGATGGTCGAAGAAGCGGTGGACGGGCCCGAGTACAGCGCAGAACTCGCGTGGGAGGACAGCAGCCGTCGATGGAAGCTCGTCGGGCTGACTCAAACGCATATCAGTCCGCCACCTCACCGCAGAGAACTGGGGGTTGTGTTCCCAGGCATGCCTGACAATTCGGTTGCACCGGAGATTGAAGGTGTCCTTCAGCGGTGGCTCGAGGTTGTCGGCTTGAAGGGCACCGTGGCTCATGTGGAGCTTAAGTTGACCCGTGATGGCCCGGCCTTGATAGAGATTAACCCTCGTGTTGCTGGAGGCGACATCCCGCGAATAGTTCAGCACTCCACAAATATCGACCTCGTGGCCCATTACGTCGCTCTTCATTGCGGACAATCTGCAGATATCGATCTCCAGCCAGTCCGCGGTGCCGGGAGCATCTGGTTTATCTCCCCGACCACAGAAGGCCGGCTGCTATCGATGAAACAACCAGACTACCCGTGGCCAGGTGGTGTCGACGTGGTTTATCGCCCCTTACCGCACCGGATGGCAGTTACGAGACAATCGCGGCTTGCGTATGTGGTAGCTACGGCCCCCACTCCTACCGAAGCGCTGCAGTTGGCCACAAGCCATGCTGCGCAACACAGGATAGAGATCGAATCATTCCAAGAATCAACGAGGAAGCCGCGGTAATGACATCAGGAATTGATACCGTCGGCAACGACGTCGGCGACGATATAGCGGCGAAGGCCGGGCAGTGGACTTTCGGGCAGGGTGTTGCGGGGACCTTCGACAGTCACATTGCCCGCAGCGTGCCGGGGTATAGCTGGGGCCATGATCTGACTGTTGCCATGTCCAAGTATTTCGCCAAGCCCAACGGCCTAATGTACGAACTCGGGTGTTCTACAGGAACACTTAGCTCGCGTTTGGCAGATGAGCACCGAAGTCTCGGACTCAACGTTGTCGGTATCGACGTCGAAGATGAGATGGTCAGGCATGCCGCGACTTCGCACACCAAACTGAACCTGGCGTTCGAACTGGGGGACATAACAGCCTTCCCTTATAACCGCTGCGATTTCGTCGCCAGCCACTACACCCTGCAGTTCCTCGAACCCAGCAGACGAGTCGAAGCAATCAACCAGATTTTCGACTCCCTGCGTCCGGGCGGCGGATTCATGCTCTTCGAGAAGGTAATAGAGAGCAACAGCGTCATTCAGGACATGCTCACGCAGCTGCACACTGACTTCAAACTCGAACAGGGCTTTTCGCCGCACCAAATTGTTTCCAAAACCCGCAGCCTCAAGAGCGTTCTCGCCCCAAGTTCCAGCGCAGAGAACCTGGCAAGGCTGAGGACAGCCGGATTTGGAACCGTCGGAATCATCCACAAGTCGCTCCAATTCGAGGGATACCTTGCAATCAAGCCCTAGAATCCCCCAAGAGCTGAACCTGCAGCCCAGAGAGTTTCTGGCTTTGAACGACCCCGCAGCCCAATTGCTGTGGGGGAGGCTGAGCCGCGGTGAGTACGTGACCAGAACCCTGACGTGGCTTAGCTGCATGTCCAGCCGCATTGGAAGCCCGGAATCAATAGTCGCCGGACATGACGGAGCACTTGTGAGCTATGACCTCATGGAACCGTCGCCCTATGGCGCCTTCGACCCTGCCGGAAAAGACTGGCAAACTTCCGACTATCCAGCACTAGGTTGTGCCATCCCAAACGCATACATGGCGGGCTTCGTCGGCGAAGACGTCAGTGAGGCGTTGCAAATTTGGATCAATCATGGCCGTAATGGCTACAGAACGCGCGGAATGCTCCATGTCGAGCTGAGCAAAGCAGGAAAAGTCCGTGACCTGCTGGTCGAGGCCGGGTACGTCGAATACCTCAGCGGCGCACAAGGCGTACTTGATCTACCCAACGGCCCCGCAAGCTACCAGGATGACCTAACAGCACACCACCGAAGACGTGCGCGGAAGGAAATGCGAATCTTCGAAAGCGCCGGCTTCGGCGTAAGAGCCATCGAGGTGACCGAATTCAATGAAGATCTGGCTCAACTGCAGCTGGACACGTACTCTCGGCACGGCTTCGCCGGAGGTTCAACTTCTCACGTCATGAGAAGCCACGAGAAAGCCATAGAAGACTTTGGAGATTCCTACGGGATTCTCCTGGCAACCGGGCCTGACGAGTCGCCCGTTGGTTTCCTAAGCTTCATCCGAGGGGACTCCTCAGCCCAGCCACGACATCTAGGGATCATTCAAACCCAACAGACTCGCAGCGCTGGGCTCTATTTCAACTTGGCGTTCTACGCACTTATCAAACATCTGCATGGCACAGCTGTGAAGACCATTAACTACGGACCCGAAGCCCTGAAAGTAAAGCAACTACGAGGCTGCCGCATCGAGCCATTGGTGAACTTCATTTCAACGGACAATCAAAAAGTCCATGCCTACTGGACCCAACGCAACTTGGAAGTCCGGACCGATCTCATCGCGCTAGGAGTGCTCTAAATGTCCCGACTAACTGTGCTCTTCGACGCTAGCGGCACTCTCGTGACACCTCGGCGGACATTCCACGAACTGCTCCTCTCCAGCGGCACCTGGACAGAATCAAACCCAGAGGACAGCATCCAGCACGCCCTGTCGAGCATGGGTACGGACGCGCTCTGGCCTGACGACGAACCAGACCCCGACCTTCGCCTCAAAGGCTGGTACAGCTTCCTGGAAACCACCATCCTTAGGTCCGACGGAACACCCGACCCCACCAGATGCCTGGCCGCTGCAAAAGCCATTCTCGACCCTGCAAACTACACAGACTTCCCCGACGTACTTCCATGCCTCGACAAGCTCCGCAAAGACGAAAGAGTCGGAGCGATTGGTCTCGTCTCAAATTTCGACCCTTGGCTTCGGGAAATACTGGACATCCTTGGTCTCACGCAATACTTCGACCATCTATCCATCAGCGGTGAAACGGGGTACGCCAAGCCAGACCCTCAAGCCATTCATCACGCAACATCGGCGCTGAACGCCGATCCGCGGCAAACTGTGCTTATAGGCGATTCCATAGCCGTGGATGGCGGCGCCGCACACGCCGCCGGGATCAAGCTGGTCCTTATCGATAGAACAGGAAGCCTGAGTTACTCAGGGGCAACGATCCTCTCCAGCCTCGACCAACTACCCGCCGCATTGGACCTCAATTGACGACTCTTCAAATCGAGAAGCCTATTCAAAAGGCACACCGGCGACGGTTCCTCACCAGCAGCACCATCTCAATAATCGGCGATGGCGCCACCCTCGCTGTCATGGCCCTGGCGGCCAGTATCGCAGGATACTCAGCTGTCGAGACTGGATGGATTCTCGCTGCTTCGGCCGTGCCCAAGTGCGTTGTATTGATATGGGGAGGTGTGGCCGGGGACCGATATGAACGCCGTACGCTCCTCATGATCTCCTACTTCGTGGCCGGTCTGGCTCAAGTCTTCTCGGGGGTGATGCTCATAGGGCAGGGCTCGGTCTTGCTCCTCGTGGCTGCCCAAGTGATTTTTGGTTCTGCCGTTGCCGTTGCCAGGCCCGCCAGTACGGCTTATCTCCCAAGCATCACCACCCCCGAGGGCATCGGGTCGGCTAACGCTGCACTGTCTACAGCTTCCAGTGTTGCTTCAACAGCCGGCCCCCTTATAGGTGCTCTCTTTGTCCTGTTCGGGATATCACCGTGGGCGCTTGTAGCAGATGGGCTCTCATTCTTCACCGCTGCGCTGCTTCTGCTGGGACTCCCCTCATCACGGGGCACCATAACGAAGGCGACGTCAGCTTGGAAGGCCATCAAATCGGGAGCCAAGGACTTATCGTCGCTCCCTTGGCTGGTTTCGGAAATGTGCGCCTCCTCCATCTTGCTCTTCGCAGTGACCGGGCCGTTCCTGGTCTTGGGACCGGCTGCCGCGGCTGCGCTTGGAAGCCCGTCCCTTTGGCCGATCGCGCTGGCCGTCTTCGGGCTTGGACAGATACTAGGAGCCGTCGCTGGAGGTCGTGTCCCGCCCCAAGCCCCCGTCCTGAGATGGGCCTCCTATGGCGTGGCAGCCTTAGCCCTTCCCCCAATATGCTTGATAATGCAGTGGCACCCGGCCTGGTTTGTGGCGGCGGAGGCCGCCACCGGAGTCGCCCTGGGCTTCTATCAGGTCACTGTAACGACAGCCATGCAGAGAGCCGTAGCACCTGGCTCACTTGCCCGGGTGGCATCCCTGAACGCGTTCATCTCGTTCAGCCTGCTGCCCGCATCCTTCATCGTCGCGCCGATTATCGCATCGCTGACCAATGTCCAGTCCGTCTTTGCCGCCTCGGTTGTCGGCACGGTCATTACGATCCTCATCCTCCTTCTCTCGCCTTCAGTGCGGGGCTACCGGTGGCAGTCGGTCCCCGGCACCGTGACTGTCTAGTTGTCCAATCATCGAAAGGGAATGCAATGAAGTTCGCTAGTCCAGAATCCGTGATCCACCCGGCCGACGGTGGGTCGGTCAGCGCCTCTTCAATTGCTGATGCTGCCGAGCAAGGCGCGACGGCTCTCGACAGGAACGGATACGCCGTTTTCCGCATCGGACGTCTCCGGCTTTCTCACAATGAAAGCCGCGATATCGCCGAGCAAATCATGCGCGCACTTGCTTCGACAATGATTCGAAACGGGGCACCGGAACAGCTATATGTGGAAGTCGATCGCCCTCAAACTACGATCATGCCAACCGATGCCCCGACACGAAACATGCTTATGCACCACGACGGGCAGCACTCGTCATATCTGACGCCAAGTAGAGAGTTGGTCAACGACTGGCAAGAGACTGAGAGGGTCTTTTCGTCAGAAGGATTCACCACAACCCATACTCATAAGCTTTACCAAGGGATATTCATCTCCGATCCGGGCCAGGGGCTGAGCGTCACTCCGCACGTTGACTTGGTGCGTGTGGTGACAGATGCCGCAGCACGGCACGGCCGCTCCGGAGTCCAGGACGTCGCCCAGTGGTACGCGGCCAACCTGAGATCGGCTTTCCAAGAACGCTCCATCCACGGCAGCAACTACCCCACCCTCGCCGGCATGCTGGGCGTAGGCACAGCAAGTTTGAGGGGAACACCCTTGATCCGTGCAGAAGCAGACATTTCGTGCGAGCACCGCACGCGTTTCCCCGACCTTGAACTACTCATCGCTAAGTGCCCATGCGGGAACTGCGTCGGGGAGACCCTGCGCCTGTTCTGCCACGTTGTTCACCAAGGGTTGGGCCTGTCAGCTTCTGAATTCAAGGCAGAATACGAAACCTGCCTTGTCAGCGAGCAATTCGACCTGCTCGTCACAAACAACATCGGCTCCATGCACGCAGGCATGGAAGGCGGCAGCTCTCGAGTACTGCATCCCTTCTACTTGACGGTTCCCCAGGCAAGCGGCGAATCGTACGAGCGGTGGCTGCACCGAACATGGTCAGCCTCACCAGTTTCGGTAGGAGCATGAGCACCAAAACCCGGCGCGAACCTTCCGAAGCGGCGCAAGGTATCGCCGCAAGCAGAGACGCGCACGAGCTCACCCTCTCCGGCTCCGGCACAGAGTTTCTCTTCTACACTGCCATCCGCGACGGGCGCCAGGAGGGATACCGCATCCCGCGTACACCCGAGTTCAACACAGCGAACAATCCAGGAGTATCGGCCCTTGGCCTTCAGCGCCAGGAGATGGCCCTGGCAGCGTGGGCATCTGCTAACGGAATACCCAGCGCCCAACCCCTGGATCTCATCGACCAAGACGGTTTCCCAGTCCTCATCGTCGACGTTATCGAAGATGACGGATCGGCACTCGACGCGGCAGCATTGGGCGGTATTGTTGCCAGGATGCATCAGCTGCCGCTGCCCGATATGGAATTCGTGGCGCAAAACGGTATGCCGGTCAATCCACGCATTGTGCAGCGAGTGGAACAGCGCTACGCCGAACTGGGCAAACATGCCGACCTGCCCACCCTCCCAAAAACTACACGGATGCTACGCGATCTGGACAAGAGCCTGAGCGGCCCGCGGGTTACCCATTTGGACATTAGACGCCAGAACGTCCGTGTCTTGAACAGCCAGCCGCAGTCCATTTTCGACTGGAGCAATGCTTTGGGAGCCGCACCCGAACTGGAGATTGCTCGTATCGAAGAGTACGCAGCCATTGCAGAGAACGGACTGGACTACGAGGCCTTCCGTGCAGGCTACGCACGTGAGGGAGGAACCGTCGCGACAGAAACCCCAGCATGGCCGATCCTGCGGTTGGACACCGCAGTGATGCTCGCCGTCGTTTTTACCTCAGTAGCCCCAAACGAGGAACTTAGAAAGCTATTCCTGACCCGGGTAATCACACTTGCCAAGCAACTCTAAACACTCTGACCGGTGGATTTCGTAACACCTGGAGCTGCTCGAAGATGACTGTCCCGGAGTCCGTTGGTCACATTTTTCTTGGGCCGGCCGGGTCTGATATGGAACTGGAGGGGGCGGCGGACACCTCGAATATCTCAGCGCTCATCAACCCGTGACAGACCTCGTCCTCGCTATGAAGGCCTCAGGGCCGCTGACCTCAGAAGGAATCAGGGTCGTCGCCCACACGTGGAAAGGCGTCAAGTTCGACGAATCATCGAGATGGGACGTCTGCACGAAGCTGAATGTCAAGATTTTGAACGAGCTCTATAGCAAGGATCTGAAAGGCGTTGATCCCTCCGCCCACGAGGAATTCAAGCTTGCCCGCACAAAGGCCGGCAAGACCGTTGCCCGTGATTGGACATTCCCCCTCCTTCACCTAGACCTCACAATCGACAACGTGAGAGAGGAAGCGATACAAGAGACCCAAAGAGCCGCCTACCAGCAGTGGCTCCAGGACGAATTCGGGCCTTTCTACTGAAACGGGGGGTGTCCCGTCCCAGGGTGACAGCACCTTGGATGTTAATGGGCTCATCCGCTACACGGATGAGGTCCGTCGTAGACACCAACCGGAGGATGTAAATGGCAAAGGTTAGCCGCCGCTGCGGGTGCCGTGACGAAACGGGCAAGCAATACGGGGCGCAGTGCCCCAAGCTCAAGAGCTACCGCCATGGCACGTGGGGATTCAGGCTTTCCGCCGGTTTTGATCCGGCCACGGGAAAGCGCCGCTACATCAGCGGTTACAAGTACCCCTCGGCCGAAGAGGCAGAATCAGCCCTGCGGGAGGCGGAGAGGTCGCTGACAAATCAGGTCCATGACTTCAAGCGTACGAAGGTAGCCGGGTATCTCCGCACATGGCCGGCCTCCCAGGAGGAACACTCCCAGCTCAAGCCCTCCACGCTCCGCATGTATCGGGCTTACATTGAGAACGACATCGCCCCCGCGTTCGGAGAGAAGCTCCTCCTCAGGGAACTCCGCCGCCAGCACGTAGCCATTCTCATAGCTGGCCTTCAGGCGGCTGGCCGTGGTGCCGTCACCATAAAGCGCATCCACGCCACAATCTCCAGCGCTTTAACCGATGCTGTCCAGGACGGTCTTCTCGGGGAGAATCCGGCCGCCGGTGCCCGGCTCCCCCGCGTGGAGAAGAGCAAGATCGAGGTATGGGAGCCCGCCGATGCCGGGACATTCCTTGATGCCGCCACTGAGCACCGACTAGGGGCGTTGTTTGAGGTTGCAATACTGTCCGGTATGCGCCGTGGGGAACTATGTGGACTGCGCTGGCAGGACGTAGACCTTGCAGGCCGGCGGCTGGTCGGCCGTGTCCAGCTTGTGCAGGTAGGCAGGGACATACTTGAGGGCACCATCAAAACAGAGGCCGGACAGAACCGGGTTGTTGCCCTCTCCGACCGCGCCGTTGCCGCTCTCCTGACGTGGCAGTTCCAGCAGGCGCGTGAACGGGAAGCATGGGGTGAGGCTTACCGAAACTCCGGGCGCGTCTTCACCTATGAGGATGGCCGCCAGCTTCGGCCGGGCTACCCCTCGAAGCTCTTTGAGCTGATGGTGGAGAAGTTGGGCTTGCCGCCGATGCGCTTCCATGACCTCCGGCACCTGCACGCGTCGCTGATGCTGGCCTCAGGTCAGGACTTGGGCATCGTGTCCAAAACTATGGGCCACAGCAACAGTCAGATCACGCGGGACCTGTACGCGCATATGGTGGGTAACGCCGCCAGGAACGCCGCTGAAGGAGCCTCCGCGCTGCTGCCCGTGTCACGCAAGCGTCAAGGTGTGCTCACAAGTGTGATCACCGAAAATAAAAAAAGCCCTTCCGGAACCTCATAAGAGGTCCCAGAAGGGCTAAATTCCTTGCCATTACTGGCTGGTGGCAGATGAGGGATTCGAACCCCCGTAGGCGTTGCCAGCTGATTTACAGTCAGCCCCCTTTGGCCGCTCGGGTAATCTGCCGAACTTCAAAAAGAAGATCACCCGCTGCGCCGTGATGGAATAAGTCCGTTTCCGGGCCGATCCGCATCCGTGAACCGCGGGCAAGACAACTTTACAGAACTTAGGCCGAAGAATCGAATCGGCGGAAAATGCCCTGTATTCCGGGCGGAGACGGGGCTCGGCTCAGGTAAGGGTGGACCCCGCGCCACCTTCACCAAGGATCCGTCCCGCAAGCCTGGCCTGGAACTTGACGGCTTGCTCTTCCGTCATCTGGTTCAACTGCACGGCCCTGAGGAGGTCCTCGCTGATGCCCTGAATCCGGGTGGTGGCATCCGGCACAGGCGCAAGAATCACCGACGCTGCAAGGATCGCAGCAGTGGCTGCGGAAGCCACCGCACCGGCGGCCGCTGCTGTGGTCGTTGTGACATATCGGGCTGCCTCGCGGTGCATGCTGTTCCCTTTCCGGCGACTGAATCAACAGCTCCAACTTTGCCTTGCGTAACTTCATTCCCGCAGTGCCTCTGCTGTGAGCAAACTGTGCGTCCTGCCACTGCCCACCCGCCGGGCATCCGTACTAGTCTGGAATGCAGAATCGCCGGCCCAGCGCCGGCTCACAGAAACCGAGCCGGATCACCCGGACACCCCAACGAAGGAGAGTCATGGCAGGCGAGTCAACGTTCGACGTCGTAAGCAAGGTAGACAAGCAGGAGGTTGCCAACGCACTGAACCAGGCACAGAAGGAACTGGTTCAGCGGTACGACTTCAAGGGCGTGGGCGCAGAGGTGGACTTCAGCGGCGAGAAAATCCTGATGAAGGCCAACTCTGAGGAACGGGTTCTGGCTGTCCTGGATGTGCTGCAGTCCAAGCTGATCCGCCGGGGTATCTCCTTGAAGTCGCTGGACACCGGCGAGCCCTACGCCTCCGGCAAGGAATTCCGGCTGGAAGCCACCATCAAGGAAGGCATCGCGCAGGATCTTGCCAAGAAGATCAACAAGCTGATCCGGGACGAAGCCCCCAAGTCAGTCAAGTCCCAGATCCAGGGTGACGAACTGCGCGTCACGTCCAAGTCCCGTGACGACCTCCAGGCCACTATGGCCCTGCTGAAGGACTTCGACGAGGCGGACCTTCAGTTCGTGAACTTCCGCAGCTAGCACCGCTTCTCCCGCGGGACTGTTGCGGTGTTTCCCGGCAGACACAAGAAGGCCGCCTTCAGCGAAGGCGGCCTTCTGCGCCCTCACACCGTTGGGACCGGTCCGGGAATTCCTTAGCGGATATCCCCGGGCCGGTTCTGTGTCCGGGTACCGAAGCTGCGCGGGGCGACTGGCCGGCCCGCCATCCGTTCCAGCCGCGCAATCCGTTCCTGCATGGGCGGATGCGTGGAGAAGAGCTTGACCATAGCACCGCCACGGAACGGGTTGGCGATCATCAGGTGCGAGGAATTGACCAGGTCCTGCTCCCTGGGCAGCGGCACGATCCGCACACCCTGCTCGATCTTGCGCAGGGCTGAGGCGAGTGCCAGCGGATCTCCAGTGAGTTGCGAACCGTCCTCGTCGGCGTCGTACTCCCTGGTCCTGGAGATGGCCATTTGGATCAGGGACGCTGCAAAAGGTGCCAGCAGCGCCATGGCGATCATGGCCAATGGGTTGGCGTTGCGCCGATCGCCGCCGAAGAACAGCAGCATCTGGCCCACCGAAGTGGTCACGCCCGCCACCGCCGCCGCCACGGAAGAAGTGAGGATATCCCGGTTGTAGACGTGCATCAGCTCATGGCCCAGGACGCCGCGGAGTTCGCGGGCGTCCAGGAGCTGGAAGATGCCCTGGGTGCAGCAAACGGCGGCGTTCTTCGGATTCCGGCCGGTGGCGAAGGCATTGGGCGTCATGGTGGGCGATATGTAGATCCGCGGCATGGGCTGGTTGGCCCGGACGGACAGCTCACGGACCATCTGGTGCAGCTGTGGTGCCTCCAACTCGCTCACGGGGTACGCCTGCATGGACCGGATGGCAATCTTGTCGCTGTTCCAGTAGCCATAGAAGGTGGTGGCCACGCCCACCACCGCCATGATCCAGATGGGTGTGGAACTGCGGGTGCCAACGCCAATCAAAGCACCCAGCCCCAGCAGCACGGCCCAAAGGACCCCGAAAAGTGCCGCTGTTTTCAAGCCGTTGTAGTGCCGGTGCACTGCGCCTCCTGCTGCTGGTTCTGCTGTTTGGGCGAAGCCCTTGGGCCCTTCTACCGTGCTGAACGGATCTGCCGCGCGGCGGGTTCCGGCGCCGGGTCCCCGGGCCTGTGCCCTTCCTTCAACACTGACACACCCCGCTTCTGTTGGTAGGGTCAGGGCGGAGGGGAAGGGGTTGAGGCATGGGGGTGTCGCGGCGGCTGCTTTTTGGTTCCACACTCTGGCAGGTCACGCGTCCCGCAACTACCCTCACCCCCGGTCACCTGACCATCCGGCTCACCGATCCCGCCGTGGCCTTCGACACCGCCTCCGCCGCCGATTGGCTCCGCTGCTTCGGGGCAGCCCGCGCCGCGCTCGCCGAAGTTTTTGGCACCCGCACATTCTGCCTGTTCTTCGCCTATCAGTGGCATCCGCTCGGCACCGCCATCGCCGAGCCCGAGGCCGAATCGTCCACGCCCACCTTCCACATTTTCGGCCGGTTTTCCGGGGAAACCACGACGCCGGGGCAACAACTGGCGATGCCGGCCCACCGCCGGGTGCCGCTCAGTGCGGGGGAACTGCAGCAGTACGACGGCGGGCTGCGGCTTGCGCTGCGGCGCGCCGCTGCCGGAGGTGCTGCCCGAGGCGCTGCACCTAAGGGGGTGCCGCCGTCGGATCCCTTGATTACCCGGCTGAGCCCTGAATCGCCAGCGGGCCCGCACCATGCCATCCTGTCCACCGGCCGCAAGGTCTCTTCTGTTGATGACCTGACGGCACAGGAACTGCTGGCCCTGGCGGCTGAGCTGCAACAGATCGCAGACCTCGGCTCGGTAAACGGGCTCAGCTGCCTGGTGGCAGAAGGGCCGTCCGGCGGTCAGCTGGAGATCCATGCGGTGGCGCGATCGGCTGGTGAGGCGTTCAATCCACTGGCCCGGCTGTTGGACACACCAAAAGTTAGCCAAGCCTTATTGTGAAGTACTCATAATAAGTGCTTCAATGGATCCATGAGCGAATACCCGGAGAGCCAGGAAGCATGGGCCAATGCCCTGCGCGCCCACGGCCGCCGGGTCACCAAGCAGCGGCTGGCTGTTCTTGCCGCCGTGGAGCGCCACCCGCATTCACCGGCTGAGCACGTCCTTGCAGCCGCCCGTCAAGAGCTCCCCGAACTCACCGCGCAGTCCGTTTACGTGGTCCTGGGCGACCTGACGGATTTGCATATGCTGCGCCGGTTTGAGCCTCCGCACTCCCCGGCCCTGTACGAAACACGGGTCAATGACAACCACCACCACGCCATCTGCATCAGCTGCGGACGCGTGGAGGACGTCGATTGCGCCGTCGGACATGCCCCTTGCCTCACCCCGCACTGGAACGAAAACACCACGCCGATGACTATTCAGATCGCCGACGTGATGTACCAGGGCATCTGCGCCGACTGCCAGCGCAAACAACAACTTCCTTCTGAACGTCCCTCACAAGTAATAGAGAAATAGGAGAACAATGACTGCCATTTCAACAACCCAGTCAGGTGCCCCCGTCACGTCCGACGCACACTCGAAGTCAGTAGGTGCCGACGGTGCCATCGTCCTGACGGATCACTACCTGATTGAAAAGCTCGCCCAGTTCAACCGTGAGCGGGTTCCGGAGCGCGTAGTGCACGCCAAGGGTGGCGGCGCATTCGGTACCTTCAGGATCACCGAAGATGTCTCCGCATACACCAAGGCAGCCTTCCTCCAGCCGGGCGTCGACACCGAAATGTTGATCCGGTTCTCCTCCGTCGCCGGCGAAAACGGCTCCCCCGACACCTGGCGCGATCCGCGCGGCTTCGCGGTCAAGTTCTACACCACCGAGGGCAACTACGACCTCGTAGGCAACAACACCCCTGTCTTCTTCATCCGTGACGGCATCAAGTTCCCGGACTTCATCCACTCGCAGAAGCGCCTTCCGGGCAGCCACCTGCGTGACGCTGACATGCAGTGGGACTTCTGGACCCTCTCCCCCGAGTCCGCCCACCAGGTCACCTGGCTCATGGGCGACCGCGGCCTGCCGGCTTCCTGGCGTGAAATGCAGGGCTACGGCTCGCACACCTACCAGTGGATCAACGCCGAGGGCGAGCGCTTCTGGGTCAAGTACCACTTCAAGTCCAACCAGGGCGTCAAGTCCATGACCAGCGAGCAGGCGGAAGAGCTGGCCGGCGCGGATGCAGACTTCTACATCCGCGACCTCCAGGAAAACATTGCCGCCGGTAACTTCCCGTCCTGGGACCTGCACGTCCAGGTCATGCCTTACGAGGATGCCAAGTCGTACCGCTTCAACCCGTTCGACCTCACCAAGGTCTGGCCGCACGGGGACTACCCGCTGATCAAGGTCGGCACCATGGAGCTGAACCGAAACCCGGAGAACTACTTCGCGCAGATCGAACAGGCCACCTTCGCGCCGTCGAACTTCGTGCCGGGCATCGCTGCGTCCCCGGACAAGATGCTGCAGGCGCGCATCTTCTCCTACGCAGACGCGCACCGCTACCGCGTGGGTACCAACCACGCCCAGATCCCGGTGAACCAGCCGAAGAACCAGGTGAACAACTACAGCCAGGACGGCGCCGGACGTTACCTGTTCAACGCCCCCTCGGTCCCGGTTTACGCACCGAACTCGCTGGGTGGTCCCGCAGCCGTTGAGCCGCAGAACCCGGCCGGCGGCTGGGAGAATGACGGCGAGCTGACCCTCGCTGCGCATTCCCTGCACGCCGAGGACAGCGACTTCGTCCAGGCCGGTACCTTGTACCGCGAGGTTTACGACGACGGTGCCAAGGCCCGTCTGCTTGAGACCATCACCGGTGCCGTGGGTGGCGTCAAGAGCCCCGGCATCAAGGAACGCGCCATCCAGTACTGGACCAACGTTGATGCCGAACTCGGCGCCAAGCTGCGGGCCAACCTGGGTGCCGGAGTAGCCTTCGGCGCTCCGTCCTCCGATGCTGAGGCTGCCAACAAGATCGGCTAGTTTCTTCGCTCTCACCCTTCAGGGTGCTCTTACCGCACCGCCCCGCCACGGTTTCCGTGGCGGGGCGGTGTTGTTTTTAGCGGGACGCCGCTCCATGGCGTCAGGACTCTTCCGGAATTGCGATATTCGAACTGTCTACACCGGCCAGTCCATCAGCGTTGACCTGATCAGGAAGCGCTTGCCTTCGGGCGCCTCCACGGAGAAGCCACTCCCCCTGCCCTGCACCACGTCCACGGTCAGGTGGGTGTGGCTCCAGTAATTGAACTGCTCCCTCGACATCCAGAAGTCCAGCGGCTTAGGTTCCAGGGACGAACCCAGGTCGAAGCTGCCCAGCAGCACATCGGCCTCGGCAGTGATGAAGTCACCGGCCGGGTAGCACATGGGCGAGGAACCATCGCAGCAACCCCCGGATTGGTGGAACATCAGTGGACCGTGCTGCTCCCAGAGTTTGTGGAGCAGTTCAATGGCGGTGGCGGTGAGCGCCACCCGAGAAAAGTCTTCCCCAGGCAGCGTTACCGCGGCGTGAAGCCGGTCGTCGGGCATCTGCCCTCCCCCTCTGGCTCTGGCTCCCTGGATCCCATCGACCTAGAAGAAGCCCAGCTTGTTCTCGTTGTAGCTGACCAGGAGGTTCTTGGTCTGCTGGTAGTGGTCCAGCATCATGGAGTGGTTTTCACGTCCGATGCCGGAGGACTTGTAGCCACCAAACGCTGCCCCGGCAGGGTAGGCGTGATAGTTGTTGACCCACACACGGCCGGCCTGGATCTCCCGGCCGGCGCGGTAGGCCACGTTCCCGTTGCGGGACCAGACGCCGGCGCCCAGCCCGTACAGGGTGTCGTTGGCAAGGCCCATGGCATCGTGGTAGTCGCTGAAGCTGGTGACTGATACCACCGGGCCGAAGATCTCCTCCTGGAAGATCCGCATCTTGTTGTGCCCTTCGAAGATGGTGGGCTGGACGTAGTAGCCGCCGGCCAGGTCGCCGGGCAGCTCTGCACGGGCGCCGCCGGTGAGGGCCTTGGCACCTTCCTGGTTCCCGATGTCCATGTAGCTCAGGATCTTCTCCAGCTGGTCGTTGGAGGCCTGGGCGCCGAGCTGGGTGTCGGTATCCAGCGGGTTGCCCTGGATGATCTTTTGGGTACGGGCCAGCGCGTCCGCCATGAAGGAGTCGTAGATGCCTTCCTGGACCAGGGCGCGGGACGGGCAGGTGCAGACTTCGCCCTGGTTGAAGGCGAAGAGCGTGAAACCCTCCAGAGCCTTGTCGTAGAAGGCATCATGTGATTCGGCAACATCGTTGAAGAAGATGTTCGGGCTCTTGCCGCCCAGCTCGAGGGTAACCGGAATCAGGTTCTGGCTGGCGTACTGGCTGATCAGCCGCCCGGTGGTGGTTTCACCGGTGAACGCGATCTTGCGAATCCGCGGGCTGGACGCCAGCGGCTTGCCGGCCTCGACGCCGAAGCCGTTCACCACGTTGATGACACCGGCGGGCAGAAGGTCGCTGATCAGTTCCATCAGCACCAGGATGGAGGACGGCGTCTGCTCGGCGGGCTTCAGGACCACGGCGTTGCCGGCCGCGAGCGCGGGGGCGAGCTTCCATACGGCCATCAGGATGGGGAAGTTCCAGGGAATGATCTGGCCCACCACGCCGAGCGGTTCGTGGTAGTGGTAGGCCGTGGTGTCGTCGTCCAGCTGGGAGAGCCGGCCTTCCTGGGCCCGCACGGCGGACGCGAAGTAGCGGAAGTGGTCAGCAGCAAGCGGGATGTCCGCGGCCATGGTCTCGCGGATGGGCTTGCCGTTGTCCCAGGTCTCCGCGACGGCCAACAGCTCAAGGTTCTCGTCCATACGATCCGCGATCTTGTTCAGGATTGCCGCGCGCTCTGCCACAGACGTCTTGCCCCAGGAAGGCGCCACCTTGTGGGCTGCGTCCAGGGCAAGTTCGATATCCTCGGCGGCTCCGCGGGCAACCTCGCAGAAGGCCTTACCGGTCACCGGGGTGATGTTCTCGAAGTACTGGCCCTTGACCGGGGCAACCCACTCGCCGCCGATCCAGTTCTCATACCGGTCCTTGAAGGTAACCTTCGAACCCTCGGTACCAGGCTGCGCGTAAACAGTCATTGCTAGCTCCTTTGCTGTGCAGTTCAGGCTTTCGCCGTTGGAGCAAGCGTAGGAGCGGGCAGGTTGCAGTCAGGTTGCAAGCACATCTTCGGGTATCGACAGGCTCAACCACCGGCCGGTTTCGACAAGCTCAACCACCAGCCGGCTTCGACAGGCTCAACCACCGGCCGTTACGCGCCCAGTTCCGCTTCCAGCCGTTCAATATCGGCAACGACGGCGGCACGCCTGGGTGAGCGCGGCGGCAGCAGCTTCAGTGCCGCGATCCGGACGCCGACGTCGTCACTTGCCTCCGGTAGCGCGGCGTACTTCAGCAGGGATTCGGCACTGCCGTCGGTCAGTACCGCCTCGCGCAACAGCGAGGAGACGCGGTTGCGCAGTTCAGCGATACCGGGCGCCTGGGAGCGTGGCAGGACGGCACCGCGGTAGATTTCCAGGGCAATCCGATGCGCACCGCGCTGCAGGCAATTCAGGACCTGGCCGGCGTCGGGAGCTACATCGATGGCGAGCCGGTACGGGCGGGACAGCGGCACTGCGGCGGGATCAAGCTCGTGGAGGACCTTGCGTAACCGCACCATTTCCGCCCGCAGCGTCATTGACGCATTCTCTCCCTGGTACACCAGCGCGCAGAGCTCCTCCGCGCTCAGCCCGTCCGGGTGCATGCTCAGCAGGGTAAGGATCTCGCTGTGCCTCCCGGAGAGTGGCACAGTCCGTCCGGCGATACTAAGAAGCGCCTGGTCCCGGCCCAGCACCTGGAGGCTGTTGCGGTACAGCGTGCTGTCCCTGCTGGGGGTCCCCGCCGCGGAAGTCCGGCTGCGGCGCCGTGCGGGTTTTGAGGCGGCCACCTGCAACCGCTCCACCCGCAGCTGCGCCTGGGCGGCCGCCACGGTCGCTTCCACCAGGGAGAGCGTATGTGGGGCGACGGCCAGCTCGGTACCCGTGATGTCCACAACCCCCAACAGCGCTCCGGAATCGGGATCGTGGAAAGGCACGGCCGTGCAGCTCCACGGATGGACTGCCCGCTGGTAATGCTCGGCCCCGGCAATCTGGATGCTGCGGTCCAGTGCCAACGCGGTTCCAGGGGCACTGGTACCCACCGTGGCCTCGGACCAGTCGGCGCCGGCCACGAACATCATCCCTTCGGCGCGGCGCTGAAGCTCAGGATCCCCGTCCACCCACAGCAGCCGTCCCAGCTCGTCGCCCACGGCAATCAGCAGGCCGCTGTCATGGCTGGGCCGTACCAGCAGTTTCCGGATCACCGGCATGATGCTGGCGAGCGGGTGCTGCCGGCGGTACTCCTCAAGTTCGTCCTGGTCCAGCGCCAGTGGTGCTTCGCTTTTATCCGGGTTGGCCTGCAGGCGTGCCGAACGTTGCCAGGATTCGCGGATGAGCCGGCGCAGTCCCGGGATCTCACGGGTCCCGGCGTACGCGTCGAGCTGTTCGTGGCCGGCAAGGGCATGGCGTTGGCGCAGCTGGGCATCGTCAACGGACGCCGGGCGGATCAGGTTCCCCATTGAACTCCTGCTTACTGTAGGTCCTTGCCAAGGCTGGCACCTTAACGGCAGATGCGCTACTCCCGGGAGATCGCAATCATGTGTTCGCGGTCCACTACTTTCACGCGTTCACGCACGACGCCGGAGGCCGGGTTCTCCGCGGTCCATGCCGCTCCGAGGGCTGCTTCGTGCGCATCCAGCCGGTTCCACCCTTCCCAGGTGGTGAAGCTGATGCCGCGGTCCTCCAGGAGATCGATGACGGCCTGCGGGTCAGGATTTTCAGCTTGCGGCAGGTGCAAATGGTCTTCCAGCAGGAAGCCGACCGTTTCCAGGGCATCGCCTTTGGTGTGGCCTATCAGGCCCACCGGCCCGCGCTTGATCCAGCCGGTGACATAAAGCCCCGGAAGGTGGTGCCCCTCGCCGTCAAGCACCCGGCCGCCGTCGTTGGGGATCACCCCGCGCCTGGAATCATATTCGAGTCCTTCCAGGGGCGAGCCGTGATAGCCGACCGCCCGGTAGACCGCCTGCACCGGATAATCCACAAACTCTCCGGTGCCTTTCACGTTGCCCGTGCCGTCCAACTCGGTGCGCTCAAAACGGATACCTGCCACCTTGCCGGGCGTACCGGCGTCGTAAATCCCGACGGGATTGTGCAGGAAATGCAGGTGCAACCGGCGGGAAGACGGCTGCTCAGACTCCGCATGCTCCTCCACCAGCCAGTTAGTGAGGGTATTTACCATGGTCTTGATCTGGTTGTTGGTGCGGATCGCTTCGTCAGAGGCTTCATCAAACTCGAAGTCTTCGGGGTACAGCACAATGTCCACATCGTTCATGTGACTGAGTTCGCGCAGCTCCAGCGGCGTGAACTTCACCTGGGCCGGGCCGCGGCGGCCAAAGACATGGACGTCGGTGACCGGGGACTTCTTCAAGGCCTGGTACACGTTGTCAGGGATCTCGGTGCTGAGGAGTTCATCGGCGTGCTTGACCAGCATCCGGGCCACATCCAGGGCCACGTTCCCGTTCCCGATCACCGCGATCTCCCTGGCGTCCAGCGGCCAATCACGCGGGACATCCGGGTGGCCGTCGTACCAGGAGACGAATTCGGCGCCGCCGAAGGAACCCTGCAGGTCGATGCCCGGTATATCGAGATCCGCGTCCAGCACGGCGCCGGTGGAGAAAATAATGGCGTCATAGAAGGTGCGCAGGTCTGCCAGCGTGAGGTCGCGGCCAAACGTCACGTTGCCCAGGAACCTGATGTCGCCGCGGTCCAGCACCTTGTGCAGGGCGTTGACGATTCCCTTGATCCGGGGATGGTCTGGTGCCACGCCGTAACGGATCAGCCCAAAAGGAGCGGGGTAGGCATCAAACAAATCGATACTCACCTCCAGGCCACCGTCCTTGACTGCGCCTGATTTGGTCAGGATGTCCGCCGCGTACACTCCGGCCGGTCCGGCGCCGATAATGGCGATACGAAGCGGACGGTGTGCAAAAACTTCACCTGTGGACTCGCTTGGAGTGGACACGTTAGCCCTTCTGCTGCTTCTCTAAGCCGGAACGGCAGCCCGGTGTCCCATTCTAAGTGGCGCTGCCGTTGTTCTGCTGCTTGCTCAGCCGCTTTCCTGCAGCGGCACCACGGTGCCTTCCCGGTACAGCAGTGCACGGAGTTCAGACTCCGCAGACTGCAGCCTCTTGAGATCGATGGTCTCACCATCGGTAAAATGGTCAAGTACCCGTGGGTCCACGTAGCTTTTGCGGGCTATGGACGGAGTGTTTCCCAGGACCTCGGCGGCGTCCATCATGGCGCGGCTGATGGCCCTTTTCCGTTTTGCCTCAGTGCGTTGGACGCCTGTCCGCGCCAGGCTGGCGGCGGCCGCCACCGTCCCGTGCAGGGTGCGGAAATCCTTCGCCGTAAAGTCTGCGCCCGTCAGCTCCTTCACATAGGCGTTGATGTCCGCGCTGGTGACCGGGCGCCAGGTCCTGCCCTCTTTGTAGGCCAGCAGCCTGGCATTAGGACCGCGCCGCTTGAGCAGCCGCAGCAGGGCCGCAAGGTCCGCGTCGCGTATTTCGGATTCCCAGTCCTTGCCGCTTTTGGCCGGGAACTTCAACGATATGTGGTCGTTACGGACCTTGACGTGGGCGCAGAGGAGGGTTGCCAGGCCATGGCTGCCGTTTTCGTTCGTATACCGCTCCGACCCCACCCGCAAGGAGCCGCTGTCCAGCATTCGAAAGGCCGCCGCCAGTACCCGCTCACGCGTGAAGCCTTCACTTCGCAGTTCCATGGTGACCTTCCGGCGGGCAGCTGGAAGCGACTCTGCGAGTTGGAGTGACCGGTCAAACTTCAGCCGGTCCTTCCGTTCCCGCCACTCCGGATGGTAGATGTACTGCCGCCTGCCCACCGCGTCGACGCCGGTGGCCTGGATGTGCCCGTTTTCGAAGGGCGCGATCCAGACGTCGTCCCAAGCCGGCGGAATGCCAATGCTTTCCAACCTGTCCCTGATCGGCCCGGGAGGCAGCGTGGAACCGTCCAGGTCCCGGTAACTAAAACCCGTCCCGGCACGAACGCGGCGGTAACCGCGTCCGGACGCCTTGCTCCGCCGCAGCCTCATCCGGCCGCCCTCGCGCCACTGCTAATGGTCATAACGGCAAGCCTACTGACTATTTTTGGGGGCGCCGAGTTCCCCGACTGGAATATGAGCCTACCCACTGGTGTTATTGGTTGCGTGCCTACTCCCGATCCCTCGTCATCATCCCCACCCGGACAGTTTCCGCCTGCGTCCGCCGCTGGTGTGGCCCGGGCCGGGAAGGCCGCACCGGAGACCGGGCGCGGATCGGGCAAAGGTTCCGGCCTCAAGGCCGTTGATACGGAAACGACGGCGGGAATCATCTTCGGCATTGGTGCCTACGGCCTGTGGGGGATGCTGCCCCTGTATTTCCTTGCGCTGATGCCCGCGGGCGCCGTCGAAATCGTGGCCAACCGTGTGGTGTGGTCGCTGCTGTTCTGCCTGCTGCTGATAGCCGTCACGCGTTCCTGGGCCGCGCTGACCGGCGCCTTTCGGGACCGTTCCGTCCTGGGTCCGCTGGCCTTGGCCGCAAGCCTCATTGCCGTCAACTGGCTGACCTACACCTATGGCGTAACCACAGGCCAAGCCGTGGAGGCCGCGCTGGGCTACTTCATCAACCCGCTGGTCTCCGTGCTGCTGGGCGTCTTTGTCCTGCGTGAGAAGCTGCGTCCGCTGCAGTGGGCCGCGGTGGGAATCGGCTTCATCGCCGTCGGCGTCCTGACGTTCTCCTATGGAAAGCTGCCCTGGATCGCGTTGACCCTGGCGTTCAGCTTTGGCTTCTACGGCTTCGTGAAAAAACGTGTTGGACCCAAGGTCGACGCCGTGACCAGCCTCAGCGTAGAAACCATCGTGCTCGCTCCCCTGGCGGCCATCGTCATGGTTTTCCTTGCTGCCAGCGGAACTGCCACGCTGACCACCGAGGGCCCGGGGCACTTCTGGCTGCTTGCCGCTTCCGGTGTCATCACCGCCGTTCCGCTGCTGTTCTTTGGCGCCGCTGCCCGCCGCCTGCCCCTCAGCACCATCGGCCTGTTGCAATACCTCGCCCCGGTGCTGCAGTTCATCGTCGCGGTGGCAGTCTTTCAGGAGACCATGCCGCTGGACCGCTGGATCGGCTTCGGCGTGGTGTGGCTGGCGCTCCTGGTTCTGACCGTGGACATGCTGGGCTCGCGAACCGCGGGAGGCAAAGTTCGAGCAGCCCGGCAAGACGCTGCAAAGGAGCTTTAAACGCCACGAGCGGACACGGGATCACCGTGTCCGCTCTGTTGCGAGGCCAGGCGCGTTGATGAACGCCTGGACAACTATGGGTTAGACGCCGGCCTTGATGGCCTTCGCCAATACGTCCAGGCCGTCATTGAGCAGCTCGTCGCTGATGACCAGCGGAGGCAGCAGGCGGATGACGTTGCCGTAGGTGCCGCAGGTGAGGATGATGACGCCCTCGGCCAGGCAGGCCGCGGCGACGGCTTTGGTCAGTTCCGGATTGGGTTCCCTGGAGCCCGCCTGGACCAGCTCGATTGCCAGCATGGCACCGCGTCCACGCACGTCGCCGATCACGCCGGTCCCGGCGTCGTTCAGTTCCGCCTGCAGTGCGGTGAGGCGGCCAACAGCCAGCTCTTCGATGTGCCGGGCCCTGCCAATGAGGTCGAACTGCTCCATGGTACCGATGGAGGCAAGCGCTGCGGCGCACGCCACCGGGTTGCCGCCGTAGGTGCCGCCCAGGCCGCCCGGGTGGACGGCGTCAAGCAGGTCCGCACGGCCGGTGATCGCGGAAAGCGGCATGCCGCCGGCGATACCCTTGGCCATGGTGATGATGTCCGGAATGACGCCTTCATGATCGACGGCGAACCATTCGCCGGTGCGGCAGAAGCCGGACTGGACTTCATCAGCGATGAAGACGATGCCCTTTTCCTTGGCCCAGGCAGCCAGCGCCGGCAGGAAGCCGTCGGCCGGGACGATGAAGCCACCTTCGCCCTGGATCGGTTCGATGATCATCGCGGCAACCTGGTCGCCGCCGATCTGCTTCTCGATCATGGTGATGGCGCGCTTTGCGGCCTCCGCACCGGTGATCTCCGGGTTTTCCTCACGGAACGGGTAGCTCATGGGCACCCGGTAGACCTCGGAGGCGAACGGGCCAAAGCCGGTCTTGTACGGCATGGCTTTGGCGGTCAGCGCCATGGTCAGGTTGGTACGGCCGTGGTAGGCATGGTCAAAAGCCACGACGGCGTCACGTCCGGTGGCCAGGCGGGCCACCTTCACCGCGTTCTCCACTGCCTCGGCGCCTGAGTTGAACAGGACGGTCCGCTTCTTGTGGTCGCCCGGGGTGAGGCGGTTCAGCTGTTCGGCGACGGCGACGTAGCCCTCGTAGGGGGTGACCATAAAGCAGGTGTGGGTGAAATGAGCGACAGCGTCCTGAACGGCGGCCACAACGGCGGGGTCGGACGCGCCGACGCTGGTAACGGCGATGCCTGAGCCGAGGTCGATGAAGGAGTTGCCGTCGACGTCGCGGATGATTCCGCCGTCGGCGTCTTCAACATAGACGGGTACGCCGGAAGCGACTCCGGCGGCGACGACGCTCTTACGTCGTTCATTCAGAGCCTGGGACTTGGGTCCGGGGAAGGCACCGGTGATCGAGCGCTTCTGCTCCAGCCGGTAGCTGAGTTCGGGGGCGGTGGTGGTCATGGCGAAGCCTTTCAGTATGTGGTGATCGAGCCTGTCTCCGGTGATCGAGCTTGTCGAGATGATCTCGACAAGCTCAACCACCGGTGAATGATCAGGTCAGGCGTCCAGCGCGCTCATCACGTGCTTGATGCGTGTGTAGTCCTCCACGCCGTACATGGAGAGGTCCTTGCCATAGCCGGACTGCTTGAATCCACCGTGCGGCATTTCAGCGGTCAGCAGGATGTGCGTGTTGATCCAGACTGCTCCGAAGTCCAGGTCGCGGGACATCCGCATGGCGGTGCCGTGGTTGGTGGTCCAGACGCTGGATGCAAGCGCGTAGTCGACGTCGTTGGCCAGTTCAAGCGCCTCGGCTTCTGTACTGAACTTCTGCACGGTGATGACCGGGCCAAACGTTTCCTGCTGGACCACGGCATCGGTCTGCCTGGCGCCGGTGACGATGGTGGGCTCGAAGAAGTAGCCCTTCTCCCCTGCCTGGTGGCCGCCGGTTTCAATCCGGCAGTAATCCGGGAGCTGGTCCACCACGGACTTGACCTGGTTGAAGTGGTTGACGTTGTTCAGCGGACCGAAGTAGTTGTCTTCATCGTTCTGGGAGCCGGTGTGCAGGGTCTTGGTGTGTTCCACCATTGCGGCGACAACGTCGTCGTGCACGGAGTCTTCAACCAGCACACGGGTGATGGCCGTGCAGTCCTGGCCGGCGTTGAAGAATGCGAACTCGGCAATGGCCGCGGCGCTCTTCTTGATGTCGGCGTCCTTGAAGACGATGGCGGGCGCTTTGCCGCCCAGTTCAAGGTGCGCGCGCTTGAGGCTTTTGGCAGCCCCGCTGGCAACAGCGATTCCGGCGCGGACAGATCCGGTGATGGAGACCAGCCCGGGGACCTTGTGGTCCACCATCATCGCGCCGGTCTCGCCGGTTCCCAGCACCACGTTGAGGACGCCGGCGGGGAGGATTTCGCCGGCAAGGCGGGCCAGGACCAGCGTGGATTCGGGAGTGGTGTCCGAGGGCTTAAGGACCACGGTATTTCCGGCGGCGAGCGCCGGGCCGATCTTCCAGATGGCCATCAGGAACGGGTAGTTCCAGGGCGCAACCTGGGCTACGACGCCAATGGGTTCACGGCGGACGTAGGAGGTGTGGCCCTCGAAGTACTCACCGGCGGACTTGCCTTCGAGGATCCGGGCGGCACCTGCAAAGAAGCGCAATTGGTCTGCGCCGGCAGCAATCTCCTCCGAAGCAATCAAGGAGCGGACCTGGCCGGTGTTGCGGTGCTGCGCCTCGACGAGTTCATCGCTGTTCGCTTCCACGGCGTCCGCCAGCTTGAGCAGCATCAGCTGGCGCTGGCCTGGCGTCACGTGCTTCCAGCTCTTGAAAGCATCCTTGGCAGCGGACATGGCTGCATCCACGTCAGCCTGGACGGAGACGGGCGCCTTAGCCACAACCTCCCCGTTGGTGGGATTAACGATGTCCAGCAGACCGGTACCGGCCGGCGTGACGAACTGGCCGTTGATGAAGTTTTGCAAGGTCTGAACCACGGTGTGCAACCTCTTTCTGCTGATGAGCTACTGCTCCGAGCGTAGGCCACGTCACCTAACGAAGGAATAGTCATGTGCACACCTGCCACCAGCATGTTTAGTGCGGTTGCCCAGGGTCGTCCTATGGTTGGAGGATGGCCATTTCCCTTGCTGCCCTGGTGGCTGCCAGCCCGCTGAAACTGAAGAAAACCGGGCTTTCCGAGAGCACCTGGACCCACGACATCCGGTGGGTCGCCGTGTCCGAACTGGAGGACCCGCACCGGTTCCTGGATGGCGGCGAACTGATTCTCACGACCGGCCTGCGTCTCAAGTCCGCCCCGGACCAGCGCCGGTTTGTGCGGCAGGTCCAGCGGGCAGGAGCTGTAGGCATCGGTTTTGGCACCGGGCTGACGCACGAGACCGTCCCGCCGGCACTTATTGCCGAGGCCAACCGCTGGAACATCCCCGTGGTGGAGGTTCCCTATGACACCCCGTTCATCGCCATCACCAAGATCGTCGCGGATGCCCAGTCCTCGGACCACTACGCCAAACTGGAACGCCTGATCGCCGGCCACCAGGTACTGGCCCGCGCGCTGCTGACCGGCGGCGGCCTGGGCGAACTGCTCAAGCACCTGGGCGGCATGCTGCGAACGGACGTAGCCCTCACTCAGTTCACGGCGCTGCTGCACAACACCGGCAACCTTCCGCCGTCGGCCCCTGAATGGGGATCCTTTCCCATCCCCACCGGCCGGCGCGACGCCTGCACATTATGGATCCGGCAGCCCTTCGAGGACACCGGAATTGTGGGCTACGCACAGAACCTCATCAGCGTCGAACTGAATAACATGGTCAAGCAGCGCCAGTCGCAGCGCGCCCTCGCCGGCCAGGTGCTGGAAGACATATTCCACGGAGCACTGGAAATCAGCGAAGCCCAGCGCCGGCTCGCCGGCATCGGCGTCAACAGCACCCGCCGCAACGTCGCCCTGTTGGCCGTCTCCGCCGCCCATCACAAAACGCTCGGAACCACCTCCGTGCCGCCATCGCTCGCGGAGGCGGTTGCCGCCGTCGTGGGTAAGGACCTGGTCCTGGTGATTCCCGACGACGGCACGGGAGCGCCTGCCCTGGCCCGCCAGCTCAGTGACCACCTGGCCGAGGCAGGCATCCACGCGAACATCGGCATCGGCGGCGCCTACACCAAGCCGAACGGACTTCGCTGGAGCTACTTCGAGGCGCGGGAGGCCGCCGGACATGGGCTGCCCGTCAACGAACCCGAACGGCTCAGCCTGACCTCGCTGCTGCTGGCCAGCGAGGATGTGCCGCTGGCAGACATGGCCAAGGAATGCCTGAATCCGCTGCGGGCCTTCGACACGGCGCACGGATCAGAACTGATGTTGACGCTTGAGAGCTACCTGAACCACAACGGCTCGGTGGCAGCCGTGGCGGAAGCGCTGACCCTGCACCGAAATACCGTCCGCTACAGACTGGCACAGATCACGGAGATGACCGGCTATGACCCCTCGGTGACAGCGGACCGTGTGCAGCTGTGGCTGGCGTTAGCAGTATCACGGCTGGGAGCGCGGCACCCCGGGTAGCAGAGGCTTTGCGAAGCTCTACGCTGTAACTATGGACCCCTCCACCACGCCTGCCGCTGCGCCAGCGCGGCTGGAACCGCAGCGCAGCGGTGCGGTGGTGGTCATGGGTGTGATGGCGTTGGTCCTGATCGGCTTGAACCTCCGCGCGGGAATCACCAGCGCCTCCACCCTCCTGCACGATCTCCAGCTCACCCTGGGCTACGGCCCGTTCATCGCCTCGCTGATCCCGTCCATCCCCACGCTGTGCTTCGCCCTGGCAGGCGCGGCAACGTCCTGGCTGACCGGAAAACTGGGCGTGGAGAAGGCGATAGTGCTTGCGCTGGCCATGCTTGCCGGCGGCCTGCTGCTAAGGGGCATCCCCGCCACCGGGATGCTGGTGGGCGGAACGGTTGTTGGCATGTGCGGCCTGGCCATCTGCAACGTGGCTATGCCCTCCTTCATCCGCGAGCACTTCGCCAGCCGGATCTCGCTGATGACCGGCGTCTACACCCTCACCATGACTACCGGGGCTACCGCGGCCTCCATCCTGGCGGTACCCGTGGCACAGGCTCTGGGTTCGCCGTCGTCAGCTGTGGGCTCCGTTGGTTTCCTGGCCGCGGCCGCGCTCCTTGGTTTCTTGCCCCTGGCGCTGCACTCACATCGGCACGGCGTCCGGGTCACGGAGGCACGGATCCGGCCCTGGCCGCTGCTTAAGACGCGCAAAGGCCTGCTGATCACCGCTGTTTTCACGCTGCAGGCACTGCTCGCGTATTCGGTGCTGAGCTGGTTCCCATACCAGCTGATCACCAAGGGCCTGGACGCTGCGGACAGCGGACTCATGTACGGCCTGCTGCAACTCGTCTCAGTTCCGGCCGGAATGCTGCTGATCGCGATCGGCTCACGGCGAGGCATGCTGCGGCCCGCCTTTTACCTCGCAGGGCTCTGCATGGCCGCCGGGCTGCTCTGCCAACTGCTGCTGCCAGTGGAGCTGGCCATCCTTCCGGCCTGCCTGACGGGCCTTGGCATCGGCATCTTCCCACTGGTCATGGTGCTGATCAGCCGCAGCGGCAAGAACACAGCCGAAACCACGGCGCTGTCCACTCTTGCCCAGTCCGTCGGCTACCTCCTGGCGTCCATGGGTCCGTTCGGCGTCGGGTTGCTGCATGGTTCCACCGGCAGCTGGACGCCCCCGCTCATTGTCCTGCTGGTGCTGGCCGTGGCCCAGATCGTCATGGGACACCTGCTCACCGGCAATGGGGTACTCCCCGGCGCCCCGGCCCGGCCGGCCGGACAACCGGGCCGGCGGGTCTGAACCGGCGCTGGACGGCAGCCGTTGACCCCGGCCAGTGGTTCATAAACCTGAAAAACGTGCTGAGCTCTCAAGCTAGTCAGTAGGCTTAGCACTTGACAAAGGTAGTCCTATCCGAGGGCGCCAATGATGCCAGCCGATTTCCAAGGAGCAACCCATGGCCGAAGCAACAAAGCCCAACGCCACAGCGCGGGCAATGTGGACCGACGGACTGGGCAGGGTAGGAACGCGCGCTGCCCAGGTCCTGCTGATCCTGACGGTCGCCGCAGTGTCCATCTACGTCCTCATCCAGATCAAGCTGCTGGTGATCCCGGCGCTTATTGCACTAATCCTTGCCGCTGCGATCGGGCCCTTCGTCAACATGCTCCGCCGCCGGGGCTTCCGTCCAGGAGTGTCCACGGCGGTAGCCTTCGTCGGGCTGCTGGTGGTGCTTACCGGCGTGTACAACCTGATCGTTATCTCGGTACAGAACCAGTGGGAGGAGCTCATTCAGCAGGCCGCAACCGGACTGGACGAACTCGAGCAGTTCCTGCTGACCGGCCCAATTCCGGTTCAACAGGATCAGCTCACCCAGGCCCGGGAATCCGTCATTGACTTCGCTACCAGCAGCCAGGCACGGTCCGGTGCAGTAACCGGGCTTTCCGTGGTGACAGAGTTCCTTGCCGGAACCGCATTGATGGTGGTTATCCTGTTCTTTTTCCTCAAGGACGGCCCCAAAATCTGGAACTTCCTTCTACGTCCGTTCACCGGCCGCCGGGAGGCCAGGCTGCGCCGGGTGGGCAGCCGCACCCTGGAAGTGCTGGGCGGCTATGTCCGGGGCACCGCTGTTGTGGCCTTCGTTGACGCTGTTGCGATCGGCGCCGCACTGCTGATCCTGCAGGTTCCCTTGGCCGTTCCCCTGGCCATCATCGTTTTCATCGGCGGATTCATCCCGCTGGTTGGTGCCACCGTTGCCGGCATCCTCGCAGCCCTGGTGGCCTTGGTAGCCAATGGTCCGGTAGTTGCGCTGATTGTGGTGGCCGTGGTGATAGCCGTAAACCAACTCGAGGGCGATCTGCTGCAACCAATCGTTATGGGCAAGGCCCTCGAGTTACACGCCCTGGTGATCCTGATGGCGTTGACGGCCGGCACCATTGTTGCCGGCATAGTGGGCGCAGTTTTGGCTGTTCCACTCACGGCAGTGGCCTGGGCGGTCATTCAGGTCTGGACCGCTGAAGACCCCGGGGTCCAGGACATGAACCCTGACCTTCCGCCAGCGAAGACCCAACCGACGTAACGCGCCCGCGGACGAGCCATAGGGCGCAGGGCAGGAAAAATGCCGGGTCGCGTTATGCGCGTCCCGGCATCTTTGCATCATTGATCGTGCGGTTGTGGACTTCAGCTCAGCAGGTGGCCGTATGGCCTGACTCCCGGCAGGTCCGGAAGGGAACTACTCAGGAGCGAAGACCGTGGAGTACGTTCTTGGGCCGCTGCATTTCGCCATGCTTGGCGCCAAGGACAACCACGGTGCCAGCAAAGACAGGGATAACCCACTGAAGGATCTGCAGCTGCTTCTGCGCGGCCTTCAGCTCATCGGAAGCACCCGCACGGGGTTCCGTGGCTCCCTGAGCACCTTCGTCTGCAAGCTTCTCCACCTTCTTGCCCAGAATGCCCGAGTAGAGGGAGAGGGACGCACCTGCCAACGTCACGGCCGTCTTGATGGCGGTATCGCGGGCCACGCCCTCCTGCTTTGCCACCCTCCCCTTGTTTTCCAGGGTGACAGCAAGGCCTGCGGCGAGATGCGAGATCAGCGCAGTTGCCTGGACCGGCGCCCAACGCATCCAGCCCAGACTGGAGAGCCGCGTCCGCTCGCTTGGATCCTTGGCCGCAGCCGCTGCGCCGTTAAGTCCAATTGCACCCATCAGGGTGCCGCCAAACCACGCCGCTGCCGTGAGATCGTGAACTGACCGGGCAAAAAGGTTACCTGCCATGTTGAGCTCCTTACAGTTGTGCGTGGTGCAATCCCGCCGAATCACGGTCGGTGCTCCACAGGGAATATGGTGGAACCATACTAAGCACACTTACTATGGTTCCGAAAGAACAGGAGGCAGACCATGGCGAAACATACCGCAGAAGACAGCCCCGGCTCCACGGAGACGGGGACAATCTTTGGCTGGGCTTTCGGTGACGAGGGGAGGCGGGAGGACACCGCCTACGTCCAGGAACTCAAAGATCAGGCGTTGGAAAACGCCAGAAGCGTGGCATCTTCCCGAGGGTTGGAAGTGCTCGACCGCTCCGCAGCGTACACCGTGGTCAGCGCCCATGACACCGTGCTGGAGTTGGACAACGCCCCGGACGGCCTGATCATTCGCTGCACCGTTAAGGTCACGGGACCCGGCGCTGAAAAACAACGCGCGGAAGGTCCGATGAACGGCTGACGGTCTTGACAGACGGTGACTCCGGCATCACCGCAGCCGCAGATGCCGTAGAGCAGGCAACCGATAAGAAGGCTCTGGACGTATTAGCCCGAGCAGGCTTCGCCGTCATGGCTTTGCTGCACATCATCGTGGGTGGCATCGCCGTCGCCGTAGCCCTGGGCCGGCCCGGCGAAGCCGAAGCCACCGGCGCTATTGAGCAGCTTGCTGCCAACCCGTGGGGGCCGGCAGTCATGTGGGCCTGCCTGGTCTCCTGTATGGGACTCGCCGTGTGGCAGGCCAGCGAAGCGACGCTGCGCGCCCGCCACCTGCCCCGCAAGGAGCGATTGTCCAAGTTGATATCTTCCGGCTTCCTCGCTGTGGCCTACGCCAGTGTGGGGCTGACCTTCGCAGGCTTCGCGTTGGGACGGCGGGGTGACTCCAGCGAAAACACCCGCGACTTGAGCAGCAAAGTCATGGCAACAGCTGCTGGTCCTTGGCTGCTGGCGCTTGTAGGCCTGACGATCATGGGCATTGGAATCTATTTCGTCATTAAGGGCGTCCGCCGGGGATTCAAGGAAGAACTGTTTCATTTCGAAGGCACAAGGCGAGGGAAAGTCATCGATACACTGGGCGTCGTCGGCCATATGGCGAAAGGGGCGGCGCTGGGGCTGACCGGCCTGCTGTTCGTCGCCGCTGCCGCGAAGCACAATCCGCAGGAGTCCACGGGGCTCGATGGCGGCCTTAAGGCTTTGCGTGAACATCCTTATGGCCCGTACCTGCTCATGGCCATTGCCGTGGGTTTCATTGCTTACGGAGTTTTTGCCCTTATTCGCTCCCGATTCGGGCGGATGTAGAGAGCCAATGGAGAAAAGGAACGCCATGACGCATGAGGCCCCTGGGAAAGCCGGCGCAGTCGCCACGGAAACAGCGGGACGGGCACTTGGCGGGCTGTTTCGCATCATGAAAGCTGCGCGTCCGGTCCGACCTATCCATCCGGACGGCGTTGCCCTGCATGGCAGGTTGATCCTGACCGGAAGTCCGGCAGAGCCAAGCGGCGTGAAATGGCTGGACATCCCGGGGACTGACACCGTCCACGCCCGGTTTTCCCGTTCGGCGGGGCTCCCGCAAAAGCTCCCGGACATCCTGGGCCTGGCGCTGCGTGTCACCCCGTCCGCACAGCTCCCGGGATCGGATGCACTTCTTGACGGCGCCGCCGAAACGGGAGGCTTCGCAGACATATTGTTCTCCTCCACAGGATGGCGGCCAACAGGCAGATTCCTGCTGGTTTTCAAGCACAATGCCGCCAGCGCCGCCTTCACCACTCTCATGCCCTATCAGGGGCTGAACGGGCCGGTACTGCTGGGCCTGCGGACCACAAGCATCCCGCCAGGGGCCTTTGAAGGCGGTTCTTTGGCAGCCGGACCCCTCGCTGACGCTGACTGGGAACTGGTACTGCACTGGGCTAAACCGGCCGGACCATGGCGGCCGTGCGGCGAGCTTCGCCTACGGGCTTTCCAGGATGCCCGCGATACGCCGTTGCGCTTCAATCCGCTGGAAAACCCGCCGCCCGGAGCGCGAATATATCCTTGGACCCGCCGGCTGCGGGAACGCTCCTACCGTGTCGCACAGCAACCAATGCCGCCGCCGTCGTAATCCCAAATGCCGGAAACGTTTCGCCCCCGCCCGCCTCAGAAAGGACTTCAATGCCCAGCGTGTCCCAACTATTCAATTCCCCTGCCTCTGATGTGTGGAAAGTAATTGCCGATGGTTGGCTCTACTCAGGGTGGGTCGTGGGAACGTCCAGAATCCGCGCCGTGGACGCCCTCTGGCCGGGGGTGGGAAGCCGCCTCCACCACTCCGTCGGCGGTTGGCCCCTGGTGATCGACGACAGCACCGTAGTCACCGCCGTCGATCCTGGAAAATCCTTGGAACTCATCGCACGCGGCTGGCCCGTCGGCGAAGCCAAAGTGGTGATCGCGCTGGAAGACCGGGGCGGGCAGTGCCTGGTAACAATTTCAGAAGATGCCAGCCGCGGCCCCGGAAAGGCAATCCCGAAATTCCTGAGGACCCCTATTATCACGCTCCGGAACCATGAAACCCTGAGGCGCCTGGAACTGATGGCAGCAGGCGGGGCCGGACGGTAGCCCGTCCGGCCCTTGACGGTCCTCAGACTTCGGCTGAGACCCCATCGCGGGAGATCTGCACCATGTCCCCGCGTGGCACCACCTTGATGCGCTCGCGCTTGACCGCAACACCGTGCGATCCGCCGGCCTCGGTGGCGGCCTCGCCTAGAGCCAGTTCGTGGGCGTCCAGGGCGAGCCAGCCTTCCCAGCTGGTGTACTTTACGCCGCGGCTCTCCAGGAGATCGACGACGGCGCTTGCCTCCGGGACCACGGCAACCGGCAGGTTTTCGCGGTCTTCCAGAAGGTAAGTCACCGTCTCCAGGGCATCACCCTTGGTGTGGCCGATCAGGCCGACGGGTCCGCGCTTGATCCAGCCCGTGGCGTAGATGCCCGGCACGTGGGTGCCGGAGGCATCCAGGACGCGGCCGCCGTCGTTCGGGATGACACCCTTCTTGTGGTCGAATTCGATCTCCGGCAAGGCGGAACCGAAATAGCCGATGGCGCGGTACACGGCCTGGACCGGGTAGTCCACCATCTCGCCGGTGCCGCGGGCGTTGCCGGTGCCGTCCAGCTCGGTCCGCTCAAACCGCATGCCCGCGACGCGACCGGGAGTCTCCGGCGCGTCGTAAATCTCCACCGGGCTGTGCAGGAAGTGCAGGTGCAGGCGGCGTGAAGCCTTCAGCTCGGAAAGATCCTCGGGCTGCTCGGCGATCCAGTTGGTGAGCGTGCCCACCATGGTCTTGGTCTGGTTGTTCGTCTGGATCTGGCGGTCGGATTCCTCGTCGAACTCGAAGTCCTCCGGGTACAGGATGATGTCCACGTCCTTGGAGTGGGACAGCTCGCGGAGCTCCAAGGGGGTGAACTTCACCTGGGCGGGACCGCGCCGGCCGAAGACGTGGACGTCCGTGACCGGGGAAGCCTTGAGCCCGGCGTAGACGTTGTCCGGAATTTCGGAAACCAGCAGGTCGTCGGCGTGCTTGGACAGGACGCGGGCCACATCCAGGGCCACGTTGCCGTTGCCGATGACGGCGATCTCTTTGGCGTCCAGCGGCCATTCGCGGGGAACGTCAGGGTGGCCGTCGTACCAGGAGACGAAGTCTGCGCCGCCGAAGGAACCTTCCAGTTCAACGCCCGGGATGTTCAGGTCCGCATCCTTGATGGCGCCGGTTGCAAAAATTACAGCGTCGTAGTGGGTGCGTAGGTCTTCGACGGAGATGTCGGTGCCGTAATCAACGTTGCCGAAGAAGCGGATGTCGCCACGGTTCAGGACCTTGTGAAGGGCGTTGACGATGCCCTTGATGCGCGGGTGGTCCGGGGCAACACCGTAGCGGATCAGGCCGTAGGGTGCCGGATAGCGGTCGAAGAGGTCGATGCTGACGGTGAGCTCGCCGCTCTTGACGGCCTCGCTCTTGGTCAGGATGTCTGCCGCGTAGACACCGGCGGGGCCGGAGCCGACGACGGCGACGCGCAGCGGACGCTCTGCAGTTCCTACGGTGGTGCTGTGTGACACGGCTGTGTTCCTTCTCTTCTGGCTCTCCCCAACTAGGTCGCAGTTGTTGCCGTTTACAGGGCTCTAAAGGGCAACAACTGCTACTTAGTCGGGGCTACGGGGTGCTGACTCGGGTTTTCGTCTGGCTGTAAGTTCTGGACGTACGCGGGTGGTTCGGGGTGGTGGTGCTGTAATCGGCTGTTTTGAAATGCGATGGTGCGAAAGGGCTCACACGGACGACGTCACCAATGACGATCACCGCTGGATTTGCGACGCCGACTGCTTCCGCCTGGTCCGCAATGGAACCGAGCGTGCCGATCGTTACGCGCTGGTCCGGCAAATAGCCATTCTCAACGATGCCAACCGGAGTGTCCTGAGGCAAACCGGCGGCGGCCAGTGCTGCCGCGGATTCGCGTAATTTGCCCACTCCCATGAGCAAAACCACAGTATGGTCAGCACGCGCGGGAACCTCGGAAAGTTCCTCGTGGCCTGTCACAACACTGAAGCCTTTGGCCAGGCCACGGTGCGTGACAGGAATTCCGGCGGCCGCGGGGACGGAAATCGCAGAAGTCACGCCCGCTACAACCTCAACCTCGACGCCGTGCTGCCGGCAGTACTCCGCTTCCTCGCCGCCGCGTCCCAGGACATAGGGATCGCCGCCCTTGAGCCGGACAACGCGATTGCCCTCAAGAGCCTTCTCCACCAGGAGCCTGTTGATCTCATCCTGCGGCACCGGGTGGTGGCCGGGGGTCTTGCCGACCTCGATGACCTGAACGTCCGGGGCCAGTTCCTTGAGCAGCTCACGTGGGCCCAGCCGGTCCGCCACCACAACGTCTGCCTGCCCCAGGAGGCGGCGGCCTCGAACGGTAATCAGGCCGGTATCGCCGGGGCCGCCACCCACCAAGGCCACCGTGCCGGTGGTCGGGCCTGTCGAGACCCGACGGCGGCGCAGGGGGAGGTCGCCACTGTCCAGGGCAGTGGCAACAGCGTCTCGGAGGGCCATGGCGCGGCGGGGATCACCCCCGGCATTGACAGCAATATGCACGTCGTCCACGACGGCTACCGCCGGAGTCCAGGCGGCGGAGGACTCGTGATCAGAGGCGTTGACGCACCAGATGCGCTGGGCTTCGGCGTCGGCCGCCACCTGGGTGTCCACCTCGGGAAGTCCGGTGGCGGTCTGGACGAACCAAGCGCCGTCGACGTCGGTACTTACGTAAGTGCGCGGCTCCCAGGTGAGGAGGCCGGCGTCGGACATTTCAAGGAGCGGCTGCGAGGCTACCGGAGAGACCACCGTGACCCTGGCGCCTGCGTCCAGCAGGCCCTTGGCACGGCGCGCAGCCACGGGGCCGCCGCCCACCACCAGCACCGGGCGGCCGAGGAGGCGCAGCGCTATAGGGTAAATGTCCTGAATTGCCATGGAACAACGGTAGGGCCGCGTCACATATCCCAACAACGCCGCAGCAACACCCGTTCACGCAAGGTAACCGTGCGTCACATACTATTTACTGCCGTACCTCAGCAAGTCCCGCGAGGAAGCGCCCCCGCCCCGCGATGAGCCGTTCCAGGTACCGGCGGAGCACCAGGCGTTCAGCGAGCAGGCCCGCTATCCCCAGCGGCGCGCTGAACTCGACGCTGTCCGTCATGATGCAGCCGTGTTGCGTTACCTCGAACTCGTGGACGTGCTGGAAACTCTTGAAGGGCCCTTTGACTCGCTCGTCCACAAAGCGGGCCGGGAATTCGAGTGAGGTGATCCGGCTGGTCATGGTGAGCGGGATCCCGAAGTGCCGTGCCCTCCATGTGACGTCCTGTCCCACGCCGATCAGCCCGGACGTCACGCCGCCCACCGCCCGCTCCCCCGCCTTCTTCTGCGACTTCACATGGACGTCAATGCTGCGGGCAAGATCGAACAGCACTTCGCGCGGCAAGGCTGTTTCAGTGTGGCAAACGAAGCTGACGGTCATGGGGCCAGTGTTTCAGACGCCCGGGCGTGAACCGATGACGCAAATGCGTGATTTATAGGCCGGGCTGGATCCCTGTTCCCTGGACTGTCGGGCCTCCCACGGCTGAGTGCCGCTAAAAGTTACGCAATCGGTTCGGCCGTTCCGTCAACGGGTGCTGCCGGAGAGCAAGCCGCGGCTGCGCAGGAGCCGCTTTTCGATCGGCGCGAACACCAGCAGTTCAATCAGGATGCCGACGGCGAGGATCAGCAGGATTGCCGACATCACTACCGACATATCGGACAGTTCGCGACCCTGATGCAGCAGTGAACCCAAACCAAAGCCGATGGTGCCGCCGACTGCGATGATTTCTGCGGCCATCAAGGAACGCCAGGAGAATGCCCAGCCCTGCTTCAGCCCTGCCAGGTAGCCCGGCAACGCGGCAGGAAGAATAATTTGCAGCGTCAACTGGATCCGAGACGCTCCAAGGACAGTGCCAACCCTGCGGTATTGCGGCGGGATCTGGTCCACGCCGGAGATCAGGCCAGTGATGATGGAGGGGATGGCGCCCATGAAAATCACAAAGTAGACGGTGGCATCGCTGAGCCCGAACCAGATGATGGCAGCCGGAACCCAAGCGACCGACGGCAGGACCTGAAGCCCGGAAATCAGCGGCCCGAAGGCACGACGCAAGGGCGCAACCTGGGCCAACAGCAAACCGATTGGCGTGGCGATAGCGACGGAGATGACGAACCCCAGAAGTCCGCGCTGCATGGAAGTCCACAGCGACTCTTGCAGGGCACCTTCTCCCCAAAGCACGCCCATTTGATTTACGACGTCCAGCGGCCCGGGAACCTGGTCGCGACGCTTGAGGCCCAGCGACACGTAGAACTGCCAGATCAGGATCAGGAACACCAGGGCTGCAACCGGGAGGAGCACCCGGCTCCAGTCGATCCGCGCCTTGCGGACGGCGTCGGACTGCAAGGAATCCAGACCCGACTCCAACTCGCGCAGGTCCTCGTGACCGGAGGAGGTTCGGGTCAGGGCCGCGGTGATTGAGCTTGTCGAAATCTGGTTCTCGACGGGGTCGACCACCGGTTCGGATACAGAGTTACTTGGCATGGCGGCGGATCTCCTCACGCAGCCGGGTGGTGATGACCCCGGTCAGCTGGCCGGCAAGTCCGGCGTCGGTTCTGTGTTCTTCTGAGACGGCCCATTCCTGGACCACGCGGCCGGGGCGGGAAGACAGCAGCAGGACGCGCTGGCCCAGCCGCACGGCCTCGCGGACGTTGTGCGTGACGAACACAATGGTGCGGCCGGTTTCCTTCCAGATACGTTCCAGTTCGTCGTGCAGGAGATCGCGGGTGATGGCGTCCAGGGCAGCGAAGGGCTCATCCATCAGCAACAGCTGCCGGTCCTGCGACAGGGAACGTGCCAGTGCCACACGCTGCCGCATGCCGCCGGAGAGTTCGTGAGGCCGCTTGTCCCCTGCGCCGCCAAGGTGAACGAGGTCCAGCAGCTCGTCGGCTTTGGTCCGGCGTTCTGCCTTGCCCACGCCGCGCAGCTTCAGGGCCAGTTCGATATTCTCGCGGGCGGTCAGCCACGGAAACAGCGCAGGGTCCTGGAACATAAAGGCCGCGCCGTCGCCGGGGACTTCAAGAGCGCCCGACGACGGGGACTCCAGTCCCGCGATGATATTCAGCAGGGTGGACTTTCCACAGCCGGAGGCGCCCAGGAGGGCAACGAACTCGCCACGGCCGATGGTGGCGTTGACGTCCTCCAGTACCGGGGCGCCGTCGCCGAAGCGCTTGCCCAGGTGTTCCAGTACCACTGGCATGGTGCCGTCCTTAGCTTGAGTTGGTGTGCGATCTGGCGTTGGCGGAGATTGTTGTCAGTCCCGGCCGAGCCCGGCGGCGGAAACGGGATCCCCGCCGGCGGAACCCGCAATGACTCCGTTGAGTGCACGAAGGTCAAAGAGCCCGTTGAGGTCAGCCTGCTTGGTGGTTCCTGCCTTAATGCCGTCTTCGAGCAGTCGGGGGTAGGCAGCGGCCAGAGGGTCCAAGGTGAAGGTGATGTTGGCCAGTGCGCGTTCCAAGACGTTTACCGGCAGAGCGGCGCCGGCTGATTCCTTCAGGGCGTCGTTGATGACTGCGGCCTTGTCCGTGGCAGCGGCACTGTTGAGCCAGGCCACGGACTTGGCGTGGCCCCGAAGCAAAGCCTCCACAGTCTCCGGGTGTTCCGCGGCGAACTTCTGGTTCACGATCAGGACCGTGGTGGGGAACTCTCCCGGTTTGCCGGTCTCAGCACCATCCCATAGGTCCTTTTCGTCAACCAAGACCTTCGCTCCGGCCTCCAGCACAAATCGTGAGGCCCACGGCTCAGGCAACCACGCGCCGTCGAGCCTTCCGTCCTGGAAGAGCTTCAGGCTCTGGGCATTCTCAGTGGGATTAATGGCTACGTCGCCGCTGCCGTCCACGTTGGTCTTGAACCCCTGCAAGGACAGCCACGCACGGAGGGCGACGTCCTGGGTGCCGCCGAGCTGCGGCGAGGCAATGGCTTTGCCCTTGAGATCAGCAGCGGAAGTAATCTCCGGCTTGACCACCAGCTGGGCCCCACCGGCAGCAGCGCCGGCAACGATGTTTACGGACAGGCCCTGGCTCTTGGAGAACGAGTTGATTGCCGGATTGGGGCCAACGTAGGCGGCATCCAGGGCACCGGCGTTGAGTGCCTCGATCGCTGCCGGCCCGGCGTTGAAAGTTTCAGTGCTGAGCTTCGTTGAGCCCAGCTCGTCCGCGAAGAATCCCTCGCTCACACCCGCCAATGCCGGGGCATGCGTAACGTTGCCGAAGTAGCCCAGCCTGAGCTCGCCCGCCGGGGTGGGTTCAGCGGCCTGCGCCTCCGTGGTGCTGCGGGAAACAGTGGACGCGACAACAGCTCCTACGGCGATGAGCAGGACCAACCCGATCGCCAGGGCAGCCTCGATGGCACGCTTGTGCTTCGGCGTGGTGTCTTCGCCTGCCACGATGCGGATCATCCCGGGCTTGGAGCTAGTCATTGTTTCACCATAGGGAGTCCGGCGAAACGCGTTCAATGATGCGGAAACGGGGGGTCACGCGGGTTCATGCAACGTCACATTGCGCCCGTCAGTTCCCCTTCACATTGACCAGCTGGCGCAGTTTATGGCGAACGCTGACCAGGTCAGCAGCGTCGCGCATTACCTGATCGATCGGCTTGTACGCCGCAGGGATTTCATCAATGAACGCTTCAGAGGCACGGAACTCGATGCCCTGCATGGCTGTTTTCAGCTCGGCCAGTGTAAAGGTCTTCCGCGCCGCGTTGCGGGAGTACTCGCGGCCGGCCCCGTGCGGCGAGGAGTTCAGCGAGACCGGGTTTCCGAGGCCTTCCACAACGTAGGACGCCGTGCCCATGGAGCCCGGAATCAGTCCCGGATCGCCGGGCCCGGCCTTGATGGCGCCTTTGCGTGATACCCACACCGACTTGCCGTAATGCGTTTCCTGTTGCGTGAAGTTGTGGTGGCAATTGATCCGCTCGCGTTCCTGGACCGGACCGGCCACCCAATGCGAGAACTGGCTGATCACGCGGTCCATCATTTCCTCACGGTTGAGCAGGGCAAAGTGCTGGGCCCAGCGCAGCTCCTCGATGTATCTTTTGAACTCGGACGTGCCCTCCTCCAGATAGGCGAGGTCCGGGTCCGGCACCCTGATTCCCTTCTTTTGGATGTACCGCTGTGCGACGCCGATGTGATGCTGGGCGATCTTGTTGCCGACGCCCCGCGACCCTGAGTGCAGGAACAGCCAGACGTCTTCGCCCTCATCGGCGCAGACTTCGATGAAGTGGTTTCCGGAACCCAGCGATCCGAGCTGCAGGTCCCATTTGGCCAGGTACTGCGCGGGATCAAAACCGGCTTTGGCGGCAAGCGTCTTCAGCTCGGCAACCCGTGGAGCGGCGGTGGCCAGTACGGTCCGGTTGTTGTGGCCGGCAGAGAGCGGAACGGCCCGTTCAATTCCTTCGCGCAGCTTTCTCCTGTCGCGCGGCAGGTCCTTCAAGGAGTACTGCGTCCGCACGGCGATCATGCCACAGCCGATGTCCACGCCCACAGCAGCCGGGATCACCGCCTCGAGGGTGGGAATCACCGAACCCACTGTTGCGCCCTTGCCCAGGTGCGCGTCCGGCATCAGCGCAAGGTGCGGATAGATGAACGGCAGTTGCGCGGTAGTTAGAGCCTGCTCGCGCGTTTTCCCGTCCAGGATCGAGGCCCAGTTGATGAGCTTGCTGTTGATGGTCTCCATGCCCGCCTCCCACCGCCGTATGAGGACTAACCTGGCTCCTAGGCTAACCCCGGGCCCGCCCGGCCGTCCCTTCCATCCGGAGAGCCGGCCGGAGGAGTGAAACCATTCGGGGTTTGACCGGTTTGAAGGAGGCTTTCGGGTCTAGTCTGAAGGGGCAGGCACCTTGCCGCGAATACCCTCAAGGAGGGTGCATGGAATCCAGCCAATCCAGCTCCGAGCACTTCGGCCAACATCTGAAAAGCGTCGGAGGAACGGAATCTGACGTCAGTGGCTCCGACTTCGTAGTCAGCGACGAAGACACAGTGGAAAGCGTCGTGTCGAAGCTGCGGATCAAGCAGCAACAGGATGGGGGCCGTGCCAGTGCGCCGTCCGTTCTCCATGCCTCCGCCCAGGTCCTGATCAGCAGGCGGGATGAAGAGGACCCCGTCCGCCACGCTGGAACGTCCCAGTCGGGGAAATACCAGCTGGACATCCATGTCAGCGCCGACCACAGTACCCGGGAAGCTATTCCGGAAAAGGACCTTGAGCAAGCCCAGATTTGGGCACAGGAACGAATCGAAGCCGAAGGTGCCGAGTTCGGGGCCATCTACTTTCCCGCAGGAGGCGGCACCAAACCCGGCTCCGGAGCGCTCGAGTGCAGCTACGACCGTGCGGTCGGTTGGTACCACTAATCGGGTTCCGGGTTAACCCCGGAAACTAGATGCCCCGCACCGGAGTTCTCCAGTGCGGGGCATCTACCGTGGATCAGATCGAGTAACGCTCGTCCTCGTGGTCGCCGGGGTGGTCCTTGACCATTCCCGCGGCGAGCGTGTTGCCGTCCTGGGGATCGATCACCAGGAACGCGCCCGTGCGGCGGTGGTGCAGGTAATTCTCCAGCGGCAACGGCGCTGCAAGCCGGAGCTGCGCGTGACCAATGTCGTTCAGCTCAAGGCTGGAGGACGGTTCCAGCTTGAAGGACGCCAGGTCCAGCTTGCCGTTGACGTTGCGGACCATGGCCTGAACTGTGCGGGTGCCGTGCTTGACCAGCACCTTGGCGCCTTCGCGCAGCGGCTTGGGCGAGAGCCAACACAGCGCGGCGTAAAGATCAGCGGAGGCTTCGCGCACGCTGCCGGCGGCGGCAATCGTGTCCCCACGGGCGACGTCGAACTCCTGAGCCAGGCGGATGGCCACAGACTGCGGGGCGGCTGCTTCCTCCAGTGAGGCACCGGCGAAGTCGATCCCGGTCACTGTGGTGGTCCGGGGCTCCTGGCCCGGCGTCAACACCGAAACGGAGTCACCAACCTTCACGGAGCCCTCGGTGATTTGGCCCGCATAGGCGCGGTAGTCGCGGTAGGCCTCCACGTCCAATCCGCCGGCAACCGCGTCCGGAGCCAGCGCTCCCTGCGGCCGGATAACCAGCTGCACGGGAAAGCGGAAGCTCTCCAGCTCGGCGTCGATTTCGTCCGCGGCGGGCAGGGTTTCCAGGACCTCCAGCAGCGCCGGTCCCGTGTACCAGGGGGTACGCTCCGAGCGGTCAACCACGTTGTCGCCCTCCAGCGCGGACACCGGAATGACCAGCAGGTCTTCGATCTGTTCTGCCGAACCAAGCTCTGCGGAACCGATGCCCAGTTCACGAGCCACCTGCTGCACGTCCTGCTGGATCTGGCGGAACACTGACTCGCTGAAGTCCACCAGGTCGATCTTGTTCACGGCAACGATCACGTGCGGCACCCGCAGCAGCTGCAGCACAGACAGGTGCCGACGCGTCTGCTCCAGCACACCCTTCCGGGCGTCAATGAGTACGACGACGGCATCCGCAGTGGATGCGCCGGTCACCGTGTTTTTGGTGTACTGCACGTGCCCGGGGCAGTCCGCGAGGATGAAGCTGCGCTGGTCCGTGGCGAAGTAGCGGTAGGCGACGTCGATGGTGATGCCCTGCTCACGCTCGGCGCGCAGGCCGTCGGTCAGCAGGGCCAGGTCGATCGCTTGCGTCCCGGTGGCACCTGCGCCACCGAAGCCGCGGTCTGCTGAGGTGCGGGCGACGGCGTCGAGCTGGTCCGCCAGGATGGCTTTGGAATCGTGCAGGAGGCGGCCCACCAGGGTGGACTTCCCGTCGTCGACGGACCCTGCGGTAGCAAACCGGAAGAGTGTGGTGGGCAGGTTCTCGTTGATTGAGCTTGTCGAAATCCCGGTCTCGGCAGGCTCGACCACCGAAGTGTTCGAAATCGTGCTCATTAGAAATACCCGTCCTTCTTGCGGTCTTCCATGGCTGCCTCGGAGATGCGGTCATCTGCACGGGTGGCGCCACGTTCGGTGATGGTGGAGGCGGCAACTTCCAGGACAACAGCCGCGACGTCGCGGGCGTCCGATTCGACGGCGCCGGTGCAGGACATGTCGCCCACTGTGCGGTAGCGGACGAGCTTGGTAATGACTTCCTCATCGGGGCGCGGCTGCGAAACCTCACCCACCGCACGCCACATACCGTCGCGGGCAAAGACATCGCGTTCGTGGGCGTAGTACAGGCCCGGCAGTTCAATGTTCTCGCGCTCGATGTAGCGCCAGATGTCCAGTTCGGTCCAGTTGCTGATGGGGAACGCGCGGACGTGCTGGCCTACGGTGTGCCGGCCGTTGTAAAGGTTCCACAGCTCGGGACGCTGGTTGCGCGGATCCCATTGGCCGAACTCGTCGCGGAGGCTCAGGATGCGTTCCTTGGCCCGGGCCTTGTCCTCGTCACGGCGGCCGCCGCCGAAGACGGCGTCGAACTTGTTCTTCTGGATGGCGTCCAGCAACGGAATGGTCTGCAGCGGGTTGCGCGTACCGTCGGCACGCTCGGCCAGCTCGCCGCTGTCGATGAACTCCTGGACACTGCCGACGACGAGCTTAAGCCCCAGCCTCTCAACCGTCCGGTCGCGGAAGTCAATAACCTCGGGGAAGTTGTGCCCGGTGTCCACGTGCAGGACGGGGAAGGGGACTTTACCGGGCCAGAACGCCTTGGTGGCCAGGTGCAGCATGACCACGGAGTCCTTGCCGCCGGAGAACAGCAGCGCAGGCTTCTCGAACTCGGCAACAACCTCGCGGATGATGTGGATGGCCTCGGACTCGAGGGTGTCAAGGCTGGAGAGCCTTGGCACTGTTTCTCCACGCGGCTTAGACACACCCGCTCGTTCCTCGCTCGCGCGATGCGCCGCTTTCGGAGAATCAGCGTCAAGTTCCAGCACAGACAGCTCCAGTTCCTCGTTGCTTGTTTGTGTGCTCATACGTGTAGTCCGCATTCTGTCTTGTCGGTACCTGCCCAGCGGCCGGCCCTGGGATCGTCGCCGGGTGCTACCTTGCGGGTGCAGGGCTGGCAGCCGATCGAGGGATAACCCTGGGAAAGCAGCGGGTTGACGGGCAGGAGGTTGTCATCGGAATACTGCACCAGCTCATCGAAGGTCCAGGCGGCCACGGGGTTGACCTTGACCAGGCCGTTCGTTTCGTCCCACGTGACCAGGGGCGTGTTGGTACGGGTGGGGGCTTCGTCGCGGCGAACTCCCGTGAACCAGACCTCGTAGGTGGCCAGAGTGCGGCGGAGCGGGGCTACCTTGCGGAGCGCGCAGCACTGGGCGGCGTCGCGGGCGAACAGGTCCTTGCCCAGGAGCCGGTCCTGCTGTTCCACGGTGTTCTCCGGGAGAACGTCCACCACGTTGACCCGAAGGTTGGCGGCCACCTCATTCCGCGTGGCGTAGGTTTCCGGGAAGTGGTAGCCGGTCTCCAGGAACAGGACGTCGACGCCGGGAAGCTGGTCCGCCACCAAGGCCGGCAGGACGGCGTCGGCCATGGAGCACGCCACGGCTACCGCGGGCAGCTCGAAGTTCCGCGCCACCCAGGCGATGACGTCGGCGGCCGGGGCGTCCCAACCGAGCTCGGCAGCACCGGACTCAGCGATGGCCTTCAGTTCTTCGTGGGTCCGGAGGGCCGGCTTAGCGGGAGCTGCGGTTGCCGCGATCGTCGCGACCTGCGCCGCGACGACGTCCGGAGCCGCAACGGGGGTTGTTCCGAGGGCGTGCTTGCTCACTGGAGGGCCTCCTCATCTGCTGCGTGGGCCCATTCGGCGAAGGTCTGGCCTTCGGCGCGCTGGGCCACGTAGCTGCGGACGACGCGTTCCACGTAGTCCGGCAGGTCCTCGACGTACACCTTGAGGCCACGGACAGTCCGTCCCAGGCCTGCTTCCTCGCGTTCGTTGGACGCCAGCCCGCCGCCCAAATGGACCTGGAAACCCGGAGAGGGGTCGCCGTCGGGCGTTGGAAGCATCATGCCCTTGAGCCCGATGTCCGCCGTCTGGATGCGGGCACAGGAGTTGGGGCAACCGTTGATGTGGAGGGACAGTGCTTCGGGGAGCTCGCGGGACACCACGAGGTCCGCCAGGCGGCGTTCCAACTCGGCGACGGCGCTCGCCGCGGTGTGCTTGGTTTCAACGATTGCCAGCTTGCAGTACTCGATGCCGGTGCAGGCGATGGTGCCGCGGCGGAACACGGACGGCCGGGCAGAAAGGCCGAGCGCGTCCAGTTCGGCAACCAGCGGCTCAACTTCGTCCTTGGCCACGTCCAGCACCACCAGCTTCTGATGCGGGGTGGTGCGCAGGCGGTTCGAACCACGGGCTTCAAGGGTGTCCGCGAGCTTCACCAGCTGCGAACCGGAGAGCCGGCCGGCCAGCGGGGTGGCACCGATGAAGAACCTGCCGTCCTTCTGTTCGTGCACGCCGATGTGGTCGCCCGGGGTGGTGGGCTTGGGCGCGGCGGGGCCGTCGGCCAGCTTGTAACCCAGGTATTCGTCCTCGAGGATCTGGCGGAACTTCTCCGGGCCCCAGTCGGCCATCAGGAATTTCAGGCGGGCCTTGGTGCGCATGCGGCGGTAACCGTAGTCGCGGAAAATGCTGGTGACGCCGAGCCAGACTTCGGCGGCCTCTTCGGGACGGACGAACGCACCGAGGCGCTTGCCCAGCATCGGGTTGGTGGACAGCGCACCGCCGGCCCAAAGGTCGTAGCCAACGCCCAGCTCAGGGTGGCGCACGCCTACCAGGGCGAAGTCGTTGATCTCATGGACCACGTCCTGGCTGGGGTGGCCGGTGATGGCGGTCTTGTATTTCCGCGGCAGGTTGGACAGCAGCGGGTTGCCGATGAACCGCTCCCCCAGCTCGCGGATCAGCGGGGTGGGATCGATGATCTCGTCCTTGGCGATGCCGGCCACGGGCGAGCCCAGGATGACGCGCGGGACGTCACCGCAGGCTTCGGTGGTGGACAGGCCCACAGCTTCCAGACGCGTCCAGATCTCCGGGATGTCCTCAACGCGGATCCAGTGCAGCTGGATGTTCTGGCGGTCCGTGAGGTCCGCGGAGTCGCGGGCGAAGTCGACGGAGATCTGCCCAATGACCCGCAACTGCTCGGTGGTGAGGGCGCCGCCGTCAATACGCACCCGCAGCATAAAGTACTTGTCTTCGAGCTCGTGCGGCTCCAGCGTTGCGGTCTTGCCGCCGTCGATCCCGGGCTTGCGCTGCGTGTACAGGCCCCACCAGCGGAAGCGGCCGTGAAGGTCCTGGCCGGGGATCGAGTCGAAGCCCTCTTTAGAGTAGATGGACTCGATACGCTCGCGCACGTTGAGGCCGTCGTCTTCCTGTTTCCAGGTTTCGTTGGCGTTCAGCGGGGTGGTGCCGTCCACTTTCCACTGGCCGTGCGGCTTGGCGGCAGGACGGTTGGCCCGGACGGGTCGCTTGGTGCCAGCAGAGTCCGCGCCTGCTCCGGCTAGAGCTGTATCAGTCATGTCTCGACTGTAAGTGCCACCGGATTTTCGTTACAAAGGTCTGGAAACCCTAGGTCACCTAGGGACACATTTCGTCACAGAGCTTTTGCGACGGCGGCGTCGTACCTTTCCAGTGCAATCTCCGCGAGCTCGGGCGCCGGCAACAGCGGTGCAGTCACGAGGTCCGCGCCAGCCTTTGCAAGCTGGTCGTGGAAGTACCCCGGCGCCAACAGGTAGGACGCAATCACTACCCTGCCGCCGTCGTCGACTGCTCCGGCTGACTCCCCCGCCCCGGCACCACCCTCCAGTTCGGTGCGCAGCATGGCGACGGCGTCGGGTACAGAAGGTGCGGCAGACGCTCCGTAGGCGGCCACCATCCGGTTTGGCCGCAGCGCCTGGAGCTGGGTGAGCAGTTCCTCCACGCTGACCGCGGCGTTCGCGTTCGAAGAACCTGCCGCAGCCAGTACGACGGCGTCACGGTCGGTGACACCTGCTTCTGTCAGCCGCCGGTCAAGTACCTGGGCCAGGCGCGGATCCGGTCCCAGCGGGGCCGCAGCGAACGAGCCGGGGCGCCTCTTCGCAGCCTTCGCGATGTCCACCTTCACGTGGTACCCGACGCTCAGCAGCAGCGGCACGATCACCGCCGCTTCGCCTTCCGGTAACCCGGCCACGACGTCCACCAGGTCCGGCTGCTGCACGTCCACATAGGCCTCCCGGACATCCAGGCCAGGGCGCAGGGCCGCGATCGCAGCGCGGAGCGCATTGACCTCGGCGGAGCCGGTGTTGCTGGACGTTCCGTGGGCACAGGCGATCAGGATGGGGCTGTTCATACGGGCTAGCGTAACGTTGGAGCCGCCCTGTCCGAACCCCAGAAACAGCCGGGACGCCCCATGACATTCCCCTTTGACATCGCCCTGGTGTGGCTTGACCTGGCCGGCGTGTTCTTCTTCGCTGTTTCCGGATCCCTTCTGGCTGCCCGGAAACAGTTCGACATTGTGGGATCCCTGCTCCTGGCTTCACTGGTCGCGCTGGGCGGCGGCGTCATCCGCGACATCATCCTCAACACCACACCGGCCGCCTTCACCAACCCGGCGTACCTGGCCCCGCCGCTGCTGGCCACCGCGCTGGTGTACTTCCTGTTCTCCAGCGTCCAGCGATTCACCTCACTCCTGGTGCTGTTCGACGCCGGAGGGCTGGCACTGTTCTGCATCACCGGTACGTTGAAGGCCCTGTCCCTTGGGATGAACCCCATAGCAGCGGTCCTGCTGGGCGTGACGACGGCCGTGGGCGGCGGGCTGCTCCGCGATATCACCGCCAACGAGGTGCCTCAGCTGTTCAACCCGAAGGACCTGTACGCGCTGCCGGCTTTTCTTGGAGCCACGCTGACCACAGTGCTGTGGACAACCGGTACCTTCGACGCGCTGACTGCCTGCGCTGTGGCGGCCCTGGTGTTTGCGTTCCGCGTGCTGGCCTGGCGGCGTTCCTGGCATGTTCCACTGGCGGTGCGGGGCTGGCACCGGCTGGGACTGGAAGGGCGTTCCGGCTCCGGCGGTGGCTTTGGCGGCGGCCATTCCGGCGGCTCTGGGGCCGGCCGGGATTAGCTAGGATATGAAGCATGACTGACATGTTCCTCGAGAAGTTCCGCGCGCTTGTTCCGAAGTATCTCGAGGATGAATGGCAGGAAGAGGACGGTCTTTCAGTCGAGGAGCTGGACGAAGCGTTGTCCGGCCACCAGTTCACCGTCCCGCTGGTGCTGCGCGAGTTCTACCTGGCTGTTGGCGGCTGCGAGGACCTCATGGAGGCTTACCACTACTTCTGGGATCCTGAAGAGCTCGAAGTTGATGATGAAGGCTTCCTGATGTTCCTCGAGGACGAGGAAGAGCAGTTCACCTGGGGCATCCGCGCTGGCGACCTCAGCATCCCGGACCCGATCGTGTACCGCCGCAACAACGCCCGGGGCCAATGGAAGAGCGAGGAAGGCACCTTCTCCGAGTTCGTGTTCGACATGTTCGACTGGGCGTTCAACGACGACGACGAAGACTAAGACCGTTAGCTTTCCCAACTAGGTAGCATTGGTTGCCCTTTACATCCCTGTCAACGGCAACTATTGCTACCTACTTGTCTTAAGGCTCGCAGTATCTGGCGCAACGGGACGTGACAAGCGGCCGTACAAGGGACTTGCATCTTGTGACAAAACTGTCATACACTGTTTCCGGGTTCGCTAAACGCCTCCGGCGGACCTGATGCGAACGGAGAAATGGCCCCGGTTCCGCGCGACGTATGACTCGTATCGTTGCAAAGGAAACGGGGCCATTGCATCTTAACCAGGCCAAGGCCGGCGAGGGGCGTCCGTCCGTGGCCCAGAAGGCGAAATCAGCTGGCGCGGTCCACCACGGCAACAGCGAAGTTGGACAGCGAGTCCTTGACGACTCCCTCCGGCAACGGCGCAAGGGCAGCAATTGCGGCGTCAGACCACTCGCGGGCCACCACCCAGGATTCAGCCGTTACGGCGTGCTCGCGGAGCCCGGTCACGGCAGCAGCCAGCGCCTCATCGGAGCTGAGGTCACCGTCGATGAGCTTCAGGAGTTCGACGGCGGATTGGTCCCCTGCCGTGGCATTGCGCCGGAGCAGCAATACAGGAAGCGTTGGGACGCCCTCGCGGAGGTCCGTTCCCGGCGACTTGCCGGACTTGACCTTGATCCCGGTGACATCGATGACGTCGTCAGCCAACTGGAAGGCCACCCCCACCTTCTCGCCGTATTCCACCAGCACGGACTCGAAGGCCGGATCGGCTTCGGAGAAGATCGCGCCGAGCTGGCCGGAAGCGGCCACCAGCGAACCCGTCTTGTCAGCGATGACGGACAGGTAGTGCTCCACCGGGTCCTCGTCCGGGCGCGGCCCCACGGTCTCGTGCAGCTGGCCCAGGCACAACCGCTCGAACGTGCGGGCCTGGATGCCCAACGCACGCGTGCCAAGCTCGGACACCAGAATGGAGGCGCGGGCAAAGATGAGGTCGCCGGTAAGCACGGCCACCGAGTTGCCCCAGACCTCGTGGGCAGTAGGGGCGCCGCGGCGGAACGGGGCAGAGTCCATGACGTCGTCGTGGTACAGCGTGGCCAGGTGCGTCAGCTCCACTACCACCGCCGCCTGCACCACTGCGGGCAGCGAGGCGTCGCCAAGATGCGCGCACAGCAGGGTGAGCAGGGGCCGGATGCGCTTGCCGCCGGCCTCCACCAGGTGACGCGACGTTGCGTCAGCCAGCGGGTCCGAGTTGGCTATTGCTTCGCGCAGCTTCTTCTCCACACGGGCCAGGTTCTTGGTAATGGCAGGGCCCAGCTCGGCGTCCTCCGCAATGGCCGCAAAGCCTGCTGGCAGCTGGAGGCCCGTGGCGATGGCGGTGGTGTTCAGGCTGGGGTCAGAGTCCGTCAGGCCGTGTCCGGCGTGCGTCCAGCTGTGGTCTGCGGGGTTGGTCACGGGTTAACCCTAACTTTTTGTTGCGGATACCGCTGGTTTGATGCTGCCCGGACGGGCGATGTGTTCGAGGTGGCAGGCACCAGGGATTCCAGGACGCGGATAACCCTGTCTTCGAAGCCCTTCGCCGCCGGATCTGTGAGGTTGGCAAGGAACCGGACCACAAAGCGCATCAGTACTGGAATCGGCATACCGGTCCGCAGTGCGATCTTCATCACCGCAGGCTTCCCGATCAGTGCAGCGAACGCCCTGCCCAGCGTGAAGTGCGATCCCCACTGTTCCCGCACATAATCTGCGTAGCGCGACAAGTGCGCGTCGGCGTCGGGAGTTCCTGCAGCGGATGAGCGCGACGAGGCGTCAATAATAAACTCGGCCGCGAACCGTGCGGATTCCATGGCGTAGGAGATGCCCTCGCCATTGAACGGGGACACCATGCCTCCGGCGTCGCCCAGCAGCAGCAGGCCCGGCGAGTAGTGCGGCGTGCGGTTAAAGCCCATGGGCAACGCAGCGCCACGGATCTCGCCCACCTGGTTTTCCGGCGTGAACCCCCATTCGGACGGCATGCCGGCGGTCCATTGGCGGAGCACCTGCTTGTAGTCCAGCTTGCCGAATTCCCTGGAGGAGTTCAGGATGCCCAGGCCCACATTGGACGTGCCGTCGCCTACGCCGAACACCCAGCCGTAGCCGGGCAGCAGTTTTCCGTCGCGGCCCGGAAGCTCCAGCCAGCCTTCCATCCAATCGTCATTGGTGCGCGGCGATTCGAAGTACGTGCGCACGGCCACGCCCAGGGGTCGGTCGTCGCGCTTCCGGATGCCCAGCGACACTGCGGTTCGCGTGGAGTTACCGTCCGCAGCCAGTACGACGTCGGCATGAAACTCGCGCGTCTCCCCCGTCTTCCGTCCGGACTCGTCCAGAAGCGCTGCCCGGACGCCGACGACGCGGCCGTCGTCGTTCCTTAGTGCATCAGTGACGCTGTGCCGCTCGAGGACGGTGGCACCGGCGGACTGGGCATGCCGGGCAAGTTCCTCATCGAAGCCCAGGCGGGTGCGGATCAGGCCATACTCTGGAAAGTCGGAAACCTCGGGCCAGGGCAGTTCCATCGTGCGGCCGCCGGCAATCAGGCGCAGCCCTTTGTTGCGACGCCAGCCGTCCGACTCGGGGTGCGGCAGGCCCAGCTTTTGGATCTCGCGGACGGCGCGCGGAGTGAGCCCGTCGCCGCAGACTTTCTCGCGCGGGAAGCTGGTTTTCTCCAGGACAGTGACGTCGATGCCTGCCTCGGCAAGGTAATACGCGGCGGTGGAACCGGCTGGTCCCGCGCCGACGATCAGTACATTCACAGTGTCAGTACGTCCGCACTCGTTAGCGCGTGGGGCGCGGGATGGTGCGACGGAGCCTGGCTACCGGCCCCTTGTTCGCGGCGATGGCGGCGGCAGCGCCGTCGGGAGTGGTTGCCGGCGCCTTGAAGGCTCGGTGCACAGCCACGATTCCGCCGCTGAGGTTGCGGTAGGTGACGTTTTCCCAGCCGGATTCCTGCAGCCACGCGGCCAGGTGGTCCTGGTCCGGCCAGGCACGGATGGACTCGGCCAGGTACACGTAGGCGTCCGGGTTCGAGGCGACCTTGGTGGCGATGGCCGGCAGGGCGCGCATGAGGTACTCGGTGTACAGGGTGCGCCACAGCGGGACCACGGGCTGGGAGAACTCGGCGATGACCAGCTTGCCGCCGGGCTTGGTGACCCGCAGCATCTCGGCCAGCGCCTTCCTGGGCTCATTGACGTTGCGAAGGCCGAAAGAGATGGTGCTGGCGTCGAAGGTGTTGTCCGCGAAAGGGAGGGCGGTGGCGTCCCCGGCGATGAAGTCGATGTCCGGGCGGCGGCGCTTGCCTACTTTGAGCATGCCCAGGGAGAAGTCGCAGGCCACCACGTTTACACCGGAATCGGCGTACGGTTCGCTGGAGGTACCCGTTCCGGCGGCAAGGTCAAGGACCCACTGGCCTGGGGAAACATCCACCGCGCCCACCACGACCTTGCGCCAGCGGCGGCTCTGTCCCATGGAAAGGACATCGTTGACGACGTCGTATTTAGGGGCGACATCGTCAAACATCGTGGCTACTTCGTCCGGACGCTTTTCCAAGGATGCTCGGTTCACCCAGTCATTGTCTCAAATGTTGGGCAGGGTCACGAACCAGGTGCTCTTGGGGCGGCACGTGCCAGGTGTTTTCGAAATAAGTCCAACTCTGCGGCGGAGTACTGTTGTCACATTATGACAAGCACGCTCCACGCCCTGACGATCCCCCTGGACGGAAAATCATTTCCCGGGGGGCTGCCGTCTTTCCTGGTTAGGGACGACGTGCTGTGCTGGATGCGCCGCGAGGCCGGCCTGGTGGGCTTCGGTGAAATCGCGCGTTTTACGTCCACGGGACCTGACCGTTTCCTCGAGGCGGACATCTGGTGGCGGCATCTGGTGCTGGAGGCGGACATCGACGACGCCGTCTCCGTACCCGGCTCCGGGCCTGTGGCCTTCGGCTCCTTCGCATTTTCCAAAGAGTCAGCGCACGAGTCCCGGTTGATCGTGCCCGAACTCGTAGTGGGAGTCCGCGACGGCCAGGTATGGCTCACTCACCTGTTGTTCGACGACGGCGACCTCACCGAGGAGCGCGCCCTCCTCGCCCTGGAGGGCTGGCTGGGTGGTGAATCGTCCGGTGCCGACGGCCGGTTTGCTGAGCACGGAGAGGCACCGCTCTACGGCAGTCCGGCGTCGTACAGTTCGTCCGAAGTTCCCAGGCTGGAAACCGGCTCGCTCGGCGAAGCGGACTGGATGGCTGCCGTAAGAGCTGGTGTTGCGGAGATCCGCACCGGCGCGCTGGAAAAACTGGTGCTGGCGCGCGACGTGGTGGCCACGGTCCCGGCGGGCGTGAAGGCCGCGAACGTGCTTCGCGAACTTGCCCTGCGATACCGCGAATGCTGGACCTACGGCGTCGATGGTCTGGTGGGGGCCACCCCTGAAATGCTCATTCAGGTGGAAGGCCGGACGGCACAGGCGCGCGTGCTGGCGGGAACGTTGGACCGTCGTGACGCCGTTGCGGAGCGCGGGGCTCACCTTGCCTATGCCGAACGGGTGCTGGCGGGTTCGGAGAAGCAGCGGCACGAACACCAGATCGCGATCGAGTCGCTGACGTCGCAGCTGGCGCCGTTCTCCGACGCCATGAACGCGCACGATGAACCCTTCATTCTGGAACTGCCCAACGTGTGGCATCTGGCGTCGGACGTGAAGGCCGAGCTGACCGAAGTCGAAGGCCACGTGCCCACCTCCCTTGCACTGATCAACGCCCTTCATCCGACGGCGGCGGTATGCGGCACGCCGACCGAAGTAGCCGGCGCGCTGATCCGGCGGCTGGAGCACCTGGACCGTGGGCCATATGCAGGACCGGTGGGCTGGCTGGACGCGGCCGGAAACGGCGAGTGGGGCATTGCGCTGCGTGGCGCCGTGATCGAGGCACCTGACCGGGTGCGCCTGTATGCCGGCTGCGGAATTGTTGAAGGTTCCGTTCCGGAGGCTGAGCTTGCAGAGACGTGGGCCAAGTTCCGGCCGATGCTTGAATCGCTGGGCCTTCCCACAAACTAGCTCCGTGCCACCTCGAGCCGGTTGCCCGTAGGGCTGACACAGCCCCCGGACATCGGGTCAGCGCAGGATTTCGACGAGCGCTACCCAGGAGAAGACAACGGCCCCGATCAGTGCCACGATCGTCGCGAGGGCCACTACACCCAGCCCCGCAGCCACTGAAAGTACGAGCATCAGGCCACCGACGGCAAAAATGGCAAGCGGAAACACGAACGACGCGATGTGCCGGTTGTCCCAGTCATGCCGATGGCCAGGGGTCTCGTCCCGCAGGATTGCGCGGGCGGCAAGGAACGCGATCAATCCTCCGACGAAGGTGCCCGCAAGGACCTCTATTCCAAAGGCCCACAGCGGCTGGTCCGGGATGAGGGCCGCACATGCCAGGACCACGCCGAGGATCAGCGCAGAAATAGCAGCACCCGCGCGGGCCGCGAGGCCGCGGGACTCTGCGATTTGTTTGATGTTCACCGACAGAGCCACGATGAGCAATCCGCCCAGCGCCGCACCGGCTCCCGCGATTGCTACGTTGAATTCCCCCCAGGAGGACAGCGCGGATTCCATCGCCCCAGAGTATCGACAGCGCATAGGCTGCGGAAGAGGCGGCCAAGGGACAGGCTGTCTCCTCAAGGACCCGCAGTGTCCGGCCCATCCGGGATATCAGACAACACGCGAGTGATTCCCCTTGCTTTTTACCGTAGATTTGTTATCCAATAGTGAAACTTAGTTTCCTGTGATGCACATCTCCTTCGGAGCGGTACACTAATTCCCGATCTCCCATCGCATACCCCGCAACAAAAGGTAAAGAATCATGCAGCTTATGTCCCCGGCTACGGCCAAAATTGCAGCCAAGGCGCTGGCGATCCTGGCCGCCGGCACCCTGACCCTCACCGCATGTGGCGGAAGCAGCACCCCGGCTGCATCCGAGGGCGGAATCCAGCTCATTAACGCCGGGAAGCTCACCGTCTGCTCCGATGTCCCCTACGAGCCCTTCGAATTCCAGCAGGACGGCAAGACCGTCGGCTTCGACATCGACATCGCCAACGAACTCGCCAAGGACTTCGGCGCCGAGCTGAACATTGTGGACAGCTCCTTTGAAGCCATCGAAACCGGTACAGCCCTGACGCAGTGCGACGTTTCGATCTCCTCCGTCTCCATCACCGAAACCCGCAAGTCCGTTATGGACTTCTCTGACCCGTACATGGATGACGATCTCACCCTCGTGGCCAGTGACGATTCCGGCATCACGGACATCAACAGCGCCAAGGGCAAGAAGGTTGGCGTGCAGCAGGCCACCACCGGCGCCGATTACGCCACGGAGCAGGGCCTGGACGCAGTGACGTTCGAAGACACCGGCCTCCTGGTCCAGGCCCTCGAAGCCGGCACCATCGAAGCCGCACTGGGCAACCAGTCCGTCCTGGGTTACGCCATCAAGGACTCCACTGATATGAAGCGCGTTGAGGACTTTGCCACAGGCGAGCAGTTGGGCATCGCCGTGAAGAAGGGCAACACCGCCATGCTGGAGAAGGTCAACGCCACGCTTCAGCGCCTCACCGAAGACGGCAGCATGGACAAGTTCAAGACCGCCTGGTTCGGCGAAACCACCAAGTAACCGCCTTTCCCCCGGTGACGTAGCCGGGTGGCCTTAAACCCAGCTGGCATGAGGCCCCGCACGAACTGACTCCCAGTCCGTCCGGGGCCTCCGCCACGCACAACGAAATGTGAGCAACCATGGCAATGACCGCACGTCAACGGGCCAGAGTCAGTCTGTATGTCCAGGCGGGAATCTTCCTTGTGGCCGTCGCCGCAATGATCCTGGCCACGGACTGGAAGACGATGGCCAACAGCGTCTTCAACTTCGGCAAGCTTGGTCCGATCTTCCCGGACATCGTCCTGGTGGGCCTGAAGAACACCCTGATCTACACCTTCCTGGGCTTCGTCGTCGGCCTGTCCGGCGGCCTGCTGCTGGCCCTCATGAAGCTCTCCAGCTTTCCCCTCTACCGCTGGATCGCCACCGGCTACATTGAATTCTTCCGCGGCATTCCGGCGCTTCTGGTGTTCATCGCGTTCGGCTACGGCGTTCCGCTGGCGTTCGGCGTCCAGTGGAACGTGACCGTCATTGTGATGGTGTCGCTCGGCATGGTCGCGGCAGCCTACATCGCTGAAACCCTCCGTGCCGGGCTGCAGGCCGTGCCGAAGGGCCAGATGGAAGCTGCCCGCTCCTTGGGCATGCCGCAGTGGCGCGCCATGGTGTCCATCGTGATTCCGCAGGCCTTCAAGATTGTCCTTCCACCGCTGACCAACGAGGTCATCCTGCTCACCAAGGATTCCTCGCTGATCTACGTGCTCGGCCTCGCGGCGTCGCAGTACGAGTTGACCAAATTCGGCCGGGACGGCATCTCCAGCCTGGGCGCGGGGCTGACTCCGCTGCTGGTGGCCGGCGCCTTCTACCTGGTCATCACCATCCCGCTGAGCCTCCTGGCCCGGAAGTTCGAAAGCCGCTCCGCGCGGACCAAGCGATAGGCAGGCAGAACATGAACGACGTCGTCAACAACTCCCGCGGCGGCACCGGTACCATCCACGCTGCCGGTGTTTCCATCAAGGATCTGCGCAAGTCTTACGGCTCCAACGAGGTCCTCAAGGGTATCAGCCTGGAGGTCGCTCCGGGCGAAGTCGTCTGCCTGATCGGGCCGTCGGGCTCGGGCAAGTCCACCTTGCTGCGCTGCGTCAACCTCTTGGAGCAGCCCAACCAGGGCAGCATCCACGTGGGCGGCTTTGATGCCACGGACCCGGATGTGGACATCGACAGGATGCGCCGCAAGGTGGGAATGGTGTTCCAGCAGTTCAACCTGTTCCCGCACCTGAACGCCCTTGGCAACTGCACCATCGCGCAGACCAAGGTGCTCAAGAGAAGCCAGGAGGAAGCGAAGCAGGTGGCCCAGCGCAACCTGGACCGCGTGGGCCTGGGACACCTTGCGGACCGTTTCCCGGACGAGCTTTCCGGCGGCCAGCAGCAGCGTGTGGCCATTGCCCGCGCGCTGAGCATGGACCCCGAACTGATGCTTTTCGATGAGCCAACCTCGGCGCTTGACCCGGAAACCGTGGGCGACGTCCTGTCCGTCATGCGCAACCTGGCCAAGGAGGGCATGACCATGCTGGTGGTCACGCACGAGATGGGTTTTGCCCGCGAAGTCGCCGACCGTGTTGTGTTCATGGACGGTGGCGTCGTGGTTGAGGAAGGCGTGGCGGAGAACGTCATTGGCGCGCCGCAACAGCCCCGCACCAAGGAGTTCCTGCGCCGGGTCCTGGATCCGACGCACATCGAGATCGAAGAGTAAGCGACCGTCCGCACGCCCGTTGGAAGCGTCGATGCCCTGCCGTTACCGGAAAGCACCGGTAGTGGCAGGGCATTTCGCGTATTCCGGGAACCTAAAAGTCCTTTACTTCCGGCCGTCCTGAAGCCGAGAATATGTAGCATCACAGCCCTGGCTCAGCAGCGCGCTTGCCCACTAACGGCCGTCCCGCGCGGGGGGCCTGCAAAGGAGCGCGGACATGAATCTCCAGTCAAGGCACTCCCCGTCTGCAGCAATATCAGCACGTGCCGCACGGCTGGCATCAATCCCCTCTTTCCAGCGCGTTGACTCGTACATCCGAAAGTACGTTGCCCGCGGACGGGGACCGGACCAGCCCGACGTCTGCGACTTTACGTTCGGCAATCCGCACCAGGCGCCGTCGGACCGTTACGTCAATACCCTCCGCGACGCGCTGACTCCCCGTAATGACCAGTGGTTCGCCTATAAGACCAACGTGGACACTGCGCAGGAGGCCGCCGCCCGATCCCTTCAGCGGCTGTTGCAGGTACCCTTCAAGGCCGAGGACATCTTCCTCACCACCGGGGGTTTCGCCGCGATTGCCCTTGCACTGAAGACTGTGGCAGATCCCGGTGACGAGGTTATTTTCAGCCTGCCGCCATGGTTCCTGTACGAGCCGCTCATTTTGGAGGCGGGCCTGGTTCCGACGAAAGTGCAGGTCAACCCCGCCACATTTGATCTTGACCTCGGCGCAATCGACGCGGCCATCACGGAGCGGACCCGGGTGGTGATCGTCAACTCGCCCAACAACCCCACCGGACGGATCTATCCTCCGGACCTGCTGCGCCGGCTGGCCGATCTGCTGGAGGAGGCTTCGGCCAGGACCGGCCGGCGGATCTACCTCATCTCCGACGAGGCCTACAACCGGATCGTGTTCGACGGCGTACGCTTCCACAGCCCGGCGGAGTTCTACCCCTACACGCTGCTTGCCTACTCCTACGGCAAGACTCACCTTTCGCCCGGCCAGCGGGTAGGCTACCTGGCGCTGCCGCCCACCGTGGAGCAGCGGGAGGACATGCGGCCGGCCATCAGTGGCCTGCAGGTGGCGATGGGCTGGGTGTACCCGAACGCACTGCTCCAGCATGCGCTTCCAGAGCTGGAGCAGTTCACCATCGATATTGGCCAGCTGGAGCGCCGGCGGGACCGCATGGTGGATGCCCTTGGCGGCATGGGCTACACCATGCAGCCGCCTGAAGGCACCTTTTACCTGTTTGTCACCACTCCCGGCCCCGACGACGAGGCGTTCACCGAATCGCTCGCCCGCCACAACGTCCTCGTTTTTCCCGGCACTTTGTTTGAAACGCCAGGCTACTTCCGGATCTCCCTGACAGCCAACGAGGACATGATCGAACGAAGCCTGCCCGCGTTCGAAGCGGCAATCAAGGAAAGCAACAACGGGTCATAGCCCTGCCAACGGCCGATGCCTTACTGTGCCAGCACTCCCCCGGCTGCGGCCGCTACCGCTTCCCTGATCTGCGCATGCAGCTGCCGCAGGCTGTGCCGGTCCGTGCGCACCTCGATGATGCTGCGGCCCTTGACCGGTTGGGCCAACGCTTCCGCAAGAGCCGCCGTGCTGCCTAGCGATGAATGCCCGACGCCGTACGCTGCAGCGAGGGCTGCGATGTCCACGCTGTGGGGGGTGCCAAAGAGGCGTTCGACGGCGTCTCCATAACGGCCTGCTTCCTCCACCGCGCCGTGTTCGAGGAGCCCGAAGATGGCGCCGCCTGAATCGTTAAGCACCACAATCCGCAGCCGGGGTTCTTCCTCCCCGGCGCCAAGAAGCAGGCCGCCCACATCATGCAGGAAAGTTACGTCACCCAGCAGAACTGTGGTCTCTTGGAGGCCGCCCAGTGCGATGCCGGTAGCCGTGGAGATTGTGCCGTCGATTCCGGCCAGCCCCCTGTTTGCATACACCGTGGCGGCAGGCCCGGCAGCAGGAAGGCCGGCCAGGTCCACGTCCCTGATCCCGTTTGAGGAGCCCAGCAGCAGCTGACCCCGCGTATGCTCCCACACCACGGCTCCCACCGCCGGACCTGTCAGAGCATCCCCGGCCGACAGGACGTTGTCGAGCGCGTGCTGGGCAGCAGTTCCGGCGAGCAGCCAGGCGTCCAGCCATTCGGCGGTGCCGCGGCCGGCGAAATCCGCTAGATCGGCGAGGCTTTCCAGCGGCAGCTCGGTGCGGCGGCCCGGCTCGTACCAGGCCACAGGCACGGGCTGGTAGAGCGCGGACAGAACGTCGGCGCGGGCCAGCAAAGCAGCTACCGGGCGGGAGAGGGTGGGCCTGCCGAAAAGGACAACCCGCTCGATCGGCTGCGCGGAAGCGGCCCCAAAATGCTCCAGCAGCAACCGGTAGGGCCCAATTGCGTTGGGGCCAAAGCGCGCATTGGACGACGGTTCGGCCAGCAGCGGCAGGCCGTGGGCGCGGGCGAAGGCCTCGGCAACCGGACCGGCGTCGTGCCCGGCCAGCACCACCGTGCGCCGCTCCGGCAGGTCCATCGAAGCCGCCGGGAGGTCCATGGTGAGCGGCTCCGTGCCGATGCGGAAGCGCTGCCTGCCGGCCGCCGTCGGGAGTTCCTCTTCGGGGGCCGGGACCAGCGGGTCCCGGAAAGCGAGGTTGAGGTGGACCGGGCCGGGAGCCACGCCCTGCAACGCTCCGGTTGCAGCGGAAATCGCCGTGTCAACGGCGCGGCGTGGACTGCTGCCCGCGGGGACATCCGTGGCAAACCGGACGTGGTCGCCAAACAGGTCAAGCTGGATGGTGGTCTGGTTGGCGCCCGTCCCGCGCAGTTCCTCGGGCCGGTCCGCGGACACCACCACCAGCGGAAGGGCTGCGTGGTTGGCTTCCATCACCGCGGGAAGAAGATTTCCGACGGCGGTCCCGGAGGTCGTAAGGACGGCCGCGGGGGAACCTGTGGACATCGCCAGGCCCAGGGCGGTGAATCCCGCACTGCGCTCGTCTATCCGGACCAGCAGGTCCACCCGGCCTTCTGCCTCGGCTTCCGCAAGGGCGTAAGCCATGGGCGCAGACCGCGATCCCGGCGAGACCACCACGTGCCGGACGCCGCCGTCGATAAGGGCGTCAACGGTGATCCGGGCGGCTGCCAGGGAACTGATGGCAAGCCGGGAAGGGGTGTCTTCAGTGGGCAGGGCGTCCGGTGCGGAATCGTCGGGAGAAGTCACCAAACCAGTTTGCCATCAACCACTGCTTCCCAAGGTACCGCCGGCAGCCGGACGCAAATCGGCCCGGGGACGCCCTGAATTGGGTGTCCCCGGGCCGGTTGAGCGGTGCGGGAGCGGAAGAGAAGGCTAGGCGTCCGTGCGGAACACCTGTACCACCGACGGGCGGGGTGCGCGCACCTTGCCCGGGGCCGGCGTCGACCCTGCCGGTACGTAGTCCGGGAAGAAGGAGAGCTGCTTCTCGAAGGTGCCGTCCTCACCCGGGTGCTGGACGGCGACGAACACGGTGCGCTCCTCATCGTGGATGATGGGGCCGCAGGTCTCGCCATCACGCGGAACGGCGAGGAACTGCTCCACGCGTCCACGCTCGGCCCCCTCCAGGGTCACCTTGAACAGGCCGTCAGCCTTGCCAATGCCGGACGGGGCGCCGTCGGTGGAGATCCACAGGTTGCCTACGGAGTCGAACGCGAGGTTGTCCGGGCAGGAAATCGGCGAAACCTGGTCAACCGGGAAGCCGGAGAAGTAGGTGACGTCGCCCTGGGCCGGATCGCCGCAAACCATCAGCAGGTTCCAGGCGAACTTCGTGGATGCCTGACCGCCGATTTCGGTGATTTCCACAATGTGGCCGTCACGGTTCTGGTTGCGCGGGTTGACCTCGTCAGCCACGGTGCGGTTGGAGTTGTTGGTGCAGGCAACGTAAACCTTGCCGGTGTGCAGGCTCGGCTCCACGTCCTCGGCGCGGTCCATCTTGGTGGGGCCAACCTTGTCTGCGGCGAGGCGGGTGTAGACCAGCACTTCTTCGACGCTCATGCCCGGAACAGCGGAGGCTCCGTCAACCACCAGGGGCAGCCATTCGCCGGTGCCGTCGAAAGCTCCGTCGGAGGGGAGCTGGCCGGTGCCGGTGATTTCCGCGGCCGGCGAGTTGCCCGTGAACCTGGCGACGTAGAGGCTGCCGGCGGACAGCAGCGTCATGTTGTGCGCCCGGTCTCCCTCGCGGTACTTGTCTTTCGAGACGAACTTGTACAGGTAGTCAAAGCGCTCGTCGTCGCCCGAGTAGGCAACAACGTGGCCGGACTCGGCGATGATGACGTTGGCACCCTCGTGCTTGAAGCGACCCAGCATGGAGTGCTTCTTGGGGGTGGAGTTGGGGTCGAACGGGTCAACTTCAACAATGTAGCCGAAGCGGTTGGCTTCGTTCCGGTAGCCCTGGTTGCGGGTGTCCCAGCGCGGGTCGTCCAGTTCCCACTGGCGGGCGGTGGGCTTGGAGGTCAGGCCGTAGCGCTTGTCCGCAGCGGAGGTGCCTTCCGAGACGAAGTAGCCCTGGAAGTTTTCCTCGCCGGAGAGGATGGTGCCCCATGGCGTGGTGCCACCGGCGCAGTTGCCCAGGGTGCCCTCGATGTAGCGGCCGGCGGGGTCCTTCACGGTCTTCACGAGCTCAGAACCGGCAGCCGGGCCGGTCAGTTCGTACACCGTGTTGTTAAGGAAGCGGCGGTTCAGCGGCGCACCCTTGACGTAGGTCCACGGCTTGTTCTTGTTTTTGCGCTCCAGCTCCACCACGGACAGGCCATGTGCTGCTGCCCCCACGGCGCGCATCTGGTCAGCCGGCATGGAGGGCGGGAACATGATGCCGTCATTGGTGTACTCGTGGTTGGCGAAGAGCACCGCGCGGCGGCCCTTGGTGCCCGGGATTTCCAGGATGTCGGTGTAGTCGTTGTTGTAACCGAACTGCTGTTCCTGCGCGGCGACGGTCTGGTTGTACAGGTCCAGGTCCGGTGCGCCGTTGAACATGGGATCACCCCAGCGGATAACCGGCTGCCAGGTGAAGCCCTCGGGAACCGTGACGGCGTCTACAGCTGCATCAACCGGCGCGATCGCGGTGAACTTCAGCTTCGACTTGTTGAAGCCTGCCTTCGCAGCAGGTGCCAGCCCTGGCCCGGCCGTGGCGGTTTCTGCGGTTGCCAGGTTTCCACCGAGTGCGACGGCGAGCGCACCGGCGGCGCCGAACCCGAGGGCGGCACGGCGGGACATGGTGGCGGAGGCGATGTCGCGGAAGTAGCTGTTCTTGCTGGTGTTGCACACGTCGCCGGAGCACGCGTTGTCACACTTGAGGGCGCAGGTTACTGCACTGCGCTTTCCCTTGGTGTGGCCGAGCATAGGCAGGAGGTTACGGATGCGGCTGGGAGTTTCAGTCATGGGGGTGCCTTCCAGGGTTCAAACACTGTCGCAGGCGAGCCTTGCAGCACGGCCCGACATTCACCCGACAACCGGGTTAACGAACAGTGAACTCCCAGGTCTGCGAGAAGTAACTCAAGGCGCAGCCGGTCGATGTACGCCAGAGGGAACGTTTGCAGTGAGGCGGGCGTGCACTCGGCTGAGGCGCTCCAGCCACCAGTCCCGGCGCTCCCCCGAAGCTGCAAACTGCTCAAGCAGTCCGGCGTCAGCGGAGACATCGTGGAGGGTGATGGCGCCGTCGTCGGGGATTAGCGGATCCCGGGTGATATCAGAGGAGAACAGCGAGACCGTCCCCAGCCCGCACGAGTACGGCAACTCCGGCAGGGCGGCGGCGAGGGCCAGGCCGGCCCGGATGCCCACCGAGGTGTCCAGGGCAGAACTCACGACGGCGGGAAGTCCGGCAGCTGCCACGATCTGCAGGGCGCGGCGGACTCCGCCCAGGGGCGCCACCTTGACCACGATCAGGTCAGCGGCGCCTGCCCGCGCGACGCGGAGGGGATCGTCCTCCTTGCGGACGCTCTCGTCAGCGGCGATGGGCACCGGCACGCCGGCGTCCCGGAGGCGGCGGCGCACCTCTGCCAGTCCGGCTATATCCTGCACGGGCTGCTCCGCGTATTGGAGTCCGACGGCGGCAAGGAGGCTGAGTGCCTCCACCGCCTCCGGGACGGACCAGCCGGCATTGGCGTCCACGCGGATGTAGGCGTCTGGAAGCGCGGCACGGACAGCTTCTACGCGGGCCAGATCGTCCGCAAGGTCCTGGCCGCGCTCAGCCACCTTGACCTTTACAGTGTCCACCCGGCCAAACCGGGCCAGGATTTCGGCGACCCGGCCGGCGGGGACGGCGGGGACGGTGGCGTTGATGGGGATGGTGGTCCTCAGCGGCGCGGGGAAACCCTGGTAGGCGGCTTCGATCCCGGCGGCGAGCCAACGGGAAGCCTCAGCGTCGTTGTACTCGGGGAACGGGCAGAATTCGCCCCAGCCGGCCGGCCCGCGGAACAGCAGGGCCTCACGTTCCATGATGCCGCGGAACTTCACCCGCATGGGCAGGGCCACCACGTGTGCGGAGTCCAGGAGCTCCTCCAGCGGCGGCACGGGGAACGCGACGGCGGGCGGCAGGGTCAGCGGCGGCTGGGCTTCCACAGGCATGCGTTCACTGTACAAGCCGCTGCGCCGGCCCGCCGCACGGTCCCGCTACGGCGCACTGCCGAACCGGAATGCGTAGTTATTAGCCAGCTTCCTGGCGTCCGCTCTTGAGTTGGCGCGGGCCGGCTTGCGCACGAGGCCTAAAAGTCACGCATTCCGTCAGCGAACGAGCAGAACGACGGCGTCAGGCTGGCGAAGACCTTCCGTGCAGCGGCCTCCCATGTTTTTGTGACACCCTTGACGTAATGACTGTTTCACGTGGAGCGCAGCCGGCTGCTGCGGTGCGACCTCCCGCCGTGCAGCGGGCCGTTTCCGGCCTGCTGTTCCTTACGGCCACTTTGGCGTGCGCCGCCGGCCTGCTCGCCACGTACTACTTTTTCGTGCAAACCGCCACGGGCCAGTACATCGACGAGTCCGCCCTGGTGGAAGCCGTGGACATCCACGGCCCGGCCGGCAAGGTCTCCACCAGGTTCCTGGACTGGATGCCCACCATTTCGCTGGTGGTGGCTGCCGCCGTCGTACTATTCGTGTCCCTTGCGCGGCGGCGCTGGAAGGCTGCGGGGATCGCCGTCGGTGCCTGCATCTGCGCGAATGTGTCTGCCCAGGTGCTGAAGAACATGCTGCCGGAGCGGCCGGACACGGGCGTGGTCACCATAGGCCTTAACTCGCTGCCGTCCGGGCATACCACGCTGGCGGCGTCGGCGGCGTCGGCGGTGTTCCTGATGTCATCACCGCGGTGGCGTCCGTTGGCCGGGTTCCTGGGAGGCACCTTCGCGATCGTCTCGGGCGCCTCAACGGTGCTGAACCAGTGGCACCGGCCGGCGGACGTGGTGGCGGCCTTCCTCCTGGTGGGCATCTTTATGATTCCGGCAGGATGGCTGATTGTGGGCACCGGGCGCGCTTGGAACGTGGAGGGCGGACTAGGCCGGCACTGGGGTTCCGCCCGGATCTGGCTGACGCTTCCCGTGGTCCTGGGCGTGGGATCGGCGATCGTGGCGGTGTACTCGCTGGCCCGGATCGCCCCGGGTGCCGGGCAGGTTGTGAGCACCACCAATTATTTCTGGGCCGGGATAGCGCTGATTGTCATCACGGGGTACCTGGCTACCGTTGCCACCACGTCCCTGTTCTCCTATGCCGTCCGCCGCCGCCGCTAAACAGGAAGCCGCAAGGACCGAGGACTTACGACGGCGGGACCACCGGAGTGCCATTGACGCCGGAGTCGGCCTTGAAACCCAAGCAGGGACGCCCGCCATGACGGACGACGCCGCCCTCGCTCAGTAATTCCGGCGATGCTTCAGCCGTGGGAGGACGACGGCGAACACGGCTGCGGCGGTGAAGCCCAGGATGCCGGTGGCCGAGACCCCTGCGGCAAGGGTTGATATGGCTGTCACCCCGGAGAGCAGGACGGGTCCGCCGGTTGCACCGGCGTCGGCCATAAACCGCCAGACGCCCAGGAACTGCCCGCGCCCCCGGTCCGGTGAAAAGTCTGCGCCCAGCGTCATCACCAGGCCTGAACTGATGCCGTTGCCAAAGCCGATCAGCAGCGAAACCAGGAGCAATCCGGTAAAGCCGGCAGATAACGGAATCAGGAGCAGGGCAATACCCATCAGCAGCGTGGACGGGATGGCCACAAACTGCCGGCCCTTGCGGTCCATGAGCTTACCTGCCGGATAGAACACCAGCATGTCCACGGCGCCGGACAGCCCATAGATCAGCGAGGCCTGGGTGGCGTCGAGGCCAAGATGGTCCGCCCACAGCGGGATCACCACCTGGCGCGAAGCGCGCAGGGCGCTGAGCAGCAAGATGCCGAAGCCCGCGCTCAGGAACACGGGAGCGTGAGAGACGGCGATGCCCCACAACGTCGGCTCCGGCGTGGAGTCATAGGCGCCGCCCCGCCCGGACCGCACCTCAAGGTCGCGGACCGTGGCACCCAGCACGGCCGCCGCCAGCATGCCGGCGACACCTACCCAGTACGCGCTGTGCAGTCCGCCGAACTGCATCACGGCCGCGCCGATGAATGGGCCAATGAAGATGCCGATCCGGCTCACACCGCCCAGGGTGGACAGCGCCCGGGCGCGGAATTCCACCGGCACCGCTTCGGTGAGGTATTTCTGCCGCGCCAGACTGAACACACTCGCGGACATCCCGACCACCACCATCGCCACCGCCAGCAGCCACAGCCCGTTGGGGACTGCTCCGGAAACCGCCGCAGCTGCGAGCGCCAGGGCAGACAGCCCTGCGGCACCGACAATGGACCAGCGTTCGCCAAACCTGAGGGTGATCAATGAAGCCGGCAGGTTGAAGAACCAGGAGCCCAGTCCAATCAGCGTGACAATTAGCGCGGCCACGGACACCGAGGCGCCAAGGTCCCGGGCTGTCAGGGCAATGACCGGCAGAACAGCACCTTCGCCAATACAGAACAGCAGGGCCGGACCAAAAGCGGGTACCGAGATGCTCCACAGGTTGAAGGGCTGATTCGGTGAAGTCATCGGGTTTATCCTATGACTTCACTTCACTGCTGGCCCTAACGGTAGCCGTCAACGATGGCGGCCGCGATCTCCTTGTACGCGCGTCGGGTGGCGGGCTTGAGGACGTCGAGGGTGACCAGGTCACCGTCGGCCACTCCCCTGTCATGCGGCACAGCGATGAGTTCCCGGCAGATGCCAGCGAGGTGATCCTCGATGGCATCCTTATCCACCCGTGAGGAGACCTCGTCCTTGTCGGTGATAACCACAATGGCGTTGCGGGCCAGGTCTTCGTAGCCATGGCTGGCCAGCCAGTGGAGGGTACTGCGTGCCCGCTTGGCGCCGCTGACCGCATAACCGGCGGCGATGATGAGATTATCCGCGGACTGCAGGATGCCGCTCATCGCGTTATGAGTAACCCCGGTTCCGCAGTCGGTGAGGGCAACGGCGTAGTAGTTGGAGATCAGTTTGCGGATGCGCAGATACTCTGCGGCAGTCAGTGAATCCGAAACTTCCGGGTCCTGCTCGCCGGCGATGAGGTGCAGGCGGCCGGCATGGTGCATGTAGCGGGACAGCGCAGTGAGGGAATCAACGGATTCAATGTTCCTGAGGAGATCCGTGATGGTCCTGGGGGTAGCCTGCTGGTAGATGCCCTCGCCCAGGGCGCGTTCCACCAGGTCGCCGGAGTCGGGGTTGGCATCGATGGCGCAGGGCGGATCTCCCCGATATTCGGCGAGAGTGAGGCCGACTCCAACCGTGGTTGAGGTTTTGCCGATGCCACCCTTCAGGCTCAACACGGCGGTGTTAAAGCTGCCCTGCAACTGGCGCGATATGCGTCGGCCCAGTTCATCTTCCTCGCGCTGCCTGGCACTGGGACCCATGTTTAGGGCCCCGCCCGTGAGGGAGTAGAGCGCGCCGCGGACGCCGCCAAGGGGCCGCGGCTTTTGCTCCCGGACGAACAGAGCCGGCGAGCTGGTGAAGTCCGGCATCGGGATACTGGCAATTTCATCGGCGACAGTTGGCCGCTGGCGGCGGGAATTACGGGGCGGTTCGGCAGGGGCTTCCGGGATCGGCGGTGTTGATGACTGTTCAGCCCAGGAGCGCCGCGTGGATGTGCGCAAGGTGGCGTCTGAGGGGCCGGACTGTTCGGGGGTTACGGCTGGCATGGTTCCTGTCCGGGCATCCGCGGATTCGGTCGGACTACGACGAAGGTCGCGGCGTCGGAGCGGCTGCGGTTGTCCTTCAAATGCATCGGGCGCAAGGGCATGTGCTCGGTAATCCGCCGGATCGTTCATGTCTTTCCCCCCGGACGTTCGGCAAATTGGTGTACGGCACCTAACCGACTTTACAAGACCGCGCGCCGGACCGTTACAAGATATGCCGCCAAATGCTCCGTGTTTCCGCTCCTAGTAGGCAGTTTCCTTCAGCCGCTTAATGAACCAGCGGGACTGCTCCGGGCCGTAGGGCAGGATCGGAATCGCTTTGGTGGCATCGCTTGGCGTGTCCCGCAGGGACTGTCGCGCCTGGCGTGCTGCTGTTGTCATGGTGTTCGCCATGGTCCGGACGAACTCGTCGTCGCAGGGCCCACCGTGGCCCGGGATCAGGAATTCGTAGCGGTGACGAAGCGCCGAGATGTGCCGCAGGACGTCTGCCCACTCCAGTGGGTATGAGTCTTCGAAGGACGGGTAGGCACCGTGTTCCACCAGGTCACCCACGAACAATGTGCTGCTGGTGCCCACCAGGAGGTCTCCGTTAGTGTGACCGCGGCCAAGGGAGAAGAGGGTTGCGGTCAGTCCACCCAGGTCCACCAGCACGGGCTGGTCGCGCACCAGCGCGTTCGGAACCACGAGCTCGACGGCGTCACCAACGCCAGCTGCCATCTCAGGTTCCGTGGCGGCGACTTCAAAGCGCTGCGCGTCCCCCGCTTCTTCAATAGCAGCCGCACAGTTGGCGTGCGCCCAGAACTCGGTGACTCCGTCGTCAGCAAACACTGCATTGCCAAAGAAGTGGTCGTAGTGGGCGTGCGTGTTCACCACCACCAGAGGCAGCGTGGTGATTTCCCGGACGGCGGCGAGAATCCCCTTCGCCTGATGCGGCCCACAGCCGGTATCGATCACCATGGCGCGGTCCTGGCCAACCACCAGGCCGGTATTCAGAAGAGCCCCCTCCGTCGCCAACACGTAGTTGTTCGGGCCTGCTTCTGTCCATCGTGACATTCGATTCTCCATCCTCGGTGGCGCGATTGCTTGGGCCCGATTCTACTCGTGTGGGCGAAGAGACTCCGGACAGCAACCGAGCATGGGTCGCCAACTCATACGTCCGCCAGCACCGACCCCGGGTTCTCGATCGCGTCCGCAATGAACCGCAGGAACCCTCCGGCCGTAGCGCCGTCACAGACCCGGTGATCGAAGGCGAGAGTCAGTTCCGTTACCTTTCGGACGGCCAGCTCGCCGTCTACCACCCAGGGACGGTCAATAATCCGGCCGACTCCCAGGATCGCTACTTCCGGGTGATTAATAATGGCTGCCGAACCGTCCACACCGAACACCCCGTAATTGTTCAGCGTGAAAGTCCCGCTGCCCAGCTCCGCGGGCGTTGCTTTCCCATCGCGTACGACGGCGGTCAGGCGGCGGATCTCCGTGTCCAGTTCCCGGGCACTCAAGTTCTCGGCGGAGCGGATCGAAGGCACCATCAGGCCGCGGTCGGTCTGCGCCGCAAAGCCGAGATTCACGCCGTCGAAGGCCACGAGTTCCTGGCCGCCGTCAGCAGTAGTTTCAACACGGGTGTTCAGCTCCGGATACTTCTTCAGGCCTGCGGTAACAAAACGGGCAATGAAGGCCAGCAGACCAGGCGCCTCGCCGGGGGACTTCTTCAGGGAGTGGCGCAGGTCAACCAAAGCCGTGGCATCGACGTCCACCCAGACCGTGGCTTCCGGGATCTCAGAACGGCTGCGGGACATGTTGGTGGCCACAGCCTTCCGCACCCCGCTGAACGGCGTCCGGGACACGATTCCCAAGCCCGTACGGGCATCGGCAGCACTGGCAGCGTTGCCTTCCGGCACTGGCTGCTTCTCATCGGTGCCTGTTCCGCCGATGATGGCCTCAACGTCGCGGCGCATGATGAGCCCGCTGTCTCCGGAGCCGTGAAGAGCCCCAAGGTCGACTCCGTTCTCGCGTGCCATTCGTCGCACCAGCGGCGAAATCACCGCGCCGATCTTGCCTGGGACGCGGGTGCGCAGCAGCGTGAGGTCATCCGGGGTTGAGGTGTCCTGCGGTGGTGTTTTCCGCACACGGGTCCGACGGCCTGTTGCTCCTTCACCGGACGTTCCATAACCGATCAGGACATTGCCCGAGCCCGCCTTCTCCTCTTCCCGGTAAGCTTCAGCCGCCTGTTCCGCTATGTGTTCAGTAGGGCTTTCGGCAGCCGGAGCGGCACCGGCGGCGCGGACGGTGATGAGTGGTTTGCCGACGTCGAGCATCTCCCCCGGCTCTCCGTGCAGCACCTCCACGGTCCCGGCATACGGTGACGGCACCTCAACCATGGACTTGGCGGTCTCCACTTCAGCAATGGGCTGGTCCACTGTTATCTCATCACCAACTGCTACCAGCCAGTTGACCAGCTCGGCTTCGGTGAGTCCCTCACCGAGGTCCGGGAGGAGGAAGGTTTTGGTGTTTGCAGTGCCTGTTTCGGTGGTCATGGTCAGTCTTCCCACTGGAGATCGTCAACGGCGTCGAGAATGCGATCGACGCCGGGCAGGTAATAGTGCTCGAGTTTGGGCGCAGGGTAAGGCACGTCAAAGCCGGTGACCCGCCGGATAGGGGCCGCCAGGTAATGGAAGCTGCGTTCCTGCACCCGGGCGACGATCTCGGAGGACACGGACGCGAAGCCATGCGCCTCGGCAATGACCACGGCGCGGCCGGTCTTGCGGACGGAGGCGGCCACGGTCTCGTCGTCGAAGGGGACGATGGTCCGGACGTCCACCACCTCAAGCGACCTGCCTTCAGCGGCAGCCGCTGCCGCCGCGGCCAGTGCCGTGGGAACTGAGGGTCCGTAGGCGATCAGCGTGGCATCAGTTCCAGCCCGGGCCACGACCGCCGTCCCTTCGCTGGAGCGCCCTGCGGCCTTGTCTGCCTCATACTGCGAACGCAGGAGATCCAGGTCCACAGGTTCCTTGGACCAGTACAGTTTCTTGGGCTCCATGAACACAACAGGGTCAGGCGAATCAACGGCTTCGCGCAGCATCCGGTAAGCGTCAGCAACCGTAGCCGGTGTGAACACCTTCAGGCCGGCGGTGTGGGCATAGTAGGCCTCGGAGGAATCGCAGTGGTGCTCCACGCCGCCAATGCCGCCGCCGTAGGGGACCCTGATTACCATGGGCAGTTTGACGGCGCCGCGGGTACGGTTGTGCATTTTGGCCACGTGGCTGAAGATCTGCTCAAAGGCAGGGTACGCGAAGGCATCAAACTGCATCTCGACGACGGGGCGCATGCCGTTCATGGCCATGCCTACGGCCATGCCGACGATGCCCGATTCGGCAAGCGGAGTGTCAAAGCAGCGCTGCTCCCCGTAGGTTGCGTTGAGTCCATCGGTGATGCGGAAAACACCACCGAGCTTGCCCACGTCCTCGCCAAAGACCAGAACGGTGTCGTCGGCGGCCATGGCGTCCATGAGGGCGGTGTTGAGCGCTTTGGCCATAGTTGCCTGGGGCTGCTTGTCCGCCGTGGTGGCAGCTGCCTTGGCTGCGGCGCGCGCAGTGGCGGCGCTGACGTTGCCGTTGGCCTCGGAAGAGGTGGTGATAGTGGTGCTCATCGTGCGTCCTCCTTGGCTGCGGCGTCCCGCGCCAGTTCATCAGCGAGCAGGTCTGACTGCTCCCGAAGTTGCTGCGTCGGGTTCTCAAACACGTACCGGAACAGGTTCTGCGGATCGACCGACACCTCCTCACTCAACCCGTTCCTGAGCTGACGGGCAACGTCTTCGGCCTTCGCCGCGATTGCCTCTTCGGCCCCGGCATCGAGCAGGCCGCATTCGCGCAGGTACGTTTGCATGCGGGCGACGGGGTCCTTAGCCAGCCACTGCGCGACCTCACTGTCCTCCCGGTAGCGGGTGGCGTCGTCGGCGTTGGTGTGCGCCTGCATGCGGTAGGTGTGGGCTTCTACCAGGAGAGGTCCGGATCCCTCCCGCGCCAGCGTGACTGCGCGGTCCAGGACGGCAAGCAGGGCCACCACGTCGTTCCCATCAACACGTTCCCCGGCCATACCGTAACCAACCGCTTTATGCGCCAACGACGGCGCCACGGACTGATGCGCCAGCGGCACCGAGATGGCGTACTGGTTGTTCTGGACAAAAAAGACGACGGGCAGGTGGAAGACCGCGGCGAAATTCAGGGCCTCATGAAAGTCGCCCTCACTGGTAGCGCCGTCACCGCACATTGCCAACACCACCGTGTCCTCGCCTTTGAGCTTGGCTGCGTGGGCCACGCCGACTGCGTGAAGAAGTTGGGTGGTCAGCGGAGTGCACTGTGGCGCCACCTTATGTTGGGTGGGATCGTAACCGCCATGCCAGTCGCCACGAAAAATGGTCATGACCTGAACAGGGTCAACGCCCTTGGTCATGACGGCTACCGAGTCGCGGTACGTGGGGAACATCCAATCCTGCTCGTTGAGGCAGAGCGCTGCGGCAACCTGGCAGGCCTCCTGGCCGTGGCTGGAGGGATAGACGGCCATTCGGCCCTGGCGCACCAGGGAGGAGTTCTGGTCATTCACCCGACGGCCGATAACCAGGCGCTCGTAGGCCGCCAGCAATTCGGCGTCATCCGGAAGGGCATATTCATGGCCGGGCTCTGTGCCCTGCCGTTCCTTCGGATTGAGCCGGCCGTCCTGGTCCACCATCTGAATGGGATGGCGGGCCGGGAGCATGTAGTCCTCAACGGAGATCCCGAACTTCTGGACTACCTCGTGTGCGGAGACCGTCATTGGTCCACCTTCCTTAAGCCACTAGTTGCTTTCAGTATGGCCCTGGGAGCGTTTTCGTATCCAGCAGTTGCGGCAATCGTGGAAGAGCTGCAGAAAAGAGCCTAATCTGAAAGACAAATCGCAAAAGTGACGCAGGTTACTGGCAGGAGATGTGGACGAATGAACGACACCGCGCTGGAGACTTCTTCGGCACCCTTGGACACTGTGGACCGCGCAATTATTTCCGAGCTGAAGAAGGACGGCAGGATGTCGGTTACGCAGCTGGCCGAGAACGTCCACATTTCCCGCGCACATGCCTATTCACGCATTGCCCGGCTGACAGGCGACGGAGTGATCACTCGCTTCACGGCGGTAGTGGACCCGATCAAGGCGGGCCTGCGGTCATCTGCCTATGTGACGTTGAAGGTGCAGCAGCACTCCTGGCGGGAACTGCGGGAGCAGCTGCGGCAGGTGCCCGAGGTGCATCACGTCGCGCTGGTAGGCGGTGACTTCGACGTCATCCTCCTGGTACGCGCCATCGACAACATCGACCTAAGGCGGGTCATTTTTGACCAGCTCCAGTCCATGCCGGGCGTCGTGGACACTCAAACATTCCTGGTGTTTGAGGATGTCGAGGTGCAGTAACCAATAGCTCACATGCCAGGTTATGCCGCTTGTCCCCTCGAATAGCCCCGTTTCAACAGTTTTACCCCTTGAACTCCGGGCCCTCTTCTCTTGGAACGCCTTAAAGCCTTCAGCGTAGTCGTCTATCCAACACAGCCGGGCCTGTTCGGCGTTCTCTTCTTCCGTGGATTCCCACAGCCCCAGGCGCTGGTCACGGATATAGGCCACCAGCTCCTTGCTGGCGGTGAAGGGACCCGTAGCACCAACGGTCACCCTGGTCACAATGCCGCGAATCGTCTCCAACAACTCACCGGCGGACATGGCACGGCTGAACAGTCCCTGCGCCACAGCTTCCGCCCCGTTCATCAATTCCGCAGTGTAGATCAGATCCAAGGTCTGGTGCATGCCAAGCCGCTCAGTGAAGTACCAGTGGCCGCCCGAATCCAACGTCGCGCCCAGCTTGGCGGGCCTGATGGCAACAGTTTCGTCCGTCACATAACCACGGGATATTGCCAAAACCCTGGACGCGGTGGTCTTCCCGGTTCCGGATTTTGCAACAAGGGCAACCACTGCCCCAGTCTGCAAATCTGCCACGCCACAGGCGTGGAGCATGGTCAACTCCCCTGCCTGCTCCAGGATCGCGGCCAAGGTGAGTTCTGAGGTCAGGTACTCGGCCAGGCGCTCGAAACTGGGAGCAGCGAGATGGCGCCTGCCGCCGTCGGGGAGTTTTGAATCGAAGGTGATCAGCGCAGTAAACGGGAGCGAGTCCGTGGGCGGAGCGGGTACATCCGGTTCCGATGATGAGGACGGGCGGGTTGTCTCCACGATGCAACGGCTCCAGGCCCGCCGCATGGCCGCCCGCTGCTCCGCTGTGACGTGAGAACCGCAGCGGACACTGAACCTAGTCCCCAGAACCTCAATGCCGAGCCAAGTGTCCCCGCTCACCTGTCAGCTGCTGCCGGCTCAATGAGCCTCTGGCTGGCAAGACTGTCAAAAAATGAAGCGAGTGAGTGCTCATCTGGCCCTCAGCGTCATCGTATTTTTTATTCAACTCAGCTGTGATCGCCGTCTGGGTTCTGCGACCGTCGATAAGGGTCCAAACTGCCGCGGCAGCGCCCGTGAGGACAATCGGCTGATGGGCATCCAGGGGCAGCAATGCAACCCTGTCCGCTGGTTCCGTGCTGACTTCTGCGACCAACGAAGCATGCTTCCCGATCTATTGCCCAGTTGTGTCCCCCAAAAAAATTGTCGCGCGTGCAGCGCCAGCGTGGGTCGGCTCTTTAGCGCAATAAAGGCAACAGCGCGACCTGTTGATAGTATCCACAAAGCTGCCCTCAAACTCAAAAATCTCAAGGAACTCATGACGCACCCGCTCGATACCGATGAAAAAGCCACCGCACCTGAGCAGTGGCCCCGGAAAGAGCGCAAGAGTCACAAAGGCCGGATTGTCCTCATCGGCATCGCGGCAATGCTCTTGGTCGCTGCGTTGGTGGCCACCGGCTACCTTTTCAACCTTGCCCATACATTTGACTCCAACACCGACAAGATAGAACAGGCTTTTCCTGAAGAATCCACACGGCCCAAGGCCGTAGAGCCGGTGAACGGCACAGCTCCTAAGAACATCCTGCTGATGGGCAGCGACAGCCGCGGAGCCACTGAGCTGGATGGCGTCAACGGCGCAGCGACAGACCAGCGAGCAGACACATTGATGCTCCTCCACATCCCTGCTGACCGGAAGAACGTCTACAGCGTCTCGCTCATGCGGGACCTCTGGGTCGACATCCCAGGCCATGGAAAGTCAAAAATCAACTCCGCCCTGGCCTACGGCGGAGTTCCGCTGATGGTGCAGACCGTTGAGTCACTCCTGAATCAGCGGATCGACCACGTGGCCATGGTGGATTTCGAAGGGTTTAAAGGCCTGACCGACTCATTGGGTGGAGTGGAAGTGAATTCCAGTATTGCCTTCACTTCCGGTCACGAAGCAGGTTATGCCTACAGGGCGGGCCCGAACATCCTGAATGGTGATCAAGCCCTGGCATTCGTCCGGGAGCGCTATGCGTTTCCGGACGGTGACTACCAGCGGGTGCGCAACCAACAGGCCTTCCTGAAAGCCCTCATAGGCAAGACCATCAGCGCCGAAACCCTCACCAATCCGGTCACCATCAACAATATGGTGCAGTCCATGTTGCCCTTCGTGAGCGTCGATAGGACCTTGGACGCGGGCGCCCTCGCCGGCCTTGGCTTGGAGCTCCGTGATATCCGGCAGGCGGACATCGCTATGTTCACGCTGCCCACCAACGGCACCGGGACTTCCTCCGATGGGCAGTCAATCGTGCTCACGAACCCGGACGCCATCGCCAAGATCTCCGATGCTTTGGCCAATGACACGCTGGGCGAGTACATAGCGGCGAACAACTTCGAAAAAGGCAACTGAACCCTCAGCGTTAAAGCCCATCCAGCCAGCGTTCGGTTTCAGCACCTACTATGGGGCCAATGGGGCCTATGGGGAACAGATACGAGACTGACACTCAACGGCAGAAGAAGCTTCGCTTGGTCGGAAATATCGCACTGGGCCTGCTCGTTGTCGCCACCATAGCCGTCCTGGTCTGGGACTTCGTATTGTCCTGATCTCCAGCCCCACACCCGCCGCCAGTAGTACAGTAGGCAGATACTAAGCACACTGACGAAAACTGGGGTGATCGAGGTTGGCCACGGATACAGATCAAACATTGCCTTCAGGCCGGTCTGCCGGCGCCGTTGAACTGGTCCTGGTCCGGCACGGCGAAAGCGAAGGCAATGTGGCTGCGTCCGCTGCGCGGACAAGCGGCCTTGAGGTCATTGCCGTGCCGGCCCGCGATCCGGATGTGCTGCTCTCCCCCACCGGAAGGGAACAAGCAGCTGCGCTCGGCCGGGCCCTGGCGAATATGGCTCCGGACCGGTTGCCCACCATGATCTTTTCCTCTCCCTATGCCCGGGCACGGGAAACAGCGGAGATTGCCGCAAAAACCGCGGCCTTGGAAGTCCCGGTACTCTCTGACGAGCGACTCCGGGACCGGGAGCTCGGCATCCTGGACACGCTGACCCAACTGGGCGTGCAGCGCCGCTTTCCTGAGGAGGCCGAGCGGCGGCGTTGGCTTGGCAAGTTCTATCACCGTCCGCCCGGTGGCGAGTCCTGGGCGGACGTGGCCCTACGGCTCCGATCGATCATGGGCGAGCTGAACACGCTAGGTGATGGTCATCGGGTCATGCTTGTGTGTCACGACGCCGTCATCCTGCTCGTCCGGTACATCCTCGAGGGGATGTCCGAACAGGAAATCCTTGACCTCGCGTCCACCAGTACAGTCGCCAATGCCTCGACGACGGTCTTCGTCCGCCCCTCGGGAGCAGGCCCCTGGAAGCTTCAGGACTTCAACCAGACGGGGCACCTCAGCACCGAAGGCGTGACAGTCACCGAACATGGAAGCGATGCAAGTGTCCAACCCCAGTAACCCCGGCTTCCAAACTGTCACTCCTTTGCTGCTGCGGGATTGGCCTTTGCCGGACGCTGGCGAGGACAAATATTCTCGCGGCTCCGTACTGGTGATCGGCGGGGCCCGGCCCACGCCGGGCGCCGTGCTCCTCGCCGGGACGTCCGCGCTCCGGGCCGGCGCCGGGCACCTGACTTTGGCGATGGCCGAATCCGTGGCACCGAACGCGGCGGTCGCACTCCCCGAGTGCGGCGTCGTCGGCCTTCCCGAGAACAGCGGCGGTTCGGTTCTCGGTTCCCCAGAGGCCCTGGAGCGGCTGGGCAGCAAACTGAAGCATGCGGATGTGGTGCTGGTCGGGCCTGGCCTCGATGACGTGGACGAGGCCAGAAAGCTGCTGCTCGGGTTACTTGAGTGGGATGGCTCCGATTCGGGGCGGGAGGACTCCGGGCCCGCCTGGGTGCTGGACGCGTACGCGCTGGCCTGCCTTCCTGATTTGCGCCGCGAGTTTGAACAGTGGGCCGGCCGCCTTGTCCTCACCCCCAATCCCCGCGAAGCAGGCATCCTGCTGGGCGAAGAACCAGAGGACCTCGACGCCGGCATCGAAGCCATAGCCGACCGCTTCAAAGCGGTGGTCACCTGCCAGGGAATCATCGCAGCTCCCCCGGAACCCGGCTCCGACGGCGGCGTCCGCCGCTGGCGTCTGGGCACCGGCGGCGGCGGGCTGGGCACCTCCGGGAGTGGGGATGTCCTCGCCGGAGCTGTAGCTGGCCTGCGGGCGCGCGGCGCCACCAATGAACAGGCAACGTGCTGGGCCAGCCATCTCCATGCCGCAGCGGCAGACCGGCTCGCCAGCCGGATGGGCCCCCTCGGTTTCCTCGCCCGCGAATTGGCCGACGAGCTGCCGGCACTGCTTCTGGAGATGAAGCCCTAGCTTTATTAATCGAATATTTATAAAGCATGCTTACTTTTTTAGAATAAGCATGCTTAGTATTATTTCGAAGGACCAATCAAAAGGTAGGAGTACGCATGCTGAAAGTCTGGCTGGCAATGTTCGCAGCCCTCACCGCCGCATTGGTTTTAGCGGTAGGTTCAGGCGGTGCTCCGATGGCTACGGCCGCCGGACACCAAGTGGCCCGAAACTTGCCAGGGGAAGTGGGGTTGACGCCGTCAACACCAGCTCCCACAGCCACCAGCGTGGCGCCTACGGCTGACAACACGCCCACCAACCCGGTTAATCCGGGAACCGGGGAAACGGAAGAGCAGGAATCAAACCGGCTGAATTGGGCACCACTGGTAATCACCGCAATCCTTGTCATCGTGCTGATCTCGGCCGCAATTCTCTGGCGGCGGCGCCGGCACCAAGAACGTCTATAAAAAGGAGTTTTCCATGGCAACCACAGCCCACACCACAAACTCTCGCCTACAGACTGCCGCAAAGGTGGTTGGAGCGGTCTTCCTGCTGGTAGGCGTCCTCGGGTTCATCCCGGGCGTCACCAGCAACTACGGGACAATGGGATTTGCCGGACCGGAATCCGAAGCGCTTCTGCTCGGCCTGTTCCAGGTTTCCATCCTGCATAACATCGTGCACCTGCTCTTCGGCGTGGCCGGTATTTTGATGGCAAGGTCGGCAAGCCAGGCCCGGGCCTACCTGCTGTACGGCGGCCTGATCTACCTGGTTCTGTGGCTGTATGGCCTCATTGTGAACCTTGATTCACCGGTCAACTTTGTGCCCTTCAACAGCGCCGACAACTGGCTGCACCTGGTCCTGGGCATCGGCATGATTGCCCTCGCCATCCTGCTGTCCGGCAAGCGCGACCACGTCGGACGGGGAGCAGCAGCACGGTAGCTCCTGCCCTGCCCGTCGATTGGCTACTTCCAACTGACGCCGGCTGCCAACGTTTCCAACTACGGGGAACGCCTGGCTGCCGGCGTCGCTTGTTGTGGCCTATAGGCTTCCGCCTGTTTCCACGCGGGCACTTTCGAACCGTTCCGGCGGGGATGGCCGGAGCGGGGCCGGACCGGGGTCGGGCACCGGCAGCGGGCCGGGATTAGGAAAAGGACCTGGCGGAGGATTTGGGTTCGGCGGCGTTGAGGGATCCGGGGAACCAGGTTCCGGCCCCGGGTCCGGCGGAAACGGCTCAGGCTCATGTACCGGTGGGATTGTCATAGTAATCCTTCCGAGCTGATCGGGTTTCTGGACGCATTCCCACGATACGCCGGACGGGTGGGAAGGCAACAGAGGTCGTGCCTGGCCGGACGTTGCCCTCGTACCCGCTACCCCGGTAGCGAACGTCGGGCCCGGTTGTCCGCCCATCCCCATATATTGGGAAGCATGACCCAGACTCCCCTGCAGCCCTCCCCGGCGACCGCTTCCGCCGCAAACGCCGTTCCTCCGGTGGCACGAAAGGTGCCGAAGGAACGGACGCACCACGGAGATACTTTCGTTGATCCCTACGAATGGCTGCGGGATAAAGAGTCTGCCGACGTCGTCGATCTGCTCAAAGCGGAAAACACCTACCAGGAGGCCCTCACGGCCCACCAGGAACCGCTCCGCGATGCCATCTTCCAGGAAATCAAGGGCCGCACCCAGGAAACTGACCTCTCAGTCCCACACCGCAAGGACGAATGGTGGTACTTCAGCCGGTCCGTGGAGGGCAAGGAGTACGGCATCTCCTCGCGCGTCCGCGCGCAGAACACCGGGAATCCCATAGCCGACTGGACCCCGCCCACGGTTGTTGCCGGCGTCGAGATTCCCGGCGAAGAGATCCTGCTGGACGGCAACATCGAGGCGGAGGGCAAGCCGTTCTTCTCGGTGGGCGGCTCTGCCGTGACCAAAGACGGCAACCTGTACGCCTACGCGGTGGACAACGCCGGTGACGAACGCTTCACGCTGCGCATCAAGGACCTCCGGACCGGCGAACTCCTGCCGGACGTGATCGAGAACGTCTTCTATGGCGTCTCCTTCGACCCTGACGGCAGCCGTATTTTCTACACCGTGGTGGATGATTCCTGGCGCCCGTACCAGGTGAAGGCCCACGTCCTGGGCACGCCGGTCAGCGAGGACCAGGTGATCTACCAGGAGGACGACGTCGCCATGTGGCTCGGTTTCGAGCTCTCCTCGGACCGCCGCTACCTGGTGCTCAGCATCGGCTGCTCCGAATACAGCGAGACCCGGCTGCTGCGCTTCGACGATCCCTCCGCCGGACTCACCACCGTGCTGTCCCGCGACGAACGCGTGCTCTACGAGGCAGAGCCCTTCCTGCTCCCCACCCCCAACGGCGGCACCACTGAGCGCATCCTGATCACCCACAACCGCAACGCCGTGAACTCCATGGTGTCCATTGTTGATCCCGCCGAACTCGCGAAGCCGTCGGCGGAGCAGGCCTGGACAACCGTCGTCGAACATTCCGACGACGTCCGCGTCAACGGTGCCGGCGTTACTGCCACCCACCTGATCGTCTCAGTCCGCAAGGACACCATAGAGCGGGTCCAGGTGATCACACTGGACGGCCTGGGGACGGATGCGCAGCAGGCACCGGTGGAACCTGCCTTCGACGAGGAGCTCTACACGGCAGGTGTGGGCGGTGCCGATTACAACGCGCCCGTAATCCGCCTGGGCTACACGTCCTACTTCACGCCGTCGCGCGTGTACGATTTCGTGCTGCCGACCGCTGGAATGCCTGACGGTGAACTCCTGCTCCGCAAGGAAAGTCCGGTCCTGGGCGGCTATTCCGCCAGCGACTACGTGGCCACCAGGGAATGGGCGACGGCGGCCGACGGTACCCGCATTCCGCTGTCTGTTTTGCGCCACGCGGGCGTGCAGCGCGACTCTTCGACTGCCGGACTCGTCTACGGCTATGGCTCATACGAGATGAGCATGGACCCCGGATTCGGAATCGCCAGACTGTCCCTGCTGGACCGCGGGATAGTGTTCGTCATTGCGCATATCCGTGGCGGTGGCGAGCTGGGCCGGCACTGGTACGAGGACGGCAAGAAACTCAAGAAGAAAAACACCTTTACCGACTTCGTCGCCGCGACGGACTGGTTGGCGGCCTCCGGGTGGGTTTCGCCGTCGCGGATTGCCGCGATGGGCGGGTCTGCGGGCGGGCTGCTGATGGGTGCGGTGGCCAATCTGGCACCGGAAAAATACGCTGCCATTCTGGCGCAGGTGCCTTTTGTGGACGCTCTGACCACCATCCTCGATCCCGAACTGCCGCTGTCCGCGCTGGAGTGGGAAGAATGGGGCAACCCGATCCAGGACCCCGAGGTGTATACGTACATGAAGTCCTACACACCATATGAAAACGTTCGCGCGGTGGCCTACCCCAAGATCGCGGCCGTCACGTCCTTCAACGACACGCGCGTGCTGTACGTCGAACCTGCCAAATGGGTGCAGCAATTGCGTGCCGTGTCCACGGGGTCTGAACCTGTAGTGATGAAGATCGAGATGGACGGCGGCCACGGCGGCGCGTCAGGCCGGTACGTGCAGTGGCGCGAACGGGCCTGGGACTACGCGTTTATTGCCGACTCCCTGAATTCTGTTGGCCTGCTGCCGGGAGCTGGCTTGAAGTAAAGCAAGCCGCATCCTCACCCATTGAGCCATAGCCATGAACAGCGGATACTGGGGCACAGCCCCGGTTCCGAACCGTGGCCTCCCGTCTTGCCAGCCAGCGTTTCGTCCAGCTAAGGAGAGTTCATGTCATTGAGCAAGGGAACGGCCGTGGAATGGAACACGCCGCAAGGCAAGACGCATGGCGAAATCGTGGAGGTTAAAACCAGCGACTTCGAACTCGATGGACTCACCCACCGTGCCAGCGAGGAAGACCCCCAATACGTAGTGGAATCGGCTAAGACCGGCGCCCGCGCTGCCCACAAAGCCCGGGCTCTCACTGAGAAGAAGAAATAACGTGGTGGCTGGCCAGTATGAGGTCCTCATTATCGGCGGCGGCAATGCCGGGGTGTCCCTCGCGGCACGCCTCCGGCGCTACGGCGTCAAGGATATTGGCCTTGTGGAACCCGGGGACCGGCACTTCTTCCGGCCGCTGTTCTCACACATAGCCGGAGGCCGGGCCTCAATCCAAGAGGCTTCACGGCCTCAGGAATCAGTCATTCCCAAAGGGGTGACCTGGATCCAGGACGCCGCCACCGGTATAGACACCGTATCCAACACCGTGAACCTGGCCTCGGGCGACTCCCTCGCCTACAGCCATCTGGTGGTCTGCCCCGGGATGCAGTACGACTGGGACGCCGTTCCGGGGCTCCTCGAAGCCGTACACTCACCGCAGGGAACGTCACACTACGAGTTGGAGCTCGTTGACAAGACGTGGACGCTGCTTGCCGGGCTCACCTCAGGCACGGCGGTGTTCACCATGCCGTCAGGACCGGCCTCCTGTGCGGGCGCGGCACAAAAGCCGATGTATCTGGCGTGCGACTACTGGCGGCAACAAGGTGTGCTGGACAAGATCAAAGTGGTGATGGTGCAGCCCTACCCAACCGTATTCGGCGTACCGGAAGTGGACTTGGAACTGGACCGCAAGATCGCCGAGTACGGCATCGAACTGCGAACAGACAGTGAGCTGGTTTCCGTGGACGCGGCCACGCAAACGGCCACCCTCCGCAATACCAGGACCGGCGGAACGGAGGACCTGCGTTACGACGTCCTCAATGCTGTGCCACCCATGTCCGCGCCGGACTGGTTGAAGGCCACAAACCTCCCTGCCGCCGGAGATGCCGGAGGGTTCGTAGAGGTAGACAAACAAACGCTCCGGCACTCCAGAATCCCTAACGTCTGGTCCCTCGGTGATGCCGCCGGGACCAGAAACTCTAAATCCGGGGGTGCCTTGCGCAAGCAGACGAAAGTTCTGGCGAAAAACCTACTGGCGGTGAGGTCGGGAAAGATGCCTGCCCACAAGTACGACAACTACGCAGTCTGCCCCTTCACCGTGTCCGGCTCCACCGTGGTGTTTGCCGAATTCGACGATCAGTACCGGGTGATGCCTACTATTCCCAAGGTACCGATGTGGAAGGAGAGCAAGGCGTCTTGGGTAGTGGACCGGGATATCTTTCCCCAGGTCTACTGGCAATTGATCCTTAAAGGCCGCGCCTAAAGCTCACTTCCGGGGGCGCACTGCAGGCCGTGCCTGAGGCTAGGCCGTCACCTGGAACTCACGACGGCGGCAGTCGCCTCCGCTATGGCGCGCTCCTCATCGGTGGGAACCACCAGGACAGGGATGGCGGACTCCGGCGTGGAAATCACGCGAGGTTCCTTGGACCCCTGCTCGTTCAGCCAGGCGTCGAGCTCGATGCCCAGGGCACCCAGCTTCTGTGCCACAAGGGCGCGGAACTGGTGCGAGTTCTCTCCGATGCCTGCGGTGAAAACCAGGGCCTTGGCGCCGCCCACCGCCACATGGTAGCCGCCAATGTACTTTGCCAGCCGATAGGACGCCACCGCGAGCGCTATTGCTGCTTTGCCGTCGCCACTCTCCGCGGCTTCCACTACCGAGCGCATGTCGTTGGTGCCGGCCAGGCCTTTGAGCCCGGATTCCCGGTTGAGCATGGTATCGATGTCCTCGGGATTCCAGCCGGCACGGGCCAGAAACACCAGGATGGACGGATCCAGGTCGCCGGCCCGGGTGCCCATCACCAGGCCCTCAAGCGGCGTGAATCCCATCGAAGTATCCACCGAGCGTCCGCCCTGGACAGCCGTCACGGAGGCACCGTTCCCGAGGTGGGCGATGACGCCGTCGAACTCTTCCACGGACAGGTCCAGCAGCGCGGCCGCACGGTGCGTGACATATTCGTGCGAGGTGCCATGGAATCCGTAACGGCGGATGCCGTAGTTGGTGTAGAGCTCCTCCGGCACGGCGTAACGCCAGGCGTGCTCCGGAAGGGTGCGGTGGAAGGCAGTGTCGAAGACGGCAACCTGCGGCATATCCGGCCACTTCCTGCTGATGGCGCGGATGCCCAGCACGTTGGCCGGATTGTGCAGCGGCGCCAGGGGGTTGAGGCGCTCAATGGCGCGGGTAATCTCGTTATCGATCAGCACCGGCTCTGCGAACCGCTCGCCGCCATGGACCACGCGGTGCCCCACCGCCCCCAGCTTCTGGTCACCCAGTTCCGCATGGATGGCGGCGTCCACCAGCTCCAATGCCTCGGCGTGATCCCGTGGGCCCTCAATCTCGCCGTCGCCGCCACCGCCGTTGCCCATGCCGATTTTCTCAATCAGCCCCTCGGTAAGAACGCTCCCGGCGGCAACATCACGTACCTGGTACTTCAGTGACGACGAACCGGAGTTGATGACGAGAACGAGCATGGGGCCTCCTCAGCCTTGCTGTTGCGGTTAGCTCCCACTATAAATTGCCGCGGCCTCCCGGCGCGGTCCTTGCGGACAGGCATACGCTGTGCCTAGAGTCAGCGGACCAGCTGGAACAGCCCGAGAGGACAACTTCATGACCGACGAACCCACCCGGAGCGAAGACAACGATCCCACCAACACGGGGTCCAGCAGCACGGCTCCCCTTGAACCAGGGGCCGGCGATGAGACGGAGGCAGGGGTGACCAAGCCGAAGAATAGCGATGGCTCCAAGAACGCCGAGGACCTTAACCTCACGCCGCAGGGCTTGTCCGATGAGCCCGCCAAGCAGGAGGACCCGGACAGCCTGGCCAAACCGGACAACAGCTGACGGAAACCGGGTTTCGACAGGTCAACCACCGGCCTGGGCCTGGATCGCGGTGATGGCCACGGTGTTCACGATGTCCTCCACCGTGCAGCCGCGCGAAAGATCATTGACCGGCTTCCGCAGCCCCTGAAGAACCGGCCCCACTGCCACTGCGCCTGAGCTCTGCTGCACGGCCTTGTAGGTGTTGTTGCCGGTGTTGAGGTCCGGGAAGATGAACACCGTGGCCTGCCCGGCAACGGTGGAACCGGGCATTTTGGACTCCCCGATGGAGGCGTCGACGGCGGCGTCGTACTGGATGGGACCTTCGACGGCGAGATCCGGGCGGCGCTCACGCACCAGTTCGGTGGCCTGCCGCACTTCCTCCACGGCCTCCCCCGAACCCGAGCCTCCCGTGGAGTAAGACAGCATGGCTACTCGCGGCTCCACGCCGAACTGGGTGGCCGTCTCTGCCGAAGCCAGCGCGATGTCTGCAAGCTGCTCCACATTGGGCTCCGGGTTCACGGCGCAGTCTCCATAGACCAGCACCCGGTCCGGCATCAGCATCAGGAACACCGAGGACACAATCTTCACGCCCTCACGGGTCTTCACGAACTCCAGCGCCGGACGGATGGTGTGCGCCGTGGTGTGGGCAGCCCCGGACACCATCCCGTCCACCACGCCCAGCTGGACCATCATGGTGCCGAAGTAACTGACGTCCTGCATGATCTCCAAGGCCTTGGCCAGGTCCACGCCCTTATGCGCGCGCAGTTCGGCGTACTTTTCGGCGAACTTCTGCCGGAGCCCGGAAGTGGCAGGATCCACGATGTTAATCCCGGAAAGGTCGATGCCGTTCGCCGCTGCCAGCTCGCGGACAGTGCTCTCCGGGCCCAGCGCCGTGAGATCGCAGACGTCACGGCGGTGCAGGATTTCCGCCGCCCTCAGGATGCGCACGTCCGTGCCCTCGGGCAACACCACGTGCTTGCGCTGCGTGCGCGCGCGTTCGATGAGATCGTGCAGGAAGCGCAGCGGGGTCATCCGTTCGACGCGCGGCAGGTGCAGCCTTTCCACCAACTCGGTCTCATCCACGCGCCGGGACCACAGGCCCAGCGCAGAGGCCACCTTGCGTCGGTGGCCGGACCAGATCTCGCTGCGGACCTCTGAGACGCGGCGCGCCGTGGTGTAGGTGTCTTCCTCGGAGGCGAACACGGGGAACGGCGCCTGAGCCAGGAGTGGATAGATGTTGGCATCCGGGGCAAGGCCACCGGTAAGGATCAGGGCAGACGGCACCGGGAATTCCGGTGAGAAGGACGACGCCAGGCACGCCACCATCACATCCGCCCGGTCCCCCGGCACAATCACCAGCGCGCCTTCGTCCAGCACATTCAGGAAGTTGCCCACGTTCATGGCCGCCACCTTGATATCCCGCACATCGCGTTCCATGTCCGGCCGGCCCGCGATCTGCCGCACACCCAAGGCCGCGGCAACTTCCCCGGTCGTGGGGCGCGCGATTTCCTCCAGCTCAGGCAGGACGTACACGGGACGTCCGGAGGCGCCGGGCTTCACAGCGGCGGCGATAGCATCGACGTCGTCAGCGTCCGCACGGTTCACCATGATGGCCAGGAGGGCGCACTTTTCCGCTGCCAGTTCCTTGCGGGCAACCTCGACGGCGGCAGCAGCTTCCGCGACGGTGCGCCCCTTCGCGCCAACCACAGCCACCACAGGTGCGGCCAGATTGTTGGCCAGGCGGGCGTTGAGGTCAAATTCGACGGCGGCATCCTGGCCAGTGAGGTCCGTGCCCTCCACGATCACCACGTCGCAGTGGCGCGCCATCTCGGCGAAGATCTCCACGCAGCGGGCATCGATATCCGCGCGCTTCCCTTCGGCCAGCAGCGACCGTACTTCCTCATGGGTGAGACCGCCGCGGCAGCGCTCGTCATCGAGCTCGAAGCGCGACTTCATGAGGGCAACCATGGGATCCTGCGCCGCGCTGGGGCCATGGACCACCGGCTTGAAGAAGCCGATGCGGTCTGCGTGCCTGTACAACGTATCCGCCAGTCCGAGCGCCACAAGCGACTTACCCGAGCCCGGAGTGGTTGCGCTGACATATATCCCTTTGGCCATGGTCCGCCCTTTGCTGTGCTGATGCAGGTCCTCCCATCCTTTCACCTCATGCAGCTGGCTGGCGGTGCCCACGACGAGGCCGACGCATTTTGCACCCTACCCTTGACAGCCTCGCCCCCTATGGGATTACCTAATGAACATTCGGTAACTAAAGCTGGAGGCAATGACGCATGGCCGAGACAACGCTGTCCGGGGAAGCGCACCCCATTCTGGAGAAGGACTATGCCTCCGAATGGCTTGGCATCGAAGTCCTGCAGCTGGGTGATGGGCACGCCACCGTCCGGATGACCCTCCGGCAGGAAATGCTCAACGGTTTCGGGATTGCCCATGGCGGAATGATCTTCGCCGTGGCGGATACGGCCTTTGCACTGGCCTGCAACCCCGCGGCCCCGCAACACGGCGAGCCGGAGAGCATCACCGTAGCTGCCGGCGTCGACATCAACTTCCTGAAGCCCGCCTATGAAGGCCAGGTGGTTACCGCCGTGGCTGACCGACGCTCACAATCCGGCCGCAGCGGACTCTATGACATCCAGATTTTTGCCGCCGACGCCGGCCCCTCCCCGGCCGCCGACGCCGACTCCCCCACCCTTCCGCCGGCACCCGGTGAACTCGTTGCCGAGTTCCGTGGCCGCAGCCGCACCATCCCCAAGAAGTAGGACACCATGACCGCCAGCGCCGCCGAAGCCGCCAGCCTCGCCACCACCTCCGCAGCCGGTCCGGGCACCCTGGACCCTGAGGAAACCATGTCCCGGGACCAGCTGGAATCACTGCAGCTGGCCAGACTCCAGAACAGCGTTGCGTACGCCTACGAGCGCGTAGCCCTGTACAAGCGCAAGTTCGACGACGCCGGGGTCCACCCCACGGACCTCCGTGAACTCAGCGACCTGGGCAACTTCCCCTTCACCACCAAGGAGGACCTGCGCGCGGAATACCCGTTCGGCATGTTCGCCGTGCCGCAGAGTGAAGTAGCCCGCGTGCACGCAAGCTCGGGCACCACGGGCCGGCCCACCGTCGTCGGCTACACCAAAAAGGACCTGGCCGACTGGGCCAAGCTTGTTGCCCGCTGCTTCCGCGCCTCCGGCATCCGACCCGGAATGAAGGTGCACAACGCCTACGGTTACGGCCTGTTCACCGGGGGCCTGGGCGCGCACGCCGGTGCCGAAGCGCTGGGCTGCACCGTGATCCCCATGTCCGGTGGCCAGACCGAACGCCAGATCCAGCTGATCCAGGATTTCAAGCCGGACGCCATACTGGCCACGCCCACCTACCTGCTCACCATCGCCGACGCCATGACGCACATGGGGATCGATCCGACGTCGACCTCCCTCAAATACGCGGTGCTCGGTGCAGAGCCGTGGACCGAGGAAATGCGTCACGAGCTGGAAGTGACCATGAACATCAAGGCGTGCGACATCTACGGCCTCTCCGAGGTGATGGGCCCCGGCGTGGCCGGGGAATCCGTCGAGACGCAGGACGGCAGCCACGTCTGGGAAGACCACTTCCGCCCGGAAATCATCGACGCCTTCAACCCCGTGGCCGGGAAGGAAAACGTGCTGGGCGACGGCGAACACGGCGAGCTGGTCTTTACCTCGCTCACCAAGGAAGCGCTGCCTATCATCCGGTACCGCACCAAGGACCTCACCCGCCTCATGCCGGGCACCGCATTCCCCGCACACCGCCGGATGGGCCGGATCACGGGCCGCAGCGATGACATGATCATCCTTCGCGGGGTGAACCTTTTTCCCTCCCAGATCGAGGAGATTGCCCTTCGCATCCCGGAACTGAGCCCGCACTTCCAGCTGGAAATCACCCGCCCGGAGGGCCAGCGGATGGACCAGCTGACCGTTCGCGTCGAGCGCCGCGAATCCGTTTCCGCCGAACACAGTGCGACCGCGGGACTAACCCTGCGAGAGCAGATCAAGATCCACGTGGGTTCTTCGTGCACGGTGGTGGTGGTAGAGCCAGGCTCACTGGCCCGCTCCAACGGGAAGCTCAAGCGGATCTACGACCTTCGCCCGAAGGGGTAGTCCGCTCCCGGGTGGCGCTGACTGACCGACCGTTCGTGAGAAACTAGGCTCCATGTCCACATCTGAAGCGACCAAACGGGGCCGGCCCGGTTACGACCAGCAGTCCGTGCTGCGGATCGCCGTCGACGTTTTCAACCGGCATGGCTACGACGCCACTTCGATGGGGATCCTGGCGGAAAACCTGGGCATCTCCAAGTCCGCGATCTACCACCACGTGCCGTCCAAGGGCGATCTCCTCAAACTGGCACTGGACCACGCCCTGGGTGGCCTCGAAGACATCCTGGAGCAGCCGGAATACCAGAGCGGCCCGGCCGATGCCCGGCTGGAGTTTGTCCTGCGGCAAACCGTGTCCGTGCTGGTGGACCGTCTGCCGTTCGTCACCCTGCTGCTTCGATTGCGGGGAAACACCGGGATTGAACGCGACGCGCTGGAACGCCGCCGCTCCTTCGACCACAAAGTTTCCGCGCTCATTTCCGCCGCCAGCAAGGACGGCACGCTGCGCCAGGATATCGATCCCGGTACCGTGACCAGGCTCCTGTTCGGCATGATCAACTCGATCGTCGAGTGGTACAAACCGGGCGGCCCCCTGACCCCGGCCAAGCTGGCCGACGACGTCATCACCATGGCCTTCGACGGTCTCCACCGGTAGTCCCGGCAATCGAGCCCGTCGAGATCCGGTGATCGAGCCCGTCGAGATCCCGGTTCCGACATCCGGGTTTCGACAAGCTCAGCCACCGACCACTTGGGGTGGCTAGGGGTCCGTCGGCGAGCTACGGTGGAAAGACAGACAGCCATCATCAAGGGGGTTGCACTGGAATCGTCAGCAAGGACTGTCAACCGGCCGCACCGCCGTCGTCGTCCATTCGCCTTACTTGCCGGGCTCCTCATGGCAGCATTGGTACTGGCTGGCTGCACCGGAGAAGATCCTGAGGGCACCCCTCCCAGTGTTACGGCACCTGCGGAAGCAGCGTCCTCCCCCGCCCGGGAAAATGAAACGGACGACGGCGGAACCTCCACCCGCGATATACCCCGTCTCGTGGAGGAACTCGCACCGTCCATGGTCACCATCTTTACCGGGGGCGGACTGGGCAGCGGGGTGGTGTACTCAGCTGACGGCCTGATCCTGACGAATGAGCACGTGATCCGCGGGTCCTCACCGGTGGAAGTCGGATTCGCCGACGGCCAGCGGGTGGAGGGCGAGGTCCGCGCCACTGACCCCGTGACAGACCTGGCGCTGATCCAGGTGGACCGCACCGGGCTCCCGGCAGCCTCTTTCCAGACCACGCTCCCGCGAGTGGGTGAGGACGTCATTGTGCTGGGCTCGCCGCTGGGCTTCGAGAACACCGTCACGGCCGGCATCATTTCCGGCCTGCACCGTGCCATCCCGGATTCCGCCCAGCAAAGCCTGTCCCTGGTGGACCTGATCCAGACTGACGCGCCCATCAGCCCCGGCAACTCAGGTGGCGCCGTCGTGAATATGCGTGGCGAGGTGGTGGGCATCAGCGAGGCATACATCCCGCCGCAGGCCGGGGCAGTGGCCCTTGGCTTCGCGATCCCGGGCGCGACCGCCGTCGAAGTGGCCGAGGAGCTCCTGGCAGACGGCACTGCCGAGCACGCCTACCTTGGCCTGACCCCCGGCGCGCTGACCCCTCAGATCGCCGACCGGTTGGGCATTGACGCCGACACCGGAGTTGTGGTGCTGGCCGTTGAAGAAGGCGGACCGGCGGGCGGGGCCGGACTGCGGCCCGGGGACGTCCTGGAATCGCTCGAGGGTGTGAAACTGCGCACCCCGGAACAGCTCCTGGCCGAGCTGCGGAACCGCAACCCGGGCGATACCGTGGAACTGCGCGTGCTGCGCGGCGGCGAGGGACTGGACATCAAGGCCGAGCTGGCCGAACGTCCAACCGGCAGCACCGCCAGATAAGGCCAGCACCACCGGAGAGTGCCAAAAGGCACACCAGAGAGGAAGTACATTATGAGCAATCCGAAGGAAGAAGCCGACCAGGGCTACATCGTCCCGGACCCGTCCACCGTCAGGGACGACATCCCGGGCGACGCCGGCGATGAAGCGAACGAGATCCGCTTCAGTGAAGAACAGGCACTGATCGAGGAACAAGCCAAGGGCATCCGCCCTGACAAGTACGATGTCCCCAGCGGTGGCCCCACCATGGACGAGGCCCGCGGCAACCTGGACATCTCCGACCAGACCGGCACCGCTCCGTCGGACGACAGCAGCGATGACGGCCTGCACGGCGGCGCAGAAGCGTAAGGCCCCGCCGTCGTAAAGCCCTGCCCGCCCGACTGGGTAGCAGTTGTTGCCGTTTAGAAGTCTCTAAAGGGCAACGACTGCTACCTACTTGGGTCAGGGGGCGGGGTTGGTGAGCTCCCGGTAGAGGTTTTCCACACGGTGTTTGATGTCGTCGCGGACCAGGCGCATACGTTCCATGCCCTCGATCCCCCGCAGAGACGGCTCCTCGGGCTCCCACAGTTCAAAGCGCGTGCCTTCGCGCGGTTCCAGCTTGGCCTCGGTTCCCAGTACCACTACGACGTCGGCCGCCTCGATGCCGGCGTCCGTCACCGGCTTCGGGTACTCGGCCGTGATGTCGATGCCCAGTTCCTGCAGTGACTCCACCACCTCCGGGTTGAGGGCGTTGCCCGGTTTCGTGCCGCCGGAACGGACGTCTACGCTCCCGGCAGCGATCTGGTTCATCAGGCCGGCGGCAAGCTGTGACTTCCCGCCGTTCTTGCTGCAAACGAACAGGACGGACGGGGTTTTGGATGATTCCTGGGTCATAAGGGTTTTCCTTTGGAGTGGCGGCCGTGATCGGTTGTAGACGGCGGGAGGTTGGGCAGGTGCCGGCGGTCAGCTGGTTCCGGAGCGGCCGTGGGACAACCCTGTGGGGAAGCCAATGAGGACGGGTTCCGGGCTGGAGCAGCACGAGCCCTGCTGTTCCGCGGCCGCCGCCGGAACGTCACAGGAGGTGCCGCCGTCGGACGAGCAGACCCCGGTTTCCGGGAGCTGGAGCTGCACAGCATCGGCGGCGTCCCGGTCTCCCGCGAGCGCTGCCGCGATGGACCGGACCTGCTCGTAGCCTGTGGCCAGCAGGAAAGTGGGTGCGCGGCCATAGGATTTCATGCCCACGATGTAAAAGTCCTTGTCCGGATGGGCCAGAACCTTGGCACCATGCGGGGCAACGGTACCGCAGGAGTGGAATTCGGGGTCGATCAACGGCCCCAGCGCCTGTGGCGCTTCGACGGCGGGGTCCAGTTCCAGCCGGAGTTCGCTGAGGATTCCCAGATCAGGCCGGAATCCGGTGCAGGGAACCACGACGTCGGCGCTCAGCGTGCGACCGTCCAGTGCCTCGACTGCCACCTGGGTATCCAGTGTCTTCAGGGAGCCGATGCCGAAGCGGGTGTGCAGCTGGATGGTCCCGGCCTCCACCAGCCGGCGGACGCGCGAGCCGAGCTGGCCGCGCGAGGGCAGGCCGTCCGCGTCGCCTCCGCCGTAGACTTTCTCGGCCGAGGCGCCCCGCACAGCCCACATAATTTTGGTATCCGGCTCCGCCTTGGCCAGGTCAGCCAGGTTGATCAGGGTGTTGGCTGCCGAGTGGCCCGCGCCTACCACGAGTACCCGGTGCCCGGCGAAGACTTCCCGGTCCCTGCCCAGGACGTCCGGCAGCGGCGAGGAGATCCTGCTTTCAGATTCCGCCTCCCCCACGGCCGGCAGCCCTGAAGTGCCCAGCGGATTGCGCCTGGACCAGGTGCCCGAAGCGTCCACGACTGCCGCAGCGGTGATGTCCCGGACCGTGCCGTCGGTGTGCTGGACCCGAACGGTGAAGGGTGTGGCATCACGGTTGCGCTTGTGGGTCTTGTCCATGCCCTGGCGCGTGACGGCTGTGACCCGGGCGTTGGTGTGCAGGCGGCTGCTGATAGCTGGTAGCGCGGCCAGCGGTGCCAGATACTGATCGATCAGTTCTCCGCCGTAGGGCAGTGCGGTTGGCCGCGGCGGCTCCCAGGACCCGGCCGCCGAGCCGCCGTCGGTGGTCGAGCCTGTCGAGACCGAGCCTGCCCCGGTGGTCGAGCCTATCGAGACCTCTTCCAGGAGCCGAACTGCCGCGGCGTCGAGGTTAAACCGCCATGGTGAGAAGAGGCGGATGTGCCGCCACTGCTCGATCGCCGCGCCAGCTGACGGCCCGGCTTCGAGGATAAGCGGCTCCAGTCCGCGCTCGAGCAGGTGGGCTGCGGCAGCCAGGCCAACCGGGCCGGCACCGATCACAACAACGGGGAGGGTCTTCTTGGCATCCATGGGGGGTTCCTCAGTATCGGTGGGCGTTCCCCCAACTACGTAGCAGTAGGTGCCGTTTACGGGGCTGTAAAGGGCAACAACTGCGACCTAGTTGGGGGCGGGCAGGGTCAGCTGTGGGACGGTTCCTCCACCAGCGCCGTGGCGATGCTGTCCGCGTCCTCCAGGGCAGCCAGGTAGCGTTCGGCATCGAGGGCCGCGGCGCAACCAGTCCCGGCAGCGGTGATGGCCTGGCGGTAGCGGTGATCCACGGCATCGCCGCACGCAAACACGCCCGTCAGGTTGGTCACCGTGGTGGGTGAATCGACCTTGATGTAGCCCTCGGCGTCCAACTCCACCTGGCCGGCCACCAGTTCGGTACGCGGCACGTGGCCGATTGCGACGAAGATGCCGGTGGCAGCCTGCTCGCGGGTTTCGCCGGTGCGTGTGTCCGTTAGCGTGACGCCGGTAACCTTGCCGTTGCCGTGGATCCTGGACACCGCCGAATGCCAGGCGAACTTGATCTTGGGGTTGTCCTTGGCCCGCTGGGCCATGATCCGGGAAGCACGTAGTTCACCTTTTCGGACCACAATGGTCACGGTCTTGCCAAATCGGGTCAGGAAGGTGGCTTCCTCCATTGCGGAGTCGCCACCGCCCACCACGATGATGTCCTGGTCACGGAAGAAGAAGCCGTCGCAGGTGGCGCACCAGGAGACGCCATGACCGCTGAACTGCTTTTCCTCAGGCAGGCCCAGTTCCTTGTAAGCCGAGCCGGTGGCGAGGATGACCGCAGGCGCGCTGTGGATAGTTCCGGCTCCGGTGACCACGGTCTTGAGGTGCCCTTTGAGGTCCACTGACGTGACGTCGTCGAACACTACTTTGGCGCCAAAACGCTCCGCCTGCCCCTGGAGGTTGTCCATGAGCTCCGGGCCCTGGATGCCGGCAGGGAAGCCCGGGAAGTTCTCCACCTCGGTGGTGTTCATCAGGGCGCCGCCTGCTGTGACAGAGCCGGCCAGAACCAGGGGTTCCAGGCCTGCGCGGGCGGCGTAAATGGCTGCGGTGTAGCCTGCGGGACCGGACCCGATGATGATCAGCTGTTCCGTTGTGGCGTTATCGGTGCTCATGGCGGGGCTCCTTATGTTCTGGCTGCTGGCGGGGTGGGGTGGCTACTGCGCGTCCTTGTGCGCGGCGGGCAGCAGCCCCGCGATGAGGGCTTCGATGCGGCCCTTGATGTCGTCGCGGATGGGCCGCACGGCGTCAACGCCTTGGCCCGCGGGGTCCTCCAGGACCCAGTCCTCGTAGCGCTTGCCGGGGAAGTAGGGGCATTCGTCGCCGCAACCCATGGTGATCACGACATCCGATTCCTTGACTGCTTCTGTGGTGAGGACCTTGGGGACCTCGGCGGACATGTCGATGCCCAGCTCGGCCATAGCCTCGACCGCGGCAGGGTTCACCTTGTGGGCGGGCTGCGAACCGGCTGAGCGGACCTCAATGGAGTTTCCGGCCAGGGTGGTGAGGAAGGCTGCGGCCATTTGTGAGCGGCCGGCGTTGTGAACGCAGACGAACAGGACGGACGGCTTTTTAGCGGTTTCGGTGCTCATTTGGGGGTTCTCCTGGGACGGGGCCGGGTTTAGGGAGGGTGGGGTCTTACGGTGCGGACGGGAAGTAGCGCTTCCGCGCCCACAATGCCGCATACACCAGTGCAACAAGCGCCGGGACTTCAATCAAGGGGCCGACGACGCCGGCAAGCGCCTGGCCGGATGTCACACCGAAGGTGCCGATCGCCACAGCGATGGCAAGTTCGAAATTATTGCCCGCGGCAGTGAAGGCGAGGGTAGTGGTTTTGGCATAGCCAAGGTCAAGCCATTTGCCGATCACCATGCCGGCGCCGAACACCACCACAAAATAGACCAGCAGGGGCAGCGCGATCCGGGCGACGTCCAGCGGCCTGGACGTAATGGTGCCGCCCTGCAGCGCGAACAGCAGCACGATGGTAAACAGCAGCCCGTACAGCGCCCACGGGCCGAGCCTGGGCAGGAAGCGGTCCTCGTACCAGTCGCGGCCTTTGGCCTTTTCCCCCAGGGTCCTGGTGAGGAAGCCGGCCACCAGCGGGATGCCCAGGAAGACCAGGACGGAGAGGGTGATGGCCCAGAACGAGAAATCAGCGCTGGTGGTGGGCAATCCCAGCAAGGTAGGCAGGAGTTGCAGGTAGAACCAGCCCAGGGCGCCAAAGGCGATTACCTGGAAGACGGAGTTGATGAAGACCAGCACGGCCGCGGCTTCGCGGTCCCCGCAGGCGAGGTCATTCCAGATCATCACCATGGCGATACAACGGGCCAGGCCCACGATGATCAGGCCGGTGCGGTACTCCGGAAGGTCCGGCAGGAAGATCCAGGCAAGGGCGAACATCAGCGCCGGTGCTGCCAGCCAGTTGATCACCAGGGAGGTGACCATAAGCTTCCGGTCCGCCACCACCCGTCGCGTCTGGTCGTAGCGGACCTTGGCCAGCACCGGGTACATCATCACCAGGAGGCCAATGGCGATGGGCAGTGATACTTCGCCCACCTTCACGGCATCCAGGGTCGTGTTCAGCCCGGGGACAAAGCGGCCCAGCAGGATGCCGCCGATCATGGCGGCGATGATCCAGACGGGAAGGAACCGGTCCAGAGTGGAGAGCTTCCCAACGACGGCCGCCTCTCCTGTGCGTGCTGGCGGCGGGGATGTCTGGATACTCACGGGGCTCCTGGCGGAAGATTGATGCTGGTCGATGCAAGTATCCTCAAATATATTGATGAATGTCAATGTAGGTGCATAATGGACTACATGAACTCCCTGCAAATTCTGGAACCGGCAACGGATGAAGCCTGCTGTGCGCCTGCCTCAGCGCCTACCCTGGACGCCGACGAAGCCAGGCAGAGGGCGCTGGTTTTCAAGGCGCTGGCGGATCCGAACAGGTTGCGCCTGCTCTCCATGGTCAGGGCAGGCGAGTCCGGGGAGTCCTGTGTTTGTGACCTCACCGAGCCGCTGGACCTTGGTCAGCCCACGGTGTCGCACCACCTGAAGATCCTGGTCGACGCCGGCCTGCTCCACCGCGAGAAGCGCGGCACCTGGGCCTACTACTCAGTGGTACCCGGCGCCCTTGAGCGCACGGCGGAGCTGTTGACCGGCCTCTGACCCAACTAAGTAGCAGTAGTTGCCCTTTACAGCCCTGTAATGGGCAACTACTGCTACTTAGTTGGGCAGGCGGCGCAGGGGTTACTTGGCCACCAAGGTGAGCACGTCGTAGGTCGCCACGATCTCGTCGTCCTGATTGGTGAGCACGGCATCCCAGGCCACCTCGCCATACTCGTCAGTTTCGCGCGGCGTGATCTTCTTGGCCGTAAGCGTGACCCCGATCGAGTCTCCGGCGGCCACTGGCGTGACGAAACGCAGGTTTTCCAGGCCGTAGTTCGCCAGGACGGGGCCCGGCGCAGGATCAACGAATAATCCGGCCGCCCAGCTGAGCAGCAGGTACCCGTGGGCCACGATGCCCGGGAAGAACGGGTTGGCCTCGGCCGCGGCATTATCGGTGTGGGCATAGAAGGTATCGCCGGTGGTGTTGGCGAACGCCGAGATGTCCTCCAGCGTCACCTGCCGCAGGTCTGACCGCACGGCGTCGCCAATGTGCAGCTGGGACAGGTCCTTCCGGAATGGGTGGACCTGCTCGGTTTCAACAGTGAAGTTCCGGTCAGCGCCGGTGTGCCAGATGCCCGTAACGGCCGTCAGCATGTTCGGCGAGCCCTGGATAGCCGTGCGCTGCATGTGGTGCAGCACCGAACGGATGCCACCGAGTTCCTCACCGCCACCGGCGCGGCCAGGGCCACCATGGACCAGGTGCGGAACCGGCGAACCGTGGCCGGTGGAGGAACGGGCATCCTCACGGTTGAGCATCAGGACACGTCCGTGGTGCGCGGCAATTCCGGTGACCAGTTCACGGGCTACAGACGGATCATTGGTGCAGACAGTAGCCACCAGCGAGCCACCTCCCCGGGCGGCGAGGCGGACGGCGTCGCTAAGATCTGCATACCCCACCACTGAAGACACCGGGCCGAACGCCTCCAGCGAGTGGACGCTTTCGGCATCGGAATCGGCCCAGCTCAGGAGGACCGGGGCCATGAAGGCGCCGTCCTCCACGACCGCCTGGGTTCCGTCCGCAGACCTGACCGACGGCGAATCCAGAGTTCCGTACGCGAGCTCACCACCGGCGTCGAGCATGGCCTGGACGGCGGCACGCACATCTGCGAGCTGCTCCAGCGACGCCAGGGCGCCCATGGTCACACCCTCAGCCCGGGGATCGCCCACCACCACGCGCTCCTCAACGCGCCGTCCGACGGCGGCAACGACGTCGGACACCAACTCCCGGGGCACGATGGCGCGTCGGATGGACGTGCACTTCTGGCCGGCCTTGACGGTCATTTCGGTAACCACCGACTTGATGAAGGCGTCGAACTCCGGGGTGCCTGGAACCGCATCCGGGCCGAGGATGGCGGCATTGAGCGAGTCGGTCTCGGACGTGAAGCGCACGCCGCCCTGCACCACATTCGGGTGTGACTTCAGCGAGCGCGCGGTGGACGCAGAACCGGTGAAGGCCACCAGGTCGCGGTAGTCAAGCACATCCAGCAGACCGCGGACCGAGCCGGACACCAGCTGCAGCGAGCCCTCCGGCAGGATGTTGGATTCGATGATCGCCTTAACCACCGCGGCGGCAACGTAGCCTGTTGGCGTGGCCGGCTTCACGATGGTGGGCACACCCGCGAGGAACGCCGGTGCCAGTTTTTCAAGCATGCCCCAGACCGGGAAGTTGAAGGCGTTGATCTGGACGGCGACGCCCGGAATGCGGGTATAAATATGCTCGCCGGCAAACGATCCGTCCTTGGCCAGCACCTCCATGGGTCCATCCACCACCACCTGCGCGTTGGGCAGCTCACGCCGGCCCTTGGACCCGAAGGTGAAAAGCACTCCGATGCCGCCGTCGATATCGATCATCGAGTCGATCCTGGTGGCACCTGTCTGTGCCGAGAGCTCGTAGAAATGCTCCCGGCGGGCGTTGAGGTACTGCGCCAGCTCCTTCAGCATCAGGGCGCGCTGGTGGAAAGTGAAACCGCCCAGCCCTGCCTGTCCCACCGTGCGGCCGTAATGTACGACGGCGGAGAGGTCCAGCCCTTCGCTGCTCACCTTCGCAAGAAGCCGGCCAGTGCTGGCGTCCCGGACGGGAACGCCATCCGCCGCATCAGCCGCAGGCGTCCACCAGCCATCCTGGACGAAGCTGGGGACGGTCTCGATGGTGCTGTCGGCTGTTTCCGGCATCGTGGCAGTGGTAGTCATCTTTGACAGGTCCTTCCAGGCGGTCAACGGGCCAGCTGCGTACCTCCGCATTACTGACCGTCCGTTCGGTAATATATCCCAACCCTACATGGAAGCCCCCGGGGAGCCAAGACCCCGGGCCGCGCGGGGGGAAGGCTCACCCTTCCACCTCTTGACTTGCATACCCCCCGGGGGTATTGTTTCCAGTGTTGTCAGTGAGTGGCATGTCCCGGCCGCGCAAAGCGCCGCCATCACAGCCGTTCAACCCCAGCGCCCATCGCTTCTTCGTCAAGAAATGGAAACTGACATGTGTGGAACTGAGAACCGGACCGAACTTCCTTTGGCCGCCTCCACCGCGGGCTGTTGCTCGACAAGCTCCGGAACTTCCCCCGATCGAACATCCGCCGGTACCGGCTTTGACGTTGAAGGTCTGACCTGCGGTCATTGCGCCCGGACGGTCGAGAATGCCGTCACTACGCTTGATGGCGTAGACGCCGCTTCCGTAGGCCTGGTCCCCGGTGGCCGCTCACGCCTGGTTGTCACCGGAAACGTCGATCCCGCAGCTGTCCGCGAGGCCATCGCTTCGGCCGGCTACGCAGTCACCGGCCACTGACCCTTAACCTTCCAGCCCGGGCGGGTTCCACCCGCCCAGGCCGGGTGTCCTCATGAGGAGGAAACAATGCAACATCACACCAAGCACGCCGGCCACCCGGTCGAACAGCCGGCTGAGCACCATGGCCCCGCGCCTGCAGCCGAGCAGTTCGACGAGCATACGGCGAATGAGGGCCACCACGGCCAGCATGATCAGCACACGGGCCACAGGACTCAAGCGGACCACGGCAGCCACGGTCCGCAGGACGAGCATGCCGTGCACACCCACGGGCAGCACGCCGGCCACAGCACTGCCATGTTCAAGAACCGCTTCTGGCTGACCCTGGCCCTCTCGGTTCCGGTGGTGTACTTCAGCCCGATGATAGGCCACCTCCTGGGCTATATGGCACCGGTGTTCCCCGGTTCGGCCTGGATACCGCCGGTGCTGGGGACAGTGATCTTCTTATACGGAGGCCAGCCATTCCTCAAGGGCGGATGGCAGGAACTGAAAAGCCGCAGGCCGGGAATGATGCTGCTGATCGCCATGGCCGTCACCGTGGCGTTCGCTGCCTCCTGGGTCACCAGCCTGGGCCTCGGCGGGTTCGACCTCGACTTCTGGTGGGAGCTCGCGCTGCTGGTGGCCATCATGCTCCTGGGCCACTGGATTGAAATGCGCGCACTCGGCTCCGCGCAGGGCGCCCTGGACGCCCTCGCGGCCCTGCTGCCGGACGAGGCGGAACGCATCACCGATTCCGGCACCGAGACCGTCCCGGTCTCCGAGCTGCACGAAGGCGACACAGTATTGGTCCGATCCGGGGCTAGGATGCCTGCTGATGGAGAAATTGTCGACGGCGAAGCAGAGTTTGACGAATCCATGATCACCGGGGAGTCCAAGACTGTGCCCCGCTCACCCGGGGACGCTGTGGTGGCCGGCACCGTCGCGACGGACAACAGCGTCCGGGTGCGCATCACCGCCGTCGGAAATGACACCGCGTTGGCAGGAATCCAGCGGCTCGTGGCCGAAGCCCAGGCCTCATCTTCGAAGGCACAGGCGCTGGCGGACCGGGCCGCTGCGTTCCTCTTCTACTTCGCCACAGGTGCCGGTGCCATCACCTTCATTGTGTGGACCCTGCTGGGCAGCGTCCCCGACGCCGTTACCCGCACCGTCACTGTCTTGGTCATCGCCTGCCCACACGCCCTGGGCCTGGCCATTCCACTAGTAATCGCCATTTCAACCGAGCAGGCGGCGCGAGCCGGCGTCCTGATCAAGAACCGGATGGCGTTGGAGCGGATGCGTACCGTCGACGTCGTCCTGTTCGACAAAACCGGCACCCTCACCGTGGGCGAACCGGAGCTGAAAGACGTTGCCACGGCACCCGGCACCGAGCCGGGCGCCCTGCTTGCCCTGGCTGCCGCCGTCGAATCCGACAGTGAGCACCCGGTGGCCCGGGCCATTGTCCGTGCCGCCCGGGAGCGCCAAGTGGCTATTCCGCGGGCGACAGGCTTCAGCTCCCTGACCGGACGCGGCGTCCGCGCCTCCGTGGACGGCAGGACCGTGCACGTGGGCGGACCTGCACTCATGCGTGAACTGGACGCTGTTGAACCTGACGGGCTCGCTGCTCCCATCCGGCAATGGATGGGCAGGGGTGCCGCCGTACTCTACGTCATCGATGGAAAGCAGGTGCTGGGCGCAGTCAGCCTTGAGGACAGCGTCCGTCCCGAGTCCCGCCAGGCGGTGGCGGCCCTTCAGGACCGTGGGGTGAAGGTGGCCATGGTTACCGGTGATGCCCGGCAGGTGGCGGAGGCCGTGGCAGAGGACCTGAAAATCGATGAGGTCTTTGCCGAGGTGCTCCCCGCAGACAAAGACAAGAAGGTGGCCGAGCTCCAGGCACGTGGAATGAAGGTGGCCATGGTGGGCGACGGCGTCAACGATTCCCCTGCCCTGGCCAGGGCAGAAGTGGGGATCGCCATCGGCGCCGGCACCGATGTCGCCATGGAATCCGCCGGCGTGGTCCTGGCCGGGAACGATCCCCGCGCAGTACTGTCCATGGTGGATCTCTCGCGGGCCAGCTACACCAAGATGTGGCAGAACCTGGTCTGGGCGACCGGCTACAACGTGCTGGCAGTTCCCCTGGCAGCAGGCGTCCTGGCTTTCGCCGGCGTGGTGCTTTCACCGGCTGCGGGTGCCGTACTGATGTCCGTGTCCACGATCGTAGTGGCCCTCAACGCACAACTCCTCCGGCGGATGAAACTCAACCCCTCCGCGGTCCGTTAAACCCGCAACCCACCGCACTGATTCTGCTGACTTCCAAAGGACCTGAACTCATGAACAAGAAACTCCTGGCCTTCTCAACGGCTGCGATTGCTGCTTCCTTAGCCATGGCCGGCTGCGCCGGAACAACCGGGACGTCCGGCACGCCCGGCGCCGATCCCATGCCGGGCATGCATCACAGCACCGGTTCCAGCGCCGCCGCCGGCTCGGCGGCTGAGCATAATGCCGCGGACGTGGCGTTCGCGCAGATGATGATCCCCCATCACGCCCAGGCTGTGGAGATGTCCGGCATGATCCTGGCAAAACAGGGCATCCCGGCTCCGGTCACTGCCCTGGCCACGAGGATCAAGGAGGCACAGGACCCGGAAATCCAGACCATGACCGGCTGGCTTAAGGAATGGGATGAGCCGGTAGACATGGCAGCGGGCCATGACGGACACTCTATGGCCGGGATGATGGACGACGCTGCCATGAAGGAACTCGAGGAGGCCCAGGGGCCTGAGGCGGCACGGCTCTTCCTGGAGCAGATGATCGTCCACCACGAAGGTGCCCTCACCATGGCCCGGACCGAGTCCGAAGAAGGCAAGGACCCCCGTGCGGTTCAGCTCAGCAAGGAGATCATGACCGCACAGGAGGCCGAGATCAAGGAAATGAAGGAGCTCCTCGGCACACTCTGAGGCACCCTAGGCTGGATCACCGTTTGCTCAGCCGGTGCTCCAGCCCGTTCCTGACCGCAGGCCACTCGTGCTGGAGGATGGAGAACACCACCGTGTCCCGGAGTTCACCGCTGATGCTCCGCTGATGGCTGCGCAGCACACCATCCTGCTTTGCGCCGAGCCTGGCAATGGCTTCCCGCGACTGGTGATTGAGCCAGTGGGTGCGGAATTCCACCGCCGGGCAGTGCAGCACCTCAAACGCGTGGCGCAAGAGCAAGAGCTTGGATTCAGGGTTGGTGCCGGTGCCATGGGCAGAGGCGGCGTTCCAGGTGTAGCCGATCTCCACCCGGGGCGTCGCGGCGTCAATATTGCAGTACGTGGTCATCCCGATGATCCGGCCCGGGCCGCCCGTGGCGGGGTCGATCAACCGGGTGGTGAACGGCAGCATACTGCCCGCCGCCTGCATGTCCAGCCGTTTACTAATCGCCGCCGCCATGCCCTCGGGAGCGGGAACCGAGGTGTACCAGAGCTTCCACAGCTCGCCGTCCTTGGCGGCCTCCACCAGGCCGTCATGGTGGTCCGGGTGGAGCGGCTCAAGAATTACGTTTTTGCCGGTCAGGGTCAAGGGCTCAAGGAAAGTCACCAGACCAGCCTAGGCCCAGCCAGCTCATCCCGTTACGCTGTGAAGAGGACCAATGCGGCTAGCAGAGGAGCGGATGTGTCAGGCACCAACCCGGATCCGGAAGATGACAAGGTGACAGGCCTGGAGCCGGGAGGCGGAGTACCCCCAGGGGAAACACCGCCCGGCGAAGCCTCCACCAGCGGCCCGCAGGGCCACGATGAGCACGGCACGCGCAAGAGCACCCAGTTCCTATGGATCGCCATCATTGGAATCGTGGTGGTGCTGTCGCTCCTGTACTTCGTCGGCTACATTGTGGGCTTCTTCGACTAGTTCCCCGGGGCTCGTTCCCCAAGGCAGGCGTTAGCTGGGCCAGTCGAAGAAGCCCTTCCCGCTCTTGCGGCCCAGCTCGCCGCGCGCCACCTTGTCCCGGAGGATCTGCGGAGGCGCAAACCTCTCCCCCAGCGTGGAGTGCAGGTACTCGGCAATGCCCAGGCGTACGTCCAACCCCACAATGTCCGTGGTCCGTAACGGGCCTGTGGGGTGCTTGTAGCCAAGCACCATGGCGGCGTCGATGTCCGCAGCCGTTGCCACCCCTTCCTCCACCATGCGCATGGCCTCCAGCGCGATCGCCACGCCCAGCCGCGAAGACGCGAAGCCCGGCGCATCATTGACGACGACGGGGGTCTTGCCGAGCGCCTCAACCCAGCCCTTCGCGGCAGCGGCGAGTTCCGGCGTCGTCCGCTTTCCCACCACCACCTCGATCAGGGTGGAGGCGGGCACCGGGTTGAAGAAGTGCAGGCCCAGGAAGTTCTCCGGGCGTTCCAGCTCGGCGGCCAGGCCGTCCACGGAAAGCGAGGACGTGTTGGTGGCGAGGAGCGCGTCCACACCGAGCCGGCTTTCGATGCTGCGCAGTGACGCCACCTTGAGGTCCCAGTCCTCCGGGACGGCCTCGATCACCAACTGGCGGCCGGCAAAGTCGTCGTAGTCGGCGGAGACGGTCAGCCTGCCGGAAAATTCGGCGGCGCTGCGGGTGGTCACCCCTCGTTCAATGCTCTTGGCGACGGCGGACTCCACCCTTCCGCGGGCGGCCTCCGCAGCTTCCGGGTCACGTTCCACCACCAGGACATTGCAGCCCTTGAGCAGGAAGGCGTGCGCAATGCCGGCACCCATCCGCCCGCCGCCCAGGACGCCGACCACCGCCGGCAGGATGGCTCCGGTTTCAGCGTTGCTCATGCGTCCTCCTCGGTGGACCCGGCGGGCTTGCCAGTCTCGGTTGACTCCGCCGGCTCGGCGGCAGGTGTTCTCTTCTTCAAAAAGTCCTGCATCCGATCAAACTTGGCCTGCGACTCAAACAGGATCCCCTGTGCCAGCTGGTCTATCAGCGGGTGGGCTTCGGCCGGTGCATGAAAGACGGATTTGGTAATCCGGACAGCCAGCGGGTCCTGCCGGCCGATTCGGTCCGCCAGGTTGTGGGCGGCGTCCATCAAACCCGGCGCCTCGTGGATTTCGGTGATCAGGTTCGCGGCGAGTGCTTGCTCGGCGCGCAGCACCAGTCCGGCCAGCAGGATCTCCTTGGCCAGCGGCTCCCCCACCAGCTCGCGCAGCCGCCAACTTGCGCCGGCGGCGGCCAGGATTCCAAGGCCGGTCTCCGGGTTGCCGATCCGCACCGATGGCGTGCCGATCCGGAAGTCCGCGGCGTACGCCAATTCGGCGCCACCGCCCAGGCAGTAGCCATCCAGCGCCGCGATCACGGGCATGGGCAGCTTGGCGATCCGGACGAACAGGCCGGAGTTGATCCCCTGCAGGGCATCGTCCCGGCGACGGCCGCGCAGCTGGGCAATATCCGCACCGGAAGCGAAAACCCCGCCGGCCCCGGCCATGATCAGGACTTTGGGGCGCCGTTCCAGTTCGGCGCAGACAGCATGTAACTCGTCCACCATGGTTTGGTCAATGGCGTTACGGACCTCGGGCCGGTTGAGGAGCACTACCACCCGGTCAGCGCGATCCTCCACCAGGAGCGTGCTGAAGGTCTGTTCCCCCAACATGGTCAGACCCTCTCCAGCAGCATCGCAGTTCCCTGGCCCACGCCAATGCACATGGTGGCCAGCCCCAGCCTGGCGTCCTCGCGTTCCATCCTGCCCAGGAGGGTGATGGTTAGCCGGGAACCGCTGGAACCCAGCGGGTGCCCCAGGCTGATGGCCCCGCCGTCATTGTTGACGATGTCCGGGTCAAGGCCCAGGCGCTGCATGGTGGCCAGTGACTGAGTGGCAAATGCCTCGTTGAGTTCGACGGCGCCCAGCTCCCCAGCAGTAATTCCGGTCCGGGCAAACACCTTTTGCGTTGCCGGAACCGGTCCGATGCCCATGATTTCCGGCTCACAGCCGGCTGAGGCACCATCTATGATCCTGGCCCGTGGTGTGAGGCCCAGCTTGCCGATGGCTGCTTCCGACGCGACGATGATCGCGGACGCGCCGTCATTGAGGGTGGAGGAGTTGCCGGCGGTTACTACCGAGCCGCCGGCCACCACCGGCCGGAGTCCAGCCAGGATGTCCATAGTGGTACCGGAGCGCGGGCCTTCGTCCGTGTCGACCACTGTGTCCGAGTTCCGGCCCTTAACAGTCACGGGGACGATCTCGGCGGCAAAACGCCCGGCGGCAATCGCGGCCAGTGACTTCTCATGGGAACGGACGGCGAAGGCATCGGCCTCCTCGCGACTGATGCCATCTACCCGGGCAACTTCCTCAGCGGTTTCCGGCATGGAGTACGTCATCTTGCCGTCACGGGAGAGCCCGCCCGTCTGGAACCGCGGATTGGTGAAGCGCCAGCCGATCGAGGTGTCAAAAATGGCGCCCGGCTTGGCGAACGCGGTAGCTGGCTTTTCCTGTACCCACGGCGCCCGGCTCATGGATTCCACCCCGCCGGCAATAACAACGTCGGCGGCGCCGGACTTGATCATCTGGCTCGCCTGGATGATAGCACTCAGTCCGGAAGCGCACAGCCGGTTTACCGTGATGCCGGGTATATGGAGCGGAAGCCCGGCCAGGATGGTGGCCATCCGGGCGACGTTGCGGTTCTCTTCGCCGGCCCCGTTGGCATTGCCCAGGATTACTTCATCGATGGCATCCGGATCCAGGCCTGCCCGTAGCACGGCTTCCCGGACCACCAACGCAGCCAGGTCGTCCGGCCGGACGGCGGAAAGGGCTCCACCGTAGCGGCCCACCGGGGTACGTACCCCGCCCACCAGGAAAGCCTGTGGTCCTGCAGCGGCTGAGGCCATGAGTAACATCCTTCGCGAGTAACGGCAGTGTTAATGGTCCGGCCGGTTCCGAAGGAAACCCGGGACATTACCGACCGTTCGTTCACTAAAGATTACACTCCCCACCCGCCCGGTCAACAAGGCGGCAGGGATTACGCGACAACCAGCCCCAGATGACTGGCCAGCAGCGGCGCCAGCAGGCTCAGCTGATAATCGTCCACCACCACGCCGGACAAGTTGCCCAGCCCGCTGATGGTGCGGAAATCCGTGCTGCGCAGGTCGAAATCCCTAAGTTTGGCGCCGTTGAGGTCCAGCGTGCCGATGGTGCAGTTCTTGAAGGCTACCCGGGCCGCAGTGGCAGAGCCGAGGTCCAGTTCATTGATGATGCAGTCGCTGATCAGGACGTCGTTCAGCTTGGCACCGTGAAGATTCAGGAAGTCCACCTTGCCACCGTCGATCCGGACCGACTGCCACGTGCTGTCATATACCTCGGCGGAGCCAAGCCGCGGATTGGTGAGTTGTACGTCCCGCCAGCTGGTCCGTGCCGCCTTGAACACCGGCGCGTAGAGTTCCGCGAGCAGGCAATCACTGAACGCCGCACTGCGCAGCTGCGTTTCATTGAAGGAGGCGCCCCGGAATTCACACTCGGCAAAGACTGTGCCGTTCAGCTCCAGACCATCAGCGGCCGCACGGCCGTACCTCCCGCCGTCGTACCTTTCGCCACGCTGGAAGTCCGGGTCCGGGTCCTCGGTGAGGCCTTCAAGCGAAAGCGCCGAAAGACGAGGTGCGGTGACTTTCGCAGAACCGGCCACTAGAGGGACTCCGCTTTGGCTGCGATTTCCGCCAGGTCCTTGGCTAGGGCCTTCCGGCTCATGGCCATGCCCAGCTTGCCGAACAAGGCCATGGTGATGCGGTTGAAAGTGCTGGGATTGGTAATTTCGGCCCCGAACGTCAGTGTCAGATCTGTGCCGCCCTTGCGCTCACTAAGGCTGAATCGGGTGGTGTAGTCCGCCCCGCCCTGGACAGCCTTGACGGTAGTACTGCGCGGCGGATCGACGTGTGTCACCCACATTTCGACGGTCTCGGAGCGGCCCATCATGGTGCGGGTTTCCTTCCAGCGCGTGCCCTCGCCATAGGGACCGTCACTGAGCATTTGTACCGACTTGACGCCCGAAAGTGTCTCCACAGACCCCGAAATATCCGTGATCACCGACCACACCGTTTCCGGGGGAACCTGGATGTGCTGGGTGAGGCTGGTGCTGTGATCCATGGCTCGAGCCTAGCCGGGGGCTGCGACAATCACTACGGCTCCGGCCGTCCTACGGCAGAGCTTTGTTGCCGCAAAAAGTGCTAAGCATGCTTCGTGTTAGGGTGAAAAATGTAAGTGCTTGATCAATCGGTAGACGAAAGGTGGCATCCGCCATGGGTATCGGAGACAAGATCGGAAACGCCGCGGAGCATGCGGGAGGCAAGGCTAAGGAAGCCGCCGGCAAGGTCACGGACAACGAGCGCCTGGAACGCGAAGGCCAGACCGACCAGCTGAAGGCAGATGCCAAAAAGGTTGGCGAGGACGTCAAGGACCAGTTCAAGCACAACGACTAATGCCATAAAACGACGCCGGCGGCCACCATCTGCACGAAGGTGGCCGCCGGCGTCATTATTGTTTCCAGGCGGAGGTCAGGCGACGATCGGCACCTGGAGTGAATGAACTAGCTGAAGAGCGCGTTCTGCGGCTCGTTGGTCTTGACCTTCTGCCAGCCCAGCCACAGCAGCAGCGCAAAGAATGGGATGGTCGCCAGGGTCCAGAGGCCCAGGTGGAAGACCTCGCCGGACTTGCTGGTCATGGTGTCAAAGCCAATCAGAACAGTGATGGCAAGCAGGGCAATTAGGCCGGCCCAGCTGCTCCATGTTCCGCCCGGGGCGGGCAGGGACGAGACCTTGCCCTTCTTCTTGCGCAGCGCAATCTGGCTGGCGAAGATGGCACCCCAGGTGAAGATCACGCCGATGGATGCGGAGTTGAGCGCGAGGTCGAACGCGTGTGAACCGCCCAGCAGGATGTTGAGCAGGATGCCCACGAGGTAGACCGCGCCGATGGCCAGGATAGCCGCGTAGGGAACGTGGTTCTTGGACATCCGGGTCAGCCAGGTCGGAGCATGGCCGTTATTGGCCATGGTCCGGAAGATCCGGCCGATTGAGTACAGGCCCGAATTGCAGGAGGACAATGCGGCGGTGATGACGATCATGTTCATGACATCGCCCATCCAGCCGAGGCCCATCTGGCCGAACACAGTGACGAACGGCGAGGTGCCGGCCACATACTGGTCCGAGGGCAGCAGCATGGCCAACAAGGTCACGGAGCCGACGTAAAACACCACAATGCGGAAGACGACGGCGCGGATGGCCTTGGGCACTTCCTTGGCCGGATCCTGCATCTCGCCGGCGGTGATGCCGACGAGTTCAATTCCGTTGTAGGCGAAGATCACGGCGTTCAGGACCAGGATCATCACCAGGGCGCCCTTGGGGAACATTCCGCCTTCGGCTGCGAAGAGGTTGCTTACTGCTGCGTGGCCGTCGCCCACCTGGGCATTGGTAACCACCATGAAGGTGCCTACCACCAGGAAGATCACAATGGCACCTACCTTGAGGCAGGAGGCCCAGAATTCGAATTCGCCAAAGGCCTTGACGCTCAGGAGGTTGACGCCCACCAGCAGCAGCAGTGCTGCAATGGCGGAGAGTTCAACAGGCACGTTGGGGAAGAAGAACTGGAAATAGAGTCCGATCGCGATGAGCTCGGCGATGCCGGTCATGGCCCAGTTGATGAAATACATCCAGCCGGACAGGTACGCGCCCTTCTTGCCGAACATTTCACCTGCGTAGCTGACGAACGAGCCCGAGGTCTGGCGGTACATGATCAGTTCGCCCAGTGCCCGCATCAGCAGGTAGGCGATGACGCCGGCAATGGCGTAGGAAAAGATGAGCGCCGGGCCAGTGGAGGCCAGACGGCCACCGGCACCCATAAAGAGGCCAACGCCAATGGCGCCGCCCATGGCGATCATGGTGACCTGGCGGCCGCTCAGGGACTTCTTGTAGCCCTCGGCGCTGAGGGTGGGATCTACGACGGCGGTGGATGGTGCCGTGCTGGACTGGAGTTCTGTGGGGGTACTTTGTGGCACAACAATTCCTTGTGGGGGTTGGGAGTGCGCGCATGTCCGGAAGACGAGTGATTCCGGACACAAAATTCGGCGTTCTGCCCAGAGGGCAACCGTTTGTTGCGGAATAACGCGTGCAACCGAAGCTTCGCGCGGCTTGACCATCCTACAAGACGCGCCAGGGTGCCACGTGACGTTCGCTACACCATCCCCGTCTGAAGTACCAGATTCTGCTCGCCGTCCACGCCTACCCAGTAGCGCCGCAGCTCGCCTTCCCCGGTGGTGGAGCAGCCGGTTGCCAGTTCAAAAGCGTGCTGGTGCAGCGGGCAGATCACCACGTCCTGGTCTATGGTGCCGTCTGCAAGAGGGCCGCCCCGGTGCGGACAAACCGCGGACAACGCCCGCAGTGAGCCGTCCCGGAGGCGGAACACAGCCACCTGCTCGCCCTCAACGGCGAAGGCGCGGCCCTCACCCACGGGGATCTGCTCCACGGGCCCCAGGACGTGGACCGCAGCGGTTCCCGATCCGCCGTCGGGCTTGACTCTTTGATCGTCCGGAATGCCCTGACCCTGTGATGGCATGTTCATTGCACCGGCACCTGCGGCAGAACAGTCAGCGGCAGGGAGGTGCGGAACTGGCCCGGCGTCAGCGGATCGTTGCGTTCGCTCCAGGGGTCCACGTAGTTGTCCACCGATGCCTGCATGGCCGCGTCCAGCCGTGCCGCCATCCCCTCCGAATCTTCCACGATCACCGCACGAAGGTGCTCGATCCCCACCCGCGGCACAAAAGCGTAGGTCCGTTCCAGCCAGTTGGCCTGCTCACGGTAGTACTGCATGAACCGGCCGGTCAGCACCTTGACCTCCTCAGGATCATCCACCGTGGCCAGCAAATCTCCCTTGCGGATGTGCGCCCCGGCAGCTCCCCCGACATAGATTTCCCACCGGCCGCCCTCCACCGCCACCACCCCAACGTCCTTGACCAGCGATTCAGCACAGTTGCGCGGGCAGCCGGATACCGCCAGCTTAAGTTTGGCCGGCGCTTCGATGCCTTGGAAACGGGACTCGATCTCCACACCCAGCCGGGTGGAGTCCCCCGTTCCGTAACGGCAGAAGTCCTTTCCGACGCAGGTTTTCACCGTGCGGAAGCTCTTGCCGTAGGCGTATCCGGAAGGCATGTCCAGGTCCGCCCAGACCTGCGGCAAGTCCTCCTTGCGGATGCCCAGCAGGTCGATGCGCTGCCCCCCGGTCAGCTTGATCAGCGGCACTTTGTGCTTCTCGGCGACATCCGCGATACGCCGCAGTTGCTGCACGGATGTCACTCCGCCCTTCATTTGGGGCACCACGGAAAACGTCCCGTCGCGCTGGATGTTGGCGTGGACCCGGTCATTGATGAACCGGGCGTCGCGTTCATCGATGTACTGATCGGCCAGCATCATCTTCAGCAAGGAAGCCAGGCCCATCTTGGACTTCGCGTCCTCGGTGCTGCCTGGGGCCAGCGCCTGGAACACCGCCGAAACGGAGCGGAGCCCCCGCTTCCGGATCTCCGCCATGAGTTCGCGCTTTTCCAGCGGGATGCCGGGCACGTAGTAGCCGGCAGTTGAGTCCTCTTCCACCGCTCCGTCCGCCGCCCACTCAACAACCTGACCCACCAGGAGCTTGCAGGACCCGCATCCTTTCCCGGCCCGGGTGGCATCCATGGCGCTGGCCAGCGATTTGCAGCCGCCCTTCACGGCGCCTACCAGATCGCCCTTGCTGACCCCGTTGCAGTTGCAGACCTGCGCATCGTCGGACAACTCAGCCACGCTTACATCGGTTCCTGGGGTGCCGAGATCGAACAGCAGGTTGATCCGTTCCGCAGGTAGCGGCAGTCCGCGGTCGTAGGCCTGGGTCAGGAAAGCCACCTTACGGCTGTCGCCCAGCAGGGTGGCGCCCACCATCTTGTTGTCACGGACCACGATCGACTTGAAGACACCCCGGCTGGGCTCGGAAAAAACAATGTGTTCATCGGTATCCCGTTCCGGTCCGTGCAGACCCATCGAGGCAACTTCGACGCCGGCCACTTTCAGTTTGGTGGCCGTTCGTGAGCCCAGGTAAGCGGCGCTGGTGTCCGTCCCGGTCACGTGCTTGGCCAGCACCACGGCCTGTTCCCACAGCGGGGCCACCAGGCCGTAGACCTCGCCTCGGTGCTGGACGCACTCGCCCACAGCGTAGATGGCGTCCTCGTCCTGGACGCGCAACTGGTCGTCCACCACAATGGCCCGTTCCACCGGCAGGCCGCTAACCACGGCCAGGTCCACATTCGGGCGGATGCCGGCCGCCATTACCACCATGTCGCAATCAATGTCCGGTTTGCCCCGCACGCTGACGCCGGCGACCTGCTCGGTTCCCAGCACAGCCGTAGTGCGGCTGCCCGTATGTACGCCGATCCCCAGCGCCTCCATGCTCCGGCGAAGCACCGCACCGCCGTCGGGCCCCATTTGCGCGCTCATAAGATGACTGCCGGAATGGACCACCTCCACCTCAATGCCGTGGCTACGGAGTCCGTAAGCTGCTTCCAGGCCCAGCAGGCCTCCGCCGATCACCACAGCCTTCCGGTGGTGCTCATGCTGGGCGTGGGCCACCATTTTGCGGGTGTCGTCGATGGTCCGGAAGCCGAAAATTCCGGGCTTGAGGGCGCCGCTGAGCATATTCAGGCCGTCCATGGGTGGCAGGTGGGAGCGGCTGCCGGTGGCGATGATGAGGACGTCATAAGGGGTCACCCGGCCGTCGCTGGAAAAAACGTGCCTGGTGAACTTGTCTATTCTGTCCACCGTGACGCCGGCGTGCAGGTCGATTCCGTTGTCCTGGTACCAGCTCAGGGCATTGAGGAAGATGTCAGCGTCGCTTTCCTCGCCGGAAAGGACGTGGCTGAGCATGATCCGGTTGTAGTTTCCGTACGGCTCGTCGCCGAAGATGGTGATGGCGAACTGCTCCGCTCCGCCGCGGGCCAGAATTTCCTCCACCGCCCGGGCGCCCGCCATTCCGTTCCCGATCACGACGAGTTTCCTCCTGGTGTCCCGCTGCTTCCGGGACGGTTGCGGCCTGCTGAGGACGGCAGCCATCAGTGTTCCACCATCCCGAGGTCGATCACCACAGAGCCGGAGGTACCTTCAGGCGCAGCGAGGAACAACTCAATCACCGAGCCGCCTTCAATGTCCTCCACCACCCGCAGGGGCACGTGGACATCGCTCTTGGCTCCGATCGGAAAGTAGCGCATGGGCTGGCCGTCCCGCATCAGCACAACAGTCACCAGCTCGTTGCTGGTGTTGCCGCCGCGAAAGTAGAGCGTCTGGTTGACGGCGCCATCCGGCACAAAGCGCATCAGTTCGCTGTGGAGGGGTACGGGTTTTTCCATGCCCGCACCCTGGAAAGGGAAAATGCCCTGCAGGAAAAGGTTCTTGGTAATCACGGACAGATCCTTTCGGCCGGCGGAACTCTATGGCCCCATGATGCGCCGCCTATGTTTCCGCCCGCCGGTCCCCCGGTAACGATCCTTTAACGCAAATCTCACCAATTTTCAGTCAGTGGACGCCGGCCAGGCGGCGCAGGATGTCCGCCGCAGGGTCCGCAACCGCGTCCCGGAAGCCCGTGCCCGCCCAGATGTTGATTCCCTCCGCATCTCCGGCCGCGGCTGCGGCTTTGCGGAGGGGACTGGTCAGGTGATGGATGGCCGGATAGCCGGCGGGGGCCAGCTCGTGGAAACGGTCTACGAATCCGTTCCGCAAGGCGCGGGCGGGGCGCCCGGAGAACGACGCCGTCACAACGGTTTCACTCCGGCCCTCGTCTGCCAGCGCGGCCTTGTACGTCGTGGAGGCTCCGCTTTCCGGACTCCTGAGAAGTACGGTTCCCACAGCTACCGCCTCGGCTCCATGGTCAAAGGCCTCCGCCGCACCTTCCGGTGTAGACACGCCACCCGCGCCCCACAGCGGAAGTCCGGTCCTTGACCGCACCTGATCCAGTAGTTCCGCCAGCGGAATATGCCCGGTCGGGACGCCTGGCGTCCAGGTGCCCGAATGCCCGCCCGCGGTATGCGACTGGACCACCAGCGCGTCGACGCCGATTGCCTCGGCCTGCTGGGCCTCGCTGGCATTCGTCACCGTCTGGACCACCAGGGATCCGGCCTTCCGGAGGCGGCGAACGGCTTCCGCCGAAGGAAGCCCGAAGGTAAAACTTACGGCCGGGACCGGGTCGCTGGTTAGCAGGTCCAGCTTGGCGTCCCAGTAATCGTCATCCTCGAAGACCTCGGCGGCCTCGATGGAAACTCCATAGCGGGACGCCACGTCACGGAGCGCTATGGCGTAAGCCCGAAAGGCCGCCCTGTCCACGGGAACCGGGTTCGGCACGAAAAGGTTGACGCCGAAAATATCCGTTCCGCCGTGCGCAGCGCGCAGGTCTTTGCCTGGGCTTTCGTGTGGCTGCTGCCCGGAACCTGCGCGTACGTGCGCTATCTGTTCAGCGAACTGGTCCGGGGTTTTGTAGCCGCCGGCAAGGAATCCCACTCCGCCTGCTTCGGCGGCGGCCAGCACCAGCGCCGGAGTACTGGGACCGCCGGCCATCGGAGCGGCCACCAGAGGAATCCGGGCACCGAGGCCGGCGAGGAGGCCGGTGGCGGGCAGTGCCTGACTTCCGCTGGAAGCACGCTGTGCTGCGGATTCCTGGCGATCGGTCATTGACGTAACCCCTCAAGCTTGCTCCTCGCTCCGGCAGCGGCGGTTCCAGACCTGCCCTGTTCATCGTAAGCAGCGTTTGAGCCTCCGGGCTCGCCGGAGAGGTGCAGGCTCGCCGGAGCGTTCCGGCGAGCAGGCACCGTTCCAGCGAGCTGACGGACCGGGACCGAGCCGGGCTTAAGCGGCGACGATTGCCCGTTTCCGCCGCGCCTTTGCCAACCGCGTACCGATCAGCCCCTGGCGCGGACTGAACAGATAGACGACGGCGAACACGGCTCCCTGCGTCAGCACCACCATGGCGCCTGAGGCGGTATCCAGGTAGTAGCTGAGGTAAATGCCGGCAACCGAACACACTGCGGAAACTACGGGAGCGATGACCAGCATCCGCGAGAAACGGTCCGTCAGAAGGTATGCGGTGGAGCCGGGAATAATCAGCATCGCCACCACCAGCACCACGCCAACGGTCTGCAGCGCCACTACGGAGGTCAAGGCCAGGAGGCCCAGCAGGAGCGCGCCGAGCCGCTGCGGTGACAGGCCGATCGCGTGGGCGTGCGTGGGGTCGAAAGCGAAGAGCGTGAGGTCCCTGCGCTTCAGGATGAGGACGGTAAACGCGACCATACCAAGCACCAGCACCTGGATCAGGTCAGGGATGCTCACGCCCAGCAGGTTACCGAAGATGATGTGGTTCAGGTCCGTCTGGCTGGGCGTCACGGAAATCAGCACCAGTCCCAGCGCGAACAGGGACGTGAAGACAATGCCGATCGCGGCGTCTTCCTTCACCCGGCTGGTGTTTCGTACGACGCCGATCAGGGTCACGGCAAGCAGGGCAAACACCAAGGCCCCCAGCGCGAATGGCGCGCCCACCATATACGCGAGGACAACGCCGGGCAGCACGGCGTGGGATACGGCATCGCCCATCAGCGACCAGCCGATCAGTACCAGCCAACAGCTCAGCAGGGCGCACACCACCGCGGCAAGGACCGTGGTGAGGATGGCACGGACCAAAAAGTCGTAACCAAGTGGCTCAGCAAGAATCTCCAGCAGGTCCATGGATCAGCCCTGTTCCTTCCCGCGGTTCAATACGTCCAGGCCAAACGCCAGGGCCAGGTGGTCAGGCTGCAGCACCAGATCCGGCGGGCCGTGCAACAGGACCTTCTTGTTGAGCAATACAGCCTCGTCGCACAGCTGCGGCAAGGCATGGAGATCGTGTGTGGAAATCAGGATGGTGCAGCCGGAGTCTGCCAGTTCCCGGAGCAGCCGGGTCATGGTGGCCTCGGACCGTTTGTCCACACCGGCGAAGGGCTCATCCAGCAACATAATGCTGGCACCCTGGGCGATGCCGCGGGCCACGAAGGCACGCTTCTTCTGGCCGCCGGACAACTGGCCGATCTGCCGCCCTGCGTAGTCGCCCAATTCCACCCGTTCCAAGGCATCTTCGACGGCGGCCTTGTCACTTTTGGAGGCGCGTCTGGTCCAGCCCTGCCGGCCATAACGGCCCATCATCACCACATCGCGAACGGACAGCGGGAACTGCCAGTCAACGTCCTCGCTCTGCGGGACATAGCCGATCCCGCTTTGCTTGCGTGCCCTGGAAGGTGCGGCACCGCTCACAAGGACCGTGCCGGCGTCGGGCTTCACCATCCCCATGATCACCTTGAAGAGTGTGGATTTTCCTGATCCGTTCATGCCGATGAGGCCGCAAATCCGGGCGGGATCCAGGGTCAGAGAGGCGCCGTCCAGAGCCAGGACCTCGCCGTAGTGAACGCTGACATTCTCTACCTGGATTGCGGGCGTGCTCATGATGTTGCCGCCGTGGGAGTGCCGGCGAGCGCGGTTGTGATGACGTCAACGTCGTGTCGGATGAGGTCCAGGTACGTGGGCACGGGGCCGTCCGGCTCGGACAGCGAGTCGACGTACAGGACCCCGCCAAAATCCGCTCCGCTGGCTCTTACCACCTGCTGCATAGGGGCGTCCGACACTGTGGATTCACAGAATACGGCCGGGACCTGGTTAGCCTTCACGTACTCGATGGCCCGGGTAATCTGCTGCGGCGTGGCCTGCTGTTCAGCGTTCACGGCCCAGATGTAGACCTCGTTTAAGCCGGCGTCGCGAGCCAGGTAGGAGAAGGCGCCTTCGCAGGTGACCAGGGCCCGCTGCTGTGGAGGGACGGTGGCAAGCCGGGTGACCAGTTCGTCCTGCACAGCCTGCAGTTCTGCCTTGTAGGCCTTCGCGTTGGCCTCGAAGTCCGGCGCGTGCCCCGGTTCCAGCCCCGAGAAGGCCCGCACCATGTTGTCCACATAGATCATGGCGTTGGCCGGCGACATCCACGCATGCGGGTTGGGCTTTCCCTGGTAGGAGTCCTCGCCAATGTTGATTACTTCGACGCCGTCACTCACCACGGCATGCGGCACTTCCACGCCCTCCACGAATTGGGCAAACCAGGCTTCCAGGTTGAGCCCGTTGTCCAGGATGAGGTCCGCCTGAGCCGCTTTCCTGATGTCTCCCGGAGTCGGTTCGTAGCCGTGGATTTCAGCGCCGGGCTTGGTGATGGACACAACGGCCAGGTGGTCACCGGCAACATTGCGCGCCATGTCCGCCAGGACCGTGAAAGTGGTGAGGACTGATTTCCGGTCGTCGTCCTGCCCTGCACCAGGGCCGCCAGCACCACAGCCGGTGAGGATGAATGCGAGCGTGACGATGACCGCGCCCAGTGCGCTGAGCCGGGCGGGCAGCGCAGCCCGACAGGTCGGGGTCGGAGATCCGGACGTCCCGGTGCCTTCTTTGGCTTGCCGAAACAAAAAGTTAGGCATACCGAATATTCTAGGCGAGGCAAAAGCCGGCGTGCAACGCACCACCCCCTCTCACCCACCAAGTGACTCGCATTTAACGTCGTCAAACGGCATTTTGGGTGCGTTAAATGCGAGCTGGTTGGGCGATAGGCTGAAACCATGACTCCCCGCCGAACCCCGCCACCCCCTGCGCCGGAGCTCTACCGGTTCAACGCGCTGGATTACACCGCCGTGGCCCTGTACATCGCGGTGGCAGCGTTCTTCGCGGTGGCCGGAGCACTCATCCTCCCCCTGCTCCTCGAGCTGGTACCCACCCCCGCGGCGGCGACGTACGCCATCAACCTCATTTTCTACGGGCTGGTCGGAACAGCTGCCCTCCTGGCGGCCCGGAAAGTGGTCCTCAGGGACCTGAAAGTCCTGGCCACGCGGCCGTGGTTCACGCTGATCATGGTGCCCACGGCGGTGATCGCCATGATGATCCTGACGGCAATCGTGGTGGCAGCCGGCGGCGATGCCCAGACCTCCGCCAACCAGGAAGGCCTGCAGGAGCTGGTCCAGCAGGTCCCTGCCTGGCTGATGATTCCGTTGCTGGTGGTGGTGGGCCCGTTTGTGGAGGAGTACATTTTCCGGCACCTGCTGATCGGCAAACTGAGCCGTCGGATCAACGTGTGGGTGTGCAGTGTCCTTTCAGTGGTGCTGTTCGCGTCGATGCACATTGTGGGCCAGCAGGACCTCTCGTTCCCCGCGCTCCTGCCCTACCTGGCCATGGGCGCCACGCTGGTCCTGGTCTACCTGTGGACCGGACGCAACGTGATGTTCTCCTACTTCGTCCACGCCGCCAAGAACCTGCTGGCCGCCGTGATGCTGTACGCGATCTCCCCCGAGGTACTGGAACAACTTCAGCAAGTACAGCCTTAACAGGGCCCCGCCCCGCAGTCCCGGTTCTTCATCCGGAGCCCTGATTACTAGACTTGGACGGTGAGCAACCACCTTCCCGCCAAAGTATCCGACACCTTCGAGCCCTTCCGGTGGCGCACCGTGACCGGATTCGAGGACTTTCAGGACATGACCTACCACCGCCAGGTGGAAAGGCATTCCGACGGCGGCATCGTCAGGGACCTGCCCACGGTCCGGATCGCCTTCAACCGGCCTGAGGTCCGCAACGCTTTCCGGCCAGGTACCGTTGACGAGCTCTACCGGGCCATGGACCATGCCCGGATGACGCCGGATGTCGCCACGGTGCTCCTCACCGGCAACGGCCCCTCCGCCAAGGACGGCGGCCATTCCTTCTGCTCCGGCGGAGACCAGCGGATCCGCGGGCGGGACGGCTACAAGTACGCACAAGGCGAATCCCAGGAAACCATCGATCCCACCCGCGCCGGCCGGCTCCACATCCTGGAAGTGCAACGGCTGATGCGCACCATGCCCAAGGTGGTGATCGCCGTCGTTAATGGCTGGGCGGCCGGCGGCGGCCACTCCCTGCACGTGGTTTCCGACCTCACCATCGCATCCCGCGAGCACGGCAAGTTCAAGCAGACAGACGCCACCGTTGGCAGTTTCGACGCCGGTTACGGCTCCGCGCTGCTGGCCCGCCAGATCGGCCAGAAGGCCGCGCGCGAGATCTTCTTCCTGGCCCGCGAATACTCCGCGGAGGACATGGTCCGGATGGGCGCGGTGAACGAGGCCGTGGACCACGAACGGCTCGAGGAAGTGGCGCTTGAGTACGCCGCGGACATCGCACGGCAGTCCCCGCAGGCCATTCGGATGCTCAAGTTTGCGTTCAACCTTGCCGACGACGGCCTGGCCGGGCAGCAGGTTTTCGCCGGCGAGGCCACCAGGCTGGCCTATATGACGGACGAGGCGGTGGAGGGCAAAGAGGCCTTCCTGGAAAAACGCGACCCGGACTGGTCCACCTTCCCCTACTACTTCTAAGGCAGGCCCGATGAACATCGAACCAGCCCTTGCAGCGCTGGCTGCCGCCCTCCATGGCGAGGGTCCCGCCGTCGAACTTTCGGCCGCCCCGGACGGCTCGCTGGTGGTGGAGCACGTGGAAACCCCCGGCTATGATGACGCCGTGGTTGTGGTGCGAACCTCCGGTTCCACAGGCACGCCCAAATCCACTGTCCTTCCGGTGGAAGCGCTGGCTGCGTCCTCGATGGCCACGGCGATCGCCCTGCGCGGCGAGGGCCAGTGGCTCCTGGCGGTGCCCGTTCAGTACGTCGCGGGAGTACAGGTCCTGGTACGTTCGCTGTTCGCCGGCACCCGCCCGTGGGCAATGGATCTGTCACACGGATTCACGCCCGAACGGTTCACCGCCGCCGCCCTTGAACTGACTGACAAGGTCCGGTTCACCTCACTGGTACCCACCCAGCTGCAACGCCTCCTGGAGGACCCGTCGCCGGACACGCTCGCCGTGCTACGGCGTTTCAATGGCATCTTGCTGGGCGGCGCGCCGGCGTCGTTGTCACTTCAGGAAGCCGCCCGGAAGGCGGGGGTGCGCGTCATCACCACCTACGGCTCCTCGGAAACGTGCGGAGGCTGTGTGTATGACGGCGTTCCGATCGAGGGTGTGCGGGTCCGGATTGCCGACGACGGCCGGATTCTCCTGGGTGGAGACACCGTCGCTGCCGGTTACCTGGAGGCCCCGGACCGCGAATCCGGTGCGTTCTTCGAGGTGGACGGCACGCGCTGGTTCCGTACCAACGACCTCGGCACCCTGGACAGCGACGGCCGCCTCACTGTGCTGGGCCGCGTCGACGACGTCATCATTAGCGGTGGCGTTAAAGTTTCCGCCGCACAGGTACAGGGTGAGCTGGAGAAGTCCGACGGCGTCACCGCCGCTTTTGTGGCCGGCGTACCGTCCGCGGAATGGGGCCAGGCCGTTGCGGCTTACGTCGCTGTGTCCGATTCCGCTTCTCCTGAAGCTGCAGCAGCGCTCAAGGAGGCCTGGCACCAGGCCATGGGAGTCACCGCTCCTAAAACGGTGGTGGCCGCAGAGGCATTGCTGATGCTGCCCAACGGCAAGCCGGACCGCATGGCGATGGCCGCCAGTCTCAACGACGCCCACAGGGGAAAGTAAAGTAGACCTGCACCACGAACACCAGCCCAACACCAAACCAGTACGAGGTACTCAAGTGGCAACAGCCGCCCAGTGGATCCAAGGCGCCAGGCTCCGCACCCTTCCGGCCGCGATCGCGCCCGTCCTTATCGGCACGGCCGCCGCCTATGAGATGGACTCCTTCAGGCCGCTGAACGCTGTCCTGGCCGCGCTGGTGGCGCTACTGCTGCAGGTGGGCGTCAACTACGCCAATGACTACTCTGACGGCATCCGGGGCACTGACGATGACCGGGTTGGCCCGCTTCGGCTGGTGGGCTCGGGAGCCGCCCAGCCGGAGCATGTGAAGTCTGCTGCCCTCGGGGCCTTCGGGCTGGCCATGCTGTGCGGTTTGGCGCTGGTGGTCATCACCCAGAGCTGGTGGCTGCTTCTGGTTGGCCTGGGCTGCGTCTTCGCAGCCTGGGGTTACACCGGCGGCAAGAACCCCTACGGCTACCTGGGCCTGGGAGACGTCTTCGTGTTTGTCTTCTTCGGCCTGGTTGCGACGCTTGGCACCACCTACACCCAGGCCGGCCAGATCAGCCTGCCCGCAGTGATAGGCGCCGTTGGCACCGGGCTCATCGCTTCCGCCCTGCTGATGGCAAACAATGTCCGGGATATCCCAACGGACACGCAGGCCGGTAAAAAGACCCTGGCAGTCCGGCTGGGCGACCGCCACGCCCGCGAAAGCTACGTGCTGATGCTGGCCGTGGCCATCTTGCTGGTCCTGATCCTGGCTCCCACCCGGCCGTGGATGCTGGTGGTCCTGCTGGTGATCCCGGCCTGCCTGATGCCGGCCTGGCTCATGATCAACGGCCGGAAACGCAAGAGTCTCATCCCCGTCCTGCGACAGACGGGCCTGATCAACCTGGCCTACAGCGTGCTCTTCGCCCTGGGCCTGGTGCTGGCCCGGGGCTTCTAGCGGCTACTTGTCTTTCGGGCTGTCCGGTTGGATGTCCTGGAGTGCGTCCTCGGCTTTGGCGTCTTCGACTTCGCCAGCGGTGCGGAGCGGCTTGGCATTACCGGAGAACCGGTGCTGCAGGGCGGCTGCGGCCTCATCCCGCTGCTTCTGGAAAAACAGGTAGCTCAGTGCGAAGGCGATCAGCGCAGCACAGACCACGGACAGCAGCGCTCCCAGTTCGAGAAACATAAAAAGAGCGAAGAGTGGCGCGAACAGCGCCAGTCGGATCAGCGAATATTTCAAAAAGGCCACTATTGAAGTTTAGCGGCCTTCCCGGAACCCCTGTTGCCGCGTGAACGATAGACTAGATCCATGCTCTTCCGTGTGGTTCTGGCCATCGCAGTCCTCGTCGTCTTCGTCTACGGACTGGTGGACGTGATAAGGACTGACGGCAGCCGTACACGGGGAATCTCCAAGCCGGCGTGGATTGTGGTCATGATCGTGCTGCCCGTTATTGGCGCCATCCTGTGGCTGTTGCTGGGCCGCCCTGCGCCGGAGCAGCCTGCCACCCCGGCTTATCCACGCACCAGCTCCCCTGACGACGATCCCGATTTCCTCCGCAACCTGGAGATGAAGCGCAGGAACCAGGCAGAGGCCGCGCGCTTGAAGAAGCTTGAAGAAGAGCTGAACATCCGCAAGACCGGAGGGGACACTCCCGGGTCGGACACCGGCAACAAGCGCCCCAAGGATCCCAGTCCGGGCGAAGCAGACGCGCACGACGACGACCGCCAGTAACAGCGCACGGCACCACCCGGGGACCGGACTTTAGCCGCTACCCGCCACCATCGGGAGCGCCCGCCCTACAGGCCGGAATACGAGTGCAGGCCGCTGAAGAACTGGTTCACGATGGTGAAGTTGAAGACGATGCACAGGTATCCCACGATCGACAGCCAGGCTGCGCGTGTGCCTGTCCAGCCACGGGTTGCCCTGGCGTGCAGGTAGCCGGCGTAGACCACCCAGATCACGAAGGTCCAGACTTCCTTGGTATCCCAGCCCCAGAACCGGCCCCAGGCCTTTTCGGCCCAGATGGCACCAAACATCAAGGTGAAAGTCCAGCCGATGAAGGCGATGGCGTTGATCCGGTAGGACAGGTTTTCCAGGCTCAGCGCGGAGGGAACCAGGCGCATAAAACCAAGCTTGTCCGCGCCGCCGGCGGCCACGGTTTTCTGGCGGTGCGACTGCACCAGCTGCAGCGCGGACATGGCAAAGGTCAAGGTGAACAGGGCCGAGGACAGCACGGCGATAGAGACGTGGATGATCAGCCAGTAGCTTTGCAGGGCCGGCACCAGGTGACCCACGGGAGTCCAGAAGGACACCGCCGCGGCAACCTGCATGATCACGGCCAGGCCAAGGACGAACGTGCCCAGGAAGCGGAGGTCGCGCTTGATCAGCACCAGCAGGAACACAGCTACCGCCATAAAGGCGCCGGTGGTCAGGAACTCGTACATGTTGCCCCACGGCACCCGGCCGGCCCCGATGGCGCGGGCCACCACGCCGGCACCGTGGATCAGAACGCCCAGTACGGTCAGCGCAACAGCCACGCGGGCGGGAACGCGGCGCTCGGCGGCGTAGCGCATGTCGCCGTCGGCCATCCGGGCTCTGGAGGTGGACGGCGAACCCGCCTTCGACGTCGGCCGTTCTGCCCGGTCCACCGGCCCGGCAAGGTGCCCGTCGGTCCTGTCAGTGACAGACCCGGCAGAATTTCCGACGCGGGCACCCACGGGCTGTTTCGAGGACGCCGGGGCGGCGGCAGCTTCGGCGGCGGCAGCTTCGGCGGCCTTCTCATCGATCAGGCGGAGTGCTTTGCTGCTTTTGGCGAGGTCCCAGGCGAAGGCGACGAACGCCACCGTGTAGGTGGCGGCGGCGAACAGCATGAACAGTTCGCTGTAGGCGCCTGCGGTTTCGTTGAGGGAAAACGGCATTACTGGTCCTTCGTCGGCTTGGGGGAGCCTGTTGGTGTGGTGGAGCCTGCAGGGGTGGAAACAGGGTCGGGGCTATTATCCCCGGAACTGCTGGGATTTTGCTGGGTGGCGGGGTCAACCTGCCATTGCCCGGCGAGCAGTTCCCCGATGGCGGTGGCTTCGGCGGCCAGCCGGTGGTCTTCGCCACGCGCCAGGAGGCCGTACTCCACCGTGGTAGAGCCGTCAGGCCCGGTGTCGGCGCGGACCCAGACGCGGCGGCGGTTCACGTACAGCGAGACCACCAGGCCGGCCACGGCCAGCAGGGCAAAAATCAGCGCGAATCCCTGGCCTGGGTTGTGGTGGATGTCCACGCCGATGTAGCGCTTGACGCCGTCGAAACTGATGCTGCCCTTGCCGTCCGGAAGGTCGTAGCTCATGCCGGGAGCGAGGGTGATGCCGCCGGTGTCAAGGTCGCGGGCGTTCAGCGGCGTCAGGTCTGCGACGTCCAGCGCGAAGACGTTTTGCGGAGCGCCGTCGTCCAACCCGAGGTCGCCGTAGAACGAGTTCAGCGTCAGCTGCGGGTTGAAGAGTTCCGGGTCCCCGCTGAAGGAGATGCCGTCGTTGCCGACAAAGGCCGTGGGCAGGAAAAATCCTACAAACCCGAGCTGGTCCGGCTTGGCATCCGGAACCTTAATCACCACGGAAGAGTAGTAGTTGTCGGCACCTGGCTGCACCTGGGCTACCACGGGACCCTGCATGGCAACATTGCCCTCACCGTCCCGGACTGTCACCACCGGGGCGTACCCGTTGCCTATCAGGTAGATGCTGGTGCCACCCAGGGAGACGGGTTGATTGGACTTCAGGACCTGCTCCGAGGCGGGTGCTTCGGGGGATTCCTTGGTGGTCACTTTGGCGGTGAAGTCGATCGGCTGGCCGATCTTGCCCACGGATTCGCGGTCAAACTTGATGTCGAAGGAATTCAGCTGCATGGAGTAGGGCTGGAGATCGCTGGTCTGGAAGTTGGTGCCGGGAGTGAACTGGTCATAACCCACCAGCGTGTTAACGAAGGTGTCCCCTTCCACCAGGATCCGCTGCCCGCTGTAGCCGAACAATCCGCCGGCGGCCACGGAGACCAGCACACCGATCAGCGAGGTGTGGAACACCAGGTTGCCGACTTCGCGGAGGAAGCCGCGTTCAGCACCCAGGGACGGGCTGCCGCCGTCGGCGTCCCGCACATCCACCCGGTAGCCGCGTTTGCGCAGCAGCCCGGCGGCATCGGAGATGGCCTCCGACGGCGGGATCCCGGCGTCGGACTTCAGCACCAGGGTGCCGTATTCGGGAAGTCGCGAGAATCTGGCGGGAGTGCGCGGCGGCTGGGAGCGCATTGCCTTGTAATGGGCGATGGCGCGCGGAATGACGCAGCCGATCAGCGAGGTAAAGAGCAGGATGTAGATAGCGGAAAACCACACCGAGGAGTAGACGTCGTACAACTGGAGGGCGTCCAGCACCCTGCCGAAGTCGCCGTTGTTCTTGATGTGTTGGCTGACGGTAAAGGCATTGGCTGCCCGCTGCGGAACGAGGGATCCGGGCACGGCAGCCACGGCCAGCAGCAGCAGCAGGAACAATGCAGTACGCATGCTGGTCAGCTGCGTCCAGGCCCAGCGCACCATGCCCCAGGGGCCCAGAGCCGGTAACGCCGCCTCGGCCTTGGCGTCCGCTACGGTCCGTTTATTAGTTTTCACACGCTCGCTCATCAGATTGGCAATTTCACGTCGGTTATGAACCAGTACTGCAATTCGGTGACCCAGGCGCCCCACACGCCACTGGCCATCAGCAGGCCCAGGATTACCAGGATGGCGCCGCCAGTGCGCTGAATGGCCAGGCGGTGCTTGCGGAAGAAGGACATGACGCCCACGCCGCGGCGCACGGCCAGTGCGATCAGCAGGAACGGGATTCCCAGGCCCAGGCTGTAGATAAACGCCAGGAACGCGCCCTTGGCCGCGGAGGAGCCGCCGGACAGGCTCAACAGCTGGACGGCGGAATAGGTGGGGCCAATGCACGGGGCCCAGCCCAGCCCGAAGGTGATGCCCAGCAGCGGCGCACCCCACAGCCCGGCGGGAGGCTTGGCGTGAATCTTGGCGTCGCGCTGGAACCAGCCGAAGCCGCCCATGAACACCACGCCCAGCAGGATCACCAAAAGGCCCAGCACCTGGGTGATCCACGCGTTCTGCGGGCCGGAGATCAGGGTGCCCAGCTGGCCGAAGGCTCCGCCCAGCAGCACAAATATAAGGGAGAATCCCAGCACGAACAGGCCGATGCCGGCCAGCATCCGGCCCTTCTTCTGCCGCTGCAGGTCCACGCCCGTCAACCCGGTGACGTACCCGAGGTATCCCGGTACCAGCGGCAAGACGCAGGGCGAGAGGAAGGACACCAGCCCTGCCAACAGGGCGACGGGAATGGCCAGCAGCAGCGAGCCGCTCAAGATCGTCTCGGCGAAGGGGCTGTTCATGGAAATGCGCCCGCTACTCTGCCACGGCGGAGGTGATGAGGGCCTTGAGCGTGCCGGTCTGGATCTCGCCGAGCACACGCGACGCCACCCTGCCCTGCTTGTCCAGGACCAGGGTGGTGGGAACGGCGCCTGGGGGAACCATGCCGGAAACGGCCAGCAGTACCGAGCCGTTTTTGTCGTCAAAACTGGGATAGGTCACATTGAATGACTTTTCGAAGGCTTCTGCCGTGGCTTTTTCGTCACGGAGGTTCACGCCCAGGAAGCGGACGTCCTGGTCCTTGAATTCCTGGTGCAGTGCCTCCAGCTGGGGAGCCTCCACCCGGCAGGGGGCGCAGGCGGCAAACCAGAAATTCAGCACCGTCACCTTGCCCTGGAGATCTGCGGGGGTAATGGTGGTGCCGTTGAACAGCGTGCCGTTGATTTCGACGGCGGCAGCCCGGTCGGCTGCGGTGAATTCGGTCACGGAGCCGTCACCTGCCACATAGTTCTTGTTGTCCCCGGCCTTGGCCTGCCGGGCCAGGGCGTCCTCCTGGGCGCAGCCGGACAGGCCCAGGGTAAGCCCGGCCAGCGCGGCGCCGCCGGCCACAAGTACGGTTCGGCGAGAGGCCATCGCGGAGTTCATTGGGCGGTTCCTGGCAGCCATGCTCAGGCTCCCGGAGTGGTGGACGCACCGGGAAGGAGTGCGGCAGCAGGCTCGTGGTATTCAACGCGCAGAAGGGTCCCGTCGGCGTCGAACACCAGGGAGGTGACGGATGTCAGGGTACATTCGCGCTTGCGGGGATCGTGCCAAAGCCGCCGGCCTTCCGCGCTCAACCGGGTGGCCCAGATGGGGAGCTGGTGGCTGACCAGGATGGCCTCGGCGCCACGCTGCTCAAAGTCGGTACCGGCCAGTTCTCTGGCATGGAGCCGCGCATCGTGGACGGCCGCCATGACGCGCAGGGCCTGTGCTTTGTAGGGTTCGCCCCAGGACGGCCGGAGCGGGTTGACGAAGTGCTGCCAGTGCCGGAGCCTGCGGAGCTCCGCCCTGGTGACCTTGAGCCCTTCGAAGCGGTTTTCGGCCTCGATGATGCGATCCTCGGTGGCGATCTCCAGGTTCAACGCCTGCGCGGTGGGAAGTGCCGTTTCCTGCGCGCGGGTCAAAGGCGACGCGGCGAGGTAAACGATATTGGCGCCTTGCGCAGCACGCTCCGCAAAGTAAGCGGCGGCAGTCTGGGCCATTCGCTGGCCCAGTTCGGAAAGGTGAAATTCTGGAAGCCTGCCATAGAGAATCCCCTGGGGATTGTGGACCTCTCCATGGCGGAGCAGATGAACCGTGGATTGGGGCATGTCTACCAGTTTCTCAAAGATCTGGGGCGATTCGAAATCTTCTACCGGAAGTAGAACTTCCGGCCGGGCCGGGTAGTTCCGCAGGTGTTCCAAAAAAGTTTCAAAAAAGTTCGTGAATCAGGGAACAAAACATGCAAATGCATGTTTATACTGGATGCAGCAGTTAGTTGATACTTCAACAGATGAGGCTTCAACCAACGATCAGACGCTCTCCCCCTGAGCCCGTAACTAATTGAAGGAGCACCATCATGGCACTTCCCACCGATATCACCACCGGCACCTGGACCCTCGACAACTCCCACAGCGAGATCGGCTTCACCGTCCGGCACGCTGGCATCAGCAAGGTCCGCGGCCAGTTCAAGGACGCAGAAGCCACTCTGGAACTCGCCCCGAATGTCACCGACTCTGCAATCAACGCCACCATCAAGACCGCCAGCTTCGACTCCGGCGACGCCAACCGCGACGGCCACGTCCGCGGCGAGGACTTCTTCGACGTGGAGAAGTTCCCGGAAATCTCCTTCGTCTCCAAAGAACTCGTAGACAACGGCGACGGCTTTGAGCTGAACGGCGACCTCACCATCAAGGGCATCACCCGCCCCGTCACGCTGGAAACCGAGTTCAACGGAGTGGCCGTGGACCCGTTCGGCAACACCCGCGCAGGTGTCACCGCGCAGACCACCATTAGCCGCAAGGACTTCGGTCTGACCTGGAACGCCGTCCTCGAAACCGGCGGCCTGCTGGTCAGCGACAAGGTCGGCATCAACCTGGAACTGGCCTTCATCGCTCCCGCGGCTTAGTCCCACCGCCTCGCTGACACGCGACAACCGCCCGCCCTCGGACACTAATGTTCGACGGCGGGCGGTTTGCTTTGTTTTCATCACGACTTCCACGCCAATTCGTAGATAACACGGCCGGCCACGCCTACAGTGAACCCATGAGCAACCAGAGCGACATACCGCAACCCGATTCAACCGGGACACCTGCCGGCCAGAGCCCCACCACTCCCCCGGCCGGGTACCAGCCTCCGCCGGCCCAGGGTTACCAGCAGCCCGGCCCGCCGCAGAGCCACCAGTTCCAGATGCCCTCCGACGCACCACGCAGCTTCGACCAGGTCATGCCCAAGGGTGGCTTCTCTGGTATTTTCAGCGTCGCCGGAATGCCCACGGAGCTCAAGGTCTCCTACTGGATCTGGGTCATCACGGGCATCCTGGGCGTCCTCCTGGGTGTTGTGGGGTTCTTCTTTGCCTTGGTAGCAATAGCCGCACTGCCCGCCTTCGGTGTGGTGGCTGTGCTCCTGGTCCTTCTCATGCTTGTACTTTCTGCTGCCCAGGTTGTCCTGGCGATGAAAATGAAGGAAGGCAAGTCCTGGGCCCGCATGGCCCTGACCGTCATTGTGGCAGTCACCTTGGTTATATCCCTGGTTCAGTCCGGCATCGACGGAGGAGGAGGCTGGTTCGGCTCCATCCTCGGTATCGTGGCAACCGTTTTGATGTGGCTGCCCAACTCCCGGCCGTGGTTCGAACAGCGCACGCCCGCAACCAACTGACCACCTGCTGAACACGCCTACGCCCCGGGCAACCCGGAGCGTAGGCGTTTTTGCAGGCCAGTGCACAATTTATTGCCTTTAATGACCCACCAGTCTGCCGGTGGGAGGTACGGTGGAATCAGCCATGCTGGGGGCACGGCTTGCGTTGTTCCCGGCTCCGATGTTTCATCCAGATTCGCGAAGGAACGCTCATGACCACTCCTCCCGTCCAGCCGCCTCAAGGCAACGATCCGGAAAACGCCCCGCAGCAGCCGGGCTACGGCCAGAACGCACCTCAATATGGTCAGCAGTCACCCCCGCAGCCGCAATACGGCCAGAACGCTCCCCAGTACGGTGAGCAGGTACCGCCGCAGTATGGGCAGGCTCCCCAGTACGGCCAGCAGCAGCCCGGCTACGGCCAGCAGGCTCCCTATGGCCAGCCCCCTGCCCCGTATGGTTATCCGTCGGAGCAGTCTCAGCCAGCCGGAGACCGCGCCGTTCCGCCGCAGGTGGACCTCTCTTTCAAAATGATTCTCGCGGCAGGAATCCTGTCCGCCGTTAGCTCGCTCATCATGGCCTTCACCGGCGGCGATTACTTCTTGGAGTCGATGGAGTCACAGATCCAATCGCAGGGTGAGGAAGTTCCCCCCGGAATGGCCGAGGGCATGCAGGGTGCTGTGATGGTTGGAGGAATCATCGCCGCTCTGCTGTCCCTGGGTCTCTATGCCCTGGTGGCCTTCCCGGTGCGGAAGGGAAAGAACTGGGCGCGGATCCTTGGAACTGTTTTTGCCGCCATTTCTGTTTTTGGCCTTTTCAGCCTGTTCCAGTTCGGTCCGCTATACGGCGTCCTGCAGCTCATTGTGATCCTTCTGGGCATCGCGGCCATTGTGCTGCTCTACCTGCCGGCCAATGCGCCCTACTTCCAGAAGCAGCAGCCCTTCGGTAACCCGTACAGCCGCTAGCGCAGGTCTTCAGGCGCAGCACACTCTCCGCGGACGCAGCCCGCGGGCCACAGCTTAGGCTGTTCGGCCCGGGGTCTGCGTCCGTTGTGCGTGGTAGGCGAGGATCTGGAGCTCGGTGGCCATGTCCACCTTGCGCAGATTCACGCCCTCGGGCACCTGGAGCACTATGGGGGCAAAGCTCAGGATGCTGGTGACTCCTGCGGCCACTACCCGGTTACAGACGGCCTGGGCAACCGTGGCCGGCAAGGCAAGGACCACCATGTTCGCGCCGGTTCGTTCCAGGACCGTTTCCAGGTCCTGGACATCACTGACCCGCAGCCAGCCGACCTCGTTTCCCACCACCATCTGGTCGGCGTCGAAAATCGCCACGACGTCGAACCCCCGGGACTCGAAGCCGCCGTACCGCGCCAGGGCTTTACCAAGGTTACCGGCGCCCACAATTGCGACTTTCCAGTCGTGGGTCAGGCCAAGGGCCGCCGCGATGTGCCTGCTGAGGTACTGGACCTCATAACCCACGCCCCGCGTGCCGTAGGAACCAACGTGCGAGAGGTCCTTGCGCAGCGTTGACGAACTCACCCCTGACGCCTCCGCCAGGGAGTCCGAAGAAACAGTCTCGATGCCCTCGGCCAGCAGCGAATTCAGGGCGCGCAGGTAGAGCGTCAAGCGGGCCACCGCTGCCGGTGGAATCTGCTTCGCAGTCCCGCCATCGCCCTGGATGGCAGAGGGTGTTGATTCCAAGGAGGTCACTGTCTGCTCCGTCGAGTCGCGTTGTGTCTACACTCTAGGGCCAGGACGCCTGAGCCAACAAAGCGGGCGCCCACACCTGAGCCCGTTTCATTACGCCGCCAGGATCCGCCGCAGCAGCCGGTCCAGGCGGCTTTCGTCAATGGTCCAGAAATCCCGCTGTACACCGTCCACCAGCAGCACGGGGATCTCTTCGGCGTACCTCTGGCCCAGTTCAGGGTGCTGGTCCACCAGTTGTTCCGACCATTCCAGTCCCAGCCCGGAGGTGACGCGTTCGACGGCGGCACGCGCCCGTGTGCACAGGTGGCAGTCTGATTTTGTCAGTAGTACCACTTCCGGTTTTGCCATGACTTAAAGGTAGTCCTGCAGGCACCGGCGGGCTGCATCGGGAAGGTGCTACCGGCAGCGAAGCTGGTGGCCCGGCAGCTGCGTCCGGACCCATTGGCTAGACTCAAGGCATGCCCGAGGAGAAGTATGTCGCCGTAGCCACGCGCCCGACCCCTCCGTCCCCTCTTGGCGAGGCAGCCTTCTTCGACGTGGACAACACACTGATGAAGGGCGCCAGCCTGTTCCACGTGGCCCGCAAGATGTACCAGCGGAAAGCCTTCACCTTGCGCCAGGCCAGCGGTTTCGCCTGGAAGCAGTTCAAGTTTGTGATGCGCGGCGAGAACCTCAGTGATGTCCATGCCGTCCGCGACTCAGCCCTGATCCTGGCGGCAGGCATTACTGTGTCGGATATCAAGGCCCTCGGCGAGGAAGTCTACGACGAGATGATCGCCTCGAGGATCTGGCCTGGAACCAAGGCTCTGGCCGAGCAACACCTGCGCGTCGGGCGGAGGGTCTGGCTGGTCACGGCCACACCCATTGAAGTAGCCACCGTCATTTCCACCCGCTTGGGGCTGACAGGCGCACTGGGCACGGTGGGAGAAGTGGAAGAAGGCGCCTACACCGGCCGCCTGGTGGGTGACATCCTGCACGGTTCTGCCAAGGCGGCTGCCGTAGAAGCCATGGCAGACTCTGAAGGCCTGAACCTGAAACGCTGCTGGGCCTACAGCGACTCCTATAACGACATTCCGCTGCTCACCCTGGTGGGACATCCTGTGGCGATCAACCCCGACGCCCGGCTCCGCAAGCACGCCCGCGAGCACAACTGGCCCGTGTACGACTTCCGCTCGGGCCGTCGCGCAGCAACCCTGGGCCTCAAGGCCGCCACGGTAGGTGGCGCAGTTTATGGCCTGTGGAAGGGCTTCGCCCGCCTCCGCAGCCGCTGACCTTTCAGCCACTGAGTGGCAGGGTCTTGGGTCCGCCGGGATAGTGCGGGCTGGTTCCGAACCGGGGCCTGGACGCAAAAATGCCCGCTGCCTGACGGCAACGGGCATTCACGCAGTGAAGTAGATGATCTACTTCTTGTTGCGGCGCTGGTGACGGGTCTTGCGAAGCAGCTTGCGGTGCTTCTTCTTGGCCATACGCTTGCGACGCTTCTTAATAACTGAACCCACGAAAGTTCCTCACAAACTAGATGTAGTACCTGTCTGATGGAAATGTTCGTGGACAATGCTACGAACTGAAACAACGGACAGATTCTTACAATGACGTAAAACGTTCCTTAACAGGGTACCGCCTATCAGGGGCACCTACTGACCGCCGCCGTCAGGGGCGACGGCAGGGCCACAGCAACAGGGGTCAGGCAGTGTCCGACTGGCCTTCCACCACGGCGCCCTTGAGGTATTGCTCAACAGCGTTCTCAGGAACCCGGAAGGAGCGGCCAAAGCGCACGGCCGGCATCTCTCCTGAGTGGACCAGACGGTACACGGTCATCTTGGAAACGCGCATAACCTCGGCCACCTCGGCCACGGTCAGGAACTTCACGTTGGAGAAGTTCTGATCTGCGGACATCCCATATTCCTTTGCTCCCGGTGCTGTTCGGCAACCGCCTTTACGGCGCGTCGTCACCGGGCCTTCGAACAACCATGTGCTAGATACTCTAGAGGTTCAGGGTGCCAATGTGAAAGTCCATCCGGCTCTTCATCCAGCAAGTTGAGCGCTCCGGGCGCCACGCCTTTTCCGCGCCGATGCCGCCAGCTGCTCAAGCACGGAAACGGTGACGTCCCATTCCATGCAGGCGTCCGTCACACTCTGGCCGTACACCAGTTCCGTACGGCCTGCCGCATGCTCCGCCACGTCAAGATTCTGCGCGCCTCCCACCAGGAAGCTTTCCAGCATCACGCCGCCGATTGCGTCCGCGGCGGGGCCGCCGTCCTCCAGCCGGGCACCGAGTTCCAGCGCAACCTCGGCCTGGCGGTGGTGGCTCTTGCCGCTGTTGGCGTGGCTGGCATCAACGATCAGCCGCGGGTTGAGCTGCTTGCCTTCCAGCCGCTCAGAAGCAGCCTCGACGTCGGCAGCTGAGTAATTGGGCCCCTTGCGTCCGCCACGCAGGATCACGTGCGTGTCCGGATTGCCCGCTGTTGCCACATGCGCGGCGCGGCCTTCATCGTCAATGCCGAGGAAGGCCTGCGGGGCCGAAGCGGCACCGCAGGCGTCGATCGCAACCTGGAGGTCGCCGTCGGTCCCGTTTTTGAAGCCGATGGGCATGGACAAGCCGGAGGCCAGCTGGCGGTGGATCTGACTTTCGGTGGTCCGGGCACCAATGGCGCCCCAGGAAACCAGGTCCGCCATGTATTGCGGACTGATGGGCTCCAGGAATTCGGTGGCGGTGGGCAGCCCGAGCGCGGCGACGTCCTGCAGGAACCTCCGCGCGGTACGCAACCCGGTCACCATGTCGTGGGTGCCGTCCAGATTCGGATCGTTGATCAGGCCCTTCCAACCCACCGTGGTGCGCGGCTTCTCGAAGTAGGTCCGCATAACAATCAACAGCTCGGAACCGTGAAGCTGCGCCTGGACTGCCAGCCGACGCGCGTAATCGAGCCCCGCCTGCGGATCATGGATGGAGCAGGGGCCAACGATCACCAGCAGCCTGTCATCAACGCCATCCATGATGGCCCGGACTTCGTCACGGCCGCGCTCGACGACGTCCGTCACGTGGGCGTCCAGCGGCAGCTCGGCCCTCAGTTCCCGGGGCGTGGGAAGGGCGGCGAAGTGGCTAACACGGAGGTTCGACGTCGAACTGGCGGCTGTGGCGGTTGCTGCGGGGGTCATGAGGGGTCCTGTTCCGGAGATGGAAGCGGGCCCTTAATCAGAACCCGCCGTAGATATGGCGAAGGGCAGAGAATAATCTCTGCCCTGTTGGCTCTGAAGGAAGTTGGGTGCGTGTCAGTTAGACGCGGGCTCCTCCAGAGCCAACGAAAAATACGCATACCAACGGTTAGTCATAGCCACCACCATAACCGCCAGCCGCCGCCGTCGCAAAACAGCTACGTCGTTTCACGGGACAGGCTGGCCACCAGCTCTGCGTGCTTCTTGTCCGTCAGGCGGTACCAGCACATGATTCCGACTGAAGCCAACACCAGCGCCGCCGGGAGCAGGCCGGCAGCTGCCCGGATGGCGAGGGTGGCAGTGCCGGACTGCTCACTGATGCCGGATACATAGCCGCCCCAGGCGAGTGAGAAGGCCACCAGGGCGCCGCCGAATCCCATGCCCAGTTTCCTCGTTGCGGCCAGCAGGGCGTAATTAATGCCCTGGACCCGGACTCCCGTTTTCCACTCGCCGTATTCGACCGTATCCGCAATCAGCGCCCAGGTGAGGATGCTGACGGTGGCGGAGGCCAGCAGTCCCAGGATCAGTCCAGCCAGGCCAAGCAGGGGCACGTCCGCGGGCGCTGAGAAGACCAGAAGGCCGCCCAGCACACCCAGGATGCCGCCGCCGCTGTAGACCGCCCGTTTGCCCCATCGGGCCACCGGCCGGGGTATGAGCACAGCCAGGGTCAGCGTGATGACCACCTGGGCTGCCGCCATAAGGGGAAACAGGTCCACCCGGGACAGGACATCGCGAAGATAGAAAAATTGGGAAGCCCCGGTGGCCGTGGTTCCGGTGACAAAGAGGACGGAGCTGATGCACAGGATCACCAGGGGTGAGTTTGCCTTAAGCGCCGCGATGCTCTGGCTCAGCGTGATCTTGGGGACGCTGCCGGGAACCTGCTCGAGGCAGACGGTACCGGTAAAGAAGTAGAGCGCGGAACCCACGACGACGAACACCAGGGTGACCCAGGTGAAGATCTGCTGCATATCCTGGCCTGCGCCCAAAAGCGGAGCAATGAAGAATCCGAGGCTGGCGCCGACCGACAGCCCTCCCAGGGTGCGGGCGCCGCCAAGCCGCGCCCGCTCCTTCGCATCCTGCGTCATTGCTCCAACCAGGCAGCCGTACGGGACGTTCACCAGGCTGTAGGACACACAGACCAGTCCGTACGTGCAGTAGGCGTACAGCAGCTTCATAGCGGGGTCCACGTCCGGGACGTGGAAGGCCGCTGCGCTAAGCACCAGGGGAACGAAGCCAAACATCAGGAACGGACGGAACTTACCCCACCGTTTGCTGTTTACGCGGTCTACGATGCGCCCGGCTGCTATGTCGGTGAAGGCATTAAAAACCCGGGCAACAAGCAGCAGCGTTCCTGCCGCTGCTGCGCCGATGCCGGCCACGTCCGTGTAGTACACCAGCAGGAACATATTTCCGGTGCTGATGATCATGCTGTTTGCAGCGTCGCCGGCTCCATAGCCAAAGACGCTGAGCCTGCTGAGTTTCTTCATTGGTTCCCAGTTCTGCGGGACTCAGAAACCGTTTTCTCAGTCCCGCACTAAGAACTTACCCCAAGATCTTCCGTAGAAACAGCAACTGGCGGATCCATTGCTGCTCCTGGCCACCCTCATGGTTGTTGAACCGGTACACCTCAATGTCCTTGACCGGCGTCCCCGCGTCGCTGCCGTATGCGTTGAAGCTGGCAAAAACTGTCGACGGCGGGCAGATATCGTCCATCTGCGCAGCCGAGTAAAGCGCCGGAACGGCAGCCCACCTGGCGAGGTTGACGCCGTCGAAATAGTTCAGCACCTCAAGGATGGACTCATACCGCTCCCGGTGCCGGGCCAGGAAGCCCGCGATCTCGGGGTAGGGTCCGCGCGGGGTGATATCGATGGCACGCGGGAAGTCCTGCAGGAACGGGACGTCGGGCATAGCTGCCACCACGCCGTCGAGCCTTCCGGCTACCAGCCCGGCCGCGGCCACCACGATACCGCCGCCTTGGCTGACGCCCTGCAGCACCACCCGCGAGGAATCGACGGCGGGGTGGGACTGCGCTGCCTCCACCGCGCGAAACGCGTCCACATACACCCGGCGGTAGTAATAATCGTCCTGATGGCTGATACCGCGGGTCATCAGGCCCGCGAAGGCGACGTCGCCGGCCGATTCGTGCGGATCAGGAGTGTCACCGCGCGTCCCACCCCAGCCCTGGCCCCGGGTATCCATGATGAAGTGCGCGTAGCCCGCCTGGGCCCATCTGGTGTCCTCGTTGACCAGTCCCCTGCCGCCGGAATAGCCCACGTACTGGACCACCACCGGCAGCTCATCTGCTGCGTCACGACCGGCCGGCAGGTGCAGCCAGCCCCTAATCGGGGCGCCGCCGAAGCCGGCAAACGTGACGTCGAAGGTATCGATTACGGCGAGGTAGTTTTCCACCGGCTCAAATGTTGCCGCCAGCGGAAACTCACGGGCTTCTTCTATGCTCCGGTCCCAGAATTCCTTGAGGCCCGACGGCGGCACCACCGGTGACTCATATTCGCGAAGCTTCTCCAGGGGCAGGTCAAAAAGGGGCATGGCTTCCGTTCCTGAGGCAATGTGCGGGAGTGTTGCTGGCTGGGATCAGTCTGCCAGTGCGGCGATGCCTGGAACAGCAGCTGACACCGGGCGTAATGTCACCGGTTCAGCAGGCCTGATCAAGCCCCGGAGCTCGCGCAGGCCCCCGCTCACCTGGCCGGCCGCCCTGGCTTGGATCAGGACGTTGCCGAGGGCCGTAGCTTCGACCGGACCGGCGATCATTGTTTTGCCCGTAGCATCCGCCGTGAGCTGGCACAGCAGCCGGTTCTGCGATCCGCCACCCACAATGTGAACGACGTCGACGGCAACATCCGCGAGGCGTTCAGCGTCGGCGATGGTCCGCGCGTATCCGGCCGCCAGGCTGTCCATGATGCAGCGGGTGATGGCTGCAGGGTCATTTGAGAGCTCGCCACCGGACTCCCGGACGGCGGCCCGGATGCGCTCCGGCATCCGGTCAGGGGCAATGAAGGCGGGATCGTCAGCGTTGATCTGGGGGCCGCCGGAGGGCAGCGCCGCGGCAGCCTCCAGCAGTTCCGGCAGGTTCGGGGCGCCGTTGCCGTCTTCGTTGCCGGACCCCCAGCTGCGCTGGCATTCACTTAGCAACCAAAGGCCGCCCACATTGCGAAGGTAGCGGATGGTGCCGTCCACGCCGCGTTCGTTGGTGAAGTTCGCCTGCCGGCTGGCCTGGGTCAGCACGGGACGACGCAATTCCACGCCCACCAGGGACCAGGTGCCGGAGGAAATGTAGGCGAAGTTTTCAGTGGCGGCCGGTACCGCGGCCACTGCCGAGGCGGTGTCATGCGAGCCGACGGCGACGACTGTGGTCTCCGGTGCCAGCCCGGTCCGGCTGGCGATTCCGGGCAGGATCGCGCCGACGGTTTCGCCTGGCTGCACCAGCGGCGGGAACAGATCCGGACGCAGCCCCAGGGCCTGGAAAAACTCGCTGGCCCACTCCCCTGCAACGGCGTCGAACAACCCGGTGGTGGAGGCATTGGTGGCCTCTGTCCTGCGCTGGCCGGTCAGCAGGAAAGCTATGAGATCCGGGATCAGCAGCGCCTGGACGCCGTCGAGGTCAGCCTCGGCCGCCAGCTGGTAAATGGTGTTGAACTGCAGGAACTGCAGGCCCGTGGTGGCATAGAGCTGTTCAGGAGCCAGTGCGGCGTGCACGGACCCGACGACGGCTGCGCTGCGGCTGTCCCGGTAGCTGAAAGGCTGGGCCACCAGCTCGCCGGCGTGGTTGACCAGGCCGTAGTCCACTGCCCAGGTGTCAATACCGATGCTGGCGATGGTCTCACCGGCCGCCGCTGCGGTTTCCGCCGCTGCTGCCAGCCCCTTGAGTACCTCCGCGAACAGTGAGTCGAAATCCCAGCGCAGGCCGCCGTCGGACTCCACTACTGCGTTGGGGAAGCGGTGGACAACCTGCAGATCAACGGCGGGGCCGGAGCCGGACGTGTCCTTGGCCTTGACCCTGCCCAGGATGACCCGCCCGGAAGAGGCGCCGATGTCTACTGCTGCGAACACCGGAGTAGGCAGGATGTCCTTGGTCTCGACAGGCTCGACCACCGACTCACCCGTCACCGCAGGAAAGCGGCCGCGACGCCGGCATCCACCGGGATATGCAGGCCTGTGGTGTGGGACAGTTCGTTGCTGGTGAGCACGGCGGCGGCGTTGGCCACGTGCTCCGGGAGGACCTCGCGCTTGAGCAGGGTCCGCTGGGCGTAGTACTCGCCCAGTTTTTCCTCGTCCACGCCGTACACTGCGGCGCGCTTGGCACCCCAGCCGCCGGCGAAGATGCCCGAGCCGCGGACCACGCCGTCGGGGTTGATGCCGTTGACCCGGATGCCGTGCTCACCAAGTTCAGCGGCAAGCAGGCGGACCTGGTGGGCCTGGTCGGCCTTGGTCGCCGAGTACGCAATGTTGTTCGGTCCGGCAAACACGGAGTTCTTGGAGGAGATGTAGATGATGTCTCCGCCGAGTCCTTGCGCGATCATGGCCTTGGCACCTGCCTTGGCTACCAGGAACGAGCCCTTCGCCATGACGTTGTGCTGCAGGTCCCAGTCCTTTTCGGTGGTTTCCAGCAGCGGCTTGGAAATGGACAGGCCGGCGTTATTAACCACCAGGTCCAGGCCACCGAAGGCCAGCACGGCGGCGTCAATGGCTGCCGCGACCTGCGCTTCGTCGGTCACGTCAGCCTGCACGCCAACGGCAACGTCGGGGCCGCCGAGCTCTTCGGCGACCTTTTCCGCATTCTCCAGGTTCAGGTCCGCGATCACGACACAGGCGCCTTCGGCGGCGAGCCGGGTCGCGATGGCCTTGCCAATGCCCGACGCCGCACCCGTCACCAGGGCGATGCGGGTGGCGTGGCTCTTGGGCTTGGGCATCCGCGCCAGCTTGGCTTCCTCCAAGGCCCAGTACTCGATCCGGAACTTCTCGGATTCCTCGATCGGGGCGTAGGTGGAGATGGCCTCGGCGCCGCGCATCACGTTGATCGCGTTGATATAGAACTCGGCAGCGACGCGGGCCGTCTGCTTGTCTTTGCCGTAGGAGAACATGCCGACGCCGGGAACCAGGACGATTGCCGGGTCCGCACCGCGCATCGCCGGACTCCCGGTGGTCGAGCCTGTCGAGACCGTCGCGTGGCGGTCGTAGTACGCCTGGTAATCCTCGCGGTATTCCGCGTGCAGTTCCTGCAGGCGGGCAATGGAGTCCTCGACGGAAGCTGCGGCCGGGAGGTCCACAACCAGCGGCTTGACCTTGGTGCGCAGGAAGTGATCCGGGCAGGAGGTGCCCAGGGCGCCCAGCCGGGGGTGCTCGGATGATTCCAGGAACTCCAGGACGCGGGGATCGTCGGTGAAGTGGCCCACCTGCGGCTTGTCCGTCGAAGCCAGGCCACGGATCACCGGAGCCAGCGCTGCAGCCTTGGCGCGGCGCTCCGCCTCGGGCAGCGACTCGTAACCCGGGAGCTTCGCACCGAAGGGTTCGGCCTTGCCATTTTCGGCGATGAACTTTTCAGCTTCGTCGATGATCCACAGCGAATTTGCCTCCGCTTCCTCGCTGGTGTCGCCCCAGGCCGTGATGCCATGACCGCCCAGGATGGTGCCGACAGCCTGCGGGTTGGCGTCCTTGATGGCCGCGATGTCCAGGCCAAGCTGGAAGCCGGGGCGGCGCCAGGGCACCCACACCACTTTCTCGCCGAAGATCTGCTTGGTCAGCGCTTCGCCGTCGACTGCTGTAGCAATGGCGATGCCGGAATCCGGGTGCAGGTGGTCAACGTGGGCTGCATCCACCAGGCCGTGCATCGCGGTGTCGATCGACGGCGCGGCCCCGCCTTTGCCGTGCAGGCAGTAATCAAACGCAGCCACCATCTCGTCCTCGCGCTCGACGCCGGGGTAGACATCCTTCAGCGCATTCAACCGGTCCAGCCTGAGAACGGCAAGGTTCTGTGGCTTCAAGGTGCCGAGGTCCCCGCCGGAGCCCTTGACCCAAAGGAGCTGGACGTCTTCTCCGGTCACCGGATCCTTTTCGGTGCCCTTGGCGGAGGTATTGCCGCCGGCAAAGTTAGTGTTCCGCTTGTCCGCACCCAGGCGGTTGGAGCGGGAGATCAGCTCGTCAACAGTGTTGTTCTGCGTCATTGTGTTTTCCATCGCTATGCTCACGCGCCCCATCCGGCCTGGTGACCGCCCACGCGGTCTTCGTTGATCTTCTTCTGATAACCGCTGGCCTTGAAGGCGGCCATCGGGTCCGCGGGCAGGCCACGGGATTCGCGCCATTCGGCCAAGGCCGGGCGCACGTCGGTGTAGAACGCGTCATTGAAAATTCCGTTGGCGGCCAGGACATCGCCGGAACGCTGCGCTTCAGCGAGTGCTGCGGTGTCCACCAGCAGCGCCCGTGCCGTCATTTCCTGGACGTTGAGGACCGAGCGGATCTGGCCCGGGATCTTCTCCTCAAGGTTGTGGCACTGGTCCAGCATCAGGGCGACGCCGGACTCCTTGCCGAATCCGCCGCCCCGGATCACCTCGTACATGATCCGGAAAAGCTGGAACGGATCGGCCGCGCCCACAATAAGGTCATCGTCCGCGTAAAAGCGCGAGTTGAAGTCAAAAGAGCCCAGCTTGCCCAGGCGGAGCAGCTGCATCACGATGAACTCGATGTTGGTGCCGGGAGCGTGGTGGCCGGTGTCCAGGCAGACGAACGCCTTCTCGCCAAGTGCCACGGTCTGGGCGTAGGAGGTGCCCCAGTCCGGAACGTCGGTGTGATAGAACGCCGGCTCGAAGAATTTGTATTCGAGGACCAGGCGGTGCTCATCGCCCAGTGCGGCGTAGATCTCCTGCAGCGACTCGGCCAGCCGGTCCTGGCGGCCGCGCAAATTGTCCTGGCCCGGGTAGTTGGTGCCGTCGGCCAGCCAGATCTTGAGGTCCTTGGACCCCGTGGCATTCATGATTTCGATGCACTCGAAGTGGTGCTCGATCGCGCGGCGGCGCACTGCTTCATTGGACGAGGTCAGCGAACCGAACTTGTATTCGTCATCCTGGAAGGTGTTGGAGTTGATGGTGCCGAGGCCCACCCCCAGGCCGGCCGCGTACTCGCGCAGGGCGGCATAGTCATCAACCTTGTCCCACGGGATATGCAGGGCCACGGTAGGTGCCAGACCGGTCAGTTCGTGGACCTTGGCGGCGTCCGCCAACTTCTCGTGGACGGTCCGGGGCGTTCCCGGCGTGCCGAACACTTTGAAACGGGTGCCCGAATTTCCGTACGCCCACGAGGGAACCTCGATGGCGAGTTCTTCGAGCCTGGCTAGCGTCGTTGCTACGTCATTCATTGTGTGATTTTCTTTCCGGGTTCTCTGGTGCATGGTCTGTTGGTGTGCATGGTCTGTAGTGCTGAAAGGTGCTGCTGCCTGCCATCGGGCTAGGCTGATGCGGCGGCCAACTGGTCCTCAAGGTTGAAGACCTCCTCCAGCACCTGGAACCCTTCATCGGGTGCCTGGGCTGGAGCATCCGGGTTATCGCCGGCATTGTTCAAAAAGAGCCCGGCCATCTCCGCCTGCCACCGCGCGTTAACGTCGGTCAGGGCCATCCGGGCGCGGATCGCGTCGAAGTCGTCGCACTCGACGTAACCCACCAGCAGGCCGTCGTCGGCAAGGAACAGGGAGTAGTTATTCCAGCCGGCGGCCTTGAGTTCGCGGAGCATCTCCGGCCACACTTCTGCGTGCCTGCGGCGGTACTCCGGGATCAGTGCCGGGTTGACCGTGGAGCGGAAACACACGCGCATCTGCGGCTCACCTTAACTTCCCGTTGTTTGAATCGTTTCATTATTACGATTCAAAGTACTCTTAAATTCGAGCAGGTGTCAAGCATTTACTGCGTGCTGTCCAGCAGCAGTAAAAAGGCGGGGCATGCAGGCGTGAAATGGTGGAGAACTATGAGTCGTACAGCAAGTATCAAGGACGTTGCCAACCATGCGGGCGTGGCGGTGGGTACGGTATCCAACGTGCTCAACTACCCGGAGAGAGTGTCGGCACGCACCAAGGTTCGGGTACTTCAAGCCATCGACGAGTTGGGCTTCGTCCGCAACGATGCCGCCCGTCAGTTGCGGGCCGGCCAGAGCCGCACCATTGGCCTGATTGTGCTGGATGTGGGAAACCCCTTCTTCACCTCCGTAGTGCGGGCCGCGGAGGATGCCGCAGCACTGTCCGGAAGCGCTGTACTCCTGGGCGACAGCGGGCATCAGGCGGAGCGCGAGTCCCACTACATCGATCTTTTCCAGGAACAGCGTGTCCAGGGGCTGCTGATCTCGCCCGTCGGTGAGGTCATGGACCGCCTCGATCATCTTCGCGAGCGCGGCGTCCCCACAGTGCTGGTGGACCGCCGGGCGGACGAGTCCCGCTTTAGTTCAGTTTCAGTCGATGACGACGCCGGAGGGTACCTGGCCGCCCGGCACCTGTTGGACATCGGCCGCCGTCGCCTGGCTTTTGTTGGTGGGCCACTGACCATCCACCAGGTGTCGGACCGTCTTCAGGGCGCCAAGCGTGCAGTGGCCGAAGTTCCGGACGCCCGCCTGGAAGTACTGGAGGCAGAAGGGCAGACAGTACTGGCCGGCCGCACCGTAGGCAACGGCCTGGTAAAGCGGGCCGACGGCGGACTGCCGGACGGAATCTTCTGCGCCAATGATCTTCTTGCCCTGGGCGTGATGCAGTCCCTGACCATGATGAGCTCTGTCCGCATTCCTGAGGACACCGCCCTGATCGGCTATGACGACATCGACTTTGCCATCTCCGCGGTTGTCCCGCTTTCGTCCATCCGGCAACCCACCGAAGCGCTGGGCCGCACCGCAATCGAGCTGCTGGCGGAAGAGAACAACGGCAACGGGGACGAAAAGCAGCACCGGGCCGTGGTCTTCACGCCGGAACTTGTGGTCCGGCAAAGCACCGTAAAGGGCTAGGCGGCCTCAGCGGCAGCGGGCAGCCCGCAATCCGTTTGGCATCATAGCCACCGGTGCTTTACGGAACTCGGGGGGCCTCGTCGCGAGGCAAAGGGGATGTCTCTTTTTCCTCGCTGGCAGGGACCTTCTCGAAGACGTCCGGATGATTGTCCAGGACCGTCAGGCGGTCCATCGGCCACGCAATCACCGCTGCTTTTCCTGCAACGTCTTCGAGGTCGATAAAACCCCCGTTGGTGTCCAAATGAGCGCGTGAGTCGGCAGAGTGATTACGGTTGTCCCCCATAACCCAGATTTTGCCGCTGGGGACCCCCACGTCAAAAAGATGAACCCGCACAGGCTCCGCGGGGTTGACGTACGTTTCGTCCAATTCAGCGCCGTTGACAGTTATGAGTCCCCGGGACGTACAGCAAACAACGTGGTCTCCGGGCAGGCCGATGATCCGCTTCACCAGGTGCTGCTCGGCGTTGTCCGGTACCAGCCCAACAAAGGCCATCGCCATTCCGATGAAGCCCGTGTCTTCGGCTGGTGACCCGGCCGGCTGCGCCGCCAGCCAGCCTTTGGTGTCCCGGAAAACCACGACGTCGCCCCTGGCCAGGCCGAAGGGTTCAGGCACAAGAAGGTTGACGAATATCCTGTCGTCCACCTCAAGGGTATTGACCATGGAAGGAGACGGGATGAAAAAAGCCCGGAAGAGAAATGTCTTGATGAGCAAGGACAACACCAGGGCAATCAGCAGCACCACTGCTATTTCCCGCAGCCACCCCGGTGTTCTGTTTGTAGGGGCGGCCCTGTGGGTGGCCGGCATTTACTGCCCGTTCTCCACAGTCACTGCGGCACGCCCAGGCTTCGCTCCGTCACGAACGGCCTGGTCCTCCTCAGCTTGCCGCCTGGCCGCGATAATTCCATCGCGTGTAGCAGCCCGAATGACGCCGTAAAGGACGTAAAAGAAGACCACCGCAAGGACAGCAGTCAGGACAACGGCATTAAGCGGAGCAGCGTCCACGTTCCCCCCAAGAGTTCTTCGTCCTGTACGGACTCAGCCAAGCATATCGGGGCATCCCGCGGGACGGGCCGGGCGCGGGCGCGGCCGGGTAGCTAGGCTGGGTGGATGGCCAACCACTACCTCGTCTCTGCTGGACGCTTCATCGCCGCTCCCCCGGAAAAAATCTTTGAAGTCCTCGCTGCCCCGTCCTTACACAGCGTTATTGACGGCTCTGGCACCGTGAAAGGCGCCCAGCCGAACGGCCCCGCGCGGCTCAGCCTCGGAGCCAGGTTCGGCATGGACATGAACACCAAGGTGAACTACAAAATCCTTAACACAGTGTGCGAATTCGAGGAAGGCCGCAGAATCGCATGGCGGCATTTCTACGGCCACGTCTGGCGTTACGTCCTTACCCCAACGGCGGACGACCACGGCGTGCCAGGCACGCTGGTCACTGAGCAATGGGATGCCAGGGCGGCCCGGGGCAGGTTGCTGCTGCGCCTCGTCGGCTACCCGCGGCGCCACCTCGTCAGCATCGACCAGACTCTTCAACGACTGGACCAGTACGTTACGGGCAAGCCGTTGGAAACCCGGCCGGAAGACGCGGCAGGCACCGCCGGCTAGACGAATCGTGCCAATGTTCGGCAGGATGGGTTCTGGAAAGCGTTTGCCGAAGTATCACACAGCCCTCGGGCAGAACCGGAGCACCATGACACCGCCGTCAGAGCCAGCAGCAGTCTCACTCGCGAAAGTGGCGCTGGTAGGCGTCCATGGCTTCGGCGCGCACCACCTGGCGAACCTTCACCGCCTACAGGGCGCCGGCGCCGTCGAACTTGTTGCGGTTGCCGATCCCACCCCGCCCGCGGAGGGTTCGGTCCCGGAGACAGCGCAGGTTTTCGGCAACCTTGACCAGCTGCTGCCGGCCGTTCCGGGGCTCGACGTCGTTATCGTCGCCACACCAATCCAGACTCATGCGCCGCTTGGCCTTGCCGCCCTCGCCTCTGGTGCCGACCTTTACCTTGAAAAGCCTCCGGTCGCATCCCTGGCAGACTACTACCGGCTCCAGGAAGCTGCGGCAGCCAACGGCCAGGCCGTCCAGATCGGCTTCCAGAGCCTCGGTTCGCACGCGCTGGCAGCCATCGAAAAGCTCCTGGCGGACGGCCGGATCGGCGAGCTGACGGGCATCAGCGCCACCGGCAAATGGGTCCGTGACCGCGCCTACTACAAGCGCTCCCGCTGGGCCGGCAAACGGACAATCGACGGCGTGGACGTGGTGGACGGGGTAGCCACGAACCCGCTGGCGCATGCCGTGGCCACCGCGCTGAGGATCGCCGGAGCACGGACGACGGCGGACGTTGCCTCCGTGGAAACCGAACTGTTCCGCGCCAATGACATCGAGTCCGACGATACATCCGTGGTCAGGGTCCGTACCGCTGCCGGACTGTCCGTCACCTGTGCGCTTACTCTTTGCGTGGACGAGCCCGTTGAACCATATGTGACGCTCCAGGGCACCTTGGGTACCGCCGTATTCCACTACACGCAGGACCGCCTGGTGGTAACGACCGGCGAAAACACGGCAGGAGGAACGACGGAGGAGGTGTTTGGCCGTGACGATCTCACCCAGAACCTGTTAAACCACCGCCGGAACGGCACCGCGCTGCTGAGTTCCCTTGAGGACAGTGGCGCCTTCATGTTGGTCCTCGAAGCGATCCGGACGGCCCCGCTGCCTGCCTTGATCGATGCCGCACATGTCCGCTGGGTGGGGGAAGGCGATGCCGCCCACGCGGTGGTAGATGGCATTGACGACGCGATCGAACGCGCCACCGCAACGCATTCCACCTTCAGCGAGCTGGGACTCCCCTGGGCTGTGGAGGCGGTGGCGAACGCTGGGCAGCGGGGCTGATCGCTGGCCCGCGGTCAGGATCCCTGCCGGGATCCAGGCTCTGCCGATCTCGCCGAACGCCGCGAATTCAGCCACAGCAGGAGCCCGACGACGGCGGCCGAGAGGATGCCCAGCGCGCCTGTTGTGACCAGGCCTTCGCGGACGCCGAACGCCTCCGTGAGCCAGCCGGCCAGCAGGCCGCCCAAGGCATGGCCACCCATCAGAAGGGGCAGGTAAAGCGCCATCACCCGCCCACGGACTTCGGGGCCGGACTCCAGTTGAACTGTGGTGGCGGCCGCCGTCAGGAACACCAGGGTCATCACGCCCACCACCACCAGCAGCACCATGAAAGACTCAACCGTGGGCATCAGCGCCGCCACCAGCTGGGCAAGTCCGAACAGCGCCGCGGACAGGACAATGGTTTTCCTGCCGGAACTGCGGAGGCGTGCCGCTACCAGCGCACCCACCAGGGCACCGCAGGCGCTGAGAGTATTGAACACACCGAAGCCGGCGGCGCCGTTGTGCCAGACCTGGTCCGCGAAGGCGGCGAGCACTACGGGCCCGTTCATGCCGAAGGCACCCAGCAGGCCGGCCAGCAGGATGATGAGCAGGAGGCGTGGCCGGTCGCTGACGTAGCGGAACCCGGCCAGGACCTGCCCCCGCCCGCGCACAGCAGGCGGGCTGTGATGCAGCTGGTCCGGCTTGATGGCCAGGATCAGGAACAGCACCAGCACGCACAGGGCGGCGTTGGACGCAAAGGCAGCGGCGGAGCCGTAGAGGGCAATGAGCACGCCGCCCAGGGCCGGGCCGGCCATGGCGCCCAGCTGGATGATCGCGTTGTTGACGCCGATTGCCTGCCGCAGCCGGGTGTCGCCCACTATCTCGTTGACGAAGACCTGCCGGGTGGGGCCGTCAATGGCGGAGCTGAGGCCCAGAATGACACAACTGGCGTAGACGGCGATGACGGGCACGGTCCCGGTGCCGTCCCAAATGGCCAGTGACAGGGCGAGGATTGCGGCGATCACCTGGCAAACCAGCATGATCCGCCGCTTGGGGAACATGTCCACCACCAGGCCGCTCAGCGGTCCGATCAGCAGCATGGGAAGGAACTGCAGAGCCACGGCCAGGCCCACCGCAGCAGGGCTTCCGGTGAGCTGCAGGATCAGCCAGTCCTGGGCCAGACGCTGCATGGACACGCCGATGCCGCCGGTGACCTGCACCAGCAGGAAGAGCCGGTAGTTGTGGCTGCCCAGAAGCCGGTACCAGCGTTCCGGACGGGACTTTGACGCCGGGCCGTCCGGGGAGGGCGGAGAAAGCGTTGGCGGGAGGGTTTCTTCGGGTGAAGGGACAGCTTTGGGTTCGGAAGAAGACACGGTGCTGCCTAGCCGCGTGCCCGGAATTCGACCGCGGCAGCGGCCAGGATCAGCGTCCCGGGAACCACCACAAACAGCGCGGGAAGCATCCAGACAAACACCACGGCCATGAAAAGTGCTGCTACCAACAGGACTGACCCGGTCCAGTCCCTGGTGCTTGCGGCCTTGCCCGTTTCCAGGGCCAACCGCCACACAGAGGTGCCGGCGGCGCCCTGCACTGCCGTGCCGCCGTCGTGCTTAATGCCTTCCCTGCCGGTGCCCGCCTGGACAACTGCCGGCAGTCCGTCCGGAAGGGACCAGGCCGTCGCCGTGCGGAGCAGCAGCACAGCGCAGGAGACCGCCACAATCAAGGTGGCAGGCAGGATGACGTCGCGGCCCGGCAGTTGACCCACCCAAGCGAGCAGCAGGTTGATCACTATGACGACGGTGACTGCCGCAGTGATAAAACCGGCCTTCCAGCTGCCGGGCAGCGCTGCCCTGAACGAGTCCCAGAGGCTGCGGATGGAATCATCCCGGCCGTCAAGATGGCGCTTAAGGTGGGCGATGCCCGCCGCGTACGCGGCGGGCATCGTGATCAGGGGAAGGGAAAGCACCAGGACCACTACGCCTGCAAGCAGGGTTTCGGCGAAGAGCGCGAACTTGTTAACCGGCGTGCGGTCGTTGCTGTCCGGCATGCGGTTGGTGGTGTCCATGGTGCTCATTTTCTGTCTCCGTCAGCCCTTCAGGCCCTGGGTGGAGACGCCTTCAACAATGTACCGCTGGAAGATCAGGAAGAAGAGCAGCACGGGCAGCAGGGCCAGTACCGACATCGCGATCATGGCACCGTAGTCGGAGCTCTGCGTCTGGTCCACAAAGAGGCGCAGGGCCAGGGGCAGCGGGTACTTGTCCGGTGTGTTCAGGTAGAGCAACGGCCCCAGGAAGTCGTTCCAGCTCCAGATGAAGGAGAAGATCGATGTGGAGATCAGGGCCGGCTTCATCAGGGGAAGCATGATGGAGCCGAAGATCCGGACGTGGCCGGCACCGTCGATCCTGGCAGCCTCGTCCAGCTCGGCCGGAAGGCCGCGCATGAACTGCACCATCAGGAAGACGAAGAACGCGTCAGCTGCCAGGAACTTGCCGATCAGCAGCGGGATGTAGGTATCCACGAAACCCAACTGCTGGAACACGATGTACTGCGGAATGATCACCACGTGGAACGGCAGGAGCAAAGTGGCGATCATCATGCCGAAGAAGACTCCGCGCCCGGGGAAGTTGATCCGGGCGAAGGCGTAGGCGGAGATGCTGGCGGAGAGCACGGTTCCCACCACGGCACCTATAGCCAGGATCAGCGAGTTGGTGAAGAACGTCATGGTGGAGACTCCGCCGATGCCGTCCATGGCGGTGACGAAGTTGTCCATGCTGAAGTTGCTGGACCAGAGCGCCGTGTTGGTGCCGCCGATCTCTGAGTTTGGCTTGAACGATGAGGCGATCATCCACAGTGCCGGGTACAGCACAATGCAAACCAGGCCAATGGCCACGAGGTGGAAGATGCCGCTCTTGATGCCCTTGGCCAGATTCGTTTCAGACTTCGGGTTGTAGACCGCGGCCGGAGTTCCGGGCGCGGACTGTGTTGGCGTTGCCGTGGTTGTCATTTCGAGTCCCCGCTGTAGTGGACCCAGCCTTTGGACGTGCGGAAGAAGATCAGCGTGATGATGCCGACGACGACCACCAGGAGCCAGGCCATAGCCGAGGCGTAGCCCATCCGGAAGTCGCTGAAACCCCGCAGGTACAGGTAGAGGGTGTAGAAGAGGGTGGAGCCGGCGGGGCCGCCTTCACCGTTGGAGATGATGTAGGCCGAGGCGAAGATCTGGAACGCGTGGATGGTTTCCATCAGCAGGTTGAAGAAGATCACCGGGGAAAGCATGGGCCACGTGATGTTGAAGAACTTGCGAATCGGACCGGCACCGTCCATCGACGCTGCCTCGTAGAGTTCGCCCGGAATCTGTTTGAGGCCGGCCAGGAAGATGACCATCGGGGCGCCAAACTGCCACACCGTCAGCAGGACGAACATCGCCATGGTCATGGAAGGGTTACCCACCCAGCCACCAAGGTTGATGCCGAAGAAGGACAGCCCCTGGTCAACCGGGCCCGCGTCCCCGAACATTGCCTTCCATACGATGGCGATGGAGACAGACGCGCCGATGAGGGACGGGGCATAGAAAGCTGAACGGTAGAACCCCTGGCCCCGGCGTTTGCTGTTCAGGAGCATGGCCACGGCCAGGGCCGCGGCGAGCTTGAGCGGCGTACCAAAGACCACATAGCTGACGGTCACACCCACCGACTGCAGGAACCTCTCGTCCTGGAACAGCGAGGTGTAGTTTTCCAGGCCGATCCACTTGGGCGGTTCGAAGAGGTTGTAGTTGGTGAAGGACAGGTACAGCGAGGCGATCATGGGCCCGGCGGTGAGGGCGAAGAAGCCCAGCAACCAGGGCAGCAGGAAGGTATAGCCGGCGCGGGTGTCCACTCCCCGCTGCCGCGACTTGCGCGGCAGCGGAGGAGCGGGCGAACGCCTGCTCACAGGTTGGGTTTGTGTCACAGGTTCATTCCGTCAGTCGTGAACGCCGGAATCAGGCGTTCTGCTTGATGATGTCTTCGGCTTCCTTGAACCAGGCGTCAACTGCACCGTTCACGTCGACCTTGCCGTAGTTCAGGTCGGAGGCGACGCGCTTGAAAGAAGCTTCCAGGGTGCCGAAACCAACAATGGGCGGCTCCGGGGCGTCCTTCAGGTACTTCGCGATGGACTCTTCGTAGTCAACAACCAGCTTGTCGGTACCCTCAAAGGTAGTGCCGTCACGCTGCGTCTTGGAGGCCGGAACACCGCGGGAGGTCTTGAAGATCTGGCCTACCTCGGGATCGTTGACCATAAAGTCGATGAAGCGGGCGGCCGCATCCTTGTATTCGGTCTTGGCGCTGGCGACCATCAGCATCGAGGGCTTCAGGAACAGGCCCAGGTTGTCCGGATCGTCGGACGGAACCGGAAGCAGCTTGAGTTCGGTGGCGCCGCTGTCCGCGAGGTAACCGGCCATGAAGTTGTCCCAGGTGAATTCGGTGGCCGCCGCGTTGGAGCCGAACGGCGACTTCGGAAGGAGTTGGGTGACACGTTCTTCGGGAATGATGGCCGGCGTTCCGCGCAGCTGTGCGACGGACTCCCACCACTTCTTCAGGTCATCCTTGGCGAAGCCGAGCTTACCGTCTTCGGTAAAGGCCTCCATGTTGTTCTGGCGCAGCCAAATGTTGAACATCCACCAGATCCCGGTGTAATCGCCACCGCCAAAGAGCTCGCCGTTGCTCTTGGTGCCGATCTCCGTCATGAAATCGTTGAATTCCTTGTAGGTCCACGTGCCATCCGGCTCGGCAACGCCCAAGGCGGCGAGCTTGGCGGGATCGTAGTAGACAGCGAAGGCATTGGTGCTGGTGGGGATGCCGTAGGTCTTGCCCTTGATCTGCCCTGAGGGCAGGAGCGACTTCTCAAAGGTCGAGGTGTCGATGTTCACGGTCCCGAGGTCCAGGAGCTGGTTGCGCTGGCCGTAGTCACGAAGGTAGGAGAGGTCCCACTGCATGACGTCCGGAAGGCCTCCGCCTGCAGCTTCGGTGGCGCGCTTCTGCCAATAACCGGCGAAGTCGGTGAAGTTGCCGTTGACCTTGATGTCCGGGTTCTTGGACTCGAACAGTGCAATAGCCTTGCGCGTACGCTCGGCACGGTCGTCATTGCCCCACCAGGTGTAGTTGATGGTGACGGGGTTTTCGGCAGAGCCGGTCTTTCCGGCGGTGGTGCTGGTGCCGGACTGGCCGCAAGCCGAAAGCACAGCGGCAGATGCGGTGCCCAGTGCAACGGTGGTGAGGAAATTCCTGCGGTTGATCATCATGAGAGCCTCCTTGCTCAGTTGTGAAGCCGGCCCGATGTCTACTAGGTAGTAGTGAGCTGGCTAACACGCGTTCTGAATCGATACAATATCCGTAATCCGTAGTTTGGGCAAGCGTTTTCCCACAGATCTGATTTCAACTGGTTTCTTCGCGACAATGACAAAGGAGTCCCATGACCCACGAGGACAGCGTTCAGCCCGCCAGCGTCTGGAGCGCCCTGGATGGCATCGCCTACGGCGGCGACTACAACCCGGAGCAGTGGCCCCGGGACGTCCGGCTTGAAGACCTGGAGCTCATGAAGGAGGCCGGGGTGAACTTCCTCAGTGTCGGAATCTTCTCCTGGGCACTGCTTGAACCGGCCGAGGGCAGCTATGACTTCGGGTGGCTCGACGAGGTCATGGACAACCTGGCCGCCAGCGGCATCAAGGTGGCCCTCGCCACGGCAACCGCCGCTCCCCCGGCCTGGCTCGTGCGCAAGCACCCGGAAATCCTCCCGGTCACCGCTGACGGAACCACGCTGGGCCCGGGCTCAAGGCGGCACTACACGCCGTCGTCGGCCGTTTACCGGCGCTACGCCACTGGCATTACGCGTGTCCTGGCCGAACGGTACAAAGACCACCCCGCCCTGGCACTGTGGCACGTGGACAACGAACTTGGCTGCCACGTGGGCGAATTCCACGGACCGGAAGACGCGGCCGCGTTCCGCGCCTGGCTGGAGCGCCGGTACGGCAGCATCGACGCGCTGAACGCCTCCTGGGGCACAGCCTTCTGGTCCCAGAACTATGGTTCGTTCGACGAAATCCTGCCGCCCGGCGTCGCGCCTACCACCCTGAACCCCGGGCAGCAGCTGGACTTCATGCGCTTCAACTCGTGGGCCTTCATGGATTACTACCGGGAACTGCTGGCCGTCCTGCGCGAGGTGACGCCGGACATACCTGCCACCACCAACCTGATGGCGTCCAGTGCCACCAAGATGCTGGACTACTTCGACTGGGCCAAGGACCTGGACGTGATCGCGAATGATCATTACCTTGTCGCGGCCGATCCTGAACGGCACCTGGAGCTCGCGTTCAGCGCGGACCTCACCCGTGGAATTGCGGGCGGCGCGCCGTGGATCCTGATGGAACATTCGACGTCGGCCGTCAACTGGCAGCCGCGCAACCAGCCCAAGATGCCGGGCGAAATGCTGCGTAACTCCCTCTCCCACCTTGGCCGTGGCGCGGACGCAATTATGTTCTTCCAGTGGCGGCAGAGTTTCGCCGGGTCGGAAAAATTCCACTCAGCCATGGTTCCCCACGCCGGCCGCGATACCAAGGTGTGGCGCGAAGTGGTGGAACTGGGTGACGCCCTGAAGAAGCTGGCACCTGTCCGGGGATCGCGAGTGAAGTCCCGTGTGGCGATTGTGTTCGACTACGAGGCCTGGTGGGCCAGCGAGATCGATTCCAAGCCGAGCCAGGACGTAAAGTACCTGGCCGTGATGCGGGCCTTCCACCGGGCGCTGGTGATGCGGGGAATCTCGGTCGACCTGGTGCACCCTTCGGCATCACTGGAAGGTTACGACCTGGTGCTGGTCTGCACGCTTTATTCCGTCACGGACTCCGCGGCTGCCTCGATTGCTGCTGCCGCTGCCGGCGGCGCCACCGTCCTGGTCAGCTACTTCAGCGGAATCGTGAACGAGCAGGATCACATCCGTTTGGGCGGTTACCCCGGCGCGTTCCGGGACCTGCTGGGCATCCGGGTAGAGGAGTTCCACCCGCTGCTGGAGGGCGTGGAACTGAGGTTGAGCGGCGGCACCGCAGCATCCGTCTGGAGCGAGCACGTCCATCTCACGGGCGCCAAGGCCCTGTCCACCTTCACGGAATACCCGCTGGAAGGCGTTCCGGCGCTGACCCGGCAGACCGTTAGCGACGGCTCCGCCTGGTACTTGGCCACTCTCCCGGACAGCAACGGAATCGACGCGTTGGTGGAACGGCTGCTGGCAGACGCCGGCGTCGAGCCCCTGGCCGTAGCTGACCCGGGCGTCGAACTCATCCGCAGGACCTCCGACGACGGCGCCACATTCCTGTTCGCCATCAATCACTCCCGCAGGGACGCCTCGGTCAAGGCGACAGGGGTGGACCTGCTCACCGGAGCAGCGTTCGATGGTGTCGTCCCGGCTGGTGCCGTGGCGGTGATTTCAGAGGGTTAACACCGTTAACAACCAGTCCCGGCAGGAACCATGTGGTTCCTGCCGGGACTGGGTTTGGAGTAGAGCTAGCTGCTGATCGCGGCAGCCATCTCATCATGGGCCTTTTTGCCTGCTTCATCGGTGGAAAGCCGCTCAAACAACACCTCAGAGGTGTAGCGCTTGACGATTTCCTGGATGGCGCCGGCACCCTTGGGAGGCAGGGCCGGAGGCTCGCCCAGTTCATCTTCGATCTCGCTGATGAACGTCACGACCTTCGCGTCCGCAGGCGTCAGCTTCGATTCGATCGCAGCACGGACATCGGAGTTCGGGTAAACGCCGCGGTCAGCCAGCAGGGCCTCGCCCGCCTTGACATCATTGGCCAGGAAGTCAATGAACTTGGCTACTTCCTCCGGGTGCTTGGTCCGTGACGATGCAGACCAGAACTGCGATGCCTTGTACCAGAGCTGGGCATCAGCGGCGGATCCGGTCTTGGTGGGGAACCGAAGGATCTTCAGGTCGCCGCCGGAGGCCTTTTCCAGTGCAGGAGCCTGGTTTGACCACCAGAACGCCATGGCGTTCTTGCCCGTTGCCAGCCCGCTCTGGTCCAGCGGAGCGGCTTCGGCCTCAATCACCTCGGAAGCGGTGGGCACTGCCTTGTTCTGGCTCATCTGCTTCAGGAACGCCCACCACTCGGCGATGTCCTTGGGCTCAAAGCCCAGCTTGCCGTCGGAGGTGTACAGCGACTTGCCGTTCTGGCGCAGCCACACTCCGAGGGAAGCCTCGTCGGTTCCGTAAGCGGCCGCGCCGTACGTTCCTGCGGGCGACTTCTCGGTCACCTCGGCCGCGATGCTTTCGAAGTCTTCCCACGTCCAGGTGGTGTCATCCGGCAATGCGACGCCGGCCGCTTCGAACACCGCGGGGTTCGCCAGGATGGTGGCGGCGTTGATGCCGGCGGCGATTCCGGTCAGCCCGTCCTCGCTCTTGCCCGCCTCCAGGGCCGCCTTGTCGAACTTGGAGGTGTCGACGTCGTACTTGGACAAGTCCAGCAGGGCACCACGGCTGGAATACTCCGTCAGGAACTTCTCATCCATCTGGATGATGTCCGGGGCGTCGTTGGCCGCGACCTGCGTGGCCAGCTTGTCCCAGTAACCGCTCCAGTCGCCGTATTCGGGCTTGATCTTGATGTTGGGGTTTGCTGCCTCGAACGCGGCTATAGCGTCCTGGGTCAGCTGCGCACGTTTGTCGCCTCCCCACCAGGAGAAGCGGAGTTCAACGACTCCGTCAGCGCTTTGCGGGGCAGCTTCCCCGCTGCCGCAGGCACTGAGGCCCATGACGACGGCGGCTGCGGCAGCAATGATGCCAGTGCCCCTGAGGCGGCGGCGCGAGCCACCGGTGGAAGGGGTCTGTGCCTGTGGCTCAGACTTCGAGCGGGAAAAAAGCGGCACTTGGTGCTCCGATCTTCTTTGATCCAGATGGTTGGGGAGATTCGGGGATACGCGCGAACTGCGTTCTCTGCACCTGAGGTTATAAGTGCAGGACTTGTATTACAAGATCCCCCCGGGTGTTTTTACTTGATACCGGTGGTGGCGATGCCCTTGATGAGGAATCGCTGGCCGAAGAGGAAGACCAGGAATACCGGCAGCAGGGACACGATGGACATGGCGAACAGTGATCCCCAGCTGGTGGCGGATTGGGAGTCGACGAAGGCGCGCAGGGCGACGGGGACGGTGAACATGTCCGGGTTTGTGAGGTAGATCAGGGCGCCGAAGAAATCGTTCCAGGTCCAGATGAAGGTGAAGATGGTGGTGGTGGCCAGGGCCGGGACCATCAGCGGCAGGATCACCTGGAGGAAGATCCGGGGGTGTCCGGCGCCGTCGATCCTTGCGGCCTCGTCCAGGTCCTTGGGGATGCCGCGGATGAACTGGACCATGAGGAACACGAAGAACGCGTCGGTGGCGAGCAGCTTCGGTACCAGCAACGGCCAGAAAGTGTTAACCCAGCCGATCTGGGAGAACAGGATGTACTGGGGCACGATCACCACGTGGAAGGGCAACATGATGGTCAGCAGCATGATGCCGAACAGCAGCTTCTTGGCAGTGAATTGCAGCCGGGCGAATGCGTAGGCGGCCATGGAGCAGGAAATCAGGTTGCCCAGGATGGAGCCGATAACAACCACGGCGGAGTTGAGCATGTAGTGGCCGAACGGGTGCGTCAGCGCCGACCAGCCGGAGGTGTAATTGCTCATTTCCAGGCTGTTGAGCCAGAGGCCGGGTTCGCGGAAGATCAGCTCGTTGGGACGCAGTGACGAAACGACCATCCACAGCAGCGGGTAGATCATCAGCCCGCCGGCGAGGATCAGGATGGCGTGTTTGGTCAGGCCGTTAAGGCGTTGGCGGCGGCTGAAGGCCAAGCCACCCCGGGATGCGCGGATCTTGGCCTTGCGGGGGTTCTTAGGCTTACCGGCGCCGGCAGAGTTCTTGTCCGGGGCGGGCAGCGTCTGAAGCTTAGTCGTCATAGAAAACCCAATACTTGGAAGCGATGAAGTTAATGGCGGTGAAGACACCGATGATGACCAGCAGGAACCAGGCCATCGCGGACGCGTAGCCCATCTCGAACTGGCCGAATCCCTTTTGGTAGAGGTAGAGGGTGAAGAACATCGTGGAGTCCGAAGGCCCGCCGTTGCCGCCTGAGACGATGAACGCCTGGGTGAACGACTGGAACGAACCGATGATCTGCAGCACCAGGTTAAAGAAGATGATGGGGCTGAGCATCGGCATCGTGATTCGCCAGAACTGCTGCAGCGTGGTGGCCCCGTCAACCTTGGCAGCCTCGTAATACATCACCGGAATTTGGCGCAGGCCGGCAAGGAAGATGATCATCGGGGCACCGAAGGTCCAGACGTGCAGCAGGATGATGGAGCCCAACGCCGTACTGGGATCGGAGATCCAGCCCGGGCCTTGGATACCAAACATCGCCAGGACCTGATTCACCAGACCCGTGGTACCGAAAATCTGCTTCCACAAGATAGCCACAGCAACGGAACCGCCAAGCAGGGACGGCAGGTAGAACACCGAGCGGTAGAACGGCAGCCCGCGCAGACCCTTATCCAAAACCAGTGCGATCAGCAGCGCCACGGCGAGCTGCAGCGGAACACCAACGAACACGTAGGTGAAGGTCACGCCGAGCGAGTTATGCAGCCGCGCATCGGTCAGCATCCGGGTGAAGTTGTCCAGGCCTGACCATTCCGGCGGCTGCAGCAGGTTGTAATCCGTGAAGGACAAGTACAGGGACATCAGCATGGGGCCGATGGTGATAGCCACCAAGCCAACCAGCCACGGCAGCAGGAAGATGTAGGCCGCCTTGTTGTCACGGCCGTTGGCCTTCTTCTCCTCAGCGGTGATCTTGCCCTTCCGCCGGGTAATGGAACTGAGTTCGCTGATAGCGCTCATCGGCGCAGTTCCTTTCTGCACGACAGGCCCGCCACTACCGGCATAGCTGCCGTGCGGGGGGTCCTGGTAGTAGATCTAGCGGCCATGTGGTCTCCTTTGGTCATCGTGGCCGTCCACGTAAGTGGTGATCGCCGGGGCGATCATACAAGTGTCCGCGGCTGTCCCGAAGACGGCCAGCTGCAGATGTGAAACAGTTGCTCTTTGCCAACCCGGACCCCTTGCTGGGAGGTCCGGCCGGAAAGCGGCTTGCTACCAAAGTAAACGTTTTCTTGACTCCTGCATAGCCCTTTGTTACTTTTTGAGAAAGCGTTTTCTGTTGTGCAGGTCACAGACGCACCATCCAACACTGAGGGGCACGGAACGATGAAGTTTAGTCTCAAGAAATCTGGGCTGGGGGTCGCCGGAGCAACGGCGGCCCTGGCATTGGTCTTGACCGGCTGCGGCGGCGGTACCCAGGCCGCAAAGGTGGGAACGGTCGAAGATCCCGTCACCATCCGCTTCGCGTGGTGGGGCAACGATTCCCGGGCAAAGACCACCCTGGAGGTCATCGCCGCGTTCGAGGCGGAAAACCCCACGATCAAGGTACAGGGCGAGAACACCGAGTTCAGCTCCTACTGGGACAAGATGGCCACCCAGATCGCCGGCGGCACCACTCCCGATGTCTTCGCCATGAGCGGCGCCTACCCCAGTGAATATGCAACCCGCGGTGTGTTGTTGGACCTCGATACCGTCAAGGACGAGATCGACACCTCGAAATTCGCCGAGGGCACCGTAGAGCTGGGCCAGATCGACGGCAAGCAGTACACCATCACCGCCGGCGTCAACTCGATGTCCATGGTGATCGATCCGGTGGTCTTCGAAGCCGCAGGCGTAGAGCTGCCGGATGACGAAACCTGGACCTGGGACGACTACGCGGAGATCGCCGCAGAAATCACCAAGAACTCATCCCCGGGCACCTTCGGAACCACGCCCATGGCCAACGATTCCTTCCTCGCAGTATGGGCCCGCCAGCACGGCGAAAAGCTCTACACTGACGATGGCAAAAAGCTGGGCATCAGTGAGGGAACCGCGGCTGAGTGGTTCGAGATGAACAAGAAACTGATGGACTCCGGTGGCGCACCGTCGGCCTCCCAGACTGTCGAGGACGGCTCCGCCCAGCCCGAGATGACCCTCATGGGACAGGGCAAGCAGGGCATGAAGATCTCCTGGAGCAACCAGATGAACTCCTACTCCGGCTCGCCGCTGGTCATGATGAAGCTCCCCAACGAAAGCAAGAAGCCCGGAACCTGGCTGCGCTCCTCCATGGAGTACGCCATCTCCTCGAAGTCTGAACACCCCAAGGAAGCGGCCAAGTTCATCAACTACCTGGTCAACAACATGGACGCCGCCACCAAGATCAAGAGCGACCGTGGCATGCCCGCCAACACCGAGCTCAAGGCCGGCATCAAACCCCTTCTGAAGGAATCGCAGCAGAAGGAGGCCGCATACCTGGACCGGATTGCCGAAATGAAGATTGATCCGCCGCTGCCGTTCCCGGCCGGATCCTCCGCCACCATGGAGGTCCAGAACCGCTTTATGACTGATGTGCTCTTCGGCAAGATCAGCCCGCAGGACGCAGCCAAGGGGTTCATCTCCGAGGTAAACCAGAACCTGGGCTAGCCCCAACAGCAGTACCTTTGAATCCCGTTGACCCTTGGGCACCGTCCCTTTTGAACAGTAGGCAGGCCAGTGAGCATCAACACCCCGCCGGTACGGTCCAGTGCCATCGCCGGTTATAGCGACTGGCCTGCCTATGTTCAGGCGCACCCCCGCTACCAGGCTGCCCATCCGGCAGCCCAGGAGCTTGCTGATGCGCTGGGGGTCCCGGGCGTTCCCGCTACCCCTGAGGTGACGGTCCACTGGGAGGAAACGCACGACGGCGTCACCACGTCCCAGCTCAGCTGGCAGTTGGGGTTCGGGCCGCTAACTAACGGTTGGCTCATCCGTCCGGCCGGAAGTAAAGGGCCGTTGCCGGGTGTTCTTGCCCTGCACTGCCACGGCGGCAACAAGTTTGACGGCGCGGAACGGCTGGTGGAACTGCCCGCCTCACACCCTTTGGCCGAGGCATCGAAGGCCGGCCAGTACGACGGCCGGGCCCTCGCCACGGAGATCGCCCGCAGTGGCTTCGCTGTCCTGGCCCACGACACCTTCGCCTGGGGCAGCCGCCGCTTTGACCTTGACACCCCGCCGTGGCGGACTGCCTCGGCACTCGAGGCTAAGGAAGCGCAATGGCGGCAGGACGGCGTCGTGCCTTCCGAAGCCGAACGTTACAACGCCGCTGCAGCCATCCACGAGGACACCATGGCCAAGGCTGCCGGGCTGCTGGGCACCAGCTTCGCCGGCACGGTTGCGCATGACGACCTGGCAGCCCTGGAGATCCTGGCTGCACTGCCCGACGTCGACGAGACCCGGCTGGGCTGCATAGGGTTTTCCGGCGGTGGAGGCCGGGCAATGGCCTTGGCGGCGCTCAGCGCACGGATCCGCAGCTACGTGGTGACGTGCATGATGACCACATTCCAGTCCCTGCTGCCCGCCCATTTGGATGCGCACTCCTGGCTTCTGCAGACTCCCGGATTGTGGAAGCTGGGCGACTGGCCAGAGTTGACCGGACGGTCTTCGGCTGAAGGTTTCCTGGTGCAGTACGCCCTGGCCGACCAGCTGTTTCCGGAATCCGGTATGCGCGAGGCCCACCGCAAGCTCGAAGCGCTGCATCCGGACGGCTACACGGGAAGTTTCTGGTCCGGCGGCCATGCGTTTACTGTCGAGATGCAAAACGAGGCTATCGGTTTCCTTGCCTCCCGGCTCGGCCCTCCCCCGGTCAGAAAGCGGCGGCCCCGTGTTGCCCTGGTGGGCGTGCATGGTTTTGGCGAGCGCCACCTGGCCAACCTGGCCCGGCTCGAAGCCGCCGGGACACTGCAACTGGTGGCAGTGGCAGATCCCAACCCTCCGGAGGCCGGCCGGCTTGCCGATTCCGTGAAGGTCTTCAGCGACCTGGACCAGCTCCTGGCCTCCGGCCCGGCGGCCGATGTTGTCATCCTGGCCACCCCCATCCAGACCCACGCGCCGTTGGCCGTAAAAGCCCTGAACGCCGGGGCCGACGTGTATGTGGAAAAGCCGCCGGTGGCCTCTATGGCCCAGTTCCAGGAAGTGCTCGACGCCGCCACCGGAGCCGGCCGCCTGGTCCAGGTGGGTTTCCAGAGCCTGGGATCTGAGGCCCTTCCGGCCATCCGGGATCTTGTGGCCCATGGTGGAATCGGGGATGTCCTGGGCCTCAGCGCCAAGGGCCAGTGGCTCCGGACTACCGGCTACTTCAAGCGCTCAGCCTGGGCGGGAAAGCGCAGCCTGAACGGGGTGGACGTAGTGGACGGCGTTGGCACCAACGCGCTGGCCCACGCCGTCGCCACGGGACTGGCCATGGCCGGCGCCCGCACTGTTGCAGACGTGGCTTCCGTGGAAACGGACCTCTACCGTGCCCACCCGACTGAGAGCGATGACACTTCGGTGCTCCGGATCCGCACAACTGCAGGCCAGACCTTGCTTTGCGCCCTGACCCTGTGCGCGCCCGAGCAGCAGAAGCCTACGGTCACCGTCCACGGAACGCGCGGCGAGATCACGCTCTTCTATACGGAAGACGAGGTGCTCATCACCACTCCCGACGGCGAGCGCCGGGAAAACTTCGGCCGCATGGATCTCCTGGAGAACCTGCTGGCGGCCCGGTCAGACGGCACGCCGCTGCTGAGTTCGTTGGCCGCCAGTGGGGCCTTCACCAGCGTCCTGGAAGCCATCCGCACCGCTCCGGCGCCGAAGCAGATCCCCGCCGAACACCTCACGTGGGAGGGCGAGGGAGACGATGCCCATGCGGTTGTCCACGGCGTCAGTACGCTGATCGAACGGGCTGCCAAGGCGCAGGCCACCTTCGCGGAACTCGGCGTTCCCTGGGCCCGCTCCCTGCCCCCGGTCTCCACCCTCACCATCGATGGGCAGCCCGTCGCGGATTATCAGGATGGCAGCCGTATCCGCGCCGTCTCGTCGCCCCGACCCTACCTGCACCCGGTCCGCACACTGGCAGGCACCATCGTCACGGACCATCAGCCGCTGGACCACGTGTGGCACCTCGGCGTCGGCGTGGCCCTGCAGGATGTGGACGGCGTCAACTTCTGGGGCGGCCGCACCTACACCAGGGAAGCCGGACAGTACGTGTGGCGCCCGGACCACGGCAGCATCCACCGCACCGGTGTGTTTCAGTCCGGCCCCGGCCTGCTCAGCGAATCTCTCTCCTGGAACGGGCCCGACGGCGGCCCCATCCTTACCGAGGAACGCACCTGGGAGTTAGCGGGAGTAAGCCCCTCTACCTGGCGCCTGACACTTGACTTTGCGCTCTCCGCCGCCGGAACGGACCCGGTCAGCCTGGGCAGTCCCGGCTCCAACGGGCGCCACGAAGGCGGTTACGGCGGCTTCTTTTGGCGGCTCCCCGCCTGCGATGGCACCACAGTCTGGACACCCGACGGTTCGGGTGAGTCAGAAGTGCATGGCAGCGTAACGCCCTGGCTCGCCTGGTCAGGAAAGTTTGAGTCAGGAAAGCTCGACGGCGCCACGTCACCTGGCAACGCGACACTCGTCTTTGTTACGGCCCAGGGGTCCACAGACCCCTGGTTCGTGCGGGTGGAGGGGTATCCGGGCGTGGGGCAGTCGCTGGCGTGGGACGCACCCGTCATTGCCCAACCCGGCTCCCCGGTCCGCCGCAGCGTCACCGTTTTCGTGGCCGACGGCATCCTGGGCACGGCAGACATTGAAGAACTGATAAACCACCAGAAGGGCCGTTCATGAGCCAGACAACCGCCGGAGCCGCAAGCTTCACGGCAGAACATGCACAAGGCCTGCCGCACGTGGCCGCCCCCGCAGACCGGGAGGTCAAACGGCAGCGGGTCCTGGGCATCCTCGACGCCGCCGGCCGGGACTCCGTACTGCTGACCAGCAACACGGCGCTGACCTGGTACCTGGACGGCAGCCGCGTCCACATCAGCCTCGCGGGGGACCCCATCGCAGCCGTCCTGGTGGACCGGCAGGGCGATCACCTGGTTACCTTCAACAACGAGGCCGAGCGGATCGCTGCCGAGGAACTCCCCGCGAATGTGACGCTGCACAGCGTGCCCTGGTACGGGGACCTGCACGGAACGGCCGCAGCCGTGGGGAGTACTGCGCCGCTGACCGAGGCCGACGTCGTCAATGAGCTCCGGGCCGCACGCCAGCAGCTGCTCCCGGGAGAGAGCGCCCGCTACGCGCAGCTCGGTGCCGAAGTCGCGGAGATGATGACCGATGTATTGTCACTGGCCACGCCGGCCACCACCGAGTTTGGGCTGATGTCCCAGCTGGCCGGCCGAGTGGTTGCTGCGGGCGCGGAGCCGCTGGTGCTGCTCTGCAACGGCAGTTCCCGGAGCGCATTCCGGCACCCGTTGGCCACGCACACTCCCCTGGGCCGCCGCGCCATGGCTGTGGTTTGTGCCCGGCGGAACGGGCTCATTGTCAATATCACCCGCTGGGTGCGGTTCGACGCCTCCACTCCCCAGGAACGCGACGCCGAGGCCAGGATTGCCGCCGTCGAAGCCGATATTTTCGATGCCACCGTTCCCGGTGCCGGCCTGGACCGGATCTTCGGCGAAATCAAGGCCGCCTACCCGCGGCATGGGTTCGGCCCCGAACAGTGGGAGCTGCACCATCAGGGCGGTCCCGCAGGCTACGCCGGCCGCGATCCGCGCGTCACCGCCTCCTCTACCGACCAGGTGGTACTGAACCAGGCGTTCACCTGGAACCCGTCCGGGCCCGGCGTGAAGATCGAGGACACGGTCCAGCTGAGCGAATCCGGCCTGAAAGTGCTGACAGTGGATCCCCGTTGGCCCGTCACTACCGTGAATGGAATAGCGCGTCCAGCTACCTTGCAGCTCTAGGTCTGCGTGGTCGCTGGTGGCCGGGGAGCGAAGTTCAAGGGCTTCGGTTCCCCGGCCGTCCCGTGGGCGACCTTGCTACGGCCCCGCAACACCCCTACCCCGTACAGCACGAACACCACAGCGGTTCCGGCGGCGAAGAGGTCACCGTGCGGCGAGCGGGCCCAGATGGCGGTGAAGTCCGCGAGTGCGTGGAGGACCATCAGGGGCCAGATCCAGCTGAAGCGGTACTGGTAGGCGGCAAAAGCGAAGCCGACTGTTCCGGACATGATCACGTTGGTGAGGATTTCATACGCGCCGCGGTCCGAGGTTCCGAACAGCGAGAGGTGCTGCAGACCGAACAGCGCGCCGGTCAGGATGACGGCCGGAAAGGCTCCGAACTCCTGCCGTAAGCGGTTGAGGACCAGGCCGCGGCTGATGAGTTCCTCGTTGAAACCGACCAGCAGAAGCGTAAGCGCCCAAAGGCCGAAGCCCGGCGGCACAAAAGCAAGGCCGTCCGGCAGAATCCAGGCCAGCGCCTCCGCCAGGGGAACCAACAGGAACAAGGCGGCAGTCCGGCCGCGCCACAGCTGCCCTATTCCAATGGTCTGCCAGAGGCGGTAGTAGGTGATGAGCGCCGCGGCATAGACCCCGCAAAGAGCATTGGCGAACAGCCCCATGTACCAGCCGGTGATGCCCAGCAGCGGCGCGAGCCAGAGGGCTCCCATGATCACACCAAAGCGAACGGCATGAACGAGCACACTAAAACCCACACTCCGCCACTGTCCCCCGGTCATGCGGGCAGTGTACGGGACGGGCTTGAACAGAAAACCCCAGCTTGTGGAGTAATCACCAGCGGATGCGCCGGGGATAACTCCACAAGCCGGGGTTTTTCGTTTACGGAAGTACCAGTTCGCCGTCCACACGGCGGGGAATACCCAGCGGGTTGCTTTCCCGCAGTGCCGGGTGCAGGACGGCCTCAGGTGCGTCCTGGAACGCAACCGGGCGCTGGAACCGGCGGACCGCCGTCGCTCCTACCGAGGTGAACAGGGACGTGGTGGCCGGGTAGGGGCCGCCGTGCTGCTGTGCCCAGTTAACCGCAACGCCAGTAGGCCAGCTGTTGAACAGGACCCGGCCGGCCAGCTCGGACACCTGGTCAACCAGCGCGGAAACATCTTCGTCCGGCTGGGCATGCACAGTAGCGGTGAGGCTGCCCGGAACCTTGGCCAGGACTGCAGAAAGTTCCTCAGGACCGGAGTACTCGATCAGCAAAGTGGTGGGGCCGAAGCATTCCTCCAAAAGCTCAGAAGGCCGCTCCAGGACGTTGGCTGCGGAGGTGGAGAAGACCACCGGCGCCGCTCCGTTTGCTGCAGCGTCCTGGTCCACCGTGCCGCTGACAACGGCGACATCGGGTACGCCGGCAAAAGTGCGCAGGCCCTCCGGATAAGCCTCCGCGATCCGGCTGGTGAGCATGCCGGCTGCCGGCTTGTCCTTGGTGGCTTCCGCAAGCTGCCCGGCAAATTCCGTTCCGGCGGGGATGAAGACCAGGCCCGGCTTGGTGCAGAACTGCCCGGCGCCCAGCGTGAACGACGCAGCAAGCCCGGCAGCGAGCTGCTCTGAACGCTCAGCCAATGCAGGGGCCGTGATGACTACGGGGTTCAGACTGCCCAGTTCACCGTAGAACGGGATGGGTTCGGGCCTGGACGTGGCCAGGTTGAACAGTGCCCGGCCACCGGGAATGGAGCCGGTGAAGCCCACAGCTTTGATGGCGGGATCCTGGACCAGCGCGGTGCCCACTTCACGGCCGCTGACCAGGGCGAAGATGCCTTCCGGAGCGCCGGCGGAGCGCAGTGCACCGGTAACCAGTTCGGCGGTCCGCTCCGAGAGGCGGACGTGACCGGAGTGCGCCTTGACGATCACCGGGCAGCCCACGGCGAGGGCAGAGGCGGTATCTCCACCGGCTACCGAGAAGGCGAAGGGAAAGTTCGAGGCCGAGAACACGGCAACGGGGCCGATGGGCCGCAAAACCCTGCGAAGGTCCGGCTTGGGAGGCGTGGCGTTCGGATCGGCATGATCAATGACGGCTTCAAGGTAGGAGCCTTCGGTGATGACCCGCGCAAAAAGCCGCAGCTGCCCGGTGGTCCGCGCCACCTCTCCGGTCAGCCGCGCGACACCCAGGCTGGTCTCCGAATCGGCAATCTCTACGAGTTCGGCTGCATTGGCATCCAGCGCATCAGCGACGGCGGTCAGCCAGCCAGCCCGTTCGGCGTCGGAAGCTGCACCTGAAATCTTTGCCGCCTCAGTGGCGGCAGCGGTGAGCTCTGACAAGGAAAGAGTTGCAGTAGTCACGTGGGTTACCTGTTCTCTGTGTCTGGATTACTGGAAGCAAAGCGGAAGCCCAGCCCCGGCTGGTGGGCCAGGGTCACGCGGCTGTTGCTGAACCTGACCGGCGCCGGGGCGGCCAGGATGCCCAGCTGCTCAAAGGATGCGTCCTCAACATCCTCCACCAGGGTGGGCTCCGCGAGGGTCAGTGCCAGCTGTCCGGAAAGCTCGGGCAGCAGGTGGGGCATCACACGGATGCTGTTAGTGCGGGCCAGTTCCACGATGCGGCGGAACGGGGTGATGCCGCCCACCCGGATGATGTTGGGCTGAATGATGTCTACCGCTTCCGCCTCAATGAAATCACGGAAGCGGTAGATGGTGTGCAGGTTTTCGCCCAGCGCGATGGGTACCGGCGAATGCTTGCGCAACCGCCGGTAGGCCCACAGGTCATCGGCCCGGATGGGCTCTTCAAGCCACTCCAGTCCGAAGCCGGCCAGCACGTCCAGGGCGCGGAACGTGGTAGGCAGGTCCCAGCGCTGGTTGGCATCGATCATCAGCTTGCGGTCGGGCCCCAGCACGGAGCGGACGGCGGCCACGCGTTCGGCGTCTTCGCGGATGTCCGGCTTGCCTACCTTGATCTTGACGGCGTTGTGCCCGGCAGCAACCCAGCGCTCGGTTTGGGCAACCAGTTCCTCAAGTGTGTAGTGCAGGTTCACGCCCGAACCGTAGACCTCGGCGGATTCCTGCCGCTGGCCCAGGAGCGCCGGCACAGAAGTACCGGCGTTCCGCGCCTGCAGATCCCAGAGGGCAAGGTCCACGCCGGCCATTGCGATGGTGGTCAGTCCTCCGCCGCCTGCCTCATGGAGCCGTTTCCACAGGGCGTCCCACACCGTTTCCGGCTGAGCCGGGAGACCGGCAACGAAAGGTGCGACGTCGTAATCAAGGAGGGCTTTGACCGCTTGGGGGCCGATGGTGGGAGTCCAGGAGAAACCGTGTCCCACTCCGCCGTCATCCGTTTGGATTTCGGTGACGATGACGTGGTTTTCGGGCGCTTCGACACCCCAGCTGCGGCGCAGCGGCACAGTGATCAGCCGCGTTGACAGCCCCGTGATTCGCGGTACTGTGCGGAGGCCCTGCGCTTCGGCGACGGGAGCGCTCATCAGCGGCCGGCCAGCTCGTAGCCTTTGGCGAGGATGGCTTTCAGCTCCACCAGTTGGTCCTCGGTGGGGTCAACCAGCGGCGGCCGGACCGGACCCACCGGCAAACCGGCCAGGCGCAGGCCGGCCTTGATCAATGAGACCCCGAAGCCGGGAGTCTGGTCACGAAGCCGGACCAACGGAGCGTAGAAGCCTTCCAGCAGTGCATTGCGGCGCTCTTCGTCCCCGGATTCGTAAGCGTCGTAGTAGGCCTTGGCGATCTCCGGGGCCATGGCAAAGGCTGCCGAGGAGTACAGCGGGATGCCCAGGCCGCGGTAAGCGCCCTGGGTCAGCTCTGCCGTCAGCAGGCCGTTGAAGAACGCGAAGTCCTCGCGGCCCGTGGCGCGGACGGCGGAGACAATCTCCTGCGCCAGGCCGACGTCGCCCAACCCATCCTTGAAGCCGATCACCTTGGGGTTGGCGGCAAGCTGCACCATGGACGCAGCGGTGAACTTTGCGTTGCCGCGGTGGTACACGATCACCGGCAGGCCGCTGGCTTTGGCCACTGCCTCGATGTACGCCACAAGCCCCTCGGTGGGGCCGGTCACCAGGTACGGCGGCAGGACCAGCAGGGCGTCTGCGCCGGCCGCCTCTGCAGCACGCGCGGCAGCAACGGCATGGCCCAGCGGTCCGCCGGCACCGGCAACCACTGGAACCTTTCCGGCCACGACCTCGACGGCGGCCGTAACCACCGTGCTGACCTCTTCGATACTCAGCGCATGGAACTCGCCGGTACCGCAGGCGGGGAACACGCCACCAGGACCGTAGGGAAGCCGGGAAGCGATGTGCTCCTTGAGCAGATCAACGTCGACCGTGCCCTCGGGAGTGAACGGGGTGACGGGGAAGAACAGTACGCCGTCGAATTTCATGGTGTCTCCTTGACTGCGGATCCCGCACCGGCTGCTGCCAGCATGGAGAGTTCCGGCTCTTTGAGGCCGGGTTTAAGTTCGGTGCGCCAAGTGCGCTTTGGCTGCCAGCCAAGCAGCTCGCTGGCTTTGGCGATGGAGAAGGCCGGGCTTGTTCCGGTGAGTCCGGCACTGATGGAGTCGCTGCCGGGCAGGTATACGGGCATCAGCTCGGCAAGGGGTGCTGTGGCCAACGCATCCGCGGCACCCACGAAAAACGTCTCGCCGTTGGGGATGGAGTCCATCTTCTGCAGCAGGACGTCCAGGAAGTCGGCTACGTCACGGGCGTCAACATAATTGAACAGCGCCGGTGCGGACAGTGCCGGATCGGCGAGCCGCTCAGCAACCGTGTGGCCTTGCTGGGTGATGGCGCCTTCCCATTCCTCGGGCGAAATCACGTAGCAGGGCCGGAAGGCCGCATAACGGATTTTGTCACCCTGCGCGGCAGCAAACATCTGTACGGTCTGTTCGGCAATCAGCTTGGACAGCGCGTAGGCGTTCCACGGTTTGGGCGTGGTGCGTTCGTCCAGCGGGAACGAGTCCGGCAGCCACCCCGCGGGTGAGCCGTAGCCCAGGACGGTGGGGCTGCTGGCCGTGATGATCTTGCCGACGCCCAGTTCCGTTGCCGCACTGACCACCGCATACGCGAGCGTCGTGTTCGTGGCAAAGATGACATCCTCGGGCGCACTGAAGGGCACGGCAATTGCGGCCAGGTGGATGACGGCGTCGGGAGCGGTTTCCCGGAGGAGACGCAGGGCTTCGCCGGGGGCCAGGAGGTCACCGGTTTCCTGTATCACGCCTGCCGGCAACTGGTCCTCCGCAATGGCGTCCCGGTCCACGGAAATCACCTGGTGTCCCGCTTCAGCCAGCCCGGCCACTACGCTGCGGCCCAGTCGGCCGGAGCCTCCGGTTACAAAAATCCTGCTCATGTTGGTCCTTAGCTTTTCGGAGGCGCCTAAGCGCCGCGGCGGAGGTCGACGCCGAGGTCCAGGTCCTCAACCCGGACCGGCAGCGAGGTCTCCAGCGAGCGGTTGCCGGCGATGCCCACGGACACCGAGCGCAGTCCGTCCAGGTACCCGGAGGGACGGCCCAGGGGATCCTCGCCGGGTCCATTGAAGAGGTCGGACAGCAGGAGTTCATCGCCGCCGCCATGGCTGCCTGCGCCGTTGAGAATCGGCACCTCGTAGGCAGGCTCCCAGTGCCGCTGAACCACCAGGCGCTCACCGTTGCGGCGGATCGCGTCGTCTTCTTCAATGGGGGTGGCGCTGGGGTCAACCACGTTCTTCTTGTCGCTGCTGCTGACGACCGCGGCACGCTCCACTACTTCGAGCTCGGCGCGGCCCTCGGTACCGTTGACGGAAACGCGGTAGCCCTCCCAGGGGCTGTGGGCGTTCAGCGAGTAGCTCAGGCGCGGTCCGCCCTGGTACTCCACCACCAGGGCAAGGTTGTCCTCAATGGTGATGCCGGAAGTGAACACGTCCTGGTCGCGGCGGTAGCCGTCGTAGTGTTCGTTGTCCAGGAACAGGGCCTTGAGCCTTTCGTCCTCGCGCATGTCGAGGGTGAAGGGATCCGGGTTGGCGGGAGCACCGGCGTCGGGCGTTCCGCGTTCCGGACGGGGGCCAAGGCCCCGCTCGGCGGCGTTCTTGTCGCCATAGAACTTGAGGCCACCGGACGCGAACACGCGCTCCGGAACGTCGTCAATCCACCAGTTGACCAGGTCGAAGTGGTGGGAGGCCTTGTGGATCAGCAGGCCACCGGAGTTCTTCTTCTCACGGTGCCAGCGACGGAAGTAGTCTGCGCCGTGGACGGTGTCCAGGACCCAACTGAAGTCGATTGAGGTGACCTTGCCGATCACACCGCTCTGGATGATTTCCTTGAGGGCGCTGTTGCGCGGCGAGTAGCGGTAGTTGAACGTGACCACAACGTTGCGGCCGGTATCGTGGACGGCTTTGGTGATCCGCTGGCATCCTTCGGCATCGATGGTCAGGGGCTTTTCCACCACGACGTCGGCGCCGGCCTCGAGTGCTTCAACAATGTAGTCCGCGTGGGTGTAGTCAGGAGTGGTCACCACAATGCGGTCGATGTTGTTTGCCTGGATGAAGGAGGTCAGGTCCGCAGGGTCGAACGAGGCGATGGGACCGGAAGCGCCCAACTCCTGGATGAGCTGCTGGTAGAACTCCACGCGGCCCGGGTTCACGTCCGAGAAAGCGATAAGTTCCGCGGCGTCCGAGTGCTTGCCCAGGATGGCACGGATGTACATCTCCGAACGGCCGCCGGTGCCGATAAGGGCGATCCTGGCCTTTCCTGTGTCTGCATTGGCTGTTTTTTCGTTGCTGGTGCTAAGGGCAGTGCTGGTGCCTGCGGCGGTGCCGGCAGCAGCCGAACCCGACTCGACTACGTTGACCATGAGGGGTCCCTTTCGAAGGCTGAATACTCTGAAAAAACGCCCTACACAGGAAGAGTGCGAGAAAGCGGTTTCTCAGTCCGTTATAAGATTTGTATCAACAGAAGTAGAGTTCCGTCAACCATTATCCTCTCTGGGAGAAAACGTTTTCTGGCAGGATCGGTGAAGCGTTATATGCTTTGACTCAGAACGCCGCCAGTCCGAAGGGCGGAAACTGCTGCCTGCAGCAGCGTGGCGCGGGGGCTTAGGAGGGTTCGAGGATGGCTAGGAAATCGGCCACGGGCAGGATCGGCATTGCAGATGTTGCCGTCAAAGCCGGGGTTTCGCATGCCACGGTTTCCCGTGTGATGAACGGTAACTTCACCGTGGATCCGGACATCGCGGCCCGCGTTCGGGCCGCGGCAATGGAGCTGAAGTACCAGCCCAACCCCGTGGGACGCAGCCTTGCCCTTGGCAAGACGGACACCATCGGCATCGTGGTCCCGGACCTTGCCAACCCCACCTTCCAGGCCATCCTCCGGGGCCTCAGCCGGGCAGCGGCCCAAGACGGCTACCGCGTACTGATCGCCGACTCCTTCGAAGTCTCCAGTGAAGAATCCATTCTGGCAGGCGAGGCCAGGCGGCGCTGCGACGGCCTGGTGTTGTGCGCTCCTCGCATGAGCGACGCCGAACTGGAGGAGATCGTCCCTTCCCTGCACCCGCTGGTCCTTATCAACCGCACCACCAGCGTCAAGGGCGTTCCCAGCCTTGTAGTGGACTACGGCCAAGGCGTCCAGGACCTTGCCGAACACCTGGCCAGTCTCGGCCACACCCGCCTCGCCTTCCTGGCCGGCCCACCGCGCAGTGCCTCCAACGCCCTCCGCCTCAAGGGCCTGGAAGCGTTCAAGGCAGCCCACCCTGACGTTGACGTCCGGATGCTTGAGGGCGGCTCGGACTTCGACACCGGCCATGAGGCCGTGGACGCAGTCCTGGACAGCGGCGCCACAGGAATCCTGGCGTTCAACGACCTCGTGGCCATGGGCCTGATGAGCGGGCTTCACGAGCGCGGCCTGGACGTGCCGGGCGACATCTCCGTCACCGGTTTCGACGATATCCCCTTCGCCAAATACACCACCCCCGGACTGACCACGGCCGCCGTTCCCATCACGGAACTTGGCCAGGAGGCGTGGCAGCAGTTGCGGGCACTCATCCGCAAGGAATCTTCCGACACCCCCGGCAGCCGCTACCAGCCCCGTCTTGAGGTCCGCGCAAGCAGCGGACCTGCCAAGAAGTAGCGCCGGGTCCCGCGGGCTGGCACTTGGCCGCAACGTTCCATTCCCCCACTGCCGCGGACTCCCCCACGACATCGGTCAAACCTCATGCGGCTGCTTCACGCCGGCTTCGCGGTAGTACCCCTCGATGTGCGCCACAACCAGCTCGGCCGCCCGGCCGCCGTCGTTGTTCCGGATAGCGGCGAGAATCCCGTGGTGCTCCGCGCGCAGGCGCGACGCCGTCGAGTCCCAGTCCGGCAGGTTTGCCGTGAGCCTGGCTGCGTAGCCCTGAATCGCTTCGCGGAGCGACCCCATCATGGCGCTGACCACCGCGTTGCCTGCGGCGTCTGCCAGGGCCAGGTGGAAGCGGACATCCAAAGCCAGGAACTCATCCACTGAGGCACCTGCGGGCGTGAAGCCAGGATTGCCGGGTCCGGTGCCAAGTCCGGAAAGTCCGACGGCGTCCATTTCGTCCAGAAGCGCGGCGGCGGCGTCCAGCTGCGGGGCATCGGGACGGACATGGGCTGCTGCCCAGGATTCCAGCAGGACGCGGGTTTCCACAATGTCCGCCACCGGCAGATGCTGCGTGGCAACGTGCAGCCGGAGCGCGGAGCCCAGTGCCGCCGTCGGATCCGAAATCACAACGGTTCCAGCCTCGGGGCCCGAACCTACGCCTGCGCGGACCACGCCCAGCGCCTCAAGGATCCGAATGGCCTCACGGACGGACGTGCGCGAAACCTTCAGCTGTTCGGCGAGGGTCCGCTCCGCCGGGAGGCGTCCGCCCACGGTCAGCAGGCCATCGGAGAGTTGGTTCTCGATCCACTGCAGGACAAGCTGGTGCGTACGCATGCTGACATCTTAGTTGATGTGGTTAGACCACATCCTTTAGAGTGTGGTTAGACCACAGCCCCTTGACACAGAGCTTTGACACAGTGCTTTGACGCAGTGTTTTGTCACAGTCAAAGCACTTCAGCCGTCCGGCGAACCAACGGAGGAAGCCATGACCCATACGATCCAGCCAAGCAATCCGGAAATCACTCCCGCACCGGATGAGGCAAGCCTGCCCGCGGCAGGAACCCAGACGCAGCCTGCAGCGGCTTCTGCCACCACGGCCGTCCCTGCAGCGCTCAAGCGCCGCATCCCCAAGTACTCGGACCTGGCACCGCTGATGCAGTTCAAAAAGCCCGAGTTCAGCAAGGAAGCCCGGCTCAAGCGCGCCAGCACCATCTGGGAACTGCGCGATATTGCCAAGCGCCGCACCCCCCAGGCTCCCTTCGATTACACCGATGGCGCGGCTGAAGAGGAAATCACCCTCCGCCGGGCGCGCAACGCGTTCCTGGACATCGAATTCCGTCCCGGCATCCTGCGCAACGTCTCAAGCATCGACCTCAGCACTGACATCCTGGGCAAGTCTTCCCGGCTGCCCGTAGGCATCGCACCTACCGGCTTCACCCGCATGATGCAGTCAGAAGGCGAATATGCCGGCTCCCAGGCTGCCGAAGCGGCCGGCATCCCCTACACCCTGTCCACCATGGGCACCGCCTCCATCGAGGACGTCGCCGCGGCAGCCCCCAACGGCCGCAACTGGTTCCAGCTGTACCTGTGGACAGACCGCGACCGATCGCTGGAGCTCATCGAACGCGCAGCCAAGGCCGGCAACGACACGCTCATGGTCACGGTGGACACCGCCGTCGCCGGCGCCCGTCTCCGTGACGTCCGCAACGGCATGACCATCCCGCCGGCACTGACCATCAAGACCGTGCTGGACGCTTCCTACCGTCCCGCCTGGTGGTTCAACTTCCTCACCCACGAGCCGCTCACCTTCGCCTCACTGTCCCGCTACACCGGAACAGTGGCCGACCTGATCAACTCGATGTTTGATCCCACCCTCACCTTCGATGACCTCGACTGGCTGCGCGAAACCTGGAAGGGCAAGCTGGTGGTCAAGGGCATCCAGACCGTTGAGGATGCCCGCCGTGTGGTTGATCACGGCGCAGACGGCATTGTCCTGTCCAACCACGGCGGCCGTCAGCTGGACCGGGCGCCGATTCCCTTCCACCTGCTGCCGGAGGTAAAGGACGCCTTCACCAAGGACAACACGGACGCCGCGATCATCCTCGACACCGGAATCATGAGCGGCGCGGACATCGTAGCCGCACTTGCTTTGGGCGCGGACTTCACCCTGATCGGCCGGGCCTACCTGTACGGACTGATGGCCGGCGGCCGTGCCGGCGTGGACCGCGCGCTGCAAATCCTGGAGAAGGACATGGCCCGCACCATGGCGCTCCTGGGCGTCAGCACGATCTCCGAATTGACTCCGGACCACGTGCGCCTGCTGAACAAGCAGGCCTTCTCCCGCTGATCGGGCCCCTGTTGATCGAGCCTGTTGAAACCCCTGTTTCGACAGGCTCAATCACGTTAAGCCCTATCACCGCCGGTTAGGCGCAGTTATTTTTTGCGGCCGAACTTGGGCAGGTTGGCCAGGAGGTCCGCAGCCTTCGTGGCGGCACGTCCCACGGTGCGGCCGATCTGCTGGGGAACAGTGTCGTCTGCTGCAGATTGCGGGCCACCGGCCAGTACGACGGCGGGGCTCAGTTCCGCGTTCTCGCGTGCCAGCACATCGGCCGGTTCGGCCGGCGACTTTCCCGTGCCGGTCAAGGCGCCTGCAACGCCTGGACCAGGGACGTGAAAACCGCCCAGCCACTCTGCCACGCCTTCGAGCGGCGCGGTATTGAGGGTGTAATAGCGCTTCTGGCCCTGGGCACGCATGCTCACCAGCTCCGCTTCGCGCAGCACCTTCAGGTGCTTGGAAATCGTCGGTTGGCTCGCTGCCAGTTCGGCCACCAGCTCCCCCACAGCTTTGTCGCCCGAGCGCAGCGCAACAAGGATGTCCCGCCGGGTAGCTTCCGCAATGACGGCAAATACGTCGTCTGTCACCATGAACTCCACCCTAGCGACATATACCGCAAAAGGCATCCTTCTTTCGGAAGGCTAAACCAGGTCCGGGGCGCTGGAAATGATGTAATCGGCCGCTGCCGGCCCTTTCATTCCCACGTGGTTGTCACCCGGGTTGATGCGGTGGGCCTTAAGCGCCTTCCACAGGGCCTCGGGGGCTTGCGGTTCTTCCTTGTTCAGCAGACACCAGCTCGTGTAGAGCCCGTAAAGCTCATCAGAGTCCAGACCGGCTTCATTGTCCCGGTCTTCATCGATAGCCTGCGCGAGAAAAACCTCGAAGTGGGGGTGACTCATCATGGCTCTCTTTCATCAGCACGACCACAGGCATCACTCTTTGGCCCGCCTGCGCACATGCTGGCAATCTACACGATGAACCCTGCTGGCTGCGAGCCATTCTCGCGAGCAGGGAAATAACGAAGAATTGTTGATTTATCAGGGTATGCATGGCAAAACCGGGAATGACGACGCATCCTGATCTATAAGCCTCAGTACTACTAATGGTCTTAGAGGCGAAACTGAAGAGGATGAACTATGACTGATCTGACTGCAATTGCCCTTACGTGTTCGCTCACTCCCTCCCCGGAGCCATCCAGCAGCGAACTGCTGGGCGCGCATGTGCTCGATGAACTGCGTAGACACGATGTCACTGTTTCGTCGCTGCGCGTGGTCGACTACAACGTCCTGCCAGGAGTGCAAACGGACATGGGAGCCGGCGACGAGTGGCCGGCGATCCGGGAACGTATTCTTGCAGCTGACGTACTGGTCCTGGCCACGCCCATTTGGATGGGTCATCCCTGCAGCATTGCCCAACGCGTTATTGAGCGGCTCGACGCCGAGCTCTCTGAGACCGACGATCAGGGCAGGCCCATCATGTACGGCAAAGTCGCGATTGTCGCCGTGGTCGGCAATGAAGACGGGGCCCACAAGGTTAACGCCGACATGCAGCAGGCCCTGAACGATGTTGGCTTCACCATCCCCGCCCAGGGCGGGACCTATTGGGTGGGCGAGGCCATGCACACCGTGGATTACAAAGACCTGGACAGCGTTCCGGAGAAGACAGCCTCCACCACAGCCGGCGCTGCCCGCAATGCGGTCCACCTTGCCCGCTCCCTCAAGGCCGCCCCTTACCCCGCGGGATAAGGGGCCGCTGTTACGGGTTTCAGTCGAACCAGGGGTCCAGGCCGTAAAAGGGGAAAACGGCCTTCCGGGTGGCCATCACCGTGCGGTCCACGGCGTCGTTCGGGTCGAAGCCCACTTCCCAGGAGCGCCACCACAGTTCGACGTCGTCGCCCATCAACGCAGGGGTATCGGCACCGAATTTCTTGTTCACATAGCTGCGCCAATCCTCGGGCACGCGGGTATTCAGTGGCACGGGCCGTCCCGCAGCAATGGCAATGAGGTGACTCCAGGACCGGGGCACCACGGAAGCGATGTTGTATCCGCCGCCGCCCGTGGCAATCCAGCGGCCTTCGCAATGGCGCTCCGCCAGGTGCCCGATAGCGGTCACAACCTCGCGTTGGCCATCCACGCTGATGTTCAGGTGGGTCAGCGGGTCCAGCTGGTGCGAATCGCAGCCGTGCTGGCTGACGATCACCTCCGGCGCGAAGGCAGCAACGAGTTGAGGCACGACGGCGTGGAAGGCCCTGAGCCATCCGGCATCGCCCGTTCCGGCCGGCAGGGAGACGTTGACCGCACTTCCCACGGCGGCAGTCCCGCCAGTGTCGTCGGCAAAACCCGTCCCGGGGAACAGCGTGAGGCCGGATTCGTGCATGGAGACCGTCAGAACGCGGGGATCGTCCCAGAAGATGCTTTCCGTGCCGTCGCCGTGATGGGCATCCACATCGATGTATGCCACGCGGGTGACCCCGCCGTCGAGCAGTCTTTGGATTGCCAGCGCGGCATCGTTATATATGCAGAAGCCGCTGGCCTTTCCACGCGCAGCGTGATGCATGCCGCCGGCAAAGTTCACCGAATGCAGGGCACTGCCATCCAGGATCGCGGCCGCCGCCAGCAGCGAACCTCCCGCCAGCCGTGCAGCTGCCTCGTGCATACCTTCAAACGCCGGATCATCCTCGGTGCCCAGCCCGTGGTCCTCGTCGGGAACCGAGGGATCGGCACTGACCCGGCGGACGGCATCGATGAATTCACCGGTATGAACTGTCTTCAGTTCGACGTCGGTAGCCACCTCGGGCGCCTCCACCCGGACGTGTTCCAGGTCGAGCAGGCCAAGGCTGCCTGCCAGTCGGATGGTCAAGTCCAGCCTTACGGGGGACATGGGATGTCCCTCGCCAAAGTTATAGGCGGTCAGCGAAGAGTCCCACACCACCGTCGTCGGCGGGGTAGGTTTGCTGAGCCCGGGCAGGAAAGTCATCAGGGACAGGCTACCCGAGCCGAGGTCCACAAGCCCGGCCGGGCGCGTGTTTTAGTGGTTTACTACTGGAGGAACAGTTTCTACCGAGGAAAACCACACATGACGGATCGCCAGTCGACGCCCCGGAGCCTGGCCCGCTGGCATCCCGCCGAACCTGCGCGGGACGGCCTCGGTATCTTTCCGCGGTTGCGGAACTTCATCGACGACATTGCCAACACGTCACCCGCCCGGCTCGCGCTCACGGCATTCGCCGTTGTCGTGCTGATTTTTACTGCTCTGCTCTCCCTGCCGGCGGCCTCTGCCGACGGGCAAGTCACTCCCCTGCACCAGGCTTTGTTTACCGCCGTATCAGCCGTCTGTGTGACCGGGCTGACTGTGGTGAACACGGCGCTGCATTGGTCCTTTTTTGGGCAATTGGTCATTCTGATCGGAGTCTTCGTCGGCGGCCTGGGAACACTGACACTTGCATCCCTGCTGGCGCTGATGGTGAGCAAGCGGCTGGGCGTGCGCGGCAAGATCATTGCCGCGCAGTCAATGAACTCGGCTGGCCGCCTGGGCGAGGTTGGTACGCTCCTGCGGATTGTCATCACCACCTCCGTGGTCATTGAGGCGGTGCTGGCGCTGGTGCTGATACCCCGTTTCCTCATCCGGGGCGAGACCTTCTGGGGCGCCGTCTGGCACGGCCTGTTCTACGCGATTTCGTCCTTCAACAACGCCGGGTTTACGGCCCACGCGGACGGTATTGTCCCGTTCGAGAATGACCTCTGGATACTGGTTCCCATCATGGTGGGCGTGTTCCTGGGAAGCCTGGGCTTCCCAGTGGTGATGGTGCTGCAGCAAAACGGGCTCAACTGGAAACGATGGAACCTCCACACCAAGCTGACCATCGAGGTCTCGCTCATTCTCTTCGCCGCCGGCAGCCTGCTGTGGGCGATGATGGAGTGGGACAACGCCCGGACCATCGGCGGCCTGGCCTTCGGCGATAAACTGCTGCATTCCGTGTTCGCGTCGGTCAATATCCGCTCCGGCGGATTCAACCTGGTCGACCAGAATCAGATGGAATCCACCACCATGCTGTTGACCGACGCCCTGATGTTCGCCGGTGGCGGCTCGGCGTCCACGGCCGGCGGCATCAAGGTCACCACCATTGCCGTGATGTTCCTGGCCATCGCTGCCGAGGCCCGGGGCGACGCCGACGTGAAGGTCCACGGCCGCACCATACCCGAAGGCGCCATGCGGGTAGCGATCTCCGTGATTGTCGCCGGCGCAACGCTGGTGTCAGTTGGTTCGTTCCTATTGCTGTCCATTACGGGTGAACCCCTGGACCGCGTGTTGTTTGAAGCAATTTCCGCTTTCGCCACCTGCGGCCTTAGTACCAACCTCAGTGCGGAGGCACCACCGGCTGGAGCCTACGTCCTCTCAGCCCTGATGTTTATGGGACGGGTCGGCACGGTTACGCTCGCGGCCGCGCTGGCATTGCGCCAGCGCAGCCAACTATTCAGTTATCCCGAAGAGAGGCCCATCATTGGCTAATTCATCAGGGGCAGTCAACCGCCCCGCCCACAATGCGCCCGTCCTGGTCATTGGCCTGGGACGCTTCGGCTCGGCCACAGCGGAGCAGCTTGTGAAGCAGGGCCGTGAAGTGCTGGCTATCGAGCGCGACCGCACGCTGGTGCAAAAGTGGGCATCATTGCTCACTCACGTGGTGGAAGCGGACGCCACCAACATGGACGCTCTGCGTCAACTCGGCGCCCAGGAGTTCAGCTCGGCAGTGGTGGGCGTGGGCACCTCCATCGAATCCTCGGTGCTCATCACCGTGAACCTGGTGGACCTGGGCATCGAACACCTGTGGGTCAAGGCCATCACGCCGTCGCACGGCAAGATCCTGACTCGGATCGGCGCCAACCACGTAATCTACCCGGAGGCCGACGCCGGTGTCCGTGCCGCCCACCTGGTTTCCGGCCGGATGCTGGACTTCATCGAGTTCGACGACGACTTCGCGATCGTCAAGATGTACCCGCCGCGCGAAACCGTGGGCTTCACCCTGGAGGAATCCAAGGTGCGCAGCAAGTACGGCATCACAATTGTGGGCGTGAAATCACCGGGCGAGGACTTCACCTATGCCCGGCCGGAGACCAAGGTTTCCGCCCGGGACATGTTGATTGTTTCCGGCCACGTGGACCTGCTGGAGCGCTTCGCCGCCCGCCCGTAGGAGCGGTTGGAAACTAGCCGAGCTGCTTGGTGATCTCCGCTGCCCGGTCTGCTGCGGCCCGGGCCCCGGCGGCGATGATAGCGGGGATCCCCCGCTCGTCGAATGTGGCGATGGCCCTTTCGGTGGTGCCGTTGGGACTGGTGACGGCCACCCGCAGCGCGGTGGGATCGGCGCCGGGCTCAGCCAGCATAAAGCCGGCTCCGGCCACTGTTTCGCGGGCCAGCATCACGGAGAGCTCCGGATCCAGGCCCAGTTCGATGCCGGCCGCTGCCATTGCTTCGGCCAGGTAGAAGGCGTATGCGGGACCCGAGCCGCTGATGGCTGACAGCGCGTCCACCTGCTCTTCGGGAACCTCCACCACAGTGCCCGCGGCTGCGAGGAGGTCCTTGACCCGCTGCAACTGCTCGGGGGTGCAGTGGGTTCCGGGCGAAACCGAAACGACGCCGCGGCCCAGCCTGGCCGGAGTATTGGGCATGGACCGGATGACGGGCTGGCCGGCGGGCAATGCAGCCTCCAACTGGGCGATGGACACAGCTGCCGCAACGCTGACCACAATTGCCGACGGCGACAGCGAACCACTGATTTCCCGCGCCAGGTCCGTGATCCCCACCGGTTTCACGCCCAGGATGACGACACCGGACCCGGTAGCTGCCTGCCTGTTGTTCTCCGGTTCCTCGGCCCCGGCGATCACCATGATGCCGTGGTGGCGATGAGCAAGCTCGTCGGCACGCTCAGCCCGGCGGACGGTGGCGACAATGTCTGCCGGATCGGTGCCGCCTTCTATCAGCCCGCTCAGGATGGCCTCGTTCATGGACCCACAGCCAAGGAATGCGATTCGGTTGCTCATAAACCCATCATGGCAGCTGGCCGCAGCCCATGTGGAATCAGGATTCCCAGCAATCTCCCACTTATACCCAAGGCAATGCACATCTTCGGTGCCTAACGTAGTTAATACCTCATTGAGGGTGCGAGTGATGAGGCAAGCATGGGGATGTTTGCCAGGCACCGGTGGGCTGCAGCAGGTTTTTCCCCCATTTTCCTGCAGCAGCCCGCCGGTGCTGACTCATTTAAGGGCCGGAACGCGTGAAAGAGCGTTCAGGCCGGAGTGCCTGCCCCCAGCGAGGCAGCGCTCCGGGCCAGGTGCTTCCGTGCGAACTCCAACGTCTCCACCAGCATCTCCTCGCGTTCACCGGCAGCCCGTGCGCGTCGGGTGGAGATCTCCGCGACCACAACGCCGTCGAACCCCGACGAGGCCACATACTGCAGCGATTCGGCACACTGCTGGCCGCCACGACCAGGAATCAGGTGTTCGTCCCGTCCGGAACCAGACCCGTCTGTCAGGTGGATGTGCCGGAGCTTGCTGCCCAATGCCTTGATCGATGCGAGGCTGCTGACCCCGGCTGTGGCGGCGTGCGAAAAGTCCCAGGTGACGGCGTCGTAATCCTGACCCACCGGATCCCAATGCGGCAGGTAGGCCTGTCCCTCACGGCCGCGCATCCGCCACGGGTACATGTTTTCGACGGCGATCTGCACCTCGTACATCTCCGCCAACTGCCGGACGCCCGCCGGAAAGTTCCCGGCATAATTGCTCTGCCAGCGGAACGGCGGGTGCACCACCACGGTGTCGCAACCCACCTCACGGGCCATCCGGCACGCCATTTCCACCTTGTTCCATGCCGCGCCCCAGACCTGCTGGGTGAGCAGCAGCGTGGGGGCGTGGATGGAGACGATCGGCTGGCTGTACCGGAGGCTGAGCTGCTTCAGGGCGTTCGGTTGCTGGCTGATGGAGTTGTTGGTTACCATCACCTCGACGCCGTCGAACCCCAGGTCCTGGGCCACCGCGAAGGCGTCGTGAACGCTCAGCGGGTACACAGACGCGCTGGACAGCGCAACAGGGATCGGCGCGTTCTGATCCGATGATCCAGGGGTGGGAGCCACTTGGGGGCCGGCCTGCCCGACGTCGGCACTCACTTCAGCCAGCCAACCCGCCGGCGATGCTGGACAAACTGGCCGTAGCGGGCAGTACGTGCGGCGCCGGGCTAAGGGGACCGTCAAACACCAACTGGTCCAGCCTGCGAAGGATCAGGCCTTCGCGGAGGGCCCAGGGGCAGATTCGAATCTTCTTGAGGTTGAACTGCTCCAGTGCGGCTTCGGCCACCAGCGCTCCCGCCAGCAGTTGCTTTGCCCGGGCCTCGGATACGCCCGGCAGGTACAGCCGGTCCTCCACCTTCATGGCGGAGATCCGCTGGGTCCATATTCCGAGGTCCGTGGCCCGCAGTTCACGGCGCACGTAGGGCCCCGCGGCGCTGGGGGCGGCACCGGCGATCCGGGCCAGCGAGCGGAACGTCTTGGACGTTCCCGCTGTGAGGTTGGGTCTGCCCAGGGCCTCGAACCGGCGTACGGCGGGCTTGAGGGTGGCGGCGATGTAGCGGCGTAGTTCCTTGACGCTGCGGGCCGTGGGCGGGTCCTCGTCCAGCCAGTCCCGGGTGAGCCTGCTGGCGCCCAGGGGAACGGACATGGCCAGGGCCGGAAGCTCGTCCTCACCAAACGCCATTTCGAAGGAGCCGCCACCGATATCCAGGTCCAGGATAGGTCCGGCGCCCCATCCGTACCAGCGCCGTACCGCGAAGAATGTCATGGAGGCTTCGTCGCTGCCGCTGAGTTCCTGCAGGGTGACGGTAGTTTCGTGCTTTACCCTGGCCAGCACTTCGAGGCCGTTGGTGGCTTCCCGGATGGCGGACGTACAGAAGGCCAGCAGGTCCTCAGCCTTGTGCTTGGCCGCGAATTCCCAGGCTTCCAGGACAAACTCGATGAGTTCCTGCTGGCCGGCATCGGTGATATTGCCGTCGCCGTCGAGGTACTGGACCAGCGACAACGGACGTTTGTGGGATGCGAACGCCACCGGTTTGGCACCGGGATGGGCATCCACAAGTAGCAGGTGGACAGTGTTGGACCCGATATCGAGGACGCCTAGACGCATGCTGCCATTATTACGGGTCCGCCATTGCCCGGCCTAACCGGGCCTTTAGGTGTCGCGGTCCAATAGCACCGCGGCTCCTGCCTACTCGGCAGCTTCGTCGTCCGCGCGCTTGAAGTCCCGCTTGATGTTGGCGATGCCTTCCGGGTTTATCTCAAAGCCGAATGCCGCGCCCGGGTTGATCACCATGCCCAGTTCCTCACCGATGTTGGCGATGATCGCGGCGCCCTGGGTGCCCAGGACGTTTGGTGCAGCTTCGAGGTACGGCTCATCCACACGGCTGGGGTGCGAGAACACGGCAAGGACGGGATCGCCGTCGGCGTTGCCCAGAATCAGTGGCTCCACGTCGGAGTCAACGTCCTCAATGCCTGCGCTGCTAAGGATGTAAACCTCGCTGTTGAGGAATGCGAGGATCACATCCACCGGGCTGCCGCCTGGCTGGTCGCCCAGAGCAAGCTTTTCCTCAAGCTCGTTCAGGGGCGTGGAATCGATGTGTGCTGGCTGTTCAGTCATACATCTACACGATCACGTTGCGGGGGTGGACGCAATTCCTCATATCACCACGGCTTCCGGATGGGAGGAATCCGGCAGCGTGCGTCTAAGCGAGGAACGAGCGAGCACGCAGAGGATTTCTCCCATCCGGAACCGAGTCGTTACTTCTTGGCTGCGGCCTTCCGGGCCGGAGCCTTACGGGTGGCGGTGCGCTTGACGGGGCCCTTGGCGCGCTTCTCCGCGAGCAGCTCAATGGCCTGCTCGCGGGTCAGTTCCTCCAGGGACGTGGAACGCGGCACGGTGATGTTGGTGAGGCCGTCCGTAATGTACGGGCCGAAGCGGCCTTCCTTCACCACGATGTTTTTCTCCGACACCGGGTCCGGGCCAAACTCGGCCAGCGGCGGAACGGCCGCCCGGGCACCGCGCTGCTTGGGCTGGGAGTAGATTTCCAGAGCCTGTTCCAGCGTGATGGTGAAAATTTCCTCTTCGGAGCCGATGGACCGCGAATCAGTACCCTTTTTCAGGTACGGCCCAAAGCGTCCGTTCTGCACAGTGATGAGGTTCCCGTCGGCGTCCTCACCCAACGCGCGGGGCAGGCTCATCAGCTGCAGGGCTTCCTCCAGCGTCACGGAGTCCACGCTCATGGACTTGAACAGCGAACCGGTACGCGGCTTCGCCTTGACGGGCTTCTTCGGCGGCTTCGGCTTGCCGTTCTTGTAGTACTCCACCGGCTGGTTGGCCAGCTGTTCCTCGGTCATCTCCGGGATGACCTCGGTAACGTAGGCGCCGTAACGGCCGTTCTTGGCCACGATGGTGTGCCCGGTGTGGGGATCGGCGCCCAGCACACGCTCTTCGGGAGCCGCCGTCTCCATCAGTTCCTTGGCTTTGGCGGGCGTCAGCTCGTCCGGCGCCAGGTCCTCGGGGACGTTGGCCCGTGCGGACTCGACGATCTCGCCGGTCTTCGGGTCCACCGTGGGGATGGAACTTTCCAGATACGGGCCGAACTTGCCAACGCGCAGCGTAATGCCCTCAGTAATCGGCACGGAGTTGATCTCACGGGCATCAATTTCACCGAGGTTGTTCACGATGTCCAGCAGGCCTGGTTCAGCGTCCTCACCGTAGTAGAAGTGCCGCAGCCACGCGGCGCCTACGGCCTCACCGTTGGCGATCTTGTCCAGGTCCCCTTCCATGTCCGCCGTGAACTCGTAGTCCACGTAGTCGGTAAAGTGCTGTTCCAGCAAACGGACCACGGAGAACGCGATCCAGCTGGGGACCAGCGCGGATCCCTGTTTCCGGACGTAGCCACGGTCCTGGATGGTGGAAATGGTGGACGCGTACGTGGACGGCCGGCCAATGCCCTTCTTTTCCAGTTCGGCGGTGAGCGAGGCTTCGGTGTAGCGCGGCGGCGGGGACGTTTCGTGCCCGACGGCGGCAATCTCGGACGCCGTCAGTGCATCGTCCTTTGCCACGTTCGGCAGTCGGCGGGCCTCATCGGAGTCGTCGTCGCCGCGGCTCTCGTCCTTGCCTTCTTCATAGGCGGCGAGGAAGCCGGGAAAGGTGATGACGGTGCCGGAGGCGGAGAACTCGGCGTCGCGGCCGTCGGTTGTCCCGCCAACAGCAGTAGCACCCAGCCGGATGGTCGCCGTCGAACCCTTGGCGTCAGCCATCTGCGAGGCCACGGTGCGCTTCCAGATCAGTTCGTAGAGGCGGAATTCGTCGCCCGAGAGCTGCTTGGCCACCTGGGCAGGTGTGCGGAAGGAGTCGCCGGCGGGGCGGATTGCCTCGTGCGCTTCCTGCGCATTGGCTGCCTTGTTGGCGTAGACACGCGGTGACTGCGGCACGTACTCGGGGCCGTACAACTCAGAAGCCTGGCGGCGGGCCGCGGTGACGGCCTCGTTGCTCAGCGCCGAGGAGTCGGTACGCATATAGGTGATGTAGCCGTTTTCATACAGTCGCTGGGCAACCTGCATGGTGCTCTTGGAGGAGAAGCGCAGCTTGCGGCCGGCCTCCTGCTGCAGCGTGGACGTGGTGAACGGCGCGGCAGGGCGGCGTGTGTACGGCTTGGTGTCCACGGAGCGGACACGGAAGTCCGCATTCTGGAGACCGGCGGCCAACGAGGTAGCCAGTTCCTCATTAAGGTGCACGGCATTGCGCGCAGTGAGTACGCCGTCGTCGTTAAAATCGCGGCCGGAGGCGACCTTGGCGCCGTCCACGGAGGCAAGCTTGGCTTTGAATGAACCAGAATCGGCACCGAACTGCCCGGTCAGGTCCCAGTAGGACGCTGCCTTGAATGCCATGCGCTCGCGTTCACGGTCAACCACCATCCGGGTCACCACGGACTGGACACGCCCGGCAGAGAGGCCACGGGCTACCTTGCGCCACAACACCGGGGAAAGTTCATAGCCGTACAGGCGGTCCAGCACCCGGCGGGTTTCCTGGGCATCAACCAGGGCGGAATCGACGTCGCGCAGGTTGTTCATGGCGCGCTGGATGGCTTCCTTGGTGATTTCACCGAAGGTCATCCGGTAGACAGGAACCTTAGGCTTGAGCACCTCGAGCAGGTGCCAGGCGATGGCTTCGCCTTCGCGGTCCCCATCGGTTGCGAGATAGAGGGCGTCAGCCTCTTTGAGCGCGGCCTTGAGCTCGGCCACCTTTTTCTTCTTGTCAGGAGACACCACGTAGTACGGCTTAAAGTCGTTGTCGACGTCCACGGCGAACTTGCCCAGCGAGGTTTTCTTCAGTTCCGCCGGGAGCTCCGACGGCTGCGGCAGGTCGCGGATGTGACCGATGGAGGCCTCCACAATGAAGCCTTCGCCCAAGTACTTGGCGATGGTCTTGCTCTTGGCCGGAGACTCCACAATCACGAGTTTCTTGCCGGTTTTGGCCTTGCTTGGCACGGTGCTCCTACAGAAAAGGGTTGCTCGGGCAGATCAGCCCATACTGGCCTAGTTCACCATATTTTGGACAATGATGCGCATTCGGGGTGGAAAAGCGGGGGCTCAGGGAAGCTGTTCCGCGGCCGGGTCCGGAAGCAGGAAACCGTCCCTGACCAGGTTCCGGACCTCTCCCAACAGGCCCTCGCGGAAGGTCCCGGCGTCGAACCCTTCACTGCCCCCAAGCAGCGCTTCGAGGGCGCCGATGATCTGCCGGACGGACAACTCACCGTCGCAGGCGGAGGCAAAGCCAGCCAGTTCCGTACTCAGCAAATTGGCCCGCCGCAGGCCAGCACCCTGCCGCAACAAAATGACGCCGGGATGTTCGGCACCCGGGCGCTGGTGCCGCTCCTCGGTGACGTCGTCAGCCACCAGCAGGTGCGCCTGCTCCAGGCTGTGCCCGGCCAGCCAGTCATGGCGTTCGACGGCGGCTCCCAGGTGAGGCCCGATCGGCTGCTCGATGGGGTACGTGATTTCCTCAAACCGACGCAGCAGGCTGGTTTGGGTGGCGGGTGCGCCTTGGCTGCCGGGGACCGTGTTGATGCCAGAGGCTGTGGTGGTGACATTCGGCTTACGCAGGAACACCATGCCGAAGCCGATTCCAGTGACGTTCCGGGAGGCGAAGTCCCGGAGGTAAGCGGCGTAGGAGTCTTTATAGTGTTCACGGTTCCGCGATTCGGAGGAATCCTGGAGCCAGGTTTCGGCGTACTGTTCCGGGCCCACCTCCTCGCGTTGGATGAACCAGGCTTCGGTGGTCTCCGGAACCCAGGATTCCGGCCGTTCGTGCCATTCCCAGCCCTCGGTGATCTCCCAGTTACCCAGGAGTTGCGCCGTTCCTCCCGGCACCAGGACATCGGGCAGGATTTCGATCAGGGTGGCCACAATCTCGTCCCCGGGCAGGCCGCCGTCGCGGTAGGTGAACTGATCCGCGGCGTCTTCCCCGGACGTCCTGGGGGTAATGACGAACGGCGGATTGGAGACCACCAGGTCAAACGACTCCCCCGCCACAGGTTCCAGCAGCGAGCCGAGCCTCAGGGTGACGCGTTCCTCAAGACGTTCCGGATCCAGGTCCAGCGCTTTTGCGTTAAGCAGCAGGTTAAATCGTGTGAAGGCGAGCGCGCGTTCGGAGATGTCGGTCGCCGTGACGTGGCCTGCATGCCCGAGCAGGTGGAACGACTGAATCCCGCAACCTGTGCCGAGGTCCAGCGCCCGGTCCACGCTGCGGCGGATGGTGGTCTGAACCAGCGTCGTGGAGGCCTGCCCGATCCCCAGCACATGGTCATGGCGCAGCACTCCGGGCCGCTGGTGTGCGGCAAGATCGCTTGCCACCCAGAGCTCGACGTCCCCCGCTTCGCCGGACCAGCCGTAGGGCCGGAGATCGGCGGCGGCCCGGTAGCCGCCGTCGTCGTCAGGCTCAATCAGACGCAGCTCGAGGAGGCCTTCCGTCCGGATGGCGGGCAGGACGGCGTCGAGCTTCTCCCCCGGCTGCGGCACGGCCAAAAGCCACAGACGGACGACGGCGGCAAGGGCCGCGCGTCGTCCGTCAGGGCTCTGACTGGTTGCGTCAGCCGTGGCCGCTTCAGTCTCGACTTTCTCCGTGACCAGCAGCGCCGGGATCAGCTGGTCACGGTCCAGCGCCGCGGACGCCGACGGCCCCAGCAGTTCCGCTACACCGTCCAACGTGTAGCCCGCCGAGCGCAGGTCAGCGGCGAGCGCTGTCAGGAGGTGCGGCAGGTCGCTGCGGGGTGCGTCTGCGGTGTTGCCGGCGGTGAAGAGGGTGGAGGAAGTCACCGGGCAAGTCTATTCCGGCCTGTCCTGTGGTTCCGGTGAGCCGGTCGACTTCCTGGATGGGCCAGTCCACGATTAATCCTTCCGTGCTTTCCAGCCCGCTTTTCGGGCCAACGCTTCGACTCTAGGAGTTGACGCTGTGTCAACGTCAAGCTGCGCGGTCAGGGAACGAGGAGTTCCCCTTTTCGGGCAGGCCTTGTACCTGTACCAGCAGTCGTGGGGCTGAAGTCAAGGACCAGGCGCCCCCGGAGGTTGCCGGCCTCGAGGCGGGCATGTGCCAGTGATGCGTCGTGGACCGGGTAGATGTCAGCGACGCGAGGTGTGATCACGTCCTGTTCAACGCCCTGCACCAAACTCTCAAGCATGGCGGTTTCCTTGATGGCTGACCCCACGTAGACCCTGTGCACGGAAATCTCCCGCTCCGAAGCGCCGTCCCAGGCGCGCAGAACTGCCAGATGCCCGCCGTCGCGGATGGCTGGCAGGGCAAGCCCGTTCAGAACAGCCCCGTCAATGACTCCATGAACACCCTCGGGATAAATGCGACGAACAGCTTCTGAAAACGGCACGCTGCGGGGCACAATATGGTCCGCTCCCAGAGACTGGATGAGCTCTTCGTCCTCGGGCTTGGAATCGGCGATAACCACCAGACCCGCCGCCTTGGCCAGCTCTATCGCGTACCCACCGACGGCCCCCGCGCTGCCTGAGACTGCAAGAAGCTGTCCGGCAGTCAGACTCAACATGTCCAGTGCCAGCCTTGCGGTCGCAGCATTCATTAGCAGGGCGGATGCAGCAGCAAAGCTGATGCCCCGCGGGGCCCGCACTACGGATTCCTGGGGCACGACGATCTTGTCCGCATAGGCACCGGCCGGGAACGGCAGAACCAGGGCCACAACCGGATCTCCGGTCCTTAACTGGCCGCGGTACCCCGGCCCAAGCTCGTCGACGGTGCCGGCAAGGTCCATTCCGGGAATGTAGGGCGGAACAACACGCCTTGCCTGAAGGGTCTCAGCTTGCGCTCCGCTGCGCAGGAGCATGTCCGTAGGATTGATGGCGGCCGCATGAATCCTGATTCTTATCTCTCCACTGCCCGGGACCGGTTCGGGTATCTCCACCAGTTCGAGTTGTTCGGGTCCGCCAAATGTCATCACTCCAATAGCTCTCATGTCTTGGCCTAACCTGGGTGTTCTGGCGGGCATTCCGTGATTCGGCCTCGTAGGCTGGCAGTGTTGGTAACAGGATAAAGAGCCTCTGGAACACCTTGTGCGGAGTCGTCCATACTCACTCCATGGCCGGCACTACTCTTTTCTGCTTTCATCATGCTGGGGGCACCGAGTGGCAGTTCCGCTCCTGGCCTTCCCAGCTCCACCCGTCCGTAGCCGTCATCGGTGTTCCCCTGGAATGCCGTGCCGGGACTGTTGAAACCATTGAGCACCTGGCTTCTAAAGCGCTTGTACACATCCAGGACGCCGATATGGAAACCTCGGCGTTTTACGGGCACAGTATGGGCGGTTTGGTTGCCTATGAAGTCTGCAGGATGCTGCTGCGCGAGGGCAGGACTCCGCCTTCGGCAGTTATTCTTGGCGGCTCCGCTGCTCCCGGCACGTTAAGGGACAGTGAGGAAGCTCTTAGGATCCTCGGTACGACAGAACCCCGGCACACTCTTGTGCCGGACTACATTGTGGAGCGAACAGCGGCAGGTGTCAGGCGGGCCTGCGCGTATTCCCCTCCCATGTCGCCGCTACCTGTTCAACTGGACCTCATCACCGGCTCACGTGACAGGCTTGTAAACCTTCGTCAAATGCGGCGGTGGGAGGAATATTGTGCCCCGTCGCCCCGCTACCATGAGGTGGTTGGGGGACATCTTTTTCACCGTACCGCTGTCGACGAATTTATGGTCGTGCTGCGGCAACTGATCCCCTGCAACGCCGACCGCGCCGGGACAGCGGCCGCTTCCTGAGTTTCCGAGCCATGCGCCCCCTGGACGCGTGGCCCTGACGAAAGCAGACCAATGACACAGCTAATCACCGAAAGCCCGACGTTCGCTGTCACCCGCGAACGTGATGAAGGTGATGCCCGCCGGCAACGGTTGGCACGGTTTCTTCGTGCCCGTCGGGAGCAGCTGAGGCCTCAGGATGTGGGGCTCCCCAGCAGCGCCCGGCGGCGCACTCCCGGGCTCCGCCGCGAGGAGGTTGCTGTCCTCGCCAATGTTGGGGTGACCTGGTACACCTGGCTTGAACAGGGCCGTGACATCGGAGTCTCCTCAGACGTCATCGATGCGATCGGGCAGGCACTGCGGCTCGAAGAGGGAGACTTGGAGCACCTCTACGAGCTCGCCGGGAAACAACAGCCCATCCGGCGCTCCGCTGCCGCCGAAGTCCGGGCAATCATGTCCCGGACCCTGGCCGGGTTTTCGCACTCCCCCGCCTACGCCGTAGACAGGTACTGGAACGTCATAGCAACCAATGAGTTGGCTGAGTATGTTTTCGGGATCAGCCTCGGCTCGAACTGCCTTGAAGCCTTTTTCACCAAACCTGACGTCGCTGCGCACTATCCGCACAGGGAACTGGCCGGCCGCATGATGGCCGCCCAGTTCCATCGGCAAGCTGCGATGTACGCCGGCGACCCGATCTTCGGCATGCTCGCGGACAAAATTGCTGCAGTCTCTCCCGAATTCAAGGAGTACTGGGACAGCTACGTCGTTGGCGTTGAACCTCACGTCGATATCGTCTTCGACCACCAACAGCTTGGACGGCTCACCCTCGAATCTGTCGTCCTCAACCCCGTAGGCGGAAATGACCTCCGCGTCTTCCTGTACCTGCCCAAAGTTGGTTCCGGCACCGCGGAAGCCCTCGCACGCGCTGTCTGACCACCGCCACCAAGGAGATAGCCCTGAGCCACAGCACCAGCCCTGTCCGCGTAGCAGCAGAACGCTGGAGCGCCGCGCCGACCCTACGCAGCGTTACAGTCGGTGAGTTCACAGTGACCTATCTTCCGGACGGGTATGTGCAGTTGGAACCTGACGTTTGGTTCTCTTTGCGGCCGGGCCACACAGCCTACAGAGGGCAGGAGGACATGATCGGGGACGACGGATTCCTCACCGGTTCAATCGGGTCACTGCTCGTTGCCGGCGCCGGAAGGTCGCTCCTTATCGACGCCGGCTTCGGACCCCGCCAGCTGCCCGCGGAACAGTCCCACCCCGCACTGGGCGCCATGCACGGCGGGCAGCTGGGCAGCCACGGTGTCCTGCCGGACCGCCTCGATGCAGTGGCTTTCACCCACCTGCATGAGGACCACACCGGCTGGCTCAACAGCGCCGCGGGGCCGGGTGCGTTGCTGGCCGTCGCACCGAAGTTCGCCGGCGCGTTGGAGCTATCCGCACATCCCGGAAGGACCGGACCGCAGTGGACCCCGGTCAGCGAAGGGGCACAGATAATTCCTGGCGTTACGGCGGTGGCCACTCCGGGCCATACCCGCGGACATATGTCCTACCTGATTAAGGCTCAAGGCGAGCAACTGCTGTGCTTCGGCGACGTGATGCACAGCCCGGTGCAGGTCGGGCAGCCGGAACTGAACTCCTGCTTTGAGGCCGATCCGCAAGAGTCGCTCATCAGCAGAGAACGGGTCCTTGATTTCCTGTCCAGTACCGGAGCGACAGGCGCCGGCATGCATTTCGGAGACGTAGTGTTCGGTCGAGTCGGCACCGGCCCGGACGGGGAACGGCGCTGGGAGCCGGTCCCTTAGCGTAGTGGATCCAACACCACCATAAAGGGACTCTGGATAGGGTGTTCGGACCCCGGCAGGCTGGAAGCATGCCAACAAAAACGCCTACTCCCGCGCTTGCCCTTACCGGCCGCCAGCGACTTATCTTGACCCTACTCCTCGGCGCGCAGTTCATGTTCGCCCTCGACTTCTCCATCGTCACCGTGGCCTTGCCGGCCATGGGCAGGGACCTCGGCATCGCCGACGGTGACCTGCAGTGGATCATCACCCTATTCGCCCTCGCCGCTGCCGGCCTCGTCCTGCTCATGGGACGCATCGGTGATTACTACGGCCGGAAAAAGATGTTCCTTATCGGTATGGTCATCCTCACGATTGCCTCGGCAGTAGGCGGCCTGGCCACCGACCCTTCCGTCCTCTTCGCAGCCCGCATAGGCCAGGGCCTTGCCACGGCGATCACTATGCCGGCAGCCCTGTCCCTGCTGACCACCTCCTTCGAGGAAGGCCCGCTCCGGAACAAGGCCCTCGGACTCAACGGCGCCCTGCTGTCCTTGGGCTTCGCTGTCGGAGCGGTCCTCGGCGGCGTCCTGACCGACCTCTTCGGATGGCGGTTCACCTTCTTCATCAACGTTCCGGTCGGCATCATCATCCTCGCCCTGGCGCCGTTCGCGATCCACGACCTCTCCGCCAGGATCAAGCAAAAACTCGACGTTCCCGGTGCGGTCACCCTCACCCTGGGCCTGCTGGCCCTCGTACTTGGCGTCACCTCGGTCGAACGTGTTGGCTGGTCCTCGCCGTGGACCCTGGGTCTGCTGGTCGCCTGCGCCTTGGCGTTCGTTCTCTTCTGGAACATCGAGGCCCGCTCTTCCCATCCGCTGGCAGCCGTGACCATCCTCAAACGTCCTTCGGTGTTGCTTGGAAACCTGGGCGGGCTGGTGACGTTTTCCATGGAAAGCGGCAAGGTCTTCCTCCTCACGATCTACCTGCAGCGTGTTCTTGAATCCTCTGCATTCGCTACCGGACTGGCCTTCGGTGTTCTCGGCGCCGGCGCATTCACCGGCGGACTTGTTGCAGCCAACATCATCAACAGGATCGGAGCCAAGGCGACCCTGGTCCTCGGGCTAGCACTTCAGGGTGTTTCGACCCTGAGCTTCCTGCTGTTGGGCATGGATGCCGGAATCGGTTTCACTCACATCCTGGCAGCCACTGCCATCGGCGGCTTTGGACACGTGCTGTGCATCGTGGCCTACACCGTCGCTGTTACCTCCGGCCTGCCTGACACCGAACAGGGCCTTGCGACCGGGCTGGCCGGGCAGACCCAGCAGGTGGCATTCACCATCGGCACCCCGATTGTCAGCGCCATTGCCGTGGCGTTCACCACCGGCAACTACGCCGATCCTGCCACGGCCGAGGCAATCCTGGGCGGAGTTCACTTCGGCCTCCTGGTCAACGCGCTGATCATCCTGGCAGCGGCGGCCCTCATACTTCTCTTCCTGCCCGCCAAGAAGGAAGCGCCGGCGGAGCCGGAACTCGCAGCCGCTGAAGCCGTCTAAGAAAACTTCAACAGAAAGCACATTTTCATGAGCCTGACCATCCCCGGCCCGCTTGTCCTGGCCAACGTCGATGACTATCTGGGGCCTTCCACCGCCCGCTTCTTCGGCAGCGGCTACCGCAAAACGACTCCGGCATTACGAAAGCTCTTTATCCGGCACACGCCGGAGGGAGTAAGCCACATGGACGCCCGCGGATCGGTACGGGTCGGGGACCTCTGGTCAATCAAAGGCTCGACGTCACAACAACCGCACCTGGGTACCACTGACGCCATCGTGTTGGCCCTGGAAGCCTCCGAGGCACTCCTGGCCAGCCGCTATGCCCCCTCGATTTTGCCCCTGGTGTACGTCCGCGAACTAACCATCACCGCTGGCGGAGAACCCGTCGAGGACACCCTTGACGACTTCCCCGTTACCGCTCAAACGACCGGCCAATCAACAGACGGGATCATCCACGTCAGCGTCAAGATGGCCTCCATGAAAGCAGTCCTCGCCCTCCACCACCCAATGTGCGTAGCCTCCAAGGCGAATCTGCGCACTGACAACCCTGATGCCCTTGTCGGGGACACGGCACGCAGGATCTACGGCAACATGTACAAAGCCCGCCGCTCAGACATCCGGAACGTTACCGTCGGAACTGGTGCGACGGCCGCCGAAGCGACGCTCGTCGTCACCGGCGGCCAGGAAGATACTCCAGGACTCGGCTTGGAGGCCGGATACCAGCCCGGATTGTCCTTGCTTGAAGGCTTCGTCGCCACCTTGCAACTCGGCCAGGTTCTGCTGTACGAGCTCGACGGCATCACCAGGGCCGACAGTAATACCCTCTGGATGCGTCGGACAGTCATCACAGCTACCGCCCCGCCGGCCAGCATCCTCAACAAGCTTTCCCTCGACGTGCGCCTGCGCCGCCCCAGAACCTTGCCGTTGAACGGCGAGCCATGGCGCTGTGCAGACATCGTCGGGCGGATAGGCGACCACCTCGAGATCACTTGCGACGTGGCGCACCAGCTTCCGGGCTGACCACAAGAACCAACTCCCTCCGTATCTAACGAAAGACGGCACATGAAACTCGCAATCTCCGGCACCTACTCATCCGGCAAGACTTTCACCACTATGGCGTTGGCCCACCTGACTGGCATGCCCCGCAGCGCCGCCAAGACGATGCGCGAGCTTCTTCCCATCTCCGTCCCGGGCAAGACCCTGGAAGAGTGCACCGCGGCGGAAATCCTGATGCTCATCACCCGCCGCAACACGGAACGGGCAGTGAACGAGTCCCACCTCGGCGACACCTTCATCTCCGACGGCTCGTCGCTTCACGAGTGGATCTACGGTACGGTCCGTGTCCTGGTGGGGATCAACCCCAACGACTCCGTCGACCTCGAGACCGTGGAAAAGACCGGCGAACTGGTCTTCTTTGAAGAGGTCATCAACGCGCTCGGCGTGCCAGCCAAGCAGCACGCCCTGGCCAACTACGACGCTTTCGTACACTTGCCCATCGAATTTCCCCTTGTGGCCGACGGACACCGCCCTGTCAATGAGAAATTCCGTGCCCTTGCCGACCAGATGATCCAGGACGAAATCACCAAGCTCGGCATCCCTAACGTCACCATCGGCGGATCAATCCCGGAACGCCTGGAAGGCATCACCGCCCACTACAACCTGCCCCGGGTGATGAGTATCGATGAAGCCATCCAGCGGGCCCAGGAAGAATACGATGCACTGGACGTCCGCAGCGAAAAGGACCGCGAACTTGCCGGCTCTCACTAAACAGAAGCCGGATGCGGTTGTCCTCCAGGGCCTGGGCGGCTACGTCCCGGCAGGTATCGTCACCAACCGGGACCTGGAGAGTCGCCTGGACACCACCGATGAGTGGATCCGCACCCGCACAGGCATAAGGACCCGACGGGTGGCCGCCGAAGGGGAGGCAACCAGCGATATGGCTACCGAAGCGGGACGACGGGCTCTCGCTTCAGCAGGGAATCCGGACATTGATCTGGTCATCCTGGCAACAACCACCCCGGATCATCCCTGCCCTGCGACCGCACCGGCGGTAGCCAGCAGACTTGGGCTGGCAGCTGTAGCGGCCTTCGATCTGGGAGCGGTCTGTTCGGGGTTTATATACGCCCTCGCGCAGGCCAATGCCTCCGTCCTGTCCGGCCAGAACCGGAACGTACTGGTTATCGGGGCGGATACGTTCAGCGCCATCACCAACCCTGAAGACCGCAACACTGCCATCATTTTCGGGGACGGCGCGGGAGCGGTCGTTGTCGGGGCCGGCGAAGAAGGTCAGCCAGGACAGCTTTCCGCCTTTGACCTGCATTCAGACGGCACCTGCCAGGACCTGATCAAGGTCACGGCAGGAGGATCCCGGATGCCCGTGAATGCCGGAACCCTGGACGCCGACCGGTTCTTCACAATGCAGGGCAAAGAAGTGTTTGCCAAGGCTGTCGAGGCGATGGCAGGCTCATCCCGAACCGCCCTCGCAGACAGTGGATGGAACGCTGAAGACGTTGACTGGCTCGTCGCCCACCAGGCGAACCATCGCATTCTCAACCGGGTTGGCGCCGTTCTCGGCATCCCGTCAGAACGGGCAGTTCTGCACCTGGACCGCGTCGGAAACACCTCCGCAGCCTCCATTCCGCTGGCCCTCGCAGACTCCGCGACCAGGTTCAGCAAGGGCGACAAAATGCTGCTCACCGCCTTCGGCGGCGGCACCACCTGGGGCGCGGCGACACTGTCGTGGCCCGGAATCACTGTGACAGATCCACAACAGAACCTTTCTGAAAGGACAACACCATGTCCCAGCCTGCAACCCTCGTAAACGCCGAGGAACTCGTCGAGTTAATCCGTTCCGCCGCACCGGAAATCATTGGTGACGCCAATGCCGGAACCAGTTTCGATGAAATGGAAGTGGATTCGCTCTCCCTCGTCGAGATCGCCGTGATGATCAGTCAGAAATACGGATTTACACTCCATGATTGGGAAATCGCCGAAGCCGGGTCGTTCGCCGCCCTCAGCGATATTGTCAGCGCCCGGCGGGCGCCGGAGGGCACGCTCTGACTCCAGTACAAGGGGCGGCAGCCTATTTTGATGTCGATGGCACCCTGACCCCGCTCACCACCATGTTTGAACTCCTGCTCTTCGATGCCGCTGAACAAGAACGCCTCGAAGACGGGTTGGATTTCCTCGCCGCACTGCGCAGGCTAAAAAGCTTTGGCGCGCCACGGGAGCAGACCAACCGGGAGTACTTCCGGTGGTGGGCGGGCCGGGATGTGGAAGAGACATCAGAACTGGGCAAGCGATGGTTTTCGCGGGCACTCGAAGATCATGGCAGCCGCCTGGTGTTCGAGGAGATGCGTCACCGACTGGAGCTCCACCGGGGGCGGGGTGACCGGCTTGTGCTGGTCAGCGGGTCGTTCGCCCCGGCCCTTCTGCCACTGGCCACCCATATCCAGGCCGAAGACATTTTGACCACCGATCTGGTGGTCGAAGCAGGCAAGTACACAGGAGAAATACACACCCCGATGATCGGTCAGGGAAAAGCAGCAGCCGTAAGGGCGCATGCGGTCAGCGGTTCAGTACGCCTGGACCTTTCCCATGCCTATGGGGACGACATTTCGGATGTGCCGTTCATGGAGCTCACCGGCTGCCCGATCGCTGTGAACAGCACGAACACAGCGCTTGGTCTGCACTCACTACTCGCCGGATGGCGGCAGCTAGACACATGTAAGGAAGCAATTTGAAAATCGCGATTACGGGCGCGCACGGCGTCGGCAAGACGACACTCACAAAGGCACTGGAAGCAGCAACGGGGCTGGTAGCCCCGGTACCGACGCCCATGCATAACCCCGCTCGTGGCCAGCTGAAGTCTCTGCAGGAATGCACCAACGAAGAGGTCCTTCACCTGACCCAGCGGCGATACACTGAGCGCATTGTTCAGGAACAGAGCGTACAGGACGTGATCTCCGACGGTTCAGTCCTCCACGAGTGGGTTTACGCCTCAGTGCGACTCAGACTTGGCATCTTCCCGACCGAGGGCGAGGACCCGGCACCGTCACCGGCAGCCCAAGTTCAGCTCAACCTGATTGATGCCTTTGCAGAAGAGGCGCTCGACTACATCGAGGCCACCTACGACGAGATATTCTTCCTCCCTGTTGAATTCCCGCTTCCCCTGAAGGGGGCACCAATCAGCGACCGGTTCCAAAACGAGGCCCACCTGCGGCTGTACGAACTGCTGTCGATGGGACGCAGGCCAGTCCATATTCTGCGTGGCACCGTTCAGGACCGTCTCGACACGGCATTGGCCGTTCTGGGACCGGCAGGCCATGGACTTGCAGTATCAAGCTCCAGCACACAAAAAAGTGGGTAAGGCTCCAGGTCTGACGATGCCGATGCCTGGACCAGAGAAGACGGGCAGCGCCAAGACTGCTACCTGCGACGCGCCGATGACCCTAATGGGCCTACGCGGAAGAGTAAACATCGAGACCGCCGCAGCTGCGGCGGACGCTGCCGGAATCATCATGGAGAACGCCATGATCCACTGCCGCACGGTGGCGGGCCCGGGCCCTCGTCCGTGACCGTGCCTGGCGGCGGTAAATTGGAGGCATGACTCTCCCCCACCCCGCGCTGCGGCGCGCCCAGGCAGTGGCCGCCGCTGCCGCCGTCGTGTTTTCTGCGACAGCCTGCACTCCGCGGGTGTCCATCGAGGATGCCGACGTCCCGGCGTGGCAGGAAACGGCGCTGCCTTCCCCCAGCGCGGGCACCGAAGACCCAGCGGTTGAACAGTCCGGCCGGCTCTCGGACGCTGAACCCTCGGTCTCCACGACGGATGTTCCCGCCGGTTCCTACTCGCTGACCCTGGTGTGCGAGGGCGGTGGCAAAACCTTCCTGGCCGTCCGCGCCGCCGGCAAAGAGCTCCTGGACCTGGGTGCCGCGTGCTACGGCTCCCGCGAAACTGCCAGGCTTGCAGTTCCCGGAGGTCGCTTGGAATTCAGCGTCTCCAGCGTTGACGCACCGGTCCTTTATGCCTACCGGCTGGTTTCCGCAGGCTAAGCTCTGCGTGTGGCTTCTTGGGGGAATGTTCGACGGCGGAAGGCGCCTTTTCGCCGGCACTTTCGTAGCGCGGTGGTATTGGGGCTGGGCTGTTTATTGGCGCCGGGGGTGGTTGGCTGCGAATACGCCCCGCTCGAACCGGCGCCCACCACGACACCTGCACCCACGCCGCCGGTATTCGCCGAACGGTCACGGGAGGAGCAGCTGGCCTTCGACGCCCGCTTTGACGAATTGAAGGCTGACGTAGATCAGCAGCTCGCTACTCTCCCAGCCCCTGGCGCCGGGGGAGCGACCGGCGGCATGCCTGCCAAGGGAATGGTCCGGTCTATGGTCCGCGTCGACGAGCCGGGACAGTATGGCCTGGTTGTTGCATGCAGTCCGAATGGACAGGTCAGCATGGATGTCTCCCAGGACACCGGTTCCGAATCAATAAGCACCGGAATGTTCTTTGTGACTTGTGGCGAACCCACAACCTTCCTGGTTGATCTGCTTCCGGGCCAAGTGACCGTAAGCCTGACGCGGGACGATCCGGATTTCGCCGTTGGTGGGGCAAGATTGTTCAAGGCTGAGCCGGAGAGCGCCGCAACGAACGGCTCGCCCTTACCTCAGCCTGGCGTCCCCATTCCCCTCACGCCGCCCACTTCCGCCACTGCGGATGACCCCGCCTCTGGTCTACCGGGCTTGTCCCCTGATGCCACACGTTAGCTCTGTCCATGACTTTCGGGGAAATGTTCGACGGCGGGAGGCACCACTGCGGGGGCGCTCCGTAGTTGCGCGGATGATGGGGATGGCCTTGCTTTTTGTTGGCAGGGTTGGCAGGCTGCGAGTACGCCGATCTTGAACCACTGCCCGGCAACACGCCCACGTCCACTGGGGAACCGGTCAATTCCAGGGAATCACGGCTGGCCCTCGAAGCGAAGAAGGCGGAGCTGACAGCAGCCGTGGAAGCTCAGCTGGGACCGATGGGGAAGAGGTCCTTGCCGGAAGCATGGGCGGCATGAGCATGTGGCCACAATGATCAACGTCGAATGCGGCCAGGCCACCGAAACGCTGATTGACCTGGTCCAGGGGCCAGCGACCATCACTTTGCAGCCCATCGAATCACCGTATGCAGTCGGCGGAATCCGGCTTCTGAAAGTTCCATTTGAGCCGGAGGGGACGGCAGAATTCCCTGGTCCGGCCACCGCACATCTGCCTCCGGCTTCCGGTTGACGCCACCGCCCATAACTGCCTCTGGTTTCGGACCTTTGCCGGGCATACAGTCTAGATATGCCGTCTGTGAAGGCGCGGTGGAGCGGTCCTTGGCGGGCCAAAGCAGGCCCGCCGGAACGGACACGCGTGGCACCCGGCCGGCCAACCGCCGTCGTACTCGCTTTGGTCCTTTCGCTGCCTATGGCGGCCGGCTGTGAATACACCTACGAGGACGCCTGGTCCCCGCCGGAAGTGGCAGCTACAACTGCTCCGGCCATAGTGGAGCCGCACGTCCGGCGTCAGGGCCCGCCTGCAGTGGCAGCGGAGCAAATGCAGGCCTGGGCACAGGACATCATGCCGGAGGCTTCAGGAGAGGTGGTATACCGCAGCCTTACCCGGCTTGAAGAAGACGAGGAGCGTTGGGAGGACACCGGCCTGCTGGTCCCGGGAACATATTCGCTGACGCTGGCCTGCCGGAGCGTGCGAAGGGTGGATTTCCTGGTCCGGAACGGGGAGTCCGTCCTGATCGACCTCAGGCTGCTGTGCGGTCCGGCGCGGGTCAATGTTATCCAGCTGCCCGCGGAAGCCGTGTTGTCGCTGCGCGTCCATGCTGATGACGACGCGAACGTCGCTTACCGGATAATCCTGCTTTAGCCTGCTGCTTATACCCGACCGGCTGCATGTACCCGGCCGATGAAGGCCGGCGCGTCACGCGCGGCGTGGCTGCGTGGACGTCCAGCCTTGGGCGTGCAGTTTCTCGATCCCGTCCAGCAGGAGGTCGAGCGCGAACTCGAATTCAAACTGGTCGTCACAGCCATGCCCCACCACGCCATCCTGGTCGTGCGCAGAAGCCATAGCCACCTTCGTGACGTTCGGGTAACGCTCGGCCATCTGGCGGAGCATTGCCTGCTTCATCGCCTGGTGGGCCTCGTTGTCAGGTCCCTCGACGTCAGAGTTTTGCCCGGGTTGGTTCGCTTGGTCCGATTGATCGGCGTTCTCCGCCGGCTCGTCAAACAGCTCTTGGGTGAATCCCCACATGCGGCTGCCTATGGCGTGCATAACGTGATGGGTCAGGTCAATGGAGAAGCCCCTGTCGAGGAACATGCCGATGAAGGAGTCCATGTAGCCAAGCACGCCCGGCGTGGGGTTGGTCCGGGTCTCGAGGACCTGCCTGGCCCACGGATGCCGCTGAAGCACCCTCCTGGCCGAGAGAATCCGCTGCCGGACGGCATCCTTCCACTCCGTCTGGCTGGCCGGGGGATCAATTTCACTGACGATGACATCCACCATGCCGTCCAGAAGTTCTTCCTTGCCGGCTATGTGCTTGTAAAGCGCCATCGGTACCACCTGGAGTTCCTGGGCCAGCCTGCGCATGCTCAGCACGCCTATTCCCAGTTCATCAGCCAAGGTGACAGCAGTCCGGAGCACCCTCTCCCGGTTAAGGCGGGCGCGTGGCACGCCTTGAGCATTTAGACCCATGTGGACCGCCTTCCTGATAGGAGTAACTAAACCCTTGACTAGTGTACGCCGTACACCTAGGGTGATTCATAGGTGTACGCCGTACACCTTGTGTTGTCAGCCCTTCCCGCATTCCGCACCACTGCCGGGACCTACACGACCAGGACATCAGTGAACGCCACCAGACAAACAGCCCCGGCCGGGCCGGCCCGGCGAACTACAGCGCGCCGCCGGCCCGTGTGGCTTGTGCCCACCGGCTTGATCCTTCTCAGCCTCATCCCGGTGCTTGCGGGGGCCGCCCGGCTCACCGAGTTATCCGGCGGAGCTGCCATCACGGACCGCAACGCCCGGTTCTTCGAGTCCCCTGTCCCGGTGTTGATCCACATCGTGAGCGTTACCGTGTATTCGCTGCTGGGCGCTTTCCAGTTCGTCCCTTCCCTTCGCCGGCGCCGCTGGCACCGTATCGCCGGACGTATCCTCCTGCCAGCCGGCCTGCTCGCCGCCCTTAGCGGTTTGTGGATGGCAGTCTTCTATGTGCTGCCACCCAGCGACGGGCAGCTCCTCCTCGTCCTTCGGCTCTTCTTCGGATCCGCGATGGTGATGAGCCTGGTTTTGGGACTCTACGCAGTAATTCGTGGCGACTTCGTCCAGCATGGGGCGTGGATGACCCGGGCCTATGCCATCGGTGTCGGCGCCGGTACCCAGGCCCTGATCCTGATCGTGCCGGAGCTGCTTTCCAGCCCGCCGGACGTGACGATGAGGGCTTTGCTGATGGGAGCAGCATGGGTGATAAACCTCGCCGTGGCGGAGTACTTCATCCGGCGACGGCATCTAAGGTGATGCTGGCCCCTATGGCGGAGGGGTTTATCGCGCCCCGCTTTCGAATGCGCCCTAGGCAGCGCAGCCTTCGGGACAGCGGAGCGTCTCAGGGCTGGCAGCGCATTCGGCACAGTACAACGTGAGGTTGCGGCAGCTCGGATTGGAGCAGTTCTCGAACTTGCTGGTGGGCGCGGCGCAGCGAACGCATTCGCCGATCACCTTTGCCTCATCGCTGAACTCCAGGTGCATCCGCTTGTCGAACACATACAGCGAGCCTTCCCAAAGGCCCTTGTCCCGGAAGGTTTCGCCGTAGCGGACGATGCCGCCGTCCAGCTGATAGACCTCTTTAAAGCCCCGGTTTACCATCAGGCTGGACAGGACTTCGCAGCGGATCCCGCCCGTGCAGTAGGTGACAACCGGCTTGTCCTTGAGGTCGTCGTACTTGCCGGACTCCAGCTCTTTTATGAAGTCATGCGTGGTGGCGACGTCCGGCACTATCGCGTCCTTGAACCGGCCGATCTGCGCTTCGAAAGCATTGCGGCCATCGAAAAACACCACTTCCTCGCCACCCTGCTTCCTGGCTTCCACCAGTTCGTGGAGTTCTTCGGGCTGCAGGTGTTTGCCGCCGCCCACGACCCCGCTGGAGTCAACGGTGAGTTCACCTGGCGCCCCGAAGGAGACGATCTCATCCCGGACCTTGACGCTCAGCCGCGGGAAGTCCTCCGCGCCGCCGTCGGACCATTTCACGTCAATCCCCCGGAAACCGGAATGCTCACGGGTGGTTTTGACGTACTCCTTTACCGCCCGGATTTCGCCGCCGACAGTTGCGTTGATGCCGTCCTTGGAGATCAGGATGCGGCCGCGCAGGCCAAGCTTCTCGCACAGGGCGCGCTGCCAGAGACGTACGGCATCCGGGTCGGCCAGCGGGGTAAATCCGTAAAAGAGCACAATCTTGTTCACGTATTCAAGGGTACTTTGGTCACATCTGATCACAATTCCATAAGCAAGGTGCATTCTTCCCCTCCGCCCCTGTTGCTCGCCGGGCGGCTGCAATACCCTCGACTCATGACTCCCGAAACCATGGTTGAAGATGTGGCTCACCTTTTGGAGGTCTGGGTAGCCGGCTGGGCCGGCTGCCGCGGATATCAAGTTTCCACTGAGGGCCGTTTCCCGGCTGCGCTGCGGCACGACTCCACGCAGGATTGGGAATACTTTGCCCACGACCCCTCGGACCCCGAGTTCGCGGAGTTGGCAGCAAAAACCGCTGAGACACCGACGCGGGTTCTGACGGTGCTGACCAACGACGTGGCCCGGTACAGCTTCCTTGCCCAGGAACACGGGCTGAAGATGACCTCTGCTTCGCAAACCATGATGATCGTGGACATGTCCACCCAGGATGCGGAAGACCCCTGGCTTGCCGACGACGACCTCACCCTGGAAACAGCCGAAGCCGAGGGCGTCCATCACGCCATCGTGCGCTCGGGGAGCCTGGTGGCAGCCAGCGGGCAAATGTTCGTGGTCGACGGGACCGTGGTGTTCGACAAGATCGTTACGGAGCCCACCTTCCAGCGCCGCGGCCTGGGCAGCCTCATCATGAAGGCCCTCGCAGCCCAGGCCCTGACCAAGGACGTGGAGGAAGGCCTGCTCCTGGCCTCCCTGGACGGGCAGAAGCTGTACTCGCACCTGGGCTGGGACAAGGTGTGCCAGGTCCTCATGATGTCCGTTTCGGATGCACCGGCCGGGGCCGACCTCTCGGTTGCCTGACTCCGGTCCTGGCACACCGATACGTCGGCCAGGGCGCCCGGATGAAAGAATGTTGGGGTGAACCCCCATGACTCGCTGATTCCCCTGCTGGGCCGCGGCCCGGATCCGGAGCAGCTCCGTCATGTCCATGTCATCCCGGCCCGCCAGGCCATCCACGCGCCCTGGCCCGAGTGGGCGCATCCTGACGTGGTGGACGCCTACCGTTCGCTGGGAATCCAGGAGCCCTACCGGCACCAGATCGAAGCTGCTCGGCTGGCCCACTCCGGTGAACATGTAGTGATCGCTACCGGAACGGCATCAGGAAAGTCCCTGGCCTACCAACTGCCCGCGCTCGACGCCATCCACCGCTCCGAACTTCGCGTCCTCTCCGAACCGGGCAAAATCCACGAAGACGGCGCCGCTACCTTGTACCTGTCCCCTACCAAAGCGCTGGCGGCGGACCAGCTCGCGGCAATCCGAGCCTTGAAGCTGCCCACCGTCCGCGCAGAAACGTACGACGGTGACACCGACCCCGCATCCCGCCGTTGGATCCGCGACCACGCAAACTTCATCCTGGCCAATCCGGACATGCTCCACTTCGGGATCCTGCCCAACCACGCCTGGTGGGCCAGCTTCTTCCGCCGGCTCCGCTACGTCATCATCGACGAGGCCCACAGCTACCGTGGCGTTTTCGGCTCCCACGTTGCCAATCTCATGCGCCGGCTGCGCCGGATTTGTGCCTATTACGGGGCCGGCCAGTCCCTGCCGGAGCCGGTGTTCATCGCAGCCTCTGCAACAGCGGCTGAGCCCGGGAAATCCTTCGGCCGGCTCATCGGTGCGCCAGTCCGGGCGGTCGCGGAGGACACGTCACCCCACGGTTCCACCACTGTGGCCCTGTGGGAACCGGCCCTGCTGGAACTCAAGGGCGAAAACGGCGCTCCCGCCCGCCGAACCGCCATCGCCGAAACAGCAGATCTATTGGCCAACCTTGTGTCAGCCCGGATCAGGACCATCGCTTTCATCAAGTCCCGCCGCGGTGCGGAGACCATTTCCAGCATCACCCGGCGTCTCCTGGACGAGGTGGATCCCAGCCTTCCACAACGTATTGCCGCCTACCGCTCCGGTTATCTGCCAGAGGAACGCCGCGAACTGGAGCGTGCCCTGCGTTCAGGTGAGCTGCTCGGAGTTTCCAGCACCTCGGCCCTGGAGCTGGGTATAGATATCTCCGGCCTGGACGCGGTCCTCGTGGCAGGCTGGCCGGGTACCCGGGCATCACTTTTTCAGCAAATCGGCCGGGCAGGACGGGCCGGGCAAGACGCCATTGCCGCCTTTGTTGCCAGCGACGACCCCCTGGATACCTACCTGGTGAACCATCCCGAGGCCATCTTCGATGTCTCTGTTGAGGCCACGGTTTTCGACCCCGGCAACCCCTACGTGCTGGGCCCGCACCTCTGCGCGGCCGCCGCCGAGCTGCCGCTGGGTGCCGGTGAACTGGAACTGTTCGGGCCCACGGCCGAACGTCTGCTGAACCAGTTGGTAGCCCAAGGCTATCTGCGGCGCAGGCCTGCAGGCTGGTTCTGGACCCACCCGCAAAACGCCGCCGGGATGGTCAGCCTTAGGGGGGACGGCGGCGGCCCGGTCAACATCATTGATGCGGATACAGGCTCGGTTCTGGGCACCATGGATTCGCCACAGACCCATTACCAGGCCCACGCAGGTGCAGTGTATGTGCACCAGGGCGACACGTACGTGGTGGAGGAACTTAACGAGCAGGACCACTGCGTTGTGGCGCGGCGGGCTAACCCGGATTACTACACAACGGCACGGGACGTCACCCAGATTGAGGTGCTGGATACGCTGAGGACGGCGCAGTGGGGCGACATCAGCGTTCATTTTGGCGACGTCCGGGTGACCACGCAGGTTGTTTCCTTTCAACGCAAGGCACTGGTCTCCAACGAGGTCCTGGGAGAGGAACCCCTGCAACTGGGCGCTCGCGACCTTTTTACCAAGGCCGTCTGGTTTGTGGTGGACAACAGGTCCCTCACCGGTGCTGGCCTGATTGAAGCGCAGTTTTCTGGCGCCCTCCATGCGGCCGAACACGCTGCAATCGGTTTGCTGCCGCTGGTGGCTTCCAGCGACCGTTGGGACATTGGCGGTGTCTCAACAGCCCTGCATGCCGATACAGGCGTGCCCACGATCTTCGTGTACGACGGCCACCCGGGCGGTGCAGGGTTCGCTGAACGCGGCTTCGACAAGGCCCGGACGTGGCTGGCCGCCACCCGTGATGCCATCAAAGCCTGTGAGTGCGAGTCCGGTTGCCCGTCCTGCGTGCAGTCGCCCAAATGCGGCAACAAGAACAACCCCCTGGACAAAGACGCCGCCGTGACTCTTCTCGATGTCCTTTTGCGTGACGCGAGGGACGCGGGGCCGGCCGACACCAGTACTGGTGGTCGCGGTCCTGCCGATTCAGATCCTGGCGAAGCCGGTCCAGCCAGCAGGAGTTGGGTTGCCGACGCCGGCGCGGCTACCGGAGTGCCTGCCACATACGCGCCTCCAGGGAGCTAGCGCGGGCACCGGCTCGAAGAGGAAGCCCGGTCATTCCCGTTAAGGCAGGGGCGGTCCTGCCCTGGACGTGGCTGTGGCCCGACCAATGATAACCGCGGCGTTGAGCTGGATCCGGACTTCCACGGAGCTATCAGCTGACGTGGTGCACTCGAGCAACTGGGCGCTGTGCCGCGCCGCTACCTCCCTGGCCACGGCACAAGGCTCGCCGGACGTCAGGCCCCGCCAGGCATCAGCGGCCGCGAGCGCTGCCAAGTCTGCCGCTGACGCTGCCCGTCCGGCCATGACCGAAGCCTGCGCAAGTAGCAGCAACATCGACAGGCAAAGCACCAGGACCATCCCAAGCCCGGCGGCCAGCACCGTCCCGGAACCACGCTCCGCATCCTTACTCGCCAACGGAGACACCGATCAGTGAGTTGGGCCAGGCCGTTGCCTCGGTCCGCGCAGTGGCTGTGGCGGACAGCGTCCATGGCACTAGGCCTCCCACCGGGCCGCCTGCCCTGTCAGCCACCGTGACGGTGGACCAGTCTCCGTCAACGGAAACGGAAGCGGCCGCAGTCGCCCCGGCCAGCGAGCGAACCGTCTGAGTCACGGCGGCTGTCTCCCCTCCTCGCGCCAGTTCGCGGGCACCTGCACGGGCTGCCCCCTCCAGCCGCAGTTGGGTTACGCCGGCGGCCGCTCCGGCAAGAAGCAGGGCGAGCAGGAACAGGACTGCGGGAAGGACAACGGCAAACTCGGCAGTCACTGCTCCGCGGGATCCCGAAGGCCCATTGTCCTTCCCGCAGCCTGCGTCACTCATGGGAGGGCTAGTGCCGTACGGATGAGGGTGAGCAGGAACCCACGTACTTCTTCACTGCGGAGCACGAAGACCAGCAGGCCGGCGAATCCGACAGCGGCCAAGGTGGCAATCGCGTATTCCGCAGTGGCCATGCCCGCGTCCGATGCCATGAGTCGGGCGCGGCCGAAGTAGGTGAGCTTGAGCCGCAGGATGGCGAGTCGGTTATTCCTGCGTCGGGCTGTGACCCGGCTACTGCCGGTGCTACTGCCGGCGCTGCTGCCGGGGTAAAGCTCGATGACCTTGGCCAAGGTGCCGGGAGCGTTCGGACCGGTATCAGCTTCATCAGAAACGGTGGTACTGGAAGCCTGCGCCGGGGCGGTTCCGGCGAGCGTTGTGAGTTGTGCGGACATTGCTTTTCCTTTCGTTGCCCGGCGGTTTTACCGGATATGTCGACTCTCCCCGCCCGCTACAGTTCTCCGAAAGCCCCGGTCCGGCCAAGTGGATAACCCGGCCGAATCAGCCCCTGTGGAGGATAGGTCCGGTCGTTATTTCAGCTTCCGGACGGCACCAACGCGAGCAGAACGGGCACCACACCGAGACAGATAAAGGCCGGTAGCGAGCAAAGACCAAGCGGAATAACCAGCTTCACGCCCAGGGAGGCAGCACGCTTTTCGGCCTGCCGGAACCTGTCACGGCGGATGCGCGCGGCTTGCGCGTACAGGATGGAGGCAGAGGGCGCGCCGGTGTACGCGGCGAAGCCAAGGGCATCACGCAGCAGCACAATGTCCGGATGGAGTTTGCTGCTGGTCCGCCAGGCGGTGTCCCAGTCCGCACCAATAGCCAGCGCCGCCACAACGGGCCGGAGCGGTCTTCGAATCTCGTCGACAGAGGCCACTGCCACGAGTTCAAGCGCCCGGCCCAGGCCCGACCCGGCCTCGAGCATTGCCGCCACCAACTCCAGCACCATGGCGGGATCGCGCAATCCGGGCTGTCTTCCAGAGGACCTTGGGTTCCCGGAACGGCTGATGCCATCCTCGGGGATCCCTGTTTCCGGTGCTGACAACCCACGCAGTCTTCGTACCAGGGCGGACTGTGCGGGAAATGACAGCCACGCGGCGACGGCAAGGATCAACGCAATAAACAACGGATTCATCAGCTCAGCCATGGCACCGTTCCCGGACCGGGCGTTGCACCGGTCTCATCCGAGGCCTGCCGCTGCTGAACGGACCAATCTGGCGGACCACACACGGCCGGCGACGGTCAGGAAAGCACCGGCCAGCAGCGCGGCGATCCCGATGGGTGTGTTGAGCAGGATGGCCACCGGGTCAACGCCCAGCGCGGCTCCGAGACCCAGTCCTGTCAGAGGCAGCCAGCTGAGGAGGGTAACGGTGCTTTTGGGTCCGGCGAGCGCCGTTTGCCGGGCTGCTTCGGCGTCGTCCTCCACCTCGAGCTGGGCCGCCAGCCTGCTGAGGACATCGGCGAGCGGACAGCCACTGGCGTCCGCAACATCCATGCAGGCGGCGACGTCGAACCACACCCGCTGTTCACGATTACCAGGCGGGAAGGAAGCCCGCAGGGCAGCAGCCCTGATGGCTGCCGACACCGGAGCGCCAAGCCTGGCGGCACCCCGCGCCGCCGCAAGCACGTCCAATGACGCTCCGCCCAACGTATTGCCGGCCTCAGCGCGCTGGGGCCGGCGGGTATGAGTCACCGTTCGGACGGACTGGCCAGTGGAAAGCCCACCATGGACCAGCATCAGTTCCTCCCAAAGACGGGCCGGATTGCGGCCGCCTTTGAGGAGTGCAGCCATCTGCTGCACCACCAGTGTCATCGCGTCCTGGGATCCCCTGAGACGGGCCTGCCCGCCCGGGAGCCGCGATGCCGCAATTGCGAAAATGCTGGGCATGCCTGGGCGGCTCTGCTTCCCGTTGGCAGCAGCAGTTACAGCAGTAGGAGTATTTGACCGCCACCCCAGCACCCTTCGCACCCGCCGGGTCCCACCCTGCCGCGGCGCCAGCATGAGAGCGGCGGATAACACCAGCAGTCCGGTCAGCAATGCCGGAACCAACACCGTCATGAAGGGGGCCCAAGGACATCGGTGTCCAGCCCGAGACGCGTTGCAAGTATGGTCCACGCCTCCCCCGGACGGGCCTTTCCGTCAACGACCTCCAGCGCGGGCACCACAGCAAGTTCGCCGTCACGATCCATGACGGCGCCTATGCAGCTGAGGCGCCGCCCGTTTGCAGTGCGCTCAACGTGGATCACGACATCCAGGGCGTTCGCTGCCTGGAGCCGCACCGCCTGCTGGTCCAGTCCTGCCAAAGCCCCCAACGCCATGAGCCGGGCAGGGACAGCCATAGCGGTGTTCGCATGGATGGTCCCGCCCCCGCCGGTATGGCCGGTGTTCATGGCCGTGAGTAGTTCACGGACCTCGGCACCGCGGCATTCACCCACCAGCAACCGGTCGGGGCGCATCCGTAGGGCCTGCCTGACCAGCTCCGCCAGGTCAACGCTACCGCCGCCTTCCAGGTTTCCGTGCCGGGTCTCCAATGCCACAACATGTGGATGGACCGGGTTGAGTTCAGCGGCGTCTTCAATGAGGACCAGCCGCTCCCCGGGCGGACATAATCCGAGCAGGGTGGATAGGAGGGTGGTCTTGCCGGAGCCGGTGGCGCCGCTGATCAGGAAACTCAGCCTGCCCCGGATGATGCGCTGCAGGATGTCCTGGACGACGTCCCCGAAGAGCCCGTTCCGCCGCAGCTCTTCAAGTGAAAACACCTGCTCCCGCCGGATTCTGATGCTGAGCAGCGTGCCGACGGTGGAAATGGGCGGCAGGACCGCGTGGACGCGGTATCCGGCCTCGAGGCGAACATCTACGCAGGGAGAGCCGTCGTCCAACCGGCGCCCGCCGGCCGCTACGAGTCTGGCTGCGAGCGCGCGGACGTGCTCCTCCCCGGCGAACGCGGCAGCTGCCCGTTCCAGGCCGGCACCCCTGTCCACCCAGACCGAATCGGGCGCATTAACGAATATGTCAGTAACCCTGGCATCCCGGGTCAGCTGTTGAAGCGGCCCGAGTCCGTTCAACTCGGCACTGAGCCGTTCGGCCACCGCCAGCGATCCTGCAGTTCCAAGGAGGCGCCCCGTCGCCTGGACTGCTGCTGCCACCCGCGACGGCGTGACGGGCCCGGCGTCGGCCATTACTGACTCGCGGACTGTTTCCAGCAACCCTGCGTCCATACTGACCGCGCCAGCACGGCCTGCATCGTTGTGCCGCAATTCACCGGGATCTGGCTGGCGCCGCCGACGGCCAGTTGGTACGCCGTTCATGACATGTCTGCCGGCAGCAGGACATCGTCTACGGCGTCCAGGACACCTGTAGCAAAGCGTCGTACGGACCGCCGCTTCCCCAGATCAAGCAGGCCTCCGGATTCGGTCGCGGCAGCGGTACCCCGAATTTCCGGGATGTAGCCGTGAATGGGTAGCCGCACGGCTTCTGAGATCAGCGCGGCATCCAGTGTTGCCTTCGCTTTTCCCCGCACCAGCATTCCGGTCTCCACAGGCGGGAGTTCCTGCACCAGCCTGGCCGCGGCGACTGCTGCCTTCAAGTGGGGCGGAACGACGATGAGGATTCGGTCGCAGTCCCAGGCGAACTGCTGGAACGGCTCGGCAGCACGGCCAATATCAACCACCACCACCTCAAAGCCGCGCCGAGCCGCGTCCAGGACTCCGGCCAGGGTGGCGCCGGGTATTGCCGCGGACCGCTCACGGCTGCCTGGCCAGGAGAGAAAGGAAAAACCTCCGGCCACTGGCAGAGAATGCCTTAACTGCTCCGGATCTATGCTTCCGCTGGCCTCAGCCAGGTCCGGCCAGCGCAGCCCTGCAGACTCCTCCGCGGCCAGGGCCAGTTCAAGCCCACCGCCCCAGGGATCGCCGTCGACCAAAAGAGTACTGGCGCCCAGTCCTGCCGCGGCTTGGGATAACCAGATGGCCGCGGTGCTGGCGCCTGCCCCGCCGCAACCTCCTGTTACCCCGATGAGCACACCCCCTGCTTCCGGCGACCGGGAGCGCGCAAGGTACTCTGCCAGCCAGCCCGCCGCATCCGGGAGCACTGCAACACGCTCGGCTCCGAGCGCTGCAGCCAGATGCCACAGGCTGTCACCTTCGCCGCTGGTTCCCACCAGGACTGCAGGAGCCCGACGGCGGGGCGGGAGTTCCCTGATATCGCTCCCCACCAGCACGGCTTCTGCCGCATCCCAATAGGGAGCCGCCTGGATCGCGTCGTCCATGCAGCGCAGCTGGCCTCCGGCTGCTGCGACGATCCGCGCCACCTCGTTGCGGAGGAAATCGAATGCCGTCACGAGCAGAATTTCGCCGGACTGCCCCGGCAGCCACGGCTGCTCCCATTGGTCCACCGAGCCACTGCCGCCAACGATTCCGCCGGCAGCACCACCTGCCCCAGCAGCTGCTTGCCTTGGATTCGGATGGACAGTCGGCTGGTAGGGTGCCTGGACCGGGGGTGGCTCCGGGGCTTCCGGCGGCCGTTGATGCCTGTTCATGCAGCCACTGTGCCTGCCGCCGACTGGCGGAGGAAGGGCGTGCAAGTGCTATGTGGAAAACGAAATGCTCCGCCTTCCCTAAGCCGCAGACAGAAGGTCTGTTGGGGAACAGTGGCGAAACAGCGGGCCTCCAAAGGGCGCAGCGGAACCAGACTGTCCACATATCGAAGCGGCTTGTACGAACTGCACGCCGGGAGCGGGCAGAATTGAGCTATGTACCTGCTCCTCGCCTCCCACCCAGACGGGGCGGCCCTGCAGGCACTTACGGCCACCGGCGATCCCCACCCGGACCGCCCCGAACCGCGTGTGATCCGCACGGCCGAACTTCCCGCAGTCGTCCGCGGCCTGGAAACCGCCGGCAGCAGCACCAGGCCGCGCTGGGTGTGGCACCGCACCCTGGATTGGTATCCGCGGTTCCTGGCTGCCGGTGTGGATCTGGAACGCTGCCACGACCTCACGCTGTGCGGCAACATCCTGGCGTTCTCCGAATTCACCATCCATACCGACTACGCACAATCCAGCGAACGGCTTCCAGCGGACGACGGCCTTGTAGAGCCGCCCCGGGTTCTTCGTCCGCCTCCGCCGCCCGCCGACCAGGGTGCACTGTTCGACGAGCCCCGGCACGCTGCGAGCGGTGCAGGAGGTGCAGGAGGTTCCGCCGGCTCCGGCCAGAATCTCGGACTGAAGGACCTGCGCGGTGAGTTCGCTGCCCAGCAGCGGGCCGTCTCAGAGGTCCCTCTGGAGGGGAACCAACGGCACAGGCTCCAGCTCCTGCTCGCCGCGGAGTCGGCCTCCGCCATGATCGCAGCGGAGATGCAGCATGCCGGTGTGCCGTGGCGCGAGGAAGTACATGGCAGCATCCTCGAGGATTTCCTGGGACCGCGGCCTGCCAACGGCCAGCGGCCCGCCAAGCTGGAGGCGCTGGGCAACGAGCTGCGGCGGTTGCTGGACTCGCCCCGGCTCAACCCGGATTCGCCCCAGGACCTGATCCGGGCTCTGCACCGCAATGGCATCGAAGTGAAGTCCACTCGGCAGTGGGAGCTGAAGGGATCGGACCATCCGGCCATCGAGCCGCTGCTTGAGTACAAGAAACTGTCCCGGCTGCATACGGCCAACGGCTGGGCGTGGTTGGACGCCTGGGTGGCGGACGGCCGTTTCCGGCCCGAATATGTGGTGGGCGGTGTGGTGTCCGGCCGCTGGGCATCCCGCGGCGGTGGAGCCCTGCAGATTCCGCGCCAGATCCGGGGCGCAGTGCAGGCTGAACCGGGGCACAAACTGATCGTTGCCGACGCCGCCCAGCTGGAGCCGCGCGTCCTGGTTGCCCTCGCGCAGGACACCAAAATGGCGGAGGCGGCCCGGGACAAGGACCTGTATGCGGGCATCGCGGCACAGGGCTTCGGCGGCGACCGCGCCAAAGCCAAGGTCGCTCTGCTCGGCGCGATCTACGGCGCTACCACGGGTGAATCCGGCCGCCTGATGCCGCAGCTGGCACGGACGTATCCACGCGCCGTCGAATATGTGGAACGGGCGGCCCGGGACGGTGAGGCCGGGCGGACCGTCAGCACCAGGCTGGGCCGGAGCACCCCGCCGCCATCGGAGGCGTGGTACCAGAGCCAGCGTTCGACGTCGGCCGAGGAGCAGCGCCGCGCAGAATCCATCGCGAGGTCGCGGGGAAGGTTCACCCGGAATTTTGTGGTGCAGGGATCGGCGGCGGACTGGGCATCGTGCTGGCTGGCAGAATTACGACGGCGGCTGCGTGCCCTGGGTGCCGGCGGTTCGGTGACCGGCGAACTCGTTTTCTTCCTGCACGACGAGGTGATGGTGCACGCCCCGGTCGCTGCTGTCCCCTCCTGCATTGCGGCGATTGAGGACGCCGCCAACTCCGCCAAGGAGCTGCTGTTCGGGAAGGTTCCAGTGGAGTTCCCTGTCAGCGTGGCCGTTGTGGACTCGTACGACGCTGCCAAGTAGGCAATCAAACCGGGCCGTGCCGCTTGCCGGAGGCCTCGCCCGGGAGGAAACTGTCGGAATGAACGACGCGCAGGCAGCAACAAAAGGCAAGAAAAAGAAGATCAAGCCCGGAGCCGCAATGCTTGCCTACGCCCAACTGCAGCTGTCGGAACTCGACGGGCACCTGGGTCTGGTTGCCGCAGCAGACCCGGAGGCCGTCCACGGCGCGCGGTTGGCCCTGCGCCGCTTCCGCTCAGCGGTCAGTGTCTACCAGGACTTTCTGCCGCCCCTGCCCAAACACGACCGAAAAATGCTCAGGGAGCTGGCACGCAGGCTGGGCGAATCGCGCGACGCCTATGTGATGGCCCGCCGGCTGGAACTGGCCATGGATGCCGGCAACTGGCGGCGCCCAGCCGCCATCCGGGGTTTGATTGGCGCCCTCGGTGCCCACTCGGCGGCCCAGGCGAAACTGTTGGCCACAACAGGTCCTGACCTGGTCGATTGCCGACGCTCAATCCGGAACTTGTTGCAGGCGCTGGAGGCTCAGCCCGGCAAGACCATGGGCAGGAAGAAGGCTCGTGCGGCGCTCCAGTCCAAGTGGGCCGCGGTCCAGGAACAGCTGGAGGCCACCATGGCGGAGGCCCCGGAAGAGGTCCACTTCACGTCCCTCCATGAAACACGGAAGGCCCTGAAGGCGCTACGTTATGCGGTGGAAGCGGTGGCGGAAGCATTTCCTGACTCGGCGAGCACCATCCTGGAACCTGCCATCATCCAGCAACGCCTTCTGGGAGACCAGCACGACGCAGTTGTGGCCCGGTCACGGCTCAACACAGCCGCTGGCCGCCACGCGCTGGATTCCGGCGATGCCGCGGCCCTCGAGGAAATGGAGTCATCGCGGGCCCTCAACGCCGAGGTGGAGTTCTACCGGGCGGCCGGCCAAAACCCTGTTCCGCAGCCGGACGGCGCCCTCACCAAATGAATTCGCCCACACTAATGAGCATCCTCACAACGAAATCGGATACTCCCGGTCCCGGTCCCACGCTACGGTCCAGCACAGCTGGTCGAACAGTTCGTTGAGGATCAGGCCCGTAAACCCCCACACCACCACGTCGTGTACCAGGAACCCAGGGCTTTTGTGGGTCTTCCCGAAAGCGGTAATAGTGGCCGTGACGCGGTTGGCCGGGTCCAGCAAGTCCCGGACCGGAACGCGGAAAACCTGCGCCGACTCGCCGTAGTCCACTACCCGCACCGGTGATGGCGATGCCCACCAGGCGAGAACCGGCCGCACCAGGAAGTTGCTTCGGATCAGGCCCAGCTCGGGCAGCACGCCCAGGATCTCGACGCCGGCAGGGTCCAGGCCTGTTTCTTCTTCGGCTTCGCGGAGGGCTGCCTCCACTACCCCTTCGCCATCGGGCTCGAGACTGCCGCCGGGGAAGGAAACCTGCCCCGGATGTGAATTCAGGCTGTGGGCGCGTTCCAGCAACAGGACGTCCAGGTCCGCCGGAGCGTAGGGTTTGTCCGACTGGGCGGGCACGTCGTCCAGGGCACCAAAGAGGATGAGCACTGCCGCCCGGCGTGCCACGGCCGGGTCCACGGCGTCCGGATCCAGATGCGGATGGCTGCCCGCCCCTTCGCCCGATTCGTGGGTGGCCACCAGCTTCAGCAGATCGTCCCGAACGTTCATCCAGCAGTGCTCTGCCGCTGCGATGCCATCCGGATTTCGGCTGCCCGGTGCGTCTCGGCCAGCAGCTGGGCAAGGAGCGCTTCGTTGCCCGGCGCCAGCTCGTATTTGCGCAGCTTGGCCGCCTTGTCCGGCTCGGTTTCCCCCAACCCATAGCTGGGGCACCAGTTGGCTACGGGGCAGGCCCCGCAGGCGGGCCGACGTGCGTGGCAGACCCGGCGCCCGTGGAAAACCACCCGGTGCGACAACTGGGTCCAGTCCTTGGGTTCAAACAGCGCGGCGACCTCGGCCTCGATGCGAATCGGGTCGTCGGAAGCGGTCCAGCCGAACCGGCGGGCCAACCGGCCGAAGTGCGTATCCACGGTGATACCGGGAATTCCAAAAGCGTTGCCCAGCACAACGTTCGCCGTTTTGCGACCCACTCCGGGAAGCGTCACCAGGTCCTCGAGTCGGCCGGGGACCTCTCCGTCATACTCGTCCACCAGCCGGTTCGCCAACGCCAGCAGGTTTCGTGACTTGGCACGGAAAAAGCCGGTGGGCTTGAGGATTTCTTCCAGGTCGCCAGGGTCCGCATCTGCCAGGTGCCGCGCGTCCGGGTACCGGGCGAACAGCAACGGAGTGATCTTGTTGATGAGGACATCGGTGGTCTGCGCGGAAAGGACAGTAGCCACCAGCAGTTCATACGGGTTGCGGAAGTCCAGCTCGGCATGCGCGTAGGGGTAGGCCAGGGCCAATTCCCGGTTGATCCGCCGTGCCCGCCGTTTGAGTGCCAGCAGCGACTCGCCAGGCACAGCTTTCGCTGCGGGTTGGGTCAGCACCGTCCCGTCAGGTGCAGGACCATCAAGTGCCGGATCGCTGAGTGCAGGCTCCTTCGCCGTCCGGCGTATCCGCTCCGCGGGCGTGCTCATGGTGCTATTAACCCCGCTCGATGTTGCTGAGATCGCGCAGGATCCCGACCCGTCCGTCTGTGTGCTGAACCAGGAATTCGTTCCCGCGGTCTTCAAGGGCCAGCACCCAGCCACCTGGCTCAATCACAAAGGCCGGGGCACCGGTGCGCGGATCAACAGCCGTGCGCGGCTGTGCGACGGCGAACCAGAAGGCCTCGTAGGTGGGCTGCTCATCCGGTTCGGGGCGGCTCGCGGGATCTACGGTGGCACCGATCGGTTCCTGCCGACGGACTTGCGGATTTACCGTGGTGGCCGGCGTGGCGGACCGGCGGTCGGAGGCAGCTTCAGTGTGCTGGACGGCGCCTGTCGCCCGGGTGTCCTGTCCGACTTCAGCCCTGGGAGGCACGACGGCGGACGCGGCCGTGGGTGCCGCCGCTGCGGCGGGTGCAGGAGATGGCGAGGCGGCGGGTCGATCCGCGGTACCGGCGTCGTGAGTTCCACCCTGGGACTTCCCGGCGTCAGAGTTTCCTGCCTCAGACCGTCCGGTCACAGAGGCTACGGCGGACGCAGTCTTTGCGGCAACAGCCCTGAGGGTTGCAGCAGGGCCGGAAGGAGAAGCCGCAGCATTACCATGTTCCCGGGCACCCGGGTTGGGCACCTTAACCTCACGGGGCTTCCGTGCCGGAACTGCGGAATCGCGGGCAACAACGTGGGCGGGCGTCTCTGCCCGGTTCAGGAAATCGCGGCTGAAGAAGGGGATGAACCGGCCCAGAACAGTGGCGGCGAACAACAGGATGGCACCGAGCAGGCCAAGAAGCATCGTTGGCTCAAAGGAGGCCGCAGCGGCCAGGAAGAAGAAGCCCAGGGTGTACGACGCAGTGACGGAAGCGAACTGGTCAATCGACAACGAGCCGATGCGCAGGCTTGTCTGCGGGGTCAGCCGGCGGGCTACAAAGAGTGCCACAACTATAAGCGGCAGCAGGATGCCCAGTGCCAGGGAGAACAGGCTGCCCAGGTTCCAGAGATTGTAGGTTCCGGCGAACAACGGAAGCAGGGAGGCCACGAAGAGCAGGAGTCCGGCGGCAAAAACCGCGAGGTCACGAGGGGTGAAGGGGCCCAGCACTGCCTGGGACCGGGCGCCGGATCCAACCGGCGCTGACGCACCGGGCGTGGCCGCGGCAGTCGGTGTCACACCAGTCGCCCCCGAAGCGGCCGCGCTTGTACCAGCGCCCGGCGTTGGTGCGCCGTCCCGGGGCGCATCAGTGTGGGCGGGGCTTGGGTTGTTCATTCGGTTCTCCTTAACGTGGCGCCACAGTCCAGGCGTTTCGGTGGTCACCGGCTCGCTCAAGCTCCGTGCCACATAATCACGATTACAACTCAGCCTAGTCAACGCCCCTGACGATCACTAGCCGGGCAACCCCCGCCAATGGCGGAACGGCAGCGTTCGGCAACGGCAGTGACACCTGTTTCTGCAGCCGCCCGGGGTGCCATTCAACGCATAATAAACGCCACTCACGGCTCCCCCTGTGATCAGCAGCACAGCGCCATGTGGCGGAGGCGATAGTCTGTCAACGGAACAGCTCCTTACGGGGTGCCGTGTCCGGAGCCGCAGCCCAGCGAAGTGCCGGTGGCATGTGCCTAACCGCGGCCAGGACACACAGCATTCCGGGTGGCAAAGAACGACGAATGATGAGGTTCACTATGTCCCAGGACATCACCCAGCCCGGTGCCGCCGTCGACGCCGGATCTTCCGTGCAGGCCGACCAGCAGGGCGACGCTTTCGAGAACCTGCTCCATGAACACCGCAGGTTCGAGCCCTCCCCCGAATTCAAGGCCTCCGCAGTCGTCACCGAGGCCGACTACGCGGAGTCCGAAGCGGACCGCCCGGCTTTCTGGGCCAAGAAGGCCCGTGAGCTGCTCACCTGGAACAAGGACTTCACCGAGACGCTTGACTGGTCCAACCCGCCGTTCGCCAAGTGGTTTGTGGGCGGCGAAATTAACGCCGCGTACAACGCGCTGGACCGCCAAGTGGAAAACGGCCTGGGCGACCGGGTCGCCATCTACTTCGAAGGCGAGCCCGGCGACACCCGCCAGTACACCTACGCGCAGCTCACCGAAGAGGTCAAGAAGGCCGCCAACGCCTTCGAATCCCTCGGCGTTGCCAAGGGAGACCGCGTCGCCGTCTACCTGCCCATGATCCCAGAGGCCGTCATCACGTTGCTGGCCTGCGCCCGGATCGGTGCGATCCACTCAGTGGTGTTCGGCGGTTTCTCCGCCGATGCCCTCCGCTCCAGGATTGAGGACGCCGAAGCCAAGCTGGTGGTCACCGCTGACGGCACGTACCGCCGCGGCAAGCCGAGCGCCTTGAAGCCTGCCGTGGATGATGCCCTCGCCCGGGACGGCCACAGCGTACAGAACGTCATCGTGGTCAAGCGCAACGGCCAGGACGTGGACTGGCACACGGACCGCGACCTCTGGTGGGACGAAACCGTAGGCACGGCGTCAACGGAACACACCGCCGTCGGGCATGACTCCGAGCACCCGCTCTTCATTCTCTACACCTCCGGGACCACGGGAAAGCCCAAGGGCATCCTGCACACCACAGGCGGTTACCTCACCCAGGCTGCCTACACGCACAAAGCAGTGTTCGATCTGCACCCGGAAACGGACGTGTACTGGTGCACAGCCGACGTCGGATGGGTCACCGGCCACACCTACGTCACCTACGCGCCGCTCATCAACGGCGCCACCCAGGTGATGTACGAGGGCACCCCGGATTCGCCGCACCAGGGCCGCTGGTGGGAAATCGTGGAGAAGTACAAGGTTTCCATCCTCTACACGGCGCCTACGGCCATCCGGACGTTCATGAAGTGGGGACGCGAGATCCCGGACAAGTACGATCTGTCCTCGCTGCGTCTGCTGGGCTCGGTGGGCGAATCCATCAACCCTGAAGCCTGGATGTGGTACCGGAAGGTCATCGGCGCAGACAGGACGCCCATCGTGGACACCTGGTGGCAAACCGAAACAGGTGCCCAGATGATCGCCCCGCTGCCCGGAGTCACGGCCACCAAGCCTGGCTCCGCGCAGGTTCCGCTTCCCGGCATCGCCGTGGATGTTGTGGACGAGATGGGCGAATCGGTGCCGAACGGCCATGGCGGCTTCCTGGTGATCCGGGAGCCCTGGCCGTCCATGCTCCGCGGCATCTGGGGCGATCCGGAACGCTTCAAGGACACGTACTGGTCCCGTTTCGAGGCCATGTACTTCGCAGGCGACGGTGCTAAAAAGGACGAAGAAGGTGACATCTGGCTCCTGGGCCGCGTGGACGACGTCATGAACATTTCCGGGCACCGGCTTTCCACGACGGAGATTGAATCAGCGCTGGTGAGCCACCCCGCCGTGGCGGAAGCCGCCGTCGTTGGTGCTGCAGACGAAACCACCGGACAGGCAGTGGTGGCGTTCGTCATCCTCCGCGGGGACGCCGTTGACTCCGGAGATGAAATTGTCCAGGAACTCCGCAATCACGTGGGCAAGGAAATCGGCCCGATTGCCAAGCCCAAAACCATCCTGGTGGTCCCCGAGCTGCCCAAGACCCGCTCCGGCAAAATCATGCGGCGCCTCCTCAAGGACGTGGCCGAGGGCCGCGAAGTCGGCGACGCCACCACCCTCTCGGACAATACCGTCATGCAGCAGATCGCCACTTCCCTGCGGAAGTGACATAAAGGGCGACAGCAACAAAAAATAACGACGGCGGCGCTTCCCGGGTATGGGCGGCGCCGTCGCCGTATGCTGGGGGCAGTCCTGCTGATCGACCGAAGGAACCGCCCGATGCTCCCTGCCGCACGACACCAGGTCATTGTGGACGCCGTCCAACGGGAACGGGTGGTCCGCGTGTCCGACCTCGCGCAGCAGCTGGGTGTCTCGCTGATGACCATCCGCAGGGATATTGAACTCCTGGAAGAATCCGGGCAGCTTGAGCGCATTCACGGCGGGGCCAAGCTGCCCGGTGGCGCCAGCACCCACGAACCGGGCTTCGAACTGAAGTCCACCCAGCTGATGGCAGAGAAGCGGGCCATGGCGGGGGAAGCCGCCGCGCTGGTGCAGGAAGGCATGGCCGTTGGCCTGAGCGCCGGCACCACCACCTGGGCACTGGCAGAACAGCTGGTCCACGGCCCGCGGATTACCGTGGTCACCAACTCCATCCGGATCGCGGATCTCTTCCACCACGGCTCCTCGGCGGGGGCGGCCCGTTTCTCCTCCACCGTGATCCTGACCGGAGGAGAGCGCACGCCGTCGGACGCCCTGGTTGGGCCCATCGCCACCGCAGCGCTGCGGCAGCTGCACCTGGATGTTCTGTTCCTGGGCGTGCACGGCATGGACGAGGCAGCCGGCTTCACCACCCCCAACATCCTCGAGGCTGAAACCAACAGGGCATTCGTGGCCACCGCACGCAAGGTAGTGGTGCTGGCTGACCACAGCAAGTGGGGCACGCTTGGCATGAGCAGCATTGCCGACCTTGAAGACGCCGACGAGGTCATCAGCGACGACGGACTCAGCCCCGAGGCCCAGCGCATCCTGGGCGAGCGGGTTGGCAAGTTGAGGATCGCCCGGCTGGCCGCTCCCGGACTAGATTGGACATCATGACTGACGCGCCTTCCTCCTCCGACGCCGGCACTGCCGCCTCCAGCTCCATTCTTGTGATCAACGGCCCCAACCTGAACCTGCTCGGCACCCGCGAACCGGAAAAGTACGGCACGTCCACGCTGGCGGACGTCGAGCAGCTTGCCATTGAGGCCGCTTCCGCGCATGGCCTCACCGTGGATTGCGTCCAGTCCAACCACGAAGGCGACCTGATCGACGCCATCCACGCGGCGCGGGGCACCGCCCTCGGAATCGTCATCAACGCCGGCGCCTACACGCACACCTCGGTGGCACTGCGTGACGCGCTGGCCGCCGTGGAGCTTCCCGCCGTCGAGGTCCACATCACCAACGTGCACCAGCGCGAGGAATTCCGGCACCACTCCTACCTCTCCCCCGTGTGCACAGCGGTGATCGTGGGCGCGGGCGTGCAGGGTTACCGGCTGGCCATCGACTTTCTGGCCACGCAGCGCTAACCCGTCTGCTGCTTACGGCGGCGCTGCCTACTTCTGGATACAGGGCCCTGGCGCCACCGGGGCGTTCAAGGCCGGTGCCTGCTCCACCAGCGGCGCAAGGTCCGCCATGGTGATGGCGAAGCCCAGCTCCTCGTCAGAGGTGGTCTTGGCGAAGACAACGCCCGCCACAGTCCCGTCCATGGTCAAAAGCGGGCCACCGGAGTTTCCGGGCTGGACGTTGCCGGCGATCCGGTAAACCTCCTGCGGCGCCGCGTTGTTGCCGTAAATGTCCGGCACCAGCACGGTCACAATGTCCTGGACACTTGCCGGCTGAGCCTGGAACGGGCCGCCATGCGGGTAGCCGGAGAACGCCGCTGTTGAGCCCGGGGGGAGGTTTCCGCCGAGAGTCAGAGGATCCGCCGGCAATCCCCCCACGGAAAGCACGGCAAGATCGTTCACGGTGTCGAAGTGCACCACTGAACCGGGCAGCGCGCCCACGCCCGGGATCTCTACCACCGGCTGCGACACGCCCGCCACGACATGCGCGTTAGTGACCACTTTCCCTTCCGCCACCACAAACCCGGTGCCGGTCTGGTTCTGGCCGCATTGGAAGGCCGTACCCGTGATTTTGAGCACCGAGCGCGCTGCTTCCTTCAGTGCCGGCGTGTCCGTGCTGGCATCTGGAATCACGGCGGGCTGGCCCTGCCCGAATCCTTCGATCAGAGTGGGGATCCCGTCCCCGATCACCACGGACCTCAGCTGTGCCACGGTGGCTTTGACGGGTGTGGGAGTGGCTCCGTCGATGAAGCGGATCACCTTGGATTCAGCCAGTTGCTGGGACAGGAAGGGCACGCCCAGGGTGCTGACGCTGAACGCCAGCATGGACATCACCAGCGCAGAGACCACCACGTTCACCAGACCGCCTACCAGTCTGTCGATTGCACGCAGGGGCTGGATCCGCACCACGCCGCGAATTTTCCGTCCGATCATGGTCCCAATGCCGTGGCCCATCACTACCAGTACGACGGCGGCAGCTACGACGGCGGTCAGGCGCCAGTCGGGGTCGGAGACGAGGCTGCTGACGAGGGGGATGGCCAGGAAGGCGGCGATGGCACCTGCCGCGAATCCGGCGATGCCCCCAACAGTAACGAGGAATCCGTTGCGCAGGCCATAAAACAGGTACGAAATCAGGGCCAGGATCAACGCCAGGTCCAGAAGGGTCAGGCCAAACACAAAGGCTCCTCACAAAGGGGTCAAGCCCCAATTCTAATGTTCATCTCTGACAATCAGCCCCAAACCAGGTCCCTGACGGGCCTTCGGCGAGCGTTTCGCGTGCCAAGTACGTCACAGACACTTGAAAATTCTGAAACAATGGCAAAAGCGTCACAGCCGACTTATCAATTCAGGAGATTTCATGGACATCGAGGTACTGCGCCGAGCGCCCCTTTTCGCCACGCTGGACGACGAAGCGTTCCGTCTGCTGACAGATGAGCTGACAGAGGTGGACCTTTCGCGCGGTGCGTCGGTATTCCGTGAGGGCGACCAGGGGGACCAGCTGTACTTCATCGTTTCCGGCAAGGTGAAGCTGGGCCGCACTTCCCCTGACGGCCGCGAGTCCCTGCTGGCCATCCTCGGCCCGGGTGAACTGTTCGGCGAGATGGCGCTGTTCGATCCGAGCCCCCGCACGGCAACAGCAACGGCAGTCTCGGAAACCCGGCTCGCCGGCCTCCGCAATGACAGCCTCAACACCCTGCTGCGCACCCGCCCGGAAGTGTCCGCCCAGCTGCTCCAGGCACTGGCCCGCCGGCTCCGTCGCACCAACGATTCACTGTCAGACCTCGTGTTCTCCGATGTTCCGGGCCGTGTGGCCAAGGCGTTGCTGGACCTCGCAGACCGTTTCGGCCGCCCGGCAACGGACGGCGTGCTGGTGGCCCACGAGCTCACCCAGGAAGAACTTGCCCAGCTGGTGGGTGCCTCCCGCGAAACTGTGAACAAGGCCCTCGCCGAGTTCGTCCAGCGCGGCTGGCTGCGCCTTGAGGCCCGTGCCGTCGTCATCCTGGACATGCAGCGCCTGCGCCAGCGCTCCCGGTAATTCTCAAAGAAACGCAAAAAAGTAAGGCCGGCACCACGCAATGGTGTCGGCCTTACTTGTGCCCGCTGGCCAAGCCCGTCGAGACCCCGGCGGTCGAGCCCCTCGAGACCCCGCTGGTCGAGCCCGTCGAGACCCCGCTGGTCGAGCCCGTCGAGACCCCGCTGGTCGAGCCCGTCGAGACCCCGATGGTCGAGCCCGTCGACACCCGATGGTCGAGCCCGTCGACACCCCGGCGGTCGAGCCCGTCGACACCCGATGGTCGAGCCCGTCGACACCCCGGCGGTCGAGCCCGTCGACACCCCGGCGGTCGAGCCCGTCGACACCCCGGCGGTCGAGCCCGTCGACACCCCGGCGGTCGAGCCCGTCGACACCCCGATGGTCGAGCCCGTCGAGACCCGATGGTCGAGCTTGTCGAGACCCTTTATCCACATAGGCAACCCAGCACCTTCCTGAACCCAGGATACCGAGCAGAATTGACGCATGCCATTTGCCTACATGCTCCGCTGCTCGGATGGCTCCTACTATGTGGGCAGCACGCAAAACTTGGAGATACGGCTAGCCCAGCATCAGACAGGTGAAGGGGCTGCGTATACGCGCCGTCGTCGGCCTCTGGAACTTGTCTGGTTTGAAGAGTACGTGCGAGTTGATGAGGCCTTCGCGCGGGAGAAACAGGTCCAAGGGTGGAACCGGGCCAAACGGGAAGCACTCATAGCTGGGCGCTACGCCGACTTGCCGGGGCTTTCGGTAAGCCGCAGTTCCCAGGGACGGCGATAGGTCTCGACAAGCTCGACCACCAGGTTGGGTGTCCAGGTCTCGACAAGCTCGACCACCAGGTTGGGTGTCCAGGTCTCGACAAGCTCGACCACCAGGTTGGGTGTCCAGGTCTCGACAAGCTCGACCACCAGGTTGGGTGTCCAGGTCTCGACAAGCTCGACCACCAGGTTGGGTGTCCAGGTCTCGACAAGCTCGACCACCAGGTTGGGTGTCCAGGTCTCGACAAGCTCGACCACCAGGTTGGGTGTCCAGGTCTCGACAAGCTCGACCACCAGGTTGGGTGTCCAGGTCTCGACAAGCTCGACCACCAGGTTGGGTGTCCAGGTCTCGACAAGCTCGACCACCAGGTTGGGTGTCCAGGTCTCGACAAGCTCGACCACCAGGTTGGGTGTCCAGGTCTCGACAAGCTCGACCACCAGGTTGGGTGTCCCAGGTCTCGACAAGCTCGACCAACAGGTTGGTGTCCCAGGTCTCGACAAGCTCGACCAACAGGCGTTCTAGGTCTCTACAAGCTCGACCACCAGAAACAAGCTCGACCGCCGGAACGCCTGCTTAGCGCTCCCGCTGCGGCTCTCCCGCGACCGTCTTAGCGGCCTCTACCTCGAGCAGCAGCTTGCCGTCTTCTTCGACCAGGCGCGGCTGATAGACATGGGCTTTGCGCTTGTAGCTGAGGTAGGCGATGCAGCCGTTGGCGTTCGCCATCTTCTCGAGCATGATCTCGGAGCCCGGTACCAGGAGTTCGCCCAGCGTGTGGCCGACGGTGTTGGGCTGGCCGACTTCGTCGCCCAGAGCGGAGGTGTCGCGGGTGGCCATGGTTGCGGCCGGGCTGACCCATCGGCCCCATACCCCCTTCCCCTCAAGCAGGGTGGGTTGCTGGTTCATGGGCACTGTGGCGGCGAAGTAGCGGGTGTTGAACCGGCGGTGCGCGAAGTCAGGACTCAGCCAGTTCACCAGTGGCCTCAGCAAGTCACTGCGGACAGAGAGTCCGCGCTTGGCAAGGACATCGGTGAAGGACTTTTCCTGCTCGGCCACGGCCCTCCGGGCACGCATCCAGTCTGGAGTGAAGGTCGATTCCACGGTGGTGGAGAGGTCCGTTCCCGCGAGCAGCACGCCGGTTTCCTCGAAGAGTTCACGGATGGCGCCCACCACGTGGCGGCGCGCCAGCCCGACGTCGGTGGTTCCCATCAGCTCGGCCCACTGCTGCGGCGACGGACCCAGCCAGCCTACGGAGTCGTCGTCGGACGGTTCCAGCGAACCACCCGGGAACGCCAGAACGCCCAGCGGCGAGGATCCCGGCCGGTAGGCCAGCCAGGTTTCCAGGCCGTTGGGCGAGTCGCGGAGCAGGACTACGGAGGAGGCAAAACGCGCCGCCCGGGCTGTCCTTTCACCGTGCTCCAGCCAGCTCTGCGCCGAGCCAACAAGCTCTGCGGGCAGAACAAACAATCTTCTGGCTAGCTGAGGCAAAGGAAACCGGTCCTAGCTGAATTCGGCAATCAGTTCGACTTCCACCGGGGAGTCGAGGGGCAGGACGGCAACACCGACGGCGGAACGGGCGTGCTGCCCGGCTTCGCCGAAGACCTGGCCAAGGAGCTCTGAGGCACCGTTGATCACGCCGGGCTGGCCGGTGAAGGAGGCGTCCGAGGCAACGAAGCCAACAACCTTGACGATCCGGGTGATGCGGTCCAGATCGCCAATAACGCTCTTGATTGCGGCCAATGCGTTGACGGCACAGATGGCGGCATACCGCTTGGCATCTTCCGGTGTGATGGTGGCCTCATCCGAGGCACCCTCGCTACCGGAGGATACTTTGCCGGTTCCTTGGAGTTTGCCGTTAATAAAAGGCAGTTGGCCGGAGGTATAAACGTGGTTCCCGGAGATGATCGCTGGCACGTAGGCGGCTACCGGGGCGGCAACCTCCGGAAGTTCCAGCCCAAGACCGGCAAGGCGCTGTTCAACGGCGGATACCGGGGCTGCGGGTACGCCGGAAGTGGCCTCGGAAGAGGTAGTCATGGCTACTGCTTCTCCCGCTTAAGGTAGGCCACAAGTCCGTTGCCGTCAGGCCCGGGGACCACCTGGACAAGCTCCCAGCCGTCCTCGCCCCACTGGTCCAGAATCTGCTTGGTGGCGTGAATGATGAGCGGAATTGTCGCGTACTCCCATTTGGTCATGAGCTAAAGCCTAGCCCTTGCCGGTAAAGTGGAAAACATGGCGACTCGCAACAACCCACTTTTCGACACAGCTACCACCTTGGGCAAGTTACTCGGCTTCCTGGGTGTTAGTGCCATTTGTGGTGTCCTCGTGGCGGGGCTTCTGGTTCCCGCTGCTGCTGTGAGCGGCACAGCCGCCAGCAGTTCCATCGAGTTTTTTGATGCCCTTCCTGCAGAGCTCCAGGTGGAGCCGCCCAGCCAGTCCACCAAGGTCCTGGCTGCGGACGGAAGCGTGATCGCCACGCTGTTCGACCAGAACCGGATTCGGGTTGGTCTGGACCAGATTTCCCCTTATATGCAGGAAGCCGTGATCGCGGTTGAGGACAGCCGGTTCTACGAACACGGCGGCGTGGACACCACCGGTATTCTCCGGGCCGTGGTTGCCACCGCCCAGGGCAACCGGCAGGGTGCCTCCACTATTACCCAGCAGTATGTCAACAACGTCCTCAACTCGAAGCTTGAGGCAGAAGGTAACGACGAGGACATCCTCCTGAACGGTGTCAACAAGGGTGTTGGCGACAAACTCCGCGAGATGAAGCTGGCCATTGCGCTGGAAAAAGAATTCACCAAGGAGCAGATTCTTGAGGGTTACCTGAACATTGTTTTCTTCAACGTCAACGCCTATGGCATCGAGGCTGCGTCCAAGCTGTTCTTCAGCACCAGCGCCAAGGACCTGACGCTGGCTCAGGCTGCATTGCTGGCAGGCCTGGTGAACAGCCCGTCAGCCTTTGATCCCATCGCCAACCCGGAGGCCTCCCAGCAGCGCCGCGACCTGGTGCTGGGTCTCATGTTGAACCAGGGAAAAATCACCCAGGAAGAGCACGACGCCGCCGCCGCCACTCCGGTGGAAACGAACGTCACGCCCACCCGGCAGGGTTGTTCCTACGCCTCCATGGCTCCCTACTTCTGTGACTACGTCGTCAACCTGCTGCTGAACAACCCGGCCTACGGGGCCACACCCGAGGAACGCGGCAATGCCATTCGCCGTGGCGGCCTCACCATCACCACCACGCTTGATCCGGTGGCCCAGAACGTTGCCCAGGTCCAGGCGGATTCCGCTGCCGGCGCCAACCCGGACAAGTGGGGTGCCTCCATGGTTTCGGTGCAGCCGAACACGGGCAAGATCGTCACCATGGCCCAGAACACCGTGCCCCTGCCGGCGGACGGGAAGTTTGACCAGACCCAGAACTTCAATGTGGACAAACTGGACAAGGACGGCAACGACCTCAACGGCCTGGGCGGTTTCCAGCCCGGCTCTACCATGAAGCCATTCACTCTCGCCCAGTGGCTGAATGAGGGCAAGTCGCTGAGTACCAGAGTCAACGCCGCTCAGCGCGTCTACCCCCCGGGCTTCCCGTGGCGGAACACCTGCCCCACCCCGGTGGATGGCTTCTATTCAAAGGCTGCGGGAAGCGAGGACCTCCAAAACGCCGAGCCCCAGTGGTACCGGTCGTTGGATGTCCTTGACGGATTCAAGAACTCCATCAACACGGCTACCTTCGCTTCCGCTGCCCAGGTGGACCTGTGTGGAATCCAGAAGATTGTTGACGCAGTCGGCATCCATGGCGGTAACCCCATCGGCGATGACCCCAACCCGCAGGTGCCTATGACGCGCCTTGCCAACCTGATTGGCTCCACGCAGACGGCTCCCCTGACCATGGCCGCCGCGTTTGCCGCGTTCGCCAATGACGGCCGCTACTGTGAGCCGATTGCTATTACCTCCGTCACGGATCCCACAGGGGCGCAGCTGCCGGCGCAGTCCAGCAATTGTGTCGACGCCGTCAAACCAGAGGTAGCCCGCGGCGTTGCCTACGCAATGCAGGAGGTTATGAACTCTGGCTCTGGCGCGCTGATCCAGCCCCGGCTTTCCACCCGGACCGCCTTCCCGATCGCGGCCAAGACCGGGACGAATGACACGAACGGTTCCACCTGGGTGGTCGGCTACACCACGGGACTGGCCACGGCTGCCTGGTTCGGCGATCCTTTGGGGAACCAGAGCCGCATGGGGCGAGACCTGACCATCAACGGCAACTTCTACGAGTTCATTGACGGTTACATGATTGCCGGCCCCATGTTCACCACGTTTATGCGCGACGTTGCACCGGGCTATGGAACGGCAGCCTTCACAGCGCCGCCCAGCAACTTGGTCTCCGGTGCTCCCGCCCGGTCATCGGCGCCTGCACCCCGGGCACCCGTAACGAATGCCCCGGCGCCGGCCGCACCGCCCGCTCCGGCTGAAGAGCCCGACAATAACGGCAACGGCAACGGCGGGGACGACTAACACGTATGGCTGACGGAATCTCGTTCCCGGCCAGGACCCGCTCCCTCGGCCGCGGACTGGCGGGAACCGCCGGGGTGGGTGCCGCCGTCGGGCTTGCTGCCTTTGGTTACGGCCTCTGGGAGAAGAACCAGTTTGTGCTCCGCGAGGAGTCACTGCCGATCCTGCCGCCCGGCCAACGGCCGCTCCGGGTCCTGCACCTGAGCGACATCCATTTTGTCCCGGGCCAGCGGGTCAAGGCCGAGTGGCTGAAGTCCCTGGCAGAGCTTGAACCGGACCTGGTAGTCAATACCGGGGATAATCTGAGCCATCCCTCCGCCATTGACCCGCTGCTGGAGGCGCTGGCCCCGCTGCTGCGGTTCCCGGGTGTGTTTGTTCCGGGTTCCAACGACTATTTCGCGCCGTCACTGAAGAATCCGGCCTCCTACCTGCGGGGCCCGTCCAAGGTTCCCTTGGAGCCGAAGAAGCTTGACTGGCCGCGACTGCGCTCCGGGTTCGGGATGGCCGGCTGGGTAGACCTGACCAACCGCAACCAGTCCATTCCCCTGAACGGCATGCGCTTCGATTTCTCCGGTGTGGACGACCCCCACCTGAACCGGGAGCGGTACGCCGGATGGCCGCGCGGAACCCGTGGCCAGAACAACAAGCCGCACCTGCGCGTCGCTGTCATCCATGCGCCCTATCAACGGGTCCTGGACCACTTCACCGAAGAGGGCGCTGACCTGCTGCTGGCGGGCCACACGCACGGTGGCCAGCTTTGCATCCCCGGCTACGGCGCGCTCGTGGCCAACTGCGACCTCCCCACCTGGCGGGCCAAGGGCCTCAACGACTGGGAAAGCAACGGAAGTACGACGCCGGTCAACGTCTCAGGCGGCATCGGCACCTCACGCTTCGCTCCGGTCCGGATCGCGTGCAGGCCGGAAGCGGTGCTGCTGACGCTCACCTCCCCCGCAGAGGCGTAGTTGCCACGGACCTCTTGAGACCCACTTCACAAAAGGCTCTGAATCGTATCAGTCCATGGCATAGGGTAGTTGCTAGGGGAAACTACTCGATAGAGGCTTGAGAAGCGGCATGGCGAAGACGCAAGGTTCATTTTTCACATCAATCAGCCGTCTATATCCACACATGAGGCCCATAATGCCCAGACTGGTCATGGGACTGGTCTGCGCATTGTTGGCGAGCGTTGTGGCATTAGCTATCCCGCAGGTGCTGCGGGTCCTGATCAACGAAACCCTCCACGCGGGTGGTGCCACCACAGCTGTGTGGATCGCGGCCGGCATCGTGCTGGTGCTGGGCGTGGCAGAAGCAGGCCTCGTGGCCCTGCGGCGTTATTTCGTGATCAATCCCGCCACCACAGTGGAGACCCGGATGAGGGTGTCCCTGTACCACCACCTGCAGGACCTGACGGTGTCCTTCCACGACCGCTGGGGCTCCGGGCAACTGCTGTCCCGCGCCATGACAGACCTCAACTTCCTCCGCCGCTGGATGGCTTTTGGCGCGATCATGCTGGTGGTTACCAGTATTACCGTCATCCTCGGCATCGCGGTGATGTTTACCATGAGCTGGCAGCTGGCATTGATCTTCCTCGCAGCCGCCGTCCCGATCATGATCAAGGCCTTCCAGTTCCGCACCCGGTTCAGCAAAGTGACCCGGCTCAGCCAGGACCAGGCCGGAGACCTCGCAACAACTGTCGAGGAATCCGTGCACGGCATCCGAGTCCTGAAGGCTTTCGGCAGGAGCCGCGAAGCCCTGGAAAACTTCAACGAACAAGCCGAGGAATTGCGGCAGACCGAGATCGTGAAGGCGAAGCAGCAGGCCACCTTCACCCTGATCGTCACGCTGCTGCCCGAACTGGCTCTCGGTACGGGACTGGTAGCGGGGGTGATGCTGGTGGCCGATGGCAGCCTCAGCATCGGGGCGCTGGTTGCCTTCTTCGCCACGGCTGCTGTGATCGCCACTCCCGTGGAGTTCTGTGGCACCCTCCTGGCCATGGCACTCACCGCCAAGACCGCCGTCGACCGCCATTTTGAGGTCATGGATTCGGCCAACACCATCACCAGCCCGGAGAATCCCGTCCGTCCGGCAGAGGTGCGGGGTGCGCTCGCCTTCAACAACGCCACTTTCGCGTTCGAGGATGCGCCGGACAAGCCCATCCTGAAGGACATCAACCTTGAGGTCCGGCCCGGCGAAACGATGGCCCTGGTAGGCATCACGGGCAGCGGCAAGAGCGCACTGATCCAGCTAGTTCCCCGCCTCTACGAGGTCACGGAGGGTTCCATCACCATCGACGGCGTGGACCTCCGGGAGTTCGACGTCGGCGAGCTGCGCCGCGTCGTCGCCGTCGCCTTCGAAGACACCACACTTTTCTCCAATTCAGTCCGGGACAATGTGCTGCTGGGTGCTCCGGAGCCCAGCGAAAAGGCGCTCGACGAGGCGCTGGACGTGGCGCAGGCGCACTTTGCATACGCCCTGCCGGACGGTGTGGACACGCTGATCGGCGAGGAAGGCCTGAGCCTGTCCGGCGGGCAGCGGCAGCGCATCGCATTGGCCCGCGCCATCGCCGCGAAGCCCCGCGTCCTGGTGCTGGACGATCCGCTCTCCGCCCTGGACGTCAACACCGAAGAACTGGTGGAGGCCCGACTGCGCGAGGTGCTCACCGGAACCACCACCCTGATCGTCGCGCACCGCCCCTCCACCGTGGCACTCGCAGACCGGGTGGCGTTGCTCGAGGAAGGCCGGATCACTGCCGTCGGCACGCATTCGCAGCTTTTGGCTTCCAACCCTCACTACCGGTACGTGATCGCCAGCCTGGAAACAGAACCACGTGACCTCGATTCAGAACTATCAGACCTCGACGACGAGGCAGAGGAATCCATTCGATGAGCACCGCAACGTTCGGCACCGCCAACGAGGACAACGCCCACCTCAGCAAGAGCGACAGCAAGGCAGTACGACGCCGGTCCCTCGCCTTGCTGGGATCCCTGATCCATCCCCTCCGGGTCAGGTTCTGGCTCACGATCGTGATGGTGGTGGCTTCCCAGGCCGCCCGGGTGGCCGGACCGGTGCTGATTGCCTTTGGCATCGACCGGGCCCTCCCCGCCCTGCAGGCCGGGGACAACCTGCCTCTGGTGCTGACCGGCGTCGCGTATCTCAGCGCAGCCGTCATTGCAGCAGTGTTGACCTCCCTGTATGTCACGTCCACGGCCAAACTGAGTCAGGCCATGCTCCTGGACCTGCGCGTACGGGTCTTTCAGCACACCCAGCGCTTGAGCCTCGAGTTCCACGAGAACTACACCTCGGGACGCATCATCGCCCGGCAAACGTCCGATCTGGAGGCGCTGCGCGAACTGCTTGATTCCGGCGTAAGCTCGCTGGTCTCCGGATTGCTGTTTATGGTGTTCACTGCCGTCACCATCTTCGCCCTGGACTGGCGCAGCGGGCTGCTGATCCTGGCAGCCGGCGTGCCCATGTATTTCCTGTCGCGCTGGTACCAAAAGCACTCACAGATCGCATTCCGCCAGTCCCGCGTGGTCTCCGCCCGGCTGATTGTGCACTTCGTGGAGACCATGACCGGCATCCGCGCCGTGAAGGCTTTCCGCAAGGAGCGCGAAAACGCCGGCAAGTATGGCCAACTTGCCGAGGACTACCGCCTGGTGACAGTCCGCTCCATCAACCTCAATGGCGTCTTCCAGCCAGGGCTGGTGCTGATCGGCAACATTTGCGTCGCCGTCGTCCTGCTCCTGGGCGGGTTCCGGGTCCTGACCGGCGGCCTGGAGGTAGGTGTGCTGCTGGCCCTGATCCTGTCCACCAAGCGGTTCTTCCAGCCCGTGGACCAGATGGCCATGTTCTACAACTCCTTCCAAAGTGCCCAGGCTGCCCTGGAGAAGGTTTCCGGGCTCCTTGAAGAGATCCCCACCGTCCGGCCGCCCAAGAACCCGGTAGTGCTCAAAGAGGCCAAGGGCGCCATCGACTTCAACGACGTCGAGTTCGGCTACGGTACCGGCCCGCTGGTGGTACCCAGGCTGAACCTTCACATCCCGGCCGGACAGACCGTCGCTTTGGTGGGACAGACCGGTGCCGGAAAGTCCACGCTGGCCAAGCTGATCGCCCGGTTCTACGACGTCTCGGCAGGCTCCGTCACACTTGATGGCGTGGATCTGCGGAAACTGGCCACACAGGACCTCCGGCACAACATCGTGATGGTCACCCAGGAGGCGTTCCTGTTCAGCGGCTCGGTAGCGGACAACATCGCCTTGGGCCGGCCCACTGCCTCCCGCGAAGAAATCGAGGAAGCCGCCCGGGCCGTGGGCGCCCACGACTTCATCATCGAGCTGCCCGAAGGTTACAACACGGACGTCAACAAGCGCGGCGGGCGGGTGTCCTCCGGACAGCGCCAGCTGATCAGCTTCGCCCGTGCCTACCTTGCCCGCCCGGCGGTGCTGATCCTGGACGAAGCCACGTCCTCGCTGGACGTCCCCTCCGAGCGCCTGGTCCAGACAGGCCTGTCCCGGCTGCTTGCCGGCGTCTCCGGAGGCGCAGGCAGGACTGCGTTGATCATCGCGCACCGGCTCTCCACCGTGGAGACTGCGGACCGTGTGCTGGTGGTGCACGACGGCCAGGTAGTGGAGGACGGCACGCCGGCAGAACTGATCGGCGACGGCGGACGGTTCGCCCAGCTGCATGGGGCCTGGAAGGACTCGCTCGTCTAAGCCCCGGAGCAGGATTCGTCCTCTCCCGCGGTTCGATTTCGCTTCGGGACCGGCCATCCGCTATTCTTGTAAAGTTGCTTTTGCAGCGGATCGGGATGTGGCGCAGCTTGGTAGCGCGCGTCGTTCGGGACGACGAGGTCGCAGGTTCAAATCCTGTCATCCCGACCAATCAAAAAGAGGGCCTCCTTGCGGAGGCCCTCTTTTTTGTTTCAGTTGTTGCTTACATCGGGTCAGGCCAGTTGCCCACGGCCTGCGGGTTGCTCATCGGATCAGGCCAGTTACCAACGGCGGTGGAGACATTGGAGGAATCCGTGACGGAACCTGCGGACAGGATCGCCGGACCAGCAGCGGAGAACGCTAAAGCCCCGGCCAAGACGGCGGCGGCTGCAATCTTCTTCAACATGTGTGAGTTCCTCAATACGAGTCGGATTCGTTACAGAGGCGAGCACCGCCCTTGTTGACATACATTGTAAAATGTTTTCCACAGGCACTGTCAAGCATTGATGGAAAGTCTGTAAGTTAAAAGGAGGAAATCCTGTGGGGAACGGATTCGGGGAGAAGCTCCGTGCCGAGCGACTTGATCGTGGATTAACGCAGGCCGAACTCGGAAAAGGCCTCTACTCCCCCAGCTACATATCCCTTCTGGAGAGCGGCCGGCGCGAGCCCACTGCGGATGTCATCGAAGAGCTTGCCCGCCGGCTGGAACTGGCCCCCAAAGCCCTTGAGGCCTGGAGCCAGCCCATCTCTGTGAGCGACGCCGAATACGTGCTGGCTGGCCTGTACGCGCGCCAGGCCTGGGACCTGCGGGACTACCCGCTGGCCGCCGACCATGCCGCCACGGCCGCGCAGATTGCGCTGGAAGGCAAGAACACCAGCGCATGGTGGAACATGACCTACATGCAGGCCGAGTGCCTGATCAAGCAGGGCGAATGGCAGGAATGCCAGAACATTATGGAACGCCTGCTCGACCACCCCATGGCCAAAGAATCCGCGGGGCTGGGAGTCCGGGCCCGCCAGATGCTTGCTGCAGTCCATCAGGCGCAGGGTCAGCTGAGTGCCGCCGTCGAACATGCCATGGAAGCGGTGCGGCTCTGTGAACAACTGCCGCCGGGATCCACGCTGATCATCGGCGCCCACCGGGCACTCATTGGCGCCTTGGCGGAGAGCGGCCGGCTGGAGGAAGCGTGGATCTACTGCCAGGCTATGAGCGCGCAGGTGGATGACAAGTCCATGTCCCAGCTGGCCGGCGAGGTGGCCTGGGTGATCGGCAACGTGGCGTTTATGCGGCATGACTACACAGAAGGCATCAAGTACCACGAACGCGCGGCGAAGATGCTCTCCCCCGCCAATGACATCGACTTGTGGGCGCGCTTCAACAAGGCTTCTGCTGCGGTGCGGCTGTCTTCGGGAATCGTGGAGCCGGAAACGCTGTCCGCGATTGAGCGCGCTGAACTGGCCCTGTCCATTGTGGGCGGCAACAAAACGGACCAGCTGGAAGTGGCCTTCATCAGGGCCCGCTGGCTCTACCTCACCGGGGACATCGACAGTGCCGTGGCCAAGCTCCGCGGAATCCATGCCGAACGTGAATCCCTGGCCCGGCATACGTCCGGCGAGGTGTCGCTGCTGCTGGGCAAGGCGCTGAAAGCCGCTGGCGAGGCCGAGGAAGCCCTGGGTTACCTGGACGAGGCGCAGAAGGACTTCAGTGCGGCCGGCGCCAACGACCGCGTGCAGCAGGCGCTGGACGCGGTCCTCGAGATCAGGCTTGCCCAGCAGCGGGCCGCGGCCTCAGCCAAGGTAGGCTGAGGCGCTGCGGTTCACTGCCGCATGAAGCAGTCGCTAGGCGAACTGCTGGCCTGTGAGCTTCTCGTAAGCCTCTACGTAACGGCTTCGGGTGCGCAGGATGACGTCCTCAGGCAGGGCCGGAGGCGGGGTGTCGGAGGATTTGTCCCAGCCGGACTGGGCGGACGTCAGCCAGTCACGGACATACTGCTTGTCGTATGAGGGCTGTGCCTGCCCGGGCGTGTAGGTGGCTGCGTCCCAGAACCGCGATGAGTCAGGGGTCAGCACTTCATCGCCCAGCGTGATGCTTCCGGAGACGGCGTCGTAGCCGAACTCCACTTTGGTGTCTGCCAGGATGATGCCCCGCTTGCGGGCGATCTCCTCTGCAACGGTGTAGATGTGCAGCGTCAGCTCACGCAACCGGGCAGCAATGTCGTCCCCCACAATGGACACCATGGCGTCGTAGCTGATGTTCTCATCGTGTTCTCCCACATCAGCCTTGGCCGACGGCGTAAAGATGGCGGCGTCCAGTCGGGAACCATCCACCAGGCCTTCCGGCAGCGGGATGTTGCAGACAGTGCCGGACTGGCGGTATTCCACCAGTCCCGAGCCCGTGAGGTAGCCGCGGGCAATGCATTCCACGGGGAACATGTCCAGCTTCTTGCAGATCATGGCCCGGCCGGCAACAGCCTCGGGTACGCCGTCCTTCACCGTAGAGGCCAGGACATGGTGCTCGACGTCCAGCTGGTCAAACCACCACAGGCTCAGCTGGGTAAGGATGCGCCCCTTGTCAGGGATCTCGCTGGACAGCACGTGGTCGAAGGCGCTGATGCGGTCGCTGGCAACCACCAGTACGCAGTCCTGGCCGTGACTCTGCCGAACGGTGTCGTCCGCGGGCTCATAAAGGTCGCGGACCTTGCCGGAATACACATGGGTCCAGCCGGGCAGGTCCGGAGCATCGGTTTCCAGTCCACCGGGGAAGTTCTCTGTCACGTTAATCCTTTGCTGTGGTTACAGGCAGCGCGCCGGTGCGCGTACCGGCAACTTTGATTTCGCCGCGGGCAGCCTTGCGGCCGATGTCCGTGCGGAACTGGGCGCCGTCGAGCTTGACCAGCTCGACGCCGTCGTACGCTTTTTCTCTTGCCTCCACCAGATCCCCGCCGAGAGCAACCACCGCAAGCACACGGCCACCGGCGGAGATGACCTTGCCGTTTTGGTCAAAAGCAGTACCGGCATGGATCACGTGGACGCCTTCGAGCTCCTCCACCTTCTTCAGGCCGCGAATGCGGTCGCCCGTTCGCGGGGTGTCCGGGTAGTTTTCGGACGCAATGACGACGGCGACAGCGGTCTCGGGCGACCAGCGCAGCTCTTCTGCCTTGTCCAGTTCGCCCTTCGCGGCAGCCAGAAGCAGCGCACCGAGCGGAGTCCTGAGCCGGGCCAGGACTGCCTGGGTTTCCGGATCGCCGAAGCGGACGTTGAATTCGATGACGCGGGTTCCGCGGGAAGTCAGCGCCAGGCCGACGAACAGCACGCCGACAAACGGGGTCCCACGCCGGGCCATCTCGTTCACCGTGGGCTGGGCGACGCGGTCCACTACTTCCTGGACCAGGCCTTCGGGCGCCCATTCGAGCGGCGTATAGGCACCCATGCCGCCGGTGTTGGGGCCTTCGTCATTGTCGTAAATGCGTTTAAAGTCCTGAGCCGGGGAGAGCGCTACGGTGTTCTGGCCGTCGCAGAGGACGAAGACCGAGACCTCGGGTCCGTCGAGGAATTCCTCGATCACGACCGTTCCGCCGGCGTCAAAGCAGGACTGTGCGTGGGCCAGGGCGGCGGCCCGGTCCTTGGTGACCACAACGCCCTTACCGGCAGCCAGGCCGTCGTCCTTTACCACGTAGGGGGAACCAAAGGTATCAAGGGCGGATTCGGCTTCGGCGGTATTCGTGGCCACGAGTGCCATGGCTGTTGGAACGCCGGCCTCGGCCATCACTTCCTTGGCAAACGCCTTCGAGGCCTCCAGCTGGGCTGCTGCCTTGCTGGGCCCGAACACCGGAATACCTGCTTCCCGAACGGCGTCGGAAACGCCGGCCGCCAGCGGCGCCTCGGGGCCGACCACCACCAGGTCCACGGAGAGTTTGGCGGCAAGGGCGGCCACCGCTTCGGGATCGTTGGCGTTGATGGGGTGCGTCGGAACCAGCCTGCTGATCCCTGCGTTACCCGGCGCCGCATGGACCTCGGAGACGTTGGAGTCTTCCAACAGGGAACGGACAATGGCGTGTTCGCGGCCTCCAGGGCCAATGACAAGTACCTTCACAGTCACCAAGGGTACTTTGTGCCCCGCCGCGAGCCTAAGAGGGAATGCGGAGATTACCGGTCCGGCTGGTCAGGAAGTCAAACGGTGGCCGGCATGTCCTCCCGCCCGTTCTCCTCACTGCTGCCACCGGCGGGACCATCCGCGGCCGGCGCAAGCCGAATGATGACGCCCTTCGAGACGGGTGTGTTGCTGCCCTTGACTGTGCTGTCGAGCGGCACGAGGACGTTCCCCTCCGGATAGTACACAGCCGCACAGCCCCGGGCACTGGGGTAGGCCACCACGCGGAATTTGCGCAGCACCCGGTCCTTGCCGTCCGAGTACTCCCCGTGGACATCCACCAGATCACCGTCCGCGAACCCCAGTTCTGCCAGGTCCTCAGGGTTCACGAAGATTACGTGCCGGCCCTTCCTGATGCCGCGGTACCGGTCGTTGTAGCCATAAATCGTGGTGTTGAACTGATCATGGGACCGCATCGTCTGCAGGATCAGGCGGCCGGGCGGGCACTCCATGGGGTCCAGCTCATTCACGGTCATCAGCGCTTTACCACTGGGGGTATTGAACTTCCGCGAATCCCGCGGACCATTAGCCAGCAGGAAGCCGTCCTTTTCCCGGATGCGCCGGTTGTAGTTTTCACAACCGGGCACCACGTGGGCAATGTGGTCCCGGATGCGGTCGTAATCATCCTCGAATCCCTGCCAGTCAGCAGCAATGCGATCGCCGAGGGTAGCCCGTGCCAGGCGGCTGACGATGGCGATCTCGGAGAGCAGTCCGGGTGCAACCGGTTCAACTTTGCCCTCGGAGGAGTGCACGGCGCTCACCGTGTCCTCAACCGACACGAACTGCGGACCGGTGGCCTGGATATCTGTTTCGGTGCGGCCGAGCGTGGGCAGGATGAGCGCTTCTTCACCAACGACGGTATGGGAGCGGTTCAGCTTGGTGGAGATCTGCACGTTCATTTCAAGGTTTTGCATTGCTGCCTCGGTTGCCGCAGTGTCTGACATCGCGGCGACGAAGTTTCCGCCCAGCGCCATGAAGAACTTGATCTCGCCGTCGCGCATGCCCCTGACGGCGTCTACCGAATCTACGCCGTGCTTGCGGGGAGGTTCGAACGAGAATTCCTTGCCGAGTGCGTCCAGGAACGACGGCGGCATCTGTTCCCAGATGCCCATGGTGCGGTCGCCCTGCACGTTCGAGTGTCCGCGGATTGGTGACGCGCCCGCACCCGGGCGGCCAATGTTTCCCCTGAGCAGGAGGAGGTTGATTATTTCCTTGATGGTCCCGACACCATTCTTCTGTTGCGTGACGCCCATAGCCCAGGTGATGATGACCTTTTCCGCCCTGATGTAGCGGCCGGCGAGTTCGTCGATTTCCTCCGGGCGCAGCCCGGTGGCCTCCAGCACCGTCTGCTCATCGAGGCGTGCCAGGTGCTCGCGCAGTTCGTCCAGGCCCTCGCAGTACCGGGCGATGAACTCATGGTCCAGCACGGTGCCCGGGTTACGGTCCTCAGCTTCAAGGACCCGCTTGGAGACAGCCTGCAGCAGCGCCATGTCCCCGCCGGCCCGGATCTGCAGGAACTGGTCCGCAAGGTCAGTGCCGCGGCCAATGACGCCCTTGGGCTTTTGCGGGTTCTTGAATCGACGCAGACCCGCTTCGGGCAGGGGGTTGATCGCGACGATCCGGCCGCCGTTTTCCTTTTGCTTCTCCATCGCGCTTAGCATCCGGGGGTGATTGGTCCCGGGGTTCTGGCCGATCACGATCATCAGATCGCAGTCGAGGTAGTCGTTGTAGGCGACCGTGGCTTTGCCGATACCGATGGTCTCGCCCATCGCTGCACCGGACGATTCATGGCACATGTTCGAGCAGTCGGGCATGTTGTTGGTGCCAAGTCCCCGGATGAACAGCTGGTAGAGAAATGCGGCTTCGTTGGACGCGCGGCCGCTCGTGTAGAAAGTTGCTTCGTCGGGGGAGGAAAGGCTTTTGAGCTTCTCGGAGGCAATGGTGATCGCCTTATCCCAGCTGATGGGCCGGTAGTAGTCATCCCCGGCCGCCTTGTAGACGGGTTCGGTGAGCCGGCCCTGCATTCCCAGCCAGTATTCAGATCGTCCGCGCAGTTCGCTGATCGGGTGCTCGGCCCAGAACTCCGATGAGACCGTGACCGGGGTGGCTTCCCACGTCACCGCCTTGGCGCCATTCTCGCAGAACTCAAAAGTGCCCCGGTGATCGGACGGATCAGGCCAGGCGCAGCTCATGCAGTCGAACCCCTGCTTCTGGTTCATCCTGAGTAGGGTGCGTGCGCTCCGCTCGATGCCCATGTGCTTGAGGGCCGGCTGCATCGAGTGATAGACGCCAGGCAGCCCGGCCGCCCAGTCCTTGGGCTTTGCAACATCCAGATTGTTCTCGTCTGCTTCCTCAACGGGAGGGTTAGAGCGGGTCATCGGGCATCCTTCCAGGCCGGTCCTCAGCACTGAGTCGTCTTAACAGTCAATTGTCGCTCTTTTACCCGGATTTGGGGACGCTGCGAACTCTATGAGCATGCCCGGCATGCCTGCAGCGTCCGGTGTGCTTGCCACGCCCATTGAGTGAGTGGAGGATCAGTGCATGGCAATCCCCCGCCCGGCTACCGGGCGAACCCGCGAACGGCCGGAAGCATGGGCCGCCCTCGCCGGCATCCTGGCAGCCGCCGTCGTACTTTCCGTTGCCGAACTGCTGGGCAGCTTCTTTACCTCGCGGCTGACCCCACTGTTTGCCTTAGGGTCCACATTCATTGACTTCACGCCGTCGTGGCTGAAGGACTTCGCGATTGCCGCATTCGGCACAAATGACAAAGCTGCGCTGTTTGCAGGCATGGGGATCGCCCTCCTGGTGCTGGCGTCCCTGCTGGGGATCCTTGCCTACCGCAGGTGGTGGCAAGGCGCCGCCGGAGTGTTGCTGATGGGTTCCGTGATCGTTGCCTGCGTGCTCACCCGATCCGGGGCGCAATCAACCGATGCCCTGCCGACGGCGGCAGGCACGGCCGCCGGCGTGCTGGCGTTGCGGCTGCTGGTGAATCTTGTGCCGCGGCCTGCGCCCGACGATGATGCGGACAGTCCGCCGCGTCCCTCCCGCAGGTACTTCCTGGTGGCCGCCTGGACTACGGCAGCGGTAGTGGTGATGGCGGTCGGCGGGCAGTTGTTGGGCGCCGCCAGGAATGCCGCCCTCCAGGCCCGCAGCGCTTTGAAGCTTCCTGCACCGATACGGACAGCACCAGCGGTGCCTGCCGCGGTGCAGTCCCGCACCCCGGGGGTGGACCCTTGGCTCACCCCCAACGATGACTTCTACCGGATCGACACCGCGCTGCGCGTTCCGGACATCGACGCCACCATCTGGACCCTGCGGGTGCACGGACTGGTGGAGGAAGAGGTCACACTGACCTTCCAGGACTTGCTCGACGCCGAATTGATCGAGACGCATGTGACCCTCGCCTGTGTGTCCAATCCCGTGGGCGGAGACCTGGTGGGGAACGCCAAATGGCTGGGTCTGCCAATTCGAGAGGTTCTTGCGAGGGCCCGGCCCCTGGCGCGGGCGGACATGGTGCTGTCCACCTCCGTGGACGGCTTTACAGCCTCCACTCCCCTGGCGGTCCTGCAGGACGATCGGGATGCCATCCTGGCGATCGGGATGAATGACGAGCCGTTGCCGTTGGATCACGGCTACCCGGTCCGCATGGTGGTCCCGGGGCTGTACGGCTTCGTCTCCGCGACTAAATGGCTGATGGACCTTGAGGTGACCCGGTTCGAGGACCGGGAAGCCTACTGGACCCAACGCGGCTGGTCTGACCGCGGGCCCATCAAGACCATGGCCCGGGTGGAAGTGCCTCGGGAATCGGCCAGGGTCCCGGCCGGTGTTGTGGCCGTGGGCGGAGCTGCCTGGGCCCAGCATCGCGGAATCAGCGCGGTGGAAGTCCAGGTGGACGACGGCGACTGGAAGGAAGCTACCCTGTCTGAAGAACTCACCGTGGATGCCTGGCGGCAATGGTCCTTCGAATGGGACGCGGTTCCCGGGCGGCATGAGCTTAGGGTGCGGGCCATCGACAGGTCCGGCGATGTCCAGACCGCCGAGAAGGCCAATCCGGTGCCGGACGGTGCCTCGGGCTGGCACACGGTGACTGTGACCGTTGACTAGGAGCTTGGGTGCAGGGCGGTCTAGGTTCGGGGCTGGCGAAGACGGTCGCCTAGACTTGCTGCATGCCGCACAACCCGCACGCAACCTTCACTGTAGAGTCCGCCGTCGAACTCGCCGTCCTGGAGCGCAGCGGCTTTGTGGAGTCACGGCACATTGGTTCTGCGGTGGTGCTGGCGGCGGACGGCTCCGTTGTAACGGAACTCGGCGACATCAACTCCCCAATTTTTGCCCGTTCCAGCCTCAAACCCTTCCAGGCGCTGGCTGCCATGCAATCCGGGGTGCCGCTTCGCGGCGCGCAGGTAGCCCTGGCTTGCGGCAGCCACGTGGGGTCGCTCGATCACATGGACGTTGTGGAAGGCATGTTGAAGGCCGCCGGCGTCACAGTTGACGATTTGCAGTGCCCCGCCGACTGGCCGCAGGACGAAACTGCCCGCGACTGGCTGATGCGTTCGGGCAACGGAAAGTCCAAGCTGGCGTTCAACTGTTCGGGGAAGCACGCGGCTTTCCTCTGGGCGTGCAAGGAAAACGGCTGGGACCTGCACAGCTACCTTGAGCCCAATCATCCGTTGCAGCAGCGGATCCGTGGTGTGATCGAGGAGTACTCCGGCGAGCAAATCGCGCATCTTGGCATAGACGGCTGCGGCGCACCAGTGGCGGCTGTTTCCCTGACTGGGCTGGCACGGGCCTACTCCCTGCTGGCGAAGGCACCCGGAGACAAGAACTCGAACGCGCGGGCGGCGACGATCGCCACGTCCATGCTGGACTACCCATGGGCTGTTCAGGGCCAGGGCGAGGCAAACACGATCGTCATGGACGAGCTCGGGATCATCGCCAAGATCGGCGCCGAAGGTGTACTCGCCATGGCCACGCCACAGGGCGTCTCGGTGGCCGTGAAAATGCTGGACGGCAACATCCGGGGCACGTCGCTGGTGGCGTTGACGTTGCTTGCGGTGGCAGATGCCGTCGACATTCCCGGGGTGGCCAGTGTCCTGGAAAAGGTGGTAGGCCCTGTACTGGGCGGCGGCCGGCCTGTGGGCAAGATCAGGCTTGGCAAGGCTGTGTCCGCACTGCTCGAGTGACGCCGTTCCGGTTCGCTGGTTCCTGCTTTGCCTGGCCGCCATCCGGCCTGGCAGCTGCTGATTGTTTGTACTGATTTGAGGAGGCCGGACATTGGCTGTAGCACGCCGCCGGATCGACATCGCCGAGGGTAGAGCTGCCGTGGCAGCCTGGCACGACGCCGCAGTCAGTGGGGACCCGCCGTCGGAAGTTTCCACAGGGGCTCCGCCAGTTGCGCCCGTCCCGCGGGCCGTGACCGCCACTGCCGTCCGTTACTCCCTTGAGGAGATTACCGCCAGGGCTCCGGGCAATTCGGTCGAGGTCCGGGTTCCGCCGTTCGGGGTAACGCAGTGCGTGGAGGGCCCGCGGCACACACGCGGCACCCCGCCGAACGTCATAGAGTGCGACGCCGCCACTTGGCTGGCGATGGTCACCGGTGCTTTGAGCTGGGAAGACGCAGTCCGGGCAGGCCGGGTGGCAGCGTCAGGTTTACGGGCTGATTTGTCAGCCCTGCTGCCGCTTTAGATTCCGGGACGCAGCTGTCTACCGCCCGTTCGCCGGCACCGACACCGGCACCGGGTGAGGTACCGTGTTCTGCAGCCGCGTGGACAGGGCCACAACGACTGCAAGGACAAACGCGACCACGGCAATCAGGACGGACATCACCATTACATTTCCGTAGCCCTCGATCCGCGGATCCAGGAACGGGTACGGATACCAGTCGGCGAAGGGCCCGCGGATCAGGCTATACGCCAGATACACCACCGGAAACACCAGGAACACCAGCGATTCCTTCAGCGAAATCCGCCGTCGGGGCAGGTCCACCAGCCAGTCAATCACCAGCACCGTGGGCATTGTGTAGTGGAGTACCACGTTGATCCAGGGAACCGCAGTATCCACCTGCACGTTGCTGAGCAGGAGACTGTAAACAATTCCGGTAATGGCCATGTACATGGTGGCTCCGCCGCGCAGCAGCTCCAGCCAGCGCGGGCTGCTCCCCTGCCAGGCGTACCAGCCCGCGATGGCAAAGGTGGCCGCCGCAATAATGTTCGACTCCACGGTGAAGAAGCTGAAGAAATTCAGCGGCTTGTAGTCGTCGATGTTTTGCACGTTGAAGGCGAACTGCGACATGATCGCGGCGAACCCCAATGCTGCGAAGAAGAATCTGAAAAGCGCTAACCCCCGGTTTGCCATCATGTGTTGATCCTAGGCCAGGTGCCCTTACTCACGGTGTATTCGAGATTGGCCGCTAGGGTGTTGGGAATGGAACCACAGGCGGAAAAGCCGACGACGGCGGTGCTGCTCGCCGCGGGCGGCGGCACCCGCCTGGGGCGTGGCCCCAAAGCCCTGCTTCCGTTCCGCGGCCGCACACTGGTGGAGGTCCAGGCGGCCATCCTGTTCGACGGCGGCGCGCATCGCGTGGTGGTGGTGGCGGGAGCCGGGCGCGAGGCAGTACACAGGCTGCCCGGCCTGGCCGGATGCACGTTGGTGGACAACCCCGATTGGGCCGGCGGCATGGCCGGTTCGCTGCGGCTCGGCCTGGCAACTGCACCCGAGGACCACCACGTCCTGGTCGCGCTGGTGGACCAGCCCGGGACGTCTGCAGAACTTGTGGCCCGGCTGCTGGCAGCGCACCAAACGGGCCGGGTCACCGCTGCGGCTTATCGGAGTCCCGACGGAGCGGTCCGACGCGGCCACCCGATCCTGATCGACTCATCACTCCGGGCCGAGGCCGCCGCCTCAGCTACCGGCGATGCCGGAGCCCGGGCCTTCCTTCAGGCGAATCCCGGGCTCGTCAGCCTCGTGGACTGCAGCGACCTGGACACGGGCGCCGACGTCGACACCCCTGCCCAACTCCCGCTCCTTGACCAATAACGGGCCCGCTGGTCAGCGCCGGCTACCAGCGGGGGTGGATGGATTCGCGGAAGTAGTGGTCGTAGATCCAGTGGACACCGGCGTCGAACTTCGAATCCAGCAACAGCTCCCCGGCTTCGGCATTGAGCCGCGCCTGCTCCACGCTGCGGGCCCCGGGAATGACGGAACTAACGCCCTCTTGCGCCACAATCCAGGCGATCGCGGCCTGGGCTGCAGTGGCTCCCTGGGGAACCAGTGCTTCGAACTCCGCTGCAGCCTTCAGGCCCTGGGCGTAGTCCACTCCGGAAAAGGTCTCGCCGACGTCGAAGGAGCCGCCGTCGCGGTTGTAGTTGCGGTGATCGTTGGCCGCAAACTCGGTGTCCTTGGTGTACTTTCCGGACAGCAGCCCCGAGGCCAGCGGCACGCGGGCGATGATGCCCACGCCTGCAGCCTTGGCGGCCGGCAGCACCTCATCCAGCGGTTTGAGGCGGAAGGCGTTGAGGATGATCTGCACGGATGACGTACCTTCGTGGCGGATGGCTTCCAGGGCTTCGTCGGTGCGCTCAACGCTGACGCCGTAGTTGGCGATGGCGCCCTCGGCTACCAGGGTGTCCAGGGCGTCGTAAACTTCGTTGGTGCTGTAGACCGACGTCGGCGGGCAGTGCAGCTGCACCAGGTCCAGGCGGTCAGTGCGCAGGTTCTTCCGGGAACGGTCAGTCCACTCGCGGAAGTTGGCGAGGTTGTAGTGCTCCGGCTGCTGTTCGACGCGGCGGCCCATCTTGGTGGCTACCGTGACATTCAGATCCGGGTTATCCGCCAGGAAGGCGCCAATGGTCTGCTCGCTGCGTCCGTCGCCATAAACGTCAGCGGTATCAAAGAAAGTCACCCCGGCGTCAACGGACGCTTCGAGGATGCTGCGGGCCTGCTGGTCGTCGACGTTTCCCCAGTCGGCGCCAAGCTGCCACGTGCCCAGTCCCACGGCGGAGACGGTTCGTCCGGTTTTTCCGAGTGTGCGTTGTTCCATCGTTCGACTATACGTCGAGGGGAATATTGGCGACGGATTTGGCTTCCACCGCCCGGGAAAATGGCCTACTTGTTACGCGGGCTCCGTTGCCCCAGGCGGAGCCCAAACCAGAAGATGAAAAGGGCAATGCCCAGGCCAAGCACGGCCCAGCCCGCCAGCTCCTGGTCATTCAAGATGACGGCTTTTCCTGCGACGAACCCGAAGTCGGTGTTGAGAGGGGCAGATCCGAACCAGCCGCCTAGCGGAGCGGACGTCAGGATCACCACAACGCCGGTCACAGCAATCAGCACAGCCAGAACAGGCAGTAACCACGGGCCAACAGCCCGCCACGGCGCTCCCCCGCCGGAACCACCGTTCGAAGAGTCCGGCTCTGGTTCATTTCCTGATGCTGTATCCCCCATTTCTCCACACTCTAGTACCGCCTGGCGTCCGGACCGGGCGGGTACGCCTCCCAGCCCTCGACGGACGGCCGGGGCGGCACTAAGTTGAAGTTCTGAGATACCTGAGCAGTTGAAATACCTGAGCAGTTGAAATACCTGAGCAGTTGAAACACCTGGACGCATGGAACCCGTAGAACTCGCAGCACTTCAGCACACCGGAAGGACACCAGATGGATTTTTCACCGCGCACGGCCATTGTCACAGGAAGCGATTCGGGAATCGGCCGGGCAACCGCGGTTGAGCTGGCGCGCGCCGGGATGGACATCGGCATTACCTGGCATTCGGACCGCGACGGTGCAGAACACACGGCCGACCAGGTACGTGCCGAGGGCCAAAAGGCCCACGTCCGGCAACTGGACACAAGCGAGGTACCTGGATGTGGAACCACAATTGATGCGCTGATCGAAGATCTTGGCGGCGTGGACGTGTTTGTGAACAACGCAGGAGCAGGCGACGGCCGCGGTTTCCTGGAGCTGGATCCGGACACCTGGAAGCGGACCATGGACATCAACCTCAATGGTGCCTTCATCTGCATCCAGGCAGCAGCGAAGCACATGGTCGCCGCAGGGCGAGGCGGCCGAATCATTGCCGTGACGTCCGTCCACGAGACCCAGCCCAAGGTCGGGGCCTCCGCTTATGTGGCTTCAAAGCATGGCTTGGGCGGACTGATCAAGACCATCGCCCTGGAACTCTCAGAATTCGGCATCACGGCAAACTCGGTAGCACCGGGCGCAATTTCGACTCCGATGTCCGGCCGCGAGGGCGACGACCCCGAGCCGGACGTCAAGCCAGGCGTGCCGCTGGGGCGATCCGGACGGGCAGTGGAGATTGCCGCCGTCGTAAATTTCCTGGCATCGCCTGCCGCCTCCTATGTCACCGGAGCATCGTGGGCGGTGGACGGCGGCATGCTGCAGATGGGACCTATGGCAGGCGCACAGCTCGAGTCGGCGCAATGGCGCGAAAACGGCAAAAGCTGAACGCCGGCGTCGGAAATAAGTAGACTGTCCACCATCCGACGGAAGGCGAGAGCATGTCCATCTACGATCCAGAACCTGTGGAGATTTCCACCAGAATGCGTCCCGGCGAGTGGAGCGAGGAGACCCTGGCGGCACTCGTGGCCGGGTACCAGGAGAAAATCATGGCAATGGGCGCCCTCCCTGGGGACGTTATTACCGCCATCAACCGGGACCAGGAAGGCGGCGTCTCGGTGAAGGTAGCCTGGGACAAGGCTGAGGCTATCGAGGATCCCCTCCCCTAGGTGGCGTGCTGCAGCAGCTTTCCTATCGCGCTGTTGTCCAGGCTTGCCAGCAGCTCGCCCGGACCGCTATACACCTCTGCGGCGCCTGCCTCGCGCAGTTCGGCTTCACCGGTGCCACCGCACAGGACGCCGATAGAAGGCATCCCAATTGCGCGCGCCGCCATCATGTCCCAGACGGCGTCGCCAACAAAGACAGCGTCTTTCACTGCCACGCCAACCGTGTCCAACGCGGCCAGCAGGATATCGGGGTCAGGCTTGCTTTTAGCCACGTCCTTGGAGCTTGTGGCGGCATCGATGAAATCGTCGGCGCCGAGGGCCCGCCGCAGCTCCTGCAGGTCCCGTTCACGGGCGGACGTTGCGAGCACCACCTTGAAGCCCAGATCCTTGCAACGGGACAGCAAATTCCTGGCCCCCTCGGTCGGCTGGAGCGTTGGCCAGTAAGTGGCGAAGAGTGTGCTGTGCGAGGAAAGGATTTCCTCATCCAGTGCGGTGTCCCGGTCTGCCGGCAGCGACTCCTTGACCAGCTCTTTCCCCGTCATACCCACCAGGCGGTGGATCCTGGCCATAGGCACGGTGTACCCTGCCTGCCGGAACGCATGCCACCACGCCATGGTGTGCAGATAGGCCGAATCGACGAGCGTGCCGTCGACGTCAAAGATGACAGCCCGGGGCGCTGACGTACCGGATGAACCGGCGGTCTCTTCGTCATGGGCCGGCATCATGTACCCGATGCCGCCTGCATCCCGCGGCTTGCCCTGCTGTCCTGGGCGGCCGCTCTGGCCTCGTGGCTGCGATCGCGAATAAGCCCCGTTCCGGCAATCTCCCGCGCCCGTGACACTCCGGCCACGGCAGCCCTCTTGGTGGGGAAGGTGATGGAGATGGCCATCAACGTTCCGGAGCCGTCCAGCATCCTGACACGGTATCCACCGTCGGGCGCGTCCACGAGTTCAAAATAACCCGCCATGCCAATCAACTCCCTACAATTCCCACGTCACTGTGGGCACCGGGGATCTCCCGGGTTAGCAAGTATACTTAGTAATCTGTTCCCACTCAATTCGCAGCGTTACATAGGCTCGTCGCTGCGGGGCGCCGTCGCCTGATGCAGGGCCAGCGCGCTGTCCACCAAGGCGAAATGGCTGAAAGCCTGCGGGGTGTTTCCCAATTGCCTCCGGGCGTTCACTGCCCACTCCTCACTCAGCAGTCCGACGTCGTTTTGCAGTTCCAGCAGGCGTTCGAAGAGTTCCGTGGCTTCGCGCCGGCGGCCCGCCCCCAGGAGTGCTTCCACCAGCCAGAACGAGCAAGCGAGGAACACGCCTTCAGTGCCCGGCAGCCCGTCGTCGCTGACTTCCGGCCGGTAGCGGAGCACGAAGCCGTCCTCTGTGAGCTCCTTCTGAACGGCATCGATAGTTCCCAGCACCTTGGGATCATCCGGCGGCAGGAATCCGACGCGCGGAATGAGCAGCAGGCTCGCATCAAGCTCCGGACGTCCATAACACTGCACGAAGGTGTTGCGGACGGGATCAAACCCGTTGGCCATGATGTCCGCCCGGATGGTCTCGCGAAGCTGCTCCCAGTGCTCAACAGGCCCGTCCAGCCCCCACTCCCGCACGCCGGCCACCATGCGGTCCGCGGCTACCCAGGCCATCACCTTCGAATGCGTGAAGTGCTGCCTGGGACCGCGGATCTCCCACAGTCCGTTATCCGGCTGGTCCCAGATCTTTTCCAGGTGCCGCATGAGGGCCTTCTGCAGTGCCCAGGCCTCGTCGCTGTGCTTGAGCAGGGCGTGCCGGGTGAGTGCCAGGCAGTCGAGGACCTCACCCCACACGTCGATCTGCAGCTGGTTCGCCGCTCCATTGCCGGTGCGGACCGGCCGGGAATTTTCATAACCGCGGAGCCACGGGATGTCAGTCTCCGGCAGCCGGCGTTCGCCATGGATCCCGTACATGATCTGCAGGTCTGCCGGATCACCGGCCACCGCGCGCAGCAGCCAGTCCCGCCACCGGGCAGCTTCCTCCGTGTAACCGGCGGCCAGCAGTGACTGCAGGGTCATGGTTCCGTCCCGCAGCCAGCAGTAGCGGTAATCCCAGTTGCGGACCCCGCCAATCTGTTCGGGAAGGGAGGTGGTGACGGCTGCGACGATACCTCCTGTGGGCGCGTACGTCAGGGCCTTCAGCGTGATCAGGGACCGTTCGACGGCGGCGCGGTAGGGTCCGCGGACTGTGGACTTACCGATCCACTCACGCCAAAATTCAATGGTTTGCTCCAGTACCACTTCAGCGTCCACGGAGTGTGGACGCGGTCGGTGGCTTGGTGCCCAGGTCAGGACAAAGGGCACCCGCTGGCCGGCCTCAACCGGAAAGTCGCTCACCGTGTGCATGTTTTCGCCGTGCAGTGGAGCGCTGGTCACCAGGTAAACAGAATCGGGGCCTGCAATGGCGTTCAGGCCGGCCGGGTCACGCCGGACCCAGGGGATGATGTGTCCGTAATCAAAGCGGAGCACCAACTCTCCCCGCATCCGCACGCTGCCGCTGACTCCTTCGACGATGCGGACAATATTGGCTTCACCGTCGCGTGGAGGCATGAAGTCAAGGATGCGGACCGTGCCCTCGGCTGTTTCCCAGGTCGTCTCCAGGACGAGGGTGCCCTCAAGGTACCGCCTGCTGGTACACCTTCCGCCGCCGTCGGGGGCCAGAAGCCACCGGCCGGCTTCAGGAGCGTCCAGGAGCGCGTTGAAGCAGGCCGGGGAATCGAACCGGGGCAGACACATCCAGTCAATGGATCCCTCGGTGCTGATCAGGGCCGCCGTGTGGAGGTCCCCCACCATCGCATATTCCTCAATGAGCGCCATGACTCCAAGGGTGCCATAAGCCGGCCCCGGGCGGGCCGGAATTGGGGGAAGCCGTGGAGTCCAAGGTGGTCCTGACCCGGTTGTCGGGGTGTAGCCTGTAAGGACGGTATGCAGTTGCCGGCGGGCAATTGCCTTGCGCCTCCCAGCGGCGCACCAGGACCCGCGCGGACCGCGCGCAGCACCGGCCGGGAGACGCCACCATGACCAATCCCTCCACTCATAACTCCGTCATCGAAAAAGTCCAGGATCTGCTGCTGGACACTCAGGATGTGGAGGACTTCCTCTCCCAACTCGTCCGGCAGTCGGCCGAAGCCTTGTCAGGGCCGCGGGGAAAGGTTCTGGCCGGCATCACCTTGATGCGGCACCGCTCAGCGGCCACCGTCGCCTCCAGCAGTGAGGAGGCGCAGCGGCTCGACGAGGTGCAGTACGAGTTCGGTGACGGCCCATGCCTCAAGTCCTGCCGTGAGAAGGTGCTGATCCACGTACCGGACCTGGAACAGGATCAGACCTGGCCTGCATACAACCGCGCCATCATCGCGTACGGTGTCCGTTCCGTGCTGGCCGTTCCGTTCGAACTCTCCGGCGATACCGCCGTCGGCGTGATTATCGGGCAGAACCGGTGCACCCAGGAGGAGGCAGTGCGTCTGCTCATGTCGGCGTCCAGCACACGGAACATGAAGCTGCGAGACGTTGCCGCGAAAGTGGTCCAATCCGCAGGCGGAGGCGATCTGCAGACGCACTTTGACTAACCAGGACGGCAGGGAGCGGGGCACGTGGCGATAGAAATTGGCACTTCCGGATGGAGCTACGACCACTGGGAGAACGTGCTGTACCCGCCGGGCTTGCCGGCAGCAAAGCGCCTGGCGCACTACGCCGCCCGTTTCAGCACGGTCGAGTTAAATGCCAGCTTCTACCGCTGGCCCCGCGATACGGCCTTTGCCAGCTGGCGGGACCGTTTGCCTGAGGGCTTTGCGATGTCGGTAAAGGCACCCCGCGGGCTCACCCACGGGCGGCGCCTCCTCTCGCCCGAGGTGTGGGTGGAGCGGATCAGCCGGTGCTGGCACGAACTGGGCTCACGCCGGGCCGTGCTGCTGGCCCAGTTGCCGCCGGATATGGAACGTGACGACGCCCGGTTGGAATATTTCCTCGCCGCATTGCCCCACTGGATCCGCGTCTGCATGGAATTCCGGCATCCGTCCTGGGACCACGAAGATGTGTACCGGATCCTGGAACGGCACGGGGCTGCCTATTGCGTGATGAGCGGCGCGGGCCTGCCGTGCGTGCTGAGGTCGACAGCGGACTTCTGTTACGTGCGGCTGCACGGGCCTGACCAGCACCATCTCTACGGCGGGTCCTACTCGGACGACGACCTGCGGTGGTGGGCGGACCGCATCGGCGAATGGGCGGCCGGCGGAAAGGATGTTTACGCGTATTTCAATAACGACGGCGGCGGGAACGCAGTGCGGAATGCGGAGACACTGCTGTGGCTGCTGGGGCAACGGTGAGCAGTAACGTGGCGCCAACGGGCGCCCCGAACGCCCGGCTGTGGCAGAGTGGACGCATGGAAACTGCCCGGCAGGACTCACCCCCGCAGCAGCCTGCGGATGACAACGAGGCACAGCCAGCTGCCGCCGTCGCAACCCGTGCCTTACGGCTGGCCCACCGGGTCTCCGACACCACGAACACGGTGCGGCGGAAACTGGCGCGTGGCTGGAACTTCAAACCCAAGATGATCGCCTACTACGGCTACGGATCCACAGAGTGGGTCCGGGTCTTTGGCAGGGCCTTGCTGGCCACCTCCCCCAAACCCGGCAGCCGTGCGGAGAATGCCGTGCGGAACGGTACCCAGAACGTTCGCGGCTGGAGCGCCTTCACCAGCGTCCCCATGCAGCACTCGGTGGTGGACATAGAGATCGGCGGGGTGCGAACGCAGGTCAAAGCGGACCGCGGCGGCCTGGTGGACGAGGTGATCAAGGTACAGCTGACACCCGGCTGGCACACGGTGACCTTCCGGGCTGACGGCACCGATGAAGCCCAGGCCCAGGTCAGGGTTATTGGTCCGGAAACCCGTCTTGGCATTGTGTGCGACATTGATGACACAGTGATGGTCACCGCCTTGCCCCGTCCCTTCCTGGCCCTGTGGAACACCTTCGTGCTGAGCGAGCGCGCCCGGATGGCAACGCCAGGCATGGCCGTGATGCTGGATAGGATGACCATCCGGCACCCTGATGCCCCCGTTATCTACCTCTCCACCGGGCCGTGGAACGCCGCACCCACGCTGGCCCGTTTCCTGGGACGGAACATGTACCCGGCAGGCGCCATGCTGCTGACCGACTGGGGGCTGACGCCGGACCGCTGGTTCCGTAGCGGCCAGGAACACAAGCACCGCAACCTGGAACGCCTGGCCACGGAATTCCCCGGAATGAAGTGGTTGCTGATCGGTGACAACGGCCAGCACGACGAACAGATCTACTCCGAATTTTCTGCCAAGTTCCCCGACAAGGTAGCCGCCATAGCCATCCGCCAACTGTCCGTGGGCGAATCGGTTCTAGCCGGCGGGCACACCGAACATGGGGACCACAGCGGCGAGAGAGCGCCGTGGATCTACTCCCCTGACGGGGCAGGAATTGCCCGCCGGCTGGAGAACCTGGGGCTTATGTAGCAGGGTGCCGGCCGGTCACGTGGCTGCTGCAGCCACGGCCCGGCCGGCACTCGAGGCCAAATTGCGCTCCTCGATGAGTTCCTGGAACCAGTAGTACGAGGCCTTGGGGCGACGCTCCTGAGTGTCAAAGTCCACGTGCACCAGACCAAACCGCTGCTCGTAGCCACCGGACCATTCAAAGTTGTCAATCAGCGACCACACGTAATAGCCGATCAGGAGCAGCGAGTCTGCCTCGCCCCCGGGAGCCGTAGCCCGCAGCGCAGTCTCGAGGTGGTCGGACAGGTACTTGAGTCGTCGTTCGTCCGGAATGAAACTGTGGTTGGTGTTTTTGTCCCGCACTACAATGTCTTCGAAACTGGCGCCGCCCTCGGTAATGATCACCGGCGGCAGGTCCGGGTAGCGTTCCACCATCTCCTTCAGCGCCACGGTCAGGTACTCGGGCTTGACCGGCCAGCCGTATGCCGTGATAGGGGTATCAGGCCACGGTTCGATATGGAACGGGGTGCCGGAGGCTGACTCGCTAAGGTCCTCCCCCAAGGCTTCCGCCATCCCTTGAGGTACAGCTCCGTCGCCCTGCCCCGCCGCGACGCGGGTGGGCATGTAGTAGTTCAACCCGTAAAAGTCCAAGGGCTGCGATATCAGCTCCATATCCTCCGGCGGGTGCTCAAACGAGGAGAAGAACTTGGCCGCCCGGATCACGTCCGGATATTTGCCGGTGAGAACCGGGTCGGCGAACAGCCGGTTTTGTGCCAGGTCCACCAGTCCGGCCGCCAGCTTGTCCAGCGGATTGATGGAGTGGGGGACGGTGGGCGAATACACATTAGTCATGCCCACCTCGCCCTTGGCCCCGGCCTGGCGAAGCGCCTGAAGCGCAAGGCCGTGCCCCAGCAACTGGTGGTGCACTGCCGGGAAGGCCTTCATCATGAGCTTCTCCCCCGGCGAGTGCAGGCCCAGGGCATAACCGTTGGTCACCACGGTGGCAGGCTCATTGATGGTCACCCATCGGTCAACGCGGTCACCGAAGGCCTCGGCCGCAATGGCAGCGAACTCCCCCAGCCGGTAGGCGGTATCCCGATTCATCCAGCCGCCGACGTTGTCCAGCGGCAACGGGGTGTCCCAGTGGTACAGGGTGACCATAGGGGATATGCCATTGGCCAGCAGTTGGTCCAGGAGGCGGTCATAGAAGTCCAGGCCTGCCTGATTTGCAGGACCTCTTCCATCCGGCTGGATCCGGGGCCAGGCAAGGGAAAAGCGGTAGGAGTCGACCCCCAGCTGTTTCAGGAGCTCGACGTCGGCCGGCATCCGGTTGTAGTGGTCGGCGGCCACCTGCGGGCTGTGATCGCCAACGATTGTGCCTTCCTTGGCAGCAAAGACGTCCCAACCTGCAGGACCGCGGCCGCCCTCTTTCACCGCTCCCTCAATCTGGAACGCAGAGGTGGCCACTCCCAGAACGAACTCCGGCGGAATCAGGGCCGCAAGCTCCTTGGCACTGATGTGCATTGACGTTGTTCCTCACTTCCGGGGCAACCGGATGTCCGGGCTTTTTCGGACTGACCGGCGCTGCCTTTGATCCCAAAATCTTATACCTAAGCAGGCTTACGAGTTTCTATCCCCCTCAGCCGACGGGTGGCAGTGGCTGCTGTAACGAGCCGTTTTCAGCGCAACTGCGGCGGCCCGGTTGGGTCAGAGCTTCATGCATCGGCCGATGACACGCGCGCCCTCCGCGAACCCCGCCGGGTTGGGGCCTGCATAGTTGAGCCGCAGGTACGGGCCCGCAGATTCTGCAGGAAACCACTCAGTACCAGCGGCGATCATCACGCCGGCCCGCTCGCAGTCCATACCCAGTTGAACGGGATCGATCGCATCCGGAAGCCGCACCCAGAGATTGAGCCCGCCCTTCGGAACCTGCGTGATGTGGGCATCTGGCGCGAACTCCCGGAGGCTGGTGACCAAAAGGTCCCGCCGTGACTGCAACTGGTGGCGGAGGCTCCGAAGGTGGGTCTGCCACCCGGGTTGCGTGACGACGTCCAGTGCTGCCGCCTGTAAAAGGCCACTGACATACATGGACTCGGCAGCACGGTCCGCTTGGAGTCGCTCCCGGGCGGGGCCCCGCGCTATGACCGCCGCTACCCGGATGGCCGGCGAAACGCTCTTGGTCAGCGAACGGAGGTAGACGACGTGCCCGGACTCGTCCTGGCTGGCCAGCGGGACGGGGCTGGTGGTAATCCCGAAGTCATGGGCCCAGTCATCCTCGACGAGGAACGCACCATACTGCCGCACCACTGCCAGGATTTCCTGACGGCGCTCTGCGGACCATTGCGCTCCTGTGGGGTTCGCATAGTTCGGCTGCGCATAGAACAAACGCGAACCGCTCTCCTCGAACGCCCGCGCCAGCTCGTCCGGCTCCGGGCCGTCAGGACCGCTGGGTATGGGAACAACCGGCACGCCTACCTGCGCCGCCGCCAGGCTTGCGCCCCAGTACGTGGGCGACTCCATCAGCAGCGGCTGGCCGTTGACCAGCAGGGCCCGGAATATCGAGCTGAGGCCGCTCTGGCTTCCCGGCAGCACCACCACGTCCGCCGGCGTGGGCGCGGTGGTGCCGGCGGGAGTCGCCGCGGCGAGTTCCCGAGCGAACCAGGACTGGAGTTCCGGGAGCCCGGGGGCGGGTGGCCGGGACAGGGCGGCGTCTCCCCGCGCTGCCCGCGCGAGCGCGGCGCGCACCAGCCGTTCCGGCAGGAGTTCGCGGTCCGGATAACCCGAATGGAAAGCAACTACGTCATTCGGTGCGTCCCGCATGGCGGTAGCCGCGGCCCGGAGTGGACCTTGGGGCGATCGGAGTGCCGCGGTCTGCCAGCCGTAATCGGATGGTTTTGCAGTCCGTGCTGTCCGCACGAAGGTGCCCACGCCTGGCCTGCTTTCGATCAGTCCGCGGACCGTCAAGGTGTGGAGCGCTTTCTGCACCGTGACCGGACTTGCTTGGAATTCAGCAACGAGCGAACGGGTGGACGGCAGCCGCGCACCAGGAGCCGCGCTGGAGATCCAGGACGCCAGCCGATCCACAATCCTCGAGCTGCTATCGTTGTTCATGAAAGCCTATAGTAGCGCTACTGTCGAAATCCGGCCTGCGATACCGTCCCGTTGGCCAGCCGGCCTGCTCTGGGGGTTGCTTGGAGTAGCGGCATTTTCCTTCACCGTCCCCTTTACACGGTTGGCCGTCGAGGGCATGTCGCCACTCTTCACCGGTGCGGGACGGGCAGTAGTGGCCGCACTCCTTGCCGCCGCTGCCCTGGCACTCACCCGGCAACGGCTGCCCCAGGGAAAGCAGTGGGGACGGCTTGCTGTTATCGCAGGAGGAATCGTCGTCGGATTCCCCCTGCTTACCTCTTACGCCCTCACCACCGTGCCCGCCAGCCACGGAGCAGTTGTCATTGCGCTGCTCCCCGCAGCCACCGCTACGGCGGCAGCAATACGGGGACGCGAGCGGCTTCGCAGTGCATTTTGGTGGACGACACTGGCCGGTGCCGTGGCGGCCATCGGCTTCGCAGTAGTTCATTCAGGTGGTGCAGGCCAGCTGCGCTGGGCCGACCTGCTGCTTCTTTGCGCTGTGATAGCGGCGGCAGTCGGATATGCAGAAGGGGGCCTGCTGGCCCGCGAGCTCGGTGCATGGCAGACCGTCTCCTGGAGCCTGGTCCTGGCGTCGCCGCTGATGGTTTTTCTGACGGCAGCGGCCGTGGTGCAGCAACCACCGACCGCGGGCGTTGAGCAGTGGGCAGCGTTCGCCTATCTGGGCGTGGTCAGCATGTTCCTGGGATTCTTCGCCTGGTACCGCGGCCTGGCCATTGGGCCCATGGCGCAAGTTAGCCAGATCCAGCTGGTCCAGCCCGTGCTGACAATCGGCTGGGCAGGCCTGCTGCTGGGCGAGGAGCTCACGTGGACCACTGCGCTGGGTGGCCTGGCGGTGGTGTGCTGTGCCGGGCTTGCCGTGCGAGTCAGGCTGCGGCCCTAGCTATGCCTGGTTAGGCCCAAGGTCCACTTTCCCAGCGGACCGGCGTCACGCTGATGTCCGCCGGTTTCTTGTGTTCCTGCCGCTGCGCAGGGGTGCTCCGGCGCACCGGGACGTTCCGGGCTCCCTGTCCCCTCGCGGTCTGGTCGTATTCGCGTTCCGGACTGCCGGCGTCGGACATTTTGCTGCCCTGCCGGGCATGCCCGACGTCGGGATGGTGAGTGCGCATCAGGGTGCGGTATGCACGGGAAATCTGCGCCGGCGTCGAGTCGGCGCTGACGCCAAAGATCGCGTAGTAGTCAGGCTTCCGCATCGCTCACCTCCACCGGAGAGTGCAGGACGTGGCAGATCGCAGGGTAAACGGCCGGGTGGGCGGCAACGCCGTACCGCCCACCCGGCTCCTGCTGTACCAGGGCTGATCAGGAAGGGATCAGCTCCCGATCTCCTGCATTTGGTCCTTCTTCGTTTCGATCTCGATCTTCCGTGGCTTGGCCTTTTCGGCGACGGGGATCCGCAAAGTCAGGACGCCGTCGCTGTAGCTTGCCTTGACGTTTTCCGTATCCAAGGTCTCACCCAGGATCAGCTGGCGGCTAAAGACGCCGCGCGGCCGTTCGGCAGCAACCAACTCGACGTTTGGCTGCGTGGGATCCCGGCGTTCGGCGCGGACAGTCAGGACGTTACGCTCAACATTAAGGTCAACCGAATCCACATCCACGCCGGGCAGATCGAAGGCGACCACGAACTCGCCATCTTCCTGCCACGCATCCATCGGCATAGCCGCCGGCCGCGCCGTGGTTCCGAACACCTGCTGGGTCAACCGGTCCAGCTCACGGAACGGGTCCGTACGCATTAGCATCATTACCCCACTCCTTCAGGTTCATGTGTTTTACTGTATCTACCGCCCACTTATCTGTGGTGGTCGGTATAGATTTTTTATAGCATTGAAGTGAATCGACCGCAAGCCCCCGACGAAGGTTTTAGAGGGAAATGTCCACCGAAACCCAGCCCCCGGAAGAAACCCGCTGGACCTTTTCCACTGACAGTGCAGAAGGTGCCCCTGCGGACGGTACTGCTGCTGCCCAATCCCGTCCCGAAGCCGCGCAGCTGCAGGCCCGGTACGCAATTTCAGTAGTCTCAAACCTGGTTGGCACAGGCCAACAGAACATCAGGCTGTACGAGACGCGGGGCCTCCTGACTCCGCACCGGACCCCTGGCGGCACCCGCCAGTACAGCGACAGCGACGTTGCGGTCCTGCTGAGGATCGGCGAACTGCTGGAGGAAGGGCTGAACCTCGCGGGAGTGGCGAAGGTGCTCGAGTTGGAAGCCGTCAACGCGAAGCTGCGCATCGACCTCAAACGTGCCCGGAGCCGGCTGCGGAAGCAGTCCGCAGAGTAAACCGGCATCCCGGCAGCCTCCCTGGCTAGTCCCCCGGTTGCTCTGGGGTCGAGAGCTCACCGGTGATGGGTTCACCCGGAATGCGTGCCGTCCGCCAGGTGTCCAGGGCGATGACGCCGGCCAGGATGACCAGGGCCAACGACACTGAGGCGAAAGCGTCAGTAAACCAGTGATACCCCAGGTACAGCCGGCTAAGTGCGGCAAGCAAAATTCCCAACGCGGCCAAGGCGAAACAGGCCACGCCGACCCTGACGGTGCGCGACCTCGAACCGACAAGGTAGGCGCCGATCAACAGGAAATCACAGGCCCCCAGCACATGCCCGGACGGGAATGAAAAGGTGTGGTCCACTCCGAAGAGCATCAATTCCGTGGGTGGCCGGGCACGGTCCACGAGGTGCAGGATGATTTGCGAGATGACAACTCCGGTGATCATTCCTGCCGCGAGCAGAATGGGGCGCCAAGCATGCCGGGCGGCAACCCCCCACACCACATTCACTACCAGCACGATAATCGGCAGCGCCACTGGTCCAAAAAGGACTGCAAGGAATTGCATCGCCCTGGTTGCCGTGTCTGAGCGCGTATCCAGCAGCCAGTGACGAAGCGGCTGGTCGATCACTGCCAGCCCGTCGTCGAGCAGGACACTGGAAAGCACCAGCAGGAACATAAGGGTGCCCGCCACGGCAAGGATCACCGAGATGCGGTACAGGCTGTGGCGATCCGCCGGCTCCATGTAGCGCTCCTCTACCACAAACTTCTGGTTGAAGCCCTGCCACCAGTTGGGGGATGCTGTTGCCTGCTCTGCCACTGAAGAGTCCGTTCGTGCCATGGGAACAATGATCGTGCTGAAAAACTGTACCCCCTGACTGGCGGCTTATCCCCGAGTGGCGGTTATCCACCGACTCGAAACCGGGGGCGTTGTCATGCAATACTTTCCACACGGTTAAGCAGAGGCCGTAGGAAAGTTCGTCGATCCGCCTTTGCTTCCGCCGCACTCCCGCATCAAGGGATCAACGCGAGGCTGGCCGGCTCGTTTTGACCTAAGCGAATGGCACCAATCATCGTGGCCAGTGATTCTACTGCGCAATTTGAAGCAAAAATATCGGAGCACCTGCACCAGCTTGTCCTTGACAGCGAAGACGTGGAGGCGTTCCTTCGTGAACTGGCGGGCATATCTGCCAGGACACTGTCCAGCCAGGGAGACGAAGTCCTCTGCGGGGTGACTCTTTGGCGCCACCGTAAACCTGTCACGGTTGCGAACAGCAATGATCAAGCTGAGAAGGTCAGCCAGGTCCAATACCGCTTCAGCGACAGCCCCGGCATGAAGGCATCGCGTGAGCAGATCACCATCGAACTCCCGGATCTGGAAGAGGACACGGAGTGGCCGGTATACGCCGAGGTGGTGATGGGTCTGGGTATTCGTTCGATCCTGGCTGTGCCGTTCAAGTTGGAGGGCGATACCCTGGCCGCGCTTATTCTCTACTCCGGCCGCGCCAACCGTTTCGAGGGCAGGACCCGCGCCATTGCCGAAGACTTTGTCCGGCAGACAACTATGGCCCTGGACCTGGCCGTCCGGCTGGCCCGCTACAGCGAAGCGGCAGCGGACCTACGGGCCGCGTTGGAAACACGGACGGTGATCGACATGGCGGTAGGCATCATCATGGCTCAGAACCGTTGCTCACAGGCCGAGGCTTTTGACATCCTCAAAACAGCATCCAGCACACGCAACATCAAGCTGCGCGAAGTTGCCCGGACCGTGGTGCTCAATCTGGGCCAGGGTCCGGTCAGAACGTACTACGACGCCTGACCGGACCGCACCCCCGTCGACGGGTAGTCGCCCGGCGGGGCCTAGCGTGGCGTCGCCCGCCGGATCACGAGGTACCCGGCGGCGGCGCACACGGCAGCGATGGCTAGCAGGATGGTAAAGATCCCCGCGGCGCCGATGCTGCCAAACCAGCCCATGATCGCTGGCCAGTGCGCGCCCAGTGTGGCGAAGGCGACCAGTGCGAGCAGCAGCGCGACCGCGGAAAACAGCACCACCATCATGCCGCGTATCCGCCACCGCATGTAAACCGTGGTGATGCTGGCCCCGAGGAAAAGGACCAGCAGCTGCAGTGCGAAGGCGCTGTAGAAGTCCATCAGCCACCCATCGCGGCCAAACCAGAGCGCATTGAACATATGCACTCCGAAGCCCCACCCGCCGCTGAGGATCTCGAGCCGGACCAGCGAGGCGATCAGGATGGCGAACACTGCTGATGTGGCCACAAACATCAGGCCGGTGCCCACCCAGAAGTCCCGGCGGGTGGCACCGAATCCCAGCGCGAAGGAAAAGGTCAATCCAACAGCCTGGACACCTACCACCATCAGGTACCACTGTGGCGAAAGGACTGCCCAGCTGTAGCGCATGCCCTCCAGGTCCTCCGCCGAGGCCCCCGCGCCCAGCATGATGATGGCGATGATGGCGCTGACGGCCCAGGCACCGCCAAGGATCAGCAGCGGCACACCGAAGAAGATGGATGGGTTAACGGTGTGCAGCCGAAGGATCCGGAGTATTTCACGGCGGCGCGGTGAGCCGCTCGTCCGGACGTCGACTGTGCTGGCCAGGGCGGTCATGCCGCCGCCTCCTTGCTGGATGCCGGTTCTGCGCCGGTCAGATGGATAACAAGTTGCTGAAGCGATACCGGTGCCAGCTCGAGTCCGAGCTCGGCGGCCTGCTGGCGTTCAAGCCCGCTGAGCCGGCCCTCGATGGTGACCGACGCCAGGCCGCCCAGGCCTTCGCGGCCAATGACGGTCCGGCCCTCAACGAAGGCCGCCACGGTGGCCTGCGGCCCCGCGACGGAGGTGGCAGATCCACGCACGTCGTCGGCGTCCTTGTCCAGGAGGATGCGGCCCTGATCAATGATGATGACGTGCTCCAGGAGCTTTGCGACCTCATCGATCAGGTGCGTGGAGAGCACAACGGTGCGCGGATGCTCTGCGTAGTCCTCCAGCAGCCGATCGTAGAACAGGTGCCGCGCAACGGCGTCGAGTCCCAGGTACGGCTCATCGAAGAAGGTCAGCGGCGCCCGCGATGCCAGGCCAACGATGACCCCGACGGCCGAAAGCTGCCCGCGTGAGAGTTTCTTGATGGGCCGTTTCACCGGAAGCCGGAATTCGGCCGTGAGCTGTTCGGCAAACTCCGCATCCCAGTTCTCGAAAAACCAGCGCGCTGTCTTGAAGACATGCAGTGGCGAGAAACTCTCGGGATAACGCTGGGATTCTGCGATGAAGCACATCTGCCGGAGCACATCCGCATTCTCCGCGGGTTCCTTGCCGAAGGCTTCGACAGATCCGGAGGTGGGAAACAGCTGGCCCGTGAGCAGCTGCATAATGGTGGTCTTGCCGGCACCGTTCCTGCCGAGCAGCCCGTAGATTCGGCCTTCCTCCAGGGAAAAATCCACGGCGTCAACGGCGGTCATATTGCCGTAGCGCTTGGTCAAGCCGCTAACGCGGACTATTGAGCTGGTCATGCTTGAATCCTTTCGGCGCGCAGCATGCCCGCCAGTTCGTCAATGCTGATGCCCAGCTTTTGGGCTTCGATAATGAGCGGCTGGACATACTCCGCCGCAAAACGCTCCTGCCGGCGTTTTACGAGCCGGCTCCGCGCTCCCTTCGTCACAAACATTCCAATCCCCCTGCGTTTTGCCACGATGCCGTCATCAACAAGACGGTTTACCCCCTTCAGTGCGGTGGCTGGGTTGATGCGATAGAACGCCGCAAACTCGTTGATCGAAGGGATCTGCTCCTCTTCGGGGAGCGCCCCTTCGATAATGTCGTTTTCGACCTTCTCTGCGATCTGGATAAAGATCGGTCGCGAGTCGTCCAAGTGCCGGCCTATCTGTCCTTGCAGCCTCGTCGGTTAGCTACATATGTAACTAACCAACCATGCGTCGCTGCAGGCTGTCAAGGCCTCCCTGCGGCGAGTGTTAACCTTCGCGACATGTGAAAGACCGCAGTCTTCTCATTCAGATTCAGATACCGGTGGTTTCGTAAATGAATCAGCTGCCCCTGCACATACTCAGTGAGGAACCACTTTGGCCATACCACCAGCGCTTTCCGACGCCTCCGGCGCTCGGCGCCAGCCCGGCCGTCCACGGGACACAGCCCTGGAATCAGCAGTCCTCGCCACCACCGTGGAACTCCTGCTTGAGTTGGACACAAAGGATGTCACGATCTCTGCGATCACCGAGCGCTCCGGGGTGAGCCGCGCGGCGCTCTACCGCCGCTGGAGCAGCCGTGAGGAACTGCTGGCCGCCGCACTGGACAGCGTCCGCTCCGAGGTGACCCTGCTCCCTGCCGGTAGCATCCTTGATTCCATCCTCTCCAGCTATGGCCAGAGCGTGGAACAGGGCCGGGGCCGGGTGGGCTCGCTGGTCAAGAAGCGGGTGGCACTGGGCCTGGAAAACGACAGGATCCGTTCGTTGTCCTGGGAACGCCATGTGTCCCGCCGCCGGGAGCCAGTTGCCGCCCGGATCCGGGCGGCAATTGAGGCAGGCGAAATCGACGCCGGCGTGAACATCGAAGCCATGATCGACCTCATCAACGGGCTGTACTACTACCAGTTCGTGGTGCGGGGACCCGAGGATCCGGCGGCGGCTGCAGAACGCGTGGAGGATGCCATGCGGCTCGTTTGGGAGGGCGTCCGCGAGCGCTCCTGAGCGGGGTTCTTTCGCGGCGCAGCCGTCCATAGACTAAGGGCGGTGGGGGCAATGGCCCCTGACCGACTGATGGGCAACTGACGCATTGGAAAGGACTGCCGCGATGGCTTTCATCACCGTAGGAACCGAGAACAGCACCGACGTCGAGCTCTACTACGAGGATCACGGGACCGGCCAGCCCGTGGTGCTGATCCACGGCTACCCGCTGGATGGCTCGTCCTGGGAAAAGCAGACAGCCGCCCTCCTCGACGCTGGTTACCGGGTAGTCACCTACGACCGTCGGGGTTTTGGAAACTCCAGCAAGCCCACCACCGGCTTCGACTACAACACCTTCGCAGCTGACCTGTCCACCCTCATGGAAACACTGGATTTGCGTGACGCCGTGCTGGTGGGGTTCTCCATGGGTACCGGCGAGGTGGCCCGCTACCTCTCCACCTATGGTTCGGGCCGCGTAGCCAAGGCCGCCTTCCTGGGCTCCCTGGAGCCGTACCTGCTGCAGGCCGAAGATAACCCGGACGGCGTGCCGGCGGAGGTCTTCACAGGACTCTACGACGCCGTCGTCCAGGACAGGTACGCGTTCTTCACCGAATTCTTCAAGAACTTCTACAACACGGACACGTTCCTGGGGACTGAACGGCTCAGTCAGGAAGCCCTGACGGCGAGCTGGAACGTGGCATCGAGGTCCGGGGCAGTTGCCGCAGTGGCCGCGCAGCCGGCCTGGCTGACGGATTTCCGCGCCGACATCACCAAGATCGACGTTCCAGCGCTGATCCTGCACGGCACGGCGGACAGGATCCTGCCCATTGACGTCACCGGGCGGCGCTTCACTAAAGCCCTGCCCGCTGCAGATTACGTGGAGATAGACGGCGCCCCGCACGGCCTGTTGTGGACGCACGGGGCAGAAGTCAGCGAAGCGCTTTTGGCATTCCTGGCGAAGTAACCGCCAACAGCCCTCCGGCAGGCCCTGCCGTTACTGGCCGGGCCTGCCGGGCAGTTACGCCCGTTTGCCGGGCAGCGCCAGCTTGAAGACCTTGGCCCAGGAGGAGCCAACCTGCTTCAGCAGCGGACCGGTGGTGTACTTCAGGCCATAGCGCTGGCAGATCTCGCGGACCCGGGGAGCAACTTCCGCGTACCGGCTGGAGGGCAGGTCCGGGAACAGGTGGTGTTCAATCTGGTGGGACAGGTTTCCGGTCATGAGGTGCATGAACTTGGAGCCGGAGATGTTGGCGGAACCAATCATTTGCCGGATGTACCAATCACCGCGGGTCTCACCCTCCACCATTTCCTCGGTGAACGTGTCCGTTCCTTCGGGGAAGTGTCCGCAGAAGATTACTGCGTGGGCCCAGACGTTGCGGACGGCGTTGGCCGTCAGCGTACCCACCAGAGCCTGCTTGCCGGAGCCGGTGAGCATGGCCAGCGCGGGAGTGGCCGCGTAGTCCTTGGTGAACTGGGTGACCACCTTGCGGCCCAGGGCCTTCAAGTCCTTGAGCATTGCCTCCTTGGACTTCAGGCCTTCCTGGTAGTCAGGAATTTCCAGGTCGTAGACGGCAATGCCCCACTCGAAGATCGGTGCCAGGATGGCGTTGTAGACCGGGTTGCCCAGGTTGAAGGGCTTCCATTCCTGGTCTGGATCCATGCGCAGGAGGTTGTATCCGACGTCCTTGTCCTTGCCCAGGACGTTGGTCCAGCGGTGGTGGAGATCGTTGTGGGTGTGCTGCCAGGAGCGGGCCGGGGTAACGAAGTCCCATTCCCAGGTGGTGGAGTGGATGTCCGGGTCCCGCATCCAGTCCCACTGGCCATGCAGGATATTGTGCCCCAGCTCCATGCTCGCCAGGATCTTGGACAGGCTCAGCATGGCGGTGCCGGCAACCCAGGCACCCTTGTTTTTACTGACCAGGAGTGCAGCACGGCCGGAAAGCTCCAGGCCGCGCTGGATTTTAACCATGCGGCGGATGTAAGCGGCATCAGAGGCGCCACGCTTTGACAGGATGTCGTCACGGATGGCGTCAAGTTCACGGCCCAATTCGGCAACTTGCTCGTCCGTGAGGTGGGCGGCTGCCGGAGGACGAACCAGCGGGCTGCCGGAATCGGCAAGAGCTCCGGGACGGGGCTTGGTGGTGCCGGCGGCTGCCGGCCTGTTCGCTGTGACTACTGACATTCGTTGCTCCTCAGATTTCGAGGTTGACGGGTCCGGCGGCTGCCGAAACACACGTTTGGATTAATTGGCCCGGGTCACCGGAAACTTCACCGGTCCGGAGGTCGCGCACGCTGCCGGACAGCAGCGGGGTTAGACAACTGTGGCAGATGCCCATTCGGCAACCGCTGGGCATAAGTACCCCGGCGTCCTCGCCGACGTCCAGGAGGGGCGTGGCGCCGTCGGCCTGGACCTCACGGTCCGAGGACTCGAAAGTGACCAGTCCGCCGTCGTGCCCTTCCCCGCCGGCCAGGTTGGTGCTGAAGCGTTCGATCTTCAGGGTACCGGCGCCTTTTGCTCCGGCGGAGGCAGCAGCTTCAGGAGCAGCCAGGGCCGCCTGGTTCCACAGTGCCTCGGCGTCGTCCAGGAAAGTTTCCGGGCCACAGGCGTAAGCGGCGCGATCACTCCAGTCCGGACAGATCTCTTCGATTTCCTTCATGGAGCTGAAGTCCATGCGTCCCTGGCGGCGGGTGAACCATTGGGCCAGGCGGAAGTTCGGGAACTGGTCCGCAAGCTCGGCCAGCTCTTCGCGGAAGAGGCTCTCACCTGGTGTCCGGGCAGAGTGAATGAGCACGACGTCGGCATCAGGACGCCGTGGAATCAGCGTGCGGATCATGGACATCACCGGCGTGATACCGCTGCCGGCGGTCAGCATCAGGAGCGGACGCGGGTGCTCAGGGAGAACGAAGTCGCCCTGCGGGGGCGCCAGGAACAGCACATCGCCGGGCTTTGTATTGCGGACCAGGGTGCCGGAGACAGCCCCCATGTCCGTTACGGTGATGGCCGGGTTTTTGCCGGCAGGCGTACTCAACGAATAGGAACGCCAGTGCCGGACGCCGTCTAGCTCGACGCCAATGCGGGCCCACTGCCCGGCAAGGTGGGCATGCCAGCCGCGGCCCGGGCGGAAGAAGATGGTGACCGAATCGGACGTCTCCTTGACGACACGCGTAACAACGCCCCGCAGTTGGCGGGACGAGAACACCGGATTGAACAGTGCCAGGAAATCTTCCGGCGAAAACGGTGTGGTCAACACGGAAGCGGCGTTCGCCAGCCGTCGGAGCCTCATGCAGTTAAGCCTAAATGGGCTTGGGTCATTTGTCCTGCTTTCGTCATATGGCCCCGGGGTGGACCATTTATGACCTAGTAATTTTCCCCCAAGCCGTTAATACCCCCAACGGACATTGTGACGTGTTGGTTCCCCCGAAGCCAATCCTGTAGCCGGCTACAGGCTCCGCGTCCTCTACATTGCGGGCGCCGTCCAGCCGATGGCCGGCGCAATGTGCCTGGTGACGTTGCCCAGCAGCTTGGCATTGAAGTCCAGGCCCAGCTGGTTCGGGACCGTCAACATCACGAGGTCGGCGGCCCTGACCGCTGCGTCCTGGCTGAGTTGTTGGGCCAGGAGTTCCGGGGAGCCGACGTAGCTTTTCCCGAACCTGGCAATGGACCCGTCGATGGCGCCTACCTGGTCCCGGCCGTCCCGCAGCTCTGAGCCGCCAAAGTACCGGCGGTCTTCCTCGTCCACAATGGGCAGTACGCTGCGGCTTACCGATACCTGAGGGGTGTGGTCATGGCCGGCGGCAGCCCAGGCGGCCCGGAACAAGTCAATCTGTTCGGCCTGCAGTTCATCGAACGGCACCCCCGTATCCTCCGTCAACAGGGTTGAGCTCATGAGATTTAGGCCCTGCTCTGCGGCCCAGATTGCCGTTTTCCTGGTGCCGGCGCCCCACCAGATCCGCTCAGACAGTCCGGGCGACTGCGGCTGCACGGGCAACAGGCCGGAGGTGCCGGCATACCTGGGATCCGCTGGCGCCACCCCTGCCCCACTGATGGCCTTCCGGAACAGCGCAGTATGATCCCGCGCCATGTCCGCATCGCCTTGCTCGGGCGCAGGCCGGTAACCAAAGGCCTCGGCACCGTTGAGCGCGGGCTCGGGTGATCCACGGCTGACGCCGAGCTGCAGCCTGCCGCCGCTGATCAGGTCCACTGCAGCCGCCTCCTCGGCCATATAAAGGGGGTTCTCGTACCGCATGTCGACGACGCCGGTACCCATCTCGATCTTGCTCGTCCGGGCTGCGATGGCTGCCAGCACCGGGAAGGGTGAGGCCTGCTGGCGCGCGAAGTGGTGCACCCGGAAGAAGGCCCCGTTGATGCCCAGTTCTTCGGCTGCGACTGCTAGCTCGATCGCCTGGGTGAGGGCCTCACCTGCCGTGCGGGTGCGTGAACCCTGGCCAGGACCCCAATGGCCGAAGGAGAGAAATCCAATACGTGTCATCCCCGGGGAACGCGCAGGGGCCGTCCAACATTCCTTCGCTGGAGGCCGGCAGCTTCCCGCCGCGACGTTTGAAAGGGGCGAGCATGAATGGCTGTGAGCGACTTTGGTCGTTCCTGTTCGATTACCTTGTTCCGGAGCCGGTTCGACCATAGTCTCGCAGTGCCCGGGCTGAACGCTATGAGCAGCTTCACCCAGATCCGGGCTCGTCACCACACTCAAACACCAAGAGGTATAACAATGACGTTTTCCCATCGAGGATTCCGGCGGCCAGTCGCCGTCCTGGCCGCGGCGGTGACAGCTGCAGCTGGTCTGGCGCTCCTGCCGCAACCGGCCCCGGCGCACGCTGCAGATGCAGCCACCGCCGTAACCATCACCCCCAATCCGGCCAGCCGCAGCGAGGCCTTTCAAGGCTGGGGTACCAGCCTCGTCTGGTTCGCCAATGCCACAGCAGGCTACGCTCCGGAGCTGCGCGAAGAGCTTTATCAAAAAGTCTTTGGCGAAAACGGGCTCAACCTCAACATCGCCCGCTACAACGTAGGTGGCGGCCATGCCTCTGATGTGCCGGACTACCTTCACGACGGCAGCGCGGTGGAAGGCTGGTGGAACCCGGTCACCGAACCGGAGGCGGGCAAGGCAGCCTCAAACCTGTACAACCCGGACGGCTCTGTGGACAAAACCCAGGCCAACAAGCTCGCTTTCCTGGAGCAATGGAACCCGGATGATCCTGCCTCGTACAACCCGGACGCTGACCAAAACCAACGCTGGTGGGTGGAGCGGCTCGCCGCAGACGACCAGATCTCCCACTGGGAGGCCTTCAGCAACTCCCCGCCGTGGTTCATGACCAGGAGCGGCTACGTATCAGGCCAGGTCAACACCGCCAAGGGCGAGAACCTGCTGCCCCAGGCGGAAGGGAAGTTTGCCGCCTACATGAAGAACGCCGTCGAACTTCTTGAAAAGGGCAGCGGCATCACGGTGGACACCATTGATCCGTTCAATGAACCGAACTCCGGTTACTGGGGTACCGACATTGACCCGGCCACGGGCAAGCCGCCCACCAGCTACACGCAAAAGCAGGAGGGCGCGCTGATCTACCCGGCCGCCCAGGACCGCATCATCAAGATGCTGGCCGGTGAACTCGCCAAGGACAGCACCACAACGGACGCCGTCATCTCGGCCATGGATGAGACTGATCCCAGCAGGTTCATGACCAACTGGAACGGCTACAGCCAGCAGGCGAAGGACGCCGTTGCCCAGCTCAACGTCCACACCTACGGCACCAACGACCGCCGACGCGTCCGCGACCTGGCCACCTCCACGGACAAACCCCTGTGGATGAGCGAAGTGGGTGGTTTCTGGAACGGCAATCCGGCCCTGGGCGATTCCACCAGCGGCTGGGACCGTTCCAACATCACCAACGGCCTGGGCATTGCCGGCCGGATGGTGAACGACCTCCGCGAGCTCGAGCCGGACGCCTGGGTGTTCTGGCAGCCCGTTGAGGATACCTACAAGCAGGAGAAAGCCAACAAGGGCTGGGGCTCCATCTACATTGACTTCGACTGCAACTACGAGGGCCGTGAAGGCTTCTCCAACCGCCGCCTCAACGATGGCGCCACCGCCGAGGCCGCCAAGTGCAAGGTCCTGACCAACCAGAAGTACAACACCACGCGGAACTTCACGCACTACATCCGCCCCGGTGACTACCTGATCCAGAACGACAACGCCAAGACGGCCAGCGCACTGGACGCCGACGGCAACGGCGCCACACTCGTGCACTTCAATGACACCCCGACGGCGGAAAAAGTCACCGTCGATCTCAGCCGCTTCGCCACGATCGCTCCCGGCGCCACAGTCACCCCGGTGGTCACCACGAAGTCGCCGCTGGACGACATCGAACGCAACGCGCTGGTTAAGGGCACCCCCGTCGCCGTCGATACGGCCGCGAAATCTGCCACGCTGGATGTTCCTGCCGCCTCAGTGGTGACATTCCTGGTAGACGGCGTCAGCGGGGTCGCGGAGGACGCCGTGCCTGTGCAGGACGGTCACACCTATCACCTCACCGGCGATGCCAGCGGGAAGTACCTCACGGCCCGCCCAGACGGAACCTTCTCTATCCAGGATCCGGGAACCTCTGCGGCTGAGGTCAACCCGCAACTGTGGACCTTCACCGCGGTGCCGGGCAAGGATCAGTACGCCAACGACCGCCGCTGGGTGGTCACCAACAAAGACGGACGGGTACTCAAAGGTAACGGCGGCGTGTTGAATGCCAGCCAGGCCGGTGCCGCATCATTGGGCACCTTGAGTATTGAACAGGCGCTGGCGGATCCTTCCGCGCAGTGGGTTCCCACGACGGAAAACGGCAAACAATGGTCGCTGGTGAATGCCGCGGCTGCCATCGCCCTCCAGGTCTCCGGTAACCAGACAGCAGCCGGCGCACCTGTTTCGCTCGGCTCTTCGACGGGCGCCACGGCTACCGCCACCGGCAGCCTCCACCAGTCCTGGGGATTCACGGACCTCGAGGACCTGTTGCTCCAGGGCGTCAAAGCGGTGGAACTGAGCACGCCGCTTGGCGTAGCCCCGGTACTGCCGCCTACAGTCACTCCCCTGTACGCCAACGGAGAAGGCCGCCCGGTAGCGGTGCAATGGGACAGTGTCGATCCGGCAGTGTGGAATAAGCGCGGCACCGTGACCATCAGCGGCTCCGGCACTGACGTCTACGGACAGTCCTTTACCGATGCCAAGGTCACCGTGACCGTTGGAACATACACGGGCACCGATCCTGTTTCGGTCACAGTGGGAGAGGGTGCCACCGTCGCCGACGTACAGGCAGCAGCTCCCACCACCGTCCCCGGACAGGTGGGTACAGCCACTGCACGCAACAACCTCGCCGTTACTTGGGACTGGAACAGCCTGGACGCCTCCCTACTGCAGGCACCCGGAACCGTCACGGTTTCGGGAAAGGCAAGCATCGGCGTCGACGGCGGCACACCGTTGGATGCGCTGCTGACCGTCCTGATCGTGGAACGGATCCCCAGCAGCAACATCTGCCGGGACGATCCGGCTACGGCAGTCACTGCAACCTATACGGAGGGTGCGTTTGTTGCAAAGAACACCTGCGACGGCAACGTATCCACCCGTTGGTCCAACTGGGTCAGCGGAGGCCGCAGCGGTGACAGCCTCACGTACGCGTTCGGGCGGGACTACACCGTGGACTCGGTCACCGTGACCCTGGCAGAGAAAGCACCTGCGAGCCTCAAGATCCAGTATCAGGATCCAGCCGGAACCTGGCACGATACCTCCGCCGGTACCGTCGCCGGCCCCACCCTCGCTGCGCCGGTAAAGGTGTCCTTCAATGCCGTGCAAACACGTGGCATCCGGGTGGTACTGGCCACTCCGGGCTCTTACACCAAGGTGGCCGAGGTAGCCATCGCGGGCACGCGGCTGGGGGACGCAGGCCTCGCCGATCTGGGCCGTTTGCTGGTGGATCAGAGGTCCGTCTCCGGCTTTACGCCCGGCACCGGCGACTACACCGTGCTGACGTCGTCGGCGGTCTGGCCTACCGTTGCCGCTTACCCCTTGGATACGAACGCCTTGGTGTCCGTGGTGCAGGCAACTGCCGAAAACCCGGTAGCAACGGTCACCGTGACCGCGCCGAACGGCAGCATCCGCGAATACACAGTGAACTTCACGACAGGAAAAGCCGCCTGCCTCAACAATGGCTGGGCCACGAACGTGGATCCGGGGTTCAAGAACGAAGGAAAATGTGTGAGCTACTTCGCCTCGCCTAAGTAGCACCGCGAATAGGTAGCGCCGGCAACCAGAAAGCGCCCCGGCAGGGCCTGAACTGCTCCCCGGAAGTTGGACTGAGAAATTCAGTTCCGACTTCCGGGGAGCAGTTTTCTGCATGCAAGCAGTTCGCTATCGGAGGATCGGCGCGAAGCCGCTGTAGCGTGGTTCGAGAACAGCATGGTGGGTAGTGTCAGGCAAGCCTTCAGCAATGTGAAGCAGTCATGTAGAGTTCGGCCATGTATAGTGCATCCAAGCAAAGCCGCTTTGTGGCGATCTTCGCGCCTCTGATCGCCGTCGTCGCCCTGGTTGCAGGGTGCACATCCCCCTCACCCTCTCCTACCCCATCGCCGGAGGATACTCCCGACCCCGCGGCTTTGGTGCAGGAGTCGAGTGAGGCCACCAAAGTACAGACCAGTGCGCATCTCAAGCTCGTGGTTGAGGGCGAGATCGAAGGGCTGCCGGTCGAGTTCATCGAGGGCGATCTCACCCGGGATCCCGCAGTCGCCGCCAAGGGCACACTCGACATGACATACCTTGGCCAGCAGCTCAAAGGGGTCGAGTTTGTCGTCTTCGATGGCGACCTCTGGGCCGCCATCACGTCCGGGGGCAGCCTGTCCAACTTCGGGCAGGCTTCCCAGGTCTACGACCCCGCGACGATCCTGGACCCCGACGCGGGGCTGGCTAGTGTGCTCGCCAACTTCTCCGATGCCACGATCGACGGCAACGAGGCCGTCGAAGGTGCTGACTCTGTACGCATCACGGGCAACGTCACCGCGGACGCCGTCAACAAAATTGCACCCCAGATCGGGGCGACTGACCCCGTGCCCGGCACCGTCTGGATCTCCGAAGAAAACAGCGAACTAACGCAGATCCAGTTGGAGCCCAGCTCCGGTAACAGTGTCACGATGACCCTGTCCAAGTGGGGCGTCCCGGTTACCGTCGACAACCCCGCAAGTTGATCCAGGGCCCGCCTCTCGCCGCCGGGCGGGCGCCAATCAACCGCCGCATCGCAATCAGCGCTGCCAGCCTCGCGGTGACGCTGGGCGCATTGGACACCTACGTCGTCGTCACGATCATGACCGACATCATGCGTGACGTCGGCATCGGAGTGAATCAGCTTCAACGGGTTACACCTATCATCACCGGCTACCTGTTGGGCTACATCGCGGCGATGCCTTTGCTGGGCCGTGCGTCGGACCGGTTCGGGCGCAAAATCCTCATCCAGGCCAGCCTGGCCGGCTTCGCGCTCGGATCGGTGGTCACCGCACTGTCCACCGATCTCACCGTGCTGGTGGTAGGCCGCACTCTCCAGGGCGCCGCCAGCGGGGCCCTGCTGCCGGTGACACTGGCTTTGGCCGCCGAACTGTGGGTCGCACGCAACCGTGCAGCTGTGCTCGGCGGCGTCGGTGCGGCCCAGGAGCTGGGCAGCGTGCTCGGCCCGATCTACGGCATCGCCCTGGTTGGGCTGTTCCAGCAATGGCAGGCCATTTTCTGGGTCAACGTGCCGCTTGCGGCGATCGCGATGGTGATGATCCACTTCAGCGTTCCAGGCCGGCAGAGAACTGATACTCCCCAAAAGGTGGACGTGCTCGGCGGTCTGCTGCTGGCCGTCGCCCTGGGTCTGATCGTGATCGGGCTCTACAACCCCAAGCCCGACGGCGAATCGGTGCTGCCAAGTTGGGGAATGCCAGTGCTGATCGCCGCAGCGGTGTCCGCCGTCGCGTTCTTCGTTTGGGAGAGGTTCGCCCGCACCCGCCTGCTGGAGCCGGCGGGAGTGCATTTCGGACCATTCCTGGCGGCGCTTGGCGCGTCCATGACTGCAGGTGCCGCGCTCATGGTGACGCTGGTCAACGTCGAACTGTTCGGTCAGGGTGTTCTGGGCCAGGACCAGAACCAGGCCACCCTCCTGCTGCTGCGCTTCCTCGTCGCGCTGCCGGTGGGGGCGCTGCTCGGCGGATGGCTGGCCACCCGGATCGGCGACCGGATCGTCGCTTGCACCGGCCTGCTCATAGCAGCTGTGGGTTATCTGCTGATCGCAAAGTGGCGCGTCGACGTGCTGGCGGAACGACATGATCTCGGACTGTTCTCCCTGCCGACACTGGACACCGACCTCGCAATCGCCGGACTGGGTCTCGGCCTGGTGATCGGCCCGCTGTCCTCGGCGACGCTCCGGGTGGTTCCCGCCGGCCAGCATGGGATTGCGTCCGCAGCGGTGGTGGTCTCCCGCATGATCGGCATGCTGCTCGGCATCGCGGCGCTGAGCGCCTGGGGCCTCTATCGGTTCAACCAGCATCTGGCCAGCCTGCCCGCCGGCACGGGCGGCACACTTGAGGAACGGGTGGCAGCCGAGGCCGGCCGGATTCGCGAAGCGTACGCCCTGCAGTACGGGGAGATCTTCTTAGTCACGGCAATCGTGTGTGTGGCGGGCGCGGTGCTTGGTCTGCTGATCAGTGCGCGGGACGAGACCGCTGAGGAGCCGGCTGCGGAAGAATCCCCGTAGGCGCAGGCGCCCCATAAAAAATAGAGAACCTTTTGGGTTACGCTTTAGCATTTGGCCCTACACTGTGATATAGGACACATCCTCAGTCTGCGGTGGGATGGTCTGCTTCAAGACTGGTGCCCCTTGCTTGGGGAGTCACCATCACACGCGCGTGTATGAGGAGATATTCCAATGAATAAGTCACTCCGCTTTATGGCCGTACCTACCCTCGCTTTGGGCGCACTTGCCCTTTCCGGATCGCCGGCCATGGCCGCTGACCAGTCCTACCAGGCCACTCTGGGCCAGCTCAACGGCAGTTCCGGTGCAGCCACCATCGAACTTCACGTCACCGGCGATGAGGCTCATGTGGTGCTGAACGTTTCGGGTATGCCGGCAACGTTCATGGACATGCCCTACCCGCACGTCCAGCACATCCACGGCGGGGCGCAGGGCACCTGCCCGGACCCTTCGGCTGACAAGGATGGTGACCAGGTTATCTCCACCACCGAGGGCGCACCCAACTACGGCGGCATCCTCACCACCCTCTCCACCAGCGGTGACACCAGCCCCGCAGCCGGTCTGGACATCAAGGCCGCCGGTCAGGGCGCCGCTTACACGATTGACCGCACGTTCCCACTGAATGCTGAGACCAAGGCATCCCTCGACGCCGGGACCGCCGTCGTCGTTGTCCATGGCCTTGACCCGGCCACCCTCAGCCCGGCCGGCGCGGCAGCCAAGTCCGACCTCGTCCCCGAACTGCCCCTGGCAGCCACGTCGCCGGCATTGTGCGGAACGCTGACCGCCGGACAGATGAAGATGCCCGTCGGCGGCGCTGAAACCGGCATCGCCCAGGAAACCGGCACCGATACCGGAGCACTCGCTATCGGCGGGGGGCTGGCCCTCATCGCTTTGGCAGGCGGCGCCTACGTTCTCCGTCGTCGCAGCGCAGAATCAGCCGGCTAAACACAGCTGACCGGTTCGACACAGTGACACACACGAAGCCCGGCCGCCGTGGAGGTTTGAAGACCACCACGGCAGCCGGGCTTCTGCTCGCCTTGGCACTGACCGGCTGCGGCACCGGCACGCCACCAGCCACTGCTCCCGCGCCGCCGTCGGCAGCAGCCGGCACCGCCCAGCCTTCCATGCCGGCAGCAACTCCTGCGGTTCCGGTGGGTCTTGTGATGCCTGCGTCTGCACCGGTCACGCTGAGCATCCCAGTAATCGATGTCCGCACTGATTTGCTGCGTATGGGCCTTCGGGAGAACGGGTCATTGGAGGTCCCCGAGGACACCGGCAGCGGCGCCCCGGCGTCCTGGTATCACGGCTCCCCCACCCCCGGCGAACCTGGACCCTCCATAATACTGGGGCACGTCAACGCCCGGGGCGGAAACAAGGGTGTCTTCGCGGACCTCCAGAAACTCAAAACCGGCGATGAGATCAACGTTTCCCGAACCGATGGGAGCACGGCCGTGTTCACCGTCGATCGCGGGGCCCTCTACAGCAAGAACAGCTTCCCCACCTTCGAGGTTTACGGCAACACACCCGGCCCCGAGCTCCGTCTCATCACCTGCGACGGGTACGACCCCGCCACCGGACTCTTCAATGACAACTACGTCATCTACGCCAAACTTAAAGCCTGACAACCCGGCCGCCGGTCCCCTTATCCGGACGGCGGCAAGGACGGACGAGGAATGAACCGCCCCAACACCCTGCTGGTCTCCCTGGCCATGTCCGCCCTCCTGCTCACCGGCTGCACCGCTGCAACCGGATCGTCAGGAACAGCGCCTGCTCCGCCCTCAACCGTTCCCGCTCCGACGGGCGCGTCACCGCAATCTGACACGGCCGGCGGCCACAGCGGCGCGCACCACAGCGAAGAAACGCCCGCTCCGCTTACGAACGCAGACGGGCCCAGCGATGCCGCGAAGATGGTCTGCGGGGACCAGCCCATGGACCGGCTCACCACAATACTGGACCTGAAAGGGACCCCCCACACAGTCAGCAACTGGGCCGACAACACCTTCACTTGCACCTACCACCTGGACGAAGGCGACTTGGAAATCTCCGTCAAAGAAGCCACGGACCAAACCACGGCATTGACCTACTTTGACGCCATGCAGGCCCTGGCAGAAAATGCCACGCCCATTGAAGGGCTCGCCAGCCTGGGGTTCCCGGCCTACGAGACCACAGACGGGTCAGCAGTATTCCAAAAAGACAGCTTCGTCCTTCACGTGGACGCCACCGACCTCCCTGCAACCCTGGGACCGGAAAGCATCACCCGCAACGCCCTGGCCTACCAGCTCTCAACCACCATCCTCGCCTGCTGGGTCGAACACCACTGACACCCACTGGCAAAACACAGCATTCACAGCGGTTCCATGAAGGGGGACTGCTTAGGCGGCCGGCCCATCCACGGGCAGCTGGCGCAGATTCGTCCACAAGGCGTCAAGGTCTACGGTGGTTCCATCGGCGAAGACAAAGCTGCGGCCGCCGGAAAGACGCGCGTTATCAAGCTCCGCAGTCATGGTCTCTCCGCCCAGCCCGATCAGGACCGCATACTCACCACGGGTCACAGGCGCGGACGTACCCACCCACGGAATGGTCAACTCCTCCCCCATCGGGTGCGGAGCCACACGCACCCAGGTGCCGGCGTCATCCAGTGCCTGCCCCTGAACGTCTACCGCGCGGACTTCGCTTCGAAGGGATGCGCCCGCGTCAAGGGGCCAGCCACCGATCCGCAACAGGCTGCCTTCACCAGCGACGCTGCCTGCAGTGCCGGCAACCCGGACCAGGCGTAGTTCCACTGCTCCGCGGGTAACTGAGACCACCGTAACCTCGGGCCCCGGGGTGGCCGTTCCTTTCGCGCCGCTGCCGTGATCGGGCCCGGCGTCCGGGTCAACGTCGATCCACTTCAGGACGCCCCGGGAGGCACCTGCAAGCACCCCGCCGACCTCCCGATGACCCAGGAACTCAAAACCCGTGCGGTGGGTGAGCCTGCCCTCGCTGTCCACCAGGACCACGGAATTATCCAGCGACTCCGGCTCCAGGTCGGGGAAACTGTGGGTGGAGTACCCCAGCCGCGCGTACAGCGGCGAGTCAGCCACGGCAACCCCTGCGTTGGCGTGGTCGGTACCGTGATTGCGGATGCGAATGACGCCGTCGGCAAGGGTTCCGTTCACCTGCCAGCCGGGAGCGGCAATCAGCCGTTGCGTGTCCCCGGTTTCCACAGGCAGCGGCTCTTCCACAGCAGTCCACACGGGATGATCCGGCGGCAGGGCCAGGCCCAGCATGCCCTTGGCAGCCCAGTACGGCGAGCCCGCCCCGGAATAGGACTGTTTCATACCTGGAAACTCGCCATGCCAGCCGATGGACAAAAGCCCGTCGTCGGTGATGGAGCCGCGGCTGGTGAAGTAGCTCAGGATGCCTGATGCGGCGCGCCTGCTGACGCCAGGGTCCAGCCTGGAGTGGCCGGAAAGCTCGCCCACCCAGAACGGGGCGGCGGCGGCAAAGCGGTAGATCAGGCTGCGGCCCTGGATGAGCGGGGCTCCGTTCGCTCCAACGAGGTGCACGGCGTCGTCAAGAAAATCGGCGAGGCGGTCGCCGTCGAGTTGCGCCCGGGCCCGGACCCGGGGATCGTCAGGAGCCATGATCTGCAAAAGCTGCGGATACACCTGGAAGGCCCAGCCCACATAGTGGTCGTAAGCCCGCTCAGGACCATCAGCAAACCAGCCGTGGCCGCGGTACAGGGAATCATGGATCGCCAGCCCGGCGTCTATGTCCTCGTCCGAGTACCGGCCGCCAACAGAGGCCAGGAATGTTTCGACGACGATCTGGAACCACACCCAGTTGATGGGCGGGTACTCCTCACCGATCACCGTCTCAAACCACGCGATCAGCTGCTCCTGCACCCGATGCGGAAGCTTGTCCCACAGCATGTCCCTGGTCAACGCGAGCCCCACAGCCAGGGAAGCCGCCTCCACTTTGGCTTGTGCCAGCTCGCCCGGCGTGGGCCACCGGTCCGGATTGGCCGGATCGGTGCCGGCGTCGAGCCCCTGGGCATACCATTGCGCGATCCAGCCCGTGGACTCGGGATTCCCCGCCATCCGGAAGGACGCCAGCAGGAAGGTCCGGGCGAAAGCTTCCAGTGAGTCGCTGCGGGGGCCGTAGGCGCTTTTGGCGCCGGGCAGGTACAGGTTCGCGTGATCCCCGGAGGCATAGCGGTGGGCGGAGCGCAGGAGGTGGTCAGCGTAGCTGCACCAGTGCTCCCTGGTGAGTCCCGTCCGGGGTGAAAGGTGCCAGTCGAGCGGCGGCAGGTTCAGGGCAACGGAAGAAGCGGTACTTGGCATAGGTCCTCAGATCCTCAGGAGTCAGAAGGTGGCTGAATCGGATCGGGTGCGCTCAGCCATAAGATGGCCCGCCGGAGCAGTTCCAGGTGTTCGGCGGATTGGAAGGAGGCGGCGTCGTGGCCCAGGGCGTCGTAGAAAGTCCTGCCGGTTCTGCCGTCGTCCGTTGCCGGGCGCTCCAAGGACCACATCACCGGGTGCTCGATCCCGTCGTGGAGATGGGTCGCATGGACACTGATGCCAGGCGCCGTCCGCAGGTAGCTGTACCGCTCATCCAGCAGTTCAAAATCATCAATTGCGTCAACGATGCCTCCGGAACCATGCCGGATGCGGATGGCTGCCGGACCATAGTCGGGGTGCATGGAGGTCCCGCGGATCCAGCGGCCGCCCAGCCCGGTTTCCCATTCCGGCAGGTCCGCAAAGCTGGTGGCACTGACATGGCTGGCCAGCAGCGGCCGTCCCGAGTCCAGCCAGCGCCGCAGTCCGGCCGAAGCTTTGGGCGTTTGCGGGGACGGCAGGCCATCGCGGGGCAAACCGACGTTGGCTACCAAGAGGTCAGGCAGTTCGTCCCCGCTCAGATCCGCCAGATCCGCCAGGGCAGCGTCCACGTCGTCAGGGATCCCGACGTCGAACCCTGCCTCGCGAAGCAGCGCCGCCAAGGCCCCTGACGTCTCTGGGAACGGATGCCAAGGGTCCGCGTACCGGCCTGCACCGCTGAGCAGGGTTGCCCTTTTGGGTCTTTTTGCCTGCCGGGCCACCCCGGAGGAAGCTGCTGATTCGGCCGTCACTGGGAGTCTCCCAAGACGTTGCCTACGGAGATTCTCGGTGCGCCAATGGAGGACTCCCGCAGAATCAACTCCGGATTGAGTTCAACTCGGTGCACCGGCCGCATCCGTCCTTCAGCCAGCCGGGCTGCCATAAGCTGCACCGCCACCTTGCCTACGTATTGCTTGGGCGGCCGGACAGCTGAAATGGCAGGCTCGGCGAGGTAGGCCACTTCATCGTCGTATCCCACAATCGCCATATCCCCGGGCACCTGGCGTCCCCTGTCCACGCAGTGCTGCACGAAGGCCACTGCCTGCGTGTCCGAGTGGACCAGCATCGCCGTGGTCCCGGTTTTGTCACAAAGCTCAAGGACGTGATCGAAGTGCTGTGTACGCTTGCCGTTTTCCTGCCTCGCGGAATCCTCGTGCACTGAGTTCTCCAAGGGGATTTTCAGGGCAGCCAAGGCTTGCTGCCAACCGCGCACCACGTGTGGGCTTGTGGGGCTGGCGGCATCTGCCAGGCAGCCGATCCGGCGGTGCCCCTCCTGCCACAGGTGCCGCACCGCGATTCCGGCGCCGAATGCGTGATCGGTGGCCACCCAGTCCAGCCGATGTGCCGGAATTTCGAGGGGGGAACGTCGTTCGGCCAGCACCACGGGTATGGGCAGCGCGTTTAGCCAGCGCAGCAGTTCGTGGCCCTGTTCTCCGGTCATGTCCGGCGCCACGATCAACCCGTCAATATTTTGGGTATCCAGCAGCGCCTGGACCTGTCTGCGGTTATCTGCGGCATCGTAGGCGGAGCCGCGGACCAGAATTCGGAGGTTCTGCTCTTCCGCCGCGGCCCGTGCCCCGCTGATGACCTGTGGCCAGTAGTAGTCAAGCGATGGCACGACCATTCCGATGGCGTAGCTGTGCGGCTGCTGCCGGGCCGCCGTTGCCGAGCGGTCAAGGCGGCTGGGGAGGGTCGCACCGCCGTGAACCCGCGATACCAGCCCTTCATCCGCCAGAAGGTTTACGTCCCGCCGGATAGTCAATTCACTGACTCCCAGCTTTCCGGCAATATCGCGGACGGTGATGGCGCCGTGGGCCCGAAGCTCTTCCATCAGCCGCTCCCGCCGTTGCAGGGAGAACAGCGATTTTCCTGCTGCTTCATGCGGTTGTTCAGGGCTCATGATGATGCCTCCACAGTGAGGGTGAATAAGCCGTCAGCCCGAAGGCCGGCGGGCATGCGGAAACGCAGGCGGGTGAGCTTTTGGCCCCAGACGTCCGACAGCAGGGGATCGTCCAAATGCCATTCGTCAACGAGTACGACGGCGGCCGCCGGCTCCCAGCGCAGTACCGCTCCGCGCCCGGTGCTCCCAGAGGGAATTGCAGCGGGAATCCCCGCAGGATGGATGCTTACGCTGCCCTCAGTGCAGGAGACGGTTCCGGCTGCCAGGTAGGTGATGTCGACGTCGGACCCGGTGCCTGCGGGAGGGGACATCAGCTTCCAGCTGTCGGTGACAGTCACACGCCTGGCCTTGCTGTCCAGCGAGGAGGTGCGGATCCACTGTTCGGGACGCAGTCCGTAGGCAGCTCCAATTGCCAGCCTGAGTGTGGGTGCTCCTGGTTCCGGCCGGCTTAGTACTGCAGCGGCAAACTCCGCGCCTGTGCCCTGCTCCATGCCGAAGGGCGCGGGCACACTGTGCCAGCCGCTTTGCATGGCACGGATGTCGTAGCGCTCCGGCCCGAAGGTCTTGGCCGTATAGGTGGGTTGACCCGCATCTACGAGCAACGGAATGCCATCGACGGCCACCACTACCGAACCCACGTCACGGTGGTTATGGTGTTCGCCGTTGTGGCCGCCCTTCGCAGCCAGAAGCAGGCCGGCCGGGCTGCCATCTTCCTCTCGGGCCACCATGATCTGCACGGAAGGCAGATAGGTGAACGGAATCAGCGGCGCCTCGGGCCGGGTAGCCGGCTCCACCGTATTCAGAAGCGCATGGAGAACCCTGCCCAGCCCGGAGGCAGCCTCCAGGTTGGCGGTTGCCATCGCCGCTGCATGCCTGCTGGCCGCATCATCACCAAGGCGGAGCGCCCAGCGGTGCAGCATCTCCCAGGGAAGAGTGATCGCGGCCTGGGCGGGACCGTCGGCCACGTTGAGGAACCACTTGCCCGCCACATGCATCCGGTGGGGAAATGCCACCATCTCGCGGATGATGGGAAGGTCGGCGTCCAGCGCCCCTGACGTGGCCTCCTCCAGCAGCGCCAGCCCTTCCAGTGCCCGTCCTGCCCCGTTCCACCAGTACGCAAAGCCTTCGTCAATCGCGCCGTCCGCAGGCAGGGAAGCCAGGAAACGGTCGAGGCCTTCTATGCACCGGGCGACGGTATGGGCCTGAAGCGCCGGGCTGTCCACGAGGAAGATCACCGCGGCCAGAAGGTTGGAATGGATCCAGGGATTCCAGTTATGGACATCACCGTCCAAGCCAAGCCAGTGCCAGTCCAGCCGCTCCACGAAAGGCAGAATGACCCGTCTGAGTGTTTCCTCGCGGATGCGGCGTCGCAAACCCGGCGCCCGCTCATCAAGTCGCCGGCCAAGGACGTGATCCAGCCAGGCCAGTTGTGCGGCCACTTCCCCGGCCCCCAGATCCAGGTAGGGCCGGGCCATGTCCGGAACGATTTCCCGGGAGCGGGAGAACACATCGTCATGGGCTGCCCAACTCCACGAGCTTTGCTCGCACAGGAGGTAGGCGCCGTCGATCACTTCATCGAGCCATTCCTCCTCGGCGCCGGCAGGACCACCAGGTTCCGGTATCAGGCACATTACGACCGCTCGGGTCAGGCGTTGCTGCCGCGCCGCTACCAGGCCCTCGTAGGCCGTGCGGTTCCCGTCGCGAAAGTACCGGGCGTAGTGCGAGACAAGCGGCTGGGGCCAGGCAGTCCCCTTCTCTTCCCAGGCCTGCCGACGCAGCGCGGTCACCGCAATTCCGGCTGGCCGGGGCAAGGCGGAGTCGCCTTCGGGCCGGACCCGGACCCTGCCGGCAGCTCCTGCCAGCAGGCTTTCCAGGCGTACAGCGGTCCCCTTGTCTCCCCAGGCTGAGGCCAGTACTCGCGCGGGGTGTCCTGCTGTAGGAGTAGAAAGGGACATTTAGACTCATTTGTTCGAGTATGAACGGTTTAGATCGATCCTGACAGATTTGAATGATCCGTCTTGTTTATGAGTATCTACTGAATGTTAGATGTGATGCAAGACATGAATGCAGCCACGGCTGGTCCCAGCCACGAGATGCAGAAAGGAGGGTTCTTATGTCACTGAAGCCCAAGGCGTTGCTGGTCATGAACAGTGGAACCTTTGCTGATCAATTTGATTCCACCCGTCTGCAGCGGCTTGGCGCGATGGTGGACCTCGGCGAGGAACCATGGACTGATTCGCTGGATGTTCCGGGACTGGCAGGACGTCTGGCAGAAGTAGAAATCCTCCTGACCAGCTGGGGCGTGCCGCGCTTGGATGCGGCGAGATTGGAGCAGATGCCCAAACTTCGCGCCGTCTTCCACTGCGCCGGCACCGTGCGTAGCTTCGTTAGCGAGGAGCTGTGGGAGCGCGGCATACTCGTGACGAACGGCGCGGACGCCAACGCCATTCCGGTGGCGGAGTTCACCTTCGCCTCCATTGTCCTGGCGGGCAAAAAGGCCCACGTTTTGTCCAACGATGCCCGGACCTTCCGGGATGACTGGAGTTACGCCACCCAGCGTGGCGAACTCGGCAACATCGGCAGGGTCATCGGGGTCATCGGCTTCTCCCGCATCGGACGTCGGGTGGTCCAGCTCGTCCAGCAGTTGCAGGATGTGACGTGCCTGGTGAGCGATCCCCATGCCGATCCGCTGGCTGTCGCCGCGGCCGGGGGGCGGCTCGTCCCGCTTCAGGAGCTCCTCAGAACCTCCGACGTCGTCACAGTCCATGCCCCGGCCCTCCCGGAAACACGGCATATGGTCGGCGCTCCTGAACTGAAGGCCATGAAGGACCATGCCACGTTCATCAACACGGCGCGTGGTTCTCTGGTGGACACTAAAGCGCTCGAAGCCGAATGCGCGACCGGGCGCATCACGGCCTTGCTGGATGTCACTGAACCCGAGCCCTTGCCTGCGGATTCCGTGCTGTACAGCCTCCCTAATGTGATCATCACTCCACATATCGCCGGATCCCTGGGGACGGAAACACGGCGGATGTCGGATGCCGCACTTGAGGACCTGGAACGGTATCTGACCGGCCGGGACCTCCTTGCCCAAGTGGTCCACGAGGACCTCTCACTTAGCGCCTGACCCTCAAGACCGCCGCCACTACGGCAAACTGATAACCCTATTAAGGAGAACGCAATGAAGCGCACAACCCTCGCCGCCATCGCACTGGCAGCAGCTGCCGGGCTCGGCCTGTCCGGTTGCGCAGGTGCCGCCGGCACGGCTGAACCGCAAAGCCAGGACGGCAAGACCCGCCTGACAGTTTCGGTGTGGAACTACGAAGGCACACCGGAATTCAAAGCCCTGTTTGACGGCTACGAGGCCGCCAACCCGGACATCGACATCGAACCGGTGGACATCCTTGCCGATGACTACCCGCAGAAAGTCACCACCATGCTGGCAGGCGGGGACACCACCGACGTCCTTACCATGAAGAACGTCATCGATTACGCCCGGTATGCCAACAACGGCCAGCTACAGGAGATCAACGGTGTGGTGGACGCTGTTGGCAAGGACAACCTCGCGGGCGTGGACGCCTTCGACATTGACGGGAAGTACTACGCTGCACCGTACCGGCAGGACTTTTGGCTGTTGTATTACAACAAGGAACTGCTCAAAGCGGCCGGCGTGGAAAACCCCGCTGACCTGACCTGGGAGGAGTACACGGACCTCGCCAAGAAGCTCACCACAACCGTTGACGGCAAGACGGTGTACGGCACCTATCACCACAGCTGGCGATCGGTGGTCCACTCCATCGCCGCGGCACAGAACGACGGCGACCAGAACAGCGGCGAATACGGCTTCTTCGAGGACCAGTACAACACCGCTCTGGATCTCCAGCAAAGTGGTGCCACCCTCGATTTCGGCACCTCGAAGAGCCAGAAGACCAGTTACCGCACGATGTTCGAAACCGGCCAGGCCGCAATGATGCCGATGGGTACCTGGTACATCGCCGGCTTCCTGCAGGCCAAGAAGGACGGCAAGACCAACGTTGACTGGGGCCTGGCTCCGCTGCCGCAGAAAGAGTCCAACGGGAAGGTCAGCACCTTCGGCTCCCCCACGGCGTTTGCCGTGAACAAGAACGCCAGTAATTCAGATGAGGCTCGAAAGTTCATCGAATGGGCCGCTGGTGAAGAGGGCGCCAAGGCCATCTCCAAGATCGGCGTGGTGCCGGCCCTGCAGGACGATGCAGTAACGGACACCTACTTCCAGCTGGAAGGCCTGCCGAACGACGAGCTTTCCAGGAAGGCATTCACGCCAGACGAGACCGCCCTCGAAATGCCCGTGAGCGACAAGTCCGCGGCCACGGATAAGATCCTTAACCAGGAACACGACCTGATCATGGTTGGCGAGCGCACCGTGGCTGACGGCATCGCTGAAATGGGTAAGCGCGTCAAGAGTGAAGTCCTCGGCAAGTAGCCCTCCCTCGCCCCGGCGCCGGTATCCGGCGCCGGGGCGGAACCCAGAACTTTCCGATCCTGAATGGGAGGAACGCCCCGGCATCCGGGAGCGGTCATCTATGACGACTGAAACATACAAGCCGGTTGCCGCCCCGGCACCAGCGCCGCTGCACAGCAGGGGCAACCGTAAGCAGGCGCGGCGCAACACCCTGATTGGCTGGACCTTCATCCTGCCGAACTTCCTGGGCTTCCTGGCCTTCACGCTTATTCCGGTTGTGGCGGCCTTCGCCCTCTCCTTCATGGAATGGACTTCCTTTACCGCGCCGCGCTGGGTAGGGCTGGAAAACTTCCAGCGGATGGCTCAAAGCGATACTTTCTGGATCGCCCTGCGCAACACGGTGGTCTACGCATTGGGGCACGTGCCCCTCACGCTGGCGCTGGCCCTGATGCTGGCCATGTTGCTGAACCGCAAGCTCAAGGGCATCGGCTTCTTCCGGGTTGCCATCTTCTTTCCGTACATCACCTCGCTGGTGGCGGTCGCCGTTGTCTGGAACATGCTGTTCAGCCCGGACAACGGCCCCATCAACCAGTTCCTGAACGCCATCGGCATCGTGGAGACGCCGGGCTGGACGTCCAGTTCGGACTGGGCCATGCCCGCCGTCATCATCACCAGCGTCTGGCGTGACATGGGCTACTACATGATCCTTTACTTAGCCGGCCTGCAGGCCATCCCGACCGAGCTCTATGAAGCCGCCGAAGTAGATGGCGCCAGCGCCTGGCAGCGTTTCTGGAACGTCACCATTCCGTCCCTGCGTCCTACCACTTTCTTTGTGGTGGTGATGCTTACGGTCTCCAGCTTCAAAGTCTTTGACCTCATCGTGGTCATGACCAACGGCGGTCCCGGCCGCTCCACCACGGTGCTTTCCCAGCTGATCTACCAGGAAGGCATCGGCGAGGGGAAGTTTGGTTACTCATCGGCCATTTCGCTCGTGCTGTTCCTGATCGTCCTGACGGTCACCGTCGTGCAATTCAAGATCCAACAGCGAAGGGAACGCTGATGACCAACATGGCCGAAGACCTCAAGGCCGAGGCACCCTTCCTTGGCACCGGGTTGGAACCCTCTCCTGAAGACCGCCGGAGCACCCAGCGCAGACGGTCCACCCGGGAACGCAGATCCCGCATCACCGACGTTGTCATCTACGCGGTGCTGGCAGTACTGGTGCTGGGCCTCATGGTGCCCTTCATCTGGATGGTGTCCTCTTCGTTGAAGGAGAACAACCAGGTTCTGACAGTCCCGATCCAGTGGATTCCCACTGAATTCGTGTGGAGCAACTACAGCGATATCTGGTCGCGGATTCCCATGCTGGGCTACCTGCAGAACTCGCTTTACCTGGCGGTGATCATCACCTGTCTGCAGGTCCTCACCGGCTCCCTTGCAGCTTATGGATTCTCCAAGGTCCGTTTTCCCGGCCGCGACGTGCTGTTTCTGGCCTACATCGGAACCATCGCCGTGCCCTGGCAGGCCTACATGGTACCGCAGTACATCATGATGCAGAATCTGGGCCTCACCAACAGCTTCAACGCCCTGATCCTGCTGCAGGCATTCGGCGCCTTTGGCGTCTTTTTGATGAGGCAGTATTACATGACCATCCCTGATGAACTCTGTGAGGCTGCCCGCATCGACGGTCTCAGCGAATATGGCATCTGGGCCCGGGTGATCCTGCCGCTGTCCAAGCCCGCCCTCGCCAGCCTGGCGTTGCTGACGTTCGTCAACACCTGGAACGACTACATGGGCCCGTTCATTTACCTCACCAGCAACCGGCTGTGGACAGTCCAGCTTGGGCTGCGCTCCTTTGTGGGGCAGTTCGACGCCGAATACGCCATGATCATGACCGGTTCCGTGATCTCGGTGCTGCCAATCCTGATTATCTTCCTGGTCGGTCAGCGTTACTTCATCCAGGGCATTGCCACGAGCGGCATGAAGGGGTGACGGGAGTGCGCCAGCACACCTCAGTGCCGCAGCGGCGGGGATTTGGACGGATCTCCGGACCCGGATTTGAAACCTTCGGCACCATCTTCGGTTTCGTTTATACCTTCCTCGCGGGGAATGTCCTCATGGCGCTGGCCAACGCACCACTGGTTCTGTGCCTTGCCCTGGTGGCAGACCCCGCGGCTGCCTGGCCGTTCTTCCTGGCACTTTCGGTGACCGTGCCGCCGTCGCTCGCGGGGCTGTTCGCTGCATTCGGGGCCCTGAACGACGAAGGTACCGCCGTGAAACCCGTGGCAGCGTTTCTCCGCGGGTACAAGCGGGGATTCCTCCGCGCATTCCTGCTGGGCCTTGCTGCTGTGGCCGTTCTGTTGTTCCTCGGTGTCGACCTGGTGATTGTCCAGGCCATGCCTGCTGCGGCCGTGCTGGTTCCGGTCATCCTGGTGGCGGCAGCCGTCACGGTATGCCTGACGGTTACGGCCACAGCGGGGGTGGTGTTGCTCCCAGAAGCCCGGATGAAGAGTCTGATGAAGGCGTCCTTGTACCTCTGCGTCCAACGCTGGTACCTCAGCCTGGCCATGCTGGTGTTGCTGGGCATCATCGCAACGGCCTCCGTACTCCACCCGGTGCTGGGAGTGGCTCTCGCGCCGGCACCACTGCTGTTTGTCATCTGGAGCAACGCGGCCTACGCCTTCCATGCCGTCCTGCGTGAAGCCCCCGTCTAAGCCAGCACCTGTCCCCCCGTCAATAAATGAGGAAAACCTTATGGATTCATTCGCCATCGGCAACCAGGACTTCCTGCTGAACGGCAACCCGTTCCGCATCCTGTCCGGGGCCATCCACTACTTCCGGGTCCACCCCGATCAGTGGGCTGACAGGATCCACAAGGCCAGGCTCATGGGGCTGAACACTATCGAGACCTACGTGCCCTGGAACGAGCACTCCCCCGTTCCGGGAACATTCCACACCGATGGAGGACTCGATCTGGGCCGTTTCCTTGATCTTGTGGCGGCCGAGGGCATGCACGCCATCGTCCGGCCGGGCCCGTACATCTGCGCCGAATGGGACAACGGCGGCCTGCCGGCGTGGCTGTTTACCGATCCCACGGTCGGTGTGCGGAGCAGCGAACCGGGCTTCCTTGCGGCAGTGGACTCCTACTTCACGTCCCTGTTGCCCCTCGTGGTGGAGCGGCAGATCACCCGGGGCGGCCCGGTGATCCTGTTTCAGATCGAGAACGAGTACGGCGCCTATGGCAGCGACAAGGTGTACTTGCAGCACCTCGTGGACCTTGTTAAACGTCTGGGCGTGGACGTACCGCTCTTCAGTTGCGACCAGCCCGCCGGCAGCATGATCGAGGACGGCTCGCTGCCGGAACTGCACAAGACCGGCACGTTCGGCTCCCGTTCCCTTGAACGGCTGGCCTATCTCCGCGAACGGCAGCCCACCGGCCCGCTGATGTGCGCGGAGTTTTGGAACGGCTGGTTCGACAACTGGGGAACCCACCACCACACCACCGACGCCGCCGCTTCTGCAGCAGAGCTTGATGCCCTTCTCACAGCTGGCGCCTCCGTCAATATCTACATGTTCCATGGCGGCACCAACTTCGGATTCAGCAATGGGGCCAACGACAAAGGCATCTACGAACCCACCATCACCTCCTACGACTACGACGCCCCGCTGAGTGAAAACGGGCACCCCACGGAGAAATACTTTGCCTTCCGGGAAGTCATCGCCAGGCACTTCGAGGTTCCGGACGAGTTGCCCGAACCGGCGCAACCTGCACCCGAAGCCTTGGTGACCGTGACGGCCGGCATCCCCCTGCTGGAGGCGGCTTCTGCACTCAACGCTGTGCCAACGGCCTCCGACGTCGTTCCCACCAGCGAGGTCACCGGCACCTACCGCGGATTCCATCTCTACGAGCGGACACTGCAGCAAGCGGGCCTGCTGTCCGTCGCCGAAGTCAGGGACCGGGCGCAGTTTTTCCTGGACGGCGTTCCCGTCGGAATCCTGAGCCGGGAGCTTGATGAACGGTCCATCGCGCTGCCCCACAAAGGACTCCTGCAGATCCTCGTTGAGGACCAGGGCCGGGTGAACTACGGGCCACGGATTGGCGAACCGAAAGGACTGATCGGCCCCGCCACCCTGAACGGCGAGAAACTCTCAGGGTGGAACGTTGCGCCCTTCTACCTGGCCGAACTGGCACCACTACGTGCCCTGGCCCGGGAGTTGACGGGGAATGGGGGCGTCGCGGGTCCGTCAGTGTCGTTCGGGACGTTCACCGCGACCGGTCCAGGGGACCGTTATCTCCGCCTTGATGGATGGACCAAGGGCAACGCCTTCATCAACGGCTTCAATCTGGGCCGTTACTGGAGCCGTGGCCCGCAGCGCACCCTGTACGTGCCCGGCCCTTTGATCCGCAAGGGCGACAATGAGATCGCGATCCTTGAATTGCAGGGCAGTTCCACCCGCGCTGTTCGGTTTGTGGCAGGGCCTGACCTGGGGCCGGACGAAAAGTAGCGCCCCGTGCCGGGAGCTGCTGCGGTCCCCCGGATGGGCTCGTACGTTCCGGCATGTCCGCTTTCACAGCCTGCGCACATCTCCGGCAAACCCCGGAGCTAACTGCGCTGCCTAAAACTGGTGCATGACACCACTGAGTAACAACAACACCGAACACAAACCCACCAGGCGCGCGGTCCTCACCTCCGCCCTGGCCCTCACGGTCACAGCCGGCGGCGCCACAGCCTGGGCGTTGGACCGGTTTGTGGTCCAGCACGTGGAAATCGCAGACGTCTCCGGCTATGAAGCAAGCCAGAGCGGCACGACGGCGGAAGCCGCCGGCAGTTCGGCCGGAACGTCCTCCGCTGCTGCTGATGCCATCCTGACCGAAACGTCCTTCGTTACGGACAGCACCAGCATCTCCATCTCAACGGTGACTACCGGCACCGGTGATGGCACCGTCACCTATTACGTTGCCGACGTCGTGCTCGAAAACGCAACGACGCTCCGTTCCGCGTTCGCGAACGACAGCTTTGGGGAGAACATCACGGAGACGACGTCGGCAATCGCCGCAGCGAACAACGCCGTGTTCGCCATCAACGGGGACTACTACGGCTTCCGGGACACCGGAATCGTTATCCGCAACGGCGTGGTGTTCCGCGATAAAGGCGCCCGCCAGGGCCTGGTCTTCTTCACGGACGGGACCGTGAAGGTCTACGACGAAACCTCCACTACCGCCGAACAGCTCTTGGCGGACGGAGCCTGGAACACTCTCTCCTTCGGCCCTTCCCTGCTTCACAACGGCCAGATTGCCTCGGGTATCGAGGACGTGGAGGTGGACACCAACTTCGGCAACCACTCCATCCAGGGCGAACAGCCACGCACTGCCGTCGGAATCATCGACGCAAACCACCTGGTGTTTGTGGTGGTGGACGGCCGCAGCCCCGGCTACAGCGCCGGCGTGACCATGACCGGGCTGGCGGACATTATGCAGGGCCTGGGGGCCACAACCGCCTACAACATCGACGGCGGAGGCTCCTCCACCATGTACTTTAACGGCGCGCTGGTGAACAATCCGCTCGGCGAAAACAAGGAACGCGGCACCTCCGACATCCTCTATGTAGCGGGTTGAGCACCATGGTCATCCTGATTCCCGCATATGAGCCGGACGAGCAACTGCCCGCCCTGGTCCGATCCATCCGGGAAGCCGGGCCGCGGATTTCGATCGTGGTGGTGGACGACGGCAGCGGTTCGCAGTACAAGGACGTGTTCGACGCCGTGAAGGGGCTGGGATGCCACGTCCTGGGTTATGCCCGCAACAGGGGCAAGGGATTCGCGTTGAAGGCAGGGTTCGGCTTTATCGCGGACAGGTTGCCGGAGCGCGACGTGGTGTGCGCTGACAGCGACGGCCAGCACACCATCGGGGACATCCTCCGGGTGGCGGACGCGGTGGGCGGTTCCCTCACCATGGTGCTGGGCACACGCAGCTTCACCGGCAACGTTCCGGCCCGCAGCAGGTTCGGCAACACCGCCACCCGGCTGCTGTTTACGCTGGCCACCGGTGAGCGCATCGCCGACACGCAGACCGGCCTTCGCGGCTACCCTGCCGGGATGATCCCATGGCTGCGCTCCGTCCCCGGCGAGCGCTACGAATACGAACTAAACCTCCTCCTCGAGGCCAAACAAGCCGGCTACGCCATCACCACAATCGATATCGCCACCGTCTACCTGGACCACAACTCGGGGTCGCATTTCCGGCCGGTGGCGGATTCTCTGAGGATTTACGGACCACTGCTGAAATTCCTGGCCTCTTCATTGTCAGCATTTGTGCTGGACACGGCCATGTTCCTGTTCCTCGCCGGCCTCACGGGCTCGTTGCTGGTTGCCGTTGTTGGCGCCCGCGTGGTGAGCTCCGGAGTGAATTTCCTGGCGAACCGCCGCCTGGTATTTGCCCAGGGCAAGGCGTCACCCGTACGCACCGCGGCCCTGCGCTACTTCGGCCTGGCCGTTGTCCTGCTGGCAGCGAACTACGGCGCCATTGCCCTGCTGAGCAGTTTGTCCTTGCCGGACCTGGCCGCAAAAGTCGTGGCGGAAATTGGCTTGCTTGCCGTCAGTTTCGCTGTGCAAAGCCGGTACCTGTTCACCCGCACTTCACGGCCCGGCCACCACCTGGACACTCATATCCCTGCCTAGGTCCCGTCACAGCAACGGCACAGGGTGCGCCGGAAAAGTAGATACCGGCACTACAACAGATTTCGGAGAACCACATGAATTCACTACTTTTCATCGCCGCGGACCTCGCGGCCATCAGCATCCTCACCTTCTTCCTGTACCTTCGCCGCCACCGGCGCCGGGACCTGGTGGTGTCCTACCTGGGCATGAACGTTGGAGTACTGGCCGTGGCCACTGCGCTGACCGGCTCCTCGGCAGGACTCGGGCTGGGGCTGGGGCTTTTCGGCGTCCTGTCCATCATCCGGCTCCGCTCCACCGAGCTGGCCCAACACGAGGTGGCCTACTATTTCTCGGCGCTGGCGTTGGGCTTGATTGCTGGCCTCGGCATTGAGCCTGTGTGGCTGGCACTGTCCCTCATGGCCCTGATCTTGATGGTCATGTTCATTGGAGACCACCCGAAGGTACTACCGGCCTACCGGCACCAGATAGTCATCCTGGACCGTGCCATTGCGAACGACGCACAACTCCACCAGAGGCTAGCGGAAGTCCTGAACGGGCGCATCAACTCGGCCACCGTCCAGGAACTGGACCTCGTCAACGACAAGACCATCGTGGACGTACGGTTCGCGTACCGCCCAGGGGGCAACCCGGACTCCGCCAGCTCCGCGCTCACCCCGGAGTTGTCCCTTTCAGCCCAAGTGCCGGCGTCGAACGTCATGCTGACGACCGCGGGCCGCCAACCGGAGCGTGTGGCGTGACCGGCCCAGCAGCGGTTCGCCGCCTCCACGAACTGCCGGGCGTGAGCCTGGAGGAACTGAATGAGGCCGCCGCGCTGCAGACCCGTGTGGATCGCAAGTACGTGGTTCCCGAGGCGGCATCCCGGCAGATCCTGGAATCCTTCCGCGGCGAAGTCCGGGTCCTGGAGATGGCCGAATCCCGGTCCTTCGACTACGACTCCGTGTACTTCGACAACCCGCAGTTGGACAGCTATTTCCTGGCAGCGCATGGCCGCCGCCGTCGCTACAAGGTGCGGACACGAACCTATGTGAATAGCGGCATCAGCTTCCTCGAAGTCAAAACCGAAGGCGCACGGGAGGCCACCGTCAAGGAACGCATTCCCTACGCCTTGTCTGATCGGTCTCGGATGACCAAGGAGGGCCTGGACTACGTGACCGAGACGCTCCTCGCGACGGTAGGCGAGTCGCCTTCCGGTCCGCTGGGTCCCGTGCTCGAAACGCGGTACAACCGGGTCACGCTCTATCTTCCGCAGTCCGGAAGCCGCGCCACCATCGACTCGGACGTGACGTGGCGTCGCCCCGGCGGGACCGCCTGGACGCTGGACCGTTCAGTGGTGCTGGAAACCAAATCAGGATCCGTGGCTGGCCCATTGGACAGGCACCTCTGGGCGCACGGCATCCGGCCGGGCAGGATCTCCAAATTCGCCACCGGAATGGCAGCGCTGTGCCCGGAGCTGCCCGCCAACCGCTGGCACCGCACGCTGGGCTCCACCTTCCCGCTGCGACCAGCTGCCTGAGCCCCTTCTGCTCCATCAACCCTTGAACCTCTGAACCTTTGAGATAGGAACCCACCATGAAGAAAAGCATCAAAAACTACGTATCCGTGGGCGCACTGGCCCTTTCCCTCACCCTGGCCGGTTGCTCCACCACCGCAACCCCCGCTGCCACCTCTTCCCCGGCCAGCAGCATTGCGGGAACCAGCACAGAAACCACTTCCGGCACGACTACCGGTACCACTACAACCACGGCTACTGCAGTGTCCCTCGACGCAATGGGCCTGGACACCCATTACGACGCTGACGACCTCACCTGGGACGCCGCCGAGGAGGTAGCCGTCACGCTCAAGGACGGCGCCAGCGCATCCGCCGCTGGCCAGGCAGCCGGCGTCACCGTAGACGGGGACACGGTCACCATCACCGCCGCCGGGACGTACCGGCTCAGCGGCTCGCTCACGGATGGCCAGGTAGTGGTAGCGGCAGGCGAGGAGGACGTAGTCCGGATCATTCTTGACGGCGTCGAGATTTCCAACTCCACAGGATCGCCCTTCGTGGTGCAGAGCGCCAACGAAGCGATTGTCTACCTTGAGGACGGAACCGGCAATTCACTCAGCGACGCGGGCAGTTACGCCGACACCGGCACCGAGGCACCCAACGCGGCCCTCTATTCGCAGGCCGATCTGACCATCGCAGGCACCGGTTCGTTGAACGTGGAAGGCAACTTTAACGACGGGATCTCGTCGAAGGACGGCCTGGTTTTGGTGTCAGGAGAGGTCACTGTGGACGCCGCGGATGACGGGATCGTGGGCAAAGACTACTTGGCGCTGCTGGACGGCACCTATTCTGTGACCGCAGCCGGAGATGGTTTCAAGTCTGACAACGAGGAAGACGAAGGCCGGGGCTGGACGCTGATCACTGGCGGAACCCTGAACGTTACAGCGGGCGACGACGGCATCAAGGCGTTCAACCAACTGACCGTTGCAGGTGGGACCGCAACGGTTGCTGACTCGGAAGAGGGCCTGGAAGCTGCCCACATCCTGGTTTCCGGCGGGACCGTTGACGTGACCTCGAACGACGACGCCATCAATGCCTCGGGTGGCAGCAGCACCGTCGCTTCTGGAGGAGGAGCAGGAGGCGGCATGGGCGGCGGCAGCATGGAAGTGGGTGACTACACCGTTGAGATTACCGGCGGATCCGTCACCCTCAACTCCGGCGGCGACGGCCTGGATTCCAACGGCAACGCCACCATCAGCGGCGGTACTCTGGTAGTGAACGGCCCCACCAGTTCCGGGAACGGAGCGCTGGACGTCAACGGTGAACTCGCTGTCAACGGCGGAACGGTGGCCGCCGCCGGCAGCGCCGGGATGGTGGTTACGCCGGGCACCACCTCCACCCAATCGGGCCTCCAGATTTCCCTCGGCTCCTCCGTTCCGGCCGGGACCCTCCTCCAAATCGCCGACTCCACTGGTAACGTGGTGGCCTCCTTCGGCACCGCCAAAGCTGCCGCCTCGTTGATCTTCTCCTCTGCGGACATCGTGGCCGGCCAGGAGTACACCATCTACACGGGCGGGACGGCCACTGTCAGCACAGGCGTAGGGGCCGGTTCCCTTGACGGAGCCGTGGAAGTGGCCACCGTTGTGGCCGGCGAATACACGGCGGGCGGCGGCATGGGCGGTGGCGGCTTCCGTCCGTAGGCACCTGTCACGCACCGACGGCGACCGCTCCAGCGGGAGACCGGATGGCTAGACTGTGAGCGTGCCCAGTGACCAGTCCTCTTCAGAGCAAGAGCCTTTCCGGCGCAGCCGGCTTGCCGAGCGCCTCCTACCCGGCGGAACGGAACCGGATCCTCGGTTTACGCTGGCCAACGAACGGACCTTCCTGGCCTGGATCCGCACGTCCCTGGCACTGCTGGCGGGGGGTATTGCCATCGAGGCATTCACGGCGGACCTTTTTATTGAACCCGTCCGCCAGGGCATCGCCATCCTGCTTCTGGGCCTGGGCATGCTGTTGAGCGCCGGTGCCGCCGTCCGCTGGCTTCGGGTGGAACGCAGCATGCGGAACAAGGCACCGCTGCCCCTGCCGCTCATCGTCCCCCTCCTCGCCGGCGCGGGTGCGTTGGCAGCAGCGGTGGTGCTCGTCGTCATCCTGCTGGATTAGTCCATGCCGGCAAGGATGCGGCGTCCCGCCCCGCACCAGGACCCGGGGCTGCAGCCCGAACGGACCAGCCTGGCGTGGGGCCGCACCATGATGGCACTCATCACAGTAAGCGCCATCTTCCTCCGCTGGCTGCCACTGCATGGCCTGCCCATCCTGGCACTGTTCGCTGTTGCGGCGGGCGCGGCCGGGGCGATTTACTTCACCCAGCGGCGGCGCTACCGGGCCAGCTCCCAGGGGATATCCGCCGGACGCTTGGGGGCGGACGTCGCTGCCGTGCTCTGGACCGCCCTTGCCTGCGTCGCGCTGGGCGGCCTGGGAATCGCTGTGGTGCTGACGGGCTAAAAAGTACCGGCCGCTAGAGCCCCATCGCCGTCCGCACCTCATCCAGAATGTGGTGCATGGCAGCTTCCGCGGCGGCAGCGTCGCCGCCAGCCACGGCTTCCGCCACGTCCTCATGGGCCTTGAGCGCCTGGGGTCGTGGCTTGAAAGGCATCAGCCCCTGCCTGGTCCGGCTGGACAGGACCTCGGCCACCATCACGTCCAACGCTTTGAACATCTCGTTCCCGCAGCTGTGCAGGAGCAGCTGGTGGAACTCAATATCCGCCGCCAGGAAAGCCTCCAGGTCCCCGGCCTCCCCCAGCGTCCGTAACTCGCGTGCGAGCGCTGCCAGCCGGCGTCGTTCTCCCGCTCCGGCGCGTTTCGCGGCACCTGCTGCGGCAATGGGTTCGACGGCGATACGCAGTTCCGTGAGGCTGGCGTATTGTTCTGCGCGGTGCCGGGACGCCAGGCGCCAGCGCACCAGCTTGGGGTCGTAGTAGTTCCAATGCTCCTGCTCCTGGACCACAATGCCCACCCGGCGGCGCGAGTAGACCAGGTTCATGGATTCGAGGACGCGCATGGTGTCGCGGGCCAGGGTGCGGGAAATGTCGTATTCCTGCTGAATGCCCTCGAGAGTGAGCCGCTCGCCCGGCGGGATGTCGCCGGCAACGATCGCCTCGCCCAGGGCGTCCAGCACGCGCACGTGCAGGGCATCGGGCGAGGCCCCCGGTACTGGCCGCGGCCCGGATCCTGGTACAGCCGCCGGCCGGTAACCTGTTGCCGGACCCGGCACTGAAGTGGGTGTCGCCCTCGACATTCTTGCCTCCTCTGCGCCGCAGCGCATAACCAGTATGCCGTTTCTCCGAAAGATATGACCAGTATCACGAAAAGGTAGTATCTAGACCTGAAATGGTGCTATCTTATTTTTCGAGCCGAGTATTGTCGGTTGCCTGGAGCTTCACCCGAAGCCAACGACGTCTTCTACGGAGGTAGAGCAATGAAGTCTGCTGCCACCCACCTTGTGGTGATGGGTGTTTCCGGTGCCGGTAAAACCACCCTCGCCGAGGCACTCTCCGCCCGGCTTGGCTGGGTTATGGCCGAAGCTGATGAATTCCACCCGCAGTCCAACATCGCCAAGATGAACAGCGGCACGCCCTTGGATGACGAGGACCGCTGGCCGTGGCTGACCGCCATCCGCGACTGGATGACAGAGCAGGCAGAAGCCGGGCAATGCACAGTCCTGACCTGCTCGGCCCTCAAACGGAGCTACCGCAACCTGCTCACTGAAGCCCAGGGGAACGTCGTCTTCCTGCACCTCGACGGCGATCCCAACCTCCTGGGCGAACGCATCCACAACCGCACGGGGCACTTTATGCCGCCCACCTTGCTGCCCAGCCAGCTCGCCACCCTCGAACCGCTGACGGTGCAGGAAACGGCCACCGGCAGCCTGGTACTGGATATCAGCCGCACCCCCGGGCAGTTGGTGGAGGACGTCCTGTCCGCGCTCCACCTGCACGCCAACAACTAGTCCCTTTCCCCCCGTTTCAAAGGAGAATCATGACCATCGAAGGATGGGAACAAACCCTCGGCGCAGGTCCCCTGCTCCTGATTGCCGGCCTGGCGATCCTGGCCCTGCTGTTCCTCATTATCAAACTGCGCATGCACGCACTGCTGGCCCTGATCCTGATCAGCCTCGCGACGGCATTCGCTACGGGAATCCCGGCGGACAAGGTGGTCTCCGTCCTGGTCAGCGGCTTCGGCAGCACACTGGGAGCAGTTGCGCTCCTGGTGGGCCTCGGCGCCATGCTGGGCCGCATTGTTGAAACCAGCGGCGGCGCCAAGTCGCTGGCTGACTACCTCATCAACCTCTTCGGCGAAAAGCGGGCCCCTCTCGCGCTGGGCGTCGCCTCGCTGATCTTCGGCTTCCCCATCTTCTTCGACGCCGGCCTGGTAGTCATGCTGCCCGTGGTCTTCGCCGTTGCGCACCGCCTTGGTGGCGGGGTTCTCCGCTACGGTCTGCCGGCTGCCGGCGCCTTCTCCGTGATGCACATCTTCCTGCCGCCGCACCCCGGCCCCGTTGCGGCCGCCACGTTCTTTGACGCCAACGTTGGCCTGGTTGTTATCGTCGGCCTGATCGCTGCGATCCCCACCTGGTACGTGACCTGCTACCTCTTCGGCCTTTGGACCGGCAAGAAGCTGGTCCTCCCCGTTCCCGAACTGCTGGGCCGTGCCGACGCCGAAGCCGAAGCCAACCCGCCGCGTTTCCGCACAGTTGTATTGGTCCTGCTGCTCCCGTTGGTGCTGATCTTCCTCAACACGGGCCTCAGCACAGCCACTTCCTCAGGCCTTCTGCCGGAGACTGCCAAGGGTGAAACCTGGTACCAGGTGCTGCGGACGATCGGCGAAACCCCGGTGGCCCTCCTCATTGCCGTCCTGGTAGCCATGTTCGTCCTGGGCCGCAGGCGCGGCAAGAGCGCCGGCGCTCTGGAGAAGCTGCTTGAATCCTCGCTGGGCCCGGTCTGCTCGGTCATCCTGATCACCGGTGCCGGCGGCATGTTCGGCGGCGTGCTGCGCACCTCCGGCATCGGCAGCGCCCTGGCGGACGTCCTGGGCGACGCCGGAATCCCGCTGATTCTGGCTGGCTTCCTGATCTCCGCCATCCTCAGGATCGCCCAGGGTTCCGCGACGGTGGCCCTGACGACGACGGCGGGCCTGATCGCCCCCGCGGTTGCCCTCGCCGGACTCAACGGCATGCAGGTTGCGGCACTGGTCATCGCCGTCGCCGCCGGCTCGGTAGTGGTCTCCCACGTCAACGACTCCGGCTTCTGGCTGGTGGGCCGCTTCTTCGGCATGGACGTCAAGACCACCCTGATGACCTGGACCGTGATGGAAACCCTCATCGGCGTGATGGGCTTCGGCATCGCAGCCGCCATCTTCGGACTGGCGGGCCTCGCAGGCTAGCTCTTCAGGTGAAATTCGACGGCGGGCGGTCACCCTTGGAGGTGGCCGCCCGTTGCTATGGGGCAATGTTTGTCGAAAGGGAAGAGCCAGTCGAGATTACCGCCCAACACGTCTGGTTGGTGATCTCGGCCGCCAAAGAAACACGCCGACTAGTACTGCCCCTGAGCGCCGGTCGTGTATTCACATACCGATCAGCTGACGGGTTTTTCGTATGCCAGACTCAACAAATGACTACATGGCGAAACTCTGCATCGCAACTGGCGCAGGGTGACCTGGACGAACTACTCAACACGGTTCTGCCCTTCGCTGTACAGACGCTTGGACGTCACGGTGAGCTGTATCCGTTCGGCGCCACCATTGCTGCGGATGCACCGACGCCTGCGCCCATAGCGGATCTGGCAATGGCGGAAGGGAAAGATTCGATAGAAGGACTGTCACTTCTACGCGATGGTGTGGCTGCTCACCGGGATTCGCTGCGGGCAGCCGCCTATGTGGCTGATGCGCGGACCGGGGGGAGCGACGCAATCCAGATCGAACTGGAGCACTCCGAGGGAGTAGCACTTGTGATCCTCGCGCACTATGGCCGGACCCGATTCCGCAAACGAGTCCAGTTGGGGGAAATGAGCGTACAGCTGGGTGAGTTGCACGCCTGGAAGACCACATGAGCATCAGTAGCGCGCATGCGGCATCGTTCTTCGTCGAGATTGTCCGTGAAGGACAAGTGTGGACTATCCGTGATTCTGAAGGAATCCCGGCACCTTATGGAGGCGGCGGAAAACGAGCAATGCCCTTTTGGTCCTCGGCTTCTCGTGCCGAGGCTGTCATTAACTCACTTTCGGAGTATGCCGGATTTACCCCAGCAGCGATTCCTCTCATTGATTGGCGATCCCGATGGATCGAGGGCCTCGAGCGAGACGGGTTGCTACTTGGACTCAACTGGTCCGGCGAACGCGCAACTGGCTTCGACATAGAACCCCGCACCGCTCTGGCGGCCCTTATTGCCCGGGAATAGCAAACCCCGTCAACGCCCTTTAAGGGCTCATCACCTGGAGTGCCTAGTGGGAAATCGAAGCCTCGTCACGAAGTGCTATTTGGTGAACTTCCTCCCCATGACTTTGCCGGTCTCCGAATCGATAGCCACTCGGTAGCCGTTCCAGGTATTGGCGAAAACTTTGCCGGGATCAGCCAAGTCCATAGCTACGTAGCATTCCCCGGGGCCAGTATCGGGAAGATCTGCTATCCAGACAACTGAACCGCACCGCGTAAGCTTCACTAAATTTCGGACAGGGCCTTTGCCCATTTCCATGTAGTCAAGCAGGACGATGGCAGTTTCTTCGCCGGGCAAATCCTGGATGTCCAAAACGGTCACCCCGAGAACTTTGCCGTCGTTGCCGGTGTCATCGAGCATTTGTGCAGCTTACGCCGAGGATCAGTGTCTCAGCGCCAGACAGTTTGAATGATTACAGCTGTGTTGAGCGTGCCGGACGTCGCTGCGAGCGGTGGCCTTGGGCAGCTCCACCTAACGGGAGCCGGTCATCTAACGACATATTGCGTCATCACGGAATTTTCACCGGGCCCGGCGCTGTTGCCCGGGACATGACAACAATCGGAATCATCGGTGCAGGACATATTGGCAGCCAGATTGCCCGCAAGGCAGTCGACCTCGGATACGAAGTGGTTATCAGCAACTCACGCGGTCCGGAGACGCTCTCCGGCCTGGTGGAGGAACTGGGCCCACGGGCGCGGGCCGCGACGGCGGCGGACGCGGCAGCCGCCGGCGACTTTGCGGTGGTAACTGTTCCCCTCAAGAACTATCAGGACATCCCCGTGGAGCCTCTTGCCGGGAAGGTTGTGATCGACACCAACAACTACTACTGGGAACGGGATGGCCGGATCCCCGCGTTGGACAACGGCGAGGCCACCACGTCAGGGTTGCTTCAGGATCATCTCCCACAGTCCAAGGTGGCCAAGGGCTTCAACCACATCGTGGCCGCGGAAATTACCAAGGACGGCACCCCAGCCGAAGTCCCAAACCGTCGGGCACTGGCCACCGCCAGCGATTTCGCGGAGGCGGCCGCGCTGGTCACGAAGCTGTACGACGAGTTCGGATTCGACACCGTCAACGTTGGCCCACTGTCCGAAAGCTGGCGCGTCGAGCGCGACCGTCCGGCCTACGGAACCAGGCAGAACGCAGAGGAACTGCGCGCAGGCCTGGCCGAGGCTCCGCGCACCATCTAGGTAGTTTTTCGAGAGGAACGACGGTTCAGGAGCCGCCGCCAGCCGCCCTTTTGAGGTTCAGCCGGCGGTGGCTCCGTTACTTTCTGCGCAGCCCGCCGTTCATGCCAGCGCCGCAGTTCGGCGTCGACATCCCTGGTCTTCGTGACCACCGGAGGCCCGCCCTGGAGTTGCCGTCGGGCGTCAACCACGCGGGCGTTGAAGTCCACGAGGATGTCCCGGACCAGCTTTTCTGTGTGCTGCGCATCCAGCCTGGCGTTCAGTTCGGCGTCTTCCTTGCGCAGCAGGATGGCCTTGGGTCCCAGACCACTGACGTCCTCGCGCTGGAGGAGTCCTTTGATCCACCAGTCCGGATCGTAGCCCTCGCCCAGTCCCGGAATCGGCTTCCCCGCGTACTCAAGGTTGTCAAACTTGCCCTGCGCCATGGCTTCCCGCACCAGGTGGTCGGCGCGGGCGGCCTCGCTGGTCTTCCGGCGTCTCTGCCGGTCTGCTGCCTCTGCGGCTGAAAGTTCCGCTTCCTCCTCGGCCGTGATCCCGGCGCCGCGGTATGACCGGAGCTCCGCGAGGCGCTCCAGCCGCCGCCGTCGAAAATCACTGCTGCCCACAGCGTGCCACCGCCTCACTTACTGATTGCCTGCGGCTCCGGAAAATCTCCCATCCGCAAAATACTGGTCGTAAAATAGTAAGTAGGATTACTAATGAACGGTAGGTGCCGCTGTTGGCCAAGTATTGATGCTCTGGACAGATTCAGCCGGAGCGGCTTCCGCCGGTCGGTCACATCGAACGAAAGTGGTGGGTACTTTGGATACAACTGTATGGATTTGGGTTGCTGTTGCCGTGGTGGTGGTGCTGGTTGTGCTTCTGCTGCTCGCAACCGGACGGCGCCGCAAGGCGTTGCAGCAAAGGCGCGATGATGCGCACCGCGACGAGGCCGCGGAAATCCGCCGTGAGGCGGAGGAAAGGGAACTCGACGCACGGGAACGGGAAGCCAAGGCGGCGCACGCCAGGGCCGAGGCAGAGCAGGCGCAGGTGGACGCGGCGCGGCTGCGCCAGCAGGCTGACCAGCACGCTACAGAGGCCAGTACGCTCCGCGAAGATGTGGGCCAGCGGACGCGGAAAGCAGATGAGCTTGACCCTGACGTTAGAGGTACCCGTGATGGTGCCCGCGACGACCGCCGCAACCCGGACGCCGATCCTGCCCAGGACGGCGGCTCACACGTGGATCGGGAGAATCCCCGCTCCGGCACCTAGGCTAATCTCCGGTCCCCTTGGTTCAGTGGCCGCCGCCGAGTTTGCCACCCAGGCGTTCACGCATCAACACACTGGCATCATTCAGGCCAATAATTTTCACGTCCTTGCCGTGGTGCCGGTATTTCTCGGTAATGGCGTCGAGTGCAGCGATGGTGGACGCGTCCCACAGGTGCGAGGAATGCATGTCGATCACCACATGCTCCGGGTCGTGGGCGTATTCGAACTGCGTGTACAGGTCATTGGACGACGCGAAGAACAACTCGCCGTCCACCACGTACATGGCGGTTTCCTGCCCATCCACGACCTTGACGGTGCGTTCCACGGTGACGAAGTGCGCCACCCGTCGGGCGAACATCACCATGGCAACCAGCACGCCCACGCCTACGCCTATGGCGAGGTTGTGGGTGGCTACGGTAACGATGACGGTGGCGAGCATGACGGTGGTTTCGCTCTTGGGCATCATCTTCAGAGTTCCGGGACGGATACTGTGCCAATCGAAGGTGGCCACGGAGACGAAGATCATCACGGCCACGAGCGCGGCCATCGGGATCACTGAGACGACGTCGCCCAGGACCACCACCAGAATGAGCAGGAAGATACCGGCCAGGAAGGTGGAAATCCGGGTGCGGGCGCCGGATGCCTTGACGTTGATCATCGTCTGGCCGATCATCGCGCAACCACCCATGCCGCCGGTGAATCCGGTGACGATGTTGGCTACGCCCTGCCCCCATGCCTCACGGGTCTTGTTGGAGCGGGTATCCGTGACGTCATCCACCAGCTTGGCGGTCATCAGCGATTCGAGCAGGCCAACGAACGCCATGGCCATTGCGAACGGGAAGATGACCTGCAGGGTTTCCAGGGTGAACGGAACGTTCGGTATCAGGAGTGACGGCAGCGACTCCGGCAGGTCGCCTTTGTCCCCAACGGTGGGGACGGCAACGGACGCCAACACGGTGATCAGAGTCAGCACGACGATGGCAACCAAGGGGGCAGGGACTGCTTTGCTCAGTTTCGGCAGGCCAAAAATCATCGCCAGGCCCAGCAGCACCAGCGGATAGACCAACCAGGTCACCCCAAGGAGTTCGGGCACCTGGGCCATGAAGATCAGGATGGCCAGCGCATTGACGAACCCCACCATGACCGACCGCGGAATAAAGCGCATCAGCTTCGCTACCCCGGACAGTCCCAGGACTATCTGGAAGAGACCACCGAGAATCACGGCGGCGATGAGGTAGTCCACGCCGTGGGAACTCACCAACGGAGCAATGACCAGTGCGATGGCTCCAGTGGCCGCGGAGATCATGGCAGGCCGGCCGCCCACAAAGGCAATGGTCACAGCCATCGTGAAGGAAGCGAACAGTCCCAGCCGCGGATCGACGCCGGCGATGATCGAGAAGGCGATGGCCTCAGGAATCAGCGCCAGGGCCACCACCAGGCCTGCCAGCACTTCAGTCTTGAGCCGCCGCGGGGACTTTAGCGTGCCAAGGACTGACTGCAGCTCTTCGGGGGTTTCCGTCGGGGCATACCCTGTGGTTCTGACGGCCATTGCTGGCTCCGTTTCGTGGTCCTGAAGACGCCTGGAAGCGCCTTCTCTTTGTTGGAAGAACGTGGGGGGCGCGGCATCGCACCCGGGCAGGGACTAGTCTTAGAGACTCACTGCTCCTCAAACCCTACCCTAACGTGATGGTAGAGTTTGAACCCGACCAGGATGGAGGCGTCCCATGACGGCAAAGATCGGCAGCTTGACCATGCATATTGGCGAGCTCGCGGAACGCACCGGCCTGTCCCTGCGGACCATCAGGCACTACGACGACGTTGGCCTGCTACCCGCCCTGGCGCGAACCGAGGGCGGCTTCCGGGTGTACTCGGAGGACGACTTCGACCGCCTGATGGTGATCAAGCAGATGAAACCCCTCGGGTTCTCGCTCGAGGAGATGGCGGAAATCCTGACCATCCTGTCATCGGGGAGGACTCCCACGGAAGAGGAGGAGCGCCGATTGAAAGAGTTCCTGGAACGGGCCGTCCACGAGCGCGCCAAGCTGGCACGGAACCTGGCCCAAGCCGACGACTTCATCAAAAGCCTGGCGGAGGAGTCATGACCCTGCGGATTGAGCGCGCCGACTTTTCAGATCCGCGCCTTGGCAGCTTCCTTCAGGCCCACCTGGACGATATGGCCCCCACAGCGCCCGCCGAGAGCCGGCACGCCCTGGACCTGACGGCACTGCAGAGCCCCCACGTCAGGCTCTGGGTGGCGATGGCCAAAACCAGTATTGCCGGAACCGCCGCGCTGGCCGCAGCACCCGTGCTCGAATCCGGCCACGAGGAACTCAAAAGCATGCGGACAGATCCGGCCCGGCGCGGCCAGGGTGTGGCATCAGCACTGCTGGCCCACACCCTGGCTGACGCCCGCCTGCGGCAGGTCCGCAGGGTCTCCCTGGAGACCGGTAGCATGGACTTCTTTAAGCCCGCCCGGGCCCTTTACGCAAAAGCCGGCTTTGAGCCCTGCCCGCCCTTCGGCTCATATGTGGAGGACCCGAACAGCGTCTTTATGACACTGGCGCTTTAGCCGGCCCGCGCACGGGAGTCAACAAAAGGGCTCAGTGCTGCGGCTGTTCTGCCAGGATGCCGTCGATCTGGCCCATGGCTTCCTTCATGCCTTCCTCCATGCCCATTTCCACCATCTTTTCGAGCTGCTCCTCGGACTCGAAGGTGGAATGGACAGTCATCCGGGTCCCGCCACCCGCGGACTCCAGGGTAACCACGGCGTGAGTAGTCCCCATATCCCCTACCGGCTCGCCGCGGTCGTCAGCAAAACCGTCGTCGAACTCCAGTGTGTTCGGCGCGTCCACAGCGGTGAAACGCCACCAGCCGCGGGCCTTCTCGCCGTCCGGCCCGGTCATGTAGTAGCTCGCCTTGCCTCCGGGGACGAAGTCGTGCTGCTCAAAGGTGGCCGGCCAGGTGGGCGGTCCCCACCAGCGCTCAAGCTGGCGCGGGTCCTGCCAGAGTTCCCACACGCGTTCGACGCCGGCGTCAAACTCCGCTACCAGGGTGAGGCTGAGTGCCTCCAGGTTCTTGGTGGAACTGACGACTGCCATGATGATCCCCTTCTCGGTGCTCCCTATTTTTCATTCAGGATGTCGGCGATGCGGCCGGCACGCTGCCGCCACAGTGCCTCATACTCATCGAGCAGGCGGCGCGCTTTGACCAGACCCTCGTGGTTTCCCCGCACAATCTGCTCCCGTCCGCGCTTCTCCTTGGTCACCAGGGAGGCGCGCTCCAATACCGCCACATGCTTTTGCACGGCGGCAAAGCTCATGGTGTACAGCGACGCGAGTCCCGATACCGAAAACTCCGAGACGGCCACCCGGCTGACGATGTCGCGCCGCGTGGAGTCCGCCAGTGCCTGGAAGACCCTGTCGATTTCTGCATCGGAACCCTGATATACAACCATTTGGTTGTACGTTATGCCTCGCTTGCAGGTTTGTCAATGGTCGGGGGTCAAAGTGCGACGCCCTGCCAGAGGTTCGCATGAGCTTCTGGCAGGGCGCCGGGGTGTGCCGGGCAGGGCGGGATTATCGGCCTGAAACTGCTGCCGTCACATTAGCCGGAGCCAGCAACTCAGTCATAGCAGTGCCTTCTGCCTGGGGCAGTCCAAGGCCGAGGACCGCCGCGAAGGTAGGTGCTTCGTCCAGGATGCTGCGCCTTCCCGCATGTGTTCCCGGCAGGAAATCGGGACCATTGGCGATGAACACGGGCTGGGCGCCATGCTGCGGAGCGTGGCCGTGGTTGCCCAGGTAGCCGGTAAAGTCCTCATCCCCGACCAGCACCAGCGGGCGCTCGTTCCAGTTAGCGCCCACCAGCACGCCCGGCTCGGATTCGACTACATAGCTGAACGGACCGGCCAGCCCGAACAGAGCCTCAGCCTCAGCGACGGTGTGGATTTTTTCGATCCGGTAGGACGGCTCGGCTTCGATTTCCTTGAGGAAGGCTTCAACCTCATCACGGAGGGCATCAGAAAGTCCCTCCGCCAGGAACAGCTGGGCGGAAAAGCCGGCGCTGAGGCAGAAGACGTCGTAGTCCACCAGACCGCCAGCCTCGTCCACGCGCAGGAAACCACGGTCCATGAACAACGTGTTCAGGTTGGTAGTCTGCTCGGTGGCGAGATGGCCGTGGTCGCTGACGATGACGAAGTTTGTGGTGTCAGCGTTGCCGGCGGCGTCGATTGCTGCGAGCAGCCGGCCCAGCTGGGCATCAACTTCCCGTAGCGCGTCGTGTACTGCGGGGGTGAACGGTCCGGTCAGGTGCCGTGCCGCGTCCACGGCCACCAGGTGCAGGAACATCACGTCCGGCTGCTCCTTTGCCAATACTTCTTCGGCAATGGAACAGGCGAATTCGTTGAATGCCCGCTTCGGACCCCAGACAATCTTGTCCCGGTGCCTGGGATAGTAAGTTTCGAAAACATTGGTCGAGGCGTTGCCACGGTACAGGGCTCCTTCACTGCCCCACCGCTGCGTGTCCCAGATTTCCGGCATCAGAAAATCGACGTCGGCCTGGGCGGTAACAGGCCACTGGATCGCGCTGGTGGTGAGGCCCGCTTCCTTTGCCTTCTCGAGGATCGTGGGGACCTTGATGGCGCTGCTGTACCAGAACCACTCAGGCTCCTCCTCGCCCGGCTGGAACTGGAGATTGTTGTAGATCCCGGAGGCAGCAGGACCACAACCAGTCAGCTGCGCGGTGTGGTTCGGATAGGTCAGAGTGGGAAAGACGGCTTCGATCTCTGCGACCGCGGCATTGTCCAAAAGACGGGAGAAGGCCGGCAACGTCCGGGCGAACTCAAAGTCCTCGCCCACCATGGCATCAACGGATACAACAACCAGCTTGTTCGGTTTCACGGGAATAACTCCTTAAGCAGACATGACCTTTTCGAGGTCCTTGCGGTGGTCGTCCATGATGTCTTCGAGCTTTTCCTGGAGCCCTGCCAGGGTGGAGGACACCTCAGCGTTGTCTCCGTAGACCTTGGCCATGGCCGCCGCAATCTCCGTCGTTGCCGACTGGTACCACATGATGGGATCGGCCGTCTCGGCGTTGGGCAGCTGCTTGAGGGCCACACCGAAGTTCGGGTCCTGGGCTACCAGGTCCTTGACGGTGCTGGTGTTCAGCGATTCCTTGACGATCGGCAGGTAGCCCGTGCTGGCATGCCACAGCGCCGCATTCTCCGGCTCGGCAAGGAAACGGAACAGTTCTGCACAGGCGTCCTGGCGTTCCTGGGATTCGGCCTTCACGATGGATAGCCCTGAGCCTCCGGTGGGAACCTTGGTTTCCTTCTCGTTTTTGCCCAGCATGAAGGCGGTTCCAATGTCGAACTGAGCGGCCTTGGTTGCACCCCTGAGCGACGCGGTGGATCCGTGGCAGGCTGCGGCAACGCCGGTGGTGAAGTCTGTCATGGCAGCCTGTGCCATGTAGCCAAACGTGTCCTCGTGGATGAACTTTGCCTTCCACTGCAGCCAGTTCCGGACGGGATCAGAATCTGCCGTCACCGTCAGGCCGTCAGAGAAAGTTCCGCCCCAGGCACGCACGTGGGCCTGACCGAACCAGCCGTCGTCGGCACCGAACGCCATGGGCATCAGCGGACGGCCGTTGACATCGACCTTCTTCAACTCCGGCGCGAACGCTGCCAGGTCGTCCCAGGTCTGCGGGCCGGACTCGGGAAGTCCCAGCTCCCTGTAACGGCTCTTGTTGTAGTAGAACAGCGGCGTGGACCGGGCGAAAGGAACGACGTACGTCCCACCCGCGGCTTTGCCTTCATTGACATAGTTGTCCAGGTAGACATCAAGGGACCACTTGTCATCGAAGTATCCCTCGAGTGGAGCCAGTGCACCTGCTGTGTAGAACTGGAGCCACTGCAGTTCGGGGAAGCACACAATATCCGGTACCTGGCGGGCCTGCAGTGCCGCAGTGAACTTCTGGTTCAGGTCTGCGTAGGTGCCCTGGGATTCGGCAGCGGCGTAGATCTCCGTCTGGGAATCATTGAAGAGCTTGAACTGCGCCTGCACAGCTTCAAAGTTGACGCCGGTGAAGGGCGCCCAAAAGAGGATATTGGTGCGTCCTGCGTATTCAGCCGGTACGTTAACGCCTGCCTGGCTGAAGTTGCTGCGCAGGTTGGAGTCCGCGTCAGCAGCTGTACCGCTGCCTCCCGGAGCTCCGCAGGCGGCCAAACCAAGCCCTGCGCCGGCGATGCCCATGGCGGACAGGAGGCTGCGGCGGCTGAACAAGAATGAATCAGACATGGTAATTCTCCCCGTAGAGGTGTTGTTGATGGTGCGGTTTGAGTGGCTTCTAGCCCTTGACGGCGCCGGCAGCGAGACCGCCGATGATGCGCTTTTGGGCTACAAAGAAGACGAGCAGCATGGGCAGGGCAACCATGACCGTTCCGGCCATAATGGCGCCCCAGTTGTTGTATCCCTCCTGGCTGCGCAGGAACATAAGCCCAATGGGCAAGGTCCGCATATCTGCGGTGTTGGTGACGATCAGCGGCCAGACAAAGTCGTTCCACTTAGTGACCATGACGATGATGGTGCCGGTGAGGATCATGGAGCGGCACATGGGGATCACAATGCTGCGCATGCGGTGGAAGTGACCTGCTCCGTCCATGATTGCGGCGTCGATCAGTTCTTTGGGCACCTGACGCATCTGCTGGTAGATCAGGAACATCGCGAAGGCACTGGCTACGTTGGGGAGGATCAGGCCCTGGTAAGTGTTCAGCCACCCGAGGTTTCCCACGGTGATGTAGTTCACCAGCAGTGTGACGTGCCCTGGCAACATCAGGGAGCCCAGCATCAACAGGAAGACCGGCGTCTTCCAGCGGAACTGCACCAAGGCGAAGGCGTAGGCGCTCATGACCGCCAGGGCGATCTCGAGGGCTGTGCCCACCACGGTGGTGATGATCGAGTTCACAAAGAACCTGTCGAACGGAGCCGAGGTCCAGGCTTCCGCGAAGTTCCCGAATTCTACTGGTGCGGGGATCCACTGAAGCGGAAAGGCGTAGATGCCCGCCTCCGATTTCAGGGCGGAACTGAACAGCCAGTACATCGGCACCAGGAACAGGAGCAGGGAAACCGCCAGTGCCAGGTACTGGACAATCCTGAGGGCCCGACGGCGGAAGGCCAGTTCCGGCGCAGAGGCCGCCTTGCGTGGGGGTTGTGACTGCAGCGGCCGGGCCCGTGCCCCACCGGGCTTTGCAGTTGGGGCTTCGGTAGTCACAGCTTCGCTGCTCATGAGTAGTGGACCTGCCTGTCTGCGATGCGGTGCTGGACGATGGTGACCACCATCAGGAGGACAAAGAGGACGGTGGCGGACGCAGCCGATGTACCAAGGTCGAACTTAAGGAAGGCTTCTTCATAGACCAGCCAGGACAGGGTGGTGCTGGAGCCGCCCGGGCCGCCATTGGTCAGCGCGGCAACGATGTCGAAAGCCTGCGCAGCGCTGATCAAGCCGGTCAGTGAGAGGAAGTAGGTCACTGGCGACAGCAGGGGAAGGGTGATCCTGCGGAACAGGCTGGCTCCCGTGGCGCCGTCAAGCGCGGCGGCCTCGAAAATTTCCTTGGGCAGGTCCTGGATGGCGGTGTAGTAGATGATGGCCACGAATCCCAGCCGCTGCCAGGTGTAGGCGATCGTGATGGCCCAGATCGACCAGTCAGAGGTGGTGGTCCATTGCGGCGAAGCCGCACCAAACAGATCGAAGGCCCAGCGGCTCAACCCGTAGCCCGGATCGAACATAAAGAGCCACAGGATGCCCACCGCCGCCCCGGGCAGCATGTGCGGTGCGAAGGCCATGGTCCGGACAAAGCCGGAGAACTGCAGCTTCTGTGACAGCAGAGCGCCGATTGCCAGACCGCCGGCCAGGCTTCCGAAGACCGAGATACCAGTGAAGATCAGGGTGTTCCGCAGTACCTCGTAGAAGCTGCTGCTGGTCAGCAGGTCGCTGTAGTTCTCCAGGCCCACCCATTCCGGCGCCGGCGAGACCATGTCCCATTCCATGAAGCTGAGCACGAAGTTGTATAGCGTCGGGTAGTAGGAAAAGGCGATGATGGCCAGGGCGTTTGGCAGGATCAGCAGCCAAAAGATGAGGGCTTCCTTGCGCTGGAACCTCCTCCTGTGCGAACCCGCCGGTACCCGCTGGGCAGTGACCGCGGGGGCAGGTGGTTTCCGCAACCTTTCTATTTGGCCAACAGCCATCCGCACTCCTCAACTCGCTTTTTGTGCGTCTCGCCTTTGACGCCTCCAAGACTCTAGGGACGTAAAACCGGTTCCGGGAAATTCCGGATCTGGCGTTGAACAACCCCTTAACTGGAGATGTCTCTGCAGGTCAGAAGCGTATGGAGAGGTATGTCCCGGCTGCGAAAGAACGCAAATCCACTTCTGCTACGCGCGTCCTTCACCACGAGTTCGCCGAGCCGTCGCCCAAGGATCCCTGATCCGGAACAGCACCACGACAAGGAGGCACCCGGTGGACGCAGAGGCTTAAGGCGGCGTTAACCATCGGGTGCAAATTCCCCGCGACCAGCCTCGTACCGGCTTCAGACGGCTCTATGCCCTGGACTTCCGGGTAAGCTCTACAAGCCTGCGGTCTGCAACGATTCGCGCTGGTAGCGGAGCTGGACCACTCCATTGCCAAAGGTCTGCGTCCCGGCAAGCTTGAGGTCCGCCTTGAGGTCCGGCGACTGGAACAGCCGTTGTCCCTTGCCGATCACCACGGGGTGGACGTAGATCCGATACTCGTCGATCAGGTCGAACTGCATGAAGGTGGCAGCCAGATTGGCACCACCCAGGGCAAGATTGCCGTCTGCCTGCGCCTTCAGTTCCGCAATTTGTTCGGGCACCACATCATGCAGCACCGTGGTGTTCCAGTCCGCGGCCGTGAGGGTCCGGGAGAAAACGAACTTGGGCTTGTCCCGCCAGATTCCGGCGAATTCGACCTCCGTTGGCGTGCTGCCCGGATCCTGGTCAGCCGTGGGCCAGTAAGTGGCCATCAGTTCGTGGGTGATCCTACCGTCCATGAACGCGCCCAACGCCCTGCACTCGTCGTTGAAGTGCTGGTGCAGTTCGTCGTCCACGAGGTGCCAGCTGATGTCCCGGCCCGGTCCTTCGAAGAACCCGTCCAGGGACACCGACATCATCAAAATGATCTTGGCCATGGGGCTATCTCCTCTGCGGAGCGGGCCCCGGGGATGGACGCCGCACTACGTTTCAGTGAACCACTTCCGCGGGCGGCTTTGGAGGTCCGGGCACAAATATTCCGGGAAATGTGCGTGGCCTTCTCTTGCGGTTGCCCGGACCGGGAGCCGCACTTTATGGGCGGCAAGAAGCGGGCGACCCACCAGACCGGCGGGCTTGGGGAATGACTCTGGTCCGCACTTCCGTGCGGACCGGACGAAGGATGTCATTGGATGGACACTCCTGCCGGGCCCGTCCGTCGCGTACCGTCGGCCGCTTCAAGGCCCGGGGCCCACCCGCCCACGAGTAGGCTGGATGACATGGCTTTTGAAGAATCCCCCGCTGAACGCCGCGAAGTTTCCGTCCGTCGCGCTCCCCGCTACGTACCTTTCATGATCCTGGGCGGCGTAGTGGGCTTTGTTGTGGCAGGAATTATTGCCTTCGCGCTTCCGGGCGATCCCGCCTACGACGCCAACGCTGTGTTCGGATTCTTCCTGATCGTCTGCGCCATTGGTGGCGTGCTTTTGGGCGCCATCCTTGCACTCATCCTTGACCGGCTGAGCGTCAGGCGTTCCCGCACTGCAGTAGTTGAGGCTGTTCCTGATTCCGACGCTGGCTCTCCAACGGATACCGGGCACGGCGACGCCGCCCCCCGCCCTGAGGGTTCCTAAAGTCACAGGCGGAATCGTCGGGAATGACCCATCGCATATCGTGAGATAATCAACCAGTGGCACGCGGCGATGGAAAACTTTCCCATGATCTTCTCCCTGGCGAAAAAGGCCCGCAGGACGCTTGTGGCGTCTTCGGAGTCTGGGCACCAGGTGAGGAAGTAGCAAAACTTACCTACTACGGGCTGTATGCGTTGCAGCACCGCGGTCAGGAGTCCGCTGGTATAGCCACCAGCGACGGCCAGCGGATCAACGTCTACAAGGACATGGGCCTCGTTTCCCAGGTCTTCGACGAGACCACGCTGAACACCCTGACAGGGCACCTGGCCGTCGGCCACTGCCGCTACTCCACCACCGGAGCCAGCCACTGGGCCAATGCCCAGCCCACCCTCGGAGCCACCAGCACCGGCACCGTGGCCCTGGCCCACAACGGCAATCTCACCAACACGGCCGAACTCAACGCAATGATCATGGAGCGCAACGGCGGCCAGCTCAGCGGCGAGATGAAGCAGGGCAATACCTCCGACACCGCTCTCGTCACAGCCCTGCTGGAAGGCGAGGAGGGCAAGACCCTCGAACAGACGGCCCTGGAGCTGCTGCCTAAGATCAAAGGCGGCTTCTGCTTCGTCTTCATGGATGAAGGCACGCTCTACGCAGCCCGTGATACTTATGGCATCCGCCCGCTGGTGCTGGGCCGGCTGGAGCGCGGCTGGGTGGTGGCTTCGGAGCAGTCCGCCCTGGCCACCGTCGGCGCCAGTTTCATCCGGGAAATCGAACCTGGCGAATTTATCGCCATCGACGAAGACGGCGTGCGTTCCAAGCGCTTCGCCGAACCCACTCCGGCCGGCTGCGTCTTCGAGTACGTCTACCTGGCCCGGCCGGATGCCGCTATTGCCGGCCGATCCGTCTATGAGTCGCGGGTAGAGATGGGCCGCCAGCTGGCCCGTGAAAACACCCAGGAAGCCGACATCGTCATCCCCGTGCCGGAATCCGGTACGCCGGCAGCCGTGGGCTATGCCGAGCAGTCAGGCATCCCCTTCGCGCACGGTTTCGTCAAGAACTCCTACGTGGGACGTACCTTCATCCAACCTTCCCAGACGCTCCGCCAACTGGGTATCCGGCTTAAGCTCAACGCCCTGGAATCCGTGATCCGCGGCAAGCGCGTGGTAGTGGTGGATGACTCGATCGTCCGCGGCAACACCCAGCGAGCCATTGTCCGGATGCTCCGCGAAGCAGGTGCTGCAGCAGTCCACATCAAGATTTCCTCCCCGCCGGTGCAGTGGCCCTGCTTCTACGGCATCGACTTCGCTTCCCGCGCTGAACTCATCGCCAACGGCGCCACCATCGAGGAAATTTCCCAGGCTATCGGCGCTGATTCGCTGGCCTACATTTCCGAAGAAGGCATGATTGGCGCAACCCAGCAGCCGCGCGAGCGCCTTTGCACCGCCTGCTTCACCGGCCAGTACCCCATCGAGCTTCCGGATGCGGACAAACTGGGCAAAAACCTGCTGGAGCGCAAGGATCTCGGAGGCCTCGCGCCGTCGCCCTCGGCACTTCCCGGCAGCACGGCTGCATTGGCCGTTGGCCCTACCGAAGATCCCTCCGAGAAGCCCGGCGCCACGGGGTGCGATCCCGGGCCGGACGCCGAGTTCGAGAACCTGTTGACCGAGGCCGACCATGTGCCCGCCATCCACCACGATGCCGTCACTACCGGCGCCGACCAGAAGGACTCCCTATGACTTCCGCCACTCCCGCCGCAGGTGCCGCTGCCGGCATCACCTACGCCTCCGCCGGTGTCGACGTCGAAGCGGGCGACCGCGCAGTTGAACTGATGAAGGGCGCGGTCAAGGCCACCCACAACTCCTCCGTGATCGGCGGCGTCGGCGGCTTCGCAGGCCTGTACGACGTCTCAAGGCTGCTGACGTACACCAAGCCGCTGCTGGCCACCTCCACCGACGGCGTCGGCACCAAGGTCGCGATCGCGCAGGCCATGGACATCCACGACACCATCGGGTTCGACCTGGTCGGCATGGTGGTGGACGACATCGTGGTGGTGGGCGCCGAGCCGCTGTACATGACGGACTACATCGCCTGCGGCAAAGTGGTGCCGGAGCGCATCGCCGACATCGTCCGCGGCATCGCCGCGGCCTGTTCCGTTGCAGGCACCGCCCTGGTGGGTGGCGAAACGGCGGAACACCCCGGGCTCCTGGGTGAACACGAGTATGACGTCGCCGGCGCAGCAACCGGCGTAGTCGAAGCGGACCAGCTTCTGGGCCCGGACCGCGTCAATGCAGGGGATGTCGTGATTGGCATGGCCTCCTCCGGCCTGCACTCCAACGGTTACTCGCTGGTGCGCCGGGTTATCAACCACGCGGGCTGGGCTCTGGACCGCCAGGTTTCCGAGTTGGGCCGCACGCTCGGCGAGGAACTGCTGGAACCCACCCGCGTCTACGCAGCAGACTGCCTGGACCTGGCCCGCACCTTTCCTGTCGCCGGTTCGTTCACCGGTGCTGGCGGCGTCAACGGATTCAGCCACGTCACCGGCGGCGGCCTGGCCGCCAACCTGGCCCGCGTCCTGCCGCAGGGACTGGTGGCCACCGTCGACCGTGCCACGTGGGAGTTGCCCGCCATTTTCAAACTGGTTTCCGAGCTCGGGAACGTGCCGCTGGCGGACCTGGAACGCACCCTCAACCTGGGCGTGGGCATGGTGGCCATCGTGTCCCCGCAGGTTGCAGACGCCGCGTTGGCCCGCCTCAACGAGCGCGGCCTCCCGGCCTGGATCATGGGTACCGTCGACGCCGATTCGGACCTGATCATCAAATCCGGTCCGGACTACGTCCAGGGCGCCAAGGGCGTCGATGGCGGAGCCGTCCGGATGGTCAACAGCTACGCCTGAGGCGCAGGTTTACAGCGGCGGCCCGTGCAGAGCGTTCCCAAACGCAATGCACGGGCCGCCGTCGCAATCTGAGTGCATCACCGGCGACGGATTTCGACGTGGAAAAACCCACTGTCCACACCGGGTTTCCGGTGGGACAGCGGGTTCATGAGTGACGCCGACTAGCTAATTCTACGTGAATCCACTTCGTCGTCGTCCTCAACATCGTCCGCATACTTGTCCACATAAGCCGAGTAGTCCGGTTCAACCGGATCATTCGCGAAATGGCTCGGAGCACGACCCTCGGAACTCTTAAGCTCACGCTGAAGAGCGGAATAGTCAGTGTTCGGGGAATAGTACTTAATATCCCGAGCCTGCTTGGTAGCTTTTGCCTTTTGACGGCCGCGCCCCATGGCGTGACCCCCTTTTGTACTCGGACCGGAGGTGGTCACCATTGGCGTTAGTGAGGCCCCGGAATGTTTGGTCAATTTGTCGTACACCTAGATTACATGGTTTCAGCACTAACTGCTCGCCAGGCGGGTTGGGTAGAGTCACATGAGCAACACCCGTTCCGCCGCTTGGCGGAGACGCCGCTAGACCGGACACCAGCAGGGAGGCTTACGTGACCGAGCCAGAGCCCGGCAATGGGCAGCAGCGGCCCATTCCACCCCGCCCCGAAACGCCGCCCGGTATGGCACGTACGGCGGCCCCCGACGTCGTAAATGATCCTGCTCACGCACCTGCAGGCTCCCGCGCCAGCTCCAAAGTCTGGTTCCTGGTAATCTTGGCTGCGGTCGCGCTGATGCTGGTGGGACTGGTGGTGTGGCTCCTGGTCACTGCCAACCTTAACGTCCTGGAATCTGAAGCAGAGGATGTCCCCACTGCGGGTTCAATAGTCACCACGACGGCGCCGCCTCCTACCGCACTGCCCCTCCCCCGGGAAGCGGCACCGGCTGATTTCCGCTTGGGTGACTGTTTCTCTGAATTTAAACCTGAGGCGCAGAAGGCCAATATCGTGGCCTGCGACAGCCCGCACTCGGCCCAATTTGTGGCCAACTACACATATGAAGAAGGCGAGGTCTATCCCGGCGCCGATGCCCTCAAAGCCAAGGCGCTGGAGGCTTGCCAGGCAGTGACGTTGTCTCCCGCAGCAACCCAGTTCGTCCTCAACTTTGAGCGGGTGTACCCCAGCAGTACCAGCTGGGAAGTGGGTGACCGTCGGGTGGACTGCTTTGTGGTGGCGCCGGAGGGAAACATCATCAACACCAGCGTGCTCCCCTAGGAGCCCTTGCCGCGGATTGAGCGTGCGGGGAGGAGCGCTATGTGGACAGGATAAGGTCGAGCAGACTTGGCAGGCTTGTAACGCCGTCTTCTGTCATGAAATGTCCCGCTTTCGGATGAACCTGCAACCTTGCATCCAAGCGCCTGGCGAGGTCATCGGACGCTGCCGGCGGCACGAAAGGATCCGTGTTTGAGCGGATTACTGTTCGATCATTAATGCTGGTGGCTACCCGTTCGACGTCAACGCCAGTTGCGAGGAAATCATTGAGTTCCGGCAATGCTTCCAGTGGCCCAGTGAAGCCGGCGACCAACACAAGACCGCCCAGTTCCCATGGCTCCGGCAACCCTGCGAGTACTCGTAGGACAGTAACCACGCCGAGAGAATGCGCCACAATCACGGTTGCCGCATCGGGCACTCCAAGTGCCGCGCTGACCGCGTCTTCCCACGCTGTTTCCTTGGGATCGTCAGGTTTAGGGAGGGGAACGATGGCGACGGCTATGCCTTTAGCTTCGAGGGCCTTCTGAAGCCAAGGGAACCAGTTCGCATCCGGCGAAGCCTCGTACCCGTGGACAATGACAACCCGCTGGGCGGTCCATTGCGGGACGTTACTGGCTGCTACGTTCATACCCAAAGACTCTAACGGGTTCGCTGATACGTCAGTAGGCGGTGCGAGTCTCGTCAGCGATAGGTTCACTCACGAAACGGCCCAATCGGCCCGTATTCTCTGCACCAAGCAGTGCGGCAAACGCAATCGCAATCTCACTCCGCAACTGCTCTAGGGCTGGGGCTTGTTGAAGTTGGGGAACTTCGAACACGGGGCAGATCCAGACTCGGAAGTCCCAGAGGCCGTCCAGTTGAGGCACACCCAAACCTGACAAACTTCGAGACTAGTCTTGACTTCCTTCTAAGACGAGCCTAGAACTCAACCTGACGGGTGAAGGGTTGGAGGCAATCAGTGGCCGGACAGCGGATCGGGTACGTGCGGGTAAGCACGCTGGACCAGAACGAGAAACGACAGCTCGAAGGCCAGGTTCTGGATCGGGTCTTCATCGACAAGGCCTCCGGCAGGGATACAGCAAGGCCAGAACTGACCGAGCTGCTGCGGTTCGCGCGCGACGGGGACACCGTCGTGATTCACAGCATGGACCGGCTCGCACGCAACCTCGATGACCTGCGTGCCCTCGTCCAAGGCCTCACGTGCAAAGGGGTGCGGGTGGAGTTCGTCAAAGAGAGCTTGGTCTTTACTGGCGAGGACTCCCCCATGGCGAACCTCATGCTCTCCGTTATGGGCGCGTTTGCCGAATTCGAGCGTTCCCTCATAAGGGAACGCCAGAAGGAAGGGATCGCCCTTGCCAAGCAGCGCGGCGCCTACAAGGGGCGAAAAAAGACCCTGACTCCGGAGCGGGCGGCCGAGCTGGTCCAGCGGGCCGGCAGCGGTATTTCGAAAGTCGTCCTTGCCCGCGATTACGGGATCAGTAGGGAGACGGTCTACCAGTACCTGCGCCAGGCTATGTTAGTGGGACCCTCCCCCCCTGCCGACTCAATCCTCTTGCCACAGCTTACGGAACGTCCACTATCGGCGTTGGAACAGGACGAATAGATGTAGGTGAGGTGATGGGTTTCATCCTTGTTTTGCAAGCCGGGTTCGTTGGCCCGACGACTAGCTTCCCGCAGCTTTAGGGACTACCATGAGGCAAAACGAACAAAACGATAATTTCGTAGAAAACGGATGAGCGAAACCATGGCTACGAGTACAGCGATCAAGGAAACCTTCCTCGCACCAGAGGCGCCTCAAACTGGGAAGATCTACAACTTCATGGAGGCCCATGCTGAGAAGAACGGCTCTCAACCTTCTCCTCAGTTTTTTCTTTCCGGTGCTGATGCCGGCGACCAGGTTGAGATCCCCCACGAAATCTATGAAGTGCTCGTTAAAACCGTGGAAGCAATGCGTAAGGGCCTAGCCATTACCATCACACCCAGTTCCATGACGTTGACCACTCAGCAGGCGGCAGAGCTGTTGGGCGTTACGCGCCCAACACTCGTTCGCCTGCTCGATGCAGGAAAGATTCCTTTCGAAAAGCCTGGTACTCACCGCCGCATAAAGCTTGAAGACATCCTTGCTTTCAAGGAAGTCCGAAAGGCGGAGCAATACGAAGCGTTGGATTCCTTGGGAACGCTCGACGATGAAAACCCCGAAGTAGCGATCAACAGGATGAAGAAGGCTCGTGCTGTAGCGGCGGAGCGCCGCCGACAGCACAAGGAATGACACGATAGGAACCATGTTCACCGCCCTCCTTGACAGCTGCGTCCTTTGGCCGAGTACGCAACGGGATTTTCTGTTATCTCTGGCATTCGAGGGGGCTTACCGCTTCATCTTTAGCGACGCCATCCTCATGGAGGTCGAGGCAAACGAAGAGATTAAGCGCGTCGAGCGAGGGGACAGCGTGGAAGAAGCACGGGAAAAGGCCTTGCACCTGGCCGAACGCATGCGTTCCAGCTTCGGAGAGGCGATCGTCACGAATTGGGAAGGGCTCGAGGGGAGCTACGGTTTGCCTGATCCTGATGACGAGCATGTGTTGGCTGCAGCAGTTGTGGGCGGCGCTGGCAGTATCGTAACTGAGAATTACCGCGACTTCCCTGAAGAAAAAATCCCTGCTGGCATCCAAGTAGTGAGTGCCAAGGACTTTGCCTTTGACACCGTGTCCATGAGGCCGGATCTGGGTCTCCGTGCCGTCCTGGCCATGTCTACCCGGTCAGGGCGCAAGGGTACAGCGTCCTCCCCAGAGGACATTCTGGATACCTTAGACAAGCTGTACGGCCTGGATGCGGCCACGGCACTAATTCGGGATCTGTTCTAGCGAACTAGCGGAATTGGCCGCAGCCATTCTCCGTACATTCACCGCGATCCGACATCCGGTCACGACCCGCAGCCTAAGCAGCTCCGCCCAGCGACATGACCCCCGGGTGCCAGAGAAAGCCCGGGGGCCGGCACCGCCCGTGGGCCAGGACATCCGCCCTCCTGTTTTGAAACTTTCTCCGACTCGGCTGCCGGAAACGCTACTTGACGGAATATCCGTTATCGGCGTTTGAGACTGACCGGGGGAGTGTCTGCAGAAGGGGCTGTTTCCTGCCATCGTTTGGTGGCGTTTTCCCCCGGACTTCGAAGGTCAGAACTGCTTGTACAGCGCCCGGTTCACAGCGAGGATGTCCAGGAAGGTGGGGTCAAAAGGCGCATCAGAGCCGGTCAAGTCGGCCGCCCATGCTGCGTGTTCGGCGTGGTCAGGATGCGACTGGTCGGCCAAGGCCTCCATGATTTCCTCGTAACCGGGAAAACCTCCGGAGTCTTCCAGCGGGCCCAGCTGGGCGCCGTCGGTCAATCGGGCCGCCGGACTGTCTTCGTCCGCGTGCCGGCGGGAAACCAGCTCGAGCCGGTGAAGCCAGCTGTCACCGAAGTCGTATTCGTAGTACGCTCCGCCCGATGCCAGCGCGATCAGCTGATCCAGGGAGCAATCCTCCTCAGGCCTGTCGCCCGGTTTCTTCACACTGCTGCCCGGCAAGCCATCACGCGCCTCTCGGGCGACTTCGAGGGAACGTTCCAGGTCCCGCTGCCGGGCCGCCCCTAGATGGCCATCTGCCTTATCGCTCAGCCCGAGCAGCCATAGCCGCCATGATGGATGTGCTGCAGCCCACGCCGTCGTCCTGATTCAGCGGGGGCGGTCACCTGGTGTCCTTCGGTATTGAAGTCCACTTCTTCCACGGGCGTCATCTTTACAGTCGACGGCGGCTGAGCACTCTGACAGGGATGTGCCGCCAGCTTGCTCCAAGTATCAGCTTCATGGATACCTTCTATTCCAATCCCGCTCTTCACCAAATAGACGACGACCCTCACAGTAGTCACAGGACCTGCAACCAGTACCGCAGCCAGTAACCAGAAGGACTTCAACGTGGAAACTCCGCTCTCCCATCTTGCCCACCTCGAGATCACCACCCCGGACGTCGAAGCGTCGGCTCGGTTCTACGAGGAAAAGTTCGGCATGCGCATCGTCGACCGCGTGGATGGCAACGTCTACCTGCGCTGCTGGGGTGACTACTACCGCTACAGCCTGGTCATCACAGAAGGGCCGGAAGCGTCCCTGGGCCGGATGTCCTGGCGCACCAACTCCCAGGCGGCCCTCGAGGTCGCAGCCGAGCGCGTTGAAGCGACCGGCGTCCAGGGCACCTGGACCGCGGGCGGACATGGCTTCGGCAAGGCTTACGAGTTCACCGGCCCCTACGGCCACCCCATGCGCCTCTTTTATGAGGTGGAAAAGTTCGTTGCCGAACCCGGTTTCGAGTCCACCTACCCGGACCGGCCGGAGCGCCGCAGCAGCCACGCCGCCGCACCGCGCTTCCTGGACCACGTCACGGTGGCGGCTTCCGATGTCCGCGGCTTCGCCCAGTGGTACAACGAGGCCCTGGGCTTCCGCGTCATGGCCTTCACCGACCTGGATGAAGCACCCATCACCGTGTTCTCCGTACTGACCACCAACGAAAAGTCCCATGACCTCGGCGTGGTCCTGGACACCTCCAAGCGGGCCGGCCGCGTCAACCACATCGCCTTCTGGGTGGACGCCACCGAGGATCTGCTCCGCACCGCGGACGTGTTGATGGAAAACGGCACCCCGATGGAATACGGCCCCTCCATCCACGGCATCGGCGAGCAGAACTTCCTCTACTTCCGCGAGCCCTCCGGACTGCGCGTGGAGCTGAACTCCGGTGGCTACCGCAACTACGTCCCGGACTGGGAAGCCAATACCTGGAAGCCCTCTGAAGGATCGAACAACTTCTACAAGAACGGCGCCATGCCGCACTCCATGACCGAATCCTTCCCGCCGGCCGAGGGCTTCACCGCCACCGAAGAAGGCGCTTCCGCCGAAATGAAAGAAGCCCTCCTGAACCCTTACGCCAAGCAGGGACGGGGCTAACACACCATGAGTGACGCAACTTATTCCCTCATCCGCTTCCAGGAAGCCGGCGACAGTAAAACCCGCGCTGGCCTGCTCGTCGGCGGCCGGGTCCTGCCGGTGGACGGGGACATCAACTCCCTCATCGAGCACTGGGACACCACCGAAACCCAGTTGGACAGCCTCGCCGCCTCCGCTGGCGGGGACACCGGCCTGGCGCTGGCCGACGTCGAGGTCCTCGCCCCTGTGGAACCGGCCCAGGTCCTGCAAACCGGCGCGAACTACCGCAAACACGTCATCGACCTCGCCGCAGCCCACCGCGAACCCGGCCAGGACGAGGAGGAAGTGCGCGCCAAGACGGCAACCATGATGGACAAGCGGGCAGGCCAGGGCACGCCGTACTTCTTCATCGGGCTCCCGACGGCGATCGCCTCCGCCACGGACGACCTCACCCTGCCTGCCTACTCCACATCCCACGACTGGGAGCTGGAACTGGCGGCAGTGATCGGCAGGACAGCGTTCCGGGTCAGCCCGGAGGAAGCCCTGGACTACGTCTTCGGCTACACCATGGTCAATGACATCACCACCCGCGAATACGTCTTCCGCAAGGACATGCCAGCCATCGGATCGGACTGGTACCGGGCCAAGAACGCCCCCGGCTTCCTGCCCACCGGACCGATGCTGGTGCCCGCCAAGTTCTTTGGCGATCCGCAGGACGTCCAGGTGACCCTGAAGCTCAATGGCAAGGCCATGCAGGACGAGTCCACCTCGGACATGATCTTCGGCGTGGCCAAGCTCGTCAGCGAAGCTTCCCAGATCATGCCGCTGCGCCCGGGTGACCTGGTTCTCACCGGAAGCCCCGCAGGCAACGGTGCTCACTGGGGCCGGCTCCTGCAGGACGGAGACGTTATGGAAGGTACCATCACTGGACTGGGAACACAGCTGATCCATTGCAAGGACGAGGTCCAGCCGTGACGGCCGATGCAGTGGAAGAAGAGCAGCTGATCCAACGGGGGGATCCGCTGGCAAGCATCACGGCGGCCGCCTATAAGTACAACAACTGGGGCCGCTGGGGCGACGATGACGTGCTCGGAACCCTGAACTTCATCAACGCCGCAAAGCGCGTCGAAGCCGCCGCCCTGGTGAAGACCGGCGAAGCATTCTCGCTGTCCCAGCCCTTTGATACCAACGGGCCGCAGAAAGGCTGGCGCCGACGCACCAACCCCGTCCACACCATGACGGACACAGGCGTTGACGCGGAGCGCGGGAATCAGGGTTTCCCACACGGAATCGGTGGGGCCGACGACGTCATCGCCATGCCTTTGCAGTGCTCCACACAGTGGGACGGACTGGGTCACATCTTCGACCGTGGCAAGGCTTGGAACGGCAGGGCTGCCGGTGACGTTGTTACTTCCGAGGGTGACCTGGTGACAGGCATTGAGACAGCAGCTGCCAAAATCGTCACCCGCGGGGTGTTGCTGGATGTTGGCCGGGCGATGGGTCCGGAACTTGGACGGAACGACGGCGAGCTGCCGGACGGGTTCGCCATTACCCCTGAGCACCTTGAGCGCACCATCGAACTGCAGGGTCCCAGTGCGAAGGTGGGGCGCGGGGACATCGTGGTGATCCGCACCGGGCAGTACACCAGGACCCGCCGCGAAGGCTGGGGTGACTACGCCGGCGGCGCGGCACCCGGCTTGTCCTTCCGCACCGCTCCTTGGCTGCACAGCGTCGAGATTGCGGGCATTGCCACCGACACGTGGGGTTTCGAAGTGCGCCCCAACGAGTTCGACGGCGCATTCCAGCCCCTCCACCAGATCGCGATCCCCAACCTGGGGCTGTTCCTGGGTGAGATGTGGGACCCGGACGGCCTGGCGGAAGCATGCGCAACGGATGGCAGGTACGATTTCCTGCTCACCGCCGCTCCGCTTCCCATCACCGGCGCCGTCGGATCGCCCGTCAACCCGATCGCCGTCCGGTAGCCATCCGCACCGTAATCAGCAGTAACGCCGTCAATACAAAGGAGTCAGCGATGGCAGCAGTACAAAACGTCGGAATCGTCGGGGCCGGGGCCGCGGGACTGACCGCCGCCATCCTGCTGGCAGATGCCGGAATCCAGGTTGAAATCCTGGAGAAGGCGGACGCACCGCAGTCCCTTGGATCCGGAATCACACTGCAGGGAAACGCCCTGCGGGTCCTCCGCCAGCTTGGCGTCTGGCAGCAGATGGAGGCGAAGGGCTACCCGTTCAGCACCCTCGGCCTGCGTGCCCCGAATCCCGAGGGCAGCGTCATTGCCGTCCTCGAGGACATCCGGACCGGTGGCGACGACCTGCCCGCCACCTTGGGCATGTACCGGCCCGACCTCACCGCCATCCTCCGTGAACGGGCCGAGCAGGCGGGCGCCCGGATCAGCTACGGCAAGACAGTCATCGGCATAACGGACGACGGCGGGTCCGTCACCGTGAGCACCGCCGACGGCGCCACAGCAAGCTTCGACCTGCTAATCGGTGCCGATGGCCTGCACTCAGCGGTCCGCAAGGCCATCGGCATCGACGTCGACCCCGAGCCTACGGGCATGGGAATCTGGCGTGCCTTCGTGGAGCGGCCCGAGGACGTTGTGCGCACGGACCTCACGTACGGGGGACCCTGCTTCATCGCCGGGTACTGCCCCACCGGACCGGACACCATCTACGCCTACCTCGTGGAAAAGGCCCAGGAGCGCAAGCACGAAGACGGCCCGCGCATCATGGCCGAACTCGCTGCCGCCTACGGGGGTCCATGGAACGAGATCCGCGCGAATCTGGACCACAGCGCCCGCATCAACTACACATGGTTCACCACCCACCTCGTCGAGGGGCCCTGGAACCGCGGCCGCACTGTAGTCATCGGCGACGCCGCCCACAGCTGCCCGCCCACGGTTGCCCAGGGCGCGGCCATGGCGTTGGAAGATGCGGCCGTGCTGGCCGAGCTGCTGATCAAGGCCGACGATGTCACTGAGGCCCTGTGGAATGAGTTCACGGACCGCCGCCTGGACCGGGCACGCACCGTGGTAAATGCCTCCGTCCAGTTGGGCCAGTGGATGCTTGACGGCGTTCGCGACGCCGATGTTCCGGGCCTGGTGGAATCACTGTCCACAATGCTGAAGGAACCCGCATGAGCAAGCACCCAATTGTCGACGTGCACGCGCACATCCTGCTTCCTGCCCTGCAGCAACTGGTATCGGAAGCCGATCCCGAAGGCTTTCGGGCGCAACAGGTCCTGGAGGCCCGGCGTTATGGTGCTGAGTCACTGGCCGCGTCAGGCCGGATGGTCAAGGAGCGTTGGCCGCAGCTGACTGACCTGGACCTCCGGCTCGCGGACATGGACGCCCAGGGCGTGGACGTGCAGCTGGTTTCTCCGTCGCCATCGCACTTTTACTACTTCGCAGGCGAAGAACTCGCACTGAAAGTGGCGAAAGCCGCCAACGAGGCGGTGCGCGACTTTGTTGACCGGGCCCCGGAACGCCTCAACGGCCTGGGCCTGGTTCCGCTTCAGCACCCCGGCCTGATGGCGGAAGCCCTTGAGCACGCTGTGATGGAGTGCGGTCTCCTCGGCGTTGAAATCGGTTCATTCGCCGCCACTCCCGGCGATCCGGAGCGCACAACGGTCGAGCTTTCCGACTCCCGGCTTGAACCGTTCTGGAGCCGGGCCGCGGAGCTGGGCGCCCTGGTGTTCCTGCACCCCTTCGGCTGCTCACTGGATGAACGGCTGGACCGCTTCTACCTCGCCAACACCGTCTCCCAGCCCGCGGAAAACGCCGTGGCCCTGTCCCACCTGATCTTCAGCGGTGTCCTGGACAGGCACCCGGAACTCAAGGTACTGGCGGCCCACGGCGGCGGCTACCTTCCCACCACCCTGGGACGCTCGGACCGCGCCTGGAAGGTCCGACCGGAGGCACACGGCTGCGCGGAGCCGCCGTCGTCATATCTGAAGAAGCTGTACTTCGATTCGCTGGTCCACAGCCCCGCGGAGCTGCAGGCCCTCGTTGCCGCGGCAGGCCCGACGCAGGTGCTGCTTGGCTCGGACTACCCATTCGACATGGGCTCCGACCTCCCCGTGGACGAGGTTGTCGAGGCACGGCTTCCCGCCGAGGAGGAAGCCAGGGTGCTGGCCGGCAACGCTGCCGCCCTTGGCATCACTCCCGCTTCAGTCCACGCCCAATCCACCGTTTAAGGAACAGTTTTATGGTCAAGATCGCACGCTGGAACCACAATGGCCGAACGCACTCCGGAGTTGTGGACGGGGAGACCTGCTACGCCCTTCCCGCCGGCCAGGACGTCCAAACACTGCTGGACGCCGGCCTCGAAGAGACGCTGAACATCGCCCGGCAGGTTGTGAGTTCAGGCGCTGCCGTCCCGCTGGCAGACGCCCAGCTCCTTGCACCGCTGGCGCCTGCCACCATTCGGGACTTCGTGGCCTTCGAGGAACACGTCGAAGGGATGCGGATGAGCATCGACGGCGTGGCCGGCGTCATGGACGAATGGTACGAGGCGCCCACCTTCTACTTCACCAACCCCCACACAGTGACTGGCACCGGCGAGGTGATTGGCATTCCTGCCGGGTGCCAGGACCTGGACTTTGAAACCGAAGTAGCCGCCGTCGTCGGGCCCGTCCCCGGCAGCGACGGACGCAACCTGACCGCGGAGGAGGCCCACCAGCATATCTTCGGCTACACCATCCTCAACGACTGGTCAGCCCGCGACCTTCAGCGACGCGAAATGAAGGTCAGCCTCGGCCCCTGCAAAGGCAAGGACTTCGCCAACACCCTGGGGCCGTGGATCGTCACCGCCGACGAATTCCAGGACCTCCACGACGGCGAAGGCTTCCTGCCCATCTCCATGGCCGTGGAAGTCAACGGGAAACGGATCGGCCAGGACCTGCTCTCCAACATGGGCTGGCCGTTCGCCGAACTCGTCGCCTACGCCTCCCAGGACTCCGTAGTGCGGCCCGGCGACGTCCTGGGCTCCGGCACCTCCGGCAGCGGCTGCCTCGCAGAACTATGGGGCCGGAACGGCTCCAAAACTCCCCCGCCGCTGAAAACCGGCGACGTCGTCCGCATGACAGTAGAAGGAATCGGGACCATCGAGAACACTGTCGGCGAACGGCGCGAGGCGGTGACGCGTGTGCCCGCCCGCCACCGTCCCCGCAACCGGGTTGCCGCTGCGGCTACTTCCCAGATCTAGCGGGCTCTCTCACCTCGATGGCCGGACTGCGGTGGTGTTACTGAGGCGGACCAGGGCGAAGGTGCTGTCGAGGCGCAGCTGCTGGTGACGGCCGGGGCTAGGGTCACCCGCCACCGACTCACTGCCGACCTGCCGGGTCCACGGGCGGTCCTTTTCTTCAACTTCGGCGGGTGCCGCTGTTGCGGGCAGCTTAGTGTTGCCGACTCCTTGGGTTGCGGCGGTCTTGCTGAAAGGATCCAGTCCCAGGGTTGGCGGATGGAGTAGATCGTCAGCAACGTCGGCAGGACCCAGCGCAGTCGACTGCTGGACGCACTCGGTAGGTGACCTGAAGCGGGTTCATAGAATGAGTGTCACCGACTCCGTTCTGGGCATATAGGTCATCTACCCCTCATGGGCGGTGGCTCTGCAATTGCAAATGTCGGCTCGATGGCACGCCTGACAAGCCAGAACTACATATCAGCTGTGGCATACACCGTCAGCAAATTGGGCCCGGGCGCGACACCGTCGTTATCCATGTCGCAGCACACCACCACAGCCCCTGCTTTGCGGTGCAGCCCTGCCTTAGCGACGGGCCGTTCCGGATGACAGAGGGCACCAAACGCGGCGGGATCTTCGGTTCGGGAGGGTGCCCGTACATGAACTCCACCAGGTGCCCCTTTGGTGCTTTCGGAGGACGCCATCACACTAATGTCCGCGCTGTGCCCTTGCCGCCTGAAGCAGCGGGACCGGCGCGGCCAGGTCCGTCCTCTCAATGAGCGGCGGCAGCGACAGAACCCGGCCACCGTGGCCGCCGTACGGCGCTGCACATCACGGGACTCGAACAGGCGTCCCCCCGAGTGCTAACTCCTTCTAAAATGCCGACGGCGTGAGCGGCCGTAAACAGGTCCTCCAGGGTGAGCGGGAGCGGGGCTGCTGGAGCAGACCGCAGCCGTCCGCTGCAGCGTCGAAACTGTCCCTGCACACCGGCCTGCGGCACCCTGCAGGCGGTAGTCTGTGAGTCCTGCGAGCAGGTCTTTGAATAGTCGGCAATTTGCGCCGGGATTCGGACGTGCCGGTGGAATGAATATGTCCGGCCGTTCCGCACCAGGAGGTCGTCATCAAGATGGCGCGGGAGCGGGGCATCGCCGCATGCAGCCAGCTTTGAAGATATTCGGCAGTTCGACCAGGACCTGCAGCTGGCGCAGCAGGTCCTGGCCCGGGTTCGTCTTACCTTCGGGTATCCGCGTATGGACCGCAATCCCTTCAGTGGCTGGCGGGCACGGTCCGGGGTCCTCGGATCAGGACGGCCAGCAGTGCAACGGCACATGCAATTGCCAGTGCGCCCAGCGCCAGGTTGAGGCTGCCTAGCACCGCGGCAGCCACTCCCAGGACGATGGGGGTCAGAAACTGGCCGATGAAAAACGTCCCGGTCCAGATCCCGGTGCCCCGGCCGCGCTGGTTGAATCCGAGGCCGTTGACGGCCCAAGTCAGCAGGGTCGGCAGCAGCACTCCTGTTCCAGCGCTGGCCATAACCGCTCCCGCGATCGCTAGCGGTACGTTGCCGGCGACAGAGACCAGGAAGAGTCCGAGCCCGGCCAGCCCGAAAGCGAGGGCAAGCAGGTTCCGGGTGCCCAGCTTCGCCAAAAAGCGGAAGGAGATGGCACCCGCCGCTGTTGCAAGGGAAGCGATGGCGGCGGCGAGCCCAATGAGAGCCGCGTCGGTGACGCCCAGGCCGGTGATGACGTACGGCAAATGAACGATCAGTGCGTAGAATACGATGCCGCCGAACAGCGTCACTGCTGCGGGAGCACCGATCTGCCGCCATGGGACCGGCGTCTTGTTTGCCGTTGCGCGTTGGTTCTTCGCCGGCTCCCAGAGCCTGAAGACCATGGGGATTACGAGGACAGCACTGACCGCGTAGAGCCAGAACGGCGTCCGCCAGCTGATGCTGCCCAAAGCACCGCCGAGGGCGAAGAAGGCAGTGGCCGCGAGTGCAGTGACCATGGTCTGAAGCCCGAAGTACTTGTTCCGCTGTTCGCCCGCGTAGTAGTCCGTGATGAGCGTGGTGCAGCACGTCATGATGGCGGCTTCCGCGATTCCGACGCCCACGCGAGACAGTGCGATTGACTCCAGAGTCTCAAGCCACAGCGGCGCCGTTCCGAAGGCGGCGTACGCCAGCATGGCGAAAACGAGCAACTGCTTCCGCCCCACACGGTCAGCGATGTAGCCGGCAAGGGGCGAAAATAGCGCCACGAACAGGGCAGGCAACGTCAGGGTGAGTGGCACCAGGACGGCCACGCCGGGGGTGTCTGCAAACGCTCGGCTGAGGGTCGGCAGGATAGGGGCCAGCAAAACGGCCCCCAGCACCGGCATGCAACTGCCCGCGATAAGGAGGGTCGCCTGGACCCGCCCGGCCGTTCGCGTCGCCGTGGGACCGGGCGCCCCGGCCATGATGTCACTACCTGTGATCTGAACATTCTCCATTGAATTTCTCTCTAATCTCTTGATAGTCACAAGGAACGACCATTGCGTAGGCGCCGAAAGGTGACTCTGCTCACTCTGGCAAGACTTGAAGCATGGGGGAATTATGCAATTCGAATAGCTGGTATTCAGAGAACAAATAGTAGGTCTTTGCGGAGGGTACGCTCTTAGCGGGGTGAGCGCCTCCAATTTAGAACCGATTAGAGACCACAGCCACGCAGCTGATCCAACGACCCTTCAACGTGGGTTCCCTGGTGTTCCCGCACCCGTTCGACGGAACTATGAATGAGCAGCTGGACCGTTATCACCTCGGCAAACCGTCTCCGAAACGGCCGAAAACGCGGTTGCCCTGTCGCACCTCATTTTCATTGCCCGAATGATGCTCCCGTGGCGTTCGTTGTCCTCCCAGACCGTGCGAACTGGCCGCACAGCATCCAGGCCACCAAGCCCGAGTCCCTCGGCGACCATCCATGAGCCAAGAGGCGCTGCCGCGCGAAAATGGTTGCGTTGCGTTGCGTTGCCTGGCCGGGGCATAACTATGCATGAACCAGCCAGTAGATCAGCTTTATCATCACAGCGGGCCACAGGACCGGCCTGGAGTCGAGACCAAATCCTCTCATTCCAACTACCCGCTGGAGCGCCTGCATTCCTGGCATGCTACAAGCCGGGAGCATCAAGTTGTTCCGGTTTCGCAATCTCGTGGTTCGCCATTACATCTCCATAGAAGGGGTCAACTCTTCGTCGACCTGATTGGGTGTACCGCGGTTGTAGCGGGGCAGCGTCATGAGCACAATTGATCCGAGGACCAGGAAAGTGGCGGCTACTGCCAAGGGGAGGCTGTAGGATCCCGCGGAGTCGAAAATGAAGCCTGCCGCAACTGGGCCGAGGGCGCTGCCAATCATGAAGGCGCTGTAAACGTAGCTGTACAGCGTTCCGAATGTCCTGCGGGGGAAGTAACGCGAACTCAGGTAGGACATAAGGTCTATCTCCGCCCCGAATCCAACGCCTACAAGAACGGCGGTTAGGGGAGCGTATGCAGCCCCCCCCACCAGCAGTAAGACACACCCGAGGGCTGCAGCCAGAAACAGGGGCACGGCTACGTTTGTCGCGTAGAACCTATCCAAGAGCCGACCTACGATCGGCCGACTGATAACGGTTCCCACTCCGACCAGAGAGGAAAGCAGAGCAGCTTGAACGGGTGGGACACCTGAATCAATGAGCATTGGCACGAAGTGCGGGACCATCGTCAGCAATGCCCACCCTAGTAGAAGGAACGCTGCTACCAAGGTCCAAAACTCCCTACTCCGAAGCGTCGCGGTCCCTTCCGAGTCCGGCACGTCACGCTGGATCTTTTGGTTTACCCCCAGCGTCGGTTTCAGAAACTTTGCGAAGATGAGGAAAACCAACGGAACCAGGGCAAGCAGGCTCATAGTGAGATATGCGGTCCGCCAGCCACCGGCGTGGATAATTGCGCCCATCACTGGAGGTAAGACAAGCCCGGCTACTCCCAAACCGGTGGCCATGATACCCAGCGCTAGGCCCCGCTGTTGATCGAAGCGTTCGATGATCGCCTTGGCATAAGTAACCGCTGAAGTGCCGGCACCTATGATCCCGGTCAACCCATAGAGAACGAGAAAGACCATCAGGGTCGCTTCAAAGCGGCTCAGGACAAACAGGACGGCGGCAAAGAGTGGCAGCGAAATTGTCGCCACCTTTTTGACTCCGAAGCGATCCAACAGTCTGCCGAGGACCGGGAGTGCCAAAGCCATACCAAGGGAACTCCAGAGGGTCGTGAGCATGATGTCGCCTCTGCCCCATCCAAACTCTTGCTGAAGGGGCACGACAAGTGGGCCCAAGATATAACCGAGAGCACTGAAACCAACGCCTGCGCCGACCGTGGCAAACAGCAGAACTGTCCAGCCAGACTTAAGTTCACTTCGTTTCGTTGTCTTGGACTCAACGCCTCCATTCTCGATCACTTTCACCTCAATTCTTTCAGGGTGGACAGCTTCGGGGCTGCATCACCAGGTTGCAGCAACGTACTTGGTCTCGAGGTACTCCATGAGGCCGGCGTGCGCACCTTCGATGCCAAGTCCGCTCTGCTTCCAGCCTCCAAAGGGGGCAGCGACGTCGGACACGACGCCACGGTTGATGCTGACCGTGCCGGAGTCGATTCGGTCTGCAAGGGCGAGTCCCTTCGCCAGATCTGTGGTTTGGATGAAGGACACCAGGCCGAATGGTGTGGAGTTGAGGGCAGGAGCTTGGCGTTGGTCGTGGTCTTCGTGGCCGAGACAGTCATGAAGCGGTCCTTCATCGTTGAGCGGGCCGGACAGGGAGGCCACTAGCTATGTAGATAGATACTTAGTGGCGTGGACCGCGTGCTATCTACGTCGATAGTGATTCGCAAAGGTGTTCCTGAAGCTAAGCTGGAAAGGTTTCGGTTGGCTGGTGGGATGAGCAATTGCTTCCTGGGATCTGAAAAGTTGTGGTCCGTGATCGGTCCGCTGTTTTCCGTATGGAAGGGCAACGGGGCGTCCGGGCGCGGACCGCCGCCTGAGCCTCGAGGGGACGGCATAAAATTCCGGACCCGAGCTCCTTGGCGGGTGGGGTTAGATTTCGTCGGCTGAACTCGAAGGTAAGTTCTCAAACAGGGCCAGCGCGGCTGCGGTGTTCGAGGCTGGCACATGGTAGGTGTCGTGAATTCGTCGGATTGCCGGGCCCATGGCTCCGCGCATGACCAGCCACATGATGAGTTCGATGCCTTCGGAGCCGGCCTCGCGGATATAATCCTCACGGGACAGGGACGCCAGGGCTGCCGGATCGGTCTCGATTTTTTTCAGGAACATCCGGTCAAAGTCCTCGTTGATTAACCCGGCCCTCGCCCCGGCCAATTGGTGGGACATTCCTCCCGTTCCGAAGACCGCGACTTTGATGTCTTTGGGATATGACCGGATCGCTCTTCCCAGCGCCTCGCCCAGGGCCAGGCAGCGCGCCGCTGTTGGTTGGGGATATTGAATAACGTTGACCAGGATCGGCACTACCGCACACGGCCATGCATCCCCTGGTTCCGGGCAGTAGACCGACAATGGGACGGTGAGGCCATGGTCAACTTCCAGCTCCTGGCAGACCGTCATATCAAAACCCTCGTCCATCAGGTCCGCCAGAAGATGCTGCGACAGGTTGGCATCCCCCACCACCGCGGGAACGTTGCGTCTGCCCCAGCCTTCGTCGGCAACCCTGTATGAGTCTGCCGTCCCGATGGCGAATGTGGGGGTCATAGCCAGATCGATGGCGTTGGCATGGTCGTTGTAGACAATGATCGCCACATCCGGCGTATGCTCCGCCATCCATTCCCGGGCGGGCGCATATCCATCGAATAGTGGCTTCCAATACGGGTCCTCGACTTTGTGGTTATCCATGGCGGCACCGATTGACGGTACGTGTGAGGTCGCCAGCCCCCAGATCAATTCAGCCAAAACGACGTCCTCCTGCGTTTAGAGATTCAACAAATTCTTCGGTGGTCATCCCTGTAAAGATTCCCCCTAGGTCCTGCATGGACTTCTTATCCAGCACAGCAAGCTTGAAGATGTAAAAGATGGATCCGCCCAGGTCCAGCATGCGCGTCCAGTCTCGCTGCAGCACGGCCTCGCGTTGCCCGGCAGTCAGTCCGTAAGCATTGCAGTAAGCTTCCTCGTCCGCACTGAAACGCTCGCGGTTGGCTGCATCCTTCAAGGAACCGCATAGGCGGTTTAACGCGTACCCCAGGTTGCTCTGGGCAACGTCGAAGACGTACGTTCCGTTCACCTCTGGTGTAGACGGTGGCATCATTACTCCTCTTTTCGGCGGTGCGGTTAGTTCTTGATGTAGCCGTTGGGGTTCAGGACGTATTTGGTGGCGGCGCCGGCGTCGAACTCCGATAGTCGTGCCGATGACCAAGACCTTTGGTCCCTTAGGCAACGGCTCTGATGGTTTCGCTGTCCGCCTTCAGCATCGACAGTGACAACTTTCAGTCCTGGCCCAAGGGGTCAGCTAACCAAGGCCCTGCCGCTAAGTACTGCTGATATCGTTCCGCTGGGCCGTTTCCTGCCGGTGCTTGGCAACTGCCCGGGCAATGATATCGATCTCCTGATCCCGGGGGACGACGGCTACGCCGTCGCTGTCGCCAACGATCAGGTCACCGGGACTGACAACAACGCCTCCAATTGCTACGGGCCTTTGGTGGTATCCAGGGCCGTTGCGGTAGGGTCCTGCAGGTGTTACCGCCCGGGCAAAGACGGGAAATTGCATCTTTTCCAAGTCCTGCACGTCCCGGGCTGCGCCATCTATGACAAAGCCAAGGACACCTTGTGCGGCTGCCCTGCCGGCTATCAGCTCGCCGATGAGAGCCCGGTTCGTCACTCCCTGCCCGTTGACCATCAGAACATCGCCGGGCCCAGCGCTTTCCAACGCATCGTGTATCGCTCTGTTATCCCCGCCAGCTGTCATGACCGTGAAGGCACGGCCTACGATACGGGCTCCGATCCAAAGGGGGCCTATTGCCGCGTCGACGACGTTCAGTCGGTCCATCGCGTCGCCGATGTTGGCGACCGGGAGCGTTCTGGCCAAGTCCAAAAGTTCAAGGCCGGTGGTGTGAGCCGGCATGGTGCACTCCTTACAGATAAATGGGCTGGGACCTTACTAGAGCGAGCTGACCACATTGGGCAGCAGCCGCTGGAACGCTTCGGCCTGCTGGATGCTCTTGTTTCCTGTGGCCTTCCGAGCGTGGTTGCCGCGGTGCTCGGCGCGCTGTGCGTAGTACTCCTGCAGGTACTGCTGGGCTTTCATCTCTTTCATCGCGAGCGTCTTGAGCTCAAAGACATCGGTGATGTCCACAAACACGGTCGGGGAGAAGCCGCAGAGCTCGGGCTGATGCGGCTCGAAAGCCAGGAATTCCGAAGGTGGGGCAGTGCGGAAACCACTGTCGACACCGGCGCCGGCAGTGAGCAGCCGCGCTCTCGCCACTACGGCATGGGCTACAGGGTGGTCCGGATTGTACGGGTCCTGTGCAGGATGGGTGAGCGTGACATGGGGCTGAAAGTCTCGCATCAGTTCGGCCAGTCGATCGACATCGCCGACTCCCGGATCTAGCGGGTAGTCCCCTAGGTCGAAGGCCTGGAATTCGGCTCCGAGTATCGACGCTGCACGTGAGGCTTCTTCATGGCGGATGCGCTTGACGTTACCCTCGGTTTGTCCGGGCTCCTTCCACAGCTCCCCTGACTCGCCACGTTCGCCATATGAGAGCGCCACTATCAGCGCTTCTCCGCCGCCCTTGGTGTGGACGGCGATCGCACCGGCGGACCGCCAAACAAAGTCAGCGCTATGGGCACCGACAACGAGCATTCTCCTCTTCGACATCGAAGACCTTTCCAGCGTCGACAAAAATGTATGAGTAAATCCTGACACCCTTCATTCAAATGTCAACCGATTTGAATACAAAATACCAAACAAAATTAAGTACAAAAATGTTGACAATCAAGGCGAAGGGGTGACATGCTCGTGCGAGGTTCATCGGCACTGCCATCGAATGACACGACTTCGTCCTCTACGGTGCCGCACCGGCTTTGATATTCGGTCCGCAAATCAAGACAATATTGTGAACAATTTCGTTGACGATAAGGATCAGGTTCGGTAGTTTGGACAGCAGAGCTGAGAAACGTCTAGGTAAGGAGCCAGCTATGTCCGGGAGCGTAAACATTGGAGGAGGCGAAGGGCGCGAAGCGCCCCTCTTCGTCCTGATCCACGGGGCATGGCACGGAGCCTGGTGCTGGCGACCAGTCCAGCAAATGCTGGAAGCAGCAGGCGCGAGGGTGGTGACTCCGACTCTTACCGGATTGGGGGACCGGACACACCTACTGACACCGGACACCGGCCTGCAAACTCATATTACGGACGTACTTGCAACTATCGAGACGGAAGACCTTCGGAATGTCGTCCTTGTGGGCCACAGCTATGCAGGACTCGTCGCAACTGAAGTGGCAGCACAGATTCCTGAAAAAATTAACCGGCTGGTGATCCTTGACGGCTTCCTGCCTGAAGCCGGTGAAGTGGGCATCAACCTGTTACCCGAGCGGGCGGCAGGCCACTACCTGGAGTCGGCACGTAAGAATAACGGACTGACCATTGATCCGCGGCCCTTGGAAAACCTAGGAGTCACGGACAGGCAGGTCATTGAGGAGTTGTCTCCCCGGCTAACACCGCACCCGGCCAGGACCTACCTGGACCCGGTCAGGCAAGGACTGTCGGACCTGCCGATCGCAGGCGAATATCTGCTGTGCTCAGGATGGGCTACACCGTTCGACCGTTTCGCCCGGCGGGCAGCCGCTGCCGGTTGGCGGGTTACCGAGTTGGATGCGGACCATGAAGTCATGGTGACTAATCCACACCTGCTAGCCCACCAGTTGCTGCAAACCGTGCCCCATGCCGTGCAACTCGCTGTTTAGAAGGAGACCCATGGAATTTCTCGTCAGGCAGGAAAACAACATGCCGAACATGCCTGCGGAGGAGTCAGCCCGCATCAAGTCAGCGGAGCGGGCCTACGCCCAACAACTCCGTGATCAGGGTATTCTGCGGCGGCTATGGCGGGTCCCCGGAACCCGCACAGCCATCGGGTGGTATGAGGCGGAAGACGCAACTGAGCTGCACGACGTTTTGTCCGGCCTCCCCACTTTCCAGTGGCAAAACCTCACGGTCGAGGCGATGGCAACTCATCCACAGGAAAAAGGGTCGGCCGCATCACAAGCCTCGGCGATCTCGACAGCCTAACAACCCCGACCGGCTGGTGCCGTCCAGAGCAAGAAAGAATCAGATATGACGCAAGTTGAAGCACGCGGATCGATGATGGCCAGGATTCTTCCGCATCCGCTGAACTCCTGGTACGCCGCGGCCTGGGACTACGAGGTAAACCGCAAGCCGATGTCCCGCCGCATCGCAGACCGCCCGCTGGCCCTGTACCGCACGGAGGACGGCAAAGCTGTGGCGCTGGCTGATGCCTGCTGGCACCGGCTGGCCCCGCTGTCGATGGGCAAAACCGTCGGCAGGGACGGCATCCAGTGCCCTTACCACGGCATCGTCTACAACTCGGCCGGGCGTTGCGCTTCCATGCCGGCCCAGGAAACCATCAACCCCAGCGCCACCGTTCCGTCCTTCCCTGTTATCGAGCGCTACCGGTTCGTCTGGGTTTGGCTGGGCGATCCAACCCAGGCGGATCCTGACTTGATTCCTGATATGTTCCAGATGGACTCGCCAGAGTGGGCCGGTGACGGTGAGACCATCCACGCAGCATGCAACTATCAGCTGGTGCTCGATAACCTGATGGACCTCACACACGAGGAATTCGTGCATTCCTCGAGCATTGGGCAGGACGAGCTCAGTGAATCCGACTTCGACGTAACACACGAGGGCGACACCGTTACTGTCTCCCGCTGGATGCTCAACATCAACCCGCCGGCAGTCTGGGCCAACTACCTGCAAGACCGCTTTCCCGGCTACACCGGTCCCGTGGACCGCTGGCAGATCATTGAATGGCAGTATCCCTCAACAATCCGTATCGACGTCGGCGTTGCTAAGGCCGGAACGGGCGCTCCCGAGGGGGACCGCAGCCAAGGGGTCAACGGCTTCGTCATGAACACCATCTCCCCGGAAACCGACCGGTCCTGCCACTACTTCTGGGCCTTCATGCGCAACTACCGTCTGTCCGATGCCGCAATAACCAAGAAGACCACGAAAGGCGTTTCCGGCATCTTCGCCCAGGACGAGGACATGCTAGAAGCTCAGCAGGAGGCAATCGACGCCAATCCGGATTATGAGTTTTACAACCTGAACATCGACGCTGGCGGAATGTGGGTTCGCAGGCTGATCGAACGGCACCTGGAAACCGAAGGCCGATTGATACCCGCAAGGTAGGCACATCTGGTTCGTGGTACGTACGCTTCAGAGACGATGAGGGCAAGACATGGCAGCAACGAACAACGAGGTCTGGCAGCTGGGCACAGTGGTCGAGGCCGTAGACATCGCGTCCGACATCCGGCGCATCGTTTTTGAAACATCCCGGCCGAAAAAGGCAGACCCGGGTTCACACATCGACCTGAAAGTCCTCATCGCCGGCGAGGAGCACAAGCGCTCCTACTCCGTGGTTGAATCCAGCGAGGACGGCAAACGACTGATCATCAGCGTGATGAAGGCTCCGCAGTCACGAGGCGGCTCGATCTACATGCACACACTAAATCGCGGTGACGTACTCGAGATTACCCAGCCGTTGCAGAACTTCCCGCTCCGCGTGGGGGCGCGTCGCTACATCCTGCTGGCCGGAGGCATCGGCATTACGGCGATCCTAAACATGGCCCGCGTGCTGAAGAACCTGAAAACGGACTACACGTTCGTTTACGCGGCGAGAAACCGCGGCGCGATGGCGTACCTGCCCGAACTGCAGGAATTGCACGGGGAGAACCTCGTGGTCCATGTGGACGAAGAGGACGGCATCATGGACATCGCCTCACTGGTAGCCGGAATAAATGAGGACGACACCGAACTGTATATGTGCGGGCCCATCCGTCTTATGGACGCCGTGCGACGTGCCTGGATTGAACGGGAACTCAGCCTCCCCAACCTGCGCTATGAAACCTTCGGCAACAGTGGCTGGTATGACCCGGAAGAGTTCATTGTTAAAGTTCCGCGGCTGGGCATCGAGGCCAGAGTCGGCCAAGGACGCTCCATGCTCGAAGCCCTCGAAGATGCCGGAGTGGACATGATGTTCGATTGCCGCAAGGGCGAATGCGGCCTATGCGAAGTTCGCATCCTCCGACTTGAAGGCGGTATCGACCACCGCGACGTCTTTTACAGCGACCGCCAGCAAAATGCCGCCGAGAAGATGTGCTGCTGTGTCTCCCGGGCCGTTACCTCCGGAACAGGTGCCAAAGCAGACGCAGACCGGGATCTCGGTCCCGCCGTAGTCACTATCGACGTGTCGTGACAGACAAAGAACCACGAAACAGTCCTCCTCCATGGTGCTCCCCCGTACAATAATGTCAACAAGAATGGTCCCGTAGTCAATGGAGGCAACACGTGTCGGAAACCCTGACGGGCACCCAAACCGTCGTCTCAGGTCTGCGGGAAGCAATTTCTCACGGGAACCTGGCACCGAACCAACGCCTAATCGAGCAGGACATTTGCGTCACGTATGGCGCGAGCCGGGCAACTGTCCGCGCCGCTTTCGCTGAACTGGCCACTGAAGGGCTTGTAGAGAGAATCCAGAACCGCGGGGCACGGGTGCGGGCTGTCCCGGCCTCCGAAGCAATCGAAATCCTAGAGGTCCGTACAGCACTTGAGGCAATGTGTGCGGCCAAAGCAACCCTTCGACTGACCGACGAGGGCCGACGAGCTCTGCAAGCTTTGGGCGACGATATGCGCCATGCCATCGAAACCGGTGACCTCTACGAGTACTCGGAGCTGAACAACCGCCTGCACGAGGCGGTGCTTGAACTCAGTCAGCACGGAACAGCCTCTGCCGTCATCCACCGGCTGAAGGGACAGGTTGTACGGCACCAGTTCCGCCTCAACCTGCGGTCCGGCGGCCCTGCCGGCTCTCTGGCTGAACATTTGGAAATCATTGACGCCATCTGTGCGGGGGATGCCGGTCATGCAGAAGAAGCCATGCGGAAGCACCTTGTCAGTGTCGCGGATGCTCTGAGGGCTCGCGACTCCTCGTAAGCACGACCGATGAGCGATGCGAGTGGTGAAACCGACGGTCCAGGTTTTTCCGACCAGAAGTAGGAACCCCTCAACTGAGCTCCCATGAGGTTCAACCCAGTACCTGCTTGAAACACTTCTGTTGGACACCTGATCCTTACTCCGACGGAAAAAGCATGACCGTCAATATCGCTGTTCTAGGCCTGGGAGCCTTTAACCACAAGCACGTCGACGCCGCCGCCCAAATCCCTGATGCGAAAAATCGGTACGTTGCCGACAGCAAGATCGACATCGCGAAGGAGGTAGCGGTTCGATGTGGGAGCGAAAGCGGCCTTCACCAGCTAATCTCACCTGTTTGAGCAGGACGACCTGGATGGCGTCCTTCTCGCAACGCCCGCTCGCCCCGTCGCACCAGTTAATGCACAACAAGATCCGCGCGGGCGAGTTCATTATTCAACAAATGGATGTGCAGAGCGGCGTATTTAACTAGGTGCTATTCAGGCCACGGATAGCAGGAGTGATGGCCCCGGTCGGTAAAGGCAAGTTCCAGACGCCTTTCTTCAGCTTACTAACGAAGACCCGCAACGAGAACCACGGGTGTTGGGCCTATTTGGTGTCCGCTGCGTGAAGAGTCAGAGGGTGGGCGGTGACGGGAAAGTGTTCGTGGAGCCGAGCGCAGGAACGCTGGACCACGGAGCGTAGCCAGAGGCTCGCCGGGTCTTCTGTCTGGGATGGGTGCCAGTACATCGCCTCCACCAGGGACGCCTCAGTTTCCTCGGAGAACTCCAACACCACGATGTCGGCGCCGCGCCAAGCCCGTGCCGCGAGCATCCGCGGGACCATAGCCACCAGGTCTGTCCCTTCGACCAGGAGCGGCAGGGACAGGAAGCCGGCCACCACTGCAGCCACTCGTCGCTGTATGCCACGGGACTCGAACAGCTTGTCCGCCGGGGTGCTGATCCCCTCACCGAAATAGCCGACAGCGTGGGGAACTTTGCCTAGGTCCTCCAGGCTGAGCCGGGGCTGCTGCAGTAGGACATTTCCACTGGCAGCAACGGCCACGAAGCTGTCCCTGAAAACCGGCTTGCTGGCACCCTCCAGTTCGTAGCCCATAGGGCCGACGAGCAGGTCGATTTTCGAATAATCAGCCATGTGGCCCAGGATGCCGGACTTAGCAGCCGAGGGAACGAAGTCCACTGACACCCCCGGAGCTTCATCACGCAGTAAACGTCGCAAGGGACCCACGATCAGCGCAGCAGCATAGTCCGAGGCTGCGATGATGAACTCACGCTCGCTCGTGGCGGGGTCAAACCCGGACCGCACGCCCGCCGCCCGCTGGATATGAAGCATTGCTTCATCAACCAGCGGAACCAGGGACTGCGCAAAGGGCGTGAGGTCATACGTGCGGCCATTCCTGACCAGGAGTTCGTCATCGAAATGCCGCCGTAGCCTGGCCATGGCCGCGCTGGTAGCCGGCTGGCTGAGCTGAAGCCTCTCAGCCGCCCGGGAGATGTTCCGCAGTTCCAGCAGGACCTGTAGTTGGGGCAGCAGGTTGAGGTCCAGGTTCTTCACCCTCATAGCGTAGCGATAACTCGATGGTGGACGCTCGAAGACGGTACCGGAAGTATCTGCGCAGGTCCATGTCTTCAGCTTTTCAATCCGTCCAGCCCTGCGAAGCCATGGCCGCAGGGCTCGAGAGGCGCTGCCGAACCCCCGGGAACATCGCTCTGTGCTTCCAGAACTGCCTGGCTTGAGCGGGGAAGCTCAAAGGGAAGCCGGCCTTCTTGCCTGGTGTTTCCGGTCAGCACCCGCGCGGGGGCTTCGTCCGAGACGCCGAACGTGGCCAGGATGGCGGAGCAGTGTGGTTCCAGCGGAGTGAGGATCGCGGGGCGGTCCAGGTTGACTACCAGGACCAGGGGCGCGTGGCTCGATTCTGAGTGGGCCCCGGTAACAGGAGTTGGAAGGCGTCGTCTGGCCACAGGCGCCCCTTCCGCTCTTACCGGCGGGATCGATTCAGCTCAGCAACCCACAACACGCCACACCGAGAGGTCCTCATGGCTGATCTTTCCGTCACCTATCCGCTCCCCGCCGGCGCCAACTTGGCTACTGGGGACCGGGGTGACCCGCGACTACGTGCAAGACACTGCGGGTCGGGGCGGGCTCAGCCGCGGCGGGCGGGCTTGTGGAATTGCCAGCCCTCGGCCCGAAGCTCAGGGAGCACCTGAGCCAGTGCCTCCACCGTGCCGCGCCGGTCGGTGCTGGCAGCACCCGCTGCTGCGCCGTCGTGCAGCAGGGCGATCCCACCGGGGTTTGCCCGCAGCTGCGTCTCCAGACGTTCTGCGAGCACGTCGACATCCTGCGTCTCCCAGTCGAGGATCGCGAAGGTGGCGCCGAGGGGTTGCATCCCCAGCTCCGCGGCCACCTGGGCGCTCAGCCCCCAGAAACCGTAGGGGACCCGGTAGTACGGCACGGGTACGCCTCCGACAGCTTCCCTGATCGCGGCCGACGTCTCCTCCATGTCGGCACGCAGACGCTCCGCGGACCAGCTGCCGATACCGCGCGTGTGGTGCATGCTGTGATTGCACAGGGTGTGGCCTGCGGCGACAATCTGCCGCACCACGTCGGGGTGCTGCTTGACGTAATCTCCGATGAGGCAGAAGACCGCCTTGGCCTCGTTCGCCGCGAGGACCTCCAGCAGGCGGGGAGCGGTCTCCGGGTTCGGGCCGTCGTCGAAGGTGAGGGCGGCAACCTTGCCGCTGAGCATGGTCGTCATGACGGGTTCGGCCGTCGCCGGTCCACCCTGTCCTGGACCGGGTCCACGCCCGTCGGCCTGAGCCGGCGCGACGGCGCCGAAAACGAGCGCGCCGACGACGAGCGGGGCGGCGAGGAGGCGGAGCGCGCGGCTGTGTGCAGTAGTCATAGGGGTTTCTTCCTCATTGAAGGGACTTAGTGGGTATACATTTCTCGAACGAGTCCGAGGGAACGGCCGGGTGAGCCCGGACGATGTAGTGGCCGGCTCCGATTCGTGTGACCAAGATTCCCGTGCGGTGGTGCTTGGCGGTCTCAGTGATATCTGCGATGGCTTGATCCAGCGCTGAGTCCACTTCACCGGCGTTGCTGACATGCACTTCCAGCATCCCTGGCAGGGGCGGGTCATCGCACGGAGTGTACCCAGTGGTGTCCTCAGCCGTAGCAGTAGGATTCCGGACTTGCATTGGTGCTCCTCCTTCCCTGCGAACTAAACGAGGACGACGGTCGTTTCAAGGGGCAGATCCGTGGCAGAAGCACCAACCCGCAGCACGTAGCGCCCGGCTCGTAGGTCCAGCCATTGTCCCAGTACGCCAGCAGGCGGGTCGGGACATCCAGGATGATGGTGGCCGTTTCCCCTGACCTTGCCCACACGGGAGTGGAAGCGATGAGCCAACGGACGGGGCGTTTTACAGCGGAGCCGGGCTTTTCGGCGTACACCTGCACGACATTCTTTCCGGACCTTGATCCGGTGTTGCTCAGGGTTACCCTAACGGGAACGACGGCGCCTGCGGCAGCGTGAGAGGGCGCGTCGACCGTTTCCAGTGCCCACTCCGTGTATCCCAGGCCGTAGCCGTCCCTAGCGTTGTTCTGGCCCGAATATCGGCACCATGCCGGTACGCGGCTTGATCCGTACAACCGGGCAGCCACTCCCGGGCAGCAGGGCCCGCATCGTGCCGGCCCCTGCTGCCGTGGTCCTTACTTCACGGTGACGATGACGCGTTGGTATCTCGTCAGAGGGTTCTCGCCGTCGTCGGTGACTTCCAGAATGACGTGGATTGTCTGGCCGGGTGCCGCATCGTCCGGGACGATGAAAAATGCCCCGGCGGGAAGCTTTGAGGGACCCTCGATCTGAATGTTTCCTGGGTAGGTTCCCGCTTCCCGGTACTGCCACCACTTTGCTTGTAGTTCGTCGCCGTCCGGGTCGCTCGCTCGTCCTACGAGTTGCACTCGTGTCCCCGGCTTGGCGGAGATATCCAGGCGGCCCTTCTGGACGGAGACCACCGGCGGGTGGTTCGCGTCCTCGACGCTCCTGGTCTGCCACTGCGATCGGGCAGCGAACTCGTTTTGTATGGCAGGAATCCACCGCGACTGCGGGTAGTAAATGTCGTAGTCGGCGTCGTAGGGGCTGTCGTCGGCTACCCGACCTGTTGGGTTGATGCTTCCATTGCCCGGGCCGGGCCACGTGGGGAGTTCCAGATAGGCGGGCCAGTCGGTCCAGCGGTGCTCTGCCGTTTGAGTGAACCTACCCCCCCAACCGCCGTACGTCGGGTCTTCGAAGCTACGAAGTCCGTTGTCTACCAGCTCGAAAAACGCCGGACTGTCGCCCTCGCAATAGCACGATCCGGGTTCGACACTGTTATCGAGGGGCATCTTCGACAACATCGGCCCCTGCGCGATCTTGCTCATGAACGGAGCGGCCAAGTAGGTGTTTAACTCCTGGGGCAAGGTGGGCTTTCGGAAGTTCGGGTAGGCGAGAGGGTTGTACTGACCCCTGTTCATCGTCACATCGATGTCGGGCCATTCCTTCTCGATGTAGCTCTTGAACACCGCGTCTTGGTCGAGAATGATGTACATCTCGACCTTCTCAGAAACTCGCTTCTTGGTCTCAGGCCAGTCGGGAGATGAAGAATACTCGTCGGAAATGGAGCGTAGTGCCGCTGCAGCCGTATTGGTTCCACCCCATATCTGCAGGCGTAGTGGTCGGCTGTCCTCCGAGAGAAGGGATTTTTTGATGAGCAGGGAGCCCTCAGTGTCCTTTGCCATCTCGCTCGGCGCGTCGATATTGCCGATCTTAATCAGGTCGAGGACATGCTGGGGAGTCGGGTAGCGGGGATCGTGCTGTCGAAGGTTCTCGTACACCGCCGCATAATCTTCCCGTACCACTCGCTGCAGAACATCGGTGTCCCAAGGAGCGCTCCCCGGCCGAGGTCCGACAAAGGAACTCGAGTACACAATTCCCTCAAGAGAGCCGGCGAACTCGTTCGAGTAGAGCAAGAAACGATAGAACGAGGCGACGTCGTCGAACCGGAAGCGCATTGCATCCGTCGTAATGATTGTCCGGAAGGATGATGCCGGTGCCGTCTTATCGGCCTGATTGTCCTGGATGGACTTCTGGGACGATACCCCTTGGCTCACCGACGTGATCGGGGTGACCGTGGCAGCGGTGGCATCTGCCACGGCGACGAACGGCATCGAAACTCCCAGCACACCTGCCACAGCAAGGGTACTGACCAGGGGATGGCGCCTTGAGCGAGGGGCACTGTGCATCAACTATGTCTCCTTTGACCTAAACAAAAGACCAAACCCGTGGTTAACCGGTTGACCAATCTGCGTGTAGGTCAACCGTAAGGCTGGCACACCTCCTGGTCAAGGTTCTCGAGGTGATGCTTCATGAGAGGACGTAAGGGCCGCTCGGAACCGGTCGCGATGATGGGCACGTTCAGATCGCCCTGACCAACGCCCTGCGCGGCTCCAACCCGTTCTCCGAGGCCTGCGAAATCGCCATCCAATACGGCAAGGAAACCATTATCAAGGACGACTGGAAAAGATCTTCAACGACTCCGAGCTCGACAACGTCATCGCCAAAATGCTCAAACTCGATTCAGTTAAGCGATAGACCCAAATGGTTAGTAACCCATTGCCGGGTAGTCGTCACTGTGCTACTTCGTAACAAGGAGGGCGCCCCGCATCGGCATTCACTGCCGACGTGGAGCGCCCTCATTGTTTGTACAAGCACCCGTGAAACGCACTCACTAACGGACCGCCTTACTTGTAGGCCAGTACAAAGGGCAGTGAGCCACCCTACTCATGCAGAGGCACCACTTGCATGGTCCAACAACAACCATCGAACCAGAGGGCAATTTCTATGCCTACTTTGACCAGCCCCGCCCGGCTAGGGGAGGAAGAACTGTCTTGAACCAGCCCGGACCAGCGCGCAGTGGATACCATCAGTGCGCTCGCTGCAGATGCAGTGGAGAAGGTGGGCATCGGGTGCCCCGGTACGGCGATGAACCTGGCGCCTGCCGCATACCTTCTGTTCCAGAAGCTGATGCGTCACGATCCGCGCAACCCTGATTGGCTGGGCCGTAACCGCATCGTCCTGTCCCCGGGCCACACCTCGCTCACGGTCACGGCCTGGAGCTGAAGGACCATGAGGCACTGCGCACCTGGGGTTCACTGACTCCGGGCCACACCGCCGGCGTCGAAGTCCCCACCGGCCCGCTGGGCCCGGGCCTCAAGGCTTTCGAGTCGCCCATAAATAGTGTCAAACCGGTTGACCGAAACCGCTCAAACTCCGCTACTGTTATGTCCAACCAAGCAGAGGCGTCCCTCTGGGCGCACGACACGCATGACATCGCATCAAAGGAGAGCGAATGTTTGTACCTCTGAGAACGATGAGGAGAGGCTTGATGGAAAAAATGCGACAAACACACCAGATGGAGCTGAGGTCGGACGTCCGGCCGCCTCGAGCATTCAGCAGACGACTCGGCGCCGTCTTCGCCGTACCCGCGATCTGCCTATCATTTACGCTCACGGCGCCTGCGGTCGAAGCCGATGCGGCAACGCTAGAAGCATCCAGCCCAGCCGTGGAGGCGGCAGGGAGCGAGGCCCGCCCGCGCATCATCGTGACGACGGACGGCGAGGGAGATGACATCGCGTCCATGCACCGCCTCCTGCTCTATGCCAACGACCTCGACATCGTCGGGATCGTCAGCAGCTCGTCGATGCATCACTGGGCGGGGGACCCCAACGCAACACCTCCCATCGCTACGCGCTCCTGGCACGGGACTGAATGGATCCCCAAGCTGATCGACGAGCAGTATCGCCAGGTGCATCCGAACTTGGTCCGGCACGACGCCGAGTACCCGAGCGCTGACGAGCTTCTGTCAGTGGTTCGGACCGGGAACATCACCAACAACGGTGAGATGGCCACCGACACTCCCGGATCAGAACTCATCAAGGAGACGCTCCTCGACGACGACCCCGGCACGGTGAGCCTGCAAGCATGGGGTGGGACGAACACCATTGCTGCTGCACTGCGCTCGATCGAGGCCGAGTATAAGGGGACTTCTGAGTGGGCTGCGGTCAGCAAGAAGGTCTCCGACAAGGCCAGTCTGTACCTCATCCAGGACCAGGACGTCACGTACAAGGAGTACGTGGCCAAGAGCTGGCCGGACGTACAAGTCATCGTCAACCGCGACCAGTTCGAAGCGTTCGCCTACGGCTACGTCGACTACAACCCGCCGGCGACGCGGGCCCTGTTCCAAAAGGCCTGGGTCACCGAGCACCTCCTCCAGGGTCCCTTCATGGCGGGCTACCCGACCTACCGCAACGGTGACAGCACCATCTTCCACTTCTGCCGCGGAGCCTCCTGGCCTGGCACCTGCAAGCCCGGCGACTGGTTCTCTGAAGGCGACAGCCCCGCTTTCCTTCACGCGATCCCGACGGGCCTCCGTCAGGACGAGAACGCCGCGTGGGGCAGTTGGGGCGGACGATTCGTCCAGCTCGACCAGCGTCTGTGGGCGGACCTGCCCAGCTACCTCGGCGACAGCCGTCCGCGAGCAACCGACCGCAGCGACGAGGTCCTCTGGACCACCCACCTCATCGAGACCGCTCCCGCCGGAGCTACATCGGTCCGTGTCTTCAGGGACCGCGTCCACTCAAGCGCGGGCGCAGGGTTCTCGGAACCTGAGTTCGTGGTCGGCGACAAGATCGCCGTCGGCGCGGGCGATGCTGCCGAGATCCGTTACGTGACCCAAGTCGTGCCCGGTGGCTACCGCCAGCCCGCGACGGTGCAGCTCAATTCGCCACTGACCAAGACGCACGCGGTCAACGAGACCGTCGGCAACTACAACGGCACGCACTGGACGCAGTCCCGGTGGAACGACGACATCCAGCGCGACTTTGCAGCACGCGTGCAGTGGACGATCACCAGTGGCGAGGACGCCAATCACGCGCCGGTCGTCTCGGTGCCTGAGGACAAACTCAACATCATTGCGAAGCCGGGACAGCGAGTTCAGCTCGTTGGGCAGGCTTCAGACCCTGACGGCGATGCGCTCTCGGCGCGCTGGTGGCAGTACGCCGAGGCCGGCACCTACGCCGGGCAGGTCAGCGTTACCGACCCCACGGCGCTTCGCGGCGCTGGGGCCAACGTCAAGATCCCTGGTGACGCCAAGTCCGGCGACACGATCCACCTCATCCTCGAGGTGACGGACAACGCCGAGATGCCCCTCACGCGTTACCAGCGGGTGATCATCACCGTCAGATAGCCCGCAGGGCGAGCGATTGTGAAGCGGTGGTTCGGGATCAACCCGGGCCACCGCTTCGCATTAACAACATGAATCGCTTACGGCAGCGCCTTCGAGCCCGAGTGCACCCCCGGCTCCGACGGTCACGCAGATTCGCGGCGCACTATCTGTGTCAATGTCGGCAAGACGATGTGTCGCGGACGCGGATGTCATGGCCGACCGCCTCTCGAAGATCGAGGGCATCCGGTCGACGACGACGCAGATTACTGTCCGCTCCTACTCGCAGCACGACCTCGACGCGGCCTTCTCGCTCGGGTTCGACAGCTGAAGTCACGGTCACCTGATGGATGACCTGACCGACGACGTCGGGGGTCGACGTTGCGACGGCGCGGCGCTTCCCCCAAGGCGTCAGCGTGGCTGGCTGACTGCAATCGAGCGGTTCAGGACGTCGACCGCGGCGCCCGAATCGATGGACTCCACCGCCCGCCTCATCGCTAAGCCGATTCGCCCGACAAGCGGGCCCTAAGCCTCCTCGTCTAGGCGACGTTGCCGGCCGCGGCATTGAGGACGACGGTGTCCCCGACGGTCCCGGGTTGCCCCCGGAGCACGGCGCGAACCACGCCGGCGAATCTTGGCCGGGTCTCGGAAGCCCAGTTTGTGCGCGAGGCCTTCGAATGAGCCTCCTTGCGGGGCCTGGCCGTGGATGATGAAGGCATGCCGGGTTGCGACTGATACTCAAAGCCAGACGGAAGCCGATGCACAAAAGGACGTCGAGGAGTTTTTCGGCTCGACGAAGAACTCCACCGCGAACTCCTCCGCCTTGCCCGGCAAGAGTCCGCCTGGTCTGCAGTCAACTCAGCCACGGTAAACCTTGACCGCGCCAGTCGCCTTAGCTGCTGGCACCAGGCCCATCGCAACACTGATCCGCCAGCACACTGCGGTAGTGAATGCCCTGGAAGCAAACAACCTCGATGACGCCGACGGCTCGTTGCGCCTGCACTTGCGCGGCCTCTTCGAGGACGTCCAAAGGATCCAGGAAACCACCCCTAAGCTCTTCTCCCACGGCACAGCTGCCCGACCGGGCCCATGGCGTAACCAGGCCCATCAGCTCCTGATGACCTGGCTCACAGCGGTTGATTGTCTTTTTGGGCACATCCCGATCTGATGACGATAATCGTGACGTGTACATACAATTTATAATCTGGCTTCCAAAACCAGACTAAACAATGAGGCTTTGCGGACCACAATTAGGGACAATCCTCGCAAGTTATTCACCGTTACTCCTGCCGCGGAGCTACCCCAACGGCTCCCGATTCCAGCCGACGGTAACCCGAATTGACCCCGCCGTGGATGGCTCAAAGTCACCATAGTGGGCAGGCAGCAAAGGCTGGTGCTGCGTCAAGTTGGGTAAGAACGGACCATTGGTCGCATCGGCGGCTTGTGCACGGTATCGGATCCGCGAATTGGGCTGACCAGAATTGGCTTTACACAAGAATTCTGAGGAAACTCTGGAACTGCCCGAGGTCAGCCCATTGGCAAAGAAGAGTCAAACTTTAGCCGCCCGGCGTATCCAACTCATGATTGGCTTAGCAACCCCGGGCGACAGCCCGGTGCCGTAATGACCATGCTCGTCGAGTACCTTCGCTGGGGTCACAGTGCCGTGAGGCCGCCGTCGACGGTGAAGAGAGAGCCTGTGGCGTATGCTGATTCGTCGCTGGCGAGGTAGACCATGATGCCTTCGACGTCAGCAGCGGCTCCCGCCCGTCCGAGCATGGTTGAGTTCACCAGCCCGGCGCGGCTGGCAGGGTCATCGGCAATGGTTTGCACGAGTGGGGTTTCAGTGTAGCCGGGTACTACGGTGTTCACCCGGATGCCTTCTTTGGCATAGTCCGCGGCGACAACCCGGGCCAGGCCGTGAACGCCGGCTTTGGAGCTGGAGTAGGCGGTGAAGGTTTGACCGCAGGCAACGACAGCGGTTGGGCTGCCGGTGCAGATGATCGATCCTCCCCTCCCTTGGAGTGCGCGCACGGCGTGCTTCAAGGTGAGGAAGGCTCCTCGGTGGTTGATTGCCATGGTTTTTTCCCAGACCTCCAGGGAAAGGTCGCCTACTTTGGCGTCCTGACCGAAGAGTTGGACGCCGGCGTTGGCCACAACAATGTCCAGATCGCCGTCGGCAGCGATGGCGGCGTAGGCGGCTTCGACGCTGTGCTCGTCAGAGATGTCAACTGCCAGTGCAGTAGCCCGGTCGGTGCCGGTGGCTGCAGCTGCTTTTTCGGCAGCTTCGACATTGATGTCGGCAAAGTAAATGCGGGCACCTTCAGCGGTGAAGCGTTGCGCTACTGCCAGCCCGATTCCGGAACCGGCACCGGTAACGAGAGCGGTCTTGCCTTCTAGCCTGTTGGACATCATGTTCCTCTTTTCGTGTTGGGTCAGCTGAGGGGCCGGGTGCGGGCGGACCAGGCTGGGATTTCAAGAGTCCGCGTGTACCCGTCTTCGAGTTTTACGGCGGTCTTCAGCGGCTGTGCTGTGAGATTAGCGGCGAAGAGCAGCACCCCGGTTCCGGATGCCACCGGGTACAGCACCAGGCCGGGGACGGCACCCTCGACGTGCAGCACGTCAGCGCCGCGAAGGGCGGCCAGCTTTGCCAGGATCTCGAACGACGGCGTGAGAGATCCTTCTGCCGTGATGAGGCCTCTGGGGCCGCTGGCCTCGAAGTAGCTCATGGATTCCACGCCTGGCACTGTCAGGGCATTGATGCTCCCCAACAGCCAGGCGGCAGCGAACTCCTCCGCCTGAAGTGGGTCGGTCGTCATGGCATCCAAGGTAGCGGGGTCGTAGGCGCCGCGGGTAGAGACGGCGTTGAAGCGTGCCTTCAGGGTCACGGGGCCGATGTGCAGTGGTTTGCCGGATCCCAGGTGGAGTGCGTTCAGCGCCGTCTGCCGTTGGATGGGCAGACTCTCGACGATGTGCGGCACTTCGGAGGCGTGCATCTGCGGCGTGATGCTGTAGGTAATCGCGTCCGAGTCTGGCCGAATGGAGTCCCGTCGGCGGTTGAGCTCGGTGAAGTGTGAACGGGTGCCGGAAAGCAAGGCCCCGGCGAATCCCAGGCGTTTGGTTTCGGTGAGCAGTTGCTCCCACAACTGTGGCTCCGCGACGTGCCCTTGGGAGCTGAACGTCCCGATTCTGATGACATTCCCTAGAGGCAGCAGGTCCATCACCGGTGGGATGTCCGCGGCGGTGGCGGCGATAATTCGCACATCCAGCGGGCTGCCGAGTTCGGCGGCCTGCCACGACGCATGGGCCAGCAGCGCTGCGGCCGCGGCGGGATCACGGCCGGGAACCTCCACGATCAAGGCCTCGAGGCCGGGCAAGGACGGGAGCTTTATCGCAGATGTGGATGCTGACGTCCCTAGGGCCGGAACGCTCCGGCGGACATCCGTCTTAACGGTCAGCACCCCTGGCGCGGACGGCCGGACAGAGGTTGTCGTAACCGGTGTCGAGGGTCTGGTGCTGAGGCGGACACTTTGGTGGATCTGGTGGCCGGTGTGGACACTGACGGGGAAGGGCCGGGACAGTGGGGTGCTGTAGGTCTTGAAGGAGGCGTCGGTCCAGTTTCGCTGGTCTTCGGTCTCGAATACTTCGCCGTTGAAGTCCAGCCGGAAGGCGGTGCCGTCGCGTTCCCAGCTCATGGCGGCAATATCCAGGAAGGGCTGGTGGGGGCCGATCTTCGTGGGGAAGGCGCCATGGGTCTCGGTGTGATCCGGTGACGTGATGGTCATATCGCGCCCGGCGTCGTCGGGCCTGTGCAGGACTACCAGGCCGATGCGGTTGCTTCGGAAATCCTGGGTCGCGATGCCGTCGAAGATCACGTGAAGGTCATCGGCGGAGGCTTGGAGAGTCAGTTCGGCCCGGTATTCACAGCCGAAACCGGTGAACCGGATGGCGAGGGTTTTGGCGAGTGTTTCTGCGTCTCGGCTGTGGGTGACAGATTCGAGGACGGGCGAAAGGGTTCGCCAGTCGTGATCCCGGACCACTACTCGGATGGCCCTCAGGACTGGTCTACCGCGGTATTGAATGTCGGCGATTTCGTCACCGCGCAATTGCAGCAACCACGGTCCGTGTGCAATTTCCTCGGCAGGCGTAAGGAGCCGGGACTCGTTCTCCGCAAGCATGTTTGGGCTTTCAGGTTTGGGTGGGCGGGGGTGTCAATGGCCAGGACTGCCATGTTTACGTTAGCCTACGTCAACCGGTTGACCAATTATTTGCTAGACCCGCCTAGGCAGACATTGTCCTCAGGTCGCTGCCCGGCCGCTCGACGTGTGCAAGACATAGATTTGCCCCTTCCTGCCGCGTCCGTGGGTTGGCGGCGACTCGCATGCGCCATGCTGGGAGCCGCTCTTGTTCCTCAGGTGCTTAATGTGGCGACGACTGGTCCTTCGCGTCCGGGTTCCGCGCCGGTGAACTGGCGGATCCGGCCAGATTCACGGATGTGTTTGCAGCAACGACGAGATTGCATTTGGCTTCATGAGCGCCCTGTAAAGACGCAGTCAGCGCGGGCCGACGGGCCCAGCACCACGTCGTTGAGCCTGAGCTGGTGATCCGTGTAACAACCTCGGGAGCCCACCACCACTGTCGTTGCTGGAGTGCAGATATGCTTCTGCAACCAGCTGATCACGGGCGTTGGCACCTACGGCTGGGTGAACCGGAAACCGGACTCTGCGCTGCGCAGCTGAACGCTGCGGACTCAGGGAACTATTGCGATGCATCAAAACCGAGGAGCAGCCGCCGGGAGGCCGTCACCATGTGGGAGTGCATCGTTGCAGTCACCGCGGCGGAGTCCCGCGCCTTTAAGGCGGCGTGAATGTCTGCGTGCTCCTTGAGGGCAGCTGCTGCGTGGCCTTCGTCAGTAAGTGCGCGGTCCACCCAGATCCGCAGGAGGGAACGGATGCTCTGCAGCAGCTCCTGCAGCACCTGGTTCCCCGAGCCCTCGGCGATTTCGCGGTGGAAGGCAGCGTCCGCCTCAACGAAGGCGGCAAGGTCGTCAAGGTTGGCCGCCATGGAATCCAAGTGTCCCTGCATCCGGCCGAGGGCCTGGTCCGTAATCCGCTCAGCGGCCAGCTGCGCGGCCTGCACTTCAAGACCGCTGCGCAGTTCCACCAGTTCGCGGGTCCGGGGCGCGCCGAGCATCATGCCCCAACTGAGTGTCCGCGGCAGTAGTTCCGAGACACCGTCGCGCAGATATGTTCCGGATCCGGGGCGCACCACAACAATGCCCAGTATCTCCAGGGCAGCCAGGGCCTCCCGCACGGCTGACCTTCCAACGCCAAGCGTCGCCGACAGCTGCCGCTCCGCAGGCAGCCTTGTTCCTGGAGCGATGTCCCCGCTGGTGAAGTATGCAAGCAGCCGCTCCGCCACTTCAGAGACAACGGATCCTTGCTCCATTGGTGCGAGAGCTGCGGTCATCTGATGTATCGCAGAGGAGTCTGTTGTCATCTTCTTAGGGTAGCAACGGGATGGCCGGTAGATGTCGCCAGATGCCGAGCCATCAACCGGTTGACCAATTCGGGTTTGGCTCGTATGGTGGAACTCACATGCTTTAGCTGCCGGTTCGGTTCCCGACCCTTCCCGGCCATGAGACAGACCCCAGCCCTACCAGTGACGGAGCGCGGGGCGAATTTCACTATCTAGGAGTCAACGTGGACACCGCACAATCGGTGGTCGAAAAATCAGCAATCAGGAAAGTGGCGATCCGGCTTGTCCCGTTCGTTGCCCTGATGTTCTTCATCAATTACCTGGACCGCACGGCCATATCTTTCGCCGGCCCCAATGGTATGAACGCGGACCTGGCCCTCTCGGCGGCCCAGTTCGGCTTCGCGTCCGGTGTCTTCTTCATTGGCTACATCCTGCTGGAGGTTCCCAGCAACCTGGCCCTGCACAAGTTCGGTGCCCGCCGGTGGCTGGCCCGCATCATGGTCAGCTGGGGCATCGTGTCCCTGTTGTTCACCTGGGTGGGCAACGTGGAGCAGCTTTACGTCCTGCGGTTCATCCTTGGCGTGGCCGAGGCCGGATTCTTCCCCGGCGCCATCCTCTTCCTCAGCCTTTGGGTTCCGTCCCGCCACCGCAGCAAGATCCTTGCCCTCTTCTACCTGGCCCAGCCGCTGACCACCGTTATCGGCGCCCCGCTTGCCGGCCTCCTTATCCAGCAGGACGGGCTCTTCGGACTCGAGGGCTGGCGCGTGATGTTCTTCGGCGTCGCCATCCCTGCCATCATCGTGGGCATCATCGCCTGGTTCTACCTGGCGGACTCCCCCACCACCGCCAAGTGGCTGACTCAGGAAGAAAAGACTTGGCTGACCGGTGCCCTGGCGACGGAAAAGAAGGAAACGGCCGCCAGCAACAAGCACGTCAGTGTCCGCACTGTCTTCGGCAACGGCCGGGTCTGGATGCTCTCTGCCATCTACTTCGGCTTCATCTACGGCCTCTACGCCCTCGGCTTCTTCCTGCCCACCATCATCGCGGGGTTCGAAGGCATCTACGGCACCAAGTTCGATGTCTTACAAAAGGGCCTGATCACGGCCATCCCGTATCTGCCGGCAGCCTTCGCCTTGTACTTCTGGTCCAAGGACGCCACCAAACGCGGCGTCAAGACCTGGCACATCGCCCTCCCTGCCCTCATCGGCGGCCTGAGCATCCCGCTGGCCCTGTTCGCCGGCTCCCCCGTAGCCACCATCGCAGTCATAACCATTACGGCCATGTCGATCTTCGCGGCCCTGCCCAATTTCTGGACGGTGCCCACACAGTTCCTTACCGGTGCCGCAGCAGCCGCGGGCATCGCCCTGATCAACACCGTGGGTAACCTGGCAGGCTTCAGTGCCGGTTACGTCACCGGCTGGCTCAAGGACCTGACCGGCAGCTACACGGTTCCCATGTTCGTCGTCGGCGGCTTCATGCTGCTCTCCTGCATCCTCATGGTCGCACTCAGCCGTGTCCACATGGTCAGCGATGGGATTCGGGCCGAGGCACTGGACTTGGCCGGAGCCGGAAGCCACGCCGAACCGTAACGATTCGAGCCGTAACAAGGCCCGGTGGCGTCCCCCTCCCCCGTGGAGGCCACCGCCCCCCACTACCCCACCGAAACACGACTTCCCATTAATTAGGCCCAGGAGCTTTCCATGACCCGCCTGTTCAACGAACCCGCAGCCTTCGCTGACGAAATGATCGAAGGCTTCGTCGCCTCCCACGGACGCTGGGTACGGCGTGTTTCCGGCGGCGTGGTCCGCAACACCAAAAGCACACCGGACACGGTGGCGCTGGTCATCGGCGGAGGCTCCGGTCACTACCCCGCCTTCGCCGGCCTGGTAGGCCAGGGCATGGCCCATGGCGCCGCGATGGGCAACCTGTTCGCCTCCCCTTCGGCCCAGCAGGTCTACAACGTGGCCAAGGCAGCGGACAACGGTGGCGGAGTCCTGCTGGGCTATGGCAACTACGCCGGTGACGTCCTCCACTTCAATCAGGCCCAGGACCGGCTTCGCCGGGAAGGCATTGACTGCCGCAGCATCGCCGTCACCGACGACGTTTCCTCTGCCCCGCTGGCCGAGCGCACCAAGCGCCGCGGCATCGCCGGGGATCTGACCGTCTTCAAGGTAGCCGCCGCAGCAGCTGAAGTCGGCTACTCCATGGACGCGGTGGCAGATATCGCCGAACGCGCTAATGACCGTACCCGTTCCTTTGGCGTTGCCTTCACCGGCTGCACCTTGCCCGGTTCGGACCACCCGCTGTTCACCGTCCCCGAGGGCAGGATGGCCGTAGGCATGGGCATCCACGGCGAGCCCGGCATCGACGAAACAGACATCCCGACAGCGGACGAACTCGCCGAGCTGCTCGTGTCCAAGCTCCTCACCGAGGTTCCGGACGGCATCACCGCCACTGGCGCACGCGTGGTCCCCATCCTTAACGGCCTGGGCAACGTCAAGTACGAAGAGCTCTTCGTGGTCTACCGCAGAGTGGCACAACTCCTCGCCGAAGCCGGACTGGAGGCGATAGACCCCCAGGTGGGCGAACTGGTCACCAGCTTCGACATGGCCGGCACCTCCCTTACCCTGTTCTGGCTGGACGACGAACTTGAGACCCTCTGGAACGCCCCCGCAGACGCACCAGCCTTCCGCCGCGGCGCTGTCACCGCTGCTGCCCTGGAGCCAAGCGACTCCGCGGACCTGGCCGACGTCGCAGCCTCCATCCCGGACGCAACAGCCGATTCCCGCGCGGGCGCCGCCCGAGTCCTGCACGCACTGTGTGCGGCGAAGGCAGTAGTGGACGCCAACGCCGACGAGCTGGGCCGGATCGACGCTATCGCCGGAGACGGTGACCACGGCATTGGTATGGAGCGCGGCGTCCGAGCCGCCGTCGAAGCCGCAACAGGCGCCGTCGGACGCGGTGCAGGAGCCGCCACCGCCCTCTACATCGCAGGCGACGCCTGGGCGGACAAGGCAGGCGGCACATCCGGCGCCCTCTGGGGCATGGCCCTGCGCGCAATGGGCGATGCTCTGGGCAACACCTACAAGCCCGACGCCAATTCTGTTGCCACCGGTGTGGCGCAGGCGGCCGCCGCCATCATGGAGTTCGGCAAAGCCAAGCCCGGTGACAAAACCCTGGTGGACGTCCTCGTCCCGTTCCGCGACGCCCTCATCTCCGAGGTCGTTGCCGGGAAGTCCCTCACCGAAGCCTGGGGAGCCGCCGCCGTCACCGCCCAGGAAGCAGCCGATGCTACCGCAAACCTGCTACCCCTGATGGGCCGGGCGCGTCCTCACGCCGAAAAGAGCCTCGGCACCCCGGACGCGGGAGCCGTTTCCATGGCACTGATCATCCGGGCCATCCACACCACCCTGGTCGAGAACACCACTATGAAGGAGAAAGCATGAGCACCAAACTGCGCCTGGTCATCGGAGCCGACGACGCCGGTCTCGAATACAAGGAAGCCCTGAAAGCGGACCTGCTGGCCTCGGACCTGGTGGAATCAGTCCAGGATGTCGGGGTGGACGCCACCAGCCACACCCCCTACCCGTCCGTCGCCATCGCCGCCGCCGAACTCGTCGCCGCCGGCAAAGCCGACCGGGCGCTGCTGGTCTGCGGCACCGGCCTCGGTGTTGCCATCGCGGCGAACAAGGTCCCCGGCGTCCGCGCCGTCACCGCCCACGACAGCTTCTCCGTGGAACGCTCAGTCCTGAGCAACAACGCCCAGGTTCTCACCTTCGGCCAGCGGGTCGTCGGCCTGGAGCTTGCCCGCCGGCTTGCCAGGGAATGGCTCACCTACACCTTCGACGAAACCTCTGCCTCTGCGGAAAAAGTCGCCCTGATTAAGGACTACGAAGGTGTCACTTCCTGCTAACAACCCTTCGGCAAACGCCGCCGGAACCACGCCGAAGGCCGTTATCGGTGTCAGCTTGAAGATGTACTTCGGCTACCTGCGCTCGGTGGACTACTGCCGTGACGTCGCCGCCATCGCTGCGGAGCACCCGGCGGTTCAGAGCGGTGACATCGAGCTCTTCGTCCTGCCCACCCTCCCCGTCCTTCCCGAAGCCGCCCGAATTCTGGGCCCGGCGGGAACGGCTGCGGGAGCCCAGGACATCTTCTGGGAAGACGAGGGCGCGTTCACCGGTGAAGTCGGTGGCAAAACCGTGGCTGAACTCGGCGGCCGCTACGCCGAAGTGGGCCACGCCGAACGCCGCCGGATCTTCGGCGAGGACGACCAGATCATCGGCCTGAAGACCGCCGCCGCCTACCGCAACGGACTCACGCCTGTGCTGTGCGTCGGTGAGTTGCAGCAAGGATCCGTGGAGGAAGCCGTGGCCCGCTGCTCGGGCGAGATCGACGCCGCCATCAACCGCGCCCAGTCCCTGGGACCCGCGGGACGGACCATCGTGGCTTACGAGCCGCAGTGGGCCATCGGCGCCCCAGAACCTGCCACGCCGGAATACATCAGCGCCGTCATCACCGGACTGGACGCGCACCTGCGCGCCCTGCCCGGCCAGGCGGACAGCCGCGTCATCTACGGCGGCAGCGCCGGACCCGGCCTCATCACCAAGCTCGACGCCTCCGTGGCAGGCCTGTTCCTGGGCCGCTTCGCGCACGATCCGAACGCGCTGAAGAGCATCCTGGACGAGACCGCCGCCAGGCTTACCGCAACGGAGGTGACGGTATGACCAGCACCGGACAAAGGACAGGCAGGAGCAGGATTGGCCTGAGCAGCTATGCGTTTTTCTGGCAGCTCTCAGACGAGGTCTCCGAGCCACTGACCATCCATCAGGCGCTCGAACGGACCGCGGAACTGGGAGTGAATCTGTTCCAGGTCTGCGATTACGCACCGCTGGAAGCCATGACCGACTCGGAACTGGAAGCCGTCCGGGCCACCGGCGACCGGCTGGAAATCTCCCTGGAACTAGGCACCAAGGGCATCCACCCGGAGCACCTGCGGAAGTTCCTGCACATCGCCGGGATCCTGGGCTCGCCCCTGCTGCGGACCATGTTCAACGTCCCGGGCCACACCCCGACGGCAGAGGAAGCCGTGAATATTTTCGCGGAAGTCCTGCCGGAGTTCGAGTCCGCAGGCGTGAAGATCGCGGTGGAGACGTACGAGCAGGTGCCCACCTCCCGGATCCTGGAGGTGATCCGGAAGGTGGACAGCCCCTTCCTCGGCATCTGCAGCGACCCCGCCAACACCGTCGCGGCGCTGGAAATGCCTCGCGAGGTGATTGACGCCGTCGCGCCCCATGTCCTGAACATGCACATCAAGGACTTCGCGTTCAGCCGCAAGGACGGCTGGGTCGGATTCACGTACTCCGGCGCCCCGCTTGGCGAGGGCCTGCTCGACTACGACTACATGGTCAGCAAGTTCCAGCCCCACCAAAGAAGTATCAACCAGATCGTCGAACACTGGCTGCCCTGGCAGGACACCGAGGCCGACACCATTCGGCTCGAAAACCAGTGGACCCAGCACAGCATCCAATTCCTAAGGAGCAAGTGAAATGTCAGCAGAAAAATTGACCGTCGCCGTCATCGGAGCCGGAGGCAAAATGGGAATGCGCGTCTCCCGGAACCTCCAGAAGAGCGGCCACACCGTCTTCTACAGTGAGAACTCCCCCGCCGGCCAGGAACGCATCAAGGCAGAAGGCCGCGACATTACTTCCACTGATGACGCCGTCAAGGGCGCGGATGTGGTCATCCTCGCCGTCCCGGACACCGTCCTGGGCGTGGTGTCCGAGGGCATCGTTCCCCAGATGAAGGCCGGCGCGATCCTCCTGACCCTGGACCCGGCTGCCGCCTACGCCGGCCTGCTCGCCAAGCGCAACGACGTCGTCCAGGCAGTGGCTCACCCGTGCCACCCCTCGGTGTTCCTCGAGCGGACCACCAAGGAAGAATGGGCCGACACCTTCGGCGGCGAAGGCGCACCGCAGAACGTGGTTGCCGCGATCGACGACGACGCCTCCGCCGAGACCAAGGCAGCCGCCGAGGCCGTCATCCGCACCATCTACGCCCCCGTCATCGACGTCCACTGGGTCACCGTGTACCAGCTCGCCGTCCTCGAACCCACGCTCGTGGAAACCGTGGCCTGCATGATCGGCACCCTCCTGAACGAAGCCCTGCACGAGACCGTCCACACCGTCGGCGTTCCCGAGGAAGCCGCCAAGGCCATGCTGTTCGGGCACGTTCAGATCGCCCTGACCAACGCCCTGCGCGGCTCCAACCCGTTCTCCGAGGCCTGCGAAATCGCCATCCAGTACGGCAAGGACACCATCATCAAGGACGACTGGAAAAAGATCTTCAACGACTCCGAGCTGGACAACGTCATCGCCAAAATGCTCAAACTCGATTCAGTTAAGCGCTGACCCTCGGACAGGGAGTCAAGGCGAGGGTCACGACTCAATGTTTCCCGGGACACCGAAGGCGGGGAATGATACGCGCAACGTGTGAGCGCGGCACCTTACGTCGTAAGACTCGGGCATGTGAGCTCGATCCTGGGCAAGGCCCAAAGAAGTGCGCTATTACCTAAGGAGAATTTGTGGAATGACAAACGTCCAGAAACGGTCCCGGCACCTCAGAGCGAAGTTTTTTCTCATCGCCGCAGCATTGCTAGTGGTGGTTGCTGCCGCGCTGAGCACCAAAGTAATTTCAAGTTCAGCAGATGAAGCGCTGGGACAAGGGGGATTTGATCCGGCGGCATACGCACAAGAGCGATTTGATTCCGATGTTGCCTCAAAAATTCGCGATACTGCAATCGATTTGGCCACCCTCAACACCGAACTCGCGCGGGGAGCGGATCCGGGGCAATTTGGAAATAGTGCCGGCTCAAGCAGCGCATACAGTTTCCCGGTGAAGTTTGAAGCAATTGCCGCAGCGCCGACGGGTTCCATCCTTCCGGTCACCGTCGAAAACGTTCCGGCAAACATCAAGGTCCAGCTCCAGATCGGCCCGGCCATTAATGGGACTGCTCTCCGGGATGCCCCCGGTACCATCCGATTCAACGATTTCACCAATCAGCTCGAATTTCAGCAAATAGCGACCGAACTCAACAACCAAACCAAAAATAAGGTTCTGGCGGAAATCGACACTGCGACGCTCACGGGAAAAACGGTTTCCGTGATCGGTGCTTACACCCGGGTCAACCCAGGGCTGATCTCTGTTGTGCCGGTATCGTTTGAGGTTCTGCCATGACTGCCGTGAAGGCAGACGAAGTCGTTATGCGCGCACGAGGGATCACCAAAGTCTACGGTGCAACGCATGCACTCAAAGGTGTCGATTTTGACATCCGTAAGGGCACGGTCACCGTTCTTTTCGGGGAAAATGGCGCGGGCAAATCGACGCTCATGAAGATACTTAGCGGGGTGGAAACACCCACCAGCGGAACTCTTGAATTGGATGGCGCACCCATCCAGCTGGCCAACACGGTCGAAGCAGCCAGCCGCGGGATTGCCATCATTCACCAGGAGCTCAGCCTCTGCAGCAACCTCAGTGTTCGGGACAACATTTTCATGGGCCGCGAACTTACGAAGAGTAACGGCCTCGTGGACTATGCCGAGGAAAACAAGCGTACATCCGCCCTGATTGCACGGCTGGAAGAGCAGTTGGCACCTGAAACGCTTGTGGGTGACCTGCGGCTGGGACAACAGCAAGTGGTGGAGATAGCGCGCGCACTAGCCAGTGAGGTGCGGGTGCTGATCATGGATGAACCAACTTCAGCGCTCAGCGGCAGTGAAGTGGAAGTGTTGTTCCGCCTGATTGCGGAGCTTACCCGCGAAGGTGTAGCAATCGTCTACATCTCCCATCACCTGGAAGAAGCACTCGAAGTCGCAGACCATGCCGTCGTATTCCGCGACGGTGAGCTCGTTGCGAAGGGCCCACGTGACGACATCGACATCAACTGGGTCATCTCCAACATGGTCGGCCGCAATGCCGATGATCTGGCGCCGGACCTCCTGACGGACTTTGGTCCCGTTGCCCTGTCACTCCGGGACGTGGCGGTGGCCGACCCGTCGAACCCGTCGCGCCTGTCGGTAGACGGATTGTCCATTGATGTTCGGGCAGGGGAAATTGTTTGTCTGTACGGGCTGATGGGCGCGGGTCGTACAGAGTTGCTTGAAGCCCTGGCCGGCCGGGTCCCCATTCAATCCGGCGAAGTCCTCCTCAAGGGCAACGCGATCCGGCATCAAAGCATTGCCGAACGCATCAGCATGGGCATGGCGCTGGTGCCGGAAGACCGGCAGCGCGACGGTTTAGTGCAAACCATGTCAGTTGGAGAAAACGCCTCCCTGGCCGGGCTCCTCTCGTTTGTCCGCGGACCGTGGATCCGCAAAGGGGAAGAATCCCAAGGCATTGCGCGGCAGGTTCAAGACGTGCGCGTCAAGACGGCCGGGCCGGGAGCGGCAATCACGTCCCTGTCCGGTGGAAACCAACAAAAGGTCGTCATCGGAAAAGTTTTAATGACCGAGCCGGAAGTCCTGCTCCTTGATGAACCGTCCCGGGGAATTGATGTGGGGGCTAAGGCGGAAATCTTTGCTCTTATGGCCAGGGAAGCCCGTCGAGGCCTCGCTGTGCTCTTCGCCACATCCGAAGTTGGCGAGGCTTTGGGTGTGTCAAACAGGGTAATCGTGATGTCGAAAGGGCGCGTCGTCAGAGAGTTTGACCCGAAGTTGACCAGTCGGGAGGAACTCATGGTCGCCTCCGGTGAGACAACGAATTCAATGGGAGCGGAAGCATGACCTCTACAGAAACAAAAAGACCGGCCAAGCCCGGAATCTACACCAGCGCAAAGTCGCGGGTGGGCTCTAATAATCTCGACATCACATCTTTGCTTCTCGAGGGCCGGGCATTCATTGCTCTAATTGTCCTGATTATCATCTTCGCGTTGCTCTCCGATGCATTCCTATCTGTCAACAACCTCATAACCATGACGAAGCACGTTGCGTACAACGCAATTCTGGCTCTGGGGATGTTGTTTGTCATACTCAAGGGAGGTATCGATCTCTCCATCGGTTCAACTGTCGGACTGTCCGGCGTTGTCGCCGGGGTTTTACTCCAGGGTTTCAAGATCCAAAGTCTGGACGCAGTCCTTTACCCCCAGGTTTGGGTCGTAGTCCTCTGTTCTCTGGCCGTCGGAACTGCAGTCGGATTTATAAATGGAGCGCTAGTGACGCGATTCAACGTCGCTCCCTTCATAGCAACGCTGGGCATGCTGTACGTCGCAAGGGGTGCAGCGCTCCTGATCTCCAACGGTTCCACCTACCCCAAGCTGGGAGGAAGCCCCGAGCTCGGAAATACCGGCTTCAACCTGCTAGGCGGAAGCTTTTTGGGCGTGCCCGTGGCCATTTGGGTCATGGTCCTTTTTGCTGTGGCAGCTACTCTTATCCTTCGCCGCACTCCATTCGGCCGTTGGGTCTACGCGGTCGGCGGCAACGAACGGGCCGCCGAGCTCTCAGGAGTCCCCGTAAAAAAAGTCAAGCTCCGGGTGTACATGATCAGCGGATTCTGCGCCGCTGTGACCGGTTTGATCATTTCGTCCGAACTGACCAGTGCGGCTCCGCAGCTGGGTGAGACTTTCGAGCTCAACGCCATCGCCGCAGTAGTGATCGGAGGGGCAGCATTGACGGGCGGCCGAGGCAACGTCAGGGGCGTCCTGATCGGCGCGTTCGTCATCGGGTTTCTGAGCGACGGACTCGTTATGGTCGGCGTCTCAACATTCTGGCAAGTCACAATCAAGGGCGCCGTAATCATCCTCGCCGTGATGTTGGACCAGGCACAACAACGCGTTGTGAGGTCAAAGAATGCTGCCCTGGCTGCAGCCAATAAACAGTCCACCAAAGAAAGCATCCCGGCGGACAAAGACGCCGTTGGGACCACGAAATAACAAGATAGGTAGGAACATGAAAAACAAACTCATTGCTGCAGCAGCTGCTGCCCTGGCTGCAGTTGCCCTCACAGGTTGCGGCGGAGGCGGGCAGACTGGCAGCAGCGCTTCAACCCAGGCAACTACAGAGGGTGGCCTGATCGCTATCATCACCCCTGCTCTGGAAAATCCGTTCTTCAAAGCCGAAGCCGACGCCGCCAAGGCAGAAGCTGAAAAACTGGGGTACACCACATCCGTTGCCTCGCATGACGATGATCCCAACAAGCAGAGTGAACTGATCGACGCCGCCATCAATAACAAGGCCAAAGCCATCATCCTTGATAATGCGGGTGCGGACGCCTCAGTGGGTCCGATCAAGAAGGCCGCCGACGCCAACGTTCCGGTTTTTCTCATTGACCGCGAAATCAACGAGAACGGGATCGCAAAGGCTCAAATAGTAGCGAACAATGCCCAGGGCGCCGCCGCCGTCGCAGAGGAATTCGTTGCTGCACTTCCGAGTGGAGGAAAGTACATCGAGCTCACCGGCAAGGAATCGGACACGAATGCCGGAGTGCGGTCGGAAGCATTTGCTAGTGTCCTCTCGCAATATCCGGAACTCGTCCAGTCAGCCAAAGAGACTGCCAACTGGAGTCAGGATGAAGCCTTCCAAAAGGTCGAAACTCTTCTGCAGAGGGACCGAAATATTCAAGGCATCATTGCCGGCAATGACACCATGGCACTAGGAGCTGTGGCTGCCGTCGAAGCAGCCGGGCTGATCGACCAGATCAAGATCGTCGGCTTCGACGGAAGCCCCGACGCCGTAGCAGCGATCAAGAGCGGGAAACTCACTGCAACCGGCCTTCAGCCAGCCGTCCTTATCTCCCAGATGGCTGTCAAGCAGGCAGATTCCTTCGTCAAAACAGGAAAGACCGGAGCCGACGAAAAGCAGTCAATCGACTGCGTCGTCATCAACGCTAAGAATGCTGGAGACTACACCGCCTTTGCCATGAAATAGGTAACACTGGTGGAAAGGGCAGGCCGGTCATCAGGCCGGCCTGCCCTTCCGTACAACCCGGCACGCAACTGCGGTCTTTCACCAACGCCAGCCGATACCGCCGCGGTTCCGCTCCGTAGGCACATTTCACGGACCTGCCGGTCCGGAATTCTGTGCCCGTAGGCGCTTACGCCCTGTTGAGCTCAAGGAAAAGGGGCCGCCGGCCGAGGAAGCCGAAAAATGTCGTGAAACTTGCTCGCAGTATCATTGACAACCGCTCCCCGGACGCGCAAGAGTTTCAACGAACAAAACCGGCTCTTCGTGGTTGATGGTGAAACAGGTTCCGTATCTTGAAAGCTGAAGGGCCCGTAGTCCTGCTGTGATGGATGTTCTCTACGCATTCATCAAGTCAGGAGCTACGAGCCCTGATCGAGCCTACTTCCCCACGCCCCGATGCTGCCACCGCCGTCGAAGCCGCCGCCGAGGCCGCTTGCCCATCGTGGGGCGGATCAGTACCCGTGTGCATCCCGCCAGCCACAACGGCTGCGTGACATCCCTGTCGCCGGGCCGGTCGAAGTGGTCTGGGCCAAGCGGAGATTCTTCTGCGATGAGTACCTTTGCCCGCGCCGGACATTCACGGAGGAGACCTCCCAGGTCCCTCACCGGGCACGGTCCACCCGCCGGCTCCGTGAGGCCTTGATGGCCGCCGTGATCGGACCCGGGAGGGCAGCCGCCGAGGCCGCCGCTTCGTTCGGTGTCTCGTGGTGGCTGGTCCAGCGGGCTCTGGATTCCGCGGCGAAACGCCGCCGAGGGGTCGCTGATGGGCAAAACCGTCGGCAGGGACGGCATCCAGTGCCCTTACCACGGCATCGTCTACAACTCGGCCGGGCGTTGCGCTTCCATGCCGGCCCAGGAAACCATCAACCCCAGCGCCACCGTTCCGTCCTTCCCTGTTATCGAGCGCTACCGGTTCGTCTGGGTTTGGCTGGGCGATCCAACCCAGGCGGATCCTGACTTGATTCCTGATATGTTCCAGATGGACTCGCCAGAGTGGGCCGGTGACGGTGAGACCATCCACGCAGCATGCAACTATCAGCTGGTGCTCGATAACCTGATGGACCTCACACACGAGGAATTCGTGCATTCCTCGAGCATTGGGCAGGACGAGCTCAGTGAATCCGACTTCGACGTAACACACGAGGGCGACACCGTTACTGTCTCCCGCTGGATGCTCAACATCAACCCGCCGGCAGTCTGGGCCAACTACCTGCAAGACCGCTTTCCCGGCTACACCGGCCCCGTGGACCGCTGGCAGATCATTGAATGGCAGTATCCCTCAACAATCCGTATCGACGTCGGCGTTGCTAAGGCCGGAACGGGCGCTCCCGAGGGGGACCGCAGCCAAGGGGTCAACGGCTTCGTCATGAACACCATCTCCCCGGAAACCGACCGGTCCTGCCACTACTTCTGGGCCTTCATGCGCAACTACCGTCTGTCCGATGCCGCAGCCGAACTCTATGCGCTGCTCCGGCTGCTGTCACTCGTTTGTCCAACGTGACTCGGCTCCGGTGAGCAGGAGATAGTCCTCGTCACGTCCCATGACGGTTAGCAGTTCGAGAACCAGATTCGCTGAGGAGGTGATGTGCGAGTTGAACAAGCCCGTCCGGGTCTCCTGCGAAGTCGTTGTCGATGATCACCCGCGCCTCGCGCGGCGAAGGCTTTGTCGTGCTCGCTGTCATGAGGCACTCCTCGTCTCGGTGTGTACGACGGTGTCAGCAACGAGACGGGCCCGTTTGACGTGACGTCGTCTGCAGGGCGGGGTTGATGCTGGGTGCCAAGAGCAACAGCTGTTGAGTGTGGGGATGGGCCGGTCCCAACCTGATCTCGTCACTGTCGCCGAACTCCACAACCTTCCCCTTGCGATGCACCGCAACGCGGCGAGAGATGTGGCGAATGACGGACAGATCGTGCGAAACCAAGGGTAGGGAACCCCTGTCCGTTGTTGGATCTCGATGAACAGGTCCGGGACTCCTGCCTGCGTCGTCGAATCCAGAGCCGAGACCTGTTCGTCGCACACGACGCAGCCGATGACAGCCACCGATTGAACTGGATAACCGCGTAATCTTTGCCGAGGTTGACGCTCTCCTAATGCACGACGGCGGGAATGCCGGCGAGTGCCTCCCGCACCACCTGCTGGACCGGGGCGGCGATGCCCACCACCACGCCGGCTTCGTCGGCAGCGAGTGGTTCCAGCGTAGCGAGCTGGGACTCAAGCAGGGCCGGTGGCATGAAGTGCCCCGACCGGCCTTCCGTCCGTGCCTTCAACACCTCTTTGCTGCCGTGCAGGTGCAGGAAGACGGTGTCCCGAGCCTGGTGCCGGATGGCGTCGCGGTAGCTGCGGCGCAGCGCGGAGCAGGCCAGGACCATGCCGCCGTCGCCCGCGGCGGCCAACTGGCTGCCCACGGTGGCGAGCCACGGCCAGCGGTCCTCATCCGTCAGGGGCGTCCCGGCCGCCATTTTGGCGACGTTCTCCACGGGGTGGAGCGAATCGCCGTCGAGGAACGGGACGCTCAGTTCCCGTGCGACGAGGTCGCCGATGGTGGTCTTGCCGCAGCCGGAGACGCCCATCACGATGACGCGGAGCTTGGGCTGCCCGGCCTGGGGGTTGGGAGTATTCACCAGTCGTGGACCGTTCCGTCGATGAGGCGGTTGTAGGGCAGGTACGCCTGCTGGTAGGGGTGGGCCGCCGCGGCTTCTTCGTTGAATTCGACGCCGATGCCGGGCTTGTCGCCGGGGTGCAGGTAGCCGTCTACGAAGGTCATTGACTGTTCGAAGACCTCGTTGGTCTTGTCCGAGTGCTGCATGTATTCCTGGATGCCGTAGTTGTGGATGGCCAGGCCCACGTGCAGCTGCGCGGCGAAGCCCACCGGGGAGATGTCGGTGGGGCCGTGGAAGCCGGACTTGATCTGGTACTGCGCGGCGAAATCCATCACCTTCTTCAGCGGCGAGATCCCGCCGAAGTGCGTGGACGCCGCCCGCACGTAGTCGATCAGCTGTTCCTTGATGATGGTCTGGAAGTCCCAGACGGTGTTGAAGATTTCACCGATGGCCAGCGGGGTGGTGGTGTGCTGCCGGACCAGGCGCAGGCCCTCCTGGTTCTCGGCCGGGGTGCAGTCCTCGAGCCAGAACAGGTCGTAGGGTTCCAGTGCCTTGCCCAGCTTGGCGGCCTGGATGGGGGTCATGCGGTGGTGGCCGTCGTGCAGCAGCGGGATTTCCGGGCCGAACTCGTTCCGGACCGCCTCGAACACGGTGGGCAGGTGGCGGAGGTAAGCGCGGGTATCCCAGTCCTCCTCCACCGGGAACGCGCCGCGGCCGGCGGGCTCGTAGTCGTAGCGCTCACCGGAGGCCTGGGCCTGTGCAGCCACCCCGTAGACGGCCTTGATGCCCGGCACCGCGGTTTGGATCCGGATAGACTTGTACCCGAGTTCCAGGTGTTCACGGACGGAATCGAACAGGGCCGGCAGGTCCGCGCCCGAAGCGTGGCCGTAGGCGCGCAGCCCGTTGCGGGATGCCCCGCCCAGGAGCTGGTACACCGGCATGCCGGCCATCTTGCCCTTGATGTCCCACAAGGCCATGTCGACGGCGGCGATCGCAGCCATGGTCACCGGGCCCCGGCGCCAGTAGGAGGACCGGTAGAGGAACTGCCAGGTGTCCTCGATGCGGTGCGGGTCCTTGCCGATCAGCAGCTGCGCAACGTGTTCCTTGAGGTAGGCTGCGACGGCGAGCTCGCGGCCGTTCAGCGTGGCATCACCGATACCTGTCACGCCGTCCTCGGTGGTGATCCGGAGGGTCACAAAGTTCCGGGAGGGACTGGTCACGAAGACTTCGGCGGCAATGATTTTCATGGTGGTTCCTTTCGTTCGGCAATCCTTTGCCGGGACTCGATTAGTAGTTGGGAGGAGACGGTTTGTTCCGAAATACCGGGACAGCCGGCCGTCTAGGAGGTTCGTTGGACCGGAACGCCGGTGAACGTTCCGGACAGGCTTTGGAGCAGTTCCACCACGGCAGCGTCCTCGGCCAGCACGGGGTCGACGACGGCCAGCAGTGCCTGGATGCGTTCAGTTCCGGAAAGTCGGTTCGCCGTTGCCACTTCGCCACCCAGCGGGTCCTGGAAGGCAGCACGTGCCGCGCTGCAGTCCATCCATGCTGAGATCAACAGCGCGGCGGCGGCCCCTGACCTGCCGGCGGCGCGTTCCGCCTGGAGGACCGGAACGGCGCGCATCCGCAGCTTGGTGCTGCCATCCATGGCGATCTGTGAGAGGTTGTGGGCGATCCTTGCGTTGCTGAACCGCGCCAGCAGTGCGGCACGGTAGGCAGGGATCTGCAGCTCCCCGGCGGGGAGGTTGGCCTCGGCCTCGTCCCAGAAGGATTCCACGGCCTGGCGGCACAGCGGGTCAGAGAGCGCCTCCGCCACCGTGCTGTGGCCGCGCAGTTGCCCGGCGTAGGCCAGCAGGGAATGCGCGCCGTTGAGCAGCCACAGTTTTCGGTTTTCGTAGGGCTCGATGCCTGCCACGAAGAGGGCGCCAGCGTCTTCCCAGCGCGGGCGGCCGGCAGGGAAGTCACCGCTCAGCACCCAGCTGGAGAAGGGTTCGGCCACTACTGGTGAGTTGTCCCGGTAGCCGCAGGTTTTTTGGACCTTCGCGATGTCCTCATCTGTGGTCCTTGGGGTGATGCGGTCCACGGAGGTGCTGACGAAGCTGACGTTGGCGTCGATCCAGCCAGCGAGCCCGGCATCGAACGCGCTGGCGAATTCGGCCACGGCCTGGCGCGCAACCTCGCCGTTGTTTGAAAGGTTGTCGCAGCACACCACGGCGATGGGCCCGGACCCGGCGTCCCGGCGGGCGGCGAGTGCCAGCACCAGCCGTCCCAGCGGCGTGGCCGGGTTTCCGCTGCCGGAACCCAGCAGTGCAAGGTCGGTGGCGACGTCGGGCGCTGCTGTGTCGAATTTTCCGTCGGCACCCAGCCCGTAGGCGGCCTCGGTGATCGTCAGCGTGACCACCGCAGTGCCGGGCGCAGCTAGCAGCTCCGCAAGCCGAGCGATGTCCGCGCCGTCCACCGCCTCGACGATGCTGCCAACCACCGTGAAAGAGTCGCCAGTGTCTGCCCGCTCCACCAGGGTGTACAGCCCGTCCTGCTCAGCAAGCGCGGCGGCGGCGCCTGGACGGCGGCCGGTGAAGGCGGCAATTCCCCACTCCGCGGCATCCCCTGCCTGCTGGGTGTACCACGCCTGGTGGGAGCGGTGGAAGGCGCCCAATCCCAGGTGGACAATGCGCACCGGAGCCTTCGGGTCCGGGCGGAGTGCACGGTCCAACTGCGGAAAACCCGCAGCGGGAGCGGCGGAGGGCGGTGCGGAAGTTGGGGTGCGCAATTCAGTGCTCACAGCTTGAACACCCGCCGGGGTGAACTGTCCACGATGTCCACGATGAGTTCGTGCGCGCGGTCTTCGCTGACCCGGTGTTCCGCTACAAGCCGGGCCAGGAAGGAGGCCTCGATCCGGCGGGAGGCGTCGTGCCGGGCCGGAATGGAGCAGAAGGCCCGCGTATCGTCGATGAACCCCGAGGAACGGGAAAAGCCCGCGGTCTCGGTAACGGCGGAGCGGAACCGAAGCATCGCGTCCGGGGCGTCCAGGAACCACCACGGGGCACCGATATAGACAGACGGGTAGAAGCCTGCCAGCGGGGCGAGTTCGCGGGAGAACACGGTTTCGTCCAACGTGAAGAGCACCAGGTGGAAGTCCTTCGCGGTGCCGAAGTCCTGCAGGACCGGCCGGATGGCCTCCGTGTAGTTGATGGCGAACGGAATGTCGTGCCCGGTGTCCGCGCCGAAGGCCTGGAACGTGGGCTCGTGGTGGTTGCGGTAAGACCCGGGATGGATGGTCATCACCAAGCCGTCCTCCACGGACATCCGGGCCATCTGGTACATCATGTGGGCTTCGAAGTCGGCGCGATCCTGGGCCGTGGCCTTGCCTGAGCGGGCGCGGTCGAACAGTTTCGCGGCATCGTCGGCGTCCAGCTTCAACGTCGCCGGCGTCAGCACGCCGTGGTCAGCCGAGACGGCACCGTGCTCCACGAAATAACGACGCCGGTTTTCCAGCGCGGTGAGGTAGGCACCGTAGCCTGTGCCGCCGTCGCCCGCTGCCGCGATGAGCCGGTCCACGTTTTCGGACCACGCTGGGTTGGCGATGTTGAGGTAGGCGTCGGGGCGGAAGGTGGGCAGGACACGGCCGTGGAAGCTGGGGTCCTGGGCGAGGGCCTTGTGGCTTGCCAGGCTGTCGAGGGGATCGTCCGTGGTGGCGAGGACCTCGATGTTGAAGTCCTTGAACAGCTCCCGCGGCCGGAACCCTGGCTCCTGGAGCTTGGCGGAGATGGCGTCGTAGCTGGCATCGGCTGTGTCCTCGCTGAGCTCCCCCGCCAGGCCGAAGACGCTGGAGAACTGCGTGCGGAGCCAGTACCCGGAGGCGGTGCCTTCGAACAGGGGCCAGGCTTTGCAGAACTCGCGCCACACAGCACGGCTATCCGGCTGCGACGTGTTGGATTCCCGGAGCCGGTCCAGCGGAACGCCGCTGGCGTGGATCAGGCGCGTGACGTAGTGGTCCGGGCTGACCAGCAGCACCGCCGGGTCCGGGAAGGGGGTGTTCTGCTCGATGACAGCGGCGTCAACGTGTCCGTGCGGGGAGATGATGGGGAGGTCCTGGACGCGCTGGAGGAGTTCCCGCGCGATGGTGCGGGTTCCGGGATCAGCGGACAGGAGCCGGTCTGGGTTGGCAGCAATCGACTGTGACATGGGTCAATAATCCGGGTTGGCTGCCATCCTTGTCAACCGGTTGCCAAAACTTGCCATTGCTGTTTTGGTCTCGAAGGTTCAGTGTACGGTGAGGGCCCGTCCGCTGGAGCCGCGCAACACCAGTTCCGTTTCCACATGCAGGGTCCCGGCGGGTTCCCCGTTCCCGTGCAGCAGGTCGAGCAGCCGGGTGGCGGCGCCGGAGCCGCACTCCCCCAAAGGCGAACGTACGGTGGTCAGTGGCGGGGTGGTGAAATCGGCACCGAAAATGTCGTCGAAGCCTACGATGCTGATCTGGTCCGGCACCACCATGCCGCCGGCCTGCAGTTCCTGCATCAGCCCAATGGCCAACAGATCGTTGTAGGTCAACACCGCTGTGGCCCCGGTGGCCAGCACGTCGCGCGCCACCTGCCTGCCGCCGTCGACCGTTGGTTTGCTGGACTCCACGCGCACGGCTTCAAGCCGCGACCATTCGCACGCAGCCTGCATCCCTTCCCACCGACGTGCCGACATCCAGGACCGGGCAGGGCCTGCCACGAAGGCGACCCTTTTATGGCCGTTGCCGGCGAGGCTGCGGACTGCTTCGCCGATACCCTTCCGGACATCGGGAATGACGCAAGGGACGCCCTGCACCTCGCGATTGATGACCACTACGGGTTTATCCCGGGAAAGGGCACGGATATCGTCGTCGTCCATGCGGGGGCTGGCGAGGATCAGGCCGTCGGCGGTGCTCAGCACCCGTCGGGCCGCGGTCAGTTCGGTGGCGGCTGATTCCGCGGATTCGGCTAGCACCAGGGTGTAGTCACGCTGGCTACCGGTGGTCTGGGCGCCGCGGATGATGTCGAAGAAGGTGGGATTGGTGATGTCCGCAACGATCAACCCGAACGTGTTGGTCCGGCCGGTGGGCAGGGCACGGGCGAACGGGTTGACCTGGTAGTTCAGCTGGGTCGCTGCGTCCTCGATGAGTTTCTGCGTCTTTGCGCTGACCCTGCCGGGCTTACTGAGGGCACGGGAAACGGTGGAGGGATTGACGCCAGCCACCTTGGCGATGTCGTAGATGGTGGCGTTGGCTTTCCCGTTCCGGGTGTGCTTTTTCGCCGGGTCCGGGGATGCGGCCGCCTCCGGCGTCTTGGAATCAGTCACCGCCCCATCCTAACGAGGAACTATCGCACGTTGGCCAGCGGTTGCCAGCAGCTACGGCTCGTCCGGCATGCAGGGGAGCTCGGCAACTTGGTTAACAGAAGGCAAGGCTACAAGTTATTCAAAAATGACCCGGGCCCTATTGTCGTCCGGGTGTTAGGAAGTTTTTATGGTCACCACTGCGGGGCGGGAAGCGGATGCTTCGGCCATTAGCCCTGTTTGTGACGTTGCGACTTTCCGCGACATCGGTTTGCGGGTGACTTCCTTGTCCCAAGCGGCGACGACCAGAAGCCCAGGGGGTAGCCGAGGACCTTGTTCGTTGTGGAGCTCTGGATGCTGGCAGCAGTCATGGTTTTCCTTAGGTGTACAACAGTCAGGGCCCCATCATTGTTGTGTTCACGCTTGGCCCTTCCCCAGTGGTTCGTCTTTGATGCAGCGGCCCTTACTCTGGATAGGTCGCTATACGCTTGACTGACAGGTGTTACGTAGTGTGCCGATCGCTGAAATTGTGGCTTCGACGACGTCTCCCGGGCCTAGCCATCGCTGCCACTTTCCACCGTTGCCCGCCGGGCTCCCAGTGAGGATGATATCGCCGGGGAGCAGAGTGGTGATGGCTGATGCTTCGGCGATAAGAGTCGGTACGTCGAAGAGCATATTGCCGGCCCGGTCGTGCTGCATCCGCTGACCGTTGAGATCCAGCGTAATTTCCAAGTCACGGTAGTCGCCGAGTACATCGACGGGAACAATGAAGGGCCCGAGGGGCAGGAAGGTAGGCCTGTTCTTGGACCGCCACCAGTCACCGCCTAAAGGTCGGTGCTCTGCAGGGAACTGCAGGTCGCGGGCGCTGACGTCGTTGGCCACCGTGTAACCGGCCACGTGCCCAAGAGCGTCGTCCCGGGAGACATTGGTCGCCGGCGATCCGATGACGATTGTGAGCTCCGCCTCCCAGTCTGTTTGTTTTGATTCCGGCACCAGGAGGATGTCGTCGTCGGCTCCGCACATGGCAGAGGTTGCGCCGGCGAAGAAGAAGGGGCTGCCTGTGCGGGCCCGTTCATCCATCATTTTTTCGGCTGCTTTTAGCAGCTGTTCCTCTGTGCGGTCGTCATCCCCGGCTTTGCCCGACACGATGATTTCCGCGACATGGGATCGGTAGTTGGCTCCTGCCTGGAAGATGTGGCGTGGTTGCAAGGGCGGCAGTAGGCGCACGTCTGATAGTGGAATACCAGTCTTTCTGGCTGTTTCGGCGAGGCCGGCCAGCTGCGGACGCACGGCGTCCCAGTTTTCCAAGAGGTCCCGGACTGCCGCCGGACCAGGAACCAGCTGGTCGGGGGCCAGACGGAGCACGCGGTCACCTGCTACAAGGCCGGCGAATTGTTCGCCGTCCCTTGAGAAGGTGCCCAGGCCATAATGCTCGACCCATCTGTTCATTTTCTTATCCTCCGTGGAACTGATTGAGTTATCCGGAGCGGCAACACCTGTATTTGTCATCTCGTCCCGCTCCCTGCTGCTTGTTGAACGTTTATTGCTTCCCCGCCGGCGTAATCGGCTGCACCACCGAGTTCTGCTTCGATTCGAAGTAGTCGATTCCATTTGGCCGTGCGCTCGGATCGCATGGTGGAGCCGACTTTGATCTGTCCCGTTCGCCAGCCCACGGCAAGGTCGGCCAGCCATGTATCCTCGGTTTCTCCGGATCTGGCCGACAGAACCGTGCGATAACCAACTTGATGTGCACGCTGCACAACGGCTTTGGCTGCTGTCAATGTCCCGATCTGGTTCGGCTTGACCAGAACGGCGTTGCCAACGCGTTCTTCGATGCCGCGCTCAAGCCGGTCGAGGTTGGTGACGAACAGATCGTCGCCCAGCAGTTGTCTACCCCGCAGCTTTTCAGTAGCGGCCCGCCATCCGTCCCAGTCATCCTCGCCCAAGGCATCTTCGATCGAGAGGATGGGGTATTGGGTGCACCAGTCCGCCAGCTCTTCTACGAGCTCAGTGGGGGTCAACCGCCGGTTCCCCTCAGCAGCGAGTACGTAGCGGCCGTCTGCCTGCAGGAACTGGGTGGCCGCGACGTCGATGGCGATGCCAACGTCCGTCCCAGGCCGTAGGCCTGCGCGGTGTATACCGCCCGTCAAGGCTTCCAGCGCGGACCTGTTGGTAGGAAGTACTGGGCCGAGGCCGCCTTCGTCGGCGACCAGCGCCACCGGAAGTCCCTGTTCAGCCAGGTATTCAGCCGTACCTTGGCGCACGCGCGCACAGTACTCCATAGCCTCTGCAAAGGATCCCGCACCCACCGGGACCGCCAGGAAGTCCTGAATATCGATGGAGCGTCCGGCATGGGCTCCGCCGGAGAGGATATTGATCATGGGCAGGGGCAACAGGGGCTTGGCTGTGTCAGGGGTGACGGCGCGATAGAGCGGGAGGTTCCGCGCTTCAGCCGCTGCCACAGCGGTTGCGATGGATACGGCAAGCACCGCATTAGCCCCCAGGCGTCGCAGGTCTGCCGTGCCGTCGGCGGAGCGGAGCGCTTCGTCGACGCCGGCTTGGTCGACGGCGTCGCGCCCCTGCACCACGTCGGCGAGAATGCCGTTGACGTTTGCTACTGCTTTCAGGACGCCGTTGCCGCCGTACCGTTCGCCGCCGTCGCGTAACTCGCGGGCTTCATGCCGCCCGGTGGAGGCTCCGGCGGGGACGATGACCTGTCCGGTGGCGCCTCCGGCGAGGCGCACCTCGCAGCCCACTGTCGGCTTTCCCCGGGAATCCAGGGCTTCCCACGCGAAAACAGCCCTGATGGTTGAGTCAGTCATGCCAGGTCCTTCCAAATATCTGTAAGTTTTTCCGGAGGGTCGGTCAGCAGACGTCGGCCAATGGCCCTCGCCGAGTTTTGTTGGCTTCCGTCCAGGTATTCAACCGGGCTGCGTCCATCGACGCGGGCTAATACCAGGCAGCCTGCTTGACGTATCAATTGGGCGTGATCGATAGGAACTGCGTTCTCGATGCCGGCGAGTCCGGAGAGGAAGGCGCGGGCAGCGGCGTGAAAAGCCGGGGCTTGGAGGCGCTGGCGTATGCTCTTGAGCAGCAGGTGCCCTACGATCCAGGCCGGGTCGAAGGTGGGGTCTCCTAGGTGGGCAACTTCCCAGTCGATCACCCAGACCTGGTTCGGCCCCTCACCCACGAGGACGTTCTTGGGGGTGTAGTCACCATGCACCAGGCAGACTGAAGCCTCAGCCATGACCTTCACTGTCAGGTCGATGGCTTCCTGCAGATCGGGATGTGCATCACGGATCTGGTAGTGAAACGGTTCCAACCGCAGTTGGTGGAATGCCGTCCGGTCTCCGAAGTCTTCAAGTAGTTCGGGCTGACGTCGGGCACTCTCACGCTGCCAAATTCCGAGCAGTGTACCGAGTTTCTCGGCTATGGGCACGGCGATGGTTCCAGTGAGGAGATCCGTTTTCCAGGTCCGCCAATCATGGGGTGCCCGGGCAATGACCAGGAACCCATCAGACTGATCCAGCACTTCGGGCACCGCCTCGGGGGTGAAGCGTCCTGCAAGGAGCAATGCCCGGCCTTCGGTGGCAAGCCGTGCGGGGTCGGCCAGCCAGGTCTGCTGCACGCGCAACTGGCCCAGAGCCCGTTTGACCACCATGTCCGCGTTGAGTCCTGTTATGGCGAATACGTCATTGGAGACACCGCCAGTCATCGGTTCCACGCGCAGAGATTCTGAGGCTGCTACCAAGCCGCGCAGCTTCAGGTGCCCGGCAATCTCGTCGCTATGCACGCTCAATTTTCCGCTCATCGCAGCGCCGCTGTCACGCGGAGTCCGGGCAGGTCCAGAACCTCGCGGTTGACGACCGTTTGTGGAACATCGCCCCTCAGTATTTGGGCAACGTTTTCGGCGGTCAGACGGGACAGATCGGCCATCGACCCGGAAGAGCTGAACGCGGAGTGCGGTGTTATGATCACGTTGTCGAATCCTCTCAGAGGGTGTTGGGCGGGTAGTGGTTCCGGCTCGGTAACGTCCAGGCCGGCGCCCCCAATTTGCCTGGCGGCGATTGCGGCTGTCAGGGCATCTGTATCCACCAGTCCCCCCCGGGCAGTATTGATTAACAGGGAGGTGGGCTTCATGAGCGCCAACTCACGGGCCCCGATGAGGCCACGTGTCTGCTCTGTCAGGGGAAGGTGCAGGGAGACGACGTCGGCTGCTGCCAGTAGCTCCGACAAAGAGCCTGCCCGCCGCACGCCCTTAGGAGAGTGCCCGCTGCGCTGCAGTGCTATGACTTCCATGCCCAGAGCCTGGACTCGGGGTACTAGAGCGCGCCCGATTGCTCCCATGCCCACCAGGCCCATCACTGTCCCTCGCAAGCGCATGGGGATTTGGACTAAGTGGCGGTCCCAGCCGCCCTGGCGCGTTTCCCGAGCCAGGGGCACCAGGCGGCGTGCGAGGGCGAGCGTGAGTGTCAGAGCGTGGTCCGCAACTTCTTCTGTGCAGTATTCGGGCACATTGCTGACCACTATGCCGAGCTTGGTGGCAGAGGCGACGTCGATGTTGTCCAGCCCGACGCCGGAGCGGGCCACGGTTTTGCAGTGGGGGGCGGCGCTCAGAACCTCGGATGTCACCTGGGCAAAGCAGGTCATGATCGCGTCGGCGTCGGCCGCCAACCTTTTCAAAGTCCCGGTGTCGGTGCTCGGAGCCACGACCACTTCGGCCCCGACGGCTGCCAGAACTTCGCGTTCGATATCGGCCGTTGCTCCTGCATGGTCGGTGATCAGAACACGCGCCGTCATGACTGCGAGCACTGGAGGTAGGAGCGCGGCGAGGCGCCGGCCGTAATGACGATCCGGGTGCTGCCCAATAGTTTCACTGTTTTTCCGTTCCTCAGTCGTTCGTCGCTGCTCTCGCCCTGGCTACGCACGTCCACGGCGGGAGGGCAGAACCATCGGCCTTCGATCAGCCTTGTCCCTGTTTTGCGTAAGGATTGAGGATGACTTCTTTCATCTCGTCCGAGGCACCCTCTTCTGTTGCGGTGAAGCCGTCGGCCAACGGGAAAGATTCGGTCATGGACATGGGCATGGCGCCGTTGCGGTAAAGATTGTTGGATCCCTCGGAAGGCTTCCATGTGTTCGGCTCCCAGTCAGGCACGTAGTTGCGGTATCCGCCGGAGTTCAGCTCGATCCGCATCTTGGAGGGCTCACGGAAGTAGAGGAAATTCTGTTCGCCAATGCCGTGTATGGACGGTCCATACTCCATGGGAGTTCCGCGTTCCATCAGTACGTCTGCGGAAACCAGGAGTTCCTGATAAGTGTCAACCCAGAACGCCACGTGGTTGACCCGCCCGGCTCGACCGGAGGTGTCCAGCACGACGCCCAGGTCATGTGACTTCTCGTTGGTGGTGAGCGTGGCGAAAACAGTGATGGGGGCCTCGTCCAAATCAGTAAAGGCCATCTCCCGGAAGCCCAGGGTCTCGGAGTACCACTTGGTGAACCCGCGAACGTCGGAGGCGGCCACGGTAACGTGGTCAAGGAACCGTGGCGCGCCCGCGTGGCTCGAGCGCTTTTCAGGCCTGTCAGGGTACACGGAGGCGAAATTGGGCTCGGCTACGTACTTGTCAACGTCGTAGACCAGCCGCATAGGGTGGCCGTAGGGGCCAGTAAACTCGTACGCCTTACCGAAACCGTAGCCGCCTGCGGACCACTTGCCTTCCACGCCTGCCGCTTCGATGCGTGCCGCCGCTGCTTCCAGAGCTTCCGTGCTAGTGGTTCGCCATGCCATCCTGTGCAGGCTCGGCTCCTGACCCGGCACCAAGACCAGGCTGTACGTGTCATAATCGCCCCAGCACCGCAAGTAAACCCTGCCCTCAGCGCGATGGACCTCCCGGAGGCCAAACTTCTGAACGTAAAAATCGGCTGAAGCATCTACATCAGGGCTGGTGATCTCGATGTGACTGACATGGGCAAGAAGTTTTTCCATAACCGTGGCCTTTCATTCGGGGCTGGACCATTCGTGGTCTCGATCCCATTCTGAAAGCTCCCACGGAAGCGGGGAAGCGAGTTTATGGCATAGCATTCATCAGCGTAGCCAATACATGTCTTGCCGCCCCCCAGGAACGCACCTCATAGTTCGAAGGAAGGCGTGACACCTAATATGGGGAGTCCGTTCCGATCTGTACGTGGTGGACTCTCGCCTCCAGGCTTGTGTTGAGTTCACGGGAGACCTGTTGAAGCACTGTCCGCAGCCAAGAGTTGGCCGGGTCCGTTGCCTGCAGTGGATTCCAGTACATGGATTCCACTACTGCCACTTCCAGGTGAGGGGCGAACTCGACCACTGTGATTGAAGGATCGGGGTGCATTCGGGTTGCCAGCCTCCGCGGGGCCAGTGCCACGAGGTCTGTGCCCGACGCAAGCATCGGAACAGACTGCCAGCCGGACACTTCGGCAACTATTGTGGGATTGAGGCCCCGCTCACGGAAAAAACGGGCAGGAGGGGTTGTCACTCCGGGACCAAACTCGCCCATGGCAAGTGGAGCGGCAGCGATGTCCTCCACTGTCAGTTTGGGCCGGCTCAAAAGGGGATTGCTGGAATCCATCACCACGACGAAGTCGTCCCTGAACAGCTGCCGAGAATCGCCCCCGAAGTCATAGCCCATCGGTCCGACCAATAGGTCGATACTGGAGAATTCATCCGGTCCAGGCTTTATGGGCGAGGACTGGACGAATCTGACAGAAACCTTCGCGGCGGTCTCTGCCATCAATCGCCGGAGAGGCCGGATAAGTGTTGTAGTGGCGTAGTCAGAAGCGGCTATCACGAAGGTGCGGTCGCTGGAGGATGGGTCGAACTCTGTACGCAACTGCATGGTTTCCTGCACATCAATGAGGGTTCGATTCACTCGTTTAGCCAATGACTGGGCGAACGGGGTCAGCTCGTATCCCCGACCAGCGCGCACAAGGAGTTCGTCGCCGAAGTGGCGCCGCAACTTCGCCAAGGCACCGCTCATGGAAGGTTGACTGAGATGACTGCGTTCAGCGGCCTTGGAGACGCTGCGCAGTTCCAACAGTGCCTGCAGCATTGGCAACAGGTTTAGGTCCACTTCTTTCATAGCTGATCCTTCCGACTCGAGACGCGTTCCCGGGACTGCGTCTCCGTACCTCCACTCTCGCAGGTGACCTATAATCGTTTGCTTGCCAAACACGTCCCGGAACCAAGCAGAATGAGGGCCACGCGCAGGAGCCCACCAGCTGGCCGGGGCCGCGGGTGAAGGAATCAAGTCACATCCCCGCAAGTACCTGAAGGCAAGAAACTGCAGCCGCGCGCTTCGGGGCCGTACGCATCCCCGTCATTATGAGTACAGAGTGATCAAGAACGCCATGTTAACCATGCTGAAGAATGGATGGAAGGGAGCAAGCCCTCACCGCCCGGCCTGTCGAGGGCCTATTGCACGGCCTCGGTGACCGCAGGGGTATGCCGTAGCCGGGAGCTCCAGCCACTTGGGCGCCTTGGAGTCCTCAGGGCTCAGTTCCTGTACGTGCTCCTAACGGGCTAGCAGCAGGACATGGGCGGGACGGTGACAACCGGAAGTTCAGTTAAACGGGCACCGTCACGGTGGTTGCCACCTGATGCATCAAACCCGGCACATCCGCGTCTTTCTTACCATCAAGCATCCATTGGCCCAGCTGGACCGAGGCCTCAACCACTGCGCGGGCTCTCGGTTCGCGGCGCTCTTGGTACCGCTGAAGTAGGTTCTCGTCGAAAGTCTTGGCCTGAAGGATCTCATCCGCCAGGACGGCTGCGTCCTCGACAGCCATGGCAGCCCCTTGTGCGATTGTGGGAGGGCAGTTATGGGCCGCATCTCCAGCTAGGACTACCCGTCCGCGGTACCAGGGCCCTTGGACCATGTAGCTGGTGAAGCGGGTGTAATGCACGGGTGTGGAGTCGTTAATGGAGGATGCGATTTGCTGCCATGGGCCGCCATAAAGTCTGGCAATACCGGCCATGATCCGGGCCCCGTCTTTAAGATCGCGTTCCTGCGCGTCCTCTACCAGGTACGCGTACATCGTGTCGGGCCCGGTGGGGCAGTACCCGGCAATGTACGCGGGTCCGCCGTATATAAGGTCTGTTCGCGTCACCTCTGTTGGACGGGGAACAAAAGCCCGCCACGCCCCCATACCTGTGCCGGCTGGGGTGCCTTGGATACCGATCGCTGTTCGTACCGCGGAGTGAAGGCCGTCCGTGCCAACCAGCAGGTCGTAGGTCAGGAAATCCCCATCTGCGGTGCGGGCTGTTGCAGCCGCGCCCGGTCCCACGCTCACTTCAGTGACCGTCGTGTTATAGCGGAACTTAACGCCGGCTTCAAGGGCACGTTCCCGCAGTACTGCGGCGAAGTCCGGCCGGAAGATTCCGAGCGTGGCGGGTAAGTCTTCGCCCCCGGTACGTGCCTCGGGTATTACTGCCAGCACTGTTGCATCAGCGTTCGGGGCTCGTAGGCCAAGCTCGCTGAATGCGTAACCCTTTTTCTCCAAAGCAGGCCACATCCCGAGGTCTCGGAGAATGCGCAGGGCGTTGCCTTGGAGTGTGAGACCGGAACCGAGAATAGAGGGACCGGATGTCTTCTCCAGTACTTCGACGTCGATCCCGGCATCGGCCAGGAACACGGAGAGTGTCAAACCGGCCGCTCCTGCTCCAACGATTCCGACCTTGTTCACTGCGTTCATGGGGATCTCTCTTTCTCGTTCCGATCGAGTGCTCGCCTTGGAGGACCAACCGGATGGTGTCAGTGATTGCCGCTTACTGCTTCTGGAAATCAGGTAGAGCGGTGAGCCGATGGGTTCAGTGACCGGTAACGGCGCTGCAGACAACAGGAAGCCGTATCCGTCGTCCTGGGCGCAGTGGTCAAACGACAGGCCCCGTGCTTATTCACCGCCCTGTGCCGGAGTGCGCGGGCCGCGTTTCGGGAACCGCCGCGTTGCCATCATGCGGTTCCCGCGCTGCAAGCCCTAACCCTGAGGCAAGGGCTCCTGCCACATCGGGAAGAACCGAAAGCGACGAAGTGTAACGGTGCTGTCTCGATGCATTTAACTGCATCCTCGCCCCAACGCCCCCAGTTGCGCATTCCTCGGCTGATCGAGCGGTCTTGGCCATCGCATCATTGCGATTCACGTCACCTCTATTCCAATCCTGCCCGGCTGCTTGCCATGACACCTCGCCGGATCCGACAGGGAAGCGGGTGTAACCCCGATCACTACTTTTTCAGGGACCAAGTTGGTGGGGAAGCACTTTCTATCAATGCTTGGTATCGGTACGGCCTATATTAGCCATCGCGCCTGTGCCGGCTTTTCAGCAACTCTCTGCTCCCATCAGGCTAAGGAGCAGAGCACCTTGGCTCCTGCGGACACCAATCCAGCCAGGCGTTTGCAACGTGCTGCATCACGCGAAGTGCCGGAGTATTTGGCCCCCCTTTCCCCGTAGCTGCTGCTAGGCGGGGACGACTGTAGCAAGCGCGCCCCATTAGGGTTCACAGACATGCAGCTGCCATGGCAACCGGTTGACCACTTCGAATAAGCGGCTCTGTGGTTGTTGTCAAAAGCTCCACAACGACCAGGCCGTGGCCGGTGTTCAGATTCCTGAGTCCCCACTTCTTCTTCTGCAAACCAGCCGGTCGGGCCCGGGTGCTTCGTTACGCTCATCGACGCTGAGGTCGCGTCGGCCATCGACGGCAGACCATCGGCGCACGAGTGAACGATCATTGGGACGGCGCTGACTGCAGTTGACCGAGTGGCGCGGGTCCAGAAAGCGGCAACGGTTTCCTCTTCTCGTCGGGGAGTATCTCCGAGTAGGTCAAACGTGAGTAGTCAAATCCGCGGGAGGCCTTAGTCGAGATGATGCCACTCCCACGAGTTCGCTCATCACGAAAACCTATATAGGGTTAAGTCTTTACTCGTTGAAGGTTTTGAGCCATACTGCTGACTGTGGTCTTTTGCAGATTGACTGCGCACCAAGCCCTTACAGCACAAGCTCCAACGGAGGAGACAGCAATGACGCTTGTTCGATATGCGAAGGCCATGGTCGGGGTGACCGCCCTCGTCGGCTCTCTCGCCGCCTGCACGCCCGGCCCAAGCGGCGAGAACCCGACGGGAACCGCCGCGCCTGCTCAGACACTTCGGATCGGCCTGGCCGATGACGTGCAGTCGTGGGACACCATGACGGCTAACCTAGGATCGTCGCTCCAGGCCTTCCAAGCTCCGTACGACACCCTCATCCGACAGCTCCCCAAAGGTGACCTCGCTCCCATGCTCGCCACGGGCTGGCAGTACGACGAGTCGAAGACGAAGCTGACGCTAAATCTCGTCTCCGACGTCACCTTCTCGGACGGCGAGAAGTTCGATGCTGAAGCGGTCGGTGCGAACATCGAGCACTTCCGCACCGGCAAGGGTCCGCAGACCACGCAGCTGGCAGCCGTCAAGTCAGTCGACGTCGCCGACGAGGACACCGTAGTTGTCAACCTGTCCGAGCCGGACCCGGCGCTCCTCAACTACTTCAGCGGAGCGGCCGGACTCATGGCCAGCCCTGCTGCTATAAAGGCCGGTACATTGGCCCAGACGCCGGTCGGAACCGGACCCTACGTGATGGACACTTCTTCCACCGTGGCCGGATCGCAGTACGTCTTCACGGCTCGCGAGGGCTACTGGGCACCGGACCTCCAGCGGTTCCCAGGTGTCGAGTACATCTACCTTGACGACACCGCACGCGTGAACTCCCTCGTCTCGGGGCAGATCCACAGCGCTGCGGTCGAGTACGGCGCTGTTTCCCAAGTTGAAGGAGCCGGTCGTGCGGTACTCAAGAACGCCTCCGCGGCGGACTGGGAGGGCATGATCATTTTCGACCGCGATGGGCAGCTGGTTCCCGCGCTCGGCGATGTGCGCGTGCGACAGGCAATGAACCACGCGATCGACGAGGACGCACTCAATGAGGCTTTGTCCGGGGGCGCCAGCGACGTCACGAACCAGATCTTCGGGCCGGGTTCCGGTGCCTACGTCAAGGAGCTGAACGAGACCTACCCCTACGACCCCGAGCGGGCGAAGAAGCTTCTGGCCGAGGCCGGATACCCGGACGGATTCGAGATGACAGTTCCGTCGCCGAGCTTCCTGAGCGACTCCTGGGCCATCGTTGGCCAGTACCTGAGCGATGTCGGAATTACCGTGAAGCCCGAGGCTATCCCGTTCGAGAAGTTCCGCGGCGACATCGCAGCTCAGAAGTACCCGGTCGGCATGTTCCGGTTCAACGCGGGCGACCCGTGGGGAACGAGCATCCGCAACTACATCTCCACCCGCGGTTCGGTCTGGAACCCGTTCAAGTCCCAGAGCCCTGAGCTCGATGCACTGCTTCTCGAGGTTCAGAACGCAGGAGACCAGTACGGGGAAGCCGCCCAAGCGGTGAACAAGTACATCGTCGAAGAGGCGTGGTTCGTACCGTACTTCTTCTCGGCCGCTCTCATCGGGTACGACAGTGAGACGATTGAGGTCGTCGAGCAGGTCGGATCGCCGATTCCCTACCTTTACAACTTCTCGCCCGCGTCGTAGCTAATTAGGGTCGGGGGGCGACGAGCGTCGCCCCCCGACCCTGGGAGAACCATGCTGTCCTTTCTTCTCAAGAGAGTCGCTGCGGGTGGGGTACTTCTCGCCGTCGCCAGCTTTCTGACCTTCACACTGCTTTACCTGTCCACGAGCAACATCGCCCTCAATGTGATCGGCGACAACGCGACGGCCGAGCAGATCGCTCAGGTCGAGCAGAAGCTCGGCCTCAACCAGCCACTGATACCGCGCTACTTCGAATGGCTCGCCGGTGCACTCACCGGAGACCTGGGAGACGCGTGGTTCAGGCCCGAGACCGTGAGCACGGCCATCGCCAGCCGACTGCCGGTCACACTGACTCTTATCGTCCTATCGATCGCCATCACCGCGATCGTCGCGACGTTCCTCGGAATCCTTGCAGCGACCCGCCGCGGATGGGCTGACCGGGCTGTGCAGGTCGGCGCCATAGCCGGCGACGCCATCCCGGGATTCGTGCTCGCTGTGTTACTGATCACGGTCTTCGCCATCCAGCTCCGTCTCTTTCCCGCGATCTCCACGATCCGTGCGGGGAGCGGGCTTGACGCATGGGTGCTCTCGCTGACGTTGCCCGTGCTCGCGATCGTCGTCGGCAGCACGACGAGCGCGGCCCAGCAAGTCCGCAGCGCCTTAATTGCAGAACTGAGCCGCGACTACGTGCGCACGCTCAGGAGTCGCGGACTGGGCGAACGCGAGATCCTGCTGAAGCACGTCCTGCGCGCCGCCGCGCCATCGGGACTCACAGTCCTCGGGCTGCAGGTCGTCGGGATGCTGAGCTCCTCAGTGATCGTTGAATCCATCTTCGCGCTGCCCGGGCTCGGCACCCTCGCGGTCACGGCGACCTCGCAATCTGATATTCCCGTCGTCATGGGGATCGTCGTCGTCACCGTAGTGATCGTGGTCATCGTCAATCTGCTGGTCGATCTTGCGAACGGCTGGCTCAACCCGAAGGTGAGGGCGTCATGAGCAGCAACGAATTCGCCATGCCTAACATCCCCGTGCCCATCCAGCGCCGTGACTCCCTCCTGCGCCGACTGCTGCGCAACCCGATGGGTGCAATCTCGATGGTGCTGCTCGCAGTGGTGTTCATGCTTGCCATCATCGGGCCCCTGGTGGCGCCGATCGATCCGAGCTTCTCCGATGTGCGGAAGCTCCTCATCGAGCCTTCCTCGACCAACTTCCTCGGAACCGACGCCGTCGGACGCGATACGTGGAGCCGCCTGCTGACGGCGACCCAGCTGACGATCGCCGCAGCCCTGCTGTGTGTCGCGGTGGCGCTCCTCGTCGGCGTGCCGGCCGGCCTCATCGCCGGGTACTATGGCGGCTTCTTCGACGGTGGAGCCGGCTGGGTCTCAGGTCTGCTCATGAGCCTCCCGGGCATCATTGTGCTTCTCGCCGTGCGCGCCGCGCTCGGGCCGTCGGTATGGACCGCCATGGCTGTTCTTGGCTTCCTGATATCGCCGATATACTTCCGCCTGACCCGTGCCGCCGTGCGCCACATCCGCAACGAGCTCTACGTGGACGCGGCACGAGTGTCGGGTCTCAGCGACCTGAGGATCATCTCCCGCCACATCGCGTACGTCGTGCGGGCACCTATCATCATCCAGACCGCGGGGATCATCGGTTTGGCAATCGCCGTTCAGTCTGGACTCCAGTTCCTCGGACTCGGTGACCCGCTCACGGTCACCTGGGGATCGATGCTTGGAGACGCCTTCGGCCAGATCAACCGTGCCCCCCTCCTTATCCTGTGGCCAGCTCTAGCCATCGCCGTCACCGTGGGCGCATCCGTGCTGTTCGCAAATGCGCTGCGTGACGCGCTCGAAGACAGTCAGTCGGACGGCGCCGGCAGACGCAAGCGCAGAACCGCCAAACGCGTCAAAAGCGCCCCCCAGGTCGCGACCACCGCCGCCGATGCTCAACAAGAGAAGGCGGGGAGCATCGCTAAGCCGTCGACCGAAGGACTCCTCCTGGACGTCGACGATCTGGCGATCGCCTTCGAGCAGAAGGACGGAGACCTCAAGCGCGTCGTCGATGGAGTCTCCCTCCAGATTCGAGCGGGCGAAGTGGTGGGGCTGGTCGGAGAGTCTGGCTCGGGAAAGACCCAGACAGCCTTCGCCATCCTCGGCCTGCTCGCCTCCGGCGCGCAGATCGTCGGCGGCACGGTGACATTCGACGGGGTGACGACGGTCTCTTCCGGACACCTCGACATGAAACACCTCGCCTCACTTCGGGGACGTCGTATCTCCTACATCCCGCAGGAGCCGATGTCGAATCTCGATCCGAATTTCACCATCGGCTCGCAGTTGACCCGACCGATGGTCAAGATTCTGCGCATCTCACCGGCGGAAGCACGGCATCGCGCCCTCGCGCTGCTCGAACGGGTCGGCATCAACAATCCAGAAGTTACCTACGCGTCCTATCCCTGGCAGATCTCGGGCGGAATGGCTCAACGTGTACTGATCGCCGGAGCGGTCAGCTGCGAACCGGATCTCGTGATCGCGGACGAACCGACCACCGCTCTCGACGTGACCGTGCAGGCCGAGGTCCTCGATCTGCTGCGCGGGATGAAGGACGAACTCGGAGTGGGAATCCTCCTCGTCACTCACAATTTCGGTGTCGTCGCCGACCTGGCCGACCGCGTCGCCGTTATGAGACAGGGCCGCATCGTGGAGACGGGGGACACCCGCTCCATCATCCGCACCCCGCAACATCCGTACACCAAGGTGCTCATCGGGTCAATGATCCGAGGCCAGGAGCCGATGACACTGCTGACGAAGGGAGAGCCGCTGTGAGCTCATTGCTGGAAGTCCAACACCTCTCCGTCGAGTACCGCGGTTCCGGACTGAGGCCCAAGCGCTTCCGCGCCCTCTCCGATGTCTCCATAGCGGTCGCGGCGGGTCGAACGGTCGGCGTCGTGGGTGAATCTGGATCGGGCAAGACCACTCTTGGTCGAGCCGTACTCGGGCTGGCGCCCGTGACGGAGGGCACGATCACCTTCGAAGGACGCGACATCACCGCGGCGGATCGCGCGCTTCGTCGCCGCCTGAGCAGCGACCTGCAGGTGGTCTTTCAGGACCCTTATGGTTCGCTCAATCCCGTACTGGAGGTAGGCGACATCCTCGCGGAGCCGCTGACAGCGTCGGGTATGCCGTCCAGCGAAGCTGCGAGACACATCGGCTCTCTTCTTCACCGCGTCGGATTGCCAGCCGACGCAGCACACCGATATCCGCGCAACTTCTCCGGCGGGCAGCGCCAGCGCATCGCGATCGCGCGCGCGCTCGCCCTCGGACCAAAGCTCATCATCTGCGACGAGCCAGTGAGCGCGTTGGATCTGACGACCCAGGCACGAGTCATCGACCTGCTGCTCGAGATCCAACGCGAGACGGGTGTCGCGTTCCTATTTATCTCCCACGATCTCGATGTGGTGCGGCATGTCAGCCACGAGATTGCGGTCATGTACCGCGGAGAGATCGTCGAGCACGGCCCCGCACTCCAGGTAGCCGATTCGCCCTCGCATCCCTACACGGAGCGACTTCGGCTGGCCTCCCCTGTGCCCGATCCGGACCAGCAGGCTGAGCGTCGCGCCGCCCGCGCGCGCATCTCGGCGCTCGGCAGCGCCGGGTGAGGCCATGAAGACCCCTAACGCGCACGTCACCATTTCGAAGGAAAGAGATAACCAATGCTGAAGCCCCGCCCGAGCACCGCGCGTGAGGTCCTGAACCTTGACGGGCTCTGGAACTTCGCCCTCGCAGACGACGCACCTGCGGAGCCGTGGGCCACGACCCTGCCCTCGACCACCGAGATGCCGGTTCCCGCCAGCTACAACGACGTGCTGGCCGATCAGCGCGTGCACGACCACATCGGATGGGTGTGGTACCAGCGCATAGTCAGCGTCCCGCGGGGGTGGGCCGGAGAGCGCATCGTGCTCCGGCTCGACGCTGCCACGCACGAAGGCGTCGTCTACGTCGATAGGACTCAGGTGGCGCATCACGTTGGTGGTTACCTGCCGTTCGAGGCGGATATCAGCAGCTTCGTGCAGGCCGGCAATGAGGTGCGCATCACCATCGGTGTCAACAACGAGCTGACGAACGAGACGATCCCGCCCGGAAGCATCGAGACCGGCGCGGACGGCACTCGTCGACAGAGCTACTTCCACGACTTCTACAACTATGCGGGTCTCGCGCGCTCGGTTTGGCTTTACTCGACCCCGCGCACCTTCGTTCGAGACATCACTGTGCGCACCGATATCCAGGGATCCCTCGGGATTGTGGATGTCGCCGTGGACGCGACGGCCGGCGAGCCGCGAGTTTCGCTGTTCGACGCCGATGGCGCTGTCGTCGTGTCAGCACAGGGAGCAACCGTGCGGCTCGAAGTCGCCGACGCGCATCTTTGGCAGCCCGGCGAGGGATATCTTTACACACTGCGGGTCGACCTTCTCGAAGGAGATGACTCCGGCGACCGGTACGAGCTCCCCGTAGGAATCCGCACCGTGGAGGTTCGAGGCCAAGAATTCTTGATCAACGGCGAGCCCTTTTACTTCCGGGGGTTCGGGAAGCACGAGGACTCGGCATTCCGAGGCAAGGGGCACGACAACACACTTATGGTCCACGACTTCGGTCTCATGCGCTGGATGGGAGCGAATTCCTTCCGGACGGCGCATTACCCGTATGCGGAGGAAGTTCTCGAGTACGCGGACCGGCACGGCATCGTCGTAATCGGCGAGACGCCTGCGGTCGGGCTGAACCTCGGCCTCGGCGGTGGAATCTTCGGGCGCGGCTCACGGCTGTCTTTCTCATCCGAGATGTTCAACGACCACACCCGGGACGCACACGCGCAGTCGATCCGAGAGCTTATCGCGCGCGACAAGAATCATCCTTCCGTCGTGATGTGGTGCCTGGTGAACGAACCGGACGCGACGGAGGACGGCTCAAGGCCGTACTTCGAGCCGCTTGTGAGCCTCGCGCGCCAGCTCGATCCGACGCGGCCGATAACCTACACCAACGAGCCACGGGCGTCGGCCACTTGTGACCGCATCGTAGACCTCTTCGATGTGGTGAGCCTGAACCGGTACAACGGCTGGTACATAAATGGCGGTGACCTGAAGACGGCGGGCACCCAGCTCCGGGATGAGCTGCGTGAGTGGGCGCAAGCCTACGACAAGCCGATCCTCATCACCGAGTACGGTGCCGACACGATCTCAGGGCTCCACTCGGTGCTCACCCAGCCGTGGAGCGAGGAGTACCAGCACGACTTCCTTGACGCGTATCACGCCGTTTTCGACGGCATAGACGCCGTCGTCGGAGAACATGTCTGGAACTTCGCCGACTTCCAGACATCCACCGGGCTCATCCGCGTGGACGGCAACAAGAAGGGCGTCTTCACAAGGGACCGGCGGCCAAAGGCTGCAGCGCACGCCCTGCGGACCCGGTGGACTGCAGCGAAGAATCAGGAGAGCTGACCGATGGCTCAGTTTCAGCAGGCATATCTGCCGTACAACCGACTCCCCGACGGCACAATACATGATTGGTGAGACAGGCTACAGCAGAAACGAGCCCGCGATCATGGTGATGGGTGTCTCAGCAGCAGGCAAGTCAACCATCGCCGCCGCTCTGGCGGATCGACTAAGACTCAGTTGGATGGACGTCGACGATTTTCACCCGGCGTCGAACGTGGCTCTGATGGCATCTGGCGAGCCACTCACCGATGAACACGGGTCGCCATGGCTGGCCGCAGCCGGGGTAGTCCTCGCTCGCGGACGCGAGGAGGGTGGCATCGTCGTCGCGTGTTCGGCGTTGAAACGCGTGTACCGGGATCAACTGCGGGCCGTGTGCCCAGGGACGCGGTTCGTCCATCTCGACGGCGGTCGAGCGGTGCTCGCCACCCGTGCGGCAAATCGTCATGGTCATTTCATGCCCGCCGCGCTGCTAGAGTCGCAGCTCGCGATCCTCGAGCCTCTCGGAGGCGATGAACACGGTCTCGTCATCGACATCACAGCGCCGGTGCATGCGATCGTCGACACGGCCGTCGAAGGGGTGGATGCCGCGTGAACCTCTCGCCTTCCCGCCTACGGGCTCTTCTCGTCGCGCTTACGCTCGTTTCGTTGCTCAGCGCTCTCGACCATACGATCATCGCCTCATCGCTAGCGACGGTCACAGGCGAACTCGGTGGGGTGCAATACCTCACCCTCGTCATCGTCGGATACACGCTCGCGGTCACAATCGCGATGCCCGTGTTCGGGCGCCTCGGGGATATATACGGGCGTCGCGGGCTGTTCCTCGGCAGCGTGTCGCTGTTCATCATTGCGTCGCTACTCTGCGGCTTCTCCAACGATATGGCTCAACTCACCGGGGCGCGCGTCCTGCAAGGTATCGGCGGAGCCGGCGTCCAGATCCTCTCGCAGACCGTTCTCGCAGATGCCGTGGCCCTACGCCAGCGCGCGAAGTACCAGGCCATCGTCGGCGCCTCGTTCCCGATCGCCATCCTGCTTGGTCCGCTCGCGGGCGGCCTGCTCACCGACACGGTCGGGTGGCGCTGGATCTTCTGGATGAACGCGCCGCTGGGACTCATCGCACTCTTGCTCGCCGCACGAAGCGTTCCACGGTCGGTTCGGACTCCGGGCAGGGGCACATTCGACGTACCGGGTGCGGTGCTCCTCGGTATAGCGACGACCAGCCTGGTCTCTGTAGTCACGTTGGGTGGCGGCATCCTGGCGTGGGAATCGCCGCAGATCATCATCCTCGCCGGGGTGGCGATGCTCGCGACCGTCGGATTCTTCATCGTCGAGCTCCGATCCGAGCACCCCTTGATTCCGATAACGATCTTCCGCAGACGCGTCGTGGTGGTCGCGATCACGCTCGGAACAGTTGTCGGAGTCGGACTCCTCAGCGTCGTGTCATACCTTCCTACTTACATACAGATGGTCTATCGCACCTCGGCCACGGTCGCAGGCCTTGTCCCGTTGGCGTCGGTCTCAGGAATGCTGGTGGCGTCCCTCATCTCGGGATTCGCAGTTAGCCGTACCGGTCGATACAGGGCATTCCCGATCTTCGGCACCGCTGCCGGTGCGGTGGGGCTCTTCGGAACGGCGTTTACGAGCGAGGCGCCACTGTGGGTAGTCGCCGCCCTGATGACATTGGTGGGCTTCGGCAGCGGCTCTTTCATGCAGTTGCTCGTCGTGATCGTCCAAGCGGTCACCGATCCGGCAGCCGTCGGTGCAGTGACATCGACGGTGCATCTTGTGCGCCAGATCTTCTCCACGGTGGCCTCTGCAGTGGTCGGAGGCCTTTTCGCATCTCGACTGGTTGCCGGTGTTCCCTCCGGAGTTCCGCTGGAGACATTGACTCCCTCTGCTCTGCAGCGACTGTCCCCGCAGACCCAAGTCGAGGTGGCCGCGGCGTACAGTTCCGCGATGGCACCGATCTTCATCGGGCTCAGCTTCGTGTTCGCCCTCGGGTTCATCGCCGCGCTCATGCTGCCTCACCATGAGCTCACCGATCAGTCCAGCCTGGCCGCAGACGAACCGACAGCAGCAGCCAGCTAAGATGGGGGAGGTCGGCGGTTACAGACCGACGGCCGTCACCACGTACGGTACCAGTTCGATCTCAGCGACGCCCAGTCCGCGAGTCCGGTCATGCTGATGGGCACCCGCTGATCGTCAGAGGACTGATGAGCTTCCATCCCGGTGGCGGACCGGGCGCCGACGGAATAGACGTCTTCAAGTATCGACCACGAGCACGGGAACCACTCCAAGGACGCCAGAGATCGAAGCACCGGGAAAGCAGGTGACTGCTTTCCCGGTGGTCGACGATGCTCGAGGACGGGGTCTCGAGGAGCGCAACAGTCGTCGTTCCTCCAGCTGTCACCATCGCGAGCGTCCGGAGCGCCCATGCAACCACGACCATGAAGTACCGACGTGGATCCGTCGAGTTGGGGGGCTACCAAACCCCGCCGGCGTCCAGGCGGTCGAGCAGACACGAGTCGCAAGGTGTGGTGGGAGGAAGGACGAGCCTGCCAAGACACGTCACGCCGAATCCACGCGATTTCAAGCTTGGCGATTAAGGGTAAGTCGGCGTGGAAACTTTCCTGGGTGCGGTCAGGCGGATGGTGGCGCCAGCTGCGTCGCGGTTGCGGCCATCGCCTGCCACCTCTTCCTCAGCGAACGCGCGACCGATTTAGGGCGGCGATCGCGCGTGAACACGCCCTTTTTGTTGCCGTCGACGCGGATGATTCCGGCAGTGGTTTCGAAGTCCGCGAAGTTCCAAATCTGCTCACCGACAACGGCGGGGACGCGGTCGAAGACGCGGTGATACATTTCGAGGAAGTCGACCTGGTACTCCTCGCTCCACGGCCCGGGCCGGGTTGCATGGAGCCCCGCCATGGTGTCCACGCCGTACTCGGTCATCACGATCGGCTTGTCGTATGCGGATGCCCACGCCTCCAGCTCGGCTTGGAGGTGCCTCTCCGCTGCGCGCAGGTCACCGGTGTCTTGGTACCACCCGTAGTACCGGTTGAGGCAGATCACGTCGAATAGGTCCATGATGCGATCCTTCTCGACAGTCGCGGCGATCTGGTTGGCATAGGTCACGGGCCGCGTCGGGTCGAGCTCTCGAGTGAGAGCCACCAGTGGTTCGAAGTAGTCCCGCGAACCCTCTTCACTGGAGGCCGGCTCGTTCGCGATGCACCACATCACGACGGAAGGGTGGTTCTTGTCGCGCGCGATAAGCTCCCGGATGCTCTGCGCGTGGGCATCCCGCGTGCGATCGTTCATCGTCTCGGGCGAGAAGGTCGGCTGAGGGGCATGTCCGAGCATTCCCCCGATCATGTTGATGTTGAGTCCGACCGCCGCCGTTTCATCGATGACCACAAATCCATTGCGGTCGGCGTAGTCGAGCACCTCCTCGGCGTATGGGTAATGCGCCGTCCGGAAGGAGTTCGCCCCCATCCAGCGCATCAACTCGAAGTCGTGGACCATGAGAGCCGCGTCGTGACCCTTGCCGCGCACGGCTGAGTCCTCGTGCTTGCCGAAGCCGGTGAAGTAGAAGGGATGACCGTTGATCAAGAATTCTTGGCCTCGAACCTCCACGGTGCGGATTCCGACGGGAAGAGTGTAGGAGTCGGTGACCACCTCTCCATCGACCAACTCGGCCTCGAGCGAGTACAGGTAGGCCGCTCCGGGATTCCAGAGATGGGGCTGCCGGACTGACAGAGTGCCGACTGCACCTGAGCCGGACGCGACGACGGCTCCGGCTTCGTCACGCAGATTGACCCGCACCCGCTCTGGGGCAGCGGTCTCCACTGTGTATCCGACGGTCGCGGTCCCGTCGGATACGTCGGTGGTGACCGTGATGTCCGTGATTGGCTCGTCAGGCGTCGAGTAGAGCCAGATACTCCGGGGGAGGCCGGCATAGTTGAAGAAATCGTGGCGGTACTTCTGAACCGACCGACCTTCGTCGTCGAGAATGATGTAACCTGGCGGGATTGTCTCGGAGCTCAGACGGTTATCGACGCCGATCGTGAGCCGTACCTTGGTGCCGGCCTGAGCGAGGTCGGTGATGTCAGCTTCGAATGGGGTGTAGCCGCCAACATGCTCGGCGACGAGTTGCTCGCCGATGTAGACGACTCCACGGTGGGTCGCGGCGTCGATGCGTACGACCACGCGTTCCCTCGACCACCCCGCCGGGATATGCACGTCCCGCTGATACCAGGCCATGCCAACGTGGTTTCGAGTGTCGGTGTTGACGAAGATGTCATTGTAGCTCGCGGGCACCGGCGCCTGCAGCGGCGTCGCGAGGGGGGAGCCCCACGGCTTCTCGCCGGCGTCCGTATCGAGGGCGAATGCCCAGAGCCCGTCCAGTGAGCGAACGTCTCGCGTCGTGGAGCTTTGTGGTTTCAACATGCAGATGTCCTTCGAGTGATGGGAGTGGAATCGGTTGGTACTGGGGTTCAGCGGTCAGGCGGCCCTGGGACCACGAGCTGCGCGCGGATCCCGTCCAAGGTGTCGAACACACTCACGGTCTCCTCGAGGCTGTGGCGAGGATGCTCCCTGCGACCGTCAAGGATGGCGGCGGTGACCTCTCGGAGCATCGGCACGTATCCGTACCCGACCCGGTCGACTCCATGTGTCTCTGATACCAGGCGCACCCCCTCCGAGTGATGGAGGGTCAGTTCGGATGCGAACCAGAAGCCCGGTCCGATGGCGACCCAGCCGCGCGTCCCTGAGACGGACGCTGACTGGTCGAGGTAGTCGACCGTCGAGCTCGCGCCCTGCACGAAGCGTCCCGACGGATAGCCGAGGGTGAAGTGCACGCTCAGATCAACTCCTTCGGGCGACGCATGACCTCCGGCGGAGATGCGCGAGGGCGCACCGAAGACCAGATGACTCAAAGTCACCGGATATATGCCGCGGTCGAGGAGCGCGCCAGCTCGTGGAGCCGACCGCCGGATTGGATCATCCGGAACCGGTGAGCCAAATGCGGCCCGGATGCTGCTCACCTCGCCGATGGATCCCGCCTCGATCAGTTCCAGCAGCTTAGTGTAGAGGGGATTGAACTTCATCCACATCGCTTCCATGAGGAAGACGTCATGGTCCTCCGCGATGATTGCAAGCTGCCGCACCTGCGCGGCATCCAACCCCAGAGGCTTCTCGCACAGGACGTGGCGGCCCTTGCGGAGCGCGTCGGCGGCGAGAGGGAAATGAGTGGCGGACGGGGTCCCGATGTAGACCGCATCGATGTCGGAGCCGAGCATCTCCTCAAAATCGTCATAGCGGTAGGGAATCCCGAGATCGTTTGCGAAGCGATCGGCCTTACCCCGAGTGCGCGAACACGCGGCGACCACGGCCGCCTGGTCCGTGTTCGCGAAGTCGGCTACCACCTGACGCGAGATCCGCCCCGTCCCGACGATGCCCCAACGCAGTATCCGCCGATCACCATCTCGAGTCATCAACATCCCTTTCGTCAAGGTGAGCTGCTCTGTAGCAGTGAATCTCGATCGCCACTGTGCACCGCGACGTGTTCACGTCGCATGGCGTTAATGGGAGCTTAACACGAAAACCTATATGCAGTTAAGTGTTTACTCGTTGAAGGTTTTGGTACGATACAGAGATGCACACAACCTCAGGCAAGCGCGGTATGTATGCGAACACTCCGAAGCGGCGCGAGGACATCCTCGACGCGTCGTTCGAAGTGTTCGCGCAGCATGGGTATCTGAACGCTTCGATGAGTGAGATCGCGAAGCGTGCGGGCATGACGATACCCGGGGTCTTGCACCACTTTCCGACCAAGGCCGGACTGCTGGAAGAGGTGCTCCGGCGCCGGGACGAGGACGCGGTGAGTCACCTGCGGGGCAGGCGAGGGATCGAGGTGCTGCGAGGACTGCTGACCATCGCCGAGCGAGACGAGCAAGACCGGGGGCTGTCGCAGCTCTTTGCGATCCTTTCGGCAGAGGCGACCATCGGGGACCATCCCGCGCATGAGTACTTCCGCGAGCGGTTCCGCCTCGTGCTTCTTACCATCCGCACTGCGTTCCAAGAAGCCGAGCAGGACGGGGACCTTCGCCCAGGTGTTGATCCCGCGGAAGCAGCGCAGATGTATGAAGCACTCGCGTACGGCCTGCAGCTTCAGCGCTTGTACGGCGTCGCGGAGATCGGCCAAGCAACGCTATCGCGCCGGTACCTGGACAGCGTCCTCGTGTCGCTCGACAGGCCCGCACCCGCAACCTACAAGGAAAACTGATGACCTCGCCCCTCCCGCGCACGATCGTCACCGCGGATCCCGAACTCGACGATCTCAACTCGATGATCCGTCTACTTCTTTACAGTAACGAACTGTGCATCGACGGGCTCATCTACGCGAGCAGCCGCTACCACTGGGCGGGCGACGGCGCCGGAACGGAGTTCCTACTCCCGGACCGCGAGTACTCTGAACCGCAAACCTCGTGGCGGTGGGCACAAGGTGAGCGCTTCATCGATGACGCCGTCGATGCCTACGAGCAGGTCTATCCCAACCTCGCCGTGCACGACTCTCGCTATCCCGAACCGGAGCGTCTCAGGTCGGTCATCTGCACCGGCAACATTTCGTTCGAAGGCGAAATGGACGTCGACTCCCCCGGATCTCGACTGATCGCCGAGGCCTTGCTCGATGACGACCCGCAACCCTTGCATCTGCAAGTGTGGGCCGGAACCAGCACCATCGCGCGAGCTTTACGGTCCATTGAGGAGACACACTCGGGTGGCGCAGATTGGGACGACGTGCGCACACGCGTCAGCCGGAAGGCGGTAATCACGAAATTTGCCTCACAGGACGCGACCTACGACGACTACATCCGTCGCGAATGGCCTGACATTCGCGTCACCGACGTCATGGCCGCCACCTGGGGATATCCGATTCGGTACGTGCTCCTGCCTGACGACCGTTACCTGATCGGGGCGGAGTGGATGCGGGAGAACGTCACTTCGATCGGGCCGTTGGGCGCTCTCTACCGCGTGGCGGGAGCCGGGCGGCAGATGGTGCCCGGTGATCCGAGCGACTATTTCCATCTCAGCGGTTACTCGCGAGACGAGTTGACGGCCCAAGGGTTCAGGGTTTGGATCGATCCGCCGCCCGCCGGAGAGTGGATCTCGGAGGGCGACACGACCAACATGCTCAATCTCATCAGCAACGGCCTGCGCGGGTTCGAGCATCCGACCTTCGGCGGCTGGGGTGGACGCGCGATCCGCACCCAGGACGGCCCGGACACCTGGGCACTGAAGGGTGCCGAAGAGTCATCCGCCGACGGCTCGACGCCTCCGGAGTACACGCTCACCCGGTGGTTCCGCGTGGCGCAACAGGATTTCGCTGCCCGCATGCGGTGGTCAGTCACCCCGAAGTTTGAGGAGGTCAACCACCACCCCGTGGTGGACGTCATGACCGGTCTCGATATGACGGCCTCGCCCGGGCAAAGGCTCGAACTCCAGGCAGAAGCTTCCGATCCGGACGGGGACTCGCTCTTGTACCGGTGGTGGCACTACAGGGAAGCAGGAACCGTACGCACAGCGGCGGCCATCGAGAACGCCGACGCCGCCCATGCTGTCGTCACTGTGCCCGCCGACGCCGTCGTGGGCGAGTCGCTGCACGTGCTGCTCGAAGTGACTGAAGACGCGGATATGCCACTAACCGCCTACGCGCGAGTCGTCATCACGGTGGTGTAGCCAATTCCCGATCCATCCCCGCTCGAATGGTGCGTCGGGAGCTGAGCCGGACTGTGACTCCGACCAGCCCCCGCTGATTCCGGCCTCTACTCCGTTCGGGACGCGTGTAGAGCCAGGCGAGCGTAGAAGTCCTCGAACATCAGCCTCGTGTCGATCTTGGTGTAGACGCGCATGGGCCGCGGCGTCGGGCTCACGCCGGCGTAGGCGTCGTTCTCATCGATCGCCGGGGTGGGACGGACCTGGAAGGCGCTCGACGACGTGTCGGGCTGGAACCCTGATTGCAGGGACGTCGCCAGCACCAAAGGGTTGTCGCCCATCACGTACGTCTCCCCCGACTTCACGCCATAGGAGCTCGCGCGGCCGATCACCGTAGCGAGCGCCTCGACGAGATAGGCCCCGACCGGCCCGCAGGGCGCCACCCGCGTTTCGAGTTCGGCGTGGCTCATCAGCGCCTGACGGTACACGTCTCGCGGAAACTGCCAGATCGGGATAGTGGTCTCGTTGAAGACGAAGCGGACCGCCTCGCGATCGATGTCGTGGTTGTATTCAACGTCGGTGGCGCCGGCCGGCGGCCTGGCAAGGTCCGGGTACTCGGCCCCGCCGATCCAGACCAATGTCATCCGCTCCGCTATCGATGGGTCAATCATCAGTGCCGAGGCGAGATCAGTCAGCCCGGCGCCCGCACAAAAGTAGAGGGGCAGTTCGCCCTCCTTCCGCGCCTCGGCCAGGATGGCATCGACTGCGTCTGAAGGCTGCGGCGTCATCCCGTCCGTCAGGGCGACAGAAGCTCCGCGATACACCGGCACGGTACCCGCCATGCCGAGCACTTGCAGGGTCTCCTCGGCTATGCGAACCGCATTCTCGGCCTGCCGGTCGGAGGGATCGAAGATGTCGTCAACGCTGAGGTGCGAACCGATAATCCCGATAACTTGCACCGACGTCGAGAGCAAATGATGTACGAGTTGGTAAAGGTCGTCTGGATCACCTGAGAAGTCGTTATCGATCAGGACGCGAGCTCGCGGCACAACATGTGCAGCGAGCCCCGGCGCAAGCTGGTTCACGAAAGGTCTCCTATGCGCCAGCCAGTGGCGCCTTGTTGGACAGAATCTGACCGAGCAAAGAATCGAATCGCCCCCTCGCGGAGGGCTTGGCTCTTTGCTGTCCTGAGCAACTACACCCTCGGGGAATCGCTTCGTCCATTTTTGCAACCGGTTGCCATTTCGTCAAATTCTCTTCAGAATCCCGGTCTCCGTAGGCACCCATGCGCTCCGCCTCCCGTCACTCCAGCAACCACGATGGGAGAGCCATCCTTGTCAACGATCAGTTTTTCAGAGGCGAACGCCTCCCGACCTTCTCGGAGCTTCGCACCAGCACGATTGGGTATGCGGACTGCCGGTTCCGACATGATTGTGACCCTCTGTTGATGATGATAGGGAGCATTGAGCATCGCATTACTGGGCATGTGTAGCTGCATCCCGCTGAGGCCCCTGCCGGCGTTGTCGATATGCCGCAGCCCAAAGACCAGCAGCCTGACGGAAGGTCCATTTCGGCGTTTGAAAAGGGCGCGGAGTAGGCAGCGGGAGCTCTTGAGCCGAGTTAGTTCTGATGAAGTCCTAGGCTGGCTTGTGTCTAGCTACGGGGCATGGCTCGGGCTAGTCTAGGCGGCTATCATCGCTAGAACATTCAGAAATATGAGTAGTTGAATCCCCGCAGGGCTGATGCCTGAGCGGGGATTCAACGCCCTGTGGAACTGGCCTAGATGTTGGTTGCGGTCAAAGCCTCGTCGTAGAAGGCGAGTGCCTGGGCTACCTCCTCGGCGGTGACGACGGCTGGTGGGACAACGTGGATGCGGTTGTCGGCGATGAACGGCAGCAGTCCGCGCCCGAACAGTTCGGCCTTGAAGCGGCCCATGTATTCGGCTGTGACGGGCGTGCGGGTCGCGCGATCCTGCACGAGTTCCAGCGCCCAGGAGACACCGCGCCCGCGGACTTCACCGATGACGCTGTGTTTTTCAGCAAGCGCCTGCAGGCCCGGCTCGAGGTGGTCCCGGCCGATGCGTGCAGCGTTCCCGATGATGTCCTCTTCTTCGAAAGCCTCGATGGAGGCGACGATGGAGGCAGCGGCTATCGGGTGCCCGGAGTAGGTCAAGCCGCCCGGGAAGACGCGTTCGTCGAACGTTGCAGCAATCTCTCTTGAACGCCTTGACCGTACCGGGTGGGCCTGTTTAGTTGTTCAGGTGCCAGCTTGGAGCGGACAGTCACGGACTGGCCTCCTAAAGGGACCTGAGAATAACTGCGGATCCCTGTCCGCCGCCGCCGCAGATGCCTGCGGCACCCAGCCGTCCCGTCCCAAGGTCGGCAAGTTGACGGGCAAGTGTGCCGATGATGCGTGCACCTGAAGCGCCAATCGGGTGGCCGAGAGCGACCGCCCCACCGCGGGTATTGACGATGTTCGGGTTGACTCCCAGGGTCTGGGCTGACTGTACGGCGACGGCAGCGAACGCCTCGTTGATCTCTACGGCGGCCAGCTCCTCAACCCCGGTGCTGGTTTTTTTGAGTGCGGCCAGGATGGCCTGGGCGGGCTGGTCGTGCAGGCGTACGTCTGGCCCCGCCACCAGCGCGTGGGATTGCACGGTTGCGAGGGGCGAAAGGCCGAGTCTTTCAGCTGCTGCTTCGCTTACCAAAACCAAGGCCGCGGCTCCGTCCGTGATCTGCGAGGAGTTGCCCGCCGTGATTGTGCCGTGCTTGCTAAAGGCCGGACGCAGCTTTCCTAGTGACTCTACGGTCGTTCCGCTTCTCACCCCGTCATCGTCGGCGATAACGGTTTCGCCGGCGCGTGAAGCCAGCGTGTACGGGGCGATCTCTTCTGCATGAAAAGCAGTGTGGTTTTCAGCGCGTTGGTGTGAGGAGGCCGCCCAGGCGTCCTGGCGGGCCCGGTCCAGACCAAAATCGGCATTTCCATCCTCAGTGGACATTCCCATCGAGCGCTTTTCAAAAGCGTCAGTGAGACCATCGAACTCCAGGGTGTCCACGATCTCGAGGGCACCGTACTTCTGGCCCGTCCGCGCGTTGAATACGTGCGGTGCCAGTGACATGGATTCCTGGCCAAGGGCTACGACGACTTCTGCCTCACCACTGTCAATCAGCCGTGCGGCAGCGACGGCAGCCTCCATTCCGGAGAGGCAAACTGCATTAAGAGTCATAGCCGGAACATTCAGAGGGATGCCGGCGGCCACGGCAGATTGCCGGGCCGGGTTCTGGCCTGCTCCGCCCTGCAGGACATGCCCGGCGATCACGCGCTGTACTTCGGTCGGATCCACACCAGCGCGGCGCAGGGCTGCGGTGATGGCATGGGCGCCGAGGACTGTTGCCGGGACGGAGGCCAAGCGCCCGTTAAACCGGGAAAACGGAGTCCTGGCGTAACCGGCAATCAGCGCGCTCATGCTCCAGCCCCAACTGGCTGCGAGGCAGCCGCTTTAGCCCCTGCCGGCGCGGAGGTCCCGCCAGCGTTTAAAGCGTCAATGTCGAGGTCGATTTTGAATGCCGCGCCAGTCAGTTCCCGAAGTTCAGCAACGGTGTGCCCTGGCGCGATCTTGCGCAGCACCAAGCCTCCGCCGACCACGTCAAAGACGGCCCGGTCGCTGATAATGCGGTCCACTACAGCTACCCCGGTCAGCGGAAGGTCGCACTCCGCGACGATCTTCGGGGTGCCGTCTTTGGAGACGTGGTCTGTAACCACGATGACCCGTGGTGTGCCGGCTACCAGATCCATGGCACCGCCCATGCCTTTGACGAGCTTCCCCGGAATGGTCCAGTTGGCCAGGTCTCCTGACCCGGAAACCTGCAGGGCGCCGAGAATGGCAGTCTGGACGTGTCCGCCTCGGATCATGCCGAAGGAAACAGCGGAATCGAAGAAGCTGCCGCCGGGCATTATCGTGACCGTCTGCTTGCCAGCATTGATAAGGTCGGCGTCCTCGTCACCTTCGTAGGGGAAAGGACCCATACCCAGTAGCCCGTTCTCGCTTTGCAGCGTCACCCTGACGCCTTCGGGCAGATGGTTTGCGACCAAGGTGGGGATCCCGATACCCAGATTTACATACTGGCCGTCTTCGAGTTCTGCTGCGGCGATGGCCGCCATTTCATCTCGTGTCCACATGGGCTATACCTCCGCGCGGACGCGAACGGTCCGCTGTTCGATGTCTTTCGTCTGGTTGGCGACGCTAACAACGCGCTGCACGAAAACACCGGGCGTCACAACATCGTTGGGATCCAGGAAGCCGTCAATCACTTCTTCGGCTTCAGCGATGGTCAGACGACCGGCCGCGGCAACGAGGGGGTTGAAGTTCCGGGCGGTCATTCTGTAACGCAGGTTTCCCTCGCTGTCCGCTTGATGGGCGCGCACCAGGGCGATGTCCGCTACGATGCCGCGTTCCAGGATGCACCGGCGGCCGTCGAACTCAGCCTCGGGTTTGCCCTCGGCAATGGGCGTGCCAACCCCGGTGGGAGTGTAAAAGGCAGGAATTCCGGCGCCGCCTGCCCTCAGCCGCTCGGCAAGAGTCCCTTGCGGGACGAACTCGACGTCAAGCGATCCGGCCAAGTACTGTTCTGCAAAAAGCTTGTTCTCACCAACGTAGGAAGCCAGGACTTTGCTAACCTGCTGATTTTCCAGCAGCAGGCCAAGGCCCTTCCCATCGACACCCATGTTGTTTGAAACGATAGTCAAGTCCCGGGCACCGCTATCGCGGACGGCCTCAATGAGGTCCCGAGGGATTCCGCTAAGGCCGAAGCCGCCAATCGCCAGGACCATCCCGTCACTGATGTTCCCGGATAGCGCCTCGGTGGCACTGCTCCAAATTTTCGATGTCATGTCTTGTCCTGCCGTCCATTATATGGCCCTTGCCACGTAGGGTTGACGGTAGTCATAGCAGCAACAGACGGTCAATCGACTTCCCATATTTAGGGCAGATTGCTCGCGATGTGGTCGGAGAGCAAGGCATCGTCCATAATGTAGACATGGTGGAAACAATTCCTGGCGCCCAAGTGGTAGGCCGTATTGGTCAGATTCTTAGGGCGGTTAGTGGGGCAATGCCGCGGGGGATTGGAACATCTGAGGTGGCACGCGCCACCGCTCTGGCCCGACCCACAGCGCACCGTTTGCTCTCATCTTTGGTGGCCGAAGGCTTTTTAGACCATGACTCGAAGGCCGGGCGTTGGCACCTGGGGCCGGAACTCTATCTCATGGGATCCGTTGCTGCCGAGCGCTATGACATCACCGAAGTGGCCAGGGAACACGTTCGTGCCCTGGCGGACGAGACCGGAGAGAGTGCCTTCCTGTCCGCTCGACGTGGGGATGAAACTGTGTGCGTCCTGCGGCAGGACGGGAGCTTTCCTATCCGGTCATTCGTGCTCTACGAGGGCAAACGATTCCCGCTCGGCGTCGCAACAGCCGGTTTGGCCATCCTCTCCTTCCTGCCCGGGGACGCGGTGGAACGGTACCTTGCCCGCGCAGACCTGGAGGATGACTGTGGTCCCGAGCACACCGCTGACCGGGTCCGGCAGCGGATTGAAGCTACCCGGGTGACGGGGTACGCAACCAATCCCGGATTGGTGGTCCAGGGCAGCTGGGGCATGGGGGCAGCAGTATTTGACGGCGCAGGGCAACCGGCATGGGCATTAAGCGTTACCGGGATAGAAGCCCGTTTCTCCCCGGAACGTCGGCCCATATTGGGGCGCCTGCTGCTGCACCACGCTCACGCTTTATCCGAAAAGATCAGAAGGTGAACCCGGCTCAAACTGCTGGTCCGCATTTCGGCCCATGTAGCCAGCTTCGATAAGTCCGGGGATTTTTGGCTCACGGGCGAGATTGCGTCAGGTTGGGGCACACCCCAACCTGACATCAGGCAGCAGGGAAAAGAGCGTCCGAGTAGGGTCCGGAAGGCACTTCCTGCACATGGCCAGCGAGCAGTCTTAGAGCCAGATCTGACAATGGCCCCGGTTCTGATGTCGCGCGGGCGGCGCTTGGCCTGCCGCCTTCCGGCGACGTGACCTGGAAGCGTGCTCCCCTAACCAGCCTTCCGCGTGACTGAAAGGCCTGATCCCAGGGTGGCTGCCGCCGTCGGGTTTGCCAGGGCCTCGACGGTGAGTTCGTCGACGTCGGCAGCGGTATCTACCAAAACGGTATCGCCGTCCGATATGTCACCGGCGAGGATCGCCTTGGCCAACCGGTCGCCGATTTCGCGCTGTACCAGCCGGCGCAGCGGACGGGCACCATAAGCCGGGTCAAAGCCGGACATGGCCAGCCAGGCACGGGCGCCTTCGGTCACTTCGAGAGTAAGTCGGCGTTCGTGCAGGCGGCGGCCCAGTTCGGCCACCTGGATCTCCACAATGCGGGCAAGCTCATCAACGGTGAGGGCGTCGAACAGCACCACCTCGTCCAGCCGGTTCAGGAACTCCGGCTTGAAAGAGGCGTTCACGGTGGCCATGACTGCGTCCCGCTTGCGGGCCGGATCCAGGCTCTGGTCCACCAGGAACTGGCTGCCCAGGTTGGACGTGAGGACCAGGATGGCGTTCCGGAAGTCCACGGTACGGCCCTGGCCATCGGTGAGCCGGCCATCGTCCAGCACCTGCAACAGGATGTCGAATACCTCGGGGTGGGCCTTCTCCACCTCATCCAGCAGCACCACGGAGTAGGGACGACGGCGGACTGCCTCGGTTAGCTGGCCGCCCTCCTCATAGCCCACATATCCGGGAGGCGCACCGACCAGGCGGGCCACGGCGTGCTTCGCCGAATACTCGGACATGTCGATCCGCACCATGGCGCGTTCGTCGTCGAACAGGAAGTCCGCGAGCGCCTTGGCCAGTTCGGTCTTGCCGACACCGGTCGGCCCAAGGAACAGGAAGGACCCAGTGGGCCGGTTGGGATCGCTGATTCCGGCACGGGCGCGGCGGACGGCATCGGCGACTGCCTGTACTGCCTTGGACTGGCCGATCAGCCGCTTGCCCAGCTCCTGCTCCATATGCAGCAACTTCTGGCTTTCGCCCTGCAGCATGCGGCCTGCGGGGACACCTGTCCATGCGGAAATGACCTCGGCGATGTCGTCCGCAGTGACCTGCTCTGCCACCATCTGTCCGGATTTGTCAGTCACCTCGGCTTCGGCCCGTGCGGCTGCGTCCAGCTCACGTTCCAAAGCGGGGATTTCCCCGTAAAGCACACGGGATGCCGTTTCCAGGTCACCTTCACGCTGTGCCTTGTCAGCCGTGGAGCGCAGCTCGTCCAGCTTGGCTTTCAGGTCACCCACCCGGTTCAGGCCGGCCTTCTCGGCTTCCCAGCGGGCGTTGAGGGCGTTCAGCTGTTCCTTCTTGTCCGCCATGTCAGCACGAAGGGCTGCCAGCCGTTCCACGGAAGCGGCGTCTTTTTCGCCGTCAAGCGCCAGTTCTTCCATGGTGAGGCGGTCGACGGCGCGGCGGAGCTGGTCGATCTCTTCCGGAGCGGAATCAATCTCCATCCGCAGCCGGGACGCCGCTTCATCGACGAGATCGATCGCCTTGTCAGGCAGCTGGCGGCCGGAGATGTACCGGTTGGACAGCGTGGCAGCTGCAACCAGGGCGGAGTCAGCGATGGCCACTTTGTGGTGCGCCTCGTAGCGTTCCTTGAGTCCACGGAGGATGCCGATGGTGTCATCCACGCTGGGTTCGCCCACGTAGACCTGCTGGAAGCGGCGCTCCAGAGCAGGGTCCTTCTCGATGTTCTCGCGGTACTCATCCAGAGTGGTGGCACCGATCAACCGCAGTTCGCCGCGGGCCAGCATGGGCTTGAGCATGTTGCCCGCGTCCATGGAGGAATCGCCGGTGGCACCTGCCCCCACTACCGTGTGGATCTCATCGATGAAGGTGACAATCTGCCCGTCGGAGTTCTTGATCTCCTCCAGGACAGCCTTCAGCCGCTCCTCGAACTCGCCGCGATATTTGGCGCCGGCCACCATGGACGCAAGGTCCAGGGCGATCAGGGTCTTGCCGCGCAGGCTCTCCGGCACATCACCGGCAATCATGCGCTGGGCCAGGCCTTCGACCACCGCCGTCTTGCCCACCCCTGGCTCGCCAATGATCACGGGGTTGTTCTTGGTGCGCCGGCTCAGCACCTGGATCACGCGGCGGATTTCCGAGTCGCGGCCGATCACCGGATCCAGCTTGCCGGAGCGCGCCGTTGCGGTGAGGTCGGTGCCGAACTTTTCGAGCGCCTGGAAGGTGTTCTCAGGATCCGGGGAGTTGACCTTGCGGTCACCACGGACACCTGGCAGCGCGGCGAGGAGTGCTTCATGGGAGGCTCCGGCGTCGCACATTAACCGCCCGACGCCGTCACTTCCGGTTGCAAGGCCCAGCAGCAGGTGCTCGGTGGAGACGAAGGAATCACCGAGGCGGTCGGCTTCCGTTTGCGCTGTTTGAATCGCCTGCAGCGACGGGCGGGACAGTTGCGCCTGCTGGACGGAACTTCCCGAGCTCGCGGGCAGGGCTTTGATCGCGTTGCTGGCCTGGACACTGACGGCGTCAGGATCAGCACCGGCGGCGCGGAGCAGGGCCACTGCCACGCCTTCGCGCTGGTCCATCAGCGCCTTCAGCAGATGGGCGGGCTCCACCTGCGGGTTGCCGGCGGTCGATGCGTTCATGGCTGCCGCCGAAAGAGCCTCCTGGCTCTTGGTGGTGAATTTGACGTCCAATGAGAGCTCCTTTCGGGACACAAAATCTTTAACTTGAGTGTACTACGCTCAACTTTTTCCGAACGCCTCCCCCTGCCATGTTTGCCCAGGGCGAACTCTCTGTCCAGCGTTACCTGCCAAAGCGCTGGCGCGCCCGGCTGCCGGGGGATGTTCTTTTGCGTGACTCTTGCTTAATGCGTTAGTGCTGGCTAACGTATTAACCATGCTCGATCTACTGGAAGTCGCCGCCGAGCCCAACCGGCGTCGTCTACTCCAGTTGCTGGCCCGTGGCGAATCCACCGTCACCGAACTGGCTGATGCCTTCCCGGTCAGCAGGTCCGCGATTTCGCAACACTTGCTGCTCCTGGCGGAAGTTGGCCTGGTTTCGGCACGAAAATCCGGGCGCAACAGGTTCTACCGCCTCGAGGAAGCCGGGATGGCCCGGCTTCGGCAGGCATTTGATTCGTTCTGGACCAATGAACTGGACCTGCTCGTGGCCGATGCCGCGGCACTGAACAGCAGTAATCAATCGAAGCCCCAAGATCCGCACACCCCGCAACCAGGAGAACTCTGATGTCCTTTTCCAAAACTGTCATCATCCCCGTCAGCCCGGATGCCGCCTTTGACCTCATCACCCAGCCCGAACGCCTCCGCCGCTGGCAGACCGTTGCTGCCCGCGTGGACCTGCGCGTTGGCGGTGAATTCCGCTGGACCGTCGTCCCGGGCAAGTCCGCGATCGGCACCTTCACCGAAGTGGAGGCCGGTAAGCGCATCGTCTTCACCTGGGACTGGACCGAGCCCGGAGTTCCTGTAGTTCCGGGAGGTTCCACCATCGCCATCACCCTGGAGGAAACCGAGGGCGGCACGGCAGTCACATTGCGCCACGACGGACTCGAGCCGGAAGACGAAGCCGGTCACGCCGAAGGCTGGACCCACTACCTGGGCCGTCTGGTCACGCTCGCTACCACCGGCGACGCCGGCTTGGATCCGTGGACCCTGGGCGAGCTGGACAGGCTCATCAGCGCCGACGCTACACTTGCCATCGCCCAGCGCGTCCTTGCCGGCCTGACTCAGGCGGACATGGATCTGCAGACACCCTGCGAGGACTTCAACGTGGCGCAGTTGGTTGATCATCTGGAGGGTAAGGTCAGCGGGATCGCCAAGGCATTAGGCGTGACAGGCGTGCAGCCTTCTTCAACAACGCCCGAGGTACGGATCGCAGAACTGGCCCAGCGCACCCTCGAGGCATTCGCCGCCCGCGGCCTCGACGGCACCGTGGACATCGGGTTCGCCGAGCTGCCCGCAACCCTGGCTGCGAACATCCTGAACCTCGAGTTCCTGGTCCACGCCTGGGACTTCAGCGTCGCCACCGGCCGTACCCTTGAGGTGGCACCGGAGCTGTCCGGTTATGTTCTGAAGCTGGCCCGCGAAACCATCAGCCCGGAGGTTCGCAGGAATGGCAGCTTCGCAGAGGAGACCGTAGTGGACGATACCGCCGGAAGCCTGGAGCGCCTCGTTGCGTTCACCGGCCGCACGCTGGATCAGGTTCCCGCGGGAGCCTGACTTCGCCCGCAGCATTCCCCCTCACATCAGCAGCAGCAGAAACGCAGCATTTTCACCGGCTCCCGCAATCCCGAGTCGAAGCCCGAGGCCTACTTCGACCCTATGTTTGCCGGCTCGCTTCCTAAATGCCTAAAGACAATTGCCCGTAGTCCGGTTTGATGAGGTTCGGTGGCGGGCGGTCACCAGGGAAACTGTGCGCCTGATGCCACGAGATAGGTTCTGCCTGATATTGACCAACTTGCCGCGAGTTGTCAACCCCTTTACAAGGGCCACCTTAAAAATCGCAGTCCCGCCGTCAGAAACCAGGCGGAACGCGGCAAAAAGACTGTCATACTGCTCGCGGTTGATGTCAATTAAACCGAAAATTTGATTGCACGTCGCTAATCGTGTGTTTGGATGAACGCAGGGGAGAGTGGGGGCTCTGCGATCGCAAACTGAAAAGTGAGCGAATTCTAGATTTACCTACTCCTTTCAGCAGCACCTGCATCATTGCTCTTGAGGAGAAACATGTACGGAACACCCGGCGAACCAATCGTGGAGCTTCATTCGGTGAGAAAGTCGTTCAAAACGCGTTCAGGAACCCAAACAGTCCTGGAGAACATCGAACTCACCGTCCGTTCAGGAGAAATGGTTGCACTTGTCGGTCCTTCAGGGGCGGGCAAGTCTACGCTGCTGGCAGTAGCCGGACTCCTCCAAAATCCCACCTCTGGAAGCGTAATTATGGGTGGGAAGTCAACAGAAAGGTTCAGCGAGGCGGAACGGACCAAGCTCAGAGCGGCCCACGTTGGATTCCTGTTCCAAGAACCGACGCTGACACCCCATCTCACCGCATTGGAAAACGTGCTCCTTCCCCTTCTAGCCGATCGAACCTCAGTGCGTTCCCGCACGGGCCTGAAGCTCCTCGCTCGTATGGGACTGACAGAACACTCCGAAAAGCTTCCTGGGGCGCTTTCCGGCGGACAAGCACAGAGGGTTGCGCTCTGCCGCGCCTTGGTGAGAGCACCTCGGCTGATCCTGGCTGACGAGCCCACGGCGAGCCTGGATGCGGCAGCCGCACAGAACGTCCGCGAGCAGATGCGCGCGGTTGCTCAAACAGGGGTAGGGATTCTAGTGGCTACCCATGATCTCGCCACGGCCGAGTACGCCGACCGCATAATCGTCCTGGATCACGGCAGCATTGCCTCTGCCAACGTCTCCCCGGCGCATCCGGCCACCGGCTCAAACACCGATTGAATTACAAGGAATCATGACACTCTTTACGCTCATTTTCGCCGGAATCCGGAGAGCTCCGCGGCGTTACCTCGGGCTGGTTTTCCTACTCGTCATCGGTGGCGCCTCGGTTACTGTTGGCACTGTCCTAGGAGCGATGGCCCAGGCCGAGGCGACTGCAGGCCTCGATGATTCCTCGACCCTGCGCACGATCATCGCTTACAACGATGCGGGACTTCTAACGGAAAACACGTTCCGCGACATCAGCGCGCTTCCAGAAATAGAGTCAGCACAACCCGTTATCGCAGTCCCGGTAGGTTTGGAACCCCAGTTATCCGCTCTCACACTCCTGCCATGGAACCCGCAGGGCGGAGTTCCTTTGTTGGCGGGAACCGCTCCTGCAACGGAACTGGAACCCGGGACCGTGGTTCTTCCGGCCACCGCTGACGGCAACGACCTCACCGGTCTTCTCAACAACGAAGCCGACCTTATCTATACAGAAGCCAGAACCGAAAACTCCGGCGTCACCGCCAAACTTAAGATGCGCGTTGTCGCGTTGAGTGATCCCGGGTACCAGGTGGACGCCCTCAACGCCGCATATGCCCCCATAGAAACAGTCATAGAGCTAGCGGCTGCCAGGGCAGGTGTGCCGAAGGAGCAGTACCTGGCCGGTCAGGGCTACGAACGGATCAGCCTGGTGGCGCGGACTGCAGCCGATGTGTCCCCCGTACTGGAAAAACTACAGGCACAGGGCATTCATGCCATCAGTCAATCACAACAGCTCGGAGCTGTGCCGGGTGTGATCAATCTGATTCGGGTTGTATCTTCGGTCATGCTTGGTGCGCTCCTTGTCGTCGGTGCAGTTGCAGTAGCCGCACTCGCACAAAGTATCGGCCAAGCGCGGCGCCGGGACATAGGAGTCCTAAAGGCTTTTGGTTGGAGCAGCACGCGCTTGCGTGCCGTGCTGATGACAGAAACTGCCGTGGTCTGCTGTGGCGCACAACTCTTGGGCACGGCTTTGGGGCTTCTTGTAAGCCCGTTTGTAGAAGACCAACTTCGCAGCTTGACCGCTGGGGCCGACCTTGCTTCCGGCTCAACACCGTTCGGACTTCTTGCCCTCGGCAACCTATTAGTTCTCGTCTTTTTTTCCCTGGTTGTCTGGCTCGTCATGGGCCGGGCGGTCCGTCACCCGGTTATCGAAATACTCAGGAGCATCTAGTGACAACACGGCGGCAGTTTTTCGCCTTTGCCGGGGTAGCTGCAGTCACGGGACTGGCTGCCTGCTCACCCGCCCCGGCACTCTTCGCCTGGCGAGGCTCAGCGGCTTTCGCTGTCGAAAGCACTAATGGAAAACCATATCTGCTTGCTCTGAACCCCGACGAAGGAACTTGGGTCCGCGCGCTTGAACTTGACCGCGCGGTAGGGATGAAGGCGGAAGCCACCGTTACGACCATTCCTGCGGTCGATGGCAGTGGCCGGGTCGTGCTTGTATGGTCAAACGGCGATAACATCACAAAAGCTGCCATCATCGACCCCGGGCAGGAGAGCGTCAAAACTCTTGACTACGCAGTTGATTCGGGAGTACGTGGCATTCTCGGAGAGACCCTTTTTTCCGTCCTCCCTGGTACATCCGGTGAATCAGTGGCCGAATTGATGCCCCTGTATGGGCCGGCAAAGACCGAGCGTTTGCCCCTGCCTTTCCTCCCGCAGGTCCTGGGACAGGGAAATAATGGGCTCATATTCGCCGCGAACAAGGGCGCCGGGATACTCCTTGGGCGAATAGCGGCACCGGAATCATCCATCACGATAAGCGAAACTCCCATTGCAGGTGAGCCTTTTGACCTCTGCATGGCAGGGACTGACACCGTACTTGTAGTTGGATCGACAGTGCCTGGCCACCGCCCTGGGCTCTATCTCACAGACGACCAGGGAAAAACAGTGAAGGCGCAAGGCGTGGAGACTCCGCGCCTCGTGGCCGCCGTCGATTCCGATCACGTGGTCACCGACGATACGTTAGGGTCGAAGCGCACTGTCAGCATGGTGGCTGTCAGTAATGGCCCTCAGGTGGTAGCCAGTGCGCAACTGGAATCCGATGCACCGGTACGCGATCTTCGACGAAGCTCCGACGGTCGAATTGTTGTTACCCAGTCCGATCTACTGTCGGTCTTCGATTCCAACCTCCAACTGGTGTCGCAGAGGCCCGCCGAAGGCCAGCTCATCAGCGACCGATAGCCGCTTAGCTTATGGGGTTGCACACCTATGCCGGGTAGACAGACACCGCTCCAGCCTTGACCACGAAGTACACGGTCATTCCCGGCGCCAGCCCCAGTTCCGCGGCGGCCTGTGGCGTAACGTCCGCCGCAAGCTGATGATCACCCGCTGCCCGCACGCGGATCTGGTCACCGTGGGGTTCCAGGTGCGCGACCGTCACGGGGAAGCTGTTGCGCGGGCTGCCGTGGGCGGGTTCGGGGAAGATGGAAACGGCCGACGGCGGAAAGACAGCAACACCGCCGGTTCCCGTCACGCTGGGCGAACCCAGCTCCTGGTGACCGAAGAACTCGAGCCCATCGCCGGCGCGCACTCCGGAGGCAGTCAGGGTGCCGGTCACGAAGTTCACGCCGGATAATCCCGCAGCAAAACGGCTCCTGGGTTGGCCCAGCACCTCCCGGACGGGGCCCTCCTCAACGATCCTGCCTGCTTCGAGGATCACCACACGGTCCGACAGCATCAGGGCATCGAGGACGTCATGCGTGACAATAATCGCCCGCCGGCCGGCCAGGACCTTTTTCAGCAACCGGCGCAGCAATGGTGCCGACGTGATGTCCAGGGCGGCCAAGGGTTCGTCCAGCAGCAGCAGGTCCGGCTCGCCCGCCAGTGCCCGGGCAACGGCTACGCGCTGCGCCTGCCCGCCGGAGAGCTCGCCGGGTTTCCGGTGGGCCAGCTCTGCCACGTCCACGGCCTCAAGCCATTTCATGGCAGTCTCCCGGGCCTTCGCCGCCGGGACTCCGGCGCTGCGCGGAGCGAACGCTGCGTTCTCCAGGACGCTGAGGTGCGGGAAGAGCAGCGGTTCCTGGGCCAGCAGCACCGTCCCGCGACGGTGCGGCGGCTCCCAGTGATTGGTGCCGCCGTCGAGCTTAAAGAGCTTCCGCCCGGCAGATTCGGCGGACCCGGAATCAGGTTTCAGCAAGCCCGCGATGACGCCCAGCAGGGTGGATTTGCCCGCACCGTTGGGACCCATCACCGCCACCGTTTCGCCCGGCGCGACGGTCAGTTGGACCTCAAAGTCCCGTGCCCGGACGGCTGCATCCACACTGAAGGTCACGTTGCCCCACGCTCCCGTTGCGGGCCCCGGTAGGCGAGCGCCACCACCGCGACGGCCACCACCAGCAGGACCAGGGAGAGTGCGACGGCGGCATCCGGGTCTGTCTCGCGCTGGAGGTAGATCTCCAGCGGCAGGGTCCGGGTCACCCCCTGCAGGCTGCCCGCGAAGGTGAGGGTGGCACCGAATTCGCCAAGGCTGCGGGCGAAGCTGAGTACCGCACCGGAGGCAAGTCCTGGCAGGACCAGCGGCAACGTCACACGGCGGAGCACCGTCCAGGGCCGTGCACCCAGGGTGGCAGCAACGGCCTCATAGCGGGAGCCTGCGGTGCGGAGCGCCCCCTCGAGGCTGACTACCAGGAACGGCAGCGCCACGAAAGTCTGCGCAATGACGACGGCGGTGGTGGAGAACGCGATCTGTATGCCGAGGACCGTGAGCGTGCTGCCCAGCAGGCCCTGCCGGCCGAACGTGTAGAGCAGTGCCAGCCCGCCGACTACTGGCGGGAGCACCAGTGGCAGCAGCACCAGTGCGCGGAGGAGCCGTTGGCCCCGGAACTGCGAGCGCGCCAGCACCAGGGCCAGCGGAACACCAAGGACCAGGCACAGCACCGTACTGACGGCAGAGGTTCGCAGGCTCAGGGCCAGTGCGTCCAGGGACGACGGCGAGGTGACCAGCGGAAGGAACCGGGGCCAGTCCACCCGGGCAATAATGGCGGCCAGCGGCAGGATGATCAACGCAGCCGCCACGAACGCGATACTCTGCACCCAGCGTGGAACGCCGGTGTAGCCGGTGCCGCCTTTTTTCATGACGTTCATGGGCCTGCCGGTCCGAAGCCGGCGGCGTCCAGGATCTGCCGGCCTTCGGGATTGGTGACCATGGCGATGAATGCCTCCGCGGCCCTTCGGTTTGCAGTATCCTTCACTGCCGCAATGGGGTAACCGTTCACTGCACCGGCGCTCTCCGGGAAATCGATGGCTTCCACACGCTCCCCCGCCGCCCGGACATCCGTGGAATACACCAGGCCGGCATCCGCCTCGCCGGAGAGCACCTTGCCCAGCACGTCAGTGACCGAATTCTCCTCGCTGACCGGGGCCAGCGAGGTGCCGGTTTCCGCTTCCAGTTTCTGTGCAGCGGCACCGCACGGGACCTGGCCCGCACACACCACCAGTTTCAGGCCCGGCCTGGCGAGGTCGCCGAAGCCTCCGATGTTCGCCGGGTTTCCGGGCGGCACAGCAATGGCCAGGGTGTTCGTGGCGAAGGCGGTTGGCTGGCCATCCGTCAGCCCCGCTTCCTGCAACCGGCCCATGGTGCCGGTGTCCGCCGCGGCGAAAACGTCCGCCGGGGCGCCCTGGCTGATCTGGGACAGCAGGTCTGACGAGCCCGCAAAACTGAATACCACCTCGATCCCGGGGTTCTCCGCCTCGAACCGCTCAGCGATCTCCGTGAAGGTGCCGCGGAGGGAAGCAGCCGCGAAAACGGTGAGGGAACCGCTGGGGGTATTGCTGCCGGCGTCGTCAGTTCCCGACGCCGGCACTCCCGTATCTTTTGCACCGCAGCCCGTGAACGTGGCAAGGAGCAGCACCGCTGCCGCCGCTGTGAGCCCTGCACCCCGCTTCACGCTGTTCCCCGGCCAGCTGATTCGATGATCACCGTAGTGGCTTTGACGACGGCGGTGGCCACCGCGCCCGGTTCCAGCCCCAGTTCGTGGACGGCTTCCGTGCTCATGAGGGAGACCACGCGGAACGGCCCGCATTGGAGCTCCACCTGGGACATCACACGGTCTTCCTTGATGTCCGTGACCAGGCCGACGAACCTGTTCCGTGCTGAGCTGCCGCCCTTGGCGGGGTCGTCCGGGAGCTGCGCCAATTTTTTCGCGTGCAGGGCGAGTTCAAGCCCGTCCACTGCCCTCCTGCCGGAACTGTCCCGAAGCGGCGCGAGCATGCCGTTCTCCGTCCATCGACGTACGGTGTCGTCGCTGACACCCAGGAAGCGGGCGGCCTCGGAGATGCGGATAGTTGGCATGAGCCCATAATATGCCGCATTTGCGCAATCATTGGCGTCGTTGCTCCGCAAACCGTCTTCAAGCGCAGCAGTCCGGTGCATTCGGTGCCAGTCCATCATGCGGTCCAACAGTGGCGTTGCCGCAATTCGTCGTGGCTCTCTGGCATTCTTGGACCAACTGAAATCCTCAGCTGGGAGTGACCCTCGTTATGGTTGGCACCAAGACGTTACGCGCAATTGTCGCCACCGGCCTTCTGCTGGCGGAAAGTTGACGGCGCCCGTTCCTTTACGCGTGCCGCTTGCGGTTCCCCTGGCCGTCCTTGCCGGCCTTGCGCTGTCCGCGTGTGTCGCAGAACCAGTACCCTTGCCCCCTCCGAAGCCTGTCAGCGCGGTTCCCGGAGCAGCCCCGGCGAAAATCGGGTTAGGGGCTCCTGCTGTTGTAGGCATGAGCACCCGTGGCGCAGGTACGTCTCCCGCCGTCGTATCATGGCAGTACATCAGCGGTGCAGAAGCGTTCAATTCAGCACTGGACGCCCGGCTTTTGGCCTTACTGGATGCCCATGCAGGTGGACGGCACGAGCCCACCGCACAACCAACAGCAGTTTCCGAACCTCTCAGCGACGGACTGTTGATTACCCATGAACTGGTTCTTGCCACCGGCAGTTTGGTCGGCGCAAGGCTTGTGCAAACAACCAGGAGCGGCGGCGTCGACTCCCTGCGCACCGAGGAAATCACTTATTCCGACGTCGATACAGGCGCTGTTCTAAGCAGCGCGGAACTGGTCAAGCCCGACGCAATCAGCACTCTGAGGACCATGCTCCGTGAGGTGCCTGATGCCAGTTCATCCGGGAACCGGGAACCGGCGTCCACGACGCCACCGGCCACTGCGCAGATTGGCACCACGGTAGCAGTCCCCGAACCTGCTGACGCAGCCATTACCGATGCCGAATTGCTCTCCGCTATTACCTTCACGCCTGCAGGCGAAATCAGTATCACCTTCGATCAGGACGCCAATACGGGCCTGCCGCCGCGTGGACCGAAAACAGTGACCCTCACTGCGGCAGCCACCAGCAAAGTCGTCTCGCCCGCAGGAGACGCTATCCGTCGGGCTGTCAGGGCCGGGGCAACGTTCAACGCGCCGGGCACTGCCGGGCACGTCAACTGCGACATCGTTGCCTGCGCCGCCTTGACCTACGACGACGGACCCAACGCGCAGACAGCCAGGCTCTTGGAAATTTTGGCCAAACACCAGGTGCTTGCCACATTTTTCCAGCAGGGTGCGTACGTCAACGCTAATCCCGGGATCGCCAGGTCCGTGGCCGAAGCCGGACACCACATTGCGAACCACACGATGAGCCACCCCTACCTGACGAAGATCTCACGAGCCGAAATCACCACAGAGGTCAGCAGCACCCAGGCAGCCATCGAAAGAGCTGCCGGCGTGGTTCCTGCCTTCCTGCGTCCGCCGTACGGCGCAACCAATGCCACTGTTTCCGGAACTGTTGGGCTGCCACAGGTCTTCTGGGATGTTGACTCATTGGACTGGCAGTCCCGGAACAAAGAGGTGTTCATCCCGCGGATCATGAACCTGGTGAAGCCCGGATCAGTCATTCTGCAGCACGACATACACGCTGCCACGGTGGACGGCCAGGATGAACTGATCACTCAACTCAAGGACAGGGGCTACTACCTGGTGACCCTTCCGCAGCTCTTCTCGGGGGTTGAGTTGAAGCCCGGCGCAACCTATAAGTGCCGTGGCACGGCAACAGGGTGTATTCCAGGCCGTTGAGTGAACGCGGTTCGGGCCAACCGGTCAGGGTACGGCAGCACCCAGGGTGGTGAAGACAAAACCCTTCTCCAACAATGCCGGGATGGCTTTGGCGAAACCGGCGGCTGTTCCTGAACCTGGATGGTTTCCGTGCGAGATGATAATGTCCCCCGGCCGGGCCTTGACTGTTTCGGCGGTGACCATTTCGGCCGAGTATGTAGCCCCGCCGTCGGCATTAATGCTGAACCCGGCCGGAACGGTGCCAAGAGCGTGCGCAACCTCGGTGGCAACCTCGTCGAGGAAAGCGGTCCCTGGCCGAAAGAAGCGTGGTCGCATACCGGTGATTTCCGTCAAAAGCGTGTCATTGGTCATGATTTCTTCATAGACCTGCGCGATGTTTTGCGTCCCGGGAATCCCATAGGCGGATTTCCCGGTCGCGCTGAGCGGCAAATGCCGGGAACCGTGGTTGGCCAATTCAAAGAACGGCACCGCTGCCATCTCACGCGCCAGGGCGGCATTGGCATGGATCCACCGCGCATTCAGGAACAGAGTTGCCGGAACCTCCAGCCTCTGCAGTAACTCCAGGGCAGCATGATCGACTCCGCTTCCGCCGTGGCCGCCGCAGTAGTCCACCGTCAGGGCAATCCCTGCCGCGGGATCAACCAGCACCTGCAGGACTCCGGGCCCCTCCAGGCCCCAATAGGCCGGGGAGCGGCCGGAGAACCGAGTGATGATCTCCTCCTGGGACGGGACTGCCGTCGCGGGTGCCGGAGGCACCACCGTAGGCTCAACGGTGGCGGAAACTGGAGGCACGGGCGCCGTAGTCGATGCATCAGGTACGGGGCGCGTCGTCGGCTCCGTCGTCGAGGGTGCCGGGCCGGCACTGCCACCGGGCCTGCACCCTGGCACCAGCATGACGGCAGCCGCCACCAAGAGGGTACGGCGCTGCGGGTTGCTGATCATCGATGGTTCCACGCGTTGAATCCCCCAAGCTGCTCGAAGTCCGGCTGCTTGACCATACCCCAAGGTCGCCTGGCAGGGGTCCTTCCGGCGAACAGCTTCTCAGGAGTCCATGCTCGCATAACGCTCAGGGTTGGCAAGGATCTGGTCGATCTGGGAGGTTCCCGCGGTAACTGACAGGCGCACCAGGAGGAACCCTGCGACGAAGACGCCGGCCAGGGTCAGGACCGCCAATGGCCGCAGGAACAGCGCGGCTCCCGTCAGCGGCAGGACTAAGGCGGCTGCGCTTGCCGCCGAGATGCCGGCCACCAGGAACAGCGGCGACATGACAGCCTTGACCCGTGCCGCGACCATCAACTGGCGGGGAACGCCCAGCCGGTCAAGGGCCACCAGCATGGGTGCCCGGTCCAGCACCGCCGATGCCTGGTTAACCCCCACGGAGCAAGCAACCATCAGGAACGAACCCAGCAGCGTGATCATAACGCCGGTGTTGATGTCGCGGACCAGCATCAGGGTCTCGGCGTCGGCGCTGCTGCCTTCCATGACCTCCGCCACCGCCAGGCCCATGCCCACAAAGACGCCCACGAAACTGGTCATGGCCACCCCGCCCACCTGGCGCCAGGTCTCCTTAGGACTCTCCAGCACCGACCGGGCAGCGAGGAGCTGATCGGGCCGGGTGGCGCGTTTGAGTTGGCCCCTGGCCCGCAGCCGCACTATCCAGGGCCCCATCAGGTTCAGGCCGAGAAGCGCCAATCCAAAGCACCCGGCCATCACGGCAATGATCACCACGAACGTTCCGAAGGCGCTGAGCATCCCCATCAGGACAACACCTGCACCGACGACGGCGGCAGCCAGAAGCCCGCGGACCCAATGGGCGCCGTCGGCCTGCTGCCGAGTGCGCACGCCCAGCGGCGACAGGACAACTTTGCGCAAGCCCAACGCCGCGCTGACCGCTGCGAGCAGGCAGACGGCCACAACGCAGGCAAGAATCTCCGGCAGTCCCAGCCACACATGACTGCCGATTGCCCTGCCCCGGAACTCGATCAGGCCAAGGAACGGGCTGACGGCGGCGTACAGGAAGGATCCGGTGGCGGCACCGATACCCGCCAGGGCCGTGGATTCGAGCACGGTCAGCCACACCACCGTGCCGCCGCTTGCACCCAGCAGCCGCAATGATGCCAACCGGTCATCACGACGGCGGGCCGCAAGCCGGGCGGCCGACGCGCCCAGGGTGAGGAGCGGGATCACTAACAGGACCATCGCGATCACTGCCAGGGCCTGGTAAGTCTGGGCGAAGTCGTCGGTCCACGACCAAAAAACCTGCGAGCCGCCGGTCACCGTCAGGAGCAGTGCGGTGACCATGCCGAACGCCACGACGGGCAGCCCCGCCGTGCGAAGGTCAGCGGTACCACCCCGGCCAAGAAAGGGAGCCAGCCTAATGGCCAGCATCAGGCTACGCATCCTGGCCACCAGCGTTCGAAGCCGTCTCCAGGGCACTGTCCGCGATGATCCGGCCGTCACGGAGTTCGACCACCCGGCCGCAACGGGCAGCCACCTGGGGATCATGCGTGACGACCAGCAACGTCCTGCCGTTGGCCGCCGCAGAGCCAAGCAGGATATCCAGCACCTCCGCCGAGGTGGCAGAGTCCAGCGCTCCGGTAGGCTCATCTGCGAAAAGCACCCGGGCCCCGGTAACCTGTGCCCGGGCAATGGCGACGCGCTGGACCTGGCCGCCGGAAAGCTCGCCAAGCCGGCGCTGCTCCAGGCCTGCCAGCCCGAGCGCACCGAGCCACTGGGCAGCCTGTCCCTCTGCGGTGCGCCGGTTCGTGCCGTTGAGCATCAGGGCCAGGGCAACATTTTCGACGGCGGTCAGCTCGGGCAGGAGCATGCCCTGCTGAAACACGAAGCCGAACTCCTCCCGGCGGATCCTGGACAGGGCACCGTCCCCGAGCTTGTCGAGCCGGACCGGACCGGCGCTGCCTGCAAAGGTGACGGAACCGGCGTCGGGACGCAGGATCCCGGCCAGGCAGTGGAGCAGAGTGGACTTGCCCGAACCCGAGGGCCCGATAATTGCGATGGACTCGCCTGCACCGGCAGCGAAATCCACGCCGTCCAACGCGACGCTTCCCGGGTAGTGCTTGGCGAGTTGCTGGGCGTGCAGAATGACGTTCATATATCCAGTGTGTCCGCCACCCCGGGTCACCGCCTCAGCCCGGCGGTTGAACCTGAGCTGCCGGACTCAGCCCACGGTATGAAACGTTCACGGCTTTGGGCGGCCCTGGGCACGGGGTTGCGGCCGCAAAGTCATAGCGGTGTAGCCTCAGGGTCGACTAGTAAGTAAACTTATCAAAGTGCTACGGCGCAGTTGGGGGAGATTTGTTCTCACGAGACGCGACTCAGTTGGAGGTAGCCCGCATGAGTGAAAAGCGCGTGAATCAAGAGGTGGAGCGGTTGCTGGAGCTCGCCGCCGCCGTCGGCCTGGACCCCCGGAAACTTTGGCCGCCGCCTCCTGGCGGATTCCACTTGTCCGCTTTTGAACTGGATGCATATCTTCATAATGGTGCCCGGGCCCAGGCCGAGCTCGACCGCGGTTATGGTCCGAAGAGGTACGGGAGGCCGGGAGCGGAACAGCGTCGGGCCCTTTCAGCGGCTCCAGGCCCGGGCCCGACATCTAAACACAGTATCAGTGGGCGGAAGACGCGTAGTGAGAAGGCGCTCGCAGCGCTGGGAGCCGCGGGCAAGTTCCTGCTGTCCCCAGAACGGGCAGAGGCTGAGCGTCTGGACTCCCTTCACGAGACCGCTCTCCTCCATAGCGGCGCCGAGGAGGTCTTTGACCGGGTTGTTATCGCCGCCAGGAAGTACTTTGATGTGGGCGCTGCGTCGTTGTCCCTTATTGCCGAAGACGCCCAATACTTCAAGTCCGTCGTTGGGCCTCTTCTCGAAGCCCCCCGGGCGGTGGCGCTCTGCACTGTAACCGTGGAACGCAATGCAATGCTGGTTATCGAAGACACCTCAACTGATGATCGCTTCGCCAACAACCCACTCGTCACCGGGGAGCCGTTCATCCGTTTCTACGCGGGCTACCCGTTACACGGGCCCCGGGGTTGGAATATCGGAACCCTATGCGTCATCGACCAGAAACCCCGGGCTTTCCCCCCATCCGATCAGCAGGTACTTCGTACACTCGCCGCAATTGTTCAAAAGGAGATTGACGCACGGTCCTAGCCGCAACTGGCCTGGCCTCCCGCTTCGAGACTTCCAAGAAATATTCTCGAGGTAATTTCAACGCTTCTCCGGCCGCTGAACGTCGACAGGTTCCTTGGGAGTCCGATTTTGGATGCCGTTTCGGACTTTAACCGTTTGAGATTGTCTTTGAGCTCGCCAGTTATGTCACTGCAGCCCGGGGAGGGCAAGGATGGCCGCGGCGGTGGCGGCGGCGCCGCCGTGTTGGACGATGTGGGGTTTGCCGGGTATTTCCAGGAAGCGTCCGTTGGGCGCGGTGGCTGCCAGCTTCTGGCACCAGAGTTGGGGCGCTATGGGGTCCCGTGAGCCGCGGACGACGAGGGTGGGCTGGTTGGCCAGGGACAGTCGGGCAGTGAGATTGTAGGTCATCATGACGGGAAGTTCGGTAAGGTACCAGCGCGGGCCGGAGCGGGCGTAGTCGGTGAAGACGGTGGCGTTGCCGGCCGGGCTTTCCAGCAGTGAGTCAAGACCCAGGGACAGGCTCTGCTGGAGGACTGTTCGGCGGGCGGGGTCCACGACCGGACCCAAAAGTACGAGGTGGGAGACCAGGTCGGGGCGTTGAACCGCGAGTTCGGTGGCGAACTGGGTGCCCATTGAGTGCCCGATCAGCACTACGCGGGAGGCGCCCATTTTTTCAAGGGTTGCTGCTGTGTGCTGGGCGTAGTCGGCGACAGAGAGCTGCCTGCCCGGTGTGGGTGTTCCACCGAAGCCTGGCAGGTCGACGGCATGGGTGATCCCGTGCCGGGACAGAAGAACCTGAAGCCGCCGGTAGTAGCGATGGGACATGCCTATGCCGTGCAGCAACACAAACACCGGGCCTGACCCGGCTGGTCCGGTCAGGGTGTGCACGTGTGAGGTCAGGGACGCGGTGGTGACAATTCTGGGCGTCAGCCGAGGGGCCCTCCGGGGCATGAGCAGACGGTGTAGCAGTAGTTCATTGTCTTGTTTTTCGTCGTTCGCGGTGTGCACCGGTTGTCCTAGTCCTGATGAAGGGTTTGTGGGGGCGACTAGCCTAAGGTGGCCAGGGCGGCCGCGGCGGATTCGATGGTGACGCGAGTGTCCGCCTCTATAGATTTCACTTCCCCGTCAATCTGGTACGGGATGGGTTTGAGAGTTGTAAAAGTGTAGTTGCTGACGCTGGGCTGATTTCCCAGTCCCCGGGTGGCAGCGCGCACCGCGGTCAGCAGCATCCGCACCTTTGACCTGTGGGGGAAGATCACGACTTCGAATTTTCCGTCGGAGGGGTGGTTGTCGGCTTCGCTGAGCGTGGCGTACTTTGCCATCTCGGCGATGTTGGCGAAGACGAGACTGTCAAACTTCCGGCGTTTGCCGTTTGCCTGGCGGATTTCAAACGGCTTAAATTTCGAAAAGGTACGCATCACGGAGAACATTTCCTTAAAGGCGCCTTTGCTGCCCTTTTCCAGGTCGATCGCCATGACCGGAGTCAGACCGAAACCAATATAGGAGTGCGCGTACTCTGCTGGCGCACCCGCTCCTTGACCTGAGGTGATGCGCAACAAATCGATGTGCCGCACCGCACCCGCAACAATCGCGTGTTCCAGAGGCCGGGTACCGGTGGTGCGGCGGTGGTCATTGGCGTTCCCGGCACCCATGACGGCGCAGACCGCTTGGGGGTTGTCGGCCTGCATTACACCATTGACGACCTCGTTATAGCCCCCGTCACCGCTGACAGAGACAACCAGCACGTTCCCGCCAGCGCGGGCGGCGTCCCGGGCAAGTTGGACGGCGTGGCCGGCACGTGCAGTGGGCTGAAGCCTGATGTCTGCCGTGTAGGGCAGAAGTTCTTCCAGCAATGTTCGGAGATTCTCGGCGAGCTTGGGGGCATCGCCGGTGCTGTTCGGATTGAAAATGATGACGATGGAATCAAAGGTCCGTGCAGTTGTCATGATGCGCTCCGTGATTAATTTGAGCTGAGGCTGTCCAGGGTGAGCCCTGTAGGTTCAAGGCTCAGGCGGGCCGCCCTGGGGAGTCGGCTGGCGCCTGGTTTTTTTGTTCCAGGGATGCCGGCCGCGACGGCTGGTACACCGCCCGGGGACGTATCTGCTCGTCGTTGTGGTTATTGTGTTGCTTAGACCACGGCCCGGTAGCTGTTCAGTATGTAATCCACTGCCGCTGGGCCGGTCATGGCCAGGCTCTGCCCGGGCACGGAATTCTGATTCATCGCAGCCCAAAAAGCGTGCTCTGTTTGCGGGGTCTCTCCGGAGAGGTGGCACCAGCTGGTGTACAGGCCGTAGAAGGAATCACCGTCAAGAGTCGAATCGGACTGCGGAACACGGTAGGTAGCTTCGTGAAGAAACCGGTTAAATTGCGATTGCGCCATGATGGCTCGTTTCAAAACACAGTGCAAAAGTATCCGCCGTTCTGCTACAGCGGCCTCAAAACCCGATGCCCTGCACGGGCACATCGGGCGGTACTGCCGAAAGTATAGCGGACCCTGAACCTAGGCAGGCTAAGCAAACTGGTGAGACGAGACAGCCCTGGCGCAACATCGTTGTGATGCCGCGCCACGAGCCGTCAGTTCCAGGCTCTCGGGCCGGAAGCGCGCGGGTTAGGCGTGGCTGCTGTGGCTGCGGTTGCCGGCCTTGGCCAGGCCGCGGGCCACCATCAGACCGACCGTTAGGAAGGTGATGTACTGCATCGCGTCATTGGCGTTGAAGACGTCGACGCCGTTTTCGCTGGCATCGTCCCCAACAACTGTTGCCGTGATGATCGTGGCTATAACTGCCGCGACGTAGACGGCGAACTCCAAGGTACGTGTCGAGATCTTGATGTCGTTGGCGTTACGGACAACGGTGGAGTTCTCGTTCCGGGTGTGCGTAGTCAATGTTTCTCCTGAGACTGTGATGTGAGCGGCCCTGGCAGCCGTGCAAACCCTGATCTCTTTGCTAAAACCATGTCAACAACTTCTCTACGATGTAGACTTTACCTGTAGACTGACATTTAAGCAAGCTCACTTATCTCCCGGGGCCGGGCCTCAGGCAAGCAAAAGGACGGACCCGTTTATGGTTTCCCCCAAAGAATCGAACAGCCAAACAGGAACCCGCACCGCGCGACTGAGCAGGGAGCTTGTGCTCTCCACCGCACTGGCATTGGTTGACAAGGAGGGCCTTGAGGCCCTGTCCATGCGCCGCCTGGGGCAGGAACTCCGGTGTGATCCGATGAGCCTTTACCGCTACGCGGCCAACCGGGCAGCCCTGCTGGACGGGGTCTCCGAACTGGTCTTCGATGAACTCGCAATCTTTCCCGAAGACCCGGATTGGCAGGCGCAGCTGCGCAGGATCGCCCACGACCTGCGGCTCCTGGCCCTGCGGCACCCTAACGTGGTGCCACTGCTGGTCACCAGGCCCCTTTCCACGCCTTTGGGGTTGCGCCCGCTGGGGACGTTGCGGCCTCTGGAGCAGATCCTGGCGCTGCTGATCGAGGCCGGCTTCGCGCCGGCTGTGGCCCTGCACGTCTATCGGGCGTACTACGGGTTCCTCTATGGGCACATCCTGAACGAACTGCAGGAATATATCGTGGATCCGGAAGAAAGCGAAGCCATCCTACGCCTTGGCCTGCACCGCCTGCCGGCGAAAGACTTCCCCCACCTCCGGGCACTGGGTCCGGTCCTCGCCGACTACGACGGAGCTGCAGAGCTCGATCAGGGACTGAGCATCCTCCTCACAGGACTCGCGACCCACTTAACTAATTGATCCCTACCTGACAGACGAACCGGCATTCGAGACCGGAACGAGATATCGGGAGGATTTGTGACCTGGGACAACTTTGCCTAGGGTACAAAGCATGCTTAGTATCCCGGTTACGGCAGAGGACTGCTAGGTTTCCCATCCTGAGGAGAAGAAATTCATGCCAGAAGAAAGCACCATCAATATTCCCGGCGTCCCCGCCAGCGAGCCTGCCAGTCTGGAAGAACCAACAACTCCGCGCGAGCCCCTGCCACCTAAACCTGACCAGCGAGGACCTGAAGCGGTTTCGCCCACCGGAAGTCCGACAGGGGCGCCGGCCACGGCCCGTGCCCAGTCCGGCCAGTACCTGACCACCGCCCAGGGGCTGCGGCTTCGCGATACTGATCACTCCCTGAAAGCCGGTTCGCGCGGGCCCATCCTGTTGCAGGACCACCACCTTCGGGAAAAGATTACGCACTTTGACCACGAACGCATCCCCGAGCGCGTGGTCCACGCCCGCGGTGCCGGAGCCCACGGCGTCTTCCGTTCCTACGGCACCGCAGCCAACATCACCCGCGCAGGCTTCCTGGCCAAAGACGTTGAGACGCCAGTCTTCGTTCGTTTTTCCACCGTCCTGGGCTCCCGCGGCTCTGCTGACACCGTTCGTGACACCCGCGGATTTTCGACCAAGTTCTACACCGACGAAGGCACCTACGATTTGGTCGGCAACAACATCCCTGTCTTCTTTATCCAGGACGGCATCAAGTTCCCCGACATCATCCACGCCGCGAAGCCGCACCCGGACCGCGAGATCCCGCAGGCTCAGAGTGCCCACGACACGTTCTGGGATTTCGTCTCGCTGCATACCGAGGCCCAGGCGCACACCATGTGGAACATGTCCGACCGGGGCATCCCGCGTTCCTACCGGACCATGGAAGGCTTCGGCGTCCACACGTTCCGGTTCGTCAACGTTGAGGGCAGAACAACCCTGGTGAAGTTCCATTGGAAGCCAAAGCAGGGCGTCCACTCGCTGGTGTGGGAAGAAGCACAAATCATCAACGGCATGGATCCGGACTTCCACCGCCGCGACCTCGCCGATGCCATCGAAGCCGGTGCCTACCCCGAGTGGGAACTCGGCGTCCAGACATTTCCGGACACCGAAGACCAGATGTTTGAAGGCATCGACCTGCTCGATCCCACCAAGTTCGTGCCGGAAGAACTCGCTCCGGTCCAGCCCATCGGCGTCATGACCCTTAACGCCAACCCCACAAACTTCTTTGCCGAAACCGAACAGGTCGCTTTCCACCCCGGACACCTCGTTCCCGGGATCGACGTCACCAACGATCCCCTGCTCCAGGTACGCCTCTTCTCATACCTGGACACCCAGATCTCCCGGCTCGGAGGACCCAACTTCGGCCAGATCCCCATCAACCGGCCCCAGTCCCCTGTCAATGACATGCTGCGCGATGGCATGCACCAGCAGGCGGTCCACGGGGGAGTGGCTCCCTACCAACCCAACTCCCTGGACGGCGGCTGCCCGTTCCTTGCCGGACAGGACGTCGGTGCCTTTATCGACGTGCCGGAGGAAGTGGCGGCCTCCATCAAGGAGCGAAAGAACCCGGCCTCTTTTGATGACCACTACAGCCAGGTGGGCCTCTTCTTCAGAAGTCTGAGCGCTGTGGAGCAGGACCACGTGATCCAGGCCTACACGTTCGAGCTGGGCAAGTGTTACGAAAAGTCGATCCGGGAACGGCAGCTTGCAGCCCTGGCCAACGTGGACGCCGGCCTGTGTGCCGCAGTGGCCAAGGGTCTGGGCCTGCCCGCCCCGCAGGCAACGGAACAAGTGCCGGAGTCTGACCCCAGCCCTGCCCTGTCACAGGTGGGCAAAACCTGGCCCGTTGCCGGTCGGATCGTCGGAATTGTCGCCGATGAAAACAGCGACCTTGCAGCCGTGAACACGGCACGAAAGGCTCTGGACGCCGAAGGTATCGTCCCGCTGGTGATCGCCCCGGCAGGCGGATTCCTGGGAACAGAGAACGACGGCGGGGTCCCCGTGCAGCGCACGTACCTCACCGCCCGCTCTACTGAGTTCGACGCCGTCATCGTTGCTGCTGCCGCCGCTCCGGCTCCCGACGCAGCACCCGGGCTCGACGCCAAGGCGGGCGCTCCCGGAGGCACGTTGGATCCACGTGCCGTGCTGCTGCTGACTGAAGCATTCCGCCACGCCAAAGCCATTGGCTCCCTCGACGCCAGCTCGGAGGTTCTGACTGCGGCGGGCATACCCAAGGAAGCGCCAGGAATTATCACCGACGGGAATGCGGAAGCCCTTGTAGCGCAGTTGACCGGGCTCTTGGCAGCCCACCGCGTCTGGGAACGGTTCCCCGCCGCAACGGTCTAGGAAACGAAAAGCATGCCTACGGAGGGGAGCGCCGTCATTAAATTCCGACGGCGGCGCTTCCCTCCGCAGGAGTGGAGAGGTTCGCAGCCAGCCGGGGAACCCTTGTTGGCACCATGCCGCGGCCCTACCATTAGGCATGAATACACCAACTGGTCCCCGCGTGATCCGGGCAGGTGAGGGCGACGTCACTGGCGAGCCCGGGCTGCTCGACCGGTACCTCATCGAGAGCGCAGACTCCAGCGCTGGCGTAGCGATCGTCGAGCACGTACTGGGCCCGAAGTGGCTGGCTGCGCCGATGCACCGGCATAGCCGCGAAGACGAATACACGTTTGTGCTGACGGGCACACTCGGGGTTATCGAGGACGGCATCGAGGTCACGGCTTCGCCTGGGGATCTGGTCACCAAGCTGCGCGGACGCTGGCACACCTTCTGGAACGCAGGCGACGACGAACTCCGCGTGCTGGAAATAATCGTACCCGGCGGCATTGACAAGCTGTTCCGCCGACTTGCCGAACCCGGAGGAGAGTACTCCCCCGAAACGCTGCCTGCCCTGGCAGCCGAGTACGGCTGCGACGTGGACTTCGATGCCACGATGCCGGTGGTTCAGCGGCACGGGCTGGTGTTTTGACCGGACGGCAGGGATGTCCTCCGACCGCGACCCTGCCCCGGCTAGACTTCCGGGATGATCTACCTCGACCCGCCACTGTGGCCTGCCCACGGCACGCACTTTGCGCACCTGGTTTCAGACACCTCGCTGGCGGAACTGCACGCCTTCGCGACGGCGGCGGGGATTCCGGAACGGGCGTTCGACGGCGATCACTACGACGTCCCGGAACGCCGCATTCCGGACCTCGTTGCCGCCGGCGCCATCCCCGTGGAGGGCCGGGTGCTGGTGCGGAAGCTGATCGACAGCGGCCTGCGGATCCCGGCCCGGGCCAGGAATTCCTCCCTCAAGGTGCCGTTGTTGAACCGCTGGAATGACGTTATGGCGGGCCACGACGCCCTGTTTTTGGACCTCTATGAGCGCTGGGGCGAGGAGCACCGCAACTACCATGGCCGCACCCATCTGCTGGCCATCCTCGAGGCGCTTGACTTGCTGGCCGAGCCCGCCGCCCCGCCCAGGACCGTAGTTCTTGCCGCCTGGTTTCACGATGCCGTGTACCGCGGGATACCGGGCGAGGACGAGGAGGAATCAGCCCGGCTCGCCGAGGTTCGGCTGCTGCAGGCGGGCATTCCGGAGGCTGATACTGCGGAGGTTGCCCGGCTGGTCCGCCTCACTGCCGGCCACCGGCCCGGACCGGAAGATCCTGACGGCGCCCTGCTCTGCGACGCAGACCTGTCCATTCTGGGCAGCGAACCCCAGGCATACTCGCGCTACCTGGCCGCCGTCAGGAAAGACTACGCGCACATCGGCGACGCCGACTTCGCGGCCGGGCGCGCCGCCGTCGTGCGTTACCTTCTGGAACTGGAACCACTCTTCAGCACCCCACGCGCACAGAGCCTCTGGCTCGACGCCGCCCGGCGGAACCTCCAGGCCGAACTCGCGTAGCCCGACGGGGCGCAGCGCAATTACAGCCGCTCGCCCATACCCGGCTTGACCGGGACAAACTCGATGCTCTGGTTCACGCGCTTCTTCGAGCCGCGGGAAAAGCCCTTGGCATCGAGCTGGTTCTCTGCGCGGTATTCGGCAAGCGCTTGGTCGTACGCGGCGTTCAGTGCGCCGCCGGCCACCACCTCCTGCGTCCCGTCGTTGAAGATGACAGTGACGTTAACACTGGCCGGAAAATGGCGCTTCATCCGAATGAAGCCGTCAGGATCCTGCTGCAGATTGATCAAAGGGAGTACCCGCTTCCGCGATTGGTGGGCTCCAAGTCTATGGGGCGTCCCGTGCCGGGTCCGCCCGGGGGCTGCCTTGGAATGGGAGTTCATGCCAAACTGCTGCAATGACGTTACGACTCCAGTGCGTGGTTATCGATTCCACAAACCCCCGTGTCCCGGCCGCCTTCTGGGAGAAGGCCTTGGGCTGGCGCCGCACCGAGGACAGCGACGACGAGGTTTGCCTCGAACCGCCCAAGGGCAGCCCGGAGGACGGGGTCTCACCGGACCTGTTGTTCATCCGTGTCCCGGAAGGCAAAACGGTGAAGAACCGCCTGCACCTTGATCTCCGTCCCGACGACCGTGATGCCGAAGTCGCCCGTCTTGAAGCCCTGGGCGCGACCCGCATCTCCGTTGGCCAGGGCGACGACGTCACGTGGGTGGTGCTGGCGGACCCGGACGGCAACGAATTCTGCGTGCTCCGCGCCCTTCGTGAAGGCGAAGCGGAAAACTGAATCAGCGGTAGGCGCTGACAAACGGCCGGTCGGTGGGCACGATCTGCTTGCCCAGCGGCATCAGCGAAACAGGAATGAGTTTCAGGTTGGCGATGGCCAGCGGAATGCCGATGATGGTGACGGCCATGGCAATCGCGGTCATGACGTGGCCGATCGCGATCCAGATTCCGGCCACTACCAGCCAGATGACGTTGCCCAGCAGTGCGAAGGCGCCGCTGCCTCCGGGTTTGTCCACCACCATGCGGCCAAACGGCCAGAGTGTGTAGGCCGCGATCCGGAACGAGGCGATACCCCACGGGATGGTGACGATCAGCACGCAGCAGATGATGCCTGCCACGAAGTAGCCAATGGCAAGCCACAGGCCGCCGAAAACCAGCCAGATGATGTTGAGCAGTGTTTTCATAGTCCCATTCTGCCTTGCGGGGTGAACCAAAACCCCAGGGGTTGGCCTGACCTGTCCCTGATTTTTGGAGTTCAGCGCCCGGCGGGGAGTTGATAGATGGCAACGTGGACAGTGCCACGTTCCGACGGCGGGATGGCCACCCGGAAGGCCGGACCGCGTCCGGAATCCGAATCCTTCGAACAAAGAGTGGACTCCTCCGCCAGCTCGGCGTCACGGAAGACCTTCGCGTCCTGCGGTCCGATCCGGGCGCCCGGTGCCACCAAAGCCCCGGCTGACTGGCACGCGGCCTTCACCTCTGCGGTGTCAGCCACGAAGCTGGTCAAGGATGCATTCTCGAAGGGTTCGAGGGGGCTCTGGTCCACGGTGATGTTATCCGCGCTTGCAGGGAGTTCGAGCCCCAGCGGCTCGAACAGGGACACCACGATGTCGCGTGTATCGCTGGCGCCGGTGGATTGAGGTTCCATGTCTGTTCCTGTCGTCGTTGTCCGTACGGGCGAAGCCTCTGCGGTAGTCCCAGCAGGCGCAGGGTTTCCCGGCACCGCACATCCGGCCAGCAGGAGGCCGGCGGTTACCAGGCCGGCCAGGGCGCGCCAGTTCATTTCACGCTTCCCGAACTGTGGCGCGTGGAAGATTCGCCGGTCATGTCGTAATTCTGCGCGATTCCCACTTCGTTGAGCCTTCCCAGCTGTTCGTCGGACACGTTCAAGGGACCGATGTCCGTGGACTTGCCACCGTCCCAGTTGTACCGGTCACGATAGCTCACGCTGGTCTCCGTCTTGTATGTCCACTCACCTCCCGGCGTGCTGGGCGGGTATACGGTCACTTGCCCCTGAGTGCTGTAACTGACGCCGCCGCTGGCATAGAACCAGTCGGCGCTCTGGTCCTTGCCGATGTAGTAGCCGGTCCAGTCCGTGCTCACCGGATAGGTCACCGGTCCGCTGACGCCGGAGTTCCTGGCGTCTTCCACCGCGCTCCTGGCAAGGTTTTCGACGTCGGCGTCTGCCTGGCCGGAGAAGTCGGGGACGTCATTGAGCATCTGGTCCACGTCCTGTCCAAGGGGTTCACCCGAGTTCCCAAGGAAATGCAGCAGGTTCCGCGATGCATTGGGGATCACTGGAGCAGCGGCGTTGGCCGCAGCCTCAACCCCCAGCTTGGCCGCCTGGTCCTTCAAACCGGCATCTTCGGAGCCGTGCTCCTGTGAATCACCGTCTGAGGACCACGGCGGCGCCTCCGGCTTAGGTACGTCTTCACCGGGCACCGGCTCACCGAGGCCACCGGGGTAAGCCTCCTCCCCTGGTGTATGCCCACCCGGATCGGTTCCCTCATCCTCACGGCCGGTGCGCGATCCGGCTGAACCACGGGATTCGTCCCGGCGGTCGGTGCTGCCCGACTGGCCGCCACCGGACTGGCCGCCGCCGGACTGGCCGCCGCCCTGCCCGCCCGCGCCCTGGCTGGCCTTCTCCTGCTGCTCGGCATTGGCCTGCAACGCTTTGGAAGCCTGCAGGAGGCTCTGCACCGCCGATTTGGAGCGGGGCATCAAATCGGCCTGCCAGGATTGCCGGAATTCGCGCATATCGGGCCCGAACCAGGCGCCGGGCGCGTCCAGCATCGAGGAGAGGTTCCGGACTGACGAGCCGATCCGCTCGGCGCTCTTGGCCATCTGCTGGGAGAGTGCACGCAATTGCTCAGGATCGGCACCAACAAAATCAGTCATGGAAGCATCCTGTCAGAGCTGTAGGGAAACGCCCATGGGAAGTAGTTCCCATGGCAGCAGCCAGGGAGCCCATCCTCGTCTTCAACCGGCAGTTAGTACATCGTTGCGTGAATACACTGTTCAATGTACCGTCGAGGAATGGAGACGCTCATCCACGCCCCGGTACTCGCGCGCTTTGGCTACGCCGTGTCAGATCCCACGCGTGCCCGGATCCTGCTGGCCCTGGCGGAGGCTCCCGCCCACCCCTCGGACCTTGCCGAGTCCCTTGGGGTATCGCGGCAGAGCATCTCCAACCATTTGACCTGCCTTCGCGGCTGCGGCCTGGTGGTGGCCGTTCCTGACGGCCGGAGGACGCAGTATGAACTTGCTGACGCCCGGCTGGGCCACGCCATCACGGACCTGCTCGGCGTAGTGCTTTCCGTGGATCCGGCCTGCTGCGCCCCTGATGGCGAGTGCGTGGCATGAGCATCACGATCGCCCTTTCACCGTCCTCTGCACGACGGGCTGTACTCACGCGCCGCATCCGGCTGCTCGCCGCAGGCACCATCACCTACAACGTCATCGAAGCGGTGGCAGCGCTCTGGGCAGGCGGCGTGGCGGACTCGTCCGCGTTGATCGGTTTCGGCCTGGACTCAGTGATCGAGGTTGCATCCGCCGTCGCCCTGTCCTGGCAGTTCGCCGCCAAAGATCCGGAGCGGCGCGAGCATCTCACACTGCGGATCATCGCCATTTCCTTCTTCGCGTTGGCCGCCTTCGTGACTCTGGATGCCGTCCGCTCTCTCGTCGGCGGGGACCCGGCGCAGCATTCCACCGCGGGCATCGTGATCGCCACCCTGAGCCTTGCGATCATGCCGGTCCTGTCCTGGCTGCAGCGCCGCGCCGGCCGCGAGCTTGGATCCCGCAGCGCGGTTGCCGATTCCAAGCAGACCCTGCTGTGCACTTACCTCTCGGCCGTCCTGCTCGTGGGGCTGCTGCTGAACAGCGCGCTCGGCTGGTGGTGGGCCGACGCCGGCGCCGCCCTGGTGATCGCCGGAATCGCCGTCAAGGAAGGCCTCAACGCCTGGAAGGGCGAGGCCTGCTGCACAGACTGCGGTCCCGTGAAGAGCGCTGCCCGGGCGTCTTTGCCCTGATTGCGGCCGCTATTTCTTCGCGGCCGCCACAAAGGCGGTGATCTTCGCCAGGTCCTTCACGCCACGGGAACTTTCGACGCCGGAGGAGACATCCACGCCCCACGCACCGGCCGCCTCTGCCGCAGCTGCCACGTTCCCGGCATCGAGCCCGCCGGCAAGGAGCCACTGCCGTCCGCCGGCACCTCCGGAAGTACCGGCGTCGTCCGCCCAGCGGTCCCGTACCGACGCATAGTCCCAGGCCTCACCCGAACCGGGCACGGCGGCATCCACCAGGATGATGTCCTCTCCGAAGTCACCAAAGGCTTCGTCCGGAGCGCCGATGGTGACGGCCCGGATGACCTTGAGTCCGGCGTCGTGCGCTGTTTTAACATCAGCCGCCGTCCGCTCGCCATGCAGCTGGACCCACTCCAGTCCGGCGGCCAGAGCGGCTTTGACGGCGTCAGCGGCGGATTCATGGCGGAAGACTCCCACGGCGGCAACCCCCTTGGGCACCTCCAGCAGCAGGTTGCCGGCACGCTCGGCGGACACCTCGCGGGGGCTGGGCGTGAGGACAAAACCGACGGCGTCCGCGCCCGCCTCGACGGCAATCCTGACGGACTCCGGCGTACTCAGGCCGCACACTTTGACGAACATTGCAGGCTCCTCCACGTTTTTCATCTCTTTGACGTTAGCAAGAACGGGCGGCGGAAAGGAGCCGGTTAGGGTTGGGAGATGGAGATCATTCGGTTCGCAGACCTTCGGCCCCAACCCTGGCGCAACGGCGGCGGGGTGACCCATGAGCTGGCCTGCCACCCTCAGGCGGCTTCGTCGCAGGACGGCACGTGGGACTGGCGGATCAGCATCGCCGAGGTGTCAAAGGAAGGCGATTTTTCCGCGTTTCCCGGCATGGAACGGGTCCTCACCGTGGTCGATGGCGAGCTGTTCCTGCTGAAGGTTGACGGCGCCGAGCACCCGCTGGAGAAGTACCGCCCCTTCCGGTTCTCCGGCGATGCCCGGGCCTACGGCGCCCTGCCCACCGGTAACGTCCGGGACCTCAATGTCATCACCCGCGCCGGGGCCTTCAAGGGCTACACCTCCATCATCGAGCTGTCCAAGAAGCGCGCCCACCCCGTCTTCGCAGGCCAGTTCGGCGTGCTGCTGCAGGGCCAGGCCAGCGTGAGCGAGGGCGCCGCGCCCGCGGACACCGGTAGCGGCACTGATGGTGGCGCCGGGGAAGACGCCCTTGCGCCGTCTGAACCCTTGGCACTCAACCGCTTCGACGCCGTCGTGGGTTCCGATTCCCGCAGCCCCGAGATCCTGGGCCGCGGGTTTCTCGCCGTGGTGTCCATCGACAGCGCTGAAGGCTAGGCTCGCCTTCGTTATCGCAGCCTTTCCACACTGGAGGGATGCACCACCCCGGCCTAGACTCTGGCCTATGATGACTTCACGATTCAACGAGCTTCTGTCCACCCAGGTAGGCAACGAGTTCTCGGCCTCCCAGCAGTACATTGCAGTGGCCGTTTGGTTTGCCAACCAGGATCTCCCGCAGCTGGCCAAGTACTTCTACCGCCAATCTGTCGAGGAGCGCAACCACGCCATGATGATGGTCCAGTACATGCTGGACCGCGATCTTCCCGTGGCCATCCCCGGCATCGGCACCATCCGCAATGACTTTGCCTCCGTCACCGAACCGCTGGCCCTGGCGCTTGAGCAGGAAAAGCAGGTGACAGCGGCGATCGAGGCACTGTTCCGCGCAGCCCGTGCCGAGGACGATGCCCTGGGCGAGCAGTTCATGCTGTGGTTCCTCAAGGAACAGGTGGAGGAAGTTGCCTCCATGACCACGCTGCTGAACATTGCCGAGCGTGCGGACAACCTGTTCGACATCGAGAACTTCATTGCCCGCGAATCCGTGGGCGACGCCGGGCACGACTCCTCCGCGCCCGAGGCCGCGGGCGGCACGCTCTAGCCTGACCTGATCAGCCGTGGCAGTCCGCCCGGCGGTGAGGTTGGCCACCAAAGGTGGCCAACCGCCGTCGGGCGTTGCTATGTTGAAAACAAGGCTCCCCACCGGAGCCTCCGGACGACGGTTCAGTACCCGGAACGCGACAAGACTGGCCAAAGGATCTCTCATGTCGTGGTTAATCCTCATTGTGTCCGGCGCACTCGAAGCCGTGTGGGCCGCCTCCCTGCATAAAGCTTCCAAGGCTACCGGCCGGCGGCGCGTTGCCCCCGCAGCAGTCTTCCTCATCTCCGTCCTGGCGAGCACCGGCGGCCTCGCCATCGCTATGCAGTCCATCCCCACCGGCACGGCGTACGCCGTCTGGGTAGGTGTGGGCGTAGTCCTCACCAGCATCTACGCCATCGCCACCAAGGTGGAACGCCCGACGGCGGCGCGCATCTTCCTGCTCGCCGGGATCGTCACCTGCGTGGTCGGGCTGAAGGTGGTGGCCTAATGCGGACCAGTACCGTTGCCTGGCTGGTGCTGCTGGCTTCGGCCGTGCTGGAAGCGGTGTGGGCTACCGCTCTCGGCCTGTCCGAGGCGTTCACCCAGCCGCTGCCCACCGCCATTTTCGCCGTCACCGCAACACTGAGCCTGCTGGGTTTGGGGTATGCAGTCCGCACCGTTCCGCTGGGTACCGGCTACGCCGTCTGGGTGGGCGTGGGCGCGGCGCTGACTGTCATCTGGGCCATGGCCACCGGTGAAGAGCCCTTCAGCGTGTTCAAGCTCCTGTTTATTGCCGGGATCGTGGCGTGCGCCGGCGGGCTGAAAGCGCTGCCGGAAGACAAGCTGCCGGATCCACCTCAGCCCGTCGGCCGGGCCGCCACTACAGAAGGGGTCAGGAACGTCAGGGAAGATGTCTAGCAGCCATCTTGAAACAGAGTTTTCCGTCGATCTTCTGTGGCCGGATCCGCACCTGGTAGCCTTCAGCGGCGGTATAAATTGCCCGCCCGTGCCTGTTGTCCGCAGCCAGCCAAACCGCGGATGAATCCGGCATAGCGTCGTCCACGACTCCTGACCGGACATGCCGGAAATCCTTCCAGATTTCAACCGGCGCCCCGATCAGGCGGCTCCAGTCCCGGTAGGAATACGAGCTCATGATTGTCCTCCGGCTCTGCGCGGGCAGGCCTAGCAGCCTTCGAAGTCAGTCAGGACCTTAACTTTCGACGCCGACGCGGAATCTGGATCGAAGTTGTAGCCGATCCATTCCCGGGCCAGGCGCCGCGCCAGTTCGATGCCAACCACGCGCTGCCCCATGGTGAGGACCTGGCAGTCGTTCGAGAGGATCGAGCGCTCCACGGACAACGAATCATGGGCAGTGGTTGCCCGGATGCCGTCCACCTTGTTCGCCGCGATGGCAACGCCGATTCCTGTACCGCAAAACAGGATGGCCCGGTCTGCATCGCCGTCGCGGATCATTTCCCCCGCCGCAATCCCCACATAGGGGTAGGGCTTAGTGAAGTCAGCTGCTGCATCCGAGTGATTGACGCCAATGTCGATAACCTCGCTGACGCGTGGATCCTGCCGGAGATCCTCAAGGACCTTGTCCTTGTAATCCACTCCGGCTTCATCCGCGCCCAGTACAACCCTTAGTCCCATTGGTAGTCCTTCCCTTGTCATGACTATGCTCCTGCCGCCGCCTGGGCGGAACCGGTACGTGCGGGAGCGGCATCGCTGCCGGCAAGATGCGCTCCCATTACGGTGAAAATCATGGCGAGCGAGATAGCACCCGGATCGGGCGTTCCCAGGCTCTTCTGGGCCAGTGGCCGGGCGCGGCCTTTGAGCGGGAGAAGATTCGCCGTGGCATCGGCTGCAGCCGTTGCCTCCCGTGCCGCGTCGTCCCACGCTGCATCAACCTGCGTCCCGTCAGCTACGAGCCGGCTGAAGGTGGAGGTAAACGGCAGCAAAGCGTCAACCATGGTTTTGTCGCCGGTTTCTGCCTTGCCAAGCTGGACGATGCGGTTCGAGAACGCGTTTACCGCTGCTGCCAGTCTTGTGCGGTCCGGGGCAGCAGCGTTGCCCAGCGTTTCGCCCAGCGCCCGCAGGCCGGCCCCCCAGAGGACGCCGGAAGTTCCACCGGCCTTATCCGCCCAGGCGTCACCGGCAGCCGCCAAGACATCTCCTGCACCGGCACCCTGCTCCAGGGCGGAGGACGCTGCTGCTGCGGCGGCGTCAATACCGCGTACCATCCCCCGACCGTGGTCGCCGTCTCCGGCGATGGCATCGAGCCTGCCCAGCCGCTCCTCCGCATCATGCAGGCGGGTTTGCACGGCTGTGATGGCAGCCACGCAACGGCCGGCGTAATCCCGTGAGTCGTCGGTTGCGACGAAGGCGGCAAAGGTTGCGTCGTCGTCGCCAATCTCTTCCGAAGCTGCCGGGCCGGTCCCCCTGGCAGCGTTGCCACGGCGGTAGGCAGGCGTTTCCGCGGGTGCACGCCACAAGGATTCCAGCTCTTCGTCCAGCCAGGTGACGGTGAGCGAGGCGCCGGCCATATCCAGGCTGGTCACCAGCTCGCCCACTTCCGGCATCACCAGCATGTAACCGGCTGCCCGCAACAACGGCGCGACGGTGCCCCAGAGTACGAACAGTTCCTCATGCTTGGTGGAACCCAGCCCGTTGAGGATGACCGCAATCCGCTGGCCCGCATTCGGCGGGGTTTCGGCAAGCAGTCTGGACACGAACTCCTGGCCCAGTTCCCTGGCGGAGGGTAGCGCGGTGTCAAAGAGGCCGGGCTCACCGTGAATTCCCAGCCCCAGCCCCATTTGGCCTTCCGGGAGGGAGAACAACGGCGCGTCAGCACCCGGGAAGGTGCACCCGGAAAAAGCACTGCCTATGGTGCGGGTCTGCGCATTGGCCTTGCGGCCAAGGCGGGCCACTTCCGCCAGGTCTGCTCCGGCCTCAGCCGCAGCACCCATGATTTTGAAAACGACGAAGTCGCCGGCGATGCCGCGGCGCTTATCTGCTTCGGACGGCGGAGCGCTGGCAATGTCATCGGTCACCAGGACGTTTTCCACGGCGATGCCTTCGGCGCTGAGGCGTTCGCTGGCCATGCCGAAGTTCATGACGTCACCGGCGTAGTTGCCGTACGTAAAGACGACGCCGGCACCCGACTCCGCGGCCTTAGCCACCGAGTACGCCTGTTGGGCTGAAGGGGAAGTGAAGACGTTTCCCACCACGGCGCCGTCGGCGAACCCGTCCCCGATCAAGCCCGCGAAGGCTGGGTAGTGGCCGGAACCGCCACCGGCCAGGACAGCCACCTTGGGCTGTGCCGGACGGAGCCGCCGGACGGCCCCTCCGGGTACCTGGCGCACCAGGTCCGAGTGGATATCGCAGAAGCCCGACAGGGCTTCCTCGGCGAAGTCCGATGGGTCATTGCAGATCTTGGTCATGGCGTGTTCCGGTTCCCTGTCAGCTCGCAGTCTTAGTGGAGGTGGCTTCCACCGTTGATGTCCACGGTGGTGCCCGTGAGGTACGCGGCATCCTCGGAGGACAGGAACGTGATCACGGCGGCTACTTCTTCAGTGGTGGCGTTGCGGCCCAGGGGGATGCCGGCGTTGATGGCAGCCTCCTGTTCCTCGGTGCTGCCGACGCGGATGTTGGTGTCCACGGCGCCGGGCGTAATGGCGTTGACGGTGACGCCGGTGGTACCCAGCTCGCGGGCCAGTGCCTTGGTGAAGCCCAGGATGGCTGCCTTCGCTGCGGAGTAAGGAACCTTGCCGAAGACGCCGCCGCCGCGCTGCGCGGACACTGAGGACATGTTGACGATCCGGCCCCAGCCGTTCTCGATCATGTCCGGGAGGAAGGCCTTGGTCACCAAGTAGGTGCCGGTGGCGTTGACGTCCATGACCTTGTGCCACAGTTCAAGGGTGGTCTCCAGGAACGGAAGCGGCGAGGTGATGCCCGCAATGTTGGCGAGGCCGCCGACGACCGGAAGGTTACCGCTGCTGACCTCGGCCTTGACCGCCTGGTAGGCGGCGTTGACGGACGCTTCGTTGGCGACGTCGATCTCGTGGCCGAACGCGGGAACGCCGAACTCATTGCTGATTTCCGCAGCAACCTTGGCGGACTTTTCGCCATCGAGGTCCAGGATCACAATGGCCCAGCCCTCGCTGGCGTAGCGGCGGGCAGTGGTGAGACCGATTCCGCGGTCGGAGGTGGCCCCGGTAAGGACGGCGGTGCGCTGGATGGTGTTGCTCATGATGCTCCTACTTAGTGCGATAGATGAAAGAGTTGTTGTTTACGTTGGAAGTGCTGGTTGTACGGATTAGATGAGATCCGAGATGAAGCTTGCAGCTCTGGCGGCGGCCGCCGGGCGTTCGTCGTCGGTTACGTCCCGCGTTTCAAGCTCGAGTGAAAAATGGCCGGTGTAGCCGTGGTTGGCGAGTCGTTTCAGGCCGGCCGCAAAATCGGCGGCCCCGTTGCCGATGCTGAGGTTGATGTTCCCCGGCACGGCGTCCCGCAGGTGGACATGGGAGATTCGGCCCCGGTGCCGGTCCAGGTACTCCAGAGGGACCTCCCCCGCTGCCACGATGTGGCTGAAGTCCATGACGATTCCGACGTCGCTTCCTTTCAGGCGCTTAGCGAGCAGCTCCGCCCGCTCCAGGTTCCAGCAAAAGCGCAGGAAGTGCAGGGACTCGGTCCACAGTTCGACGCCGGCATCCTCCGCACGCGCTCCGGCCCACCGAAGCTGACCGGCAATGGTGTCCAGATCCTCTTCGAGGCTTAGGACCGGCTCGTGGCTGAGTGCTCCGCACGGCAGGACCAGGGCCTTCGCTTCGGTTTTGGCTGTCAGGGCCAGGAGCGCGTCCAGGTGCCGGGAACGTGCGGCTTGCTCGTCCGCGCCGAGTACGGCGTTGAGATCACCGATGTCCCCGTTCACGGAGCGCACCCGGAGCCCGGAAGCCTGCACTTCCACTGCTACTTCATTGATAGCCGCTGCATCCAGTTCGTACGGAACGTGGTCACAGACGCCTGGCAGGGCACCCAGATCAATTTCTTTGAAACCAAGGCCCGCGATTGTTTTCAGTGCGGTACCGAGCTTTTGGTGCCGGAAGCTGATGGACGAGCAACCGAGTCGGGTATTGAACATCTTCGTTGATCCTCTACAAGGTCATGGGTGACTTGTATCACTATAGGCATCCCACTGTTGACAGTCAACCTCAGACATTGACGGTTGACATTGATAATGACGCAGGTCACACTTGTCGTATCATGTGTTAACAGTCGACAGTGCTGGGGCGCCCAACCGCCGCGACACTCATCGAAAGGGATTCACCAATGAGCAACGAAGCTCTCAAAATGCGGGGCCACGTCCACGGCACCAAAGACGCCAAGCGCGTCGCCATCGGCTCCGGAGTCGGCGCCGTCATTGAGACGTACGACTTCATCGGTTTCGGCACTGCCGCGGCCTTGTACTTCGGGACAGTCTTTTTTCCCAACACCGACCCAGTGACCGGAACCCTGGCCGCCTTTGCCACCCTCGGCGTCGGCTTCGCCGCCCGCCCCATCGGCGGCATCATCGGCGGACACCTCGGTGACAAAGTCGGCCGCAAGCCGGTCCTGGTGGCCTCCCTGATCCTCATGGGCGTGGCCACGTTCCTCATTGGCCTGCTGCCTACCTACGAGCAGGTGGGACTGCTCGCTCCGGCCCTGCTGGTGTTCGTCCGCATCGTCCAGGGCCTGGCGTTTGGTGCCGAATGGGGCGGCGCCATCCTCATGAGCTACGAGCACGCACCATGGAAATCCAAGGGCAAATACACCGGCATCGTGCAGGCCGGCTTCCCGGTAGGACTCCTGCTGGCCAACCTCGTCTTCCTGTTCAGCGTCAACCTCGGCGGCGAGCTCGCCTGGCGCGTTCCCTTCCTGGCCAGCATCGTACTTGTCGTCGTCGGCCTTATCATCCGCGCCAAGGTGCCTGAGTCCCCGGTCTTCGACGAGGTGAAGGACAGCGGCGCAATCGTCAAGAATCCCATCATCGAGGTCATCAAGACCGACTGGCGCAGCATCGTCCGCGGCATCGGCCTTCGCATCGCCGAGACCGCTGGCTACGCCGTCTCCATCACGTACATGATTTCCTACCTCCACACCCAGCAGCTGGCGGACAAGACCGAAACCCTCGTTGCCCTTTGCATCGCCTCCTTCATCGGCATTTTCGCCACCATGGCCTGGGCACGCCTCACCGACCGCATCGGCCGCCGTCCCCTCTACATCTGGTCTACGGCCTTCGCCGCACTGTTCGGCATTCCAATGTTCCTGCTCGTCAACACCGGAATGTTTATCTTCGTCATCGCCACCATCGTCATCTCCTACGCCGTCTGCCAGAACTCGCTTGCCGGCGCCCAGGGCTCCTGGTTCCCGGAGCTGTTCCAGGCCAAGACACGCTCGTCCGGCGCATCGCTTGCCTACCAGATCTCGGCAATGGTCTCGGGCTTCACCCCCTTCATCACCACCTTGCTGTTTGTGGCCCTGGGCTGGATGGGCCCGGCGTTGCTCTTCAGCTTCTACGCCGCAATCGGCCTGTGGGCAGCACTCGTCACCCGTGAAACCTGGGGCAGGCGGGAACGCCAGCTTGCTGACGAAGCAACCATCAACACGCCCAACACGGTGAGCGTCTGATGACCACCACACACCACGCAGAGACGGAAGCAGTCATGCCAACAGCGACGGTTCAGGACCGGGTCACCAGGATCAGTGCCGCTGCGTACCGGATCCGGCATCATGCCCTTAATATGGGCGAGGTACAGGGCCAGGGTTATGTGGGGCAGGCCCTGGGAGCCGCGGATATGTTCGCGGCCGTGTACGCGGATCAGTTGCGCTTTCGCGCCGAGGATCCGCACTGGGAAGCCCGCGACCGCTTCCTGCTCTCCACCGGCCACTATGCAATCGGCCATTACGCGGCCCTCGCCGAAGCCGGCATTGTCCCGGTGGAGGAACTGGAAACCTACGGCTCGGATGACTCCCGGCTCCCCATGTCAGGGATGTCCACCTACACCCCGGGCATGGAAATCTCCGGTGGGTCCCTGGGCCACGGCCTGACCATCGCCGTCGGGATGGCCCTGGGCCTGCGTCATCAGGGTTCCCAGGCCCGCGTATACAACTTCCTCTCCGACGGCGAACTGGACGAAGGATCAACGTGGGAAGCTGCCATGGGTGCCCACCACCACCAGCTGGGCAACCTGACCGCCATGGTGGACATCAACGCCCTGCAGGCCGACGGCAAGACCGACACGGTGCTGCGCACCGAGCCGGTGACCGAGAAGTGGGAATCCTTCGGCTGGTACACCCAGCGGGTAGACGGGAACGACATGGCCGCGCTGCTGGAAGCGTTCGATAACGCAGCAGCCCAGGCCGCCGCCGTCGGACGTCCCTCCGTCATCTTGTGCGACACGAAGGTCGGACGCGGTGTTCCGCTGCTGGAAGACCGCGAGAAGGCGCACTTCATGCGCATCGAAGAACACGAATGGCAGACCTGCCGCGAGCAGCTGACTGCCGGTTACGAGGGAAAGGCTTCAGCATGAGCACCACCACCGAGGCCCCGGACACAACAACAGCAACCAAGCCGAAGCTGAAGACCTCAGCGATGATCGCGTCCTTCGCCGATCCGGGCCAGAAGACCTCTTCGGCACCGTTCGGGCACGCACTGGTCAAGGCCGCGCAGGAAAACGACAAGATCGTCGGGCTCACCGCGGACTTGGGCAAGTACACGGACATGCACATCTTTGCCAAGGCCTTCCCGGAGCGGTTCTTCCAGATGGGCATGGCCGAGCAGCTGCTCTTCGGTGCAGCGGCCGGCCTGGCCGAGACCGGGCTGGTGCCGTTCGCGTCCACCTACTCCGTGTTCGCCGCCCGCCGCGCCTACGACTTCCTTTGCCTGGATGCTGCAGAACCGAACCTGAACGTCAACATCGTCGGCGGCCTGCCCGGGCTCACCACCGGGTATGGGCCCAGCCACCAGGCCACCGAGGACATGGCGATCTTCCGCGGCATGCCCAACCTCACCATCGTCGACCCCTGCGACTCAATCGACATCGAGCAGGCCGTCCCGCAACTGGCAGCCAGCGACGGCCCCACCTACCTGCGGCTGCTGCGCGGCAACGTCCCCACCGTCCTGGACGAGTACGACTACACCTTCGAACTCGGCAAAGCCAAGGTCCTGCGTGGCGGCAACGACGTCGTGTTCATCTCCAGCGGTTTGATGACCATGCGGGCGCTGCAGGCAGCCAAGGCACTCGCGGCACACAACGTGGACGTCGCCGTCGTCCACACCCCCACCATCAAACCGTTCGACGCCGCCACCGTCCTCAAGGAGATCAACACCGACCGGCTCGCCGTAACACTGGAAAACCACTCCGTGGTGGGCGGGCTGTTCGAAACCGTGGCCTCCGCCGTCGTCACCGCCGGTGTAGGCAAACGCGTGGTACCCATCGGACTCCCGGACCAGTTCCTCGACGCCGGAGCCCTACCCACCCTCCACGACCGCTACGGACTCACCGTAGACCGCATCGTGGCGAAAATCCTCGCCGAACTGAAGTAGGCATTTCCATAGAAGCGCGGGGCCGCACCAGCCGGCCCCGCGCTTCTGACGTAGCATCAAAAGATAAAACATCGACTGTAAACAGTCGACCACTGACATTGAGGACGGACCAGGATGGCCGGAGCATCAGCAACCCTGTTGGGATTGCAAAAGAAGAGCCTTCGCGAACAGGCGCTGTCCGCTCTGCGCGCCGCCATCACCAGCGGCGAGCTGGAGCCGGGCCGGCACCTGGTGGAGACGGAACTGTCGGACATGCTCCAGATCAGCCGGGGCACGCTGCGTGAAGCCCTGCGCCAGCTGGAGCAGGAAGGCCTCCTGTCGGCCGGGCCCCGCGGCCGGTTGTCCGTGCGGCACCTGGACGCCAAGGAGATCCGCGACATCTACGCCGTCCGCGCCGCCCTCGAAGCCCTCGCTGCCCGGACGCTATGCGAAATTCCGGACCGCGCCATTGTGGTCAAGGCGCTGCACGAGGCCATCGATGTTATGGAAGCAGCCCAGGACGAGTCACTGGAGGACAGGGTTGAATCGGACCTCGAATTCCATCGCACCCTGTGCAGGCTGACCGGGAATGAAACTTTGCTGCACTCCTGGAATTCACTGGAGGGTTCCATCCGGATGTCCATTATGTTTGCCGGCCGGGAAAAAGGCATCAAGAACATGGGTGTGGACCGCCACCGGGAAATCGTTGCCGCCATTGAAACAGGCGATGCCTCCATGGCCCGGCAAACCATCATCGTTCATATGGAGAATGCCGCCGCCAATCTCATGGCCTGAGGCTTCCACCCGCCCGTAATCCCCTAAAGGATGCCGGTGAATCAGGACCACGCATGTGTGTCATGTCAGGCACTGCCCTCCGCTGGCTAGGCTATAGCCATGGAATCGACTTCGCCTGAGCTCGCCCGAGCCGTCGAGCGTTTGAGGCGCCGCGCCGCCGGTGGTGACCGCGTAATCCTCGGCATCACCGGAGCGCCCGGCGCGGGAAAATCCACCGTGGCGGCAGCGGTGCGGGAGCTCCTTCAGCCGGTGGCCGCCGTCGTGGTTCCCATGGACGGTTTCCACCTGGGGAATGCGATCATCGACGGCACTCCACTGCGGGAGCGGAAGGGCGCACCGGACACATTCGACGTCGGCGGGTACTCTTCGCTGCTGGCCCGGCTGGTACGGCGGGACGAGGATGTTGTGTACGCCCCGGAATTCCGCCGCGAGCTGGACGAGCCGGTGGCGGCCTCAATTGCCGTCCCGGCGGACGTGCCGGTTGTCATCACCGAGGGCAACTACCTGCTGGCAGGTCTCCCGGCCTGGAAAGAGGTCAGATCAATCCTCACGGAGGCCTGGTTTGTGGAAACCCCAGAGGAATTGCGGATCGAACGGCTGGTGGCCCGGCACATGGCATTCGGCATGGACCGGGCCGCAGCCGCCGCGTGGGCGGCCGGGCCGGACCAGGTCAACGCGGACCTGGTCCGGCGCACCCGGGCGATTGCCGACGTCGTCATTGCGTGGGGTTGACGGCGGCAGGACTCAGACTACAGACGCGTTCATCAGAGCCACAGTGATCAGCACTGAGATGCCCAGCATCGGCAGGCCGAGCAGGATGTTCGTTAGCCGGTTGTCCCTCATCACGGCCACGAATTCACGCAGGAACGCACCGGGAACGAAGTACCGTGCGGTCGGGGCACCCACCACCTCCGCGTTCAGCCGTTGACGACGGCATAGAAGGGCCGCCCGGAGCACGTGGTAGTTGTTGGTGCAGACGAGCAAGGGGCCTTTGATGCCTCTTTCGGCCAGTAGGCGTGCGGAGTTGCCGAGATTTTCACTAGTGGTTCGAGACTGGTCCTCTTCCACAACATCGAGCTCGTCGGCGCCCTTTGCCACCAGATACTCCTTCATAGCTTCCGATTCCGCCCGGGGCTCGTCCGGCCCCTGACCACCGGAAGGGACCAGCAACGGCTTCGCGGGTCTGGTTCGCTCATAGATTTCCAGGGCCTTGTTGAGCCGTGAGGCGAGCAACGGCGTAACGCCGCCGTCGATCAGTCCGGAACCCAGGACAATGACGGCGGCCGGGTTTGAGTCAAAACGCATCCGCGAATACACGACGGCGTAGCCCAGGAACACGACGAACGCGCAACCAAGGTAGGAGCACAGGAAGAACGCCAGCACTGCGACGCCGGCCAGCACCGGCTGCCCGCTCAGCACCAAGAAAGACGCGATCACTGGAGCCAGGAACACCGTTAAACCAACCACGAACGGCAAAAGGCTGGTAATCCCCCGGCCCTCCTTTCGGACCATGGTCACCCCGTTAGCGATCAGGAACCCAGCGAAGACCAAAGCACACAGCGGAGGGAGAAGCAGCACAGCGAGGTGCAGCCACTCGAACCAGGGATTCAAGGAAATCAGGAACACGAAGAGGGCCTGAAGGAGGAACCAGGACGCCGCCGCCAGCAGCACACCGTTGCGCAGCCTCCGCCGGTCCGTCTGAAACGAGGCGAGGAAAAGGCCGGCAAAAAGGAGGCCAAGGACCAGATTCATCATGATCCAACCCTAGGCAAAACTCCTTCTCCGTGCGGACTCTGTGCGGCACTGGTGCAAGCCGCGAGTTCCCTCACCAGACCTGGGCCTGCGGTGGCCTAGGCGACCGGCAGCACCAGGAGGTAGCCAGAGGGCAGGTCGCTGCTCCAGCGTCGCGGCTCGCGGACAACGAACTGCGTCGCCAACTCCTCGGGGGTGAGCAGGCTGTTAGGAGCGGGCGACGGGCCCCATTGACCGCTGCCGTGCGGGTAGAGCGGATCCTGGACATGGACGCCAGTGACTGAGAACCCGGAATATTGGGCGGGGTCGCCGAGCGATTCGAATCCGCTCATAACCCACGCGTGGCGACCCCGCCACATCACCAGGCCAACCGGTCGGCCTGTGTCCGTGATGGCTCGCGCCGCCGTCCGGAGAGCCTCTCCGTAGTCGGCAATGCTCACCACGGTATAGGGACCCATCCCGGTCTCGGTCAGCACCTGCGCCCAACCCAACGGATTGGCACCGTTGTACGAGTCGAACGACCGCGCGCGTGCCATCTCCCACAATTCACTCTGCTGAGCTGGATCGGCCCACGTGCCGCCGCCGGTGTCATCGATGAGGTTGTGCGCGATCTGGATGCTCGCCCCAACACACCAGTCAAAGGTGTACTGCGGCACGAAGTCCCCCTCCTGGTAGAGGTTGTAGGCGAATGCCTGAGGCACCGGGGCGGGCGTAGGCACCGAAGTAGGGGTGAGTGTCGGCGTGGGATCCGGCGTCGGGGTTGCCGGTGCGGGATCTGCAGCAGGCGGCTGGACCGATAAGGTCGTGGTCGGTTGCTCGCTGGCGACCTCGTCGAGGCCGATCGATGGGGTGCAGCCCGCGACAAGGGTGGCCAGGGCTACGAGCCAGGCCAGACGACGGGGATGGGCACCGGTCATGATGGAGCCAGTTTAGCGCGGGGCGTTGGGGATGGCGCAGCAAATGGCGATACGACGGTATGTTCATCGCATGATCCATAACGTGCATGAGCGGGTAATAGCGGCACCGGCAGACGAGGTAGGAATGCTGATCGATTCGCTCGCCAGCAGGAAGGACCGGCTCTGGCCACGGTATGAATGGCCGGCGATGCGCTTAGACGGTCCTCTTGGTGTGGGTGCGGCCGGAGGGCATGGCCCAGTGCGGTATTTCGTGACCTCATACCAGCCCGGACGACGGGTCGAGTTTCAATTCACCGGCCCAGCGGGTTTCAACGGCGGCCATTCCTTGACCGCCGTGGCCCGCACAGAAAATTCGACCCTGCTCCGCCACGAGCTTCATATGTCACTAAGCGGAACAGCGGTATTTAGCTGGCCGCTGTTTTTTCATCCCATGCATGATGCGCTGATCGAAGACGCCTTAGACCGCGCGGAAAGGGAATGCGGCGCTTCTCCCAGTCCCCGCTCTCGGTCGCTGTGGGTGAAAATTCTTCGCGCACCGTTCTCCGGACGGACAGCGCGACGGCGGGACTCGCTCTAAAAGTTCTCCCACAGGACCAGCCGGGTTAGGTCCCGGTTTTTCGGGTATCCAAACATGCGCAAGTTATATACCCGGCAAATGGAGTAATACGGGGTTTTTCCTCGCGGAGCTCACCGTTTGGCACTTCCCCTAAATGCCCCTGAACAGCCATAATGCTGGAATTGTCCTTCCCGCCTGACGACTAGCACTCCTCCGCGACTGTATTCCGGGCATATGAGGCTCTAGGCAGGCTGCACTTTCGGGCGTACAGTCCTTCGTTAAAGCCACCTGCGCCCGTGGGCGGCTGGTTTTTTGGGTTTGCCTGTTGGGGGAGGAATTGCCATGCGACACAGTTCTGAACAAGTCGATTCACGAAAGCCAGCCACGGGATTGATGCGACGAAAAGCCGCAGCAGCACTGAGCGCGGCATCCGGGGTCGCCCTGCTGGCCTTTGCAATGCTCTCGCCACAGTCACCCGCGTTCGCGGCCACGGCACCCGATCTTGGCACCGCAGCCTCATTTTCAGTCCTTGGCGCCGAAACTGTTACCAACACCGGCCCCACCACCTTGGAGGGGAATCTCGGGGTGAGCCCGGGAACTGCAATCACCGGGTTCCCCCCCGGCCAAGTCCTCCCTCCGGCGACTATTCATTCGGCCGATGCAGTGGCCCAGCAGGCGCAGGCAGACGCCACAACAGCCTACAACGATGCCGCCGGGCAGCCAACGACTGCCGTTGTAACGGCCGACCTCGCGGGCCAGACGCTGGTCGGAGGTGTCTACACGTCAACCAGCACTATGGGGTTGACCGGACAGCTCACACTTGATGGCCAAGGCGATCCTGGCTCCGTGTTTATTTTCCAGGTCGGCTCCGCATTAGACGTGGCCTCGGGCAGCAGCATCGTTCTCATAAACGGCGCCCAGGCCTGCAATGTGTTCTGGCAGGTAGGCAGTTCAGCAACGATAGGCACCACCGCGGATTTCGTAGGCACTATCATCGCTCAGACGTCGGTTACAGTTCAGACTGGCGCAAGAATTGAAGGCCGGGCAATCGCCCTCACCGGGGCGGTCACCTTGGATTCCAATGTCTTCACCATGCCATCCTGCGACACAACAATACCTACCGGAACAGGCACGGCAACCGCCACCGACACGGTAACCGCGACCGACACCGCCACGGCAACCGACACCGCGACCGCCACCGACACCGCCACGGCAACCCAAACGGCTACCCAGACATCAACCGCCACAGGCACCGCGACCGCGACCGCCACCGACACCGCGACCGCCACCGACACCGCCACGGCAACCCAAACGGCTACCCAGACATCAACCGCCACAGGCACCGCGACCGCGACCGACACCGGAACGGCCACCCAAACGGCTACCCAGACATCAACCGCCACAGGCACCGCGACCGCGACCGACACCGGAACGGCCACCCAAACGGCTACCCAGACATCAACCGCCACAGGCACCGCGACCGCGACCCAAACCGGAACGGCCACCCAAACGGCTACCCAGACATCAACCGCCACAGGCACCGCGACCGCGACCCAAACCGGAACGGCCACCCAAACGGCCACAGGCAAGGCAACCGCCACCCAAACGGCCACAGGTAAGGCAACCGCCACGGCTACCAAGTCCGCCATCGTTGCCAGAAATCGTGGGACCAATGTCGATACTGCGGCCTACGCCTTCGATAACCACTCCGGCGGCGGATTGACGGCCTCCGGTTCATTCGTGGTCGGGCTGGCCGGGGTGGGCGGAATTCTCCTCGGAGCCTGCTTGATGGTCGGCAAACGCCGGGACAGTCAGGACTAGCGCCTTGCGGCGGCAACGCGTTCCACAAGGCCGGCATTGCTCCAGGTCTGTCTCGGAAGAACGCGCCCGCCGCCTGGCCACCGTCTGTACTGCGGTCCTGCTGACCCTGGTGCTCCTGGGCTGGTGGTGGACACAGGTCAAAATGCCGGACTCGGTGGCATCTCCCGTTTCCACTACCAGCCCTGACCATTCACTTCCAGCAGCCGCCCCGGCCGTTTCGTACTCCCCAGGCGCCCCGTCTGAGTCATCAGAGGCGGCGGCTGAGGTTCCGGCTTCCGGCAATGGCTCGCCGCCCTTACACATCGCCTATGAGGCAGTAGGTATGGACCAGGCTGTCCTCCCCCTGTCTCCGACGGAGCAGGAGACGGAGCTCGGCTCGATCGTCCCGCCTCAGACCACAGATGCATACTGGCTCAGCATGTATGGAATGCCGGGTGTGGAATCAACGAACACCACTTACATCGTGGGGCACAGCTGGGAGGGCAGGACTTCTGCCTTCAACAACATCAGCGCCAGGGCAAAACCTGGTGATCAGCTCACCGTCACCACGGAAGAAGGGCCCCTGAAATACACAATCGATGAGGTCACCACTGAGGACAAAGACAGCCTGAAAGACAGCTCGATCTGGGTGAAGGTGCCGGGGAAGCTTGTCCTCATCACCTGCTACACGGCAGATATATGGGAAACAAACATCATCATTCAGGCCAGCCCCCAGCCTGCCGGTTAGTTCGTGTGCCTCCGATTTGCGCCACTCCCCCACGCGTTCACTGTCAGGGAGCTGCCCTGCTCCACGCGCAGGGAATACACCCCCGGATGCCGGGGTTGCCAGCAGTGATCCCAATTGCGGAAACGAAACGGAGACACTTATGGCGCAGGTACAGCTCGGCGACAACCTCTCGGTCAGCCCGCTCGGCTTCGGCGGAATGGCGCTCACGCCCGTCTACGGCGGGGTGGACCCGGACGATGCCCTGAAAACCCTCCACCACGCCGTCGATTGCGGTGTCACGTTCATTGATACGGCGGACATCTACGGCGGCGGCGGCAACGAGGAACTTATTGCCCGGCTGCTTAAAGAACGACGGGACGAGGTCCAATTGGCCACCAAGTTCGGCCTGGTGGGCAATCCCGCGGCCGGCTACACAGACATCAGGGGCGACGCCGCCTACATCCGGCAGGCAGTCGACGCCAGCCTGCAACGGCTGGGCACGGACGTGATTGATCTCTACTACATGCACCGCCGCGACCTCCGGGTTCCGATTCTGGAAACCGTGGAGGCCATGGCGGCCCTGGTGCAGCAAGGCAAGGTCAAGCACCTTGGCCTGTCCGAGGTGACGGCTGCCGAGCTGGCCGAAGCCAATGCCGTCCATCCGATCGCCGCCGTCCAGAGCGAATGGTCCATCTGGAGCCGGGACGTGGAACGCAACGTTGTTCCTGAAGCGGCCCGCCTGGGCGTGGGCTTTGTGCCGTACTCACCGCTGGGCCGGGGATTCCTCACCGGCACCGTTGATACCTCCAGCCTGGGAGCCAACGACTTCCGACGCCGGATCCCCCGGTTTGCGGACGACGCCGCTGCCGCGAACCAGCAGGTGGTGGACACCGTGCGCGGCGTCGCGGACCAGCTTTCCGCGACGCCCGCGCAGGTTGCCCTCGCCTGGCTCCTCAACCAAGGCACGCGATTGAACCTGTCGGTGGTCCCCATCCCCGGCACGCGCAAGACACACCGGATCGACGAGAACCTGGGCGCGCTTTCCCTGGAACTGAGCGGCACCCAACTGGAGGCACTGGACCAGGCAGCAGCCGCCGTCGTGGGTTCACGGTCCGCGGACCCCAACTGGGTGTCCGAGGGCCGTGAATAAGGTCAGTACCCTGGCTCGCAGCGGACACCCTTAGAGGGTGGCGGTGTCGATCACAAAGCGGTAGCGGACATCGGAAGCCAGTACGCGCTCGTAGGCTTCGTTGATCTTGTCAGCGGCAATGACTTCGATTTCTGCGCCGAGGCTGTGCTCTGCGCAGAAGTCAAGCATTTCCTGGGTCTCGCGGATACCACCGATGGACGAGCCGGCGAAGGAGCGGCGGCCAGTGATCAGCGCGAACACGTTCACCGGGAGCGGTTCCGCCGGGGCACCCACGTTCACCAGTGCGCCGTCGAGCTTCAGGAGCTGCAAGTACGCGCTGATATCGATCGATGCGCTGACGGTGTTGATGATCAGGTCGAAGGTCCCGGCGAGTTGCTGGAAGGTTTCCGGCTCGCTGGTGGCGTAGAAGTAGTCGGCGCCGAGTTGCAGCCCGTCTTCCTGCTTCTTGAGCGACTGCGAGAGGACCGTGACCTCAGCACCCATGGCATGGGCCGTCTTCACGGCCATGTGGCCGAGTCCACCTAGTCCCACGACGGCCACCTTCTTGCCGGGCCCGGCGCCCCAGTGCTTCAGGGGCGAGTAGGTAGTGATGCCTGCGCATAGCAGCGGCGCGGCCGCGTCGAGGGCAAGGGATCCGGGAATGGTGACGACGAAGTCCTCGTTCACCACGACGTGGCTGGAGTAGCCACCCTGGGTGATCGTTCCGTCGCGGTCCACGGCGCCATAGGTCCCGATCATGCCCTTGATGCAGTATTGCTCCTCACCGGCCTGGCAGTTCGCGCACTCCCTGCAGGAGTTGACCATACAGCCGACGCCGACACGGTCGCCCACCTTGTGGCGGGTCACCTCTGCACCCACTTCGCTGACGACGCCGGCAATCTCGTGGCCGGGGACGAGCGGGTATTGCTGTGGTCCCCAGTCACCGCGGACGGTGTGGATGTCAGAGTGGCAGATTCCAGCGAATTTGATGTCGATCAGCACGTCGTGCGGGCCCACAGCACGGCGTTCGATAGTAGTGCGGGCCAGGTCGCCGGTAGCGGACGGGGCAGCGTAGGAAACTGCGGTTGTCATGTTTCTCCTGTTGGTTGTTGGTTGGGTGATAGGAGTGACGGTGGTTATCTTGGAAACGCTGTGCGGTGTCCGGCCATGTGAGCAAGAGCGCGACGGCGCCCGGCCAGGCCATGACGACCGGCAGGACCAGCCCGTCGAAGGCTCATCGCGGCAATAACGATAACAGCTGAAGCCTGGCCAACGGTGAGGAGCACGCCCGCCATAACGAAGGAACGCAAGCTCAAGACCACCAGACGGCGATGCACCGCCGCGACCGCCGCGTTCCGAATGTGGAAACCGTGGAGGCAAAGGCGGCACTGATGTCGCAAGGCAAGGACAAGAACCTGGGTGTCCGAGGGCCGTGAATAGACTGGTCGCATGGACTCACTCATTCACGACATGCGGGACATCACCATCCGGCGCATTTCCGTCAGCGAGATGGATAACAACGTCTACCTGCTGACCTCTAAGGCCTCCGGCGCGCAGCTGCTGATCGACGCCGCCGATGATCTTCCGGCCATTCAGGCGCTGCTGTCCGACGCCGCTTCCGACGCTACGGCCGTGCCGCAGCTGGAACTGATTGCCACGACCCATCAGCACTGGGACCATGTGCGGGCGTTGTCGGCACTGGTGGGCCTGACAGGAGCGCCAACTGCTGCGGGAACCGACGACGCCGGGGCGCTGCCGGTAGCGGTCAGCCAAACTCTGGAACACGGTGACCCGTGCATTGTGCATGGCTTTGAGCTGACAGCAGTCCACCTGCGCGGTCACACTCCGGGATCAATGGCGTTTGTGTACCAGGACCCCGAAGGGCCGGCGCACATCTTCTCCGGAGATTCGCTGTTCCCCGGCGGCGTGGGCAACACCCAGAAGGACGCCGGGCGCTTCAACCAGCTGATCACAGATGTTACGGAACGGCTCTTTGACGCCTACCCGGACAACACTTTCGTTCATCCCGGCCACGGCAAGCCCACCACCCTCGGCGCGGAACGCCCGCACCTTCAGGAGTGGCGCGCCCGCGGCTGGTAGCCCCCTATAACCAACGAACGGCCGCACCCCTGACGAGGGGTGCGGCCGTCGTTGACATTTCAGTGGCTTTAGCGGCCGCGGCGTTCATTCGAAGCCGGAGCCGATGCGCGGCGAGGACCGCTGCGGGCGGGACGGCCGCCACCGTTGCCGGTGCCGGCGCCGTAGGATCCGCCTGAGGTGCCACCGGTGTTGGAGGACCAGACGGCCTTGTTTCCAGCGTTGCCGGCGTTACCGCCGTTGCCGGTACTGCTCGAGGCAGAGCCGGAACGCTGGCCGCCGGTGGCAGCAGCTGCACGCTGGCCGGTCGCGGGACGGCCGCTGCGCTGGCCACCGCCGGTAGCCGGTCGTCCGGTGCCACCGCGGGGAGCGGCGCTGCGCGTAACGCGGGAATCCGTGCGGCCTTCAGCGGCGCGTCCGTCCGAACCGCGGCCAGCCGATGCACGGCCACCTGCCGCGGGGACGTCGTTGCGGTGCGTTCCGGCTGCGGTACCGCGGCCACGTGCGTTGCGGCGTGCCGCCGCTGCTGCGATGGCACGATCCTCATTCTGCTCGTTCATGCGGTCTACCGCCGCGCGGGCCTCGGTGCGGCCTTCGAAGGCTACAGCGCGGCGCTCGGCGCGGGGTACATCGGTGCGTGTTGATTCAGCGGCCACCCGGCCGCGTCCGCCACGCCCGCCACGGCCACCCGCAGTGGGTGCGCCCTGAACTGAACGGTTGGCACGCTTGCGCTGGGCGTTGGCCCCGGTGGAAGTGCCACCGCCCTGGTTGGATTTTGCTGCCTGCAGCGCGGCGCGGGTGCGAGGATCAACCTTGTCCGCGATGTCACCTACGAGTTCGGCCACCAACGGGGAGTTGGCAGTGACGCGCTCAAAGTTGACCTCGACGCCGGCAGCCTTCATGAGCTTCTTGACGTCGCTCTGCTGCTCCGGAAGGGTCAACGTGACCACTGTGCCGTCCGAACCTGCGCGGGCCGTACGGCCTGAGCGGTGCAGGTAGGCCTTGTGTTCTGTGGGCGGATCAACGTGGATCACCAATTCGACGTCATCCACGTGCACGCCGCGGGCTGCGACGTCGGTGGCCACCAGGACGCGAACGTCCCCGGTGGAGAACTCAGCGAGGTTACGGTCACGGGCGTTCTGCGAAAGGTTGCCGTGCAGATCAACAGCCGGGATCCCGGCGTCGGTCAGGGTCTTGGCCAACTTGCGGGCGTGGTGCTTGGTCCGCATGAAGAGGACACGGCGGCCGGCACCGGAAGCAAGCTCAACAATCAGCTGCTTCTTGACGGTCTGGTCATTGACCACCAGGACGTGGTGCTCCATGGTGGTGACCGCGGCCTGCGGGTCATCCACGGAGTGGGTCAGCGGGTTGGACAGGTAACGCTGGACGATCTTGTCCACGCCGTTGTCCAGGGTGGCCGAGAACAGCAGTCGCTGGCCTTGGCTGGGGGTCATGTCCATAAGCTTCTTGACCACGGGCAGGAAGCCCAGGTCAGCCATGTGGTCCGCCTCGTCCAGGACGGTGATTTCCACGGCTTCAAGGGTCAGGATGCGCTGGCGGATCAGGTCCTCCAGGCGGCCGGGGCAGGCGATGACGATGTCGACGCCGGCACGCAGCGCCTTCTCCTGGCGCGCCTGGGAGATGCCGCCGTAGATCACGGTGGTGTTCAGGCCCAGCGCCTTGGCCATCGGCTCGATGGTGGCGTTGATCTGGGTGGCCAGTTCACGGGTAGGTGCAAGCACCAGGCCCATGGGGCGGCCGGGCTTACGGAAGTGCTTTGCTTCCCGCTCAGCGAGTCTTGCTACAAGCGGGATGGCGAAGGCAATGGTCTTACCGGAGCCGGTGCGGCCGCGGCCAAGGACGTCGCGTCCGGCCAGGGTGTCAGGGAGAGTTTTGACCTGAATGGGGAACGGCTCAACAATTCCCTGTGCGGTCAGAGTGTCTGCGAGAGCCTTGGGAGTTCCGAGGGCAGCAAAAGTAGTCATGTATTTATACGGTCTTTCAGGCGGTATCCAAGCGGATATCGGCCCCCGGTGCCGGTTGGCCCAAGGGTTCGCCGAAGAAAAGTCAGGTGATCAACCAGGCTTTCAGCCTTCTAGGCTTTGTCCGGGACCAAATGGAACGCGTTCATCGACGCAGGATGTGCCTCTCACATGAAAAAGCCCGCTTCCCCCAATAAAGGGACTCCAAACAAGGAGCAAGCGGGCATCACTGCACATCAAGTTCCACCAGTCTAGCATCTTTGGCCGCCGGCCCCTCCCGGGCGGCTGGCTACCGAGCCGTCCCGTGCTGCTGCGGCGGACTATGTGTTGCGGTTGCGGACCGGCCGGGGCAGGCTTGGAACCATGACCGAACACACGCACGAGGCCCGCACTGCCCACTCCCACGACTCCGGCCACGAGCATGGAGACGGGTTGCCCGCGGACGCCGCACAGCTGTGGGATGGCATCTACTCGGAACGCCCGCAGAAATGGAGCGGCCGGCCCAATCCGCAATTGGTCAAGGAAGCCGGTGGCCTGAAACCGGGCAAGGCCCTGGACCTGGGCTGCGGCGAAGGTGCGGACGCCCTCTGGCTCGCTGAACAGGGCTGGACCGTGACCGCCGTCGACGTTTCCGCCGTCGCCCTGGAACGCGCAAAAGAACACGCACAGGGCAGCGTCCACGTCCATGGGGACCGGATTTCCTGGGAACAGCACGACCTCGCGGAGTGGACGCCGGAGCCTGAATTCGCCCTGGTTTCCGCACAGTTCCTGCACTCCACCGTGCTGCCGTGGCAGCATGCACTGGCCACCGCGGCTGCGGGAGTGAGCCCCGGCGGGACGCTGCTGGTGGTCGGCCACCACCCGGACCATCTGCCGCCGGGAGGCAACCATGAGGGATCGGACATGTTTTTCACGTCTGAGGAGGTCGTTGCCGAGCTACGCCTGGAAACCCCCGAATGGCAGCTTGAAGTCTGCACCGTACGTGAACGCAGCGCCACGGCACCGGACGGCCGGGACTTCACCATTGGCGATGCCGTGCTCCGCGCCACCCGTCTGATCATTGATATCTAGGCTGGTCCTCCTGAACCCCTGACCCCACCCGCGGCGCCACCAGGACCGCCGCGACCGCCAGCACCGCCGCGAAGGCGAAGACCCCTGCAAAGGACCCTTCCGGCGTCGTAAACGCTGCGAAAACCAGTCCCGTCGCGGCGAGGGCCAGCGCTCCGCCCAGCGAGTCCGCGATGGAGAGGGCGGAGCTGTTGAAACCCTCGGTGTCTTTGGTGGACAGTGCGAGCATCATCACGCTCAGGCGCGGGTACATCAGCCCCATGCCGCCTCCGGCGAACAACCAGGCAACAATCGCGACGGCGGCAGGCCAGTTGAGCGTGGCAGTGGCCAACACCATGCCGATAGCGCCGACGACCATCAAGGTACCGAACCATACGGCGGTGCGGTGGCTCAGCCTGGTGCCGAGCCGTCCCTGGATCATTGACGCTGCCGCCCACGCCACGGCTGCGAGGGTGAGTGCCAGGCCGGCAAACGCCGGGGTAAAGGCGTAGCGCTCGATCAGCAGGTACGGCAGGTACACCTCGGCGCCGAAGAACGCCGCGGAGACCATGCCGCGGGACAGGATGACGCTGGGCAGTCCGCGCCGGGATACCAGCGTTCCCGGCGGCAGCAGCGGCCGCACAGCAAGGAAGGCAACCACGACGGCGGCAAGGGCCACGAGCGGTCCGGCCAGCACCAGGCCTTCCGCACGGATCTGGCTGGACAGGTTGAGCGCCAGGACGGCGACGGCAGCCAGCAGAGCCCAGCCGAGGCGGCCCAAATCCCAGCGGACCGTTTCGGCAGCCGGTTGATGGTCGATCCCGCGCAGCACCGGAACGATCATGGCGAGCGCGGGAACCACCAGGAACACCACGCCAAGGAACACCCAGTGCCAGCTGATGACCTCAGCCACGACGCCCGCAGCGACCGGGCCTACCAGCGAGGGAATGACCCAGGCGGCGGCGAACGCAGCGAAGATCTTGGCGTGCAGCACCGGCGGGTACACCCGGGCCACCACCACATAGAGGGCCACGGTGATGGCTCCGCCGCCCAGCCCCTGCACCAGCCGGCCTGCCACCAGCGCGCCCATGGTGGTGGAGGTTCCACCGATCAGCAGGCCCACAACAAACAGGGCTACGGAGGTGTAGAGCGGCAGCGCGGGTCCCCGCCTGTCGGACCAGTTTCCGGCCGCGACCATGCCGATCACGCCGGTGGCCAGCGGGCCCGCGAAAGCGAGGGCGTAGAGCGCCGCTCCATCGAGTTCACGGCTGACCAGCGGCATGATGGTGGTGACCGCCAGCGACTCGAAAGCGGTGAGGAAGACCAGCGCGCACGAGCCGATGGTGGCCCAGAGGTACGGGCGCCTGAGGATGCCGCCGGCGGTCGAGCCCGTCGAGACCCCGGTGCCCGGCTGGGAATCTATGGGAGGGCTGGAATCGCTCACTGCGGAAGCCTGGTTCGTAGTCATGGACGCAACGCTAGAACCTCAACTATTGTTGAGGTCAAGGCGGGCAGCGGCCCAACACCGGACCACTTGGGGGAAGCATGCCACAGCACGGCATCACGGCGCACCATACCCTCAGCATCGGTGAGTTGGCGCAACGCAGCGGGGTGGCGCCGTCGGCCCTTCATTTTTACGAAAGAAGCGGACTGATCAGTTCCGAGCGTACGTCCGGCAACCAGCGAAGGTACCGTCGCGATGCGCTCCGGCGGGTGGCGTTCATCCGGGTGTCCCAGCGGGTGGGCATTCCGCTCAAGGAGATCCGCACCGCGCTGGAGTCGCTGCCGGACGGCCGGACGCCCACCAAGCGCGATTGGTCCCGGCTCTCGCGCCTGTGGCGGACCGAACTGGACCAGCGTATTGCGGCCCTGGAACACCTCCGTCGGGACCTGGACGGCTGCATCGGCTGCGGCTGCCTCAGCCTGAAATCCTGCCGGCTGCAGAACCCCGACGACGGACTGCGGGTTCAGGGAGACGGCCCGGTGCTGTGGACCTCCCCCTCCCCAACTGACTAACATTTAATGTCGTCATTTAGCGTTTTGAGTGCGTTAAGTGCCAGTCAGTTGAGTGGGTGGGCGCAGGTCAGCCGCCCACGTACCGCTTGATTCCCGCCCGGTAGCCAAACACCGCGGCGAGCGCTCCCACCACCAGGAACAGCACTCCCGCGGCGGCAAACGTCCCGGTCACCTGGTGCAGCTGCCCCACCAGCAAGGTGCCGCTGGACCCCAGCCCGTAACCAACGCCCTGCATCATCCCGGACAGCCGCGCCGCAGTGTGGCCGTCCCGCGTGCGGAGCATGATCATGGTCAGGGCAACAGCGGTGAGGCTCCCCTGCCCCAGTCCCAACAGGCCCACCCACACCCAGATCAGGTCCAGCGGGCCGAAAATACTCAGCGCGAACCCGATTCCCGTCATCAGCGCCACTGCCACGTTGATGGCCTGCTGGTCCCACATCCTCGCCGCCAATGCCGGGGCGAAGAGGGAGCCCAGCATCTGCAGCACAATCGAGGCAGCGACCAGCGCCCCGGCTGTGCCGCCGTCGATACCGCGTTCGCGGAGGATGGGCGAGAGCCACGCGAATCCGCTGAAGGACATCATGGCCTGCAGCACCATAAACAGGGTCACTTGCCAGGCAACGCCGGAGCGCCAGACGCTGATGCCGCCACCGGCAGGCGGGGCAGGATCAGTGCGCTTCCGGAGCGCCAAGGGCAGGAACAGCAGAAGTACGACGGCGGCGGGAACCGACCAGAACCACAACGCCCCGGTCCACTCCCCCGTAGCCGTGTAGACCGGGTAGGTAAGGCCGGCTCCCAGCGCGGCCGAGGCGCAGATTGCGGTGGTGTACAGGCCGCCCATCAGACCGAGGCGGTGCGGGAAGTCCCGCTTCACCACTCCGGGGAGCAGCACGTTACACAACGCGATCGCCGCCCCGCACAGCGCAGTTCCGGCCAGCAGGGTCGGCAGATGGCCGGAACCCGGCACCTCCCAGGGACGCAGCAGCAGGCCGGCTGTCAGTACGGCCATGGCACCCAGCAGCACCCGCTCAGCCCCAAAACGGCGGGCCAGGAAGGGGGCAAGCGGCGCGAAAACGCCCAGGAGGGTCACCGGTACCGTGGTAAGCACCACCACCGCCCAGCCCGGCAGACCGACGTCGGCGGTTAGTTCCGGAAGTACCGCGGAAAAACTGGAGAAGACCGTGCGCAGGTTCAGGCCGATCAGTACCAGGCAGACGCCCAGGAAGGCCAGGCGCCGGCGGTTGCCGGGCGGCGCGGCCTTGATGTTCAGCGCTGCATCGGATGCTTTGGTCACGGGGCCATTCTTGCAGGGCAACTGCTCGGGCCACGAGCGGCCCGGGCCCACAGGGACGGTGCTGGCCAGCGCCGCCTATGCGGGGCCAGGCCACCTATGCCCGCAGGGTGATCGGCAGGCAAGCCGGCGTACCTTATTCACAGGGTGCGTTCACCCGGCTGTCACCGGCACCTGATAGCTTCGGCGCATGGATGATCTAACGCAGGCCCCGCTGGCGCAAGCCCCCCGTGATCTCGCGGACCGGGAAGGCTTTGATGAAAACTTCCTGGGGCTGGTCCTGCCTGTCCCCGCGCTCCGTGGCGTAAAGACGGTGCTGCTGCCCTATACGCATTTTTCCGTGTTGCTGCGCCCGGACAAGCGCCTTGCCGCGGTGACGGCACTTGGAATCGATGGCGCCAGGCTGTTTGAACTGGACCGCTCCGGCATCAATTGGCGGCTGGACCCGCGGCTGCCGGAGGGCCAGCAGGCAGGTGAGGCGTTGTACGCCCGGAACGACATTGACCGCGGGCACCTGGTCCGCCGGGCGTCCGCCGTCTGGGGCACCACCCGGGCTGAAGCCGCTCAGGCTAACCGGGACACCTTCTACTACACCAACGCCGCCCCACAGGCAGCTGACTTCAACCAGGGTATGGAACTCTGGCTGGGGCTGGAGTCCTACCTGCTGGACCACGCCACGGACTACAGCAGGCGGCTGGTGGTGTTCACCGGCACGATCTTCGGCAGCAAGGACCCGGTGTACCGCGGCGTCCAGATCCCGCTGCAGTTCTTCAAAGTGGCCGCGTTTATCCAGGACGGCCAGCTGGCCGCCACCGGATACGTCGTGGACCAGACGCCGCAACTGGCCGAGCTTCCGGACGTACCGAGGCCCGGGGCCCGGGAAAGCGAAAAGGAGGCCCCGCCGCTGGGTCCGTTCCGCACCTTCCAGGTCCCCATCCGGGACATCGCCGCGCTGACCGGGCTCGATCTGGCACAGCTGGAAGCGGCGGACCGGATGCCTGCAGCCTCAACGCTGCCCACCGCCAGGGTGGCCACCACCTGGCGGCTGCTTGGCGCGCCCGAAGACCTGGACTTGGATTTCGACCTGGAGCGGTAACGAGCCAACTTGATCTACAAGTTGTTAACTTGTATCCTCAGTGAAGTGGCGATGATGCCCTTCCAGCCGAGGAGAACCCAATGAGTGCAGTCGACCTCATCCGACACGTCAAGCTGTCCACCGCCACGCTGCCGCTGGCCGTACCCATCAGCGACGCAAAAGTGTTCACGGGCCGGCAGAAGCCCATGACCGAGGTGGTGTTCCTGTTCGCGGAGATCGCCACGGAACTGGGCCATCACGGGCTCGGCTTCAGCTACTCCAAGCGGGCCGGCGGTCCTGCACAGTATGCCCACGCCAAGGAAGTGGCCGAAGGGTTGATCGGCGAGGACCCCAACGACATCGGCCGGATCTACACCAAGCTCCTGTGGGCCGGCGCATCGGTGGGCCGCTCGGGCGTCGCCACCCAGGCACTTGCCGCTATCGACATCGCCCTTTACGACCTCAAGGCAAAGCGTGCCGGACTCCCCCTGGCCAAACTGCTGGGCTCCTACCGCGATTCCGTGCAGACCTACAACACTTCCGGCGGTTTTCTCAACGCCTCTTTGGACGAGGTCAAGGAGCGCGCCACGCAGTCGCTGACCGACGGGATCGGCGGTATTAAGATCAAGGTAGGCCTGCCGGACAGCAGGGAAGATCTGCGCCGTGTGGCCGGCATCCGCGAGCACATCGGCGCGGATGTACCTTTGATGGTTGACGCCAACCAACAGTGGGACCGCGCCAACGCCCTTCGCATGGGCCGCCAGCTGGAGGAATTCAACCTGGTCTGGATCGAGGAACCACTGGACGCCTACGACTTCGAAGGCCATGCCCACTTGGCTAACGTTCTGGACACCCCCATTGCCACCGGCGAGATGCTGGCCTCCGTAGCCGAACACAAGGGCCTCATCAACGCCAACGGCTGCGACATCATCCAGCCTGACGCGCCGCGCGTCGGCGGCATCACGCAGTTCCTTCGGCTCGCCGCGCTGGCTGACGAACGCGGACTTGGCCTGGCTCCGCACTTCGCCATGGAAATCCACCTGCACCTGGCCGCTGCCTATCCGCGCGAGCCCTGGGTGGAGCACTTCGACTGGCTGGATCCGCTCTTCAACGAACGCCTGGAAACCAAGGACGGCCGGATGATCGTGCCGGACCGTCCCGGCCTTGGCGTTACCCTCAGCGATCAGGCCCGGGCCTGGACCACCGAGTCTGTGCAGTTCGGCGAACCGTCCGCCACGTAACCTAGGACCCATGAGCCGGAACCTGACCGCAGACCTTGCTGCGGACCTTCGCAGCCGCATCGTCGAGGGCGCCATCCGCCCCGGCGAGAAACTGCCCAGCGAAAACACGCTGATCACGGAGCACGGGGTCAGCCGCACAGTGGTCCGCGCCGCGCTCACCAGGCTTCAGGCGGAGGGACTGGTGGCCACAGAAAGGGGACGTGGCAGCTTTGCTCTCACGCCGCCGTCGGCCGGTGCGACGGCGGCTCCCGGCGCACGCACGGCCGTCACCCTGGAGGACCGCCTCCACCTCCTGGCGTTCCGGATCGGAGTGGAATCGGAGGCCGCCGCCCTGGCCGCCCTGAACCGCACGGACCGCCAACTCAAGGCTGCCGAATCCGCCCTGGCGGACTTCGCTGACAGTGGGGAACACCCGGCCCGGGCTATGAAGGCGGACTACGAATTCCACCGCGCCGTAGCGGCGGCCTCCGGGAACCCCTTCTACCTGGACTGCCTGACCGCCCTGGGCCAGACCATGATCACCATGCCCCGGACTCGCCTCGTTACCGGTGAGGAACACTATCCGGGCGACCACTTCGCGCAGGTGGTCCACGAACACCGCTCAGTGCTGGCCGCCGTCGCCGATGGTGACGGCCCGGCAGCAGCGGCGGCAATGCGCAGCCACCTGGCCAACTCGCGCCGCAGGATGCGGGCGCCACAGGAGTAATCCACGCGCGGGTATTCTGGAAGGGATGAGTGAATCCACCCAAGCCCCGCAAACACCCCGCCCTGTCACGCCCGGAACGCAGGCATCCTTTGGCACCTACGGCGGCCGGCCGGTGAGTTTTGTGCGCCGCGGGACCCGGCTGCAGGGCCGCCGGCAGACCGCCTGGGAGGATCATGCAGAGCGTTGGGCCATTGACGTTCCCCGGCACGTCGCCAACACCTCCGTGCACCCGGAGTACACGTTCGACGCCGTCGCGGAGTTTGGCCGTAAGGCGCCCCTGGTAGTGGAGATCGGGTCCGGGCTGGGAGACGCAATCTGCCACGCAGCCGCGGAGAACCCGGACAAAGACTTCCTGGCGGTGGAGGTCTACACCCCCGGACTGGCCAACACCATCATCAAGATCAACAGCCGCGGCCTGGAAAACGTCCGCGTTGTAGAAGCGAACGCCCCCGAGGTCCTGGCCACCATGCTGCCGGCCGGCTCCGTCAGCGAGCTGTGGGTGTTTTTCCCGGACCCATGGCACAAATCACGGCACCACAAGCGCCGACTGATCCAGCCGGAGTTCGCTGCGCTGGCGGCCCGTGCGCTGGAACCGGGCGGATTGTTCCGGATCGCCACCGACTGGTCCAACTACGCCGTGCACGTCCGCGAGGTCATGGCTGCGGCTCCGGACTTTGAGAACCTCCACGGAGGCGAGCGCAGCGGTGCGGACAGCCCGCTCACCCAGGTGTGGGAATCCGGCGTCGAATCCGTGGTGGGCGGTGCGCCCGTGCGCGAAGGCCGCGAGCCGGTCAGCACGGCGCACACCGGACCTAACGAAGGCGTGGATCTGGCAGGCGGCTGGGCACCCCGGTTTGAAGGCCGCATCCTGACCAGCTTCGAGGCCAAGGCCCACGAAGCCGGAAGGATGATCTTTGACCTCTGCTACCGACGGGTCTAGCCGGACCTGTCCGCGCCACGGTCGAGTCCGGCGGCCGGTGCTTCCAGAGTGCACTCCGGCGTGGCACGATTTAGCCAGTGATGCCACCGCGGTGAGGACCTGACATGAAACGCGAACTTAAGCATGCCGCGGCGACGGCGGAAGACGTCACCAACTCCCATGCCCTGGAAATGGTGGCCCGCACAGGGTTCGCCGTGAGCGGACTGCTCCACCTGCTGATCGGCTTCATCGCGATCAGGCTGGCTGTGGGCGGCAGTGGCCGCGCCGACGTCAGCGGCGCGGTGTCCGAACTGGCCAGCCGGCCTGCCGGACCCGTACTGCTTTGGAGCAGTTTCGCTGCATGTGCCGCCCTTGCCATCTGGCAGGCCAGCGACGCAATCTTCGACTTCAGCCACCTTTCCAAACGCAGGAAGGCAGCAACCAAACTGAAGGCCGCCGGACAGGCCGTCATCTTCGCAGGTTTAGCCGCCACCCTCGCATCCTTCGCTTTGGGCACCGGCTCCAGCGGCGATAACAGCCGCTCCGCTACGGACCTGACCCTGAACATCCTGGAGGCGCCCGGCGGCGTTGCCCTGATGGTCGCGGTGGGCGCCGGAATCGCCATTGCCGGAGCCGTCTATGCAGTCCGCGGCATCAGGCGGTCCTTCGCGAAGCACCTGAGCCTGCCGCGCCAGCCAGGGTTGCGGCGCGCGGTGCTGGGCTTGGGCATCAGCGGCTACGTGGCCAAAGGCGCCGTGCTCCTGCTGGCCGGGCTGTTGATCGTCCTCGCTACCCTGCGCGCTACGCCGGAGCAATCCACCGGGCTCGACGGCGGACTGAAGGCCCTCCGGGAGCAGCCTTTCGGCGTATACCTGCTCATCGCCGTCGGCCTCGGTTTAATCTGTTACGGCGTTTACATGATGGTGCGCGCCCGCCTCGCCCGGATGTAACACGCCTCGGCTCCCCCTGTCCTACAGGGAGCCGATAGGGTGAAGCCATGCCCCAGGTACGCGCCGAACGCTCCATCAGGCTCGATCCTGATACCGCCTTCGCCTTCTCCCAGTCCTCCGGAGCGTTCCGGCGCAAATGGGATCCCTTCATCTCCCGTCAACACTGGATGGATGGCGCCACGGCTGCGGGCAAGGGTGTCCGCACCCGGACGGTATCGCGGATAGGTCTGGTAATGGTCAGCGAATATGTGTCCTTCATGCCGCCCCGGAACGTGGGGATGACCATGGTGTCCGGCCCGTGGTTCTTCGAAACGTTCGGTGGCGGCTGGCGTTTCACCGAGGACGACGCCGGTACCCGGGCAGTCTGGAAGTACACCTTTTCCTGCCGCCCCGCGTGGTTGCGGCCGGTTGCGGAGAGAGTCGGCACGTGGCTGCTGGGCCGGGAGATCGAACGGCGGATCGAGGCGTTTGCCAGGGCGTGTGAAGATCCGGAGCTGGTGCGTGAGTTCCGTTCACTGGACGGCTGACGGAACGGCTCCGAGGCCCTAACGCCAAACTCGCCGGAACAGTGCAGGCTCGCCGGAACAGTGCAGGCTCGCCGGAACAGTGCAGGCTCGCCGGAACAGTGCAGGCTCGCCGGAACAGTGCAGGCTCGCCGGAACAGTGCAGGCTCGCCGGAACAGTGCAGGCTCGCCGGAACGTTCAAGCGGACCCGCTCCGTTCCGGCGAACACACTGAGCGAGGAGCCTAGGCGCCTACCTTGGCCGGATCTTCCTCTGCGTCCTCGAAGTCGTCATCGTCTTCGAATTCCGTGTCCGCTTCTTCGAACTCGACGGCGGCAATGATCTCGCCGTTGGCGGGGTTGATCATAAAGGCCTCTTCTTCCTCTTCAACCATGATGAAGTCGCCGTGGTCCGTGGCGAAGTGCCAGGCCAGGACCTTCGCCCCGTCGTGCATGTAATTGGGATCTCCCATGGTGATCTTCTCCAGCGAGTAGCCCGCCACATCGCACAGTTCGAGGATGATCAGCTCAAATTCCGGGGCGTTTTCGCGTGCTTCCTCCTCTGCTTCGGCCTGGCGCTCGGCCATATCCGGAACGCGGGAAACGCGCACGGCAATATGGGCGTTGAGGTCGTCATTGTCCATCACCAGGAGTCCCTCCTGGCTGAGCAGCCACGCGGCGTTGAGGGCGGTGATGTCCTCGGTTTCCAGCAGTGTCTCGAACTCGTTGTCGAGTTCCTCCAGCTCCAGCACGGCCTGGGAGGTCTCGTCCTCGTCGTCGGTGTCGCCGTCCAGATATTCGTCAGCCTCGGATTCGCTGAGGGCATCGAACGCGGCGACAGTCCGGTTGAACAGGTCCAGGTGGGCTGTGGCGCCCATGCCCTCGAGGCCTTCGCGGATGTACGCGTCCAGTTCTTCCCGCTCCGGTGCGGTGAAGACGTACTGGGCAAACCCGCCGCCCAGCGCCTGGGTGAGGTAGAAGTCAACGTAGTAGCTGCGCAGGGCGTTCGGCGCGATCTCATCCGAGCCCAGGAGTTCCTGGTACATCGTGTTCACCACGTCAACGTTGGAGTCGACGACTTCGCTGGCATCCCGGCTGTCGATGGTCAGGACTACGGGGTATTGGTTGTTCGTCATGGCGATCCTCACGGCTGTTGCGGACTGTTCGGGACATTTTCAGCGTAGGACGGGCGCACTCTGCGCCAACCCAGCCAAAAGTGAACGTCAGGCGAAGTTTGAGGGGCATCAACGGGAGGCATGACCCTGCGGGTCTCAGATGGGTGATTGTTAGTCTTGAGTCATGGAACGGGACTGGATCGAACATCGGCGTTCCGACGACGGCGAAAGGGTGGGCTGGATGAAACCCATCGACGACGGTTTTGTCGCCATCGATCTCTTGGGCCGCAGGCGTACCGACACTGTGGACTGGCTGCTGGCCGAGGAGACGCTGGATGAATTGGGCCTGAGCTACCTCGCAGATCCCTATGAGTTGCTGGTGGAGCACGGCACCTGGTTACGCGTGCGAATCGCCGAGGTGTCAACGGCGGTGATAAAGGTTAAGAAAGACGACTGGGGAGATATGACCGCACCCCAGATTTACTACACCCTGCCATTCCCGGTGAACGAGGACCGGCTCCGCCCGCTGTCGCGGTAAAGGAAACGGCAAGGCTGAACTTCGTATCACTCATGCATCCGTGCGCCCTTGACGATGCGGTCAATCACGTTGCGTGGCCCTCGGAGGCCAATCCGCACGAGGTCGAGTTCGTGGGTGTGGACTTCTGCCACGGCGGACCGATTGTTCGGGTCTTTCACCGTTGCCGAGGCAGCCGGCGTACTCTGCGTCCACCCCAGCCACCTGGTTCGTAGCCTGACCGGGCGTGAACTTCGGGCGGCTTTCACCCCGGCTTTCACCCAAGCTTTTTCTCCCAGGTTTGAGGGGCGTCAGGGCTTGACTAAGATGGATCAGATAATCAACCCGCGGTCGCACTATTTGGCGGCCTGCCGAAAGTAGTGCGCTCCCATGCCATCCCAACCGGACGAAAGTGCGGCCCTGGCAATCCAGACTCCTGCCATTAACGACCGCTCCCTCGCGGCCGGGCTCGCCTACGCCATGGGCAGCCGCGTGAGCGGAATGCAGTTCGACGCCGGCACCGGGCTTTTGCTGGGCAAGGTCCGGGGCGGTGCCGCTACGCCGTATTCGACGTCGGCCAAGCTGGTCCGCAAGGGCGGGGGCTGGAGCTGCACGGTGGGCATCTGCAGCTGCCCGGTGCGCAAGGACTGCAAGCATGTGGCCGCCCTGCTGTTTTCTGCTGAAGATAATTCCGCTATCCGGGTCCAGCTGTTGGCTCCCCCGGCGGCCACCGGGCTGCGCCGGCAGGCCGGCGCTGACCTGAGCGACTGGGAGAGGGCTCTCGGCCCGTTGCTCTCCGGGACCGGCGGCGGCCCCGGGAAGCCTGCCGGCGGAACCGCCCTGGCCCTGCAGTTCGAGGTGGAGGAACCGCCGCCGCACTTCTCCTACACAGGGCGCCGCGATCCGATCCGAAGTTTCCGCCAGCTCCGCGCCCGCCCGATGATGATGGGCAGCAGGGGCAAATGGATCCGAGGTGACCTCTCCTGGTACAACCTCACCTACCAGCACGACGCCAACCAGGCACACATTGACTGGCTGACCAGGTTTTTCGCTGCGCACTCCACCCGGCGCAGCGGCAGCTACGATCCCACCGCGCTTTGGCTCGGCATGAACACCTTCGGTTCCCGAAACCTCTGGACCCTGCTCGCCGAGGCAAAGCAGATCGGCCTGACGCTGATCCACGGCCGTGGCCAGGAACCGGTGGCACTTGCCGGGGATCCCGCCGTCGTGAGCCTTAACCTGAGCCGGTCCTCCGACGAGGACAGCGACGGCGGCGACGGGTTAGACCTGGAGTCCTCGATTTCCGTGGACGGCGAAGAGATCGAACCTTCCCTGGTGGGCACGATCGGCAGGCCGGCACACGGCATTTTCTATTCGCTGCCCATTGGGCAGATCGCTGCCGAGATGCCGCCGGTTTCCAAGGCGGAGCAGCAGCTGTGCCTGGCGCCGCTTGAGGAAATCCTCAGCGAAGAGCTGCTCTCCTTTGTCACGTCCGGGAGCTCGCTGCATATTCCCGGCCGGGATGAGGCCCGCTTCCTTTCCGGCTACTACCCCAAGCTCAAACAGTCCGCGCGGATCACGGCCAAGGACGAATCCGTGGAGCTGCCCGTCCTGGCTGTGCCCACGCTCTCTTTGTTGGCCAACTACGGGGCGGACCACCACGTCCGGCTGCACTGGGAATGGCACTACCGCGCCGGCACCAAGGTCACCGCGCAGCCGCTCTGGCCGCATCCGGGTGACGAAGGCTTCCGCGACCCCGTCAACGAAGACCGCATCCTTGAGGAGCTGGGCAGGCCCTGGGAAGTTGTGGCTGCACTGGGCGAGTCGATGACCGGCGGCTGGGGAACACCCCGGCTGGCGCCCACTGCCGAGCTCAAGGGCCTGGACACCCTCACCTTCACCGAGGAACTGCTTCCACAGCTGCGCCAGGCACCCGGCGTCGAGGTGGAGACCACCGGCGACATCGCCGATTACCGCGAAGCCGAGGAAGCGCCCGTCGTCTCGATTTCCACCTCCGCCACTGAGCAACGGGACTGGTTCGACCTCGGGATTGTTATCACCCTCGAAGGCCAGCAGCTGGCGTTCGGCAACGTCTTTTCCGCCCTCGCTGCGGGCCAGAGCCGCATGCTGCTGCCCAGCGGCGCCTACTTCTCACTGGACATTCCGGAGCTGCACCAGCTCCGCGAGCTGATTGACGAGGCCCGCGCACTGCAGGACAACAAGGACGCTCCGCTGCAGATCAGCCGCTTCCAGGCCGGGCTGTGGGACGAGTTGGCGCACCTGGGGATCGTGGACCAGCAGGCGGCCGCCTGGCGGGACGCCGTAGGCGGCCTGCTCGACGGCGGTGTGGACGGACTTCCGCTGCCTGACACCCTTAACGCCGAGCTGCGTCCTTACCAGCTGGAGGGCTTCAACTGGCTGACCTTCTTGTACCGGCACGGCTTGGGCGGCGTGCTGGCTGACGACATGGGCCTGGGTAAAACCGTGCAGACGCTGGCGCTGATGTGCGCCGCGAAGGAAGCCGTTGAGGACACCGCCGATGGCAACGGCACTGCCCCGTTCCTGGTGGTGGCCCCCACCAGCGTGGTGGGCAACTGGGCCAGCGAGGCCGCCCGCTTCGCGCCGGGCCTGAAGGTCCATGCGATCGGCGAAACCTTTGCCAAGAGCGGCACCACCCCGGCGGACGTCCTGGACGGCGTCGACATTGTGATCACCTCCTACGCCTTGTTCCGGATCGACTACGACGCCTACGCCGGCCGCACGTGGGCGGGCCTGGTGCTGGACGAGGCCCAGTTCGTCAAGAACCACCAGTCCAAGGCGTACCAGTGTGCCCGGAAGCTGCCGGCCGGCTTTAAGCTGGCCGTCACCGGAACGCCGCTGGAAAACAACCTGATGGAATTCTGGGCGCTGACCTCCATTGTGGCACCCGGGCTTTTTGCCAGCCCGCAGCGCTTCGCGGAGTACTACCAGAAGCCGATTGAAAAGTCCGGGGACAAGGGGCAGCTGGATAAGCTTCGGCGTCGGGTCCGTCCCCTGATGATGCGGCGCACCAAGGACCAGGTGATCCGGGACTTGCCGGCAAAGCAGGAACAGATCCTTGAGGTGGTGCTCAATCCGCGGCACCAGAAGGTGTACCAGACGCACCTGCAGCGTGAGCGGCAGAAGGTGCTGGGCCTGATCGAGGACGTCAACAAGAACCGCTTCACCATTTTCCAGTCGCTGACTCTGCTGCGGCAGCTGAGCCTGGATGCGTCACTGGTGGATCCCGCCCTGTCAGCGGTGCGGTCCAGCAAGCTGGACGCGCTGTTCGAACAGCTGGATGACCTCGTGGCCGAGGGCCACCGCGCCCTGATCTTCAGCCAGTTCACCGGCTTCCTGGGCAAGGTCCGTGAACGACTGGTGGAGCGCGGCATCGAGTTCTGCTACCTCGACGGCGGCACCCGCAACCGCGCCGACGTCGTCAATTCCTTTAAGACTGGAACCGCACCGGTGTTCCTGATTTCGCTCAAGGCCGGCGGCTTTGGACTCAACCTCACCGAGGCGGACTACGTGTTCCTGCTCGATCCCTGGTGGAACCCGGCGAGCGAGGCGCAGGCCGTGGACCGGACGCACCGGATCGGCCAGGCCAAGAACGTGATGGTCTACCGGCTGGTGGCCAAGGACACGATCGAGGAGAAGGTCATGGCGCTCAAGGCCCGGAAGTCGCAGCTGTTTTCCGACGTGATGGAAGGCGAGGCCCTCGCCGGCGGCGCAATTACTGCCGAGGACCTGGCGGCTCTGTTCAAAGACTAGGCGTTTCGCCCCGCACTACCTTTGGCCGGCGGAAAGCGATAGACCACCAGAGTGCACGGCCCGGCTCCATAATGGGACCATGACCGGTAGGGGCGGGGCAGGCTCAAAGGAAGACAGGACGCTGTGGCGGCAGCGGTTCGCCAATGTGTCGGAGACCCTTTTCTTATGGTCCAAGCGAACGCTCTTTTTGGTCCTGACCGTTCTGGTCGGCTGGGTGATCTATGGGCTGGCGCTGGATGAGATCGACGAGGGAGGGCGTCAGCTTTGGCCGTTCCTGATCATCTGGGTCTTGGCTTCCTATGTCCTCCTGCCAAGGCTGAACAGGCTGCTGACCAGGATCTACGTCCCCGACTATTTTATTGGCCGAACCAGAACCTCTGATGGGTTGCTTGGGGATCCGGTCAACCTGGCGGTTGTTGGGACACAGGAGGTGCTGCGCTCATCGATGCTATCGGCGGGCTGGAGCGAACCGGATCCCGTGACGCTGCGCAGTAGCGGGCGCATCATCCGCGCCGCATTGCTGCACCGGAGTTACCCTCAAGCACCGGTCAGCCCGCTGTTTGTGTTTCAGCGAAGGCAGGATCTGGCTTTTGAGCGGGAGGTGGCCGGGAGTCCTGCCCAACGTCATCATGTGCGGTTTTGGGTATGCCCTCCCGGCTGGAAGCTGCCCGGCGGATTCGAGGTGGACCTGGTGGGTGCCGCAACTTTTGACCGCAGGGTGGGCTTGTCGCTGTTTACCTTGCAAATCACCCACAAGATCGCCCGGGACACAGACCAGGAACGTGACTTCATTGTTGGGATCCTCAGGGAGGCGGGAGCGGCAGTGCATGTGGTGCGGCACTTCTCCTCCGGTTATCACAGCCGTAACGGTGGCGGTGATGCCATAGAAACTGACGGCGACCTTCCCATCATTGACCTTGGTCCGCTACGCCCGGCTACCCGGAAGAGCCGAGCAGTGGAACTGTAGCCAGGGGGTCCGGCACCGGTTGGCCAGGAGACCGGGCCCCTTCCCATAGGTACGGGATGTGTTTTGACGCACAGTTGCCCTCATAGTATCCTTTCGTTGTTAGCGCTCACACACCCATGATGTATAGACGCATCGCGGGACACCGACCGGAATACCGCGGAGCCGGCTTTCCTGTCCGTTCCAGAACCTTGGCATCGGCACCAAAACCAGACATGTCTGGCGGTCCTACCCGTCGGCAGGCGCAGATGCCTGCCGGCCCAGCACCACTTCGCGGAGCATTTTCCGCGAAAGGAGAAAATTGTGAGAATCAGCAAATTCCTCGGCGCCGTCGCAGTCGCGGTCGCCGTCACAATGAGCGCCGCAGGCTGCGGAACCCGCGGCGGAGGCGCAACGGACACTGCCGCAAACCCCAGCGACTCCGTGGTCGGCATTTCCATGCCCACCCAGACCTCTGAACGCTGGATCGCAGATGGCGCCAACGTGGAAAAGTCACTGAAGGAACTGGGCTACAAAACGGACCTCCAGTTCGCGAACGACGACATTCCCACCCAGGTTTCCCAGATCGAAAACATGCTGACGAAGGGCGCCAAGGCGCTCATCGTCGCTGCGATCGACGGCACCACCCTGACCGATGTCCTGGCCAAGGCCAAGGAACAGAACGTCAAGGTCATCGCATACGACCGCCTCATCAACGGCACGCCGAACGTTGATTACTACACCACGTTCGACAACTACACCGTGGGCGTACAGCAGGCCACCTCGCTGCTGACCGGCCTGGGCCTGGTTGACGCCAGCGGCAACAAGGTTGAGGGCAAGGGCCCGTTCAACGTCGAACTGTTCGCGGGCAGCCCGGACGACAACAACGCCAACTTCTTCTGGGACGGCGCGATGGCCACTCTCCAGCCGTACCTGGACGCCGGCACCCTGGTGGTCCCCAGCGGCCAGACCAAGTTTGAGCAGGCCGCAATCCTGCGTTGGCAGGCACCCGTAGCCCAGAAGCGCATGGAAGACATCCTCACGTCGGCCTACAGCTCCGGAACCAAGCTGGACGGCGTCCTGTCCCCGTACGATGGCCTGTCCATCGGCATCATCTCCGCGCTGACCAGCACCGGTGGCTACTCCACCGGAAATCTGCCTGTGGTCACCGGCCAGGACGCCGAGAAGGGCTCCGTGAAATCGATCATGGCCGGCGAGCAGTACTCCACCATCTTCAAGGACACCCGCCAGCTCGGTGCCCAGGCCGTGAAAATGGTTGACGATGTACTCAAGGGCAAGGAACCGGAAGTCAACGACACCACGACTTACGACAACAAGGTCAAGGTTGTTCCGGCCTACCTCCTGGAGTCCGTGATCATCACCAAGGACAACGTCCAGAAGGAACTCATCGACTCCGGCTACTACACCGAAGCCGATATCAAGTAATTAAGTCCCCAAGCTGTGGCCCCGCCGTGCACTGAGGCGGGGCCACAGCCCATCCCAAGAGCCCCGTCGAAGCATCGGCCCGGCCAAGTTCCAACCAGTCAGCGGGAATTGACGATGAACGTACCCATTCTTCAAATGCGAGGAATCACCAAGACCTTCCCAGGGGTTAAAGCCCTCCAGGACGTCACTCTGGATGTCAACCGCGGTGAAGTTCACGCCATCTGTGGCGAGAACGGAGCCGGAAAGTCCACTCTCATGAAGGTGCTTTCCGGCGTTTACGCACATAACACCTTCGATGGCGACATCCTCTTCGAGAATGAGCCCTGCCACTTTTCCAGCATCTCGGACAGCGAGAAGCGCGGGATCGTGATCATTCACCAGGAACTGGCCCTCAGCCCATATCTGTCCATCGCGGAGAACATTTACCTCGGCAACGAGCTGGCCAAGAGCGGCTGGGTGGACTGGCGAAAAACCAACCTGGAAGCCGCCAAGCTGCTGGCGCGAGTGGGACTCAGCGAGAACCCGGTTACGCCCATCCAGCACATCAGCGTTGGTAAGCAGCAGCTCGTGGAAATTGCCAAAGCGCTCTCCAAGGAGGTGAAGCTCCTCATTCTCGATGAGCCCACCGCAGCCCTGAACGATGAGGACTCCGATCACCTGCTGGACCTCATCCTGCACCTCAAGGGCCAGGGTGTCACCAGCATCATCATCAGCCACAAACTCAACGAGATCCGCAAGGTAGCAGACGCCGTCACCATCATCCGCGATGGCAAGTCCATTGAGACTCTGCGGCTGGATGAAGGGCAGATCACCCAGGAGCGCATCATCCGCGGCATGGTCGGCCGCGACCTTAAGAGCCTTTATCCGGAACGGACGCCCGCGATCGGCGAAGAGGTCCTGCGCATTGAGGACTGGACCGTCCAGCATCCCCAGGACCACTCCCGCACGGTGGTGCATAACGCCAGCCTCAACGTCCGCAAAGGCGAGGTGGTAGGCCTTGCCGGGCTCATGGGAGCCGGCCGGACGGAGCTCGCCATGAGCGTGTTCGGACGGACCTATGGCCGGCAGGTCTCCGGCACGGTCTACAAGTACGGCAAGGAGATCAATACCTCTTCCGTTTCCCAGGCAATCAACCACGGCATCGCCTACGCCACGGAAGACCGGAAACACTACGGGCTGAACCTGATTGAGGACATCAAGCGGAACATCTCCATGGCGGCCTTGAACAAGCTGGCCAAAGGCGGATGGGTAGACGCCAACAAAGAGACCACTGTGGCCAACCAGTACCGGAAGAGCATGAACATCAAGGCTCCCTCCGTTGCTGCCATCACCGGAAAGCTCTCTGGTGGAAACCAGCAAAAAGTGGTGTTGAGCAAGTGGATGTTCTCTGACCCCGATGTCCTCATCCTGGACGAGCCGACCCGCGGGATTGATGTGGGCGCCAAGTTTGAGATCTACACGATCATTGCCGAACTCGCCGCCGCGGGGAAAGCCGTCATTGTGATCTCCTCCGAGCTTCCCGAACTGTTGGGCATTTGTGACAGGATCTACACGCTGTCCGCGGGCCACATCACGGGCGAAGTTCCCATCGCCGAAGCCACCCAGGAATCCCTCATGCACTTCATGACCCAAGAGAAGGAATAGCGAACATGTCCGCCCTACGAGAATCCCTTGGCTTCCTGACAAGCCGCCTCCGCCAGGTTGGCATCTTCGTCGCCCTGATCCTCATCGTCATCCTTTTCCAGATACTGACTGACGGCATCCTGCTGCAGCCACAGAACGTCAGCAACCTGGTGGTCCAGAACAGCTACATCCTGATTCTGGCCATCGGTATGGTGATGGTCATCATCGCCGGCCACATTGACCTTTCCGTAGGCTCCGTTGCGGGCTTCATCGGCGCCGTCTCCGGCGTCATGATGGTCCACTGGGGATGGGCCTGGTGGATTGCCATCCCTGCCTGCCTGTTGGTGGGCGCACTGGTAGGTGCGTGGCAGGGCTACTGGATCGCCTACGTGGGTATCCCGGCCTTTATCGTCACCCTGGCGGGCATGCTCATCTTCCGCGGCCTGACCCTGATCACCCTCAAGAACCAGCAGATCACTCCGTTCCCCGACGAACTGCGCGCGTTGGGCGGCGGTTTCCTGCCCGATATTTCGGGTGGAACATCTGTGCTGGAGTGGCTGACTGTCATTCTGGGCGTCGGCGGTACTGCCGCCATCCTGTTCCAGGCCATCAAGGAACGCCGGGTCCGCCGGAAGTTCAACCTGGAAAATGAACCGATGGCATGGTTCGCCGTCAAGAACGGCTTCATTGCCGTCCTGATGCTCATCATCACCTTCCTGCTGGCAAGCTACCGCGGAACCCCGCTAGTCCTGATTGTCCTGGCCCTCCTGGTGATCGTTTACTCGGCGCTTATGAACAACAGCATCTTCGGCCGCCATATCTACGCGATCGGCGGCAACCTTCACGCGGCTGAGCTCTCCGGCATCAAAACCAAGCAGGTCACCTTCCGGCTGTTCGTCAACATGGGCATCCTCGGCGCATTGGCGGGGCTGGTGTTCACGGCACGGCTGAACTCTGCGCAGCCCGCGGGTGGCACAGGCTTTGAACTCGACGCCATTGCAGCAGCGTTCATTGGTGGTGCAGCCGTCACGGGTGGCATTGGCACGGTAGCCGGAGCAATGATCGGCGGCCTCATTATGGGTGTGCTCAACAACGGCATGTCCATCCTCGGACTGGGCACGGATTACCAGCAGCTCATCAAGGGCCTGGTGCTCCTCCTCGCCGTAGCGTTCGACGTCTTCAACAAAAAACGCACCGGCGGCAGCAGCAAGATCGGCAAGATCTTCACGTTCCGGACCAAGCCCCCGACTTCCGGTGACGCGGCGCCGTCCAAGGACAAGGCGCCCGGGCAGCCGGTGGCCGCCTCCTCAGGTTCGTCCGCCAAGTCCTGACCCGTAGATAGTCCCTGCACCGCAAGCAAGCAGGGAGCATGCAGAACGCCCGGCCGGATGTTTTCCGGCCGGGCGTTCTGCGTAATCCAGGCGTCCGAATAGGCTTCCGAATAAAGGGGCCCTATGACTGGCGCGCAGACCCCAGTTCCACGGGATCTTCATCCGTGAGGTAGGCAAACTCGGAGTGGGCGGCAATGTCGATGCCGCGGAGCTCGTCTTCCGGATGGATGCGAAGGCCCATGACCCTGTCCAGGATCTTGGCCAGGATCCAGGTGATGCCGAACGAGTACGCCAGGACCGCGACCGTGGCCAGTGCCTGGACACCGAGCAACGCGAATCCGCCGCCGTAGAACAGTCCGCTCACACCGTTGGGAGCCGCGTCCGTAGCAAAGAAGCCGATCAGCAGCGTCCCAAGGATGCCGCCCACCAGGTGGACGCCAACGACGTCGAGCGAATCGTCATAACCGAGCCGGAACTTCAGTTCAATGGCAAGGGAGCAGACGGCGCCGGCAATGGCGCCAATAGCAAGCGCACCAAGAGGGCTCACCGCGCCACAGGCCGGCGTAATGGCGACGAGTGCCGAGATCAGGCCCGAGGCGGCGCCCATGCTGGTTGCGGCACCGTGACGGAGGCGTTCCACCAGCGCCCAGGCGAGTAGGCCCGCGGAGGCCGCGACTGCGGTGTTGAGGAAGACCACCGACGCCGAATGGCCGGCGGACAGTGCCGAACCAGCGTTGAAACCGAACCAGCCGACCCAGAGCAGGCCTGCGCCGATCAGGACCAGCGGGCGGCTGTGCGGCTTGGTGTGCTCCATGGTGGGCCACCCTGAGCTGCGGCCCAGAACCAACGCCAGCGCCAGAGCTGCCGCACCTGCGTTCATGTGTACTGCCGTGCCCCCGGCGAAGTCGATGGCTTCAATGCCGCTGGCAATCCAGCCGCCGGTAACAGTGCCATCTTCGGAGGAGAATGCGAAAACCCAGTGGGCGATCGGGAAGTAGACAACGGTGGCCCAGATGCCCGCGAACAGCATCCAGGCGCCGAATTTCATCCGGCCGGCGGCGGCTCCGGCCACCAGGGCCGTGGTCACGCAGGCGAAGAACAGCTGGAAGGCTGCGAAGAGGATCACCGGAATAGATGATTCCTCGTCGGCGGCCAGCAATTGCCCCATGCCGGGGAACTCGGTAATGTCCCCGATCAGTCCCAGCCCGCCAACAGAGTTGCCAAAAGCCAGGGAGTACCCAAAGAGCGCCCAGAGAACAGCCACCAGGCTGGCTCCACCGAAGCACATCATCATCATGTTGAGGATGCGGCGCGAACCCACCATTCCGCCATAGAACAGCGCCAGGGCGGGGATCATCATACAGACCAGTGCTGCGCTTGCCAGGATCCAAGCGACGTTTCCGGAGTCCATGGAAGCCCCTTTCTAGATGCGAAGAGAGAGCGCCAGCCGCCCGGAGAACCTGCCTGTACCGGAAAGCGGAGTTAGAACCGCGGGGCAAGGGGAGGCAGCGGCTGCCGTCTGGAATCCAGAGTAGGCCGGGGAATCGGAAGTAGGTTTCGGCCGGGTTAAATCAACGTTTAACTCCCGGGACGGGACCAGTAGCGGCCTCCGGTGGACCGGATGGCCGATCCATTGCCGAGTCGAAGAATGCCCGCTCAAGCCGGACGGCCTCCGTGAAAGTCTCCGCCACCCGCCCGCGGGTTGCGGCATCCGCGGGCTCGACGGCGTCGAACTCCTCCCTAAGCCACGTCACCCAGCCGTTGTAACCGGGGTTGTTGTGCAGCCGGATCCACTCCCGGTGCCTCGCGGCCGCAGGCCAGGATTCCTCATCACCGGCCCGGGCTGCCCAGTCGCCATACAGCCACTCCGCCACGAGCAGCACAGCCAGGACATCCGGGTAGGAGCGGGTGTCCAGGGCACGGCCCATGAGGGCATCGAAATCCCGGGTTGCCGGGGTCAGCTCAGGTGCGTTCCGGTCAGCTTCCGGGACGGACAACTCCTCAAAGGAGTCCCGGAAATAACTGTTTTCGTCGGCGGCGAAAGCCCCCAGGACACCGGCGAAGACCAACCTGGATGACAAGGACGGCGCAGACGCAACGGCCTGTCCCAGCAGGGCAACAAAGGCATCGCAGAACTGGTAATCCTGCACCAGGTAGTGCCGCAGCACGGAGTTCGGGAGGCTTCCGTCCAGCAGCTGGTCAATAAATTCATGCCCGACGGCCGCGTCCCATTCCGCGGCACACTTGCTTCTCAGATCTTCGGCAAAGCCCAAGCGCTTCATCCCCTTTTTCTTTTGGCGTTGGTGGCTAGATCAGGCCCTGGGCCAGCATCGCGTCGGCAACCTTCACGAAGCCGGCAATGTTGGCCCCGAGGACATAGTCCCCGGGAGCACCATACTCTTCGGCAGTGGCCGCACAGGCGTCATGGATCCCCACCATGATGTCCGTCAGCCGGTTCTCCGTGTGTTCGAAGGACCAGGAATCGCGGCTGGCGTTCTGCTGCATCTCAAGGGCAGAGGTGGCCACGCCACCGGCATTAGCGGCCTTGCCCGGTCCGAACAGCACGCCGCCCGCCTGGAACGCGGCCACCGCGTCAGGGGTGCAGGGCATATTCGCGCCTTCGCCAACTGTCAGGAGACCGCTGCGCATCAGGGCGGCGGCAGCTCCGCCGTCGAGCTCGTTCTGCGTTGCACAGGGCAGCGCCACGGTGGCGCCGGCATCCCAGACGGAACCGCCCTCCACGTACCTGGCGCCGGGCCGGCGCACCGAGTATTCCTTGAGCCGCGCGCGCTCCACTTCCTTGATCTCCTTGAGCAGCGGAACGTCAATACCGGCCTCGTCCACGATGTACCCGCTTGAATCTGAACAGGCCACCACGGCGGCGCCGAGCGCCTGGGCCTTGGCGATTGCGTTGATGGCCACGTTGCCCGAACCGGAGACCACCACGCGCTGGCCGTCAAAGGACAGGCCGCGCGTCTTGAGCATCTCGTTGGTGAAGATGACGGTGCCGAACCCGGTGGCCTCTGGCCGTACCAGTGAACCGCCCCACGAGATGCCTTTACCGGTGAGGACACCGGACTCGTAACGGTTGGTGATGCGCTTGTACTGACCGAAAAGATAGCCGATCTCGCGGCCGCCCACGCCGATGTCCCCCGCCGGGACATCGGTGTATTCACCGATGTGACGGTACAGCTCGGTCATAAACGACTGGCAGAACCGCATGACTTCCCCGTCGCTGCGGCCACGCGGATCAAAATCGGAGCCGCCCTTGCCGCCGCCGATCGGCATTCCGGTCAGCGCGTTTTTGAAAATCTGTTCGTAGCCCAGGAATTTTACGATTCCGAGGTTCACCGAAGGATGAAACCGCAGGCCTCCTTTATATGGGCCCAGCGCTGAGTTGAATTCGACCCGGAAGCCGCGGTTGATCTGCACCTGACCCTGGTCGTCAGTCCACGGAACACGGAAAATGATCTGCCGTTCCGGTTCGCAGAGCCGTTCCAGGACAGCGCCATGGAGAAATTCAGGGTGCCGGTCATGCACCGGACCCAGGCTCTCAAACACCTCGGTGATGGCCTGGTGGAACTCCGCTTCACCGGGGTTTCGCGCCAGGACCGTGTCCCTGATGGCGGCCAGGCGTGCATCCATGAGTGTCTCCTCAGATCGATTATAATTCCACGTGACGGTATCAAGTTTTCATATCTTGGAATCGAGAATAGCGGATTTTCCACTCCCGCAACCGCCCCCAAGTCATTCAGCGTACAAAGAGGTCGTCATGCCTTATCTCTGCCTGCTCCTTTCCGGAGCCGCCCTCCTGATCAACGGGCTGGGCCTGCTGGGCCGCCTCCCCCGGCGCGATGCCGGCGCATTGAGCGCGCTGGTGGGCGCGATCCAGGTCTCGCTCGCCGTCGGCTATGTGGCCACGCACGACGGCGGCACTCAGGTTCTGCTCAGTGCTGCAGGGATGCTCCTGTTCGGCCTGACATATGTCTATGTAGGACTGGACACCTTCTTGAGGCTGGGCTCAAAGGGACTTGGCTGGTTCTGCGGCATGGTGGCCGTTCTGGGCGTGCTGCTGGCCTTCGCATGGCTGGGCAGCGACCCCGTACTGGCCGTCCTGTGGCTGGGCTGGGCCGTCTTGTGGGGCCTCTTCTTCGCTTCCATGGCCCTGGGAAAGACCGGCGTGGACCTGTTCACCGGCTGGTCCCTGGTGCTGACCAGCCAGGTCACCGCAACGGTGCCGGCTTTCCTGGGTATCGCCGGGCTGTGGCCCTACGGCGCGGAGGTTGCCCTGGGCCTGGCGGCTTTCCTTGCGGCGCTGTTCCTGGTGGCGGGCGTACTGGCCAGGCGCGCAACACCCGCATTGCGCCTTCCGGCGCCACTGACCGGCCTGCCGTCCTAGCGGGACGGGCGGAACCTGGGCGGCACGCTGCCTGACCCGCAGGCCAGGTCCGCCGCCCACCGCCCGATCAACGGCGCAAACTTGGCCCCGTGGCCGGAGCAAGGCGAAACCACAGTGATGCCGTCCACCCGGTCAATCACGAATTCCTCGTCAGGGGTACTGGTGAACAGGCATGTGGTTTCGGCATAGGGCTGGGGGTCGACGCCGGGCAGGTAGCGCCGTACATACTCCACCACGCGTTCCCGGTTGGCCGGATCCACCATTCCGGTTTGCTCCGCGGCGGACGGGATCAGGGGACCGCCGTTAAACTCGGCCACTTTCTGCCCCTCGAATCCGGCATCGCGCCCGCCGGGGAGGCCATACACCATCATCCCCCCGGCACCGTGGATGAACGTGGGCCAGGAGCGGGCAGCGCCCTGGCCCAGGTAACGGAAATGGAACGCTTGCTCCTGCCGCACCGTGATCTCCGGCAGCGCAGCAAGGAAACCGGCCGGAAGTGCCAGATCCTGCAGCAGCCGCGGCAGCCAGCCGCCGGCACTGACCACCACGTTGCCGGCGTCGAGCGTTTCACCGTTCCGGGCGGTGAGCCGGTACCCGCTTCCACTCCGCTCAATGCGCTCCATTTGCCAGCCAGTGTGGAGCCGTACGCCGTTCGCGACGGCAAGCCGGACCATGGCGCTAACTGCCGATTCGGCGTCAATCACCCCAGCACCGGGGTGCCAAAGGACGTCGGTATCGAACGCGATCCCGGGCCAACGGCTGCGCGCCTCGCCGGCGGCCAGCAGGGAATGTTCGACGCCGGCACCCGCCAGGACTTCCGCCAGTAGGCCGGGATCGCGCCCGGGGCCGTAATCGACGGCGCCAGCGGGGGTGATGAATTTTTCTCCACTGACCGCTTCCAGGGCATCCCACATGACTTTCGCCTCAACCACGGCGCCGGCATAAAAAGGATCCTCATAGGCGTAACGGAAAATCCGGGCTGAACCGTGCGAACTTCCATGACGGCCCGCCGGCACATCCTGCTCCACCAGCGTGACGTCCAGTCCGCGCGAGGCCAGTTGCCAGGCGGTAGCGGCGCCGGCCAAGCCCGCGCCCACCACCACGAAGTCAGCAGTTCCGGTCAGTTTCACATGTGCTCCAAGCCTTGTTGATGGGTGTAGAGGCAGCTACGAAGCAGCGTTCAGCGCCGCGTCGATCAGGACTTCGGCGGCCTGCCGCGCCTGCCCCGCGGCATCCGGACTGCCGGCGATGGCAGCAGTGGTCTGCGCCCCCTCGGCCAGGATGGACAACTGCGCGGCAAGCACCGGCGGCCCACCGGCCTCCCTGGTCAGCTTCCCCACATACTCCTGAAAAGACGCCTTGTGCTGACGCGCATAGTCGGCGACTTCCGGGCTAACGGCTCCCAGTTCCGCGAAACTGTTAATAAAGCCGCAGCCGCGGAACGTGTCCTGGCAGAACCATTGCGAGAGGTAGTCGAAGATGGCCAGGAGCTGTCCGCGCGGCGTTGCCGCCTCGCGCACCTTGGCATCCAGGCCCTCCGTCCAGGCCTGATGCCGCCACTCAAGAACCGCCATGACAATCCTGCTCTTGGACGGGAATTCCTGGTACAGCCTTTTTAGTGAGACACCGGCCGCCGTGCGCAGCTCGTCCATACCGACGGCCTGGATTCCCTTCGCGTTGTAGAGCTCGTCCGCGGTGGCGACGATGCGGGTGCGAATCTCGGAAACATCCATGCAGCGATTCTACTTGCAATGAGAACGATCGTTCTATAGGGCTGTTACACATGACGGAGAACGATCGTTCTCCCATCGAGAAAAGGAACACTGGATCATGGGTTTCATCAAAGTCGGCACGGAGAACACCACGGACATTGAACTGCACTACGAGGACCACGGCACAGGTCAGCCAGTGGTTCTTATCCACGGATACCCCCTCGACGGCGACTCCTGGGAGAAGCAGACCGCGGCTCTCCTGCAGGCCGGCTACCGGGTCATCACCTACGACCGCCGCGGATTCGGCAAGTCCAGCAAACCGACCACCGGCTACGACTACGACACCTTCGCTGCAGACCTCAACACAGTGATGGAAACCCTGGACCTGCAGAACGCAGTCCTGGTCGGCTTCTCCATGGGCACCGGCGAGGTGGGCCGCTACATCGGGACCTACGGCGAAGCGCGCATCGCGAAGGCAGTCTTCCTGGCATCCCTGGAGCCGTTCCTGCTCCAGACGGACGACAACCCCACAGGCGTTCCTGCCACCGTCTTCGACGGCATCCGCGATGCGGCCATCGAGGACCGCTACGCCTGGTTCAGCAACTTCTACAATGACTTTTTCAACACGGACAACTTCCTGGGCAACCGGCTCAGCGAGGAAGCCCTGCGCAGCGCCTGGAATGTGGCTGCCGGTTCCTCCTGGTACGCTTCCTTCGCGGTGGTCGACTCCTGGCTAACGGACTTCCGTGCGGACATCGAAAAGGTCACGGTCCCAGCGCTGATCGTGCACGGCACGGATGACCGCATCCTGCCCATCGACGCCACCGGACGCGAGTTCGCCAAGCGGCTTCCCTCCGCCGAGTATGTGGAGATCGACGACGCACCCCACGGCATGCTCTGGACACACGGCGCGGAAATCAACCAGATCCTGCTGCCCTTCCTGGCCAAGTAGCCGGCCGTCCCTTCCAACGGGCACTCCCAGGCTTGTCCGCACGTCCCAGGCTTCAAAGCCGGGTTCTGCGGACAAGCCAGGGAATCCCGGAGCCGGCCGGCGTCACCGACATCCAAGACGACTGAATTGGGTGGTTCGGAAGGACATGGAACGATGGTGTCCATGCCTCAGAAGATCGCGTACCAGGGTGAACCCGGCGCCAACTCCAACATTGCCTGCCAGGACATGTTCCCCGACATGGAAAGCGTGCCGTGCGCCAGCTTTGAGGACGCCTTTGAACTGGTGTCCAGCGGTGAGGCCGAACTTGCCATGATTCCGATCGAGAACTCCATCGCAGGCCGGGTGGCGGATATCCATGCCCTCCTGCCCCAGTCCAAGCTGCAGATTGTTGGCGAGTTCTTCCTGCCTATCCATTTTGACCTGCTTGGCCTGCCGGGCAGCAGCATCGAGGCGGCCACCGAAGTCCACAGCCATATCCACGCCCTGGGCCAGTGCCGCCGGATCATCCGCGCCCACGGCCTCAAGCCTGTTATTGCGGGCGACACCGCCGGTTCCGCCCGCGAAGTCCGGGACTGGAATGATCCCACCAAACTCTCCCTGGCTCCACCCATGGCCGCCCAGCTGTACGGCTTGGAAGTCCTGGCCACCGCCGTCGAGGATGACCCCAGCAACACCACCCGCTTTGTGGTGCTGGCGCGCGAAAAGGAACTTCCTGCCCGCGACGAACTCGACGGGCCCGCCGTCACGAGCTTTGTTTTCCGCGTCCGCAACGTCCCGTCCGCGCTGTACAAGGCATTGGGCGGATTTGCCACCAACGGCGTGAACATGACCAGGCTGGAGAGCTACATGGTGGGCAATGAATTCGCCGCCACCATGTTCATGGCGGACGTGGAAGGCCACCCTGAGGATCTGTCGGTGAAGCTGGCGCTGGAGGAACTGGCCTTCTTCACGACCGAGGTCCGGATCCTTGGCGTTTACCCGGCCGCCGATTACCGCCTGCAGCAGGCCGCCGGCGCCTGAGCTTCGCGTGGACCACCCGGGCAGGCCCACGCGGGGCTTCAGGAAGAATCGCGCCCTGCCAGCTTGGCTACCTCCCTGGCCAAAACCGCGGCACGGGATTCAGGGGTTCGGGCCTTGAGAAGAAGCAGGATCACCGCGTAGCGTCCGGTCCGTCCCAGCTGTTGGAAGGCAGAGTCAGCAACAGCATCCTCCGCCAGGGCCGCCGCCAGGTCAGGCGGCACCTCGGCCTTTCGCTGGGATTCATAGGCAGCCTCCCAACGCCCGTCCGCCTTAGCCGCTTCAATCTCTGCCAAGCCCGACGGCCGCATGCGCCCGGCCGCTATCAGGGCCTCCGCTTTGTCCACATTGATCCGCGACCACGCGCTCCTGGCCCGCCGCCGCGAGTACCGCTGCAGGTAGGCAGTGTCGCTATGCGATTTCCGTTGGCCGTCGATCCAGCCATAGCACAGGGCCACATCGAGTGCATCTTCGATCGCGATCAGCCCCGCTCCAGAGTGCCGCTTTCCGATCAGCAGCCAGGCTTCTGTCCGTTCAGCCTGGTTGGCTTCCAGCCAGTCCTCCCACTCCGCGGCATTGCGGAACTCCAGCATTTCCAACCTGGCCCACCCTTTCCATTTCCTGCTGTCATTGTGCCGTAAGCGCTTCACAAGCGACTCGTCCCCGGCAAGGTCACTCCTCCGGGCTGGAAACCCTCAGCTCGTGGCGCCGGACGCCACCACACCCAGGCCCAGTGCCGCGATGATCCCGCTGCTGGAATTCTCGACGGCGGCACTCACCTTGGGGCGCTTCAGCCACCGCATCGCTTTGAAGGCCACCAGCGAAACCATCGAGAGGTAGGCAAACGAAACGACGGCCACGACGACGCCGAGAAGGAGCGCCGTGCCCATTGTGTCGCCGCCGCGGGGGATGAACTGCGGAACCACGGCCAGGTAGAACAGGCCGACCTTGGGATTGAGCAGGGTGGAAAGGGTTCCGGCACCGAAGCCGGTGAGCCGGCTGTACAGGAGCGCCGATTCCTGCACACTGCCGTCCACGCCGGTCCTGGCTGCCAGGGCCTTGGCGGCCTTCCGTGACCTGATGAAGGACGATACACCGAGGTAGAGGAGATACACGCCGCCGGCAATCTTGAGCCAGCGGAAGAGCTCGGCCGACTGCTCCAGGAGTGCCGCCAAACCAATACCTACCAGGGCAGCCCACACCAGCGAGGCCGCCGCAGAACCAGCCGCAGCAGCCACCCCGGCGCTTGGCCGGCTCAACGCGATGCGCAGGACCAGGAAGGTGTCCGGTCCGGGCGTCAGGGCAAGAACAACGCACAGACCGGCAAACGCGGCGAGGGAAGCAAGGGTCATGAGCGCAATTATCCGGACAGGAGGCGGCGGACGGCAAGGTGCCTCCACATCTCAGCGAGCCTGGAAACCCCGGAATACCGGCTCCCGCTTCTCCTGAAAGGCCCGGAACCCTTCGGCATAGTCCTCGGTGGCGCACAGCCTGGCCTGTTCCGCATTCTCCTGCGCCATCGCGTCCCAGAAGCCCAGGCGCTGGTCGCGGATGTGTGCAACCAGCTCCTTACTGGCAACGAAGGCGCCCGTGGCACCCACCGCCACCCGGGCCACGATGTCCCTGGTGGAGTCCAGAAGTTCATGTGCCGGCATTGCCCGGCTGAACAGCCCCTGCGCCACGGCTTCCGCGCCGCTCATCAGTTCCGCTGTATAGATCAGGTCCAGCGTCCGGTGCATGCCCAGCCGCTCGGTGAAGTACCAATGCCCGCCGGAATCCAGCGTGGCTCCCAGTTTCGCAAACGGGGAACCGAACTTCGCGGTGTCCGCTACGTACACCACGTCCGTGGCCAGCAGCAGCCCGAGGCCCACGCCTAAACAGGCGCCGTGGGCCGCCGCGAAGGTGGGCGCCGGGAATGAGCTCATTTTTTTCAGCAACGGTTCTACCAGCCCGCCCAGGTACGCCGCGGCGTCATCACTGTCCGGACTCACGCCGGAAATGTCCCGGCCGGCGCAGAAGGCCCGGCCCTCTCCCCTGAGCAGCAGTGCCCGGACCTCGCCGCGGGAGGCGGCGGCAGCGGCGTCGTCGTACGCCTGAGACAAATCAGTCAGCGCCTGTTCGTCTAGGGAGTTCAGCTTGTTTGGCGCGTCCAGCACCACCTCGGCAACACCGTTGCTCATGGAGAGGGAGATCATTCGGGCTCCTTTTGTGGGTCTCGGATTTGGACAAGCTCGACCAACAATCCCACCGCTAGACGTCGAAGTCGACGGTGACTTCAGGGGTGGTGGGGTGCGACTGGCAGGTCAACACGTAGCCTCTGTCCAACTCGTCCTGCTCCAACGCGTAATTCTCATCCATGGTGACGCTCCCGGCGACAACCTTGGCGCGGCACGTTCCGCAGACTCCCCCGGCGCAGGCGAACGGCACATCCGGGCGGACCCGCAGCGCTGCGTTGAGGATCGACTCACGGGCGTGGGTGGGGCTGGCTACCTCGCCCTGCAGGCCGTCAAGCTTGAACGTAATCTTGTACGTATCCCGGGATGTGTCCACAGCTACCGGACGGCCGGCGTTGCCTTCCGGGCGGTCGGGTTTTCCCGAGGTGAACAGCTCGAAACGGATGTTTTCCGGCTGCACGCCGCGCTCGGCCAGAGTGTCACGGCACAGCTGTACCAGCTCGAACGGTCCGCACAGGAACCACTCGTCCACATTCTCAGCATGGATGGCAGTGCCCAGCAGCTGCTGGAGCTTCTCGGCGTCGATCCTGCCGCTGAGCAAGGGAGCGATCCGCTGCTCGCGGGACAGGACGTGGTGGATGGCCAGCCGTTGCGGGTACTTATCCTTCAGGTCCGCGAGTTCTTCCAGAAACATCACATCCATGGCGGCCTTGTTAGCGTAAATCAAGTCGAAACGGCATTCCGGGTTGGCGGCAAGGAGCGTGCGGGCGATGGCGATCACGGGGGTGATGCCGCTGCCGGCGGCGATGGCTACAAACGTGGCTTCCCCGTTGGCGGCTACATCACCGGCCAGCTCCTCCGGGTTATTCATGGAGTTCATGCGGTTCTGCTCCACGGCCTTGCCGTCCCGGCCGTGCTTGGACACGAATGCGCCCATGGGGCTCATGACGTCCAGCGTGTCCCCGGCCTTCAGCTCGGCATTCGCCCAGGTGGAGAACAACCCGCCCAGGTCCTTTTTCACCGCCACCCGGATCTCGCTGCTGCCGTCCTCGAAGCTGCGCGGCTCGGCGCAGATGGAGTAGCTGCGGCGGACCTCGCGCAGTTCGCCGGTCTCATCCGCGAGCTTGGTGCGCAGCGCCACGTACTGGCCGGGCAGGTAGTCGAAGTGGCCGGCGAGCTCCGCCGGGACATGGAAGGAGACTTCAATGGCGTCCTCGGTGAGCCGGCGCACCTCCTTGACCGTGAGCGTGTGGAAGGAGGGACGACGGCGGCCGGTGGCCTGCTCCGTCTCTGCGTCAGTGGGGCGGACAACAGGCATGGGGCTTCCTTAGAGGACCTTGAAGTAGTCGAACGGTTCCTTGCAGTCCTGGCACACATAGAGCGCCTTGCAGGACGTGGAACCAAAACGGGTGAGTTCCCTGGTTTTCAGGGACGAGCACTGCGGGCACTTCACGGCCATCTGGAGGCGGATGGGGCCTGCGTGGCGGGCCGCTCCTGCTTTGCCCGACGGCGGTGCGATGCCGTACTCCTGAAGTTTCGCCTTTCCGGCTTCGGTCATCCAGTCGGTGGTCCAGGCCGGGGCGAGCACCAGGTCCACGTGGACGTCGGCGTAGCCCTCCTTGGCGAATGCCGTCTTGAGGTCGTCGCGGATGGCGTCCATGGCCGGGCAGCCCGAGTACGTGGGGGTGATGGTGACTGTCACTGCTCCGCCCTGCCCCACTTGCACGTCCCGGAGGATTCCCAGGTCCTCGATGGTGAGGACGGGGATTTCCGGATCGCAGACGGTGGCCGCGATGTCCCACGCCGTGTGCCGCGCAGTTTTCTCCCTTACAGGGGTGCGGGTTTCGAAGTCGGAGATGTACATGGCCGTCACCAGCTTGCTCCGGGGTATTCGCGGGCGAGGACCTGCATCTCCGCGAGGATGTAGCCCAGGTGCTCCGAGTGCCTGCCGTGCCGTCCGCCGCCGGGGGCTGCCGGGACGTCCGGCACCTCGAGCTCCGCCTCGACCAGGACGTCGCCGGTGAGCCGGTCGAAGTCCTCGCGCAGGCTTGAAGGCGCGACGGCGGCACCCGCCTCAGCGAGGCGGCGCGTCAGGTCGTCATCCTGGAACAGTTCGTTGACGTACGGCCACATCAGGCGCAGGCCGTGGATCATCCTGGTGCGGGACTCCTCGGTGCCGCCGGCCAGGCGCAGGATCCACTGGGCGCTGTGGTCCCGGTGGTAGTCAACCTCCTTCACGGCCTTGGCGGCGATGGCAGCCAGCGTTGCGTCGGTGGATTCGGCGAGCCGGCGATACAGCTCGAACTGGTAGTAGCTCACGATGAACTGGCGGGCAATGGTCACCGCGAAATCGCCGTTAGGCTGCTCGAATAGCTGAACACTGCGGAACTCGTGCTCGCGGCGAAAATAGGCCAGATCGTCCTCGGTCTTCGTGGTCCCGCCTTCCCCTTCCATAGCGCCGCCGGCATAGCTGAGGAAGGACCGGGCGTGGCCCAGCTGGTCCAGTGCGATGTTGCCCAGGGCGACATCTTCCTCCAGTTCCGGGGAACGGGAAATCCAGTGGCCCAAGCGCTGGGCGAGGATCAGGGCGTCGTCGCCCAGCCGCAGCGCGTACTCGGCCACGTCCTGGGTGGGTTTGGCCAGGCCGGTGCGGACCTCGAGCGCGATGTCTTCCGGACGGAGGGCGTTGCCGGGAGTAATGCGGGTGGCACTCGCGTTGGAGTCGCCGCCGGCCACGCCGGTTGAGCCGGTGGGGATCACAGGTGCTTCACCCCTTCGCTCTTGGTGTAGTACGTGGCGTGCCGGTAATCCTTGCCTTGGGGCGACTCAAAAAACGCGCCCTTTGCATCCGGATCACTGGCAGCGATGGCGTCCGCCGGGACAACCCAAATTGATACACCCTCGTTGCGCCGGGTGTAGAGGTCGCGGGCGTTGCGCAGGGCCATGGCGGCATCCGGTGCGTGCAGCGAGCCGGCATGGACGTGGCTCAAGCCGCGGCTGGACCGGACGAAAACCTCCCAAAGGCCCCAAGCGTTGCGGTCGGTGGTTGAGCTCGAAATCCCGGTGGTTGAGCCTGTCGAAACCCCGGTGGTTGAGCCTGTCGAAACCTTCCGGGTCTCGACAGGCTCGACCACCGTCTGATCGGCGCTTGAGCTTATCGAAACCTTGGGCGCCTCGCGGTTGATCTCAGTGGCCGAGCTGGCCGGGGCTTCCGGGTTGCCGTGGGGGCTCATGCTGCGTATTCCTTCGTCGTCATTGACTGTTTTGCCAGCTGTTTGTCCGCATACGCGACGGCTGCCTCGCGGACCCAGGCGCCGTCGTCGTGCGCTTCCCTGCGGCGCTCAAGGCGCTGGACGTTGCACGGGCCGCGGCCGGCCAGGACTTCCTGGAACTCGTGCCAGTCCAGCGGGCCATGCTCCCACTTTTTGGTGTCCTCGTTGTAGCGGATCTGTTCATCCGGGAGGGTAAGGCCCAGGACCCGGACCTGTTCCACCATCATGCCCACGAAGCGGCTACGGAGTTCGTCGTTGCTGAAGCGCTTGATATTCCAGGCCATTGACTGCTTGGAGTTGGGTGAATCGTCGTCCGGCGGTCCGAACATCATCAGCGACGGCGCGTACCAGCGGTTCACTGCGTCCTGGGCCATCTGCTTCTGTTCGGGGGTGCCGTTGGCCAGTTCCAGCAGGATCTCGAAGCCCTGGCGCTGGTGGAACGACTCCTCCTTGCAGATCCGAACCATGGCGCGGCCATAGGGGCCGTAGGAGGCGCGGCACAGCGGCACCTGGTTGCAGATGGCCGCGCCGTCCACCAGCCAGCCGATGGCACCCATGTCCGCCCAGGTGAGCGCCGGGTAATTGAAGATAGAGGAGTAACGTGCCTTGCCGGCAATGAGGTCTGCCATCATCTTGTCCCGGGACTGGCCCAGGGTCTCGGCGGCCGAATAGAGGTACAGCCCGTGGCCGGCCTCGTCCTGGACCTTGGCCATGAGGATGGCCTTGCGTTTCAGGCTGGGGGCACGTGAAATCCAGTTCGCCTCCGGCTGCATCCCGATGATCTCGGAGTGTGCATGTTGGGAGATCTGGCGCAGCAACGTTTTACGGTATGCATCCGGCATCCAGTCGCGCGGCTCGATCCGGGAATCGTCGGCCATGACGCGGTCGAAATTTGCCTGGGCTTCGGCCATCAGGCGTGCAGAATCTTCCCGCTCTTCCGGGGACCGCTCAGCAGATGCTGACTGTAAGTCCTGCATGGCCATCGTTGCTCCTTCGTACAGCGCTTTATTACCGAACGTTCGTTCAGGATATGTGCAGGAAGCCCCCGGGTCAACGGCCGATACCCAATCGCCCTAGAGCGGGACACCGCTGCGGGCGGAATACCGCGGGCTTGGCACTGCCGCGATGATTACCGCCCTTCAGCGCGCCCGGCCTTCAGGCCACCTGGCTGACCCCGAATACGTGTGCCTGCTGACACTAAAAGCCCTGGCCACCCGCTATCAGTCCCTAGCCGCAGAAATCACCGACCGCCGACTCAGCGCTCAAAGAGATCCTTGATACTTAGCTCCGATGCTTTGTGACCTCTCAGGTGTCGGAACGGACGTTGCCAGCCAACCGTGTTGGTCACCGTCGGAGACAGCCCTGACCGAATAGACAAATAGGCCATTTCACTGCCCTCGTTGGAGTTGCCCCCTACCTGCATCCTCAGATAAAAGCCAGAAATGCTTGCAAAGCAAGACCCGTCCAGACCGGACTATCGGCAAGGGTTTCGCATCAAGCATGGATTTTAACTTAGGCTCCCACGAGGGCCCAAAGACTGCGTCCTCTACTGTTGCGTGCAAGCACCAACGCAGTGTGTCGGATATCGCCTAGGCACACGACGATCGAAGGCACTAAGAAACGAACAGTCATTTTAAATTGACGCCCATGGGAGCATCCAGGGGTGAGGCCTGCGAGCCTGCCTGGATGGTTCGGTGTCCGGCAGCCTCGGACATAACAAAGGCCCTACTCCATCACCTGAAAGCAGCGCACTATGCCAACCCACGAGAACCAACCCGAACCAGGCGGCGTCATTGCCCCTCCTGCCAGTCCGGCGACACTGATCCAGGAAGAGAAGCCGCGCCCGCCCCGGTTAATCCGCTGGTTGAGGCTCGCGCTCCTGCTCTCCTACCTGCTGCTCCCGCTCTCCCTGTTGGCGGGCGTGGGCGCGGATGGCAACTCCGGCTTCTACAGCTTCCTCATTGCGTTTCTCTTCGTCGCCTTTCCGATCATGCTCCTGATCTCGTTGATCTACCTGGTCGTCTGGCTGACGACGAGGCGCAGGTACCGGTTCGGTGGTATCTGGAGCACAACCATCATCATCCTGATGTCGGGCGTGCAGCTGATAGTCGTTGCCCTCGTAGCGTTCCTCCTGTACCAGCTCTCGACCTACAACAACCCGTATGGATAGCCAACCCGCTTCCCCAGAGCCCGGCGCGCTGCCAGCAACGCGTTGACGATGTTCAGGTCAAGGCTGGGTGCGCACTCGATGAGAACGATGGGACAGCAGAGGCGCAAAGAATGCGCCGAACTCCGCTGTCGCTGTCAGGGGCAGGACATTCGCCACGTACTGATCGGGCCGGACCACCACGACAACACCGCCGCGGTCCAGGCCGCGCAGCTCGAAGATGTCAGCGGCTGGGTTGGTGGCGTAGACCTTTTCGTAATCGGTGAGCTTGAACGGCCCAACCTGCGGCCTGAAGGTCGCCGGAACGTCGGTGATGTCGAAGCTGTGGTGGTCCTGCTGATAGATCACCTTGACGTCGAACCAGGCATCGGGATCTGCTCCTGCCGGGGTCACGGCCAACGGCGACTCGGGAGACTCCATGATCCACTCGGCAAACAGCTCCGTCGCAGAAGGAACTGCCTGCCCTGAACCCTCCTGCCGTTTAGCGGGGCGGGCGGAATCAGCGAACACATAGATCCGCCAGCGGCCATCCGCAGTCGCATGATGGCCAAGGTGCACCGGATTCGTGTCAGCCACGCGGACCACCGGAGCGGACTTGAAGCGCTTACCTACCGGAAAACCGCTGGCCAGGTCCTGATGATCGGCGCTGCCCATAACGAGGGACTGAGCGTACTGGGTCATAAAGCCCGCAGGAAACTCGGCCGTGCTGACGTAGAAATTTTCCAGCTCGGTAGGATCCTCGAACTCCTCCGGCCGCTTGGCCATCAAGGTGGACCACTGCTTATCGAAGTCGATCAGGTTCCTGGCAACAACCTGGCGCTCCTCGGAGTAGGTGGACAGCAGGCTTTCCGGGCTGCGGCCCTCCAGCACGTGGCCCAGCTTCCAGGCGATGTTGAACCCGTCCTGCATGGACACGTTCATTCCCTGCCCGGCCTTAGCGCTGTGGGTGTGGCAGGCGTCGCCTGTGATGAAGACCCGGGGGGTACGCTGACCGCGGTCCTCCGGCAGGACGTCGTCGAAGCGGTCTGTGAGCCGGTGCCCCACCTCGTAGACGCTGTGCCACGCCACGTTGCGGACGTCCAGGGTGTAGGGATGGAGGATCTCGTTGGCCTTGTGGATGATTTCCTCGATGGTGGTGTTGCGGACTGCGCCCTTATTCTTGGGATCCACTTCTCCGAGGTCAACGTACATGCGGAACAGGTGGCCACCCTCACGCGGGATCAGCAGGATGCTGCCGCCGGAACCGGATTGGATGGCGCATTTGGTCCGGATGTCCGGGAAGTCGGTGACAGCCAGTGCATCCATAACACCCCATGCATGGTTCGCGTGGTCCCCGGCCATGGTGCATCCGATCGACGCGCGGACCTTGCTGTGGGCACCGTCCGCACCCACCACATACTTGGCCCGAACCACCCGTTCCTGCCCTTCTTTCGGGCCGGCTGTGTGCAGCAGGGTCACGGACACGGGGTATTCCTCCCCGTCCGCGACGCTGAGCGAAAGGAACTCGTACCCATAGTCGGGGCGCATCCGGGTGGGTGCGTTTGCCATGTACTCGGCGAAGTAGTCCAGCACACGGGCCTGGTTGACGATCAGGTGCGGGAACTCGCTGATGCCTTCAGGGTCATCGGGGGTACGGGCCGTCCGGACGATGTGTGACGGATTGTTTGGCTCTGGCTTCCAGAAGGCCATTTCGGTTATGGCGTAGGCTTCGGCGATGATCCGTTCCGCGAAACCGAAGGCCTGGAACGTCTCGACGCTCCGGGCCTGAATGCCGTCGGCCTGCCCGATGGCCAGCCGGCCGGAGCGCCGCTCGATGATGCGCGTGCTGACATTGGGAAAGCGAGACAGCTGCGCAGCGGCGAGCATTCCGGCAGGACCGGTGCCCACAATGAGAACGTCAACCGCGTCGGGGAGCTCTTCGGCCCGATCAATACCGACACCCGCGGCAGGCTGGACTCTAGGATCACCTGATACGTAACCGTGGTGGTGGAATTGCACGCGGTTTCCTCACTTCACTGTGGGTTTCCATGTCTAGGAGTGTTCAATAATCGAACAGACGTTTCGATATTCGAAACTTTGAGCTCAGGCAAATACTGTACGCCAGGTGTGATGCGGACTACAAGAGCCAAATTCTCAGCCCAGGATCGGGGTTGACGAAGCAGGACGACCAGGCCCATAGTAATTCGTATACGATTTCGTACTCGATGAGGAGGATCGCTTGCAACAGGTCACCGACCGTACGTTGGCCTCGGCCCGCAAGGTTATAGCTGTGCACATCAACTACCCCAGCCGAGCGGCGCAGCGCGGCCGGACTCCCGCGCAGCCCTCCTACTTCTTGAAGCCGCCATCCTCATTGGCCCTGACCGGCAACGCAGTCGAGCGGCCGGCCGGCTGCGAGCTTCTTGGTTACGAGGGTGAGATTGCCCTCGTGATAGGCAAGACTGCCCGCCGGGTCAGCCTCGAGAACGCCTGGAGCCATGTAGCCGCCGTTACCGCCAGTAATGACCTTGGGGTGTATGACCTCCGTTATGCGGACAAGGGTTCAAACGTCCGGTCCAAGGGCGGCGATGGCTTCACCCCCCTAGGCCCGGCACTGATTCCGGCAGACGCCGTCGACCCTTCCCAGCTACGCATCCGCACTTGGCACAACGGAGAACTGGTCCAGGACGACACCACCGCGGACCTGCTCTTCCCGTTCGCACGGCTGGTGGCCGATCTTTCCCAGCTGCTCACCCTCGAAGAGGGCGACATCATCCTCACCGGTACCCCCGCAGGCGCCTCCGTCGCCAAGCCGGGCGATGTCCTCGAAGTCGAAGTGGCAACGGTTGACGGTGCCATCAGCACCGGGCGCCTGGCCACCACTGTGGAGGAAGGTACGACGCCGTTCGCGGACTTTGGTGCGGGGCCCAAGGTGGATGACACCCAGCGGGAAGAAGCCTACGGGTCCCGCAAGGCTGCAGGACTCCCTGAGCCGGCCGGTGTCCTTACCCCTGAACTGAAGGGTAAGCTCGAAAGCGTTGCAACCGCCACCCTGTCCTCGCAGATGCGCAAGCGCGGGTTGAACAACGTCAGCATTGATGGCCTGCAGGCCACCCGCCCGGACCGCCGCGTCGTCGGCCTGGCCCGGACCCTTCGCTACGTCCCCAACCGCGAGGACCTTTTCACAACCCACGGCGGCGGCTTCAACGCCCAGAAGAAAGCCATCGACTCCGTCAACGAGGGCGAAATCCTGGTGATGGAGGCCCGCGGCGAAAAGGGCACCGGAACCGTAGGAGACATTCTGGCCCTCCGCGCGCAGGTCCGTGGAGCCGCTGCCATCATTACCGACGGCGGTGTCCGTGATTACACGGCCGTAGCCGGTCTTGATATGCCCACATATTTCGCCAATCCGCACCCTGCAGTCCTGGGCCGCCGCCACGTTCCTTGGGACACTGACATCACCATCGCCTGCGGTGGCGCCACAGTGCAGCCCGGGGACATCATCGTGGCCGACTCAGACGGCATCCTGGTGATACCGCCTGCCATCGCCGAGGAACTGGTGGATGACTGCATCCAGCAGGAGAAGGAAGAAACCTTCATTTTCGAGATGGTGAAGCAGGGCAACAGTGTTGACGGCCTTTACCCCATGAACGCGCAATGGCAGGTCCGGTTCAAGGAGTGGGAAGAAGGCAAAGCCGATGCCTGAAACTGCAGTTAACCTCTCCGCAGCCCCGGCTGCCGCCGGAAGCAAGTCCGAGCAGGCCTATTCCGAAGTTAAAGCGCGGATAGTAGCGGGCACCTACACCCCCGGTTACCGGTTGGTCCTCAACAGCATCGCCAAAGACCTCGGGTTCAGCGTGGTTCCGGTCCGCGAGGCCATCCGCAGGCTCGAGGCCGAAGGCCTGGTCAGGTTTGAACGCAACGTCGGAGCAACGGTTGCCGGGATCGACCCCACCGAGTACCTCTACACGATGCAGACACTGAGCATCGTGGAAGGCGCGGCCACAGCACTGTCCGCGCCGCTTATCGGTGCGGTGGACATTGCCCGGGCCCGCGGAGTCAACGCAGAGATGCGCGACTGCCTGGAACACTTCAACCCGGTGCGCTTTACCCAGCTCAACCAGGAGTTCCACAGCATCCTGTTCGAACACTGCCCCAACCCGCACATCCTGGACCTGGTGCACCGGGGCTGGAACCGGCTCGCATCGCTGCGGTCCTCCACGTTCCGGTTTGTCCCCGGCCGCGCCCACGACTCCGTGGACGAACACGAAGCGCTGCTCCGGCTGATTGAGTCCGGGGCCAATGCGGACCAGATCGAAAAGGCCGCTCGCCGGCACCGCTCCGCCACCCTGGACGCCTACCTCGCCCAAAGCACTGCGCAGAAGTAAGGAAACAACAATGACGTTCACTGCTGAAGAAACCAAAGAGCGCTACGTTCCCCAGGACCTGCCTGCCCACATCCAGCACTACATCAACGGCGAATTCGTTGATTCCGTGGGCGGCCAGACCTTCGACGTCCTGGATCCGGTCTCCAATCAGAACTACGCCACCGCCGCCGCCGGCCAGAAAGAAGACATCGACCTCGCGGTGGCCGCGGCCCGGGGCGCCTTTGTCAACGGCCCATGGCCCAGGATGAAGCCCCGCGAACGTGCCCGGGTGCTCAACAAAATTGCCGACGCCGTTGAAGCGCAGGAGGCCCGCCTGGCCGAACTGGAAACCTTTGATACCGGGCTGCCGATTACCCAGGCCAAGGGACAGGCACTGCGGGCGGCAGAGAACTTCCGCTTCTTCGCGGATCTGATTGTGGCCCAGTTCGACGATGCCATGAAGGTCCCGGGCTCCCAGATCAACTACGTGAACCGGAAGCCGATCGGCGTCGCAGGTCTGATCACGCCGTGGAACACGCCTTTTATGCTGGAGTCCTGGAAACTGGCCCCGGCCCTGGCCACCGGCAACACCGTAGTCCTCAAGCCGGCCGAGTTCACGCCGCTGTCGGCGTCGCTGTGGGCCACCATCTTCAAGGACGCCGGGCTCCCGGACGGCGTCTTCAACCTGGTCAACGGCCTCGGTGAGGAGGCAGGCGACGCGCTGGTCAAGCACCCCGACGTACCGCTCATCTCCTTCACCGGCGAGACCACCACCGGTCAAACCATCTTCCGGAACGCCGCGGCCAACCTCAAAGGCCTGTCCATGGAACTGGGCGGAAAGTCCCCCTGCGTCGTCTTTGCCGACGCAGACGTGGATGCCGCCATCGACTCCGCGCTGTTCGGAGTTTTCTCCCTCAACGGCGAGCGCTGCACAGCGGGCTCCCGCATCCTGGTGGAGCGGGCCGTTTACGACGAGTTCTGCGAAAAGTATGCCGCCCGGGCCAAGAACATCGTGGTCGGCGACCCGCACGACCCCAAGACCGAGGTCGGCGCCCTGGTCCACCCCGAGCACTACAAGAAGGTGGCCTCCTACGTCGAAATCGGCAAGTCCGAAGGCAGGCTGCTCGCCGGCGGCGGCCGCCCCGAGAACCTGCCCGCAGGGCTTAACAACAGCAACTACATCGCTCCCACGGTTTTCGCCGACGTCTCCCCCGATGCCCGCATCTTCCAGGAGGAGATTTTCGGCCCCGTCGTCGCCATCACCCCTTTCGATAACGACGACGAAGCACTCGCCCTGGCGAACAACACCAGGTACGGCCTGGCTGCCTACATCTGGACCTCGAACCTGAACCGTGCCCATAACTTTTCCCAGAACGTGGAGGCCGGCATGGTATGGCTGAACAGCCACAACGTCCGCGATCTACGTACCCCGTTCGGCGGCGTCAAGGCCTCCGGCCTGGGCCACGAAGGCGGTTACCGCTCCATCGATTTCTATACCGACCAGCAGGCCGTGCACATCACGCTCGGAACGGTCCACACGCCTAAATTCGGCAGCATCGAAGCCGCCGCTGCCAACGAAGGCTAAACGGCCCTCCGCCAATACTGCTCAACGAAGAGAGAAGACCATGACGAACTTTGTACCCACCCCGTCGGTTCCGGCTCCGGACATCGTCCGCTGTGCCTACATGGAAATCGTGGTCACCGACCTCGCCAGGTCCCGCGCCTTTTACGTGGACCTCCTGGGCCTGCATGTCACCGAAGAGGATGAAAACAACATCTACCTGCGCTCGCTTGAAGAGTTCATCCACCACAACCTTGTGCTTCGCAAGGGCCCGGTCGCGGCCGTCGCGGCGTTCGCTTACCGGGTCAAATCCCCGGCGGAGGTGGACGCCGCCGAGGCCTACTACAAGGAAATGGGCTGCCGGACCGAGCGCCGCAAGGAAGGCTTCACCAAGGGCATCGGTGACTCTGTCCGGGTGGAGGACCCGCTGGGCTTCCCTTACGAGTTCTTCTATGACGTTGAGCACGTGGAACGCCTTACCCAGCGCTACGACCTCTACTCCGCGGGTGAACTGGTACGCCTGGACCACTTCAACCAGGTCACCCCGGACGTTCCCCGGGGCCGCAAGTACCTGGAGGACCTCGGCTTCCGCGTCTCCGAAGACATCCAGGACTCCGACGGCGTGACATACGCGGCGTGGATGCACCGCAAGCAGACCGTCCACGACACCGCCCTCACCGGCGGCAACGGACCGCGGATGCACCACGTCGCATTCGCTACCCATGAGAAGCACAACATCATCCAGATCTGCGACAAGATGGGTGCCCTGCGCATCAGCGACCGCATCGAGCGTGGCCCGGGCCGCCACGGCGTGTCCAACGCGTTCTACCTCTACATCCTTGACCCGGACGATCACCGCATCGAGATCTATACGCAGGACTACTACACCGGCGATCCGGACAACCCCACCATCACCTGGGATGTGCACGACAATCAGCGCCGTGACTGGTGGGGCAACCCGGTGGTCCCGTCCTGGTACACGGAAGCCTCCCTGGTCCTGGACCTGGACGGCAACCCGCAGCCGGTCACTGTGCGGGAGGAAAAGAGCGAAATGGCTGTCACCGTGGGTGCCGACGGCTTCAGTTACACCCGCAGGAACGACGACGACGGCGGCGCGCCGGGTGGCGCCGTCGAAGGTTTCAAGCTGGGAGCGCAGCTCTAGCCATGCTGGATGAGAACACGATTGAAGCCATCGCGGACGAGCTACTGGAAGCCGGCCGGAGCCGCACTCCGGTCCCGCGCCTGACAGCCCGCTACCCGGACATGACCGTAGAGGACTCCTACGCCGTGCAGAAGCTGTGGCGCCGACGGAATGAAGAGGCCGGCCGCACTCTCATAGGCCGGAAAATCGGCCTCACCTCCCGGGCAATGCAGGCGGCCACGGGCATCACTGAACCGGACTATGGCGCCATATTCGATGACATGGTGCTGGAAACCGGCTGCACGGTTCAATGGGACCAGTACACGCATCCGCGCGTGGAGGTGGAGCTGGCCTTTGTCCTGAAGGCTGGGCTCAAAGGCCCTGGCTGCACCATCTTTGACGTCCTCAACGCCACGGACTACGTGGTCCCGGCTCTTGAGATTTTGGATTCCCGGATCGAGATGGAGGGCCGGACCATAGTGGATACCATCGCTGACAACGCCGCCATGGGCGCCATGGTGATTGGCGGCCGGCCCGTGAAGCCAGACGCAGTGGACCTCCGGTGGGTCTCGGCCATCCTCTACAAGAACCAGACCGTGGAGGAAACCGGCGTCGCCGCCGGCGTGCTGGATCACCCCGCGAATGGGGTGCATTGGCTGGCCAACAAGATTGCTGCCCACGGGGACAGCATGAAAGCCGGCGACATCATCCTGGCCGGCTCCTTCACCCGGCCAATGTGGGTATACAAGGGTGATACCGTCCACGCCGACTACGGACCGCTGGGAGCTGTCACATGCCAATTCACTTAAACGCGCCGGCCACGTTCCGCGACGCACTGCGCGAGCAGACAGGTCAAGACGGCCGTCCGCTGGCGGGCATGTGGGTCTGCTCGGGCAGCCCATTGGTGGCCGAACTGTGCGCCGGATCAGGCCTGGACTGGCTTCTGGTTGACGCCGAGCACAGTCCCAACGGGCTCGAATCCATACTGGCCCAGCTTCAGGCCATCAACGGCTATCCGGTCCACACCCTGGTCCGGCCGCCAGTGAACGACGTGGTGGTGATCAAGCAGTACCTGGACCTTGGCGTGCAAAACCTGATCATCCCTATGGTTCACTCGGTGGCGGAGGCGAAAGCTGCCGTGGCCGCCACCCGGTATCCACCCCAGGGGGTCCGTGGCGTTGGATCGGCTTTGGCGCGTGCCGCTCGCTGGAACCGCGTTCCCGACTACCTTGCCCGCGCCAGCGAAACCATCAGCGTCACCGTACAGATCGAGTCGACGGCCGCCGTCGAGGCTGTAGCCGACATTCTTGCTGTCGACGGCGTAGATGCCATTTTCATCGGACCCTCCGACCTCGCTGCCTCGATGGGGCTCCTGGGACAGCAGGAACACCCCGAGGTGCGCGCCGCCGTCGAACACTGCCTTTCAGTTGCCAAAGCCACAGGCAAACCCGCCGGCGTGAATGCCTTCAACCCAAGCACCGCAAAACACTACCTGGACAATGGCGCCGACTTCATCCTCGTCGGAGCCGACGTCGCCCTACTGGCGCGCGGTTCGGAAGCCCTCGCCGCGCAGTACATCCCGCCCACCGACGGCCAAACTCCCGACAGCTACTGACACTTTCTTAAGGATTCGCATGACAGTCACCCCTTCAGCGGCTCCACCGCGGCCGGCAAAGCGATCATCAAATTCTCCGCCGACACCGTCAAACGTCTCACCGTGGAACGGCTAACACCCCAAACGAGAAGGGCGCTGCAGGCAGCCTGCAGCGCCCCGTCTGTTCCAGCCGCCAACTCTTTCCAGTCCGTCCGGTCTCCGACCGGCCCCGTTATCAGCCGGTTGGTGCGGCTGGAGTGGCGCCATTCGGAGGGGTACCCCCGCCGCCCATGCCGCCGCCCGGTGCGGCGCCAGCGCTGGGCGTGGTGGTGGTATCGATCGCTACCGTCAGATCAACCTGATAGCCCGACGATGCATTTCCTGTCACCGTCGCGAGTTGCAGGGCACCGTTGTCATCGCTGAAAACGTTGTCCGATTCCAGGCTTACATCGGAGAGGTTTGCGGTGGAACCCTTGTAACCGGAGAGGGAGTACACCGTCTCGCTCACGTCCTGGGGCAAGGCAACCTGGGAAGTAGCGATAGCGTTCGTGGAATCTGTGATCTCGTCTACTGTGGGGTAAACCTCGAAGTGGATATGCGGCCAGCGGCCGGTGTAGCAGGCCGGGAATATTGACGTGAACGTTACCCTTCCGTCGTTGTCGGCGACCTGCACTCCGCGGAGGTAGGTTTCGCTCTCGATGCCTTCTGAGTACATCGAGTACCCACCCGCGGCATCGCAGTGCCACACATAGACGGCAGCGTTGGCGAAGGGAACATTGCCATCGGCCATGTTCAAAATGGTGAGAGTCAGTGTCGTCGGCACACCGGCAGCCGTCGTACCGCCATCGATGCTGGAGCGGATGTCACTGCGGACAATGCCCGCGTTTTCCAGAACATCCGCGCCGTTGGATCCATCACCCGGGTACGGGCCGGCGGTTTCATCAGGAACCTCAGCCAAAGCCGCGGCTGCACTGGCCGTCGCACTTGGGGTAGCGGTTCTCCCCGTAGCGGTTGTTGAGCAGGCAGCAAGGGCAAGGGCTCCCATGCCGGCCCCGAAGATTCCCATCATGGAGCGACGGCTCACCAAAGTGCCGATATCAAAGGACACGCCCTGATCGACAACCTCCTCGTTAATGCGGTCCAGCAGTCGGCCTTCATATGTCGGGCCGTTCGGGGTGTATTCAGGTTCTGGGATCTTGCTCATGTGGTCCTCGCTTGGCTGGTTGGGCGGATAGTTCCAGCGTCAACGACAAGGCAATGACGGAGCTATGGCGAAGCTGTGCGGCACCTAAGAACGTTCAATATTGAACCTCCAGAGAGGCGCCCTTACACATTCGAACGGAAGCACTGCCGTGATTCTGCCGCAGTCCCGCCTAATTCCCGGGTTCCTGCACAGCAGCTGCACAGCTAACTGAAAGCGGGGAGCTAAGGACAGGCATCAGAGTTGAGGAAGACAGCCCATTAAGGAGGCCACAATGATTACCTACCGCCCTACCCCCAATCTAAGCACCGGACGCACGGGATTCCGGGCAGCCATCGGAGCCATGATGCTGGCCGCAGTCCTCGGCACCACGGCTTTTGGTCCAGCCGGAGTTACGGCTGCCGTCCCCGCAGGTTCGACAAGCACGGCCGTCGCCATTGCAGCCACAGTCCCCACGCAACAGGCCATCATCCGGCGTCCGGACACGAGCGGACTTCTCGATCGCGACGCCGCGGATCCAATGCAGGCCTGACAGGGGCTTCATCAACAGCATAAGCCAAGCACTGCTGAGCTGGCCTGGTGCGCGATACTGGATCGCAAGGCCACAAACAGAATCCGGCTTGCGCCGCCACGCAGGAAAACACCTAGGAAGACATGATGGCTGACGCCTCGCACCACTCGATGACCAACAATCTGCCCCGTCTCGCGCACCCGGACGGCACCCCCATCAGGGCCCTCGTGGTCGATGACGAGACAAGCCTCGCAGAACTCGTCAGCATGGGCTTGCGCATGGCCGGGTGGAGCGTGACGACGGCACATGACGGGCTCAGTGCGGTTTCTGCGGCCCGTGACTTCCGCCCTGATGTCCTGGTCCTCGATGTGATGATGCCGGGTGTGAACGGCATCGAGGCGCTGCGGAAGATCCGCGCCTTCGCCCCGGAGGTGCCGGCGCTGTTCCTTACTGCCAAGGACGCCGTTCAGGACCGCATTTCCGGCCTTTCTGCCGGAGGGGACGATTACGTCACCAAGCCGTTCAGCATGGAAGAGCTCTTGCTGCGCCTGCACAGGCTCGTGCAGCGCTCGGGCGTCGCTGCATCGGACTCCGCCGAGCTCGTGGTCGGGGACCTCGTAATGAACGTCGACACCCGCGAAGTTACGCGTGGCGGTGAGGACATCGCCCTGACCTCAACCCAGTGGGAACTGCTCCGCTACCTGATGGAGAACCCACGGCGCGTTGTCAGCAAATCCCAGATACTCGACAACGTGTGGAACTACGATTTTGGCGGCCAGGCCAACATCGTCGAGCTCTATATCTCGTACCTCCGCAAGAAGATCGACGTCGGACGCACACCAATGATCCACACCGTGCGGGGTGCCGGCTACGTCCTTAAACCCGCCGCTCCATGACCATGCGCCAAAACACCGCTCGGGCACCTGCCAGGCGACGGCCTTTGCACCTGCGCACCAAACTGATTTTTGCCACGCTCGCCCTCCTTACGGCGATCTGCCTGGCAATTGGCATTTTCAGTCACGTTGCCATGAGCAGGTACCTCACCACCCAAATCGATAATGCCCTCACTCCGGCGGCAGGCCGGGCCGGTTTCCCCGACAGGCCGCCGCCGGGCAACGACCAGCGTCCCCTCCGCGGTCTCGATCCCGGGAATGCGGCCGGGCAGCGGCCGGGCACCCTCAATGCAGTATTTGAGGGCGGCGAAGCGCAAGCCTCAGCGCTGGTGCAGGAGGATGGCAGCACTATGCCGCTCACCGCAGCGGATCTGTCTCTTCTTGCCGGCATAGATCCCGTGGCAGGACCGGAGGAAGTGACCCTCAGTTCAGGACATTACCGGGTTGATGCTGCGAATCTGCCGACGGGTGCCGAAGGCAGCGTCCTGGTCACAGGCCTGCCCACGGCCGAGCGCGACAGCACTCTTGCCTCCCTGAATATTACAGTTGCGGGTCTCTCTCTAGCGGGTTTGGCCTTGACCGGCGTCGCAGGCACCGTGATCATCCGCAGGTCCCTGCGCCCGCTCGAGGAACTGTCCGCTGCCGCGACGGCCGTCTCGCAACTCCCGCTGTCAGCGGGGGAAGTTGCCATCCCTGTTCGCGTTCCCCCGGCAGCCGCACAACCAGGGACCGAGGTCGGCACGGTCGGACTCGCTCTGAACGACATGATCGACCATGTGACCAGCGCTTTGCGGATGCGGTACGCAAGTGAGATGAAGGTCCGCCAGTTTGTCGCAGACGCGAGCCATGAACTCCGCACACCCCTGACGTCCATCCGGGGATACACCGAGCTGGTCCTGATCAACGAGGAAGTGAGCCCCGCCGGCCGCTTGGCGCTTGATCGGGTGGACAGCGAATCCAAACGAATGTCATCCCTTGTCGAGGACCTCCTGCTCCTCGCGCGCCTCGACGAAGGGCAACGCGGAGAAGTTTCCGATGTCGACCTCACGGAGCTCGTGATCGAGACGACCAGTGACGCACGGGTTGCCGCGCCCGGGTACTACTGGAGCCTGGACCTGCCGGATGAACCGGTCGAGATGCGGGCCGTGGAGGCTGAAATCCGGCAGGTGCTCATCAACCTGCTGTCCAACGCCACCAAACACACGCCGCCCGGCACCGCGATCGCTACCGCGCTCAGCCTTGAAGATGGCATAGCACGCATATGCGTTACGGACACGGGTCCGGGCATCGATCCCGCTTTCCTGGGCACCATTTTTATGCGATTCAGCAGGGGTGATGCCGCGCGTTCGGCGAAAACCGGAAGCACAGGCCTCGGGCTGGCGATCGTCCAGGCTCTCGTGCAGGCCAATGGTGGAACCATCAGTGTGACCAGTAAGCCGGGCGCCACTGAGTTCCGGGTGGAGCTTCCGGCCTCCTAGTGCCAGCAGGTTCGTGCGGGCTCCAGCTCGTAAGCACAGAAATCTGCTGTATTTCACAGTAAGGGAACAGGTTCGCGACAGCAGCCGCTTACCTTGCCGTTCAATGCTGGTTCCAGTCCACCAACCAGGACTACGACCACAACGCCGCTCAGCGGCAGAACGAGGATCACTAATAATGTTGAACGGAAAAAAGATCGCACTCGGGGCCAGCACAGCTGCTGTTGCACTGGGAGTCAGCCTTGGGGCGACCGGAATGGCCTGGGCTACCACCACGACGCCGGCTCCTTCCGCGTCGTCGTCCGCCACCGCCGAATCCCCCAACGGCATCGGAACCAGGGGCGACGGTATGACGGAAGGGCGGGGCGGCCACGGACCCGTGGGTGGGGTCAACGCTGCGGACCTCGCCACAAAGCTCGGCGTCGACGAGACCTCAGTCAGTGACGCGCTCCAGGCAGCCAGGGACGCAGCCAAGGCCTCCGGCACCGGAACAGACGAGAAGCCCGACCGCGAAGCGATGGAAGCATCGCTCACCGCATCACTTGCCGCCTCTCTCGGACTGGACGAGGTAACCATCCAGACCGCAATCGACGAGCTGAAAGCCGAAAAGCAAGCCGAACGCACGGCGGCAGTGCAGGAACGCCTCGACGCTGCAGTCACCGAAGGTTCCCTCACACGGGCCGAGGCCGACGGTGCCGCCAAGGCGGTTGAACTCGGCCTACTTGGCGGCGGAGGACGCGGCTAACAGTTCCAGCAGCCCACCACCAGCACCACCAGCATGAAGGAGGCCCCTGTTACGCAGGGGCCTCCTTAGCGCTGCAACTGTTCAGCAGATTGACGACGCACGGGAGCTTCCTCGATGGACGGTGTCCAGCTCACAGGCAGGTCACAGGCGCAGGCTAATTCAGGAACAGGGTCAGGCTATTGACTCTTCCTATGACTACTTCAACTCTTTCCCCCATGCGCCGGTTCTGGATGAGCTTCGCGTCGTCGGTCGCCGCTCTCACACTTGCAGGTTCCCTCGCCGCCTGCAGCACGGCCACCGACTCCTCCACTATCGGCACCGGCGCCTCAGCCGTTGCCGAGTCACCAGCAACCGCAAGCGCTGCCGTTGGAGTGACCGCGCCGGCGGACGGGAACACGGTTGGCGCGACGACGACGGCGGAAACTATCACGAACACCGCAACCGCGGCGGCAGCGTTCTACGCCACCCTCACAACAGAGCAGAAGCAACAGACGTTGTACGCCTACGACGACGCTGCCAAGACCACCTCCTGGTCCAACTTCCCCGTGACCTTCGTAGAACGGGCCGGGGTTAACCTGGCTGACCTCACGGAGGAACAGCAGACTGCGGCTCTGGCCGTCCTCGAGTCGCTGCTCAGTGATGACGCCTACGCGGAAGTCACCGGGATCATGGACGGCGACCAGTATCTGCTGGAAAACAGCACGAGCCCCGAGGCTTCGCTCGGCCAGTACTACATTGCGTTCTTCGGCGACCCCTCCGACACCAGCGCGTGGGAGGTTCAGTTCGGCGGGCACCACCTCGGCATCAACGCCACACTCGACGGCAGCACTGATGCCATTACGTTCGCCCCCACGCACCTCGGCTCCCAACCCGCCGTCTACACCGCCGCTGACGGTATCGAAGTCCAGCCGTCGGCGGGGATGTACGAGACCGCATTTGCGTTCTATGAAAGCCTTGACGCTCAACAGCAGGCCGCGCTCTACCAGGGCACACAGGTCTCCAACCTGACCTGCGCCCCCGGCGGCACGTGCGACTACCCCATTGGGACAGGGCTCGCCGGCTCCGACCTCACGGACGACCAAAAGCAGCTCCTGCTCGACGTCATCGCGAACTGGGTCGGACTTGCTGACGAGCAAACCACCGCTGACGCCCTCACCGCAATCGAGGCGACCCTCGATGAGACTTACATCAACTGGTCCGGGGCCACCGTCTTCGACATGAACCAGGGAGACGGCATCTACTTCCAGATCTCCGGACCCAACGTCTTCATCGAATTCTCCAACCAGCAAGGATCAGCAGGCGCTGACGTCACCGGTGTCGTTACCGGCGGATGGGGCCACATCCACAGCATCTACCGGGATCCCACCAACGACTACGCCGGCAGCGTCATGCAGGAAGAAGGCACCGGCACGATGGGCGGCGGCATGGGCACCCCCGGCGGCACACCGCCCAACGGATGATAGGCAACCAACAAAACAGGGCCATTCGGGCCCAAGTATCCGGGTCCACTGCGCCCTTCAGTGCAACTAGGCTGTCGCTTACAGACCGATCCACGCATTCCCGGGGGAAAATGAAAACAACAGCCGTTACAGCTGCCGCCACGGCTGCCCGCACCTTCCGTCAAACCGCAGCCCTGATCCCGATGCTGCTGCTCGCCGTCGTATTGTGTCTGGTTCCGATGCTGGTCACGGCGGAGGCCGCCCGGGCAGAGCCACCCTCGGAGGTGGTGGTGGAGGATACTGCCGGCGCGCTGTATCTGCCGCAACTCCAGCCTGCCCTGGCAGAAATCTCCTTCTATCAGCCGACTAAAGTTGCGGTCTTCACCAGGGCCGGCCGCTCCAGCGACAACCTCAATGAGGAAGTACTCCGCTACGCGCGCGCCGAACATCCCGAGTGGCTCAGTCCGGACGGCCAGAAGTGGGCTGACGGACTGTTTGTCTTCGCGCTGGACAGCACCGGACGCCAGGTTGGTACCTACTTTGGCGAGGACCGGAAGGTCCCGCTGGATGATCAGGAAGCCATCCAGGAGGACGGCAAGGATCTGTTCCGGGAGGCCCAGTGGACGGACGGAACACTGGCCGCCGTGCGTTCAGCCGCGTCCCGCATCGGCAGGCCCTGGTACCTTCACCCGGGCACCCTGTGGGCTAGCGGAATCGGGGCGGCCGGCCTCCTTGCCGGATTCGGAATCCGCGCCGGCATCCGTGCAGGAAACCGGCGCAAGTTCCAGGAAGCACTCGACGCCGGTGACCGATCGTATGCCTCCGTTACCCTCCGCCTGGATGAAACCGAGGTGAACGCCTCGACCATCCCCGCTGACTCCACCTACGGCTCACAGGTGCTTGAGAAGTGGCATACCTTGTCTGCCCGACTGCATGACGCAACCAGGCAACGCGAACTCCTGGGTGCCCTGGGATCCAAAGAACGGTCCGTCAAGGCCAACGTGAACAGAGCCGTAGAGTTCCAGCAGGTGACAACAGAACTTGACGGTCTAGACGACGCCATCGCAGACTCCAACGCCCTGCTGAACCTTCACTCATCCTGGCGGGAGGCCTGGCGGAACCAGAGCGCCGATCTGGTGGCAGAGCACAGCGAAGTGGACGGGATGCTCAAGCGCGGCAGCACCAAAGGCAGCCCCGAAACTGCCGCAGCCCTGCGGGCCCATTCGGCTGCGGCCCTGACACGGATAGCCGCCTTTGAAGCCGGTCTGGACAGCCGCACCGTTACCCCGGACGCGGCGCTTGACGGGCTCAAGGCAGAGCGGGAGAAAATCGCCGCCCTCCTGGAACAGCACGCCGACGCCGTTATCACCGCCAATACTCGAACACAGCGGGAAGCGGAACTGATGCGCGAAAAGATGGACGAAACCGCCAGGAACCAGTGGCACACCAAACGTTACAGAGGCAGCATCGTGGACATCGCCTACCCCAGGATGCCGATAGTCTCCGTGGTTGGCTTCAGTGGAGGTGTGGACGCCGGCCGAGATGCCGTGGCATCCTCCCGGTCCTCGTCCTCGTCCGGGAGCAGCACTGGTTATGGCTCCAGTGGCGGCAGCTTTTCAGGATCTGGCAGCTCGTCCAGGTTCTGACGCCCCAGGGATGTCCGGAAAAGTTACTCAGGCCTGCACGTCAGCCGTCAGGCGTGCGCCGTTGAAGTACTCGAGCTGCCAGCCGTCAGTGACGTGGTGGTGGGCCAGGTTGAGCACGGCATTGTCCACGCTGTCCAGCGTTTGGCCGAGCGCCATGTTGAGCGTCAGCCGGATGAGTGAACCATGGGCCACCACCAGCACGCGCTGGCCCGGAAATTCCTTGGCCAGCGTCTCCAACGCTGACAGGCCACGGGAGGCGGCGCTCTCCTCACTTTCTGCCCCCAGGAAACCGCCGGGGAGACGCAGGGCGTCCAGCTCGGGGCCGTCCTGCATTCCCTCAGCTTCCCCGTAGCTGCGCTCCCTGAGGTCCGCCAGGCGCCTGGTCACGGCAAGGCCAAGGCCTTCGGCGATGATGTCAGCAGTTTCCGCAGCCCGGCTAAGCGGCGAGGACACTACGGCGTCCCATTCGTACCCCGAAAGGGCGGCCACGGCGTCCCGGGCCTGGCCGCGACCGACGTCATTTAGGGGGATGTCAGTGGTTCCCTGCAGGCGTCGCTGCGCGTTCCAGTCGGTTTGGCCATGGCGGACGAGGGCGAAAGTGGTGAGGGTCATGCCTTCCATTGTTGTCCATGGCGGCGCGTGTGTCCTCCCCGGATTCCTGTCGAATGAATCACAGACATCTCCGCAGAGAGAGAACAGCATCCGTGCTAGATCAGCATCGCGTCGCGGACCGTCGCGGCAGAGTCCGCACCACCCCGGCCCGTGGAGGAGACCCTCCCCGCGGCGAGCACGCAGTAGCTGTCCGCTGCCTGCAGCGCGAAGCCGATGTGCTGTTCCACCAGGAGCACGCGCATCCCGCTGCGCTGGGACAGCTTGATGATGGTCGCTTCGATCTCTGCAACCACGTTGGGCTGGATGCCTTCGGTGGGTTCGTCCAGGATCAGGAGCGTGGGCTGGGTAATCAGCGCCCGGGCAATGGCCAGCTGTTGCCGCTGGCCGCCGGACAGCAGTCCGGCTCGGCGGGACAGCAGCGGTTTGAGGGCAGGGAACATGTCCAGCGCCTCGGCCACACGTTCGCCGCCGTTTTTGCGTCCGTCCGCCACCAGCTGCAGATTTTCCAAAGCACTGAGCTGCCCGAACGACTGCTGGCCCTGCGGGACGTAGGCCATCCCGCGGGCAACCCGCTGGTGCGGCCGCAGCCCGGCCAGGTCCTCGCCGTCCAGTTTTATGGTCCCGCGGCTGGGTTTGAGAAGTCCGACGACGGCACGCAGCAGGGTGGTTTTGCCGGCGCCGTTGTGGCCCAGGATGGAGACCACGCTGCCGTTCGGCACTGTGAGGTCAACTCCGGAGATCACCTGGGTGCGCCCGTACCCTGTTTGCAGTCCGCTAATTTCCAGCATCAGTGGCCGTCCCTTCCTGACGTTCTGGTGTGGTGGTGGTGGCCGTGGAGGCTGTGGTGCCCAGGTAAACGTCCTGCACCTTTTTGTCCGCCTGCACCTGTGCAACGCTTCCTTCGCTGAGGACTTTTCCGGCAGCCAGTACTGTCACCGAGGTGGCGTACTCGCGGACAAAGTCCATGTCATGTTCGATCACCAAAGTAATTCGACTGGCCGCGATGCGGCGGAGCAACTGGCCGGTCTGTTCCCGCTCGTCCTGGCTCATTCCCGCGATGGGCTCATCCAAAAGAAGCAGGTCCGAGTTCTGAACCAGGAGCATGCCGATCTCCAGCCACTGTTTCTGGCCATGGGCCAGGATGCCGGCCTGCTTGTCTGCCAGGTCTTCCAGGCCGATAATTTCCAGCGCTTCGGCGACTGCCGGCTCCACGGCCTTCCGCCGGCGCAGCATTTGCCGCGCCGTACGGCCGGATCCTGCTGCGATATCCAGGTTTTGCAGCACGGAGAGGTTTTCAAACACGCTGGCGGTCTGGAAGGTGCGCCCCACTCCGAGTTTGGCGATTTGGTGCACCTTGCGGCCCAGGATCTCCTTGCCCGTGTGGTTCACGGAACCTGTAGCAGGAACCAGACCCGTGATGGCGTCGATGACTGTGGTTTTGCCGGCGCCATTGGGACCGATCAGGAACCGGAGGTCACCCTGGATGACGTCCAGGTCTACGTTGTCCACGGCAAGGAAACCGTCGAAGGACACGGACAGGCCCCGCACTTCGAGGTACTTTGGCCGGCCGCGGAGGCCACCGGCGCGCGGTTCGCCTTCGGGGAGCATGGTTGTTGCCGTCATCGGCTGACCTCTTCCGGTACAGGTTCCAGGTTGGTGGTGGCGCCGCCGGCAGGACCGGGAGGTGCCGCCGTCGGGCTTTCCTTTGTGCTGCGTCCCTCACCCCGCCAACGGCCCACCAGCCCGGGCAGCGATGCCAACCCGCCGGGCATAAAGCCGACTACCAGGACGAACAGCAGGCCCTGGAAGTAGACCCAGAACGACGGGAAAGTGGAGGACAGGCCGGACTGCGCCGCGGCAACACCGATGGCTCCCAGCACAGGACCCAACAGAGTGGAGCGGCCGCCGATTGCCACGCCGATCAGGAACGCAATGGACGGGATAACGCCTACATCTGCCGGCGAAATGATGCCCACGATCGGTACAAACAGCGCCCCTGCGATGCCGGCCATCACGGCTGCCACCACGTACACCACGGTTTTGATGGTGGCCGGATCGTAGCCAAGGAAGCGTACCCGTTCCTCCTGGTCGCGGACGGCCACCAGCAGTTCGCCGAAGCGGCTGTACATCAGCTGCCGCGCCACCGCGATGGAAAGCAGCAGGACAACGGCGGCGATGAGGTACAGCATCACCTTGTTACCGGGATCCTGCAGGTCGTAACCGAAAAAGGACCTGAAGCCGTTGAGCCCGTTTGAGCCGCCCGTGGTGGCTTGCTGGCCGATCAGGAAGACGGCAAACGCCGCCGCCAGCGCCTGGCTGAGGATCGCAAAGTAGGCGCCTTTGACTCGGCGTTTGAAGATTGCCAGGCCCAGGATGAGTGCCACCAGGCCCGGAACCAGTACGACGGCGGCAATGGTCACCACCGGGCTGCGGAACGGTTCCCACCAGCCGGGGACCTGGCCGCTGCCGTACAGCGCCATGAAGTCCGGTACGCCGGAACCGCCAAAGAGCGAGGCATCGGCCAGTTTCATGTGCATGGCCATGATGTAGGCACCGAGGCCGAAGAACACACCTTGGCCGAGCGTCAGCATGCCGCCTCGCCCCCAGGCCAGTCCGATGCCGACCGCCACAATCGCGAAGCAGAGGAACTTCCCCAGCAGGCCGAGATTAAAGGTGGACAGCAGGGCCGGGGCGGCCACCAGCAGGAGCAGCGCACCCACGATGAAGCCAACTGCCGTTCCGCGCGGGCCGCGTAGGCCGCGTAGGCCGCGTAGCAAGGCGATCATGCCAGGCTCCTTGTCTTGAGGCTGAAGATGCCCTGCGGCCGGAGCTGCAGGAACACCACAATCACCAGCAGGATGAGCACCTTGCCGATGCTCGCCGTCGTCGAGTATTCAAAGACGGACTGCAGGACGCCCAGTGTGAAGGCCGCGATGACAGCACCCTTGATCTGGCCGATGCCGCCTGCCACCACCACCAGGAAAGCGTCAACGATGTAGTTGGTTCCGAGGTACGGGCTGGTGGAGCCGATCAGAGTGACCGCCACACCGGCGATCCCCGCCAGGCCAGAGCCGATGAAGAACGTGAGCTGGTCCGTCCGCCGGCTGGAGATGCCGCTGGTTTCCGCCAGGTCGCGGTTCAGCACTACCGCCCGGATGCGCCGTCCCAACGGAGTGGCCTTCAGCAGCAGGGCCAGGACCGCCAGGCAGAACAGCGAAAGCAGGAGGATGAACAGCCGGGTGAGCGGAAGCGGCGCGCCAAGCATTTCGATGTTGCCTTGCAGCCACCCCGGTGCCCGGACGTCAACGCTGGGGGCCCCGAAAATGTCCCGCGCGGCCTGCTGGAGGATCAATGCCACCCCGAAGGTCACCAGCAAAGTGTCCAGCGGCCGGTGGTACATGCGGCGCAGCAGGACCGCTTCCAGCACCAGCCCCAGCAAACCTCCCACCAGGAAGCCCACCGGAATGGAAACCAGCAGTGAGACGCCCGCATCGGCGATGCTCTGCTGCACCACAAAGGCTGTGTAGGCGCCAGCCATCATGAATTCGCCGTGTGCCATGTTGATGACGCCCATTTGGCCGAAGGTCAGCGAGAGTCCCAGGGCTGCAAGCAGCAGCACCGAGCCAAGACTGAGTCCGGCGAACATCTGCCCTATCAGGAGTTCCATTCCGGGAGGCCTTTCTTCCGGGAAGTTGCGGTGTTTCGGTGGTTAGCGGCGAACGCGGGTTAGCTGCCCAGGCCCTTGGCCCAGTCGTAGGTCTCCAGGAACGGGTCCGGTTCCACCGGTTCCGGCGAGGACCAGACCGTGTCGATGAGCCCGTCCGCGTTGATTTTGCCGATGCGCGGGGTCTTGGTGATGTGGTTGTTGTCCCCGTTGACCGTCACGGTTCCTTCGGGTGCCTCGAAGCTCACGCCGTCCGCTGCCTCCTGGACCTTGTCGACGTCGAACGATCCGGCCTTTTCCACCATCGCCTTCCACAAGTACAGGGAGGTGTAGGCCGCTTCCATGGGGTCGCTGGTGACGCGGTTCGCGCCGTACTTGGCCTTGAACGCGGCTACGAACTTCGTGTTGGCCGGGGTGTCCAGCGTCTGGTAATAGTCCCAGGCGGTCAGCTGCCCCTGGACGTTTTCCAGTCCGACGCCGGGGACTTCTTCTTCGGCGATGGATACCGACACCACGGGCATGGTGTCCGCGGTCAAGCCCACGCTCTTGTACTGGCGGAAGAAGGCCACGTTGCTGTCACCGTTGAGGGTGTTGAAAACGGCGTCGGCCTTGGAATCGCGGACCTTGTTGACGATCGTGGAGAACTCCGTGGAGCCCAGGGGTGCATATTCCTCCCCGAGGACTTCCATGCCCTTGGCCTTGGCATAGGCCTGGATGATCTTGTTGGCCGTCCGGGGGAACACGTAGTCGCTGCCCACCAGGAACAGGGACTTGGTGCCCTGCTCGGCCAGGTAGTCAAGGGCCGGGATGATCTGCTGGTTGGTGGTGGCTCCGGTGTAGAAAATGTTCTCGGAAGCCTCAAGTCCTTCGTACTGCACCGGGTAGAACAGCAGCGCGTCGTTAGCTTCGAAGACGGGGAGCATGGCCTTCCTGCTGGATGAGGTCCAGCCGCCGAAGACGGCGGCGGTGCAGTCCTGCTGGATGAGCTTGCCGGCCCGTTCGGCGAACTTGGTTGGCTCGCTGGCGCCGTCCTCGCTGATCACGGTGAGCTGTTTGCCCAGGACGCCACCTGTTGCGTTGATCTCCTCTGCCGCCAGGGACAGCGAGTCAAAGACGGTGCTTTCGCTGATGGCCATGGTTCCGGACAGTGAGTTGATGAAACCTACTTTGACGCTGCTTCCTGACGTGTCTACGCAGGAGGTTGCGGTGCTTGCTGTGGACCCTGCCGCCGCCGGGTCTGAGATTTGGCTTCCACAACCCGCCAGTGCCGCTGCCATCAGGCCTGCGGTTACCGGATAAAGTGCGCGCTTCTTGACCGAAACTTTCATGTTTAACCCGTTTCTCACTCCGCCGCTGCAGCCAAGGCAGCGGGACGCCTCCGGGGCCATAAGGACACTGACCCGTTGCGCTAAACGTATGGGTCGAATGTTTCAGGGCGCTCGCTGATTCGTTTCAGGGTGATTTCGGAATAGGTGATGTTTCGGGCTCGGAGGGCGGCCGGTCAGATGACTTCCCCGAAGACCTGCGGAAGTTCGGCTCCTGAGAATTAACGTCCAGGAAACGCGCTGGGCGTAACGTGGCCGGCTCCCCCGGACACAAAGCAGCAGGTCAAACGGTCAGGGCAGCGGGCAGGACATCTCCAGCTCTGTCTGGCTCGGGTCGAGGTCGTAGGGCCTCCTGGTACCGGTGAAACTAAACCCGTTGTGCAGGTAAAACCGCTGGGCACGGGGGTTGTCTTCATGCACTTCCAACCGGAGCACGCGTCCCCGGTCTCCGGCCCAGGCCTTGATCGCGTCAAGCAGGGCGCCCGCTACGCCGTGAGCACTTCCCCGGAACTCCGGCGTCACGTATACGCCAACGAGCAGCGGGTACTGCGCACCTTCCGGAATGTAGCAGCCCATGGTCCCTACCCAGCGGCCATCTTCAGCAACTGCAACAAGTGCAGTACCTGATTCCGCCTGCCCCCGGGCGCCCCGAAGCCGCCAGTCCTGCTCGCTGAGTTGCAGGGCATCCTGCAGAGATTCAGCGAATGCCATCGGCTCGTCCACCAGCATTTCGAGGCGAAGGTCCCGCACCTGGCGCCAGTCCTCGGCCCTGGTAGCCCGTATGGTGATGGTCATTAAAGCCTGCCCCCCGTATCCGTCGTTTTGACGACAGTTTAGTTCCGCAGTTCCCCCAGCTTGTACGCGGAGACTGGCCTAGGCTGGGGCCATGGCCATCCTTCACAAAGCAACCTTGACCCCTTCAAAGCTTCAGCTCATCGAGCAATTCCTGCCTCTGCAGCCGTGGTTCACCCAAGGAAGCATGGATTCGTCCCCTCAACTCCTGGGCGCCTACCGCTTTGACGATCCGGACGGCGAAGTCGGGCTGGAGACGCACCTCGTCTCCCACGCCGGCACCGTCTACCAGGTCCCGTTGAGCTACCGCGACTCCGAGCTGCCGGGCGCCGAGGCGTGGCTCGCCGGCACCATGGACCACTCGGTGTTGGGCAAGCGGTGGGTCTACGACGCCTGCGCCGATCCCGTCTACGCCACTGCCCTCTCCGATGCGATCCTGCTGGGTCAGGAAGAGGCGGAGCAGTTCGTCCAGGCGGACGGGAAGCTGGAACCCCGCCCCAGCACAGTCAGTATCAAGGGAAGTGGAACGCCCGACGGCGGGATCCCCACCGACGAGCCGACGCTCAGTCCCGCAACGCCCACCACTGAAAACCGCGTCACTGTCATTGATGCCGGAAGGATGCAGCTCTTCGTCTTCCGGGTCCTGGACCTGGACGCGGCGCCTGCAGAACCGGGGCTGAACGGTACCTGGGCGGGACAGGAACTTCCCGTCCCCCTCGCGACGCTGGTGCAGGTAAAAGAGATCTAGTGTCCGTCTACAGCATCGAGACGAAGCGCTTGCGGCTGCGCCGCATGGCGGATGAGGATCTGGACCGGATGGCTGGCCTCCTGGGCGATCCGGAGGTTATGCGCCACTACCCCGCGCCCAGAACCCGCACCGAGGCTCAGCGATGGATCGACTGGAACAAGCGCAACTATGCCGAATACGGCTTCGGGCTCTGGATCGTGGAGACCAAGGAAGGCCGCTTCCTGGGCGACTGCGGACTAACCATGCAGGTGGTGGACGGGATTTCCGAGGTCGAGGTGGGGTACCACATCCTTCCTGAGCACCAGGGCCTTGGCTACGCCAGCGAGGCTGCAGCGGGCTGTCTGAATTTCGCAGGGCAGGCGGGAATCGGCCGGGTTGTGGCTATCATCAATCCGGCCAACTTTCCGTCCCAGCGGGTAGCTGTCAAATGTGGCCTGGTGCTGGAAAAACGCACAAAAGCAGACGGCCTGGAGCAGCTCATCTTCGCCGGCAGCCCGGCTTCACTGCTTAGGTCGCCACACCACAACGGCCTGTGACCTGGCCCGGGGGCGCTGGCCGCGGGCCAGGCTGACGACGTCGCCAGCTGCTCCCGCTGCGAAGATGCGGGAGTCCAGGGGCTGGCGGCGCCGGACGTTAAGTTCCTCGGTGAGCTCGGCGACCCGGTTCTGCAGCGCAGCCACCTGGTTCTCCAGCTGAAGGATCCGCTTGATGCCCTCCAGAGAGACGCCTTCTTGGGACAGCCGTTGGATTTCCCGGAGCATATTGACGTCACGCTGGGAGTACCGCCGGGATTTGCCCGGGGCACGCCGCGGTGAAACGAGGCCAAGGCGGTCGTACTGCCGGAGGGTTTGCGGGTGCATGTCCGCCAGTTCCGCAGCCACCGAGATCACGAAGATCGGCTGATCAGCACTGATGTTCATGACCGTCCCGCCTTACAACCGGGCTTTGGCGGCGAGACCCTCACGGACGTCGGCATCGGCGGTAGCCTCGGCGAACGCCCGCACAGCCTCCTCCGCAGCCTTGTTAAGATTGCCGGGAACTGCGACGTCGATAGTCACCAGAAGGTCTCCGGTTCCCTTTGAGGTCTTCACGCCGTGGCCCTTGACCCGGAGCGTGCGCCCGGACGGGGTCCCGGCAGGAACACGGACCCGAACCCGCTCGCCGTCGAACGTCGGCACCTCAATCTCCGCCCCCAGAGCAGCTTCTGCAAAGGTGACCGGGACGTGGATGCGGAGGTTGTCGCCGTCGCGCGTGTAGAAGGGGTGCGGCTTGACCGAAACCTGGACCATCAGGTCGCCGTTCCCCGCGGCACCGGGCTGACCCTTGCCCCGGACACGGACCTTCTGGCCGTCCTTGATGCCGGGCGGAACACGGACATCGATGACCTCACCGTTGGGCTCTCGCAGACCAATGGTTGTGCCTCTGATAGAGCCGGCGAAGGAAATACTGGTGGTTGCGGTCCGGTCGGCACCCTTTTGCGGGGTGCGCTGGTATCCCGCTGGACCACCAAAACCCCCGTTGCCAAACAAGTCAGCGAACTCGGGCGGGATGCCGCCGGCAGTGCCGAAACCGCCGGCATGGCGTCCGGCATTGCCGGTGAACAGGCCGCCGAACATGTCCTCAAAGCCTGCATTGCCACCGGGACCGGCACCGCCGGGAGCGAACCGGGCTCCGCCGCCCATGGCCCGGATGGCGTCATACTGCTGGCGCTCTTCGGGGTCCGACAGGACGGAGTAGGCCTCGGAGATGTCCTTGAACTTCTTCTCCGACGCACTGTTGCCCGAATTGGTGTCAGGGTGGTGCTCGCGCGCTAGCTTCCGGTAGGCCTTCTTGATATCGGCGTCGGAAGCGTCCTTGGCAACACCAAGGATCTTGTAAAAGTCCTTGTCCACCCAATCCTGGCTAGCCAATGGCGTTTCCTTTCAAAGTTGTGGGTCGGTGGTTGAGCCTGTCGAGATCGGGGTTTCGACAAGCTCAACCACCGGGTAGGTGGTTGAGTCTCTTTAGTTTTGACAAGCTCAACCATCGAGACTCAACCACCGGGGTAGTACTACGCCGGAACTGCGACGATGACCTGGGCCGCGCGGAGGACGCGGTCGCCCGTTTTGTAGCCTGAGCGAAGCACCTGGCTGACGGTGTCAACCTCGATGTCCTCGCCTGGCTGCTGGATGAGGGCCTCGTGGATGGTCGGATCGAACTCCACGCCGGTCTCATCGATACGGACCAGGTTGTACGTCTTCAGCGCATTTTCCAACTTGGCGGCGATCGCGGCGAAGGGGCCGTCCTCGAGGTCGCCGTGCTGGCGGGCGGCATCGATGTCGTCCAGTACCGGAAGCAGCGAGTTCAGGACGCCGATGACGGCCATCTCCCCTGCCACGGCACGGTCGCGTTCGACGCGCTTGCGGTAGTTGACGTACTCGGCCTGCAGCCGGAGAAGGTCATTCTTCAGTTCAGCCGCTTCAGCGGTGGTTGCGCCTGCAGGAACCCCCTGGGCCACGGATTCCTCGGCGGGCACCTGGATGCCGTTGAGGATTTCCTCGGCCTGGGCGAGGGCGTCGGTCTCGACGGTCTCGACAGGCTCGACCACCGGAGAGGCGGGCTGGCCCGCGGGAGACTCCGGGTGCCGTGCCTTGCCGGTCACCGGGTCGACCTTGCGGTTGTCCCGGATGACCGGCTCCTGGCGTCCGGACTGCTCCCGATCCTCTTGGGTCTCGACAGGCTCGACCACCGGATCGTGCTCTTCCTCGTTACCGTGATGGGGCATAATTACTTCTTCACTTCGTCTTCGTCGATGATTTCGGCATCCACGATGTCTTCATCGGAACTGGCGGACGCGCCGTCGGACGAGGCCCCCTCAGCACCTTCAGCGCCGGCGTCGGCCGGAGCCGCCTGGGCGTAAATTGCTTCGCCCAGCTTGCTCTGCGAGGCCTGCAGCTTCTCGAAAGCGTTCTTCACGGCTGCGTCGTCGGTGCCTTCCAGCGCCTTCTTGAGATCGTCGACGTCGGCCTGCACCTCGGTCTTGACCTCTTCCGGGAGCTTGTCGGCGTTGTCGGCGATGAGCTTGTCCACCGAGTACGCCAGCTGTTCGGCAGTGTTGCGGGTGTCGGTCGCCTCGCGGCGGGCCTTGTCCTCTGCTGCGTGCTCCTCGGCGTCCCGGACCATGCGGTCGATGTCCTCCTTGGAGAGCGCCGTTCCGCCGGTGATGGTCATCGACTGTTCCTTACCGGTGCCCTTGTCCTTGGCGGACACGTGGACGATGCCGTTGGCGTCGATGTCGAAGGTGACCTCGATCTGCGGAATGCCACGGGGAGCCGGGGCGATGCCGGTCAGTTCGAACGTGCCCAGCGGCTTGTTGTCGCGGGTGAATTCACGTTCGCCCTGGAAGACCTGGATGGCCACGGACGGCTGGTTGTCATCGGCCGTGGTGAAGGTTTCGGAACGCTTCGTGGGAATAGCAGTGTTGCGCTCGATCAGGTGCGTCATCACGCCACCCTTGGTTTCGATACCAAGGGACAGCGGGGTGACGTCGATGAGCAGGACGTCCTTGCGCTCGCCCTTCAGCACGCCAGCCTGGAGGGCTGCACCAACGGCTACAACCTCATCCGGGTTCACGCCCTTGTTCGGTTCCTTGCCGCCGGCCAGTTCCTTGACCAGGTCGAAGACGGCGGGCATACGGGTGGAGCCGCCGACCAGGACGATGTGGTCGATGTCGGAAAGCTTGATGCCGGCTTCCTTGATGACGTCGTGGAACGGCTTCTTGGTGCGCTCGAGCAGGTCCTTGGTGAGGTCCTGGAACTTGGCGCGGGTGAGCTGCTCGTCCAGGTGGACCGGGCCGTCGGGGGTGACAGACAGGTACTGGAGGGAGACGTTGGTGCTGGTGGAGGAGGAGAGTTCCTTCTTTGCCTGCTCGGCAGCTTCACGCAGACGCTGCAGGGCGATCTTGTCCTTGGAGAGGTCAATGCCCTTGACCTTGAGCTGGTTCAGCAGGTATTCAACAACGCGCTGGTCCCAGTCGTCGCCGCCCAGGCGGTTGTCGCCTGCCGTGGAGCGGACCTGGATGGTGGAGAAATCGTCTTCATCCTTGCCGACTTCCAGCAGGGAGACGTCGAACGTACCGCCGCCGAGGTCGAACACGAGGATGAGTTCGTCTTCCTTGCCCTTGTCCAGGCCGTAAGCCAAGGCGGCCGCGGTGGGCTCGTTGACGATGCGCAGGACGTTCAGGCCTGCGATCTCGCCGGCTTCCTTGGTGGCCTGGCGCTCGGCGTCATTGAAGTAGGCGGGAACGGTGATCACTGCATCGGTGACCCTTTCACCGAGGTAGCTCTCGGCGTCGTTCTTCAGCTTCATGAGGATACGCGCGGAAATTTCCTGCGGCGTGTACTTCTTGTCATCGATCGATACGTTCCAGTCAGTGCCCATGTGGCGCTTGACCGAAGCGATGGTGCGGTCGATGTTGTTGACGGCCTGGCGCTTGGCGATTTCGCCAACCAGGACTTCGCCGGACTTTGAGAAAGCAACTACCGACGGCGTGGTGCGGCCACCCTCGGCGTTGGCAATAACGGTGGGCTCGCCACCTTCGAGAACGGAGACAACGGAGTTGGTGGTTCCGAGGTCAATACCTACTGCACGTGACATGTGATGCTTCCTTCTTTCTTGGAAACTTGCTGCGGCGCTCAATCCTTGAGCGTTCTGCACTCAAGGTTACTCGAGGACGTCGCGATGTCAATAAAAGTTGAGTCAGGTCCGCTCAACTTTAGCGGGAAAGTCCGACGGCGTTGGGAGACTTCCCTGAATTGGCAAGGGTTTTGAACACGTTAAAGTACGCTGAAAAGCCTTCCGCTGTCCGCGAACACTCAGAGGCAGCTGGCTACGGAGTTGGTTGCAGGGGAAGAAAGATCGACCCCTAGCTGCCTTCCCAAGGGCGCTCCTTCTTGGGGTACTTCTCGTGGCCTACCTGCCCCGCCTGCCCGTAATCGCCTTCGGGATATTCAGCATCCCCATCGCCTCCAGGCTCGGAACTGCTCACGGATCCACGATGCCCGGCCTTGCCGTAATCACCCTCCGGATACCCGCCCTCTTCCCGCGCCACCCCTGAGCTTTCGGATTCTCCTGCGCTGCCATAGTCCCCGGTCGTGTACCCACCTTCGTCGCCGGAGGCAGCACCCCCCGCCCTGCCGGCGTCCCCATAATCACCCTCGACGTAGTCGGCATCGTCGCCGGACGGGCTGCTGCCCGAGTCCTGCACCACATCACGCTCCTGGCCTCGATCCGGACCGGCGCCAAGAGTGTCGTCGGGGTCGAGGGGGTTCCTGCTTGATCCTGAATCGGTGTTCTCGCTCATGGCTTTCACTCCTCTGGATGGGGCATCTTCAGAACAAAAGAAAGTCTACTTACCATCAGCATCGGGCGACAGGGCTGTGAGTCCGGCCAGCCGGGCCAGATGCTCCACATGCTGGTCAAAGAGTTCATCATTAGCGCGGAAGGTATCCGGCCCATACTGGCCAAAGACCTCGAAGCTGACAGTGCCAAAAAGTGCAGTCCACACCAGCGTTCCCCGCGCCAGCATGGCATCGCTGAGCGCACCACCCAATTGCCCGCGGATTGCCTCAAAGTCAGCATGAAGGGCAGGTCCGACGGCGGGCGACCGCGACTCGGCAGGCAACCGTCCGCCCGCGGCGCGGTAGGCGTCATCCACTACCTTGATCAGCGCCCGCACCACCCTTGTTCCAGGCTCGGTGGTGCGCTCCTCCGGCGCTTTGTAGCCGGGAACCGGGCTGCCAAACAAAAGTCCATAGCGGGCAGGTTCACGCAGCGCCCAGGATCGGACGGCGTGGGCCAGGGCATCAAAGCGTCCCCGGTGGTCGCCTTCGGTGCGGGCGGCAATGGCGGCGTCAACTGCGTCGCCCAGTTCGTTGTACGCATCCACCAACAGGAGGGTCAGCAGCTCATCCCGGCTGTCGACATACCGATAGACGGCGGAGGACACCACTCCGAGGTCGCGGGCAACGGCCCGCAACGACAGCGCGGCGGCCCCCTGCTTGGCCAGATGTTCCCTGCCCAGCCGGATGATATCGGCGATCGTTTGGGCCCTGGCTCGAGCGCGGGGCGTAAGCGGGAGAACGGCAGACTCGGCGTCGGACATATCACCAAGCATGCCACGCAAAGGTCTCATCCGAGAGCACCGCAAGCGCTTGAGATCAGCGCTCTTGGCCTCCGGTCGGCCGGTGTCACGCCTGAGAGTTGCTGTTCCAGCTGCGAAACGTCATGGAACGTTGGCCGGAGCCCTTGGGCTCCGGCCAACTGCTTATTCAGAGGTTGCTGACTGGGTCCCTAAGGCCCCGGCCAACTCATTGTGTATTAGTTCCGAGCGGTGCGGCTCCGGCGGGAAACGAGGAGGATCCCGCTTCCCAACAGCAGGCCCGCGAGCAGCAGAAGAACTGATGCGTCCGTGCCGGTCTGTGCCAGGGCACTGCCAACACCGGCAGTAGCCGGAGCAGCGTGCTTAGCACTGCCCACACCGGAGCCGGCCACTACAACCTTGGATCCGGTCGTACCGGACTTGTCGCCGCCGCCAACAGAAACAACCGGGTGCTTGTGGTCCTTCGGATCCTTGGGATCCTTCGGGTCCTTCGGGTCCTTAGGGTCCTTCGGGTCCTTAGGGTCCTTCGGGTCCTTAGGGTCCTTCGGGTCCTTAGGGTCCTTCGGGTCCTTCGGGTCCTTCGGGTCCTTAGGGTCCTTCGGGTCCTTCGGGTCCTTCGGGTCCTTCGGGTCCTTCGGGTCCTTAGGGTCCTTCGGGTCCTTAGGGTCCTTCGGGTCCTTCGGGTCCTTCGGGTCCTTAGGGTCCTTCGGGTCCTTAGGGTCCTTCGGGTCCTTAGGGTCCTTCGGGTCCTTAGGGATCACTACGGAAGTGTTGCAGCCCTTGACCGCGCTGTCCCCGATGACAGTAATCGCATTGCACGTGATATTGATAGGCGCGATGACGTTCAGGTCCAGACCGATATTGCCAACCAAGCCGTCCAGGTCAAGCAGGTCACCACCGAGCAGGTCGCCACCGAGCAGATCCCCACCAAGCAGGCCATCGTTACCGCTTCCGGTACCCCAGGTGCCCGTGCCGGTCGTTCCGGCAGCGGAACCCGTCGTCGAGGACTTGGAGTCCTCGCTAGTGGAGTCACCAATGACACTGATCGCGTTACCACTGACATTCACCGGCGCAGCAACATCGACGGTAGCGAGGACATCGCCCAGCAGACCCTCGTTCGAACCGCCAGCGGAGCCGCCGCTCGTGCCCGCAGCGGAACCCGTCGTTGAAGACGTCGAGTCCTTAGACGTGGAGTCACCAATGACGGTAACCGCGTTACCACTGACGTTCACCGGCGCAGCAACGTTCACGGTGCCAAGAACGTCACCGACCAGGCCATCGTTCGAACCGCCAGCGGAGCCGCCGCTCGTGCCCGCAGCGGAACCCGTCGTTGAAGACGTCGAGTCCTTAGACGTGGAGTCACCAATGACGGTAACCGCGTTACCACTGACATTCACCGGCGCAGCAACGTTCACGGTGCCAAGAACGTCACCGACCAGGCCATCGTTCGAACCGCCAGCGGAGCCGCCGCTCGTGCCCGCAGCGGAACCCGTCGTTGAAGACGTCGAGTCCTTAGACGTGGAGTCACCGATGACGGTAACCGCGTTACCACTGACATTCACCGGCGCAGCAACGTTCACGGTGCCAAGAACGTCACCGACCAGGCCATCGTTCGAACCGCCAGCGGAGCCGCCGCTCGTGCCCGCAGCGGAACCCGTCGTCGAGGACTCCGAGCCCTCAGACGTGGAGTCACCGATGACGGTGACCGCGTTACCGCTGACGTTCACCGGTGCGGCAACATCCACAGTAGTGAGGACATCACCTAGGAGCCCGTCGCCGCCGAGGATGGTGCCGTTAGTAGTGGAACCGGATCCCGTGGTGGTGCTGGTGGCGGTTCCCGTGGCCGTGGCTTCGGATCCGGTGGTGGTGGAGTCACCAATGACGGTGATCGCGTTACCACCGGCGTTCACGGGAAGCGCCGCGTTCACGACACCCGTTACCCCTCCAATGAGATCCGTGGTGCCGGGTTCATCGGCGGACGCCGCCCCGGCGCCGAGAACGAGAATGCCCCCGGCCAGGAGGAATACTTGGATTCCTCGTTGAATGCAGGTTTGCATGGTTTTTTCTCCTGAAATCAAAGATTGATGCAGCGCACGATGGCCGCTGCGATGGGCCGTTTGCCGCCCAGGTATCAGGCGGCGAACGGCGCGCTAATCAGGAGTCGAACCGGGATCGTAAGAAGGGCCCTGCGGCAAATCCACGCGCGGGCCGGACTCCGGCGAAACCGCCGAAGGAAGAACGAGAGCAAAAAGAGACGTTGCATCAGCAGCGGCGCCGGTAGAACCCGAAGAGCCTGCCGTCCCGGCACGGGCGCCGGCAGAAGCACCAAGCAAGATCGCTGGATCAGTCACCGGCACGGAACCTGGATCGACCAGTTGCGCAGCGCCCTGCAACAGGTACCGGGCACCATCCACCCCAAGAACAAAACCGCCACCGCTCAGGGCATCCACGCCCCTGACATCCGCCCCCCGCGGGTCACCAGAAGACAAAGAAAGGGCAGAGCCTTCCGCTCCTGCGACGGGGTCATCGTTGAGCCCGGAGGAACCGGACAAAGCCTCACTACCGGCCGTAACTACCGCTGCGTTCCCGGGCAGAACCGGCTCCACCAGACCCGTGAAATCCGGCAGAAATCCACCCGGCACGACAGGCTCCAGAACTCCCGCAACCGGGTCAAGAACTCCGACGACCGGGTCCAGAACTCCCGCAACCGGGTCAAGAACTCCGACGACCGGGTCAAGAACCCCCACAACCGGGGTCACCACCTGCTCCACAGGGACCAGTACCGGAGCTACCGCCGAATCCACGGCCTGCAATAACGGTTGGGTGATGCCGGCAGTCGTTCCCGACGGCACAATCCCAACAACAATCGGTACCTGGGGCAGTGTGGAATCGAGCACACCAGTCAGCGGCGCGACCACCCCGGAAACACTTACCCCGCCCGCAAGCCCCGGCACACTGCTGACCAGACCGGGAGATCCAGAGGACGAGGAGGACGATGACGGAATAACCGCGCTCACCACGGACTCCACAGGAGCAACAACACCCTGGACGACAGACTGCACAGGGGCCGTGACCGACTCGATCGCCGGGGTAACAGACCCCAACAAAGACTGCTGCGCGCTGTCATCGGCTGCCGCTGCACCTGCAGACAACACCCACAATCCCAACGCGCCACACCCGCTGATCAGTGACACCCGAAGAGCAACAGCAGCAGAGCGAAGAAGACCTCTGCCCATCTGTCACCACCCCCCACGGACGCACACTAAGACCAATTCAAAACTAAGGAAAGCATGCTTCCTAAAGGTTGTAAACACCCATCTTCAAAGCTGCAACCACCACCGTCACAACTTCTAGCCCCGGCAGCCGAAGCTCCCCGGACGACGGGGACGGCTTGAAGAGAATAGAGCGGTGTAAGCATTAGAGAGCGGCGCTCTTGACTTAATCGCTGCGAGCCATCATTGTTGGATTCGAGAGCACCGCTCTCCCCAGACGCTCAACAACGAACCCACAACACAAAACCAACAGAAGGCATGCCATGACCGCCACGTACGTAGTCACCGGAGCCGGCCCGGTCGGCTGGACCATCGCCCAACGCCTCGCCGAACAGGGCAAGAACGTCCGCATCGCCACCCGCTCCGGCACGGGCCCGGACCACCCGCTGGTGGAACGCGTCCGGGCCGATGTCCAGGACGCCGGCGCCCTCCGCACCTTGATGCAGGGCGCCAAGGCCGTCTTCCACTGCGTCCACGCCGCGTACAACACCCGCGACTGGGAGGCCGAACTCCCCCGGGCGGAACAGAAGGTGCTGGCCGCCGCGAAGGAAGCGGGCGCCGTCGTGATTTTCCCGGAGAGCCTCTACTCCTACAGTGAGCCGGACCGCGTCATGAAGGAGGATTCACAGCGCGGGGCCACCGGGGGCAAGCGCGGCGTGCGGACCAAGCTTCTGGCGGCCCGGGCAACATCCGCCACGGACACTGTGAGTGTGGTGGCCGGTGACTTCTTTGGGCCCCGCGTCCGGACAGCCCATGCCGGGGAGCGCATTGTGCCCAACGTCTTGGCCGGGAAAAGGCTGTCAGTAGTAGGCAGCACCGGCCAACCCCACGCCTTCACTTACGTACCGGACCTCGCTGCGGCGATGATCCACGCAGCCGAGACCCCTGCCCTGTGGAACGAGGTGTGGCACGCGCCCACACTGCCGGCACTGACCCAGCGGGAGCTGGCTACCGCCTTTGCCGTTGCCGCAGGAGTGCCGCTGAAGGGTGTCTTCGGGATTCCGGGCTGGGTGCTGAGGTTCAGCGGTGTGTTCTCCCCGGATATCAAGGAACTTGCGGAAATGGCCTACCAGTTCGATAAGCCGTTCGTGATGGACTCGACCGCCAGCGAAGCCGCCTTTGGACTGCCGCCCACGCCCCTTCCGGAAGCCGCAACGGCCACGGTGGCGTGGTGGCGGAAGACTGCAACCGTCTGACGGTCACAAGGATCTGGCGAGCTTTCCGGGCCACCAGATCTTCGGCCCGATGTCGTAAGCCAGGGCGGGTACCAGCAGTGAACGGACCAGCACCGTGTCCAGCAACACCCCGAAGGCCACGATGAAAGCCAGCTGCACCAGGAACATGATGGGGATGACGCCCAGGGCGGCAAAAGTGGCGGCCAGCACCACACCGGCGGACGTGATCACCCCGCCGGTCACGCCAAGCCCGTAGAGGATGCCGGGCCGGGTGCCGTGCTTCTGGGATTCTTCCCGCACCCGGCTCATCAGGAAGATGTTGTAGTCCACGCCCAACGCCACCAGGAACACAAAGCCAAAGAGCGGGACCGTGGCGTCCGCGCCAGGAAAGCCAAAGATGTTGTTGAACACCAAGGCGGAGACGCCCATCGCCGCGCCATAGGACAACACCACGGAAAGCACCAGCAGGACGGGGGCCAGCACTGACCGCAGGAGCAACATGAGGATGAAAAGAATCACCACCAGGACAACAGGAATGATGATCACCAGGTCCCGCTGCGCCGTGATGTTGGTGTCCAGCGCGGTAGCAGTCACTCCGCCCACCAGGGCACCCGGGTCCACCGCCTTCACCTCGCCGCGCAACGTCTTCACCGCCTCCTCAGCTTCGGCCGAGTCCGCCGCGTAGTCCAGGGTGGCATTAATCAGCACCTTCCCCTCCCGGACATCGGGAGTGGCGGGACCACCGGGCGCGCCGGTGATGGGCACTGAACCAGGCGCCAGCAGGTAGGCGTCCCCCACGCCGTCGGCGGCCTTCACCGCCTCCAGCATCTGTTCGGCTTTCGCCTCATCCACAACCACGACGGCGGGGCTGCCGCTGCCGGCGTCGAAATGCCGCGCCAGCGCGTCCTGGCCGTCCACGGCATTGGAGGCGGTGAGGATAACGTCGGTCTGCGGCACCCCGTTGGCCTTGAGCTGCAATACTCCCGCCGAAGCCACCACAAGCAGGAGAACCGAGGCAACCCACACGCTACGCGGGCGGCGGGAGACCAGGGAGCCGGTGGCCCGCCAAATTCCTTTTTGCCCTTCCAGCCCGGTAACCAGTTCCGGTTCACGCTCGTCTGCCGGAACCAGCTTGGGGATGAACGGCCAGAAGGCTGCCCTGCCCAGGAGGGCCATAAAAGCGGGCAGCAGGGTGAGCGCTGCGAAGAGTGAGCAGACAATGCCTGCCGCCGCCACCGGCCCCAGCGCCTTGTTCGAATTCAGGTCCGAAAACAGCAGGCACAGCAGGGCGATGATCACGGTGGCGCCCGAGGCCAGGATGGGCTCGAACGAGGCTTTCCAGGCGGACAGCACAGCCCCTGTCCGATTGGTGGTGTGCGTCAGGGCTTCACGGAAGCGCGCAACGTAGAGCAGTGCGTAATCGGTGGCTGCACCAATCACCAGAATGGACAGGATGCCCTGGCTTTGGCCGCTGAGTTGGATCCACTCCAGTTTGGCCATGCCGAAAACAAGGAGGATCGCGGCGCAGAGCGCGAAGACCGACGTCAGGAGCACCGCCAGCGGCAGCAGGATCGAGCGGTACACAATCAGCAGGATCACAAAAACCGCGCCGAGCGCCACGAGCAGCAATATGCCATCGATCCCGGCAAAGGCACTGACGAGGTCTGCAGTCAGGCCAGCCGGACCGGTCACAAAAGTCCCCATGCCATCCGGCGCAGCTCCGGACACCAGGTCCCTCAACTCCTCAACCGATTCCTTCAATTCACCGGATTCGGCAATTGGGGTAATAAACTGCACGGCCGCCCCATCCTCCGAAGGAATAGGGCCAATCACCGAGCTACCCAGCTGCAGGCCTTCAATATCCTGCTTCAGCGCGGCAACCTCGCCCAGTTGCGCCGGAGTGAATGCCGACGTGTTCTCGATAATCACCACCGCCGGGATTTCCTCGGAGTCGCGGAACTTTGCCTGCCATTCCTGGGCAACCGTGGCCTCGGCGCCGGCCGGAAGGAAGGACGCCTGGTCATTGGAGGAAACCTCGTCCAGCCTGCCGAAGGTAGGCCCGCCGACGCCCGCAACTGCCAGCCACGTCAGCACCAGCAGGACCGGGATGAGCCAGCGAAGCCAGAAAGGAACGGGGGCGCTGTGGCGTGGAGTAGAAGTCATGGTTCCTTCAGGCTAGACGCGGGACGGGTACAATTGATTCCATCATAAACTATCTCGATCATGGAGATAAACTGGTCCGCGCTGGTCCGCTTGCAACTGGGTAGCATTAGTTGCTGCTATGAGCGCTCCCCCAAGGGCAGTTAGTGCTACATAGTTGGGCGAAGAACGCAGGAACCAGGGAACAAGGAGGCGGAGCATGGCTGGCGAAGAGCTCCACTCGGAGAACCCCGCGCCCCAAACACTGGTCCGGCTCCTCCAGGACTTCTCGCTCCAGACGAACCGCTACGTGGACGCCGCCGGCGGACGCAATGACATGCACCGCACGGACCTTACCGCGCTCGCCGTCATCATCAGGTACACGGCCAAGGGGCAGGTGGTGACCCCGGGGGTGCTGCGCAAGGAACTCCACCTGAGCTCGCCGGCCACCACTGCCCTGATCGACAGGCTGGACAATTCAGGCCACGTGATCCGCGAACGGCTGGGCACAGATCGTCGTCAGGTGCAGTTGCGGATGACGGCCAAGGCGCACCGGGATGGAAGGACCCTGTTTCTGCCGCTGGCCCGCCATATGGGTGCAGCAATGGCCGGATTCTCCGCCGAGGAACTCGAGATTGCAGCCCGCTTCATGGAGGCAATGATCGCCGCCACACTGGACGCCGGAGAAGAAGCCACAACCGCCTCCGAACCGTCCTGAGATCAATGCCCGGAAACGCACCAGCGGACGGGATCCGCAGCCGCAAAGCCGGGGGTGTAGCGTTTATCCATGAGCGAGCAGCAGCCGCAGGAGGACGTCTACACGCACGGCCACCACGAATCGGTGGTGCGCGCACATGCGTCCCGGACGGCAGAAAATTCGGCCGCATTCGTCATTCCGCACCTCACCCCGGGCACTGACGTGCTCGACGTCGGCTGCGGACCCGGGAGCATCACCTGCGACTTTGCCCTCCTGGTCGCCCCGGGTACGGCCACCGGGCTGGACCGTTCACCGGACATCATTGCGCAGGCCGCCGCGCTGGCTGCTGAGCGCGGCGTGGGCAACGTGGAGTTCATGGCCGGCAATGTGTACGATCTGGACTTTCCCGATGACACGTTCGACCTCGTTCACGCCCACCAGGTGCTCCAGCACCTCACCGACCCCATCGAGGCGCTGCGGGAGATGCGGCGGGTGGCCAAGCCCGGCGGAATCGTTGCGGTCCGCGAAGCCGATTTCCACGGCATGAGCTGGTACCCGGAGATTACCGAACTGGATGAATGGATGGACCTCTACCAGCGGATCGCCAGGCGCAATGGAGCGGAGCCGGACGCGGGGCGCCGGCTGGTCTCCTGGGCGCAGTCAGCAGGCTTCACAGACGTTGCCCCCACCAGCAGCAACTGGCTTTACGCCACAAGCCAGCAGCGCCGGTGGCAGGCGCGGGTCTGGAGCGAGCGCGTGCTGCACTCCGCGTTCGCCGAACAGGCACTGGAGTACGGCTTCGCGCAGGAATCCGACCTGAGCAGGCTGGCCGCGGGCTGGCACCGCTGGGGATCCACTGACGACGGCTGGTTCCTGATTCCCAACGGCGAGGTTGTCGCCCGGGCATAGCTCCCAACTGACTTGCATTTAAAGCACTCAAACGGGCGTTTCACTGCGTTAAATGCGAGTCAGTGGGGTTTGCCGCGGCCGATCCAGCCAAAGCTCTCCGCCGTTGGCCCCTGCGGGCGGTACTCGCATCCGATCAAACCGTCATAGCCGGACGCTGCGATTGCAGAGAAGAGAGCCGCAAAGTCTATATCGCCCGTGCCTGGCTGCCCCCTCCCGGGACTGTCGGCGATCTGGATGTGCCCGATGCGCTGTGAGTATCGCCCGACGTCGGCAACGACGTCGAGACCGTTGTTATGGAGATGATAAGCATCGAACAAAAGTTTTATCGATGCTTCTTCTGCTTGGTCAATGACTGCCAACGCATCATCGATCGTGACAAGTGGGTAGTCGCCGTTCTCACCACGGCTGAGCGGTTCGAGCACTACGACTCCACCCGTCCATTCCAGCGCCGCGGCGGCAAGGTTCAAGTTCGAAATTGCCGCATCGTCCTGGGAACGCGGATCGGCCCCCGGGAGGCGTTGGCCGTACAGGGCGTTAAAGACGCGACACCCGCTTCGCTCTGCAATTTGAACCACGGCGGAGAGGTTGGCAGCAAAGACATCCATCTGATCCGGGCGGGAGAGGATGCCACGATCTCCGGCAGGCATATCGCCCGCAAAAAAGTTCAGCCCGCTCAGTGATACCCCTGCCCGGTCCAGCATCGTGGTGAAGTCCGCGATTTCCTGTCCTGATGGGTTGTGAGACTCGAAGGGCCACCAGCACTCTACTGCCGAAAACCCTGCTGCCCGGGCGGCCTCCGGTCGCTCCCGGAACGGGACCTCGGAGAACAGGATGGAGATGTTTGCCGAAAACATGCAAACTCCCTTCAAATTGGTTCGGGGAAAGGGTTGACTAACCCGCTGGTATATCGAAATACTAGTGCACATCCGCGGATTCACAAGGCTGAATTCTCGTTTGATATATCGATTTACGAACCAATCAAAGGAGATTGCCAGTATGTCCGCTATCGGATTTGTCGGCCTCGGTGTCATGGGACGGCCCATGGCGGCGAACCTCGTCGCAGCAGGCCACTCAGTCCAGGGATTCAGCCGCAGTCAGTCCAGCCGGGACGCGGCGTCGGCGCTCGGGATTCCAGTTGTTGACTCGCTAAGAGCGGCCGTGGAATCTGCTGATCTCGTCATCACCATGCTCCCGGATTCCCCTGACGTTGAAGCGGTGGCACTCGGCGAGGACGGCATCCTCGCCTTGATACCGGCAGGTACCGGCTACATCGACATGAGTACGATTACGCCGGAGACCGCACGCGCCGTAGCGTCCAGGTTCAGCGATCGAGGCCATAGCGCTCTCGACGCTCCGGTCTCCGGCGGGGAAGCGGGCGCTCGCGAGGCGGCGCTCTCCATCATGGTCGGCGGTGAGGCCTCCGCTGTTGAGAAATGGCAGGACGTCCTGGCTGCCATGGGCAGTACCGTGGTGCACGTCGGCGCGTCGGGAGCCGGCCAGGTGGTAAAAGCTGCCAACCAGCTCATGGTTGCAGGCCACCTGCAGATGCTCGCAGAGGCAATCGTGTTCCTCGAAGCCCAGAAGGCCGACGTCGCCCTCGCTCTGTCAGTCATCGCGAAAGGACTCGGCGGCAGTACCGTCATCGACCGCAAAGCAGCTGGCGTACTGGAAGGCAACTTCAAGCCGGGCTTCCGGACGGAGCTACATCATAAGGACCTGGGAATCGTCCAGAACGCAGCCCGAAAATCCGGGGTCTCCCTGCCGGTGACGGCGCTTGTCGCGTAACTCGTGCAATCCCTCGTCACACGCGGCGATGGCCCGCTCGATCACTCGTCCCTTGTGACGTTCGCGCGTGAACTCAATAAAGGGGCCGCAGCATGACTACCAAGATGCCGCTTTCGCCTGCTGCCGAAATGATCCGGACGGGATGGTGGAACAAGCCCTTCCAGATGTTCCAGACGAACTTGAGAGAAATCGATGCCGATCTCGACGTCGAGGACGCCCTGGATGCGATTCAGGAACATGGCGCAGGTGTTTGGCTGCTGAATGTCGGCGGCATCCTTTCGCACTTTCCGACCGATCTGCCATATCAAACCCGGAACCCGGTTCTGGACTTGAGGCAGAGTGGGGACCTGGTTGGAGACGCCATCGTCGAAGCCCATAAGCGTGGCGTGCGGCTTCTCGCCCGAATGGACTTCTCCAAGGTGCATGCCCGTATTGCCCAGGCACACCCGGAGTGGTGTTTTGTTTCCAAGGACGGGGAGTTGCAGGTTTTCGAAGGGCTCGTGAGTGTGTGCCCTAGCGGCGAGTACTACCAGGAACGGACGCTGGACATCCTCGACGAGATCCTGGACCGGTACCCGGTTGATGGCTTCTTCTTTAACTGGTTCGGGTTCAATGAGGTGGATTATGGCTCAAAGGTCCACGGCGTCTGCCATTGCCGGGCCTGCAAGGAGGGCTTCACCGAGTTCACCGGGATAGCTGACCTGCCTGCTGACCATCTGGCACGTGACTACCTCGAGTGGAAGCGGTTCACGGCCTATACCGTGGACGCCCTCACTGCCAAAATCCGCGCCCACATCGAAGCCCGCAACCCCGAGGCGGGACTTATCCTGGGCCGGTCAGCAGACATCCTGTTCCACGAAGCGAACAGTGCACTTGGCCGGACGCTGTGGCCCCATGCAACGTCCGAAGCAGTGGGAGCATTCCGCGTATCCCAGCCGCAGAAACCCGTCCTCGTCAACGCCGTGGCATTCTTCGACATGCCCTACCGCCTGGCCGGCGAACAACCACACATGTTCGCCCAGTACCTCATCCAAGCGATAGCACGCGGGGCAAACCCCTCAACATACGTTATGGGAGTGCCCGGGCGTATCAACTACGACTGCCTGCCGGCCGCCGCTACGTTGACGCGTTTCCACCGTGACCACGCAGGCTTCTACAACGAATTGTTGCCCGCATCCGCCGTCGGACTGGTCAAGCCGGATCCCCTCACCTCCGTTCCCGACCGACACACTGAAGCCGTTGCCGAGTATCGGGGACTGTTTTCCGCGCTGGTCGAGAAGCACATTCCGTTTGACATCGTTCCAGCACATTCACTCGGAACCATACCGCTTGAACGGTTCAAGGTACTGGTCCTCCCGGACCTTCCCACCCTGGACGAGGCACAGGACAATGCGCTGGAGTCCTTCGTCCGCGGTGGCGGACGCGTATTAGCCACCGGAGCCAGCGGCATCCGCATGGATGGAGTCGTAAGCTCCTGGATGCCGGGAGATTATCAAATCAGCGTCGTCAATGACGCCCATACCCTTAAGTCGTCCTATGTTCAGCTCAACGAAGCCGAAGAAGTCGAAGGCTCCATCCTCGTTCCCCGTTACGGCCGTCATCATTCCCTGGCCTGGCGGAGCGATTCACGGCTGCGGCACCGCGTAATTCAGGCCGCCCCCTATGGGCCCCCGGAAAAGGCCTACGGGCATGTCCGCGGTGCTGAGCACGCTCTCGGTGAGCGGGCCCACGGCTCCGGATGCGTGATTCAGGTTCCCTGGACACCGGGTGCGGCCTACCATGATCTGTCCCTCACAAGGATCCGCGATATCGCAGTGGACCTGGTCACTGAACTCCTGGGCGTTGACGCCCAGGTTACGGCAGAGGCCCCGGAACAGCTCGAGATCATCCTGGGACGTTCGAGCGCGGGCATCCTCATCCACCTGCTCAACCACTCCGGTCAGCGGCGCAACGGTTTTGGCCCGGTCGTCCCGCTTAGCGGGGTGACACTCCGGATTGCGGGAGCAGGAGGGCACGCTGCCCGCGGCCTCGTATTTCCGCATGAAATGTCAGTCGCGACAGCGGGCAGTGACCTCATTATCGAGGTAGGCGAAGTCTCCGACTTCCAGGTCATCGTCCTTGAGGACCGCAGGCCATGACGGGCCCGCGTGATGTTGTCCTCATCCGCGGCGGGCAGGAGAAACTGCTTGCGGAGCGGCTGCGCCTGGAGCATCCGGACGTAAGGGTACTGACCACAGGGCGTGACGACGTCGATCTTGCGTCAGTGACGATAGCCGCCGGCAGTGTGCAGGACAGCGAACTCGCTGCCCTGCCTGCGCTGGACTGGGTGCATTGCTGGGCAGCCGGGGTCGAGTCCGAAGTCGGACCACGGTTGCGCAGCAGCGGGATAACAATAACTTCTTATGCAGGCAACGGCGCCATTCCGCTTGCGGAACATGCCATGATGCTTACCCTGATGCTGGACCGTGAGGCACACCGCTGGCTGGACGCCCAGCGTCAACACCGCTGGGAGCGTTTTACCCATTCGGAACTCCACGGCAAGACGATGGGCATCTACGGGTTCGGCAACGTAGGACGCGAACTTGCTGTTCGAGCCCGGGCATTCGGCATGCGCGTTATTGCACTCCGACGCCGGCCCGACAGGGATACGGACCTGGTCGACCGCATGTTCGGTCCGGATGACCTGTACGAGTTTGCTGCCGGCTGCGACGTCCTGGTGGTGGCGGCAGCAAAGACCCGAGAGACAGAAGGGAGAATCGATGCGGCTGTGCTCGCCTCACTGAAACCCGGGGCCCACGTGGTGGTGGTTTCACGCGGAAACATCGTTCGTGAACCTGACCTGTTGGATGCCTTGCGCTCCCGCAGGATAGCCGCGGCCGGCCTCGACGCCCATGCTCAGGAACCACTGCCATCCGATTCGCCCTACTGGACGATGCCCGGAGTGATCGTCACGCCGCACAACGGAGCAACAACCGTCGCAACTGCAGCGCGGGCGACGGAAATCTTCCTTTCCAACCTGCAACGAAGGTTTTCCCGCCTTCCCTACCAAAACCAGGTGGACGTCAATGCCCTGGCATGACCACCCGGGACTGACGGCCCGCGAGCCCTGAATCAGTCAGACGAGCACAACCAATCCTGAAGCTTCCATGCAATCCATACAACGCCGTATTGAAAGAAGGACAACATGCAGGACATAAATCGCCGGAATTTTCTGGCCATCACCGGGCTTGGCGCCCTGTCCGTCGGAGTGCTCGGCATGACCGGCTGCGCACCATCGGGAGGAGCGGACAGCGGTAATACCACCGTCCGCTTTGCCTGGTGGGGAGGCGCCGAACGGCAAAAGGCCTACCTTAGCTCGCTTGAGAGCTTTAGCAAGGAAAACCCGGCCATCACTGTGGAGCCGGAATTCGGAGACTACAACGCCTACCAGGAGCGCATGACGACCCAGATGGCGGCAAAGGATGTGCCCGAGGTTTTCTGGATCCCCTCGCCCGCAGTCCTGACGTACCGGGAAGCTGGAATCTACCGCGACCTCGAAGGAATCGGTTCCCTCGACCTAAGCGCCTTCAGCGACAAGGAAATCGAGCTATACCGGCTGGACGGTGAGTTGAACACGCTTCCCAAATCGATGTTCAGCCCGGTCCTGCGGTTCAACAAGACTTTCCTCGAAGAGGACGGTGTATCGCTGCCCCAGACCCTGACGTGGGACAACCTCGCAGAGTTCCTGGTGGATTATTCGAAGAACAACCCGAACGGGCGCAAGGGAACAACCTACGGGCCGTACCACGACATGCCGTTCGAGTCGTTTCTTCGCCAACGCGGCGAGGACCTGTGGACGCAGGATGGCACCCTCGGTGCCAGTGTGGACGGAGTGGCAGCGTGGATTGACTGGTGGGAGAAGCTGCGCCAGGCCGGAGCAACCACCACCATCAGCGAACAGGACGGAATCGAGCCGGGATGGTCGGACATCGGTGGGAAAGTCCTGGTCACGTTCGCGAACTCCAATCACATCGTCGATGACGCTGCTGCATTCCCGGACTACGAGTTTGACCAGCGGGACATGCCTGCCCTGACTGACGCTGCCGCGGGTTACCACTTCACCTACTTCAGCCGTTTTGCAATGTACTCGGGGATAGAAGACGACAGGGTTGAGGCAGCGGGAGAACTGATGAGCTTCAACCTCAACTCCCTTGACCTGCTCAAGCTTGTGGGACTTTCAGCAGGAGCGCCGCCAAGCTCCAAGCTCCTCGCCGAATACGAACAGTTCGCCAGCCCGGACGAACAGAAGGTCATTGCAATCACCAAGGAGATCGCAGGCACAGACCAGCGCGCACGGTATGAAGCTCCCGCCGGATCCGGTTCCTGGCGCAAAATGCTGACGCGCGAACTGGAAGCCGTCACCCTCGGCCAGCGGAGCGTATCGGATGCCGCCACCAACTTCGTGGACGGTGTGACCGCAGAAATTAAGAAGTCCTGATGTCGACCGCCCTCAAGCCCGAATCCGCCAGGGGTTCCGGGAGTCCCCCGAAGCAGGCGGGCGTGCAGGCCAAGCCGGGCAAGGCATCGCACCAGCGCCAGGGCTGGGTAGCCCACATTTTCCTCCTTCCTTGGATGCTCGGAATGGTGGCAGTAACCGCCGGGCCGCTCATCGCCTCCGCAGTACTCGCTTTTACCGACTACGATCTGCTCACCGCACCCGAGTTCATCGGGTTCGACAACTTCACCCGGATGATGAGGGACGAGCGGTTCTGGGCCTCGACGAGGGTTACCGCGCTCTACGTCATTGTCTCGGTGCCGCTGCAGTTGGCTTTCGCGCTGTTCCTCGCCATCATCCTCGACAAGGGAATTAAGGGACTGGCGCTCTACCGGAGCGCCTTTTACCTGCCGTCCCTCCTAGGCGGCAGCGTCGCCATCGCCATTCTCTGGAGGCAATTGTTCGGGGATTCCGGTTTGATAAACACAGTCCTTGCGTTCTTCGGAATCGAGGCCGGGAGTTGGCTCCAGAACCCGGATACCGCGCTGTGGACGCTCATTGTCCTTAACGTGTGGACCTTCGGCTCACCCATGGTGATTTTCCTTGCCGGCCTCCGGCAGATACCCGATGAGCTGCTGGAGGCAGCAGAGGTCGATGGTGCCGGGCGGGTACGGCGGTTCTTCTCCATTACCATCCCACTGCTCACCCCGATCATCTTCCTCAACCTGATCCTCCAGATGATCGGCTCATTCCAGGCGTTCACCCCCGCGCACGTCGTCAGCGGTGGCAGCGGAGGTCCGCTCGATTCGACGCTGTTCTACACCCTCTACATCTATCAGGAGGGCTTCGTTAACTTCGATATGGGTTATGCCGCAGCCATGGCATGGGTCCTGTTGATAGTGATAGCGATCGCAACCGCGATCAACTTCATCGCCTCACGGCGCTGGGTCCACTACGGAGACGAATAATGGCCACGCTGAACCCCGTTACCAACCTCGACCTCGGCCTGGACGGGGAAAACCAATCCCGACGGCGCAAAAACGGACGCGCAAGGAACCTGCGGCGACACATCTTCCTCCTCCTGTTCGCAGGGTTGATGCTTTACCCGCTGTTATGGATGCTCATCAGCTCGTTCAAGCCGAGCAACCTGATCCTTTCGCAAACAGGCCTCATCCCTTCCGAAGTCACCTTCGCCAACTACTCGGGGGGTTGGGATGCCCTCGGCACCCCCTTCACGACGTTCCTGATCAACTCGGGCATCATCGCCGTTGGGTCAATCCTGGGCAACCTGTTTTCCTGTTCCCTCACCGCCTACGCGCTCGCCCGCCTGAATTTCAGGGGGAACAAGCTGTATTTCTCCCTGACGTTGCTGACCATGATGCTGCCGTTCCACGTGCTGATCATTCCCCAGTACATCCTGTTCGCAGAGCTGGGCTGGACCAACACCTACGCCCCTCTGCTGATACCAAAGTTGCTGGCGTCTGACGCCGTCTTCATCTTCCTGATGGTGCAGTTCATCCGCACCATCCCGAAGGAACTGGACCACGCCGCCATGATCGATGGAGCAGGTCCGTTCCGCATCTTCTGGTCAGTGATCCTGCCGCTCATGCAGCCGGCGCTGATTACGACGACGATCTTCACCTTTATCTGGACGTGGAACGACTACTTCGGGCCGCTTCTGTACCTGACCAAAACCAAGCTGTACACAGTTCCGGTTGCGCTCAAGTCGCTTGTGGACACTGAAACGCAAAGTGGGATCGGCATCATGTTTGCCATGTCGTTGGTCTCCCTGATCCCGATTCTGCTGTTCTTCCTTTTCGCCCAGAAGTACATCATCAAAGGCATCGCCACGACAGGAATTAAATGACCACGGAGAGCTACACGCAGCGGGGCCACCTGCTCACCCCGGCCTGGTACGACGGCGAACAACGATGGACACAACTGACATTTGTCGAAGACGACCCGCTCACCTTCGACATCGCCCAGTGGGCGGAGGTTATGGAGCGCACCTCGTCCACCGCGATCTGCATCAGTGCGGGCGGCTACATCGCCTTCTACCCGACAAAAATCCCGCTTCACTACAGGAGTTCGTACCTGGGGAACCGCGACCTCCTGGGGGAAGTTGTAGAGCTGGCGCGCTCCCGTGGAATGGCTGTTATGGCCCGGGTCGATCCGCATGCGGTTCATCAGGATGTGGTCGATGCCCACCCCGAATGGATCGCCCGAACAGAGGATGGTGAGCTTTTCGAGCACTGGGCTTATCCCGGCATCTACGTGACGGACGCCTATGGCGGTTACAACTGGGAGTTCACAACAGAGGTTGCCCGCGAGATCGCCAGGGATTACGACGTTGATGCGATTTTCGCCAACCGGTGGCAGGGCCATGGCCCGTCCTACACGGATGCCGCCCGACGGCTGTTTCGCGATGCCAGCGGGCTTGAGCTGCCCACGTCCGCAGATCCTGTCGAAGGAGAGCAGTGGTCGACTTACCACCGCTGGCGGCGTAGTCGGCTGAGCAGCCTCGTCGCGCACTGGGATCAGGCGGTCCAGGCGGTCAAACCGTCCGTACGGTTCATCCCCAACCTCGGTTCGTTCGCGGCACGCGAGCTCGATGAATCTGTCGCCAGCAAACACGTGCCCTTCTTCCTCGTCGATCATCAGGCACGGAATGAGGGCGAAGCGCAGTGGGCGGCCGGACGGGATGCCAAACGAACACGGTCGATCTACCCCACCAAGCCGGTAGGACTCATCACTTCGGTTGGACCGGAGTCCCACGGGTATCGCTGGAAGGATTCAGTCAACGCCTCAGCCGAGACGGTGACCTGGATCGTTGACGGTTTTGTGCACGGCGCATTTCCCTGGTTCACGAAGTTCGCGGCGCGTATTCACGACTCCCGCTGGGTCCCCGCAGTGGAACGGGCGTTCCAACTGCACCGGACCGCAGCACCGCTGTTGCAGGACGCACGGCCCGCGGCGGAGGTTTCTGTCTGGGATGTCGATGGTCCGCACGTCAGCGCCAGCGTGAGGGAAGCAGGGAAGGGTATCTACCAGGCTCTCGTTGAACTCCGCGTACCGTTCGAGTACGTGAACGAGCGCAGCCAACACCGTCTCACCGCGCCTGAAACCCGACTGGTAATCCTGCCCGAAGTTGCGGACATCGGAACAGAGTCCGCCTCCGCACTGGAGGAGTTCGTCCGGAACGGCGGTTCACTCATCGTGATCGGGGCAGGTCCAACAAGGCCGGACGGCAAGCTCCTTGTCACTGAGTTGCTCGGTGCGCAAATACTCGAGCGTCGCGATGCCATAGTCAAGAACAACTACATCACGCCTGTGGAAGGCAGCACTCTTCGTTCCGGCTTCGACGGAGCGACGCGAATAATCGGCGGCACCAGGCTCGCCGTGCTCAAGACTCCACCGGGTGTAGCGGTGGATTGGCGATTTGTGCCCGACCATCCGGACCTTCCCATGGAGGAGGTGTACCCGCGGTCCGAAGCCGTGGTGCCAGCAGTCTTTGGTGGCACGGTGGGTAAGGGCCATGTGAGGGTTGTCGCCTTCAACGCCGCCGAGCTGTACGGGGAAGTCCTGCTCCAAGACCACTTGACCCTGCTGGGAAACGTCGTAAGCGAGGGCCTCGGCGGCGGTGCGGCGGTACGGCTGGAAGGCGCGGGCCTGGTGGACTGCGCCAGCTGGGTACAGGACAACGGCTACAGCTTTGTCTTCGCCAATCTAACTGGAAGCGCTGCGCTGCGGGGGCAGCAGCGGACGGTGTGGCCGCTTGAGGGACTCACCGCAAGCATCGACGTCGGGCGTTTGGCGGTAGCCGCCGGAGGTGAGCTGAACGTCGCTGACCTGGCCATCAGAACCCTCGGCGACGGCGGGGAAGTCCGCGCAGCAGAATGGGAACTTGACGAATCCGGCGTGATTCAGGTGAAGCTCCCGCCCGTCCGTGAGCTGGGAATTATCCGCCTGGACTGGTGAACCTAGCGTTCCGGGGCCGGGCCGGTTGACCCGCGAACCACCAGCACGGGCTTCTCGAGCGGGACGTCCTCAGCGACGGTCTCGCCGAGAAGCCCGATGAGTTTGGCCGCCGCGGCGCGGCCACGCTGTACCGCAAAGCGCTGCACCGTCGTCAGTTGCGGATCAATCCACTCACCAATCTGAAGTCCCTCGAAACCCACCACAGACAGGTCATCCGGCACCCGAAGCCCTCGGCTCTGGGCGGTGCGCATGCCGGCAATCGCCATCGTATCCGTGCCGTACATGATCGCCGTGGGAGGGTGCGCTTCACCGAGCAGGCGCGCCGTCTCGCTGGCCGCCTTGACCGGTGAGTACTTGGTGCTGATCACGGCGTGCGGTTTGAGCCCAAAGGATTCCAGAGTGTCTTCAAAAGCCGCACGCCGGATGCTTGGGAGCACCGACTCGGCGGGTCCCCCGATATAGGCGATGCGCCGGTGACCAAGGCTGAAAAGATGCTGCACCGATTCGGGTATCCCTGCGCTCGGTGGGTCCGCGTCGACGTACTCGACGACATCGGGTTTCCAGGGCGTACCGATCAGCACCGCGGGAAGTCCCAACTGCCGGACCAGATCAAAGCGCGTGTCCCCCACGAGTGAATCGGTGAGAATGATCCCGTCCATGCGCTGCCGCTCAGCGAGGTTCCGGTAAAACGTAGCTTCATCGTGTGTATCGGTGATGAAGATGTTAAGCAGCAACCCATACTCGCGCGGAGCAAGAATCGACTCGATGCCGGATATCAGTCCGACGTTCGCTGCGCCCACATCCGGAAACTGCGACGAACTGTTGAGGACAAGCCCGATTGCTTGCGCTCGCGAGGTCCTGAGGGCGATGGCAGCAGCGTTGGGGGTCCAGTTCAACTTTCTGGCGGCGTCGCGGATCCGCGCGCTCGTGGCCTCGGAAATCCGCCCAGTGTTATTGAAGACCTTTGAAACGGCAGCAGGGGAGACACCGGCGAGTGCAGCTACATCAGAAATGGTGGCACGGCCGTTCCTGCGGGGGGCTTGCTGAGGCGTCATTGAAATCCTGTCTGTCCATCCCATGCTATTAGCCAAATGACAGAAGGAGGCTAGACGTGGCCTGAGCGGAACACGCTCACCATGCCCGGAAGCATGAGCGGCAGAACGACCGTGCGGAATGCCCGCCATTCATCGGGGCCATCGATACGGCCCGTCTCCAACGAGTCCTGCCGACTAAACTGGTCAACGTGCAATTTTCCCTTTGGCTGGCCCTCGCGGGAGCCGGCGTCCTGATCAGTTTCACCCCCGGCGCCGGTGCCATCAACACCATGAGCAACTCCCTGAACTCCGGGTTCAAGCGGTCCATCTTTGGGATTTTCGGTCAGCAGGCTGCTTTAGTGGTGCACGTCATCGTCGTCGCTTTGGGCGTGGGCGTGCTGGTGGCGGGTTCACCGGTGGCCTTCAACGTGATCCGCTACGCCGGCGCAGCCTATCTGGTGTACTTGGGCATCCGGCAGTACCTGCACAAGCCGGACCTGGACCAGGAAACCGTAGCCGCGCTCCGCAATGAACCGGCCTGGTCAATGTTCCGCCGTGGTATGTGGGTTAACCTGCTGAACCCGAAGGCCATCGTCTTCTTCCTGGCGTTTGTACCGCAGTTCATCCGCCCGGACGAGCCGTTGCTCCCCCAATACCTCATCCTCAGCGGCACTGTGGTGCTGATCGACATCCTGGTGATGTGGTTCTTCTTCGCCCTGGCCGCCCGCTGGTTCCAGCGGTTCACGCACGATGTCCGCGGCCAGAGAATCCTGAACAGGATCTTCGGCGTCCTCTTTGTTGCGGTGGGCGTTATGCTCGCGCTCATCCACTGACTTCACCGGGTACGCTCGTGGTCATGATCCCCGCACCCGTGATTATCGCCGTCGACGGCCGTTCCGGTGCGGGCAAAACCACCCTGGCCGTTGAGCTCGCGGCCCGCCTCCGTGTCCACCACAAGGTCTCGCTCTTCCACTTGGAGGACATTTACCCGGGCTGGGACGGGCTGGCTGACGGGATTGTCCGCTATGTCAGCACCGTGCTGGCACCGCTGGGGCGCGGCGAGCGCGCCACCTGGACCAGTTGGGACTGGGAAAGGGACGACGACGGCGCCGCGCGGGTCACGGAACCGGCAGAGATAGTGCTCATCGAGGGAGTCGGGGCGGCCGCCGCAGCAGCCCGCCCTTTGTTGAACGCGGTTGTCTGGGCTGAGTCACCGACGGCCGAACGCAGGCTTCGTGCGCTGGCCCGTGACGGCGGCAGTTACGACCCCTTCTGGGAGCGGTGGGCTGCCCAGGAAGAAGCCCTGCTGAGCGCAGACAACGTGCCGGAACACGCCGACGTTGTGATCCGGAACCTGGCTGACGGCACCGCTCCGGATGATGTCCTCGCCGCGCTGTCCCACCTGCCGGCGCTGGCAACGGTGTTGCAGCCGGAACTCGCCGAGCGCCGCGGCGGTCTGAAGCTGCTCACCCGGAAGATCGACTCACGTCCGGATGCGGCTGCCCTGTTCGAGCGGCTCTACGGCGGCTCGGCAAGCGCCGCCTGGCTCGATTCCTCCAACGCGGACCAGCAGCCGGCGGACGCCTCCCAGCCCCGTAACCGGTTCAGCATCCTGGCTGACGACGGCGGCACCTTCGGCCAGACGGTCAGCCACAGCTCCGGGATCACCCACCTCACAACCGGCCGCGCCGCCGTCCGGATCTCCGGCCCGTTCTTCCGTTGGCTGGATGGCACCTGGGGCCGCAAAGCTGTCCGCACTCCCCAGGATTATCCAGGCGATTTCACGCTGGGCTGGCTGGGCTTCCTGGGCTACGAACTCAAGCGCGAGACCGGCGGCACGGACGTGGCGTCGCCATTGCCGGATGTTTCGCTGCTCTTCGCGGGCCGGGCCGTGGTGCTGGACCACGTGGCCGGAACCGCGTGGCTGCTGGCCCTTGATGCTCCCGACGCCGGCACCTGGCTTGAGGAGGCAGCGGAGGTGATTTCCGCCGTCGGGCCCTCCCCTGCACCAACAGTGCCAGAGCCCGTTGCGCCCGTTTTCACCGCACGGGACAGCGGGCAGGCGTACAAAGCCAAGATCGTGGCGGCGCAGCGCGAGATCGCCGACGGCAACTCGTACGAGGTCTGCCTCACCACTTCCCTGACGGCCCACGTCCCGTCCGGCGCTTTTGACCCCTGGCAGACCTACCGGCAGCTGCGCCACCGCAACCCGGCACCGTTCGCGGCCTACCTGCGGTTCGGCGCCCTGGCGGTGGCCAGCACCTCGCCGGAGCGCTTCCTCAAGATCACGTCCGACGGCGGCATGCGCGCCGAACCCATCAAGGGAACCCGCCGCCGGGGTGCCGATCCCGTAGCCGACGAAGCACTCCGGCGTGACCTCAAGGAGTCGCCGAAAGACCGGGCCGAGAACATCATGATCGTGGACTTGCTTCGCAACGACCTCAGCCATTTCTCCGTCCCCGGTTCGGTGCAGGTCAGCCGGCTGTGCGCGATCGAAAGTTACGCCACCGTGCACCAGATGGTCAGCACCATCGACGCGCAGCTCCTGCCGGGGGCCTCCCGCGCCGAAGCTGTGGCTGCATGCTTCCCGGCAGGCTCCATGACCGGTGCGCCGAAAATCAGCACCATGGCCATCCTTGACCGGCTGGAAGCGGCACCCCGGGGTGTCTACTCCGGCGCAATTGGCTACTTCTCGCTCAACGGCGCCACCGACCTTTCCGTGGCGATCAGGACTCTGGTGTCCCGTGTGAACAGTGCGGGCGGGACGGAACTGTCGCTCGGCGTCGGCGGTGCCATCACTGCCGATTCGGATCCCGACGACGAATACCAGGAAATCCGGGACAAGGCCTTTGGCGTGCTGTCGGCGCTGGGTGCGGAGTACCCGGACCAATACCCCACCGCGACCCTGAAGTAGGCTGGCAGCTCTATGGATCCCTCCGTCTCAGTCCGCCTTGCCCGAGTGGAGGACGCGCCGGCCATGGCACGGATACACGTTCGCTCATGGCAGGAGACTTACCGCGGTTTGATGCCTGACAGTGCGCTCGACGATCCAGGGTTGGTCGCCTACCGCGAGCGGTTCTGGACAGCGGCCCTGTCCGACGAGCAATACCGCGAGAACCGCGTTGCGGTGGCAGAACGCGACGGCGGGGTGGTCGGCGTCGCGATGTCGGGACCCGCGCCGGATGGGGATTCCCAACTGAGCGTGCAACTCTACGTGCTGTACGTCCTTGCCGCCGCTCACGGGTCAGGTGCAGGATCGGCCCTGCTGGACGCCGTCGTCAGACCCAACGAATCTGCAGCGCTCTGGGTAACCGATCCAAATCCACGCGCCGAGGCCTTCTACCGGGAGCACGGATTCGTGCCGGACGGCACCAGCCAGGTGGACGAAGGCGTGCGGGAAATCCGCATGGTGAGGGCCGCCTCAAAAAATGACGCATGACAAGCCCGCATCTTGACCGATGGCCTCCAACCGATGCCAGGTACCGCCGTTCCGAAGTGACGGCACTTATCGGCAGTGGCGACACTGCCTGGCAACGTGCCGCCCACGCCGTATTGCTGTGGAAGGTCAAGACGGCCAGTGGATTTTCCGTGGATTCTACTGGCCCGGCCTCCTCCGGCGAGCGCGTCACCGTCACAGCGCATTTGTTCGGCGTCACCGTTGTGGAGCCCGTGGAGGTTGTGGCCGTGGTCAACGAACCGGAACGGTGCGGGTTTTCCTACCGTACGCTGCCCGGGCACCCTGTCGATGGAGAGGAAGCTTTCTATGTCCACCGCCGTGGCGACGAAATCCACCTCACTATCCGCTCGCTCACCCGGGCGGCGTCGACCCAGCCATGGCGGCTGCTCTTCCCGCTTCTTCTTGTCGCCCAGCGCGTGGTCCGGGGGCGCTACCTCAGGGCGCTTGCCTAGGTTTGAGCTGCTGACTGCGCGTTTCAGGCCATCGTTCCTCACTCCACAACCAGGTTTTGATGTCCGTCTATAAGTTCGCGCACGATGTCGAGGTGGCCCGCATGGGTAGACGTTTCGACAAGCACGCGGAACACAACTTCGCGGCCATCAGACATGGGGGGTCCCCCAAAAACAGTCGGGGGCGGCCACCAGCAAGGAGGTGCATCCAGGTCAACCTGCGCCAATACTTCGTCACTCAGCGCGATTTTTTCTTTGTATATCCTGACTGCTTCTGAGCCAGACATAGGCTCGGACGCCCAACCGTTGCGGAGGGACGTAATCGCCCTAGGGTCACCGCCAAGAACAGCTGATATCCAAAACATCTCATTGTCGTAAGCCAGATGGTTCAGCAGCCGCGTCATGGTCCAGCTCGAAGGGACCATCGCTCGAACCATTGCGGCCTCAGCTAGCCCGTCCACAGCTCGAAGCACGTGGGTGCGTTCGTTGGCCAGCTGGGCCAGCAAATGTGAATCAGACGGGCTCATATTTGATGAGCTATAACAGCAGTGCTGCCGTTGATGCGGTCGATAGTTGCACCCCAGCCCTCCCGGGTGCCGCCGGAGATGAGTTGCTGTACCTCGTTGAGGTCCAGGCGCTCTGAGAACTGCACGGTGAGGACAAGTTCCGTGCCGGCACCCGCGCCCGTGTCAAGGTCTTTGAGCTCCACTGTGACAACAGGGGCAAGCAGCTCATTTTCGCCGGCCAGTTCCGGCCAGCCGCCAACTGCTCCCCAGCGGAACACGAGTCGTTCGTCCGGCACGATTTCCAGGTAAATCCCTCCTGTGGGATAGCTAAGGTCGTCATTGACGACCATCTGCTGTTTCCAGATTCCTCCGACCCGCAGGTCAACCTCAATGGGAGTGGAAGGCGTAGGCATGTCGGGGTTGTAGAACCAGGACAGGTGCGCGGGGTCAGTCCAGGCGGTAAAGACAGCGTGCCGGGATGCCGGCAGAACCCGGGTGAGAGTGAAACTTCGATCCTGTGTGTGGCCGGTCATCATCTATTCCTCTGGTTCAGTGCCCTGGTCAGGTGGGCTGGGCGTTCCGCTAAGTTGGGCATCGAGACGGTCCAGGCGCGAGCCCAGGAAATTGCGGTACGGACGCATCCAATCCTCAATCTGTGCAAGCGGCGCCGGGTCCAGGCGGCAGGTCCGCCACTGGGCAGTCCTCGTTTTCGTAATAAGCCCCGCCTGCTCAAGTACCGTCAGGTGGCGTGAAACAGACGGCAGGCTGATTGCGTGCGGAGCCGCCAGTTCCGTAACCGTCGACTCTCCACCCTTCAGCTGCTCCAACAGTGCACGGCGCGTGGGATCAGCCAAAGCGAGAAAGATTGTGCTTAACTCATCCATTTGCAGCTAAGCGTAATTGCGCTTGTGCGCAAATACAAGATCCCGCGTGGTTCTTAGGCGGATGCAGATTCAGCAGACGGGTCCTTTCAAAGCACTCCACCGTCCGGTCTAGATACTTCACTTCTCCTTCGGCTCCCGTTCATTCGAATAGTAAAGAGTCGAGAGTGCTCTCGCCCCGATGGGCGGCTATCACTGAACAAGAGGTCCCTCTCGTGTACCCACCCCTTACTGTCAAAAAAACCCGGTTGTTCCGTCCCCTTGGCTTAACCGCTGGCGCGCTGGCTCTGCTGACCACCTGCGCTATGGTGAGCCCCGCCACCGCCGCTCCCGACTCCCCCATCCAGCCGGACCCGATGCTGTCCACAGCGCCGTTGCAGATCACCGAGGTCACGCCCGATACATCCAACGTGGGCGGTGCCGACGCCTTCGAGTTCATTGAGGTTTACAACGCCACGTCCGAAGCTGTCGATTTCGGTGATTACACGCTCCGCTACCTCTACCCCCGCACCGATCTGACCAACTCCAATGTGGTGGACTGGCCCGCCGCACAGCGTGACGTTTCGATCGCGCCGGGCGGCACGCTGGTTTTCTGGATTAAGAACGGTCAGAACGATGCACTGACCGGCGCTGACTTCAACGCCAAGTTCGGTTCCGCCCTGGTTATGGGTGAGAACCTGGTCGAGATATTCACAGGAGGCATGGCCAACGGCTCGCCACGGGGGCTGGAGATCGCCACGAACACTGGTTCCGGCCAGAACCGCGCGTACTACAACCTTGCAGGCGCCGACAACACCTTCGTTGATCAGGGCATCCAATATGCGGTCAACCCTGAGGACCACTCCCGGCAGACCCTGTTAAGAACTGCGCCAGCAACGCCTGGCAGTGTCACTGCGGACCAGGTTCCGGCAGGCCTCATGGTGCTTCCGGCCGATTCGACGAACCCTTCGGTGATCGACGTGACCGCCCAGAGCCTTAACCCCGCAGCAGACTTCGCCTTTGCGGCGACCGCCACCGACGACCAGCAGGTGCGGACCGTCACCCTGAACCTGCGCAGTAACCTTGACGCGGAATTCCAGGCCCACAACATGAAGGCCGGGCAGGACGACAGGTTCGAATACGTCCTCGACGTGTTCGAACCAATGGACAAGCTGTGGTACGAGTACTACTTCACCGTCACGGACGGAACCAATACGGTCAGCACCGAAGTCCGGCGTGTTGATGTCGAAGGTGCTGACACTGCACCCGCAGAAACGAGCTGGGCCGCCTCCGCCTACCGGGGAGGTGTCGACGTCGTCAAAGCAACGGAAGCGGACCAGCAGACTCTCGACGGCACCGTCTTCGAGGACAAGAACAGGAACTCCACCCAGGATTCCGGTGAGCCGGGCAGGCCCGGAGTAACTGTCTCCAACGGTCGAGAGGTCGTTATCACTGACGGCCAGGGCCGCTACGAGTTGCCTGCCTTCGATAACATGACGGTCTTCGTTACCCAGCCGCGCGGCTACCAGGTGCCGGTGGACGAGGACAACGTCGCCCAGTTCTTCTACAACCATCTCCCCGAAGGCTCCCCCAAGCTGAAGTATGGCGGTATTGCCCCTACCGGAGCGCTGCCCGACAAGGTGAATTTCCCCCTGGCCAAGAGCAACCTCACCCAGTCCCCCGAGCAGCATTGTGTACTCGGTGCCGACGTCCAGACGTACAACCAGAATGAAGTCAGATTCGCGCGCAACGGTGTCTTTGCTGATCTCGCCGCCCGCACCGACTATGCCGGCTGCGGCGCCCTGTTCCTCGGCGACATTGTGGGCAATGACCTCTCCCTCTTCTCGCAAACCCGCAATCTGACCTCCATGCTTAACGGCCCGGCACGCTTCCTGCCCGGCAACCACGACATCGATTTCGACGCCCTCGACGGCGAGCATGAGTTCGACACCTACCGCGCCCAGTTTGGCCCGGAGTACTACAGTTACGACGCCGGGAAGGCCCACGTTGTGGCGCTGAGCAACATCATGTACACCGGCCCGGCGCGCAGCAATTACACCTCCGGCCTCAGTGAGCGTCAGCTGGAGTGGCTCCGCACCGACATCGCGTCTGTGCCCAAGGACCGGGTCATCGTCCTGGCCGCGCACAGCCCCCTTCTCGAGTTCTTCTACAGCGACTCCCACTCCACCCAGCCGCTAAAGGAGATTTACGGGATCCTCGAAGGCCGTGAGGTGATTTCGCTGGCGGGGCACACCCACATGTCGGAAAACCTGCGCAAGGGCGACCTCCTGGCCGGCTGGGCTGACACACTCGGTGCGGAGGGCCTGCCGTTCACCCACCTGACCGTTCCCGCCGTCTCAGGCCACTGGTACGGCGGGCGCGTCCTCGAAGAGGGCTACCCCACCTCCGTGCAACGGGACGGGACTCCTCCCGGCGTGGTGACCCTGGACATCAAGAACAGCGAAATCCGTGAACGTTTCACCGCGACCGGCGATGAGGGTACCGACCAGATGGCCCTGGGCATCAACTCCCCCACCTACCGTGCCTGGGTCGCCGAGTACGCGGACCAGCTGGGCACGGCTCCGGCCCTGCAGAACCCGAATGCAGTAACCCGGAGCGAAGTCGGGGAAACGTGGCTGACTACCAACTTCTGGCTTGGCTCCACCGGTGCCACCGTAAAAGTATCTATCGACGGCGGCGAGACCACCGAGGCCACCCGCACCCAGTCGATGACCGCCACCGACGTGCCGTTGATCGGCCCCGAGTACACCGACCCGGTCGCCAACCTCGAGCAACTAGTGCATGGCGGCGGCCTCCATGACCGCACTTCCCACCTGTGGCGCCTGAAGCTGCCGGCCGATCTGGCCATCGGCGAGCATACCGCCACCGTCACCGCCACCGACGTCCACGGCCGGGAATTCACCGAAATGATCACCTTCGAGGTCACCGGGTAGCCCTTTTCATGCAAGTGTTGCCGGGTGGCTGCGCTTGCCGCCGCCCGGCAACACATGCCCCTTCCTCACCAGGGAAGCACCGCTGACTGCAGAAATTTGCCCTCACCAGGTTCATCTTCATCTACGCTGGAAATCCGTGGAACCCAGCTTTAGGCTTCCCTGACCGATAGGAATTATCCGTGGGCATATTCAGTGGACGAAGCAAGGCCGCGTCCCTAGCGGCCGCAGCACTCAAGTTCGTCAGCAACAACCCTGACAAAGTTAAAAATGGCATCGCGAAGGTCGGCAACATCGCCAACGAGAAGACCCACGGAAAGTACTCAAGCCACATCAGCGGAGCCCAAGCCAAAGCCGCACAAGCCATCGACAAGGCCAACAGGAGAAAAGGCAGTGGCGGCGACGGGCCCACCTTCCCGCCGAGCAATTGACCCCAGTCCAAGGATTTGAGCTGTCGTGATCTGCAGGTTAACCACCCTGTCACCAGGGCCACAGCAAAGAATGAACGACACTTCTCCCTACACCTGTGCTCAGTTGTCGTCGTTCAATAAGGAGATGATGGCGGTTGCGGTGCGTGCGGCGGCGCCGTGCTGGACGATATGCGGTAGTCCCGATATCTCCAGCAGCCGTCCCCGCGGGGCAGTAACAGCGAGCTTTTGGCACCAGTTCTGCGTGGCTACGGGATCGCGCGAGCCCCGGACTACCAGGACTGGCTGGTTCACCAGGGCGAGCCTGGCCTGTAGGTCGTACTCCATCATCACGGGAAGTTCCGTAAGGTACCAGCGCAGTCCCGATCGGACGTAGTCAGAGACGACTATGGCATTTCCGACCGGGCTTTCCCGCAGGGAATCAAGACCCAGGGCAAGTGACTGCTGACGGATAGTCCGCCGTTCCGGATCCACGACCGGGCCAAGGAGAACGACGTGTGAAACCAGGGCGGGCTTATGGACCGCGAGTTCCGTAGCGAATTGGGCGCCCATGGAATGCCCCACTACAACAACCCGGTTGGCCCCCATCTTTTCGAGAACCGTCGCAATGTGGACTGCGTATTGGCCGATGCTTAGTTGCCTGCCCGGTTTTGGTGTTCCACCGAAACCGGGCAAGTCGATGGCGTGGGTATCGCCGTATTCGGCCAGTCGTATCTGCAGTTTCCGGTAGTACCGGTGAGACATGCCGATACCATGCAGCAACACGAATATAGGTCCGGGAGACCCTGGCGGACCTGCCAGGGAGTGAACGTGTGATGTCAGGGATCCGGTCGTTACTGTCCGCGGGATGATTCGCCGGCAGGTGTCCGGCGGCCGCCTGCGGGGCGCTGGCGGCTGCCCGGTGTCATCGGCTTGGCTTAGGTCGGCTTGCACCGCGGTCCTTTCAACATTTTGAACTTATCCAGAGGAATCGCTGACCGATGGGGTGGCCCGGGCGATAGCAGCTGGAGTCTACAGTCAGATCGGCCACAGAACCCCACCCTGCTCCCCCAGTGCAAGGCCGTGCTTAGCTGTTTCCGGTATAGACGATACTTTCGAGGTCTTCCTGCTGTGCAGGGGTATTGGCGAGGCCGGCCGGGGTGAGATCCAGGTTTTCGATCGCGCCTAGCGTCTCAGCGGCAGGACCGGAAACGGGCTTCTGTGAAGTGGCGTCCATGATTTTGGTGTCCTAGGTGGTTCTGCCGCGAAACGGGGGCGGTCATTCTGGGCTGGTCAACGGGGCAGTTCCATCTGAAACCCGCACCGGCAACGTAGAACTTTTGTGGTCAAGTACGCCCCTAGTATGTTCTCCGAGCCAGGCTGGATAGGAAACGTTTGCACTGTAGGGGCCCGGGGAGCGGGTGCATGCATCAGTTCCCCGCAATGCAGATAGCCCTCGGTCCGGTGGGCCACATCCGCTCCCTTTACCAGGCCGGCGGGAAGCGCCGCTGCGTGTTCTGTCGTGGTGTCCAGTACGCGGGACTGGCTGCACTGGGAGCATAGGACGGCGACGACGAGGGTGCCTGTCCGCGGGTCGGTCACGGCCGGGGATTGGGCTGTGAGGTACAGATCAGTGTCGCAGTCCGCGCACCACGGGCGTTTTCCTCGCGGCTGATTAGCTTCCCTGGGAATGTAGCTGCTGGGGGTCGTGGTCATGAGGTTCAGACCATGGCCGGGTAGCTGGTCACGATGTAGTCCAAGGCTGCGGGACCCTTCATTCGAAGGCACTGCCCGGGGCTGACATGCTTTGTCATAGCGGCCCAGAAGAGGTGCTCCGGTTCCTGCGGGTTTTTGGTCACGTAGCACCAGCTGGTGTACAGCCCATAAAGGGCATCCCGGTCAAGGGCCTGATCTGAGTCGGGGTCATGGTAGGTAGCTTCGCGAAGAAACTGGTCAAACTGTGAAGGCGCCATGGTGGCTCTTTTCACTACGGTGCAGGTGCCCGCCGTTTTGCTACAGCGACTCAAACTCAGTGCCTTGCACAGGACACCAAGCGATCAAACAGTTACCCGTTTAAACGCTGTTACGGGCATTTGGAACCACGTTAACAACTTCTCTACACTGTAGACACTAAGCGTAGACTAGGCAATAAAGCAACCTTAGGTAGTTCCCAACGGTAAGCATGACGCAATCGACAGGACGGACCCACGATGGAATTCCCGGAAAACGAACCCAGCAGAGCGTCCACCCTGAAGGCCCGCCTAAGCCGGGAGCTCGTACTCACTACCGCGCTGAAAATTGTTGACGCCGAGGGCCTCGAAGCCCTCACCATGCGCCGCCTCGGGCAGGAACTTGGGCGGGATCCGATGAGTCTCTATCGGTACGCGGCCAATCGTGCGGCCCTGCTGGACGGGGTATCCGAACTCGTCCTTGACGAACTTGCCATCTTCGCTGATGACCCGGATTGGCAGGCCCAGCTGCGACGAATCGCCCACGACCTCCGCCTGTTGGCCCTGCGGCACCCCAACGTCGTGCCGCTGCTTGTAACCCGTCCCCTTTCGACTCCCCTGGGGCTCCGCCCGCTGGGAACACTGCGCCCACTGGAGCAGATACTGGCACTGCTGATAGAAGCAGGCTTCGCTCCCGATGATGCCCTTCACGTTTACCGCGCCTACTACGGATTCCTCTATGGCCACATCCTGAACGAACTTCAGGAATACATTGTGGACCCCGAGGAGAACGAAGCCGTCCTCCGACTTGGCTTGCACCGCCTGCCAGTCAAGGATTTCCCGCATCTTCGCGCACTCGGGCCTGTCCTGGCAGACTACGACGGGGCCGCCGAACTCGAACAGGGACTGAGTATTCTACTCACGGGCCTAGCAACCCAACTCTCACTGACATCCACCCAGCCATAGCCACCGCAGCTCCGACCCCCCGTCACTGCACCGTCGCCGTCAGCCTCGCCACGTTGTCAACGTACCGCGCACCGAGCGGCCGTTTGACCCAGTCCTCAAGGAGAAGCTCGCTCGAGATATCCCGGTAGGTGTCCTCCACGGCCCGCATCTTGTCCACAATGTCCGCGCCGAGGAGCATCACCGAGACTTCCATGTTCAGGGAAAAGGACCTCATGTCCATGTTGCTGGAGCCGAGGACGGCCACTTCGTCATCGATGGTGAAGTGTTTGGCGTGCAGCACCGCCGGGGCCTTGTAAAGGTAGATCCGCACGCCGGCCTGCAGAAGTGCCTCGTAGTAGGACCGCTGGGCGTGGTGGACCAGGAATTGGTCGCCTTTTTCGGAGACGAAGAGTTCCACGTCCACGCCGCGCTGCGCGGCGGTGGTGATTGCGTAGAGCAGCGAGTCGTCGGGCACGAAGTAGGGGCTGCAGATGGAGATGCGATGCTGCGCTGAATAGATCAGGGTGTTGAAGAGGCGCAGGTTGTTTTCGGTGCTGAATCCGGGTCCGCTGGGAACAACTTGCGCGGAGATGTTCCCTGGAGCCAGCTCGCCTTCGGGCTGCAGTTGATCCTCTAGAGATTCGTCAGTTTCACTCAGCCAGTCGGTGGCGAAAACCACGTTAAGCGTGGTGACGATGGGACCTTCCAGCCGCGCCATGAGCTCCACCCACTCACGGCCAACTTTGCGGTGCTTGGGGTTGTTATAGGACGGTTCAATGAGGTTCTGCGAACCGGTGAAAGCCACCAGTCCGTCCACCACCATGATCTTGCGATGGTTGCGCAGGTCCGGCCGGCGCCACTGGCCGTGGGTGGGCAGCAGCGGCAGCATGCGCTTCCATTTGATCTTGCCCCGGCGGAGCCGCTTCAAGAAAGTACGGTAGCCGCGGACCCGTAGCGTGCCGATATGGTCAAACAACACCCGAACCTCAACGCCACGTTCGGCCGCCTCCTCCAGTGCGGTCAAGAGTTCGTCAGTGACGTGGTCAGAGCTCATGATGTAGAACTCGGCGTTGACGTACCGCTTGGCCTTCCGCACAGCCTCGGTCATGACCCCGATGGAGTCTGGATAGCCGGGAAGCAGTTCCACCGAGTTGCCGTCCACCATGGGCAGCGAGCCCAGCCGCTGGTTCAGTTCCGCCGCCGACTGCACCCATTCGGGGCCCTCAAAGGAACTTACGACGTCGGCAAGCCCTGAGGTGCCGGCCCGCACCCGCTCATTGACTTGCTCTTGTTGGCGACGGCGACGGCTGGACAACTTGAAGTTGCCGAAGAGCAGGAACAAGATGATGCCGAGGAACGGTACAAAGAAGATTCCCAGCAACCAGGCCATGGCTGTGGTGGGCCGCCTGTTGCCCGGAATCACACCCACGGCGATCACCCGGATTGCCAGATCCAGCAGTGTCAGGAGCAGGACCAGCCAGCCTGGCAGGACTCCCTCCAGAGAAAAAGGCCAGAACACAGGCAAACCCCCGGGATAGCAGACCGCCCGGAACTCTTCCGGACGGCAATCTCCACAGCATATCGGTGGGCCGGGCCGATAAGCTGGACCAATGAATTCCCCCGCCCCATTGGTGCTTGTTTTCCTGGACCCCTCCCACCCCGCCGGCCGTGTGGCTGACGCGTCGCAGCCGCAGCTGATGGCCACGGACCAGGGCGCCACCCGCGGCGATGGCGTGTTCGAATCCATGCTGGCTGTAGGCGGCGAAGTCCGGAAAATCCAGGCACACCTAAACCGACTGCAGGGCTCCGCACGGGCGCTGGACCTGGAGATTCCTGACCAGTCCGTTTGGCGCGCCGCTGTTGGCACGGCTGTAGCGGCGTACCGCGAGCAATACCCGGCGGCCGCGCCGGAGGACGACGAGATCGTGGTCAAGCTGATCGCCACCCGCGGCCCGGAAGGAACAGCGACCCCCACCGCCTGGGTACAGGCGTCCCCTCCCCCGGCGGCAGGCCGCCGGCAGCGCGAGACGGGCATCGACGTCGTACTCCTTGACCGCGGGTATGACAGCACCGTGGCCGAGCGCGCGCCGTGGCTGCTGCTGGGAGCCAAGACCCTCTCCTACGCCGTGAATATGGCAGCCCTGCGGCACGCGCACAAGATGGGCGCGGATGACGTCATCTTCACCTCCGCGGACGGCCGGGTCCTGGAAGGCCCCACCTCCACCGTCCTGTTGGCGCACTATGAAACGTCCGACGACGGTGACGGCGGCACCCGGGTAACGCGCCGCCTGATCACGCCGCAGCTGGACAGCGGCATCCTGCCCGGCACGTCGCAGGGCGCGCTGTTCGCGGCTGCCAAGGAAGCGGGCTGGGAGCTCGGCTACGGTCCCCTGGAGCCGGAGGACCTCTACGCGGCGGACGCCGTATGGCTCATTTCCAGTATCCGGCTGCTGGCCCCGGTGAACCACATCGACGGGCGGGAAATCGGCACGGTGGAGCTCCGGAAGCAGCTCACGGCCGAGCTCAGCGAACTGTTTGCGGGGATCGGTGGTTGAGCCCGTCGAAACCGAGCCCGTCGAAACCGAGCCCGTCGAAACCCCCGTGGGAAAGCTCGACGACGCGTCGCTGGATGCCGTCCTGATCGGTGGCCGTGAGCAACGTCCCGTCGTGGTGGTCGAGTACCGGGACGAGTGGCCACGTAGGTACCGGGAGCTGGCTGCCAGGGTGCGTGGCGCCGTCGGAAAGACTGCATTGATGGTGGAACACATCGGTTCCACGTCGGTCCCCGGGCTGGCCGCCAAACCCGTCATCGACATGCTGCTGGTGGTTCCGGACGTCGCTGCCGAAGCGGATTACCTTCCGGCGTTGGAGGCTGCCGGCTTGGTGCTGCGCGTCCGCGAACCCAATCACCGGATGTTCCGGAGCCCGGAAAAGGATGTCCACCTGCACGTCTATCCGGCCGGAGCGCCTGAGATCACGGACTACCTGGACCTGCGCGACTGGCTGCGGGTCAGCGCCGAAGACCGTGAACTCTATGCCTCCGTGAAGAAGGAACTGGCGCAGCGCGAATGGCGGGACATGAACTACTACGCGGAGGCCAAGGACCATGTGGTGGCAACGGTGCTGGCACACGCCCGGAAATGGCGGGCGGCGCATTAGTGCCCCGCCGGCAATGGACGTCTCGGCTGCTGGATGTCGGCGATGCCGTGCCGCATTATTACGACGGCGGCGCACCGGTTATTACCGGCGGCCCCGCGCCCGGTGATGCGGCTCCCAGTGGTGACGCCCCCGCCGTCGTGATCCTGCACGGCCTGGCTGGCAACGCCCGTGAGTTCCTGCCGACTGCGGCAGCGTTGCCGGGGTACCGCGTGCTGATTCCGGACCTTCGCGGGCATGGCGGCAGCACCCGAAGACCCGCCGATGTCAGCCGGGAAGCTTTTGTGGCTGACGTCGTGAAGCTCATCGAGTCCCTGGGACCGGGGCCGGTGGCTTTGGTGGGACAGTCGATGGGCGCGCATACCGCCATGCTGGCCGCGGCTGCCAGGCCGGACCTGGTATCGCGGCTGGTACTGCTCGAATGCGACGCAGGAGGCACCGGCCCGGAACACGGCGGCGTCGACCTGGCCGCGTACTTCAGCTCCTGGCCGGCGCCATTCGCGGACCGGGGTGCCGCCGTCGAGTATCTTGGCAGCGGGCCCCTCCAGCAGGCCTGGGTGGCGGACCTGGAACTTCGCGACGGCGGCCTGTGGCCGCGATTCGATGCTGACGTGATGGGCGCTGTCATGGCCCACGTGGAAACCGTGGAGCGATGGGCGGAGTGGGAAAGCATCGGCTGCCCGGTCCTGGTGGTTTATGGCCAGAACGGCATGTTCAGCCCTGAGCAGCAGGCGGAGTTTGTGCGCCGCGGCCGGAATGTGAGCCGCGCAGATATCGCGGGGGCTTCACACGACGCGCACCTGGATGGATTTGCCGACTGGATTGCCTGCCTCCGCGGGTTCCTGACGCCCTGACCCCTGGTGAAGGCCACAGGGTTCGACGCCGTCTGGCTGCAGAGTTACTGCACGGTGACCATCACCGACGGCCAGCCCGAGGCTCCGTCAGGCACCGGATCGGCGCGCTTGTCCGTCTGGACTTCACCGGTGCCGTCGGTGGCCCGGGCCCTGACGTAGTGCGGGCCGGGCGTGGCATCCCACTCATAGGACCACTGGCGCCAGGTGATGGTGGAGGCTTCGGCGGAAAGGGTTGCTTCCGCCCACTCGCCGTCGTCGATCTGGACTTCCACCTTAGTAATGCCTCGCGTCTGCGCCCATGCGGTGCCGCCCACAGCGACCTTCCCCGCCGGCAATTTTGCAAAGGACTTGGGTACGTCCACCCGTGCCATGGTCTTGATGGGGCCACGCTCTGACCAGCCGCGCTCGGTCCAGTAAGCCTTGCTGTCCGCGAAGCGGGTGACCTCCAGGTCCACCACCCACTTCGTGGCGGAGACGAACCCGTACAGCCCCGGCACCACCATCCGCACCGGGAAGCCGTGCTCCAAAGGAAGGGGCTCCCCGTTCATGCCGATGGCGAGCATGGCATCGCGATCATCTTGCAGGACCTCCAGTGGGGTGGAGGCGCTGAAACCGTCAATGGATCTTGAAAGCACCATGTCCGCACCCTCTGTGGGTTTGGCTTTCGCCAGGACGTCGCGGATGGGAAGGCCCAGCCACAGGGCGTTTCCGGCAAGATTTCCGCCCACCGGGTTCGAAACGCAGGTAAGGGTGACGTGCGATTCGATCAGTTGCGCGTCGAGCAGGTCCTGGAAGGTGAGGATGACCTCCTGTTCAACCATTCCGTGCACTCGCAATTCCCAGTCATTGACGTTTATTTCCGGGACGCTGAGGGCCGTATCTATACGGTAAAACTCATTGTTTGGCGTCAACCAGGGGGTAACTCCCGCCACCGGGGATTGGACGCCCGACGGCACCGGGGCAGCAGCCTTAGCCGGTGCCGGCAGCCGGAGGGCTTCGCGTGCCTGCGCTATGTTGCTCCGCGCGGCACCCAGCAGCCGCCCCCCGGTGGCCGCGATTCCGGCGGTTACCGCAATGATTCCGGCAGCAGCGAAGAAGCGGCGGCGGCTAGTGCCGACGCTTCCCACCCGGTCCTCGGCGTCGGCCGCTGTGTCAGCGGGTGCTTCCGGCCACGCCTTCCACCCCCGCAACGGCACCACGAGGCGATGCAAGACTACGAGGCCGGAGATGGTTCCCAGCACGGACGGAATGGCTTCGGCGGGTCCCACTCCGGCGCGGGTCACGACGCAGGCCACAATCACGGCACCCATGAACAGCACGCCCAGAACGCCCAGACCCCACTTACGGTAGGCCACTACGCCCAGAACGCAGGCCAGCAGTGCGATTGTCAGGCCCATGCCCACAAACAGCGCAACCTTGTCGTTCGTACCGAACGTGGCGATCGCAAAGTCCTTCATCCAAGACGGCGTGAAGTCAATGAACGTCGAGCCCAGGGCAAACACCGGGGTTGCCCTGGGAGTGAAGAATGCACCGATCAGCTCCGCAACAGCGAGCACGACAGCGGCCGACACCACGCCTGCCAGAGCCGCCATACCGTCAGTGCCTTTGATCCGGAATCCAAGCTTAGTCATGTTAATGCTTCGCAACGGCCGGGCGCGGGGATTGGTTAAAACAGTCGTTAAAAGCAACAGGGGCCTGAGCACGGTGCGATACCGTGCTCAGGCCCCAACGCGTCGTCGGTCCTGGCCTGGTCAAGCCTTTGTCGGTCCTGGCCTGGTCAAGCCTTTAGAGGGACCAGCAAATGTCTTGCAGGTGTGACGAGGTAAACAGTTCAGTTACTTGGGCATAAGAACAGAATCAACCAGGTATACGGTTGCGTTCTTGGTCTGGACCCCGCCACAGATGACACTGGCGTCGTCGACCTTGAGGTTATCGCCGCTACCGGTGACAGTGACCGAGCCGCCTTGCACGGTGGTGTGGGTTCCAGCGATCTTGTCCGGCGTGATCTGACCGGGCACCACGTGGTAGGTCAGAATCTTGCTGAGGAGTGCGTCGTCGGTTTTGAGGGTTTCAATAGTGGCTGCGTCGATTTTCGCGAAGGCCTCGTCAACGGGTGCGAAGACGGTGAATTCGCTGCCATTGAGGGTGTCGACCAGGTCCACCTTGGGGTTGAGCTTGCCGGACACGGCCGCAGTCAGCGTGGTCAAGATGGGGTTGTTGGAGGCTGCCACGGCCACGGGGTCAAGGGCCATGCCTTCGACCGAACCGGCACCAGTCGGGACCTGCTCGGCGTAAGCGGCGCAGCCTGAGCCAACCAGGTTAGCCGCTGGGTCCATGCTGCTTGCTGACGGGGTGGCTGACTTGCTCGCTGATGTGCTCGGTGCCGCGGCGGGAGCAGAAGAGTCAGACGTCGTGGCGGATCCGCCGCAAGCAGTAAGGCTGAGCAGCGCGGCGGCTGCAACGCCTGCGATCGAGAAGGTTGTGCGCTTGATCGTTTGCATTTGAATCTCCCTGAAGTAGTTGGTTACTGCGCCGGACCGCGACTGGAGCTTGCTTTCGCAGGTTCTCCGACACATGGTCCGTGTCCGGTGCGTCAACTACTATTCGGCTGAGGCCACGAAGTGGATGGGTGAGGTCTAAAGTTTTTTTGCGGATCAATGCGGTCTGCTCCCGGCGAGGTCGGTTAAGCTTCCACGGCAGACTCGCCGCCCGGCCCGCTGCCTCGGAATTCGGGGCAGGGCTTACACCGATAGAGACCAACCGTGCTTTTGACGTGTGATCTTTTGAGAATGTGTCGGTGTCATCTGCGCATCACCGGCGCCTGCACGGGCTCCTGAATGCCTAGCCCGTTGCCCGCCGGCCCTTGGCCCTGTCCAGCAGGCTGGCCGCCGTACATACGGCGATGAGCGCAGCAGCCAGGATCAGCGGCACCGCTGCGCCCGCGGCCGCGGCCGCTCCTGCGACCGCAGTCCCGGCGGATCCTGCCGCGATCTTCAGTGCGCCTACCCACACGAAAACCTGTCCCCTGGACTGGGCCGGTGCGTACTCGCTGCGCGCGGCCAATGTTGCCCCGAAGAACAGCGCGTTGGCCAATCCGGCCAGGCAGTAGGCCGTCAGCGAACTGGCGAAGGTGGGCGTGAAAATCACCAGCACCAGTGCCGCGCCTACCAATGCCGCCAACGAGCCCAGCAGGGCATCCGCATCCCGCCGGAGCGGCCGGATCATCAGCCCCGCGGACCCCAGGAGGGTGCCCGCTCCGTAGCCCGCCACGAGGGTGCCGGCAACGGTGGCACCGCCCAGGGAAGGAGCAGCAACGACGGCGTAGATGGGCAGGGCTGCCACCGCGAAGGCCACAACAATCGTCAGTCCCAAGGTGCGGCGCATCGGCCCATGTGCCCACATCAGCTTCAGGACTTGGCCCGGCAAGGACACCTCGTTCGCGTTTATGGGTGGCTCCTGACGGGGAAGGACCAGGACTGCACCTGCACCCAAAACGGCAACCCCGGATAGGACCAAGGTAGCCGTGAGCGCGTCGGAAGCAGCAGCAATCCACGCCACGGCGGCCGGACCAAGTGTGCCGCCAAGCCCATAGCTGGCAACATCCCAGCCCTGGGCCCTCCGTTGGCTGTGTTGGCCGGCTCCGGCAATGGCAGGAAGGCGGCTGCTGATTCCGCCGGTCAACATCGGCCCGAAAGCCCCCGAAACCAGCAGCAGCAGGGCAGGCCACAGTGCGCCTGCGGTGGTCATCGCGATGGCTGCGGCGCCAAGCAGCGACCCGTGCAGGGCGGCCGAAACTGCAATCAGCCGGCGTGCGTCCCTGGCGGCATCCAGGTACCGGGCAATGAACGGACCCAGCAGGTGGGGCGCCGTAATCGAGGCGGCCAGCAGTCCGGAAGTCCAGCCGGACATTCCGGAGGCGTGGGCCAGCAGCACAATGGCGACCACCGCCCCGCCGTCGGCACTCCGGACCAGTGTTGCCGCGAAGACGTACCGCGCCAGTCCCCCTGCCCCGGCACCGCTGGCACCCTTATCCAGGGAGGCCTTGCCCCCGGGCGCCCTACCGGAGGTCTTACCCCCGGAGTCCAAGTTCATCCACAACATCAGCAACACGGTTTCGCTGCTCCGGAGTCAACCCCTGGATGGGCAGCGGCAGACAGGCAAAAGGCGCGAGCCGCAGATGTTCGGCGATGGCGGCGACAACCCGCAGGCTCCCACCAAACTCCACGAACAGCTGCCACAGCGGGGTCAACCGGTCTGATTCGGCCAGCGCTTCAGAGAACCTGCCAGCCCTCCCAGCCTCCGTGATCTGGAGGGCCAGCGCCGGTAGCGTGCCGCCAATGACGGAGTACCAGGCGTCGCACCCGGCAGCCAGCCCTGCTGCCGCCTTGGCATCACCGGAGACACCGATGGTGACCTGCGCCGGAACCACGTCCCGGATTTCCTGCACGCGGGCTTGAGCCTGCCCCGGCTCCGCCGGAACGCCGGGAATCTTGATGGAGGCGATGCGGGGCAGCGCCGCGATACGCCCGTACAGGGCCGTCGTGAACGTGAAATGCGTCGTGCCGGGGTTGTCGTACACAATCACCGGCAGCGACGACTGTTCCGTGACGGTACGGAAAAGTTCAAACACGTCGTCGTCGGTAAGCGGCTGATACGTCATCGGTGCGAGCAGGAGCCCTGAAGCTCCGGCCTTTTCGGCTTTTTCGGCATTGCTCAGTATCTGTGACGTCCGCAGCGCTCCGATGCCGACGAACACCGGAATACCGCCGGCATGCTCAACAGCCAGCCGGGCAACCCGGCTCCGTTCGCCGCCGTCCAGATACGCATACGAACCGGTGGAGCCAAGAGCGGTGATGGAGTCGACCTTGGCTGCCGCAAGGCGCTGGATCAGGCCAATGAAGGCGGCCTCATCCACCGCATCATTCTGCAGGGGCGTGAGGGGAAAGGCACTGAGGCCAGTGAACATCGAAACTCCTTGCGGTGCGGAAAAGAGGGGCGTTACTCAGTTGATCAGCTTCATATCCTCGGGACTGGCGGGCACCTCTGGGGCGGGCCGCCGTCGTTGGCCTCCTCGTTGTGCAGCGGCTCCGGCCAGGACCACCAGCAGGATGCCGGCTACCTGGATTGCGGTGGGCTGCTGGTGCAGGATCAGGAGACCGAGGAGGACGCCGACGGCCGGTTCCAGTGCCATCAGCGTTCCGAAGGCCGTGGGCGTCATTCGGCGCAAGGCCAGGATCTCCAACGCGAACGGCAGCACCGGCAGCAGGATCGCCAGCCCCGCGGCCGCGGCAAGGATGCCGAGGTCCAGGTGTCCGGCGGCCTGCGGAACGCCGATGATTCCGGCTGTCAGGGCGGCTATGGGAATGGTCAGGGACAGGGAGCCTATGCCGCTGAACCGGTCGCCGATCCGTTGCGTCAGCAGGATGTAGAACGCCCACCCGGTGCCGGAGAGGGCTGCGAACAGGACGCCCGTGAGGTTGATGGTGCCTTGCCAGGGCTGGGTGAGGAGGACGACGCCAACGAGTGCGACGGCGGGCCAGGCCAGCATCTGCCGGCTGTGGCTTCTTAGGGCAGCCACCGTCAGCGGGCCCAGGAATTCAATGGCGACGGCTGTGCCAAGCGGGATGTGCTCGATCGCGGCGAGGAACCCTACAGTGATCAGCCCGGTGGTGATGCCCAAGCCCAGAAGCGCCGGGACGTCACGGCGGCGGATGGATCGCAACGGCGGTCGGACGAAGACCAGCAGGATGATTGCGCCCATGCTGAGGCGCAGCCACGCCGTCCCGGCGGGACCCACCGCTGAAATCAGGTCAACGGACAGAGCCGAGCCCAACTGGACAGACAGGATCGCCGTCACCGCTAGGCCCCATGGGGGCACGGGAACTCTAAACATGTCAGCTTCCTTCGGTGGCAGTGGCGGCACTGAGGTACCGGCTGGCGATGCGGACATCAGGTCCCAGCCGGGCCAGCTCGGCGGAAAGATTGCCGACGGCGGCCTGCAGTGCTTCGTCAGTCATGGGTTCCAGCGCGTCCAGGATGAACAACGCGGCGGTGGAGTCCCCATGCAGGCGGGTGCGGCGGCCCTGGCGCCAGTTCCAGCGCCGGCAGGTCACGCCGACGTCGTCGCGCCAGATGACCTCACCGGCTTCCGGGTGCTCCACCACGTCTTCACCGCCGGCGGCAGTATCAAATGCTTCACTGCCAACAGCACGGATAAGCCGTGGCGCACCCGAATAGCCGGCCAGGTCTTCCCCACCCAGCGGGACCTGGTGCAGGACGGAGATGGCGTTGTAGATATCCGTGAGTCTGTTGACCCTGGGCAGGCCGGCGTCCGCGCGGCGAAGCAGCGCTTCCAGGCTGTTCCGCGTGCGTTGCGGCTTGGCGCCGAAGGCCTTGTAAGCGTCCCGCCAGGCAGCAACATGCGGCAGTTCCTCCACCGGCTGCCCTGCAAGAGCTGATCGGGCTGAGGCCTCTGCAGCTTGCGACAGGTTCTCGCTGGCGTCGTCACTCGGGCCGGGAACCAGTCCGTCAACGGTCAGCAGGACTGCCCGGTAGTCGGGCCGCAGCGCATGGACTTCGGCACCCACGAAGGCCTGGCCAAGGAATTCGTGCAGCGTATGCACCTCACGCATCGCCGGCCTCCGGGCGGTGCCCGTTGCCAACGCCGGGCTCAAACACGGCCAGCGAAAACCGTGCCGGGTCCGCGCCGTGGTTGGCGTAGGAGTGCGCGGCGTCACCTGGGAATGAAACAGCGTCGCCGCCATGAAGGACGTACGTCTCGTCAGCGACGGAAAGGGTGAGCGCACCCGCGTGGACCTGGAGCAGTTCCCTGGTGCCTGCAGCATGGGCTTCACTGGTGTGCTCGTCCCCCGCTGCAAGCGTCCAGTCCCAGAGTTCCAGCACGTCCGGTGACTGGGTCCCAGCAACCAGCACTCCGCGGCCGCCGGCAGCGGAGGTCCACAGGGCTGCGCCCTCACCCCTGCGGGTCACGGTGACCGGCCTGGGCCGAGGTGTCTCAACCAAGGCCGGCAGCCCTACACCGAGTGCGTCGCTGATCCGGAGCAGGGTGCCGACGCTGGGGTTTGTGGTGCCCTGCTCTACGTTGACCACCATTCGCCGGCTTACGCCCGTGGCTTCCGCCAGCTGATCCAGGGTCCAGCCACGGGATTGCCGCTCCTGCCTGACACGCCCTCCAATGGCCACCGCCAGGGCTGTTGTACTCTCATCCATTAGTGCAGCATATTGCACTAATAGTGCAATATCAACAAGACGCTGGAGCCGACAGGTCAGGCGTGCAGAAACTGGTGCGTGTCGTGTGCCATACGGGAGGCGGTAACGCCGTCCATGTTCTGTTCTGCCCATTCCTTCATGTCAAAGACAATCCGCAGGAGGGAACGGCCACGCGCCGTGAGTTTGTAGTCAGTGCGGACGGGCACTGACGCCGTGACCTGCCGGGAGATCAGGCCATCACGCTCCAGCGAGCGCAGCGTGGAGGTGAGCATCTTCTGACTGGCCCCAGGAATCCTCCTGCGAAGGTCACTGTGGCGCTGCTGGCCGTCCACCAGGGCGAGCATTACCAGCGTCACCCATTTGCTGCTGATCGCCTCAAGAAGCTGGCGTGCCGGGCAGAGTTCCAGAGAAGCGTTGTACTGCTTCTGTGCCGTCTGACGCTTCTGTTCCGCCGTGAGAGTCATTTCCCCAACACTCTTCCCCTCCGAGTCACCTGTGGAACCAGCATACTTTCAGCGGGCGGCAGTCCCTTCCAGGAAGGCACCTTGAAGTGCCCCAGGCACAAAATAGTGCGTTCTTACGCCCTGCAGAGGCATGGGTCAGGATCGGTAGCGGGGCCGAAGCGCCCCCAAACAGCCCTTCCAAAGGAAACCCATGCCTGCCATCCTTCACGTCAATGCCTCTCCCCGCTACGCCCACAGCGACTCCCTGCGCCTGGCCCGGCATTTCATCGATTCCGTCCAGAATGCCGGCCGGGGGAGCTTTGAGCTGGAGACGCTTGACCTGTTCGACAACGGTGCACTGCCGGTTTTCGGCCGCACGGCAGCAGCAGCCAAGATGGCTGTCTTCTCCGGCCAAAACCAAACACCCGAGCAGGCCAGCGCGTGGGAATCGGCCCGCGCCGTCTTCGACCAGTTCGCCGCCGCCGATGCCTACGTCTTCAACATCCCCATGTGGAACGCGGGTGTTCCCTACGTCCTGAAGCAGTGGATCGACATCATCACCCAGCCCGGTTGGAGCTTTGGTTTCAATCCGGATACGGGCTGTCGCGGGCTGATGGCCGGAAAGCAGGCCCTCGCCATCCATACCAGTGGCGTCTACGCCCCCGGGGTTCCGGCTGCCTTCGGTTCTGATTTCAGCAGCACCTTCTTCGCTGACTGGCTGAATTTTGTGGGCATTGAAGACGCCACCCATGTCCGTTTCGCCCCTGCTGTCCTCAACGGCGACGTTGACGGCACACGCAAGGTTGCCGAGGCCGAGCTCACCGACGCGGCCTTTGGGTTTGCCGGCAAGCTCAGCGCCCTTGGAACCCTCCAGCTCGTTACCGACTGAGGCAGATGTCTCCTTCCAAGGGCAGATGGTGACCGGCCGGGCGACCTGTTCCTGCCACCCCCAAGCACCCCGGTGCCGTAGAGCGGCCCAGCGGTTCCTCCCGCGTCGGAGATACCGCCGGACCGTTCTACTGCTGCTACTTGCCGGAGGGAGACGGGTAAACCGCGTCCACCTCTACCTCAACCAGCCAGCCGTTGACGGGCAGGTTTTCGATTTCCAGTGAGAACCGCGACGGCCGGGCCGGATTGACCACCATTGGTGCAGCGGGTGCCGCCGAGCCAAGCGGAACCTTCACCGCGGCACCTGTGGACAGGCTGGTGTTGGCGAAGTACTGCCGGTAGGCGCGGTTCCAGCCATCAAAGTCGGCCTTTTCTGTACCCTGCGGGTTCTGGAGGAAAACGCGCATGGTGATGACGTCGTCGTAATCCAATCCTGCCTGGGCCAGGTTCTCCCCGATGCGGCGCAAGACATTGATGCCCTGCGCCTCGGTGATGGTCACGCCGGGTGGCAGTACCGCGCCGGGGAACACCGCGGTGTCGATGTAGCGTTGCTCCGTTCCGTTCGGCGCTGCCAGGTTGAGCGCGGACGGCCCGAGTCCACTGGTCTTGTAAATGGCGGTGTTGGCACCGATCGCTACCCCGCTGGAAATCATCGGATTATCCTGCCCGGCGGGCAGGTTGGAAACGGCGGTACCGTTCTTGGGCGCAGTCAGGTCTTCGAAAACCTTTGGCGCGGCGATAGCGGTACCGGCGACGAGGGTCAAACCGGTAACAACAGCTACCGCAAGGGAAATACGACGTCGAAGCACAGGCTTCCTTTCGGGAGTAAGGGTATGAGCGGCGGAACTGCGGATCATCCGGCCACCATCGCAGCGACGCGGGTGTGCAGCGCGGTGACAGTGGCGCGGGCAGACGTCATGGCACCGTGCTGCCAGGCGATAGCGTGACTGAGGTGGTCGCCGGCGAAGTAGATATTGCCCGACGGTTCCAGCAGTTTGGCGTACTTTGCGTCCGTCTGGGAGGGCCAGCCAACCCAGGCGCCTTCTGAAAACTCGGTGCTCATCCAGTCCACAGAGAACGACGACGACACAGCCTTCCGGTACACGTCACCGTGGATCTTCGCGCCCTGGTCAAGGGCGCGCTGGAGCCGCTGGTCATGGGTGAGCTGCTTGTAGGCGCGGGCATTGGCGCCGGTGTTGTAGTAGCCAACCATGGTTCCCCGTTCGCCAAGGAACCCGGTGGAGGGGTACCACATATTGCCCAGATCCAGGGTGGTGTTGGTGATGCCGCCGAAGATGCGGTGGTCCTCTTCCCACCAGCGGCGCGAGTACTCGATGCCGATCTTGCCGGAGTCGCTGGGTGTGGCGAACTTGAGCGCCTCGGTCACGTCTGCCGGGAGATTACCTGGGAGCTTGGCCGCGATCTGCGGAGGCAGGGTGCAGACGGCGAAGTCTGCACTGATGGCCTTGGTATTGCCGCCGGGATTGGTGTACTCCACTGTTACGCCTTCGGCTGTGTTGTTCATGGAGAGGACTTTCGCGCCATACAGGATCTTGTCCTTGCCGATCGCTTTTTCGAAGGCGTACGGAATTTTGTCCATCCCGCCCACTGGCTGGAACATCATCATGGCCTGGTCCCACCCGAACTCGAAAGAGAAGTAGTTGCCAACGCCGCTCGCGAAGACATCGGACAGGGCATCCGGTGCAAGAGGGGTGCCGGCCTGCAATCCTGCCCCGGGTTCCACCGAGTAGCCCTTTCTGCCGGTGGGTCCGTACTTAAAGCTCGCGGCGGGATCTCCCGCCACCTTGTTGCCGAGGGCACCGAAGTTTCGCAGGAAGGAGATCAGGTTTTCCTTGTCGGCGGCGCTGAGATAGGAGTCCAGGGACCCCTGGTCGGTTGCCTTGGCCAGCAGTTCCGAGACATAGCCGTAAACGTCCGCCTTCGCAGCGCGGTGCCGGACTGGCTTGCTGGAAAGCGCGGTGGCGCCTTCCCGGTACAGGTAGCTGTCCGCGTTGATGTTGGTGAACGGCTCCACCGCCACACCCAGTTCCTTGCAGTAGTCCATGGTGATGTGATGCTGGGGGATGCGCCCGGGGCCGGCGTTCATGTACTGGTCCTTGGAGAAGGTTGCCCGCTGCCTGCCGCCCAGAAGGTCCGTTTCCTCTGTTCCGCCACGCACCGTCCAGTTACGGCCGCCCGGCCGCATCCTGCCCTCAAGGATGGTGACCGTATAGCCCGCTTTGCCCAGTTCGTAGGCAGTGGTCAGGCCGGCGATTCCGCCGCCCAGGATGACCACGCTCTTTCCCTTGCCTTTGAGCTCACCGGCCCGCGGGGCTGCAAAGGCCGGGGTTGCTGCATCCGGAGCCAAACCCATGGCGCTCATGGTTTGGTACATCACGCCGGCGCCGCCGGCCATGCCTACATAGCGGAGGAAACTTCTTCGGGTAGCAGCTGTCATGAAGGGTGCCTTTCTCGGATGATTACAGAAGGAAGGCTATGTGTGAAATGTTTCAACGGAGCCTTTATTCGTGAACAGTGCGAACCCGCCTAATTTCCGGCGTGTAACCAACTTCGGGCCAGCCGCATCGGCGTGGAGGGCAGCCAGACTTAGGCATACGATAACCGCGGCCTACCTACAGAAGGGACACCATGTCTGAGACCGTCCGCCTGTCATCGGAACTGCTGGGAAACGTCACCATGAGGCCTTTCAGCATTGACGACGCCGAGGCGCTGGCCGCGGCCTATCGCCGCAACCGCGAACACCTCGCGCCCTGGGAGCCGGTGCGGCCCGAGGAGTTCTTTACCGCGAAGCGCCAGGGCGCTCTGATTGCCGGAAAGCTGCAGCGGCTTTTGGACGGCACCGAGGTGCCCTGGGGACTTTTCGACGGCGCCGACGTCGTGGGTGCCGTAACCCTCACCGGAATTATCCGGGGCCCCTTTCTCAGTGGGGACCTGGGGTACTGGGTTGATAAGGGCTATACGGGACAGGGTCTCTGCACGGCAGCGGTGGCGTTCGCCGCCAAATCCGCCCGTAAGATGCGCCTGCACCGGATCCAGGCCTCCACCATGCTGCACAACGCCGCGTCCAGGAAGGTGCTGGCGCACCTTGGCTTTACCGAGATCGGCAGAGCACCTGCGTACCTCAATATCGCCGGCAAGTGGCAGGACCATATGCTGCATCAGCTGATTCTCGGAGACTGAAGCCCTGCATCAGGCGCAGGAAAGCCGCCCTTCCTCGCCCTCCCGTGGACGGCATCCCCGGCGCCCGCGCCGTCGTCATTGTTCCTGGCTCTGGAAACCAGCCCGTCCAAAAGGTAGGTTGGTAAGCATGCTGATGAATCCTGGCGACGCATCAGCTCCCGGTAACAAACAAAGGAGACGTTATGAGCACGAAGGTGGAAAAACGCATTCTGGTGAACGTACCGGTAAGCACCGCTTACAACCAGTGGACCCAGTTCGAGGACTTCCCGCACTTCATGGGCGGGGTCAAGAGCGTTACGCAGCTCAGTGATGACCGGCTGCAGTGGGTGGCCGAGATCGGCGGCGTCCGCAGGCAGTGGGAAGCCAAAATCCTGGAGCAGATCCCCGACCGCAAGGTGGCCTGGGCCGCCACAGAAGGCGCCACCAACGCCGGCGCAATTGAATTCGAAGACGTCGGCGGCGGCCAGACCTCCGTGCAGCTGACCATTGAGTACGAGCCCGAAGGCATCATTGAAAAAGTCGGCGACAAGCTCAACGTCGTCGACCGCCAGGCGGAGGCCGACCTCAAACGGTTCAAGGAATTCATCGAGGATGAGGGTTACGCCAGCGGAGCGTGGCGCGGCAGCGTCAGCTCCGGGGCACCCATGGGCACCCCCAGCGTCGAGGATGCAGCGGAAACCCGCGGCGACTCAGGCAAGGCAGGCTTCTCCAAGGTAGCCGCCGGTCTGGGCGTTGCTGCGGCAGCAGGTGCGGCAGCAGCCGTGGCCGGATCAAAGAAGGACACCGGGGAGACGGTAGAGGCAACCATTACCCCCGTCGAGCCTGTCACGGTTACGCCGATTCCGGCAGAGCCGGTCAGCAGCGGTACGACCACAACGGGCACGACGACGGCAGCCGGCTCCACCGGTTCGCTCGCCGACCTGGGCGACGACAGGATTGGTCACGCCTTTGACCAGACGAACGGCCTGGTGGACACGACCGGAGAGTCTGACGAGACGGCCGAAGGTGAGAACCTCAGCGCGGCAGAGCGCCGCGAAGACGACGAAGGTATCCCGCCCCTGGGCGGAAACTTCGGTCCGCGCTGACCTGACTTGCCGGCACGAAGCACCGCCCGCCTCCTTCCGGAGGCGGGCGGTGCTTCGTGGTTTTCCCGCGCCTGCTTCAGCAGGAGCACTCCAGTCCTTGCCCTTTTCTCAAATCTGGCCGGACGCCAGGTCCGGATCCACATTCACAGCGGCCTCCCCGGCCCCCTGTCCGGTTGCTGACGATGCTGCCTCTTCATCAGATGTCCGCGAGGAGCGCCACGCGACCGCCCCGGCCCCAGCCATGAGAAGCAGCCCAACCATCCACAACCACATCCGAGACCCGGATTTCCCGGCCTCAACGGGAGCTACGTCCCTGAAGTCAGGGGCGGCTTTCGGTGCTGCGCGCCTCAGACTCTCCTGAACCCGTGGGGTGAGTGTTTCCACGCCTCCGGCAAGATCCTCGGCCAGTCGGCGTAGAAGCATCTGCAGGCGAGGGGATGCATTTTCCACCCCCGTATCCAGCCCGGTCACCACTCTTTGAAGTGCGGCCTGCACCCCAGGCGTGGCCCATTCCTTGCCATGGGACAGGTGGGTCACGAAGTTCTCAAGAAGGCGATGAGCCTGCTCGTTTTCCATCATTGATTTTGCCGTGTGCATGATGCCTCCTGGAGGTAATGAATGTCCCCAGAATACGGCGGGCAGCGCCGCAATAACAGGCTGTCCTGATACCGTCCCACTGCCTGAAGTTTGGCCAGCGGGCCGCCTCCCTTTCGCATATCTGGTGACACACAGTTCGCTTCCTTTCTTGCGCAGCAGATAGCAAGTGTGCTTACTATCTACTTAGTAAACATGCTTACTAACGCAGTTGGCCCAGAAGTTCAGATACCAGCTACCTTCCGAAAGAGAGTAATGATGACTGATAATTCATGGCCCGAGGTTTCGACGCCAGGCACCACCGGCCCGTCTGGCACCCCGGTTCCCGCGATGCCGGCAGATGCACCCAGTGGTCCCTCGTCCACCAAGGACGTGGCAATGGAGGAAGCCTCCAAGGTTGCCGGCCACGCCGCTTCGGCAGCGCAGGGCGTTGCCCAGACCACTAAAGAGGAAGTCGCCAACGTCGCTTCCGAGGCGAAGACCAGCGCCCAGGACCTGCTGTCCCAAGCGGGCTCGGAGCTGTCCAGCCAGGCCGGCACGCAGCAGCAGAAGGTTGCCGAGGGAATCCGGACGATCTCCGGCGAACTCCAGACCATGGCCGACGCTCCCGATCAGCAGGGGATTGCCAGCGATCTCATCCGCCAGGCCGCGGACCGCACCTCATCTATCGCTTCCTGGCTTGAGAACAGGGAGCCGGGTGATGTGCTCCGGGAAGTCCAGACCTTTGCCCGGAACCGTCCCGGAACCTTCCTGCTGTTGGCCGCAGGCGCCGGCGTTTTGGCCGGTCGGCTGACCCGCGGTCTTAGTGGTGGCGGCTCAAGTGCTTCCCAGAGCTCAGCGGAGCCTTCCCCGGTGCAGGCTCCGGCAACCGCTCAGTACGCGGCGCCGGTACAGCAGGAGACCGTGTTCGCGGCAGGAACGGGCGCGGACTATTACGACGAGCCACTGGCAGGAACCGGAGCCCCGGCATCCACCACGTCACTGCCCTCCGGTACCGCAACAGATACCCCTTTGCGGCTCGAGGATGACCCGTACCGGTCGAGCGAAGGACGTCAGCTGTGAGCAGCCAGATACCGGAACCGGCACCGACTGCGGCGCACGCCAAGGCGGACAACACGTCCCTTGGTGATTTGCTCGGCGATGTCACCCGCGACATGTCCACCTTGATACGCCAGGAAGTCGAGCTGGCCAAGGCAGAGCTGAAGCAGTCCGGCACCAAGGCCGGCAAAGGCGGCGGCATGCTCGCCGGGGCCGGTGTGGCCGGGCATTTCGTCCTGGTGTTCCTGTCCCTGGCGTTGATGTTCGCCCTGGGCGCCATCATGCATCTGGGCTGGGCAGCCGTGATCGTCGCCGTTATCTGGGGCATCATTGCCGCAGTTTTGGCAACTCTTGGACGCAAGGAACTGAAACAGATCAAGGGTCTGCCCCAGACCAGCGAAACATTGTCAGAGATACCCCCAACTCTAAAACCAGGTGAGGTAAACCGATGAGCGACAACCCTGATGCAATCCGTTCGGAAATTGAAGCCACCCGCGCGCGCTTGGGCACCAACGTTGACGCGGTGGCTGACAAGGTCACGCCGTCCAACATCGTCCACCGCCAGACCGACAAGGTCAAAAGCTCTGTGATGGGCACGGTGTCCGGGGTGAAGGAAAAGATCATGGGCGCCGCCGACTCCGGCACAACCCATGCGGGCGACGCTCTGAGCAGCACAGGCGACAGCCTTCACGGAGCCAAGGAGAACGTATCCGCCAGAATTTCCGACGCCGGCACGGCAATCTCCGACGCACCCGCCCAGGCCAGGGCGCAGGCCCAGGGCAACCCGTTGGCCGCCGGCCTGGTCGCCTTCGGTGCCGGGATGCTCATCTCTGCCCTGATCCCGGCCAGCCAGAAAGAGCGCGAAGCAGCGGACCAACTCAAAACCGCTGCTCAGCCCCTGGCTGAAAAGGTCACCGACGTGGCCAAGGACATGGTTCAGGATCTGAAAGAGCCGGCCCAGGAAGCTATGGACCGGCTGAAGACCAGTGCTGCCGAGGGCGTGGAGAACGTCAAGGCCGAAAGCCAGGACGCTGCCGCCGACGTCAAACACCGCGCCGTCGACGCCAAGGACAACGTCCAGAACCCGTGAGCGGGCAGGACAGGATTCCGGAACAGCCCCGCAACCCTGCGGGGCTGTCCCCGGATCCGGAATCGCCAGTTCCCGCCGGTGGTCCGCGGCACATGAATGCGCCCCGCCCTTGGCCGGAGCAGTGGGCCACCCACCGACTGGTGGGCATCGCAGCACGGCTCACCGAGCGCAGGCTTAACCGCCAGCTTGCCCGCCTTAAGCTCACCAAAGGGGCGCTGGATGTCCTGGAGGCAGTGGCAGAACTTGAACCGGCCACTGCAACAGATATGGCGGAACTCCTCTGCGTGAGCCGGCAAAGCCTGGGCAAAGTCCTCCAGCGCCTTCAAGGGCTCGGGTTTCTTGCCAGGGAACCTGCAGCAGACGGGCGAAGTGCCAACATCCGTCTTACCTCAACAGGACGGGCTGTCCTCTCCACCGCTGAGAACCTGGTCCAGGAACTATCTGAAACCGAAGGCCGATCGGAGATTGAGTTCCGCAGGCAACTCGAGCAACACATCACAAAACTCAGGAACACTGAGCACCAGCCTCTCCCCAGGGCCGGCTTTCATGGGCCCAGCCTGTCCAAGAGCAACGTGCAACCGCGCAACGTCAACGCACACCTCAGCGAAACCGGAGTACACCAATGGCTGCAACGAACCGGACAACCGGGCCCAAGACCAACCTCCAAAAATCAGCCTAGGCAGTAGGAGAGTAGGAGCGGTTTCCTGCTGGTAGGAGTTCTCATCCTTAGCTCCCGGCTGCTGGGCCCGATGGTTGGAATACCCGAATAAACCGCCCGAGCCGCGAGGGCCTGAGGCCGGTATTGCGCCGGGTTCAGGCCCTCGTGGTTTGCCTTCCACGGGGATCCCCAGCCGTTCAACTCCCCGACGGTTACGCAACATGACGACGTCCGGGCGGTCCGGCGTGCGGCGGAGTGTTACGTTTTTTGGTGAGTAATGAGTACCGGTGCCAAGCCCTGACTGTCCGGTCGGCAACCCTCCCTTTCGCGGCGGGGTGCCTCAGGTGAATACTCGGCATATCGACCATTCGAGCTGCAAGCGCGAGAGAAGGAGATCCGTCATGTCTGACGCACCTGCCCCTGACCAAAATTCCGTTCAAAAGGCTGAGGAAAAGCTCGCCTACCGGTTGATCACCGGCCCGGACGACCGTGCCTTCTGTGAACGCATTTCCGCCGCGCTTGCCGAAGGTTACGTATTGCATGGCAGCCCAGCCGCCACGTGGAACGGCGCCAGCGTGATCGTAGCCCAGGCTCTGCTGCTGCCAGTAGCGATCGCCAGCGCGGATGCCGCCGTCGCCACCGCTGTGGATCAGCTGGGCGCTGGGGACTTCAGCGAAGCGGACATTGCCGGCGGTGGCCACGCATGAGCCACGCAGGCGATCTCACACCGCAGGAGGCGTGGGCCAAACTCGAGGCCGGCGCCGTCCTGGTGGACGTCCGCACGGAAGGCGAGTGGGCACACATCGGCATTCCGGACACCAAGTCCACGGAGAACGATCCCATCTTCATCCAGTGGACCTTCGCCGGTGGTATCCCCAATCCGGAGTTCATCAGCGAACTGCAGCAACTTGCCCCGGAGGAGGCCGGCGTCGAACTTGTTTTCCTGTGCCGCTCCGGCGTCCGATCGGCAGCAGCAGCCAGCGCCGCCGCGCAGGTCGGGTTCACTTCCTATAACGTCCTGGAAGGGTTCGAAGGCGAGCCTGACCGCTACGGCGAGCGCACGGTCAACGGCTGGAAGAACCGCGGACTGCCCACCAACCTCGGAACGGCGTAAATGGCTTTCAATCAGGACGCGGCCGGCTGGAGCCCGGACACCCAGGCCGTGCGGGGCGGACTTGACCGCACGATGTTCCAGGAAACCACCGAGCCGGTATTCCTCAACTCAGGTTTTGTCTATGAATCCGCGGCGGCGGCCGAACGGGCGTTCACCGGTGAGGACGAACGGTTCGTCTACTCGCGCTACGGCAACCCCTCCGTGGCCACCTTCCAGGAACGCCTCCGGCTGCTCGAAGGCACCGAGGCATGCTTTGCGACGGCGTCAGGCATGTCGGCGGTCTTCACCGCCCTGGGTGCCCTGCTGGCTGCCGGAGACCGCGTCGTTGCGGCGCGTTCCCTTTTTGGCTCCTGCTTTGTCATCCTGAACGAAATCCTGCCGCGCTGGGGTGTAGAGACGGTATTCGTTGACGGACCGGATCTGGAGCAGTGGCGCCAGGCCCTGTCCGTGCCCACCACCGCCGTCTTCTTCGAATCCCCCTCCAATCCCATGCAGGAGATTGTGGACATCGCAGCCGTCAGCGAACTGGCGCACGCGGCGGGGGCCACAGTCGTCGTCGACAATGTTTTTGCCACACCCCTGCTGCAGCGTTGCGGCGAGCTGGGCGCGGACGTAGTGGTCTACTCCGGCACCAAGCACATTGACGGCCAGGGCCGCGTCATGGGCGGCGCCATCCTCGGGACCAAGGAATTCATCGACGGCCCGGTCAAGCAGCTGATGCGGCACACGGGCCCATCGCTGTCCTCGTTCAACGCGTGGGTGCTCACCAAGGGCCTGGAAACCATGGCGCTGCGGGTCAACCATTCCTCCGCCACGGCGCTGCGCCTGGCTGAATGGCTGGAGCAGCAGCCGGCCGTCAGCTGGGTCAAGTACCCGCTTCTCAAGTCCCACCCGCAGCACCAGCTCGCGGCGCGGCAGATGAAGGCCGGCGGAACGGTCCTCACGCTGGAGCTTTCGACGGCGGGCGGCCGCTCCGGCAAGGACGCCGCCTTCGCGCTGTTGGACGCCTTGAAGATCATTGACATCTCCAACAACCTGGGCGACGCGAAGTCGCTGATCACCCATCCGGCGACCACTACCCACCGGGCCATGGGCCCGGAAGGCAGGGCGGCAATCGGGTTGAGCGACGGCGTAGTGCGGCTCTCCGTGGGGCTGGAAGATCCCGAGGACCTGCTGGCTGACCTGGAGCAGGCACTCAAGCAGATCTAGCGGGGTCCGGACCCGGCCGGGTACCTGAAACTGCCTGCGCCGCGGACCACCTCATCCTCATCCTCAATGGTGAGGCTGATGTCCACCTCGTCTCCGGCCATCAGACCGGCGGCGATCCGGACGGCTTTTTTCACCGGCAGCAGGTAGGAGCTGCTCTTGGCATCGGGAAAAATGGACGTCTGCCAAGTCAGGCCGGAGGCTTCTGCCATGACCTTGATCGAGCCGAATCCCTTCCGACGGCCTGCGCTTTCCTCCCTGATCTGCTTCGCAGCTTCGGGCGGCAGGGTGAGGAAATGCCAGCCGGCTTCGCCCGGGTACTGCCACAATTCCGCACGGAACGCGTACGTCGCCGCCACTAGAAAGCCAACCTCGAGTGGCTGCCCGGATTCGGCGGATCGGGGACGCGCCGGACGCGCAGCAGCTCCGGCGCGGCTTCCTCGTCCACGTCAACGGTGTCAGCCTCCAGCATGGTGAGCCTCACGGCCTGCCGCACCACGGCCCCGAGCCCGGCGTCGTCCGGATCGTCGCGTTCCAGTGCCCGGTCCCGTGCAGCGCGCTGCTCGGTGGAACCAGTCCCGCGGTTCAGGATGTCCTGGATACCGCGCCTCACCAGGCCAAGCTCACCTTGGTCCTCCAGGACCGGCTCTACGTACTCCACCAGGGCATTGACGACGTCGCTTGCCGGGGCGGGACGGAAGGTCCCAAAGTCCAGGAGATCACCCTTAATTCCCACATTGCTTGCCTGCCAGGCAGCCATCCTCAGCAGCACGGTGGGCACAGGGAGCGGGTCTACGCCGCTCCGCCATTCCCGCGCTGCGGTCTCCACGAGTGCACGGACCAGCACGGCGATCAGTGCGGCATCCGCGGAGCGCAGGCAGACGTCGGGCGCCCGCACCTCCACCGTAGGGTGGTTGCGGGAAAGCCGCGCCTCGAAGTAGATCATGCCCTCGTCCATGACCACGCCCGTTTCCATCAGGCGGGTTACCAGCCGGCGGTAAGCGGTCAGGCTTCCATGGATGGCGGACGGTCCGGATGACGGCCACCGGTACCAGGCCTGGGTGCGGTAGCTTTCGAAGCCGGTCTCGGCGCCGTTCCAGAAAGGCGAATTGGCGCTTATTGCTGTCAGCACAGCGAGCTTGTCGCGGATCCGGTCCAGCACCGCCACACCCTCCTCGGGGGATTCGATGAAGGTGTGCACGTGGAAGCCGCACGTCAGCTGTTCCTGGGCGGTCAGCCCGAAGCGTTCCAGCATGCGCGCATACCGGGGATCCGGCGTCGTGTGGCTGGTAGAGGCGAGCGGTGAGGTAGCGAGTGCCGCCACCCTTGCCCCGTGCCGTTGTGCGGCCTCGTCTGCCATGGCGCGGCCTGCCCTGATCTGGAGCAGCAGTTCCTCGTAGGTCAGGCCTGGCCGGGTCTGCGTCTCGATCTGCTCCAGCTTGAGTTCGGCACTCAGGCCAAGCTGATGGTCGTCCTCCGCCACCTCACTGGCATCGGCTGCCTCCGGTTCAGGGGCTGGACCCGAGGAGGGCGTTATGGAGCGCCCGGACAGCATCGCATCCGCAAGGGCCAGCGGCTCCCCCGTCTGCGGGTCTACGATCAGGAGCTCTTCCTCGACGCCGAAAGTACGCATGCTTCCATTGTGCTACCAGCGTCAATGCGGGATTAGTCCTGGAAGTACTCGATCTTCGCCCCGATGGTGTTCAGTCGCTCCGCCAGGTCCTCGTAGCCGCGTTCAATGACGTAGATGTTCCTCAGCTCGGACACGCCACGCGCGGCCAGCATGGCCAGCAACAGGCAGGCAGCCGGGCGAAGGGCAGGCGGGCAGCCAACCTCTGCGGCGCGCCATTTGGTGGGCCCGTTGATGTAAATGCGGTGCGGATCCAGCAGTTGCACCTGGGCGCCGAGCTTGTTCAGTTCCGTGAGGTAGATGGCACGGTTCTCGTAGACCCAGTCGTGGATCATGGTCTGGCCCTGCGCATTGCCCGCGATCACGGCGAAGAACGGCAGGTTGTCTATATTAAGGCCGGGGAACGGCATGGGGTGGATCTTGTCCTCCGGTGCGCGCAGCTTGGAGGGGACGGTAGTGACGTCCACCAGTCGCGTACGGCCGTTCCGGGCCATGTACTCCCCGGACACCACGAGCTTTTGGCCCATCTGTTCCAGGATGGACAGTTCAATTTCCATAAATTCGATGGGCACGCGGCGGATGGTTACTTCCGAGTGCGTGACGATTCCCGCGGTGATCAGGCTCATGGCCTCGATGGGGTCTTCCGACGGGAAATACTCGATGTCGACGTCGATCCTGGACTTGCCGGTGATCTTCAGGGTGGTGGTGCCCACGCCATCGATCTGGACGCCGAGCATCTGCAGGTAGAAGCAGAGGTCCTGGACCATGTAGTTGGGGCTGGCGTTGCGGATGACTGTGGTGCCACGGCGGTGCGCCGCTGCCATGATGGCGTTTTCCGTCACGGTATCGCCACGTTCGGTCAGTACAAAGGAACGATCCAGGGAATCGTCCTTGGGAGCCTGGACCGAGTAGAAGCCTGATGCTGCTTCCACTGCGAGCCCGAACTGGCGAAGAGCCTGCATGTGCGGCTCAACGGTGCGGGTGCCCAGGTCACAGCCGCCGGCGTACGGGAGCTGGTACCGGTCCGATTCGTCGAGCAGCGGACCCAGCAGCATGATGACGCTGCGGGTGCGGCGGGCGGCTTCCACATCCATCGAGGCCAGGTCGAGAACAGCCGGACGGCGGAGCTGAAGGTCGGTGTCATTCAACCAGGTGCACTCTACGCCGATGCTGCTGAGCACCTCGACGATGCGGTTGACTTCCTCGATGCGGGCGAGCCGGCGCAAGATGGTGGTGCCCCGGTTGATCAAGCTGGCACACAGGAGCGCTACACCGGCGTTTTTGCTGCTGTTGACATCCACAGCGCCGGAGAGGGTGTGCCCGCCTTCCACCCGCAGGTGCGTCATCTGCGGCCGGCCCACCTTGACGATGCTCCGGCCAAAGATGCTCTCCAGCCGCTGGATCATTTTCAGGCTGAGGTTCTGCTTGCCTTGTTCCATCCTGGCGATGGCGCTCTGGCTGGTTCCGAGCTCGGCAGCCAGTTGGCCCTGAGTCCAGCCCTTCTCACTGCGGGCGTTGCGCAGGAGCACTCCAACATGTTCAGCAGTTTGTTGCGTCATGGTTAAAAAATATCATGCATGAGTTATTTGGTCGAAGTTTCCTACCCTCAGGTAGAGATTGAGGGCCGTTTATCCATTTGGTGCGATAAACCGTCGCCTGGAATCGTGGGCATCTTCTCCCCGCCCGCGGACGGGACCGCTTCAGCACAGACGTTCTCTACGAGGGTCTCATAGGGCGACGAGCAGGCATTCCCATATCGAATCGATTCGACTAGGGTGGTGACGCGCGCCACATCCGATTACCAGGGCCTCGCCTTGGCGGGGCTTGGCGTGCGGCGAATCAATCACAAAGGAGTGTAGGAAATGTCCGCTGCCCGAAGAACCGCAACCCTCCTCACGGCGGGAGGACTCGTTGCCGCGCTGCTCAACGGACCTGCCGCATCAGCCGCGCCGCCGGAACGGCCTGATGACCCAAAAACCCCTGCATATGCCTGGTCCAACGCGGAAATTGTAGGTGGAGGATTTGTCCCCGGAATCGTTTATAGCGACACAGAGCCAGGGCTTGCCTATGCCCGCTCAGACATCGGCGGAGCCTACCGGTGGGATAAGGACCAGCAACGCTGGAAGCCACTGATGGACTTCATCGGCTGGGACGACTGGAACCACACCGGAATCGAAGCGCTTGCGTCCGACCCCGTGGACCCGGACAACCTTTACGTACTGGGCGGAACCTACACGCAGCCATGGGCGGGGAATGCGGCACTCTTCCGCTCAGCGGACAGAGGCGGTTCATTCAGCCGCGTGGATCTGCCGTTCAAGGCCGGTGGCAATGAGGACGGGCGTTCCATGGGCGAACGGCTCATGGTTGATCCCGGCGATAACAACATCCTCTATCTGGGTACCCGTAACGACGGCTTATGGCGGAGCACGGACGCTGGCCAGAGCTGGTTGAAGCACGAGCCCTTCCCCGTCCAGGGTGATCCCGGGATCGGGATCGCCTTCCTCGAGTTTGGCGCTCCGGCAGAAGACGGCGGGCCCACCGAAATCTATGTCGGTGCTGCCGACAAGTCCGGGGGTATCTACAGCAGCAAGGACGGCGGGCAGTCATGGCAGTTGCTGCCCGGCCAGCCCACCGGGTTCTACGCCCACCACGGCCAACTCGGTGCTGACGGAAACTTCTATGTGACCTACGGCGATCTGCCCGGCCCGTATGTCATGAACGATGGCGCCGTGTGGAAGTTCGATACGCAGGATCCGGCTTGGACGGACATCACCCCGCTCCGGCCGAACAGCGGCACCGAAGAAGGGTTCGGTTACGCCGGGCTGGCCGTGGATGCAAGCAACCCCGGAACCGTCATGACCGCCACCATGGGCCGCTGGGGTCCGGTGGATGACATCTTCCGGAGCGTGGATGGCGGGCAGACCTGGACTTCCATCACCGAGAAAAAGGTCATGGACACATCTGCCTCGCCGTTCCTAAATTGGCATGGCGAACCCAAGCTGGGCTGGATGATCGGCGATTTGGAAATTGACCCCTTCAATCCGGACCGCGTGCTGTTCGGCACCGGAGCCACCATCTTCGGGACGGACAACGCCACCGACGCGGAGAAGGGCCTATCCACTACCTGGTCCGTACGGGCCCAAGGACTTGAAGAGACAGCGGTGCTCGACGTCGCCAGCCCCACCTGGGCTTCCGCGCCCCTCTACAGCGCGCTGGGAGACATCGGGACGTATCGCCACACCAGCCTCACGGAAGTTCCTCCCGGCGGAATGGATCCAAACCCCATCTTCGGCACCTCAACTTCCATCGAATACGCTCACCTCCGCGAAGGTTTCCTGGTTCGTTCCGGTTGGGGTGATCATCGCGGCGCGTACACACTCGACGGCGGCGACAGCTGGCAGCCGTTCCCCACCGAGCCCGTCGGCATCACGGATCCGGGCCATGTTGTGCCGGCAGCAGACGGCTCCGCAGTGGTGTGGTCGACTACAGGCCAACCGGCCTTCCGGTCCGCCGATCTTGGAGCGTCCTGGTCCGCGGTAGCGGGGCTGCCCCGCGGCCTGGAAGTGGTAGCGGACAGGGTTGATCCGGCCCGCTTCTATGCGTTCGATTCCGCCACCGGAACTGCCTATGCCAGCAGCGATGGCGGCACCTCATTCTCCGCAACCCAGAGCGGCCTCCCAACCGGGTCCGGTGTGCTGGAAACCGTGACGGACCGCGCAGGGAATGTTTGGCTATCCGCTGCGGGCGGCGGCCTCTGGCGATCCACGGATGCCGGCGTCTCCTACCGGCAGGTTTCCAGCGGAGTCTCCTCGGCTGACCAGGTGGCCTTCGGCAAGGCAGCCAAAGGTGCCCGCCATATGGTCATCTACCTCAACGGGGTTGTCGACGGCACTCGCGGATTCTTCCGCTCTGATGACGCCGGGGCCTCCTGGATACGGATCAACGACGACGCCCACCAATGGGGCTGGACCGGTGCCTGCCTCGGCGCTGACCCTAATAAGTTCGGGCGGGTTTTCATATGCACCAACGGCCGTGGAATCCAGGTAGGTGATCTGGTCTCCTCCCCCGGGCCGGAAAAACCCAAGAAAGAAAAGAAGGAGAAAAAGGAGAAGGTTGGCCCCATGTCCGGTGAGCTGGAAGCCGGTGTCCAGAACTAGCTAGCTTGTAGCGGTCGATGAGGCGCAGGCGGCATCCAGTCGCCTGCGCCACATCGGGTCAGTGGATCGGCAGTCCCGCGGAACCCAGCGCGGCAGCGGAGAAGGAGCCGTCCACGGACCATGAACCCAACACTTCGGCAACGTCCGGCCGGCGCTCATCCTGAACCGCGGTGTCATAGCTGCGCTGGAGCAGGTCATCGATCCTGATGCGCTGGCCTGCGGCGGCGCTTTCGATCGCAGCCTCCACCATGGCCAGGCTGAGGATGTTGTCATGGACCTGGCCCATCGGAGCCGTACCCGTCCGAAGGGCGGTGACGAACTCGCGCAGGGAGCCGTGGACGTCGGCGCCCAGGTCCGCAACGGCAGACTGTTCCCCGGCGACGCCGGTATCCGTCCGGACCACGGAAATTTCCGACGTCGGCAGGTTCTCGCCGTCCCACAACACGGTTCCGTGCTCGCCGCCCAGCCGCCAGGCCGCGTTCCAGGAGGTCTCCTGGCCAGGGCTGCACCAGCTTCCGTTGAAAATGAAGCGCTGACCGCCCGACATCTCGAAGGATGCCACGGCTGCCGCGTCGCCCCGGTACCAGCTCCAGGGCGGGTTGAACTCCTCACAGAATACGGAGACAGGATCTGCATCCAGGAGGAAACGAGCCATGTCGAACTGGTGGATAGCCATGTCCAGCAACAGCGGATGATCCATCTGGTCGCGGAATCCGCCGAAGTGCGGGGCCTTGAAGAAATCCGCGGAGAGGATTCCCAGCCGGCCCAATGAGGCGGCCTGCGCCTTGGCAGCGAACAGGTGGGCGTTGTAGCGGCGTGACTGGCTGACCATGAAAAGTTGGCCCGTGACATCGGCGGCCGCGGCAAGGCTCAGTCCCTGCGCCACCGTGGCGGCTACGGGCTTCTCGCCCAGCACCGGGAGGCCAGCGAAGAGAGCCTCCGTGGTCACCGGATGATGGGCCGCAGGAACGGTGACGTTAATGACCGCCTGGGCACCGACGTCGAACGCCAACTGCGCAGTTCCGGCACCCACCGGAAGGTCAGGCTCTCCGATCAACGCGGCGCTGGCGCGCGCTGCGTCAAGGTCCAGGTCCACGATGCCGCGGAGTTCCACCAGCGGTGAGGCTTCCACTGCCGCCAGCCACGCCCGGCCCATGGCCCCGGCACCAACCACCACAACTTTCAGGGGTGTGCCGTCCTCCTCGATGGTGGCGAATGGCCGGTTCATGCGTCGCTGCCTTCGTAGATGGCGGCAGCGCCCTGGTACGTGGCGCCCTTGAAGAACTCGTTGGTGTCGTAGCGAAGGAGTTCGGGCAGTTCGCGCCGGGGCCTGTCCGTGACCGCCCATTGAACGGCGTTGGAAATGACCCTGCGGATGTCCTTGTGGTGGTAGACCGGGTAGTCCTGGTCCCCTGGGCTGAAGAAGAAGATCTGGCCGTGGCCACGACGGAAGGTGCAGCCGGACCGGAACACTTCGCCGCCACTGAAGGAGCTGATGAAGACCAGCTCCTCCGGCGTGGGAATGTCGAAGAACTCGCCGTACATCTCCTGCTCATCAATGATGATGGGATGCGGCACGCCCTTGGCGATGGGGTGGGTGGGGTCAACCGTCCAGACGAGTTCGCGGTCCTGCTCGCTCCGCCAGCGCAGGGTGCAGGTGGTGCCCATGAGCTTGGTGAAGATCTTGGACCAGTGACCGGAATGCAGCACGATCAGCCCCATCCCGGAGAGGACGTGCCGGTGCACGCGTTCGACGATTTCGTCGTCGACGTCGCCATGGGCCATGTGCCCCCACCAGGTCAGCACATCAGTGTTGGCCAGGACTTCTTCGGTGAGGCCATGTTCCGGCTCGTCCAGGGTGGCGGTCCGCACCTCGACGGCGGCACCCAGGTTCTCCTCGATGCCCTCCTTCACCGCCCCATGCATTCCCTTGGGGTACAACGCGGCCACGTGCTCGTGTTCCTGCTCATGGCGGTTCTCGCTCCAGACGGTGACCCGGATGGTGGCGTTGTCAGTCATTGCATCTCCTGTGCTTGGTTAATTGGTTTTCGAAACTGTTGCTGATGGGTGCTGGCTGTCACTTGACAGCGCCGCCGGTAGTGCCTGCTGCCACGTATTTCTGGGCCGCAATGAGAAGGATGATGGCGGGGATGGAGGCGAGGACCGCCGTCGCCATCACTGAACTCCAGTCGTTCACGTAGGCACCCATGTACTGGAAGATCCCCAACGTCACGGGGCGGACCTGGTCCGTGGTGGTCAGGGTTAGCGCAAAGAGGAAATCACTCCAGGTGAAAAGGAATGTGAAGAGCCCGGAAGTGATGAGTGCGTTGCGGCTCAATGGCAGGACGATGGACCAGAAAGCCCTGAGGTGCCCGGCGCCGTCCACCTTGGCTGCCTCAATCACTGACGCGGGCAGGTTGTTCATGAACGCCCTCATGATGAGGATCGCGAACGGGATGCCGTGCGAGGAGTCGGCCAGGATAAGTCCGGGGATGGAATTGAGCAGCCCCAGGTCGTTGTACGCGGTGTACAGCGCATTGGCCACCACAATGCCGGGGATCATCTGGCTGATCAGGATCGCAAACAGCACAATGCCAGCCCCGCGGACCTTGAAGTACGCCAGCGCATAGGCTGCCGGCGCGGCGATGGCCAGGCTGAACAGCACGCTGCCCAGTGCCACCACCAGGCTGGTCACCAGATTCCCGCCCTGCTGGCTGATAGCTGTTGCATAGCCCGTGAAGTCGGGAGAAAGCGGCAGCCAGGAAGTCTGGAGCGTCGCCCCGTTGGGCTGCAACGAGGCGTTGATCATCCAGTACACCGGGAACAGCATGATCGCCAGGAAGAGTACTGCCAGGGCAGTGGTTCCCCACCGCTTGGATTCCCTGGCTGCGCCGGCGGTACTGCGCAGCGGCCGGTGCGTTCCGGCGTCGAAAGTTGTTTTGATGCTCATGGAGTCCTCACTCGTCGACGGCGCGTCGGTTGGCACGGAGGTAGAGAACCGCGAATACCAGCGAGATCACAACCAGGATGTTGCCCATGGCCGCGCCTTCGCCGAACTTGAAGTCCTGGAAGGACAGCGCGTACGACTGCGTTGCGATGGTCTGGGTGGAGTTGGCCGGGCCGCCGTTGGTCAGGCCCAGGATGATGTCCAGGACCTTCAACGTATAGACCACGCCCAGTACCAGGACCACGCTCACCACCGGCCGGAGCATGGGCCAGGTGACGTGCCGGAACGCCTTCCAGCCGGTGGCACCGTCCAGGGATGCGGCCTCATAGAGCTCGTCCGGAATGTCCTGCAGTCCGCCGTAGAGCACGGTGACATTGAATGGGATGCCGATCCAGATATTCACTGCCATCACGGCCGCGAGCGCCAGTGAGGTACTGGTCAGCCACGGAATTCCCGTGCTGATGAGGCCCAGGCTTTCCAGGAAGTTGTTCAGGGCTCCGCTGTCCTTGTCCAGGATCCACCGCCAGACCGCGCTGGAAACGATGAGCGGCAGAAGCCACGGCAGGAGCAGCAGCGAGCGGAGGATCCCGTTCAGCGGAAACCTGCGCTTGAAGAAGACGGCGAGGCCCAGGCCCAGCACGAACTGCCCGGCTATGGAGCCTGCCGTGAACAGCGCGGTGTTCACCATCGCCGTGGAAAACAGCGACGACGAGATAACAGTGGCGTAGTTGGCGAATCCTACCCAGGGGGCTTCGCCTGTGTAGAAGGTGCTGGTGCTGTAATCCTGGAAACTCATCAGGACGTTCTTCACCACCGGGTAGCCAAAGAACAACGCCAGGTACGTTACTGCCGGCACAAGGAAGAGCCACTGGTAGACCCGCTCCCGGCGCCTGTAACCCTGGCGGCGCCTGGTGGCGGAGCCGGTGGCGGCCTGCACCACCTTCGGGGATACCTGCTCGACGGTTGTTGTCATGGGACCTGCCCTTAGCCTTCCTGGGCTTGCTTGAGGGCGTCCGCGGGGCTGGCCTGGCCAGTCAATGCAACCTGGATGGCCGTGTAGATTTTGGTTGCCTGGGCGGGCCATTCCTCACCGAGCTGGCCGGTCCGGGCCCGGGCCGTCTCCACCAGTTCGGCAAAGGAGGCGAGCTTGGGGTTCTCGGCAGCGAATCGTGCGGCAACCGTGGTCTTCGAAGGGATGGTGTTGCGGGCCTTGGCCATGGCCAGCTGGTTTTCGTCGCTGTTCATGCAGGCGACAACTTCAGCGGCCTTTGCCTGCTTGTCCTTGTTCCCGGTCTGCGGCACCGTCCAGACCTCTCCGCCCAGCGGGCCGACGGACGTCTGCTTTGATTCCTTGACCGGGATGTTCACCACGCCGTACTGAAGCGCAGCCTGCTTTTCCAGGACGGGGATCTGCCAGGGGCCGTTCACCATCATGGCCGCCTTGCCCGCGATGAACTGGTCATTCACATCGGCCTGGGTCCAGTTCAGCGCCGAGGATGAAACCGAGCCGCTGCTGATCAGGTCAGTCCAGAGCTGCAGGGCCTCGGCTGCCTCGGGTGTGGCGATATTTTTCTCATCGCCGCCGTTGGACCACATAAAGGGGAGGAACTGCCAGGTGCCTTCATACGTGGCGTTGGCATTAAACGCCAGGCCGTACTGGTCGCCTGCGGTGAGGGCCGCTGCCGCGTCTTTCAACTCGTCCCACGTCTGCGGGGGCGTCACTCCGGCCTTGGCCAGGACGTCCTTGTTGTAGAAGAGCGCAATGGTGTTTACCGTGGGAGCCAGGCCATAGACCTCGTCCTCATAAGTCCCCGCGCTCAAGATGCCTTCGGGGTAGCCCTCGGTGCTGATGTTGAAGTCAGAGAGCGGAGCCAACGCGCCGGTTTTGGCAATTTGCTGCAGGTCCGGGTTGTCCAGCATGAGCACGTCGGGCAGGGTCTTGGAGGATGCCTGCTGGAGCACCTTGGCGATCAGGGATTTGCCGGGGACGGTTTCGCGGTTGATGCTCACTCCGGACTGCGTTCCGCAAGCCGCAAGAGTGTCCCCGATGACCGATTTGTCAGGCTCATTGTTGTAGTAATCGACGACGGAAATCTCGGTTACCGGTCCGCCGCCTCCGGAAGCAGTGCTTGATCCGCAGCCGGACAGAACCAAGGGAATGCCGGCCAGCGCCGTGACGGCGAATGCGGCGGTTTTGGTACGGGTGATTGCTGACTTCATTATCAGATCCTTTGTGAGGGGCCGGAGCGTCATCGCCCGGGCCGGTTGTGGGCTGTTGCTGTTGAGTTTTGGAAGGAGATTGCTGTCATGTCTGGTTCATCGATACGTATCGACGCTGCTCAAATGGGAGTTTCCTTTTTCGGCTGCAGGTAGGCCGGGGTGGTGCGGGCTGTCAGGACGCGTGTTGTGATGCGGAAGGTGAATATCCAGCGGTACCGTGCCGGTGGGTGACCAGGGGCGGTATAAGTTCGAGCGTTCCGCCGGAATCCGGATGATCCGCGGACATCAGGCGAAGGAGAAGTTCAACAGCCCGCTGCGAAACCAGGCTTGGCTGGATATCCAAGATGGTGGACTCCTCCAGGTCAACCATGGCTTCGGGCACCGGCCCCACTCCTATGACCGAAGCATCCCTCCCCGGCTCCAGGCCTTTCTCCCGAAGAATCCTGGGCAGAAGTTCCAGGACGGTCACATCCGGCGAAACGAAGGCGGGCATTCCCGGCGAAGAAGCAATGCAGGAATCTACCGCGGCTTCGATGCTCCGGCGATCCGACGTGGCCGGCAGATGCTCGAGGGATACCCCCAGCCTCTCCGCGGCAGCGTTCGCGCCGCCAAAGAACCTGTCAACGTAGTTCAGCGTGCTCCCCACGAGCCGGGGACGCCAGCCGATGATCACGCCGCTGCTGTGCCCCGCGCCGGCCATCTCCTCGACGCAGAGCTCGCCGGCCCGGGAGAAATCGGCGTCAATGCAGTTGAGTCCGGTGGAGTCGTTCGGAATGCCAATAAACACCACAGGCACACCCAGCTTGCGGACCACGGGAATCCGCTCATCGTCGGCCTGGACCTGCATCAGGATCAGGCCGTCGCAGAGCTGCTGCCCCACCACGCGCTCCAACCCCTGATTGCCCTCTTCGTCCGTCACCAGCAGCACATCATGGTCGAAACGCCGGGCGGTCGCGGCAATAACGGCGATGAACTCCATGATGGAGCCCAGATGCACCTCAGGAGTGATCGGGATGACCAAGCCGATCACTTGGGACTTACGGCTGGCGAGTGCGCGGGCTCCGGCATTTGGCCTGTAGGTCAACTGCTCGATGGCCGCTTCGACCCGCAGCCGGGTCTTCTCCGAGATGGGCCGCTTGCCGGTCATGACGTAGGAAACCGTGCTCTGGGACACGCCGGCTAATGCCGCAACGTCCTTGCTGGTTGGCACGGTTTTCCTTTCGCCATGGTCGCCGAGGTAATCGTCGATACGTATCGTTGAAGCGTATCGACTGCTACTGTGACACGCGTCTCGTAAGAGCGCAAGGGTTATTTGTTGATTGCCACCGCCCGGCCGGCCGTGACGGTTATCTCCACGGGGACAAACGAACCGTCGGTGGTGGGCATGGTGATGGTCTGGCTGTGGCCTTCCTCCGCCGCAAAGGCCTTGAACTCCATCTCCGTGGACCAGTCGTACTCCGGCCTGTCGCGGACGGTTCCCAGCGGCAGGATGGTTCCCTGGCGGACGTAGACAGCCGCCTCCATGACGCTGAACTCCTTGCGGTGCCAACGCTGGCCCGGGAGCTGTTCACCCGATTCCAGGTGGGTCCAAGTTCCCGCCGGGAGGTAGAAATCCACCGAGCCACCGGCAGCCATCACCGGAGCCACCAGCAACCCGGAGCCCAGCATGTACTGCCGGTCCAAATAGGCGCAGGCGGGATCATCGGGGAACTCCACAAACATGGAACGCATCAGCGGCGCCCCGGTCTGGTGCGCCTCCTCGGCCGCGCCCAACAGATAGGGCATCAGCTGCATCTTCAACTCAGTGAAGTGACGCAGCACCTCACTGGATTCGTCGTCCACCAGCCAGGGCACCCGGTAGGAGTTGGAACCGTGCAGCCGCGAGTGCGAGGACAACAGGCCGAAGGCGATCCAGCGCTTGAAAAGCTCAGGGTCCGGCGTGCCCTCAAACCCGCCAATGTCGTGGCTCCAAAAGGCAAAACCCGAAGAAGCCAGGGACAGTCCTCCCCGAAGGGACTCGGACATGGCGGCGAAGGTGGACTCGCAGTCGCCGCCCCAGTGCACCGGCAACTGCTGTCCGCCGGCAGTGGCGGAGCGGGCAAAGAGCACGGCCTGACCCTCCCCCAGTTCCTTGGTCAGCAGGTCAAAAACCGTCTGGTTGTACAGCTGTGCATAGTAGTTGTGCATCCGCTGGGGATCGGAGCCGTCATGCCAGGCAACGTCCGTGGGAATCCGCTCGCCGAAGTCGGTCTTGAATGAATCCACGCCCTGGTTCAGCAGGACCCGCAGCTTCTCCTGGTACCAGGTGACGGCGTCCGGGTTGGTGAAGTCCACCAGCCCCATCCCGGCCTGCCACATATCCCACTGCCAGACAGAGCCGTCCGGCCGCTTCACCAGATAGCCCAGCTCCGCGCCTTCCCGGAACAAATAGGAACGCTGGGCGATGTACGGGTTGATCCATACACAGACCTTGAGCCCGCGTTCATGGAGCCGGCGGAGCATGCCCTCAGGGTCCGGGAAGGTAGCAGGATCCCAGATGAAGTCACTCCAGTGGAAAGCGCGCATCCAGTGGCAGTCGAAGTGGAAGACGGAGAGCGGGATGTTGCGCTCCTCCATGCCATCGATGAAGGACATCACCGTTTTTTCGTCATAGTCGGTGGTGAAGGACGTGGAGAGCCACAGCCCGTAGGACCAGGCAGGAACCCTGGCGGGCCTGCCGGTGAGCTCCGTGTACCGGCGGAGGATGTCCTTGGGCGTTGGTCCGTGGATAACGAAGTACTGCAACCGTTGGCCCTCGACGCTGAACTGGGTACGGGACACCACCTCGGAGCCGATCTCGTAAGACACCCGCTCCGGATGGTTGACGAACACTCCATAACCGGCGTTGGTGATGAAGAAGGGCACGTTCTTGTAGGCGAGGTCGCTGGACGTGCCGCCGTCTTCATTCCAGATGTCCACTGACTGCCCGTTCTTCACCAGGGCGCCAAACCGTTCACCCAGGCCGTACACATTGGTACCCACGCCCAGGGTGAGTTGTTCGTGCACGAACTGCCGGCCGTCCTGGTCAGTGATCAGGCCTATACTGCGCGGCACCGAACTGGTTAGCAGCCGCCCGTCCCCCAGGAAGTCAACGTTCCAGTCTCCCGCCGTGTTAATGCTGGCGGTGAGGCCTCCGGACGTGAAGGTGGCCTTGCCGCCGTCGTTGGTGATGGCTACCTCGGCGCTCCCATCCCTGAGGGCGAAATGCGGGCCCTTGTCCAGGCCACCCTGGAAGTGCTCAATGGTCACGCCGATCACGTCCGGGAGGGGAGATTCGAAAGTGACCGTCAGCTGCGGACAGTTCAGTGCGTCACCCCGGTCGGCAATCCGCTGCGTGGGTGCATAGACGGTGAGCTTGTTTGGGGATGCTTCCACATCCACCACGTCCTTCGGGTGCAGGGCGGTGAAGCCCTTGCGCAGCAGCCAGTAGCCGTCAGTGAATTTCATGCTGTTCCTCTATTTTCCTGGTTCTTTGAGTACGAGGGCCCCGAAAGGGGCAAGGGTGAGCCGGCTGTTCTGCGCAGTTCCCGTGAGCAGGTCCACCGAAGACCAGCCCAAATGCACGGCCTGTTCCGTGCTGGAATGGTTCAGCAGGAACAGGTGTCCGCCGCGGCTGGCTGCCTCCACCTGCTCCGGCACCGACTCGGCCAGAAGCGAACCAATTCCCGCGGATTTCAGCGCATCAGCCAACACCAGGTCCAGCGCCGGGGCCGGGAGGTCTGCCCCGACATACCAGCTGCTGCCCTCCCCTGTGGAATGGCGTACGACGGCGGGACGGCCTTCGAGACACCCCTCACCGAAGACGGCCATCGCCTCAGCTGTGGCTCCGTGCAGGGCCAGGTTTTCCGTCCAAATCTGCGCCGGGTGCCGCTGCCCCCCGGCTGCCGCGTGGTCCTCGAAGATCACCTCGACCGGTTCCGCCAGCGGCCGCCATTCCTCACCGTCCACGCCCAGCAGTCCGGAAAGGACTGCCGGGAACCGGCCGGGAGCAAGATGGCCGTTGCTGTCCGCAACGGCGCTGAACGGGCCCACCACCAGCCGCCCGCCGCGGCGGACAAATGCGTACAGTGAGTCTGCGTCAGGCTCAGTCAGAATAAACAGGCTGGGCGCCAGAAGCAGGTCGAAACGGCCCAGGTCCGACGACGGATGCACCACCTCCACCGCCAGCCCTCTCCGACGGAGCGGGCTGTAGTAGGCCTGCAGCTGGGCCAGTACGTCCAGCCGGCTGCTGGGCCTGTCCGGGGATTCGGCAGCCCACCAGCTGTTCCAGTCGAAAAGAATCCCAATCCTGGCCTGGGCGTCCGCCCCGGCAAGTTGGCGAAGGTTCTTCAGGTCTGTCCCCAGGTCTGCGGCTTCCCTGAATATCCGGGTGTCCTCTCCGGCCAGCGGCACCACAGCCGAGTGGAAGCGTTCGGCTCCGAAGCTGGACTGGCGAAACTGGAAGTAGCAAACGCCGTCAGCTCCATGGGCTACGGCGGAGAGGGCGTCCACGCGAAGTGCGCCCGGCTCCTTGGCAACGTTGTGCTCACGCCAGTTCACGGCCGAGGTGGCGGACTCCATCAGGAGCCACGGCTGCCCGCCGGCCAGCCCACGGCACAGATCGTGAGTCAGCGAGCCGAACTGGTGTGACTGTGAATCGGCCGGATCCGTGTACCAGTCGTTGGCCACCACGTCCGTCTCCTTGGCGAAGGCAAAGTAATCGGCGCCGCGGAAGAAGCCCATGAAGTTTGTGGTCACCGGCCTGACAGGGTCATAGCGGCGGATGATGTCCCGTTCAGCCGTGTAAAGGGACAGCAGCTGGTGTGAGGTGAACCGCTGAAAGTCCAACTGCTGGCTGGGGTTGATCAGGTAGGGGGCGCTCCGCGGGGGCATGATCTCGTCCCAGTGGTCGTACCGCTGGGACCAGAACGTCGTTCCCCACGCCCGGTTGAGCTCCTCCATGGAACCGTAGCGGCGCATCAGCCAGGCCCGGAAGGCCAGGGCGCTATGGTCGTCGTAGCTGACCTGTCCCAGCTCGTTGCCGACATGCCACATGGCTACCGCCGGATGGCTGGCATACCTTCTGGCCAGGGATTCTGTAATTGCGGCCGCAGCCCGGCGGTACTTCGCCGAGGAGGGATTGAACTGGTTTCGGGAACCCCACCAAAGGGTACGGCCGTCCGCGTCAACCGGGAGGGTTTCCGGATAAGCATGGCCCAACCAGGGCGGCGGTGAAGCGGTAGGCGTCGCCAGCGACACCCGGATGCCGCCCTCATGGAGGAGGTCAAGAATGCGGTCCAGCCAGCCGAACTCGCGGGCACCTTCCCGCGGTTCCAGCTGGGCCCAGCTGAACACACCCACCGTGACCAGGTTGATCCCGGCCTTTTGCATCAGCCGGATGTCCTCCGGCCAGCTCTCTTGGGGCCACTGCTCCGGGTTGTAGTCCGCTCCAAAAAGCAGTCCCGCGGTACCAGTGAGGGAGGCCAGTGCTGGCCGGGTGCCAGGCGCTGGTGGTGAAGGTTGGTTTGTCATGGGTCGAATCGCTTCAATCAGAAGTAGGGGGTGAGTTTGTGCTCTCAGGGTTCTGCAGTCGAAAGTTATCGAACAGAAGTCAGTTAGAGAGTTTCTGTGCTGGCTATGCTTGGAGTTCTACGCGCGAATGAAGGGAGTGGCCCGTGGCCACCATGATTGATGTAGCCCGGGCGGCCGGAGTGTCCACCAGCACTGTCTCCTATGTGCTGAGCGGCAAACGCACCATTTCGGAGGAAACCCGGGAGCAGGTCATGGCGGCGATTCGGAAGCTGGACTACAGCCCCCATTCCGGCGCCCGGTCCCTGGCGTCCAGCCGGTCCAACGTGCTGGGCTTGATGGTTCCCCTCCGCGCTGACGTTAATGTCAGTGTGATCATGCAGTTCGTGGCCGCGGTGGTCACCACGGCCCGGGACTACAACCAGGATGTGCTGCTGCTCACCCAGGACGACGCCGACGGAATCCACCGGGTTACTTCGCAGTCCATTGTGGACGGGCTGCTGATGATGGACATCGAGGCCAGCGACCCCCGGATCCCGCAGCTTGCCAAGCTCCGCAAGCCTGCGGTTCTGATCGGTTTCCCGGATGATCCCCAAGGGCTGAGCTGCGTTGACTTCGACTTCGCTGCAGCATCGCGCACGGCTGTTCGGCATCTGGCCGGCCTGGGGCACCGCAGCCTGGGGTTCATCGGTTCGCCCCAGGCGTCCCTGGAACGCCACGCCACCTATGCCGACCGTGCCCGAAAGGGCTTCGAAGAGGCGTGCGCGGCGGCGGATATCACCGGCGTCCGGCAGGCCTGCGAACCCACTACCGCTGCCCTCGCCGAAGCCCTGGACGCCGTCTTCGCAGGCCCTGACCCGGCCACCGCGCTGGTGGTCCACAACGAAGGACTCCTCCCGATGTTGCGTGAATCCCTGGCACTGCGCGGCTTGCAGATCCCGCAGGATGTGTCCGTGGTGGCCATTGCCCCGGAAGATGCCGCCATGGCGTCCGCCCAACCCTGGACGGCAGTATCCATCCCCGCCCACGACATCGGACGTGCCGCCGTCGAAATGGTCATGGACCGCCTCAACTCTGACAAGCCCGTGGAGATCAGGCTGATTGTGCCGTCGCTGGTGGAACGCACCACCACGGCGACCCGCGAGTGACGGCGCGCTTCCGGTGCTGAGCGGCATCATCCCTTCACTGCGCCGATCATGACGCCCTTGGTGAAGTGCTTCTGCACCAACGGGTAGACCAGCAGAATCGGAACAACCGCCACCACAATGACCGCCATCTGCAGCGCCAGGGACGGGGCCGCGCCCTGTCCAACGGCGATCTGGCCGGGGACCATCGTGCCCTGGAGGACGTAGGAGCGCAGGACCACCTGGAGGGGGTTCATGGCGCTGTCATTGATGTACAGGACCGCGTTGAAGAAGGCGTTCCAGTAGCCCACGCCGTAGAACAGGGCGATCACCGCGGTCACGGCCTTGGACATGGGAAGCACAATCTGGGCGAGGATTCGCCACTCGCTGGCGCCGTCGATCCGCGCGCTGTCCAAAATGCCCTTGTCGATACCCATAAAGAACCCGCGCAGGATGATGATGTTGAACACCGAGATGGCTCCCGGGAGGATCAGCGCCCAGTAGGTGTTGATCAGGCCCAGCCCGGAGACCAGCAGGAAGGCGGGGATCATCCCGGCGCTGAAGAACATGGTCAGCAGGAGCGTGAACAGCAGCGGGGTGTGGGCGAAGGAACCCGGGCGGGAAAGCCCGTAGGCGCACAACACGGACACCACCATGCTGAGCAGGGTTCCCACCACGGTCACTCCCACGCTTACCAGCACCGCACGGGTGACCACGCCGCCGCTGATGATCTGGCGGTAGGCGTCGATGGTCAGCTCGCCCGGAACCACGACCATTCCGCCGGCTGCCGTGATGGCCGCCTGGGTGGACAGGCTGGTCAGGACGATCGCATACAGCGGCCCGACTACGGCCAGCACGACGAAGGTGAGCAGGGCGGCTTTGCCGATCTTGGCCGCCAGCCCTGGCTCTTCCTCCCAGGCAGGCCTGGCCGGATTCTTGCGGCGTGAGGCAGGTGGCTTGGGCAGCAACGAGCTGATGGGGGATTTCTTGTCCTGTTTGCTGATGGTGCTCATGACTTTGAGTACACCCCGCTCTCTCCGAATAGGTGGGCAAGTTTGTTGGCACCCAGGATCAGCGCCAGGGAAACGACTCCCTTGATCAGGCCGGCAGCGGCGGCATAACTCCAGTCGCCGTTTTGGATGCCCGTGTAGTAGACAAAGGTGTCCAGGACCTCTGAGGCCTCAGCACCCACAGCGTCACGCTGCAGGATGAGCTGTTCAAATCCGACAGAAAGGGCATCGCCCAGCCGGAGGATCAGCAACAGGATCACCACGCCACGCAGTCCGGGAAGCGTGATGTGCCACGTCCGCCGCCAGCGGCTGGCGCCGTCCACTGCGGCAGCCTCGTACTGCTCCTGGTCAATGGCGCTCAGTGCGGCAAGGAACACGATGATGCCCCAGCCGGCGTCCTTCCAGATTGCCTGCGAGGTGATGAGGAAAAGGAAGGTGTCCGGATTGGTCATCACGTCAATGGGCTGCCAGCCCTGCGCCCTGAGGCTTTGGCTCAGCAGTCCCGCTCCGCCGAAGATTTGCTGGAAAACGGAAACCACCAGCACCCAGGAAAAGAAGTGCGGAAGGTAGACGATGGCCTGGATCGTGGACCGGAGCGCCGGCGACAGAAGCGAGTTCAGCAGCAGCGCCAGGACTATGGGGATAGGGAAGAAGAAGACCAGCTGGAACGCGGTGATCACCAGGGTGTTCTTCACTGCCAGCCAGAAGCCCGGATCCCCGAGCACTCGGGCGAAGTTGTCCAGGCCCACAAACGGACTGTCGGCGATGCCGACGAAGGGCGAGTAGTCCTGGAACGCCACAATGTTGCCCAGCAGCGGGACGTAGGCGAAGACCAGGAGCAGGCCGATGGCCGGCAGGGTCATCAGCACCAGGGACTTGTCCCGCTTCAGCCGAAGCAGAAACCCGGCTTTCTTGCGTGGCGGGTCCCCTGAAGAGTCAGGTTCTGTTGCCGGATGACTGCCTTTTCGGGCAGCCGCCCCTGTAACCGCGGTTCCGGGGATGGATTCTGTAGTGGTCACGGCGGGTCCTACGCGTTCAGAAACCCTGCGTAGAACTCACGCAGTTCATCGCCGCCGTTGCGCTTCCAGGTATCGATGGCGCCGTCAAGGTCAGAAATGCTCTTGCGTCCCCGGAGGATGTCTTTTGCGAGGTCCTCGAATGGGGCTCCCAGGGAACCGAACTTGTTGGGTTCCTGGATCTGCAGGCCGTAGAAAATATCGTCGATCACGTGTGGCGCCTGCCGGGCTTCCCACTCGGTTTTGGTCTTCACGTAGCCCGGGTACTGGACATGGTTGTTCACCACCGCCGCGTTGACCAGGAAGGCATAGGTGCTGGTGACTTCCTGCTTGCCCTGCTCCGTGGCCTGCGGGATATTCTGCGCGTCCAGCGTGTAGTGGACGCCTTCGACGCCATTGTTGATCAGCATGTTCTCTTCGGTGCCGAAGGGGGCCGCAGCGAAGTTGGCTATGGCCAGCAGCTCCTCCACCCTGGCCCGGTCGTCGGTTTTCTTGATGAAGCTGAAGATGGCGGCCGGTGAGCCGCGGAACAGGGTGGGCTTGCCGCCGTCGGGAGCAAAATAGTCCATCGGTTCCATCTTGAAGCCGGGGTTGGTGGGCAGCACCCTGCCCAGGGCCTCGTGCCAGCCGCCCAGGCCGTCGTTGGTCATCAGCACGGCACCGGACTCAAACCGCTGCTTGGCCTGCTGGGAGTTGCCGGCGACTGCATCGGGGTGCACTGCGCCGGAGGCGAAGAGTTTCGCGCCCCATTCCAGGGCGGCACGGTATTCGTCCGTCTCGAACTTGTTCTGGAGCTTGCCGTCCACCAGCTTCCACTTGGGAACCACGCCGTGCATGATCTGGGCGCCGTTCCAGACGTCGTCAGAACCCCAGCGGTTCTTGGCCGGATCCGTCAGTTCCTTCGCCAGGGTCAGGTACTCGTCAGCCGTCGTGGGTGCCGCCACCCCCAGCTCGTCGAACAGGTCCTTGCGGTAGAAAAAGGCGTCCGTGATGAGCGCCGCCGGGTAGGGCAGGCCGTAGAGTCCGCCCTCAAAGCAGCTGTATTTCCATGCCGCCGTCTCCAGGTTGGCCAGATTGGGATACTTCTTCACCTTGTCACCGGCGATGTACTCGGACAGGTCCGTAAACAGGCCCTTCGCGGCCTGGCCGAACCGGGGCGGCAGGTTCCAGGACGGGATAACCACCCAGTCCGGAACGTCCTTGGGAGAGGCCAGGACGGTCTGAATCTTGTCCGCGTAGGTGTTGCCGTCACTGACCTGGAAATTCAACGTGGCGCCCAGGCGTTCGTTGACGGCCTTGAAGTAGCTGTTGTCTGCCTGGGGAATGGCCCACCAGGCAGGAGTCATCACGGTGTAGGTTCCACCCTTGCCCGGGACACTCTGTACGGATTTCACCAGCTTGGGGATGCTGGTGAAACCGGGGGCCGAACCGTTCACGCCAGGGATATCCGGCGTGACGATGCTCAACGGGATGTAATCCGGCACCAGCTTGGCTGTTGCTTCGGCGAGGCCGGCCGAACTGGTGGCCTGAGGCGCCGCACCGCCGCTGCTGCAGGCGCTGAGGGCCGCCATGGCGACGGCGCCGCCAATGATCCCCAGGAAGGAACGACGCCCGACGCTTCCGCCTGCCAATCGTGTCAAAGGCGGCGTGGGTTCCGGGGAGGTGAAGTTTCCAAGCATGTTCTGCACTCCTTTGTGTGGACTTTCAGGACACCCCTGACACCGGCGCGCATGTGCCGGACGGACTGCTGATCATTGCAGGACCACAGGGGCGGTAAGGAAAATAATGTCGAAACGATTCGATTGCGTTTAGCCTAGGGGAGGGCCGGTTAGAGCGCAAGGGCTTCTTGTGTTGCAGCTCACATAGCGAGATGCCACAATGTTTGAAATGTCCTCAGCGCGCAAGCGTTTAAACAACTTTGCCCACGAACGGATCAGCGTGCCTTCCACTTCCACCGCCCCCGCCGCCGACGCGACAGCCCAGGCCGGCACTTCACCCACAACCGCTTCGACCCTGCTGGCCAGGCTGACGCGCGACCAGAAAATCGCAATGCTGCACCAGCACGCGCCCGCCATCGAGTCACTTGGCCTGACGTCATTCCACACCGGAGCGGAGGCTGCCCACGGCGTTGCTTGGCTGGGCCGGGCTACTGTTTTTCCGCAGCCAGTGGGCCTCGCCGCCAGCTGGGATGAAGACCTGATCCGCCGGGTGGGAACTGCCGTGGGCCTGGAACTCCGGGGGAAAAAGGCCCTGGATTCTGGCGTCAGCGCCAATGTGTGGGCGCCGGTGGTGAACCCGCTGCGCCACCCGCTCTGGGGGCGCAACGAGGAGGGATTTTCTGAGGACCCGTATCTCACGGCCAGCCTTGCCAGCGCATACTGCGCAGGCTTGAAAGGCACACATGAACGCTTTTGGCTGACGGTTCCCACCCTGAAGCACTTCCTGGCCTACAACAACGAAGCCGACCGCAACGTCACCAGCAGCCAACTCCGTGCCCGTGTGCTGCATGAGTACGAGCTTCCTGCCTTCCGCGGCCCCATCGAGCACGGTGTGGCAGGAGCTGTGATGCTCTCCTACAACCTGGTCAACGGCAGGCCCGCCCACGTCTCGGACCTGGTGGCGTCCGAGCTTCGCACGTGGCGCGGAGGGGATGAACTGGCCATTGTTACTGACGCCGGAGCCCCGTCGTCGCTGTACACCGCGGAGAAGTACTTCGACGACGGCCCGTCAGCTTATGCGGCCGCCCTCCGTGCCGGGGTGGACAGTTTCACCGAAGACTCAGACAATCCCCTGCCGTCGTTGGAGCACCTTCATGCCGCCCTGGAACGTGGACTGATCAGCGAGGAGGACATTGACCGGGCCGTCCTCCGGCTCCTGGTCCTGCGTGAGCGGACAGGTGAGTTCGAGCCGGACAGCGGCCCGTACGGATTGCTGCCCGCGGACCTTGTGGGCGATGCGGCCCATGTGGAGCTGGCGCGTGAAGCAGCCCGGAAATCTGTGGTGCTGTTGAGGAACGCTCCTTGTGGCGTCGAGCCCCTCCTTCCGCTCGGGGACCGGCCCGGCAAAATCGCGGTGATAGGTGCACTGGGATCAACAGTCCTCAGTGACTGGTACAGCGGAACCTTGCAGAACGAGATAAGCCTCGCGGACGGCCTGACTGCCAGGTACGGGGATGTGGTGGCCGAGGCGGGCGTGGACCAGGTGACACTGCGCTGCCTGCGTACCGACACTTACTTGGGCGTTGCTACAGGAGGTTCCGGGCTCGCAGCGCAAGAAGCCTCCCCAGGTCAGAACCACTCCTTCCTCCTCAAGGACTGGGGCGGCGGCGAATGCACCCTGCAATCCACGTCCAGCGGGAAATTTGTTGCCGCGAACGGCTACTACCTCTCCGCGTCCGCTGACCGCGTGGGCGGCTGGGTGGTCCAGGAGACCTTCCGGTTCCACACCGCCTCGGACGGGACCGTGGCCCTGCAGCACATCGGCTCCGGAAAGTGGCTCCGGATTGAGTCCCATACCGGAAGCGCCGCTCTTTCGGCCAACACTGAGGAAACAGCCGACAGGTTCCTGCTGCGGACTCTGCGCTCCGGGCAGCAGGCCGCCCGTGAGGCAGCCGCCGCGGCTGATGTCGCCGTCGTGGTCGTGGGCAACGATCCCCATCTGGGTGGCCGGGAAACCATCGACCGCTCCACCCTCGCGCTGCCCCAGCAGGAACAGGAACTGGTCCGGGTGGTCCGGGAAGCAAACCCGCGGACGGTCCTGCTGATCGTCTCCTCCTACCCGTACGCGTTGGGGCCGCTGGCTGACATTCCCGCGATTGCATGGACATCCCATGCGGGGCAGGAGCTGGGCAACGGGGTGACCGACGTACTCAGCGGTGACGCGGAGCCCACCGGCCGGCTGGCCCAGACCTGGTGGGCCCGGGACGAAGACCTGCCGGACATCCTGGATTACGACCTGATCGCCTCCAGGGGCACCTACCTCTACAGCGACGCCGAGCCATTGTTCGCGCTGGGCCACGGCCTTGGCTACAGCAAGGTGGCCTATGAGTCCTGTGGACTGGTTCCGGCCGCTGAGGAAAACGGGGAGACCACCCTGCAGGTTGTGGTCAGCAACACCGGTACCCGCCCTGTCAACGAACTGGTCCAGGTCTACGCCGCCTGCGCCGGCCACCGCTTCGACTTTCCGCGGCGCCTTCTCGTGGCGCACGCCCGCGTGGACGTGGCCGCCGGCGAGCGCCGCACAGTCACCATTCCTGTTCCTGTGGACCGGCTTGCCACTTTCAGCGTGACGGAAGGCCGGATGGTGGTTGAGCCCGGAAAGTATGAGTTGATGGCAGGCCCATCTGCCAGCAGCCTCCCCCTGGGCGTGGAGTTGGCTGTCGCGGGTGAAGGCAGCCGCCAACGCCAACGCGGTGAATGGATCCGCGCCGAACATTTTGACCACCACAGCAACCTGGCGCTCGTGCCGGAAACACCTCTGGCCGGGACCGCCGTCGCGCCTTCTTCCCCACAGGAGAGGGCGACGGCGGTCTACCGGGGCTGGGAGGGTGGCACACCAATGCGCGCCACCTTCCGTCTTTCCTCGACAGGTCCTGCCCGGATAGCGCTGCAACTGCCGGCCCACGGAGGTACCTGGGCAGATGCCGGTTCCGCCGCGGTGGATCCTGCCGTCAACGGCGAGGTGACTTTTGATCTGGGTACGCAGGACGGGTTCAGTGCGCTGCGGGTGGTCCTTGAGGGGCCGGTGACCGTGAGCGCGTTGAAGCTGGACTGACCGCCTGTCCTACGCCACGTCGATGAACACCGGGTTGGCGTAGAACCAGGTGTCCACCCAGGGATCGGCGTCGCCCAGGTTGTTGCCGTGCCGGATAGGGCCGGCGGGATCAACGGAAGCACCGTGGTAGCCGGTCCCGTTGCGGTTTCCGTCACTGCCGCGGAGCCTGAAGTAACAGGACTGCTGGACGTCCTTGACCACATGCGTGATGGTGAAGGTGCCAGTGCGTCCTGAGACGTCCAGTTGCTTCCACACCGTGGTGCCTTCAGCCCGCATGCTGTCCCGGTCCGCCGCCGCACCGGTGACCGGGCCACCGATGACGTCGACGTGCGCCAGCTTCGGAAGGATGCCGGCAGCGTTCCGGTAGTCGGTGGCGGTTATCGTGATGGAGATTTCGACGTCGGCGCCGCGGCTCACGCTAAGCCGGGAACCGAGGGTGACGCCGTTCCTGCCGTTGTTGCCTTTGTTCCTTAGCGGACGTACCCGGACGTCCAGGCCCTGGAGCAGGTGGCCATGGTCAACCCACATGCGGCCGTTGCGCATTGCCTGCAGGACTCCTGCGTAGCTCCGCTCGGTCACGCCGGTGTGGGTTCGGCTGAACTGCCCGGGCCAGAAGTCGCTTCCGCCCTGCCGCTCGCCCGAGTCGAACGGATCCGGGCGTTTGCCCTCCACGGACCAACGGTCGAATTCGTTGGGGAGGCTGAGATAGGGCTGCTCAGCCGGGTAGGGTCCTGTTTTCCAGGTGTCCTTGACCGTCAGGTGGTTGTCTGAGTTCGAGGTGATCCAGAACGGCAGCCCCTCGGCCAGCATGGAGTCCCAGACGCCGCCCACGGTGGCCGTTGCCCAGTCGAAGCCGCCGTAGGGCCGGTAGGCGTCGAGAGGGTATCCCGCGAAGCTGAACTGGCTGGGGTTGTTGGTGTACTCGCCGCGCTGATCGCCCGGCACGGCGAATTGGCCGGTACCAGAACCCTGTGCACCGGGCGCACCCTCCATGCCGATCATCACCTCACGGGCCGCGTCGCGCCAGGCACGGAGTTCGTGGGGCGAATCGATGCCAAGGCGCATGGGGTGGTTCGCCAGTGCCACGACGTCGGCCACGTAGCCCGTCCGCCGCTGTTCGGCCAGCCAGGCGATGGCTTCAACAGCTTTGCGTTCGAACGTTTCCACCTGGGCCGTACCCGGAGCGGGCTTCTCCCATTGGTTCAGCTTGCCATCCCAGACGAGTTCGAACGTGCGCAACAGGCTGACTTCATTCGGGCCAGGCGTTACCAGCACCGAAGCGTGCTCTGCGCCCGGGATGTACCACTCAAGGCCCTGGAAGATCAGCAGGTCCGGGCGGGCGGCACGCTGGGCCTGGATCTCTTTGTTCGAGTTGACCGCACCGCCGTTGTTTGCGCGCCCGAAGTTGCTGTGCTCCGTCAGGGCCAGCCAGTCCACACCTTAGGTTTCCGCGGCGTCGAGCTGCTGCTTGATCATGTACTTGGCATCATGGCTGAACTGCGTGTGCACGTGGTGGTCGCCTACCAGCCAGGTGAGCCGTGGATCGTTGTTTCCAGGGCTGGCGGCGGCCGGGCGCACGGCGCCCAAAGCAGACACCGAGCCGGCCGCCAGGATACCGGCGGATTGCAGGATGCGTCGCCTGCTCAACCCCATTGCTTTCAGCTCAGCGTCAGCAAGCGCCAAACTGGCGTCCTGGCTGCCGCAATCCTTCTCTTCAGTGCACACGTATTGTCTCCTTGGCCATAATTCGTGGGGGCTGATTCAGGCTAGGAGGCCGGGATTGCGGGCAAATGAACCCTGGGCCAACGGCTGGAGCACTGAGCTGCGACTTCCCGTCATCCAGCCAAGGTCCTCGGTCCGCTTTGGGTTACTTTGTCGGGGTTCCTTGCCCGGACTTATTTGTCCCGCGCTTATTTGTCCCGCGCTTGGGCGAGCTCCTGGGAGAAGCCGTTCAGGGCCGCAGCTACAGCGTCCGGATGGCTCAAGGTGACGTAGTGTCCACCCGGAATTTCCACCGGCTCAATTCCAAGCCGCTGCTGTATTTGGCGTCTCATAAACGCGGCGGGAAAGAACTGGTCGTCGCGGCACAGTATTGCTCTGGTGGGGACGGCGGGGTGCCGCTGGGCAGGCCAGGGCCGGGCCATCCATTCGCCTTGCTGGTCGCGATCTTTGTCGCGAGCCTGGCGGGCCAGGTCTTCAGGGACTCCGTTGAAAAACGACGCCTGCTGGTCCGGGTTTATCCTCTCGCGGTCATGGCCCGTGTTGGTCCACCAGTCCCCGAAGGTCTCGCCCGGCAGTGGGATCATTCCCGCAAGATATATGAGACCGTCCGCTGCGAGCTCGTCGCAGACCAAGGGCGCCGTGAAACCTCCCAACGAGTGACCAACCACGATGACATGCCGGGCATTGCCGACCGCTGCAACTACTACATGGGCATAATCCTCGAGCCCGGCGTTCTCGTCCTCGATAGGCAAATCGACCGCGATGACGTCATGCCCCGATGCCTCGAGCAGTGGTCTGACGAGATGCCAGTCCCAGGCGGTGGAGCCGCCACCATGAATCAGTACGAAAACCGCCAAAATGCCACCCCTGTCTCAAAACATTGCGAACAAGCCCGCCTTAGCCACATACAGTCCCAGCGAAGCTCAGTGGAGTACAGGCAGATACAGGAAGGGTGCGGCTCCTATGGGAACCGCACCCCTTCGTCATGTAACAGGAATCAATCCTTCTTGAAGGCGTCCTTGACCTTCTCGCCGGCCTGCTTCAGATCGGCCTTGGTCTGATCGCCCTTGCCCTCGGCTTGCAGGCTTTTATCGCCGGTTGCTTCGCCGGTGGTCTCTTTGCCCTTGCCGCCGAGCTTCTCGGCAGCGTTACCGATTTTGTCATCCAAACCCATGGTGTTTCTCCCTACGGTTGGTTCCCGCCGGCACCGCCAGCGGCTAACACTTCCATCCTAATCACGCTTTTGCCGGGCCGGAACCCAACCGGGGTGCTTCACGCTCCCCGGACTCAGCATAAAATCAGAGCATGCCAGAGCCCGTAGATCATCTTGGCGCCATCCTGGAGCTGATGAGCTGGGTGGGCCTCGTCCCCGGAATACCGCTGATCATCGCCGGCTGGGTCATTACCAAATACCGCTGCCCGTGGACCAGCACCACAGCTGAGGTTTTCGAAGCCGGAGGGTTTAAGGGGTTCAGGTGGTCCGATGCCGGGAACTCGCCTCATATTTCGCTGCACACAGCCGAGCAAACCGTCGGGCTGAAGCCAGGCGCTGAAATCGTCCTCCACTATGACCTCTGCCATCCTGCCCGGTGGAGCCTGGCCGAACCCCGGCATGACAACCCCGTCCTGATTGTCGGCTGGATCCTGACCACCGTTGGCATCGTGTGCACGTTTGCTGGCTTCTTTTTGCTGATGTTCTGATGGCCCTATTTAAACTTTATGACGCGCAATGTCAAGTATGACGGTGCATGCCGTACATTGGGGGATGTCAGTGCTTGGGGGCAGCGGGATACCTGGGGGTGTCTTTCTGGATAGGCCGAGCAAACATTCGTTTTATCGGTTCTAAGACAAGGTCTCAGTAATGAAAACCCCTTCTGCCCGTATCCGTAAGATCGCCGTGTTTGCAGCCGGTCCGCTTGCCGTCCTCGTCGCCGGCGGCATGGTGTGGCAAGGCTCGCAGGCCGCCTTTACGGCTTCCACCCGCAACGCCGGCAGCGCCTGGAGCACCGGCAACGTCACCCTCACTGACGATGATCTCGGCGCTGCCGCCTTCACCGTGGAGAACATCGTCCCCGGCCAGACGGGCGAGAAGTGCATCGTGGTCACCTCCAACTCCACCGTTCCGGGCGAAGTTCGGGCCTACACGCAGAACCTGATTACCGCGAAGGGCCTGGAGAACAGGATTTTCTTTGATCTGGAGCAGGGCACCGGCGGTTCCTTCAATGACTGCACCGGGTTCATCCCCACGCTAAACACCGTCCCGGAGCTGCCCATCTCCACACTTGCCACTGTAAACCGCGACTTCGCCACCGGGGGCGCAGCCTGGAAGACGGCCGGTACGCCCGGCGAAAAGCAGAGCTACCGCGGGACCTGGCGTTTCGATACCACCGGCCTCGGCCAGGACGACGTCAACGCACTGCAGGGTGCCCGGGTGGGCATTGATCTGGTGTGGGAACTCCAGTCCGACGCCTCGCCGGCAACGCCTTAGTCCTGGAGCTGTGGCGATCCTGACTCCGTGAACCGGGAGGATCCCGGGTCTGCCCGGGATCCTTCCTGGTGGGACCGGCTATTTTCCGCTGATGGCTGGGCGCTTTTTGTGGCCTCTACGCTGTCGCGGCTTTATCTGGGCGTACTGTTGAGCCTTGCCCTCATTGCAGCTCTCCCTGTCCTGCTGGGCTGGCATGGTTCCGTGGTCCAGAGCGGTTCCATGGAGCCGCACATCAGCGCCGGCGACGTGGTGATAGCCGCAGCGTTCGGCCCTGGCCAGGAAGTTCCGTTGGGCGGCGTGGTGGAATTCACCAGCCCTGCATCAGCGGAACCCAGCGGTGTGGAAAAAACCCGGCTTCATCGGATCGTCTCGGAGAACCCGGACGGCTCGTTTGTGACGGCCGGGGATGCCAACGCCACCGTTGACAGCACTCCTCTGGACCGTGGGCAGATTACCGGCCAGGCCAGAGTTCTTGTTCCTGCTGTGGGGCTCCCCGGTCTGTGGCTGAGAAGCGGTAATTTCCCCGCGCTGGCACTGTGGTGCCTACTCACACTGCTCGCTGTGGCTGCAGCTGTGTTCGGCCCGCTTCCTGAAGAACAGGGCGCTAACGAGGACGGGGATGGTGATGGCGGTGCTTCTTCGCCTGCCCCGTTTCCCATCGGCGCCAGACAAAGTTCATGGAAGGGGCGCTTGAAGGCAGGTACGGCTGTAGGGATCGTGGCCGCCCTGGGGGTCCTGGTCGTTGCCACCTCCACTGCTTTCTCCTCGGCTGCCTTCACGGACAGCACCGCCAACGCCGGCAGCACTTTTGGCACCGCCGCCGACTGGATGCCGCCTTCAGTCACCATGGCCAGTCCCGGAAGCATCGTGCGGGCCAACGTCACATTGACTGCCGATGCCGGCGACGCCGAATCCGGCATCGGTAATGTGGAGCTCCAATACCAGCCACCCGGCGGCGTATGGACCACCCTCTGCACCGTGACGGTGGCCCCATTTGCCTGCACCTGGGCCACGCAGACAGTGGCGGACGGCGCCTACAGTCTCCGTGCCACGGCCACGGACAACGCAGGCCTCTCCACCACTTCCGAGCCGGTAGAAACCACGGTAGCGAACACGTTCGCCGTTATCCTCACAGATCCGGGCGAAGTCCAGCGCGGAACCGTAACCCTGACCACCATGCTGTACAGCCCGGGCAACACGCCTTACACCGTCCGTGTGGAGTATTCCATTGCCGGTGCTAACAAGTGGAACGCCCTTTGCTTAAACTTGGCTGCCCCCTACAACTGCACCTGGAACACATCGCAATTTACCAATGGCGGGTCTTACGATCTCCGCGCCGTTGCTGTTTCGGGCCTCTCTTCCACCTTCTCGGAACCGGTCACCGACATCATGGTGGACAATCTGGCCCCGATTGTGACCATGGGCGATCCCGGCAGCCCGCTACGGGGAGTCAGCTCCTTCACGGCTATGCCCGCAGACGCCCACTCCGGCGTCGCCCAGGCCCAGATCCAGTACGCCCGCACGGGGACCAGCACGTGGGTGCCGCTCTGCACCATGACCGTGGCGCCCTATTCCTGCCGGTTCGACACAACCACCCTCGCCAACGCCTCCTACAGCTTCCGTGCCACTGCCATTGATGAGGCCGGCAACAGCACGACGTCGACTGCTGTCATCAACAGGATCGTTGACAACACCGTTTCCTCAGTGTCCATCGAAGATCCGGGCACCTATCTCACCGGTATCGCTACCCTCAACGCCGCTGCCAACTCAACGGCAGGTGTCACCACTATCCGGTTCCAGACAGCTCCGGCGGGCACCAGCACATGGGCTACCCGCTGCACTGTTATGGCAGCACCCTATTCCTGCCTCTGGGACACCCGCACCGTTGCCGACGGCCAGTACGACATCCGCGCCATCCTCACGGACGGTGCAGGCAGGGAAACGGTATCCGCGATCGTCGGCGGAAGGCGTGTGGACAACAGTCCTTTGCGCGGAGTTAACGTTCAGGCAACCAACGGAACCGGCTTCGAGGGCCGTCCGGATCCCAGGGACACCCTCACCTTCACTTACAGCCAGCAGGTAAACCTGGCATCCGTCACCCCGGGATGGACCGGTGCTGCACTACCCGTGACCCTTCGCCTCCGGGACGGCAACATCGTGGGTCTGGGCAACAACGGAGACACCATCGACATACAGCGCCCGGGCAGTACCGTAAACCTGGGAACAGTTAATACAAACGCAAACTTCGTAAAGAACCGCAGCGCCGTCACCTTCCTCGCCACCATGACCGCCACCACAGCAACCATCGCCGGGGTGCCCAGTACCGTAATCACCGTGACACTGGGCATGCCCGTGAGCGGCTCAGCAAGCCTCCGAACCTCCAGCACCGCGGCAGCGATGGTATGGAGCCCGCTGTCATCCGTCACCAGCACCACCGGCAGAGCTTCATCCCTCGCCCCAGTCACCGAGACGGGCCCGCTCGACAGGGATTTTTAGGTAAATTGAAGGCGGCTACAGCGTCGCGGGATCCGTATTGGCGCCGCAGAGGATAACGACGACGCGTTCCCCTGCAACGGGCATATAGGCACCTGAGTGCAGGGCCGCGAATGCGGCGGCGGCACCGTGCTCCACCGCCAGGCGGTACTCGTTCCAGAGCCGTGAACGCTCAGCCACAATAGCGGCGTCGGGCACCAGGACACTTTCGACGCCGGTGCGGACCGCCACTGCGAAACCGATCTCACCTATGCGGCGGGCACCCAGGGAATCAGCGGCAACGCCGCGGACGCTGACGTCCACCGGCTTTCCCGCGGCGAGCGCCGCGTGGAGGGTTGGCGCGTTTTCAGGTTCCACGGCCACCACTTTGGCCTGTCCTTCAACAGCTGCGGCGATCCCCGCCATCAGCCCTCCGCCGCCGCAGGCCACCAGGACAGTGTCGATGCCGTCCAGCTGTTCAAGCAGCTCTGAACCCACGGTGCCTGCCCCTGCCACGATTTCCGGCTGATCATAGGCGTGACAGTAGACGGCGCCGGTTGCGGCCGCGTGCGTAACGGCCGCCTCATAGGCGATTGCATATTCCGAGCCGCCCTGGACCACCCTGGCGCCGATGTTTTCGAGCTTCCTGACCTTGACTGCCGGGGCCGATTCGGGGACGAAGACCGTGGCCGGAACCCCCAGCCGGACGGCAGCGTAGGCATTGGCGAGGCCGGCGTTCCCGCCTGAGGCCACCACTACCCCCGCCTCAGCGTTCAGCTCACCGCGTTCCTTGCTGGCGAGGATTCTGTTGAGAGCGCCACGCGCCTTGAACGTACCGGTGTGCTGCAGAAACTCGCATTTGAACCAGACCGGCCCCGGGTAGCTGCCGCCGTCCGCTTCCAGCAGAGGCGTGCGCCGGGTCAGCCCGGCGATTCTGGCGGCGGCCTGACCCACATCGGCTCGGGTGATCATGGTTTAAGCCTAGCCGTCCCGCGTTCACTCGTGCCCGTCGTCAGGGAAGCAGTCCAGGACCAGGGCAACAGACTCGCCCTTCTGCAGGTGCAACTCCTGAGTATGGCGGCCGTAACGTATCAGGACGTGGCGGTCCACGGCTGACCTGAAGCTGGCCGCAGTCAGGACACCGGCTTTCCATTCCAGGTCCACCTCCACTCCCGGCCGTGCCCGCAGTCCGGCCGCCGCGCCGTCGGGAAGTTCCTCCGGCAACGCCGGCAGCAGCTCGATTTCCGGTGCCCCTCCACAGGTGCGGTGGCTCTGCAGGAGACACTCGGCCAGGCCGGCCACAAAGCCGAGGTTGCCGTCGATCTGGAAGGGCGGGTGGGCGCTGAAAAGATTCGGGTACAGACCTCCGCTGTGACCGCCCCGAGGTGTGGCCATGTCCCGAAAAAACAGCCTGAGGAGGTCCCCCACCCTGTGCGGCTGGCGGAGCCGGGCACGGAGCAGGATCTTCCAGGCCAATGACCAGCCGGTGGACTCGTCCCCGCGGCCGTCGAGGCTGCGGTTCACAGCAGCTTCGAGGACAGGATCGAGCGGCGTATCTCCCGGGTAAACGAGGTAGAGGTGACTTAGGTGCCGGTGGGTCGGTTCCCACTCGGGCGGGTCCGCGAGCCATTCCCTCAGCTTCCCGTCCCGTCCGGCGGCGGGCTCGGGGATCAGCGGCCGGGCAGCCCGGGCCTTAGCCACTACAAGGTCGTCTTCCTTTCCCAGCTCGGCTGCCAGGGAAAATAGCATGTCCAGCGCGTCCCGGATCAGTGCCAGGTCAAGGGTGGACGATTCCCCGGCTGCCGCTGCCTGCTCCCCGGCCAGGAAGTTGTTTTCCGGAGAGGTGGAGGGGCTGGTTCCCAGAGAGCCATCGGGAAATTCGACCAGCAGGTCCAGGGCGAACTCAGAGGCACCCTTAATGGCCGGCCAGGCCGTGTCCCGGGCGAAAGCGTCGCGGCTTACCGGATCGGCAGCAAACTGCAAGTGTTCCCAGAGGTGGCGGACCAGCCAGAGCCCGGCCATGGGCCAGAAGGACCATTCCGGTGAATGCTCGCCGTGGCCTGTTGGTTTGCTGTACGCCCAGATGTCCGAGTTGTGGTGGGCGGTCCAGCCGCGGGCACCGTAGTACTCCCGGGCAGTGGCGGCCCCTGTTTCCTGCAACGCATCGATCAAAGCAAACAGCGGCCCGGTGCATTCCGCCAGGCCGGTGGGCTCGGCGCCCCAGTAGTTCATCTCCAGGTTGATGTTGGTGGTGAAGTTTGAACTCCAGGGCGCAGGAAGCTCATCGCTCCAAATGCCCTGCAGGTTGGCGGGGGTTCCGCGCCAGCCGCTGCCTTTCCCGGCCTCCGGAGCAGGCGTCCGGGAGCTGGAAATGAGGAGGTACCGCCCGTAATTGAACAGCAACGCCGCCAGTCCGGGGTCGGCGGCCAGCGGCCCGTCCGGGTGGGCGTTGGCGGACAGGAGCCGCCCGGCTGTGCTGGTGCCCGTCCAGGCGGGGACGTCCAGGCTGATACCGGAGCTGCTGTAGAGCCGCGCATGGCTTTCCTTGTGGCGGGCCAGCAGAGCGGTTGCACCGATTGTCGCGGCCGCCCCCAGACGCGCGCCGGCACGGCCAGCAGCGCACCGGGAAGTTCCCTCAGGGGGAAGGCCAATTCCACGGAACGTTGTTTCGGTGGTGACGTAGATTGTGGCACGGCGCACTCCCGCGGCGGCCAGGCCGCCGTCGTCAAATCCCCCGCCCGCGTCAGCGACGGGCGTCCCGTTGTGTTCCCAAGCGACGGCGACGGCGCCCTGGAGACTTTGGGAATCGTCGTCGGAATACAGCACGCCGCCGCCGTCATGGGACGGTACGACGTCGGCCGGCATCTTCAGTTCCAGGGCCGCCAGGGTGGAGGTGCTGGTGCGGTTGAGGATCCGCAGTTGCGAATCCAGCCGGACACTGAGATCCAGGCCTTCCGGCACATCGGTATCCACAGTAATGACCAGCACGGAGGGATCATGGCTGGCAAAAGCTTCAATCAGGACTTCATGCCCGTCTACGTCATAGGCCGTGGTGTGGACGGCTGTGGACAGGTCGAGGGAGCGATTATGCCGCCGGGCTTTAACATCAGACGTTATGTGGCCTGCAGTGGTATGCCCCGGGCTCTGCGCCGGAGATACCGCGAGGAAGAGGTCGGCAAACGGCAGGTATGACTGCGAGTGCCGGTGCTGGAGTTTTCGGAGCACTTGGTGGGCCTCCGCGTGGCGTCCCTCGCTAATCAGGCGGCGGCTGGTCCCCAGGACGGCATCGGCCTGCGTCCGCGTGAAGTGAGGCTCCAGAGCTTGGCTCTGCGGCGATCCTGACCAGGCCGAACTGTCATTGAGCTGAAACCTGTGCTCCAGTCCCCACGGGTGATTGCCGTCCGGTGCCGACGGCAACTCCTGCCCACCGAAGACCATGGCGCCCAGCCTGCCATTCCCCAAAGGCAAGGCTTCAAGCCAGCCTTCAGCCGGGGCCTGATAGACGAGAGTATGTTCTTGTTGCACCACTACATCCTAGTCAGACATCTGATGATTTGTCTGGGCGCAGTAGCGCCCGCCTGGGGCCAGCGGTACTGCACCGATCCAATCCAAGGACATCCGTGGCCCCGTGGACGGTAGCATTAGTAGACAAGCGTCAGCGGAAGCGGCCGCCGCTGCTGCTGCCGGCGCTCGTTGGGAATCTCTGAAAGGGGTGCCGTGCGCGCCACCGTCAAGGACGTCGCGCGCCGTGCAGGCGTCTCGCCCAAGACCGTCTCGAACGTAATGAACGGGGTAATCCCCGTCAACGAATCCACCAGGTTCAGGGTGGAGCAAGCCATTCTCGAGCTGGACTACGTGCCCAACCTTTCGGCCCGCGGCCTGCGCAACGGCAGATCCGGGGTGATCGCACTGGCGTTGCCGGATCTTGCTACGCCCTACTCAGCTGAAATTGCCCACAATGTGGTGGAGGCTGCCCATGAACAGGGATGGAGTGTCCAGATTGAGGAAACCGGCTCAGATCCCCGGCGCGAACAGGATCTTTTGTCCAAGGCGCGGGCCCGTCTCATCGACGGTCTCATCCTCAATCCCGTAGTCCTGAATCAGAGTTCAGTCAGAGTCGGCGTCACCCTGCCTCCCGTGGTCATGCTGGGAGAAGTGCCCCAAACGCTGGCTGACCGGGTCTGGGTGGATAGCGTTGCCGCCGCCCGGGACATGACATTGACACTTGCCAGGAGCGGGCGGCGCCGCATCGCGGTGCTTGGGGCGGACACGGGCCGCGGTTCCGCTGTAGCCATCCTCCGCACCCGTGGGTATCACGAGGCCTTGAGTGAGCTGGGCATCGGCCGTGACGATTCCTTGCTGATCCGCTGCACAACATGGACCCCACAAACCGGCGCCGAAGCGCTGACCTCATTTTTGGAGTCAAATCCCCTTCCCGAGGCCTTGTTCTGTTTCACGGATTCGATGGCCATTGGTGCCCTCAGCGTCCTGTGGAAGAAGGGAATCAGGGTCCCGGAAGATATTGCCGTAGCCGGCTTTGACGATATCGCGGACGCACAGTACGCCGTGCCCGCACTGACCACGGTCTCCTTCGACAAACGCCGGATAGCTGATGAGTCATTGCGGCTGCTCACAGAGCGGATGGCGGACCGCACCAGCTGCCAACGAGTGGCAACGGTTGCCCACACGATCGTGGAACGGGACAGCTCCCGTGCCTAAGTGAGATCGAAGCATCAGATTGTTCGCGCTAACAATTTCTCTTGTGGGCGCTATTACATCGATGTAATGTGAGGCGTGCGTCACATCGCCTTCTCGCTTCACGAAGAGAGTCCATTAGGAGGTGTGCCGAGGCTACTTTTTTCAGCGGACCCATCCAAAGGAGTGACTGGTGAAGCAGTTCGATATTTCGGCCGGGAAACAAGTCAGCAGGCGTCAACTGCTCACAGGATCAGCGGCATTGGGCAGTTTGCTCCTGGCATCCGGCCTGACTGGTTGCGGCGGACCCGCCAACGCGGCCGTGCAGGACATCGCGTTCTGGCATCTCCTGTCCGGCGGGGACGGCATCAAAATGCAGGCCATGATCGACAGGGCCAACCAAAGCAACCCCGGCCTTGCAGTTCACCCCACAGTCCTGGCGTGGGGTCCGCCGTACTACACGAAGCTGGCCATGGCTTCAGCCGGAGGCCGCCCGCCGCAGATCGCTATTATGCACGCCAGCCGGGTTCCCGGCTATGCCCCGGGCGGGCTCATCGATCCCTGGGACATGTCCCTGCTGGCTGAGCATGGCGTCACCGCAGGCAGCTTTGCCCCCAGGATCTGGAAAAAGAGCCAGCACAATGGCCAGGTGTTTTCCATCGCCCTGGATTCCCACCCTTTTGTCATGTTCTACAACACAGACGTTGCCGGGAAAGCCGGAGTCCTCGCAGCCAACGGCCAGCTTCAGGCTCCGACCTCCCCCCAGGAGTTTCTGCAGGTGGCCCGCGAGATGCAGAAGGTCACACAGTCTCATGGCCTGTCTTTCGGATACCTGGGCAGCGGGTCCCAGATGTGGCGTCTCTTCTACACTCTCTACAAGCAGCACGGCGTCGACATGGTCCTGACCCCCGGGCAACCGATGCAGGTTGACCGGGATGCAGCCATCGAATCCCTGGACTTTATGGCGTCGCTGTTTGACGACACTGTAGCCGCCAAGAGCGGTGACATCAGTACGGGCATCGCCGAATTTGCCCGCGGTGGCTCAGGGATGCTGTTCAGCGGGGTCTGGGAACTGCCCACCCTGCAGAAGGCCGGATTGCCTTTCGATGCCTCCACCATCCCCACGCTCTATGGAACGCCGGCTGCCTACGCCGATTCGCACTCCTTCGTCCTGCCGCGGCAACTGGAGGTCGACGACGACAAGCGGCGCGCCGTGTACAAGTTCGTCAGCGACATCCTCAAAGGCTCCTTGTCCTGGGCCGAGGCCGGCCATATTCCGGCCTACCAGCCGGTTGTCCAGTCTCCGGAGTACAAAGGACTCACACCCCAGATTCACTACGCGAACGCAGCGGACATCATTGCCTACGATCCGGATTCCTGGTTCAGCGGTTCCGGCTCCGACTGGCAGACCTTCTTTGCGGAGAACGTACAGAACGTACTCTTGGGCCGCGACAAGGCCTCCGTCGGCTGGGACGCCTTTGCGGAGCGGACCAACACCCTTCTTTCCAGACCCAACCCGGTCTGATGACACCGAGTGACAGTGAGTGACAAAGGAGTCCTTGATGAGTTCCACAGCAACCATTAACCAACCCGCCGGACCCACAGCTACGCCCCCTCCGGCCTCGCCCGCTTCGCACCGCCGAAGAAGCAACGACATTAACGGCTGGGCCTTCTCCGCGCCCTTCCTGGCGTTCTTCCTGGTGTTCCTGGTCTGGCCCCTAATTTACGGCCTCTTCATGAGCCTGACCGGCAAGTCCCTCACCGGAGCCAACGACGACCTGATTGGCCTGGCCAACTACGCCGAGGCCCTCGCTGACGCCGGTATGTGGCGTTCGTTGGGCAACACTCTCTACTTCACTGTCATCAGTACCGTTCCGCTGGTGCTGGTTGCCCTGGTCATGGCAGCCCTGCTCAACGTCGGGTTGCCTGCACAATGGCTGTGGCGGCTGTCCTACTTCGCTCCGTACCTGCTGGCCTCCACTGTGGTCTCGCTCTTCTTCACCTGGATGTATAACCCGCAACTGGGCCTTATCAACGACTCCCTGTCGAAAATTGGCCTGCCGAAAATAGGCTGGCTCAACGACCCCAACGTAGCCATGTGGTCTATCGTGATCGCCACTGTGTGGTGGACCGTAGGGTTCAACTTCCTGCTGTACCTGGCCGCCATGCAGAACATTCCCCAGCAGCACTACGAAGCGGCCTCCCTGGACGGAGCGGGAGCCTGGCGTCAGTTCTTCTCCATCACCTTGCCCCAGCTTGCACCGATCACGGTGATGATCGTCCTCCTGCAGGTCCTGGCATCGTTGAAAATTTTCGATCAGGTCTACCAGATGACGGCCGGTGGTCCCAGCGGTTCCACCAGACCGGTGGTCCAATACATTTTTGAAACAGGTTTCACCGGATACCGGCTGGGCTACTCCGCAGCCATCTCATACATCTTCTTCGGACTGATCGTGATCGTTTCGGTCCTTCAATTCGTCATCGCACGACGCAGGAGTGCATAACCATGGCAACAGAGGAACTCACACGCCCGGCCCCCCGCCGGACCGCTACTCCCACAGCACCAAAGCCCCGTCAAAGGATCAGCGCGGGCAAGGCAGCGGTTACGGCAGTCGCAGCCCTGCTGGCCGTCCTTTGGATGGTTCCCTTCGCCTGGGCAACCGTCACGGCATTCAAGAGCGAAACGGACGCTGCTGCGCCGAAAATCAGCTGGATTCCGCCGTCAGGCTTCACGGCTGAGGCCTTCGTCAAGGTGTTCCAGGATGGCAACATTCCATTGTGGACGTGGAATTCGCTCTATACCTCAGCGGCCATCACGATCATCACCCTGATCATTTCGGCCCTGGTGGCTTACGCGTTGTCACGGATCGACTTCCGCGGGAAAAAGGTGCTGATGACGGTGATCGTTGCCTCCATCATCATTCCGCCGCCTGTGCTGATGATTCCGCTGTTCTACCAGATGGTGTCCTTCCGTATGATCGACACCGCCTGGGCGGTCATCCTGCCCCAGGTGATCCACCCGGCCATGGTGTTCGTGCTCAAGAAGTTCTTTGACCAGATTCCGCGTGAGCTGGAAGAAGCTGCGGTGATGGACGGCGCCAGCAGGATGCGAATTTTCACCCAGATCATCCTGCCGCTCTCCCGCCCCATCCTTGCCGCCGTCGCAATTTTTGTGTTCATCAGCGCCTGGAACAACTTCCTGTGGCCCTTCATCGCCACCAACGATGCGTCCATCCTGACACTCCCGGTGGGACTGCAGACCATCAAGAGCGCCTACGGCATTCAATACGCACAAAACATGGCATCCGCGTTGCTGGCGGCCTTGCCACTCATCCTCGTGTTCCTGTTCTTCCAGCGCCAGATCATCAAGGGTGTTGCGACGACCGGGCTGGCGGGCACCTAACCCTGCACTTCGGCCGCCACAAAACAATGTGCTGATCAAAAAGGAGACTCTCTCACATGGCACGCGCAACAATCACCCTGGACCGTGACTTCACTATCGGAGAAGTCCCCCACCGTCTTTTTGGCTCTTTCGTTGAACATATGGGCCGCTGCGTCTACACCGGCATTTACGAACCCGGGCACCCCGAGGCCGACAGCAACGGATTCCGCCAGGACGTTCTCAAACTGGTGAAGGAACTGGGGGCCACCGTCATCCGATACCCCGGCGGAAACTTTGTGTCCGGATATAACTGGGAAGACGGTGTTGGTCCCCGGGAAAAGCGTCCTCGACGGCTGGACGGTGCTTGGCACACGCTGGAAACCAATGCCTTCGGCCTGCACGAATTTGTGGACTGGTCACAGCAGGCGGGCACCGAGATCATGGAAGCGATCAACCTGGGCACCCGGGGCGTGGACGCCGCTCGCGAGATCGTGGAATACGCCAACCATCCGGGCGGAACATACCTTTCTGACCTGCGTGCCGAAAACGGACACAAAGACCCCTTCAACATCAAGCTCTGGTGCCTTGGCAACGAAATGGATGGGCCCTGGCAGATCGGCCACAAGACTGCGGACGAGTACGGCAGGCTTGCGCAGGAGGCTGCGAAAGCAATGCGATTGGTCGATCCCACTATCGAGCTCGTGGCTTGTGGCAGCTCCAACTCCGGGATGCCAACGTTCGGAGCCTGGGAGCAGACCGTGCTGACCCACACCTACGAGGAAGTGGACTATGTTTCGCTGCATGCCTACTACCAGGAGCATGACGGCGACGTTGCCAGCTTCCTTGCCAGCGCAGTAGACACCGATTACTTCATTGAGTCGGTAGTAGCGACCGCCGACGCAGTCCGCGCTAAGGGGAAGCACAAGAAACGCATCAACCTGTCCTTCGACGAATGGAACGTCTGGTACCAGCGCGGCCGCGATTCGGAGGACCAGCTTAGCCAGATCAGCAAAGGCGGCTGGCGCGAACACCCCCGGGTCATCGAAGACAAATACAACGTGACGGACGCCGTCGTCGTGGGTACCTTGCTGAACTCCCTGCTCCGTCACGGCGATCGGGTCAAGATCGCCAACCAGGCACAGTTGGTGAATGTCATTGCGCCGATATTCTCCGAAGAAAACGGACCGGCCTGGCGCCAGACCATTTTCCACCCCTTTGCGCGCATGGCTGAACTCGCCAAGGGCCAGATTCTGCGCTTGTCCGTTGACTCAGACAAGTACGAGAATGCCCGGTTCGGAAGCACGGACCTGGTGGACGTCAGCGCGACCTGGAATGAAGAAACGGGCCGTCTGGCGCTGTTTTTCGCGAATCGGGGCCTGGAGGAAGCGGCCGACGTTGAGGTTGCGCTGCGTGGCTTCGATGCCCGGCGGGTGCTCCGTGCAGAGGTGCTGGAAATTCCCGAAGACGGCGATCGCTTGACGGCGAACACCCAGGAGAGCCCGGACCGCGTCGGACTGCGACCGCTGCACGGCGCGAAGGCAAGCGGCTCCGAACTCCGGGTTACGTTGCCAGCGCTTTCCTGGGCCGTGATTGAACTGGAAGTGGCCAAGAACTAATCACTCGCCAACAGAGGTCCCGGTCAGAAGTGCTTGGCCGGGGCCTCTGCCGTCTTCAACGCCCTTTGGTCCGCAGCATCATCAACCGGCCTATCCCGCCCAGTGCCGAGTCCCGCACTTTGGCCCCGCGGTCCATCATGGCGAGGCGGCCCATCAGGCGAGAGGACCGCACGAGTCGCTGTGTGGGCCTCCGGCGCGCCCTGTCATAGGCGGCGAGGCCGTCGTCGAGGGTGGAAGCTTGGGCCAGGGACCGGCCCAGCACCACGCCGTCAACGATGGCCTCACAGGCACCGCGGCCCAGAAAGGGGCCCATGGCGTGCGCGGCATCGCCCAGCAGTGCCGTCCGGCCACTCACGAACGATGGCAGCCTTGGCGTTTCGAAGAGTTCATGGTGCAGAACAGCGCCCTCTTTGATCCTGTCCAGCACCTCCCGGACGGGCCCCTGCCAGGATCCGAAGTGTTCTTCCAGATGCGGCAGGTGCGGAGCTGGGAATACCTGGCCTGAGGTGATGCAGGCGTACCAGTTGGTGGCTTCAGGGCCCGCAGGCGTGATGCCGAACAGGGCACCGGGGGCCCAGGTCTCACCGTGCTCCGGCACAGCGCCCTTGACTGTTCCGCGCCAGGCCACTGCTCCCAGCGAACGGGCACTGCACTGCTCACCGAAGTGCTCTTGGCGGCTGCGACTAAAAATGCCGTCCGCCCCCACCACCAGGTCTGCGCCGGCGAACTGGCCAAGCCCGTCAACGCGGGTACTAAAGCTGATATCCACGCCGTCAGCGAGAGCTGCAAGCAGCACCGGCCGTGACACCAGGTTCATCTCCATACCGCCGGGAGTGGCTACGAGCTTCCGGCCGGCCGGCGTCCACAGCCCCGATCCGGCACCCGAAGCCATACGGACCCAGCCCTCGGCCCGCCGGGCGGACTCATCAATCCCGATCCCGTCCAGCGCCTTGATCGCCGCCGGCCACATCCCCAGCATGGTTCCGGTGGTGGGCAGTGCGGCGCTCTGCTCCAGTACCCTCACTGACCAGCCGCGCAGCTTCAAGGCCCGCGCCGCACTCAGGCCGCCGATTCCCGCGCCGATGACGATCGCTTCGTTTGTCACAGGCCTACCCTATGACCTCCAGTGAATTCGACCCACCTAGTGGCAGTGGCAGGCGGCCGAACTCTTGGTGACGTTCAGCGCGGCCGCGACCTCCCGGATGGACAGGCCGCTATTAGTCCTTAGGTCGAAGCTGGCCTATAGATTTCGACGAGCGTAAGTCCGCCTATCAGGAGTAGCGCCATGCCCACCATGCCGGACCCAATCACCGTGAATTCTCGTGCGCGTGTTCCTGCAGGCAGGAGGACGCTTGAGAAATAACAAAGGCAAAGGAGCCCTGCTCCGGCAATCACCATACTGGCGGAGACCGGTCTAACCGGATAACTGTCTGTCCAGAAAAACGGCACAACCGAAGCCACGACTGTAAGTACAGCCATGACCAAAGCTGCTATCGCCAGGGCTTGACGTTTTCGGATTCCACCAGCGGTAGGCAATTCTTAGACTCCCATCAGTTCCTAAAACCCACCAGTCTCGGCCACTCAGGTGTCCGTACTGCGCTAAGGATTGCTTCTACAACCTCCGCAAGGCCTACGGTGGCGTCAATCTTGGTTGCATCACCTGGTATACCTTCTCCTGTCCGATGCAGGTGTTCGATCATTTCCCGTTCCTGAGCTTGTCCTCCCCACTCGTCTGGTGTCCGCTCGCTGAGCGTTGAGCTCAGAGATCTGCTGCACCTGCCCTGATGACGTCGAACGTTCCTCCCCACTTGCCCCTCCTGCAACACGGAAAAGCGCGGCGTGTTCTGGCAGCACGCCGCGCTTTTCTTTTAGCAAGTGGGAAGGAAGGGCGGACTATTTCGGGTCTGCGACGACTCCGTTACCGGTGACCACCGGTTCAACGACTGTCGGCGTTGATTTGCCGAAGCCCTTGAGCATCTCGATCACATCGAATCCGGTGGTGTCCTTAAGCAGCTGGGCGGTTTCCTGCACGCCTGAGGAAACGTTCTTGCTCATCTGGGCGGCACCGTCGTTGGAGATGACCGTCATGTTGCTGATGGCACTCATGGGAGCGGCGATTTCCTTGGCGATGGACGGCAGAACCTCCAGCAGCTTGTTAAGGATTGCTGCCTCATTGAACTCGCTGTACGCCTTGGCCTGGGCTTCGATGGCTTCCGCTTCGGCCCTGCCGCGGAGGCCAACAACATCGGCTTCCGCTATACCCTGAGTCTTGGTGACCTCAGCCTCCGCAAGGCCACGGATCTTGTTGATTTCGGTCTCGGCGTTGCCCTTGGCGGTGTTGGCTGCTGCCAGGGCCTTCGCCTCAACCTCGTTGCCCGCGGCCCTGAGCTTACGGGTTTCGAGTTCTGCGGCAGCTTCGACCTTCGTGGCTTCCGAGATGCGGGTACGCCGTGCCAGGTCAGCGGCGGCTTCGGTCTCAACCTTGTACTTGGCGGCATCGGCCGGTTTACGGACCTCAATGTCGAGCTCCTTCTCGCGAAGCTCGGCCTGGCGTGCCACCACCTGCTGGTTCTTGAGGATAATCGCTTCCTGCTGCTCGGCCTGGGCAAGTGGCCCGGCGGCGTCGGCCTCGGCCTGGCGCGCGTCTGTTTCCTGCTTCAGTTCCGCGCGACGGAGGGCCAGCTTCTGCTCGGCTTCTGCAGTCTTCTGATCGGCCAGTGCCTTGGCTTCGGCCGCCTCACGCTGGGAGTTGGCTTCAGCAATGCTGGCGTTCCGGGCCACCAACGCAGCCTCGGGACGTCCAAGGTTCTTCAGGTAGCCACCGGTGTCGTCAACAGATTTAATCTGGAAGGTATCAATCACCAGGCCCTGGTTGGTCATCGAGTGCTCGGCTTCTTCCTTGACGGAGGCAGCGAACTGGGCGCGGTCCTTAATGATCGCGTCTACGCTCAGCATGCCCACGATGGAACGGAGCGAACCGGACAGGGTCTCTTGGGTGTAATGGTCAATGGCGTCCTGCTGGTCCAGGAACCGCTGGGCCGCCTTGCGAACGGAGATCTTGTCACCTCCTACCTTTACCTGGGCCACACCGGTCAGCTTGAGCTGGATGCCGTTGTTGGAGATGGCTTCGATGGTGACTTCCACCTGGCGCGAGGACAGCGAAATGTGGCTGACGCGCTCGGTGATGGGATTGACGAACGCCCGGTTATTAATGATGACGCGGGACTGGTCATCGGACGTTTCATCCGTGGTGTTCGGATCGCTCTTGCCTGTGATGAGCATGGCTTCATTGGGCTTGGCGAACCGAATACTCGATGTGTAGAAAATAAATCCCGCAATAATTAGGACGGCAAGTGCGCCGCCGCCGATCAACAAAGCTAACAAATGATCCCCCTGAGATGTGTGTTTTGTCGCACCGTTCACGGCGGCGCTCCCCTAAACCTTACTTGCCGGTGAGCAAGTTCATCCTTTGTCCTGTGGATACAGCGCGCAGCCTCTAAAACACAAAGTTCCAGGTCCCAGCCACGACGGCGGCACTCACCGCAGCAGCGGCGATTACCATGCCGCCCAGGATCACCCAGAGATCCAGGCGGGAGTAGGTGGACTCCCGCGCCCAGGTCCGCTCCGAGGTGCCGAACCCGCGGGCTTCCATGGTGACGGCCAGCCGGGTGGCACGGCGCAGCGCCTGCACCAGCAGGCCGAAACTCTGCCCCAAGGTAGCCCGGATCCGCTGGAGCGGACTGCCGTGCGAGCCCACTCCCCTGGCGCGCCGGGCCATGCCGATGGTCTGCCATTCCTCCGCCATCAGCCCTACCAGCCGCATCGCCGCCAACGTGCCCAGCACAAAGCGGTGCGGCAGCCTGGCTTTCTGGGCGAGGGCGTCGGCAAGGTCTGTTGGGTCGGTGCAGCTCATCAGGATGACGGCCGGCAGCGCGATAGCCAGGCCGCGCAGCAAGAACCCGAACCCCAACTCCAGTGAGCCTTCGCTGATGGACCAGATCCCGACGTCGAGCAGTACCCTCCCGGCATCAGCGGCGATGATCGAGGTGCTCCAGCCGCCCACCGCAGCGGCAATAATCAAGGGCCAGCCGCGGCGCCACAGCAGGCCAAGCGTCAGCCCGGCCAGCGGCAGCACCGCAAGTTCCGCCAGCAGCGCCACCGAGGCGGAGACCCAGTCGACGGATAGCGCCAGCACCATCGAAATGAGTACGACGGCGGCAAACTTGGCCAGCGGATTGCTCCGGGTCAGCAGCGCTTTTTCGGACTGTTGACTGCTTCGGATCGTCAGTTCCTGCCTCATGTCAGCCCCAACTCCGTTCCGCCCAGGGCGTGGCTGAATTCGGCGTCATGCGTTACGGACACCACGGCCGTGCCGGCGTCGAGAAGTTCGGAGAGCAGGGACGCGAGCTCCGTCCAGGTATTGGCGTCCTGGCCGAACGTGGGTTCATCCAGGATCAGCACCTGCGGGTGCGCGGCCAAAACGGTGGCCACGGACAGCCGCCGTTTCTCACCGCCGGAGAGCGTGTAAGGGTTGGCGTCCACCAGATGCGTGAGCCGCAGCCGCTCCAGGAGCTCGTCCACGCGTTCGTCGCCATGGCCAAGGTGGCGGGGGCCGAAGGTCAGTTCATCCAGCACCCGGCTGGTGACAAACTGGTGCTCCGGTTCCTGGAAGACCGTGCCGATCCGGGCAATCAGTTCCTTGGCCTTCCAGCGGTACGGATCGATCCCGGCACCACGGGAAAGCTCGACGCCGGCCGATACAGTCCCGCCAGCCGGTTCCAACAGCCCGCCAAGAGTCAGCGCCACCGTTGATTTTCCAGACCCGTTGGGGCCGGTGATGGTCAGTGCCTGCCCCGCGCGGACCGTTGCCTGTACCCCTGTCTGGACGGCTGGGGGCGGTACTTTACGTAGCCCCCGGCGGGTGGCCCTTCCGCGGGACACTGCGAGGTTTTCGGCGGCCAGCAGCATGGTCGCGGCAGCGGGCTCAGTCCGCGGGCGCGTCACCGGAACATACCCCGGTACCCAGACTCCCGCCGTCGTCAGCAGTTCGCGCGCCTGCCCCAGCACCTGGTCCGGCGGACCGTCGAACAGCACACCGGAGCCCGAGGAACTCCCAGGTTGCAGCACCACAATCCGGTCCACCACGTCTTTCCAGACGGCGACGCGGTGCTCCACCACCACCAGCGTGGCACCGGTTTTATCCAGGCACCGGGCCACGGCGTCGCGGACTTCCAGCACACCGGCGGGGTCCAGGTTAGCGGTGGGTTCATCCAGCAGGATCAGACCGGGACGCATGGCCAGGATGCCGGCGAGCGCAAGCCGCTGCTTCTGCCCGCCGGACAGGGCCGACGTCGGGTGGTCCAGTTCCAGCCCGCCCCCGGCAGAGCCTGAACCAGAGTCGCGCAGGCCTACGTCCTCCAGGGCTTCGTGGACGCGCCGCCAGATCTCGTCGCGCGGGACGGCCAGGTTCTCGGCGCCGAAGGCGACGTCGTCTGCCAGGCGCGAAAGCACCACCTGGGTTTCCGGGTCCTGCTGCATGAGACCGGCTCGGCCACGCTGGTCCCGGGGTGGGGCGCCGTCGATCAGGAGGGAACCGGATTCGTCGGCATCGTCCTCCTCATCGCCCAGCACCCCGGCGAGGGCGTGAAGCAGGGTGGATTTGCCGGATCCGGACGGGCCCAGCAGGAGCACCCGTTCGCCGGGGCGGATGTCCAGGTCGAGGCCGGCCACGGCCGGTGTGGTCCGTCCGGCGTGCCGCCACCCCCACCCCTGGGCGGTGATGGCGGCGGGGCGGACGCCGTCGTCGGCTGTTGGCATCAGTTGAAGACGGGCTCCGTAGCGGCCTTGCGGGACGCGAAGGAACTCAGCACACCGGTTTTGGCCAAGCCGCGCGTTGCTACCCAGGAGAGCGCGCCGGCGATGACGGCGCCGGAGATGGCGCAGAAGATGATGTACACCAGCTTGTCAGCGCCCGGGTAGAGGATGTTCCAGCCCCAGGGCATGAAGGAGTCGTTCAGGCCGCAGAACAGTCCGGCGGCCGCCCCGGCCAGCAGCGCGGCGGTCAGGTTGTACTTCTGGTGCAGGAAACGGCCTTTGCTCATGCGGCCGTACACCAGGAACAGGAACACCAGCTCGGCGCCCAGGCCCTGCAGCAGGCCGGAAATCAGCACGGTCACACCGTACTGCGAGCCCATAATCAGTTCGCCGGTGGCAGCGACGGTTTCGCAGAAAATCGCCGCGCCCGGTTTGCGGATGATCAGCATTCCCAGCACCGCCGGGATCATCCAGCCGCCGGCGATCAGGCCGGTCAGCGGCGGGTACACCGCGTTCATCGGTGCGGACACCACGCCGGCGCCCTGGGACCATGCCCAGAAAATCACGCCACCGGTCACCGCGATCAGCGCAGCCACCACTATGTCCACTACGCGCCAGCTTTTGCCGGTCTTCTTAGTGCTTACAGTTGTCATTTCTTCCTCCTGAGGTACAGGAGGGGAGAGTATTCCGGCGGGCAAATAACCCGTTGTCCGGTAACTCTGAGAACTCGACTCCCTTGCGCCGGTACTAACCGGATCAGGTTCGAGGGTCTGCGGCAGCCCGCACTCTCAGCGCCCATCCGTCTTCGCATTACTGCGGAGTACGACGGCGGCGCTCCCCTGTCGTGATAAATCCACCCTTATGGGCTGGTCCAGTTTACACCCGGCGCTCCGCGGGAGCGGCGGAGGCGAAAGGCTTCTCCGGCTCCAACGATTGTTAGATGCGGGCTTTGCTGCGGAGTGGCCCGCAATTGCCCTACAGCCTGTTGGCCAATGCCCCGGGGCCACAACACGTGCTCTGCAGTACTTCCCTGGTCGGGGTGTTCCCGCGATGAGATGGTCAGGGTCGAAGCAAGGACGCACCAACAAGGGGGGCGTCGGAGCCGAGCGCAGCCCGCACGACCTTCACCGTTTGCGCCGCGGGCAATACGGCAGCGCGGTGCGCATACGCCTCGACCAGGCCGACATAGTCGTCAGAGACATGGGAAAACCCGCCGCCGATGACGATGAGGTCAACGTCCAGCAGCGCACAGACTCCTGCGAGTGCCTGACCAACCGCCTTTGCCGATCGTTCGATCGCTGCCCGTGCCAGTCTGTCACCGGAGCGGGCACAGCGCGCCAGATCTTCGCCATTTTGGCCGGTCCATCCTTGCATCTGCGCCCACGCCACCGAGGCCGGCCCTGAAGCAACTGACTCGAGGGTGCCGACCGTCCCGCACTCCGGAGATTCCTCGCTGGAAACGCGGAGTTGACCAATGTGCCCGGCATTGCCGTGCTCGCCGACGAGCGGTGCTCCGCCGATCACGATCCCGCCGCCGATTCCTGTGGAGACCACCATCGACACACTGGTTGAGACACCCGTCGCGGCACCGAAGCGGGACTCTGCCAAGGCAATGCACAGACCGTCGAGCGCCATTCTGACCGGAAGCGTCTCTCCTACGACATCTCGCACGACCGAGACGATCGGGAAGTCTCGGACGGGGAGATTCAACGGTGACACCGTCTCCGCCACGCTGTCCATAGGGCCTGCACTGCCGATTCCCACCGCCTCGAGCAGGTACCCCGGCGGTTGCGCCTTGAGCGCCCCCGCCACAACGGACTGCACCGCGGACCGCAGCTCGGCAGGTCCCGCGCCCGGGCCTGTCGCCGCACGCCGACGGCTCCGCGTCAACACCGCACCCTGCGCGTCCACCAAAGCGGCCTCGACCTTCGTTCCGCCCATATCCACAGCCATAGTTACGCTGTTCATGACCACCTCCACGCTATGTGCAACTGAGGAGTCGCAGAATCCTCGTGCCGTCGGCGAGGTCCGCCAGCGGCTGTGATTTTCCCGGTTCGGACGTGCCGGGTCAGGCCCGTGCGATGCGCAGGGTGCGGACCTCGAACGGCTTAAGGGATAGTTCGCAGCCGGTGCGCGCGTTATTGATGTTGTCCTCGATGAGCGAGACCTCGCGGATGCCAGCGTATGCGAAGCCCACGGACAGCTCGCCCCGCGTGCGCCGGCCGAGCGACTCGTACACGCGAACAACGACGTCACCCGAGCGGTCGTCGGCGAGCTTAACGCTCGATACGATGATGCCCTGGCCGGTCACCGAGATCAGTGGCTCTACTTCGTTCGCGCCACGCACGAGCGTTGCCGGGGCGTTGAGTTTTATGCCCTCGGCCGTTGCGATCGCGGCATCCGCCCCGATGACGAAGCCCACCTCGATCTTGTGGTGGCCGTGGTCCGTGTCGGGGTCGGGGAATCGAGGGGCACGCAGCAACGACAGCCGGACTGTGGTCGTGAGGTCGTCATCATCGGATGCCCGGGACGTGTCGTACCCGTAGATGGAATTGTTCACGAGCGCGGCGCCGAAGCCGTCCTCCTCGACCAGCACGAAGCGGTGCATGGAGGTCTCGAACTTCGCCGCCTCCCAGCTCGTGTTCACGTGGGTCGCGCGGCGCTGGAAGCCGAACTGTGTCTCCGCCGCTGTCTCGCGGGCGAAGATGTCAAGCGGGAAGGCCAGCTTCAGCAGCTTCTCGGTCTCATACCAGTCGATGTCGTTGCGCAGCACCACGGTTCGTGAGTTCGGACCCAGCATGATTGTCTGTTCGATGCTCGACGCCGAGAACTCCCGCTTCACGACGACGGTCGCGACGCCGTCCGCGACGGACGCCGTAACCGAGGACGCGGCCGTGAGGTCGTCGACGCGGTTGCGGTAGTAGCGGTCGATGTCCCACGCATCCCACATGTTCGGGAAGTCCTGATGTAGCTGGAAAAGGTTCGCCGGCTGGTCGGCAGGGATCGCCTCACGACCGATCGTTTTATCGACTGCCGAGGTGATGAGCCCCTCGGCGGAGATAAGCACCGAGACGAGACCGTTCTCGAGGCGGTAGCCGCCGCCCTCCGGGTGCAGTGTTGCTGGACCGTTCTCGACTGGGGCCGGCCCGAAACTAAGCACGTTGTTGCCCTCGCCGGCCCGCGCGTGGGGCGCCGCAGTCGAGAGGACCTGAGCATCCGAACGCACACCCGAGAGCCCTCCGACGGAGATGAGTACCGGGACGCGTCCGTTCTGCGTTCGGTCGCTTCGGCTCTCCAAGTCGCTCAGTGAACCGCTCGATTCGGTTTCGGCGTCCCCGCTCAACAACCGGGTATGGAAGGAAGCTCCGAGCGCGCGACCGTTGTCGACCGAGGTCGGCACGAAACGCAGCACCTTGTCACCCTCCCCGGCCAGAGCCTGACGTGCCGTGGCCGACAACGCCTGAGCATCTGCAAGCACGCCTGAGAGCACCTCGACGGCCTCGCGGTGCACCCACGCGATCGATGTACCGGGCAGGATGTCATGGAACTCGTGCAGCAGCACCAACTGCCACAGCCGGTCAAGCTCCTCGTAGGGGTACTCCGCGCCCAGCTGTACGGCGGCGGTCGCTGTCCACAGCTCGGTCTCGATGAGCGCGTGCTCGGCCCAGCGGTGCAGCGCCTTCGTGGCGTGCTGGCTGGTGAGGGTTCCTCGGTGCAGCTCGAGGTACAGCTCGCCGACCCAGACGGCGGGGTCGGTCAGCTCGGCCTTCGCATCTGTGAAGAAGTCATCGGGGTGCTTCCACTCGACCCTCGCCGAACCCTCGAGGTCGGCCATGCGCGCCGCGCGACCGGTCATCTCACGGGTGGTGCCGCCGCCCCCGTCACCCCAGCCAACCGGGGCGATTGACATGGTCGCCACGCGGTTTTCCTTGAACTGGCGGCTGGCCTTGGCAACCTCCATGCCGCTTAGCTGTGAGTTGTAGGTGTCCATCGGTGGGAAGTGCGTGAACATCCGAGACCCGTCAATGCCTTCCCACAGGAAGGAATGATGCGGGAAGACGTTGCGCTGGTTCCAGGAGATTTTCTGCGTGAAGAACCATTCAAACCCGGCTCGGCGCATGAGCTGCGGCAGGGCGGGAGAGTAGCCGAAGCTGTCGGGCAGCCAGACGCCCTTCGAACGGATGCCGAACTCGCGTTCAAAGAAGCGCTGCCCGTGCGAGAACTGCCGCACGAGCGATTCGCCGGTCGGCATGACGGTGTCGGACTCGACCCACATGCCGCCCAGCGGCAGGAAGCGTCCGTCCTCGACGGCGGCCTTCACACGCTCCCAGACCTCGGGCCGGTGCTCCTTGACCCATGCGTACTGCTGGGCGCTGGACATGCCGTACTTGAACTCCGGCTGCTCGTCGATCAGCGCAGTCATCGACGAGGTAGTGCGGGCGACCTTGCGGACCGTCTCCCGCAGGGGCCAAAGCCAGGCGGAGTCGATGTGAGCGTGGCCAACGGCGGCGATGCGATGGGCGCTTGCCTCAGCGGGCGACGCGAGCACCTCCGTCAGCCTCTCACGGGCATCCGGCGCGGTCTGGACAATGCGCTGCAGGTCGAGCACGTCGAGCGCGTCATCGAGGGCCTTCAGGATGCGCATGCGGCGCGGCGAGGACTCGGGCAGCTCGGCCTGCAGCTCGATGAGCACGTCGAGGTCAAGCGACAACTCGAATACCTCTGGCTCGAAGACGGCGAGATCCATGTGCCGCACGCGGTACAGGGGTTCCGGTGAGGAGGTGAGGATGTCCCCCTCCTGCGTCGGCAGGAACGGGTGGTAGTCGAGCAGTGTCGGGTTCGAGGCGCCTTCAAGGTAGAACTCAACCCCGTGCCCGGCGACGGCATCGACGGGGAGCCACTGGTTGCGCGGGTTGATGCTCTTGATCGGCGTGCCGTCCGGCCGGTAGGCCAGGGCCTCACACTGGAAGCCGGTCATGTTCACGTCGAAGCCGAGGTCAATGAGGGCCTCGACCTTACGCCCCGCCCACTCGACCGGCAATTCCCCGCGAACACGAAACCAGGTGGTGCCCCAGGCTGGACCCCACATGCCGCCGACAGTGAAGGGCCGGTAGTCGAGGGCCAGGCCCTCGGCAGGGCTGATCGGCTCGCCCGGCACCTGGTGCACGGAGACCTCGAGCGGCATGCGGGCCGAGTGGACGGCGGGGCGGACGCGCTCAAGGAGGACGCGGTTGACGCGCCCGATGGTGAGCGAGGTCTCTTCGTGCACGGTAGAGCTCCTCTGCGATGTGAGAATGAAGGGGTAGTTCGGGGGATTGCCATGTGACAACACCACTGAAGCGAAATAACACTAAACCGATTTAGTACTAAAAGGATATAGTACAGTGAGTTTATGTCAGAGGCTAAGCGTTTCACCATCGCGGACATCGCCCGATTGGCCGGGGTATCCGCCGGAGCTGTCTCTTTCGCGCTGAACGGCCGCCCTGGAGTCAGCCAGGAGACGCGCGAGCGGATCCTCAAGATCGCCGACCAGTACGAGTGGCAGCCCAGTTCCACCGCGCGCGCTCTCGTCGGTGCGCGCGCGGGCGTCGTCGGCTTCGCGGTCAATCGTCCCGCCCGCACGCTTGGGACGGAAGCGTTCTTCACCGACCTTATTGCCGGAGTGCAGTCATCGCTGGCGCAACGGCGCATTAGCCTGCAGCTCGTCGTCGTACCTTCCATGGACGAGGAGATCGCGACCTACCGGCGCTGGCACAGCGCCAACCAGGTTGACGGCGTCATCGTGCTCGACCCGCGTGAAGACGACCCGCGTCCGGCGATCCTGAGCTCGCTCGGCCTCCCCGCGATCGTGATCGGCGGTCGCCCTTCCAGCCCGGAGGATCCGGCGACCATCTGGCTCGACGATGCACAGGCCGCGCATTCGGTCTTTGGCTACCTCGCCGGCATCGGCCATCGGCGCGTCGTCTACATCTCCGGCCCGGAGGAATTCGAGCACGCACGCCTGCGCGCAGACGTGCTCAGGGATCTGGCCGATCGCGACGTGGCCGGCGAAGTGATCGCGACCGACTACTCGCCGCTCGAAGTTTCATCGGTGATGCGCGAGCTGTTGAGCAGGCACCAACGCCCCACAGCCGTAGTCTTCGACAACGACGTTATGGCCATCGCGGGGCTGCGCGTCGCTCAGGAAATGGGCGTCTCCGTGCCCGCTGAGCTGTCGCTGGCATCCTTCGACGACTCCGTCGTGACCGGGCTCGTGCACCCGTCGATCACCTGCCTCACCCGCGACACGTTCCGACTTGGCGAGCAGGCCGCGGACTTCTTGCTCGAGCAACTGGACGCGCCTGCCATCCTGCCGGACCGGAGCGGCCCGCGCCCGGTACTCACGGTGCGCGAGAGCACGGCCCGCCGGGCTGAGCCGGAAACCACACCCCAAGGGGCATAGGCAGGCTGCCTCAGCCGACGACGGTGTTGTTGGACGAATACGTCGATGCACCCGTTGACAGGTCGGGATGGGCCAACCCGGTGATGCCGCGGGCGGCAAGTGCCTGAGCGTCCGCGGCATCCGTGGACGTGACAAATGTCGCGTCCACCCCGTCGGCGCAGGCGGACACCCATGCGTCGAAGATGGGCCCGCCCGGGGCGAGAGCGCCGCGGCTGACCGGGGTATCCTCGGGGTCAACCTCGATGACGATGGCAAGCCGGCGCGACGGGACATCGCGCCGTTCGCGCAGCTCGGGGATAATCTCGGCGAAGCGCCGGCCGATCGGCTTCGCTGCGCCGGACTGGTCGATCAGGCCGAGCGAGTACTCCAGCTCGGGAAAGTCGGCCAGACTGCGGCTGACGTCGTGCGAGCACCACCAGGTCACGCCCCAGAGGTTCTGGCTGCGCGCGGCGTTGCGCACCGTTGCCTCGAGGAAGCCCGGCATCTCTTCGGTCGTCAGGCAGTTCGACGGCGCGCCGACCTCCTGCAGCCAGATGCGCCGCTGTGGGTCGCTCGCGAACGCGCGGGAGATTTCGATCATGTACTCCGCATGGCGATCGGATGCCTCCGAGCGCCCGCCATACCGCTGTGCGGTGCCGTTAAAGATCCAGGAATGCACGGTCGTCATCGCACCCAGTCGCGCGGCGAGGGCGGGCGTGAATCCGTGCCCGTCAAGGTACCAGGCAGCGTCGTACTCGCTATGCACGTGCTCCTGGTGGGGAGCTGCGGCATCGGCGGCATCCAGCAGGGTGTTGATCCAGTTCGCGGCCTCCGCGGTGGTCACGGGCCACGGTGAGGGATGTACGGATGCCGCGAACTGGTTGGTTTCATTGCCCGTGGTGAAGCCCAGGAAATTCTTCGCCCCGCCGAGCGCCACGGCGAGCCTTTCAATCAGGGCGACCTGCCCGCTGAGCGCATCCGGGTGCGTGAACATGTTCTTGTCGTGCCAGGTGTACAGCCATGACGGCATGAAGTCGAAACTCGACAGGTGACCTTGGATGACGTCCACACTGACATCCAGCCCAAACTCCGCACCCACGTCGACGACAGCACGCACATCGGCCACCGCGTCGGCCCGGATCAGAGTGCGGTTGGGCTGCAGGACCGGCCACAGCGGGAAGATCCGCACATGATCGAGGCCGAGCGATGCCAGACCTTCGAAGTCCCGGCGGACGTCGTCGAGGTTCAACGACATCCAGGAATGCATCCAGTTCGTCGAAGGGGTGTAGTTGGCCCCGAAGCGCAGTGGCGCACCGGCGGGAGATGTCGCAGACATCGCAGTCCTTTCTGGAACTGAATCAAGTCGTAACTGGACGAGGAAGCACCCGTATGTAATGCTTATCACTATAACGCTTTAGCTTAGGGATGCGAACCAACTACGCTGGCGCATCTGGACCCCTTCGAAGGAGAATGTCCATGAAGATCCGATCCACTCTTGCCATCGCCGCGGCGACGGCCCTGGCCCTGACGGGCTGTACCGGAGGCACGGCGGGCGGCGGCAGTGCAGCCGGCCCCATCGACACCTCGGGCGAACTGAGCGGCACCATCCAGTTCCAGACCTGGTCGTTGAAGAACGAGAAGTTCACCTCGTACTTTGAGGACCTCATCACAGCCTTCGAGGAGGAGCACCCAAACGTGCAGGTCGACTGGCTTGACCAGCCGGGTGACGGCTACCAGGACAAGATCCTCAGCCAAGCGAACTCGAACACCCTGCCGGACGTGCTCAATCTGCCGCCGGACATCGCGTTCCCTCTGGTCACGGCGGGTAAACTGCTCGACCTCGACAAGGCCGATCCGGGCCTGGCAGGCAAGTACAACGAAGGCGGCTGGGAGGCATACAGCCAGTTCAGCGGTGTCCAGGGCACCTACGGTCTGCCCTGGTACCTCGGCAGCGACGAGTCCTGGTGGAACATGGAGCAGCTTGAGCCCTACGGCGTCGCCGGGGATAGCCTGCCCAACACCACCGACGGGTGGCTGGATCTGGCCAAGCAGGTCGCCGCCGACTCCGCCGGGAAGGTCAAGGTCGTCTCGTCGATGCCGGGCGTAGACACCTTCGTGTCCGCCGGCATCAAGATCATGGATGATGACGGCACCTTCGTTTTCAACACGCCCGAGGCCGTCGAAATCGTGCAAAAGTATGCTGACGCGTACAAGGCCGGTGCCATGCCTGCTGAGGCGCTGACCGGCAGCTATGGCGGCAACGCTGAGATGTATCTGCAGGGCAAGGTTGCCTACGCCACCGGCGGATCCGGTTTCGCCGGAGACTTGCGCACCAAGGCTCCGACGCTGCTCGAGCACACCGTCGCCGCGCCACGCCCCGGCACCCCGCCGCTGTTCGTACAGGGCCTTAACGTCTCCGCCGACTCGGAGAACAAGGCCGCCGCCCTCGCGTTCGCCGAGTTCGCCACCAACCAGGAGAACCAGGTCGCGTTCACCAAGCTCGCCGTAGGCTTCGCACCCGGCACCACCGAGGGCACCGATGAGGTCATGGACGCCGTCTCCAGCGACCTTGACCCCGCCCAGGCGAAGGCCATGCAGGTCATGTTCGACGCGCTGGAGGATGCCAAGGCCACGCCGTTCCAGTGGACAGGCGCGATGACCGACTACTTGAACCAGCAGATGGCACTGGCCATCCGTGGGGACGCCGACGCAAAAGAGACGCTCGACAAGATCGTCCAGTACGCGAACGACAACCGCATCGACAAGTGACGTACCGCGCCGTCTGGATGAACACCAGTACCCGAAGAAAGCAGGATTTATGAGATCGCACAGGTGGTACACGCCCTGGCTGCTCTTGGCACCCCCCGTGATCTGGGTGCTGATGTTCTCCCTCTGGCCGTTCATCAATACCGTGGTGCTCAGCTTCACGGATGCACGCCCCCTTCAGCCGGTCAACCCGGTCGGCTTCGCGAACTACGAGCGGCTACTGACGGACGAGCAGTTCCGTTACGCGCTCATCACCTGCCTGATCTACGTGGTGGTGTGCGTGCCGCTGCTGACCATCGTGCCGTTGTTGCTGGCCCTGCTCGTCGAGAAGAACATCCCGGGAATCGCGCTGTTCCGCACCACCTATTACTTCCCGGTGATTGCTTCGGTGGTGGTCGTCGCGCTCATTTGGGGCTGGCTGTTCGACAGTCGGGGAATCATCAATCAGGGACTCGAGTGGACGGGCATGGTGGATCAGCCGGTTGCCTTCCTCGTCGACCGCTGGTGGCTCTTGACCACCGCCATTCTGCTGACCGTGTGGAAGGGCATCGGCTACTACATGGTCGTCTACCTCGCCGCGCTCGGAAATGTCGGCAAGGAACTCCACGAGGCCGCGATGCTCGACGGCGCGGGTGCCGTGCGCCGCTTCATCAGCGTCACCATTCCGAGCGTGCGCGGCGCGGTGCTGCTGATCTCGGTGCTCGTCGCCGTGTCGGCGATGCGTGTGTTCACCGAACTCGACATCCTCTCCAACGGCACTGGCGGCCCGGGCGGCTATGACATGTCGATCGTCATGCTCATCCGCCAGGTCGGCTCCGGCCTCAATGGAAACCTCGGCTATGCGGCCGCCATCAGCGTCGCGCTGTTCCTGCTGACGGTCGTCCCGCTCGTCGCCATCGCACTACTGAACCGTGAGAAGAAGACCAAGGTGCCGGCATGAGCCTCCAGACTGAACGTCGCGTCGAAGAGCAGAAAAAGCAGCATGAGCAGCAGGTTGTCCGCAAGGACCGCAGCTACCGCCGCAAGGGCTCCGGAGACTTCAGCAAACCCACCCTCGGCGGGCTCGTCGGCCGCTACGTTCTGCTCACTGTCGTGCTGCTGCTCGTCATCGGCCCGTTCGTGTGGCAGCTGTCCACCTCGTTCAAGGGGCCGGCCGACGACCTTTATACGTTCCCGCCGAAGCTGATCCCCACGGACCCCACCATCGAGAACTACATCAAGGTCACCGACCTCATCCCGGTGTATATGTACGCCTGGCACTCGCTGCTCGTGGCCGTCGGTGCCGTGATCAGCAACGTCGTCCTGTCCCTGTTCGGCGGCTATGCCCTGGCCTGCATGAAGTTCAAGGGCAAGTTCATCGCCCTCGGTATCCTGGTGTCGACCATGCTGCTGCCCGGCGAGGTGACGATCACCGCCAACCTGCTGACGATCAACTCCATGGGGCTGGCAAACACCCTGTGGGGCGTATTCCTGCCCGGCGCCATCGCAGCGATGAACGTGCTGCTGATCGCCACCGCCTGCCGAATGATCCCCACCGACGTGCTCGACGCGGCGACCGTCGACGGTGCCACCACCTGGCAACGCATCCGGCACATCGTCTGGCCGAACGTGCGTGGCATGGCGAGCGTCGTCGCGATCTTCACCTTCATCGGCCAGTGGGACGACTACCTATGGCCGCTGATGGTGCTCACCGATCCGAACAACTACACGCTGACGGTCGGCATGGCATACCTGAACGGCAACTTCTCGCCCGACCCCCGCATGATCGCGGCGGGCACCATGGTCGCACTCGTGCCAATCATCGTGCTGTTCTCGGTGATGCAGCGCTTTTTCTTCAACGGTGTGCAAGAGGGAGCGGTCAAGGGATGAACCAGGCTCAGCTACGACGGGCCGCAGGACCAGCGGACCCGCCCTCTTCCCGCCCGCACGCCGGCATCCTGGGCGGACAGGTGCATGCGTTCCGCTTCGACCCGGCGGGCGGGGAGCAGAGGGTCCCGTTGCCCGGTCTCTCCGGTTTGCCGGTCGCTCCCGATACCGTCGTGCACTGGGCCTTCTACGCCGACGGGCCCGACGCCGTGCACGCGCCGCACGCCTCGCTCGCCGTCACCGTTGACGTGGTGTTCGACGACGGCACGCGACTGAGCGAGGACGCCCGGGTGCGTGACCGCTACGACGTGCCGGTGACGGCATCCGCGCAGTTCGAAGCGGCCTGGTCGATGCCCGAGCAGTGGAACGCCGACAGCGCCTCGCTCGAGCCGTGGGCTGGTCAGACCGCGAGCTTTGAGGTGGTGCTGGGCGCTCCCAGCCTCGCCGATTCCTGCCCTACCGGTTGCTTCGTCGAGGGATTCATTGAGGTGATCATCAGCAGTCTGTCGGACGACCCCGGCTCCAGCTCTGCCGAGCCGACGCCCGCCGAACGGGTCGACACGCGTCGTGGCAGCCACTCCGGCAGCCGCTTCTCACGCGGCAACACCATCCCCATTACGGCCGCACCGCACGGCTTCTGCTTCCTCACCCCGGCAACGGATGCCGTCGACACCCGCTGGCCGTACCGCTGGTCGGTTCACGATAACGAACTGGGCCGCCCGCTCGCGGCGTTGCAGTTCTCACATCAGCCCAGCCCCTGGATCGGCGACCGCGGAGTGCTGCAGGTTCGGCCCTTCATGGGGGCACCCGGAGGCGCCATACCGCACATCGTGCCCAAAACCGAGTACGCGCGTCCCCACCTGTACGCGGCGCGGCTGCACGGCGGCGCTCACGTCCAGATGACGGCGACCTCGCACGGCGGCGCTTTCCAAATCGCGGCAGACACGGCAGCCGCTGTCGTGGGTTTCTCGATCGGCGCTCCCGACGGCCGGGGACGGCTGACCTTCCACGACCACGGCACCTTCGACGGTTGGACGCCCGAGGGCACCGCGGACTGGGGCAACCCGCCTCGCGCCTACTTCGCCGGCATCATCCTGGGTGAGGGCGAGGTGGTCGATGGCGCTGTGAGCGCCTCGGGTGCCCTCGAGCTGCGCATCGCGCAGTCCTTCCTCTCCGTCGATCAGGCCCGCCGTTCCCTGGCGCAGGAATTGCCTGCGTCCCGGAGCTTCGATGACCTGCGCGACACGCTGCACGCGCAATGGAACGACCTTCTCGGCGCGGTGGAGCTGCCGCAACCCGACGCCGCCGGGCAGCCCTGGCGCGGCCTGGCCGACGACGAGGCGCGCGCGCAGATCGCCGGCGCCCTGTACCGCCTGCACCTGTACCCCAACACCACAGCCGAGAACACCGGAACAATCGAGGCACCGCAGCTGCGCTTCGCCGACCCGATGGTGCCCGCCGAACCACACGGCGAAGAGACCACCGGCGCCCCCGTGGCCCACGGTGACCTGCACGTCAACAACGGATACTGGGACACATACCGCACCGCTTGGCCGGCGCTTGCCCTGTTCGACGCAAAGGGCGCAGGACGGATGCTTGACGGACTACTGCAGCAGGCCCGCTGCGGTGGGTGGATGGCGCGCTGGAGTGCGCCCGGCTATGTCGACTCCATGGTGGGGACCTCGAGCGACCAGATCTTCGCTGACGCGGAGCGCTGGGGCGTGGTCTTCGACGAGCAGACGGCCTTTGAAACCGCCTGGCGCAACGCCTGCGAGCCGAGTGCCGACCCGCGCCAGGGACGCAAGGGCGTCGCCCGCGGTCGTTTCACCGGATATATCTCCTCCGACGTCCGCGAGGGCATGAGTTGGAGCATTGAGAACAGCATCGCAGACGCCGGCATCGCCCGCCTCGCTTCCCGGCTTGCCACGCGGGGAGGAGACGGCACCGCCCGCTGGGCGGCCTACGCGCGGTACTTCGATAACCGGGCGCTCTCCTACCGAACGCTGTTCGATCCCGAGCACGGGTTCTTTCGCGGAAAAGATACCGCCGGACGGTTTTCGGAGACCTTCGACCCCCGTGTCTGGGGCGGCGACAACGTCGAGACCAACGGCTGGGGCATGTCGGTCAGCCCGGTGCACGACGGCGCCGGACTCGCCGAGCTGTATGGAGGTCGCGACGGTCTGCGTGTTCATCTCGACCGGCTTTTCGCAGAGCCGGAGACCGGGGATGTCGCCTTCGCTGGAGGCTACGGCGTAGTCATCCACGAGCAGCGCGAGGCGCGCGCACAGCGCAGCGGCATGTGCGCTCTCTCGAACCAGCCGGCGCACCAAATCCCGTGGATGCACGTGCACGGCGACCGTCCCTGGCAGGCCGGTGCCCTGGTGCACGGCCTCGCGGGCCGTCTGTTCGCCGGCGGGATGATCGGGCAGGGGTTCCCGGGCGACGAGGACAACGGCGAGATGAGCATGTGGTGGCTGTGGGCCGCGCTCGGGCTTTACCCGCTCGAGCTCGGCTCCGGTGAGCTGCGGATCGGATCACCGCTGTTCGATGACATCCGTGTGCGGCGCTCTGACGGCGGCAGCCTGCGCGTGCGTGCCCACCGTCCGCATCCTGATGCCCGCTACCTCGTCTCTGCGACGCTCGATGGCATCCCCCTCAAGCCTGCGGTGCTTTCCGTCGATGCGCTCAGAGGCGACGTCGAGCTGGAGCTGGTCTTCACCTCCGACGTCGGCGAGGTCGCCGCCAGCCCTCTCTGGGCCGGCGAGGAGGATGCCGCACGGTGGCACCCGGACCTCACCCGCGACAGCGGCCGGCCCCTCGATCCTGCGCATGCCGCCCTGTTCGATGATGGGGTTGCGCCCGATACGGCGCTGACGGCGGCCTTCGCGGGCTGGGTTTTTGACCAGCCCCAGACGGTGACCGATGTGACGCTCACGGCGGCCGCGGATACGCCCGCGCATGCGTACGTGTGGCAAGCCAGCGACGACGGAGTGAACTGGCGCGACGTTGCCACCACGCACCGCGAGCCGCTGATCGCCGACCGCACCACGCCGTTCGCCTTCGCAGAGCCGGTGACGGCGCGCACGCTACGGGTAGTCGCGCGGAACGATCCGGTCACCCTGCGGCAGCTCGAGCTCTTCGACCTCGGAGACCCGACCCACTGATCCTCACGCTTTCCCCCGGATGCACTGACGAACGAAAGGAAGAAACGACATGAACAAGTTCATTTCACGACGACGGAGGACGGGGATCACCGTTGCCGCGGTGCTCGGTCTAGCGCTGACCGGACTGGCAGTGCCGTTCGCGGCATCCGCATCCGCTGAGGATTCGTCGGCGGATAAGGACCCGAAACGGGCCGTCTACGTCGAGGTCAACAACAATGACATGGCGCACGTCGCCGACTACACGCTCGAGGGGACGAACCGGCCCGCCTTCGACATGGCCATGATCTTCGCGGCGAACATCAACTACGACGTCGACCGCAGCGCGGCCTACCTGCACCTTAACGACCGCGTCACCGAGACCTTGCGGGACGCGGACACCCAGATCCGCCCGCTGCAGGAGCGCGGCACCAAGGTGCTGCTGTCGGTCCTTGGCAACCACCAGGGCGCCGGCATGGCGAACTTCCCGTCGCGTGAGGCGGCCGCCGCCTTCGCCGAGGAACTCGCCGACACCGTCGACGAGTACGATCTCGACGGCATCGACTTCGATGACGAATGGTCGAAGTACGGCGAGAACGGCACCGGACAGCCCAACGCCAGCTCGTTCGTCTACCTGGTCGATGAGCTGCGCGACCGTCTGGATCCGGACAAGCTGATCACCTTCTACAACATCGGCCCCGCCGCAGAGGCCACCGAGTACGACGGCATCCGTGCCGGCGAGCTCATCGACTACGCCTGGAATCCGTGGTACGGCTCATGGCAGCCGCCGCAGATCCCCGGCATGGATGCCTCTCAGCTCGCGCCCGGCGCGATCGACCTCACACAGACGTCGCTGGAGAAAGCCGCCGCGTTCGCGCAGCGCACCGCCGACGAGGGGTACGGCGCGATCGTCACGTACAACCTCACCGCCGGCGACCACTCCGAATACATCTCGTCGATCACCAAGCCGCTCACCGGGCTGGCGACGGCCTACCGTGCCACGCCCGTTCCGGACTACGACGTTGCCGCAACCTGCGCAGGCGATGCCGTGAAGCTCAAGGTGCAGGTCGTGAACAACGACGACGAAAACGTCAACATCGACGTCATCACGTCGGTGGCGACGCGCACATTCTCGGACATCGGCGCCGGCGAGTCCCGCACTGTCGTGCAGCACGCCAAGCGCGGCACCGTCGCTGACGGAGAGGTTACGGTGCGGGTAACCGGCGCGGACGGCACAGCCGACTACAGCGCGTCGTACGCAGTTCCCACCTGCCGCTGATCCGCCAGAGTACTCGTCGGGCGCGGCACCCGTTCCGGGGGATCTGCCGCGCCCGGCTAGGCCTACCGTCCCCGTAGGGCACGATACGAGATCCGCGCGGACGGCGTTGATCTGCTGTACATTCTTGGATTAGTCAGCCTTGGCAGGGACCGCCAAAGGTCCAGGACGGTTGTTACCCATGCCGGAGACACCGGGTCCCCGCGGCGTAGGCTTCATCAATGATCAGCGCAGCCGGTTACAGAAAGAGTGGCGCATGAGCGACACGGACAACAGCAGCGACGGATCCACGTCTGAACCGGTAGAGGCGCGGCTAGCCGCCAGCGTGATCCTGGTCCGCGACCCGGCCGATTCCGCTGGTTCCGCGGGTTCCAGGCGCGGACTCGAGGTCTTCATCCAGCACCGCGTTTCCACCATGGACTTCGCCGCCGGTATGGTCGTTTTTCCCGGTGGCCGGGTGGACGCCGTGGATGGGTCCGGCGGGGACTTCCCTGCCGCCGTCGTTCAGCTTCATGCAAAGTCCTGGTACCGCACAGGTGAGCCGGGCTCGGGCGGATCAACGGCGGTTCCCGTCAGCAAGGAAGAAGCAGCGTCCCGGCTGCTGGCCGCCGCCCGCCGTGAGGTCTTCGAGGAAACCGGGCTGCTGCTGGATGCCGATGCGCTGGTGCCGTGGGCCAACTGGGTGACCCCCGAAGACCAGCCCAAGCGCTTCGACACCTACTTTTTCCTGGCCGCCGTCCGCCCCGGCCAGGATCCAAGGCACCAGACCACCGAGGCCAGCACCTCGCAGTGGATGGCGGTGGCGGACATCCTGGGGGCGGAAACGGCCGGGAAGTTGCGGCTGATGGTGCCCACCAAGTTCCTGCTCGAAGAACTCCTGACCTTTAGCAGTGCGGCTGCGGCCGTGGCTGCAGTGCGGGACATCGTTCCGGTACGCGGGCCCCGGGGAACACGCCTTACTTAGCCTGCGGCCACGCCGGCGCGGATCCTGATCGCGGCTCCGGACCGCCGCCCAGCAGGCTCCTGGTGAGGGCTTTCCTCGCCCCTGAGTGTGGCAGGCAAGTGCAGCGGTTACTTCCGGGCGGGCCAAACCGGGCCTCTGATTCATTTAATGAGTGAGTGAGACTCTTGACGGCATCTGCAAGCCGTGGCAATCTGGTCTGAATCGTTCCATCTAAAACGTTTTTATTGCGGACAAAGGGGTCCTTAATGATGAATACTCCGGCTCCTGCAGGCCATGACATCGTCCTGCAGGCAAGCAATATCGAGCGCCGCTACGGTGCTGTCATAGCACTCTCCGCCGCCTCGATGCAGCTTCGCAGAGGAGAAGTCATGGGACTGGTAGGTGATAACGGTGCCGGCAAGTCCACGTTCCTGAAAATCCTGTCCGGCGCTGTCACGCCCGACGCCGGATCAATCGAAGTGGCAGGGCAACCAGTTTCCTTCCGCCGTCCGTCGGATTCACTCGAAGCGGGGATTGAGACGGTTTATCAAGACCTTGCCCTGGTTGACACCATGTCGGCCGTGCAGAACGTCTATCTCGGACGGGAGGAGCTTTCCACGAATCCCCTCCTGAGAGCCCTAAACATCGTCAATGACAAAGGCATGCGGGCGCGCTCCCGGGAGGTCCTTAAGGACCTCGGCGTTGGCATTCAATCAGTCAACGTCTCCGTCCGCGGCATGTCCGGCGGACAACGACAATGCCTGGCGATCGCACGAGCGCTGATTTGGGGACGGCAAATCGTGATCCTCGACGAGCCCACTGCAGCGCTCGGGGTACGGGAATCCGCCCAGGTTCTCGAGCTCATCGGCCGGTTACGTGACCGCGGTGTCAGCGTCATCCTCGTCAGCCATAACATGCAGCAGCTCGTACAGGTCGCCGACCGTGTAACGGTCATGCGCCTTGGTAGGACCATAGCGACCCGGGACGTCACCGACGTAACACCCGAGAAAATCGTCGGGCTCATTACAGGGGCCATTCCGGCGGACGTGGAAACACCTGAGGATACGTCTTCCCTCGTAGTTTGACACCGACCTCACTCAGCACAACCGCTTACATCGAACAACAAGCCCCGGAAAATACCTATCAGGAGAACACTGCAATGACGCATTTCACCACGCACGGACGTCTGGTCCGTAACACCCTCGTCGGCCTGACCGTATCCGTCCTTGCCCTCACCGGGTGCAGCACGGTCGGGGCATCCACAGGAAGCTCAAGTTCCGGATCGGTCGACGAGGGAGCATTTACCTTGGGTTTTGCAGTCGGGGGGCAACCTGACGCTGACTGGCAGGAGCTCCAGGGCGATGTCGCTAAGGGTTTGGCGGAGCAGCGGGGTTGGGAGTTCGTTGAGCTCTCCAATGACAATAGTGAAGCGACAGCTACCAAAAACGCCGACATCTTCATCCAGAAGGGCGTGGACATGGTGATGATGTTCAATGGCCAGCCCTCTGCTAACCCTGTGATCGCTAAAAAATACAAAGATGCTGGCATCCCTGTGGTGACCTTCGACATCGCCCAGCCCGGGTGGTACTTCGTAGGAGTCGACAACGCCGCTGCTGGCACCGAGGGAGGAACCAAGCTCGCCCAGCTCGCGAAGGAAAAGTGGAACTGCGACGTCGACCTGGTCATCTCGGCCGAAGGAACCTCGGCTGGCCAAATCAACGAGTGGCGAACCGGAAACGCCCGAACCGCGATCAAGGAAACCTGTCCCGACATTCCAGAGGACAACTATGTCTCCTACGAAGCCGACGGTAACCTCACTACATCCCTCGCCAACGCGCCCGGCGTTTTCGCCGCGCACCCCGAGGCGGAGAACATCCTTGTCGTTGGGTTGAACGACCAAGCTGTCGTCGGTGCGCTACAAGCAGCGACCCAGCTTGGACGGGATGGCTCGATCATGGGCTGGGGTCAGGATGGTGGGCTGATTACCGGAGATAACGTCGATCCGAACCTCGCGGGAAGTGTCATGTACTTCCTTGAAGGGTACCCGGCCTCCGCATTCGAGATCGCTGATCAGGTAGCGGAAGGCAACGCACCGGAGGTCAAGGACGCCGGCGACAACGCGGCGGTCAGTGTGAAGCCGTGCCCGGTCACAAAGGAGCAGGCCGCAGCAATCCCGGATATAGATGAGCGTGTCTCCGAACTCGCCTCTGCACCTAAGGGGACCACCGAACACGATTTGTTCTGCAAATTCTAGGGTGCCACCCAGCCATGACAGCGACCGGACAGGTCAGAGACGACACCACACCATGACCACATCGCACATCATTGACAACGATCCGGTTGTCACCGGGCCGTCAAATAAGCCCCATCACTCGGTTAAGGACACGCATACCTTCACCTCTTTCCGGGATGCGGTCAGCATCACCGGCGTCTGGGCACTTCTTTGCGCGGCCACACTGATAGTCCGCCCCGATTTCCTCTCAGCCCAGACCCTGCTTGCAGTGACTTTCACGATGGGCATTGTGGGCATCCTGGCGGTCGCGCAGGCCTTGATTGTAATCAGTGGGGGGCTCCTGGATCTTAGCCTCCCCGTATCCCTCACGCTGAGTGCATGGGCTACTGTCAGCGCACTCAACGCCGGACTACCTACGCTGGCCGCCGTTATCCTCGGACTTGCAGCTGGTGCTCTGTGGGGTCTACTCAACGGCATCATCGTCGTATTCGGGAAACTCAACCCGATCATCGTGACCTTGGCGACGGGGTTCGGCGGTTTGGCGATCATGTTGCTTCTCTTCAAATCCGCACAGATCCCCTCTAATTCCGCCCTGCGGGAGTACGGGCTCGGCCGATTCCTCGGACTGCCCAACATCTTCTGGCCCATGGTGATCACGATCGTCCTCTTCGGCCTTGCCCTGACCTTCACCCGCTGGGGCCGCAGGCTCATTGCAGTCGGGGGCAATCCCCGGGCGGCCAAAGCGCGAGGCCTGGACCTCCGCCGTATTCGCCTGGCAACCTTCGCCGGCGCCGGCGCTGTTGCCGGCCTCGCTGGCGTCCTATTTTCGGCCGTCAACCCGAGCTTTACGCCCGCCTCCGGGGCTGGCTTCCAACTGATCGTTATTGGAGCAGTAATCCTCGCCGGCATCAGTCTTTCAGGCGGCAAAGGAAACTTGCTCGTACTCCTGCTCAGCGTCGGCTTCCTGTCCACGATTCCGACGTCCATCGCCTTCTTCGGGCTGCCACCGGCCTGGTCGTTCGTTTTCCAAGGCGCACTATTGATCACCGCTGTAGGCATTGACGGTGCCCGGCTGAAGAGGACCACGCGATGACCACCATGAGCCCGCCGTTGTTCGAGGACCGCCCGCAGTCTCTACGGCAGCGAGCCCTCCATTCCTTTAGCGGACCAGTCGGCAGCATCACAACGACTCTCGCCTTCACCCTACTCGTAGGATTGGTCTGGGTCGGGCCCGACTTCTTTGCCCCGTCGAACATCCAGATCGTCGGCGTGAACGTTGCCATCCCCCTGATCGTCGCCGTGCTGGCATCCTTCGCACTGCTGGCGGGCGTCGTCGACCTTTCCATTGGTTCCATGGTCGGTTTCGGTGCTGTGGTCTTCAACCAGCTTGTCGCAACCGGCCTTAACCCGTGGTTGGTCGCCGCCATCACAGTCGGCGTCGGTGTCGTCGTCGGCCTCACCAACGCCTTCGTCATTGTCTACTTTGGCGCCGAGCCCCTTGCGGTCACACTAGGCATGCTCACTTTGCTCCGCGGACTCAGCCAGGCGACTGTGGTGAACGCCCCTCCCACGACGCTGATCGATCCGCTGTACAACGTCACGCAGGGTGCCCTGCTCGGTTTCCCGACTCTCCTGCTGATCGGAACAGGCCTCACCTTGATCGCCGCCGGGTTCATCGCGCATACGAGGGTCGGACGCAAGGTGCAAGCTGTGGGCGGTGACCATCGCGCCGCCGCCCGGGCGGGAATCTCGGTGTCGAAAGTGCGGGTAATCGCTCTTGTGATCAGCGCGGTGGGAGCGTCCATCGGCGGGATCCTGTACGTCGGACAACTCGGTTCGGCGTCCAACATACTCGGGACCGGGCTTGAGTTCCAGATCTACGCGGCACTCATGATCGGCGGTTACTCGATCACCCGCGGCGGCGTCGGCAACCCCCTCGGCGGACTGCTCGGCCTGCTGGTCATCGCCGGAATCACCAACATCCTCAACGTCCAGTTCTTTGACCCTGACTACCTCGACTTGATTGTGGCATTCATCCTGCTCGCCGCAGTGTTGGTCGACCGCTTCCGCGGAGGAGACGAATTCGAATGACCCAACCCACTCTTGAATCAGGTGTTCTCGGACGAACAGGCTTGCGAGTCTCGCGTCTCTGTCTCGGCACCGCTGCATGGGGGGTGTCTTCCCCTGTGCACGGGCTCACGGTCAGTGAAAACGCCGCCCTGGAAACGGCCGGAAGGGCGTTCACCGGGCCGGTGAATATCCTGGACACATCGAACAATTACGGCGATGGTGAGAGCGAACGTCGTATTGGGAGGGCCATCCAGCGCTACGGGCTACCTGACGGATTCATTATTCAGACGAAGCTGGACCGAGATCCGACGACGAACACTTTCGACGGCGGGCGGTTGCGCGCCTCACTTGAGGAAAGTCTCGAACGTCTCGGGCTCGATCGCGTGCCTATCCTCTATCTACATGACCCGGAACACATCGGCTTTGACGCGGCGGTGGCACCCGGCGGGCCAGTGGATGCGCTGCAGCAGTTCCGCGACGAGGGCTACGCTGACCACATCGGTATTTCCGGGGGGCCTGCCGGCATGCTCCAGCAGTTCGTGGAAACCGGACGCTTCGATGTACTGATTACTCACAATCGCTTCACGCTCGTGGACCGCACCGCAGACCGCCTCCTCGACGCCGCCACACGGACGGGGGTCGGTGTGATGAACGCAGCCGTGTACGGGGGCGGATTACTCGCCGACTGGCCGCGGTCAACCAGCCGCTACCATTACACCGAAGCCCACTCCGATCTTCTGTTGGCAGTCGATGCAATGGGTTCCGCCTGCGAACGACACGGCGTTCCGCTCCGTGCGGCCGCACTCCAGTTCTCGGTGCGCGACCCCCGCGTCTCCTCGACAATCTGCGGAGTCGTCTCCCCTGAGCAGCTTGACGAAGCGATCTTCAACATGAACATCGAAATACCGCACACATTGTGGGAAGAGCTCGACGCCCTGTGCCCGGACCGCTCCACGTGGATCAATGACTGACGGCGGCCCAACCGCGGGCGCTCCGAACATCGTGCTGCTGGTCGGGACAGGGCAGCACAGCGACCCGTGGCACGCTCTCCCCGCCACCAGTAAAAAGATCTCCGATCTACTGCTCGATAACGGGTATAACCATGTTCACGTTGTCAGCACGGACGCGCCGACGGAAGTCCTCGAGGCCCTCGCGGACGCCGGGGTCCTCATAGTCAACGCCAGCAGCGACCTGTCCCACGAAGCACCCGACTCGACCACCATCGTCGACGCCATCACCTCCCATTCACGCCGAGGAGGAGGAGTACTGGCGTCGCATTCCTCCGCTCTAGCCTTCAGGGACGACGCTCGATGGGCTGCACTGCTCGGAGGCCGTTGGGTGCCGGGAACTACCATGCACCCCCAGATAGGCAACGCCCTCATTCAGGCCGTCCCCGACACAGCTGTTGAATTGAGTCTCGGCGATTTCACGGTTTACGACGAGCGGTACACTCACCTTGAAACATCGGAACAGGCCCAGGTTCTGGCTTTCCACACCGAGGACGGGATGACGCATCCCCTCATCTGGGTCATCGACGGTCGTCCGGACTGGGGTCGGGTTGCATATGTTGCTCTCGGTCACGGTGTAGAGTCCTACGGTTCCATCCGGCACCAGGAGGCTTTCCTGACGCTTGTCCGCTGGGTCGCTAATACCGGCTTTGGAGAAAAATCATGACGGTCGCGCGCCATGGCTCCCTGGTCATCGATCCGGTGCACTACGAAATCCTCTGGCTCGGACGTGACGAAACGCGATTGTTGTCGGCCTTCCCCGACGTCTATATAGCTGAAGATCCTGAGTGGCGTGTTGTGGCAGGGTACCTGATGGTGTCGCATTCCTCCGGCGACCCCAAAGAGGATCGCCTCGAAATTGCCAGCCACGGGCGCCGGGTGTGCGAAATGTCCGAGGCCGAGGAAGGCTCGATCACCCTCACCTTCGATACTCCGCCGCAGCTGTCCGGGCAGGTGCTGCGCTCTCGTGCCGGTCTAGCGGTCGTCCCTGACAGGAGCACCACTATTGCTCTCTCCAGCGGTCATGGCTTTACAGTTCGGCTCACCTCACCGACCAAGGAACACCTAGGCTTCACGCTCGTTCACGGACCGGCCGCAGGTAAGGTTGACAACCGCATCAAGTTGCTTCAGAGCCTCAGGCGTCTAAAGGGGGACCATGGGTGAGATAGGTATCCGGGACGTCGCGGCAAGGGCAGGCGTGTCCGTTAGCACGGTATCCAATGCCCTCAACCGACCCGAGCTCGTTTCCAGCTCCGCCGCACACCGTGTCGCCGAAGCCATCACCCATCTCGGTTACGTTCCCAATACTGCCGCCAGGCAGCTTCGGGCCGGACGCAGCAACGCGATCGGCATGGCGGTCCTTAACATCACCAACCCGTTCTTCGCCGACGTGGTACTTGGAGCTGAAGAAGAAGCCGAGCTGGCCGGTTACTCGATCATCGTGGGCAACAGCTACGACTCCGAAGAACGGGAACTGCGGCACCTCGACCTGTTCGAACGGCAGCGAATGGACGGCATTCTCATCGCACCGGTTCAAAGCTCGACCGCGATGCTTCAACGGTTCCGACAGCGGAACGTCCCCGTCGTTCTCGTCGACCGTGCCGACCGAGATGGAGTCTTTTCCTCTGTTTCACTCGACGACATCGCCGGCGGTTCCATGGCGAGCGAGCACCTCCTTCAGGGCGGATGCCGTCATATCGCCTTCGTCGGAGGACCGCTCAGCGTCGACCAAATGCGCGAACGCTACGAAGGATCGCGATCCACGGTCGAGGCTGCGGGCGCCCAATTCACCTTCATCGAGACCGCCACCCTTAACCCCCGAATTGGCCGGGACGTCGGCGATCGTATAGCAGACCTCCCGCCGACCGAGCGGCCTGACGGAATTTTCGCCGCAAATGACCACGTCGCGCTCGGAGTGCTACAAAGCCTCGTGCGGCACGGAATCTCGGTTCCCGGCGAGATCGCAATCATCGGATACGACGACATCGACTTCGCCTCCGCAGCGGTAGTGCCCCTGACATCCATCCGGCAGCCAGCCCATGAAATGGGCGCCCACGCTGCACGTTTGCTCCTGCAACAGCTCAACGCCGTGCCGCCCTCGAAGGTCCGCACCCGCTTCGATCCCCTGCTCGTACCCCGGCAATCAACCAGGCATTAACTGCCCCGCTCCCTTTCCTCCCCGATCGGCTCCAGTCCCGTCCGTAACCATTTTTCGAGAAAGAATCCGGCATGGAATACACGCGCCTCGGCTCCTCGGGTGCCGTTGTCAGCAGACTTGCCCTAGGCACGATGAATTTCGGCCCCGTCATCGGACGGGACGAGTCCTTCGGCATCCTCGACCTCGCAATCGACAACGGCATCAACTTCATCGACAGCGCCGACGTCTACGGCGGCCACCCGTGGGGAGACCAACCCGGCCAGTCCGAAGAACTACTCGGCGACTGGATGCGAACGCGCAACAACAGGCATTGCCTCGTCCTCGCGACAAAAGCGTATGGACCCATGGGCGATGGCAAGAACGATCGTGGACTATCCGCCCTGCACATCCGCGCCGCTGTCGACGCTTCCCTGCGGAGGCTGCAGACCGACCGTATCGACCTCTTTCAGATGCACCATATTGACCGGGCCGTTCCTATCGATGAAGTCCTCGACGCGTTCACGACGCTCCGAGCGCAAGGCAAAATTCTCTACCTCGGGTCGTCGAATTTTGCCGGTTGGAATATTGCCCAATACCGTGAACACGCTTCTGCCCGGAACCAGCTCCCCATCGTCACGGAGCAGTCGGTCTACAACCTCGCGCAACGACTCGTTGAGCTCGAGGTCATCCCGGCAGCACAGGAATACGGGATGGGAATCTTACCATGGTCCCCCCTGGCCAGTGGACAACTCGGAGGTGTCCTGCGCAAGACCGACCGGTCCCGATCACAGGATCTCGACCGCCTCGGCGAACGGCTTGTCCAGATCGAGAAGTACGAACGCTTCGCCGATGAACTTGGGGTCGATTCGGCCGTGCTCGCCATCGCTTGGCTGTTACACCAGCCCGCCGTCACCGCCCCTATCATTGGACCTCGAACAGCTGATCAACTTACCAGTGCCCTCGACGCCCTGAAGCTAACGATTTCCACCGAGCACCTTCATGCCCTGAACGAGATCTGGCCCGGGCCAGGCGGCCAGGCACCCGAAGCGTACGCCTGGTGACATGTACCGGCCAGATTCGTAGGATCCCGGGCGGACGTGGCTCGAACGGACACTACCACCAACGGTACAGTGCCCTGTCACCTTGGAAGGGAGGCACCAAACGACGAGCCCGAAGTCATCAACGAGGTCCTGGACGTTCCACGACTCACGTCATCCGCACTGTTCCCCGGAGCCCCCTTGGACTGCCGGGAAGCTGGTTATATTGGGCAGGACGCCGTGGATGGGTCCGGCTGGGACTTCCCTGCCGCCGTCGTACAGCTTCATGCAAAGGCCTGGTACCGCACAGATGAGCCGGGTTCGGATGGATCCACGGCGGTTCCCGTCAGCAAAGAAGCAGTGTCCCGGCTGCCTGCCGCCGCCCCGGGGAACACGGCTTAGTTAGCCTGCGGCCACGCTGGCGCGGATCCTGATGGCGACTCCGGACCGCTGCCCAGCAGGCTGCGGGTGAGGGCCTCGCCGTCGGCCATCAGCCCGCCAACCGCCGCGCTCAGGTGTCCATCGCCAACAGCAACGCCTTCGACGGCGGCACTCACCACAGCCCGCCGCACCAGTTCGCGGGCAAACGAGGCGGTGGTCCCCTCGGTGCGGGTTGCCGCATCCTGGATTGCCTGTTCGCTGAACGGGATTCCCCGTGCGTAAAGCTTCACCAGCCTGATCCGCTCATCCACGGCCGGCAGCGGAATTTCCACCGCCAGGTCCACGCGGCCCGGCCGCTGGGCCAGGGCACGTTCCAGCATGTCCACACGGTTTGTGGTGAGGACGAAGGCTACGTCCGCGTCCTTGTCCAGGCCGTCCATCGCGTCCAGCACTTCGAACAGGAGCGGCTGCGGTCCGTGGCCAAAGCTGCGGTCCTCGGCTATCAGGTCACAGTCCTCCAGGACAACAATCGATGGCTGCAGTGCGCGGGCCATGATGGCGGCGTCCGATATCCTGGCCAGCGATCCGCCGGACAGCAGGATCGCCGTAGTTCCTTCACTCTGGCTGAGGAGATAGCGGACGGTGTGGGTCTTGCCAGTCCCCGGTTTGCCGTACAGGAGGATGCCGCGCTTGAGGTGCTGCCCGTAGTTGCTGAGCGCCTCCCGCTGTTCAGCGATGCCCACCGCATGACCTGACACCTTCTGCAGCAATCCGTCGGGCAGAATAACTTCCGACGCCGGCAGGACCGGGCGCGCATGGAAGGTCACACCTGCGGCGCTGGGACCGTACTCCCCCATCACCAAAGAGATAATCTGGCCCTTCAGGACGCTTTGGTGCTGCATTCGGCGTCGAAACTCCGCCAGGAAGTCCGCGGTGGCGCCGGTATCTGCGGCAAGGACTTCGAGGGAAGCGGTAGCCCGCCCGTACCGGGGGTTTGCGTCCCGCTGCCAGACCGCTATTGGCTGGCCATTGAAATGGAAAAGCCACAACCCCAGTGCTACGGCCTGCCGCTGTTCATCCGGGCCTACAGCCAAATTTCTGTAGTCCGGCTGCGACAGCGGGAACTGTGGGAAGAACTGCGATTGCTGCAGCATGTCGCTTAGCGTCTGGTGGTGGCGCTGGTCTCCACCGCCGATGCCCACCAAGCGGAAGTCTGCACCCTCGGCGGCAAGTTCCGCCATGATGATGTCGGCATCTACAAAGCGGTGCGGCGGGACCTCCTCCACTACCAGGGACAAGCCCTGCGCCGGCACTCCCAGATGCTCCGTCAGCGTATCCAGCAGCTGCGTTCCGGCTTTCACGCGGTGCTGGCCGGACTGCGCCAGGCGCACCAGTTCGGCAAAATCGTCGATGAACTTCCCCAGGTTTTCATCCATGGGCAGACCCTACCAGCAGCCGGTATGAGCCCCGGTGCTGCCGGATTATTGTCCGATCGCCGCTTTGCTCTCCTGCATCCACTGCGCGGCGCCCTCTTCAGGCGTGAGGCGTCTGAACAGGACTTCGGTGCTGACGCGGGCCGTGATCTCAGATACCGCCGTGGATCCTGTGGGACCGATGAACGTGGGCGCGAACTCCACTTCCCCGATTTCGTCGATATACGCGGACTCCACCTTCCCCTGCGCGCTAAGGTTCTCCGCAATGGCGGCCCGCATCTCCGAATTGCTGGGCACGCCACGATCGTTCTGGATGCTCTTGGCCGCTTTCTCATTGTTGACCAGGAAGTTCACCAGATTGGCCGCGGCGTCAGCCTGCTTGGTGCGGGACGAGATGGTGTAGAACTGCGAGGACTGCAACCAGATTCCGGGCGTGGGATTTTCCCCGGGAAGCTTGAGCAACTGCAGCTCGGCCCCGCTGGCTTTTCCCAGGGCGGTAATGGAGCTGCTCCAGTTCAGCATCATGGCGGCCTGCCCGGTGCCCATCAACGTCTGCTCGGTACTGACGTTCAGCTTCTCCACAATTTCCGACGCCCCCGGAGCGCCACCGGCCTCGCTGAGCTTGAGCGAATACTCCAGGAAGTCGGCCACGGTGTCCTGGTCAATGCCCAGTTTCCCGTCCGCGGTGTACAGGGCCTCGCCCTGTTGCCGGGCAAAAGCGTCCAGGGAATCGTGCGTCAGGACAGTGGCGGTGCCGTAGGTTCCCTGGGGGCTGTTCGCGGTAACCTTGGCGGCCACTGCCGCGAAGTCATCCCAGGTCCACGTTTCGTCGTCGGGTATCTCCACCCCTGCCGCCTGGAAGACTGCCGGGTTGACCACGATAGCCAAGGCATTCGCTCCAGTGGAAACGCCGTACTGGACGCCGTCCACCTGACCGTTGCGCACAGTCCCCTCATCCAGGCTGCCAAGGTTAAGGGAGTCCTTCACCTCCGCGAGGTCCAACAGGGCGCCGCGGTTGGCGTATTCGGCAGGATAGGCTCCGCCCAAAGTAATGACATCGGGCGCATCATTGGCGGCCACCTGGGTGGCCAACTTGTCGAAGTATCCGCTGATATCCGAATACTCGGCTTTGACCTTGATGCCCGGGTTTTCCGCTTCGAACGCGGCGATCGCCTCATTCGTCAGCTTCGCCCGGGTTTCGTTCCCCCACCACGAGAACCTGATTTCGACGTTTCCGTCCTGCGCCTGATTCGTACCGCCGGAACATGCTGCCGTGAGACCCATCAGGCCCACTATCGCTGTCACGGCAAAAGCCTTGCCCGTTTTCTTGAAGATGTTTCGCACCATTGACCAACACTTTCTGGGAACCGTTTTCTTGGAAAGTATCAGCAACTTTCGGGAACGGCAATGGTTGCCGTTCTAAAAACTGGCAGCCGGGCCAGGGAGGTTGACAGCAGAAGCGCGGCGCTAAAGACTGGGACGGGTCAGAAACCGGTTTCCAACTCGTCTCAACGCCGTCACCGACGACAGCAACAGGAGGACGCAGCTCGTGCAGAGCCAAGCCAGCAATGAGAGTCCGGCAGCCCCCGCCGCGCCCGCCGACATCAACCGCCAAGCCCTCGTCCGCCGGCACAATGTTGAGCAGCGCACCCTTGATCCGCGCAGCCCCGTCTCAGTGGGGAACGGCGAGTTTGCGTTCACCGTTGACCTCACCGGGCTACAGTCCTTCCCGGATGCCTACCCCGTACAAGACCGCGGAGAACCGCCGGCGGGCACGCTCCTGGGGACCCAGGCCCAGTGGGGGTGGCACACTACTCCGCCCGCTGAAACCTACGAGCTGTCCGGCTCCACTGTCACCTACGATTCTCCGCGAGGACCGGTCCCGTACGTGGACATGGCAGGCCGGATCGTGGACGACCAGGAGGACAGCACCTCGCGGGCGGAGACCTGGCTGCGGGCCAATCCCCACCGTCTGGATCTGGGCCGGATCGGTTTTGCGTTGGTCCGGGACAGCTTCGAACAACCGCTCCGGCCGGCAGACATCGAGCAGCCCGTCCAGACCCTGGATCTTTGGATCGGCGTGGTGACCAGCACTTTCATCCTTGCCGGACAGCAGGTGACCGTGAGGACAGCCTGTCATCCGGACCGGGATTACATTGGCCTGCAGGTCCAGTCCCCCGCCCTCAGCCACGGCCTGGTGGTATCAGTGGCTTTCCCCTACGGTTCGGAGGCCTGGCACAACGCCACCGACTGGAGCCGCCCAAGCGCCCACACCACCACACTCATCAGGGCTGAGGACGGCGGAGCGCCGGGATGGCGCGTGGAACGGGAACTGGACGATGCCCGTTATCAGCTGTCTATCGACGGCGAAGCCCGGGTCGAGCAGACCGGCCGCCACTGCGTCCGGATCAGCAGTGCCGAATCAACGCCCGAGACCCTCGATATCTCGCTCGGGTTCCTTCCCTCCGGCAGCGGCGGCTGCGTACCTCGCGGATCGAACCGGTCCGCCATCCACGACGCTCCCGCAAGCGGGCACAACAGCCCTGGCAGCGCCGTCGCCGCCGCTTCCGGCACCTACTGGCCGGAATTTTGGTCCGGTGGTGCCGCCGTCGAACTTGATGGTCATGGCGATTCCCGCGCCAGGGAACTGGAACGCAGGGTGGTCCTGTCGCAGTACCTCACGGCCATCAACTGCGCCGGCTCGCTCCCGCCGCAAGAGACCGGGCTGGTGTGCAACTCGTGGCGCGGCCGCTTCCACCTGGAGATGCATTGGTGGCATGGCGCCCATTTCGCGCTGTGGAACCGGCCGGAGCTGCTGCTGCCGTCACTGCGCTGGTACCGCACGGTATTGGAAACTTCACGAGCCACTGCCCGGAACCAAGGGTTCGACGGCGTCCGCTGGCCCAAGCAGGTGGGGCCGGATGGGCGGGAGAGCCCCAGCCCTATCGGCACCTTCCTGATCTGGCAGCAACCGCACCCCATCTACCTGGCTGAGCTTGTGTACCGGGCGTCGCCGTCGCAGGAAATCCTCGAGGAATTCGCCGAGGTGGTGTCCGAATCCGCCGAGTTCATGGCAAGTTTTGCGCACCGGACAGACCGCGGCTTCGAACTTGGCCCGCCGCTGATTCCGGCACAGGAAAGCTACGAGGCCAGCCGGTCCTCGGTCACGAATCCCACGTTCGAGCTGGCTTACTGGCAGTGGGCGTTGCGGGCCGCGGCTCAATGGCGCGAGCGCCTGGGACTGGAAGTCCCGCCCCTCTGGCGTGAGGTCGCAGACGGCATGGTGGGCCCCCGGATACAGGACGGCAGCTACAGTGCGATCGACGTCGAACCCTTCACCATCCGGACCGACCACCCATCCATGCTCTGTGCCCTGGGCTTCCTGCCGCAGACAAACATCATCGACCCGGAGGCCATGCGCGCCACGCTGAAGGGGGTGCTGGCCGACTGGGATTGGGACAGTACCTGGGGCTGGGATTACCCGGTGATGGCCATGACGGCCGCCCGGCTGGGCGAACCGGACACCGCCGTCGACGCCCTGCTGCTGCCTGCCGGAAAAAATACCTTCCTGGTCAACGGGCATAACAGGCAGACAGACTCGCTGCCACTGTATCTGCCCGGCAACGGCGGGCTCCTGGCCGCTGTTGCCCTGATGGCAGCCGGCTGGGACGACGGTCCCGAACGGCAGGCGCCGGGCTTTCCGGAAGACTGGACTGTTAGGGCAGAAGGGCTGGTCAAGGCACCGTAGGCCTGCGCCCTGACGTTAGGCTAAGGGAAGTCATTGTTCCCCCAGCAAGGAGCCCACGCTATGAACGTTCTCATGAAATTGATCGGCACCGGAGTCAGCCTCGGCGCCGGATTTGCAGGTACCAAGGCCGTCAACAAGATCTGGGAAAAGATCACGGGGAACAAGCCGCCCACAGGTGCTGACGACGACACCCCCACCACTCTTCGGTCCGCCCTCACCTTCGCCCTGATCTCCGCCGTGGTAAGCACCGTCATCCAGGTGCTGGCCAACAGGGGAACGCAGCGGGCCATCGCGCGCTTCGCCAAGAGCCAGGACATCGTCTAGCTCCAACTGCGCTCCAACCCGGTAGACACCTGCTGACAGGACGGGCAAACTAAAGGCCCCAGGTACTCACAGGATCATTCCCGGGAGAGGACCCGATGGAGCACCTCAGCAGATTCAGTGATGAATTCCTCAAGGCGCTCAGGAACCTGCTGCCCATCGTCGTCGTTGTTGCCTTGTTCCAGCTGCTGGTGTTCCGCAGCCTGCCTGCTGACCCCCTGGCTATCGTGGCGGGGCTCCTGATTGTGGCCGTGGGTATTGCACTGTTCCTGCACGGGCTGGATCTCAGCATTTTTCCGGTAGGCAAGAACCTCGGCAACCAGTTTGTCCGCCGCGGCGCTTTGGGACTCCTGCTGCCCTTCGGCTTTGCTATCGGCTTCGCAGCTTCCGTTGCTGAACCTGCCGTAATCGCCGTCGCGGAGCAGGCCGAACTGGTCAGTGGGGGCCGGATTAACGGACTGGTGCTGCGCCTTGTCATCGCAGTCTCGGTGGGCCTGGTCCTCATCCTGGGCATCCTGCGGGTCCTGCGGGGCTGGGCCGTGCACAAAATCCTGATCGCCGGTTATCTCATTGTGCTGGGGCTGAGCTATGTGGCCCCGCCGGAGATCATCGGCCTGGCTTACGACTCCGGTGGCGTCACCACCAATATCGTCAGCGTTCCCCTGATAGCGGCGATCGGGCTGGGCCTGGCGAACTCCATCAGGGGACGCAGCGTCCTGGCGGACGGCTTCGGCCTGGTGGCGCTGTGCGTGATGGTGCCCATGATCGGGGTCCAGCTCTACGGGACCTGGGTGTATGCCTTCGATGACCCCGGCGCCGCCGTGCCGGTCGGCGGACCGGGGGAAGACCCGGGTGACTGGGTTATCGGCATGTTCCTGGGTTTGGCCGGGATGGTCCGGGAGGTCCTCCCCATCGTGGGGGTGGTCCTGTTCTTTCAGTACGTGGCCCTGCGGCAAAGACTGGCTCATCCGATGCGCGTCGTCGTCGGGTTCGTCATGGTCCTGGTGGGGCTGTATGCCTTCGTCGTGGGACTGAAGCTCGGGCTCTTTCCTATCGGGACCATGATGGCCGAACAACTCATCGCGCAGGGTACCCCTGCCTTGATTGTGCTGTTCGGGCTGCTGATCGGTTTTGCCACCACCATGGCTGAACCGGCTCTGGTAGCCATAGGTGCTCAGGCCCAGGACGCGTCGCCTGGCCGGATCAACGGATTCGCCATCCGCGTAATAGTCGCTGCCGGGGTGGCCGTGGGCATCGCCTTTGGCGTGTTCCGCATTCTGGTGGGCGGGCCCTTCCACTACTTCATCATGGCCGCATACGCCGTGGCCATGATGCTGGTCTTTTTCGCGCCCAAGTACATCATCGCGCTCGCGTTCGACCTTGGGGGCGTAACGACGTCCGAAGTCACTGTGCCGCTGGTGACAGCCCTCGGGATCGGCCTTGCAGCAGCGGTGGAGGGAAGGGACGTGCTGATCGACGGGTTTGGCCTGATCGCTTTCGCGTCGATCTTTCCTGTCATATCAGTCATGGTGTATGCCATGGTGATTGAGAGATTTCCCCGGCTAAGGAGGGAACCGGCATGAAATTCACCGCCATAGTCGTCATCGCCCCTGACGACCTGGAAGACAGAGTCATCGAGCACGCCCAGCGGGCAGGCGCCACAGGGGTGACAATCCTGGCTGGCAAGGGAATCGGCGGGGAAGCCAAGAAGACCTTCTTTGGCCTGACGTTCGAGGGAACGCAGTCCGTACTGCTGATGGTTGTGGGGACACATCTCAGCGCCCCGATCCTGAAGGAACTCCACCAGGTCCTGGTCCGTGGAACCGAATCCCGCGGTTTGGCCTTCGCGGTACCGATCGAGCATTTGACGGGGATCGATATACGGCAGGTGGTCAGGTTTGAGGAGCACCTGCGTCGTGATGACGCCTGAACCGGTCCAACACGAAACGCGGCACGCACAAGGAGGAAAAGGATGCTCACTGTAAAAGATGTCATGGTCCCCGAGGTGGTCACCATTTCCCCCTACAGCACGCTGCGTGAGGCGCTGTCCATGATGAAGGACCGGCAGGTGAAGAGCCTGGTGGTGGACCGGCAGCACGCGCATGACGCTTACGGTCTGCTGAGTTACCGGGAACTGCTGGACACCGTGGTGGCGCAGGAGGGCGATGTGGACCTCCTGAATGTCTATGATGCCGCCACCATTCCGGCGATCACGGTCAACGAGCAATTGTCCGTTCGTCAGGCGGCTGCCCTGATGAGCCGCTACCGCCTCAGCCGGCTTGTGGTGGTGGAAGGCAACCAGCTCGTGGGCCTGCTGGCGATGAACGACATCCTGGCCAGGCGCATGGAGGAACTTGCCTGATACTCACCCCTGGCTGCGGGGAGCGAACATGAGGACTGCTACGCCCGATCCGCCTCTGCCTCCGCCTCTGATTCAACGTCCGCGTCTGCGGCCGTAAGCTCCGTATGGGGCGAATCGGCGGTGTCCTCGCGGCCGGTCCTCGTCGCGGACTGGACCACGGCTTCCAGCTCGTCCGTTGTCAGCATTTCGCGATGCAGGTGCTTGGTCCGGTACCCGGCCCGGCCCACCATGTGGGCGGAGACCGGCACGGTGAGCAGCTGGAACAACCAGGCCACCAACAGCACGGGCCACACCCAGACGGTACGCATCTGCAACCCGATGGAAGTCAACAGCAGGAACAGGCCCAGGACCTGCGGTTTTGTAGCCGCGTGCATACGGGTCAGCAGGTCCGGGAACCGCAGCAGGCCGATGGCGGCGGCCAGGGACATCAGCGCGCCCACGACCATAAACACGGCCGAGACCGCGTCGATAACAACGTCCAGTGTTGAAGGCTCAGGATTCAAGGGGCTCTTCCCGCCTGTCGGCCACAAACCTGGCTACGGTCACGGACCCCACGAACCCGATGAGCGAAATGGCTACCAGCAGGATCAGGTTGTTCAGGTGCCGGTTGACGGCCATGTCGATGCACAGGGCCGCACCCACGATGGCCAGCAGCACGTCCGCCGCAAGCACCCGGTCAAGCAGCGACGGCCCACGCGAAATCCGGAGAATGGCACCGGCCGCCGCGAGGGACAGGATGACCGCCGTGACGGTCAGGACAATCTGCATCATCTGGCGGCCTCCTGTTGCAGGGCTTCGAGTTCTTCCCTGGTGCCCATGATCCGGATCAGTCCGGCTTCGATATTCCGGACTTCCTGCCGGATGCGGGCCACACCATCAGCGTCCGCGACGTTCAAGGTATGCAGGTACAGGGTGGACGAAGAGCGGTCTACCTCCACCACCAGCGAGCCGGGAATCAGCGAAAGGATATGTCCCGTGGCCGTCACCAGCAGGTCCTGGTGGCTCCGCAGCGGAACGGCGACGACCGCCCTGGTCATTCGGGGTCCGAGGACCACGGCAAAATACATCACCTGGAAGCTGGCGGCCACCACCTTGGCCAGGAACACCCCGGCAAACGGGATGGCATGCAAGATGTTGAACCTGCCGCTGAGCTCAACGGGAGGAAGGTAGAACATCCGGGCCACTGCAGCGGCGATCATGGCACCGAACAGGAGGTTGCCGGGACTGAAGTCCTGCCACAGCGCGCACCAGACCACCACCAGCCAGACCAGGAGCGGCAACTCCTGGCGCAGGGATATCCGCCTGCGGCTCATGGCCGGCCTCCCGTCTGGAGCGCCGGAACCGGGGCGTCGCCGCCCAGAACGGCGTGGATGTAGGCGGAACGGTCGAGCATCTCCGCTGCCGCCTGGTCCGAGACCGTGAACAGCGGGCCGGCAAACACGGTCAGGGAGACCCCCACCAACACCAGCCCCAGCGTTGATCCCACCATGGTCCTGGGCAGGACGGTCACGTTGCTGCTGGTGCCACTGCCGGCAGAACCGTCGGCGTCGGGAGCCGCGAGCAGCACCGGGTCCGGGTACTCGGCGTCCTCCGGGCTGCGCCAGAAGGCCCGGTTCCACACCCTGGCGACAGCCAGCAGCGTCAGCAGGCTGGTGATAACGCCGCCGATTACCAGGGCGTAGGCCAGCGGCGTCCCCAGCTCGACTCCGGCCTGCATCAGACCCACCTTGCCCAGGAATCCGGAGAGCGGCGGGATGCCGGCCAGGTTCATGGCCGGGATGAAGAAGAGCAGGGCCAGCACCGGGGACAGCTTGGCCAGCCCGGCAACCCGGTCCATTGAGGAGCTGCCGCCGCGGCGTTCGATCAGGCCCGTCACCAGGAACAGGCTGGTCTGGATGGTGATGTGGTGGGCGACGTAGAAGACGGCCGCCCCCAGGCCGGCCACTGAAGACATCGCCAGCCCGAATACCATGTAGCCGATATGGCTGACCAGGGTGAAGGACAAAAGCCGCTTGATGTCGCTTTGGGCCAGGGCACCCAGGATGCCCACCACCATGGTCAGCAGTGCAGCCACCATGAGCGGCGTGTTCAGCGAGTCCCCCGGAAAGAGCAGTGTTTCGGTCCGGACCATGGCATACACCCCCACCTTGGTGAGCAGGCCGGCAAACACCGCAGTGACCGGAGCGGGGGCCGTGGGGTAGGAATCAGGCAGCCAGAAGGACAGCGGAAACACGGCGGCCTTGATGCCGAAGGCCACCAGCAGCATGATGTGCAGCAGGGTCTTGGTTCCCTGATCCAGATCGGCCAGCTTGATGGCCAAATCCGCCATGTTCACTGTGCCGGTGGCGCCGTAGACCATGGCGATGGAGATCAGGAACAGCACGGAGGACACCACGGATACCACCACGTAGGTCACGCCTGCCCGGATCCGCGGGCCGGTGCCGCCGAGGGTCATCAGCACATAGCTTGCCGTCAGGAGGATCTCGAAGCCCACATAGAGGTTGAACAGGTCCCCGGACAGGAAGGCGTTTGAAACGCCTGCCACCAGGATCAGGTAGGTGGGGTGGAAGATCGACACCGGCGAGTCTTCGTCGCCGTCGGCCATGTCCTGTCCGGTGGCGTAAACCAGCACGGCAAGGCTGACAGCAGAGGAGACCACCAGCATCAGGGACGAGAACTGGTCCACCACCAGGACAATCCCCCATGGTGGCAGCCAGCCGCCGATGTTCACGGCATACGTTCCCCCGCTCCAGGTGGAGGCCAGCAGCAGGCACTCCAGCAGCAGGGTCAACGTCAGCAGTCCGATGCTCACCGTGCGCTGTGCACGGGAATGCCGGTAGAGGACGAAGGTTACGGCAGCACCCAGAATGGGAAGGATGACGGCGAGCGGCGCCAGGCTGGCAAGATTCACTTCAGCCCTCCATCCGGGCGGGGAGTGACATTCCTGGACCCTGGCTTCTCTTCGAGGATGGCATCGCTGACGGCCATCCGGCCGCCGCCTGCCTTGATGGTTCCGCCATCATCCCTGGGAAGCAGCGGAAATTCGGATGTTTCCAGGGGGATCGCGGCATCGTCCTCGGCGTCAAAGCTCGGCGTGCGCGCCACCCGGCGGTCCTCGAGGTCGATCTGGATGTCATCCCGGCGGCCCAGTACCCAAGTGCGGTAGATGATGCCGAGCATAAAGGCCGTCACAGCAAAGGAGATCACGATCGAGGTGAGGATCAGGGCCTGCGGCAGCGGATCGTTGTAATCCCCCGGGTCCGTGCCCTTGCTGTAGAGCGGAGCGAGTCCCGCGTAGCCGCCCGCGGCCAGGAGCAGCAGGTTGGTGGCATTGGCCAGCATCATCAGGCCCAGCAGGACGCGGGTAAGGCTACGTTCCAGCAGCAGGTAGATTCCACAGGCGTACAGCGCTCCCATGACGCAGAGCAGCGTGAGGTTGATGCTCATGAGACGCCTCCCGCGGGGGACTCGGCGTGAACGGTGAGTTCTCTATCGGAGTCTTCCTCGTCCAGCATGATCCGCCCGTCCTGCCCGGAGTTTGACTCCACATTTTCGTCAATCTCGGCGCCCAAGCTGCGCAGCACGTCCAGCACCAGCCCCACCACCACGGTGTACACGCCGATGTCGAAGAGGGTGGAGGTAACAAACTTGATGTCCCCGAAAACCGGGAGCCAGAACTGCACGATGGCGGACTGGAACACTGCAGCACCTAAAAACAGGGGTACGACGCCGGCCGCGGCCGCTGTTGCCAGTCCGGCACCCAGAAGCTTCCCGGCGCTGATCGGGGTCGCCTCCCGGAGCTCGAAACGGCCGCCTGCCAGATAACGGATAGTCAATGCCAGCCCTGCCATCAGCCCACCGGCAAAGCCGCCGCCGGGGAGGTTATGCCCGGCAAAGAGCAGGTAAAGGGAAAAAACAATGATGGAGTGGAACATCAACCGGGTGACCACTTCGAAAATGATGGACCTCCGCTCCGGGGCCAGCGTATGACCGGCGACTATCCAGGCATCCCGGGCCGACGAGGCGAACTTGCGGGAGAGGCCCAACGCGGCGCCCTCCCGGGAACTTGGGTCAGCGGATTTCGCGCGGTCCTTCCACCCGGCCACGGTACTTGCCGGACGGATCCGGTCACCGCGGCCGCGGATGAAAATCAGGCTGGCAACTCCGGTAGCCGCCAGCGCCAGCACGGCGATCTCACCGAAGGTGTCCCACACCCGGATGTCCACCAAGGTGACGTTGACCGTGTTGAGTCCCCCGCCGCCGTCGTACGCCAGTTCCGGGAACAGGAGCGATACCGGCGACGCCACCCGGGCACCCATGGCGTAGATGGCAACAAAAACCATGGTGACGCCGAAGGCCAGCCCAATGATGACGCGGACCAGCCGGTACTTGCCGCCGGTCCGGTCCCGCAGTTCCGCCGGCAGGCTGCGCATCCCGAGCACAAACGCCACCAGGATGATGGTTTCCACCAGCATCTGGGTCAATGCGAGGTCCGGCGCGCCCTGGAGCGCGAACAACAAGGCGATCCCGTATCCGGTTACGGAGACCATCAGCACGGCCAGGAAGCGCTTGTTGGCGCGCACTGCGGCCACGGCACCGATCACGATGCCGACTGCCACTACCGGCTGCAGCGGAGAATTGGGATCGATGACATACAACCCGCCCGGCAGCGGCTTGCGGGCCACGAGCATGGCGGACAGCGGCAGGGCCACGGCCATGCTCAGGATCACGGCCAGATAGAAGTAGAGCGAACCACGCTGGGTGCGCCCGGTGACCCAGACCGCGATGTCGTCCAGCGCGCCGATGGTGAGCTGGTAGGCGCGATCCCCATCCACCCAGCCGGGCACCCGCTCCTGCGCCCGGGCAATCCAGTTCCTGCCCACGTACATGGCACCGCCCAGCACAAAGGTGAGGACTGTCAGGCCCAGCGCCGGCGTCGGCCCATGCCACAGCGCCAGGTGGCCGGCCTCCGCAACGGCAGCGCCGTCGGACCCGGTCTCTGCGAACAGGGCCGCGTAGGGCTGGATCCAGCCGTCAATGGGCAGCGGCCACAGGCCGAACACGATGGTGAGGAGGGACAGCACGGCAGGCGCGGCGAGGAAAGACGGCGCAATGGGCTTGAACGGCGTGCGCTCCACCCCGGGTTTGGCAGCGAAAGCACCCCACATGAACCGCGCACTGTACGCAAACGTGAGGACAGATCCCAGTACCACGCCGGCCAGCACCACCACGGGCCACGCGCTCCCGGAGCCTGACTCGAGATGGTGCAGGAACGCTTCCAGTACCGACTCCTTGGCCACAAAACCGGCCATCAGCGGCACGCCGGCCATGGAAGCCGCGCCGATTCCCGCCACGATCGCCAGTGCACGGGCGGAACTGAACACTCCGGACAGCTTGGCAATATCGCGGGTGCCGGCCTGGTGGTCGATGATGCCCACCACCAGGAACAGTGTGGCCTTGAAGAGTCCGTGGGCCAGAAGCATGGCCAGTCCGGCGAGCGCCGCATCCGGCGTCCCGAGGCCCACCACCATAGTGAGGAAGCCCAGCTGGCTAACCGTTCCATAGGCCAAAATCAGCTTGATGTCCGTCTGACGCAGCGCACGGTAGCCGCCCACCAGCATGGTGGCCAGCCCCAGTCCCAGAACTACGGGCAGCCAGAAGGCGGTCTCCGCGAACCCGGGGGCCAGCCGCGCCACGATGTAGATGCCGGCCTTCACCATGGCGGCTGCATGCAGGTAGGCGCTCACCGGTGTGGGGGCGGCCATGGCACCGGGCAGCCAGAAATGGAACGGGACCAGCGCAGACTTGGTGATGGCCCCCACCAGGATGAGCACGACGGCGGCAGCGACAGTTCCGGCGGCGGGTCCTGCCGTCAGCGTGGGAGCCTTATCCAGGATGTCAGAGATCCGGTATGTCCCGGCGCTGAAGCCGAGCATGATCAGGCCCACCAGCATGGTCAGGCCACCTGCGGTGGTGACGATCAGGGCCTGCAGCGCGGAGCGCCTGGCGGACAGCCTGGTCCGCGAGTAGCCGATCAGCAGATAGGACAGGACCGTGGTGAGCTCCCAAAAGATGAACATCAGGAGAAGATCGTCCGCTGTGACCAGGCCAAACATGGCGCCCGCGAAAGCCAGCAGCTGCGCGCCAAAGCCGCCAAGATCGGGATCATGCTTATGGAAATACCTGGCGCAATAAACCAGCACCAGGGCACCGACGCCCAGCACCAGCAGGGACATCACCCACGCCAGTGCGTCCATCCGGAAGGCGAGCTCCAGCTGCAGCCCCGGTATCCACGGGATGACCTCCGCTATCTGGCCCTGTCCCCCTGCGGCGTACACCGCGGGGTACTGGAGAAGGAGCCAGATGAACGAGCCGGCGGGGACCATCGCCAGGGCGTAGAACGCACTCCGGCCGAACTTCCTGAACAGAACCGGCGCCACAGCAGCCACCACAAAGTGCAGGGCAAGGACTGTGATCACTGGTATCTCCGCAACGTCAGGGATTCGATTTTCAAGAGTCAGGGCAGGCGGTTCATTCGTAGATGTCAGTCGGGACAGTTTACCAATCAGCTACTGACAGTTTGACCCCGGTGGTCCATTCCGGCAGTGATCCACTGGCGCTGCACACCTGATCACCGCCCGTGCGGCTAGCATCAGCGTATGAACAGCGCGAGCGCGGCCGGGGCCAACCTTCCGACGTCGGAACTTGTTGCAGGACCGCAGGTCACCAGTAAGGGCAGAGTGTTGGCCTGGGCGGCCTGGGACTGGGGCTCCGCCGCCTTTAACGCCGTGATGACCACTTTCGTCTTCACCGTGTACCTGACGTCAGATGCCTTTGGCGGCGAGGACCGCGCGTCCGCGATGCTGGGCGGGGCCCTGGCTGTGGCAGGCCTTGCCATCGCCCTCCTCGCGCCGGTCACAGGGCAGCGCTCCGATGCGGGCGGCCGCCGCAAGCTGTGGCTCGGCGTCAACACGGTTGCCGTGGCCATCCTGACCGGGCTGTGCTTCTTCGTCTACCCCCACGCTGAGTTGCTGCTGCTGGGAGTGTCCCTGATCGCCTTGGCCAACGTGTTCTTCGAGTTCGCCGGCGTCAACTACAACGCCATGCTGACCCAGGTTTCCACGCCGCAAACCATCGGCAAAGTCAGCGGCTTCGGTTGGGGCATGGGCTACCTGGGCGGCATCGTGGCATTGCTCGCTGTGCTCCAGCTCTTCGTCCAACCGAGCTTCGACTGGTTTGGCTCCGCTACGGAGGACGCTCTCAACATCCGGCTTGTGGCACTGTTCTCGGCGCTCTGGTTCCTGATCTTCGCGCTTCCTGTGATGTTCGCCGTCCCCGAGCTGCCCAAGCCTCCGCAGGCCAGGACGCTTGGCATCATCGATTCCTACCGGCTCCTGTTGAAGCGGATCAAGGCCATCTACCGGACCAGCCCGCATACCATCTTCTTCCTGCTGGCCAGCGCCGTGTTCCGTGACGGGCTGGCGGCAGTATTCACCTTCGGTGGCGTGATTGCTGCCGGCACCTTCGGCTTCAGCTTGCCGCAGGTGATCATCTTTGCGATCTTCGGCAATGTGGTGGCGGCGATCGGAGCCATGATCGGCGGCTTACTGGACGACAGGGTTGGCCCCAAGAGAGTCATCATCGCCTCCCTGATCGGTCTCCTCATCGCCGGCACGGTGATCCTGGTCCTGGGCAGCGGGGACTACACCTTCTTCGGCATGGCCTGGGCCGGCAGCACCACGTTCTGGGTGTTCGGATTGTTCCTGTGCCTGTTTGTAGGTCCGGCCCAGGCGTCGTCGCGGGCCTACCTTGCCCGGCTCGCCCCGGACGGCGAATCCGGCGAGCTCTTTGGCTTGTACGCCACCACAGGCCGGGCAGTCAGCTTCCTCGCGCCGGCACTGTTCACTCTGTGCATCGCCATCGCCACTCCCTTGGTGGCGCCCGGCGAGGCGCAGCGCTGGGGAATCCTCGGCATCATGGTGGTCCTGTTGCTGGGCCTGCTGGTGCTCCTTCCGGTCAAGCCGCCGAACAAGACGGCCATAGCAGTAGTCCCGCAGGCCTGACCTGCCGCCAGCAAGCGGGAACACTGGTTCTGCAGCCTTCTGCCAACTCTCAACCGCCCGGCCGAAGAAACGTGAAACCGCTTCCGCAACACCCTTGACAAGCTAAAGTGATCGATCACATACTTGGTGGCACCGACTTTTCCGTTCCCGAAGGATCCATGAACCTGCCACAGCTTCCCGGTGAAACCGCCCCGGTAAACCAAGCCGCCACTCACACCACCGGCCAGCCTACGGCGAAAGCGGCCGCCATCCGCGCCGGCATCATCGGAACGGGCGGCATCGCCGCTGCCCACGCCCAGGCCTTGAAGGCCGGCGGAGCCGAGCTGGTTGTCGCAGCGGACATTGACCAGAAACGCGCACGTGATTTCGCCGGCACCTGGGCTGTTTCCACCACCGCAGCCAGCCTCGAGGAAGCCGCGCGGCTGGGACTGGACGTGGTGGCAATCTGCACGCCGCCGTCGTCACACGCTTCCCTTGCTAAAGAGGCACTGGCACTGGGCCTGAATGTCGTAGTGGAGAAGCCGCCTGCGCTTTCCCTGCGCGAACTCACCGAGCTCCAGGAGGCCGAAGCTGCTTCCGGCAAACGCGTCAGCTGCGTCTTCCAGCACCGCTTCGGGGGCGCGGCACTGAAACTGAAGCGTTTGCAGGCAGCCGGCGTCCTGGGCGCCCCGCTCACCGGGTACTGCAACACACTGTGGTTCCGGGACCAGGCCTACTTCGACGTGCCCTGGCGCGGAAAGTGGGACATCGAAGGCGGCGGGCCCACCATGGGCCACGGCATCCACCAATTCGATCTCCTCCTGGACTTGTGGGGTCCTTGGCAGGAGGTCACGGCGTTCGCCGCCAGGCTGGCCCGCCGCACCGAGACAGAAGACGTGTCCATGGCTGTGGTGCGGTTTGAGTCCGGGGCGCTGAGCACGGTGATTAACTCGGTCATTTCACCGCGCGAAACTTCCCAGCTGCGCCTTGATTATGAGAACGCCACCGTGGAGGTGGAGCACCTCTACGGCTATGACGACTCGCACTGGCGTTTTACGCCCGCACCGGGCATGGAGCAGCTGCAGGAAGTGTGGGACGCGGACACTTCTGAAGGAAGCAGCGGTCATCCGGCGCAGTACCGGCAAATCATCGCAGCGCTGGCCGCGGGAACAAACCTCCCGGTTACGTTGTCAGATGCCTATGCCACCATGGAACTCGCGGCCGGCATCTACTCCAGCGCCATCACCGGGCAGAGCGTCCGCAGCGACAGCATTACCGAAGGAAATCCGTTCTTTGACCGCGCCGACGGCCGGCTGGAACCCTGGAAACTGGAAACGAGCAACGCATGAGCCAAACACTTCCTGACACCACGTCCAATCCGGCGTCCGCAGCTTCCGGTCTCGACTGGAGCGATGACGGCCAGTCGGTAGAGGTCACGTTCGACGGCGTCGCCCTCCTTAACTACACCTACGTCGCCACGGATGCACAGAACGAATCCCCGCGCCCGTTCTTCCACCCGTTGCGGACCCGCGGCGGCGATGCCGTCACCGCCTACCGCCCGCACGACCACACCTGGCACAAGGGCATCGCCTGGTCCCTGCCGCACCTGGGCCCGGACAATTTCTGGGGCGGGCCCAGTTACCGCCGCGGCCAGGGCTACCAGTCGTTGCCCAACAACGGCGCCATGCGCCACCAGTCCGTGAGAACCGAAGAAGCCGACGGCGGCACCTTCACTTTCTCGCACAGCCTGCAGTGGATCACAGAGGCCGGCGCCCTCGTGGTGGAGGAAGAACGCTCCTTCCAGGCAGTCCCCGGCGATGACCCTGAAAGCTGGACGCTGATCTTCGAAACAGCCATGACCAATGTGTCCGGCGCTGACATCCACATCGGATCCCCCACCACCGAAGGCCGCGAGAACGCCGGTTACGGCGGGCTGTTCTGGCGCGGACCGCGGGCCTTTGCCGGCGGGACCATCCTCGGTCCGGGCGGCGCCACCGGTGAGGAACTGCGCGGTAAGCGCGCGCCCTGGCTGGCATTCGTTGGCCAGCATGATGAGACCTGCCGCTTCTCCACAATCCTTATGGTGGACGATCCCTCCACCGGCCACCCGCAGCCGGAATGGTTTGTCCGCACCGAGCCGTTCCCGTGCATGGGGCCGGCACCCTTCTTCAGCGAAGAGGTCTTGTTCACCGCCGGTTCCACTCTCCGGTTCCGTTACGCCGTGGTCATAGCGGATGGAACGTCCGACGTCGGAAGGGCCACCGCACTCGCAGACCGTGCCGCCGGACTGCTGGCGGGGGTGGCAGGCTGATGGCTTCCCTCGGGTTTTCGGACGGCAACGCTGTTCCGGCTGTTCCTGCGTTCCCCGGCGGGACCGCAGTCAGCGGACTGGAAGTCTACGACTGGGAAGCCGCCGATGGTCTGTGCGGAGGCTCGCCCCACCTGCATACTGTCTCTTCCGAGGCCTACCTCGTAACCTCGGGCAGCGGTAGTGTGCAAACGCTGAGCATGACCGGCCCGGCGGAGCACGAACTTTCCGCCGGCTCCATGCTCTGGTTCAGCCCCGGCACTGTGCACCGGCTGGTCAACACGGATTCACTCGCGTTGAACGTGATCATGTCCAATGCGGGCCTCCCGGAAGCAGGCGATGCCGTCCTGACCTTCCCGGCCCGTGTACTCGCGGACCCCGAACTGTATGCCTCCCATGCCGCACTGCCGGGACGGGATCACGGTGAGGCCGCCGCCGCGGAAGCGGCCCGCCGTCGTCGTGATCTTGCCCTGGAAGGCTACTTCGAGCTTCGGGAAGCCATGCTGACCGACGGAACCGATGCCCTGGCCCGCTTCCATAAGGTTGCCGCCGCGCTGGTCCGCCCGAACATCGCCAAGTGGCGCGGGATCTGGGAAGACAGGGTCCGCGCCGACGTGGCAACCACCGAACGCGCACTGAATGCCCTGGAGAACGGCTCCGCCGAAACACTCGCCGGATCGGCTGTGGCTCGAGCCCTCCCCAAGCCAGGCCCGGCGGGTTACGGGATGTGCGGACGGCTCTCCACCTGGCAGCCGCCGGTACGGGCCTGAAGTGGTTGGTGTCACCCCACGACCGGGCGTTGCAGACTAGGCTGGATGCATGGATGTGGATGAAACCGATCTTCCCGGCATCGGCCGACGCAAGGATTTTGTTACCGCTTCAGGGCGCCGGATCGGCGTCGTGGAATTGCGGGAAGGAACCACCGAGCTCATTGTTTCCCGGTGGGACGATCCGGACACCTGCCAGGCGTCCATCGCGCTGACCAGCGACGAAGCAAATGCTCTGGGAAATCTCCTTGGCGGCCGTCACCTGGCCATAAAACTGGCGGAAGAACATAAGGACGTTCCAGGAATCGTCACGCGGCAGTTTTCCATCTCGGCTGGCTCGCCGTTTCACAATAAACCTATGGGAAAGGCCCGCATCCGGACGCGGTGCGGCGTTTCCATCGTGGCGATAATGCGTGAAGGTGAGGTTGTGCCCTCGCCGGGACCCGACGTCGTGCTCCACACCGGTGATTTGCTGGTGGCGGTAGGTACGCAGGAAGGCCTCGACGAAGCGGCCAACATTCTCCGCAACGGCTAACCCGGAATGGACCTGCTTGCGCTGACCCTCATCGAGTTGGGGGCCGTGGTGTTCTGCCTCGGACTCCTGGCCCGGCTGGCCGGCCGGATCGGCATGTCACCCATCCCCTTCTACCTCCTTGGCGGCCTCGGTTTCGGTGCGGGCGGAGTCATCAAGCTCGACGGCATGCACGATTTCGCGCACCTTTCCGGCGAGATCGGCGTGATTCTGCTGTTGCTGATGCTTGGCCTGGAATACACCGCGCCTGAGCTGGTCACCGGTCTGCGACGGTCCTGGAAAGCCGGCATCCTGGACTTCGTGCTGAACTTCACTCCTGGCGCGGGCATTGCCCTGCTGCTTGGTTGGGGGCTGGTGGGAGCAATGGTCATGGGCGGCGTCACCTACATCTCCTCGTCCGGTATCGCCGCAAAGGTCATCACGGACCTCGGCCGGCTGGGCAACCGCGAAACTCCTACCGTCCTGTCCATCCTGGTTTTTGAGGACCTCGCAATGGCGGTCTACCTGCCCATCCTCACTGCCACCCTTTCAGGTGTCAGCTTCCTGGTCGGCCTGCAGACGGTTGGCATCTCGCTGGCCGTCGTCACGGTGGTGCTGGTGGTGGCACTGCGGTACGGAAAGCGCGTGTCGTCGTTGCTGCACAGCGAAAATTCAGAGGTTTTCCTGCTCAACCTGCTGGGCGCCGCGCTGCTGGTGGCCGGCCTGGCTTCCGCACTCCAGGTGTCGGCCGCCGTCGGCGCTTTCATGCTCGGCATCGCGATTTCCGGAGCAACGGCGCATAATGCAACCCGCATCCTGGAGCCACTGCGTGATCTTTTTGCGGCCATCTTCTTCGTGGCTTTCGGGCTCAATACCGACCCTGCGTCCATTCCGCCCGTTCTCGGATGGGCGCTGATCCTGGCAGTGGTCACCATCCTGACCAAGATGCTGACCGGGTACTGGGCCGCGCAACAGGCAGGCATCGGCAGGCCCGGCCGGTTCCGCGCCGGCGCTGCACTGATAGCCCGTGGTGAGTTTTCCATCGTTATTGCCGGCCTGGCGGTGACATCCGGGGTAGTGGACGTCGAGCTCGCAGCCCTGGCCACGGCGTACGTGCTGATCATGGCCGTAACAGGTCCCCTGATGGCGCGCTACATCGAGCCGCTGGTGAAACTGGTGTACCGGCCGGCCAGCCCGGGGCTTGTCCGGGCCTAGATCGCCGTGCGGTGGAAGTTCAGATGGCTGCGGCTTGCGGTTGGGCCGCGCTGGCCCTGGTAGCGGTTGCCATACTCCCCGGAGCCGTACGGGTACTCCGCCGCGGAGGTCAGCCGGAAGAAGCAGAGCTGGCCGATCTTCATGCCCGGCCACAGTTTGATGGGCAGCGTGGCCATGTTGGAAAGTTCCAGCGTCACGTGGCCGGAGAATCCGGGATCGATGAAACCGGCGGTGGAGTGGGTCAACAGCCCGAGCCGGCCCAGCGAGGACTTGCCTTCCAGGCGGGCAGCGATATCGTCCGGCAAGGTGACCGTCTCATACGTGGAGCCCAGCACGAACTCGCCGGGGTGCAGGATGAACGGTTCGCCCGGGTCCACCTCCACCAGCCGGGTCAGCTCTGGCTGCTCTTCGGCCGGGTCGATGTGGGCGTACTTGTGGTTGTCGAAGAGCCGGAAAAACTGGTCGATCCGGACGTCCACCGAAGACGGCTGCACCATGGCGGGATCGTATGGTTCAAGGACAATCCGTTGGGAGTCTATTTCGGCACGAATATCACGGTCAGAGATCAGCACGCTCCCAAAATACCGCATAGCCGGAGGTTCAAGACGCCCTTTAGCCTTCGAGGACCTGCCGCAGCCGGTCCAGTTGCCCCACTTGCTCCTTGATAGTCCGGTAGACAGAGCCGTTCAGGAGCGAGAAGAGCCCCTTAGGCTGGTAATCCAAAGCGAAGCGCACCCTGGTGCCGGACCCTTCGGTGCTGAGGTAGTAACCGCCCTTTGGCCGGATGGGGCCGGCGATCACCTGGAATTCAATCTCGGCTCCGGGCCGTGCCTGCGTGATCTCGAAGTCTGCGGCAATGGACCTGCCGCCGGGCCCGCTCAGGGTCTGCTGGTACACCGCGCCCTTTGACCCGGCAGTGCCGGAGACCAGTTCGATGCTGCGGATTCCGCTCCGCCACAAGGGCAGGTTGGCGCCGTCCAGGAGGAAGTTGTAGACCTTCATTGCATCACAGGCGATGAGGACATCGTGCTCGGCAAATGCCATGGGGACCGCTTTCGACGTCGGGCAAATCTCAGAAGCCCGTCTCCCCCAGACACTTCAACTACGTTTCAAGCCTAGCCATCGCCCTCCCGCGCCACCTAGCGAACGGGCCCGGCTTAACCGAAGAGTTACCCTATGACGCGCCCTCCCAGCGTGACCCGGGCAGGCACCGAACTGCGCTAAGCTAAGTTCTGCTCCGCTTAGCGGGGCACTGCGGCTGTAGCTCAATGGTAGAGCGCTAGCTTCCCAAGCTTGATACGCGGGTTCGATTCCCGTCAGCCGCTCCAGTTGGCAAGAAGAGCACCCCCGGACCATCGTCTCATTGGCCGGGGGTGCTGTTCTTAACCAATCCGCCAGAAGTGATGCATATGCGTTTGGCAGGGACTCTAGGCCGTCCGGGCCCCTTGGACAATCCGCACCACCGGGCGCCGGTTCTTAAGGTCCACACGTACGGACAGCTCGCCTTTTCGTGCCAGCAGGACGGCAATGGTTGCCGCCGCGAGAGCCGGCACCCCGCCGGCGATCAGGACGGCTATCTGGGGTCCAACGTGTTCGGCCAGCCAGCCCATCATGGGCCCCCCAATCGCCTGGCCGCCGATCAATACCACCAGGTACAGGCTCATGACCCGGCCGCGGATGGCGATGTTGGAGCTGGTCTGCACCAGCTGGTTGGACGTGGTGAGGAACATCATCGACCAGAAGCCTGCCACCACCATAATGGCGCCGAACCAAACCATGGAGGGCGCAAATGACGCCAACACCAGCATCAGCCCGAAGAGCCCGGCGGCCATGACCGCGGACCGAAGCCGCAGCCGGCGGCGGCGTGTGGAAGCCACCGCGCCGGTGAGTGCACCCAAAGCCACCAGGGCGTTGAGCAGGCCATAACCGCTGGCTCCTGCATTGAACACGTCGTCGGCAAAGGCAGCCAGCAGCACGGGGAGGCTGAGTGCGAACACGGCGACGAAAGCGGCCATCAGCCATGGCCAGAAGATTGTGGGTTTGCTCAGCGCATACCGGAATCCCTCTTTCAGCATCCCCTTGCTTCGCGGCGTGGGCGCGCTGATGTGCAGCTGGTCCTTGTGGAGCAGGAGCAGCATGGAGACGGTGAAGATACAGGCCACGGCATTGCCGGCAAAGGCCCAGCCCGCCCCCACGGCAGAGAGCAGGAGCCCTGCTATAGCCGGGCCCAGGAGGCCGCCCAGCTGAAAGGTGGTGGAGTTGACGCTGATGGCATTGCGCAGGTATTTGGGCCCGACCAGTTCGTTCACGAAGACCTGCCGGGCGGGCTGGTCAATCACTGTCACCAGGCCCAGGAGGAAAGCAATCACATATACCTGCCACACCTGCACGGTGCCGGTCAGTGCCAGCACGGCCAGGGCGGCCGCCAGCACCGCCGCCACGGACTGGGACAGGATGAGGATTTTTCGTTTGGCGAAGCGGTCCGCGACCATGCCGCCCCAAGGGCCAAGGAACAGCGACGGGGCAAACTGCAGGGCCACGGTGATACCGACGGCGGTCACGGAACCGGAAAGCTCCAGCACCATCCAGTCCTGGGCAATGCGCTGCATCCACACGGCAATGACCGCCACAAAGTGGCCGATGGCGAAGATCCGGAAGTTCGGGACCTTGAGCGATATGAACGTCTGCCGCCACGGCAGCCGCTCCGTCACGACTTCGAGGGGTTGGGTCAACGTTGCCGCGCTAGGTGGGGGTGCCACAGGGGTGTCCTCAAAGAGAAGGATGGATGGGGGTCCCTTTAACCCTAGGCGCGGCGCCATGAATCATGGAAGTTTATTGATCCTATAAGTAAGATAACAAAACGTAATACAGTAATCCTCGATGCCGGGAGGCTCAGTGTTCGATCCCGTCCAGCTCCGCTCATTCCTGGCGGTCGCGGAAACGCTGAGCTTCACGAAGGCGGCGGCGCGGCTGGGCCTGGCCCAGCCCACCGTCAGCCAACACGTCCGGAAGCTGGAGCTGGCCGCCAAGCGAGGACTGGTGAGCCGGGACACCCGGGATGTCCGGTTGACGGACAACGGCGATGCAATGGCCGGTTTTGCGCGCACCATCCTGTCCGCCCACGATGCCGCTGACCGGTATTTCTCCGGATCAGCGATGCGCGGAAAGCTGCGGTTCGGCACGGCCGACGACCTCGCAATCACGGGCCTGCCACGGATCCTGCGAGAGTTCCGGCAGATCTATCCGCAGATCAACCTCGAACTTACTGTGGGTCAAAGTGACCAGCTTTACCGCAAGCTCAACGCGGGCCAGCTCGATCTGGTGTTCGTTAAATGGGTTGCAGGGGCTAAGGAAGGCACAGTGGTGCAGCACGATTCCTTCGCGTGGGTCGGCCTGGAACAGACCTCCCTGGAACCGGGCCAACCTGTACCGCTGATCTCCTACCCATCGCCCAGTCTGAGCCGGAAACTGGCCATCGATGCCCTGGAATCCCACGGCCGCACCTGGCAGATTACGTGCAGCACCCGGCAGATCAGCGGTGTCCTGGCCGCCGTCCGCGCGGGGATCGGCGTTGCCGTGATGCCTTCGTCGCTGGTCCCCGAGGACCTGAAGATCATCACCAGGCGTTTCAACCTCCCGCCCGTGGGCGACGTCGATTTCACGTTGCTGCGCAACCCGCATGCCAACAACGAGGTCATCGAAGCTCTGACACAGGCGATCGTAGGGCGGACCCTCAAAAAGTCCGCGTGACCATTGATCAACCGCCGATGGTTGCGTATCATTGGCTGGACGGTCTAGCAGACAGGCCGTGTTGAACATTTTTCAACGGACATTTGCTGGCGCATTGCTCCGCCAATGTCCGGGAAACGGCAGCCAATGACGACAGCCCATAATGATCACCTCCCCACGTTTCGCTCCCTCCGCAACGGCCGCCGCAGGCCCGGAGTTCAGGCCGCCCCGGCTAACCGGGCACCCCATCCAGCTCCCGTTGCCGCTGAATACGACGGATACGTCGGCAAGCCTCATTGCGAAGGCTGCGGAACTGATGAATTCGTTTATCTCGAGTCCTTCGTTCCACCGATCGTCCGGCGGGATGGAAGCATCAAATCTCTCGGTGAGGTCAGCTACACCTGCACCCGGTGTGAAGAATTTTCCGGACATAAGGTGCCCTTTACCTGGGCTCCTGCCGGCTGGTTCCTCGGCTAAGTGGCAAACGGCAGTGGCCGGGCAACCCCTTGGGAAGCCGCCCGGCCACAATCGACGTGTTACAACCTGCTAAGCAATTCAGACCAGCGCTGGATCATTGCTGATCCAGCGCCAGATCAATGCTAGATAAGTCCTTCAGATAGTGCGTTCGGAGTTCCGAACCGGTGCGCGGTGATGCTGACAGCCTGCTCATGCAGGAACGGCAGCAGCTCCACGCGGCCGGCCTCCGTGACCTGGTGCGAGTAAACCGCAAGGTCAGGACGGCCGCCGGTCGCCTCGGCGAGAGCCTTGGCGTCCCCGCCAATCAGCCGGATGCGCGCTCCGGAAAGCTTCCCCGCCGCGGCGAGCTTCGAAGAAGAAGCCAGCCACTCGGCGTCGGACTCCACTGTTACTGAAACATCCAGACCGTCGAGCAACGTGCGCAACTGCGCAGGGAGTTCGACGGCGGCAGAGACCGTAAGTGCCGATCCGGCAAGGACGCCGGCGGCAACTGTACGGAACAGCTCCGCCAGCGGGGCGCCGTCGGAAAGCCTGATGGTGACCGGCAGCGGACGGTAGCGGAACACATTGCGTTCGGCGCTGAGCCCGGAGACATCCCTGGCAGCACCGAACTCTTCAGCCCACGCCTGGGCGTCAGAGGCCAGCGAGCGGTCCAGTACGTCCAGTTCGGCGGGCTCCAGCACATCGGCAGCAGCATCGGCGAGCCGGCGCACTACGGGGTGTGCCGGCTTTGCCGTTGCCGTGCTTTGGGCAGACTTCCAGTCACCCAGGCCTACCAGGTAATTGGGACCGCCGGCCTTGGTTCCGGCACCGACTGCCGACTTCTTCCAGCCTCCGAACGGCTGGCGCTGCACAATGGCGCCGGTGATGCCACGGTTGACGTAAAGGTTGCCCGCCTGGATGGTGTCCAGCCAGGTGGCCAGCTCATCCGGGTTGAGCGAGTGCAGGCCGGCGGTGAGGCCGTATTCGATCTGGTTCTGGATGGCGATTGCCTCTTCCAGAGTCTCAGCAGTCATGACGCCCAGCACCGGTCCGAAGAACTCGGTGAGGTGGAAGTAGCTGCCACGCTGGACGCCGTAGCGCACGCCGGGGCTCCACAGTTTGCCGGTTTCGTCCAGCTTCCTCGGTTCAACTGCCCAGTTTTCACCATCACCGAGGGTGGTCAGCGCATCCAGGAGCTTGCCCTTGGCCGGTTCGATGATCGGCCCCATCTGGCTGCTGGGATCCTCGGGGTAGCCCACCTTAAGGGAGGTGACCGCGTCCACCAGCTGGTTGTGGAAGCGCTTGGATTTGGCCACGGAGCCCACCAGGATCACCAATGAGGCAGCCGAGCACTTCTGGCCTGCGTGGCCGAACGCGGAATACGCCACGTCCTTGGCCGCGAGGTCCAGGTCTGCGCTGGGGGTGACGATGATGGCGTTCTTGCCGCTGGTCTCTGCCAGCAGCGGCAGGTCTTTGCGGAAGGAACGGAACAGCTCGGCTGTCTCGTAACCGCCGGTCAGGATGACGCGGTCAACAGCGGGGTGCGAGATCAGCTGCGTGCCCAGCTCCCGCTCGCCCAGCTGCACCATGGTCAGCACGTCCTTGGGCACACCGGCTTCCCACAGGGCTTCGACCATTACGGCACCGCTGCGGGCGGCCTGCTTTGCGGGTTTGATCACGACGGCGGAGCCTGCCGCGAGTGCCGCGAGGGTGGACCCTGCCGGGATGGCGACCGGGAAGTTCCAGGGCGGAGTCACCACGGTGAGTTTGGCTGGGACGAACGTTGCGCCGTCGACCTTTTCGAGTTTCCGCGCCGATTCGGCGTAGTAGTGGGCAAAGTCGACGGCTTCGCTGACTTCGGGATCGCCCTGGTCAATGGTCTTGCCGGTCTCGCTGGCCATGACCTCAAGCAGGTCTGCCCGGCGGGCTTCCAGGACGTCGCCTGCACGGTGCAGGATTTCGGCCCGCTTGTCGCCGGAGAGGGCGCCCCAGGCCTTGCCCTTTTCGACGGCGGTTTCAATCACCGTGTTGAGGGTGGCTTCGTCGGTGATCAGGGCCGCTGCCACGGAGGCGTTGCCCAACGTCGAGGACGGAACCCGTTCAAGGATGGCGCGGCCCCAGGTGCGGTTGGCCGGCAGCGAGGGGTCGGTGTCCGCGGTGTTTTCGAAGTGGTCGTGCGGCATGGACTGCGGAGCCTGGTTGCGGTCCTGCTGGCGGTTGGCGGGCGGGACGGCGGCATCCAGCTCGTCCAGCGACGCAAGGAAGCGCTGCTTCTCGCGCTCGAACAGCTGCTCGTTCTCACTGAGTTCAAACACCGCGGACATGAAGTTGTCCTGGCTGGCGCCTTCCTCGAGGCGGCGGATCAGGTAGGCGATGGCGACGTCGAACTCGGCCGGGTGCACCACAGGTGTGTAGAGCAAGAGCGAGCCGACGTCCTTCTTCACGGCTTCTGCCTGGCCCTGGGCCATGCCCAGCAGCATCTCGAACTCAATACTCTGCTGTGCGGTATCCGCGATACCGCGCTGCTTGGCCAAAAGCCAGGCGAAGGCGATGTCAAAGAGGTTGTGGCCGGCGACGCCGATCCGGACGTTGCCGATCCGGTCCGGATGCAGCGAGTAGTTAATGACGCGCTTGTAGTTGGTGTCCGAGTCCTGCTTGGTGTTCCAGGTGGCCAGCGGCCAGTCGTGCAGCGAGGATTCCGCCTGTTCCATGGGCAGGTTGGCGCCCTTCACCACGCGGACCTTGATGGCCGCTCCGCCGTTGGCGCGGCGTTCCGCGGCCCAGTCCTGCAGACGGATCATGGCCGCCAGTGCGTCCGGCAGGTAGGCCTGGAGCACAATCCCGGCCTCGAGGGTTTTGAACTCGGGCTTGTCCAGGATCCTGGTGAAGACCGCAATGGTCATGTCCAGGTCCTTGTACTCCTCCATGTCCAGGTTGATGAACTTGGCCTTCTGGCCGGAGCGGGCGAAGGAAGCCGCCCGGGTGAAAAGCGGCGTGAGCTTCTCCACGACGTGTTCCACAGCCTCATCGAAGGCCCAGGCCGAATGCGGTGCCACGGTGGAGGAAACCTTGATGGAGACATAGTCAACGTCGGGACGCGCCAGCAGGGTATGGGTACCTTCCAGTCGACGGGAGGCCTCATGCTCACCGAGAACGGCTTCACCCAGGAGGTTGACGTTGAGCTTGATGCCGTCCTTGCGGATCTTCGCAATGGCCGGGCCCAGCTTGGCGTCGGTTGCATCCACGATGAGGTGGCCCACCATCTCGCGGAGCACCTTGCGGGCAACCGGAATGACTACCTGGGGCAGGACCGGGGCCATGGTGCCACCCAGGCGGACGGCGCTGCGCATGTACCAAGGGAGGAACGCCGGAACTTTAGGAGCCAGGGCTGCCAGGTTGCGGGCGGCGACACGCAGGTCCTCAGGGCGGACGACGCCGTCGACAAATCCGACCGTGAAGTCCAGGCCGTTCGGGTCCTTCAGGACGCCGGCGAGCTGCTGGGCTGACGCATCAACGGGAACCTTCGAAGCTTCAGTGAGCCAGTGACGCACCAGGGCGATGGTTTCATTGGCGAGCGACTGTGCCTGCGGGACGTTTACGTCCACTGCGTCAGCTGCGCTGGTTGGGGAATGCTTTGTTGCCGTCTGGGCCATGGTGTCTACCCGTTTCTTTCTCTCAAGTGGAGGGCTCTTTCCTTCAGTATGAGCTTCCTTTCACATAAGATAAAGCGACGTTTCCTAAGCATTACCCGTTATGAAAACCAACTTGTTGCACCGGACGAACCCACACCTTTCCTGCATTAAATGGCTGGGCCCTCCCGCACTGAAAGTGTGGGAGGGCCGGAGTGTAAAACCCATGGATCCGGGAGGGACTTCCTCAGGCGAGGGGCCGGTGCATATCCACAGCTTCCTGATGGCGCGGGCTGTCCGGGTTCATCAGGGAGTGCTTCTTGCCGTAGAAGAAGTAGATGGCCAAGCCCACTAGCAGCCAGACGCCGAAGCGTGCCCAGGTTTCCCACTCGAGCTGGAACATGAGGAAAGCCGACGCCAGAACGCCGAAGGCCGGAACCACCGGCATCAATGGCAGGCGGAAAGTCCTTGGCGCATCCGGCCTCTTGTAGCGGAAGATGATCACCGCGAGGCAGACCACCACGAAAGCAGCCAGGATGCCGATGTTGGTGAGGTCCGCGACGGCCTTGATGGGGAAGACGCCGGCCAGCAGCGCCGAAGCAACCCCAGCAATCCACGTCACGCGCTGCGGCGTGCCGTTCCGATCGGTCTTCGAGAACCAGCCAGGGAGCAGGCCGTCCCGGCTCATGGAGAACCAGACGCGAGTGACTCCCAGGAGGAAGGTCAGCATCACAGTGAGAATGGACAGCACCGCAAAGACGGAGATGATGGTAGCAATCACCGGCAAGCCGACGCCCGTGAACGCCGACGCGAATCCGGCAGTGGGATCGATGTCTTTGTAGTTCTGCATTCCGGTAAGGACCAGAGTGGCAGCAACATACAGCAGCATGGCGATGATCAGGGAAAGGATGATCGCCTTAGGCATGTGTTTCTTGCCGTCCTTGGCTTCCTCTGCGGCGGTACTCATGGCGTCATAGCCGAAGACGGCAAAGAACACGGTGGCCGCACCGGCGAGGACTGGCCCAAACCCGCTGGGCATGAACGGGTTGTAGTTGTTGGTGTCGATATAGAAGATACCCAGCCCAATGATGAACAGAATAAGGATGACCTTGATGGCCACGGCCACCAACTCAAAGCGGCCAAAGGCTTTGGTGCCGCGAGACAGGATCCAGGTCACGAGGAGGCAAACTACGATGGCCGGAATATTGACGATGCCGCCCTTGCCCTCATCCGCAGTAGAGGCCATCCATACTGGCAGGTGGATGCCAATGCCGGAGAGGAAAGCCTCAAAGTAGCCGGAAATCCCAATGGCCACCACCGCCACGATGGCGATGTACTCCAATAACAGGTCCCAGCCGATGAACCAGCCGATCACCTCGCCCAGCGCCACATAGCCGTAGGTGTACGCGGAACCGGCGCGCGGGATCATGCCGGCGAACTCCGCGTAGGACAGTGCCGCGGCGGCGGATGCCAAGCCCGCAACGAGGAATGAAATCAGCACTGCTGGTCCCACGCCCGGCGTGTCTTCACCGCCGGCTGCCACCAGGCCTGCCAGCGAAAAGATTCCGACGCCGATGATGCCGCCGACGCCAATAGCGGTCAGCTGCCAGAGGCCCAAGGACTTAAACAGCCCACTGTGTTTGTTTTCTTCTTCGATGTCGTCCAGAGGCTTTCGCCTCATGATCGACTGGCTTGCTGGTGATGAACTCATTAGCGTCTCCCGCTAGTTGGGGCCCGGCCGTAGTGCAAGTGTGACGGGCTTAACTTTGTTAGAACAGTATGCAAGCACGGTTGCATTAGATAAAGTGAATACTTCTAAACAATAGTCATTAGTTTTACCAACTTATCTACAACACATCGGGGAAACCAATGCTGGATATCCGCCGCCTCCGCCTGCTGCGCGAGCTGAAAATCCGGGGCACGCTGGCCGAGGTGGCGGAGGCACTCCAGTACAGCCCGTCGTCGGTCTCCCAGCAACTGGCCTTGCTGGAAAAGGAAGCCGGCGTCCAGCTTTTAAGGAAGACCGGACGACGCGTTCAGCTCACGCCCCAGGCTGAAGTACTGGTGGCCCACACGGCGACGCTGCTGCAGACGCTGGAGCAGGCCGAGGCAGACCTCGCGGCATCTCTGACCACAGTTACGGGAACCGTCCGGATCGCCGTTTTCCAGTCCGCTGCCCTCGCGCTGATGCCGGAAGCACTCACCCGGATGGCTACAAAATATCCTGAAGTGCGGATCGAAATGGTCCAGCGCGAACCCGAAACGGCCCTGCACGAAACCTGGGCCCGCGACTTCGACCTGGTGATTGCCGAGCAGTATCCCGGGCACGCCGCCCCGCGCTATGCAGACCTGGACCGGGTGAAGCTCACCACCGACGCCATCCGGCTGGCGGTCCCGCCTGCGGGCGCATTGGGCGGAGAACGCGAAGAAAACCCGATCACCTCGCTGCAGGACACGGCGGACATGCCCTGGGTGATGGAGCCCCGGGGGGCCGCCTCACGCCACTGGGCGGAACAGGCCTGCCGCGGCGCCGGCTTCGAACCCGATGTCCGGTTTGAAACTGCTGACCTGCAGGCGCAGATCCGGCTCATCGAGTCCGGGAACGCCGTGGCGCTGATGCCGGACCTGGTCTGGACCGGACGCGGCACCACCGCCACCCTGCTCGAGCTGCCCGGGAAACCGCACCGTACCGTCTTTACGTCGGTACGCCGATCCAGCGCCCAGCGTCCGGCGATCCTGGCGGCCCGCGAGACGCTGGCTGCAACCGCGGACTCAGTATCGGCGTCGAACGCTGATCTTGAGACCTGAGTAAGGAACGGCCGTTATGTCTCTTGCGTCACTGCGCCGTCCTGAACAGGAACGGTAGACTGTAGCCGTTATGAATCGCACAATGTTCAAGTCCAAAATCCACCGGGCCACGGTCACCCATGCCGACCTTCACTACGTAGGTTCGGTCACCGTTGACCTGGACCTGCTGGACGCTGCGGACATCTTGCCCGGTGAGCTGGTTTCCATAGTGGACGTCACCAATGGCGCCCGGCTGGAAACCTACACGATTGCCGGCGAGCGCGGTTCGGGCGTGATCGGCATCAACGGTGCTGCTGCGCACCTGGCCCACGTGGGCGACGTGGTCATCCTGATCACCTATGCCGAGATGACCACGGCAGAGGCACTGGCCTATGAGCCCAAGGTGGTCCACGTTGACCACGACAATAAGATAGTCCGGCTTGGCAATGACCCCGCCGAAGGGATTACCCCGGGCACCCTGCGTCCGCCGCATGCCTTGAGCAACTTCACCGGCCAGTACAGCTAAACCGCGCGCGTGCTGGACGTACTCGCCGGGTTCTTCGTTGTCTGGGCCATCATCCTGGTGGGGATGTTCGTTGGCCGCCTCAACATCCTGGGACCCGGCGCGCGTTCTGTGCTCAGCGCCCTCGCCTTCTTTGTTGCCAGCCCCGCCCTGCTCTTCGAAACTCTCAGCAACGCCGAACTGGAGCAGGTCTTCGCCACACCCCTGCTGGTGACTGCTGTCGCCGCGGTGACTACCGCCGTCGGGTATTTCGCGATTGTGAAGTTCTGGCTGAAACGGTCGCTGCCGGAGTCGCTGATGTCCTCGATGGCGGCCTCGCTGGCCAACTCTGCCAACCTGGGCATCCCCATCGCTGTTTACGTCCTGGGCGACGCCAGCTACGTGGCGCCACTGCTGATCTTCCAGCTGGCGTTCTTCACTCCGCTGTTCCTGATCCTGCTCGATGCCAGCACCAGCAAGCACCGAACCACTCCCCTGACCTTCGTGCTGATGATCCTGAAGAACCCCATGATTGTGGGCAGCGGCCTGGGCCTCCTGGTGGCCGGCATGAACTGGCAGGTGCCGGCGTTGGTCATGGAGCCCATTCACCTGATCGGCGGCGCGGCCATTCCGGCCATGCTGCTTGCTTTCGGGATCAGCCTCAACGGCAGCAGGCCGCTGCAGGCTGCGGCCGGACGCCGCACGGATACCTTACTGGCCAGCGCCTTCAAGCTGATTGTCCAGCCCGGGATTGCGTACCTCTTTGCCCGTTTCGTCATGGGCCTGGACGGGCACGCCCTGTTCGCGGTGGTGGTGGTTACCTCACTGCCTACAGCCCAGAATGTTTTTGTCGCCTCCAGCCGCTACGACACCGGCCTGACAGTGGCCAAGGACACCGTCCTGGTGACCACGATCGTGGCTGTCCCGGCGATGATCGGCGTGGCACTGCTGCTCACTTAGGCGGGGACCAGCCCGGCGACGTCGGCCAGCAACTCCACAGAGCGAAGGCGGCCCGCCGTGTCGGAGCTCTGGTGCGCCACGATGAGTTCGTCCGCGTCGGCATGAGCAGCAAACTCGTCCAGGTACTCCATCACGGCGTCCGGGGTACCAACAGCTGAGTAGCGCATCATTTGGCTGATGTGCTGGCCCTGCGGCGAGTCGAGCACCATGTCCGCCTCGTCGTCGGTGAATTCCCGTCCGCCACCGAAAAACAGGGAAACTCGAGCGCGCTTGGTGGCAACGAGATCAGCATGCGCCTCGGCGGCGGAATCGGCGGCGATCACGTTCACTCCGGCGATCACGTGCGGTGCGTCCAGTTGCGCGGAGGGCTTGAACTCCCGGCGGTAAATGGCCACCGCATCCTGCAGGGCCTGCGGGGCGAAGTGCGAGGCGAACGCATACGGCAGGCCCAGCTGAGCTGCCAGCCGCGCACCGAACAGCGACGAGCCGAGGATGTAGAGCGGAACATTGGTGCCTTTGCCCGGCGTCGCTTCCACACCCTGGATCCGGGTGGGGCCAGTGAGATAGCCCTGCAGCTCCAGGACATCCTGAGGGAAGGAATCGGCGGACATCGGGTCCCGGCGAAGGGCGCGCAGCGTGTTCTGGTCGCTGCCGGGAGCCCGGCCAAGGCCGAGGTCTATCCGCCCCGGATGCAGGGTTTCCAGGGTACCGAACTGCTCGGCAATGGTCAGCGGGGAGTGGTTGGGCAGCATCACGCCGCCGGCTCCCAAGCGGATGGACTTCGTGTGCGCGGCGATATGGGCAATCAACACACTGGTGGCGGACGATGCAATCGAGGACATGTTGTGGTGCTCCGCGTACCAGATCCGGCGGTAGCCGCGCTCCTCCGCCAGCTGCGCCATCGCCACACTGCCCGCAAAGCTCTCCCCCGCCGTCTGGCCTTTGCCGATAGTCGCCAAGTCAAGGATGGAGAGGGGAAGCGTCACGTTGGTGCCGGCCTTTCAATTCGTTGCGCAGAAATGTGCACGCCGGGATACGGCGGGACATCTGTCGACAACGACGCCGGAGCCCCGGATATTTCTGTCGCCCGGGTGGGATGCCGCACAGGAATAGCGAAGTCCTCCCTCCCCCGAAGCGCTTATATCGGCAATGGCAGGACAATGCAATAGGTTCCGGATTGAAAGTTTCACCGCAGTGGGTAGTGTGGAACAACAACTCCACAACGCCTGGAGGCCCGGCGTTGCTAAGCGGCATGACTAGCTGGCACCTATCAAGGAGCACAACCATGACCACCAAGACAACCAATAACTCGGCGGCAGGACCGCCTCACAAACCAGAAGATCAAGCAGGAACCAGCACGGTACAAGGGTCGCGATTGGCGCTTCCGGTATTCATTCCGGCAGCAGCAATAATCGTTGTTTTCGTGACGTATGCGCTCGTTCAACCAGAAGCCGCCTCGGCACTGTTCGCTGGCCTGCAGGAAAATGTCATCGGCGCTTTTGGCTGGTATTACGTACTTATCGTTGCCTTCTTCGTCGTCTTCGCCCTTTGGATGGGCTTTAGCCGCTACGGCGATATCACCTTGGGTAAGGACGACGACAAACCCGAGTTCTCCCTGATGTCCTGGTTTGCCCTGCTGTTCGCGGCGGGCATGGGCATCGGCCTGGTTTTCTGGGGCGTCGCCGAACCGCTCAACCATTTCGCCAGCCCCCGCCCCGGAGTTACCGGCACGGATCTTGAGCTTGGCCAGCAGGCGATCACCCAGACGTTCCTGCACTGGGGTCTGCATGCCTGGAGCATCTACGTGGTGGTGGGTCTGGCCATCGCCTACGCGGTACACCGCAAAGGCCGGCCTATTTCCATCCGTTGGACTCTGGAACCGCTCCTGGGCAGCCGCGTGCGCGGCGCGTGGGGCCACGCCATCGACGTCGTCGCCCTGGTGGGAACACTCTTTGGCGTCGCCACCTCCCTGGGCTTGGGAGTCCTGCAGATTTCCGCCGGACTGGACACCGCCGGAATCCTGGCTGCCACCCAGAGCACGCAGATTGGCTTGATCCTCTGCATTACCACCCTCACGATCGTTTCAGTGATCTCGGGTGTAGGCCGCGGTATGAAGTGGCTGTCCAACATCAATCTGGTACTTGCGGCCGTGTTGCTGCTGGTGGTTCTCTTCGCCGGTCCCACGCTGTTCCTGCTTCGCGAGTTTGTGCAGTCAATCGGTAATTATTTCCAGAACGTCCTGGGTCTGACGTTCAACACGCTGGCTTTCTCCGGTGCCGAGGGTGAGGCCTGGCAGGGCGCCTGGACAACCTTCTACTGGGGCTGGTGGATGTCCTGGGCACCCTTTGTCGGCATCTTCATTGCCCGTATTTCCAAAGGCCGTACGGTCCGCGAGTTCGTGGCAGGTGTCCTGTTGGTTCCCACATTGGTTGGCTTCCTGTGGTTCTCCGTCCTGGGCGGATCGGCCATCTACCGGCAGATCTTTGGCCAGGGCGGGCTGGTAGCTGACGACGGCAGCGTTGACACCGAAAACGCGCTCTTTGGGTTGCTGGGCGACCTTCCCGGTGGCCCGGCCCTAATGATCGGCGCCATTTTACTGATTGCCATCTTCTTCATCACGTCCGCCGACTCCGGTGCGCTGGTGATGAGCATGATCTCCACCGGCGGCGACGCCCATCCGAAGAACTGGATCCGTGTCTTCTGGGCCGTCCTGGCTGCCGCTGTGGCCATCGCGCTGTTGCTGGTGGGAACGGAAGGGCTGGCGTCCATCCAGACAGCTGCCATCCTGACAGCCCTGCCGTTCAGCATCGTGATGCTGTTGATGTGCCTCTCAACGGCCAAGGCCTTCCACGGCGAGCACCGCGCCTTCCTGGTTGCCCAGCGCAAAATGGCGCAGGCAGTTATGGTGGAGCACGTCCATGAGGAGGTGTCGGGGCGCGTGTCCGACCAGGTTGCCGATCAGGTTGCCGAAAGCATGTCCGAGGAGGTGGAGCGCCAGATCCAGGAGCACTTCTCCGATCAGGATGCCGAACAGCCGGCACCGGCCCACGACTCCAAGAAGGACAAGAGCCCGCAGTAGGCTCCTGTTGGTCCCAGGCTGGCTCAAGCCGGAACTTTCGACGGCGGCGCTCCCCACGCGGGAGGGCCGCCGTCGTTTTGTTTAACTCCCGGCGGGAGGCAGCACGGCAGAAGATCGATGAAGTCCGCCGGGCTCTGTACCTGATTCTGGCGGACCAGCAGGGACGGGCGGCTCCGGCTTGTAGACCCAGGCCACCAGCACCACCGAGATGATCATCAGCAGGAACCACGCCACCAGCTTGTCCAGCGACACAAGATGCCAGCCGTTCACCTGACTCGGGTAGAGCCAGGCGCCGGACCAGGTGGCGATATTTTCCGCGATCCAGATGAACAACGCCACCAACAGGAACGCGACGGTCAACGGCATCCGGAAACCATGGCGGAACACCCGGTAGTGCATCACGCACCGTCCATAGAGAACCACGACAGCGGCCAGCAGCACCCAGCGTGCGTCCCAGAAATAGTGGTGGGTAAAGAAGTTGACGTAGATGGCTCCCGCGAGGACCGCCGTCGTCCAGCGGCGTGGATATTGCGCGAACTTCAGGTCAAAAAGGCGGTAGACGCGCACCATGTAGGAACCCACAGCCGCGTACATAAAGCCGCTGAAGAGCGGAACTGCGCCGATGCGCAGGAAGCCTTCAGCCTCGTAGGACCAGGAGCCGACGTCGGTCTTGAACAGCTCCATGACCGTGCCCACCAGGTGGAAGAGCACGATCACCCGGAGTTCGCGGAGGGTTTCCAGCCGGAAGGTGACCATGAGGATCTGGATGGCGACGGCAGCGAGGGTCAGGAAATCGTTCCGGACCAACGCGGCGTCCTGCGGATACCAGAGACGCGCAGCCATCAGCACGGCAAGCAATGCGGCCCCGAAGACGCACGCCCAGGCCTGTTTGAGGCCGAACGCCACAAACTCGGTGATCCGGGCGCGGATACCGCTGGCGGGGCCCACGGACAGGAGCCGCCGGGCACGCTGATCCAGCGAGCGCTCCACGGCCGTAAAACTGCGTTTGGTGCCAGGCAGCTCGCTGTCGGAAACACTGCCAGCTGTATTGTCGCGCCTGCCGGCGAACGGATCAGGCCGCATCAAGCCGCTCCAGGCAGTAGTTCTTGAACCAGTGGCGGAGCCGCTTCGGCAGCCGTGGGTAGACCGCCGCAAGTACCTTCAGGGTCCGGTCAAAGTGGCGTCCATGGCGTTCGCTCCAGGGCAGGCCGAAGCCGGTCCGCAGGTGTTCGGGCAGTAGTCCGGCGGTCAGGAACCGGGCCAGCGGCATGCTCAGCCGCAGCCACAGCGGTCCGCCCGCCGGGTACAGGAGATTGCGGGCAACGCTCAGGGCAGGCTCTTCGGCTTTGAGGCTGGCCAGGCGTTGGTGCCAATACCCGGCAAACGCGGCGCGGTCGGCGGGCCACAGCTCGTGCGGAAGTTGCAAGGCCGTGCCAATCCTGGCGTAATCGCGGTAGACGAGGTCCGCGGCCTCATCATCCAGCGGCCCATAGATCTTCTCGTAGACAGTGGCGGCAGTGTCGTAAAGCGTTGCAACGACCCACAGCTGCGAGTGGGCGTCGAAGGCGCTGTATCCGTCGGACCCGGAACCTGCGCGGTTCTGTGCATCTGGGCGGCTTTGTGCATCGGGACGGCTGCGGACCGGAGCATGGGCGCGGTTCACGTTGCGCCGCACGGCAGCCAGCTGCGCCTCATTTCCGTACACCACGGCATAGACATAGGTCATGGTGGAGAGCAGCCGGTCCAGCGGCCGCTCGGAGAAGTTGCTGTGCTCGGCAACGCCACGGCCCACCGCAGGATCCGCGATCTGCAGCAGGATGGCCCGGCCGGCGCCCGCGAGTAAAACACCCTCAGCACCAATGTCGGCTAGTCCTCGCACCATCCCCACACGATACCGGAGGGGAAGAAGGAAGGGGCGACCGCGGGACCATGAGCTGACCGTCAAACAGCGGGTCGCCCAGCGCATTTCCGCTTGGGGCCATACCCCTGTTTCTACCGGATGCCGCGGCCTTGTTGGGCGGAGGTGACGAGGTCGCTCTTGATTAGCGTCGCTCCTGTACGCAGTGCTTTGGTCCAGGTCCCGGTATCGGTGACCGCGGCCCAGTTCGAGTGCAGTAGTGCCATGAGGGTCTCGTGCACCTGACGTGCAGAGGCGGTGCCGGCGTCGTTGGCGAGGTCAATTGCTCCGGTTGCGTCTGCGAGGACTTCGACGGTAAACCCAAGGGGCTCGGCGGCAGCGGCGGAGGCGATCACACAGTTATTTGTCATGTAGCCAACGAGCGTAATCGTGTCGATGCCTTGTTCACGCAACCAGGTCTCGAGGTCGGTGGCGGCGAAGATACTGGAGAACTGCTTGCCGATGCGCTTGGCTGCCGCGTCCTCATGGGCGGTTACGCCGGGGTGGTTTCGCCAGGTCGCCGATCCGGCTCCGAACACCGGGGCTTCGGCCGGAAGCTCATGCTGGACGAGCACTACCGGCGTTCCCGTCTGCTCTGCTGCCTCGATCGCGGTCTGGATGCTGGCGATGGATTGATCACGTGCCGGGTACTGAATGGGAAGCAGTCCGTCGAAGTATTCCTGTTGGGCGTCAATGACGATCAGGGCTCGGTGGGGTGCTGTCATGGGATTCTCCTCCAAGGGGTGTGTTGTGAACGACGGAGTGCCGGAATGGCACTATTGCGCAGTAGCCGGTAGCGGTGCATTCAGGTGCGGGAGTTCGTAGTGATCAGCCATCAAAACTATCCCGTGCCGGTCGAGAGTTGCCGAGTGGCCGCCGACGACGAGCATCACCTCATCAACACCGGTGCGCTCGTGCAGGGCTTCGAGACGGTCGGCGACAGTAACGGCGGTGCCATGAAAACTGCGGCTGGTGTAGGCATCGAGGATCTGCCGCTCCTGGATGGTTGCCGGGTACGCGTCGACCTCGTCTGGAGGCAGGAGCAGATAGCCCTCACTTTTGAACATACGCAGCATCGCCATCGCTGATGTCGCCGCCTGCCGTTTCGCCTCCACCGGGTCGTCGCTGATCGCCACGGGCACGCTGACAAGGCTGTAAGGCTCGGCAAGCATGTCGGAGGGCTGGAAGCTCTCCCGGTACAGACGCATAGCAGTGTCGATGTCGGCGTCGCCAAACTGCAATGCGAACGCATACGGTCGGCCGAGCCGCCCGGCCAACCGCGCCGAGTAGGGAGAAGAGCCCAGCACCCAAACTTCCGGCGTGGTCACGGTTGCAGGGACCCGGTTTTCCCTCGCCTGCCAGGGACCGGGAACCGCGTGGACGTGCCGGTAGGGGTGTCCGGAAGGGAACCCGTCACCCAGGAACCCGAGCAACTCGAGCACCTGATGCGGGAATTCATCGTTGGCTTCCGCACCCCTGCGCAACGCGGCAGCGGTCGCCGCATCAGTGCCCGGGGCCCGCCCCAGACCAATGTCAATCCGGCCCGGGGCGAGAGCCTCGAGCATCCCGAACTGCTCGGCAATCAGCAACGGGGCATGGTTGGGCAGCATCACCCCTCCGGCACCAAGGCGGAGTTGAGTCGTCTCCGCGATGAGGCGGGCGATCATCAATTGCGGTGAAGACACCGACGTCGCGCCCATCCCATGATGTTCAGACATCCAGAACCGGTGATAGCCCCGCTGGTCCGCCGTCCGCGCCAGCGAGACAGTACCCGCGAGGCCCTCCCCTGCGGTCATCCCGACACCGGTTCCCCCGGCGGAAAGCACAGACAACGTGAACGGGGACGTGCCGGATGATCGTCCGAACTGCATACAAGCTCCTCACGGAAAAACGGGCTTTTGGCGTGATGGAAGCGTAACACCTGTCTCATGTTTAAACGAAACTGATACCATGAGAACCATGTCAGAGACACTGCCCGTGGCCCCAGGCGCGCAAGAGCATCCCAGCCTTGCGCTGGTCAACAGCATCAGGGAACTACCCGGGGGCAAACGCTACGACGAGCTGGGCCAACCTGACGACGCCGCGGCCTGGCTGGTGGCACACGATCTCATCGCACCGGAGACTGTGCTGCACGAGCACTGCCGAGGCAGGCTGGCAGCGCTGCGTGCAGATCTGCGGGATCTCTTCAAGGCGCACACCACCGGGGACGTCCCCCCGACAGCGGCCGTGCATGCTCTTAACCGTGCGCTGACTTGTGCACCCGGGGCGCTCCTGCTTCAGTTCGACCCGGCCGTAGGATTCACCCGCAGCGCCAGTCATCCCGTGACACAGGTCGTGGAGCACGTCATGGCTGTTATCGCCGATGACGCCGCCTCCCTGCTAAGCGGCGACCAGGCATCGGTGCTCGCCTCCTGCGAAGCCGACGGCTGCCGGCGGTTCTTCCTCCGCACACACGCGCGACGGCAGTGGTGCTCAACCCGTTGCGGCGACCGGGTCCGCGCCGCACGCGCCTACGCACGCAAACGCGCCACACAGCGTGAGCCGAACCAGGCCCAAATGTCCTTCTAGCAGGCCGCGATGCTTACCCGGGAGCCTTCGATGCGGCCGCGGGGGTACACGTTGCGGAGCATCTCTGAAGGCACAGAATGGCCCTTTAATGGGAACATGCCCGCTAAAGCAACTGCCGCCGTCGACCTCCTGCCCAGTACCGCGGACGACGCCGGATGGCTGGCGGAGTTACGGGCCGTCGTCCTGCGTCCGGATCTGGAACGACTGGAGCGGTTCGATGCCGATCGCGTCCGCCAAAGGTTCCTCAATGCATTCGCGCCAGAGGCACACGTGGATCATCACCTCCGAGGGGGAACCCGCCGGCGTGATTGCCGTCCGGCCCGCGGTGGAGGAAATGTGGATCGAGCACTTTTATGTCTCCCCGCAGTTTCAGGGCTCGGGAATCGGTTCGGAAGTGTTGGCCCGGGTGCTGGAGCGGCATGCGGACCATCGGCCGTTCCGGCTCAACGTGCTGCAGGGCAGCCCGGCACGACGCCTGTATGAGCGCCACGGATTTGTACTGGAAAGTGAAGATCAGGTGGACGTTTTTATGGTGCGACCGGTCGTTGCAGGCAAGAATGAAACCCATGACTGAAGAACCGGCACGCTGGACCCAGGCCACCGTCTACGCGGACATGTGGGTTGACCCGGACGACGACCCCCGTGAGAGCAACGGTGCCAGTCCGGACGGCGAGCTTGCTACGTTGCAGGACTACCTGGCGAACTACCGGCTGACGCTGCTGATGAAGTGCGAAGGCCTTGATGCGGAACAACTGGCCCGGCGATCCGTTCCGCCGTCCACCATGTCGCTCCTGGGCCTGCTTCGGCACCTGGTCGAAGTGGAACGGGACTGGCACAACTGGATCGGCGACGACGAACCGCTGCCGAAGCTCTATGGCAAACGTGATGCCGACTTCGATGGTGCCGTCGCAGACCCCGCCCAGGTAGAGGCCGCGTATGCCGATCTGGCACGCGAACAGGCCGCAACCGATGCTGCGCTGGCCAGGCATCCGGAACTTGGCGAGCGTGTGGGCAAGGACGGGATCGCTGTCCGGGAGCTGATGGTTCATCGGATCGAGGAATACGCCCGGCATTGCGGCCACGCTGACCTGCTGCGCGAATGCGTCGACGGACGGGTGGGGCAGTAGCCGCCAATCTGTCGCACTCCCCAGCTAAGCTGGCCGCATGGCCAAAGAGACCAAGACCACAGCAGAAAAGCTCGCCACTCTCCAGAAGGGCTACACGCTGGAAGGTGCCACGATCGAGCTCGGCGCCGCAATTGTGGACGGCGAACTTCACAAGGAGGCGCAGGTCCGCCTGCCGCTTTCCATGATGAACCGGCATGGACTGGTTGCCGGCGCCACCGGTACCGGCAAGACCGTCACCCTGCACATGATGGCCGAGCAGCTGTCCAGTGCCGGCGTCCCGGTTTTCCTCGCGGACATCAAGGGTGATTTGTCCGGCCTGGCCACCGCCGCAACAGCCAGCGGGAAACTGACCGCCCGCACGGAGAGCATCGGCCAGGCCTGGTCCGGAAAGACGTATCCGGTGGAGTTCCTTGCGCTGGGCGGCGACGGCAACGGCGTCCCGGTCCGCGCCACCGTAACGTCCTTCGGCCCCATCCTGCTCTCCCGTGTGATGGACCTCAACGACACCCAGGAGTCCAGCCTGCAGCTGGTCTTCCACTTCGCTGACAAGAAGAACCTGGAGCTGATCGACCTCAAAGACCTCCGCTCCGTCATCACTTTCCTTACCTCCGAGGAGGGCAAGGCGGACCTGTCAGAGCTGGGCGGGTTGTCCAAGGCTACCGCCGGCGTCATCCTCCGCGAACTGGTCAATCTGGAAGCCCAGGGCCTGGAGAAGTTCTTTGGTGAACCGGAGTTCGACACCGCCGAGTTACTCCGCACGGCCCCCGACGGCCGCGGCGTCATCAGCTGCCTGGAACTTCCCACGCTGCAGACCAAGCCCATGCTGTTCTCCACCTTCCTGATGTGGCTTCTGGCCGACCTCTTCGAGGACCTGCCCGAGGCCGGCGATCTGGATAAGCCGAAGCTGGTCTTTTTCCTGGACGAGGCCCACCTGCTGTTCAGCGGCGCTTCCAAGGCCTTCCTCGACGCCATCACCACTACTGTCCGGCTGATCCGGTCAAAGGGCGTTGGCATCTTCTTCGTCACGCAGACCCCCAAGGACGTGCCGGCTGCTGTCCTCGGCCAGCTGGCCAACCGTATCCAGCACGCCCTGCGCGCCTTCACTCCTGAGGACGCCAAGGCGCTCAAGGCCACCGTCTCCACCTTCCCGGTCAGCGACTACGATCTCGAAGAGACCCTGACGTCAGCCGGAATCGGTGAAGCCGTCATCACGGTCATGAACGAAAATGGTGCACCGACCCCGGTAGCCCACACCCGGCTGCGCGCGCCGGAGTCCGTGATGGGGCCCAGCGCCGAGGACCTCATCAAAAGCACCGTGGCTGGTTCCGCGCTGCTCGGCAAGTACGGCACCCCGGTGGACAACGTCTCCGCCTTCGAGTTACTCACCGGGAAGGGCGCACCCGCCACGGGGCCCGCCACGCCGGGCGAACCTCCGGTTCCGGGGGCACTGGACGTAGACGAAGAAGCGCGCCGCATCGAGGAAGCGATCCTGGGGCGTCCCAGCAGCAGGCCACTTCCGACGCCGGCGCCCGGGTCCCCGCGGCAGGCACCTCCCGCGGCTCCCGCCCCGCTGCCCGTACCCCGTCACCAGGACTCCGGCATGGTTGGTGATCTCGCCGATGCCCTTGGTGGGGCGTTGGGCGGCGGTCTCAAAAGCATGGCCCGTTCCATGGGGACCCAGCTGGGCCGAGAGCTGCTCCGAGGCGTCTTTGGCACCTCTTCCCGGCGCCGCCGCTAAGGCGCCTTGACCGCCACATTGCGTGCCGCGGTCGTACTTGACAAGGGGAATTTGTGAGCTGGCAGGTAACGTAGGGGGCGTGCAGATGAGTCAGGCGTTGGTCAGGATTGCAGCCGGATGGCTGCTGGGCCTGATGCTTGCTGTTGCTGCAGCCATTGTTGCCGTGAACATCGTCAACAACACCGTGTCCAGTCCGCACCAGCCTGTCCGGGAGTATTTGGCTGCCCTGCAGAGCGGTGAAGGCGGCAAGGCTTTGGGCCTGCTTCGAGCCACGGTTCCGCCCAATGACCCATCCATGCTGGACGGCACAGCGCTCCAGACCGCCACGTCCCGCATCACGGACGTCAAGCTGGGCAAGCCGGAGCCACAGGACGGGAACCGCGTCAAGGTTCCAATGGACTACACCATCGACGGCAGCCAGCTCAGTACGGAGTTCCTGCTGGAAAAGGCAGGCACTGAGTGGCTGTTCTTCAACACCTGGGCCTTTGTCCCGGCACCGTTGCCCCAAGTAGAAGTCAGCGTGGTCAACTCCGTGGAGGCCACCCTCAACGGAGTGCCGGTCAACATGCCCGACGGTAAGAATTCCTTCGCCGTTTTCTACCCGGGCGAGTATGAGGCGTCGCTTAATGGCGCGTACTTTGCCGCCGCCGCAAGCCGGGCCACAGTGACGGGCCGGGACCTGCCGGTTGCCCCGTTGACCCTGCTGACGCAGGCAACGCAGCAATTGAAGGACGACGTCGGCGCCAAGGTCCGCGAGTTCCTGGACAGCTGCGCAGCGGACGCAACCCGGGAACAGCGGCTGCAGCCCGACTGCCCGTTCTACCATGTCAGCCGGAACAACATCACGCCCGGATCAATTAACTGGACTGTGACTGCCTACCCGGAAATCAGTATCGAGCCCTTCGACGGCCGCTGGGTAGTTGCTCCGCTGGACGGCAAGGCGAAGGTTACCGGCAAACAACAGGACTCCTTCTCCGGGGCGTACTTCCCGCTCAACGAGGAAGTGGCGTTCAGCTTCACCACCCGCCTCGACGTCACTAGTGAAGCCGTCAACCTCACCCCGCAGCTGAGCTACTAGACGAGCCGCGAACGCCTTTGCCTGAGACAAGATGTCAGGAGGACACGCTGTTACCCAGGCTCGGATGGCCGACCCTGTTGTCATGCCAAACGACCCCAACCTTGTGGATCACAACCGGATAGGCAACAAGGCCCTAACGGGCCGATAGCATTCAATCATGGAGACATTCCGCATCAATGTACCCGAATCCGACCTAGCCGACCTGCGGCAACGCCTCACACGCTCGCGTCTTCCCGCACAGACCCCGGGCGCCGATTGGACGGCTGGCGTGCCGATGAACTACCTGCACGATCTTCTCACCCACTGGCAGTACGGCTTCGACTGGCGAGCACAAGAAGAATGGCTCAACTCGTTCCCGCAGTTCACGGCTCAGATTGATGGCCAGATGGTGCATTTTGTTCACTTGAAGTCGGCAAATCCCGGAGCAACGCCCATCATCGTCCTTCATGGCTGGCCTTACTCCTTCGCAGACATGCTTGCGCTCGCGCCGTTGCTACCCGACTTCGACCTGGTAATCCCATCCCTGCCGGGCTACGGCTTTTCTGAAGCCCCCAACGGACACTTCACGGATGTTACGACGGCCGCAGTCATGCACTTACTCATGACGGATGTCTTGGGTTATGGGAGGTACGGAACATACGGTGAAGACATTGGCGCGGCAGTTAGTCACAGCCTTGCCGTCCAGTTCCCTGAGTCCGTCATAGGTATTTTCGTCACGCACCCTGCTGTCCCCGACAGCGACGAGCGGGCGGACCTTTCGCAGCAGGAGATAGCTTTTCTCGCCTGGCTGGAGGACGAGTGGGACGGGGAGACGGCATACGCCCAGATGCAAGGCACTCGACCAGATATCGCGGCGGCCGCTCTCAACGATTCTCCCGCGGGCCTTGCGGCGTGGATCGTCGAGAAGTTCCGCAACTGGAGCGACCGCCACAGCGGGCCAGCCGAACTTACCCTGGACGAGAAGTTCACTCGCGAGGACCTCCTGACGACCGTCTCGCTCTACTGGTTCACGCAAACAATCGGATCCTCGTTCCGCTCGTACTATGACTTCCGGCATCGTGCCAAACGACAGATTGTGAGCGTTCCGGCTGCAATTGCAGTCGGTCAAGGCGATCTCGGCTATCCGGTTGAGTTAGCAAAACGTTGCTACACCGACATCCGGGCTTTTACAATCCTGCCCCGCGGTGGCCATTTCATGGCGAAGGAAGAGCCAGCACTGGTGAGTTCATGCATGCGTCATTTCTTCACCGATCTGTGAAGACGGTGCTTTTCCGCCCTTCAAGGGCGCGCGGATAGACGCCCCGCCGTCCGCATAAGTGGGCCGCCAAGTCGCGCAAAAGGCTGCAGGCCGTGACGCCATGTCACGGCCTGCAGCCTTTTGCATAGTCGGTCCAGGTCCTTAGTCCATGCCGCGGAGGTCCAGCACCAGCTCGGTGTCGCCGTCAGCGGTCATGAGCACGGGGATTCCCCAATCCTGCTGGTACAGGTGGCATGCTGCGTGATCCGGGATCTCGCCGTCTTCGGTCTCCGGTCCGTCGCACGCCGCCGCACGGGCGGTGATGTGCAGGACGCCGTCTGGAACATCAGCGCTCAACTCCAGCGTCCGGTTCAGTCCCACCGATGTTCCACCGCCGGAGAGCAGCAGTTCCGGCGGGGTGGAGGAAATCTTCAGCTGGGTAGGATCGCCCCAACGGTCGTCGAGCTTCTGCCCGGTGGGGGCGGTGAAACGGACGTTAAGCGCCAGCAGCCCGGGAGCCACGGGGCTCTTGGGGCGGTGCGTCTGGGACGCGCCCTCATCCACCTGCTGGGCTTCCTTGGGGATGGGAACGTAAATCAGCTGGTGCTTGTTTGCCTCAACCACCACCAGCAGCGGCTCCGCACCGGCCACCTTGGTGTGGTCCACAATGACGTCGGACGGCTCGGACAGGCCGCGCGCCAGCGTGGAAACGGTGCGGGTGGCGGGATCGTAGCGGCGGACGGCACCGTTGTAGGTATCCGCAATCGCCACGGAACCATCGGGCAACACCGTGACGCCCAGCGGGTGCTGCAGCCGGGCCTCGGCGGCCTCACCGTCGCGGAAGCCAAAATCGAAGAGGCCCTTACCGACGGCGGTCTCCACGGTGAGCGTTCCGGCGTCATCGATCACGAGCTTACGCAGGGACGAAGTTTCCGAGTCAGCCACCCAGATGTTGCCGTCCGCATCTTCGGCCAGCCCGGAGGACTGGGCGAACCAGGACTCGTGGGCGGCGCCGTCCAGCAGGCCCTCAAGGCCGTTGCCCGCGGCAATCGCCACTGCCCCGCTCAAGGGGTCGAAGCTGAAAATCTGGTGCGTGCCGGCCATGGCGACCACCACGGCATTGAGCTTGCTGGACCAGATCACGTCCCACGGCGAGCTCAGTGAAACCTCGAGCGGGTGCTCGCTGAGCTGGCCGGTGAATCCGGCTGCGTCCTCGTCCACGCGGGCCGGTCCGGTTTCGAGCAGCCGCTGGACGCCGTTTCCGGCAAGCGTGCTGACTTTTCCGTCCGCCAGCGAAAGTCCGCGGAGGCGGTGGTTGACGGAGTCGGCAATGACGACGTCGTAACCCACCTTCGCTGCCACATCCTTCGGCAGCAGCACCAGGCCCTGGGGCTCGTTGAACTGGGCGGTGGCCGCCTCACCGGCGGCACCGCCGTCGGCGTACCCCTTAACTCCGGTGCCGTAGGTCGCTAGAACGGTGTGGAAGTCGGTGTGCAGTTCCACTATGCGGTGGTGGCCGGTGTCCGTGACAAGCCAGGAGCCGGCGTCGTTGCTTGTTGCCTCACCCACGGTTCCGCGGCCGGACGGAAGGTAAAGGGCCTTGCCCGGGAAACGCAACGTTCCGGAGGTGGGCTCGGGCGCCACGTAAGGCCCGGAACCACGGTGTAGCGTACCTTTGGCCTCATGCTGGGCGACGAGTTCGGAGATGAGCACGCCCAGGCCGTCTGCATGGCCTTCGCCGGACAGGTGCGCAACGATGTAACCCTCGGGGTCGATGACCACGAGGGTGGGCCAGGCACGGGCCGTGTAGGCCTTCCAGGTCTCCAGTTCGGGATCGTCCAGCACGGGGTGGTGGATCTCGTAGCGTTCCACGGCGGCCGCCAGGGCTACCGGGTCTGCTTCGTGCTCGAACTTGGGCGAGTGGACGCCAACGGTAACCAGGACGTCCGAGTACTGCTCCTCCAACGGGCGCAGCTCATCCAGGACGTGCAGGCAGTTGATGCAGCAGAACGTCCAGAAGTCCAGCAGCACGATCTTGCCGCGCAAGGATTCCAGGTCCAGGGACTTACCGCCGGTGTTAAGCCAGCTACGGCCCACCAGCTCGGAGGCGCGGACCCGGTGGTGGGTGCGTACGGTTTCGCTCATGAGCGTCCTTCCAGCTTCGAATTGCGGTCAGCCAGCCTGGCGTCGCGTTCGGCCAATTTGGCAAACATATCGTTGTAAGCATTGAGATCGGCGTCGTTATTCCTGTCCGCTGCCCGGTCCACGCGACGCTTCTCGCGCTCATCGGACCGGGACCACATAATGGCGACCCCGATTGCCACCAGCAGGGTCGGTACCTCGCCGATCCCCCAGGCCACTGCGCCGCCCATTTGCTGGTCCTCGATGGCCGAAACGCCCCAGGCCCGGCCCAGGTTGCCGAAGTAGTCGGCAGCCAGCAAACCAGTGCCACCCATGATCGCCACACCGAAGAACGCATGGAAACCCATGGTGGCCAGCAGCAGGAGCAGCCGCATCGGGTACGGGGCCCGACGCGGCAGCGGGTCCGTCCCGATCATGGTCAGCACAAAGATGTATCCGGTCAGCGTGAAGTGCAGGATCATCAGCTCGTGGCCCACATGCTCCCGCATCGCGTAGCCGAAGGCGTCCGAGTAGTAGAACAGCACAATCGAGCCGGCGAAGTTGGCGGCCGCGAAGATCGGGTGGGTTACGAGTTGGGAAAACTTCGAGTGCACAAATACCAGCAGCCACTCGCGGAGGCCCCGGGATCCGTCACTGCGGGCAGGCAGAGCGCGCAGCGCCAGCGTCACCGGCGCGCCCAGCACCAGGAAGATGGGAGCCACCATGGTCAGGGCCATGTGGTCCACCATGTGCGCGGAAAACAACACCCTCCCATAAACAGCGGGTGGACCGGAGGTGATGTAGGTGAGCACTACCAGGCCGACCACCCAGTTAATGGTGCGGAACGGGCTCCACTTGTCCCCCCGGCGTCGTACCTTCACAACACCCAGAACGTAGGCCACCAGGCCGAACAGGGCGGCGGCAACCCACAGCCAGTCCAGCCGCCACTCGGTCAGCCAGCGCTCGGCGGTGAGTTCCGGCGGCAGCTCGTAGCCGGTAAGGATGAAGGCGGGCGAAGCATCCGGGGCGTAGGTGGTGGGCTCCGGCGGCGCCGAACGCCCCAGCGCTACGGCCACTCCGGAAGTGCCGCCCATGATCAGGAGTTCTACCGCTATCAGCTGCCACAGCACACGCTTGGCGGAAAGCCCCTTGCGGCCCAGCTGTGGAATCACCCATTGCCGGTGCATAAACCCGATGGCGCCCAAGGCAACAGTGGCCAGCGTCTTCGCCACCACCAGCTGGCCATAGGCGGAACCAAAAAGATCACCCCAGGACGTGATGCGGATGCTCGCATTGATAACACCGGAAGTCAGGACCAGCGTGAACGCAAAGCCGGCAAGAGCGGAAAAACGCCGCAGGACGGGTTCGGTAAGATCGGTGCCGCTCAGGAGCCTCGAGAGCAGTACCAGCATCACGATGCCGCCTACCCACACGCTCACGCCCAGCAGGTGCAGGCCCAGGGAGTTGATGGCCCCCTCATGGTCCGAGGAACTCGACGAATGCCCGATCAGCGCGGTCGGGACCAGCCCGACGACGGCGAGGACCAGCGTGAGTGCCAAAGCCGTCAGCGACCTGAGGCCAAAGAGAGCCGTGGTCACCACCGCGGCGATGATGGTCACCCAGAGCCAGGCACGGCCAGTCTCGATGTCCGTCATGAAGAAAACCAGCGACTGCGTGAACTGAGCATCACCGGACAGCCGCAGGCCGGCCACGTCCGCGAAGGTCAGGACCAGGACCGCTACAGCCGAAAGCGTCCACACACCACCGGCAACCGCTGTGACTCCCAGCGCCCGGCTGAAGAGCGGGTGTTCGGCGGCGCCGGCGTCCGCCTTCGCTTTGATCCTCGATCCGACGGCATCCTTTGGCAGGATGACCACAGCGAAAATCAAGCCGCCGATTACCGTAGCGAGCGACACGTTGTGCAGCGCCTTGCTGACAGGGAGCCCCCAGCGGACCAGGGCACCGGGATCGGAGACGTCGCGGACTGCAGCAGCTCCGGAGAAGAGCAACGCCACCACTAGGCCTGCGAAGAGCGCCGCCAAGCCGGCCCACTGCCATGCAGGGGAAATCCCAGCGGCAGAGCCTCCGGCGGCAACAGACGCCGGGGTGGAGTTCTTGGAAGGTGACTTTGCTGCGGAGGGCACCTCTCCATTCTCCGCTACGTCCGCCCACGCCGCGAATCGGGCCTGCACTGGGTGCCCTTGCCCGGCCGTTAAACGAAGGAAGCGGCAACCGCTCGGGTTGCCGCTTCCATCGATGCTACGAAGAAGACTACTTCTTCTTCTTGGCGACTGCAGCCTTCAGCTTGGAGCCTGCAGTCAGCTTGACGCTGTGGCCGGCTGCGATCTGGATGGTCTCACCGGTCTGCGGGTTGCGGCCGGTGCGGGCTGCACGGTCGGTGCGCTCAACAGCGAGCCAGCCCGGGATGGTGATCTTCTCGCCGGCGGCGACGGAAGTCTCGAAAACCTCGAACAGTGCATCGAGGACGGAGTTCACGGCAGCCTGGCTGGTGCCGGCCTTGCCCGCTACCTCTGCAACAAGTTCACTACGGTTCTTAGCCATTTATGTCCTCCTGGACGATCATGTTTCTGGAGCCTGCACGCGGTGTGCACACAAGCCACTGTTCGAAAACTTACCAGCTTGCACCGACTGAGGCCGCAAATTCCGCGTGTTTCCGCGTTTTCTTGAGGAAAATCACCCGATTCGGCTCGTTTTCCACAGACTTTGGCTCACGTTGGGGCCCATAGACAGCCGCGCTTCCCCGGCGGTGTTGGTGCTGGGTTGGGTGGTTAAAGGGGTCAGGCCCCGACACGTGGTGTCGGGGCCTGAGCCTAGTGTTTGTCCGGCGGTGACCTACTCTCCCACACCCTCCCGGGTGCAGTACCATCGGCGCTGTGGGTCTTAGCTTCCGGGTTCGGAATGGGACCGGGCGTTTCCCCCACGCTATGACCGCCGTAACCCTTGTACCCGTCACCCCTTGTTGGGGGTGTGGGAAGTCTGGTGTTACAACTTGTGGTGTTGTTATTTTGTTGTTGGTTCCTGTGCAACGTGCCCGTGGTGCGGGTTTGTTGTTTGGGAACCACATAGTGGACGCAAGCAGTCTTGATCTTTACGCAGTGCTTTGGTGTGAACGTCTTTTGAAGGTTTCGTTCACGCACTGGTGTGTGGTGTAAGTTATCGGCCTATTAGTACCGGTCAGCTTCACGGGTCTTTAGTCCCCGCTTCCACATCCGGCCTATCAACCCAGTGGTCTGGCTGGGGGCCTCTCACACACGAGGTGTATGGAAATCTCATCTTGAAGCGGGCTTCCCGCTTAGATGCTTTCAGCGGTTATCCCATCCGAACGTAGCTAATCAGCGGTGCACTTGGCAGTACAACTGACACACCAGAGGTTCGTCCGTCCCGGTCCTCTCGTACTAAGGACAGCCCTTCTCAAATTTCCTGCGCGCGCAGCGGATAGGGACCGAACTGTCTCACGACGTTCTAAACCCAGCTCGCGTACCGCTTTAATGGGCGAACAGCCCAACCCTTGGGACCTACTCCAGCCCCAGGATGCGACGAGCCGACATCGAGGTGCCAAACCATGCCGTCGATATGGACTCTTGGGCAAGATCAGCCTGTTATCCCCGAGGTACCTTTTATCCGTTGAGCGACGGCCATTCCACAATGTACCGCCGGATCACTAGTCCCGACTTTCGTCCCTGCTTGAGATGTCTCTCTCACAGTCAAGCTCCCTTGTGCACTTACACTCGACACCTGATTGCCAACCAGGCTGAGGGAACCTTTGGGCGCCTCCGTTACTCTTTAGGAGGCAACCGCCCCAGTTAAACTACCCATCAGGCACTGTCCCTGACCCGGATTACGGGCCGAAGTTAGATGTCCAAAGTGACCAGAGTGGTATTTCAACGATGACTCCACCCGAACTGGCGTCCGGGCTTCAACGTCTCCCACCTATCCTACACAAGCCACTCCGAACACCAATACCAAACTATAGTAAAGGTCTCGGGGTCTTTCCGTCCTGCTGCGCGTAACGAGCATCTTTACTCGTACTGCAATTTCGCCGAGTTTATGGTTGAGACAGCGGGGAAGTCGTTACTCCATTCGTGCAGGTCGGAACTTACCCGACAAGGAATTTCGCTACCTTAGGATGGTTATAGTTACCACCGCCGTTTACTGGGGCTTAAATTCTCAGCTTCGCCTTGCGGCTAACCGGTCCTCTTAACCTTCCAGCACCGGGCAGGAGTCAGTCCGTATACATCGTCTTGCGACTTCGCACGGACCTGTGTTTTTAGTAAACAGTCGCTTCCCCCTGGTCTCTGCGGCCCCGATCCCCTCCAGAACGCGTGGTTCTTTCAAGGTTGGGGCCCCCCTTCTCCCGAAGTTACGGGGGCATTTTGCCGAGTTCCTTAACCATAATTCTCTCGATCGCCTTAGTATTCTCTACCTGATCACCTGTGTCGGTTTGGGGTACGGGCGGCTAAAACCTCGCGTCGATGCTTTTCTCGGCAGCATAGGATCACCAAATCCCCCCATACGGGGGTCCCATCAGATCTCAGGCATCACGAACAGCGGATTTACCAACCATTCACCCTACATCCTTAGACCGGGACAACCATCGCCCGGCTTGGCTACCTTCCTGCGTCACACCTGTTAATACGCTTGCCTCCCAGGATCAGGTCCTGCGCTCCACCAAAACCCTCACACCACAAGGGCGATCGGGCAGGCTTCGGGCAGTTAGTATCCCCTGTTCAGCATGGGCGGTTTTTCGCCGGTACGGGAATATCAACCCGTTGTCCATCGACTACGCCTGTCGGCCTCGCCTTAGGTCCCGACTTACCCAGGGCAGATTAGCTTGACCCTGGAACCCTTGATCATTCGGCGGACGGGTTTCTCACCCGTCTTTCGCTACTCATGCCTGCATTCTCACTCGTGTAGGCTCCACCGCTGGTTTACACCGCGACTTCACTGCCCACACGACGCTCCCCTACCACTCCAGACGACTGAACCACGAAGGCTTGTCTACTATCTGAAATCCACAACTTCGGCGGTGTACTTGAGCCCCGCTACATTGTCGGCGCGGAATCACTTGACCAGTGAGCTATTACGCACTCTTTCAAGGATGGCTGCTTCTAAGCCAACCTCCTGGTTGTCTTCGCAACTCCACATCCTTTCCCACTTAGCACACGCTTAGGGGCCTTAGTTGGTGGTCTGGGCTGTTTCCCTCTCGACTATGAAGCTTATCCCCCACAGTCTCACTGCTGCGCTCTCACTTACCGGCATTCGGAGTTTGGCTGACGTCAGTAACCTTGTAGGGCCCATTAGCCATCCAGTAGCTCTACCTCCGGTAAGAAACACGCAACGCTGCACCTAAATGCATTTCGGGGAGAACCAGCTATCACGAAGTTTGATTGGCCTTTCACCCCTACCCACAGCTCATCCCCTCCATTTTCAACTGAAGTGGGTTCGGTCCTCCACGACGTCTTACCGTCGCTTCAACCTGGCCATGGGTAGATCACTTCGCTTCGGGTCTAGATCACGCCACTGCAACGCCCTATTCAGACTCGCTTTCGCTACGGCTTCCCCCCACGGGTTAACCTCGCGACGTAACACTAACTCGCAGGCTCATTCTTCAAAAGGCACGCCGTCACAACTACAAGGTTGCTCCGACGGATTGTAAGCACACGGTTTCAGGTACTGTTTCACTCCCCTCCCGGGGTACTTTTCACCTTTCCCTCACGGTACTGGTCCGCTATCGGTCATTAGGGAGTATTTAGGCTTATCAGGTGGTCCTGACAGATTCACACGGGATTTCTCGGGCCCCGTGCTACTTGGGATACTCTCCAGGCGGCACCAAACATTACGGTTACGGGGCTCACACCCTCTACGGCCGGCCTTTCAAGACCGTTCACCTATGCCAGCACATCACACCTCACTGTCCCGGCAGAGACAGTACGGAAAGTCCCACAACCCCGACCATGCAACGCCCGCCGGCTATCACACATGGAACGGTTTAGCCTGATCCGCGTTCGCTCGCCACTACTGACGGAATCACTATTGTTTTCTCTTCCTGCGGGTACTGAGATGTTTCACTTCCCCGCGTTCCCTCCACGTACCCTATGTGTTCAGATACGGGTCACCAGGTAACTCGCGTTCCTGGCGGGGTTTCCCCATTCGGAGACCCTGGGATCAAAGTCCGGTTATCGACTCCCCCAGGCATATCGCAGATTCCCACGTCCTTCTTCGGCTCCTAATGCCAAGGCATTCACCGTGTGCCCTTAAAAACTTGACCACAAAGATCAATTCAAAACAGATTTTCGAGAGAACCACAGAAACCGTCCCCGCACACCCAAAGGCGCAGGGAACCAGATCCAGGTTCATATTCTTGGAAATTGCTTCTTATAAAAGATGCTCGCGTCCACTATGTAGTTCTCAAACAACAACCCCAAACCACACACCCCACACAAGCCCCGCGAACGGGACCACCATGCGATCGATGCAGCCAGGAAACCAGAAACAAACAAACCCGCAAACACCCCCACCCACCCAAAAGAGCAGAAGAAAGCATCCACGGCCCTGTTGCCTCAGGACCCAACAGTGTGCCAAACACTAAACCACCCGCAAACCCCACCACATCGTTCCAAGCAACCACCAACCCCCGCAAAGAGGAAGAACAGTCACCGTACTGGACAAGCGAAACCACAGACAGCCGCTATTTATTGATATTCCACCCATGAGCACCCGCCGCAGAACTAGCGTCTGCGCAACGGGCATATACTCCTGACAAACCCCCACACCACATACGCGGCATGAACAATCTGTAGGTGCTCCTTAGAAAGGAGGTGATCCAGCCGCACCTTCCGGTACGGCTACCTTGTTACGACTTAGTCCCAATCGCCGGTCCCACCTTCGACAGCTCCCTCCCACAAGGGGTTAGGCCACCGGCTTCGGGTGTTACCAACTTTCGTGACTTGACGGGCGGTGTGTACAAGGCCCGGGAACGTATTCACCGCAGCGTTGCTGATCTGCGATTACTAGCGACTCCGACTTCATGGGGTCGAGTTGCAGACCCCAATCCGAACTGAGACCGGCTTTTTGGGATTAGCTCCACCTCACAGTATCGCAACCCTTTGTACCGGCCATTGTAGCATGCGTGAAGCCCAAGACATAAGGGGCATGATGATTTGACGTCGTCCCCACCTTCCTCCGAGTTGACCCCGGCAGTCTCCCATGAGTCCCCGCCATTACGCGCTGGCAACATGGAACGAGGGTTGCGCTCGTTGCGGGACTTAACCCAACATCTCACGACACGAGCTGACGACAACCATGCACCACCTGTAAACCGACCACAAGTGGGGCGCCTGTTTCCAGACGTTTCCGGTTCATGTCAAGCCTTGGTAAGGTTCTTCGCGTTGCATCGAATTAATCCGCATGCTCCGCCGCTTGTGCGGGCCCCCGTCAATTCCTTTGAGTTTTAGCCTTGCGGCCGTACTCCCCAGGCGGGGCACTTAATGCGTTAGCTACGGCGCGGAAAACGTGGAATGTCCCCCACACCTAGTGCCCAACGTTTACGGCATGGACTACCAGGGTATCTAATCCTGTTCGCTCCCCATGCTTTCGCTCCTCAGCGTCAGTTAATGCCCAGAGACCTGCCTTCGCCATCGGTGTTCCTCCTGATATCTGCGCATTTCACCGCTACACCAGGAATTCCAGTCTCCCCTACATCACTCTAGTCTGCCCGTACCCACCGCAGATCCGGAGTTGAGCCCCGGACTTTCACGGCAGACGCGACAAACCGCCTACGAGCTCTTTACGCCCAATAATTCCGGATAACGCTTGCGCCCTACGTATTACCGCGGCTGCTGGCACGTAGTTAGCCGGCGCTTCTTCTGCAGGTACCGTCACTTTCGCTTCTTCCCTACTGAAAGAGGTTTACAACCCGAAGGCCGTCATCCCTCACGCGGCGTCGCTGCATCAGGCTTTCGCCCATTGTGCAATATTCCCCACTGCTGCCTCCCGTAGGAGTCTGGGCCGTGTCTCAGTCCCAGTGTGGCCGGTCACCCTCTCAGGCCGGCTACCCGTCGTCGCCTTGGTGAGCCATTACCTCACCAACAAGCTGATAGGCCGCGAGTCCATCCAAAACCACAAAAAAGCTTTCCACCCCCCACCATGCGATGAGGAGTCATATCCGGTATTAGACCCAGTTTCCCAGGCTTATCCCAGAGTCAAGGGCAGGTTACTCACGTGTTACTCACCCGTTCGCCACTAATCCACCAGCAAGCTGGCATCATCGTTCGACTTGCATGTGTTAAGCACGCCGCCAGCGTTCATCCTGAGCCAGGATCAAACTCTCCGTTGAAGTAAAACAAAAACAGACACAACCACACCCACGGAAATAACGCAGGAAAATGGCTGCACAAAATTTGAAACCAGCTGAAAAAAACCAGACCCACACCACAGGGGCGGCACAGGCCCGGTCAAAAACAACCAATTCATATAAATAAATCGGTATCAATAAACTTGGCACACTATTGAGTTCTCAAACAACAGACACACCCGGCACCACCACAACATCTCAGCCGTGGATCGCTCCGGAGCAACTTTTCAAACTTACCCGATCCAGCGAAGCTTTGCAAACCAACGTTTCCGCGATCAACACTCCACCAAACCAGCCCCACCCACCAACAACACACCAAAAAGCGCGCCATTTCCAGGCCATTTGAAGAAGGGGGTCGGTCGCTATTTTCCCGCATCAGCGGCGGCGACTCAAAAAACAATACACCCACCCAACCCCCAACACAAATCCACCACCACCCACACCCACAACCCCCAAAACCCGCGGCACTCCGCGGATTCCAGGGGTCCAGCCATCAAGTTCAGGCGCGTGGTGGGGCCACCGGTTATATGGACTGGATCACACTTAAGGACTCAGCCTCGTGCCCGCAACACCACCGAAAAGTCTGCCTCCCGCGGCGGCAGCCGGTAAGCCTCCAGGACTCCCGGTCCGCATGCCGACGTACCTACTCCACGGCGGGCATGGTCCACGTACACGTAAGTGCGCCCGTCGGAGGCCAGGTCGGCGCGGTGCGTTGCGGCGTCGAGGACGTCCTGCCCGTATGGGCGGACAGTCAAAGCGAAAGGTTCCCCGCTGATGTCCAACGTGCCGGCGTTGAGGGTCACCGTTGCTTCGCGAACCCCTGCGCGGGCACCCGATTCCTGGGGGCGCACATAGTCGACATCCAGTTCATCCAGCGGGAGGCCGAACCAGCCCGTCCTGGCTCCCTGCCCGGAGTCGGGGTATGCCTGATGTGGCCCCTGGCCAAACCAGTCCACGGCTTGGGTACCCGTTCCCAGGATCAGCTCCAACCCAATCCGCGCCCACTCCACCGCGAAGCCGGCGTTGGTCCACTCACCATCGGGGCGGACCTGGGTCCGGAGCTGGACATCCTGGCCATCACTGCTCCACGAGTAGTCCACCAGCACCCCGAACTGCTTGTCCGCCGCCGCCATCCGGGTCCGGACGACGAGCACCTCGCCACCGTTCGCTGCCGGTTCAGCGGTAATGCCGATGAGACGGCTATGCATCCGGTCCAGACGGGCGTCCTTCCACTGCGTCGCCAGTGGCCTGCGGTCCGCCCCGTCCCATTCGACCCCCAGGTCGTTGTCCGTCGGCGCCCACCAGAGCATCAGGCAAAGGCCGTCCACAGGAATGCCGCCGATCGCCGTCGGAACTCCGGTAGCGCGGTCAAACGTCACGGGGCCAAGGTGCAGCTCAGCGTCATCCACACGCACAGCCTCAAGGGCGGCGGGCGCCGGGACGGCGGGCAGTTCACGGACAGCCTGGCCCCATGCAACCTCGTGCCCGGCCAATGCCCAGTCGGTGTCGGCAGCAAGGCAGGCACTGACGGTGAGCACCGCGGCGCCTCTCCCGGCCAACGCCGGGAGGCCGGCGGGCAGCCGCACGAAGCAGTCCGCCCGGGGCGCCAACGGCGTGACCGCAACCGTGCCGGCGTCGAGAGTCACGCCGTCGGCCTCCACCTGATAGCGGAAGCTGAGCGCTGAGGTGTCCGCAAAATCAAAGCCGTTCCGCACCGTGAAGCCTGACCAGTCCTCCTCCACAGTGATCTGCAGCGGCTCGATGACCTTCTTGAAGTCAAGGAGGCCGGGGCGGGGCTTGCGGTTGGCGTCCACCAGGCCGTCCGTCACGAAGTTCCCGTCGTGCACTTCCTCGCCGAAGTCGCCGCCGTAGGCGAACTGCTCGGTGCCATCCGTCGCGGCCACGGTTATCCCGTGCTCCAGCCACTCCCACACAAAGCCACCCATCAGCCGGGGATAGCTCTCGAACAGCTCCTGGTATTCAGTCATGCCGCCGGGTCCGTTGCCCATGGCATGCACGTACTCGCACTGCATAAACGGCATGGCGCGCCGGCGCGCATCGAGCCCGGAATCGGCCAGCGGCTCCTCCTTGCCCTGGCCGATCAACTCGGTCTCAGCGTGGCTGGCGTACATCCTTGAGTACACGTCTACGTCCGGGCAGCTCCAGTCGCCCTCATAGTGGATGGGCCGGGACGGGTCCCTGTCCTTGGTCCAGCGCGACATCGCCGCCAGGTTCCGGCCGGTCCCCGCCTCATTGCCCAGGGACCACATAATGACGGCTGCGTGATTCTTGTCCCGCTCCACGGTGCGCCGCATCCGGTCCACCAGCGCGGCTTCCCACTGCGGATCGTCGCTGGGATTCTGCTTCCAGCCGCTGCTTTCGAAACCATGCGTCTCAAGATCGCATTCGAGCACCACGTAAAAACCCAATTGGTCAGCCAGGGCCAGGAAATCCGGGTGCGGCGGGTAGTGCGACGTTCGGATTGCGTTGATGTTGTGCTGCTTCATGAGCCGGAGTTCCGCTTCCATAAACCCGCGCGGAACCACCCGGCCCAGCTTTGGATGATGCTCGTGGCGATTCACGCCGCGCAGCAGGATCCGCCGGCCATTGACCTTGAACTGGGCGTCCTCGATAAGGATGCTGCGGAATCCGAGCTGCAGCTGTACCGTCTCGCCAGGCGTGCTGACGGTTGCTTCGTAGAGCCGCGGCACCTCCGCCGACCACGGTGAAATGTCCGGAATCCGGTATACGGTGCCTGACTCCAGTTCCAGCCCGAGTTCCGGAATGCGTACGACGGCGGCAACCGCTTCGCCGCCCCGGCTCGCTTCCACTCGGAGGAGGCCGTGCCCGGTGTGGTGATCGAAGTCGGCGTGGACAAAAACATCGTCAATGCCGTGCTCCGGCCGTCCCTGCAGCGTAACGTCGCGGAAGATGCCCGGCAGCCACCACATGTCCTGATCCTCCACGTAGCTGGCGGCCGAGAACTGCGCCACGCGTACCGCCAAGACGTTCCGGCCTTCCCGGAGGACGCCGGTAACGTCAAATTCGTGCGCAAGCCGGCTGCCGCGGGTGGTTCCCAGTTCGGTGCCGTTCAGCCACACCGTACCCGCAGAGTCAATGCCATCGAAACGGAGGAGGGCGCACGGAAAGAACTCTGGCCCGGCTTCGAATTCGACCAGGTGGTCGCCGATCGGGTTCGCCTCGGGGACATGCGGCGGCTCAACGGGGAACGGGAACTGGACGTTGGTGTATGCGGGCTTTCCGTGTCCGTGCATCGGCCAGTTTGAGGGGACGGGCAGGGTGGTGAAGCCCTCAGCGTCACCGCCGAACTGCCAGCCGTCCGGAGCCTGGCGCACGCCGGGGCTGAGCCTGAACAGCCAGTCGCCGTTGAGCTTCAGATTGGGAGCGTCGCTGTGCAGGTAGGCGCGTGGCGGGAGGGTGCCCCGGGAAGGTTCCAGTGAGGCCAGGTTGAGGACTTCCTGGGCGCCAGCTCCAGCGGGCGGGGCTGGTTGCCCGCGGCGCCCTGGGCAGAGGGCTCGATCGTTTCGGTGGGTGACTCAACTGGCATAGCGTTCCTTTATCCGGGGCTTGGGAGCGGCCGCGTATGCAGGCGCAGCCTTCCGTGAACGTTCACGGTACGCGGAAGATGCTACCGGTCCGGCAGCCCTTTGGATAGGCTCCGGGACAGTTCTACGCCGATTGGCGCAACACCAGCTCATGGCGCAGGGTCAGTTCAGCTGCCGAGCTTCCCGGAGAGACGGTGCCGGACAGCAGCCCGTCAAGCAGTCCGACGGCGGCCCTTCCCACTTCCCGGAGGTCCACAGAGAGGGTGGTCAACTCAGGCGTCACCAACTCGCCGAGCGGGATCCCGTCCATGCCAATCACCGCACAGTCCCCGGGCACAGCACGCCCGGCTTGGGCCAAGGCTTTGAGCGCGCCGGCCGCCATCAGGTCGTTGAAGGCCAGGAGTCCGTCCACCTGCGCAGACTGGGACAGCAATTCGCGGACAGCCCCGGATGCAGCCAGCGCGGAGTCCGCACTACGGGCAACAGTCAGCTCGATCCCGAGCTCGCGGGCAACATCCACAACAGCCGTACCGCGGGCTGTCATCGACTCCTGCGGCCCTGAATCCAGATAAGCAATGTGGCTGCGGTCGTCCCCGGCCAGATACTCAAGCGCAAGCCGTGCTGCATGGCGGTAATTGAAAGAAATCCTGCCTGCGCTCTGGCCTGATGGATGATCCAGCAAGATCACCGGGCGCCTACCCAGCATTGCCTGGGCCTGATCCGAATCCTGGCCAAGATAGCCAATAACCGCATCCACTTGCGGTGCCAGACGTTCGATGGCATCCAGGGCCCTGCCGGCACCATGTCCGTAGTCGTCCACCACCACGTTCCAGCCCCGCTGGGTCGCCATCTCAACAACACTCGAGGCAAAGGCAGGGAAATATGGGTTGGTGAGATCCGGAATTGCCAGGCCCACAGAGGTACGTGCCCCTTGGACGAGGCCTTTGGCGAACCGGCTCGGCGTGTAGCCAAGTTCACGCGCCAACTCCTGGACGCGTTCCCGGGTTGACTGCTTAATCCCCGGCATGCCGTTCATGGCCCGGGTGACAGTTTGCCTCGAGACCCCAGCGGCAGCGGCCACATCAAGGATGGTGGCCCGCTTCCGGGCAGGTGTGCGGGAGCTGGAAGTCATGCTGGTAAGTCTAAGTTCCCGGGAGAGGGCACCGTATCTGGCTGTGTCTTTGGGCACGGTGTTGGTGTGGGGTGTGGTGGTGTTAAAGGGGTCAGGCCCCGACACGTGGTGTCGGGGCCTGAGCCTAGTGTTTGTCCGGCGGTGACCTACTCTCCCACACCCTCCCGGGTGCAGTACCATCGGCGCTGTGGGTCTTAGCTTCCGGGTTCGGAATGGGACCGGGCGTTTCCCCCACGCTATGACCGCCGTAACCCTTGTACCCGTCACCCCTTGTTGGGGGTGTGGGAAGTCTGGTGTTACAACTTGTGGTGTTGTTATTTTGTTGTTGGTTCCTGTGCAACGTGCCCGTGGTGCGGGTTTGTTGTTTGGGAACCACATAGTGGACGCAAGCAGTCTTGATCTTTACGCAGTGCTTTGGTGTGAACGTCTTTTGAAGGTTTCGTTCACGCACTGGTGTGTGGTGTAAGTTATCGGCCTATTAGTACCGGTCAGCTTCACGGGTCTTTAGTCCCCGCTTCCACATCCGGCCTATCAACCCAGTGGTCTGGCTGGGGGCCTCTCACACACGAGGTGTATGGAAATCTCATCTTGAAGCGGGCTTCCCGCTTAGATGCTTTCAGCGGTTATCCCATCCGAACGTAGCTAATCAGCGGTGCACTTGGCAGTACAACTGACACACCAGAGGTTCGTCCGTCCCGGTCCTCTCGTACTAAGGACAGCCCTTCTCAAATTTCCTGCGCGCGCAGCGGATAGGGACCGAACTGTCTCACGACGTTCTAAACCCAGCTCGCGTACCGCTTTAATGGGCGAACAGCCCAACCCTTGGGACCTACTCCAGCCCCAGGATGCGACGAGCCGACATCGAGGTGCCAAACCATGCCGTCGATATGGACTCTTGGGCAAGATCAGCCTGTTATCCCCGAGGTACCTTTTATCCGTTGAGCGACGGCCATTCCACAATGTACCGCCGGATCACTAGTCCCGACTTTCGTCCCTGCTTGAGATGTCTCTCTCACAGTCAAGCTCCCTTGTGCACTTACACTCGACACCTGATTGCCAACCAGGCTGAGGGAACCTTTGGGCGCCTCCGTTACTCTTTAGGAGGCAACCGCCCCAGTTAAACTACCCATCAGGCACTGTCCCTGACCCGGATTACGGGCCGAAGTTAGATGTCCAAAGTGACCAGAGTGGTATTTCAACGATGACTCCACCCGAACTGGCGTCCGGGCTTCAACGTCTCCCACCTATCCTACACAAGCCACTCCGAACACCAATACCAAACTATAGTAAAGGTCTCGGGGTCTTTCCGTCCTGCTGCGCGTAACGAGCATCTTTACTCGTACTGCAATTTCGCCGAGTTTATGGTTGAGACAGCGGGGAAGTCGTTACTCCATTCGTGCAGGTCGGAACTTACCCGACAAGGAATTTCGCTACCTTAGGATGGTTATAGTTACCACCGCCGTTTACTGGGGCTTAAATTCTCAGCTTCGCCTTGCGGCTAACCGGTCCTCTTAACCTTCCAGCACCGGGCAGGAGTCAGTCCGTATACATCGTCTTGCGACTTCGCACGGACCTGTGTTTTTAGTAAACAGTCGCTTCCCCCTGGTCTCTGCGGCCCCGATCCCCTCCAGAACGCGTGGTTCTTTCAAGGTTGGGGCCCCCCTTCTCCCGAAGTTACGGGGGCATTTTGCCGAGTTCCTTAACCATAATTCTCTCGATCGCCTTAGTATTCTCTACCTGATCACCTGTGTCGGTTTGGGGTACGGGCGGCTAAAACCTCGCGTCGATGCTTTTCTCGGCAGCATAGGATCACCAAATCCCCCCATACGGGGGTCCCATCAGATCTCAGGCATCACGAACAGCGGATTTACCAACCATTCACCCTACATCCTTAGACCGGGACAACCATCGCCCGGCTTGGCTACCTTCCTGCGTCACACCTGTTAATACGCTTGCCTCCCAGGATCAGGTCCTGCGCTCCACCAAAACCCTCACACCACAAGGGCGATCGGGCAGGCTTCGGGCAGTTAGTATCCCCTGTTCAGCATGGGCGGTTTTTCGCCGGTACGGGAATATCAACCCGTTGTCCATCGACTACGCCTGTCGGCCTCGCCTTAGGTCCCGACTTACCCAGGGCAGATTAGCTTGACCCTGGAACCCTTGATCATTCGGCGGACGGGTTTCTCACCCGTCTTTCGCTACTCATGCCTGCATTCTCACTCGTGTAGGCTCCACCGCTGGTTTACACCGCGACTTCACTGCCCACACGACGCTCCCCTACCACTCCAGACGACTGAACCACGAAGGCTTGTCTACTATCTGAAATCCACAACTTCGGCGGTGTACTTGAGCCCCGCTACATTGTCGGCGCGGAATCACTTGACCAGTGAGCTATTACGCACTCTTTCAAGGATGGCTGCTTCTAAGCCAACCTCCTGGTTGTCTTCGCAACTCCACATCCTTTCCCACTTAGCACACGCTTAGGGGCCTTAGTTGGTGGTCTGGGCTGTTTCCCTCTCGACTATGAAGCTTATCCCCCACAGTCTCACTGCTGCGCTCTCACTTACCGGCATTCGGAGTTTGGCTGACGTCAGTAACCTTGTAGGGCCCATTAGCCATCCAGTAGCTCTACCTCCGGTAAGAAACACGCAACGCTGCACCTAAATGCATTTCGGGGAGAACCAGCTATCACGAAGTTTGATTGGCCTTTCACCCCTACCCACAGCTCATCCCCTCCATTTTCAACTGAAGTGGGTTCGGTCCTCCACGACGTCTTACCGTCGCTTCAACCTGGCCATGGGTAGATCACTTCGCTTCGGGTCTAGATCACGCCACTGCAACGCCCTATTCAGACTCGCTTTCGCTACGGCTTCCCCCCACGGGTTAACCTCGCGACGTAACACTAACTCGCAGGCTCATTCTTCAAAAGGCACGCCGTCACAACTACAAGGTTGCTCCGACGGATTGTAAGCACACGGTTTCAGGTACTGTTTCACTCCCCTCCCGGGGTACTTTTCACCTTTCCCTCACGGTACTGGTCCGCTATCGGTCATTAGGGAGTATTTAGGCTTATCAGGTGGTCCTGACAGATTCACACGGGATTTCTCGGGCCCCGTGCTACTTGGGATACTCTCCAGGCGGCACCAAACATTACGGTTACGGGGCTCACACCCTCTACGGCCGGCCTTTCAAGACCGTTCACCTATGCCAGCACATCACACCTCACTGTCCCGGCAGAGACAGTACGGAAAGTCCCACAACCCCGACCATGCAACGCCCGCCGGCTATCACACATGGAACGGTTTAGCCTGATCCGCGTTCGCTCGCCACTACTGACGGAATCACTATTGTTTTCTCTTCCTGCGGGTACTGAGATGTTTCACTTCCCCGCGTTCCCTCCACGTACCCTATGTGTTCAGATACGGGTCACCAGGTAACTCGCGTTCCTGGCGGGGTTTCCCCATTCGGAGACCCTGGGATCAAAGTCCGGTTATCGACTCCCCCAGGCATATCGCAGATTCCCACGTCCTTCTTCGGCTCCTAATGCCAAGGCATTCACCGTGTGCCCTTAAAAACTTGACCACAAAGATCAATTCAAAACAGATTTTCGAGAGAACCACAGAAACCGTCCCCGCACACCCAAAGGCGCACGGAACCAGATCCAGGTTCATATTCTTGGAAATTGCTTCTTATAAAAGATGCTCGCGTCCACTATGTAGTTCTCAAACAACAACCCCAAACCACACACCCCACACAAGCCCCGCGAACGGGACCACCATGCGATCGATGCAGCCAGGAAACCAGAAACAAACAAACCCGCAAACACCCCCACCCACCCAAAAGAGCAGAAGAAAGCATCCACGGCCCTGTTGCCTCAGGACCCAACAGTGTGCCAAACACTAAACCACCCGCAAACCCCACCACATCGTTCCAAGCAACCACCAACCCCCGCAAAGAGGAAGAACAGTCACCGTACTGGACAAGCGAAACCACAGACAGCCGCTATTTATTGATATTCCACCCATGAGCACCCGCCGCAGAACTAGCGTCTGCGCAACGGGCATATACTCCTGACAAACCCCCACACCACATACGCGGCATGAACAATCTGTAGGTGCTCCTTAGAAAGGAGGTGATCCAGCCGCACCTTCCGGTACGGCTACCTTGTTACGACTTAGTCCCAATCGCCGGTCCCACCTTCGACAGCTCCCTCCCACAAGGGGTTAGGCCACCGGCTTCGGGTGTTACCAACTTTCGTGACTTGACGGGCGGTGTGTACAAGGCCCGGGAACGTATTCACCGCAGCGTTGCTGATCTGCGATTACTAGCGACTCCGACTTCATGGGGTCGAGTTGCAGACCCCAATCCGAACTGAGACCGGCTTTTTGGGATTAGCTCCACCTCACAGTATCGCAACCCTTTGTACCGGCCATTGTAGCATGCGTGAAGCCCAAGACATAAGGGGCATGATGATTTGACGTCGTCCCCACCTTCCTCCGAGTTGACCCCGGCAGTCTCCCATGAGTCCCCGCCATTACGCGCTGGCAACATGGAACGAGGGTTGCGCTCGTTGCGGGACTTAACCCAACATCTCACGACACGAGCTGACGACAACCATGCACCACCTGTAAACCGACCACAAGTGGGGCGCCTGTTTCCAGACGTTTCCGGTTCATGTCAAGCCTTGGTAAGGTTCTTCGCGTTGCATCGAATTAATCCGCATGCTCCGCCGCTTGTGCGGGCCCCCGTCAATTCCTTTGAGTTTTAGCCTTGCGGCCGTACTCCCCAGGCGGGGCACTTAATGCGTTAGCTACGGCGCGGAAAACGTGGAATGTCCCCCACACCTAGTGCCCAACGTTTACGGCATGGACTACCAGGGTATCTAATCCTGTTCGCTCCCCATGCTTTCGCTCCTCAGCGTCAGTTAATGCCCAGAGACCTGCCTTCGCCATCGGTGTTCCTCCTGATATCTGCGCATTTCACCGCTACACCAGGAATTCCAGTCTCCCCTACATCACTCTAGTCTGCCCGTACCCACCGCAGATCCGGAGTTGAGCCCCGGACTTTCACGGCAGACGCGACAAACCGCCTACGAGCTCTTTACGCCCAATAATTCCGGATAACGCTTGCGCCCTACGTATTACCGCGGCTGCTGGCACGTAGTTAGCCGGCGCTTCTTCTGCAGGTACCGTCACTTTCGCTTCTTCCCTACTGAAAGAGGTTTACAACCCGAAGGCCGTCATCCCTCACGCGGCGTCGCTGCATCAGGCTTTCGCCCATTGTGCAATATTCCCCACTGCTGCCTCCCGTAGGAGTCTGGGCCGTGTCTCAGTCCCAGTGTGGCCGGTCACCCTCTCAGGCCGGCTACCCGTCGTCGCCTTGGTGAGCCATTACCTCACCAACAAGCTGATAGGCCGCGAGTCCATCCAAAACCACAAAAAAGCTTTCCACCCCCCACCATGCGATGAGGAGTCATATCCGGTATTAGACCCAGTTTCCCAGGCTTATCCCAGAGTCAAGGGCAGGTTACTCACGTGTTACTCACCCGTTCGCCACTAATCCACCAGCAAGCTGGCATCATCGTTCGACTTGCATGTGTTAAGCACGCCGCCAGCGTTCATCCTGAGCCAGGATCAAACTCTCCGTTGAAGTAAAACAAAAACAGACACAACCACACCCACGGAAATAACGCAGGAAAATGGCTGCACAAAATTTGAAACCAGCTGAAAAAAACCAGACCCACACCACAGGGGCGGCACAGGCCCGGTCAAAAACAACCAATTCATATAAATAAATCGGTATCAATAAACTTGGCACACTATTGAGTTCTCAAACAACAGACACACCCGGCACCACCACAACATCTCAGCCGTGGATCGCTCCGGAGCAACTTTTCAAACTTACCCGATCCAGCGAAGCTTTGCAAACCAACGTTTCCGCGATCAACACTCCACCAAACCAGCCCCACCCACCAACAACACACCAAAAAGCGCGCCATTTCCAGGCCATTTGAAGAAGGGGGTCGGTCGCTATTTTCCCGCATCAGCGGCGGCGACTCAAAAAACAATACACCCACCCAACCCCCAACACAAATCCACCACCACCCAGTGCCCCGCATCAACAGAACCCCGCCACGGCGCGGAATACCGGCTATCAGGGTGAGGAAAATAGGCGAAAGTGAGTGCCGGCGTCGTGCCTTCAACACTGTGGGCTGCAGCACGCACCGGATCTCGACAAGCTCGATCACCGGACCAGCTCGATCAACGATGGTGCTCGATCACCGGACGCGCCGCCCCGGGCCTTAAACGCAAAAGGGCCGGCAACCAAACGGTTGCCGGCCCTTTTCAAGCAGCTGGAATCAGCAGAAGCGGATTACCAGGAAGACTTGGTGATGCCCGGAAGCTCGCCACGGTGTGCCATGTCGCGGAAGCGGACACGGGAGATACCGAACTTCTGGAAGGTACCGCGCGGACGGCCATCGATGATGTCGCGGTTACGCAGGCGTACCGGCGAAGCGTTGCGCGGAAGCTTCTGCAGGCCGAGGCGTGCAGCTTCACGGACTTCGTCGGTGGAGTTGGGGTCTACCAGAGCCTTCTTCAGCTCGAGGCGCTTGGCAGCGTAACGCTCTACGATGACTTTACGCTGTTCATTCTTAGCGATCATTGACTTCTTAGCCATATGCTTAGCGCTCCTCTCGGAATTCGACGTGCTGGCGGATCTTGGGATCGTACTTACGCAGGACCATACGGTCCGGGTCGTTACGACGGTTCTTGCGGGTTACGTAGGTGTAACCGGTTCCCGCGGTGGACTTCAGCTTAATGATCGGACGTACGTCCTTGTCTTTAGCCATTAGAGCTTCACCCCACGAGCAAGAATGCTGGCGACGACTGCGTCGATGCCGCGGACGTCGATGGTCTTAATGCCCTTTGCAGACAGCTGCAGGGTGACATTACGGCGCAGGGACGGAACCCAGTAGCGCTTCTTCTGGATGTTCGGATCGAACCGACGCTTGTTGCGGCGGTGCGAGTGCGAAATGCTGTGCCCAAAGCCCGGCTCGGCTCCGGTCACTTGGCAGTGTGCTGCCATGACTTCTCCTCAAAAATTGAATGTAATGATCCGCATATCTGCTGCTGGATCATGCAGCTAAGAGCGACCCAAAAGTGAATCAGGGCGAACGGTTAGTCACGCAACTTGAGCCCCTAACTACCGGCCACCCTGGAGAAAATACCGGGCAACCGGAGCAATTGCGCACGCTCCGCGCACTTAGCGCTTGTCAAGTCTACGAGTTCGCGCAATTAAAGACCAATCCGGGCTGCGAAGGTGTATAAGGGCGGCCGCCCCGCCAGGCGCCCAAGCGGCGCGGGACGGCCGGGTTGAAACCGCTACAGCCGAGTCAGGTGAGGGTACCTGGGCTGAAGGCCATCGCCCGAAGACGTACCGGTCAGCCGGCGCATTACCCAGGGCCCGGCGAACTCACGCGCCCAGCGCGCATTGGCGCCCACTGTCTCGAGCGGGCCCAGCTGAGGTACGGGTGTCATGGGCGGTACTTCTATGGAGTGATCATGCTCCAGCACGGTCAGCACCCTTTTGGCCATGTTTGCGTGCCCGGCAGCGGACATATGCATCCGGTCCTGAGCCCACATGCCCCAGTCGTAGTACTCGTTGAAGCGCCAGTAGTCCACCAGCAGCGCACCGTGATCGCCCGCGATTCCGCGCACCAGTTCGTTGTAGATGGCGGTCCGGCCGCGCATGGTGCTGAAGACCTTCGAGCCGCGGGCGTCGAAACCGGTGAACATCACCACGGTGGCTCCGGTGGCAGTCAGCCGGGCAACGGCGTCGTCATACTCCACCAGCAGGTCATCAATGTCGATGCGCGGCCGGAGGATGTCATTCGCACCGGCGTAGATGCTCACCAGGGTGGGATTAAGCTCGACGGCGGCACTCACCTGTTCGGCGATGATCTGGCGCAGTTTCCGTCCCCGGATCGCCAGGTTCGCATAGCCAAATCCCGGATCTGCGGCACCCAACTGCTCTGCAACCCGGTCAGCCCAGCCACGGACACCGTTGGGTCGGGTTGGATCGTCGTCACCGACGCCCTCTGTAAAGGAGTCGCCAAGGGCGACATAGCGGGAGGTAAATTCCATAGGCCCGAGTCTGCCACCAGCGCCGGGAGCCCACCAAGACGAACCCCCGCCTACCGTCAGTTGCGCAGGATCCAATGGTCGGCGTCGAGCTTTGCCACGATCTTTTCGCCGATCCTGGCGAGATCGGCGACGTCCTCCTGGGTCAGGGCGTCCAGGAACTTGTTCCGTACCGATTCGACGTGGCCCGGTGCCAGCTCGACCAGCCTGTCCATGCCCTGGTCGGTGAGGTGCGCGGTGGTGACGCGGGCATCACCGGGATGCGGCCGGCGCTCCACCCATCCGCGCTTCTCCAGCTTGGTAACCACGTGGGACAAGCGCGAGAGGGAGGCGCTGGTACGGCCAGCCAGGGCACTCATGGGGAGGTAGCGGCCTTCCGCCTCGGACAACATGGCCATTACGTTGTAGTCGAAGAGCGAGACCTTTCCCGCAGCATGCAGCTGGTTGTCCAGGGCTGCCGGCAACATGGTGTTGATGCTCAGCAGCGCCAGCCACGCGCGTCGCTCATCAGGATTCAGCCACCGTGGTTCAGTCATCCCTCCATTCTAGGAGCTTGCGATGCTTGACGGTTCAACTGAGCGGGGCCTGTTATACCTTCGCGGTAGTCTGAGCCGCATGTATGTAGTCTCCCTGACCTACAAAGTGCCCCAGGACATAGTGGATTTACACCTCGATGCCCACGTCGAATGGCTGCAGAAGGCCTTTGACGACGGCGTCTTCGTTGCTGCCGGACGCAAGGTTCCGCGCACCGGCGGGATGCTGTTGTCCCGGGCCGGCCGCGAAGAACTGGACAATTCCCTGGCCCGGGATCCGTTCTATATCAACGGCGTGGCGGAATTCGAGGTCACCGCATTCCACGCCAGCCGGGTGGCTGAAGGATTCGAAAACCTGCTGGACGAGTAACTTTCCTGGGCTGGTGACGCGGGATTCTCAGGGCCCGGCCACGAGCTCGTCGGCCAGCTTCTTCAGCCCGCCTTTTGCCGGTACCCTGACCGGCTCCGGCCAGCGCGGCCGCAGGGCATCGCCCAGCGTGATTCCCCGGATCTTCCGGCTAAAAAGCGGCAGCACCCAGTCTTTCATCCAACGACGCTGCCGGCGCTCCCATGCGCGGAGCGTCATCCTGTCCGGTGGCCCCCAGTCCTTTGGCGTTATTTTGTGCGGGACGCCCAAGTGATCCAGGACCTGGGCCGCCATGTATTTGTGGCCCGCTTTGGACATGTGGAGCCGGTCCGGAGCCCACATGCGCGGATCGTGGTAGGCCTCAAAGCACCAGAAGTCGACCAGCACCGCGTTGTACCTGTCTGCCAACTCGCGGACGCGCTGGTTGTAAATGGCGTTGCGCTTCTTGAGCGGCTCAAGGACGGCCGAGACCTTTACGTCAAACCCGGTGAACAGGACCAGGACCGCCCCTGTGGCACTGAGCTTCGCCACCAGATCCTCGTATTCCGCCAGGAGCGCGTTGATGTCCGTGCCGAAATCAAGGATGTCGTTACCGCCGGCGTAGAGCGTGATGAGGGCCGGCTCCATGGCCAGCGCGGGTTCCAGCTGTTCGGCCACCACGTGGCGCAGCCGCTTGCTGCGGATGGCAAGGTTGGCATACTCCCAGCCGGGGTTCGCCTTGGCCAGCTTCTCGGCAACCCTGTCAGCCCAGCCCCTGACTCCGTTGGGAAGCCGGCGCGAGTTGTCCCCCACACCTTCGGTAAAGGAATCTCCCAGGGCGACGTACACGCGCCGCCCGCCGGTAGGAAGCTCAGGAATGCCACGCACCCGCCCCACCTTAGCCACATATAAATGCGGGGCGGGAAAGGCCGGATGAACATCAGGCGACACGGCCCACGGGAGGGTCAGCCTTCAGATTTACCCTGGCGCCAGTAACCCATGAACGCGACCTGCTTGCGGTCGATGCCCACGTCGCGCACCAGGTAGCGGCGCATGTCCTTAATGACGGCTGCTTCGCCGGCAATCCAGGCATAAAACGGCATGGCGCCGGCCGGCATGTCCGGGTTCTTGGTTGCCGCGATCGCAGCGGTTTCCATGCGCGCCGGAGTCTCCCAGAGGATCTCCTCGTCCACGTTGACGTCCTCCGGCTCGGGGCCGGCTCCGCCGTCGTCGGACTTGATGCCCACCCAGCCCGGCACCGGCACGGCCTTACGGACGGCTTCCTGCAGGAGCTCGCCGTGCGGTCGCGAGCGGCCGATCGAGGCGCCGCGGGCCAGCCACGTGATCTTGACGTCGGCGGCGGACTCGAGCTCCAGGAAATCGCCGGCCTCGGGTACTTCAAGGAAGGCATGGCCGGTCATATAGGAGGGCAGGCTTTGGAGGATGGCGGAGATGGCCGGGATGGCTGTCTCGTCGCCGGCCAGCAGGACCCGCTGGGCCATGCCCGGACGCCACTCGATACCTGAGTAGATTTCCGCGGTGAAGCAGTGCGCGGCCCGGTTGTTGGGTCCGATGAGGGTGATGGCGTCACCGGGCTTGGCGGCCTGGGCCCAATTGGCTGCGGGGCCGCCGTTACCGTTTTCATCGAAGTGCATCACGAAGTCGACGTCGATTTCCGGGTAGACGCTGTCCAGCCGGGACTCACGGACGGTATAGGTGCGCATCGAGCCGCGGAGGGTGGGGTCCATGGCGAGCCATTCCTGGTACCAGCCTGCTTCTTCCATATTGAAAGCAGGCAGCGGAATTTGCGTTCCGTCCTCAGCCAGCGAGGGAATCATCAGCTTGATGCGCAGGTCGAGGGTGCCGCCGCGAACGCCGAAGTCACGCAACGAATAGCCGCCCAGGGTGACGCGGCGGAAGGTGGGGCTCAGCTGCTGCACGGAGGAGACGGTGACGTCGAACGCGAGCGTCATCGGTTCAGTTTTCGTACCGGCTGTGGTGGTTTTGGTGGCGTTTGCGCTGGTCATGAGGCCATCTCCAATGTTGCGGTCAGTGCTTTTGGGTGGGCGGCCGCCGTTGCAGCCGGTTCAGTTGGAGCGCCGGGTCCATCCGTCACATCCTGAACCGGCGAGTGGTGCCGGCCAATGGGAACGATCAGGGGCGTGCCGGAAATCGGGTCCGAAACCACCCTGGACTCCAGCCCGAAGACGTCCCGGACCAGTGCCTCGGTGATCACGTCAGTGGAACTGCCTTCGGCCACGATCGCACCGCCCTTCATGGCGATGACGTGGTCCGCATAGCGTGCAGCCAGGTTGAGATCATGCAGCACAATCGCGACTGTGGTGCCGCGGCGGCGGTTCAGGTCCGTGACCAGGTCCAGGACCTCCACCTGGTGGGCCAGGTCCAGGTAGGTGGTGGGCTCGTCGAGCAGCAGCACCTCGGTTTCCTGCGCCAAGGCCATGGCGATCCACACCCGCTGGCGCTGGCCGCCGGACAGTTCATCCACATTACGGTCTGCCAACTGCAAAGTGTCCGTGACTTCCATGGCGTGCTGCACGGCGCGTTCGTCCTCGGCGCTGGAGCTCCGGAATAAGCCCTGGTGCGGGTAACGGCCACGGCCCACCAGGTCCTGCACGGTGATGCCATCCGGCGCCGTAGGGTGCTGCGGCAGCAGGCCCAGGATGCGGGCCAGTTCCTTGACCGGACGGCTGTGGATGTCCTTGCCATCCAGCGTGACGCTGCCGCCAGCGGGCTTCAGCAGGCGGGACAGTCCGCGCAGCAGTGTGGACTTGCCGCAGGCGTTTGCCCCGACGATCATGGTCACCTTGCCCTCCGGGATGGTGGCGGTGAGACTATCCACGATGCAGCGCTGGTCATATTGCAGCGTCAGGTCTTTCGCGTTCAGTAACGCCATCTCAGGCATCCTTTCGGTTGGCCGTGACCAGGAGCCACAGCAGGAACGGGGCACCGAGCGCGCCGGTGATAACGCCCACCGGGAGCACGGTGCCGTCCAGGAGCAGAGGGGCAATGTTGACGGCAAAGAAATCGGCCGCCAGGACAATCAGGGCACCGACGAAGGCCGACGCCGGGAGGCTGGCTTTCATGGTGAAGCGACGGGCAATGGGACCGGCAAGGAAGGCGACGAAAGCAACGGGGCCGGCTGCCGCCGTCGCCACCGCCGCAAGTGAAACCGCCACGATGACAACGGCCAGCCTGGTAAACGCGACCCGGATTCCGAGGCCGGACGCGGTATCGTCACCGAGCTCAAGGATGCGCAGCGCCACAGCCAGCACCACCACAAGTGGGACCAGGATGATAAGCGCGACTGCCAGAAAGCCTGCCCGGTCCCAGCTGGCCGAGTTCAGAGATCCGTTGATCCAGACGAGGGCCTCGGCAGCGGTCCGGATGTCTGTCCGCGTCATCAGGAAGCTGACCACAGCCTGCAGCGCCGCAGCGATGCCGATCCCCGCGAGGATCAGCCGGTTTCCGGCAGCGTTGCCGCCCTTGCCGCCGCCGGAACCCAGCGACCCACTGCGGCTGATGAAGTAAATGAAGCCCGCCACGGCGAGCGCCCCGGCGAGTGCCGCCCAGGACACGCTCGCACCGCCGGCGCCGAAGATCACGATGGCGAAGACGGCAGAGGCGCTGGCCCCGGAGGTAATGCCGATGACGTCGGGGCTGGCCAGCGGATTGCGCAGCATGGTCTGGAACAGGGCACCGGCCAGGCCGAATGCCACGCCGATCATGGTGCCAACTACCGCGCGTGGCAGTTTGCTTTCCATCACGATGAAGCTGGCGCCGGGGATCTTGGGCCCGTCGGTCAGGTCCGCGATCACAATTTTGAAGAAGTCCGGGATGGTCACGGTATAGCTGCCCAGCAGGACGCTGGCGAAGAACAGCACCACGACGCCGACGGCCAGGATGGCGGTCCGGTTCAAGGCGGGACGGAGGTTCCCTCCGCGGCTCTTTTTCCCGCTCGGCTGTTCACGGGATGGCACTTCGCGGGAGTGTTTGACGGCGGGAATGCCGTGAGGTGCTGCATCGGCGGCGGTTGAGGTGGCGGCCGTGCTGGAAGTTGTCACAGTCCGGCTCCCTTCCCGCGGCGGATCAGCCAGACAAAAACGGGAGCGCCCACAAGTGCGGTCATGATGCCGACGGGGACTTCGCTGGGCAGCAGCACCACGCGTCCGATCACGTCTGCGCCGAGCAGCAGGACCGGGGCCAGAATGGCGGAGAACGGCAGGATCCAGCGGTAGTCCGGGCCTGTCAGCATGCGGACGGCGTGCGGAATCACCAGACCTACGAAGCCGATCGGGCCGGCCAGCGCGGTAGCGGAGCCACAGAGCAGCACGATGCCGAGGGCGCTGACGCCGCGGGCAAGGCCGACACGCTGGCCCAGGCCGCGGGCCACGTCGTCGCCAAGGGCCAGGCTGTTCAGGATGCGGCCGGAGAACAGCACAATCACCATGCCGACAGCCAGGAACGGCAAGCCCGACAGCACTACGGACCAGTCGCGGCCGGCCACACCGCCTACCTGCCAGAACCGGAAGCGGTCGTAGGTGTCTTGGCTGGACACCAGGATAACGTTCATCAACGAGAAAAGGCCGGCGTTGAGGGCAGCGCCCGCCAAGGCAAGCTTGACCGGCGTCACGCCTTCCCTGCCCAGGGAAGCAACCAGGTACACCACGACGGCGGCAATCCCGGCGCCTACAAAGGCGAACCAGATGTACCCGGACAGTGCCGTAACGCCGAAAAGGTAGATGCCGCTGACAACGGCCAGCGCCGCGCCGGCGTTGACGCCCATGATGCCGGGATCGGCCAGCGGGTTGCGGGCAACACCCTGCATCGCCGCTCCGGCCAGGCCCAGGGCACAGCCCACCAGGAGTCCCATAACGGTCCGCGGGATGCGGGCCTGGACCACGGCGTGATCTCCATTGGCGGGGTCGAACGCGGTGATGGCCTGCCAGACGGTTTCCAGCGGGATCGCCCGTGCGCCCACGGCAAGCGAGAGCGCGGTGATCAACGCAAGTACGACGACGGCGCCCAGCAGCCAGGCGGACCGGCCCATGGGTGAGCGCCTGCTGGATCGGGTGGCGAGGTCTTGCCGCTTGGCCGAAGTCAAAGCGGCATTGTCCCGCCCCTCGATGAGTGCCGTCGTCGTACTTTGCGTCATGGTGAGGTTCTTACTTCACCTTGTCCGCGGCTGCACCGAGCTGCGGGAGGAACTGGTCCAGGGACCACGGCAGGCTCAGCGGCGAGGAAGCGGAAACGGCCAGGACCAGGCTCTTGTCCGTATCGGCCACAAAAGCACCGTTCTTGATGGCCGGGATCTGGCTCATCAAGGGATCGTTCTTGATGAGGTCCGCTTCGGCAGCATCCTCGACTGAAGTCAGGAAGACGTCGGAATCGAGTTCGTTGGCCTTTTCAGCAGCCCACGGCACAAAGAATTCCTTGGAGCCGGCAGATGCCTGCTCTGCCACCGGGGCGAGCTTCATACCGATGGAGGTAAGGAACTTGGGCCGGTTGTCATTCGCCGTGTAGACGCCCATGGATGTCAGATCCGTCGGAGTGGCGTAACCGTAGATGAAGGTCTTGCCCACAATCTGCGGGTACTTGGCTGCCTCGGCCTTGATGGTGGCCTCGGTGTCCTTGATCAGCGTGGACGCTTCGGCATCCTTGCCCAGTGCCTTGCCGATAATGGTGGTGGCGTCTTCCCAGGAAGTTCCGTAGGCGAGTTCCGGGTGGGCAACCACGGGGGCAATCTCGCTGAGCTTCTTGTAATCCTCTTCGGTCAGGCCGGAATAGGCGGCCAGGATGACGTCCGGCGTGAGCTTGGCGATCTCGGTGAAGTTGATGCCGTCAGCCTCGGAGTACTGCGCCGGGGCCTTGTCCGTACCGAATCCGGCGTCCAGCTTTTCAAGGGCCGCGTCCTTCCACGGCGTGGAGCCCTGCTCGTTGCCGCCCCATTCAACTTTGGGCACACCCACAGGGACAACGCCCAGTGCAATGGACACGTCGTCGTTGACCCAGGAGACGGTGGCTACGCGGGTGGGCTGCTTTTCAATGACAGTCTCACCAAAGGCGTGCTCGATCGTGACGGGGAACTGCGTGCTGCCGGCGGCCGTGCTGTTGGAATCTGAAGACGCTGCGGGGCCGGTGGAGCAACCACTGAGGGAAAGGGCGACGGCGGCCAGAACGGCAGTTGCGGAACCTGCGGTCTTGAGCAGGGCACGGCGGGGAAATTGGGAAGCCACGTGAATCCTTTGAAGTAAGTGATGCGAACCCAAGTAAGGCTAGCCTAGCCTCGGTCGAATTAAGAAACGTTCGCGTAACGTATTCCAAACGGCCGCGCCGGTTGACTCTTCTGGACAGTCCGGCCACAACTTTGGGAGTATAACGACAGCGGACTACCGCTTCCAGGAGAAACGACGAGGGGATGAGCATGCGCACTGTTTCGGTTGCCGCTGCCATGGTTAGCGGGGTGGCCGTTATGGCCTGCTTTGCACTCCCCCCTACGTCGGAATTTGCCTAAGCGGAACCTTTCCTTTCCCGCTTGCCTTTCAGCCGGGTGATCCGACGTACCCCTGCCATTCCGCGTCCCCTCGTGCGCGCGGACGTCGACCACTTTTGAAAGAAGCTCCGCCATGCAGAAAATCAGCCAGCAACAAATCCGGTCCTCTTTTGTGAACGCCAGCCGATCCGAGGCCGCAAAACTCACCCTTCCGCCCAATTTCGACACCCTCAACTGGGATGACTTGGACTTCCTCGGCTGGCGTGACGAAAAGATGCCCCAGCGCGGGTACCTGGTGGTTCCGCACCAGGGCAAGCTGACCGGGATTATGCTGCGCGCACCCGAGGGTGGCTCGGGAAAGAAGCGCGTGGTGCTCTGCGAACTGTGCCGGGACGTGTTCTCCAAGGACGATGTCTACCTATGGGTAGCCAAGCGGGCCGGGCAGTCTGGCCGCGACGGCAACACCGTGGGGACGCTGATCTGTGCCGATTTCGGCTGCAGCGCCAACGTCCGCAAGGAACCGCCCGCCAATGAGATCAACCCGGACCCGGCCGCCGTCGTGGTCCGGCAGATTGCCGCCCTCGAGTCGCGGACGGCTAAGTTCCTGGACCGCGTGCGCGACGGCGTCTCCCGGTAGACGACACCACGGGAACACTTGCGGCCGGCCTTTTGGTTTTGGTCCGGCCGCAGGTGCCCCTCTGACCCTTCCCGCTTTCAGGAGCGCCAGCGGATAGGTTCATCCCTTGCACTACAGATGGGAGTCAGGGAACCTTTAGCGGACTGCGTGCTCGTAGCAATCATGGCCGTCGACGGTCCCGGCGCTCGGCGTCGTCAGGGTGAAGCCGGCCCGAACGGCCACTGCGGCGGATGACACGTTTCCCGGTTCGACTCGTATCTGAGCCGAACGCACCGACGTGTCGCGGCGCAAGAACGCTAAAGCAAGGCTCACTGCGCGGGTGCCGAACCCGCGGCCGCGCCAGCCAGGGTATAGCCCATAGGCCAAATTGGCCTGCTCGGAGCGGTAGGCGTCCTGCCTCAGCTGGACGTCTATTGTTCCTACGAGGGTATCCTCGGCCGCGAGCCGAATGGCGAAGGTGAAGACGGGCCCGTGGTTCTCCCACATCTGCTGAACCTGCTCGACATACCGCCGAACGGACTCGATCGTGCCACGGCCGCCGTTCAGCCAACGCACCAATTCGCTATCCTCGCCGGCAAAGTGGTCCGCCGCATCTTCAACCCTCAGCGGGCGTAGCACAATGACCCCGTCGCTGAATACGACCTCGCCAGTTTCCGACATGACCCCGATTCTAGATGCAAGTTGCTAAGCATCCCGTTTGGGGACCCCTTACGGCACCAGGTGGGGACAGCGGCTGTGGCAATCCTCACCGCCCCCTACCTCAGGACTATGTCCACCGGGTTGGCTTCGGAGCGCCAGGCAGAGCCAACGTTCGACGGCGGCGTGATCACCGGGGCGGTCAGTACGCCTGAGCGGTTGGTGCGCTTGTCTCGAAGGATTTCGGTGACGGAACCCAGGTGCCGCGACAGGTCGATGACGTTTTCCGGGGCGGCCAGCAGCAACTGGAACCCGAATTCGTGCAGCGCCTTGATCCCGGCACCGGCGAATTCCTCCGAGGCCAGCACAAACGCCTCGTCCATCATGACCGTGCCGTAGGTGGTGAAACCCTGGTCCGCGATACCCAGCTGGTAGCTCAGAGCCGCGGCCATGATGAAGGCCGTGAACCGCTGACGCTCGCCGCCGGACATGGAGCCGGTGTCCGCATGCATAAACACATCTGTGCGATTCTTACCGGCAACCTCCCGGTGCTCCTTGCACTGGATAAACACGTGGCCGCGGACGTCCAGCACTTCTGCCCGCCAGCGCCGGTCCTCCGGCGCCTGCGAGCTGAGCCTCTTCACCAGCGACTCGAGGGACTTGTACCGGAGGGTGAGCGCAGCGTCCTCGTCAGTCATTTCTGCCTTGCCGGGACGGGCATGCCGGGCCTTGAGTGCATTCTGAATGGCGTCCTTGAACTGCTTGGCAGTGGCAGGCATAGTCTGCTTGATATCCAGCTCAAGGTAGCTGCCCTCGTGGAAGTTCACCTGGGACAGGATCCCGTTCAGGGGCAGGATGCGGCTGGTGATGGACCGGCGCTCCTCATCCAGCAGATGCAGCAGCGTGCTGAACGATTCGTGCGTGCGCTGGTTGAAGAAACGCCGGAACTCGGCCTCCTGCGCTGGCAAACCGTCGCTGATGATGGCGTGGTAACGCGATTCGAACTCGCCGGCAGCGCCAATCGACGTGCCGTGGTCCGCTGAGATGGCTGATCCCCATTCGCGCACAAACGCCTCGAAGATCCTGGTGAGCCGCTCCGCCGTGCCCTGCCCGCGGGTTTCCGCGGCATGCAGTTCACCCAGCAGCGTGGTGCGCACCCGGTTGGCCAGGTTATCCAGCTCGTGCATCTCCGTGACATCTCCGAAACCGGCGAAGTACGGTTCCAGCGCGGCAACGGTGGAGTCCGACGGCGGCGCTTGCTCCAGGCGGCCACGCGCGGCTTCCAGCAGGGCATCGGTCGCCGTGAGTTGCTGGTCGAGCGCCTTGTACTCGCTCTGCAGGACAGCCGCCGCGCCTGTGGAGGACTGGTGCTTTTCGCGCGCGGTGTCGATGCGGGCACGCAGCGGCTCGAGGTCCGCCTGGGAGGCCAATGCGTCCCTTAGCCGCTGCTCGATCCTGGCCAGTTCCTCTGCTGCCACGTCCGCGGAAACCTGTTCCCAGGGCCGGTGGTCCTCGGCCACCCGGCGCAGCGCCTCGAGCTGGCGGGTCATGCCCTGGTGGGACTCTTCGCGGCTCTGCGCCAATTCGGCAGCTTTACCCAGTTCCCGGACCAGCTCGTCCACTTGCGCCGCTACCAGCTCCTGCTTGGCGGCGTTGTCGAAGCCCAACACGTAGTCCTGGCGGCCGGTGAAACGGTCGTCCTTTTCCACGGTGTGGCGGTTGCGCTTGACTACCCCGCCCAGGCTCAGGCCCTTGTCCAGACCCGCCAGCTCGTCCGGATCCTCAACGCACGGATAGGCGAAATCCAGGGCGATCCTTTCCCGGATCCATTCCCCGGCGTCAGCAGCCGCACCCGAGGCGAGGATGTCCAGTTTGGTGAGGAGGTCGCCGTCGTTCACGTCCTCCACAGCCAGCGCACCGCCGGCCAGGGGCTTGGAGATATCCACGGCGCGGAGAGCCCCACGCACCCTGTGATCGTTCAGGTAACGGGTCACCGCGGCGAAATGCTCTCCCGGAACCAGCAGCGTGGTGGCCAGGTTCCGGAGCGCGCGCTCTGCCGCAGGCCGCCATCGCTCCTGCCCGTCTGCCAGGTCCATCAACTCGCCGGCAAACGGCATCTGCTCTTCCGGGATGCCCGTTGCTGCAGCGATGGCGGACCGGTTTTCAATGCTCGACGGCGGCAGCAGCGAGGTGCGCGTCTTCAAGGACACAAGCTCCTGCTCAGCCGCGGCAAGTTCGCGCTTTTTGGTGGCATGCGCGTCGAAGGCCTCGAAGCGGAGCTCCTTGAGGGCCTCGGAATCGTCCCTCAGCTCCGCCGACCTCGCGGCTGCCTGCTCGTGGGCCTGCTCCCAGCCGGACGCTGTCCATTCAAGTTCCAGGCCGGCGTCGGCGAGCGCCTTCCGGGCCGCTTCCTCTACCTGTTGGCGCAGGCGCAACCCCACCCGGGCGTTCTCCAGGGACTGCTCAATGGCGGAAATCGCGTTGCCGCCCTGGTTGTTGTAGTCCGTTTCCAGCTGGCGCAGTTCCTTGGCAAGGGCGTCCCGAACGGTGCGCTCGGCACCGAGTTCCTTGGCCTTCGCCTGCGCCATCTCATGGAACCTGGCCAGGGTTTTCTGGTGGACCTCGACGGCGAGCTGCTGCCGGTAGGACTCGAATTCCTCACCGGCGAGCGCCCGGAGCCGGTTCGCGTCCAGCAACGCCTGGGCATACTCCTTATTCAGCTCAGGCACCGGGGCCAGCTGGTCGCGCTGTTGGCGGACATCCTCCAGCCGTTGCCGGATGGACATCAGGTTGCTGAACTCCTCCACCACATCATCCGCGGCAACAAGGGTGGCCGGTGCGTCCAGCACCTGGTCCCGGAAGAACGTGTTTACGCTGCCGCCCAGGCCCTTGCCTGCCTGGATGACGCGCAGCAGCGGCAGGGCCTGGTCCGAGCTGATCCCCAGCAGCCGGCGGAACCGCTCCGCAAACGCCTTGTGCACATCGAAGACCTGGGCGTCCGGGAACACCGTTTCCAGCGCCGCTCTGGTGAAACGCTTGTCCGCAATGCCCTCAATGGCCTGCAGGTCCAAGGGCTTGTTGTCGATCAGGTAGTACCGGCCCACGCTGGACTCCGTACCGTTTTTGGGCACATCAAAGAGGGCAGACACCGTCACGCGGGTGCCCGCAGCGTTGTCAAAAGTCAGGCCGACGGCGGACCAAGTGGCGCCGGGCCTCTGGAAGGCACTCGCCGAGCCCTCCCCCACAGCCTTGTCGCCAACTTTGCCGCGCATGTACGTGAACGTGGTCCTCTTGTCCTCCACAGCCCCGCCGGCACGCTGCGCCGCTGCCTCGTTGGAGCGCGGACGGGCATCAAACACGCGAAGCATCGCGTCAAACAACGTGGACTTGCCGACGCCGGAGTTACCCGTCAGCAGCGTGCCGTTCCGGTCCACATGCATGGTGTGGGCCCCATGGAACGTCCCCCAGTTGACCACCTGCACCAACGCAAGCCGCATCTGCCCCGGGTTGGTCAGCTCCCCCATGGGAAGCATCGTCGCGATGCTCATTTCGCTTCCTCCGCTCCGGGGGCATCGCTGCGGGACGAGTGAGACGACGCCGATGCCGCCCCGGGAGTGGCATCAAGGGGAATGGACGAGGGCCCCGGTGCGAGCTTGCGAGTATCGGGAAGTCCAGACCCGCTACCGGAGCCGGACGGCTCGCTGCTTGCAGCAGAGCCGTCCGGCTCTGGGGCGGGGGCGGCGTCGTCTTCGTCCGCACCATGTTCGTCCAGTTCCAGCATCGGCTCTGTCCCGGATTCGTCCGCGGCTACCTTGACCAGGGCTTCGATGTGGGCGGGGATGTCGCCGATGTTCTCGAAAGGCAGGGCCAGCGGGAGGGCGTTGGAGATGGTGAAGACGTCGTCCAGGGGCGTGGGGAGGAGGAGCTGGCGGGCCAGGAGCTTGGTGATCGCACGGGTGACTACATCCGCGTCGCGGAGGGCATCCTGTTGGCCCGTGGGCTGGTAGTGGGCCACGAGGTCCGTGATTTCTTCATGGGTGATAGTGGGGTCCGTCTGCGCGGTGACGTGGCGGTCAAGGAGAAGGCGGAGCCGGAGCAGCACAATCGTTTCGACGCGGCTGAGCGCGCGTTGCTGGCGGAGGATGCTGGACCGGCTGCCGGCCCCGATGGACTCCGGGTCAACGGGGCGCAGGACAGCGATCTTGCGTTCGTGGTCCAGTTGGAGGGTGAGGAACATCTCGGACAGGCGGCTGCGGAGGATGAGCTGGTTGTCCAGGATGGTGGTCCACAGTTTTTCGTCGCGGCCGCCGTCGACGTACGGGCCTTTCAGCAGCCGCACCAGTGCCTGGCGGATCTTCATGGACAGGACCCCGGTGTCTCCCGGGTACAGGGCGGCGCCGTCCACAAAAGTGTCCCGCGGCGTGACGCCCCCGGTGATTGAGCCGGACGAAGTCCTGGTCTCATGGGTCTCGCTCCCCAGCCACTCCCCAAGCTCGACCACCGGAGAGTCCTGGGGCTCGACCACCGGATGTGGCGCCGTCGTAATTTCTTCAGTCATGGGAGTCTTCCTTGAGCGTGACCACCGGCAGGTAGGCCTTTCGGGTGGAGCCGTCTATCTGCGCGAAGTCGATGGCGGACCATGCGCCGCGGTCGAAGCCAGCGCCGTCGTGCAGGGCGTGCGACAGGAGCGCACGGATGGTGTTGATGTGGCGCTCTTCGGTAGGGAGGCTGTCCCACGCCTCCGCCAAGGTGCCGGCGCCTGCAAGAGCCTCCCTGACGACGTCGGGCTTGGCTTTTGCGGTCCTCGCCGAGCGCACCCGGTCCGAATCGCTGAACGCGATGGGATCGGCCAGGCGGGGCGGCACGGCGAACTCGTCAGGGTCGAAGAGCTTGACCATGGCGAGGGATTCGAAGCCCGCGTTGAACAACAGCGGGCCGGGAACCAGGCCACGACGGTCGCGTTCGTAGGGCAGCGAGCGGATGGCCTGCTCCGCCTCGCCCAGCACCTTGCGGAGCCGGACGGACTGCCGGAAATCGTCGCTTTGGACGTAGGTGTTCAGGCTCTCGCTGAGCTTGCCGTAGATGCGCTGGATCTGGCTGTGCTGCTGGCGGAGTTCGGCCACCAGGTTCTTAAGGGTCTCGCGTTCGTCGACGGTAAGCTCGTCAGCGAACTGCCGGCTGAGGACCTCGCCGATCGCCGAACGAAAGCGGAGCTGCTGCTGCGGATCCTCCAGGAAAGCCGTGAAGGACCGGAACGTACGTCCCTCAGGGCTTTGCCGCAGCCGCTTGTCCGCCTCCAGCACCTGTGCCATGGTGGCACCCTTGCTGAGCGAGTCCTCGATGATCTGGTTGCGGAGCTCGCCCACCAGCTCCTCGATCCGGTCACGCATCTTCTTGTAGTCGGCGGGAAGGCTGGCGGCCAGGTCCAGCACATTACCCGCGGCCTCAACGGCTTGGTCGTCATCCAACAGGCCATCGAACTCGCCGGAGCTGATGTCCTCGATGAGCTGCTGGCGCTGTTCGATTTCCTCTTCCAGAGACTCCAGCCGGGCGCTCTGGTCCGGGTTGGTCTCGTTGGCAAGTTTTTCCACGTCGCCCAGCAGCGTCCCCAGCCGCGAACCGTTGAGCGTTGACCGTTCGCTGGACAGGCTGTCCAGGAAGGCCAGAACGCGGGCTGCGGGTTCGGTAACTTCATAGACGATGCGGCCGGACTGGTTGCGGCGGGTGAGGAACTGCCGCCGGGTCCACTCGTCAGCGTACTTTTTGCCCGACAGCGTGTCGCTTGCCGAGATCCCCACAGTTGGGTCCTCGCGCCGGAACTGCTCCAGGAAGGAGTCGACGTCGGCATGGAACTCCTCGAGCGGAAGCTGCGGCCGGGTGCGCGTAAAGGACGCCTGCAGCACCGCGATCACCCACGGCGCCGATCGCGTTAGTGCCCAGGCCGGCCCCTTGGTGAGCGATTCCAAGTCTCGCAGCCGGGCGCTGATGGCATCGGCCGAAGACCTGGCGGAGCGGGGCACGCACTCTCCTCTATGGAACGTTGGTGGGGTTGATATCCAGGCGCTGCCCGGAAAACTGCCAACTACAAGGTTAACGCAGCAGGCGGCGGGGGCTGGGCGGCCTCTGTTGGAAGAGAACGAATGTAGGCGACAAGGACCAAACCGCGCCTCGCCGCTAGAGTCGAATGAATGCAAAGCGCAACAAATAAGGACGACGCGGCAGGGCTGCATGGCGACCACGTGATCGATGGCTATGTGCGGGTGCGGGGCGCGCGTGAGAACAACCTCCGGAACGTGGACGTGGACGTGCCGCGGGACTCCATTGTGGCTTTCACGGGAGTTTCGGGTTCCGGAAAGTCTTCACTGGCCTTCGGCACCATCTATGCAGAAGCCCAGCGTCGCTATTTCGAGTCTGTGGCGCCTTATGCCCGCCGCCTCATCCAGCAGGGCCACAATCCCAAGGTGGAGATGATCTCGGGGCTTCCACCCGCCGTCGCCCTTCAACAACGCCGTGGAACACCCAGCAGCCGTTCTTCTGTGGGTACCGTGACCACGCTGTCCAATTCGCTACGCATGCTGTTTTCACGGGCAGGAACCTACCCGGCAGATACGGAGCAGTTGGATTCAGACGCTTTTTCGCCTAATACCGCCGCCGGTGCCTGCCCGGAATGCCATGGACTTGGCGTGGCACACACGGTCAGCGAGGACTCCCTGGTTCCGGACAACGCCCTGACCATCCGGGAAGGTGCCATTGCCGCGTGGCCGGGAGCCTGGCAGGGCAAAAATCTCCGCGACATCCTCAGTCACCTGGGTTACGACGTGGAAACGCCCTGGCGCAAGCTGCCCAAGAAGCAGCGCGACTGGATTCTGTTCACCGAAGAACAGCCCGTTGTGGAAGTAACCCCTGAACGGGACCGGGTGGCCAAGCCCTACAAAGGCCGGTTCTGGAGCGCCAAAAGCTACGTCCTGCACACCCTCGCAGACTCCCAGAGTGCTCCCATGCGGGAGCGGGTGCTGGCTTTTATGGAATCCGGTCCCTGTCCGCGCTGCCACGGTACCGGGCTTAGGACGGAAGCTCTCGCCGTGACCTTCGCCGGCCGGAGCATCGCCGAACTGAACGCGATGCCCATGGCCGAACTGGCCGAGGTCATCCGGCCCACAGCCGGTCTGCAAAAGGCAGGCACAGCGTCCCGCCACCAACAGTCCGGTGAGGAGAACGAGGTGGCGGTGGCCATTACGGCCGACCTCCTGGCGCGAATCAACGTACTCCTGAGCCTGGGCCTGGGATACCTGGCGCTGGGCCGCGCTACCCCCAGCCTTTCTCCCGGTGAGATGCAGCGGCTCAGAATTGCCACCCAGCTCCGGTCTGGGCTGTTCGGTGTCATCTATGTGCTGGACGAACCTTCCGCGGGCCTCCACCCGGCCGACGCAGAGCCGCTCCTGGCAGTGCTGGACCAGCTCAAAGCCTCCGGCAATTCGGTCTTCGTCGTGGAACACAACATGGACGTGGTACGTCGGGCGGACTGGCTGGTAGATGTAGGCCCCCGGGCAGGGGAAGGCGGCGGTGAGGTCCTCTACAGCGGGCCGGTTGCGGGGCTTGCAGCAATCCCGGAGTCCGTCACCCGCCCTTTCCTTTTCGACGACGGCGGAGCGCCACCCCGTCCTGGAACTGTCCGGAAGCCGCACAGTTGGCTGGAGCTGTCCGGAGTCAGCCGGCATAACCTCAAGAACCTTGATGCGCGCTTCCCGTTAGGTGTTTTCACCGCCGTGACAGGAGTGTCCGGCTCAGGCAAGTCCACCCTGGTGAGCCATGTCCTGGGCGAGGTGGTGGGCTCGGGACTGCAAGCCAACCAGATAGCGTCGGAGACAGAGCAGGGTGAGACGGATCCGGCCACGCCGCTGACCGTACGAGGGGTCCGCGGCGCCGACCGGATCGACAGGCTGGTCACCGTGGACCAGAAGCCCATCGGGCGGACGCCCCGGTCCAACCTCGCTACCTACACCGGGCTCTTCGACGCTGTGCGCAGGGAGTTCGCCGCCACAACGGAGGCCAAGGCACGCGGCTTCGGGGCGGGGCGGTTCTCCTTCAACGTGGCCGGTGGCCGCTGTGACATCTGCCAGGGTGAGGGTTTCGTTGCAGTGGAACTGGTTTTCCTGCCGGGCAGCTACGGACCGTGCCCGGAGTGCAATGGTTCCCGCTATAATGGCGAAACCTTGGAAGTAACGTACCGGGGCAAGAACGTAGCTGAGGTCCTGCGGCTGACCGTGGATGCGGCAGCAGAGTTCCTGACGGACATTCCTGCAGCGGCCCGCAGCCTTAAGAGCCTTCGGGATGTAGGGCTTGGCTATCTCAGGCTGGGGCAGCCCGCCACCGAGCTCTCCGGCGGCGAGGCGCAGCGCATCAAGCTCGCCACCGAGCTTCAGCGCGCCAGGCGCGGCCACACGCTTTACCTTTTGGACGAACCCACCACGGGCTTGCACCCGGCCGATGTTGAGCTGCTCATGACCCAGCTCCACGGGTTGGTGGACAGCGGGAATACAGTCATTGTGGTGGAACATGAAATGGCCGTGGTGGCGGCTGCGGACTGGGTCATGGACCTGGGCCCCTCCGGCGGAGATGCCGGCGGCCGCATTGTCGCAGCCGGAACAGTTGCCGACGTCGCGCGTTCACCGCACAGCCGGACTGCTCCTTATCTGGCGGCGGCCCTGGAATTCAAAAGGGGTGACTAACCGGTGAGGCGGGTAAGGTACCGGGACGTCCAAAGATTTAGTAGTCCCTGGTGTTAGTTCGCGCCTAGACTTAGCCATGGATACGATTCCGGCGTTGATCTTGGTTTTCGGTGTGGCTTTCGCTTGGATCGTCTTAACGGTATTCGCTCTCCGTCGCTTGCGGCGCCGCAGGAGAGGATCGTCGCAGATACCTGCTGTTGCTTCTCCTGTTGACCCCAACGGCGCCGTTGCCCACGGGCGCTGGCACCGAATCCGCCTGAAAGGCCCCTCCTCCGTGCGACGACGCAAATTCAGCGTCAGGAAAGTCCGGAGCTAAGGATCCCGAGCTGAATCTCTACCGGTGCCTGGAGTACAGCCGTCCACTAGCTCTGTTTCCAGCGAACAAATGCAGTATCTCCGGGAGGGTGCTATGTACCAAACCAGCAACGAAGAAATCGAGAAAGTCTTCAACAAGAATGCCTACATATACGACCGGTGGATGGCCGTTTTCGAGCGCTATGTCGCCGTCGGCGCCAGGGCCTGGGCTGTGTCAATGGCCCGTCGGGAGGTAATTGAGGTAGGGGTTGGTTCGGGTTTGAACCTCCCGCTGTACGGCTCGGGTGTGAAGCAGGTGATCGGGGTTGATCTATCCGGGGAGATGCTCGCTATCGCCCGCAGGCGTGTATCGGAAAAGCGAATCGACCGCATCCAGTTGCATCGCGGTGACGCGCAGGCTCTGGACTTACCGTCGGAAAGTGCAGATACTTTTGTGTCCACCTTCACGTTCTGCACCATCCCTGATCCACTGGCTGCCAGCCGTGAGGCCTACCGCGTGCTCCGTCCGGGCGGCGTATTCGTTTTGGCCGAGCACGGGCGCTCCACGCGTAAGCTGGGCCGAGCGTTGATGAAAGTGATCGAACCGCTGTGCATCCGGGTCAGCGCGGACCACATCACCCGTGATCCTGTGCCGTACCTGACAGGCGCGGGTTTCACAATTGCCGAAGTCCATCGCGGCGGGCCGGGGGGCATCGTTTTTCGGATACTCGCCCACAAGCAAAACACCTGTTAGAACCACGGGCCAGGCCAAATGAAACTGGTCGTTCTGGCCTTCGGCTTTCAGGCTTTGACGCCCAGGCTGGCCCCTTGGTGAGCAATTCCCAAGACTCGCAGCCGTGCGCTGATGGTATCGGCCGAAGACCAGGGAAGTCGCGATGTAAACGCCGCTTCCGCGCCTGGCCGAACGAGGTGTTTAGAGTCCCGCTCGTACCGCTGCCACGGTGACTTGGCTTTTTCTAGCCGAGTGGTGATCGGAATTAGCCGGAGGACACGTTGATATGTCCCCTAAGGCGCGAGAAAGACATCTGCGCCTCGCCTTCGGACAAGGTCTCGAAGGAAACCTTCGCATCAGGGGAAACCATATTCACTCGCAAGGGGTTAGCGGCAGCCGGATCGACTGCCGCAATTGTCGTAGATGGGGCCTTTTTCAGTGCACAAAGACACCCTCAAACACAACGACATCTGGGACATCATCCAAACCGACTCGTGCTCATCAGCTGCTTCACAGAAGACCCCTCGGGCAAAAACGTCATCATCACCGCCGTCCCCGCCTAGTCTCAGCTACAACCGCCAACACCAGCCGGACAGGCAGAAGACCTACGCGACGGCGGACTTTCGCACCGAAACCAGGTTCGACCAGTGGCCGTAAGCCATTGCTGGCCACTGCATTCTCTCAGCGATCGGTGTCCCTGTCCGATCGTTCCAATACCGTTCTGCGGACTGCGAGGATCGTTACGTCGTCGGGGTTGTTGGTTGCTGCGGCCAGTTTCTGCACCGCGTTGACCAGATCTGTGGCCGAGGTGGCTGCGGTAGCGAGCAGCGCGATCTCGTCGATGGCGGTGAGTGTGCCGTCGTACAGGTCCAGTACCCCGTCACTGAAGCTGACGATCATGTCTCCAGGGCGAAGACGAAACTCAAGCGACTGCCACGTGGTCCCCGGGAGCAGCCCTACCGGCAGTTCCCCGGAGACGAGCCTTTCCCAGGTCCTGTCCGCACGGATAAGTAACGTCAAACCGTGACCCGCGTCGCAGAAAAGGACCCGCCCGTCCTCAGCGCGGAGTCTTGCGTGGAAGAGTGTGGCAAAGGATGCTGCCTGGCTTAGTTCGGTGGTGAGGCAATCTGCGGTCAAGCTTAGGGCTACGGCGGGATCCTCACTGTTTTTGGCGCTGCGGATGACAGCCCGCGTGGTGGCAGCGATCATTCCTGCCCCGGCGCCTTTGCCCATGACGTCCCCCAGCGTGAATCCCAGGCCGCCATCAATCTCATACCAGTCAAAGAAGTCTCCACCCACAGCCTTCGACGGTATGCAGACGCCAGCGGTCTCGTATCCGGGTAGCGGGGCTGCTTCTTTGGGTAGGAGGTAGCTTTGGATTTGAGCCGCACGGTTAAGTTCCTCCGACGCGGCCGCCGCCTCCGCCCGGGCGGACCTCAGGCGACGGCGGGCCCGGGAGGCAAGCTCGTTGACGATTCCTGCGGCGAGGAAAAAAACGAACATGTTGTACAGGCCACGGAACATTTCGTTCGGGTTCTCTTCCGTGCTGGCGCCCAGGACGAACGGGACCAGGACCGCGAAGGCAGCTCCAAGGACCGCGTAAAGAACGTGCCGGCGCCCTTCCATCGCGGCGAACCACAGAACGGGCAGGAGCACAAGGGATGCATAGATGGATTGGCTATCACCGGTCCCATGCCGAAGCAGGCCGGCGGCGAGGAAATCAGCGGCGGGAACAAAGAGCGCAAACCGGGCCAGAGCTGGACGGGAAAAAACTGCCGCCAGAAGAGTCGCTGCCGCTATCAGCAAGGCACCCGTGAGTAGTGCCGGCCAACTGCTGACAGTCAGCGTCGAGATGGAAATGCTCATGATCGCGGCCGCAAAAAAAAGTCCGGCTATTGGTATCTGCTTTGTAAGGGCAGAAACATGATCAGGACCCCTGCCCATCCACAGGTTTGCGACCCGATCCGGGACTTCGAATAGCTCTTTGGACACACCCATCATGTGGCCGATGCGCTCCTTTCGAGCGGAGTACCTAAGTGGCAAGGGCTCAGTTGTCGGAAATATCGGTGGCATGCTGAAATGGCTTTTCATTTCCTGGTTATGCTCCCCCCGTCGGCGGCCGGGTATCTGACCTATAGCAGGCGAAGCTGCTTGACAGAATGTATCACCGCAAACGATTTGCTGACCGATAGTTGATCCTGACGTAAGACAGGTTTATTGGTTGATGGGCCTGCTGCAACAGGACATGACAATACTGTCGAATTCTTTGCAGAACCCTACCTGCCCACTTGACATAACGTGGAGAATTGGTACTGGGGGCACCATTTGGTCTCACCCCCACCTTTCCAGCAGGCAACCTGTGTCCGTCACGGCTGCTTTGCTGGAGTCAAATGGGAGGTTTCATGAAGCTGTTTAGAATGTTGGTCTCAGTCCTGGCGTTGCTTGCCTGCGGCGGAGTGTGGGCAGGGGCGCCGGCACACGCTGCCCCGGCGGCCATAAGCCTCAGTCCCTCGTCCGGCCCGGTGGGCACGACTGTGACGGTCACCGGGACAGCGTACCCCAAGAAGAACTCCGGAACTATCAGCGCCGGCACCACGAGCGTTGCGTTCCGAACCAGCACTTCCGGATACTTCACTGCTGATGTCGTGATACCCGAATCAACAGACGCCTCCATGCGAATCCAGGCTGTATCGGGCCAGGTTAGCGCCTCTGCTTCCTTCACCCTCACTTACAGCTCGCCGTCCGTCACAGAAGAAGAGCCTGCCCCGGTGACCGGGCCGGTCACGACCGCGCCGAGCACGGCAACTCTCAGGTTCGGTGCCGGCACCCCGGGCGGGCCGCTTGCCTCAGCAGAACTGGATGAAGTCACTGCCCTCGCCGGCGAGACTCCCTCGATCATCCTCTCTTACAAGGACTTCAAGCAGGCTCCCCCTATCCAGGAGCTCGAAACTGCCCGGAGTCGCGGAGCCCAGATCCTGCTGACCTGGGAGCCCTGGGCCTGGGGTGGCGGCACCAATCAACCCGCCTACTCGCTGGACCGTATCGCCGCTGGTGACTTTGACCCCTACTTGCGGGAATGGGGCCAATCGCTGGCTAAATGGGGACAACCAGTAATGATTCGGTTCGGCCATGAGATGAACGGCAACTGGTACCCCTGGTCCGAGCAGGTCAACGGCAACGGCGCAGGAGACTACGTCAACGCGTGGCGCCACGTTCACGACGTTGTCGCCGGAACCGGAGCATCCAATATCACCTGGGTGTGGAACCCTAACGTTCCCTACTGGGGATCGACGCCGCTCACCGACCTGTACCCCGGGTCCTCCTACGTCGACGCAGTAGCCCTGGACGGGTACAACTGGGGAACGTCCGCTTCCTGGAGCTCCTGGCAGTCCCCCTCGCAGCTCTTCAGCGAAGGCCTCACCCAGTTGCGTAGCCTGGCACCTGGAAAGCGCATCCTGATCGCAGAAACCTCTTCCGCGGAGCATGGAGGCTCGAAAGCCGATTGGAATACCTCCCTGATCAGCTACCTTTCCGCCCAGTCCGACGTCACCGCAATTATCTGGTTCCACTTCGACAAGGAAACCGACTGGCGGATCAACAGCAGCACTTCGTCCGCCCAGGCGCTGGCCCAGGCCTTGGCGGCTCGGGCCAAATAGGAAACGTGGCTGATGCGAGCCCTCCCGCATTCACCGGGGCAGGGCAGGCGTTCACGTTCCTTGAGCGCCTGCAGACGATGAAGCTGGTAGATGCGGGATAGAAGCCTCTGGGTTTGTTCGTCAACCCAGAGGCTTCTTTCTCGTTTTCCGGTACTTCGGCAGGGAGCAGATGGTTGCCGGCCCTGCGCCGCGAGGTGTCAGCGGGGTATGAATCGGAACAGGAAACGGGTTTGACCATGACCCAGACGATCCCGAGGATCACAATATATGCCCCGGTGTGCTGCCTGAATCCCTGCTCAGGCAGCAGCCCAGGCGGACGTCCAGGTCGTTGGTCAGGTATGGGCTGGTCCAGGAAAACAGCGCACAGGCAACCGCACCCAACAGGCAGGATGCCAGGACCAGGCGGTGGCGCGGGTGGGAAAACCAGCCCACCAGCAGCACTCAAAGAACTGGCGGCAAGCACTGACCTTGAACAAGCCCTGGAGCGGTTCGTCCCCACGCCTACTGCCAAGACCGACGACGTAACGCTCCTTATGCTCCGACGCACGGCTTAGTGCAGGCAGGTGAGAAGACAGCGCTGGCAGCGCAGTACGCTACTGGCGGGTACAATTCAAGTACCGAGTGAGGACATGTATGCCAGACGTGCGACGCTTCTGTGTAAAACCCAGCGGCACTGCGGCCTACAGAGGGCAAGAAGCCGGCCAGGCAGCCGGATGACCCGTTTCTGGACCCGCCTTGTGGTGGTGCTGACCGTGATTACCGGCGTGAACTACATTACGTGGCGCTGGGCAGCGTCCCTGAACTGGGATGCGTGGTGGATCGCCGTGCCGCTTGTCGTTGCGGAGACCTACAGCCTGATCGACGTCATGCTGTTCGGTATGACGGTGTGGAAGCTGAAAGTCCGTAAGGGCGCACCGCCGCCCCCTCCTGATGCCACGGTGGACGTCTTCATCACCACGTACAACGAAGACCTGGACATGGTGCTGACGACGGCCTTTGCCGCGCAGAAGATCAGGCTCCCGCACAGCACCTGGATCCTGGACGACGGCGCCCGCGCGGAACTCAAGGCCCTCGCCGAAGAGCACGGCATCGGTTATGTGACCCGCAGCGATGATTGGACGTCCAACGTGCCCAGGCACGCCAAGGCCGGCAATCTCAACAACGCCCTTATGCAGACCCACGGGGAGTTCCTGCTGATCCTGGACGCGGATCAGATCCCTGAACCCGACATCCTTGAAAAGACCTTGGGCTACTTCAATAACCGGCGGGTGGCGCTCGTGCAGACGCCGCAGTACTTCAGCAATGTTCCTGCCGATGATCCGCTGGGCAGCCAGGCGCCGCTCTTCTACGGACCCATTCAACAGGGCAAGGACGGCTGGAATGCGGCCTTCTTCTGTGGTTCCAACGCCATCCTGCGCCGTGAAGCCCTGATGCAACTGGGGCTGGTGGGCTACGTGAAAGAAACCGAGAAGAGCATCCGCCGGGCGCTGGCTGCCTCCCGCTCCGCAATTCGGAAGGCGCGGAAGTCTGTGGACGTGGACAGGCCTCTGGTGGCCCAGGTTTTGGATGAGGTGGAGGCGGTAACCCGCGAGGCCCAGCAGGAACTGGGCGCAGGCCGGCCGCTGGGCGAAATTACTTACCGCGTCCGCCGTCGGGTTGATGCGGCTGTGCAGACCCTGGTAAGCGCCGACGTACAGGCGCTACAGGCCGACCTCGAAGAAATTGCCGCCATGCAACTCGCGCACGCCGGCGAATCCAGCGTGCCTGCAATGGCCGACCACGCCGTGCAGCGGATGTCCAGCCGTGACTGGTCACCCCTTGGTGCCCTCGAATCCGTGCAGGCCGTCCTCGACGCGCTGTCAGTTGAACGCAACGACGAAGCCCAGCCGGTGATGCCGCTGGCTACCATCTCCGTCACCGAGGACATGGCCACTGCCATGCGCATGCACGCCATGGGATGGCAAAGCGTCTACCACCATGAAATCCTGGCGTACGGGCTGGCGCCTGAGGACCTGAAGACTATGCTCACTCAGCGCCTTCGCTGGGCACAGGGAACCATCCAGGTGCTGCTGCGGGAAAACCCCCTGGTGCAGAAAGGCCTCAAGCTCGGACAACGGCTCATGTACTTCGCCACCATGTGGACCTACCTCAGCGGCTACGCAGCCGTCATCTACTTCGCAGCCCCCATCATCTACCTGCTGCTGGGCATCCTGCCGGTTCAGAGCCTAAGCTGGGACTTCTTCATCCGGTTCATCCCCTTCATGGTCGTAAACCAGCTTCTGTTCGCCGTCGCCGGCCGCGGCATCCCCACCTGGCGGGGCCAGCAGTACAGCCTGGCTCTGTTCCCCACCTGGATCAAGGCCTGCTCCACGGCCGCCCGCAACGTCTGGTTCGGCCGCCCCCTGGGGTTCGCTGTCACTCCCAAAGCCCGCCAAAGCGGCGGACCCAGCTGGAGCCTGATTCAGCCACAGATTGTAGTGTCCGTGCTGCTCGTGCTGGCCGCCGTAGTCGGAATCATCCGCCTGGCCGCCGGCCTGGCAGAACCGCTGGGCACCCTCGTCAACGTCACCTGGGTCATTTTCGACCTGACGGTAATGAGCATCCTGGTCCGCGCAGTGCTCTATAAAGGATATAGACCAGCCTCAGATCTGGCAGCTACAGAGAGGAATCCCGATGGAGTTTAGTTGTGAGATCAAAGACTCGTATGCGGAAATCAGGACGGACGGACGACTGAACATGGTCTCCGCGCCGAGACTGCGCGAGTTCGTTACCGAGGTGATCGGCGGCGGATCCAACCGGATCGTGATCAATCTGGGAAAGACCACCTTTCTGGACTCCTCAGGCCTTGGCGCGCTCATCGGCTGCCTCAAGGCCACGCGCCAAGCGGGTGGTGACCTCCGGATCGCCGCAGTCCAACCGCAAGTAAAAATGGTCTTGCAACTGACCAGCATGGACAAAGTCCTCACCAACTACGCCACAGCCGAAGAAGCGTTCAGCAATGACTAGGGTCCTGGCGTCCCGCCGCTTCCGGGGACCAGCTGCCGAAGAGGCCATCGAAGCCGTCCACAACCACCTGGACAGCCTGTGGCTGGACGTCCCCTTCGTCCGGGATGTGGACCAAATGACATTCACAACGGCGGTCATCGAATCCGCGACCAACATTGTCCAGCACGCGGAGCCGGCCGGGAAGAAACCTGTGGAACTCGGCGTGGACATCGAAGTCCGGACCACCCTTCTTCAGGCACGCGTCAGCGCCTACCACGCCAAGCCTCCGTTCGGGCCGATGGTGCCGACGATGCAGGACGAGGACGCCGAGTCGGGCCGCGGACTGGCGCTGATCCAAGCGCTCGTCACCACCGTAACCTTCGAGCGGCGCGACGCCACCAGCACTTGGGTCCTCTCCCGAACCTCCTCATAAGACCCGCGGGGGGAGCGGCCCGGGCGAATGACGCATTGGCGGCGCATGGCTCACGCCGTGCTGTGCCTCTAATTCCATGGGATATGTGATGCGAGAACGATGGGATTCCCGCGCTCCCCCCAGCAGGTCGGTATCCCTAACCAGCGCAGATAAACGCAACCATTCCGTGACCGGATCGCCACCAGTGTTCCGATCAGGCATCAGTTGCCACAACCCGCCGTCGGGCTCTGGCCCCGGCACCGCAGGTGACCTTACGCTCTTGCTACTCAAGTAGTGGGTGGTTGTATTTCGCCCGGATTCTCCGGGCATTGCCGCAGGAGAAGCCATGCAGTTTGATGTCACAGCAGTCGAATCAGCCACGGTGGTATTCCTCGCGACAATATTCATCGCTTTGGTGCTTGCCGCCTTCGTCTTCGCCGCCGCCTTCGTGGCCCTGGTCCTGCTGGGGGTGTGCAAACTGATCTGGAACATTGTCTGGGGTGCCCTGAAAGCCCTGGTCCACGGCATCAACCATCTCTGGGACCGGCTGGTCCACCACGGCTCCAAGGTGAAGCTGCCCACCGATATTCACGGGCAAACAGGCTCTGGCACAGGAAGCTACCGCCCGGTAGCATGAACTCAGCTGGAGGGTTCCCTACCCGAGGCGGACCCGCGGCCTGAACCGGTAAAACCGGTCGGAGGAGATACCCGTGAGCTCCGCTACTGACTCCACTGCAGCACTGACTGACAGCCCCGCATCCGAAACCCCTGTGCCGCCCCAGGAATTGGGGCATGAGGTTACCGAGCAGCAGGCCCGCGCCGTTGCCGAAGCCGCCCGGGAATCCAGTTGGGACCGGCCCAGCTTCGCCAAGGGCCTCTACCTGGGCAGTTTCGACCTCTCGCTGATCCACCCCTGGCCGCAGGCCCGGGCAGAGGATGTGGAGCGCGGGGAGGCGTTCATGGAAGGCCTCGCCACTTTCTGCCGGACCATGTCCGGGCCGCGCATCGAAGCGGACGCGCAGATTCCTGACGAATACCTCAAGGGACTGGCCGAGTTGGGCGTCTTCGGTATGAAAATTCCCCAGGAGTACGGCGGCCTTGGGCTGTCCCTGGTGTACTACGGCCGGGCGCTGGCTTTGTTGGGCTCGGTCCACCCCAGTCTCGGTGCGCTGCTGTCCGCCCACCAGTCCATCGGCGTCCCGGAACCGGTGAAGGTCTTCGGCAATGATGCACAAAAGAAGGAGTACCTGCCGCGTTGCGCCGGGGGTGCCATCACCGCTTTCCTCCTTACAGAGCCCGACGTCGGCAGCGACCCCGCGCGGTTGGGCGCCACCGCAGTTCCCACTGACGACGGCGACGCATATCTCCTGGACGGCGTGAAGCTCTGGACCACCAACGGTGTGATCGCGGAGCTGGTGGTGGTGATGGCCGTGGTGCCCGCCCACACCGACGCCGACGGCACCGCGCACAAGGGCGGAATCTCCGCGTTTGTGGTGGAAATGGACTCCCCCGGTATCACTGTGGAAAACCGCAATGCCTTTATGGGCTTGCGCGGGATCGAGAACGGCGTGACCCGCTTCCACCAGGTGCGGGTTCCGGTGGCAAACCGGCTGGGGCGCGAGGGCCAGGGCCTGAAGATCGCGCTGACCACATTGAACACCGGCCGGCTGTCCATCCCAGCCCTGTGCGTCGCATCCGGGCGATGGAGCCTGAAGATTGCCCGCGAGTGGTCCAACGCCCGGACCCAATGGGGCCGTCCAGTGGGCAAGCACGAGGCCGTAGGCAAGAAGATCTCCTTCATCGCCGCCACGGCCTTTGCACTGGACGCCGTGTTTGAACTGTCCGCCGAGCTGGCCGACGCCGGCCAGAAGGACGTCCGGATAGAGGCCGCCCTGGCCAAGCTTTGGTCCACTGAAATGAGCTGCCTGATCGCGGACGAGTTGGTGCAGATCCGCGGCGGGCGCGGCTTTGAAACTGCAGAATCCCTCCGGGCCCGGGGCGAACGCGCCGTGCCTGCCGAACAGCAGCTCCGGGACCTGCGCATCAACAGGATCTTCGAAGGTTCCTCGGAGATCATGCGCCTGCTCATTGCCCGCGAAGCCGTGGACGCACACCTGGCGGCCGCCGGGGATCTCGCTTCCGCGGACGCCAGCCTGCAGGACAAGGCGCGTGCCGCCGTCGGCGCTTCAGGTTTCTACGCCCGTTGGTTGCCCAAACTGGTGGCCGGCGCGGGCATGGATCCCCGCTCGTATGCGGAGTTCGGCCGGCTGGCCAAGCAGCTGCGTTACGTGGAGCGGGCGTCCCGGCGGCTGGCGCGGCAGACGTTTTACGGGATGGGCCGGTGGCAGGCCAAGCTGGAGTTCAAGCAGGCATTCCTGGGCCGGATTGTGGACATCGGCGCGGAGTTGTTCGCCATGGCGGCCTGCTGCTCCCGGGCCGAGATGTTGCTGCGGACAGCTCCGGAGCGCGGGGCCTCAGCCTTTGAGCTTGCGGAGGCATACTGCGAGCAGGCGCGCGTGCGGGTGGATGGATACTTCGAGCAGCTATGGCGCAACACTGACGATGGCGACCGTGTTCTGGCAGGGAAGGTCCTGGCCGGAGACTATGCGTGGCTGGAGGCTGGAATCCTTGATCAGTCCGAAGGGACCGGCCCATGGATCGCCGATGCCACCCCTGGTCCTTCCAGGAATGAGAACCTGCACCGCAAATACAGGCCGAACAGCTGAACCCGACGCCGCCAAATAATAAGCACCCTTGCTATCTACCGGGCGCGGTGCTTAGGTTGAAACATGAGCACAGCAGATCCGGGCGACCGCCAGGCGGTTGTGGCCCGAGAAAAAGAACAATTTGGGGGCATCAAGGTGGGCTCGGCGTTCTTTGGCTGGCTGACAGCCACTGGAATGGCCGTGCTCCTGACAGCACTCGTCGCGGCCGCTGGAACCGCCGTGGGACTGTCCACCAACACCGACGTCAATGAGGCCGTCAACCAGGCTACCGAAGGCCCCGTCGGCATTATCGGCATCATCGCCCTGCTGGTGATCCTGTTCGTAAGCTACTACTGCGGCGGGTACGTGGCTGGCCGGATGGCCCGGTTCAACGGCGCCAAGCAGGGGGTCATGGTGTGGCTCTGGGCCATCATCATGGCGATTATCGTGGCACTGCTGGGCATCCTGGCCGGGCAACAATTCAATATCTTCGCCGAGCTGAACACCTTTCCCCGCATCCCCGTCAACGAAGGACAGCTGACGACGACGGGCATTATTGCCGCGGTTATCGTCGCCTTGATTGCCCTGGTGGGAGCAGTCCTGGGCGGCCTTGCTGGCATGCGATTCCACCGGAACGTGGACCGCGCGGGCTTCGCAGGCGCGTACGCCACAGACACGGAATATGTTGAAGACGACCAAGTGGTCGGCCGCAACCTGCTCGATCGCCGCAGCGACGACCGCTACGTGGACGACCGGGTGGACGACCGCCGCACCGACCAGCGCTACGTGGACGACCGTCAGGCCGAGGAAGACAGGCTGACGGCCGCTGACCGAAGGGATGACCGGCTACGGGATGAAACCCTCCGGGACGAGCCCCGCCGCACGGAACCCGGCGAGGGTGACTTCCGCGACGGCAGGACCCGTGACGAGCGCCGCGAATAATTGCTTGCGAGCTGCCAGGACCTAGTGGAACCCGGCGCCCTGGGCCCGCGTTAGAGCCTGCTATTCCCTTGAGCAGAAGCGTTTTGGCTGTCGTAGCGCCATGTCCCTGGCAGGCATCGCTGGCTGCGGCGCCCAGGGCGGCGGCACGTCCTACCCGCCACCGGCTGCCCCATCATCGTCCCCGTCGGGGGCAGTTTCGGAAGCTGCCGGGGAGGCTCTCATCACGATCAAGGACTTTTCCTATGAGGTTCCGGCGTCCGTGAAGCCCGGGTCCATGGTGAGGGTGACCAACGATGACAGCGCCGCATACCGTGACCACCAAGGACGAAGGCGGTTTCGACATCGAAGTCCCTGCCGGAGAAACCGTTACTTTCGAAGCTCCGGCTGAGGCCGGGGACTACGGCATCATCTGCATGTTCCATCCTCAGATGACCGGGACGCTGGTTGTGAAGTGAAACGCCTACACCTCCCCGTATCGGGACCCGGTCACCTGTGGGGTGTCCGGATTGGTATCGCGGCGGCACTGGTGGTTAGTGCCGTCATCCACATCCAGCTCGCGCCCGGGTACCAGCAAGCCGCACCGGGAGGCATCGGCCAAGGGACCCTGTTTTTGGTCCAGGCAGGCGCCGCAGTCCTGGCCGTGATATTTGTTCTCGTCAAAGCGTCGCGCACGGCTTTCGCTGTCGCCGCTGTAGTTGCCCTGTCTTCCCTGGCAGCTGGCATCCTCTACCGCTACATCCAGATCCCCGCTGCGGGGCCACTGCCATCAATGTATGAACCGGCCTGGTAACACCGCCAAAGTCATCACCGCCCTCGCCGAAGCAATAGCCGGCGCACTGGCACTGGCCGGCCTCACTTTACTGCAGCGAAAGACCCGCCGTGGACCACGGATACAACCTCGGGACAGTCGCCCTTCAGCACTCTGACCGACCAAACCAGACCTTAGCTTCCAAGAGACTTGACCTTTTATGGTTACGCATCGGCTCTAAATTCTTGGACTGTGGTTTGGGACACATTCTTACCCATCCAGGTGGGTGGTCTGCTTCGAAGTACTGGTGTCCCCTACCGTGGGGCGTCCACCATCACATGCGCGTGTATGAGGAGAGTAATTCAAATGAACAAGACACTCCGCTTTATGGCAGTACCTACCCTGGCTTTGGGAGCCCTTGCCCTGTCCGGTTCCCCGGCCATGGCCGCTGACCAGTCCTATCAGACGAACCTGGGCCAGCTTAACGGCAGCTCCGGTTCAGGCACCGTCACCGTTGACGTCACCGGCAACCAGGCCCACGTCGTACTGAATGTTTCAGGCTTGGCCGAGACGTTTATGGACGCACCGTACCCGCACGTTCAGCACATCCACGGCGGCGCCCAGGGCACATGTCCGGATCCCTCGGCCGACAAGGACGGTGACCAGGTCATTAACACCACCGAGGGCGCTCCGTCCTACGGCGGCATCGTCACCACCCTCTCCACCAGCGGTGACACCAGCCCCGCAGCCGGCCTTGACCTCAAGGTCGCCGGCCAGGGCGGCAGCTACACCATCGACCGCACATTCGAACTGAACGCCGAAACCAAGGCCGCACTTGAAGCTGGCACCGCCGTCATCGTTGTCCACGGCCTAGACCCCGCCACCCTCAGCGCAGCCGGCCAGGCAGCAAAGTCCGACCTCGTCCCCGAGCTGCCCCTGGCCGCAACGTCACCGGCTCTGTGTGGCACGTTGACTGCGGGCATGGCTATGCCTGTTGGCGGCGCTGACACCGGTGTGACCGAGACCGGAACCGATACCGGTGCCCTGGCACTCGGTGGCGGACTGGTCCTCGCCGTACTGGCCGGCGGAGCATACGTAGTCCGTCGTCGCACCGCCGGTTCAGCTGCCTAAGCACGAGCTGATCGGTTCGACCCAGTGACACACCTGAAGCCCGGCCGCCGTGAAGCCCGAAAAACTCCACGGCAGCCGGGCTTCTGCGCAGCCCTGGCCGGCACCGGCTGCGGCACCAGCGCCAGCACGCCACCTTCGGCTGCTCCTGCGGCACGCACCGGCAGCAACCACCGGGCTCTTCGATGACAACTACGTCATCTACGCCAAACTAAAAACCTGACAACCCTCCGCCGATTCTTTCGACGGGCTAACGGCTAGGACGGATGAGGAATGAAACACCCCAACACCCTGCTGGCCTCCCTGACCCTGTCCACCCTCCTACTCGCCGGCTGCACCATGGCAGCATCCTCAGGAACATCACCTGCGCCTGCCTCAACCGCCCCGTCTCCAACGGACGCGTCACCACCAGGCGGTGCGGCCGGAAGCCACAACGGACACCACAGCGAAGAAGCGCTCTCCCCCTCCAAGACCGCGGACGGGCCCAGCGAGGCCTCGAAAATGGTCTGCGGGGACCAACCCATCGACCGGCTCACCGCCATCCTGGGCCTGAAAGAAACCCCACACACCATCAGCGACTGGGCCGACAGCACCTTCACCTGCACCTACCACCTGAATGACGGGGACCTTGTTATTTCCGTTAGGGAAGAGAAGGACCAGGCCACGGCGCTGACCTACTTTGACGCCATGCAGGCTCTGGCCAAGGACGCCACACCCATTGAGGGGCTCGCCAACCTGGGGTTCCCGGCCTACGAAACCCGGGCCGGATCAGCGGTGTTCCAAAAAGACAGCTTCGTCCTTAACGTGGACGCCACAAACCTCCCCGAGACCCTGGGACCGGAAAGCATCACCCGAAACGCCCTCGCCTACCAGTTATCAACCACCATCCTCGCCTGCTGGGTCGAACACCACTAACCCCACACGGCACGTCAAAAAGCATCCACCAGCGGTACCCAAGGAAAGGCCCATCCCATGGAAAAGAACATCAGAATCAGCAACGCACTCGGCCTCACGGCAGCAGCAGCGGCTCTGGTTCTGTCCGGCTGCGCTGACTCCGGCACCTCCGGGGCCGACACCACCGCAGCACCGACACTGACACAACAGTTCCCGTCAGCTCCCGCCGCCACCGTAGAAGAAACTCCTTCAACCACAGCCACGACCTCAGCCACGGGTTCTGCGGAAGCGGCTTCGGCGAAAATACTGATCAAGGGTTTCAAGTACGAGGGAACCGAAACCGTGAGCCCCGGAGCGGAAGTCACCGTGACCAACGAAGACGTCGAAGCGCACTCGATCACCGCAGACACCGCAGACGCTTTCGATACCATCACCAAAGTCGGCACCACCACCTTCACAGCTCCTACCGAACCGGGAACTTATCCCTACCACTGCATCTTCCACGCCAACATGAAAGGCACACTCACTGTGAAGTGAAGGTGCCGGAAGCGAGCCACCGGAAAATTTCCCGCGGATATTCCCATAGGTACCGGCCGGACACAGTAGCGCGCCGGCTGGTGAATGCAACGGGAGTTATCGCACACCGGGTTGCAGGCCTTGCGACGCGACACGGATTCAGGCTCCAATGCACGGATCTAGCCGTTGTCGAAGCGTTACTGCTCCACGAAGGACTCAGCGCTGTCGAATGGGTTGGAATAGCACTCATTGTCACTGCGAACACGGCCGCCCGGCTCCTACCAGCCCGCGCGCCACAAGCAGCAACGGCCGGAGCAGACAAAAAACTGATCGCTTGACGACACGTGCAGATTCGCCGCGTATGCCGATCCTCCGCTATACGATCAAAGGCGAGTCAGCTCGGGATCTGCACCCTTCGGGCTAGTTGCGGGTAATCGACCACAACACCGTTGTTGTCGACAGTAAGTTCAGCGGTGAAATCACCACTGAAGCTGGCATAGCGAACGGCACCTGACGTCATTGCTGTTCCGGACCCATAAACCTGGGCACTCGGGATAACCCGCAGCGATGGCACATCGACCCAAGCCACCACTAACGCCGTGTCAGAAACGTTTTGTTCCAGTAGGCCAAGACGCCGGATAGGCATGGTGTTTGTGAGCGGACACAAGCCGAGGTCGCAATCGATGGCACCTTGCAGGCTTTCTGTATTCGCTAACCCGGGAGGGGGTAGGTCGATGTCACCCCAGGCCGTCGCGTCGGCGCTCCATCCGCCGCTGTCATCGCGAGTAAGAACAAGTGAGCGACCCCAGTTGTGGCCCTGAATGTTTACGCACAGGGAACGTGTTACCCAGCCTGATTCGACGTCGAGTTGCCAGGAGCTGGCGTAAGACGAGGTAAGTGAAACGCCACAGGCGCTCATGCTGTCTTGAGTGAGGGAGACGGATGCGTGGTCGATTCGGTCTGGGTCGTCAGTCCCCCGCCACGTGAACATTGAAGGCATTACTCCAGCATGCCGTCGTGCTTGGACAGCAGCAATACCGCTGTCCCCGGCAGTTCCAACCAATCGATCAATGGGCGCAAAAACCCGATCGCTGGCCCATGCCAGGAAGGGGCGTCCACCTTATCCATACGATCGCGGGCTCGTTCAGCAACCCAAACGGCCCTGCTGGTAGTCGAGTACATCGTCCAGGCTTGAGCCGCCGAGCGTTGGCTCACCAGCCAACCCCGCGCAAAAGGCCGGTGCGGTGACGGGAATAGTAAGTAGATTTAGGAGTTAAAGTTGCGCCGTTTGACGGAACAAGCTCTTGGGGGACGACGCGCGGTGTCAGACATGAACGATCCACGCCAGAAAGCTCGAGCCCAGATGAGCGCCATTACTTTAGATCGGCTATGGCTCAGTTACTGGGCCCAGGGCGGGAACGCCACACCCTTTAAAGTTTGAGGCATACGTCTACGAGGTTCTAAAACCGCCGCCACTTGACCTCAAGATCATCAATTGGGCCATCGAAGATCTGGGCCGCGCCCATATGGCTGAATCTGAGTGCGTCACGCAAGACACAAACCCAGCACCCTGAGCTGCGGGAGGCCGTCACTAAGCGCAGCTATCCGACCAACCAAGGCGCCGGGCAATCCTCTCGGCCAGGCATGCTGCCGCGCACAAAAAAGAAGGCCCCGCGGGAGGGGCCTTCAGCGGACTGAACAGTAGTACCTGGTATTGGTCAGCGGTGATGCGCTCCTCCTCTCCAGACGCTGCGTGCGCCCCTGCCGGCTTTAGTGTTAAAAGACACTAATAGCAACCAACCCATCCGTCCAGCAGCACACACCCTCCGCATGTAGCCCCTGACATGTCACGCACATGCAGCGGGGGGTCGGAGAAGTCGCTAGCCTGGCCATACTCGGCCCCGTCACAGGACGTGACACCGGAAAGTCCACAACGGCTGTAAAGACGATCTTCTTTCCCAGGAGGTCCCAAATACTGAAGAATTTGCTCCAACACCAACAGCGGTTTTGTTACTGTTTTGCCGTCCGGCCGACACCGGTCCCAAGCGCCCGGCGTCGGCTGGACAGCCAATAAACCACCACAAGGCCTGCAGGAATCCGAAAGCCCGATCCTCCGGTCGGGAATGCTGCACCTGAACCCCGGCCCACTCCCCGCTCCGCGTGCTCCCGCAAGTCGGCCAAAAGGATCCTTTGCTGAGATAACCCAGGAATGGGGTACGCGTCGAACAGCAATCGTGATAATTAGATGGCCCACTTGGTCCTGCTGCGCTTTTATGAGTGCATAAGTCGTTCTATGGAGTCGGCTAGATTCAGCAGGTTTTTTCGCTCGGCCGCTGAGTAGTCAGCTACGCCGACGGCGTTACGCATACAACCCAGATGATCCAGTATCTCCCCCCTGTACCGGCCGTTTCGGTCACACCAGCTAAGTTCCTGGAGGAGCGCCAAGAGGCGCCCTGCGACGGCTGAATCTGCCGCTCCGTACTGTCTGGGTTGGTTCATCGCCAAGTCAAGGAGCTCAGTGAGGTTCGGAAGCGCGATCACTACCCTCACCCGTCCTTGGTCGTCGGTGAGGTGCTCCGGGCCGGTCTCTCTGCTGGCCAGCCGGCACAGAAGAACGGAGAGGTGTCCGATGACGTGCACCGCCGTCGTGGGGTCATTCACCCCTGGTGACAACGCACGGGCAGCCACGTCCACCAGCTGACGGAATCCGAACCCGACGTCCTGAACGTTCGTGCGTTCGAACCCGGTAGCCACAGCGGCGTTCACTTCATCAGCCAGCTTTTCACGGGCTTCCTCCGGGATCGCGGAGCCGGGCTCGGCCGGCCAGGCAGTGGCGAACGGAACACCCTCTACGAGGGAGCTGCCCGGTTCCCGGTCAATTCGTATCACCGCTCCTGCATCTTCCGCAGCCTGCACTAGTGCGTTCTTGTCCAGGGATGTCAGGAACCCTGAACCGGCGGAGAAGATGAGGAACTGGTCCGGTGTCGGGAACGGTTTGGGCCCCGGCTGCGGGCGGTCCAGCGGGAAAACCCGGTCAATGGTTTGCTGGGTTTCCACGTTGACGCGGCGCATCATGGTTTCCACTCGAATCTCGCGGGTCAAGTGCGCCAGGAAGAGCACCAGCCCAATAACGCTCATAATAGCGAGCACGAAGGCAACGGTTACCGATATCTCAGGGACAAAGGGGCTGGTTCCGCTGCTCTCCCCGCGAACGCTTCGCAGGACGGTCAAGGCGAAAGCGAAGGCGGCCAAAAAGAGGGCCAGTGTGACATGGACGAACCGGTCCGAGGTGAAGGTCCTCAACAGGCGTGGGGAAAATTGGCTGCTGGCCAGCTGCAGTGTGACCACGGTGAGCGAAAAAGTCAGGGACGTCACGGTAATGAGAGACCCTGAGATGGCCTGAAGGACTGACCTGGCCGCTTCCGGTCCTCCACTGAAGAGAAATACGGCTACGTCCTCCGGCAGCTGACCGTCTACGGCAGCATCCAGCGCAGGCAACAGGGTCCCCAAGATCACGGCTAGAGCAACAGCGGCTGTCGGTAGGGGCCACAGCTGTGTCCGCAACGCGTCCTTCCACTGCACCACGCGCCCGGTCATTAGAGATATACCGCCGGTATGAGGAGTCCTTTGATCATTTGTTCCTACTCTCGTAAAAGGACCGGACACCGGTGATTTCCTCCGCTGATTCGTTCCTTGTTGGCTGGTTGGACTGGAATTACTCAGCGTACTGTCAAGTACGTTCCTCTTGCCGTGTTTCGGTTCAGAACCTCCGGCATCGAAGGAGTACCGTGTCAGCGAAAGAGATTCCAGGAAAGGGGCAGGTAACTTATGTGGTTTGATTCCTGGGCCGATATTCTGCGTGTCCTCATCGTCGGTTCAGTCTCGTATGCGGCCCTGGTAGTGGTCCTTCGACTGTCCGGCAAACGGACCTTGGGGCAGTTGAATGCGTTCGACTTCATCGTCACTGTTGCCTTCGGATCAACGCTGGCGACAATCCTGCTCAGCTCCGACGTCGCCTTCCTTGAGGGACTGGCGGCCCTGGCGCTTCTCGCGGGGCTGCAGTTCGTCGTTGCCTGGGCCTCCGCGCATGTGACCGGAGCCAGGGCTGCTGTCACGGCCCGTCCAGTGGCTTTAGTTATAGCCGGGAAGTTTCAAGCGGACGAGCTGCGCAGGAACCGCCTTAGCGAGTCCGAAGTGCTGCAGGCGGTGCGTTCCACCGGGTCCGGTGACCTCTCGGACGTGGCAGCAGTGGTACTGGAAACCAACGGGAGCATCAGCGTCATCACCGGATGCAAACTAGGAGACGGTTCCGCCCTCAAAGGTGTTAAAGGCGCGCCCCCGACGGAAGCCCAATGACGGACCCTGACGAAGTTTCGAAGCCCGGGGGCGGTACCCCGGAGAGTGAGCGGCTTCGCATAGCGGAAGAACTGGCCCGTGCGCTGGATAAGCCCATGGGGGTCCTCGGGGTTATCTTCCTGTTCGTGGTGCTCGGTCAGCTCATTGCAACCGAACCTGTGATGGTGGGGGTTCTCAGCGTTGTGGGCTGGGTGTTCTGGGCCGTTTTTGTGGCTGAATTCCTGCTTCGCGCCTATATTGCAGGGTTCGGGAAAGAGTTCTGGAAGAAGAGCTGGTGGCAGGTGCTTTTCCTGCTCGTGCCTTTCCTGAGGTTTTTCCGCGCCCTGCAGGCACTCCGGCTTGTCCGCGTCGCCAGGTTTGCCCGCTACGGATCAATCCTCTCAGCAGGGGTCCGTGGTTCCCGCTCGGCCGGACGACTTTTGACCAGCAGGATCGGATGGCTCACCGCCGTCACCGCCGTGGTCATCCTGGCAACGAGCCAACTCCTCTACGCAACAGGAGAGCACGCTTCCTACGCCGATTCCCTCTATGAGTCAGCGATGGCCGCCGTCACGGGCAACGGCATTACCGGAACTTCCGCCTTTTCCCGCATCATCCAGGTCCTTTTGGCCATCTACTCCGTGGCCGTCTTCGCTACCCTCGCCGGCACCCTGGGCGCCTACTTCCTCAGGCAGAAAAACTAAGCAATTCGTGACGCCTCCTCCATCTTCACCCAAGTCAATAGGGAGCTAGGGGACGATCCTGACAGCCTCGCCCTGGAGGGTGGCACGGAAGCCGTCGCCTTGGACGACGACGTCCTGAAGCACAAGACCCTCGGGCAGCCCCTCGATGTCGTGTTCGATCGTCACGAGCTGGCGCACCACGGCAGCAACTGCGTCGGAGAGGAATTCCGGCCCGCCAAAGTCGATCGAGCGCGGCTGGACAACCAGCCTGCCGGCCTCGACCTCGACCGTACCGGTAGCGGTAACGCGCAGTTCGCGTCCCAGGACCTGGACATTACGAACTACCATCGCCTGACCGTCTTCGGCGGCGCGGACCACGGTCCCGTTGCCCAGTTCCTCGGCGACAGTCTCAAACGGTACGGTCGCGTCCACGGTCAGCTGTGCGGCGATCAGCCCGTCCCGCCCCGCGATTACGTCCTGCCCCACGGCCCGGACATCGCGAAGTATCGAATCTTCGGTCACCACTGTTCCAACCTCCAACTCAAGGTCCGCGAGCCACACATCGTCTCCGCTCAGGCCAGGCGGAGGCACCTTGGCCGGTGACCGCACGGGCCCGTCCGTCGGCGACGGCACCGGGCCGGCTTCTCCCCCACCCACCGGCTCGCTCACCACCCACCAGAACACAGCAACCGCGACCCCCAGAACCAGGACCATCCCAACAGCACCGATCAACCAGTCCTTCGCACGCGTCCAATCCATGATCACAGTCTGACGGCTCCCCGCCCGGAGCACGAGACCGGCAGCCTTAGCTCCCTGCGCAACCCAAGGGGCGCTCCGCGGCCCGTGTCCAGGAAGTCGCTGTCCGGTGTCGGATTGGCTGAGGCGTAGGCACCGAAAAACCCCCGCACTAGCATAGAAATATCGGACCCGGAGCTAGGAGGACGCAATGACCCACGCTGCTGAAAACAGAACCGGAATCGCGCGGAGGAGGGCTGCATTCCGACTACGGATACTTGCAGGGGCAGCATCGGTGATAGTTATGGCCACAGCGGCCAGCGGCTGCAGCGGGGATGCACCCGAAACGGGAACTGAAATTTCCGAGGTGCACCTTAATGCCATCCGGGACGCCGGTGACGAGTTGGAGTACAAAAAGGTCACGGTGTCGGGAGAGGCCACGGATGTCGTCTCTCCTTCCAGCTTCGCCATCAAAGATCCCGAAGACCCCCTGGTCGAGGACCTCCTCATCGTTCATCAACTTGAACCCGTCAGAACCAACCTGGTCAAGGTCACCGGGATCGTCTACCGGGGGTTCGACGTGGCAGAGGTAGAAAAGGAAACCGGGATCGATCTCGATGAGGCTTTACACCAGAAATGGCAAGGCGATTCCTATATCGTGGCCTCGCAAATCGAGAAGCAATAACCCGGGACAGGGTCCTGCAGCGGTGCTTTTCTCATATCTCTTTGGCGCTAGTTCGCTCCCGATACAAGAATCCAAACGTCGACCGTGCCCTCTGCTGCCGCACGGCGGTAATGGATTCAACTAAGGGGGGTGAGCATTTCTTCGCACGCCTTCTCGCAGCGTCGGCATGCTTCGGCGCAGATTCGGCAGTGTTCATGCATCCCAGCGTGCTGATCGCACTCGTCACCGCAGGCCTTGCATGCTGCACGGCAGGCCTCCAGCACAGCACGGGTGATGTTGGCGTCGTACCCTGTGTGGCGGGAAAGGATGGTGCCGGTGGTGGCACAGATGTCCGCGCAATCGAGGTTCGTGCGGATGCATTTGGTCAGCTCAGCAACCATGTCCTCGCTTAGGCACGCATCGGCACACGCGGTGCATGTCTGGGCGCATTCAAAGCAAGCCTGAATACACTCCGCGAGCTTTTCCTTGTCCACACCTCCCAGGTCCTTGGGGTAAGTGGCGAGCATTGACGTCACGTGGTGTGTCATTGGTTTCTCCTCACAGCAACGGGACTCGAAGGTTTACACGTCACCTTAGTAAAAGCTAAGCATGCTGACTAGTCTCCTGATCACGGAATCAAAGGCATCTAAGTCAGCGCGACTCATCTCATCGCCACTCACCGATCTCCAGCTCCTCGGAGCCGCACAATGCTGCTGTGCACTGAGAGTCAGGCCGGGACGGTGAGCCCCTGCAGCCAGGTTTGCCATGCTGGTTCTTCACGCTGCACGTAGTCCGCCGCGTCGGTGGAGAACAGGTACGCACGTACGCCCGCCGTTGCTGTGCTGCCGCCCTCACTGTAGGCGAAGACGCTGAGCATTCCGGGCACCGGGGCGGTGAGCCGGATCAGCGCCTGGCGTTCGCCGACACGCTCGACCCTGCCGGCAGCGCCGCGCACTTCGACCGTCGTCCCCTCGTTGCCGATTCCGAGCGTGTCGTGCAGGGCCGACCAGAGTGCCTGCGCGTCGCCGGGGTGGGAGGCGGTGGCCTCGAGCTGTGTGGCTTCCTGTCCGGGGAAGTGCGACAGGTAAAGGCGCAGGTTGTCAAAGAACGGCATCCAGTTGGAGCCCATGTCATCCCAGAAATCCGGCTCCCAGTCGGCGCCGGTTCCAAAGCCGCTGGTGGTGACGCGCACTACGCAGGTGCCGCCGGACTGCGCCTCGACGAGGAACTCCGATGTCAGCGGGCTGAGCGTATCCGGGTCCTTGCCCATGAGGGCGGCCCAATCCTCCTCGTAGGCGAGGCGGCGCGGCGGATTCCAGCCGGTGACCCGGCCGTCCGAGCCCATCTCCGGGCCCATGGTGAAATGCAGGGAACCGCCCTCGCGCTCCTCCATCTCGGTCGGAAGGAACCAGGCGCTCATGCCCTTAGCGGTGGCGACGGCCTGCCAGACCTGCTCCGGGGTCCCCGGGACCTCGATGCTGAATTCCAGGCGGTACGGGACGTTCGGTGTGGTGTTCATCGGTTCTCCTCGGGAAGGGGGTGTGCGGCGACGACGAGCCGGTGCGGGCGCCCGTCGTCATGGTGGTAGCGGGCGGCCAGGTCGAGCACCGCGGCGGTCAGGTCGTCGGCGAAGGCAGCCCGGTCGGCGGCGGACCGGAAGCCGATCTTGGTGTCGATGGTCAGCGTCGGCAGGGCCCTGCCGGATGTGCTGGCCCGGCGGGCCAGGGCGCCGACCTCGCGCACCAGCCGGCCGGCCAGCGCGACGAGGTAGCCCGCCGACAGGTGGTCGTTATTGGCGTCCGGATCAGCCGCGGACGCGCTGATAGCCGCCGGTGACACGACGTACGACGCCGCCGAGGCCTGCAGCACCCGCTCGGTGATGCCACCGTGCCGGTGCTCCTCGTACAGCTCCACGAGGCCGTGTGTCTCGAGTGCCTTGAGGTGATAGTTGACCTTCTGGCGTGTGATACCGACTCGGGCGGCTAGTCCGGCGGCTGAGGCCGGAACGGCCAGCTCGCCGAGCAGCCTGGCCCGGACCGGATCCAGCACGGCTGCGGCTGCCCCGGCGTTTTCGATAACTTCAACGTCCTGCATGCCACCATCATGGTATTGACAATAAAAGTTGTCAAGGGTTTTTCGCGCCCCTTGCTAGAGCGACCGGGACGTAGGGAAGAAGCGCCGACAAGGGCACCGAAGGAACTTGAGCGATGCCGAACCCATCGCCGCCCCACACTGTCCAGACAAAGGATCCTTTTGCAAGGCACCGCCGGCATCCGAATGGTGGGGAACTAATCAGCTGCTTCGAGCCGTGACACTAGTTCCTGCGCGACGTGGTGGAGGACTTCGGCAACGTTCCCCGCGCACCTAATGGAACCCGACGGCGGCAAGGTAGTACCAGCGGCGATCCACGCGCCGGAAGGTGCTTGTCTCGTGCTGGGCTCCTCGCTCCGTGCCCTGGCTGTACCACGCCTTGAACTCGACGATTCCTTCTGAATCCAGCGGGCCGCCGCGGCTGGTCGAAAGGATATCCAGCCGCCGCCATCGAATGCTGTGATCCAACTCCAGTTGGGCAGGCCGCGTGTCCGGGTGCCATGTCCGCAGCAGGTACGCGGCATCGCCGACCACAAACGCGCTGTAGCGTGAACGCATCAGCTGCTCCGCCGTGGGCGCTTCCGCTTCACCGCTGTGGAAGCGGAAACAGCACCCGGCGTACAGTTCGCCGGACAGGCAGGGGCAGGGACGGTCGACGGCGGCTGACCGGGTCATGGAGCTCATCTCAGTTCAGGGGTTTCCAGGAGTTTGTCACATCCGGTAACAGCTTAGAAACAACCGGCGCCGGACCCGGCGCGTAAGGCACGGCCGACGATAAAAATCCGTAGGGTAATGAACGGGGCTGGCTGGCACCGCCCTTAATCTTTGGACCGCGACGGATCGGAGGCATGACATGGGAGACCCCACAACACTGACCCTCAACCTGACTTTTTTGGGCACGGTTGGTCTTGGCTTCGTCATGTTCCTGGTCATGTTCCTGATGTTCGTTATCACGCTGCTGATCGCCGGCACCGGCAAACTGGTGGCCGTGATCGCCATGGCGCTGGTGGGAAGATTTCCGCGACATGAAACCATTCCCATAGTCCATGTCTCCGGACCACTGCCTGCCATGATGGAACCGGCGCCAGCCCAAGAGGCACCAGCACAGAAGGCGTCGGCGCCCAAGGCGCACCGCCCTGCCAGGGACTGGGGTGCGCTGCTCAAACCCGCAGCCGTCAAGGCCAGCGTCCGTTCCGCCGTCCAACATCACCCCCTGCTGAACGCCGCCAAACCCGAGCCCATGGTCCTGGCGGAAGATTGGGCCGCCGCCGTGGCGGCAGCAGACGCCCGCGCCGCCGAGCGGGAGAAGGCACAGCGGCCGCCTCTGCACACCACAGTCCGCGATCTTCCGGATCCGGCCGTCCCGGCGCAGGAGCTCTCGGAGGTCGCACCGCTGGTTGAGTCCGCTCTAGGCCGGCCGGCAGCGCCAATCAAGGGGGACCCCGTCCCGCCGTCGTTCAGGAAGCCGTACATTCCAGCCGGGCTGGTCAAGGCGGGCAGCAAATCCCTGGTGGCCCGGAACGGCATGCCTGTACTGAAAGAACAGATCCCCAGGGAGCAGCGCAAGGCCGGCTGACAGGCCCTGCCAGGCCCTGCCAGGCACTTACGGCAGGCGGGGAACTCGGCTAGCGTAAAGCCCATGGAATTCAGATATCTCGGTAACAGCGGCTTAAAGATCTCCGAAATCACGTTCGGCAACTGGCTGACCCACGGATCGCAGGTGGAGAACGACGTCGCCACCCAGTGCGTCCAGGCTGCCCTGGATGCCGGCATCAGCACCTTCGACACTGCCGACGTGTACGCCAACACCATGGCCGAGACCGTCCTGGGCGAGGCGTTGAAGGGCGAACGGCGCGAATCCCTGGAAATCTTCACCAAGGTTTACGGCCCCACCGGACCAAAGGGCCACAATGACCAGGGCCTATCCCGCAAGCACATCATGGAGTCCATCAACGGTTCGCTGTCCCGGCTGCAGACTGACTACGTTGACCTCTACCAGGCTCACCGGTACGACTTCGAAACGCCGCTGGAAGAGACCATGCAGGCGTTCGCGGACATCGTCCGTGCCGGCAAAGCGCTGTACATCGGCGTCAGCGAATGGACCGCGGACCAGATCCGCGAAGGGCATGCACTTTCCAGGGAACTGGGCTTCCAGCTGATCTCCAACCAGCCGCAGTACTCCATGCTGTGGCGGGTCATCGAGGCTGAGGTGGTCCCGGCGTCCGAGGAACTGGGCCTGTCCCAGATCGTCTGGTCCCCCATGGCCCAGGGTGTGCTGAGCGGAAAGTACAAGCCCGGGCAGCCCGCGCCGGAAGGCAGCCGTGCCACCGATGAAAAGGGCGGCGCCAACATGATTGAACGCTGGATGCGCGACGACGTCCTGACCGGCGTTCAGGCACTGAGGCCCATTGCCGAGGATGCGGGCCTGTCCATGCCCCAGCTGTCCATCGCCTGGGTCCTGCAGAACGCGAACGTGGCGTCCGCGATCATGGGGGCGTCCCGGCCTGAGCAGGTTGCAGACAACGCCGCTGCTGCCGGAATTGTCCTCGAGGCGGAAATCATGAAGCGGATTGACGAAGCTGTCGGCGGATTGGCTGAGCGCGACGCCGCACAGACCAAGTCGCCCGCCACCCGGGAATAGGGAATACCGTGACTGCACAGCCGGGGTCCGGGCTCCCTGAGCTCGCCATCACCGGTGCCACTGGGAACATCGGCGGCAGGGTGGCGCGCGAGCTTTCCGACGCCGGCACCCCGTTGCGCCTCGTGGTGCGCAATGCAGCGAGGGTGCCGGAGTTGCAAGGTTCCGCCGTCGTGGTCTGCTCCTATGGTGACGCCGACGCATCAGCCGCGGCGCTGGCGGGCGTGAAGACGCTCCTGATGGTGTCCGCAGCTGAGGCCGAAGACCGGCTGCGGCAGCATCTGGCGTTTGTGGACGCTGCCGTGGCGGCCGGGGTACGGCACGTGGTGTACACGTCGTTCTATGGTGCCGCTCCGGACGCCACCTTCACCCTGGCCCGCGATCATTACGCCACCGAGGAGCACATCAAGGCCTCCGGCATGGCGTACACGTTCCTGCGGGACAACTTCTACCTGGACTTCCTGCCGCACCTGGCCGGCAAGGACGGCGTGATCCGCGGGCCTGCCGGCGACGGCGTGCTTTCCGCGGTGGCCCGGGAGGACATCGCCCGTTGCGCCGCGGCGGTACTCCGCGATCCGGACGTCCATGCCGGCAAGACCTACAACCTGACCGGCCCGGAGGAATTCACGCTGGGGCAGGCTGCTGAGATCATGACGGCACGCACCGGCCGGCGGGTCAGCTACCACCCGGAGACTGTTGAGGAGGCGTACGCATCGAGGGCATCCTACGGCGCGCCTGGCTGGCAGGTGGATGCCTGGGTGAGCACCTATACGGCCATTGCCGCCGGTGAAATGTCCGGCGTGTCTCCGGACGTGCACGGGCTCACCGGACAGGATCCGCTGGCCTTAGCGGAGTTCCTGGAACGGCCGCAGCTGTAGCGTTTCCGGCCCACGCCCGCCTCGACGGAAACCCCGGCCAAGGCAGTTTTCCCTGCCGCCTACGCTGGGGCGACGTATACTCGTTGCCAATCATGACCAGCCTTCCGTCCTCCCCCGCAAGCGTCCGAATCGATGCCTGGCTTTGGGCCATACGCGCCTACAAGACCCGCTCGGCGTCCACTGCTGCCTGCCGCGCCGGGCATGTCCGGTTGAACGGCAGCCCGGCCAAGGCTTCGGCCACGCTGGTTACCGGAGATACAGTCACGGTCCGGATGTCCGGCTACGAGCGGACACTTGAGGTCCGGCGGCTGATCGCAAAACGCGTAGGCGCCGAGGCGGCCTCGCACTGCTTCACGGACCATACGCCCCCACGGCCCATTGCGCCGGCCCTGGGCCTTCCGCAACGGGACCGCGGCGCCGGACGGCCCACCAAGAAGGACCGCCGCGAGATGGAACGGTTGCGGGGCAGCGCCGACTGAGCGGGCTCCTCGTCGCTGTCAACCATTTACTTCCTGGCGCGGGCCTGCACCAGGTTCGCGAAGGGCAGCTGGCCATACGCTTGGACAAAATCCGCGTGGTACTTGGCCTCAGTGCCGTTCAGTTCATCAGCGGGCAGCTCCTTCCACGCGATCAACAGGGATTCCGGACCGGCCAGTTGCCACACGAGCCGGCCGTCCCAATGGCCCGGCGGCTTGCCCTTGCCGAAGTCGATGAATTCCTGGATCTGCCTCCGCAGGCCGCGGTTTCCTTTGCTCCCGGGCCCGGCCTTGCCGATGTACAGGACGTCAGCCGCCTCTACCCATTCAGCGGCGAGCGCAGGTTCCGGCAGGGAGGGGTCCTTCTTCTTGAACACTCCGGCACTGCTCTTCTTGAGGTAGCGGGGCTCAAACCCCTCCGGCCGCAGTACCGCGAAGAGGCCGGTGCCTTGGGGAATCCGCATGATTTCCAGGCCTCCGATACTCCGGAACCCGGCGAATCCGTCCGCCTTGAGCGTTGTCCTGCTGACCAGTGTGCTTTCCATGCTGGGCTCTCCTGCCAAGACTGCGGGTGACACCGGAAAACTCCCCAAAAAAATTCGGATACCAACATCCCGGTCCAAGAATCGTACGCGGAGCGTCGGCCCAGGTTCAGACCTCTGGTTCAGCCCGGCGCGGCTATGATCGAGTCACCTGATCAAGCCGGACTTGGGAGACGCATGCCTGACCCCATCCTGACCCTTCGCGATTCAAAGATCTTCCGGGCCGGTGAACCGCACAGGATCCTCGCCGGAGCCATCCACTACTTCCGCGTCCACCCCTATCAGTGGCAGGACAGGCTCAGGAAGCTCAAGGCCATGGGCGCCAACACTGTTGATACGTATATCGCCTGGAACTTTCACCAGCCCGAGCGGGATGCCGATCCGGAGTTTGCGGGCTGGCGGGACATTGGACATTTCATCGACCTCGCCGCGGCGGAGGGGCTTGATGTGATCGCCAGGCCGGGCCCGTACATCTGCGCCGAGTGGGACAACGGCGGATTCCCCGCCTGGCTGACCGGCATCCCGGGAATCGGACTGCGTTGCTTGGACCCGGCCTACACTGCAGCCATTGAGGAGTGGTTTGATGTGCTGCTTCCCATCATCGCCAGCCGGCAGGCAGGCCAGGGCGGCCCGGTGATCGCAGTACAAATTGAGAACGAGTACGGCAGCTACGGTGACGACCAGAATTACCTCCGCTGGAACCGCGCGGCACTGGAAGACCGTGGCATCACGGAGCTGCTGTTTACTGCCGACGGCGGCACGGACTACTTCCTCGACGGCGGCGCCATGGAAGGCACCTGGGCCACTGCGACGCTGGGTAGCCGCGGCGACGAAGCGGTTGCCACCTGGCAGCGGCGCCGGCCCGGCGAACCCTTCTTCAACGTCGAGTTCTGGGGTGGCTGGTTCGATCACTGGGGCGAGAACCACACGGTCCGCGATGAGGCGGGGGCCGCCGTCGAAGTCCGGAAAATCCTGGACCTTGGAGGATCGGTGTGCCTGTACATGGCGCATGGCGGCACCAACTTCGGCCTGTGGTCCGGCAGCAACCACGACGGCACCAGGCTCCAGCCCACAGTCACCAGTTACGACTCGGACGCGCCGATTGCCGAGGACGGTGCGCTGACGCCGAAGTTCCACGCCATGCGGGCCGAATTCTTCCGCGCGCAGGGCCTCACCGAGCTCCCGCCGCTTCCCGCGCAGCTCACCAAGGGAACGGCGGTGCTGCCGGCCCGGACGCTTCCGGTCTCACCAGGCGCGGAACTGCTGGAACTAATGCGCCACGCGGGGAACCCGGTGGAGTCGGTCAAGCCGCTGTCCTTCGAGCAACTGGGGCTGGGGGCGGGTATGGTGCTCTACGCCGCCGACGCCGTGCTGCCCGGCCGCCCGGACAGGCCGGACGACACCCAGCTGCACCTGCCGGGCCTGACCGACCGTGCGTACATCTGGCTGGACGGTGTATATGCCGGTGTGCTGGATGACGTCACCGGTGCGGCCGGCCTTACTGTGACCGGGCATGGTGTCCCGGTCCGGCTGGAGATCCTCGTGGAGAACCAGGGACGGATCAACTACGGCCCCTTGACCGGGCACGGAAAGGGCCTCCTGGGCGGGGTGCTGGTCAACCAGCGCTACACCTTCAACTGGACCAACACACCGGTGGCACTCGCAGACTGGGGCATGGCGGAGCTGGCGCCGCTCCCTTCCGCCACTTTTGAGGCCGAAGGCCCGGCGGACGCCTACCTGGCACTGCCCGGCTTCACCAAGGGCTTCGTCTGGATCAACGAGTTCCTGCTGGGACGCTACTGGAACATCGGCCCGCAAGTGACCCTGTACATCCCGGCGCCGCTGGTGGTGGAGGGTACGAACAGCATTCACGTGCTGGAACTGGAGCAGGCCGGAACATCGATCGAGCTGCGCGCCCGGCATGATCTGGGTCCCGTCGGCTCCGGCCCCATTGCCGCCGCCGAACTGTAGCACCGGCCCCGGCCCGCCGCCGTCGAACGTTCCATAGTGGGTGCTACAGCAACGCCAGCACGACGGCGGTCGCGTCAGGCAGCGTCGGGGTGCTGGGCTGCAAGACCGTCCAAAATCACAGCGAGGCCAAACGTGTGGGCGGCACGGGACTCCGAGGCCGCACCTGTGGCCACGCCGGCGGCTGCGCCGATCCGGCCGCCGCGAGGGTAACGGGCCTCGATCCCCAGGGACGCCAGTTCGGCGCCTTCACGTTCCCACCACTGTTCTGGAGTCTCTTCGCGGCGTTCGACATGGGCAGCTTCGAAAGCCCGCGCGGACGAACGTACAAAATTCAACACAAGGGCAAGAGCCTGGTCCTTGGCTGCGTCTGTGAAGTCAAACGGTTCGACCGCACCGAGTTCTCGTTCGTACTTTCCGAGCGTTCCAGGCCCCAGGATGGCTCGTTCCGTTTCGACATGAGCCAGCCAGGGATGCTCCTCGAATAGCGCCAGGTTCTCGGCCGCTACCTGCTCGAGCATCAGCCGCCATGAACCGGACAACGGTGCGGACTTCATCTGCAGCCGACATTGGTCCACCATCAGGTCAAGCAGCTGCGCCTTGTTCTCAATGTAGCCATAGAGCGTCATCACGCCCACACCAAGTCGTTCCGCGACCATGCGCAGTGAGAGGTCTGCGAGTCCTTGTTCGTCTGCGCATGCAATTGCGGCAATGACAACCGCATCCAAAGTAGTAGTCGAAGGCCGCCCGACCCGACGCGGGGCCGGATGCGTGTTTCGCCACAACAGCTGGATAGTACTCATTTCACCCATCCCTCAAGCTTCTCAGGAATAGAAGCCGAACCATTGCGGTTACTATCCGTACAACATACGGAAAGGGTTGTGCATGCCTACTATATTCAGCGGTTTTGCCGTTTCACTCAATGTCTCAAAGCCGGAAGCCTCAGCAGCCTTCCTGGTCGAGCACTTCGGCTATGCAGTGGAGATGCAGGACGATGGCTTCGCTTCCCTCAAGCATCCCGACGGCGGCTCGAACATCATTTTCCTGCGCACCGGCCTTCCGACGTTCAAGCCGGCAGAGATTGCAGGGCCAGCCGGTGATGGGCTTCTGATCGTGCTCGTCGTCGAAGATCTGGACGCGTATCACGAGCAGCTGCTTTCCCAGGGCGTCGAAGTCGTCACTTCCCCGGAGACAGAGCCATGGGGTGAGCGGTTCGCCCAATACCGCGACCCAAACGGTCTCGTCGTGCAACTGGTCCAGTGGATGTGACCTGACGGCGGTGCGGGTCGGGAAAGTTTCTCCTGACCCGCGACACGCCGTCTGATTCGTAGCGGCCCACACGGACGAGTCAGGCGCCCAGCGCCCGTTCCCGCAGGCGCTGACTCAGCGCATCCGTGAGGCCTGCGGCGCGCAGCGGCACCAGCGGGTCCCCGTGTTGCTCAACCAAGCTGGACAGCAGCGCACGCATCGGCACATCAGAAAACTCCAAGCGCGTGGCCGCCTGTGCCATCGCGTCCAGATCCATGCCCAGCCGGGCCATGAGAGCCCCGATGACGGGCCGGATGCGGGCATGGATCGCGGCAGAGTTCTCACCGGTGCGCACGTAATCGGCAACGATGTCCTCGTGGGAAGCGCCGAGTACCAGCAGCAGTGAGGCCGCCAGCACGCCGGTACGGTCCTGGCCGGCGGCGCAGTGGAATGCGGAAGCGCCGGGCGTGTGCGCCATGATCCCGAGCGCACTGACAATGTTCACGGCAGCGCGGTCAAACATCCGCACATACATCTCCGCGAAAGCTGCCTGGTCGAAGCTCCCGCCGGGTGTGAGGTCATGATCGATGCTCGAGATGAACGGCAGGTGGTGATAGGTGACGGCGGTGTTGGCGAACGGACCGCGGCCGGTGAGGACGGTTTCATCCTTGGACCGCAGATCGATGATGGCGCTGAGGCCCTGGGCCACCAGCTGTGCGGCGGCGTCTTCGGTCACGTAGGACAGATCGTCCGTGCGGATCGCGAATCCGGGCTGGATCACGCCGCCCTCAATGGGGATGCCGGCGAGGTCCCGCAGGTTCACCGGGGCGCTGAGCTCAAGCCCGGGGATGGTGCTGATGATGGTCATGTGAGTCTCCGTCGGATAAGGGCGCTGCACTGATCGATGATCGTGACGAGCACTATGATGCTGAGCACGATCGCACTCAGATGGCCGTAGTTGTACATCCTCATGGCGGTGGTCAGCTCCAGGCCGATGCCGCCGGCACCCACGAGGCCAAGGATCGTGGCACCGCGGACGTTGCCTTCGAAAAGCAGGAGCGTGTAGGAGACCAGGAGGGGCGCCGCCTGTGGCAGCACGCCGTACTGGATTACCTGGCGCTTGGACGCCCCTACGGCTTCCATGGCGACGATGGGGCCGCGGTCTGCCGCCTCCATCGCCTCCGCGTAGACCTTGCCGATGGATCCGATCGAGCCGAGGGTCATGGCCAGGATGCCCGCGAACGGGCCCAGGCCGACGGCCGAGACGAACATCAGGGCGAAGACCAGGTCCGGGACGGAGCGGATCACGTTCATGATCCAGCGGGCTGGGTAGTACAGCCACTTGGGGGCAATGTTCGACGCCGCAGCAAACGCGACCAGGAGCGACAGGACCGCGCCCAGTACCGTGCCGACGATCGCCATCTGCAGGGTCTCGATCAGCAACTCAACGATGGTTCCGAACTTGGCGAAGTCCGGCGGGAAGAGGCGGGTCACGAATTCGGCCATGTTGATGGTGCCTTCGCCCAGCTTCACGAAGTTGAATTCCGCTCCGACGAACGACCACAACATGATGACGGCGGCAACGGGAACGCCGATCATAAACCGGGTCCGGGGAACGGTGAAGGCCTTCTCCAGGCGCTGGCGCTCCGTCTTGTCCAGCTGCGGCCTGGCCTGCTGGCGTTCAGGCGAGATGGTCGGCATGGTCGTCCTCCTCGTTCCGGTAAAGCGGGGCCAGCTTCGCGGCGTCGAGCTCGGCGGTGGGAGCCGAAACCAGCATCTCGCCGTGGCGGAGTCCCACGATGCGGTCGCTGTGCTGCAGCGCCAGGGGCAGGACGTGCAGGCTGACGAGCACCGGAATGCCGTCTTCCTTGGCGATTCCTCGCAGCAGCTCCAGTACCGAGTCGGCGAGCTTGGGGTCCAGGGAGGCCACCGGCTCATCGGCGAGGATGAGTTTGGGCTGCTGCATCAGGGCACGTGCAATGGCGACGCGCTGCTGTTGGCCGCCCGAAAGCGAGCGCGCGGGGTCATTCGCCTTGTGCGCTATGCCCACGCGATCCAACAGCTGCAGCGCCAGCTTCCGCTGCGCGCCGCCGAAGCCACCCACCAGGTTGATGGGTCCGGCACTGTGGAGGGCGCCGGTCAGCACATTGGTCAGCACGCTGAGCCGCGGGATGAGGTTGAACTGCTGGAAAACCTGCCCGACGTCGGCACGCAAGGTGCGCAGCTCACCCCGCCTCAGGTTGGTGGCATCATGGCCGGCAACGCGGACGGTGCCGGCGGTGATGGGAGCGAAACCGGTCAGGGACTTCATCAGCGTGGATTTGCCGGATCCCGAGGAACCCAGGAGTGCGACGACCTCGCCGGGGTACAGGTCCAGATCAACGCCGTCCAGGACCAGGGGCCCGCCACCGTACGCGACCTTCAGATCCCGCGCGGTGACGAGGGGAAGGTGCTGCCGGAGCTCTTCGGTGGTTGGAGAGGCCGGCTTGAGTGCCGTCGTCGGAATCGGTTCTGCAGCTTTGGCCATGGCGGCCGGCTTGAGCGTTGGGGCGTTCATCTAGCTCAGGTCCGAGATATCAACGTCGGCGACAGCGGCGATGTCCACGAACGGCTGGAAAACGTGCTTGCCCGGCTCGAGGATCGGCTCGCCCTTGGTCATTCCCTCGTAGAGTACGCCCAGCTTCTCGGCGTTCTTCTCGGCGAAGACCTTGGGGAGTGAGTCAAGCAGCAGGGCCCGCTTCTCTGCGGACATGCCCTGGCTGGCCAGGACGGTGACGGACACCGGCATGGGGATGCTCTCGCCGATCGAGCGGGTCTCACCTTCGTCGAACGGGAACATCTTGTTGCCCTGGCCGGCCATGGTGGGGAAGATCGTTGAGGTGCAGGCGACGTCGGCCTGGCCGGCTTCGAGGGCGATGAAGCTCATGTCGTGACCGCCGGCGAACAGCGAGGTGTAGCCGGTTTTGGGTTCCAGACCGGCCTCGTGGAGCATGTGCGTCGGCATGAAGTATCCGGAGCTGGAAGCGGGGTCCGCAAAGGCGACAACCGTCTCAGGCTTGATGTCCTTGAGAGCTTTGATGGGCGAATCGTCCAGGACCAGGCAGGTGGAGACAGGCTCCTTGCCGCCGGGCCAGGCGATCAGGGAGTCAACTTCGCCGGTGTTCACCGCGAGGGCGGACGGGAAGCCGCTCATGATGCCGATGTCCACATGGTTGTTGCGGATTGCCTCGATCACGGCGGTGTAGTCCGGTACGTCTATGACCTCCACCTCGCGGCCGGTTTCTGCCGCAACCAGTTCGGCGAAGGCGTCCACCGGGTTCACTGCATTGGGGTCGTCGGTGAGGGGCAGCGTGGCGAACTTGATGGGAACATCGGCGGCTTCGGCGTCAGCGGAGGCAGGACCGCCGGCGCAGCCGGTCAGGACGAGTATGGACGCAAGGCCGAGAATGCCTGCGGTGGGAGCGAGGGGGAAACGCATGGGGAAATCCTTTCGGGGCGAACGGGATACCCATACAAAACCTGCGTGAGGTGACACGCAATTACGAGAACGGCGTACTGCATATGGAACGCGAGGTGAACAATAGGTTCAGCGTGTTCTCGAAACTGCCCGTAAGCGCCCAGCCGCCCAAAAGCGTAGAGTTGCAAGAGACGCCTGAATCTGGATGCCCGTGCTGCTGAGGGAGAGACCATGACCATTGACTGGGATGAAAAGAAAACCCTGTTGCAGGAACCAAACATTGCGGCAGTGACCGCGCTCTGTGACGAGCTGATGGCACGCAAACCCGGTTCCGTTGTTCCGTACGTGGACCCGATCCACGATGAGGACGAGTGCCGGATCGTAAGCCTGCAGGTCAGCCCCGGCCGGGGAACCCTGTCAGGATTTGTCTCCCATTTCAACGATGACGAAGCCGCCCGCCGCGCTACCAGCATCTACGAGGCTGCCGAGCTGGACCCCCGTTACGTGATGCCGTGGCACGCCTACCCCTGGGTACGCGATCCCGAACTGCCTAGCGCCTTGAATGTCCAGGAAAAGACCGACGGCCTCCGCCCTTTCCGCCAGTTCCTGAAGATCAACTCGCGTGTTTCCGCGATTATTGCCCACGGCACGGATGCCTCGTCGTTCCTGACGCTCTTCGAGAAGACGTACCACTCCTCGCTGCGCAACAGCGGTATCAAGGTGTACAAGGCCAGCGCTTTGGGCGGCCGTGCGTTCGCCGTTTCGGAAACCAAGCAGGAAGAGCTCCTGGCCAAGAGCGTTGAGATCTACCGCGACGCCATGCAGCGCGCGGGCATCCAACACCTCTAGGGCGTCGAGCCGACAACAGTGCCGGGCAGGATCTCTGAGTCCTGCTGCAGGACTCCGCTCCCGGACAGGGACACTCCGCCCCGGATGCGCACCGCGTCCCCCACCACCAGGCGAGCGTTGTGCCGGTCGGCCAGCAACTGCACTCCCCCAGGCCCCACTTCGCAGTTGTTTCCCATCAAGACCATGCCGCCGGCGTCGACCATCACCGTGGTTCCGGAGTGGAAGACGTTTCCGCTGCCGATGAAGCACTGGCCCTGCCGGCAGGAAATCAACACATTCGGGTAGAAGGTGTTTCCCTCCCCGAGGATGACATTCCGCGAAATCAGGATCGAGAACGGGTCCAGGAAGGTGTTCTGGTGTGCCGCCTCCAGCAGTTCGGTGACGCTCAGATAGCCAGCTTCCAGCCGGGTCTTGTCGATGCTGCTGATTACCAGGTCAGGCATGGACTGCTCCAGATGTTTGATCAAGGGACAAATGGCCTAGGTTCCGATTATTGCGCACGGAACCGTTGAATAACCGTACGACGCCGGAGCTGCCGCCAGCTTCCAGGGGCCTCTGCGGCGGAGACTCCGGTTAGACTGCCCGGAACTGGGCCATTGGGGGGGAACATGAAACGTTCAGCGCAGGTAATCAACGTGGCGGGCCTGGCCGTCGTCATCATCTATGCAGCCCTGGGTGTCCTGAATATCGTTATCTGGAATCCGCTGGCTGCCATGCCGGATATGGAACTCCATGAGATCTACGCGGGCGTGGAAGCGGCGTCCGAATCCATGGGCCTCGAGGTTGTTTACGCTTTTGTGGTCGTGGGGACCGCGCTTGGAGTTGCTGCTGCCGTGACATTCCTCAGGCGTCGGAAGGACCCACCGGCAGTGGTTCTGGCTGTATACCTGACTATTCTTTGCCTCGGCGGGCCAGCATATTTTTGGGCGTCGTTCCCGTTCGGGATGGGGCTGGCGGACACCTTCGACATCGGCGGCGGGGACAAGACCGGAGTTGGCTTCCTGCTGCTGGGAGCCAGCGCAGCAGCCTCTCTGGCGCTGGTGCCGTTCCTCGCACGGCTGGTGTTCCGTCCTCGCCTGAAACTCCATTAGTAAGTAGACTTATCACTTCAAGCTGCAGGATGACCGGCGATAGCACTGGGATAACAGATATGGACGATCCACGGCAGACAGCAAGAATCCTTTTGGAGAAAAACGCCATCACCATGACAGGTCTCTGGATTAAGTACTGGGGAGAGGGTGGAAACGCTGAAGACTTCGAGTTTGACGCGTACGTCCACGAGGCGTTGGAGCCGCCACCATTCGAGCTCCGGATCATAGCCTGGGCTATGGAGGGCCTGGACGCCACCCCCCGCTCGTGATGCCCCCTATGCACGATGCCGCACAACACCGGAGGCAGTTCCCGCTCCGCAGCGTGGACGGGTTAGGGTGGCTGCAATAGCCGATTGGATGGGGGACCAATGAAATTTTGGCGATCAATGATGAGACTGCCGCAACCGCTAAAGGGCTGCCTTGTCGCCTACACGGTTGTGTTCGCAGCGGCGTTTGTATCCGTGCCCCTTACGGCGCTCCTGGGCCAGACACAGGTTGTGAACGTGATGCCTTGGATCCTGAGCGCTTTAGGCTTGTCCGCTGTCGTGCTTGGGTTTGTCCTGGTCTTCAACGTGCGCGGGTCCGCGCAGGCTTACGCGGGGGTTATGAAAGACTTAAAGCCCTTGGGAGTCGACTACTCCAAGTCGATCTTCTCCAAGCCTCTATTCATTAGATTCTTTGGCGGGATGTTCGCCTTCGTGGGGATCTGGTTCATAGTGGTTTCAACGGTCCTCGGTCCCCGGTTGGCCTGACAGAACCTACTGCGGAACGGCCAGGGGATTATTCCGTTCCGTTGTCCTGCGCTTCGAGGTGCTTTTCCATGGCTTCGAGGGCCTGGTTCCAGCGTGCTGTCAGGGCCTGTCTACTTAGCGGCTCGAACAGGCCGGTCAGTACTTTTTCAACTGCATCGTATGCGGCGTCTTTTGCCCGTTCCTGCGCCGCCGGGCTGTAGTAGTTCATGCCCTTTATTCGACACCGCGGCCTTAAAAGATGCCCCGCCCAAGGGAGACGGCAGCAAACACCGTCGCTGCCGTCCGAGTAGTCCCTGAGATTTTAACGATTGCCGTTATTGTCGGGCTGTGTACCCTTGTTTTCTGTGTCGGGGATGGCCTGGTTGGCTATCAAATCGACGCGGTCTGCCGCGGTCAGCCGGTCATCGTTTTGGATAGCGGCAACGTCGGCGCTGTCCACATCCCCACCAGCGGTCTTCCCGGTATCTGTCCGCGAGTCAGCGGAGTGGTGGCGGTCATCTTTGTGGTGCGCCTCATCGAGGTGCTGATCCAGTTTTTGCTCCGCTTCGCGCCGGCGTTGGCCAACGGTCCGCATCTGCTGGGTGCTTGGTGCAGCATGCCCGCGCTGGTGCGGGTTATGCTCGCGCGGGTCTTCATTGATTTCATCGCTCATATGGGCATGGTCTCACTAGAGTGGCTCTGCGGGAAGAGACAGACTTCGCCGGGCTAGGCGTCCAGTACACGATTCCACGACTCCCGGTCCTCCGGATCGGCGAACCTGTCTAATGCGTTCACCAACCGGTCCATGGTGTCGTCGCCACCGCCATGTGCGTCAGTTTCAACAATATCGAGCGTCGCCAAGGGCAATTTCCGTGCAATCTCATAGGCACTGCGTAACGGGGAGGCGATATCCAGCCTGCCCCGGAGGAGGTACGCAGGGATGGCGCTGAGCCGGTCCAGACGCCCCATGATGGCGTCATCTGCGAGGAAACCGTTGTTGCCGAAGTAGTGGGTGACGATCCTGCTGAACCCAAGGCGGAACCGCGGGTCCGCGAAGCGGGGGCTCGATTGCACCGGACCGCTGAGAGTGGCGATGCGGTCCTCCCAGGCACACCAGGCCTGTGCCGCTGCACCGCATACGGCAGGATCGTCCGAGATCAGCAACTCGTTGATTGCCGCCGCCACGTTTCCATCCCTGCGATTGACGGGAAGGGTTTCGAGCAGCTCGTCATACTCCTGTGGGTAGATTTCCCCCATGGTGTGCGTCAGCCAGGCAACGTCCCCTGCCCTGGTGGTGACCACAGCCCACAACACCAGCTCAGATACCTGACCGGGATGTTCCACGGCGTACCCAAGTCCCAGGGTGGAGCCCCAGGAGGCTCCAAATACCAGCCATTGCTCAATGGCAAGGTGTTTCCGCAGCCGCTCGATATCAGCCACCAGATGGGCCGTGGTGTTCCGGTCCAGCGCGGCGACGTCGTCGCCGGCATTTGGGAGGCTTCGGCCGCAACCCCTCTGGTCAAACAGCACAATTCGGTAAAGTCCAGGGTCGAAAAACTGACGCCACCAGGGAGAGGACCCCGATCCGGGGCCTCCGTGCAAAACAACGGCCGGTTTGCCCTCTGGGTTGCCACATACCTCCCAGTAGAGCTGGTGACCGTCACCGGTTTCCAGCATCCCTGAGTCGAAGGGTTCAATAAGTGGGTAGGGCATGATCAGCTCCGCATCGCAAGGACGGCGTCGATCTGAACCTTCGCGCCGAGCGGGAGCGCTGCAACCTGAATGGTGGTTCGCGCGGGAAAGGGAGCCGTGAGCCGCTCAGCATAGACGCGGTTGATCGCCGCGAAATCCTGGTAGTCCGTCAGGTAAACAGTTGTTCGAAGCACATCGGAGAATTCCAGCCCGACCTCGCTCAGCAGCGTCCCCAGGTTGGCCAACATGGCAACGCACTGTTCCGCGACGTCACCCGAGACCAAGGCACCGCTCTGCGGGTCCTGGCCGATAATTCCTGCCGTGTACCCTGTGCCTCCATGCTGGGTGAAGTGCGAAAAGGGTGCGGTGGACTGGTGAAGATTAGGACTGAAATACGCACCTGTCATTGCAGCCTCAGCCCGCCAGTGGGTATGTCCGCCGAGAGCCGGACGAGGGCAGCGGCGGAACCACTCCCCGGCTCTGCCGTGTAGGTCAGGATGCGGTGACCGGAATCATCCGGCATGGTGAGTACTTCGAACCCAAGCTCCAGGGATCCGACGTCGGGATGCAGCAGGGTTTTCTGTCCTGACATGCAGTTTTCCACGGGATGTTCCGCCCACATCGAGGCGAACTCCGGACTCTTCAGGGTGAGTTCACCCACCAAAGCCGCCAGCTCGGCGTCGTCCGCAAACCTTCCGGACAGCAACCGCAGGGAGGCGACGGCCCGCCCCGCCTCTGAGCGCCAGTGCGGGTAGAGGGCGCGGGTGGCGTCATTCAAAAAGAGCATCCGGGTCATGTTGGGGCGCCTGGATGGAGCCTCCGGCGCATTAAAGTCCTCGTGGGAGGCCACCAGGCGATGGCCGGCGGAGTTCCAGGCCAGGATTTCTGTGCGCTTGCCCAGTACCACGGCAGGGACAGCCATGGCGTCGACCAGTCGATTGGTTCCCGGGCGGACGTGGTCCGGCCTGCTCCGGGATGGCTTCGCGCCGCCGCGCCTGATGCCGGACAAATCGGCGAGGTGCTTCCGCTCCACATCTGTGAGCGCCAGCGCCCGGGCGAGTGAATCGATGACGGCGTCCGAAGCGTTGACGTGCTGCCCCTGTTCCAGGCGGGCATAGTACGTGACGCTCATTCCCGCCATCATGGCTACTTCTTCGCGCCTCAGGCCGGGGACGCGGCGGGTACCGTAGTCCATCAGTCCCACATCGCCGGGGCTCAGCGCAGCCCGCCGCTTGCGCAGGAAATCGCCCATGGCTGCCGGTTGGTTCATACCCCGAGTATTCACGACCCTCGCCGATTGTGGGTAGCACCGGCAGTGCTACCCACAACACGGCGTGGCTGTCCGGGCACTGGAGCGACAGGGTGGAAAGGAATCCATACCTGACCCGCTGAACGGACACTTCCCGAATGACAACACCTGACACCTCCCCGGACACCCGCGCGCTTCCTCCGGTTTCCACGCTGCCGGCCAGGATGACGGGCCGTCAGCGGCTGGTCATGATCCTGCTGCTGACCGCCAGCTTCACCCTCGCGGTGGATTTCTCCATCCTGAACGTCGCCCTCCCAAGGATCGGGACCGACGTCGGGCTGTCGCTGGAGCAGCTCCAATGGACGGCGACGTCGTTCGCCCTGTGTGCGGCGGGCTTTACGCTCTTCTTCGGCCGGGTGGCTGATCTCTTCGGGCGCAAGCGCCTCTTCGTCGCCGGGATGGCACTGCTGGGGATTGGTTCGCTGGTGGGCGGGCTCGCCACGACGCCGGAGGTCCTGCTGGCTGCCCGGGTGGCGCAAGGCCTTGCGACCGCGGCCGTCACCCCCGCGGCGTTGTCCCTGCTCACCACCTCATTCCCTGAGGGGCCCCTCCGCGATAAGGCACTGGGCCTGAACGGTTCCCTGATGGCTGCCGGGTTCACCGCCGGCGCCATCCTCGGGGGCCTCCTGACGGACCTGCTCTCCTGGCGCTGGGCCTTCTTCATCAATATCCCGGTGGCCCTGTTCGTCCTGGTCCTCGCACCGAAGTTGTTGACCGAAGCACCCCGGACAAAGAAGACGCGCCTGGATGTTCCCGGGGCACTGACCGTGACTCTTGCGCTCCTCCTGCTGGTCTTCGGCCTGACCACGGCGGGTGAACGGGGCTGGCTGGATCCCTTGGCCTGGGGATCGCTGGCCGGTGGGCTGGCGCTGCTTGCCGTTTTCGTCATCATTGAGAAGCGCACTTCCCACGCGCTGGTCCCGGTCGCCATCCTGCGCCGGAACAATATTGCTTGGGGAAACGTCGCAGGAATCCTGGCTTTTGCCACGGAGACGTCCCTGGTTTTTGTCCTCACGCTGTATCTGCAGCAGGTCCTGGGTTTCTCGCCTCTCGGAGCAGGGCTGGCCTTCGCCGTGCTGGGCGTCGGCACCGTGGTGGGCGGGCTGATCGCTCCCGGGATCGTGGGCAGATACGGCGCAAAAGCCACCATCGTGGGCGGCTTGGCGGTTCAGTCCGCAGCCACCGGGTCCCTGCTCCTGATCAACACCGGCCAGGCTTCGCTGGGCCTGGTTCTGCTGGCAACCTTCGTCGGCGGCGTTGCCAACCTGGCGGCGATTGTCGGCTTTATGATCACCGCCACCTCCGGGCTCTCCAACACTGAGCAGGGCCTCGCGACCGGCCTGACCACCATGAGCCAGCAGGTGGGCATCACCATGGGCATCCCAATCATGAGCAGCATCATCGCGGCGGTGCTTCTTCAACAAGGCGGCGATCGGAGTCCACAGGGAGTTCTGGACGCAGTACTGCCGGCCATCGGGGTCAACGCCCTGCTCTGCCTGGCGACGGCGGCCGCGGTTGCGCTGTTCCTCCGGGGGAAACGGCAGACGGCGGCACTCCAGGACGGAAGTGTGGCCCCCGCCGCCGACGGGGACGGTGGCCCTAGGGCTGTTTGAAGCCGGGCCGGGCGGTTCGTTCCTCCGCGTTCTCGAGTTCCTGGAAGAGCGTAATCTGAAGGCCCGCGGGAGCTGCAAGCCTGGAGTTGAGGGACTTCCAGGGAGTTTCCGTGGGTGCAGCGATCAGCGTTCCGCCTGCGTCCACGAGCTTCTGTGTGCAGGCCGCCGAATCCTCGACTTCAAAAGCCACCCGGATGCTGGGACTTCGCTTGCCATCAGCCTCCACTGCGTCAATCATCTTCACTTGTGCAGGGTTGGCAATTTCCAGAGTCGCGCGGCCGGCTTCCAGTATCGTGACGCGTGCATCTCCTTCTCCTTCGAAGGCTGCTTGCTCCGTCAATCCAAGGACGTCACGATAGAAGGCAACGGCGGCTTCATAATCCTCTGCCTCGACCACAAGGCGGAGTTGCTTCACGGGATGGTTTGAGTTCTTGTTCGTCATGTTTTTACCGTAGGACCTGACACCAATGTGAGGGGCAAATAACAGTGCGAATCGGTGAACTGGCAGCCGCGACGGGAGTCAGTCTCCGGTCCCTTCGCTACTACGAGGAACAGGGACTGCTGACGGCACATCGAACCGACTCAGGACAACGCACCTACACCGCCGATGCTGTACCTCGAGTCCTGCTCATTCAACGGCTCTTCAGCGCGGGCTTGTGCAGTTCCACGATGGCCGAGATCCTGCCATGCGTCACCGATCCAACTGTGCGGACCCAGGAGTTGCATGCGCGGCTTCTCAGGGAACGCGAACGCCTCAGCAGGGAACTGGCCGCCATCGATGCCGCCCGCAAGTCGTTGGACTCACTGATCCTCAGTGTCCGTGGACCGGCCAATACATCTGTTCCGGAACAGGAAGAAGCATCGCTCCGGCCTGGAAAAGCGGCGAGCCAGGCAAAATAGCGAGCTAGGCGAACCAAGTGCCGGGCGGGCCGGCCACCAGCAGCACACCGAAGACGACGGCGACGGCAGCCAGCGCGCTCACGCCGGCAACTATGGGCTTCCGGAGGACCCAGGCCTGGACTTTTTCCAGCACCCCGCGCGGCTGGTCACCGCCGGCGCCGAGCCGCCAACCGCCGTCGAGCATTCCCTGACGGTCCAGCCGGCGCTCCACCGGAACGGTGGCGTAGGGGATGAGGGTGGCGACCAACGCAACGGCACCCACCCGGCCCGGCCATTTCTGGTTCAGCCACACAAAGGACGCCACCACGGCGTAGCAGAGGAACACAAAGCCGTGGATACCGCCGCCGATCGAGACCGCCACGTCCGTCGTTTTGGTGACGTACTTCAGGAACATGCCGAGGAGCAGCAGGGTCCAGGTGATGGCTTCGGCGATGGCAAAGGTGCGGAACAGCGTGCGGGGAGACATGGAGGTCCTCAGTTGGGAAACGGGATCCCTTCGAGGCTACCGGATGAAAATATGCCCCACTTTGACATGCCCCTGTGACCCGTGCCATATTTTTAACCGTGAACCTGTCAGACAGCCGGACAGCAGGACAGCCTGCGGGTCCAAGCCATACGCCATTAACCCGGCTCAGCGCCGCCGAGGCAGTGTTCAACGCCGTCCGCCAGGACATCGAGTCCGGCCGGGTGGAGGTAGGCGCCAAACTGAGCTCCGAGGCAGCACTTGCTGCGCAGTACGGGGTGAGCCGTTCCGTGATCCGGGAGGCTCTCCGCTCCTGCACCGCCCTTGGCCTGACTGTCACCAAAACAGGCAAGGGAACATTCGTCGTCGCCAATAAGGTGGCAAACGATCTGGCACTTGGCCAGTACTCAGCGCGCGACCTCACCGAAGCCCGGCCGCACATCGAGGTCCCGGCGGCGGCACTTGCAGCCCTCCGCCGCAGCGATGAGGACCTCCAGGAGCTCAAGGACGTTGCCCAGGCCATGCTCCAGGAAAGTGACCCGGAATCCTGGGTACATCTTGATTCCACGTTCCACACGGCCATCGCCCGGGCCAGCGGAAACCGCGTGTTTGCCAGCGTGGTGGCGGACATCCGGGACGCCCTGGCACACCAGTCCGAAACCCTGAACCTGGTGGCAGACCGGCAGCATGCCTCTGACACTGAGCACCAGAAAATCCTCTCCGCGATCGAAGCCGGCAACCCGGAAGCCGCCGCGGCAGCCATGGCAAGCCACCTCGAAGCCGTCGGCGCTGCCGTCGACTCCATCCTGGACAGTTAGCCCCCGCCACAAGCGGACCCGCCCCTCCTGGACACCCCCTAAGGACCCCATGCCCTCCCCCGCGCCTGTCATCCTGCCCGCCCACGCCGGCCAACTCCCCGCGCACGCGCCGCTCGCAGTCGCCGTTCGTGATGGCCTCGCCGAAAGCATCCACTACGGTTCGGTCATCGCTACCGATCACGACGGCGGCACCCTCCTTAGTGCCGGCGATCCCCTTGCGCCGTTCTACCCGCGGTCCTCGCTCAAGCCGCTGCAGGCGGTCGCCATGGTGCGGGCGGGGCTGGACCTCCCCGCCGACCTGCTGGCCCTCACCGCAGCCAGCCACTCTGGCAGCGCCACCCACATTGACGGCACGCGCCGCATTCTGGAACTCCACGGCCTCACGCCTGACGCCCTGGAAAACAGCCTCGACCTGCCCTACGGCGTGGCTGAGCGCGAAGAATGGCTGCGTGCCGGCGGCACCGCGACCCAGCTCACTCAGAACTGTTCCGGCAAGCACGCCTCCATGGCCGCCACGTGTGTTATCAATGGCTGGCCGGTCAAGGGCTACCTGGATCCTGGCCACCCGCTGCAGCAGCTGGTCGCTGCCACGGTTGCCGAGCTCACCGGCGAGCAGCCCTTCGGGATCAGCACGGATGGCTGCGGTACTCCGCTGTTCGCCCTCACCTTGCGCGGCATGGCCACCGCTTTCGGAAAGATCGCCAAGGCCGCTTCCGACGCCGGGATCTCGGGGGCAGGCGAGGAGCCGCCGGCACTCACCGCGGAAGCCGTCGTCGGGCTGGCCATGAGCCGCCACCCGGAGATGGTTGCCGGCGAACGCCGGGACGTCACCGAACTGATGCGCCTGGTGCCCGGGGTGGTGGCGAAGGACGGCTTTGAAGCTGTCCAGCTGGTGGGACTCCCGGACGGCCGTGCCATCGCGGTGAAGATTTCCGACGGCGGCGACCGCGCGCGGATGCCCGTCACCGTCCGCGCACTGGGAGCGCTCGACGTCGACACCTCCACCCTCGGCTCCCTCGCCACCGCCCCAGTCCTGGGAGGCGGCCGCAACGTGGGCACCTTCCAGGCCCTCGATTTCCTGTCCACGCCCGTCAATGAAGCCCGCTAGGACCACCATGACAAACAGCTTCCCGACCATCGAAACCCCTGCGGCAGCGACGCGCTCCGAGCACGACCTGCTCGGTGACCGGGACATCCCCGCCACCGCATACTGGGGTGTCCACACGCTGCGGGCGGTGGAGAACTTCCCGATCACCGGCCAGCCGCTGTCCAGCAACATGCACCTGGTCCGCGGGCTCGCCGCCGTGAAACTCGCCGCGGCCCGCACCAACCGCGAACTCGGTCTCCTGGACGCCGAGCGCGGGGACGCCATCGAGCAGGCCTGCCAGGACGTGATGAACGGTGAACTCGCCGACCAGTTTGTGGTGGACGTGATCCAGGGCGGCGCCGGCACGTCCTCGAACATGAACGCGAACGAGGTCATCGCCAACCGCGCCCTCGAAATCCTGGGCCACCCCAAAGGCGACTACGCCCGCCTGCACCCCAACGACCACGTCAACCTGAGCCAGTCGACCAACGACGTCTACCCGACCGCCGTAAAACTGGGCACCATCTTCGCCGCCCGCGAACTCCTGGACGCCCTCACCGGACTCGAAGACGCGTTCGCTGCCAAGGCCTTGGAATTCCGCACCATCGTCAAGATGGGCCGCACCCAGCTCCAGGACGCCGTCCCCATGACCCTGGGCCAAGAGTTTGGCACCTACGCCGTCACCATCGGAGAAGACAAGCTGCGCCTAGCCGAAGCGGACCTCCTCATTCACGAAATCAACCTGGGCGCCACGGCGATCGGCACCGGTCTGAACGCGCCTCCTGGCTACGCCGAGGCAGCCTGCCGGCACCTGGCCGAAGTAACCGGCCTGCCCCTGGTCACCGCCGTCGACCTCATCGAAGCGACGCAGGACGTTGGCGCGTTCGTCCACCTCTCCGGCGTCCTGAAGCGCGTGGCCGTAAAACTCTCCAAGATCTGCAACGACCTCCGGCTCCTCTCCTCCGGACCACGCGCCGGACTCGGCGAAATAAACCTCCCGGCCGTGCAGTCAGGGTCCTCGATCATGCCCGGCAAGATCAACCCGGTGATCCCGGAAGTGGTCTCCCAGGTGGCTTATGAGGTGGTGGGCAATGACGTCACCATCACCATGGCCGCCGAGGCCGGGCAGCTCCAGCTCAACGCCTTCGAACCGATCATCGTCCACAGCCTCCACAAGAGCATCAGCCACCTCGAAGCGGCCTGCCGCACCCTTACGGCCCGCTGCGTCACCGGCATCACCGCCAACACCGAACACCTCCGCCTCACCGTGGAGCAGTCCATCGGCCTGGTCACCGCCCTGAATCCCCACCTGGGCTATGCCACCGCAACCGCCATCGCCCAAGAAGCACTCGCCACCGGCAAGGGCGTGGCCGAACTGGTCCTGGAACACGGACTGCTCACCGCACCACAACTCCAGGAACTCCTCAGCCCCGAACGCCTGGCCAACCTCAGCAAGTAACGGTGGTTGAGGTTGTCGAAACCGGGGTTTCGACAACCTCAACCACCGGACGCTCACGGTTTCGACAAGCCCAACCCCCAAAGGACATTCCCCCATGGCACAAACACCCATTACGGACCACACCGTTCCGCCCCAGGCACACGCCACCGAATCGGCGCTGCATGCCGAGGACAAGGGCTACCACAAGAACCTCAAGCCGCGGCAGATCCAGATGATCGCCATCGGCGGCGCCATTGGAACAGGGTTGTTCCTGGGCGCCGGCGGCCGGCTTAATGCAGCTGGCCCGTCGCTGGTCATCGCGTACGCTGTCTGCGGTTTCTTCGCGTTCCTCATCCTGCGTGCGCTCGGCGAACTGGTGCTGCACCGCCCGTCGTCGGGGTCCTTCGTCTCCTACGCCCGCGAGTTCTACGGCGAAAAGGCCGCGTTTGTGTCCGGCTGGTTCTACTGGATCAACTGGGCCACCACCACCATCGTGGACATCACCGCCGCCGCGCTCTACATGAATTTCTTCGGCAACTACATCCCCTGGATGGCCGCGGTCCCGCAGTGGGCCTGGGCCCTGATTGCCCTGCTGGTCGTCCTGGCACTGAATTTGGTGTCCGTGAAGGTCTTCGGCGAGATGGAGTTCTGGTTCGCCCTGATCAAGGTGGCCGCGCTGGTAGTCTTCCTCGTCGTCGGAACCTACTTCGTCATCTTCGGCACCCCGGTGGACGGCCAGCAGGTGGGCCTGAGCCTCATCTCGGACAACGGCGGCGTCTTCCCCAACGGCCTGCTTCCGATGATCATCCTGATGCAGGGTGTGCTGTTCGCTTACGCCTCCATTGAGCTGGTAGGCACCGCGGCCGGCGAAACCGAAAACCCGGAAAAGATCATGCCCAAGGCCATCAACTCCGTGGTGTTCCGCATCGCCGTCTTCTACGTCGGCTCGGTCATCCTGCTCGCCCTGCTGCTGCCGTACACGTCCTATGAAAAGGGTGTCAGCCCGTTCGTGACATTCTTCGGCTCCATCGGCATCCAGGGCGTGGACGTCATCATGAACCTGGTGGTGCTCACCGCCGCGCTGTCCTCGCTGAACGCCGGCCTGTACTCCACCGGCCGGATCCTGCGCTCCATGTCCGTCAACGGCTCCGCGCCCAAGTTCGCCTCGCGGATGAACAAGGCCGGCGTGCCCTACGGTGGAATTGCCATCACGGCCGGCGTCTCCCTGCTGGGTGTCCCGCTGAACTACCTGGTCCCCGCGCAGGCCTTCGAAATTGTCCTGAACGTGGCTTCCGTGGGCATCGTCATGACGTGGGCCACCATAGTTCTGTGCCAGATCCAGCTCAAGCGCTGGGCAGACAAGGGCTTCCTGGAGCGCCCGTCCTTCCGTATGTTCGGCGCCCCCTACACCGGCTACCTGTCGCTGCTGTTCCTGGCCGGTGTCCTGGTGATGGTGTTCATCGAATCGCCGCTCACCATGCTGGTCACCGCCGTCGCCTGCGCCTTGATGGTGTTTGGCTGGTACGCCTGCCGCGAGCGGATCCGGGAGATCGCCCAGGCCCGCGACGGCTTCACCGGCCTGGCCCCGGTGGTGGCAAACCCGCCGGCGGAGACGTTCAAGTAGCCATGTCCCGGAACACCGCCCTCTCCCGGCTCCTTGACGAACAGCAAAACCTGACGCTGGACGGCGCGCTGGCCACCGAGTTGGAGGCTCACGGCAGCAACCTCGATGACCCGCTGTGGTCAGCCAAGGTCCTGCTGGAGCAGCCCCAGCTGGTTAAGCGCGTGCATTTGGATTACTTCCGCGCCGGCGCCCAAGTGGCCCTTACCGCCAGTTACCAGGCCACGCCGCTGGGCTTTGCCCGTCGTGGAATCAGCGAGGCAGAGGCGCTGGACCTGGTGGCGTTGAGTGTCCGGCTGGCCGATGGAGCGCGCACGGAATACCTCGCCGAAAACCCCAACGCCGGGCCGCTGCTGATTGGGGGTTCCGTGGGCCCCTACGGGGCCTACCTGGCCGACGGGTCCGAGTACCGCGGCGACTATCACCTGGACCGGGCCGCGTTCCTCGATTTCCATCGGACGCGGATCGCCGCCCTGCTGGAGGCCGGCGTCGACTTCTTGGCCTGTGAAACGCTGCCTTCCCTACCGGAGGCCGAGGCGTTGCTGGAGCTGTTGGTGGAGTTCGACGTCGAGGCCTGGCTGTCCTTCACGCTCCGGGACGGCGGGCACATCAGCGACGGCACGCCATTGGGCGCAGTGGCCGAGTTGTGTGCCGCGGAGCCTCGGGTTGCTGCGCTCGGGGTGAACTGTGTGCCGCTGGAACTCGTGTCCCCCGCGCTAAGCACCCTGCGCCAGGCAACCGCTATTCCCCTGCTCGCCTACCCAAACTCCGGCGAAAGCTATGACGCCGTCACCAAGACCTGGGGTCCGGCGCCCACCGAAAACGATGTCATCAATGGCCAACCCCTCACCCTTGAACAGGGCGCCCCCATGTGGCGCGGACTCGGTGCACGGCTGCTGGGCGGCTGCTGCCGGACCACGCCCCGGGACATCGCTTCGCTCGCAGCGCTGAAATGAATCCGGCCTCAGGAGCACATCGCTGACCGGCCAGGCCTGCTGCCGGGATCTGCGGCATCGGCACGTTTCCCACTGGAGGACCTGGTCCGGCCAAGCCTGCGGCGGCTGGCGGAGGAGACCGGCGAGAGCGCCCGTGAGAGCACGGCACCATCCAGGAAAACTTACCTCTTGACGGCTCTGGGACCCGGGTCTAACGTCGGCATCATCCTCGGTATTCACCGTAGAACAACCCAGGGAGGCAGCACAAAGATGCCGGAGTTCATGGATATCCACCGCAACATGTCCGGGCTCACTAAAGAAGCCCTTCAAGCCGCGCACGACGCCGACCTCGCCATTCAAAGTGACGAGAATGTGGAATTCAAAACCGCATGGGCCGACCCCGACGCCGGCGTGGTTTACTGCCTGTCCGAAGCCCCGTCCGCGGACGCCGTCAGGCGCATCCACGAGCGGGCAGGCCACCCGGCGGACGAGGTTCACCCCGTTCCCATCAAGGTCTGACCAGCAGTAAAGTTCGACGGCGGCACCCGGGTTTCCTGCGAACGGAACCCGGGTGCCGCCGTCGTTGTCTGCTTGCCCGCTGGCGTAACGAAGCGGCAGGCAGGCGGCGCAAGGGTGTCAATCGCCTATGCTCAGCAGCATGCCGCACTCCGCGGCTCTGCCCAGTTCAATGACGAACCACCCCGGGAGACACCACATGACAACCTGGCGGATCAGGGACTTCCATTCAAGCGACCTGGACGGCATCCTGCACTTGTGGGAGACGCTTAAGGCCTCCAACGTGGAGCCGGTATATGCCCTCTCCGAGGTGCTGGCCTCCTGCGAAAAGGACCACGCGGTGGTGGCGGTGCAGGGCGAAACGGTGGTGGGTGCCGCCGTCGGACGGGCCGCGCACGACCAGGGCTGGATCGTTTTCCTTGCCACGCTGCCGGAAAACCGTGGCCAGGGTATTGGCACCTCACTGCTGTCCGCCGTCGAGAACCGGATGGCCCCGCATGGACTCAACAAGCTGTCTGCGCTGATGCCCGAGGCGGAAACGCGCGTGGAGGCGTTTGTCAGCCGCGGCTTCGCGCTGAAGAAGAACCTCCGGTATTTTGAGCGGACCATTCCTGTCCAGCGGCAGGAGCTGGGCGCGTTGGGGCAGCTGGGCGGCCGCGTACTGGCGCGGGACCTCTGGGAGAACGTTGCGGGCATGCGCAAGGAAAAGGAGCTGCTGGAACGACGTTTAGTCCTGCCGCTCGCCGAGGCCGATCTGGCAGACGAATACGGTGTGGTGCCGCCACGCGCGGTGGTGTTGTTCGGTCCACCCGGCACCGGCAAAACCACGTTTGCCAAGGCGATTGCATCCCGCCTCGAGTGGCCCTTCGTGGAGGTGTTTCCGTCACGGCTCGCCGCCGATCCGAAGGGCCTGGCCGGTGCACTCCGGGAGACGTTCCTGGAGATTTCCGAGCTGGAACACGCTGTGGTTTTCATCGACGAGGTGGAGGAGATCGCGTCGCAGCGCTCCGGTGAACCGCCGTCGCCGTTGCAAGGCGTCACCAACGAGCTGCTCAAGATCATTCCGGCATTCCGCGAACAGCCGGGACGGCTGCTGGTCTGCGCCACCAACTTCATTCGCGCACTGGACACCGCATTCCTCCGCCACGGCCGCTTCGATTACGTAATTCCCATCGGCCTGCCGGACGCGCAGGCGCGCACTGCCATGTGGCAGCGGTTCATCCCACCGTCCGTGGTGGATTCCGTGGATGTTGCCCTGCTGGTGGAGCGGACGCAGGGGTTCTCGCCCGCGGACATTGAGTATGCGGCGCGAAGTGCCTCCCAGCGGGCGCTGGAGAACGTTGTGTACGGAAAGAACAACGACGGCGCCTCCGGGGTCACGCTATCTTCCTCCGTCGCGGTTGAGGAGGCCGTCCGGAAGACTGTCCGGAAGGGTCCTACCACCCAGGATTACCTTGATGCAATCGGAGAAACCCGGACCACGGTGAGCGAGGAGGTCCAGAGGGACTTCCTCGAGGACATTGGCTCGCTGGGGCGGGTCTAGGACCGGTCCCCTGGCCCGGAGAGTTATCCACATAGCGTGCATAGAGAGGGCGGATACGGCACGCCGTTTGGCAGGATGGCCGGTATGACGGCCCTCCTGGAAGAGAACCCCGGCAAACACAACGCCGGTGAACTGATCACGGCTGCCATGATCCTGCGTCAGCAGATAGTTGATACGGACACCGCTGCCACCGGCGCCGGTTCCGTGGCCGGCCAAATCCCTGGAGCATGGCAGGGAACGGATGCCTCGGCATGCACAGCCCTGCTGAACGGCATCCAGCAGCATCTCAAGCGCGTCTCGGAAAACCTGCTGGGGCAGTTGGCCGGAGTGGACCGCTACCGGCAGGACCTGGAGGGGATTTCCCGCTCGTTCGGCCCAATCCGGGCCCGCATTGAACTGGCCAGGGAATGGCTGCGCCTGCACCCCGATCCGGCATCGTCCGGCATGATGTATCCGCGCGGCATGAGTGCTGACGCTGAAGTTGCCTATGCGCGGCTACTCGCTGAGCGCCAGGTCCGGACTGAGGAGATAGCCAGCTGCCAGCGGGACATCGAGAGCCTCTGGGAGCAACGCCGGGACGCAGACCGGGCAGCCGTTGCAGCCGTTGCCACCCATCGCGTGAGCGACTGGAAATCGGCACGACGGCAGCTTGTGGAATTCGGCATCGCCGATCCCCGCAGGGCCAGCCCGGCGCAGGTAGCGGAAGTAATGGCTGCCAAGTCCCGGGACATTCTTCGCCGCCACCCGCCCACCGCTGAGTCCTATGCTCAACTCAAGGACCTCCTGGACGCCTACGGCTATTCCGCCGAACACATGGACGCCTTCTTCACAGCCCTAGGCGGTACGGAAGCCGCCCGGCTCGTGGGTTCCTTTCCCGCGTCCCGGGAGGGCAGGCCGGGCTCTGAATCCTCCAGCTTCCCGCAGGCCATGCGATCGGCCTTTGTGCTGGCCTCGCAACGCTGGAATGACTCGGAGGCCGCCGCTATGGCTTCCGGGCTGCTGCCGGACGTTGGACTCGAGACCCTTAACCGCCCGGACTTCGACGCAGGCATGGTCCAGGACCTTAGGACAGGAAATACGGGCCTGGCCTACCTGCTGTCCGGCGCTGCCATCGGAGCTCCACTGGCCTTGGCGCTGGCCCGCCGGGTTGACCAGCGGGAACGGATCCAGGACTCGCCGGTCCAGACGGGAACTTCCACCCCACTCCCCGCGATCATCCAGGCAGAAACAGCCCAGCCAGGGGCAGCAGACCGAGCAGCTGAACGTCTCCGCGATCCGGCAGGGCTGGTCTTCAGCCAGCTGGCCCACTCACCCGAAGCGTCGCACGCTTTCCTCACCGAGGCGGACGGAGCAGACCGGATCCGCCACTGGTACGGCCGGGACTGGCAGGCAGCGAACGGGAACGACGCTGATCGTTTCGAAGGCGCACTCGCGGTCTGGGCTTCTGCCTCCATCCATCCGGCCGGTCTCGACAGCGCCGAGTGGGACCAGCTGGCAGCCGGATCCGGGCTCATCATCACCACGCTGGCTCACAATCCGCACTTTCAAAAGGATGGACTCAGTCCCGCCGCCGTCGAATCGCTGACCTTTGCTGCCGCCATCCAGCTGCCTGGCCTGCTCGAATCAAGCTTCCTTGAAGACGCCGGAGTCAATCCGGGCGACGCAATCACCACGGACATCCGGATGCCTGACGGCTCATCCCGGCGTGCCGCCGTGCTGGATGAGGAAGTAGTGTCTGGGGTCATCGGCCGCATCTATGGAAGCGGAGGAGGCGGGGCCATGGATGCGTTCGCGGCGGACTACTCGGCGGCACTGGCCCGGCACGCCCAGGGCACGGACAACCCGATCGATGTGCTCGGCGTCGGCAAGCGGCTGGTCCATTTGCACGCCCTCCTGGACGCCGCCTCGGATGGCGCCGGCATTGTGGCAGGGGCTGACCAGGATGAAGCGGCTAAAGCCGTGATCAAACCGGTTGAGTCTGTGGTTGGGCTCGTCCCGGTCAAGAAATTTATCCCGAAGTTTGGTGACTTGCCCAAACCTGTGCAGGATGGCCTGCTGGGTCTTGTGGACAAGGGGGTCAGCGAGGGAAGTACCTTGGCGGAAACCCTGTGGGCGGGCAATGAAAGGCATGCCATCGCTGCGGCTGACGGTTCTGAGGAATTGCGAACGCTGCAGCTCAAGGCCGCCGTGATGGCCACCCTCGCCGGGGCTCTTGACGTGCCGGTAGAAGGTCCGGTCCCGCCCGTCAGCGGCCAGGACGCGGATGATTACCGGACCTGGATTGCCCAGTTGGAACCAGTTCTGGACCAGGAGATTGAGGGCCGGTACAACCTCTTGGCGGACAGGGCAGGGGTAAGTCGCAGTCAATACCCTGAGAGCACCGCCTCGATTATGGCGACTTACGACGACAGCTACGCACATTTGCGCAATGCCGTTGTCAGATAGCCCCAGCTGCATCGCTGCCGGTACTGTACATTCGCAGCTACCCGACAGAAAGGGCATCCGGAATGCCGTTCAGTTCCCGCCGCGTCCTCCCTCGAATGGGCGGACGCGATCCGCACGCGCCGCACCGCCCGGCCACTCCGCTGGAGCTGTTCTTCGATCTGACCTTCGTCATTGCCTTCAGTGTGGCCTCCAGCCAGTTCGCCCATGCCATTGCCGAAGACCACCTGGCGCCCGGACTCATCGGCTTCACCTTCGCAATGTTCGCGGTGAACTGGGCCTGGATTAACTTCACGTGGTTCGCCAGCGCCTACGACACGGACGACTGGATTTTCCGGGTCGTCCATGGTGCAGATGGTGGGCGTACTGGTGCTGGCCATGGGAGTGGAACCGCTTTTCCACTCCCTTGTCGAAGGCGAGCATGTGGACAACGCCGTGATGGTCCTGGGCTACGTTGTGATGCGGGTGGCCCTGATCTTCCAGTGGATGCGGGTGGCCCGGCAGGATCCGGAACGCCGGCATGTAGCACTCCAATACGCGGGATACCTGGCCATTGTGCAGCTCGGCTGGGTGGCTGTGATCTTTATCGACGCCCCTGTTCTCACTACAGTCCTGATGATCCTGCCCTTATTTCTCATGGAGATGGCAACGCCGTGGGTGGCCGAACGTCGGTCAAAAACACCTTGGCACGCCCACCACATAGCCGAGCGCTACGGCCTCCTGGCCATCATTGCCCTGGGTGAATGCCTGATCGGAGCCATTGAAACTCTCCGGGTCATCGTCGCCCTCCACGGCTGGAGCCTTAACGCGGCCCTGGTCGGGCTGGGCGGAACAGGCCTGGCCTTTGCCCTGTGGTGGGTCTACTTCACTCTGCCCAGCGGCGAGGCCCTTCATGTCCGGCGCGAGAAGTCATTCGTCTTCGGCTACGGACATATGCTCATCTTCGCCGCCATCGCCGCCGCCGGGGCCGGTCTGCACGTGCTGGCGTACTACATCGATCACGAGGCGCACATCAGCGCAGCAGCCGCCGTAGCCGCCGTAGCCATCCCCGTTGCAATATTCAAGATTGCCCTGAACTGGGTCTACGGTTCATTGACCGGCTTCGATGCGCGGAACCTCGTGATGACAGCTGTGGTGGTGGCATCGTGCGGGCTTGGCGTCGCCCTGGCAGCTGCCGGGCTGCCCGTCACGGCTTGCCTATTGGTCATCGTGGCCGGGCCGGCCTTCGTGATTGTGGCGGACGAGGCCGCCGGCCGGAAATGGCGTGAAACCGATCTGGCCCGCCTGCACAGCCGGACGGGCTGACCGGACGAAGGGCTAGTCCGTCGCTTCCTCGAGGTCGGTCAGTTCTTCCAGTTCGGGCAGCAGCGCAGGGTTAACCCGTTCAAGGATCAGCCGGATCTCTTCGGCCGGAACAGCCGTGTACAGGACGGGACGGGCCTCGGAATAGCGCGTGACCGGCGGCTTGTCCGGCCACTTCTCGGCCAGGGCCTTGACCCGCTCGGGCACAGAATTATGGGCGTTGTCCGCGATTTTGACCAAGGTGGCATCGTGGTCCTCGGCGATCTCGCGGATGATCCCCTGGTAGTCATCAGGGTTCTCATACATGCTCTTGGTGACCCGTTCGATGATCTCCACTGCCCGCTCTGAGACGCCCATGTCCAGCAACGCCTGCCGGGTAATAGGAGTGTCCTCGGCAATGTCGTGGAGGTAGCCGGCGATCTGGATGTCGTCGTCGAAATCGGCCAGGGCATCCCCGACGGCCAGCACGTGATCGCGGTAGGGTCGCTTGAGTTTGTCCTTCTGGCGGTTGTGGGCCACCTCGGCCAGGACACGGGCAGTTTCGACGGTAAAACGTGGAGAGGCAGTACCTGCGGGATTGGAGGCGTACGCGGACTCTTCAGGAGCAGGGGTTTGGGACATGCCTTCCAGATTACCCGGCTGTCCCCAATCGGAGCCCTCCCTAGAGCCCGGGCATCCCCTTCCAGATCCACGGTTCCCGGGGCAGCTTCGCGGGATCAAAGCCGGCGAGCGCGGACTCCAGGGTTTCCGGCAGGGCCAGCGAAGCCAGCACGAAGGCGGCCACATCGGCGGCGGAGTGGCCCGCGAGGGCGAGATCCGCCAGGGTCACGGCGCCGTCGCGCTTGGCCAGCCGGGCGCCGTCGGCATTGAGTACCAGTGGAACGTGGGCGTAGTCCGGCACCGGATATCCCAGCAGTGACGCCAGGTAGGCCTGCCGCGGTGTCGACGGCAGGAGGTCGTCGCCGCGGACCACCTGGTCCACGCCCTGCCCGGCGTCGTCCACCACCACCGCGAGGTTGTAGGCGGCAACACCGTCGTTGCGGCGCAGCACAAAATCATCCACCACGCCGGTGAACCCGCCATGCAGGACGTCGCTGACGGTAAGTTCTGAAACCCCGGAGCGCAGCCTGATCGCGGCCGGGCGCACGGCCCGCCGGGCATCGCGCTCCTCCGCAGACAAATCCCGGCACGTGCCCGGATAGGCGCCTTGGGGAGCGTGCGGGGCGGATGGCGCTTCCTGTATTTCACGCCGGGTGCAGAAACATTCGTAGGCCAGGCCGGCCGCGGAAAGCCGGTCGATCGCGGCCGCATAGAGAGGTTCCCGGTCCGTCTGGCGCACCACGCCGCCGTCCCACGTGACGCCCACAGCCTGCAGGTCCCGCAGCTGCACGGCTTCGGCGCCTGCCCGGGCCCGGTCCAGGTCCTCCACCCGGAGCAGGAAGGCCCTCCCGGTGGAACGTGCGAAGAGCCAGGCGAGCATGGCGGTGCGCAGGTTGCCGACGTGCAGTTCGCCCGAAGGGCTGGGGGCGAAGCGGCCTGCGAAAGTCATGACCCAAGCCTATGCCGCCACGCACAAGAGCCCCTCAGCTACAGAACGCTGCGGACACTTCCGCGGTTCGGTGGCTCAGGGGCTCTTGCCGTGCCACTCGCGGGGCGGTGGCACTTGTGAACAAGTAATCCGAATGAGAGATGGGCTAACAGACGTTGGTGTGAACAAGAGTCAGTCAGCGGCAGCGTCCTTGCGGGATGCCTGATCCAGGGTCCGGGTGGTGTGCCGGGTTTCCTGTAGCCTGTGCGGGATTCAGCGTTCGCCGTTGTCCCTGTTGCCACTATTTGAGCAGGAGTCCTACAGTTGGCACAACAAGCATCAAACTGGCTGGTCAATCTGACCAGTACTTGCCGGCAGTAGATTCCGAAAGTGGGCACTTTGCAGATCCTCGACACCACCGACCGCCGTATCCTCATGGCGCTCGACGACGATCCCCGCCTTCCCATCATGGTCCTGGCCCAGCGGCTGGGGCTGGCGCGCGGAACTGTCCAGTCCCGACTGGAGCGGATGACGGCGTCGGGCGCCCTTCGTCCCAACAGCAGCCGCGTGCTTCCTGCCGCGATGGGCAGGGGCGTGTCCGCAGCGGTCAGTGCCGAGCTGGACCAGAGCCACCTGAACGAGGCGATTGCCGCGCTGCGTGAGATTCCCGAAGTCCTCGAATGCCACGCACCCGCCGGCGATACCGACCTGCTGATTCGTGTGGTGGCCACCAGCCCCGATGATCTGTACCGGGTATCCGAAGAGATCCGTCTCTGCCCGGGCATTGTCCGCACCTCCACCAGCATGTTCCTGCGTGAGGTGATCCCCTACCGGACCACGGGCCTGCTCCGCGAAGATTAAGGCTTGAATGGGCGCCGCTCCCAATCGCCGCTCCCGTAGCTGGACGCGTCAGGGAGCTGCCTGGCTGCCGTCCTCCATGAACCATTCGGTGAATTCCGCCGCGCGGCCATCCGGCGTGAGTCGGATGATCCAGAGGTTGTGATAGCTGGGCAGGTCCCCCAGGTAGTCCGTGTAACCCTGGACAAAGGCGAGGTCACCGTCAGTGCCGAGCAATTTCCAGTCGAAGGTCCAGCCCCCGGGCTCGTCCTTCGCCTCAAGCCAACGCTCAACGATTTGCTCGCGCCCAATCCACGGGTCGGGGTCATGCGGCCTGGTGGCGTACACAGCGTTGTCACTGAAGAGCGCCCCAATATCTTCCGGTTCGTTGGTTGTCCATGCAGAAATGTACTTCTGCATCCAGGACCTGATTGCCTCACTCATTTCTCCGTTGTACTCCGGGGCCGCTACAGCCACAAGAGCCGGGTAAGAGAAGTGCTGGCCACTCTGTTTCTCAACGTCGGTTTATTAGGAGGGTGCGCAGCCGCTGAAGCTGCGGCATGATGCCGTAGATAACGATGGGAACTGCAACGGTGGCCAGGACAAATGTCCGCAGGACAGGGTTCAGCGTGGCCAGCCAGTCTCCGAGGACGAGGTTGATGGCGGTCAAGGTGGGGAAGACAGCGAGCCAGATCATCAGTGCCAGCTGGTGCTTTGTTGGCGGTGCAGGGCGAGTGGCTGTTGAAGGACTGGACATAGGAGCTCCTTGATAGCTTTTCTATTGGGTTGAAAGTTCGCTGAGGTCGGAAAGACCGGGGTTAGAAGCCCATATTGAAGGCCTTGACGGCTCTTCTGACGTCCTCGTCCACCAGGTCGGCGTTGATTGCCATGGCTGCTGCGGATCCTTCGCCGGCCGCCGTAATGACCTGAGCCCGCGGATTGGCCACGTTGCCCGCTATCCATACCCCCGGAACGGTGGTTTTGCCTGTCCCGTCTTTGACGGCCCACCCGGTTTCATCTATTTCACAGCCGAGGCCGGCGAGGAGGTCATTGTTCGGAACGAAGCGCGGCGGTACGAAGAGGACGTCGCGCGGGATGATCCTGCCGTCGTCCATTTCGATGCCTTGCAGGCGGTCATCTTCCGTCCGGATGCGGGTGACGCCGCCTTCCACAATTCCGATGGCACGGGCAACCAGCTCTGAGCGTTGTGCGGGTGTTAGGAACCCGGCTGGTACGAACAAGACGACGTCCTTGGCCCATTGCCGGACGATCTGTGCGTACCGGAGGGTGTCCGGTGAGCCGCCCAGGACACCCAACTGCTGGTCACGGACTTCGTAGCCATGGCAGTACGGGCAGTGGAGGACATCCCGCGCCCATCGGTCGGCAAGGCCGGGGATGGGTGGCAGCTCATCGCGAAGTCCGGTGGCAACGAGGAGGCGCCGGGTGGAAAAGCGCCGGCCATCTGATAGCAGCACCCAAAACGCCGAGCTGCCGGCCGGGACCAGTTCGGTGACAACCCCGCCAGCGATTTCGCCTCCGTAGCCTTCCACCTCGTCCCGCCCCATGGACAAGAGCTCAGCGGGCGGCAGGCCGTCACGGGAAAGGAAGCCATGCATATGAGTCGCCGGGGCGTTGCGGGGTGCACCGGAGTCGACTACAAGGACTTTGCGGCGGGCCCGGGTCAGCACCAGTGCTGCGGACAATCCTGCGGCGCCACCGCCCACTATTACGACATCGTGTTCATTCATGGCCTCAGAATCATCCGGAATTCCAGTCCCGGCAACAATCGTTGCCGTTTCCGGGAAAAAGGATGTTTGATAAGCCAGTGAATGATCAACCAGCAGGAATTGCCGCCGCGCTTGACCAAGTGGGACTACGGCTCAAGCGCCTTCGCAGGAAGCGCGGCGTGACCTTGACCAGCCTCGCAGCAGCCACTGGTATTTCCAAGAGCACCTTGTCCCGGTTGGAGACCGGCCAGCGGCGCCCCAGCCTGGAGCTGCTCCTGCCTTTGGCTCAGGCTTACCGGGTGCCACTTGATGAGCTGGTCGGCGCACCTGAAGTGGGGGACCCTCGCATCCGCCTTAAACCCCTCAACGCCAACGGCAGGACGGTCATCCCGCTGACCCGCCAGCCCGGGGGCATGCAGGCGTGGAAGATCGTCATCCCGACATCCAAGTCCGAGCCCACCCTCAAGACGCACGAAGGCTATGAATGGCTTTACGTCCTTTCGGGTCGCATGCGCCTTGTTCTCGGGGACCATGATCTGGTCCTGGGACCGGGGGAGGTAGCCGAGTTCGATACTCACGTACCCCATTGGTTCGGCAGCACGGGAGATCAGCAGGCAGAAGTACTCAGTGTCTTCGGAGGCCAAGGCGAGAAGATGCACGTCCGCGCGAGAGCAAACAAGCAGCGTAACGAGCAGCACGAACGACCGCTCTGAGAGTCCCCTACTCGCCGTGCAGCTTGTTCCAGTCCTGCTCCCACAGCCTTCGCTCTTCGACGTCCTTCCGGATAATCTCCAGCTCTGATTCCACCGGCTTACCACGAAGCCAGTCCCTGGGGTTGAGTGACTTGCGGCCGTTGTCCAGCAACAGCAGCGCCCGGTCGGAAAGGGCATCGTTGCGCAGCATCACGTGGGTCTTGCGACGCCGAAGAACTTCACCGAGTGCGCAGTCCGCCTTAGCCCGGGCGCCCAGCCGACGCAGTGCACGAGCCCTGAGAAGCAACAACGCAGCGGCAACGTCGTCGGAATTCAGCAGTCCCTCGGTCCAAATCACCACTTCCTTGTCCCTGCCCAACGCGAAGGCCAGCGCACAGCGTGCCAGCGCCGTAGGTAGCGACGGCGGCAGATTCTTCAGTGCCTGGAGCGAGGCTTCCAGCTGCCCGGTTTCCCGCAACGCGTGTGAGAGCGCCAGGAACACGGACTCCTGGCTGAACAGCACGGGGACTTCGATGCGGTCGGCAACCTCCACCCGGGTGACCACCTGCGAAAGGTAAGCAAAGGCATACTGGTTCGCTTCGTCGTCGTTCCTGGTTGCCAGCCCGCGCTGGAGGAGCTCACAGGCATACAGGTACCTGCCGTGCTGATACGCCAACAGGCCCGCCATTACACAGCACAGTCCGGCCCAGCCTGGATAGGAGCGGGCCACCACCAGCAGCCGCCCCGGTTCCCTGCTGGTGAAGATGGCATCGTGGACGGCTTTGGCAGCTTTACCCGGCCGGAGCCTAAGCCTGGGGACAACGCCATCCACCGATATCAAGGCGTGGTCACGGCCGCCCAGCACGCCTTGGACCAGCCCGCCCAGGCTGCCGGCAAGTTCAGTTACCGGAGTGCGGAAGCGGGGCTGCCCAAAGGGCGTGAGGTCACGGGTATCCCTGTAAATCGGCGCTCCAAAATCCCCCGCGGTCATTCCTCCATGCTACGTCGCCGCAGCCACCCACAGGCCAATCACCCAGGTGCTGGCCGCCAGGCACGCAAGGCCGAACTCCACCAGGATGCCCAGCCCGGTGGCCTTGAGGGCGGTCCAGCTGGTGGTGGTGGCGGTGCCAAAATTCCGCGTCCGGGCCAGTTCGCTCAGCAGCAGTCCGGCCGCGAAACCCACAAACAGCCCCACTACCGGAATAACGAACATGCCCACCACGCCGGCCACTACACCGATCACCACGCTACGGCCTGGGATGGCGTGCTGCTTCATCTTCCGGCCGGTGAGCACGGCGCTGGCGGCCATCCCGACTGCCACAAACACCACCCCGATCGCGAAGACCACCCAGCCCACCGCGCCGGCACCACCCCAAATGGCCCACGCCAGCAGGGCCGCACCGACGAGGATGCTCCCGGGCAGTACGGGAATAATCGTCCCCGCCACACCCACCAGGATGGCAAGGCCGCAAAGGACGGTTACAACAGTTTCCTGGGTCATGCCCCCAGTTTAGGGCCGGCCGGACGCCCGGCTGTCTAAGCCCACCCCGTGCCGGCAGCGGCCACCGCCCGTTTCGATGGTTCCGTTCAGGGTCGACGCCCGGGGACATCGAATGGGCACGGAACCATCGAAATGGCGGAAGGGCGAGTGGCGCCGTCGTCCAGCCTGAAGGTTCCGGGCCGACGCTGCCTGTTACAACGCTGCCCGTTACCCGGTAACCGCTGCGACGACTGCTGCCGTGACGGCCGGCGCAACCAGCGGGTCCAGCATGGGCAGGCCCTAGGCGACCGACTTGATCTTCACCACGAACACGGCACCCAGCAGGCCGATGACGGCCGCCGTCGTAAAGAGCGTGACGTAACCACCCAGGAAGGTGAGGGAGACGTACGCAAGCATCGGGGCGAATACCTGCGGCAGCGAGTTGGCCACGTTAATTACGCCCATGTCCTTGCCGCGGCTGATGGCGTGCGGGAGGACCTGGGTGAGCAGCGCGAAGTCAACGGCGAGGTAGGCGCCGAAGCCGATGCCCAGCACGGCCGCGCCCACCAGTGCTCCCGTCCACACCGGAAAGAACGCCATGATCAGGCCGGCGCAGGCGATCGTGGCGGAGGAACCGATGACGAACGGTTTCCGTTTGCCGGTGCGATCGCTCCACGGGCCCGCCAGAACCGCCGTCACCATCACCATCACTGCGTAAATCCCGGTCAGGATGAGGACACCCAACGCCGGGTCGTCGTGTTTAATCACGTCCCGCAGGAAGAACAGCAGGTACACAATGGTCAGCTGGTTCCCCACGTTGACCAGAAAGCGGGTGAGCCATGCCCACGCAAAATCCGGGTAGCGTGCCGGGCTGATCCAGAAGCCGCGGGCGAAGGTGGCCAGATGGAAGGGCTCGCGCTCTTCGCGGGGCAGCGGTGGATCGTTGCGGTGGAAAAGGTAAGGCAGCACGGAGAACAGGAGGGCGGCTGCGCAGAGCCAGTAGCCCACCATGTAGTTCCCGCTGACGACGGCGCCGAAGATCGCTCCGAGCAGGATTCCCGCCGTTTGTCCCATGGCAGCGAGCCCGCCCACACCGCCGCGCTGGAGTACCGGAACGCGGTCAGGCACGGCGGCGGTGATGGCGGCGTAGGCCGCATTCGCGCCCAACTGCACGAGGCACCAGCACAGCACCATCAGGGCCACAGCTCCGGCGCCGGACATGGCCAGGAGAGCCGCAGTTGCCAGGACGGCGCCGGCCAGGACCCAGGGCGCGCGGCGGCCAAATCCGGACACGGTGCGGTCCGACAGCGCGCCGAACAACGGATTGGCCACCAGTGAGACGGCCGCGCCGCAGCCCGTGACCAGGGAAAGGATGGCTTCCTTGTTCGCCGGATCGATGCCAATGGCCTGCTGACCGATGAAGACGTTGATGGGCCCGAAAAACGCGGCATTGATGCCTACATTGACCAGCACCAGGCCGGTGATCCAGCGGGGCGTGACCTTGACGATGGGGTCAGCAAGTGCCGATGACTGTGCGGGCGGAACGGCTCCGGAGTTTGGCGCCGAAGCAGGCGTATCGGACAGGCTCACTGCGGGCTCCCCAGAACGGTTTCTAACGTGTGGAATCAGACTATCGTGGGGCATCTGCGCACCATCCATTTCCACCCACTTTTTGAACAACAGGAGTAGCCATGGCTGAACCAAACATCACCCACCTCCCCCAAAACGTCAACACCGCGGATCTTTACGACGAACGCGGCGAGGAACTGGACTCCGTTTCCCTGCAATTCCTGTCCATGGGCGGCAGGACGCACTTCAGCGGACCGGCCCGCACCATCCGCTGCCTGGAAGACAATGCCCTGGTGAAATCTGTCCTGGGCACTCCCGGCGACGGAGCCGTATTAGTGGTGGACGGCGGCGGATCGCTGCGTACCGCCCTCATGGGGGACATGATCGCCGCGAGCGCTGTGGCGAACGGTTGGGCCGGCGTCGTTATTAATGGCGCCATCCGGGACCGGGAAGCTATTTCACAGCTTGATCTGGGTGTGAAGGCTCTTGGCAGCAACCCGCGCAAGAGCAGCAAGGCTGGTGCCGGGGAGACCGATGTGGACTTGGAGTTGGACGGGGTCCGTATCCGCCCGGGCGCTATGGTCTGGTGCGATCCGGACGGGATCCTGGTGGAACGCTGAGCGCTCGGCTGCCCCAGGACCTTGAAAATGTACACTTCGTCTCATTTACCTGCCTTTGACTCAGGGAGCAGGACTCATGGTGTAAGACTAGGGACGCCCCGACGGGCACAGACCTGACTTTTACACCGAGGAGCGTTATGACCGCCGCCGCAGGGCAACTGTCCACCAAAATTCCGGGGCGGGTGATCTGGCTGGCCCTGGCAGGGGCGGTAGGCGGGTTCCTCTTCGGCTTTGATTCCTCTGTGGTCAACGGCGCCGTAGATGCCATCCAGGACGAGTTTGTACTTTCCGAGGCAGTCACCGGGTTTGCCGTGGCCGTGGCCCTGCTCGGTTGCGCCGCGGGTGCCTACCTTGCAGGCAAGGTAGCCGACCGCTACGGCCGGATCCCTGCCATGAAGCTGGGCGCGTTACTCTTTCTGGTCAGCGCGATCGGCACCGGCTTTGCCTTCGGTGTCTGGGACCTGATCTTCTGGCGCCTGGTGGGCGGGCTGGGCATTGGCCTCGCGTCCGTGATCGCGCCCGCCTATATCTCCGAGATCTCGCCCCGGCAGGTCCGCGGCAGGCTGGCCTCCCTGCAGCAACTGGCCATCACCACCGGTATCTTCGCGGCACTGCTTTCGGATGCTTTATTCGCCAACGGTGCGTCCGGCGCAGGCCAGCCGTTCTGGCTGGGCATCGAGGCGTGGCGATGGATGTTCCTTGCGGGCGCCGTACCCGCCGTTGTCTACGGCTGGATTGCCTTCACCCTGCCGGAGTCCCCGCGCTTCCTGGTGTTCCAGGGCAATGAGGACGAGGCGCGGAAGGTATTCGACTCGATCGCTCCCGCGGAGGACACGGACCGGCACATCCGGGAAATTCGTGAGGCCATCGAAATGGACAACCTCGCCGGCAAGGAGGGCTCCCTCCGCGGAAAGACCCTGGGCCTGCAGGGCGTGGTCTGGATCGGCATCACGCTGTCGGTGCTGCAGCAGTTCGTCGGTATCAACGTGATCTTCTACTACTCCACGACGCTGTGGAAAGCCGTGGGCTTCCAGGAAAGCGACTCGCTGACCATCTCCGTGGCAACCTCCGTCACCAACATCCTGGTGACCCTCGTGGCCATTGCCCTGGTGGACCGGATTGGCCGGCGGCCCATCCTGCTGACCGGCTCGATCGGTATGGCCGTGTCCCTCGGCGTGATGGCTGTGGCGTTTTCGCAGGCCGTGGGCTCGGGTTCCGACATCTCTCTGCCTGGCGCTTGGGGCCCGGTGGCTCTGGTGGCTGCGAACGTGTTTGTCATCAGCTTCGGTGCTTCATGGGGCCCGCTGGTGTGGGTGCTGCTGGGCGAGATCTTCCCCTCCCGGATCCGTGCCCGGGCGCTGGGCCTGGCCGCTGCTGCGCAGTGGATAGCCAACTTCGCCATCACCCTCAGCTTCCCCGTGATGGCTGCGGCCTCTTTGCCGCTCACCTACGCCATGTACGCGCTGTTCGCGGCGGCGTCGTTCTTCTTCGTGATGTTCAAGGTCCCGGAGACCAACGGGATGTCCCTTGAGCAGGCGGAAACGCTGTTTGTGCCCAAGGGTGCGGCCAAGCGGTAAGCCCCCGCTTCGCGTTCAGAGGCGCAGTTTCATGCCCTCGTGGCTGGCGGCGAAGCCCAGCCGTTCGTAGAACCGGGGGGCATCCCTCCGTGATTTGTCCGTGGTCAGCTGGACCAAACCACAACCACGACGGCGGGACTCATCAATAGCCCAGCGCACCATCTCCTGACCCACGCCCTGGCCACGAAGACTGTCCACCACCCGCACCGCTTCGATCTGGGAACGCAGACTGCCTTTTCGGGACAGGCCCGGGAGGAAGCTGAGCTGGAACGTCGCCACCAGGGTGGGATTCGCGCCATCAACCGGGTGCAACTCCCCCACCACCAGCACTTGCCCCGGATCCGCGTCGATGGCGTCAAAAGCCGCCTCGTACGGCGCCATGTCCGTCAGGTCCTCCCGTGCCGCTGCGAGCGGGTCCTCCGCCACCAGGCGCACAATCCCGGCCAGGTCCCGGCGGGTTGCCGGCCGGAAGCGGACGGTTCCGCCGTCGATGTCGAGGGTCAGGAAGGTACGGGAATCAGCTGCGGTGGCGTCGGTGTTCATGACCCAAGCACATCACGACGCCGGCACACATGGTGAGTGCCGGCGTCGTGAGATGCTCCTAGTGGTGAAGTATCCCCGGCTGTACTGGGCGCCGCTGCTTCGATAGACGCAGTAGCGCCCAGGCAAGCAGGACGGCAGCTGCAACGGGCGCGATGAAACCGGCCGCTGTCACCATGAAGAGGCCCACGATCGATGCCGCCAGACCGAACAGGATGGTTACGGCAACCAAGGCCATGCGTCCACCTGGAATCAGCCGTCCGAAAGGCAGCGCGATCGCAAAGCCCGCGAGTACGGCGGCAGCGAGTATCAGCGGCCACTGCCAAGGATGTCCGGCCCCGTGAAGTTGAGCGGACGCAACCGCAATGAGCCCGGCACAACAGAGGAACGTCGACGCGTGCGCAACGCGGCCTACGCGATCGGAAAGCACGGATCCCGCCGCCAGGGCGGCCGGGATGGCAGCCAGGGCGCCCGCTGCGAGGCCGAGGTTCATGGCACGGGTGGAGTCCCTCACCCAGAAGGCCCAGCTGCTTCCGGTGAGTGCAAAAACAAGGCAGCCAATCCCCACCACCAAGCTGACCGCCGCGGCTACGCCAACTGCTGCGTGTTGCCGCTGGGCTCCGGCCGACGAATTGGCCCGCGGAGCAGAAGGCAGGGCTTCCCGCTCAGAATTTGCGGTAGAGGCCCGCAGTGCAACCACCAACACGATTACGGCGATGATCATGCCGAAGATGTGGGCTGCCATGAGTATGAGGGCGCCGAGAGCCAACGCCAGCGGTGCCGCCAAAAGGACACTCTGGATGAGACGCCCGGCGCGTGATCGCCGAGTATTGAGGGCCGCGCTGATCGGTCCGAGGAGGCAGATGGTTCCGGCCACTCCGGCGAGCCCAAGGAACAGGAGTGTCGATGACCCGAACCACGACCGGGCCATCCCCTCATCTGCCTCATTGAATCCGACGGTCCAACTCGCCGCTGTCACCGCCGTAAGGCCACAGGCGGGAATGGCCGCTACGGCAGTGAATAGCGCCGCCGGCGCGGTGATGCGCCCTGCCCTGTAGAGAAGCACCACGCCAGCAAACGCCAAGGCCATGGGGCCAATAAGGACAGACAAGAGTAGCCGGACGGTACCGGCACCCGGAAGATTTATCGCATTAGTGACCAACATGATGGCAGTGGCAATGAATGTGAGCGAGGCTATGGCCGCACAGCCTACAGCCCACTGATACGTAGCCCGTTCACCGAGCCCGTGCGCCCTCAGTGACCAGGCTTCCGCCAGGGATGGGCGGGACCGGCCCTGATCGACAGCGTGCTGCTCAAGGGTATCGAGGACCACTCGGCCGTGGTCCTCCCGCCACGTCCGCGGATACCAGCGAAGCAGCCGGGTGTACCGCTGCCGTCTGCTGCCCCTCACCCTGCATACCCCCCTGACATTGTGGCCGGAGCTGCGCGGCCACCCGCAACCTTCGGAGCTGCCAGCCTGCCCTCCACCGCGCGCAGCCTGGTGGCAAGGCGCTCGCTTTCCCGGGCCAGGGCATGCCGGCCGTCGTCGGTGAGTTCGTAATAGCGTCGCGCGCGGCCGGCTACCGTTTCCTCACCTGCCGGGCGAACATTTCCGTCCCGTACGAGACGCTCAAGCGTGGCGTACAGCGTGGTTACACGCAACGAGATCTCAGCATTGGAGAGCTCTTCCACGTCCTGAAGGATGGCGTATCCGTGCTGGCGTCCACCGGCAAGGGCCGTGAGGATCCAGAAGGCGACTTCGGTCATAGTGGCAATATATCCGAAGTGGGCATATTCCGATAGTGGAAATGCGCTTGTGCCGGCGTCGTGGGTGGTTCAAAAGGAAACCTCAGGCGAAGTACACGCCGATCCGGTTGCCGTCGATTTCCTCGATGCGGATGTCGATGTCGTAGACGTCGTGGAGCATGGCCTGCTGCATGATGTGATCCGGGCTGCCCTGGTGCACCAGCCGGCCGTTTTTCATGGCCAGGATGGTGTCCGAGTAGCAGGACGCGAAGTTGATGTCGTGAACCACGAGGACGATGGTTTTGCCGAGGTCGTCGGCAAGCCGGCGGAGCAGCCGCATCATCTCCACGGAGTGCTTCATGTCCAGGTTGTTCAGCGGCTCGTCCAGGAGAAGGTATTCGGTGTCCTGGGCCAGCACCATGGCAATGTAGGCGCGCTGCCGCTGTCCGCCGGAGAGTTCGTCCACGAATTTGTCTGCCATGGACGTCAGGTCCAGGTGGCCGATCGCCTCTTCCACTGCCGCGAGGTCCTCCACGGTGGGCCTGCCGCCGGAGTGCGGGAAGCGGCCGAACGCCACCAGGTCCCGGACGGTGAGCCGCATGGTGAGGTGGTTCTCCTGCCGCAGGATGGCCATGGTGCGGGCGAGTTCACGGCTGGGCGTGGCGGCCACGTCCAGGCCGGCCACGGACACGGTGCCGGATTCGAGCGGCTGGAGGCGGCTGATCAGGGAGAGCAGCGTCGACTTTCCGGCGCCGTTGGGCCCGATGATCGAGGTGATCCCGCCCCGGGGAATCTCGCAACTGACATCGTCCAGGACCTTCTGGCCGCCGTAGCTCTTGGAGACGTTCCGGACGTCGATCATTTCAGCGAGCCTTTCAGCAGCAGGTAGAGGAAGAGGATGCCGCCGGCGAATTCGATGACCACGCTCAGCGCGCTGGCAAACCCGAAGACACGCTCCAGGATCAGCTGGCCGCCAACCAGCGCAACGGTTCCCAGCAGCACGACAATCGGCAGCAGCCACGCGTGGCTGAACTGCCGGCACAGCTGGTAGCCCAGGCTCACCACCAGCAGGCCGAAGAACGTCACCGGGCCCACCAGGGCGGTGGAAACCGCCACCAGCAGCGAGCAGCCCAGCAGGCTCCACATCACCACGCGGCGGTGGTCCACGCCCACGTTGATGGCCACTTCGCGGCCAAGCGCCAATACGTCCAGGGTGTGCCGGGCGCGCCACACGAACACGGCAACGACGCCGATGATCACCCCGGACGCCGCCAGCAGGGACGGCTCCACATTGTTGAAGCTGGCAAAAAACAGGTCCTGCAGGATCAGGAATTCACTCGGCGCCATCAGCCGCTGCAGCAGGGACGATGCGCCGCGGAACAGGCTGCCCAGGATGATGCCCACCAGGAGCAGCAGGTGGATGGACCGGGCGGCTCCGGTGAACATCCAGCGGTACAACAGCGCGCTGAAGGCCACCATCAGCGCCACTTCGATGCCGAACTGCACAGTGGGCGGGGCGGCAACCACCGCTGCCGCGCCCAGGACAAAGGCCATGCCGGTCTGCACCAGGATGTACAAGGCATCAAAGCCCATGATGGACGGCGTCAGAATACGGTTTGCCGTCACCGTCTGGAATACCAGCGTGGAAACCCCCACCGCCACGGCAACTGCCAGCATCGACGCCACCTTCAGCGCCCGCCGTGGCAGCACATAGCCCACGTTGCCCTTCAGTTCGCTGAACAGGAAGAAACAGACGGCGACGACGGCGGCACCCAGCAGAATCCCGAACACCACCTTGGGCGGCGCATTCCGGAGGAAACGGCGCAGCCGGCCCGCCGCGATGCGGGCCCTGGCACCGGGTGTGGCGGCAGCACCGACGTCGTGCGTTCCGGTTTTGTCTTTGGTAGTGATGTCAGGCATTGCGTTTCCTCAGCAGCAGGGCCAGGAACAGGACGGCGCCGACGACGGCCATCACCATGCCCACCGGAACCTCGTAGGGGTAACGGATGGTCCGGCCGATGACATCGCAGATTAACACGAACCCGGCGCCGAACAGGGCTGTCCAGGGCACGGCGCGGCGGAGGTTGTCGCCTACCATCAGCGACACGATATTCGGCACCACCAGGCCCAGGAATGGCACTGCGCCCACGGTTGTGACCACCACGGCGGAGATCAGCGAAACGATCACCAGCCCCAGCCGCATGGTTTTGGCGTAGTTCAGGCCCAGATTGGTGGTGAAGTCCTGGCCCATCCCGGCGACGGTGAAGCGGTCTGCCGCGAGCATGCCCAGAACCATAAGAACGGCCACGATCCACAGCAGCTCATACCGGCCGCGGAGCACCCCGGAAAAGTCGCCCACCATCCAGTTGCTCAGGGTCTGGAGGAGATCGTAGCGGTAGGCGAAGAACGTGGTGACGGCGCCGATGATGCCGCCCAGCATGATGCCCACCAGCGGAACCAGAAGGGTATTGCGCGCCGGGAGCCGCCGCAGGACCGCCAGGAAGAGCGCCGTGCCAGCGACGGCGAACGCGCTGGCAACTGCCATCCTCACCAGCAACGGGGACGCCGGGGCAACCACGGTGACCACCAGGATGCCGAGGGTTGCAGATTCGAGGGTGCCCACGGTGGAAGGCTCAACGAAGCGGTTCCGGGCCATGAGCTGCATGATGAGCCCGGCGACGGCTACGGACATGCCGGCCAGCACCACGGCCAGGGTGCGGGGCAGCCGGGAAATCCAGAACGTTGCGGTGGTTTCCGGATCGCCGGCCAGGAGTGCCGGCAGCGACACATCGCTGACGCCTACGAACATGCTGCCGGCGGCGAGTGCCAGGACAACGACGGCAGCCGCAGCCAGGCCCGCGGGTACGCGGGCCGGGCTGCGGCTGATCGGCGCTATGGTGCGCACTGCCGTGCCGGTCATTGCTGTGAAACCGGGGTCAGGGCTTTAGGCGAGCGAGTCGGCTACAGCGTCGGCCATGGCCTGGACGTTGTTGAGGCCGTACCCGACGAGGTACCAGCTGGCCGGGTCAAGGGCGATGACCTTGTTGTTCCTGGCAGCGTTGGTGGATTTCACCAGCTCGTTGTCCAGGGTGGGATCGGCGGCGGCAGCCTCGGACCCGACTGCGGTATCGCGGTTGATGACGTAGAGGATGTCCGGGTTTACGTCCTTGATGTATTCGAAGGACACGGCCTCGCCGTGGGCGCCCTCGGTTTTGACCTCGGCGGCCGGGGTGACACCCAGGACGTCGTGGATGATGCCGAAGCGTGAACCTGCACCGTAGGCGGTGATCTCGCCGCCGGAGGTCAGGACGATCAGGCCCTTTCCGGCGTCCTTCGCTTTGGCCTTGGTTTCGTCGATGGTGACGTTCAGGGCGGCGAGCTTTTCTTCAACGTCGGATTCCTTGTTGAAGATCTTGCCCAGCGTTGCGGTCTGCTCAGCGAAGCTGTCCATCGGCCGGGCCTCGTCAATGGCGAGGTTGATCGTTGGCGCGATCTTACTCAGTTCCTCGTAGGCTGCAGCGGTGCGGCCGGAGATGATGATCAGGTCGGGTGCGCCGGCGCTGACTGCCTCAAAGTCCGGCTCCTTGAGCGAGCCGATCTTGGCGTAGCTGCCTGCCGCGTACTTTTCCAGGGACTTCGGGTAGGCCGCTTCCGGCACTCCGGCGGGCTCTACGCCCAGTGCATCCATGGTGTCCAGCACGCTGAGGTCAAAGGTGAAGACCTTCTCCGGGGCCACCGGCACGTTCTCGGTGGTGCCCGAGGCGTGCTCCACCGTAATGGTGCTGGCTGTACTGGCGGCCGGAGTAGCTTCGGCGCCGCCTCCGCAAGCCGTTACCGCCAGCAGGGCTGCGCCGGCCGCGAGCGCCCCAAGGTATGTCGAAAACCGCTTCTTCACGTGTGCTCCCACCAAGAGTATTTAAGTCACAATTTTGTCACCTAATTTCAGTTATGACCCTATAAGTAAGGACAGGCTAAGTTCAAACCAGGACTGGCCGGAGAGGGCTTTCGTGAGGGACATCACGCTTAAAAAAGAATGACCATTTTTGTCAAAAGACGTGACATAGATAATAAGCGTGAGTACAGTCTCGGTTAGGTGGCACAGCGTGTGCGGCCCATCCCTGGAACAGACCCGGCAGGCGGTAACCCTGCCTGCCGCCAAGGGTCCACTTGCGAAGGAGCAAACCCGCTTTGAAGATCGCTCGCTTACTGGCCACGGCCGCAGCCACCGCCGCCCTCCTGGTCCCCTTGTCCGGCGCCAACGCCGCCCCTGCTCCCGGCGGGGACACCGCCAGCCCGGATATCGCGGGCGGTAGCAACACCACGATCTCCGCTGCGCCCTACGCCGCGCAGATCTCCTTCGATTCCACCGGCACCAACGTCGGCTGCACGGGCAGCCAGATCTCCGCCAGCTGGGTCATCACGGCCAAGCACTGCAATTCTGCTTCCCTGCAGTCCGTCCGCCTGGGGAGCACTTACCTGGAAACCGGGGGCACGGTTAAGACCGTGGCCGCCCGCTATGCCTCGAGCACCGGCGATGTCCTGCTCCTGAAGCTCTCCACTCCGCATTACGGCTCCTACGTGAGCCTCTCCAGCTCCTTCCCCGCAACAGGAACAGCAGCAAAGGTCTACGGCTGGGGAGACCAGACCGAGGGTGCGGGCACCATGTCCTACAACCTGAAGACTGCCAACGTCACAGTGGCCGGTCAGGGCACGGACACGTACGGCGGGCCCTCCGTACGCACGCAGTCGCAGACGGGCCACACGCTGGGCGGCGATTCCGGCGGGCCCTTGATTGTCAACGGCAAGCTGGTGGGCGTCCTCTCCACGTCCAGCATCCTGCCCGCCCAGAACCCGTCCGACTACACGCGCTACTACAACGACCACGCGTCCGTTTCCAAGAACCTTTCCTGGATCAGCAGCGTGTCCGGAGTGGGCGCCTCGTAGCCTCTGGCTTGAGGGCGGAGCGCGACCCCGCACCCACCCTTGATAACGAAAGCCGTGCCGTGATCATCCCATCAAAGGCACGGCTTTCGTTGTTTTTATTCGGTTTTATCTCGCCACAGTGCCTCAGCCCGTGGGAGTTGATCTGCCCAAATTGTCTAGCAAGTGACCGAGATTCCCTCATCGCTCATCGTCCGCTAAGGGATGGCTAACCGGCCAGGGTCCGGCAGTCTTAGTGCCGCGCCGGTACTGAGTTCGACTTAGATCTTCAAAATGAAGACCTAAACCGTCGATGGCATAGGTTGATCTGATGGCGATCTTCACCTTGATCCTTTTTGTGCTGGCCGGGGCCGGCACTCCGGGGCCGAACAACACCATCACGATGGCCTCAGGCGCAACATACGGGTTCAAGCGCACACTGCCTGCGATTCTGGGTGTGAACATCGGATTCCCGGTCATGCTCCTCCTGGTAGGAGTCGGCCTGGGCCAGGTACTCAATCAATGGCCCGTCATCTTGGACATCCTTCGCCCGATAGGTGTCCTTTACCTTCTGTACTTGGCGTGGAAAATCGCAACCGGACCCACCGATCTGTCCCTTAAGCAGAGCACGAAACCACCTGGATTCATTCAGATGGCACTGTTCCAGTTCGTCAACCCAAAAGCCTGGACGCTGGCAGTCGCCGCCCTGAGTACATTCACCGGTTTCTGGGACTCCTTCCTTCTGGAAGTAGGAGTGATGGCAGTGATCTTTGGTGTGTTCAGCCTCCCGTGCACGGCAGCCTGGACGCTACTGGGTGTGGAAGCTGGCCGAGTTATCTCCAAACCGAGGCACGTGCTCATATTCAATCTCGTCATGGCCGCTCTACTCGTCGTCTCCGTGATACCCGCTATTGGGGCGACGTGGAGGTCACTACCCTTCTGAACCACCCGGAGCTCTCTGTGCGATGAGTTCCCCACCGTGCGTACGTCGATCCCACGCATGCACGATGACCGATCCTCCACCGGACGCAGGGGCCGCCGCTTCCGCCTCATTAGAAGAACTGGTCCAAGAGCCGGTAGAAGGTGACGCGGTTTGTGTCAGCCTGTTCTATGCCGTAACGGCTGAGGTAACGATCAGCGTGGTGAACGCTGTACTGAGGGTTTTGGGCGCTGGCGATACTCCGGGCGGCCAGGGCGAGGTCGGCGTAACGGTCGGCACGTCCCAGGCGTCCAACGTCGATGAGCCCCGTGACCCTGAGAGTGTCAGGGTCAAGCAGTACGTTGGGAAGGCAAAGATCGCCGTGGCAGACGACGAGGTCTTCGAAGGCGGGAACGGTGGCATAAGCCTCATCGAGCAATTGTTGCGGTGTCCAATGCGCATACGCGGGGTCGAGCCGGTCCAGATCAACCAGATCCTGCACAACTGCGTGGGCGGCGGCGGGCATAGTGACGGCGAGGCTTCTTTCGAAGGGGCAGTCCTCGATTGGTAGGCCGTGCAGGGTTTGAGTGAAATCTGCTAGTGCGTCAACGACTTTTGGGCGCTGGTCGGCTGGCCAGTGATCGGCAGCTGAACGACCCGGCACTGCCGTGGTGACTAACCATGCGCAGTCGTTAGAGATGTCGTAGTCCACGACCTCGGGAGTGGGAATTCCAACCTGGGCAAGCCAACGCAGACGCTCTTCTTCGGCCCCCAAGTCGAATCCGGTGTCCCTGTTGTTGGTCAGGGTGCCAACCTTCACGTACAGGTCGATGGGTCCATCCAGCCTATAAACCAGTGCCCCAGAGCAGCCGACGCTGATCGGGGTCCAGTCGTGACCCGGATACCGTCGTCGAAGCGTCTTGACCTGTTCTTCTATCACTTCTCGATAGTAGGACACACCTTGGCCGGAGCTACCGTCCGCTGACGGATGTCTATTCGGGGCCTCCCAACTAACAAATGGGACCCTTGTACCGGGCAGCAGACCCGAACGGTACGGGGCGGGCAAGGAATGCATAAGGATGCTCTCAACTTGCCCGCCCCGTGTTACTGGTGTTGCTCTGGCCGTCTCAAGCTGTCCGACGACCAGGTGTTACTGGTGTTGCTCTGGCCGTCTCAAGCTGTCCGACGACCAGGTGTTACTGGTGTTGCTCTGGCCGTCTCAAGCTGTCCGACGACCAGGTGTTACTGGTGTTGCTCTGGCCGTCTCAAGCTGTCCGACGACCAGGTGTTACTGGTGTTGCTCTGGCCGTCTCAAGCTGTCCGACGACCAGGTGTTACTGGTGTTGCTCTGGCCGTCTCAAGCTGTCCGACGACCAGGTGTTACTGCAACGGTGCTTCCCCATAAACAGGTAACTCAAGCGGGGGAACTTCCGTTCTCTTTTTCTTACGAGAGAAAAATATAGCCACTCTCTGAAATCTCGTCAACTCGCGTTTGGGCGCTGAGCTATGTGGCCTTATGCGGTCGACTCGGACCTACCCTGTAGGCGCCCAAGCGGCAAGAGGGCCGAGGCTGCTACAGAGAGACTCGCAACCGTCCGTTGAGGGATCCGCCTACGGTCCAATACGCAGCGCAGACGACTTCCGGCATTCAGTGCAGTCAACTTCTGAAAATGACATCGGGATCCGCGGGGGAGTGTCCCACCAGGGGTGTCCCACTTCTAAGGAAGTGGGACGATAGCCGCCCGACTGGTGTTGTCAGGGGTCGACACGCTGAGTTCTCATCGTCCGCACCATAGGCGCAGGTAGCCTGTGGGGAAGAGTGTCCCGCCGAGGTGGAGGACAATCACGACGCAGGATCTCATCCAGCGTCGAATGCTGGAGGTAGATCGAATGGGCGCGCCGTATGTATCTATGAGGCGGTTGGTGGATAACTCGCTGTCTGCAATATTGGGTGCAGTCGAGGTCTACAACAAGCCGCGTATGACCTACCGGGATGAAGTCACCGTGACGCCCCGGCATGCAACCTGCCGAACGGGTGGCCGCAGGGCAGGATTGCCTTATGTGCGGTAGATATTTTATGTCAAAAGCCACCAGTGACCTTCTGAGTCACTTCGAGGTCAAAGAGGTCGAGGGGAGCCCTCCGCCGCCGAGCTGGAATGTGGCGCCAACCCAGAGTGTGCCGGTTGTTGCCGAACGTTTGGACGAGGGAACGATTGACCGGCATTCGCTTTCACCGAAGCTGCAACAAGTTAGGATCAACAACCGCTGCGATCCCCCATCTCTGGTCTTCGTACTGGCGGCTAATCCCCAACTCACCGTATGTTGACCAGATGATGTCACAGAAGGCGGCGGGGCCGCAGACAACTACGGTTGAATACTGTTCTCTGCGGATTATCTGTTCGATGTCGGCGGCAGTCGGGCGTCCCTGGACGGAGGAGTTCCATGAATGGATACTTCGGGGCCCACGGGATGCTGGCCCTTGGTAAACGTGATGAATCACCGTGGCAGGGATTGCAGCGCAGTCTTCCTGTTTTCCGAAGAAGATAATATCTGTGTCAGCCGTGAGGCTATGCTCTGCGATTCCTCCCACCATCGAGATTCCTGAACCGGCAACGAGACAAAGAACCGAACCCCGCAGGTTTCTGAAATGATCGATAACAGGTGGATAGGGTTGCGATGTCCATGCTTCCGCGCCGACTTCCATGTGAAGAGACAATGCATCCGCCGCGCCTCCGCGTCCGGTGACCCGCGTCAGAATGGCAATTTCGCCGCCGGGACGTGAACTGAGAACAGTGAAGTAGGAGGAGCGCTCTTCCTGCCCATCCGAGGGGATGCGGATCTTCAGGGTTTCGCCGGCACGAATTCCATCTCCCATATTTATGCGGAGGTGGAGAAGAAAGCAGGTCGGGCTGAGCTCAGTGCGCCGAACTAAGTAAGCCCTGTCTTCTTGGCTATTTCGCAAGGTAGTTCTCCCACGTTCAATGTGATTGGTTCAGTCGCATGGCTGCATACGCTGGGCTCATAATCCCCACCGTGAAGGATCGAAATTTCAATTCAGGTTTTGCCAGCGTGCCCCTCCTACAGGAGCCGGGCACGCTGGCTAGGTGTCAGAGAGAGGACAGCCGGGGCTAGCTAGTGTTCAACGGCAGTTAGTTCAGGAGTTCCGGATGTGGTCTCGGTCTCGTTCCTTTGACGGCCGCGAGATTTACTGATGATTGCCGGGACCATCGCAAGAAGCGCAAGGCCGGCCAGTACCGCACCAACCCAGAGCGGAGCCTTGAGCCCGGAAGCGCTGATCCCGAGGCCACCAATCCAGGAACCGACCACAACGCCGAAGGTGATGAATGAAGAATGAGCGGTGTTGACGAGGGAGCCTGTGTTGCCAGCCTGTTGGACACGGGTGATCATGGCCGGGTTCAGGGTGATGCCCACCAGACCGATACCAATCATCCCGATGATCGCCGCCAGAGGGACCTGGGCGAAGAGCGCGAATCCGATCAAGAACACGATATTGAGCAGTAGACCGATCACAATTACTGAGATCGTGTGTGACTGTGCGAGCCGGCCAACAATGATGTTGCCGACCACGGTGGCTGCGCCGTATCCGAGCAGCAGGAGCGGGACGATTGATTCGGAGAAGCCGGTGATCTCGGTAAGAATCGGCGCGAAGTACGAGAACGCGGCGAAGGTTGCCCCGATGATGAGCGTCGAGGTTGCCATGATGAACCACAAACGAGGACTACGGAATACTTGGACTTCTGCGCGCAGGCCACCGGTGTTCTCTGGTGCCATGTCAGGTAGCGCAATCATTGTGGCGACAGCGATGATCACGGTCAGGACGGCGATCGCAAGGAAAGCCGAGCGCCAACCCAGCTGGCCACCGATAAGTGTTGACAGCGGCAGGCCAAGTGCGGTGCCGAGCATCAGTCCCTGCAGCGCAAGGCTTGTGGCACGTCCGCGCACCTCGGGGGCGGTGATCTGGGCGACGGCAGAGAGCGCGACGCCAAAGAAGGCCCCCGAAGCCGCTCCGGTAACGAGACGCCCGGCCAGCATCATGCCGTAGGACGTCGACAACGCGGCCAGAGCGTTTCCGATCAAGAAGACGATGAAAAGCGTCAGCAAGGCCTTTTTGGTACTCATACGCATCACGGCAAGGGTCAGGGGCGGACCGCCAAGTGCCATCGCCAAGGCGAACACGGTGACGAGGTAGCCGATCTCCGGGATACTCACGCCAAGATCTCTCGACATCTGCGGCATCAATCCGCTGACAAGGAGCTCGCTGCAAACCATCACGAAGATGCCGAGCGACATAAGGTATACGGGCTTTGGCATTTAGTGTTCCTCCTGGGTGCGACTGTGGTCGTCAGTTTTGAACTGATCGATTCATAACGCGGATAGTGAATAGTTCGTTTCAGCATGCGGATGTTGCTACGTGGAACTGGAAAGCCCGGCAGGGCTTCCCGGTTGCCAGGTAATGGGGTTGAAGCGGCAGATGAGCTTGCCAGCTTCGGGAAGGAGATGAGGCCGTAAGGCGCGAACTAGGCGGCGAGGGCCTGAAGCGCGGTGCCGGCCAGTGCGTCCAAAATTTTCTTATCGGCCCCTGATTGCGCCGAGACCCGCATTCCCGAAATGACAGTTGTTATATACCAGGCAGTTTCGCGGGGATCCCGGTCCTTGTTGATCGAACCATCGCTTTGTCCGCTCTGCACCGCAGCACCCAGTGCTGCGATGCGCTTCTGCAGATCTGTGTCGATGAGCTGGGCAACCTCGGAATTTCGAGCCGCAATGGACGTGATGGTGTTGACGGTAAAGCAGCCGAAGCCATTGCCGGCTGCGCGGTTGGCAATTTCATCGTCCACAATCGCCTTCAAGAGTATCCGGAGGCGTTCCAGGCCGCTCTTCCCTGGAATCTCCAAAAACTCATCTTGCCTGGCGGTTGTTGTGGCGGTGTAGTGCACCAATGACAGCCGGAACAGCTGCTCCTTGGACCGAAAGGTGTTGTAGAGACTACTTCGGTTGAGTCCTGTGGCTACACAGAGATCCTCCGTCGAAGTGCCGTCGAACCCCTTGGCCCAAAACACCTGGCAGGCAGACTCCACCGCTTGACGTTCATCGAACTGGCGAGGTCTTCCCATCGCCCCACACTAACATTTTGGATGAACCTGTCCAATACGGTTGGCGAGGATTACCTTACGCGTTACGGCCGCCGTCGACGCCAAGTCTTGCCCCTGTGGTGAACGCTGCTCTGGGTGAGGCGAAGTAGAACACCGCGTCGGCGATCTCTTCGGGGTTCGCAAACCGCCCAAATGGCGACGTCGCTTTCTGCTCGGCAGAGTTCGGCCCGTCCTCAGGATTCATCGACGTGTTGGTGGCGCCCGGAGCCACCTCGTTTACCGTGATCCCGCGTGGCCCGAGGTCGCGCGCCAGGGCTTTGGTCATCCCTGTAATGGCGGCTTTGGACGTCGCATAGATCGTGTAGCCGGCACCAGGCACTCTATCGCCGACGCAGGAACCAATGTTGATGATCCGGCCGCCCTCCCCCAGGTGGCGTGCGGCAGCTGCTGAAGCAAACAGCGGGCCGCGCACGTTTACGTCTATGATCCGGTTTGCGACTTCCGGATCCAGCTCATCGATCATGGCCGATTCCGGGTCAAGAATGCCCGCGTTGTTGACCAGGATGTCCAGGCGTCCCAGAAGTTCGGCGCAACGGTCGACCACGGCTGCTACCGATGCTGGATCCCCTGCGTCCCCTTGGATCGCTACGACGCGACGCCCTGTGTCCGTTTCGATGCTGCGCGCGGTTTCCTCAGCTGACGCAGAATCGGAATTATAGCCAAGGGCTACATCGGCGCCTTCCTCAGCCAGCCGGCGGGCGATCGCAGCTCCGATTCCGCGGCCTCCGCCCGTTACCAGTGCAGCTCGTCCATTCAGTTCGCGGGTGTTGCTCATTTTTTGCCTTTCAAAGTGGCTTGCATGATTGCTCTTACGTTGCCGGTTTAGGTTGAAGGAGACTTTACGGTGCGGGCTTCGAGCAGTTCAGGGTGAAACTGAACCTGTAACGAGCCATATTTTTCACCGATCTCGTTGACGCGGCCGTCATCGGCTGGGTCCCGTGGGGGCGCCTGTCGGCCTTCGATGACAGGGATGCCTGATTCAAAGAAGAAGCCCTCATAATGGCCGGGCGTGAAGATAAGAAGCTGCCTGGCGGGTAGGGCGCCATTGTTGCGGAAAGCGTGTATCGTGCCTCGCGGTATGAATACGAAGTCCCCAGGCCCGGCTTCGTATTGCTTGTCGCCGGCCATAATTTGGAGAACTCCATCAATGACGTAGAAAGCTTCGTCTTCGATGTCGTGAGTGTGCGGTGGTGGGCCTCCGCCCGGGGGCACAGATGCTTCGATGAGGGTTAGCGCACCACGGGATTGTTCCCCGCCTACCTTCAGTGTGTAGACATCGCCGTTGAGCCAGACGCGTTTTCCTTCACCACGTGGCAGGTGAAACGCTTCGGGTTCGGCTTCAATATGGCGTTGATTCTGTGGCACGCTCATGCGAGGCTCCTGGATGCACTCGGGACGGCTTGTCCGACGAAAAGGCGCTGCCCGTCAAAGAGCAGAGCACTATGCGCGGGCACTTCTTCTCCCCCGACGTCGATCGTGGTGATGCGTAGCCATTCATCTGCACAGCCGACATACATGCCATCCACGGTGTCCCGAACCAGACCAGGAACAAGCTCACTCTGTGGAACGTTCGTCCCTGATCGAGCGACCGAAAGGATCGTTATCCGGGTTCCGTCCAGAGTCTCTGCAAAGGCACCTGGGTGCCGGTAACCTGCACGGACATGGCAGGCAACAACTTCAGCGGGATAGGCAAAGTCGAGCCGGTAGTCCTTGGATCCGGGACGTCCGTAGTAGGTACGCTCGGCGAGGTTTTGCTCCCTGCGCGTAAAGGACTGTCTCGCCATGTCAGGAATCAAGTCGAGCAGCATGAGTACATTCGCGCGCTCCTGGAGAGTGCGTAGTTCGATTGCAGTCTCCCGACCGGTTAGTGGCGTCTTATGCTGGGAAATAATCGCCCCAGTGTCGAGCCCTGCTGCCAGCTCAATTGCTGAGACGGCCCCATCAGTCTCGCCGTTACGTACCATCCAATAGAACGGTGCCAGACCGGCATAGAGCGGAAGTTGGCTCGGATGGAAATTGATCGAGGTGACCTTCGGGACTTCAATCAGGTCCTTTTTGATGAGTTGCTGGAAGTTGGCGACGATCAGGTAATCAGGTTCCAGCTCCCTCACTGCCGATACGGCGTCCGGGTCATTCACGCTGGCCGGTCGAAGAACTTTTACGCCGTACTTCTTGGCTTGCTCTTCAATGTCCACTGGCTGGGTGTCCCCAATGAAATAGTCGCAAAGAGTCTCTGGTGGACTCGTAACAACGGCTACGAGGTCAATCAGTGGGTGGTGGTGAAGCATGTCCAGAAACGGGGAGCCTAATTTGGAGTTAACTTCGGAGAACAGGACGACCCGTGCGGTCGAAGCCATGACGTGTCTCTTTTCTTACTGGGAAGAGTCAATTTTTTCGTGGAGCTGCTGATGAAGTTCTGGTGGTCTAGAAGAACGGAGACGTTGAGGCGCCACCCAACAGGACTTTGCCCGACAGCTGCAGGACGGAGTCTTGGGCGACCGCGTGTTGGCACATGGTGTTCGCATCGCGCAACCAGCGATCGAGCGGGGACCGATCACGATAAACAGCGGCTCCCCCGACAAGGTCATAGAGACGATGCACAATCGACCTCGCGGTGCGGAAAGCGTTGTAACGCGCGAGGGCAGTTTCGACACGAGCATCGGCATCGCGCGGGGCGCCCGACTCCAGAGCTGCCCACTGACGCTCAAGAGTTGAGTACACGCTCGCCCGAGCCGCTGACAATTCCATCTCAAGTTGAGCGATCGTCTGCTGTACCCGCAGATCTTCGGCCCATGCGATACCGGTTTCGCGATCAACTCGATCGACGGCCAGGCCTCGCACGTGGTCAAGTGCAGCCCTAGCCATGCCGAGAGGAACACCGGACATCTTCCGAAGAATGGCGTCGGGGGCATCATGCAAAGGCCCGGTCCGGACAGGACGGTTGAAAGTAAAGCTGTGCTCTTCGGGGATGAAGAGGTCTTCGACGGAATAGTCCAGGGAACCAGAGCCTGCGAGGCCGGTGGTGTGCCAGGTGTCAATGAGTTCGTAAGAACCCGCGGGGGCGAGCATGACGCGCCATTCAGGTCCGCCGGTGAGTTCATCAATCACTGGTGTGCCGTCTTCGTTATAGACCGTACAACCTGCGGAAATCTTGTTTGCGTGGGTAATTCCGGAACCGAAGCGCCAACGCCCGGAAATTCGATAGCCACCCTCGACCCGGTACGCTTTTCCGTGCGGATAGATCCATCCCGACTGGGCCGCGTCAATGGAATCGTAGAATTGGCGTGCGATGTCCTCATCGAGGAAGCCGGAGTAGATGCCGGAGTCCATGCCGATCATCGTGCACCAAGCGGCAGAAACGTCTCCTGTTGCGATGACTTCGACGAGCATCGTCTGTTCCATCGAGTTCATTTCCGGACCACCCCATGCAGCAGGTGCTGCCGCCCTGAAAACGCCGGCAGTGCGTATTCGGTCCACTACATCGATCGGCAGCTTCCTGTTTTGCTCAATCCGGGAAGACTGCTCACTCAGCCACGGCTGAAGCGCTCTGGCCGCGTCAAGTATCTCTTCGCTGTTCGATGGCATACCAACAGGCTGGGTTTCTTTCGTGCTCATGGTTGTACTCATAAGAAAATGTCCTTCTTATCTAGGCGTAACGATGGTTCAGGAGTATCGGCCAGGGGCGATGACCCGGTCAGGATCGAGCAGGGACTTGATGCGGCGACCGAGTGCGCGCGCTGCAGGATTGCTGAGCCGGTCTGCCCAAGGGCCGTGCTCACTATCGAGTCGATACGGCCAGTAGCCGGCCTCGGTGAAACTCTCGTACAGACGATCAAGTGCACGGTGAGCCTGGGCTGTCTCTTCCTCGTTGCTCCGGTCGAAGCGCAAGGAGACCACAAGGTCGATGACATCGGAGTCAAGGGCATTGATCGTTGCTCCTGGCCGAATGCCAGTTTGTTCGTGAACTGTATCGAGCAGACGGAGCGCGGTCTGAACGTCCGCGCCTGTGTACGGGATCAACGGGAGGAAGAAGATCCACCCTCCGCCATGAGTGTCGACCGTAGCGGCCTGAGCTCCAGTAGCCGAGCGGAGCATTTGCTCATGAAGGCTGGTGTCACCAGCGAAGCCGGCTTCCACGACACGTGCGACAGTGTCATCTTCCATTGGCGGGTTCAGGTCGGAACGCTCGATTGAAGAAAACAAGCCTGTTTCGTTGGCTTCCTCAGTTAGGATTCCGAGCAGTGCGGAAACTGAGGCGGCCGTTCCGCCGACGCTGAGATGAGCCCGGTATCCGTCCTCGTCATTGCTGCCGTACGAGGTCGAGGACGTCACGTCGTAGACCTTCAGTACCCCTTGGAAGAGCCCTTGCGCCTGCCAGCGCCGAATAGCGTCGATCGCCGAAACCAGCCGGTTGGCGCCAAACGATAACCGAAGTACGTGCTGGACCTCCGGTCGGTCGATGAGCCGGATCACTCCAGCAGTCACGATACCTAGATCGGATTGGCTGAAGAGCGAAAGCAACGATGGCCCCAAGCCCGCGGCATTCGGTGCAGACCCACTTTCGTCTGGCCACCAGCCAACACGCACTAAGCCGCCGTCAGGCATAATCACCTCAACTCCAACCAGGTCATGGAGGCGTTGTCTTCGCAAGCCCACACCGCGGTCGAGCGCGTTGCCCAGAATGCTCGTATATGCCGATGAAGCCGTGACGTTGAGCATCCGGCGACTTCCCTGGAGTTGGGAGGTCAAATCGTGCTGTGTTACGCCAGGTTCGATGACGGCCCATCCGCCAGAAATGGACAAGTCCCGGATATGACTAAGGCGGTCGAGTTCCAGGCGCACAGAGTCTTCCTCGACAGGGTTGCGCGAGCCTAGACCCCAATTGCGCCCGGTTGAAACGGCATACAGGGGTGGCTCATTGGCTGGCTGAAAGGCGCGGATAATCTCTACAACTTGCTCTACGCTGTTCGGGCGAAGAATCGCAGGAACGCGTCGGGAAGCAAACCCGGAAACATTTGAATCGACCAGTTCCGGGAAAATAAGAGCATCGGAAGTTTCACCAAGGATGCGCGTGAGTTGCTGCTTCATGGCTGAGGATATGTCGGCGCCTCGATGTGCATTTGCGGTAGCGGAGGCCGAGTCCACATGCCCGATTGAAGCCGCATGGGGACGCTCATCCCACGAGCTTTGCTCAGGATTCTGGGGCTGGTCAGGGACACTGGGGCGTTCAGGGCTTGCACCGTCACGAAAGACGTGCCGGACGTCCGTTTCCCGGCCGAAGCGAGCTAATGCGAGCACTCGAATGGTTTTCTCCGGCTGCCCTTCCCAGTCAGCTTCAACGGCACAAAGAGCTGGGATGTTGATACCTAGCTGTTCTCGGAGAGCGAGAGGCGGAATGTCAGATTTCAAATCCGGGGTGACCGTAAACCATAAGCACTCGAGATCAGCGTAATCCAGGCCGTTTTCATTAACAATTGCCTGGATAAGCTCCTTCGATGCACGCCTGATCAAGTCGCGGCTGTCGTCAAGAAGACCGATTCCACCTCGGATTGCACGTAGCCTGCCGCTCACGCTTTCGCCACCTTGCGACGCTTCGGCTGTGAAGGATTTGAGCTCCCGGCCAACTCGTGTCCAATGGTCCGCACAGCGCTGCCCAGGCGGGCTTCACCTGCAACAAACAGCGGACAACCGCGCCCGTCCACCTCGATCACATGTTTCATTTTTGTCCCCCTCAATCTGCCCCCCGGCGGGCATGGCCACTTCCGCGAAGTGCGGCCTCCATTTTGAATCGCTCAGTTCAATACAGGAACGTAGCACGTTATTCTGGTTCAGAGAAATGTATAAATTTTTCGTGGTTATCACTTGCGCGGCTTTTTCCGGAGCGCCGCCGGGTCCCTGTTCGCGGTAATTTGCCTGGCGTCCGTCCTGCTGTGCTGGATGGCTGGTACCAAACCCATGCGGACTAAACACCCATCTTGGAAATCGCCCAAGCGTTAGGTGTTGGACGTGTGGGGTGCTGCGCGTCCTTTGCGAGGTGCTCCACGGTTCGCGGCATACGCAGCCGGCCAAGCGGCCTGCGTCGCCCACGTTCCAGAACATGACCTGGGCGCGGCCGCTTATGCCATCAGGGCTGCTGCAGCTGCAGCACCCCGCGATCAAGAACGAAGCGCTGCGCGTGCTGAGCGCGACTCGCAGCGTCAGCAGATACCCGGCCACCTCTGCCCCCTTGTCCTCGAGGACCAAAGCCGTAGGAACAGCATTTGCTGGTCCGTCTTCGACGACTAAACACCGCTACTGAGTGTCCGTATGCGGATCCTCCACCGGGCACTGTGATGAAGTCAAAACAGTGTGGCTCATTCCTGTTGGCGGTCTTCGTTGGCGCCGGGGCGGAACTCTTCTTCCACTTTGCGAAGAGACTTCATTCCGAGCACTACCGCGATGACGCAGATGACTGGCATGACGATCGCGAGGATGACGTGATCCCTGGTCGGTTCCTGCAGCACGACCAAAATGACGGGTATGGCCACTGCAGCGATAGATGCACCGATGATCTGGAGGAAGAGAAAGATCCTCGTACGTCTCTGTAGTGGGTGAATCCATGGCTGCATTTCATGTGCCTTTCGCTGGATCAAGCTGTCAGGGTTCCTGAGCTATGTCTACCGGGGCGGTGCTGCAACGCCAACCCAGTCCCTTCATTGCGGACAGACTCTCGGGGGACATTCGCGCCTTCTCAGACCGCCCGTTAGCCGATCGGCCGAGGAGACACCCTCGACAGGTGCTGCTGAAGGGGAGAGCGGCGGCCGGGGTTTCGTGCGTCCGGAACCCCTACTGTCATCCGGCACGATCACCACAAATAGGATTGGCTCACGTCGTAGCCCAGGCCCTCGAGGTAGGTGTTGAGTTGCTGTTGAGCATCGGCACGGTTCCGGAAGCCGGCGAAACTGAATCCGCTCATGTCGGCATCCTCGGGAACCCCAAAAATCATGACGGTGCCGAAGGCGCGGACGCTGATGTGGGCCATGCCGGGAATCCTACCTGTTCGGGTTGTAGCTGCTCGACGCCATTCTAATCTGTGCCTTTTACAAAAGGGTTTGCTGTGGACAGCTCCGCTCGATGTCGTCGTTTTCGCGCTGCTTCGCGTCCTGGATACGTCCCGCAAACCGATCCCTAAAAGCAGCACACAGCGTAAGCCGCCCGCTTCGTTCTGCAATTTGCCAAACTGTTGTGTTAACGCAACACTCTAATTATGAGAAGCAACACCTCAGGCGAACCCGACGGCAAGGCGCTCTACAACCGCCTCGCAGTGCTACGCGCTGAGCGCGGCGTCAGCCGGCGCCAACTAGCCGAAGCGGTCAACGTCAACGTCCAGACCATTGGCTTCCTCGAACGCGGCGACTACGGGCCCTCTGCAGAACTCGCCCTACGCCTGGCTGCCTACTTCTCACTACCGGTCGAGGCACTCTTCTCCCTCACTCCCTTCCCACCCATGTCCGCGCAGTTGTACATGACAGCCCAATCACCGACCCCATGACAGGACAAACTTCATGAAGGCATCCCGCCCGAGCAACAGCCAACGCACCCTGGAAGTGCGTGCTGATGTCGAAGCACGCGTCCAGCAGCAGCGCCAACGGCACTTACCCGCTTGGCTGGGAACGCGCAGCACTCAACGACTCCTGGCTCTCACACCTGCTCTTACCCTTGCTCTGGGCATTCTCGCAGCGACCCTCGACAGCAGTACCGGGGCCTTGCTAGTCCTGATCCTCGCAACACTTTGCGGAGCAGGCGGCACCATTCTGCTGCGGCGCATCACCCAGATGGTTGACACTGCACCTCTGGCTCTCCTCGATGAGCGCGAGACCGCCCAACGCCATCACGGCCACCAACGTGCGTTCCTGTGGGTCCTGATACTCATCGGCACGCTCTGCGCACTAGCAGTCATCGACCACACCACGGCCAGCACCTTCCAGTTCCTCAGCGACGTCGGTTGGATCTATCTCACTCTCGTCGCGTTCGTCGCGGCAAGCATGTTGCCAGCCGCGGCCCTCGCGTGGAGCTGGGAAGCGCCCCAGGACCTAGGTGATATTGAGGACTGACTGCGAATACTGAACGCGCTTGCCATGAAAACCCTTACCGATGTCGGTGAGCTCCAATCAGCTTGTGGCTGCTCAGAGGGCTTTAAGAATTTGTGCAGACGACCATGAGAACAGGAACCTGGCCACGATGGTCACCGTCCTGTAGTGCCCGTAGGCCGGTCGATCACCGTGCCGCTAAAGCCTGTCGCCACGTTCCACACCCTTGCTGGTTTGAGCCATGTACGTAAGACCCGCACGATGGAATGCACGGTGACGGGGGGATTACAGCAACCATATTCCTTAGGACTGGAATGAAGATCGGGTGTGGCCGGACCTCCGTGAAGCGACGGTGGCCTGCCGAGCCGGCGATACGCTCGTGGTGACCAAGCTCGACCGGCTGGCCTGCTCTCTAGCTGATGCCAGGGACATTGCCGATGAGCTGACGGCCAAGAAGGTTGTGCTTAGTCTCGGTGGAAGTACCCATGACCCAACTGACCCGGTAGGCCCGCTGCTGTTCAACGTCCTGGGAATGGTGGCCGGATTTGAGACGGATCTGATCCGCATGCGCACCCGCGAGGGCGTGGCGGTACCAAAAGCCAAGGGGCGACTGAAAGGCAAGCAACCAAAATTGTCTAAGACGCAGCGAGGATCTAATGCCGCTGACCTCACTCTTGGCTACAAGGTTGAAGTCTGACCGGCAGCATAGTGCCCCGTTAAAATTTCCGCTTTGCGAACACAAGCGCGGTGCAGCAAACGAATTCTCACATTCAGCCAGTCAGCTTCTGAAAGTGACACCTCATCCGCATAATCCGCAGTAAGCCTGGCAGGACGAGGGCAGGCAGCTACCGGGCGACCGGCTCTGGGGATGTCAGGCCTCCACCGGGTCCACGGGGTCGTAATCGTACGCCGTAAGCCCGTCGATGCTGGTACGGTTTTTGGCGATCCGGTATTCGGCCTGGCCGTTTATCCCTTTGCGCTTGAAGTATGGGCCGATCAGATCGCGATGGCCTTCGAAGGTCATCTGGGGCACGCCCCAACCGCAGGAGTCAGAAACGCGGGCCACGTCAACCACAATGACGGCTCTTGCCTCGTCCTGATCCGCGAAGTGCTGGCTGAGTGAGCCGTACTCGTCGTCGTACCGGCTGACGACGCGACCGGTGCCGTGCAGGCGCACAATGTTGGGCGGCCCCTCGAAGGCGCAGAACATCACAGTGATGCGGCCGTTCTCCCGGAGGTGCGCGACGGTTTCACTGCCACTGCCGGTGAGGTCCAGCCAGGCGAACTTCCGCTCATCCAGGACCGCGAAAGTGCCGGGCATTCCGCGGGGCGAGAGGTTGATGTGCCCGTCAGTAGAGAGCGGAGCGGTCGCCACGAAAAAGACCGGCTGCCGTGCGATGAATCCCCTCAACCGCTCATTGATTTCTCCGTGTACTTTGCCCATGAAGAACACGCTCCCACGGGCCGGGGTCCTGTTCAAACCGGTCTCAGGAGGCGGCCTGTCGGAGAACATAAAAACGCTCCCCCAGCGCCGGCAGTGTGCGGGCGTTGAGGGAGCGTTTAGGTCGGGGCAGCGTCAGGCGACGCGCTCCTCCACCAGCCGGCAGACGGCGTCGAACAACGGATGCTCCGGCGGAAGCCCGGTGATCTTCTCCGTGGCTTCAGCCGGGCTGGAGGAGCCCAGGATCCCGGCGAGCTCGGTAGCTTCGGCGTCGGAAGGATCGTTGAACCGCAGGGCTGCCGCTATACCGCCCAGCAGCGCCTCCGGCACGATCCCGCGTTCGGCCAGTTCAGCTGCCGGCCCAATGAACCGTTCGTGCCGGCTAAGTTTGCGTAATGGCGCCCTGCCTACCCGGTGCACCGTGTCCGGCAGATGTGGATTGGAAAACCTGCGCAGAATTTTCTGCACGTAGGCTTCCTGCTCGTCATTGCTGAAGCCATGCTTGGCCACCAGCAGCTGCTTGGTTTCTTCGAGAACAGCACGGACGTCCTCGGCAACATCCTGGTCTGCCATGGCCTCCGAAATTTTTTCCAGCCCTGCGGCGAAGCCGAAGTACGCTGCCGAGGCGTGCCCGGTGTTCACCGTGAAGAGCTTCCGCTCGATGTACGGCGACAGGTCATCCACGAAAGTCGCCCCGGGGATCACCGGCGCCGCCGAACCAAACGGCGTCCTGTCGATGACCCACTCGTAGAACGTCTCCACCGTGACATCCAGGCCTTGGTCCGGTTCCTGGTTGGGGACGATCCGGTCCACGGCCGTGTTGGCAAACACCGCACGCCCTGCCAGCGAACCGGCAGCGTCATCCCAGAGTTCCCTGACGGCGTCACGCAGGATGTCCGTGGCGTTAATCGCGTTCTCACAGGCCATCACCTGCAGCGGCGTGGCATCGCTCGCCCGGGCGGCAATCCCTTTGGCGATCAGCGGCGCCACGAACTTGAGGATGTGCGGACCCACCGCGGTGGTAACGACGTCGGCACTTGCGATTTCTGCCACCACCTGAGCTTCGTGGGTGCTGGAATTCAGTGCCCGGAAGTTGCTCACCGTCTTGACGGCAGGCTCCTCTCCCACCTCGTGCACGTCGTAGCTGTCCGCCGCGGCCAGCTGGGAGATGAGGGTGTCCGCGACGTCCGCGAACACCACCTCATACCCGGCGTTGTGGAGGAGCAGTCCCACAAACCCGCGGCCGATGTTGCCGGCACCAAAATGAACAGCCTTCACTAGGAGTTGACCTTTCCGAAGAGGTCCAGGACTTCATCCACCGTGGTGGCTGCTTCAAGCTTTGCCACCTGTTCCTTGTTGGTGAAGACCTTGGCGATCGAGGACAGGATGTGCAGGTGTTCGTTGTTGACGCCGGCGACGCCCACCACGAACTTGACCTCCTTGCCGTTCCAGTCGATCCCGTTGGGGTACCGAACCACGGACACGGCGGACCTCATGATGTGGTTCTTGGCGGGGTTGGTGCCGTGCGGAATGGCAAGGAAGCTGCCCATGTAGGTGGAGACGGATTCCTCGCGCTCGTGCATTGCCTCGACGTACGCGGTGTTGACCGCGCCGCGGGCCAGGAGCAGCCGTCCGGCTTCGTCAATGGCCTCGTCACGGGTGGTAGCGGTGCCGGTCAGCACCACGCTCTCACCCACCAGGATGTCCGACGCCGGAGCAGACTCAGTGGTGACACCCGAATCAGCGCCACCAGTGGTGCCGGCAGCAGGAGACTCGGTGTTGCTCTCCTTGACCAGTTCCACGATCTCGTCATAGCGCGGGCTGTTCATGAAGTTGTCCACGGAGTAGTGCCGGGCGCTTCCGGTGGCAGGACGGGCACGTTCGGTGAGGTCCTGGTGCGTGATCACCACGTCGTAGTTGTCGTTGAGGCTGGCGATGGCTGAATTGGTGACCTTCACGTCCGGGAATCCGGCAGCCTTGATCTTGTTGCGCAGCACCGAGGCGCCCATGGCACTGGAGCCCATACCGGCGTCGCAGGCAAACACGATGTTCCTGATGGGACCGGCCATCACAGCGGTACCGCCGCCCGTCAGGGCAGAGGAGACGGAGCTCTTCTTGCCCTTCATGTCCTCCATGCGGGAGGTGGCGGCGGAAAGGTCGCCGTCGTCGCGGTTCTTGGAAGTCCGCAGGATCACCGCGGCCACCAGGAAGGAGACCGCCGTGGCCAGCACAACGGCGAGGATCACTCCGAGGTAACTGTCACGGGACGTCTGTGCCAGGACCGCGATGATGGATCCCGGGGCAGCCGGAGCAACCAGGCCCGCATTGGTGATGGCCAGTGTTGCGATGCCGGTCATGCCGCCGGCGATGGCTGCGACGATCAGGAGCGGCTTCATCAGGACGTACGGGAAGTAGATCTCGTGGATGCCGCCGAGGAAGTGGATGATGATTGCACCCGGAGCGGAAGCCTTGGCAGCACCGCGGCCGAAGAACATGTAGGCCAGCAGGATGCCCAGGCCGGGGCCGGGGTTGGCCTCGAGCAGGAACAGCATGGACTTGCCCTGCTCCAGGGACTGCTGGACGCCCAGCGGGGTCAGCACGCCGTGGTTGATGGCGTTGTTCAGGAACAGGACCTTGGCGGGCTCAATGAAAATGCTTGTCAGCGGAAGCAGCCCGTTGTTCACGAGGAACTGGACCACATTGCCGGCGGCCGTGCTGAACGCTGATACCAGTGGCGCGATTCCGTAGAACCCCAGCATGGCCAGCAGCGCACCCCAGATGCCGGCGGAGAAGTTGTTCACCAGCATCTCGAAGCCGGGGCGTATCTTGCCCTCCCACAGCATGTCAATCTTCTTCATGGTCCAGCCGCCCAGCGGACCCATGATCATGGCGCCGATGAACATGGGAATGCCTGCGCCGACAATGACGCCCATGGTTGCAATGGCTCCCACCACGCCGCCGCGGACGTCATAGACCATCCTGCCGCCGGTGTAGGCAATAAGGAGTGGCAGCAGGTAGGTGATCATGGGGCCAACCAGGCCGGTCCACGGCTCACCGTCGGCGTTGGTGCCGAAGCCGCCAAGCTGCGGGACCGGGAACCAGCCCTTTTCGATAAAGAGTGCTGTGATGAGGCCCCAGGCGATGAACGCCCCGATGTTGGGCATGATCATGCCGGACAGGAACGTCCCGAACTTCTGGACGCCAACCCGCACGCTGGTGCGGGGTTTCGCAACTGTCTGCGTTGCCATGTTCTTTCCTAACCGTGAATCCTGCTGCTCCGCAGGATGGTTCGATGGGTTCAGGTATTCGAGCTGGAGATTCGGTGCAGCCACTCCAGGAACAGCTTCAGTTCAGAGCTGGAAAGCTGGTCCGGGTTGGAGGCCTGGAGGGCTGCGTTTAAGGCAATGGCTGCCACAACCACCGAGGAACGCCCGGTGTCTGCGCTGGCACCGGCCGCCTGCTCCGTGGACACCGCGAAGATCATGGCGTCCCGGGTCAGGGCGGACAGTTCAAGGTTCCGGTCCGGGGCGGGCTCCGCAATCAGCATGAGCGTCACCCCCACATTGGCGGCCAGGATGGACCTGGCCGCCTCCCGCGGCGGCACGTTGATCTGCCCGATGGCTGCGGCCTTGTTCAGCATTTCCTCCATCAGCCCCTCGGCATCAGCCACGATGGCCGGGCGGCTTTCAGGCCGGATGTTGCCGAACATGACCAAATACAGCTCCGGCTGGTTCAAGCCGAACTGCACATGGTTGTCCCACATCCGCCGGATGTCTTCCAGCGGTTGTCCGGAAGGAGCGAAGTCGCGTTCGCCCGCAACGTACTCTTCAAAACCGGCCGCGACGACGGCGTCGAACAGTCCTTCTTTGTCACCAAAGTGGTGATACAGCGTGGGGGCGGTGACCTCTGCCAGCCTGGTGATCTGGCGGGTGGAAACCGGCGCTCCCCCGGACTTGGCCAGCAGCTCCGCGGCAGCACGCAACAACCGCGCCTTAGGCGGTAGCTGGCCATCGATACTCATAACCGCTACCCTAACACCTATAGCGTTGCTATATGAACCGCATCACATAGACTGTTTTGCAGGCTTCGGAAGCATCGCAGCTCACCCGCTCAGCACCATCAGCACGGCACCAGCGAACACGGCAAAGAATGAGGACCTTCAATGCAGAACTTCCCAGGCGTGGGCGTGAGCCCCGGCCGCATCATCGGAGCCATTCGGCAGATGCCCAAGCCGATCAGCGAGCCACCGGCGGGTGAACAGCTCGCCGCCGGAACCACCGCCGAGGAAGCTATTGCAGCCCTCAAGGAAGCGGCCCAGGCTGTGCATGACGAATTGAAGGCCCGCGCCGCGCTGGCCGTTGGCGATGGCAAGGCGGTCCTTGAGGCCACGGCGCTGATGGCCAAGGACACTATGCTGATCAAGGGCGCGTCCAAGCTCATTGCCCGCGGGACATCGGCCGAGCGCGCCGTCTGGGAATCGGGTGCCTCGGTGTCTGAGATGCTGATGAACCTGGGCGGCTACATGGCCGAACGCGCCACCGACGTGCTGGATGTCCGCGCCCGCATCGTGGCGCAGCTCCGTGGGGTACCGGCGCCGGGCATTCCGCAATCCAGCGCACCTTTCGTACTGGTGGCGGAGGACCTCGCCCCTGCAGATACCGCCACCCTTGATCCGAACAAGGTCCTGGCCCTGGTCACGGCCGGCGGCGGACCGCAGTCACACACCGCCATCATCGCCCGCTCACTCGGCCTGCCCGCTGTTGTTGCCGCTGCCGGAGTGGATGAACTGGCGGACGGCACCGAGGTCTACGTAGATGGTGCCGCGGGCACCATAATCAGGGACCCGGAGGACTCCCACCGCGAAGCCGCCGAAGCCTGGGCCACCACGGCGTCGCTGCTCGCCGATTTCACTGGAACGGGTTCGACGGCGGATGGCCACCTGGTGCCGCTCCTCGCCAACGTCGGAGGTGCCAAGGACGCCGAAGCCGCTGCTGCCCTCGGCGCCGAGGGGGTGGGACTGTTCCGCACCGAGTTCTGCTTCCTGGAACGCGATTCCGAGCCCTCCGTGGAGGAACAGGCCGCGGCTTACAAGGGCGTTTTTGATGCGTTCCCCGGCAAGAAAGTGGTGCTTCGGACACTCGACGCGGGGGCGGACAAGCCGCTGCCGTTCCTGACCGATTCCACGGAGCCCAACCCGGCGCTGGGCGTCCGCGGTTACCGCACGGACTTCACCACTCCCGGCGTCTTGGACCGCCAGCTGGAAGCCATTGCCCTGGCCGAGAAGGAGTCGGAGGCTGACGTCTGGGTGATGGCGCCCATGATCTCCACCGCTGAGGAAGCGGCCCGCTTTGCGTCCATGTGCACCGACGCCGGCATCCGTACCCCCGGCGTCATGGTCGAGGTCCCTTCAGCCGCGCTCACCGCCGAAGCAATCCTGCGCGAGGTCGGTTTCGCAAGCCTTGGCACGAATGACCTCACGCAGTACGCCATGGCCGCAGACCGCCAGCTGGGCCCGCTGGCCAACCTGAACACGCCCTGGCAGCCGGCCGTCCTGCGGCTGGTGGGCCTGACGGTGGAAGGTTCGCGCGCAGAGGGGAATGACAAGCCTGTAGGCGTCTGCGGTGAGGCTGCCGCGGACCCGGCGCTCGCCGTCGTGCTGACCGGCCTGGGCGTGAGCACCCTGTCCATGACCGCCCGATCCTTGGCGGCGGTGGCCGCCGTATTGAAGACCGTCACCTTGGCCGAGGCGCAGGAGCTGGCCAAGCTGGCACTTTCCGCGCCCAGCGCCACGGAAGCCCGGGCGTGGGTGCGGGCGAAGCTGCCGGTGCTGGAGGAACTGGGGCTGTAGGGCCCACCCAACTACTGGAAGCTGCTACCCTGCGACGTACACGTTCTGGTGGATGCGCGTGAACCCTTCGGATTCCAGGCGTTCGGCATCGGCATTGTCCCGGACCAGCGCCACGGGCTTGCCGTCAGGTCCGGCCACGGTGACGATCCGGTTGTCTGCGCTGGTCATCGCCCCGCAACCTGCGAACCACTCGTGATCGTCCGGCACCACTGCCACGCAGGACTCGGTGCCGTCAGTATTCTGCCCGGCGAAATACTGCCGGCCATCGTCCTCCACCAGGAGGCGCACTGTACCCGGGTCAAAATCCACGAGAGCGCGCACGTTCACTCCGTCCGGCAGAGCATCCTCCGGACCAGCGGCGGCCTCCAGGGCTTTAATGCCGTATCCGTCAGCCGAGCAGCCGCCAAGCAGCAGCGGAACTGCCAATGCTGCGACGGCCATGGAAATTTTGAGCTTCGACATTGGTATCCCTATCAACTAATCGTCCCGTCGACGCTACCGCACAGCTTCCCTGAGGTCATGTCACGCCAACCCCGGGACGTCCCGCTCCCGGAACCAGTGGTCACTGCTTGAGTCCCGCTTCCATGCCTGGCGCGGGCCTTCCCATTCACGGGCCACATCCGTCAACCAGATGGTGCTGTCCGGGTCCCATCCTGCGATGACCGTTGCCGTTTCCGCGTTAACCTCAAGAGCGCGGCCAGCGGCACTGAGGTAGCCCAGGACGGTGAGGTGCACTGCATCCCACTCGCCGGCAACTCTCTGCCAGTCCGGGATCACCCACCTGCCATGGCGTCCAGTTGTGCGGAACCAGTCGTGCCGCCGTGACGCCGTTACCTCTAGCGGGTAATGGCGGCAGAGCGCTACCCAGTCATCGGCTGTATCGATCTCAAGGGTCCGGCCGTGTCCGCGCACCGGAATCGCCGTCGCCTGCTCCCACCCGAGGGAATCTTCCACCAGTCTTAACCCGGCGGGCACCTTGCCAACCGTCTTGACCAGCCCATGCGGAATGGACCACCACGTTCCGGACCAGTTCGCGGTTGGGTCTGCCGGGCGGTCACGCTCCGCCCGAACCTCCTCCGCGCGTTCCTTGTGGACCCACTCCGCAAGCGCTTTCCCCGGGTTCTTCGGCAGCGGCGCGGGGTCGTCGGCCACCCGCCAGTCAACCGCCCACTGCTCCACCCCGCGAGGCTCCCGCCACCACTGAGCCGACGGTGCAGCTATCACCTGCTCGGCGGTCCGGGACAAAGCCGCAGCGATTTCCGGGAGGGCCGCCAGCACATCCTCGCCGTCAGGTTCCTGCCAGTACCGCGCGGCGTCCACGGAGCGCTGCAGGGCGGTCTGCACCGCGTCATCCCCGGGCGCAGGGAGAGCCAAGGATTCGAGCCGTACCAAGATCCACTCCCGCGACGGAACAGGGGGCTGAACTGCAGTGACACCGGAAGAACCAGCGGTCAGCCATGCCTTCGATGTTCTGCGGCCACTATCCAACTCTTGGGCCAGCCGGTACAGGGCGATTCTGAGCTCCTGATCCAATTCCATCGCCAGCTCAAGGCAGAGCCGCCGTCCACGGGGGCCTTCGAGTAGCAACTCTGCAAGGAACGTCACGGCAGAGGTGGCGCGGTGACCGTGTGAGTGCAAATCGCAGTGCACCCGGGCTTCTGCCGGAGCTGGCCTCCATGCCTGACGGTGTTCCAGTGAGTGGTCATCTCCTCACTCTGTCAGGAAATATGCGCCTGCAGAAAGGGCACAGCTGCCCTGTCCAACGGGCGCGTAGGGTCGCCCGCCTCGCAGCCCAGCTGCGCAACCGGGCTGTTGTAATGCGAAAACCATCGCTGCCAAAGCTCTGGCAGCAGATCAATCCCTGCGCCGCCGCGCTGACATCACGGGCACGCATGCCCATGCCATTGCGAGTACACCGGCGACGACAAGCACGACTCCGATCAGCCACATCGCCCCGTTCCAGTCGAAATAGCCGGACGAGAGCGTTCCTATGAAGCGCCCGAGATCTTCGGGGAACTCGTCAACGCTTCCGCCTTCACCGAACACCCAAAGCACGACCCCCAGCATCGTCGCACCGAGGCCACAGAAGACGAATGCGGTTATCGGCACTCGTTTCTCGGCTGCTACCGCTTCAATGTGTGAACCGCTCGATACAGTGTCGGGTGCGCGCAGGGAAAGAATCGGCAAAGTCAGGATGAGGCAAACGCCTAACGCAACACCCATGCCGATCATCCATCCTGCCAACGGCACAAGGAACAACTGGGCGCCAATACCCTCAGACCAGTAGTAGTGGAATCCGCCGTTGTCTTCTGCCGCAGTTTCGATGACGTGTCGGATGTCGGGGAAGATCACCGCGCTCGCCTGAACCGCCGCGATCGGGACAACTGCCAATCCCGGTGCAATCAGGCATGCCGACGCCAATCGCATTATCACCGACCCCGTGCTCGTCGTGCGGCGCAGCACCGGCTCCAACATGCACCAACCGGCATAGACACTCGGGGCGACGATGCTGAGGTTACCTGCGAAACGATCGCCTCCGGCGTCCGTCATACTGTCGAAAATGCCCCACACACCAACCGCAACGGCAACAACGAGTACCACCAGATTGATCCTGGCCGTAAGTGATCGCAACTCTGCGCGCCACAGGCCGCCGTCGCTCACTAATTTCACTAATACTTCTTGCTGCCCCTGCTTCGTCACTTCGTCCCCCTGACTCGTCACATCACCAACTAGCTCCCGCCCTCATAATCTAGCCGGAAGGCCCTGGGCGCTCCTGTCGTCCCATCAAAGGATCCATTATCCGGACGGCGACATGTCTCGATGGGGAAACGGGGCCTGTGGTTTTCGGCGATAAGTGGCGGCGTTTTCACGGAGCTCTTCGACGCACGGGTCAGCTCGAAAGGGGATGGTCTATCGGACGCTGCTGGTGCCCACGGGGGAACGCCCGTCAGTCGGCACTGCGGATACGACGGTCAGCAGGTGCCGACGCTACCTACGCTTCTTCATCGCGAACGGCAGTGTCGTGCCAGTCCTGGTCCGCGTCGGCGAGGTGCGGGTACACGTGCAGCATCTTCACCGGGATGACCTCCCACGAATCGCGGTCCCACTCGCGGTACATGTCCTCGACCCTGGCGCGGTACTCCGGCGAGTCGTACGGAGACCCACCGGTGCGCCCCTCTGCAGCACGTTCATCCTCACCGGCCCGAACGAGCTCGTTCCGCTGCTCGTCACTGAGCGTCCGGAGCGCTCCGTGGCTAGCGAGCCAGTCCACCACCTCCTGCATCTGGGCCTTCATGGGACCGCGGCCCTTTGTGTCGTCCATGAGCGAAGCGTGTATCCGCCAGGGCTGGATGAGCCACGGGGCGACGAACGTGAGGGCGCCGCGGGCGTTCACGTGCCGGGCCCAGCCGCCAGCGTGCACGATCTCGCGCAAGAGGTACTGCTCGCATTCTGCGAACGCGTGCCGTTGACCCCGCTTGGACGCCGGGTACGGCACCGCGGCGCGGCCCGGGTCCGTCGGGTACGGGACTGGCTTCGCATTGAACTCGTGCCACCATTGGCGCAGACGGCCACCATTCGTCGTGCCATTGCTCATTCGCTCCCCCTCCGCCTACTGTGCTGACGACGATCCATCAGCGGGCACTTGCTTTTTCGACGCTACGGACCATTCGAATATCTCGCACGTCGTATTCGATTTTCACCGCACCATCGGCGACAAACCCATTCTTTCGGTAAAAGGCTTGTGCTCGCGGATTCGGGTCGGCCACCCAAAGCGACGCAGGCATAGACGGGTCGATGACTGCATTGAGTAGTGCAGTACCGACCCCCGACCCGTGAAAAGCGGCATAAGCGTAGAGGACGTACAACTGCTGTGGCTCGTTGGCGCCGTCTAGTGAGGGGCCTGACATTGCAATGCCGATCGGCGACTCTTCATGCGAAGCGACGGCGACTGTGTTCTGCTCATATTTTGGATCGGTCAGCGCAGCCTTCCAGAATCGCTCGCGCCAGTCTAAGAGCGTGGGATCATCCAGCACAGAATCACTCATCAACCCCCGGTAAGTCTCGCGCCAGGTTTCTACGTGAACTTTCGCCATGTTCGGCGCATCGGCGGGCTCAGCGCGACGCACCTCGAAGCTGATCGTCATTCCTCAACGGTATATGCCCGGTGTTTCTGCCAGACGACCATTTCGGGGTGCTGGGAGCATGAGCCGGCGGTGCCCGCAAGCCGGTCCCTGACCGCACGCAAGGGAATAAATGCTTGTCCACGTCAAATTCAGCGTTGAGGTGCACGCATACCCTGGTCGATTTAATGCCCGATGCAGGTTCCCCAACTGCATCGTGCATCTTCCTGATCTGTTGGCGGTGCGTCTGCAAGGATCGCTCCTGCGGTAGTACGACCCCTTCCTACCAGCCATGGATCAATGGAAGATTCCCGTAGGGGCTCTTTGCTCCGTTCAGCTAACCAGCGCAGGATTCCCGCTCAGGAACTGGATATGAACTTCTGAGGACTCTCTTGGATCGTTTCCCCAGGCGCGCACTGAAAAGTCCTCGACTTCGAGCTGAATAGTTACCAGGGATTCGGTATAGATGTTCCAAACTTCTAGCTTTTGCCTACTTGAATGCAGGACGTCCTGGAACAAGAGGGTCATGGAGTTCGTAGGCGGCCCAACGCTCACTGCGAAATGCACATGCCCTTCCGCATCGTGAAGCACGGCTTGGGCGACCATACTTTCGGTTCGCCATAGGTTTGCTGAACCATCGATGTCTGGAACTACGGGATTAGCCTCCATCACGAGGTACATCAAGGCATTGGGGAAGGGCGTGGTCAGCTCAAACATCGTGCGCTCCTAGCAATCTTGTGCGGCTGCGACCCTGTTCATCAGATAGAAGTCTAAATTCATGTCGGTACTAGTAGCGCCCGTCCGCGCGCTGTCAGAATAAAGTCCGCTGAGGATTCCCTAGGTGGGGACTTGTCTATAGGAACATCTCCTATGCTAGGAGCGTCCTATCAAAGGATCCTTTTTTGAGACCTCCGGGATAATCGACCTGGTGACAGTAGGGCGCGCCACTATCGTCTGAAGTCCTGCAGCTGATGTGTCGGTCATGACACATATTCTGTGGGGATGGACTTCACTTTCCCTCCACCGCGCCATTGGTGTCGGCCCGCAGTCACTGACGGATGAAATGTTGGATGGGGCTGTGGAAGCCGGCGTTGTCGAAATGCATGACATCGAGGTCGTCACAGACATGGGCAAGAGCAGGACCGCCGGGTTCACGGGTTACCGGCGCACTGTCGACTCTTTCGCCGCGCTCATCGACCGATACCGCGCCGAGCGACTCATTCCCTGACCGCCGGCGTGCTCGGCCCCTTGGGGAATCCGAAGATTCAGGTGGACATGGTGGACCGAACCTGACAGTCCGCCAGGAGCAGCCAACCTTCCGCTACCCCGGCTCCGGCCGGACCGCCGTCGCGCTTTCCCACGCACTGATGGCAGTTGCGACGGCGGCTGTTCCGGTGTGCTGTACTACGTGGCCCTTGCCCGGTACCTCCGCCAGGGTGGCATGGGGAGCGGCCTCGACCAGTTCCCGGCACCACCGTCCGCGGGCCACCGGGTCCCGGCTGCCGCGCACCACGAGCACCGGCTGCTGCACCTGACGGATCCGGTCCGCCAGTGGGTAGGCCAGCATGACCGGAAGCTCTGTCAGGTACCAGCGCGGGCCGGCGCGGAAGTAATCGGTGAACACAGTAACGTTCGAGGACGGCGACTCGCAGAACAAGGCGTCCTTCGTCAGATCGGCGGCCTGCTGAAGCGCCGTGCCGCGCTGCGGATCGACCACGGGAGACATCAGCACCACACCGGACACCAGATGCGGGTGCCGGAGCGCGAGTTCGGCGGCGAATTGCGTGCCCATGGAATGACCCACCACAACGTATCCGCCGGGCGGAGTCTCCACTGACGCACCAGGGACAGATCCGGTGAGCGCAGCCGCCACAAAGTCCGCGTACTGCTCCACCTGCAACTGCTCGCGCGGCGACGGCGCGGAACCGAAGCCGGGCAGGTCGAAGGTGTGCACGTCCCCTGTCTTGGCCAATTGCAGGTGCAGCCGGGCAAGGTACCGGTGCGAGACTCCGATGCCGTGCAGCAGAACGTACGACGGCGGCACTCGCCGGGGTGCCGCCGTCGGGCCCTCCTGGCCGGACTCAGGCACCCGGGACACGTAGAGCCGCCCCTTCAGGCCGTAATGGAACAGGTCAGTGCCACCGCTCAGCTTCATCTGTCGATGCTATCCCGCGCTGCCCGGCGTTAGGCTTGAGCGGTGAAAAAGGTGCATAGACAGGACCGGGCATGGGCTGACGAAGCCGTCCGCCGGATCAATGCTGAGAACAACAGGTCTGCGGACACCCACCTCTATTCCGTTCCCCTGCCTGAGCATTGGGGCGTGCAGCTGTACCTCAAGGACGAGTCCACGCACCGCTCGGGCAGCCTGAAGCACCGGCTGGCCCGGTCGCTGTTCCTGTTCGCCCTGGTGAACGGCTGGATTTCCGAGGGCACCACGATTGTGGAGGCGTCCAGCGGGAGCACCGCCGTTTCGGAGGCCTACTTTGCGCAGCTGCTGGGGCTCCCGTTTGTTGCGGTGATGGCCCGGACCACCAGCCCGGAGAAAATCGCCCTCATTGAACAGTTCGGCGGGTCCTGCCTGCTGGTTGACCATGCCTCCGAGGTGTACGCCGTTGCTGCCGAGGTGGCGGCCACTGCCAACGGTCACTATATGGACCAGTTCACCTACGCCGAACGCGCCACGGACTGGCGGGGCAACAACAACATCGCCGAGTCCATCTTTGGGCAGCTGGCCCTGGAAGAACATCCCATCCCGCAATGGATTGTGGCCGGCGCAGGAACCGGCGGGACCAGTGCCACCCTTGGCCGCTACCTCCGGTACCACCGCCACCCCACAGGCCTGGCCGTGGTGGATCCGGAGAACTCGGCGTTCTACCCGGCCTGGCGGGACGGTTCGGCTGACGCCACCGGCAAGCCCTCAAGGATCGAAGGAATCGGCCGGCCGCGGATGGAACCGAGTTTTGTGCCCGGCGTCATCGACCACATGATCCAGGTGCCGGACGCCGCATCTGTTGCGGCCATGCGCCACCTCCAGGAATTCGCCGGATTGCACGCGGGACCTTCCACAGGTACCAATCTCTGGGGTGTATGGCAGCTGATCGCGCAGATGATCGCGGACGGTCAGCGCGGCAGCGTGGTCACGCTGATGTGCGACGGCGGCGACCGCTATGCGGGGAACTATTACAACCCGGAGTGGCTGGCCGAACAGCAGCTGGATCCCGCACCCCACGAAGCCACGCTCCAAAAATTCTTCGACACGGGCGTCTGGGCAGACCAGGCCGGCGGCTAGTCTAGGCCCATGGCACTCGTAGCTCCCACGGTGACGGCGGCACTGCCGCCGGAGGATGCAGTCAAACTTCAGCGCGCCCTGGAAGGCAGCCACGACATCACTGTCTTCGTGGATGGCACCGTCCACCGGCTGCCCGCACAGGCCAGGGACGCCGTCGTGGATCTCTTGTCCCGCTTCAGCCGCGGCGAATCCGTCAGCGTCAGCAGCGTGGAGGAAATGCTCACCACCTCGCAGGCAGCTGAACTCGCCGGAATCTCGCACACCTACCTGCGGAACATGACGGATCGCGGTGAAATCCCCGTTGAATACCGCGGTACCCACCGCCGGATCCGCTCAGCGGACATCATGGCCTGGCTGGAGCTGCAGAAAGCCAAGGAATCTCAATGATGTTCTCAACGGGACCCCTGCGGTTCGTTTAGGAGGCGACCCCCTCTCTGCACGGGAGCACCCCCTCCCGGCTTGCCCGAAAGGGGGTGCTCCAATGCCTTACCTTCGCCTAAGAAGTGACGGCGAATTCGAGCGTTACTGTATGCCTTCCCGGGTGAGTCTCCATTCCTGGCAGGTGAACCCGTTGGCGGTGTACTGCTGGGCGACGGCTCCGTCGGCCGTCGAAGCACCAGCTATCTCGAGGAGTTTCCCGCTGTTGGAGTTAGTGAGCTTCCACCAGCCACCGCTGACGGTCGGTGCCCACACTTGGGTGGGGTGTCCGTTAGCGCCCCACTGGGTTGCCTGGACTCCATCGGCTGTTGCCGCAGCACCTATTTCGAGGAGTTTGCCACTGTTGACATTCGTGAGCTGGATTCCTCCGCTGGCTTGTTTGATGTTCCAGATTTGAGATGGACTGCCCGATTGCCCCCGTTGTCCGGCCCCTGCACCGTCCGCGGTTGATGCGCCCAGGATTTCCAGTGATTTACCGCTGTTTCGATTGCTTATCCTGAATTGGGTGTCCAGGGGCGAGGCCGCCCTATACACGTGGAGCGCGTCCAGCTCGGCAAACGAACTGGCCTTACTGAACGAAACCGAGTTGGTCCCGGCGGCCAGCGTAGTGGTCATCTGCGCCCATCCGTAACGCCCCCAATCCACTGTGGCCGGGTAGTTCAGTGTGGTTGCCGTGCTCCCGTTGACCCTAACGGAATGGGAACTGTTTGCCCCTGTGCCGTTGGCGTAACGCATGTTGAGGGTATAAGTTCCGGCGGCCGGAACCTTTACCGCGAATGTGACAGAGCTACCGGCGTTGTTGATGTTGCCTACTTTTACGCCATTGGACGCGTCCGTGTGATTTACCAGAGCTACGTCCTGCCGGACTGCGTGTTCGGCTTCGTACTGCTGGGCGTCCAGCGGGATGGATCCGACCCGGACGTCGTTGTAGGTGGTAACTGGATTTTCGACGTTGGTGGCCTGGTAGAGAGTTCTGCCGTCGACGCTTGTGTCAAAGCCTTGCGCGAAGCCGGTAAAGGAACCGCCCTGGGTGTCGGAGGCGTCGTAGGTGACGGCGTAGGGCAGTCGCTCCCATGGACCGTCGCCAAGGTTGTAGTTGACGTAGAAGTTCTGCCCGCCGTCAATGTTGCCGGCTGCGTCAAGGGACCATTTGGAAGCGATGATGACCATGCCCTTGGGGCCGCCGGTCGGGACCCATTTCACGAAGGGGGAGGATCCGATTCCTCGTCCGTCTTTGAGAGCGACTTTTGTTCCGATACTGGCCGCGGGTGACCAGTTCAGGCCATCGGGCGAGGTCTTGTAGTAGACCGGTGCAGTGTTCTGGCTTTGGCTGGGCCGATTGACAACTTCGAAGGTGGCCAGGTAGCGGCCGTCCTGCATTTTGGTCACCGTAATCATGCCGGGACGGTCGCTGTTGTTTGGCGGTGCTGAGACGTTGGCGAGTGCACCCCAGGTGAGACCGCCATCAGTGGAGCGGCGGTAGGACACCGCTTGCAGCACTCCGTTGGCTTTTTGCCGCTCATCCGAGAAGTAGGCGACGAGGCCGCCGTAACCGTCGATAGCGAGGGACGGCTCCCAGACAGTGGTGGTGGTGGAGGTGGGGCTGGGGTCGTAGACCGCGGGGCCTCCGGAATCAATGGTGCTCTGGAAAGACCAGGTAAGTCCCTTATCCAAACTCTTGTAAACCACAAGCTTGCTGCTGGACCGGTCCTCGGGCATCACCATACCCGTGAGCAGGAGGGTGCCTGCAGGCAGGTTGCCGGCCTGCTGGGGCAGCTCATAGAGGAAGGGCTGAGCGGTTCTGGTGAAAGTCGGGAAGTTAATGCTTGGGTTCACTTCAGAGATTTTGGACCAGGTGGCGCCATTATTCGTGCTGCGATGGATCGGATATGTCTGGACCCCATTCGTCAGGACAAGCTTGTCGAAGGTGGCCAGTTGGGTGCCGTTGGAGGTCCCGTTGTTTTTCAGGGCGATGACTTTGGCATAGGTTGTTCCAACTGCGCGTCCGCCTTCCGGCGCGAATGAGGACCCTGCCGGCGGTGAATACACCAGCGCCCCGTTCCCGGTGGTTACTGCCACCGCCGGTGGCATTCCTATGAACTGGCTTGCGAAGACCGCCAGCATGACAAGCACCAGTATGGTGATGCCCGGTCTGGTGTGAACGGCGCTGGTCCCGTTATTGGGCGCGCTGGTAGCCGTCGGTTGTTCGTGCATTGCTTCTCCCATTTGTGGTCGGGCTGATACGTGACTGATCGGGTCCGTTCGCACCAGGTTTGAGCTGGTGGGCTATTAGTTTTCTGCGGGGGTGCTGGTCAGGAGGAGCGCAGTCCAGCGGGCTCGAGTGCGGGAGTTGCTGCAGCGCTGGCGTGGTGTTGGAACCGGTCAGCGACGGGGTTTTTGATCCGGTGCAAGGTTCCGATTTCGTCCGGGACGAGGTCCCAGAGGCCCATGGTGAGGCGGTAGTGTTCCAGCGGTTTGCTGCCGTAGCGGTAGGTCCATTCGTACATGTCGGTGACGGGCCACCAGGTGTAGCCAACGATGTTCTGACCTGCCGCCCGGAGTTCCTGCACGCATGCTACGGAGGCATCAAGCCATCTGATGCGCTCTTCGTAGGAGCCTGTGAGGCAGGTTTCGGTGAGCGCGACGGGGGCACCGTACCGCTTGCCGTAAGCGGTGATGACGTCGGCCAATCCAGCAGTCCAGTCGTTCCGGACGGCTCGTGGGTCGGAAATGTCCCCGCGCACTGGACGTGCTGCTTCAAGCAGTTCGGTCGAATGCAGCGGGTAGTAATTCACTCCCATCACATCTGGGAGCACGATGTTTTTCTGGTGCCAGTCCAGGTCATGGTCGGTCATACCGTGCCTGCTGAGCCACGGCAGGAGTTCGTGTCCGGCGTCTATCTTGCCTGTGACCAAGTCCTCCACCAGGAACGAGCGGGCACTGAGGTGGCTAATGTCCTCGTCATGCACACCGTCGTCGGAATCGCTGACGAACCGGAAGCCTGCGTCGACGTGGGTGAAGATGCCGCGGTCGCCGAGTACTTCGGTCATGCTTTGCTGGGCGAGGACGAATCCTTTGGATAGGTTCCGGACCAAGGCTACGAGGCCGTCGTCGCCAGAGAGGTAGGGCGGCCAGTGGCCGAACTTCCCCGAAAACAAGGTGTGGATCATCGGCTCGTTTACCGGCGTGTAATCCACGACCGTGTCGGCGTAGCGTGCGGCGACCCGTGCCGAGTAGTCAGCTACCCGTTCCGGGTAGCTGGAGTTCAGGAACTGGTTGTCCAGCCAGGTGGGGGTGCCATAGTGCATGAGGTCCACCAGCGGCCTGAGTTCCAGTTCGGCGAAGCGGGCCATTACCTGGTCCAGCCAGCTCCATTTCCAGACCCCGGGTTCGGGGTTTATCCGGTACCAGGGAATGCCCCAGCGCAGAAACTCGCCGCCCGCTTCCTTGGCGAGTCCCAGGTCCTGGTGCCAGAAGCGGTAATGCTGGGTTAGTTCATACTCGTCCAGGGCGCGTTCCCCCGCGCGTTCCTGGGGGATGAAGGTGTCTTCGATACCGAGCCCGAAATGCAGGCGTCCGTCTTCATGCCAGTTCAAATTTTTCCTCACTTCAATCCTGTGGTGGCGACGCTTTCGATGAAGCGGCGCTGGACAAACATAAAGATGGCGGCGAGGGGCAGTATGGCCACGAGGGCGCCTGCCATCATTACGCCGTACGGCACGATCCCGCCGGGTCCGGTCAAAAGGGTCAGCCCGGAGGTCAGTGTTCCCATGTCCTTATCAGTGGTGAAAATGAGCGGCCAGAGCAGGTCGTTCCAGTTGTTCACGAATACGAACACGCCAAGGGTCAGGATGGCCGGCATCGCGTTGGGAATGACGATGTTCCAATAGACCCGCCATTCGGAGGCGCCATCAATCCGCGCCGCGTTATCCAGATCCCTGGGGAGGGAGAGGAAGAACTGGCGCAGGAAGAATATTCCGAAGGCGTCGGCTGCGCGGGGGACAATGAGCGCGGCGAAGGTGTTGACCCAGCCCAGGTCACTGGCGAGCTGGTAGACCGGAACCAGGGTGGCCTGGAAGGGGATCATGAGGCTGGCGATGATCGCTATCAGCAGGAACTTCTTGCCTGTGAAGTCGATCCGGGCAAGGGCGTAGGCGGCCAGCGAGTCGAACAGCAGGGCAAAGAGGGTGACACCCCCGGCGAAGATGAAGCTGTTGCCGATCAGCCGGAGGAAGGGAAGATCCTGGAAGATCCGGGTGAAGTTATCCAGCGTCCATTGGGCCGGGACGAGGGTCGGCGGGAAGGCATTGACCTCGGCCGCCGGCTTGAAGGCTGTGAAGACAATGATGGCGATGGGCAGCAGAATCACTGCTGTGGCCAGGCCCAGGAAGGTGGCCACCAGGGCACGGTTCAGCCGTGATCTCCTGGCGGAGCGGGCCGTGGATCCTGACCCGGCGAGGGCCGGGGCGGGTTGCGGTTGTAGTTTCGTGGACATCAGTCGCCTTCACGTTCGCGTTTTCCAAAGAAAACAAACTGGATGACACTGAGCAGCAGCGTCGCCGCGAGCAGTACATAGGACAGGGCTGAGGCGAAGCCGACGTCGAGTTTGCGGAAGCCGGAGGTGTAAATCTGCATGACGACCGTTTCGGTATGGCCATAAGGCCCACCGCCGGTCATCACATAAATCTGGTCGAAGGCCTGCAGGGCTGCGATCAGGGCGAAGATGAGCACGAAGGCTGTGGTGTTGGACAGCATCGGCATGGTCACATGCCGGAATCGAGTGAAAGGTCCGGCACCGTCCACCTTCGCCGCTTCATACAGGGAGCCGGGGATTTCCTGGAGCCCGGCCAGGAAGATGACCATGTAGAAGCCAAAGCTCTTCCATACGGCGACGAACGCGACGGTCGGCATGGCCAGGACGGGATCCTGCAGGACGTTGCCGATCCGGATCCCTGCGCTGCCCAGCCAGTAATTCAGCAGCCCGACCTGTGGGTCAATCAGGTATGTCCAGGCGATGGCGGCGACGGCGAGACTGATGATGAAAGGCAGGAACAGGGCGGTTCGGAAGAAGCCACGGAACGGCAGGCGGGGGTCGTTCAGTAACAGCGCCAAGGCAAGCGCCAGGGCCACAGCCGTCGGGGTGAACAGCAGGGCATAGAGCGCTGTGTTGATAACGGCGTTGATGATGACAGGGTCGGTGAAGATGCGGGCGTAGTTCCCGAATCCGACCCACTCCTCCTTGCCGAAGCCGCTGGCGTCAGTGAAGGACAGGCGCAGGGCGGAGACCATAGGCCACGCGGTAAAGGCGCCCAGGATCAGGAGGGCGGGGAGTAGAAAAGCCAGGGCTTGCATGTTCTTGCGGCGTTGCCCAATTGCCGGATTCCTGCGGCCCCCTAGAGGGGCTGGTGCGCGGTACCGCAGTGCTTCCGTAGTTTTCTTGTGAATGGTGGTGCTCATGGGAGCTTCTTTCCAGAAGGGTGCGGCGCCACTGCGCGCCGCACCTGTTCCGTTCTCTTATTTGGCGTCGAGGATCTTCTGGACCGAGGCCTGGGTTTCATCGAGCAGGTCCTGGATGTTTTCGCCGGCGACGGCGCGCTGGGTGAGCTTGTCCACGGCTGTCAGCACGTCCGTGCTGTTGACGACGCCGGGGAGCAGGGGGCGGCCGAATTCGGACTGCTTCGTCAGGGCTTCCACGACAGGGTTGGCTGCGACCTCTGTCGCCGGGATGTCCGAACGCAGCGGGGGCCAGCCGGAGCCGAGGGACCAGGCAGTTGCCTGTTCCTTTTGCAGGAAGTACGTGAAGAACTTTTGCGCCGCCTCGACCCTGGAGCCGTCCTTCTGTTCTGTGATGCCCATTGAGATCCCGATTGCGGATGCCGCCTGGTCCTTAGGTCCTGCCGGGACGGCGGCGATGCCGTAGTCGATCTTGTTCTCGGTGGCGATCGAGGACATCCACGGACCGCCGAGGTACATGGCGGCCTTGCCGCTGCTGAAGAGCTTGTCACCGGAAATGCCGTCCAGGCCTGCCGGTGAGATCTTGTCGTTGCGGATAGCGTCCACCCAGGTCTTAAGGGTCTCCGCATTTTCCGGTGAATCTACGACTGCCTTGCCGTCCTTGACGACGTCGCCTCCGTTTCCGTAGAAAAGGGAGGGCCACACGCCGTTGGCGACGGTTGCGTGGTCAGGCAGACCGAGACCGAACTGTTCCGGAGTGCCATCGTTGTTTTCGTCGATGGTCAGTTTCTTCGCCGCTGCAATCCAGTCTTCCCAGGTTTCCGGCGGGGTGGTGATGCCGGCCTTCGCAAATAGGGCCTTGTTGTAGAACATGGCCAGCGGCACAAAACCGGACGGGACTCCGTACTTATGGCCATTGACGGTTTCCATGTCTGCTGCTGCCGGAATCAGCTTGTCCAGGTTGCTGGCCGGATCCTTGTAGAAGTCATCAAGTTCAACAAAGGCGCCCTTGTCCGCGTAAACGGGAAGCCTTTCCGCCGGCATTGCTACGATGTCCGGCCCATTGCCTGATGAGAGTGCGGGAAGAAGCGTGTCATCGATGACTGACCACGGATTGGTCTGCACTTTGATGCTGACGTCGTTCTGGGAGGCATTGAAGTCCTCGACAATTTTGTTCAGGACCTTGCCGTCAGCTTCGGTGTAGCCATGCCAGAACGTCAGTTCAGACTTGGCCCCGTCCTTGCTTTCAGACCCGGCACCAGAGCCTGCAGCTGAGCAGGACGTCAGAGCCAGTGATGCGGCAGCAACCGCGGTGAGGATTGTGAGCGACCTGATCATGTCGACCCTTTCAGTGAAGTGGGACAGCGGCGTCCCTAAACCTGCGGGAAAAGCTTAGGTAAACGTTGTACGTAAACGTTGTATCTAGCATGAGCCAAGCATTGATAGCGGTCAAGAGTTTGGCTGCTTTATTTCAAGCTGCGGTGGTGGCTGAGGCTGTGCTCTTCCCGGGTACCATGGAGGACTCGCGGAGTTCGAGTGAAAAGCCTGTTTCTATTTCCTTGGCCTCGAGGCTATTTCCGCCCGCGATGCGTCGCAGCAGAGTCTCCACCGCCGCCTGGGCGATCTGATCTCTGCGCGGATTGACAGTGGACAGGGCCGGCAGGGAATACCGTGTTTCATCCAGGTCATCAAAGCCCACGACTGCAACATCCTGCGGGATGCGGATACCTGCCTCCTGGAGGACGCGCATGGCGCCCAGAGCCAGCGTGTCATTGAATGCAAACACGGCATCGAAGTCCAGCCCATCTGCCAGGAACCGGCTCATCGCGGCCGCACCCCCTCGCCTGTGCCATGAATCGGCATAGCACACCAAGTCCGGGTTGAACGGCAGATCCGCTTCCTCAAGGGCTGCCCTGTAGCCGGCCAGACGCAGCTCTGCCGACGCCACGATGTTCCCTTCGTGCGCGCCCAAGGCAACGATCCTGCGACGACCAACTGCCACCAGATGCTGCGTGGCTGCCTTCGCCCCCGCCGTGTTCGCCATCGTGATCCGGTCCACCTGGCCACCGAAAGATGTGTCTCCCAGAACCACAAGGGGAGTGTCGACGCTCTTGAGAAGTCCAGCGTCCTCGGAGCCCAATGTCAGGGAACTGTAGAGGATGCCGTCCACCATGTGCCGGTGCTGGCCCCGGAGGGCCGCCACCTCGTTGTCACGGCCACTGCCGACCGGCTCAATCAGGACGGCGATTCCCTTTGCTGCCGCAGCGCGCATGACGGCGTCCGCTAGTTCGGCGAAATAGGCAGTAGTGAGGTCGGGGATTAGGAGCCCGATAACGCCGGTGCGTCCGGCGCGGAGATTTCGGGCTGAAAGGTTCGGCCGGTAGCCCAACTCGTCAATGGCGTCCTGTACACGCTTCCGGGTCTCCGGGCGGAGCTGCGGATGCCCGTTAATCACATTGGACACTGTCTTGATGGAGTACCCGCTCAGCTTGGCGACATCCCGAATTGTGACCGACATAGCCGCTCCCTCCGCGCACTAAGGGCACAACCGGCCCTCACAAAAGGGTACAACGTTGGAAGCAGAGCGGTACAACGTTGGTAGCGCTCTGCTGAGGCAAGGGAAGGAGCGGCACGCCCGCAAACCGAAACCGCCAAGGCCGCCTGGCCTCAGATCCGCGGCCGGGCATCCCAGCGCCGGGCCTTCATGGCGGCATGCAGCTCCAGCCGGACTGCCCCTTTCAACGGGTCAACGCCCAGCAGCTGCCGTACCCGGCCCAGCCTGTTGTAGATGCTGCTGCGGTGCAGGTGGAGCTGGCCGGCGACGTCCTGCACCGAGCCATCGTTGTCATAGAGCAACTCCAGGACCGGCAGCAATTCGCTGTTGCGGTCATGGTCCAACAGCAGCTGGAAATAGATGGAGCCGGAATCACTCCAGGCAGCCGCCCCACCACCGGCCGAGGCCAGCACCTGATAGACGCCGCAGGCCCGGTAATCAACCAGCTCCCCAAGGCGCGGTTCAACGGCAGCTGCCTGGGCGGCCACCTTCGACTGCTGGTACGCCGCGGCCAACCCGCGGGCCCTGGCGAACGGCTCGCTGATGCCCAGGATGATCCGGTGCACCGGCCGGCCTGAGCGCTTGGCCAGTTCCAGCTGGTAATGCACCAGCACCTGCGCATGACTGGCGCGGCCCACGGATTCGCGGAACAGGATCACTGAGTGCGCCTCTGCCCCGGCACTGAACAGAGCCGCGTCCACGCCCACAGTGGATTGCAGAGCCGCGGAACTGTGGATCAGGGTGGCCGCTCCCGGATCCGCGCCGCCCGCCCAACCGTCGGCATCGAGTGCGGTGACGGCCTGCCACGGGCCCTTGTGCTGGACCTCTCGCCAGCCGGCGACAGCCGCTGCGGCGTTCACGTCGCCGGCACAGGCCGCCAGAAACTCCCGCTCCTTGCCGCGCCGGAAGCCCGACTCAACAGTATTGGATTCGAGCAGGAGGCCGGCAAGCAGCTCAATATCGCGCTGGACGTCCGGCAACTGGGCCAGGATCGTCGTCGGGCTTTCCTCTTCGGCATCCTGCTGCACCCATAGGTAGCCAACGCGGAAGCCGCGGACTGTCAACGGTACGCAGACCCGGCCCAGCATGCCCAACTCCGGGTTGGCCGGAATGGCAACCGGGCGGACCGCGGTGGCAATCCCGTGAGAGAGCTGCCAGGCACTGACGTCCGAGGGCACCTTCTTGCTCAACAGAAAGTTCACCCGCACCCGGTCGGCGTGCGACTGGTTGGAACTGTAGGCCAGCAGCATGCCGTCCAGGTCCTCCAGTGAAAGGCCGCGGCCCAGCTTGCCGGCCACTTGTTCCACGAGTTGCTCAACGTCCTGCTGCATGGAGCAACATTACTGCCGGTACCGGCCCGCACGCTAACGAACAGGAGGCGACACCTGACGCTCCGTACCTCGACGAATGTCGAGTTCAAAAGGATAAAAACCTTGATTTTCCGCGGTTCTACTCAACGGGAACCATGGGGATCAATGTCACCTGCCTCACACCGGATTTATTCTGGAATCACAAGCCAGCGTCCCCAGCCGGCTGCCAAAAACAGCCGCAAACAACGGAGCCCCCCATGATCATCGGTGTCCCGAAAGAAATCAAGAACAACGAATTCCGCGTCGCCATCACGGCCCCTGGCGTCAACGAGTTCCGCACCCATGGCCACACTGTCCTGGTGGAACGCGGCGCAGGCCTCGGCTCCGGCATCACGGACGAGGAATACGCCATTGCCGGCGCCGAGATCGTCAACGACGCAGATGACGTCTGGTCCCGCGCCGACATGGTGATGAAGGTCAAGGAACCCGTCAAGGCCGAATACCACCGCTTCCGCAAGGGCCTGATCCTCTTCACCTACCTGCACCTGGCCGCCGAGCCGGAACTGACCCGCGAGCTCATCAACTCCGGCGTCACCGCGATCGCCTACGAGACCGTCCAGGACGGCCGGACCCTGCCGCTGCTGGCCCCGATGTCCGAGGTTGCCGGCCGTCTTTCCGTCCAGGTTGGAGCAACCTCGCTGATGGCTCCGGCCGGCGGCAAGGGCGTCCTGCTGGGCGGCGTCCCGGGCGTACGTCCGGCCAAGGTTGTTGTCCTGGGCGCCGGTGTTGCCGGTACCAACGCCGCAGCCATGGCGCTGGGCCTGGGCGCCGACGTCACCATCATGGACATCAATATCAACCGCCTGCGCGAACTGGATGCCCAGTACCAGGGCCGGCTGAAAACTGTCGCCTCCAACAAGTACGAGATCGAAAAGTCAGTAGTGGACGCGGACCTGGTGATCGGCTCCGTACTGATCCCCGGCGCCAAGGCCCCCAAGCTGGTCACCAACGAGCTGGTGGCCCGGATGAAGCCGGGCTCGGTCCTGGTGGACATCGCCGTGGACCAGGGTGGCTGCTTCGAGGACACGCACCCCACCACGCACCAGGAGCCTACGTACAAGGTGCACAACAGCATCTTCTACTGCGTTGCCAACATGCCGGGCGCCGTTCCCAATACGTCCACCTACGCGCTGACCAACGTCACCCTGCGCTACGCCATCTCCCTGGCGAACCTGGGCGTCAAAGCCGCGTTCGACCGCGATCCTGCCCTCGCTGCCGGACTCAACATTGCCGCCGGCCACGTTGCACACCACTCCGTCTCCGAGGCACACGGCCTGCCCCTCGTTGCCGATTGGCACAAGCTGGTTTCCGCGTAAGGACACCTGCCTTAGCCAAGGACAAAGAAGTACGACGGCGCGATCCCGGCTTTTCGAAGGAAAAGCCGGGACCCGCCGTCGTACTTTTGTTTAACAGTGCCTACTGATGGCTGCTGTTAACACCGGAGGAAACTAGCCGCCGATGGCGCGCAGCGCGTTCACCTGGCCGTGGCCGTTGAAGCTGTTGTAGCCGGTCCCGCCCTGGCACACCTGGGGCGCGCCATTGCTAACGGACGGGTCCTGTGCGTAGAAGGACATGTCGGCAGGGCAGGCGATGTTGTCCGCCGTGTTGTTGATCCTCGCGGCCACCTTGCCGGGGTTGGTGACTCCGGTGCTGGCAATGAGCGCGGCCACGCCGGCAACGTGCGGTGAAGCCATGGACGTGCCCTGGATGTAGCAGTACTTCGCCGCACCGTCCATTACCGTACGGGCGCAGGGGGCAGCGGCCGGCCAAGTCGAAAGCACGCGGCCGTTGGGAGCAGCAGCGGTCAGCTGGCGGCTGTCACCGCCGGGGGCAATGACGGACGCCGTTCCCACGCCGTAGCTGGAGTAGAAGGACTTAAAGCCCTTGTTGCCGTTGGCCGTGACGCCGATGACGCCGGGAACCTCAACAGGCACTACCGCACAGGCGTTGGAAATGTCCCTGGTGACCGGCGTGGTGTCATTGGGGCTGCTGATGTCCTGGGTGGGATGGGCCAGGTCATCTGACTGGTTGCCCTCGGCGGCCACAATGGTGGTGCCGCTCTGCTGTGCGAACCGGATGGCCCGGCGCTCGGCTTCCCAGATGGCGCGCTGTTCTGGATCGTTTTTGCAGTTGAACAGGTAGGGATCGGCGTAGTAGCTGTTGTTGGTTATCTGAATGCCCTTTTCGGCTGCCCACATAAAGGAGCACACCACCGCCTCCGGGTAGAAGAAGCCGTCCGAGTTACCGGCCTTGATGCCGGCGATCTTCACGTTCGGGGCAACGCCCACCATTCCGACGCCGTTTTTGGCGGCGGCAATGGTGCCGGCCGTGTGTGTGCCGTGGCCGTTGTCGTCCATCCAGGCGGCGGGGTCCGGGTTCGGGACGCCGCCCACGCAGGACGCGCTCCTGGAGAAGTCCATGTTGGCTGCCAGGTCCGGGTGCGACCAGTCCACGCCTGTGTCAATGGCGCCCACCACAATCGAAGCGCTGCCACCGTTGAGTGCACGGGCTTCCGGAGCTTTGATCTGGTCCATGTCCCACTGCAAAGCAGCCAGGTTGTCGTTACCTGGTGCTGGAGTCCCGGGTTCAATGGCTGCGTCCGCGGCGGCGGCCTCTTCAGCAGCCAGGTCATCAACCACTGCCACGCCGAGACCGGCAGTGGAGGCGGCACCCTGGATACCGGGATCGGCGGACTTCAATGTCTGCCCAAACCCGGCACGGTCGGACTTGACGATTGCCACGCCGATTTGCGGGTAGGTGTTCACCACTGTGCCGCCAGCGCCCTCCACCTTGGAAAGGGACGACTTGGACACCCCGTTGGCTTTGTACAGGACGATGTAGGTCTGGGCTTCAGCGGTTGCGGCCGGCGCAGATGCTGCCGGTACCGCGGATGCGGCCAACAGTCCTGCCGCCATGGCGACGGCCGCTACTGGTGCCATAAAACGCGGAAATGCTCTCATGGGGACTTGCTCCATTCTGCAATTCGGCAGGCGCCAGGCGGATAGCGGGCACCGTACCGGGATTTTTCGGACCGGCACCCGGTAGTTGGTTAACGCGGCTGCCGTCGGGTACAAACTGATACAGCTGTTCCAGTTAGCACCCGCGGTTCCGACCCTAAGTGATGTGGACCACATTTGGAAGGGACCGCGCGCTAACTCGTGCACAGGGTCAGCGTGTTGCGAGCGCCCGGGCCTGTTCGATCAGCCGGAGCACGGCCACAGGTTCTTGCGGATCAACGGGCAGGGGCAACCCGGAGGAAGTGCCGCCGTCGAGTATCTTCTGCCCGAGGATCCGGTAGAACTCCTGGTAGGCACCGGGTTCGGTGGGAACGCGTTCGACGTCGTCGGGCACCCCCAGCAGTCCCTCAGACTCCGGCGGTTCTACTCCATACTCCGCAGCGCTGGGCGCCATGCCGGCGCCCAGCTGCTGCTCCTGGGGGTCGGTTCCGTGCTTGACGAAGCCCGCCCTGGTGCCCAGGACGCGCAGGCCAGGCCCAGGCGCCGCGGACAGCACGTTCATGGTGAGGTGGCTGGTAACCGGTGCCTTGCCATTGACGGACCGGTGCCTGAGCACCAGGAAATTGTCGTCATCCGCCTGCTCCTGCGGCCGGCGCGCGTTGATTTCCGCATGCACCACTTCCGCGGGACCGAAGAGCTGCACGGCCATGTCCAGCAAATGGGTGCCGAGATCGAACAGGATCCCACCGCCATCGTCCACAGTCGCCGCGGCCTTCCACGCCTTGGTGATCTCCGGCGCCCACCGCTCCATCGCTGCCTCGAAGCGCAGCACGTCACCCAACGCCCCGGCGTCGAGCAGCTTTTTGACCGTGAGGAAGCCGCTGTCCCAGCGCCGGTTCTGATACACGGTGAGTACGCGTCCCAACCGCTCAGCCAAGGCAACCAGCTCTTCACCCTGGACACTGGTGACGGTGAAAGGCTTGTCGACGACGACATCCAGTCCCGCCTCCAGGGCAGTCTTCGCGAGGGGATAGTGCGTGGCGGGCGGGGTCCCCAGCACCACCAGGTCCAGGCTGTCCGCGAGCGCCAGCACGGACGCGCCATCCGGCACGATTTCCGCTTCCGGGTAACGGCCCTTCGCGGCGGCGGCCCGGGCGGTGTCCGACGTGGCGATGACGTCCAGCGAGAACTGCGGGTCTGCGGCAATCAACGGCGCGTGGAACACGCGGCCGGACAAGCCATAACCCACGACGGCGCTGCGGATGGTGTGCGATGTCATTCTGACACGCTACTCCGCGGCTACTTCTTCTCCCAGCCGATGGTGGTCCAGTCCGGGACCTGGAACGGGCTCTGGAACAGCGCCGGGCCGTAGTTCGCCAGGCCGGTACGGACGAAGGAGATCTGCGGGCCGTTGAACACCACTCCCATGGAGAAGTATTTGGCCATGTGCTCCTTCTCCACGTCCATGGCCGCCTTGTTCCGCTGGGCATCATCCTCGATGGTGCCCAGCTCAGCGATCTTGCCATCCAGTTCCGCGTCCCCCAGGCCATTCTGGTTCGTGCTGGATTCGTAATACTGCCTGACGGAATTGGTGGCATCCGCGCTCACCGAAAAGCCGGACATGCTGAGATCGAACTCGCGGCCGCCCATCACCCTGCCGAATTCGGCCGCACCGTACTGGGCGATGCCAGCGTCCATACCGGCCGCCTTAAGCTGATTCTGCAAAGTCTGGATGGTGGCAAGGTTTGTGGGGTCGTCGCCGAAGTTTGAGATCTTGAACGCTGCGGGCTCGCCATCCTTTTCCATGATGCCGTTGGCGTTTTCCGTGTAGCCGGCGTCGCTGAGGACCTTCTTAGCCGCTTCCGGGCCACTCCCGGCCACGGGATAGTTGTCCTGATAGTGCTCCGAGAACGGCATCAGCATCATGGAACCCGGGCTGGGTTCCTCCCAGTTGAGGCCGTTGAAGCGCACGTCGCGGATGGCTTCCCGGTCCACCGCCGTGAAGATCGCCTCGCGGACCGCGACGTCGGTAATCCGCTGGGCGTTGATGTTCAAGCCGCCGGCAAACAACCGCTGCCCGCGCCGCACCTCGGAATTGGGGCTGCCCTCCAGCTGCTTGTACAGTCCGATGCTGTTGGCCTGCATGGCGTCGATTTCGCTGTTTTTGAAGGCCGCCACCTGGGCGCTGGTTTCCAGCTGCCGGAAGGTCACCTTGTCCAGGACGGGCTTGGCGCCCCACCACTTGTCATTCCGGACCATGGTGACGGTGCGGGCAGCGGAATCGTAGTCCTCCAGCGCGAACGGGCCTGCCATCCATTCCGGGTGCAGGTCGCCGTTGAAGCCGTTGTTGAATATTTCCGGGGAGTTTACGGCGGGGTGGATCAAGCCGAAAAACAGTGAATCCAGCGGGTAGACGGGCTGGCTGGTTTTGACCACTACTTCCTTGCTGCTGCTGCCTGCTTCCACCGATTCCACCGAGGCGTAGTTGCCGGTACTGACGATGTCGTAGCCGTTCCCGGAACTCTTGAGGATGTTCCAGGTGTTCTGGAAGGCTTTGACGTCGATGGGCGTACCGTCGTTGTACGTGGCATCTTCATTGACCTTGATGGTGATGGTCTGCTTGCCATCGCTCATGGTGCTTTCCACGGTCTCGCAGAAGTCTGTATTCGGTGTGGCCTTGCCGGCGTAGTCCCGCTTCCAACAGCCGCCGATCCCGCCGTTCTGGACCGCAACGGGGTTCATTGGGACCAGCAGGGCCGCGTTGTCCGCGCTGCTGCCGTTGTTGGAGAAATCATTGAAGTCCGGGCCGATGCTGAGCAGCGGAAGGGTGACGCTGCCGCCCTGCTCAAGGTCTGAGGCCGGTTTTTCGTTCACGCTGACCAGCTTGGAAACATCACTGCCTGGGGCCTGGCCGGAGGCAGTTGCCGGACCGGACGGAGTGCCGCCGCAGCCGGTGAGGGCGAAGGCAGCGGCAACTGCCACCGCCCCGCCGAGCCTGGTCAGGTGCTTCATGGTTTTCCCTTCATGGCGCGATCTGCAAAAAAGTGGCAGTTCCAAGATTCTAGGGTGCCTCAGCGTATGCCTCGTTACGATGACCGGCTTTTCGTGTCCAGGCCGGCATCAGGGAAGAAACAGGCGTACTCCTGCCGTGGATCCTCGCGTACAACGGACACTCCGGTGCCAGCCGCAAGCGGCGGCTCTTCGCTAAGGCACCTCTGCTTTTTGGCCTCCGGCAGTGCCGCAAAGATGGGGCAGCGGGAAGCAAAGTTGCAGCCTTGGGTAATATCCAGCGGGCCGGGTGGCTCGCCGTTGAGGATAATGCGCTGCCGGCTCCGCTCTACCGCAGGATCCGGTACCGGAATGGCTGACAGCAGCGCCCGGGTATACGGGTGGCGCGGGCTCCCGAAGACTGTGCCGACATCGCCCATTTCAACAATCTTGCCCAGATACATCACAGCCACCCGGTCCGAAATCTGCCGGACGACGGAGAGATCGTGCGCCACCAACAGGTAGCTCAGGCCCAGTTCAGCCCGCAGCCTGGCCAGAAGATTGATGATGCCGGCCTGCACCGAGACATCCAGTGCTGAAACGGGCTCATCCAGGATCACCAGCTTCGGGTTGAGTGCCAGCGCACGCGCAATGCCGATCCGCTGGCGCTGGCCACCGGACAGCTGGTTCGGGAAACGGTTCAGATGATCCGGCGGCAGCGCGACGAGGCGCATCAGGTCCAGGACGCGCTCCTTCACTGCCGCCGGTGCAAGGCCGGCGTTCTGCAGCGGCTCGGCCAGGACTTCAAAGGCCGTGAACCTGGGATCGAGCGCCGCCGTCGGGTCCTGGAACACCAGCTGCACCTCATCGGGCCGGCCCTTTCGGCGTTCCATGATCTCCAGCAGTGTGGTGGTCTTGCCCGCCCCGGACTCCCCCACGAGGGACAGGCACTCGCCTTCGCGGACTTCGAAGCTGACGCCGTCCAGTGCCTTCACGGTCCCGATGCGCCGCTTGATGAGTGTTCCCTTCAGGAGCGGGTAGTGCTTCCGCGCGTCTGCGAGCTTCAGCACCGTCTTTCGACCAGGAAGATCGTCCTGAAACTGCGTGGCCGGCATCGGTTCGAAAAGTGCCCGGGCATCTGCCAGCAATTCCTTGGTGTAGGGCATCTGCGGGTTGTTGAAGATTTCCCCTCCCGGGCCGCTCTCCACCGGTTCCCCGCAGCGCATCACCATCACGTCGTCCGCCATCGCGGCCACAACGCCCAGGTCGTGCGTAATGAGCAGCAGGGCGGCGCCCGTTTCCTGCTGCGCTGTATGCAGTACCTCCAGCACCTGTGCCTGGATGGTCACGTCCAGGGCCGTCGTCGGCTCGTCCGCAATAAGCACCCGGGGACCATTGGCGATCGCCATGGCGATGGTGACACGCTGGCACATGCCACCGGAAAACTCATGCGGGAATGCCCCCAGTCTGTCCCGCGCGTGCGGAATTCCCACCATGGTGAGAAGTTCGACGGCGCGGGCTGTTTTGGCTTTCCGGCTCATGGCTGGATTGTGGATAGCGAGCGCTTCCACGATCTGCGCACCCACTGTGAACACGGGTGTCAGGGACGATAGCGGGTCCTGAAACACCATGCCCATGTCCTTGCCACGGTACCGGGACATTGCCTTGTCGCTGAGTCCCAGCAACTCCACCCCTCCCAACCGGACGGCACCCGTGACTTCCGCCGTTGTTGGAAGCAACCCCATGATGGCGAGGGCGGTGGCGGACTTGCCCGAACCTGACTCGCCCACGAGCCCCAGCGTCTTGCCCGGAAACAGGTCCAGGTCCACGCCGCTGACCGCCTGCACCACAGCCTCTGCACTACGGCCCCCGGCAGCGAAGCGGACGTTCAGGCCACGGACGGACAGCAGGGGATCCCTCATGGCTGTTGCCCCTGCCGCCGGCTCCTGTGCTGCCAGCCGTCCCGCCTGGCGCGCTTTGCCCTGCCGGACGACGCGGAATGCGGATCGAAGGCGTCCCGGAGGCCGTCATTCATCATGGCCAGCGAACCGGTCAGCAGGAACATCACAGCCAGCGGCGCCCAGAACATCCAGGGGAAAGACTGCACCTGGGCTGTTGACCCGCCAAGCAGAACGCCCAGGCTCACGTCCGGCGGCCTGATGCCGATCCCGATGAAAGAGAAAGCTACCTCCGCGAGGACAGCCGCCGTGATGCCGCGCGTGGCGTCCAGGACCAGCAGCGAGGCAACGTTGGGGACCAGATGCCTCCATACGATCCGGCGGGCTGGAACGCCCATGTACCGGGCCGCCTGGATGTAATCACGTTGCACTACCGACATCGACAGTGAGCGGATCAGCCGTGCCGAACCCATCCAGCTGAAAACGAGGAGGACTGCCGCCATCAGCAACCAACCCGGCATATTTTCACGCAGACTGTTCGCGCCACTGGTCAGCACCGCTACAACCAGGAGCACCGGCATCATGATCAGAGCTTCCAGGATGAACAGCATGATGGTGTCCACCTTGCCGCCAAAGTAGGCCATGGTGCACCCGTAGACGGCGGCAACCAGAGTCGAGCCCACGCCCACCAGCACACCGATCAGCAGTGAAACCCGCGTTGCCTCCACCAGCAGGGCGTACAGGTCAAAACCGGCCTGCGAGGTGCCCAGGAGGTGGCTGCCCGAGGGCGGCATGCCGATGGAGAGAGGATCGATGGTGTCTTTGTCCCAGTTGGTGAACCACCCGCCCGCCAGGGCGAAGATGGCCAACGCAAGAAAAATCAACAGGCCCGCTGTGGCCGTCTTGTTCCGCAGGAACCGGCGGAACAGAAGTTTTGGCTTGCCCGTAACAGCACCGGCAGTGCCAGAGGGGACGAGGAATGCAGGATCCACGGAATTAAGGCCGGTCATGCCTGCACCCGAACCCGTGGATCCACCAAAGCAGTAGCGAAGTCGGCGATGACGGCTCCGGCAGCAAAAATCACTGAACCGTACGCCAGTGTAGCGGTGGCGGCGTTGACATCCTGGGCGCCGATCGCGTCTATGCTCCACGAGCCGATCCCGGGCCAGGCGAATATTTTCTCGGCGAAGAACCCTCCGGCAAAGATGGCCGGGACGGTGAAGGCGATGCTTTGCGCCACCGGGATGAACGAAACACGCAACGCATGCCGGCTGATGGCCTGGTTCCGGGTGAGCCCCTTGGCCCGGGCGGTCCTGACAAAGTCCGCGTTCACGTTATCCAGCAGGTACTGGCGCTGCGCGATCTGGTAGCTGCCCCAGCCCACCAGGGTAATTGCCGCCGTCGGAACTGCGTAGTGTGCCATCAGGTCAAGCCACTGTCCCCAACCCGGTTCGGTTCCCGGAGTGGAGATGCCCGTGACGAAGAAGATCCTTTGGCCGGCCGCCTCGTTGACGCGGATGGCCGCCAGCTGCACCAGGAAGTAGGCGATAGGTGCCGGCAGGATGTACGCCAAGTAACTGTAGGAGGTGATGATGCGGTCCTGGAGCTTGTACTGCCTCGCCGCCGAGTAAACGCCCAGCGCGACGCCGATGAGCAGGGTGAGGACGACAGCGGCCAGGAACAGCCGGGTGGAAACCCAGACGCGATCACCAAACTCCGCGTTGATGAAGGCACCGTTGGGGCTGCGTCCCCAGTCCCAACGGGTCACCACGGCCGTCAGCCAGTCCAGGTAGCGTTCCCAGGGGTTGAGCTCAGGGTCCAGCCCTTTCAGCCGCAGGGAACCCGCCACCTGCTCCGGGGTTGGGCGGGGAATGCGCTCCTGCTCCAGGACGGACGGCTTCAGGGCACTGACGGCCATCAGGTAACCGGCCGAGGTTGTCAGAAAGATCATGACCATATAGGTGACACCGCGTTTGGCGAGGTACCTGAGCATGGCTCCTTGATCCTTCCGTGTTCCGCGGGTACAAGCAGCGTAATCTATCCGCCGCGGACCACCCTTGTCACAAGCTGGCGCCAGGAACCAGCCAGCCGCTCGGTGCTCACCCCGTGTATCCGGACCTCATGAATCAGGCGTTCGGGTTCCAGCGTGGCCACCAGGGAACCGGCCAGCAGCCACGTCTCCTCCTGTATTCCGTCCTCCAGCAGCAATACTTCGAGGTGGCGCTGTTGGAGGACGGTGGCCGGAACGTCCAGGCGGTGGTACGGCGCAGCTTCGGCCGCCAGCAGCAGGTCCCCGAACTCCATCACATAGGCAATCCGCTCCACCCCGAACGCGATGAGCCGTTCCAGGGCCGGTGCCCCGGGTCCCAGCGGCGGTGGTCCGAACATAAAGCGCGTCTGGAAGTCTGTTTCGGATTCGTTGAGGAGGTTCAGCATCAGTCCGGCCCGGCTGCCAAACCGGCGGAACACGGTCCCTTTACCCACGCCGGCACGTTCGGCCAGCTGGTCCATCGTGAGTCCCTCGGCTCCGCACTCGTCGATGAGCTCCCGAGCGGCTGAGAGCAGGCGTTCCCGGTTGCGCGCGGCATCGCGGCGTTCGGCAGCCGCTCCCAGGGAGCCCCCGGGCGGCAAGGGGATGAAGCTCACATCCCACAGTCTAGTGTTTGGAATATAACCGGACCGTAGTCCGTTTAGTCGTCTGAAGGCCCTTATAGCCGGACATTCCAAACAGACAACCGGTCACCGCCGGACCAGATCCCAAGGAGTCACAATGACCAAGAGCACCGTCCTCACCCTCGTAGGCAGCCTGCGCAGCGGGTCCACCAACCAGAAGCTTGCCGAAGCCATCCAGCTGAACGCTCCGGAGCACGTTGACGTGATCATCCACGAAAGCCTGGGCAACATCCCCTTCTACAACGAGGACATCGACGTCGAAGGCCAGGTTCCTGCCGCCGCCGCCGCCCTGCGCGCTGCAGCAAGCGAGGCCGACACCCTGCTCCTGGTCACCCCCGAGCACAACGGCACAATCCCCGCATCGCTCAAGAATGCCATCGACTGGCTGTCCCGCCCCTTCGGCGCCGGCGCACTGACCGGCAAGCCCACGGCCGTCGTCGGCACCGCGTTTGGCCAGTACGGCGGAGTCTGGGCGCAGGACGAGGCGCGCAAGGCCGTTGGTATTGCCGGCGCCGAGGTGCTGGAGGACGTCAAGCTTGCCGTCCCCGGCTCCATGGTCCGTTTCGCCGAGATCCACCCGAAGGACGACGCCAAGGTAGTGGAGCAGATCAAGAACATCTTCGACGTCCTCACCGCATCCCAGCCTGCGGCTTCCTAGTCCCTGGCCTTAAGACGGCGGCTAAGCAACGAAAGCCCCGCACGCCCAGTGGGCGTGCGGGGCTTACCGTTTTGTGGCTGCAGCGCCCGTTAAACGGGCTGGACCTGCCGGGCGGCGCGTTCGCGGTTGACCCTGCGGAAGCCGTCGAGAATCTCCCACCCTGCGCCGAGGATCACGCCAACGGCAGCGGCAGCGGCTATGACCGGCCCGGCGCCTGGTCCCCACGGCCAGCCGATGACCTCCAGGAACGCCGGGTCAACCAGGCGTCCGGACAGGAAGAGCCACAGAGCCGGAAGGATGAAGGACAGGTTCATCACGGCGTTGATCACCGCCAGCTGCCAGGTCCAACCCGTGCGGTAAACGGCGACGGCAAATACTGCTTCCAGCACCAGCAACAGGATTAAGTACGGGATCCAGAAGGACCACAGTTCCGGATTCAGGAGCGGGATGGGCTCCCGGACACCGTCGCGGAACACCACTCCGAAGTGCTGCCAGATGACCGCGCCGATGAACAGGGCCAGGAACACCAGCGACGCGATCAGCTCGCTCCGGCGGGCTGCGCGGCCGCTGTCCGGGACCTCAGGCAGTTGCTCCACGGACCACTTATCGGTTGGCACCGGACTGCCGCTGCGTTCAATGATCACAAACACCAGGGTGGTCCACCCGAACACATGGACGGCGATGGAGAGGGCTCCGGAAACCGTGGCTCCCGCGATCTGGCCAAAAGACGCGCCGCTAATCAGCTGGCCCAGCAGGATTCCTGCGGTGCCAAACGGCAGCGCCACCATGGCAATGGTCTTCAGGAGACGGAGCCAGGTGAGGAAATACCGCGGACCAATGAGGTGCAGCGGCCTGTCGATGTAGCTGGCGGCGGTCTGCGCGGGGTCGCCCAGCCCGGTCAGGGCTTCCCGCTCGGCGTCGGCCTGGCCCGAGCCAGACTCGACGCGGGCATCGATGTCGTCGCCGATGCGTTCGCGCAGCTCCTGGTCGAAATCGGTCCGCTGCGACTCCGGAACACTGCGCGCGGCGGCCCAGATGTAACGGTCTGTCAGACTGCTCATTTTCCTTCTCCCCTGGTTAGTCCGGCCAGTGCACCGTCGATGCGGCGCCAGTCATTCTTAAGGACGACGGCGAGGTCCTCACCGGCCGGGCTGGTGCGGTAGAACTTCCGCGGCCGGGCTTCGTCCGTATTCCATTCGCTCTCCAGCAGCCCCTGCTTCTCCAAACGGCGCAGCAGCGGGTACAAAGTGTTCGCGTCCACGATGATGCCGAGCGCGTTCAAGGATTCGAGCAGGGCGTAGCCATAATCCGGCGTTTCGAGCCGCACCAGGCACGCCAGCACCACTGTGCCGCGCCGCAGTTCCTGGATATGGCCTGCTGTGGTTTCTTCGATGCCCATGGCAAGGACAATAGTGTGTCTCACACACTATTGCAACCGACACTTTGCCGCGCTTCCCACTCTGCCGCTAGCTCAAGGCAACAGGGGTTGCGTATGAGACAACCCCTGTTGGTATCCTTGCAAGTGTGACCCACGAAACACTTGATTCCGCAGCAGAGCTGCTGCCGGCAGAAGCAATTGACGCCCTCGAGCGTGCGGCAACATCCGCCCACCGCCACGATGAACTGTTCTCGGAGCGCGCCGCCAACATCAAGCAGTCCGCAGTCCGTGACGTCTTTGACATTTCCCTGAGACCTGGGCTGGTGTCGTTGGCCGGGGGCAGCCCTTACCTGGAATCACTGCCACTGGACAAGCTGGCACAGACCGCCTCGCGGATCATCGCCAACGACGGCCTCACTGCACTGCAATACGGAAACGGTCAGGGCACCCTGGAACTGCGCGAACAGATCTGCCAGGTGATGGCCGCCGAGGGCATCACCGATGCACAACCGGCCAATGTTGTCATCACCGCCGGGTCACAGTCCGCCCAGGACATCGCCACCAAGCTGTTCTGCAATCCGGGTGACGTCGTCCTGGTTGAAACCCCGACCTATGTGGGGGCCCTGAACACGTTCGAGGCCTACCAGGTCCAGGTGGAGACGGTGGACATGGACGACGACGGCCTGGTGCCTGAAGTCCTCGAGGAACGAATCGCAGCACTCCAGGCAGCCGGAAAGAACGTCAAGTTCCTGTACACCATCCCCAACTTCAACAACCCCTCAGGCATCACGCTTGCACCGGCCCGGCGCCAGCACATCGTTGATATATGCCGCGCGGCGAATGTTTTAGTTCTGGAGGATAACCCCTACGGTCTGCTGAAGTTTGACGGCCGGCCACTCACGCCGCTCCGGGCGACGAACCCACATGACGTCATCTATATGGGCTCCTTCTCCAAGATCTTCGCCCCGGGCCTGCGGATTGGCTGGGCACTGGTTCCAGAGCACTTGCAGCGCCGCTACTACCTGGCCGCAGAGGCAGTCACGCTCTGTCCGCCGTCGCTGAACCAAATGCTCGTCTCTGCCTATCTGCGCGACTACGACTGGCTGGGCCAGATCGAAACCTACCGCGGCCTGTACGCCGAACGCTGCCGGGCCATGCTGGCCGCTTTGGAAGAGCACATGCCCGGGGGCATCAGCTGGACGCACCCGGAGGGCGGTTTCTTCGTCTGGGTTACCCTTCCCGACGGCGTGGATACCTACCCCCTGCTGCAAAAGGCGATTGATGCCGGAGTGGTGTTCATCCCGGGAGCTGCCTTCACGCCGTCGGACGAGCCGTCCAATCAGCTGCGTCTGGCTTTCAGTGCCGTTCCTCCGGAAGCCATCACGGAAGGCGTGCGCCGGCTTGCTCCGGTGCTGCGCGGGGCCATCGACGCGCTTTAGGCTGCAGCACTGTAATCTAGGCCCCACCGGACTGAACAGGACGCCCGAGCGCTACGGAACAAAGGAGTTACCCGCATGAGTGGAATCATCGTTGTCGGAGTGGACGGCAGCCCTACAGCCAAAAAGGCCGCCGAAAAGGCGCACACCCTGGCCCTGGCCCTGGGGGCGGGACTCCATGTGATCTCCGCCTTCGACAAGGACCGCACCGAAGTCTTTGGCAGCGGCAGCGACCAGGTCATCATCTCCGATGCCGACGGCGCCGAGTACGTAGCGCGGACGGTGGCCGAATCCCTGGGCCGGGATGTCAGTGTTACTTACTCGGCCGCGCGCGGCAAACCCGCGGAAGCGCTGATCAATGAGGCGGCACGCCTGGACGCGCAGATGATCGTGGTAGGAAACCGCCGCATGCTGGGCATCGCCCGCGTGCTGGGCAGCGTAGCCAACAGCGTGGCGCACAACGCCTCCTGCGACGTCTACATCGCCAACACCTACGACGCCGGCTAAAGCAGCCACTGCAGGAACAGCCACCACGTTCCGGCCATTACCACGGCGCCAAAGAGTGTTCCCGCTACGACCTGCGCAAGCGTGTGGGCGCGGAGCACCAGGCGTGACCAGCAGACGGCCGGGATGAGCACCAGAAGCGGCAGCCAGGCAGGCCCCAGAATTGCGATGATCACCACCACGGCGCTGGACACTGCCGCCGCGTGTCCGCTGATCTTCCAGTAGGCGCTGATGATGGCGACAAGGAAGACGCCGGCAACTACGGACAGCATGGCGGCAAGCACGCTTCGCGGTGCGTCCACAACGAGCAGAACGCCGATGCCCGCCAGCACCGATACGAGCGCCATGAGCAGCACCAGCGGCCGCTGGCTCCTGGTGCTCACATGGTGGTCGGTCACCTTACCCAGCCGGACCATCACCAGGACCAGGATCAGCGGCAGGACGCAGACGAACAGCCCGGCGACCGCACCATAGCCGGCGGTGGCCGGAAAACCGGGCTCGACGGCGGGACTCAGCAGGAGCATGGCCAGCACCGTCACCGGGGGCTGGAAAACCTCCGAGAGGACGTTCGCCGCCCTGATCTTTGCGGCCCGGCGTCTGGCTTCACGGATCCGGGCAGTAGGGGTGGCGGTTTTCACGGGGTCCAGTCAATCACGGGATACGGTGCGTTCACCGCGTCCGGTCAGTCCAGCAGCAGCGCCGGTTCCTCAAGGATGGCGGCGACGTCGGCCATAAAGCGTGCGGACAGGTCGCCGTCTACCACCCGGTGGTCGAAGGAGCCGCCGAGGGTGGTGATCCAGCGTGGAATCACTTCGCCATCCAGCACCCACGGCTTTTGCTTGATGGTGCCAAAAGCCACGATCGCCACCTCGCCAGGGTTGATGATCGGCGTGCCGGTGTCGATGCCCAGGGCACCGATGTTGGTGATGGTCAGCGTGCCGCCCTGCATTTCCGCGGGTTTGGTCTTGCCCGCCCGGGCGCTGGTGGCCAGCTCGTTCAGGGCCAGGGCCAGCTGCTTCAGGGACAGGTCCTGCGCGTTCTTAATGTTCGGCACCATGAGCCCGCGCGGCGTGGCTGCGGCAATCCCGAGGTTCAGGAAGTGCTTGACGTGGATCTCCGCCGTCCCGCCCTCCGCGTTGTCCACCCACGTGGCATTAACGCTCGGATTCCGTGCGGCAGCCCAAATCACGGCCTTAGCCAGGATCAGCAGGGGCGAGACCTTGATGCCTTCAAAATCGCGGGACGCCTTGAGCCGCTTGACGAATTCCATGGTCCGGCTGGCGTCAACATCCACAAAAATGCTCACGTGCGGCGCGGCGAAGGCCGAATCCACCATGGCCTTGGCCGTGGCTTTGCGCACGCCTTTCACGGGAATCCGCTCGATCCGTTGCTCCTGCGGCCGTCCCGCCTTGCCCCAGAAGCCCTCCGCCTTATCCAGTTCGGCATCGCGCTGGGCCTGGTAGCTCACCAGGTCCTCACGGGTCACCTCACCGTGGGAGCCGGTGGCGACGACGTCAGCCAGGTCGATGCCAAGGTCCCGGGCGATCTTGCGGACCGGCGGCTTCGCGAGCACGCGGTTCACCAGTCCGGTGATGCCCGCGATGCCGGCCTGCGCAGCGGCTGCCGTGGATGCGATGGAATGTTCGACGGCGGAGCGGGCGCCGGGTGCCTGGCTTTCAGCGGCTGCCGGGATGGATGCTGCCGCAGGTGCCGGCGGCTGGGTCACGGCGGCCGGGGTATGGGGCTGGACGGGTTCCACTTCCGGGGCATTGACCGTCAGGGCGCCGGTGGCGCCGCCGGTCCGTGAGCCTGCCGGGCCGTTGGCTGGGCCTGTCGAAATCCGCGGGCGGCGCTTAACGGCGTCGGCCTTGGGACCGGAGCCCACCAGCGGGCGGCCCGCCATGCCATCAGAGGCACCGGCGGCATCCGAGTCATCAGCGGGAAGCGTTCCGTACATCAGCGGCTCGGCGCCTGACCGGTCGGCGGGGGCAATCGGCGCGGCGGCAGCGGGCACCGGCGCGTCAGCAGGCGTTGGATCCCCCGCCACGCCCTCAGTGACGCTGATAATGGCGGTGCCGACGTCGATGGTTACGCCTTCGGGGACCAGCAGCTCACGCACGGTGCCTGCGTAAGGGGAGGGCAGTTCCACCAGTGACTTGGCCGTTTCGATCTCACAGAGGATGTCGTTGATGGCCACCGAATCGCCGGGCCTGACCTTCCAGGAGACGATCTCCGCCTCTGTGAGTCCTTCGCCGACGTCCGGGAGGTTGAATTTCTTCAGGGTCATGATGTCCTAGGTCAGTAGGCGAGGGCGCGGTCCAGCGCCTCAAGGATGCGGTCGATGTCCGGCAGGTAGTCTTCCTCCACCTTGGCCACCGGGTAGGGCATGTGGAAGCCGCCCACGCGGATCACCGGCGCTTCGAGGGACAGGAACGCCCGCTCGCTGACGCGGGCTGCGATCTCCCCGCCAATGCCACCGAAGGTGGGGGCCTCGTGGGTCACAATCAGCCGGCCGGTCTTCTCGACGGATGCCGTCACGGCATCGAAATCGATGGGCGAAATGGAGCGCAGATCGATCACTTCGACGCTGCGTCCATCCTCCGCGGCCGCGTTGGCAGCAGCCAGGGCCACCGGAACCAGCGGACCATAAGCGACGATGGTGGCGTCGGTTCCTTCGCGAAGCACATGGGCCTTGAAGGGGTCCGCGGCAATTCCGGGCGAATCAAGATCCACCTCGCCCTTGAGCCAGTACCGGCGCTTCGGCTCGAAAACGATCACCGGATCCTTGCATTCCACGGCCTGCTGGATCATCCAGTAGGCATCGTGCGGATTGGAGGGCGTGATGATGCGCAAGCCTGCCGTGTGCGCAAACAACGCCTCGGGGGACTCGGAGTGGTGCTCGATCGAGCCGATGCCGCCGCCGTACGGCACGCGGATTACCACGGGAACCGACAGACGGCCACTGCTGCGTGCATGCATTTTGGCCAACTGGGTGGTGATCTGGTTGAAGCCCGGGAACACAAAGCCATCAAACTGGATCTCGCACACCGGACTGTAACCGCGCAGCGACATGCCGATGGCCGTGCCGATGATGCCCGATTCAGCCAGCGGGGTATCCACTACCCGGGAGGGGCCGAACTCGGCGAGCAGGCCTTCAGTAACGCGGTACACCCCACCCAGGGCACCAATGTCCTCCCCCATCAGCAGCGCTTTGTGGTTGCTTTTCAGTGAGGCGCGGAGACCTTCATTAATGGCCTTGGCGATGGTCATGGTGGTCATCAGCGGGCATCCTCGCTTGCGTCGGCGTCTGCTTCTTCGGCGGCGAATCCCGCGCTGTACTGCTCAAACCAGGCAAGTTCCTCTGCCACCAGCGGATGGGCCTCCGCGTAAACATTGGCGAAGCTCTCGCGGATGTCAGGAGACTTGAGGTCGTAAGCGGTGCGGCGGACGTAGGCTGCCAGCTCGTCGCCGTCAGCCTTGACCTGCTCGAAGAAGGCATCGTCAGCATAGCCTTCGGCACGAAGGTGCTTTTCCAGGCGGTCCAGCGGATCCTTGGCCCGCCATGCCGTTTCTTCCGCCTGTTCGCGGTACTTGGTGGGATCGTCCGCCGTGGTGTGCGCACCCACCCGGTAGGTGAACGCCTCGATCAGCACGGGGCCCTTGCCGCTGCGGGCATGCTCCAAAGCCCACTCGGTGACGGCGTGCACGGCAATGACGTCATTGCCGTCCACCCGGACGCCGGGGAAACCGTAGCCTTTGGCGCGGTTGGCCAGCGGGATGCGGGTCTGCACGGTGCTGGGGACCGAAATGGCCCAGTGGTTGTTCTGGCAGAAGAACACCACCGGGGCGTTGTAGGACGCAGCGAACACCATGGATTCGTGGACGTCGCCTTCCGAGCTGGCACCGTCGCCAAAATAGGCGACGACCGCGGCTCGCTCCTCAGGCTCCACGGCTGTTTCTGTTCCGATCGAATCCGCACCGATCGCATCCGCGAGCAACTGGTCGCGCTGGATACCCATGGCATATCCGACCGCATGGAGGGTCTGGGCTGCCAACACGAGCGTGTAGATGTGGAAGTTCGTCTCCCTGGGATCCCAGCCGCCGTTGGACACACCACGGAACTGGCGCAGCAGCTCGGCCAAATCCACGTTCCGGGTCAGGGCCACACCGTGCTCCCGGTAGGTGGGGAAAATGTAGTCCTGCGGCTGCGTGGCGCGGCCGGAACCGATCTGCGCGGCCTCCTGACCAGTCAGCGGCACCCACAGGGCCAGCTGGCCCTGGCGCTGCAGAGCCGTGGCCTCCTGGTCGAAGCGGCGGATTCTGGCCATGTCCGCGTAGAAACCACGGAGCTTTTCCGGGTCCAGGCGCTTGGCATAGCTGGAAAAGGTTTCGTCCTCGCCAAGCCTGCCGTCAACGTCGAGCAGCTGGACCATGTCCACGCCCGGTCCGCCCAGAAGGGTCTCGGCACTCGCTTCGCGCTGCTCGTCGACGGCGGTTCCGTCGAACTCGGTGGAGGGCAAATGTGTGGCGCCCATACCGTCTCCTTGCTTGCCGCATCCGGATGCGGCGCAATCGCTGGGATATATGCCTCAGATGGAATGCATTCCGGTTTGTGCATATATTTTGGCTTGTTGCCTCTTACTTTATCTTCAGTAAGGTCCGTAAAGGCCTAATGTTAAGCGCTAGGAACCCCGTGGCGCTTTTGTATAGTCCGCACACAGCTGCAGGAACCGGGAGTTCGCTTCCGGTTCGCCCACGCTTACGCGGACGCCTTCGTCGGCAAAGGCCCGCACGGAGAGCGCCAGGTCCGCGGCCTGAGCTGCGAAATCCGCCGCGCCGGGTCCGAGGTCCAGCCAGACAAAGTTGCCCTGGGCGTCCGGGACACGCAAGCCAAGCTCCCCGAGTCCATCCACCACCCGCGTCCGTTCATCCACCAGGGTTTGTACCCTTTCTACAATCCGGCCGTAGTGTTCGAGCGACACCACCGCTGCCTCCTCGGCAATCTGTGACACGGCGAAAGGAGTTGCTGCAGCACGCAGATAACGGGTGAGTCCGGGCTGGGCAATGCTGTAGCCCACCCGGAGACCGGCCAGTCCGAAGGCTTTGGAGAATGTCCGCAGGACCACTACGTTCGCGTACTTGCGGTAGATATCAATTCCATTGACCGCCTCAGCCGCCCGCACGAATTCGAAGTAGGCCTCGTCAATAACAACAACAACATCCCGCGGGACTGCCCGGAGAAAGTTCTCGGTTTCGGCGGCAGTGATGGCCGGCCCGGTGGGATTGTTCGGGGTGCAAAGCAATATCACCCGGGTTCGGGGAGTTACGGCGGCCGCCATCGCGTCGAGGTCGTGCCTGCCGTCCGAAGTGAGAGGGACCTGGACGCCGGTGGCGCCACTCAACCCTACGCTGATCGGATAGGCCTCGAAGGAACGCCAGGCGTAAACCACCTCGTCCGCCTCGCCGGCGTCGTTCTGTCCTGCAAAAGCTGCCAGCACCTGGCCGAGGGCACCCAGGCTGCCGGCACCGGTGACGATGTCTTCCGCCGGCACCTCCAGGAAGCCGGCGAGCGACGTCCTCAGCCTGGTACACAGCGGATCCGGGTAGCGGTTGAAGTCCGTCCGGGCCGCGATGGCAGCGGTGACCTCCGGCAGGGGCGGAAGCGGGTTCTCATTGGAGGACAGTTTGAAGCTGGTGAGCCCGGCTACGGCGGCGGGCGGTTTACCTGCGGAATAGCGGGGCAGACGGCCCACAACGGGACGCGGCCTCACCCCCTCCGCGGGAGTGGAAGATGGCATCATGGCACCCAGCCTACTGTTGGCATTCACCCATCGGTATGGTCCGGCTGTCCCCACTGCCGGGGTACGCACCGCTGCTAACGTGGTGAACGTTCATCAGCTTGGTGACGGCGGCGGCGGGAGAGGCGGTTCGATGGAAAAGCCCGGCGGCCCTTCCCGGCGGCCCACCATCAAGGAAGTAGCCAAAGCGGCCGGCGTGTCCCACCAGACCGTGTCCCGCTACCTGCGCTCCGATGTGGGCATGAAGCCGCCCACCCGCGAGCGGGTACGCGCCGCCATCGAAGCGTTGAACTACCGGCCCAACCTGGTAGCCCGTTCCATGCGTACCCGGCGCACCGGCCGCCTGGCAGTGCTGCTGCCTGCCGCCACGTACAGTCCGGCACGGATGCTGGCCGGAGCCAGCGCTGCTGCGCATGACGCCGGCTTTGTCCTGGAAATCCTGAGCCTTCCGGATGCAGAGTCCAGGACGGAGCGGATGCTCGAGCTCGCCGATTCCGGACAGGTTGAAGGAATCCTTTCGCTTGCCCCTCTTGCCGAAGGCATTGGAAGCAGCCTCCCGGCGGGTGCCGCAATTGTGGTCTCCGCCGACTTCGACGACGAGATGCGCGGTATCGGAGCGTTGGCCGACGCTTCTCCGGTAACGAAAATGATGGAGCACCTGGCCGGACTGGGGCACCGGCGTTTCCTGCATGTGGCAGGTTCAGCGCAGTTCGCCTCCGCCCGCGCGCGCCGGCAGATTTACCTGGAAACGATTGAACGGCTGGGCCTGGATTCCGTTGGCGTGGTGGAGGGCAATTGGAGCGCCAGGTCAGGGATGGAAGCGATGCTGGCTGTTGCTGAAGACCAGCACCCCACGGCCGTTATTGCCGCCAACGATGTGGTGGCTGCAGGCGTGGTGCGGGGCGCGTTGATGCGCGGCTGGCGCGTTCCGGAGGATGTCAGCGTAACCGGCTGGGACAACCTGGAGGCTGCGGAGTACCTGGCACCGTCCATGTCCACCGTTGACGTGGACCTGGAACGGATCGGAGCCGACGCCCTGCGCCGTCTGGTGGCCGTCATCCGTGGCGAAACGTTCACCCCGTCGGCCACTCCCCTCAACCGCATCATCTGGCGCGAATCGGTGGGCCCCGCTTCCTGACACTCCTGATGCCGCCGACACCTGATGCCCGCCCCTTCCCAACCCGGAACCAGGGCCCCAGGCCGCAGTATGCGAGCATGGGCGCATGCGCTCATTCGTCGTTCGGGTCCTGATCAACGGTCTTGCCCTCTGGGTGGCCAGCTGGCTGCTGGCGGGGATGGACATTTCCAGCAGTGCCACCAGTAATGCGGTGGCGAACTCCGGAGTCACGGAGGGCACCGACGTCATCGGGGTCATCCTGGCGTACCTCTTTATCGGTCTGATTTTCGGAGTGGTTAACGCGTTTGTGAGGCCTTTGGTCAGCCTGCTGTCGCTGCCTATCACCATCCTCACGCTGGGCCTGTTCACGGTGATCATCAATGCTGCGATGCTGTACCTCACGGCCTGGATCAGCAGCTATACGCCCATCCACTTCACCATCGACTCCTTCTTCTGGACGGCCATCCTGGGCGCCATCATCATCTCCCTCATCTCGCTGGTGTCAGGGCTGCTTCCGGGCAAGCGCTGATCACCGCACGGCCCGCCTGAGCTAGCGGGCCCGTATCCGTTCCGGCGCCCGGTCAGCAGTGCGCTGCGGTAACGGCGGAGGCTGGCGGGCCGGCTCCGGCACCCGGGTCAGCCCCACCTTCGTCGAGGTCGCGAGGCCGCCCACACCCACGACGCTACCCAGCAGGCCCAGGGATTCGACGAGCGACGGATCCGGGCTACCAGGGAGTTCGGCCGCACCATCGCGGTAGTTTTCCAGCGAGTGGCCTGGCCCCAGCCCGAATTCCCCTCCTTTGGGGGTCTCTGCGTGTCCGGTGAGCGTGACAGTCACCCGATTCCTGGCATCGGGGCCTGGCATGCCGTCGCTGCCCGGCACCCAGTCCTGCCGGTGCTCCAGGTGCAGGCTGTTTATGTCCGGAACAGCTTCCACCCCGCCAACAGGGGAACCTGCGGTCAGGACATATTTGAGCTCGAACTCATCCAGGAAGGCCTGGTTCCGGGCCAGGTTCATGGCATGGATTCCGCCCTGGCTGTAGCCGACGGCCACCACGTGGCTGCCCTGCGTTGCGCCCGCGGCATGAAGCCCGTCCCGGATTGCCGCCGCCGTCTCAGCGGAGTCGTACCCCAGGCCTTCAACTATCCCCGCGGCATCGAAGGGATCGCTGCCGCCGGCCTCGCCGCTGCGGGTGCCTGGGACGATCACGATGTAGGCCGGTTCGTCCCCGCCCTCCACCCTGATCACCTCCACCGCGGCGCCGGGCTCGTCCTCCAACTGCCGCGCGCGCTCCAACAGGCCGGCGGGACTGGCGTCCAGCACGATCCGATGGGCGGGTCCTGCACTGGCAGTGATTGCCCTCGGCCGATAGCGGGAGCCGTAGGACTCGGCCACAAACCGGACCAGGCTGCGGATGTCCGAGGCACTGCGGCCGGCCGCAACGTGAGCCGCGAGTACCAGAACGGCCTCTTTGCGGGGCAGCCCCAGCAGAAGGAGCCCCAGTGCCACCGGCGCGCTTCCCACCAGGGATTCCGTGGCTTCGCGGCTTGGCGGCCACAAGCCAACGAGCCCTTCCACGGGTCCGTCGGGCAGCGGACTGATCGGCCCCAAGGCGCGCTGCAGGGCAGTCATGGCCTCGTTGTATTCATAATCGCGGTGCGCCGCCCGGACACCTCCGCTGATGTCCTCCAGTCCGGAACGGACGGCAGTCATTTCTGACAGTGCACGCCGGACGGCCATCACGGCGGCCGAACCCGTCGCTGGTGTATCCAGCTGGTAGGCGAACAGACTCCCCTGCGCCCCCTGCAGCCGGGTTTCGATGTTCCTCAGTTCCGCGGAAAGCACCTCAAGCCGCCGCGCCCCGTCCAACAGTTCCTCAAGCTGGAAAGTCATGCCGCCCACGCCCCCACGGACCTGGAGCTGCCCGACCTGCACAGGCTCAAGGTCCCTTAGGTCCACCATGGGACACCGCCCCGGGTTTCCTGCTCCGCAACAGCCTCTGCATGCCTGGTGACCGCGGCCCGGGCGGCCTGAAGTGTGTGTCCCGCGAGCCACAAGGCATCGCAGTGCCTGGCCAGACTGTTGCGGTAGGCCCGCCCGGCCGGTGACTGCCAGTCCAGCAACTGGACGTGGCGCAGCCCGGCCCCGATGCGTTCGCCGTCGTCACCGCATTGACCAATCCTGCCCGCCAGGAGCCGCAGCTGCTCTGACCGCTCACCGCGATCCGCACCATCCAAGCCATCTACTCCCGAGGATCCTCCCACCCCGCCCATGCCCGGCCATCCGTCCACGTTTTCCTCCCGGTATCCCCACGCCACCAACAAAAATCGAGCCGGAACCGACGCTACGCAGCACTTCCAGGGAACGGCAGCCTCCCGCCGCGTTATGTGGACAACGGCACCAGCCCGGGCAAGCGTGACGGCGGAGCCCGGCTGTGGCGGAAAGGTCATACGCAGCCACCGCTTAAGGGGCGGCCGCTGTTCGTGAAAGAATCGCCTCATGCCTGAAACTGCCGCCACAGCTGATACCCGCACGCCCTCCGGACGCCGGGCCCTCGCCGCTTCCCCGGAACAGATCGCTCTTGGCCCCTTGGACGGCAGGTACCAGTCCGCCGTCGCGCCGCTTGTCGACTACCTGTCGGAGGCGGCGCTCAACCGGGACCGGGTCGCCGTCGAGGTTGAGTGGCTCATCCACTTGACCAGCAACAACGTCCTCCCCGGCGCCGGTCCGCTCACTTCGGAGCAGCAGGAACAGCTGCGTTCCATCGTCACCGAATTCGATGCCGCGTCAGTCAGCGAACTGGCCGAGATCGAAGCCGTCACCGTCCACGACGTCAAGGCCGTGGAGTACTACATCGGCCGCCGCCTGCCGGCCATCGGCATTGAGAACCTGACCGCCATGGTGCACTTCGGCTGCACCTCCGAAGACATCAACAACCTTTCCTACGCACTAGGCGTCAAGGGTGCTGTGGAGGACGTGTGGCTGCCCGCGGCCCGTGCACTGGTGGAGCAGATCAGCAAGATGGCGGAGGATAACCGCGCCGTTCCCATGCTGTCCCGCACGCACGGCCAGCCCGCCACGCCCACCACCCTGGGCAAGGAACTGGCAGTAATCGCGCACCGCCTGACCCGCCAGCTGGACCGGATCGCCAGGACCGAATACCTGGGCAAGATCAACGGTGCCACCGGCACCTACGCCGCACACGTGGCCTCCGTTCCCGGAGCGGACTGGCAGCAGGTTTCCAGGTCCTTCGTCGAGGGCCTGGGGCTCACCTGGAACCCGCTCACCACGCAGATCGAAAGCCACGACTGGCAGGCTGAGCTCTATGCCGATGTGGCCCGCTTCAACCGGATCCTGCACAACGTCTGCACGGACATCTGGAGCTACATCTCCATCGGCTACTTCGCCCAGATCCCCGTTGCCGGCGCCACAGGCTCCTCCACGATGCCGCACAAGGTGAACCCCATCCGCTTCGAGAATGCGGAGGCCAACCTGGAGATTTCCAACGGTCTGCTGGACACCCTTGGCGCCACCCTGGTCACCTCACGCTGGCAGCGCGACCTCACCGACTCCTCCAGCCAGCGCAACATCGGCGTGGCGTTCGGGCACTCCCTGCTGGCCATCTCCAACGTTGCCAAGGGCCTGGACCGCCTGGACGTGGCCGAGGACGTTCTGGCCGCTGACCTGGACACCAACTGGGAAGTCCTGGGCGAGGCCATCCAGATGGTCATGCGCGCAGAGGCGATTGCCGGCGTCGAAGGCATGGAAAACCCGTACGAGCGCCTCAAGGACCTGACCCGCGGACAGCGCGTGGACGCTGAGCGCATGCAGGAATTCGTCCAGAGCCTGGGGCTCTCGCCGGAGGCCGAAGCCCGCCTGCTCGCGCTGACACCGGGCAAGTACATTGGCATCGCAGACCAGCTGGTGGACCACCTCAAGTAAGGTTCCCACGCAGCAGAAGAATCATCACGACGGCGGCGCCGGGCTCCTGTGGACCGGCGCCTTCCGTTTCCCTGGACTCTGCCGGGCAGCTACCCCGGCGGGCCCCGATTGAACCCTGCCTGCAGCCGCGTCGTGCGAAACTGGACCCATGAGGCTGCTGCTGATCCGTCACGGACAAACTCCCGGTAACGTACTTGGCCAACTGGACACCGCGCATCCGGGTCCGGGACTGACCGAGCTGGGTCAACGCCAGGCTGAGGCCCTGCCCCGTTCTCTGGCCGGCGAAAACATCGCTGCGCTGTATGCCTCTACCCTGCTGCGCACCCAGGTCACGGCCGCCCCGCTGGGAAAGTCGTTGGGCCTGGAAACCCGGATCGTGGACGGGCTGCACGAGATCGAGGCAGGCGCCCTGGAAAAGCTGACTGACCACGAGTCGCATGCCCGCTATCTGGGCACAGTCTTTTCCTGGACGGCCGGAGACCTGGACAAGCGGATGCCTGCCGGACCAAATGGCCACGAGTTTTTTGAGCGTTTCGACGCCGCCATCGCCGGAATCGCCCGGGACGCCGCAGCTCTGGAAGACTCAGCCGCTGCTGCGGTGGTCAGCCACGGCGCCGCCATCCGTTGCTGGTCAGGCGCCCGCGCCAAGGGGGTGGACCACGACTTCGCCGTCCAGCACGTGCTGCTGAACACCGGCATCGTGATCCTGGAAGGTGATCCCGATGCCGGCTGGCAGCTGGTTCACTGGGATGGCAGCCCCATTGGCGGCCTGGCATTTGCTGATCCCACGGCGATGGATCCCACCGGCCGCGAGGCCTGAGCGTCCAACTGGAAGCCGCAGGCACAGCGCCACACCGGGGGCAACGTGACTTGTCCTTCCGGCCGTTCGAAGGTGTAGCCAACAAGCAATTCGCTGCGCTTCCCGAGGGAGGGACGGGCAAACTCCATGGGCATTCCACAGTGCACAGGTGCATGGCCTGCGCGGTCCCCTGCGGCGAACCAGGAATCCATGCTTGCTCTTTCATTGACCAGGGTCATCGCACACATTCCTTACGCTTCATTGGGCAATTTCAGATAGTAAGCATACATATTATCCACCCCGGGACCACAAATTCTCGGAGCCCTTACCGGGTGGAAACACCGCCGTAACCGCGCAAATCTAGGCTTACTGGGCATACCCCTTCGGTGAACCGAGCGAATCGAGGCAGTCATGCAGACCAATCCCCGGCTGAACATCAGGCAGGTTCCCTGGTCGAATCCGGTGGGTGCGGACCTTCGGAAAGCCCAGCAGGCCGAACTGGACGCCCGCTTCGGTACCCTGGACCACGAACCCGGCAATCCGCCGTCGGGCGCTGATTGTGCCGTATTCCTGGTGGCCTACGAAAAGAGCTCCGGCAACCCCGTGGGGTGCGGCGGTTTACGGCTCCTGGACGCGAACACCGCGGAGATTAAACGGCTTTATGTGATTCCGTACGCTCGCGGCTCAGGAGTGGCGAGTTCCATCCTGGCAGCGCTTGAGGCGGAGGCATACAAGCAGGGAATCACCAGGATCACGGCGGAAGCGGGCTCAGCCCAGCCGGACGGACACACCTTCTACAGGCACTCAGGCTTCGAGGAGATACCAGCGTTCGGCCCCTACTCGGACAGCCCGCAGTCGCGCTGCTACGCGAAGACCATCAACTCGCACAGCGCCGCGCACACCGCCATGGCCTAACTCCGTAACTCGCGCTGATGCCGCCGTGCCCGGATGCGTGCAAGCGCGGCAGGCGAGAGGACTACGGCGATCCCCACCGCAGCGCCGATCACGGTCTCCACGATCCGATCCCGCAGGAGGGCGCCGGGGGCGGCCGAACCGGCCAGAAGGGTCGCGCTCAGGGCCAGGGGCGTGACGAATATCTGCGCCACCAGGTACTGCCGGATGATGAACAGTTCCACGCCGAACTGGCAAAGAGCCATCATCAGAACCGTCTGCCACGGTTGAAGATCCAGCAGCAGGACGCCGGCGAGTATCACCAGGCCAATCACCGTTCCAAGAATTCTCTGGACGCCGCGGCTGATCCGGTGACGGGTGCTGTGGCCCACCAGCGGAACCACGGCCGCCACCATGGCCCAGTAATTGTGGCCGAAGCCCAGGCGTTGCCCGGCAAGGGTGGCCAGCGAACCCGCCAACCCGGCTGCCACCACATAACCGGCACCCTCCAGCCAGGCGGCGCGCCGCTCGCCTTCCGTGTGCCGGATGGGAGGCGGCAGCCGCCACTGGGTCCGCCGGCTCGGCAGCACCCGGGAGGAGAACCCAATCAGCAAGGACAACAGCACCGTCAGGACGGAGACAAGCATGCCCTGCCAAAGTGGCGGCTGACCGGGAATGGAGGCAATGGCGGCAAACGCGAAGATGTGGAAGAGGGACCCGGCCGGGCGGATGCGCCACAGCGAGATGGCCACGGAACAGCCGCCGGCCACCAGGGTGGTTGCAGCGACCACCAGCCACGTGTGCTGTTCTGCACTCATGGCCCAGGCCGGTCCCATCCTGGCGGTGAGCGCCCCCATCAGGATCACTGCCAGCATGAGGCCTCCGGCCCTGAGCTGGGAAACAAGCCGGGGGCCGTGCTGTTCGCCGCGCCCGTAAATTCCGGTGAAGGCCCCGAAGGAGGCAAAAATGGCAAGGTCTACCCGTCCCGACAACACCAGCGTGGTCAACGGGACGAACACGCCGATTGCGCAACGGAGAGCCGGATGGTGGTCCTTATTGCCGGGAGCCATGGCAAAGAGATCGGCAAGGACTTTCACGGTAGCCTTTCGGGGCGGCGTAACCGGTGCTCAGCCCTCTACGGCATGGATCCGGAACGTGAGGGAATGTGACTGGCCTGGTTCGAGGACAATCAGGTCCTGGCCGGAGTTGAAGGCCGCCGGCGGGCAAGTCATCGGCTCAACAGCAAGCCCCTTCCGGCCCCGCAGCTCTCCTGAATAGATCTGTACCCAAGGGGCATCGGTTCCGCTGGCTTCCACCACGGCTGCGAGCTTCAGGGCGGGGTTACGGAGCGTGACGTCCCAGGTTCCCCCGGAAAGGGCGGTAAAGGCGTGGTCGAGGGACTGGGAAGCCAGCAACCCGGGCCCGGAAAAGTCGAACTCCGTACCCCGGGTGTCGAGAAGCTCAGTCGGCTGCAGCGCCTCATCGGTCAGGAGCACCTTGCCGGCCCGGAAACCCAGCTCACAATTGGCGACGTCCTCCCCGCCTACCGTGATGTAAGGGTGGGAGCTGCAGCCATAAGGCGCCGGGGCAGCGCCACTGTTGGCAGCACCCAGCTCTATGCGCAGACCGGTGTCAGCGTCCAGGGCATAGCGCGCCGACAGTGCCAGTTGGAACGGGTAGCCGGGTTCGCCGCGCAGCAGGTGCGTGAACACCACTTCGGCGTCGGAGCGCTGTTCAACCTGCCAGTCGTTCCACAGCGCAAGCCCGTGCAGCGCGCTGCCTGTAGCGGACTCATTCACCGGGAGTTCATAGCGCTGCCCGCCGAAGCTGTAAGCACCGCCGGTCACCCGGTTCGGCCAGGGCATGAGCACCTTTCCGGCATAAGCAGGCGGCAGTTGGTCTGTCGGGAAGGGCAGAACGATGTCCTTGCCCTGGTACGACAAGCCAACCAGTCCCGCCCCAACGCTGGCGACAGTTGCCTTGTAGCTCCCCGCCTCCAAAGTAATCAGCTCTCCATTGGGCGTGGCACTGGACATGACTCTTCCTTTCAAAGGGGATGCTGCCCGGGCTTCAGCCGGGCAGATGGTGGGGTTGGGGGTTACTGACTGCTAACTGGCCGAGCCGGGGGAGGCCATTCTGACCGACACTGCGGCCGGCTGCATGGTCATGGTGACGTGCTTGCTGTTGCCCTCATAGTCACCGTCAAGCTGGTAGTCCTCGCCGTGTTCCAGGCGCACCTCAACTTCTTTACCCTGGTAGTACTCCACCGACGTATCTTTGCTGCGGCCCTTGACGATCATTCCGGCGATGACGGAGAACCAGCCGAACCTGCCGCGCGGGGCCAGGACCACTACGTCCAGCAAGCCGTCGTCCAGCTTGGCGTCCGGGAAAATTTCGACGCCGCCCTGCACCTTCCCGCAGTTGCCCACCATGATGCTGCGGACGCGGCGGTGGGCAACGAGGCGCCCGTCAACGGAAATCGTGGCCCTCACGGGCTTTCCCGGCAGGTTCCGGATACCGGCGTCAACATAGGCCAGCCAGCCCACCTTGTCCTTCAAGTCTTCGTCGGTGTCCGCCATGATGGTGGCGTCATACCCCAGCCCGGCCATCACCAGGAACACCTTGTCAGCTTCCTCGCCGCCCTTGCCGTTCTGAACGGCCCGGACGACGTCGATCCTTTGCTCCTCGCCCAACAGCGCAGCAACAACGGCAGCCTCCAAATCCGTGACGTCCATACCGAGGTTCCGGGCCAAAAGGTTCCCGGTGCCCATCGGGACCAATCCCAACGGGGTATCCGTTCCCGCTACGGCCTCAGCAACGGCGCGGACGGTACCGTCCCCTCCTGCTGCGATAACGACGTCGGCTCCCTGCTCCATCGCCTTCCGGGCCTGACCCAGCCCCGGATCCTCGATAGTGGTTTCGAAGAACATGGGCTCGCCCCACCCGTTGTCCCGCGAATGGCGCTTGACCATCTCGTAAACGTCCACGTCGGTGGGCTTGGCGGGATTGATAATGACGGCTGCCCGCCTGGCGGCCATCGATCCTGAATTCGTCATGTCGTCCTTCGCTGCGGGGGCGCTGGTGTGGCCTACCGTCATAGCGTAACGCGGCGGGACTGGTTCGGTGCCTGAGCCTTCCGTCGGCCGCTGGTGGCATCGCTTTACCCCAAGGCGGATACCAGTGCTGCGATGTCGTCACGGAGGCCCTCCGACTCGGTTCCTTCGCGTGCATCAGTGACGTCAGGCCAGATCGAGTGCCTTGAGTTCACTACGGGAGTCCTATACCCTAAGGGGGTATCGTTCGCGAAGGAGCCGCATGGGAACCCGTGAAAGTGTGGGGGCAAGCGTTGGCCGGCTGAGCGGTCCTACAAGCAAAGTCCTCGGCTGGGCAGCGGGTTGCCTGTTTCGGTGTGCGATCGATGCCGCCGCCCAAGTCCTGCAGGGGCCGTCCTTCCCCCGGGGCACAGGATCCCCCTCGTCTGTCATACCTCAAGGAAAATCATGACTCCATCCACAGCCAAACCGCCTGTCGCCTCCAACGATGACGAGCAATGCCACACGACCCACGGCTACATCACTGACAAAGAGCGCTACCTGGCCCGGCTTAAGCGCATCGAGGGCCAGGCCCGCGGCATTGCCCGGATGGTTGACGAAGAGCAATACTGCATCGACATTCTCACCCAGGTCTCAGCTCTGACGGCCGCCCTACGCGGCGTCGCATTGGGATTGCTGGATGACCACATGAAGCACTGCGTCCTGGATGCAGCGCAGCTCGGTGATGAGGCTGGACTGGTCAAGATGCAGGAAGCCACAGAGGCTATCGCCCGCTTCGTTCGTGCCTGAAATATTGAAGCCGGACAGTTGTACTTAGGCCCAGGGATTAGTCCCGTCACGCAGCCAATGGAGGGTTCCGGTCCAGAATGTGGCACGGAAGCGGCTGTGGAAGAGGGCGAAGTGCCCGATTTCCGAGCTGTTGAAGTCCTGCGGCTTTAGCTGCACAACGATGGCGGGGCTATTCGGATAGTATTCCAGTCCCCGCGCGATGGCGGTCTCGGATGCAAAAGGATCGTCGGCAGCAGAAACGGCAAGGGTCGCAGCCGTGAAGGAAGATTGATGCGCGTATACCGCTCTCCTCATAGGCCCTGCCCCTGCGGCAAAGTCTCTTGGGCTTCGCGCCCAGTTCAGGGCAACGCCTTTGGGGAGATCTTCGAGCCATCCGAGTCGCTTGCCGGGGAAGTACCCATGCCGGAGCGTTATGGCAGGCATCAGGATGTGCCACCGCCACCAGAAGTGCAACCGGTGTCCAGGACGGTAGTCCCGCCAGTGGGCGTGTTGAGCGCCGACGGTTAAGAGTCGCTTTACCTGTTGGCCGTGTTTTGCCAGTCCGACGCCGAATCCGCCAAAGCTGTGGCCTACGACGTGAAGGTCGTAGCTGACGTTGGCTACAGCCCACTCGAGAACTGCGTCAATGTCCTTCAGTCCCCAGTCGTACCAGTTGGCCTCCAGGTTTCTGATGTTCACTCCCCTGGACTGCCCGATCCCGCGGTAATCGAAAGTGATGGCGATAAATCCGTTCTCCGCGAGGAAGGAAGCGTAGCGGTGGTAATACGAGGCTAAGACTCCGGTGGCACCGACGATGACGACTACAGAGCCGGATGATTCCACTTGCAGGGCGCAAGGTTCCCAAATGTGGCCATGCAGTTCGTAACCGTCTTCGCAGCGAATGGTCAGAGGTCTACCAGTCATAGCTGTGGGTCCTTCCAAGCGGTAAGCATTGGGCGCGGTGGCTATTGGTCACCGCGCCCAGCGTGGGCGTTCCTGCCGCCGACGGTGTCAGCCGGCGTTTGCGTATTTGGCCGGGTCGGCGTCGAAGGCCGGTCCGCAGCCTGCGCAGCAGAACCAGTAGCGGTTGCCTTCGTAGTCCCGGAATAGGCCGGTGGCTTCTGCGAGAGCCTTGACTACGGGGGTGCCGGCCATGACCGGGCACGTGGTGACGGCGTCATCGGCCTGTCCTGGGCCTGCGGTGAGGGTCAGGTCTTCGGTTTTGGGCTCGTTAGGGGTGTTGTTGGTTCTGCAGCAGCTTCCCATGGGGATTCCTTTCGGTGGTGGGGTTGTTGGTTCAGGCGTCGATCGGCTGCCGTGCACGGGAGTGCGCGGCGGCCGGTGACGGGTTTCCTGCCTGGCTTTTGAAGGAGCGCAGACGGAGACTGTTAGTGACGACGAAGATGCTGGAGAACGCCATCGCGGCTCCGGCGAGCATCGGGTTGAGCAGCCCGAGGGCGGCCAGCGGGATCGCGGCCACGTTGTAGGCGAAGGCCCAGAACAGGTTGGTTTTGATCGTGCTGAGGGTTTTGCGGGAGAGCCGAATGGCGTCGGCGGCTGCCCGCAGGTCTCCGCGTACCAGGGTGAGGTCCGCGGCTTCGATGGCGACGTCGGTGCCGGTGCCCATGGCCAGGCCCAGGTCGGCCTGGGCCAGGGCTGCGGCGTCGTTGACGCCGTCCCCGACCATGGCCACGACTTTGCCTTGCTTCTGCAGGTCGGTGACAACGCGGAGTTTGTCCTGGGGCATGACCTCTGCGATGACCTGGTCGATCCCTACCTGGGCGGCTACCTGTTCGGCGACGACCTGGTGGTCGCCGGTGAGCAGCACCGGGGTAAGGCCCAGGGCGCGGAACTGTGTGATGGCTTCGGCGCTGGTTTCCTTGATTGCGTCAGCGACGGTGAGCACTCCACGGACCTGCCCGTCCCAGGCTACGACCACGGCGGTTTCCCGGGCGAATTCGGCTTGTGCTTTGATGCGGGCCAGGTCTGCGGGCATGGTCAGGGACCAGTCCTCGAGCATGGTTTCGCGTCCGATGATGACCAGGTGTCCATCGACCACACCCTGCACGCCGCGTCCTTCGACATTCGTGAAGGACTCCGGGACGGGCAGGTCGCCGACGCGTTCGGCGGCGCCGCGGGCGATGGCCTGGGCGATGGGATGCTCGGAAGCGTCCTCGAGGGCCCCGGCGACGCGGAGCAGTTCGTTTGTCTCGGTGCCTGCTGCTGTGTGCACGCCCTGCAGGGTCATCTTGCCGGTGGTGACGGTGCCGGTCTTGTCCAGCAGGATGGTGTCGACCCTGCGGGTGGACTCGAGCACTTCCGGGCCTTTGATCAGGATGCCCAGCTGGGCCCCTCGGCCGGTGCCCACCAGCAGTGCGGTGGGCGTGGCAAGGCCCAGGGCGCAGGGGCAGGCAATGATCAGTACGGCCACGGCGGCGGTGAACGCTGCCGTCACCGGGAACCCTGCGCCGAGCCAAACCGCCAGCGTGCCTGTGGCGATGGCGATCACGATGGGCACGAACACTCCGGAGATCCGGTCTGCCAGCCGTTGGACTTCGGCTTTGCCGGACTGGGCGTTCTCCACGAGCTGGGCCATTTGAGCCAGCTGGGTGTCGGACCCGACGCGGGTGGCCCGGACGACTAAGCGGCCGCCGGAGTTGACGGTGGCGCCCGTTACCTTGTCACCTTCCCCCACTTCCACGGGAACGGATTCGCCGGTGAGCATGGATTCATCGACCGCGCTGCGGCCGCTGACAACGACGCCGTCGGTGGCGATTTTCTCACCTGGACGGACGATGAACTCATCACCGACCGATAGCTGGTCGGTGGGAATGCGGACCTCGTCGCCGTCGCGAAGCACGGCCACGTCTTTGGCGCCCAGCTCCAGCAGCGCGCGCAGTGCCGCGCCGGCCTCGCGCTTGGAACGCTTCTCAAAGTAGCGTCCGGCCAGGATGAACAAGATCACCGCTGCGCCGACTTCCAGGTAAATGTTGGCAGCGCCGTCGGTGGGGGCAACAGTGAGTTCGAAGGGGTGCGTCATTCCCGGTGTTCCGGCCGTGCCGAAGAACAGGGCATATAGGGACCACAGGAACGCTCCCGTGGTGCCCATGGAGATCAGGGTGTCCATGGTCGCGGCACCGTGGCGAAGGTTGGTGTAGGCGGCTTTGTGGAACGGCCAGCCGGCCCAGAGGATCACCGGCGCGGCCATCGCCAGGGACAGCCACTGCCAGTAGTTGAACTGCAGGGCCGGGATCATGGCCATGGCGATGACGGGGACCGCGAGCACGGCGCTGCCGATAAGCCGGTGTTTCAGTGATGTAAGTTCGGCGTCGGGGCGGGCGCTCTCTTCCCCGCCCCGTTCCTGTTCCCGCCGGGCGCTGGGCAGGGCTGCGGTGTATCCGGTCTTTTCCACCTCGGCGACCAGGGCCTGGGGATCATAACCGGCCGGGGCCGTGATACGGGCTTTCTCGGTAGCGTAGTTCACCGAAGCGATGACGCCGTCGAGTTTATTGAGTTTGCGTTCGATCCGGTTGGCGCACGAAGCGCAGGTCATCCCGCCGATCTCTAGTTCGATGTCGATGCCCGGCGCCTGTTGCCAGGCGGTAGTTTCAGACATTGGATACTTCTTTCTCCCGGCCGGGCCTGACCTGTCCGGTCGGGCCCCTCGGGGTGGTAGGTGGTGCGGGTCAGTGACCGCCATGCCCGTCGTCGGCCGTGCTGCTGTCGGTTGATGCCGGCTTGGGGGCTGGTGCGACAACATCCCTCGATGATCCCGCCGTGTCGATGGTGAACAGGGCGGTGTGGACTTGCCCCTCGACCTGGAAATCGAAGTAGAGGTAATAGCGGCCAGGGGTCGGAGCCGTGGTTGCGAATTTCACCTCGGGTCCGGAGAGTTCGCCGGCCACCGCCTCAGCACCCTCAGGGTGGGTATGCAGGTAGGCTAAGTCCCCTGCACGCAGCGCCACCAGGTGCCCGTAAGCCCCCAAATAGGGCTCCAAACTGGTCACCGGCTGACCGTCGCGGCTGACACTGACTGTCAGAGCCGCGGCTGATCCGGCCACCAAATCACCGTTCAGGAGAACCTCGAACCCGTCTACTTCATCGGCGGTCGACACTTCAAGGGAAGCGGGCTCGAAAGGCCCGGCCACATCTACTGTGCGGGTCAGCGTCAGGCCCTCACCGGCTCCGGCCGGCTGAACGTCGGCGTAAATCCGGTACGTGCCTGCCGCTTCCCACTGCCATGGCAGCGACCAGCGCCCGGCCTCGTCCATCACAGGATGCACATGACGGTAATGGGATCCGTCGGAACGCACCACAATCAGGTGGGCCTGCTTTTCGTGCGCGGTCTCAAACTGCGTCACGGGGGACCCTCCGGGGCCGGTGATCGTGAACGCCAGCTCGCCTGCAGCTCCGATTGCCGGCGGGGCGGTGATCCCACCGAGCAGATATCCGCCCCGCTCGGTGGTGACGCCCTGCACCGGAGACCCGCCTTCAGCCGGAGCATGTCCGGGTGACTCCGCGTGTCCGGCACTGGCATGCCCACCAGTGGAATTCTCCGCGGACTGCTCCCATGCCGTTACCGTCTGCTCCGGCACTACGGCTCCTGCCACAACGAAACCCCCGGCAAAGACCACGGCGAGCCCCGCTGCGTAAGTGCCCAGTCGTCCGGCTGCGTTCATGCCGACCGCACCCCGTGGTAACCGGCCGTCTGAACAGCCGCGATGACAGCTGAGTCGTCGACGGAGCCGTTGCCGCTCACCACGAGCTTGCCGGTCTGGTGACTGACCTCTACGGACTCAACGCCGGGCACTTCCTGGACTTCTTCCCGGATGGACATCTCGCAATGACCGCAGGTCATACCAGTTACCTGAAATTCAGTGGTAGTCATGGTCTCATTCCCTTCGTAAATACCCCTAGGGGGTATATGTATAGTTGCTAACGTACCCATGGGGGGTATCTAAGTCAAGCGGGTTACAGCCACGAGTCGGCTGGCCTGGCTGCCGGGTCCAACGTGCATTTATGCTCGAGGATCCGGCAACGAGGCGTGGTGGAAGCAATCGGCGGTTCAGCGGTCAGGCCGAGCTGCGGGCCGACGGCTTCCTTCGGCGGCAATCTGTTTTTGAAACGTCGGGCGCTGCAGCGTCCAGAACCTTGTGATTCCTCCAGCGCCGGCTGGCCCGTGGCCGGAGGGACGCAGCTTCCCGGACCCGCCCGTCTGTTACACCGAGATCGACTCGTCGGACACAGGCGTGGAGGCCTTTGGCTTAGTCATCGCAAAGGCTGTGATCACTGCTCCAGCCAGGGCGAGGATACCTGCGCCGATAAAGGCTGCGGAATAACCCGCCGTCAGCTCTACCCGAGAGGGCTCGCTACCGGAGATGCCGTAAACGAACGCCGTGAGGGCTGCGAGTCCGAGCGCGGACCCGATCTGGTAGCTGGTGCTCACCAGCCCTGAAGCGACGCCGGTCTCCAACGGCGGGGCCGCGTTGATAGCGGTGCCGAGAGAGGGGACAAACGCCAGTGACATTCCGAGGGCTGCCAGAAGCGATGCGGGTAGAACGTCAACAACATAATTGCCGTCGGGACGTACGAAGGAGAGCCACAGGAGTCCGGCAGCCAATAGGAGGAGGCCGGTGACAATCAGCGATTTCGCGCCGAACCTCCCTTGAAGCCGTGGCGCCCAGGCGATCATGACGAGAACTACCAGCCCAGTCATCGGGAGGAGCGCTGCGCCGGCAGCAAAGGCGGTCGCGCCGAGGACCTGCTGTAGATACAGGTTCAGGAAGAACCACATCGACACCCATGCCGCACCCAGCAGTAGCTGGGCACCGTTGGCAGCTCCGAGCTGGGGTGCGCGAAGCAGTCCGAGCCGCAGCAGAGGGTTGCGGCTTCGTGCCTGGATGATGAAGAAGACAACCAGAAGGACGAGGCCTCCGGCCAGCACGCTGAGGGTGGGCAGGGTGAGCCAACCGACTTCCGGGGCGTTAACAACGGCGTAGACGATCGCAGCGAGTCCGCCTGTGACTGTTAGCGCCCCGGCGATGTCAATTGACCCCGATGCCTTTCGTGGGGTTTTAGGAAGCGTTGCTGCTGCGAATGCGAGTACGACTACCGCGATCGGTATCTGGACGTAGAACACCCAGGGCCAGCTCGCATACTCGGTCAGCACTCCTCCCAGGAAGACGCCAGCAGTGCCTCCGATGGGTGCTGCGGCGCCGTAGACTGCGAATGCTTTGGGAAGGTCGGACGTCCCGCCAAAGAGCATCATCAGCAGAGTAAGTGCCGCCGGTGCGATCAATGCGGAACCTGCGCCCTGGATGGCGCGGCCTGCGATCTCGAGTCCGGCATTGTTGGCGGCTCCGGCCAGCCATGATCCCGCTATCAGGATCAGCCAACCGAGCACAAATATTTTCTTTGCGCCGAAGATGTCAGCAAGGCGACCCCCCAACAGGAGAAGGCCCCCGAAGGCGACCACGTAGGCGTTGAACACCCACGAGAGCGACTCTGGCGTAAAGCCGAGGTCTTTTTGAATATCGGGCAGAGCGACGCCGATGATCGAGGTGTCCATGATGACGACGAACTGCGCTGTAGCGATCAGCAGCAGGCCGAGCCACCGCTTCGCTGGCGATAGAGGTGGTTGGGTAGGCATTTTGACTTCCTCCTGAGAACTCCGGACCGTGAACGTCCCGCGAATAATACCCATAGGGGGTATGGGTTCAGCTCATGCTATACCCGTGGGGGGTATGTGCGTCAAGCCCTTTAAGTGTTGCCGGAGTAATAGACCCCGGTGGCAGTAGGCTCGTCAACGGCGGCGTTTGACGGGTGCACCCGGTTCTCTCCGCGGACGCCTATGGCAATAAGTGGGGCCTGTTCGTGGGGCCTTGGGGACCAGAAAGGACTTCCATGGTCCTTCCCGCCGGAGTGGAGCTAAACATCCCTCGGGCGTCACCGAAACAAGGTGTTTAGTGCCGCAGCCGCACGAGTGCCTGGACCGGGGCGTGATCGCTGGGGTAACGGCCGTTCAGGGTGAAGGTGTTGATGGCGGCCTGGCGGACGCTGACGTCCGGGGTGGCCAGGATCCAGTCAATCCGGGTGGCGCCGGGGACGGGGTCTTTGTAGTTGGGGAAGGTGCCGTAAGCGGGAGTCAGCTTTTGCGCGGCTACGTCCCAGGCGTCGTCGAAAACGCCGGAGCCCACCAGGGCATCGTAGGCTCCGGAAGCCGCGGCCGGCGCGTTGAAGTCACCGGTGAGGATGGTGGGGAGCTTGGGGCTGAAGCCGTCCATCAGTTCCAGGATGGCCGCGGCACTGCGGAGCCGGGCATTCTCCGACTCATGATCAAAGTGTGTGTTTACCAGGACGAACTGCCTGCCCGTGGACAGATCGAGGAACCGGCCCCAGGTAACAATCCGGGTCACCGTGTTCCCCCAGGTGGTGGAGCCGGCGAGGTCAGGAGTGTCGGAGAGCCAGAACTGGTCCCACTCGATGACGTCCAGCCGCCGGGCATCGTAGAAAATGGCCGAGTACTCGCCATCCTCACCGCCGTCACGGCCCTTGCCGATGTACTCGTAGTGGCCGGGCAGCGCATCCGTGATGGCACTGAGTTGGTGGAACATGGCTTCTTGGACGCCGACGGCGGTAGGCGCCTCACGGGCCAGCAGCGCCGTCAGTGCCGGGAAACGTTCCGGCCAGTAATCGGCCTCCCCGGGCAGGGTGTCGGTGATGTCCAGTCGAATGTTGAAGCTCATGATGTGCAGGTCGGTATGGCCGGCAAAACCGATCACAGCGGTCCTGCCGTTCCCCGCGGCGTCACTGGCATGAGGGCTACGGGTTAGTACCGGAGTGCTGGTCATCGCCTGGCTCCACTGGTCGGACTCACCCTTCCATCATTGCCGGGTAAGTTAGCCGGGCGCCAAGCGCAGATGAATGCAAGGCAACACCCGGATGAAAATCGGGGCCGTCACGACGCCCCTATCTGCTCCTACCGCGCGAGTTTTCGAAGATCCACCGTGGGGTCCGCGAGCTGGGCGGGATCTACGGCGATCCGGCGGTCGATGATGCGCCGTGCGGCGCGCACGGCGAGGCCGCCGTCCACCGCGGCGCAACCGGCCAGGAAGCCTTCCGGATCCAGCCGGAACACCACTGACGGCTCGCCGTCTTTTTCCCGGACAACGACCGTGCCGTCGCCCACCATGCTTCCTACGCCTTCGACGTGGACGCCGTGGCGGTCGGACCAGAACCAGCTGGCGCCGTGCTTTGGGAGTTCCTGTCCCAGCAGCGCGGCAGCAGCTGTGGCACCCGTGTTCATGGCGTGTTCCCAGTGCTCGGCGCGGCGCAGCAGGGTGCCGTCGGCCAGGCGGACACGCGAGCTGTCGCCCACGGCGTAGACCAACGGGTGCCCAGTGCGCTGGGATTCGTCAACGATGATGCCGTTGTCCGTTTCCAGTCCGGCGGACACCGCCAGCCTGGTTTCGGGGACGATGCCGATGCCTACCAGTACCGCGTCCGCAATAATGGTCTCGCCCGAAGCAAGGTCGATGTGGTGCTTGCCGTCAGCGTCGGCAGTGATGGCCGTAGGCGTTCCGCTGACGACGTCAACGCCGCGTTCCGGGTGCATCGCGTGCAGCCTGTTGGCGAGTTCGTGCCCCACGGCAGGCACCAGCGGCGGATCCACCGGATCGATGAGCACGACGGCGGCACCAAAGGGAAGTGCCGACGACGCCACTTCCGCACCGATCAGGCCGGCACCGATGATCGCAAGGCGGGCGCCAGGCTTCAGAATTCCGCGCAGGCGGTCGGCGTCTTCCTTGGTGCGAAGTTCCAGGATGGAGTCCAGGTCCCCGCCCGGGATGGGCAGGCGGCGGGCGGTACCGCCGGTGGCGAGCACAACGCGGTCTGCCGTGACTTCCCGGCCGTCCTCCAGGACTACCGTGCCGGCGTCGGGCTCCAGGGAAACAGCTTTGCCGGTGACGATGGTGATGTTCTGCTCTTGGAACCAGTGGTCGGCAGCGAGCTGGATTCCGGCATGGTCGCGCTTCCCCAGCAGGTAATCCTTGCTGAGCGGCGGCCGGTCATAGGGGGTACCGGCGGGGTCGATGATGGTCACGGCGCCCTCGAAGCCCCGGCCGCGCAGTTCCTTTGCTACGGTGAAGCCGGCCATGCCGCCACCGATGATGGCTACAGAGTTGGCGCCCAGTACTACACCTCCGCCGTCACATTCGGGAACAACAGGATCTCGCCGTCCTTGACCTCAACCTTGTGGGTGCGGGCCGCAATGAAGGCCGGCATGCATAGAGCCGCACCCGTCTTGAGGCTGAACCTGGCGGAGTGCATGGGGCATTCCACCTCCACGCCTTCAACCCAGCCTTCTGCAAGGGACGCTGTCTCGTGCGTGCAGTTGTCGTCCAGGGCGTAGAAATTGCCGTCTTCGGCATGGAAAATGGCAATGTCTTCGCCCGTACCGTTTTCCTCAGCGGGAACTACCTTCGCGGTACCTTCGTCGATCTCGTCGACGGTGCCGACCTTGATTGGTTCGCTCACGCTTACTCCAGGGGTATCTATAGTGTCCTCGTACCGGGCATGCAGTTCCTGCACCCATGTTCAATGGTAGTAAAAAAGCCGCCACCAAAAGTCCGGATCCGCAGATGCCGGCCAATGCGCCGCTGTCAGTCCTCAATGGTCGACGGCGGTGTCCCCAGCTTGTCCAGTTCGGCCCAGAACTCCCGTGGGATGGATACCGCCTGGAGGCGCTGGAGGTCCTCGAGCCGTTCGGGTTTATTTACCCCCACCACCGTGGAGTGGATCAGCGGGCTTTCCAGTGAGAACTGCAGTGCCACGGCCGGCAGCTCGAGCGACCACTCGCCGCAGAGGGCCTTGGCCTTGTCCAGCCATTCGAGCAGCCCGGGCGGGCTCTCCCGGTACGCGTAGCTGGTTCCCTTGCCTGCCAGCAGTCCGCCGCCGAAGGGTGCCGCGTTGAAGACGCCCATGCCGCGCTGCGTTGCATCCTGGAGGAGGTCCTCGGCCCGCCGGTCCACAATGGTGTAGCGGTTGTGGGTCAGGACCACGTCAAAAGCCCCACTGCGCACGAATTGGCGCATCGGAGTGATCTCCCCTGCGGCGATGCCGATGGCGCCCACCAGGCCCTGTTCCTTCAGTTCAGCCATGCCTTGGACAGCACCGCCCGGGGCGAAGGCTTCATCGAAGCTCAGCGAAAACGGGTCGTGCAGATGGAACAGCGGCAGCTTTTCCAGCCCGAGCCGCTGGGTGCTCTCCTCGAAGGACCTCCACACACGGTCCCGGTCGAAGCTGCCGGTCACGGGATCGGCGTCGGCCTTGGTGATCACCAGGTGGCCGTCCTGCAAGCAGCCCTCGCGTAGGACCTCGCCAAGCACCGTCTCGCTCCGCCCTTGGGCATAGTTGTTGGAGGTATCCACGGCCGCGAACCGGCTGGCGAGCATCTCCCGGGCCAGGTCATAGGCCTCCGGGGCAGGCGTGCTGTCCGGCTGCGGCGGATTGCCCAGGAACGAGGTGCCGAGTGTCACGGGGGAAATCTCGATGTTGGTGAGGCCAAGGCGACGAAGATTTTTGAACTGCATGCCTGCTCCTGTACGTGGACGGATGCTGCCATTCAACCAGCAGGACCGGCCGGATGCACGGTTCGCGGTGCCTGCAGCCCTACGTCCTGGCGCTGAGATCCGCCGAGATGAGTTTCGCCGTCGCCACTATTTCCTGGGTAACGGCGGCGAGGTAGGCGTCCGGATCCGGCTCCGCGGCCACGGACTGCGCCTGCAAGGATACGTTGACCGCGGCCACCACCTTGCTGGGCCCGTCATACACCGGCGCGGCAACGGACATCAGTCCCAGCTCCAGCTCCTGATCAACCAGGCACCAGCCCTGCTCCCGGACGGTATCCAGGACGGCCAGCAGTTCCTGCCCGCCGGCGAGGCCCCGCGGCGTCAGCGGTTTCACCTCGGTCTGTTCCAGGTGTTCCCGGAGCAGGGCGGGCGGCAACGCGGCCAGGAGCACCCGGCCCATCGCTGTGGCGTACGCCGGGAACCTGGTGCCCACGGTGATGCCGACGTTCATGATCCGGCGCGTTGTCACCCGGGCAATGTAGGCGATGTCCGTTCCGTCCAGGACAGCGGCCGACGTCGATTCCCCGAGTTTGAGGGACAGCTCTTCCAGGTGCGGCTGGGCAAGCTGCGGCAGCGAGAGCCCGGAAAGGTAGGCGTAGCCCAGCTGCAGCACCTTGGCTGTCAGCGCGAAGGTCTTGCCGTCGGTGCGCACATAGTCCAGTTCCACCAACGTGTGCAGGAAGCGCCGTGCCGTGGCGCGGGTCAGCCCGGTCCGGGCTGCCACCTCGGTGAGCGTCATCAGCGGGTGGTCCGTGTCGAAGGCCCGGATTACCGCCAGGCCGCGGGCCAGCGACTGGACGTACTGGTCGCTGGCCTGGGGGGTGTCTGTGCGGGCGGCGTCGGTCATGGTTACCAATCTTAGGCGGGCAGGGTTTCGACGGGCTCAATCACCGATTCGCGGTTGTGGGCCCGGCTCAACCATCGACTGCGCTGGCAGCCGGTGCGGCGGTCAGCGGAACCGGAACGAGCTCCTGCAGCTCCTCGAAGGTGCAGCCGAACGTCTCACGTACCCGGACGCCGTCGGGTCCGGTCAGGAAAACTGCCTTGTCCGTGTACACACGGGTCACGCAGCCAACGCCCGTGAGCGGGTAGCTGCAGGACTCGACGATCTTGGAGGCTCCCACCCGGGTGAGGAGCGTCATCATCACAAAAACGTCCTTGGCGCCGGTTGCGAGGTCCATCGCGCCGCCCACGGCGGGGATCGCGTCCGGCGCCCCGGTGTGCCAATTGGCGAGGTCTCCCGTGGCCGAAACCTGGAAGGCGCCCAGCACGCAGATGTCCAGGTGGCCGCCGCGCATGATCGCGAAGGAGTCCGCGTGGTGGAAGTAGGAAGCCCCCGGCAGTTCGGTGACGGGAATCTTGCCCGCGTTGATGAGGTCTGCGTCGATCGCGTCCCCGGTGGCAACCGGTCCCATGCCCAACATGCCGTTCTCCGTGTGCAGCGTGATGTTCTGTTCCGGCAGGAGGTAATTGGACACCAGGGTGGGCTGGCCGATACCCAGGTTCACAAAGGACCCGGTGGCGATGTCCCGGGCAACCAACCGGGCCAGGTCGTCACGGCCCAGCGGGGTTTGAGAGGTTTGCGAGTTCATCTCAGGCCACCTTCACAATGCTGTTGACGTAAATGCCAGGGGTTACAACGTTCTCCGGATCCAGGCCGCCGGCGGGGACGATCCCGGACACCTGTGCAATGGTGTGCTTCGCGGCGGCGGCCATGATGGGGCCAAAGTTCCGGGCGGTCTTGCGGTACACCAGGTTGCCCTTTTCATCCGCCGTCAGCGCCTTGATGAGGGCGACGTCCGCATGGATGGGCGTCTCGAACACCTGGCCGCGTCCATCGATGATCCGGGTCTCCTTGCCCTCGGCCAGCATGGTGCCGTAGCCGGTAGGTGTGAAGAAGCCACCGATTCCGGCACCGGCCGCCCTGATGCGTTCGGCGAGGTTGCCCTGCGGAACCAGTTCCAGCTCGATCTCACGGGCCTTGTATTTGGCGTCAAAGTGCCATGAGTCGGACTGCCGGGGGAACGAACAGATCATCTTGCGCACCCGGCCTTCCTTGATCAGCAGCGCCAGGCCCTGGTCACCCTGGCCCGCGTTGTTGTTCACCACCGTCAACTCCCGGGCGCCGCAGTCCATCAGCGCATCGATCAGCTCAAACGGCTGACCAGCGTTGCCAAAGCCGCCGATCATCACGGTGGAGCCGTCCTTGATGCCGGCCACCGCCTCCTGGACGGTGTCTACGAAGTTCAGCATTTTTTCAGCTCTTCCTTAGGCCGTGGGTGTGGTGGTGACGTTTTCCAGCACTACGGCCAGGCCCTGGCCTACGCCGATGCAGATCGCAGCCACGCCCCACCGCTGGCCGGATGCCTGCAGGCTGCGAGCGAGGGTGCCCAGGATGCGGGTGCCGGACGCCCCCAGCGGGTGGCCGATCGCGATGGCGCCGCCGTGCCGGTTTACGATCGAGGGATCAATGCCCCAGGCGTTGATGCAGGCCAGGGACTGCGCGGCGAAGGCTTCGTTTAGTTCGACGGCGCCAACCTGGTCCCAGCCGATCCCCGCCTTCGCGAGGGCTTTGTTCGCCGCTTCCACCGGCGCGAAGCCGAAGTACTGCGGATCGTTGGCGTGCGCGCCGCGGCCAGCGATCCTCGCCAGCGGGTCCATCCCCAGCAGCCCGGCGGCACGTTCGCTGCCGATCCAGGCCGCGGAGGCGCCGTCGTTAAGCGGGGAAGCGTTTCCGGCGGTGACGGTACCGTTTTCGGTCCGGAAGACGGTGCGCAGCCCGGCGAGCTTCTCCGGGGAGGAGTCCGCGCGGATCCCTTCGTCGCGGACCAGTTCGGTGCCCGGCACGGGGGTGACCAGGTTGTCGTAGAACCCCTCGTCCCATGCGGCGGCGGACAACTGATGGGAGGTGGCGGCGAACTCGTCCTGCTGCTCGCGGGTCACGTTGTACTTTTCCCGGAGCATCTCGGTGGATTCACCCAGCGAGATGGTCCATTCCTTCGGCATCGCCTTGTTGACCAGGCGCCAGCCAAGGGTGGTGGAGGCCAGCGTCATGTCCCCTGCAGGGTAGGGTTTCTCCGTCTTGGGCAGGACCCAAGGGGCGCGGCTCATGGATTCGACGCCGCCCACCAGCATCAGTTCGGCGTCGCCGGTGTTGATCTGGCGGGAGGCGATGATGGCGGCGTCCAGCGATGAGCCGCACAGCCGGTTCACCGTGGTGCCGGGGAGGGAGACCGGCAGGCCTGCCAGCAGCGTGCCCATGCGGGCAACGTTCCGGTTTTCCTCACCGGCGCCGTTGGCATTGCCGAAGACCACCTCGTCGATCCGCTCAACGTCCAGTGTCGGAGCGCGCTTGACCACGTCCTTGATGACGTGGGCCGCGAGATCATCCGGACGGACTCCCGCCAGGCCCCCGCCAAACCGGCCAAACGGCGTGCGCACCGCGTCGTACACAAATGCCTGGTTCATAAGATTCCTCGTGTTTTCTTACGTTCTGCGTGTGGTTTCCCAACTAGGTAGCAGTAAGTACCGTTTTGAGCGCTCAAAACGGCAGTAAGTGCTACCTAGTTGGGAGGGGTTGGGGGATTGTCGATCTCGGCAAAGACTTTCTGGGCAACCTTGAATGCGGAGTTCGCGGACGGAACACCGCAGTAGATCGCCGTCTGCAGCAGGATTTCCTTGATCTCGTCCCGGCTGAGCCCATTGGTGAGCGCAGCACGGACGTGCATGGCCAGCTCTTCCCAGTGCGCGTGCGCCACGAGTGCCGTCAGCGTGACGGCGGATCGCATCTGCCGGCTCAGTCCGGGCCTGGTCCAGATCTCGCCCCACGCGATCCGGGTGATCATGGCCTGGTAATCATCGGTGAACGTGTCCTTGGCGGCGTTCGCCCGGTCCACGTGCGCCGACCCCAGCACCTCCCGCCGGACAACCATGCCGGCGTCGTATATTTCCTGGCTGGTGGCACCCGGCTGTACAGCACCGTGCCGCTGAAGGTTGGGCTCGTTCATTTGCTGTTCTCTTCCATAAATTCGGCCATCAGTCCGGCCACCGTTCCGGGATCCTCGGCAGGGGCAAGATGTCCGACGCCGGGAAGCGGCACCGCGCGCGCGGCACCTCCGCCGGAGGTAATTCCATCTGCCACTTCGACAGCGAACGGCGGCGGCGCCACCACGTCCTCGACGCCGGCCATAGCCAGAGTGGGGACGGTGATATTTCCGAGCCGGGAGCGGACGTCGTGGTTGGCGAGTGCCTCACAGGCGTACGCGTAGCCGAAGCGGTCGGCGTCGCGGAGGGCGTGCAGGAGCCGGCTGGCCACGTCCGGTTTACGGTCCATGAACCCCGGTGCAAACCAGCGCTCGGCGGACCCCTGGATCATTACGGCGGTGCCTAGTTTACGGACCGTTTCGGCGCGTTCCTGCCAGCCCTCCGCTGTGCCCAGCTTGGCGCCGCTGCACAGGGCGGCCAGGCTTCTGATCCGGTCCGGGTGTTGCAGGGCCAGGTGCAGCCCGGTAGCACCGCCTACCGAGACGCCGGCGTAGTGGAAGCGTGCACCGGGGGCGACCGAGTCCACCAGGGTTATGACGGCTTCGGCCAGCGCGGGAAGGTCGAACCCTGCCGTGGGAACCGGTGAGATGCCGTGGCCGGGAAGGTCCCAGGCGACGATGTCGTAGTTGCCGGCCAGCAACGGAGCCACCTCGTTCCACAGGATGGTGGACGTGCCGAGGGACGGGCCCAGCACCAGCAGCGGGCGTCCGCCCAGTTCACGCTGCGGCGAAAGGAGCACACCCTTCACGGTGGGCATGGTGCCGGGCGAGGGCCGTTCAGTCATGCTCTGCTCCCTTCGAAGCCTGGGGGTAGGCGGCCAGGATTCGGCTGACGATGGCACGGGCTTCACCCAGGTAGTTGGCGGGATCCAGCAGCCCGGCGAGTTGCGGGTCCGGGAGCACGTCCTGCGCAATGGCGGCCCGCAGAAGCCTGCGGTAACCCTCACCCTGCTCCGCGGGCGGCAGTTGCAGGGCCTGGTCCACCACGGCCTGGAGCTGCTGCCTGCCTGTCTGGCCTGCGGGGTTGGGCCCGGAGCTCGAAGCGTCCAGCAGTGGCGCCACCGCGGCGGCGACGCCTTCCGCCAGCAGCAACGGCCCGGCGCTGTCCAGGTTCCGGCGCATGGCGTCGGGGAAAAGCTGCAGCCCTTCGGCGAGTTCGCGCAGCTGGCCAGCGGCGCCGAGCGTCAGCGCCAACAGCTGCCGGAGCGCAGGCCATTCGGCGTGCCACGCGCCGTCAGGCCGCTCGTCGTTGAAGTTGGCGGCGGCCACGTGCAGTTGCGCTGGCAGCTGTGGCGCCTGCAGCGCGGCGCTGCGGATCAGCACGGACAGTACCGGGTTCTGCTTCTGCGGCATGGCAGAGGAAACTCCCCGGCCGGCCGCCCGCGGTTCAGCCAGTTCTGCTACCTCGGGCCGGCTGAGGAACAACACGTCCGCAGCAATCTTGCCGAACGCATCAAGGACGGTTGCCAATGCGTTCCCCAACGACGTAACGGCCAACCGGTTGGTGTGCCACGGCGCGGGCGGCATGGCCAGGCCCAACTGCGCGGCGAGGTTTCCTGCCAGCTCAAACGGGTCCGTCCCGGTGCCTGCGGTAAGGCGGCTGGCGGCCGCGAGGGTTCCGGCCGCCCCGCCAAACTGCACGGGAAGTTCGACGGCGGCCAACTGGCTTCCCGCCGCCGCAACACCATGGAGCCACTGGGCAGCCCGCAACCCAAAGGTGAACGGCAGCGAATACTGGGTGAGGCTCCTGCCCACACACAGCGTGTCCGCATGCTGTTCGGCCAAGGCGGCCAGCGCCGTCGTGATCTTCCCAAGCTCTGCCAGCACGGCGGCAACGGTATTGTGCGACAGCATCATCAGCGCGGTGTCCAGGACGTCCTGGCTGGTCAGCGACGCGTGCACGTGCCTGGCAGCACCTGTCCCGGCAGTATCCAATTCCGCCACGTGGGCGCGCAGGTCCTGCAGTAGCGGGATCACGGGATTGCCGCCACCCAAGGCACGGACGGCAATATCCATGGCGTCGTAACGGTGCGGATCGGCAGCTGACGCGACGACGGCGGCAGAACCGGCGGGTGCCAGCCCGTTCTTTTCAAGGACGGCAGCCCAACCGGACTCGACTGCCAGGATCGCTCCGAGTACCGCGTCGTCGCCCGTGAGGGCCGCCACCAAAGGCGACGCGGAGATTGGGCTGAGGAGTCCGCCGTCGGTCATTGGAAGTCCAGGAAGACCGTCTCGCCCTCACCCTGCAGGCGGATGTCGAACGTCAGCCCGCCGTCCGGGTCGCGGTGGGCGATGAGGGTCTGGCGGCGTTCGGGGTCCAGGGAGCTCAGGAGCGGGTCCTTGGCGAGGGCTTCCTGGTCTTCCGGGAGGTAGATCCGGGTGAACAGCCGGTTGGTCAGGCCGCGGGCGAAGATGGCCACCGAGATGAATGGCGCGGCGCCTTCCTCGGTGGCTCCCGGGTTCACGGTGGTGAACGTGTACACACCGGAGTAGCCCACTGAGCCGCGGCCCCAGCCGGTGAAGGTGTACCCGTCCCGGACCAGCGAACCGGTCTTCTGCACGATGTTGCCATCGGCGTCGGGCTGCCAGATTTCCAGGATGGCGTCCGGGATGGCCTGCCCGGCGCCGTCGTAGACCGTGCCTTGGAGGCGGATGGAACCGGGCGAGCCGGGCGCCAGGAGCTCGTTGTCCTTGGCGAACGGCAGGGCGTAGCCGTAGAACGGGCCTACAGTCTGGGCGGGGGTGGGAATCAGTTTCTGGCTCATGTGGCTACTCGCTTTCATCGCCGTCGGCGCCCAGCGCCTCGTTTTCGGTCCAGGTCCGCTTAGGGCCGGTCAGGACGATGTCCCAGTTGTAGCCCAGCGCCCACTCGGGCTCGGTCAGGTTGTGGTCGTACTTTGCCACCAGGCGATCCCGGGCATCTTGGTCCACGATGGTCTGGTAGATCGGATCCAACGGGAAGAGCTGGTCACCCGGGAAGTACATCTGCGTGATGATGCGCTGGGTGAACTCGGTGCCGAACATCGAGAAGTGGATGTGCGCCGGACGCCAGGCGTTGAGGTGGTTCTTCCACGGGTAGGCGCCAGGCTTGATGGTGGTGAAGCGGTACGAGCCGTCCGGGCCCGTGATGCATCGCCCGATACCGGTGAAGTTGGGGTCCAGCGGCGCAGGGTGCTGGTCTCGCTTGTGGATATAGCGTCCGGAGGCATTCGCCTGCCAGATCTCCACCAGCTGCCCCGCCACCGGACGGCCGTCGCCGTCCAGCACCTTGCCGGCCACGATGATCCGCTCGCCCTGGGGTTCGCCGTTGTGCTGAATGGTCAGGTCCGCTTCCAGCTCGTGCACGTCCTGGTGGCCGAACGCCGGGGAGAACAGTTCGATCGTCTCCGGGTCCGCGTGGTGCAGGCTTTTGGTGGGGTGCCGCAGGATGGAGCTGCGGTAGGGCGGGTAGTCCAGCCGGGGCTGGGTCTCGACGGCGGCACCGTCCTTGAGTGCCCGGGCGTAAGCATCACCCATGGCGTTGATCTCTGCACTGAGATCCTGCTGTGTCTCCACTGCGGCCTCCTTTTCCTGTCCTTGGTTAATGTCGTTATGGCTGGTGGTTGGAGCGAGGTCAGGCATTGGCCTGTTGTGGATGGTCATACTGGACGGCGTGCCGCACGGGAGCATTTGGTGCCCCGTACCCGTCATAGCGGCCCCGGCGTTCCACCATTTCGAAGAACACGTTGCCCACGGTGGCGGTGTAGAAATGCAGGAACTCACCGTCCGCGTCCCGGTCATACAGGAGGTTCAGTTCCTGCAGCGTGGCCAGGAAGTCCGGCTCCAGGCCGAAGCGGGCGTCCAGGTCCTCGTAGTAGTTGGCCGGGATCTGCAGGAACTCGAGTCCGCGCTCCTGGCAGGCCCGCGCCGTTGCCACCAGGTCGTCCACCGCAAACGCTATGTGCTCCTGGTAGCTCCTGCGCTGCTGCTGGAGCGGGGCCAGGTTCAGCACCAGCCGGACCGAACGGTCCTCGGTCAGCATCACCTGCGAGCGCACCAGGCCGGTGGGGCTGGGCACTTCCGCGAACGGCTGCGGCTCCAGGGCCAGCGCGCTGGTGTAGAACAGGACGGCCTCGTCGAAGTGCTGCCACGGCTGGGCGAGGTTGACGTGGTCGATCACTGCGGAGCCGCCTGAGCCACCGGACGTGCGCGATATATCCAGGCCCTCGCCGAACTCGTGGGTCCAGGCCGCCGTCCCGTCCGGGATGCCCTGGCACAGGAAAATTTCGGTGGAGTCCGGGGCGGCGAAGCCCTGGAAAACCTCCTCGTTGGCCTGGCTCTTCCGCGGTACCACGGGGGCCTTGAGCTGCTGGGCCCGGGCGGAGGCAATAACGGGAGAGTCGACGTCAAAGCCCAGAGCGGCGATGGCCGGAGCTGAGCCCGCCCCGTCCGTTTCCGGTGGTGCCTCGTTGATGATGACCCGGGCGTGCCCCATGGTCCAGAGCTGGACGTCCTTGGTGCGGTGCCGGCCGTTGAACCCGAAGCCCAGCTGGCCCAGCAGCGTCTCCAGTCCTTGGGTGTCCCCCGCCCTGACCTCGGCGAAGTTGTAGCCTGTGGGATCGGCCACCTGTGGGAGCGTGGCAAGTTCCATGGGATAACGACGGCGGCCCGCGGCCCGGTTGCCGGCAGCAGTTCCAGGCGCAGCAGTGCCGGCAGTCTCAGCCTCCAGCCACTTGGCGCTCTGCTCTTCCAGCCAGATGAGCGAACGCATGGCGTCCACGGCGGTTCGTTCGACGTCGGATTGGCGGAAGACGTCGTTGAAGACTTCCAGGGATACCGGCCCCGTGTAGCCGGCACGGACCACATGGCCCATGAACTTGGCCAGTTCGAACTGACCCTCGCCCGGGAACACCCGGTAGTGGCGGCTCCAGGACAGCACGTCCATGGAGAGCTTGGGGGCGTCGGCCACCTGGACGAAGAAGATCTTCTCTGGATTGAAGGACTCGATGGCCGCTGTGTCCCAGTCCCGGGACAGGATGTGGAAGGAGTCCAGGCAGGTGCCCAGGTTGGGGTGGCCCACCGCTTCCACCAGTCGGTGCGCGTGCTCGTAGTCGCTGACGTACTTACCCCAGGCCAACGCCTCATAGGCGACCTTAACGCCGTGCTCCCCGGCGAGTGCAGCGAGCCGGCCCAGCTGTTCCACCCGCAACTCGTCGCTGTCGACACTGGCGGTTGCCACGTTGGAGCAGACCAGGATGGTGTCCATGCCCAGCCGGGACATCAGGCGGAACTTGGCCTCGGCCCGGCGGAGGTTGGCAGCGAGGAGGTCCTCGCTGACGCTGTCGAAGTCGCGGAACGGCTGGTAGAGGTCCAGCGTGAGGCCAAGGTCTGCTGCCATCTTGCGGATTTCCTCAGGCGACAGCGAGGAAGTCACCAGATCCTGTTCGAAGATTTCAATCCCGTCAAAGCCAGCGATGGCGCAGGCCTGCATCTTCTCCTTGAGGGTGCCTGAGAGGCATACGGTTGCGATTCCGGTGCGCATCAGGCAGCCACCCCTTCTGACGCCACGAGCTCCAGGAAGTGCGCCCGCATCCGTTCCGCATCCGCTTCCCGTCCGGTGAAGATCCGAAAGGCGTCCGCGGCCTGGCCCACGGCCATCCGGCCGCCGTCCAGCACCTCGCAGCCCTTGGCGCGCGCGGCCAGGACCAGTTCGGTGTCGATGGGGCGGTAGACGATGTCCGCCACCCAATGCCTGGACTCCAGCAGTTCGAGGTCCAGCGGGGTGCCGGGATGGGCGGCCATTCCCACCGGGGTGCAGTGAACCAGGCCGTCGGCGAGGGCCATTAGCCGCGGCAGCTCCGCCGTCGAGCGTGCCGTGATGGTGCGGTCCGGGAAAAAGCCGGTTAGTTCCGTGGCGCGGGCGTTGCAGCGGGCAGGATCCGTGTCCACCAGGTCCAGCATCTGGACTCCGGCGGTGAGCAAGGCGTAGGCGACGGCGGAACCGGCACCGCCGGCTCCCAACTGGACCACGCGATCCAGGCGGGCAGTGGGCAGGCCCGTGGCGAGCGCGGCCGCGAAGCCCGAGAAGTCTGTGTTGTGGCCGATGAAGTGGCCTTCCCGGATCACGACGGTGTTGACCGCACCCAGCTTCAGGGCGTCCGGCGTGACCTCATCCAGGTGTTGCAGGACCAGCTGCTTGCAGGGGTGGGTGATGTTCAGGCCGTTGAAGCCCAAGCTGCGCGCACTGCGCAGCAGCTCGCCCACGGATTCAGCAGGAAGGCCAAGTTCCAGCAGGTCTATGGGCCGGTAGAGGTAGCGCAGCCCGTGTACGTCGGCTTCGCGTTCGTGCATGGGCGGGGTGAGTGAGGGCAACACGCCATCGCCAACCAGTCCCACCAGGTAGGACTCAGTTCGATTACTCATCCGTGCAGCTCCTTTGGTACGGCACCTGGCGGGCCTTGTTGCACAGGGCAAGGGCGGCGGGCCGGGCGTTAGAAAGTACAGTACAGCAATTGTTCACTTCTTGCACTCTTGTTCTACATGCGAACATCAGGGTTTGATGGCGCCACATCCTTCGGGCTTCCAGGCCTGCACAGGCGGTGCTCATCACCGTTGCGGCAGCCGCGCGGCAAGTTCCGCCGCTGCCGCCTGCAGCAGTGGAACGTGCGCCACCAACGCGTCAAGGCTCAACCGAAAAACAGGAACTGCCGTGGCAAGGGATGCGAATGCCTGCCCTTGGGAATTAAGCAGCGGCACGGCGACGGCACGCATGCCGATTTCATTTTCCTCATCCATTACCGCGTAGCCCTGGCGGCGGATCTGCTCTATTTCGGCGCGGAAAACCTGCCGCTCCGTGATGGACCGTTTAGTAAGGGGCACCAGTTCAAGCCCCTCCAGGAGGGCCTCCCGCTCGGAGTCCTCTGCGAAGGCCACCAGGGCCTTGCCGACCGCGGTGGTGTGCAGCGAGCCCAGATGGCCAGGATCGCTGGTGACACGGAACATCTGCGGGCCGTCAACCTTGTTCACCGTGAGGTGATGGTGGCCGTCCCGGACGCTGAGGATGGTGGCCTCGCCGGTCTCCTCGGTGACCCGGCGCAGGATAGGCATCGCCGTGCCTGCAAACCCGTGATGGTTGGACACCCGCTGGCCCAACTGGAAAATCCGAAGCCCGAGGTGGTAGCGGCGGCCGTCCTCCTCATAGTCCACAAACCCGTCGCGGGTCAGGGAACCCAGCAATCGGTACGTGGTGCTGAACGGCAATCCGGCCCGCCGCGAGAGCTCGGCGGCACTGGCGCCCCGCGGCTCGTCGCCGAGAAGGACCAGCAGGCCCAGGGCCTTGCCCACCATGTCCGTCCGGTCGGTCTTGACGGATGCGACGCTGGCTTCTGTGCCGGATTCTGCTTCCGTTGTGTCATTCAGGTCAGCGGCTGTGTCTTGGTTCACACTCATGAGTCGATATTGCCACATCGTGAGAGCTATTTCTAGATGGTGATTGTTTTTCTTGACAGGTGATCCCACTCACAGTCATCATTGCTGTATCGCACAAGTAGCTCCCACCATGTGGCTACAGGTCCGTCTCCATCGGGCTATTGCCGCCTCGCACGTGCCAGCCAACAACCCCGGCTGCGGCAGATGCGGCCCCAGATCCAAGCGCCACCATTCCGCGACAACGTAGTCACATCAAAGGAACTCCATGAGCCAGACACTTCCGTCCGCCGGGGCGGGTACTGCTACCCAGGGCGGGACGCCTAAGAAGGCAGCCCTCGCCAGTTTCCTGGGCAGCGCCGTTGAGTATTATGACTTCTTCATTTTCGGTTCGGCAGCTGCCCTCATCTTCCCCACGGTTTTCTTCCCGGATGCTGATGCCAATGCCGCCATCATGTCCTTCGCAACGTTCGGCTTCGCGTACGTTGCACGTCCGGTGGGGGCCGTTATTCTTGGCCATTTCGGTGACAGGGTGGGCCGGCGGAAGGTCCTGATGTTCACGCTGCTGCTGATGGGCGCTTCCACATTCCTGATCGGCTGCCTTCCTGACTTCAACACAGTTGGTTGGTGGGCGCCTGCGCTGCTGGTGGTGGCCCGCCTCTGCCAGGGTCTTTCAGCGGCCGGCGAGCAGGCCGGTGCTTCCTCCATGACCCTGGAACACGCGCCGGACAACAGGCGGTCCTTCTTCACTTCCTGGACCCTCACCGGCACGCAGGGCGGCCAGATCCTCGCAGCCCTCGTCTTCATCCCTGTGCTCGCGCTGCCTGACGAGATCAAGTACGGCATCGGCTGGCGCATTCCGTTCTGGCTCAGTGCCGTGGTGGTAGTCGTCGCGTTCTTCATCCGCCGCACCCTGCACGAACCCCCGGCATTCGAAGAAGCCCAGAAGACCGCCCAGATCTCCAAACTCCCCGTGGCCGACCTCCTGAAGACCCACTGGCGCGATGTCCTCCGTGTGGTCTGCTGCGCCTTCATCGCCGCCGTCTCCACGGTGTTCGGCACACTCGCCATCAGCTACGCCAAGACCGTGGCCGGCGTTGACGGCACCACCACGCTATGGCTCGTTGTCGGGGCGAACCTGGTGGCCCTGGGGACACAGCCGCTGTTTGGCATGCTGGCGGACAGGATCGGCCGCAAACCGGTCTTCATCTACGGCGCACTCTCCAGCGCCGTCCTGACTCCGGTGTTCTTGCTCAGCTTGGAATCCGGCAGCATCCCGCTGATGTTCGTTGCCGCCATCGGTTTCTTCTCCTTCGGCTACGCAGCCTCGAACGCCGTCTGGCCGTCCTTCTACGCGGAGATGTTCAGCACCAAGGTCCGCTTCTCCGGCCTGGCCATCGGCACGCAACTGGGCTTCCTGATGGCGGGCTTTGCGCCGGCCATCGTGGCAGCCATGGGCGGCATCAGGCCCGGCGGTTGGGTACAGATCAGCATCTTCACGGCCGTCATCTGCTCCATCGCAGCTATCTCGGCCCTCACGGCCAAGGAAACATTCCGGGTACCCACCCAGAAACTCGGCTTGAAGTAGCCCCCTGCCTTTCCCGCTTCCTGACCGCAAAGCCCGGCGCTGTGAAACAACACGCCGGGCTTTGCCGTGCCTCCCGAGGAGCAAGTGGGAAGGAACGCCCCGGAGGGCGGTTCAGCGCGCCGGCCAGGGCATAACAGTCCTGTTATTTTTCTCGGGCTTGCCAGAGCTCAGGTGACCCCTGCATAGTTCAAGTAACAGGAGAGTTGCAGTTAAAGTGCCTGCGTTGATTAGGGCCGAGGCCCTGCCTAGCGTGGAGAGCGAGTCGTCCGGAGTCGTCCAACCTCAACAAGGGCAGGGAAAGACCATGACCACAAAAGAACCGCACTCACGCCCTGACGCTGGGTCCGCCTCCGGGCCCACACCAGGCAGTCGCGATCGCGCCACAGTTACGCGGGCAGGCATGGCTTGGGCCTCAACCCTGGCAGCACTGATCCTGCTGATACTCCTCATTATCTTCATCGTTCAGAACCAAAACGACGTCACCATCGCCTTTTTCGGTCTCGAAGGCACCATCGCCTCGGGAGTTGCCCTCCTGATTGCAGCCGTAGGCGGTGGCGTGCTGGTCGCCGTTTCGGGTGCCGCCAGGATTCTCCAGCTCAGGTCCCGCGCCCGAAACCAGCCGAAGGCCTGACCGCCGGGGCTACCCCCGTCCGGTTGCCAGGACAGATGCCAGGTCGAAGCTGACCGGTTCCTCCAACTGGGCGTAGGTGCACGACCCCGGTTCGCGGTCCGGCCGCCAACGCACAAACTGCGCGGTGTGCCGGAAACGTTCCCCCTCCATGTGGTCGTACTTCACTTCCACCACCCGCTCAGGGCTCAGCGGCACGAAGGACAGATCCTTGCCGGCGCTCCAGCGGCTGCCCTCGGCGTTCCGCGGGGTCCTGTCCCCCTCTTCCTGCCGGCCCCACGCCCACGGATGGCCGTCGAAATCAGTTACCAGCGGCTGCAGTTCCTCGAACAATTCACGACGGCGCTGCATCGGGAAGGCGCCAATCACCCCAACACTGGCCAGGGCGCCGTCGCCGTCGTATAGCCCCAGCAGGAGCGATCCCACTGCCTTCGTGTCGTTCTTGTGAACGCGATAACCCGCCACCACGCAGTCTGCGGTGCGTTCATGCTTGATCTTGAACATCACCCGCTTGTCCGGCTGGTAGCTCCCGCCCAAGGGCTTGGCAATGATGCCGTCCAGTCCGGCCCCCTCAAACTGCTGGAACCACTGCTCGGCAACGGCCTTGTCCGGCGTGGCGGCCGTGAAGTAGACGGGCGCGGAGGCATCCGCGAGCGCCTTTTCCAGTGCCGCACGCCGCTCGGAGAAAGGCCGTCCTGAGTAGTCCTCGCCGCCGAGTGCCAGCAGGTCAAAGGCAACAAAGCTGGCGGGCGTCTGTTCGGCCAGGAGTTTCACCCGGCTGGCCGCGGGGTGGATCCGCTGTTGCAGCATGTCAAAATCCAGCCTGTCCCCGGAAGCGCCCACCATCACAATCTCGCCGTCCAGGACGCACTGCGACGGCAAGTTCTCCTTCAACGCCGCCACCAGCTCCGGGAAGTACCGGGTCATTGGCTTCTCGTTCCGGCTCCCAATCTCCAGTTCGTCGCCGTCCCGGAAGATGATGGAGCGGAACCCGTCCCACTTGGGTTCATAGCTCAATTCCCCTTCCGGGATCCGGGCTACCGACTTGGCGAGCATGGGCTTCACGGGTGGCATCACGGGCAGTTCCATAGGCCCTATTGTTGCCGCGGCGCCCCCGCCGGACAAGGACAGCAAGGGCCTTTGTGGAAAAGGGCAGCGCCTCCACCCGCTGTTGCCCCACGTGAAAAGGTCCGGCTGGGGCCCTTGTTTGGAAGCAGGTGTTGATTGGTAGCTGCGTGGCGCGATGTGGTCAGCGCGTGGGGGCGCTGCTGCGTCGCTGGGTCTGGCCGGAGAGTTCGGCATCCAGCGTCTCCTGCGCGATGCGCATCTGGTCCGCGTAGCGTGGTTCCTGAAGACGGTTCCAGATCACGTCCTCCGGAACGTCTTCCACCTGGCTCACCACCCACCAGATATTGCCGAACGGATCCTTGATCCGCCCTCCGCGCTGGCCGAAGGCGCTATCGCTGACCTCGGTCACAACCGTTGCGCCTGCAGCCACTGCCTTCGAGAAGGCTCCATCGGCGTCGGGCACCCACACCCTCAACAGGCTCGGCATGGCGGGCCATTCCGGTCGCTGGTCAAAAGCCAGAACGATCGTGTCGCCTACGCGAATCTCTCCGTGGCCGATTGAGCCGTCTTCCGTGACGACCCGGCACAGTTCCTCCCCGCCGAGGACCTCTGTGATGAAGTCGAGCAGCGCTCCAGTGTCCTTCGTGACTACCCAGGGCGCGACACTCGTGTAGCCGGCCGGGGCTGTGCTCCCAGTTTCAATCATTGCCATACCTTCCGTAGCTGTTGTGCTGACGAAACCAACTGTAGGAGCCAAATAGGACCGTTCTGGTCCTACTATTGCGGGAAGATGAATACATGTCCGGACCCACCTCACGTCTTCTCAGCCTTCTGTCACTGCTCCAAACCCCTCGCACGTGGGCTGGCAGCGAACTCGCGGAGCGGCTGCAGGTAACGCACCGCACGGTGCGCCGTGACATCGACCGACTTCGCGAGATGGGGTACCCCGTCGAAGCTGATCTGGGCGTCCATGGCGGCTATCGTCTGGTCGCGGGGACATCCATGCCTCCGCTTCTCCTGGAGGACGATGAGGCGGTGGCTGTGGCCCTGGGACTTCGCACCATCGCAGCGCAGGGTCTCCCAGGGCTCGAGGACGCCGGCATCAGGGCTCTCAGCAAGCTCAGCACGTCCCTCCCTGCCCGCTTGCGACACCGCGTGCGGGCACTAGGTTCATCCGCGATGAGCTGGCGCGTACGGTCCGCCGGCCCCGCCGATCCGGACGTGCTCACGATCCTGGCATCCGCCGCGTCCAACAGCGAACGCCTACGTATGCAATATCAGCGCCGTGACGGCGAGCAGGGACCGCGTCACGTCGAGCCTCGAAAGCTCGTCAACATGCACAAGCGCTGGTACCTCGTGGCATTCGACATCGAGCGAGATGCGTGGCGCACCTTCCGCGTCGATCGGGTCAGTTCGCCGCGGCCGACCGGTGCACCAGCCCGTCAACTCATGGATGATGCCGACATACCCGCCTACCTCGAAGCCAGCGAACTGGCGATGGAAGAGACGTACCGCGCCGACGTCACTATCCACCTACCGGTCGAGGTCGCCACGGAACGACTACGCGATCTTCTCGGCGACGGCGAACTCGTCACCGAGCGTGAAAACACCCGATGGCGAAGCGCCGAGGATACAGTCCCTTGGCTCGCCATCCGTTTACTCCTGCTCGACTGCGCCTTCGACGTCCACCACCCGCCAGCCCTGCAGGCACACCTTGCCGTCATCCACGAAAGAACAGGAACATAACCGAATCGAGGTGATCCACCAAGGAGCCAACGTATCCAGCTCCGCGGACCTTTCCGATGAGTCAACGCGAACCCTCGACATAACCCCATCAATAGCGGTAGGCATTAACGATGGTTACTGTTGGCTTTCACGCATCGCACGAACAGATCAGTCCCGCACAGCTCCTCAAGGATGTCCAGCACGCAGAACAGGCGGGCTTTGATGCCGCCATGTGCTCGGACCACATCGAGCCCTGGTCTGCCAGACAGGGACATTCCGGCTACGCCTGGTCCTGGCTGGGCGCGGCAATGGCCACGACAAACCTGAAGTTTGGCGTGGTCACAGCTCCCGGACAGCGTTACCACCCCGCCATTACCGCCCACGCTTCCGCTACGCTTGCCGGCATGTTTCCGGGCAGGTTTTGGATGGCGACCGGCAGCGGCGAGAACATGAACGAGCACATCACCGGCGACGCATGGCCGCCGAAGGAGATACGCCAACGCCGGCTGGAAGAGTGCGTGGACATCATCCGTCGGCTGCATCGCGGCGAGGAGGTAACCCACCATGGCCTGGTCAGCGTCGAACAGGCCCGGGTCTGGGAGGTGCCGGACCCTGCTCCACTGCTGATCGCCCCTGCTATCAGCGTCGCTACCGCCAGGAGGTCCGCGGCCTGGGCTGATGGGCTGGTCACCGTGAACCAGCCGATGGAGACCCTAAAGGAAATGCTGGGCGCGTACCGGGAGAACGGCGGAAAAGGTCCCGCCATTATCCAGGTCCACCTGTCCTGGGCAGCGGGCGAGGAGGAAGCTGAAGCCATCGCCCTGGATCAATGGCGCACCAACACCTTCGCGCCACCGGTCCCCTGGGACCTCCCCACCGCAGCCCATTTCGACGGCGTCAGCGAACAGATCGGCATTGACCAGGTGCGGAACTCCGTCAATATCTCTGCCAGCCTCGACCGGCACGTGGACTGGCTGGCCGGCTACCGGGATCTCGGCTTTGACGAGATGTACCTGCACTTTGTCGGCCAGGAACAAGCCCCGTTCATCGACGCGTTTGCCGCCGACGTTCTTCCCCAACTGCGCACGTCGGAAACAGTGGCCGTTGGAGCCTCTTCGGCTTCCGGGTTCCCCGTATGAGGATCGCGGAGACCTCGGACCTCTGGTGGAAAAACGCCGTCATCTACTGCCTGGATGTGGAAACGTTTTTTGACGACAACGACGACGGCATCGGGGATTTCGCGGGCCTCACCCAGCGCGTGGACTACCTCGCGGCACTGGGGGTCACCTGTATCTGGCTGATGCCGTTCTACCCCACCCCGGACCGGGACGACGGATATGACGTCACCGACTTCCTCAGCGTCGATTCCCGGCTGGGCGACCTTGGGGATTTCGTTGAATTCATTCGCGCCGCCAAGGACAGGGGCATGCGGGTGATTGCGGACTTCGTGGTGAACCACACCTCGGACAAGCACCCGTGGTTCATCGAATCCAAAAAGTCCACTGACAACCCCTACCGCGACTATTACGTCTGGCGGAAGGACACCCCGCCGGATACGTCGTCCGAAGTGGTGTTCCCCGGCGAGGAAACGTCGCTGTGGACCCAGGATGAGGCCACCGGCGAGTGGTACCTGCACATGTTCGCCAAGCACCAGCCGGACCTGAACGTCACCAACCCCAAAGTCCGGAACGAGATCGTCAAGGCCATGAGCCTCTGGCTGGAGCTGGGACTGGACGGTTTCCGGCTGGACGCCGTGCCGTTCTTCCTCGAAACCCGAGGCCAGCCCAATGACGAGGCAGCCAACCTTGACCCGCACGATTACCTCGCGGCGCTGCGCAGCTTCCTGAACCGGCGCAACGGCTCGGCCATCCTGCTGGGCGAGGTGAACCTGCCCTATAAAGAACAGTTGGAGTACTTTGGGACTGAGGGCAACGAGCTGAACATGCAGTTCGACTTTATGTCCATGCAGCACCTTTACCTCTCGCTGGCCAGGCAGGACGCCCGTCCGTTGGCTGAAACGCTCAAGAGCCGCCCTGCCCTGCATCCGGACAACCAGTGGGCCATGTTCGTTCGTAACCACGATGAGCTCACGCTGGACAAAATCAGCGACGGCGAGCGGCAGGAGGTCTTCGCCGCCTTTGGCCCGGAAAAGAACATGCAGATCTACGGCCGCGGCCTCAGGCGCCGGCTCCCGCCCATGCTTAACGGCGATCAGGAGCGGATCCGGATGGTCTATTCGCTGATGTTCACGCTGCCCGGCACCCCCGTGCTGTTCTACGGGGAGGAAATCGGCATGGGCGAGGACCTGCGCCAGAAAGGCCGGAGCGCCGTGCGTGCTCCCATGCAGTGGAGCGATGCGAGGAACGGCGGGTTCTCCAGTGCGAAGGCGTCCCAGCTGGTGGCGCCGCTGGTCCGGGGCGACTACGGCCCGGACACGGTGAACGCAGCGGCGGCCAAGCGGGATCCGGACTCGCTCTGGAACTTCATGGCCACCCTCATCCAGCGCTACCGCGAATCGCCGGAGCTGGGTTGGGGAGAGTTTTCCGTGATCGAGCAGCCGGAACCCGCCGTTTTTGCGCACAGCTGCACGTCCGACGGCGGCACGCTGGTATTGCTGCACAACTTCGGTGAGGAGCCGGTGAAGGTCAGCGCTGCCGTTGGCGCGGAGGACGGGTCGCCCCAGGAGCGGCGCCGCAAATACAAGGGCTGCGTCCTGCTGGACCTTTTAGACGGCGACAATATCCCGTTGGAGCCGGACGGCAACTTCACGGTGAACCTGGGTCGCTACGGCTACAAGTGGTTCCGGCTCCACGAGCCCGGAGATCGCCTGGCACCGTAACCTCGGCCAAGCTCAGTAGCTTAGGGAGCCCGCAACCCAGTGGCTACAGTGATAAGCCTTTCCGCCTCCACCAGGATCCGGGCCGATGCCGTGGAAGCGGCAGTCACGGTCCGGCCCCTGGAAGGAAGCTCGACGGCGCTCCCTCCGCCGCCCTCCCCGGGCCGATGGCCGGGGCGCACCCCTGCCCGGATGCCACCGTCGTACTCCAGCTCCTGGTCCTGGATCCCGACGGCGAGATCACTCATGAGTTCTGCATCCGCTGTGGTGGCGAGGTCGGAGCCGATGAGTTCGACCATCACCTTCAACCCGGCCAGCCGACGCTGCGGATCGGCCTCGTAAAGAGCGGCATCGATGGCCCATTGGGCGCGTTTCCACCACTGGTCCCGGCGATCCGCCCGAAGCTTTTGCCGATAACTGAGGTACGCCACCAGCACTACACCGAACGTTGCCACGGGTGCCACTGCGGCGATGGCGGACAAGACCAAGTAGAAATCCTGCACAGGTTGCATGCCACCACCTTAAGCGGACGCCCGGACAGAAACGCCGGAAACGGTCCCGGCGCGAAGAACTAACCGGGTCCTTACCGACGGGAAACGCGGCGGCAATATTTCCGGTTCACACTGGAACTGCCGGCAGGGGCTGGCGCCAGCTCCAGTTCAGGAGGCACTGCCATGTTGAAGGATCCACGTGCCCATGTAACCCGCGTCCGCGCCTTGGACCAGCTCCATCGTGGGGACCAGATCGAAGCCCGGATGTCCGTAGGCCCCGGCTACGACGACGTCGTGATCCGTCGCGGCAGCGTCCAGGAAACCGCGCCTGGCATCGGCGTCGTCTGGATCACTGACCACCTCACGGGAATGCGCAAGGCCATCAACACCGACGAATGCAGCGTCTGGCGGGTTGCCTGAAGCATGGTTCATACAGAGCAAGGGTTTGCTTCACCTGCCCTTGCGGCATCCCGGGCGGCGGGCGCAGTCGGTAAGGACTGCCCGCCGGCCGGCCTGCCAGGACCGGCAGCTTTCCGGGGGCGGGCAATAACAGCCGGAACCTTTCTCACGCTGGATCTGATGGAAAACGGTCTGATCGCGAAAGTGAATGCAGCCACTCGATCGCACCGTCTGTCATGGGGTGTACAGCGCCCAGCGACTCAAGGAACAACCGCGCCTCGGACATCTCCGCCTCGCGTCGGTGGGCGTGTGCCCGTGTACCCTCGAGTATTCGCGAAACGAGTGCAGGGCCGTGGGGACCAAGCTCCGTGGTGATCTGGTTGACTATCCATTCCTCGGCTCCTGCGGCGCGGGCGGCCGTGACGGATTCGAGGATCGTAGCGGCAAGCCCTTTCATAAAAACGCTGCGGAGCAGCTTCAGTCCAGCCGCAACCCCGGCCTCATCTCCCACACTGGTTGCCGGTATCCGCAACTCAGAGAGGACGCGCAATAACTCCCCTGCGCCGGAACCGCTCAGGACCAATGGCGTCTTGATCCGGGCACGCGGATCCGGGGCGAGGATGGCCACGTCCGCGAAAAGAATGCCGTTCTCATCCGCGCGCTTCGCGAGCCGCTGTTTTTGGGCTGGCCCGCTGGTATTCATGTCCGCGAAGATGCCTCTTGGGTCCATCGCAGGTAATGCCTCCTCGAACGCAGCTTCCGAGGCCTGGCCGCCCACGAGGCTCAGCACCAGTCCGGCCCCGCGGACTGCTCCGCCGATGTCCGCGGACCTGACGCCGGGCGGCGCTGCCGGCACCATCGGATCGTACGCCCAGACGCTTAATCCCTGCTCGGCGAGATCGGCGGCATAAATGCTCCCGGCTTCGCCGAGGCCCAAAACGGCAACGCGCATGGGAAACTTCCCCCTGTTGGTTATAAAATTGTTGACAAAATGGCGGCCCACATCGGGGTCCCTTGTTATCGGGTGAATTTTGGGAGCTTGAGTCCACATGTCGTCAGCGCCTGTGAGTGCTTCAGCGGCGGCCGAATCGGAATCCGCCGTCGATCATAGGGTGACTGACCTCATCCGTAACGGCATTATTCGAGGTGAGTACGTACCGAACCAACGGCTTGTCGAGGCAGATCTCAGCGACGTGTTCTCGGCAAGTCGGGCGACGGTGCGTACTGCCCTGCTCCAACTGGCCGCCGAAGGCCTGGTCGAACGCCTGCCCCATCGCGGGTCCCGGGTGCGGGCGATCTCCCTCGAAGAGGCCATCGAGATCCTTGAGGTGCGGATTGGCGTCGAGGGCCTGTGCGCGGCCAAGACGGCCGCCAACATAGGGGATGAAGACGTTGCAGCCTTTACTCGCCTTCGTGCCCAGTTGATCGAATCCGTCGCCAACGGCGATCTTGCCGAATATGCGCGCTTGAACCGTTACCTCGATGTCCGGGTCCGTGAACTCAGCAATCACGCCACGGCCTCCGACGTACTGGCACGCTTGCACGCCCAAAGCGTCCGGCACCAGTTCAAACTGTCGTCGCGCCCGCAGCGCGCCAAGGTCTCGGTGCTGGAGCACGTGGCAATCATCGACGCCGTCGTGGCGCGTGATCCGGCTGCTGCGGAGCAGGCGGTGCGGAGCCACCTGCTCAGCGTGATCGACGCACTGCGAAACCTCGCGCCGTCAGACCACGCAGCCTCAGCAGCCACGTGACTCACGCCCCCCTGCCGGAGCCGCCGTTCCCGCTGACAGCAGCTGCGGCGGTCCGCCAGCCGCCGTGGTATTCGGTGCGTGCGGTGACGGCGTAGGGTGCGGGACTCACCACTGCGCGTACGCTGATCTGCTCGTGCGGTTCCACGGTGGTCTTGTTCGTTCCGCCGTCGGGTTCACCCCAGATAACGTGGACCTCCGTGCCCATCTCGACGGCAGGATCAACAGTGGCCAGGGACAGCCCGCGCCGCTCGTTGGCCGTGACACCCGTGAAGAGTGAGAGCCCAACCCCGGTGCCGTCGGCGTCCACCACAGAGTCGTAATTCGACGATCCGTAGTTTGCGTTCGGCAGGTCGAAGAACTGGTAGCCCTGGCTGTCGCGGTCCAGGAAGGAGGCCCAGATTTTGGCAAGGTCCTCGTCGTTCCAGGCCAAGGTGACCTTCTTGCGCTGCCGGGCTGGATCAATCCGCTCCAGCGCGTCGCGTCCAATGAAGTCATGGTCGAACTTCACGAACGAGCCATAACCGAGCTCCCACGGATTCAAGTAGTAGTCCTCAATGTTCTGTGAGGCAAAGGAGCCCGCGAGCGCGTTGATCGCTTCATAACTCATCGCAGGCAACCATTCACGGTAGCCCCGTTCAGCTTCGCTGCTGTAGATCGCCGGCAGCGGCGAGGGGACCCACCCCGACTCCAGCGTGTTCGATGAATAGGCGCGGGAGCCACACGGTTCGAGGCCGAACTCGGCGCCGGCCTCGAGCACGGCGTCACGGATCTTCCCGTGCTGTTCGTACGGTCCCCAAATCTCCAGTCCGGGCGCGCCGGCCATACCGTGGCGCAGGGTACGCACTTGCTCCCCGGCAATGCCCAACTGACCCATGTGAAAGAACTTCACCGGCTCAAGCTTTGCCTTGTTGAGTTTCTCGATGATCTGCCAGGCGTTGGGGCCCTGGATCTGGAAGCGGTAGAACTCCCGGCGGACGGGCTGGCCGTAGGGACGCGACGGCGACCGGTCGTCATAGACGCATTCGACGTCGTACCCACCGGTTTCGGCGTGATACTGGAGCCAGTTCGCCGCAGGAGCACGGCCGACGAAGACGAAGTGCTGTTCCTCCAGGTGGAAAAGGATGCCGTCACCGATCACGCCGCCGTTGGACGCCGTGGGCACGAACTGCTTAGCGGTGTTCACGGGGAAGTTCGCGAAACTGTTGATGCCGGTGGCGGAGAGAAGTTTCAGGACGCCAGGGCCCTTCATGAAAAAGTTCACCATGTGGTGTGACTGGTCATAGAGGACAGCAGTTTCCCGCCAGGCACGCTGCTCACGCCGCCAGTTGGTGAACTCGGCCGGGACCACCGGGTAGATGTAGGCGCCCAGTTGGGAGTTGCGCAGGAGTTCGGCGGTATTTCCTGCCTCGTCGAGCACATTCTGCAGGGACTTCCGGGCCATCAGGTTGCTCCTTCAATAGTGGTCTGTATCCTGGGGCGCCACCAGGCGGCGCGGCAGCTTTCGCGCGCGTACTGCACGTAAAGGGCGGGGATGAGGGTGCCACTGGGCAAGTGTGCGGCGGGGCCGTGAAGGAATCCATCGGTCAGCGTCACGGTGAACTCCTTCGTTCGCTCAACGCACCAGGATCGTGCCGCGATCCAGTGTTTCGCAGCAACAAACACGAGGATCAGGATTGGTAACAAAATTGTAGCCGATCCCTTGACCGGAGTACCAGAGCGTGGTTTTCTGGCAAGAGGATGCGGTGGACGCGACAGCGATCCGGGGAAGGACCCGTCATGGCCAATGGAGGCACGGTTCTGGTCGTGAGTGCGCATGCCGGCGACTTCGTCTGGCGCGCCGGCGGGGCAATCGCAGGCGCGACCGCCCGTGGTGATCGCGCCGTCGTCGTCTGCCTCTCCTACGGCGAGCGCGGCGAGTCCGCGAGCCAGTGGCTGGCCGGAAAATCACTGGACGAAATCAAAGCCCTCCGGCGCGACGAAGCCCAGGCTGCCGCCGCTGCCCTCGGTGCCGAAATCGAATTCCTCGACGCCGGCGATTATCCCCTCCTGCCCAGCCGGGAACTGTTGGACGAGCTGGTACGGATCTACCGCAGGGTGCAGCCTGCCGTCGTGCTGACGCATCCGCTGCTGGACCCCTACAACGGTGACCACCCCGTGGCCGGCAGGCTGGCCATCGAGGCCAGGATCCTCGCCCAGGCGATCGGCTATGACGCCCCGGGCGACGTGCTCGGAGCACCACCGGTATTCTTCTTCGAGCCACATCAGCCCGAACAATCCGACTTCAAACCCGATGTCCTGCTGGATATCACCGCTGCCTTCCCGGCCAAGGAGCAGGCGATGAAGTGCCTGCCGGCGCAGCAGCACATGTGGGATTACTACACGTCGCTGGCGGTGCGCCGCGGCGTCCAGGTTAAGCGCAACGCCGGCCCCAACCTCGGCCTGCCGGTTGATACCAAGGGAGAGGCGTACATGCGCTACTACCCCCAGGTGACTGAGGTCCTCGAATGAAGACCGTCGTGGTCACTGATATTCAGCGGGCGGATGCCTCCTCCATTGATGCCCTCGGCTCGCACGGCGTCGCAACAGTGCACGAAGCGATGGGGCGTACAGGACTGGCTGGCGCCTCACTGCGCCCCATCCAGGAAGGGGCCCGGATCGCCGGTTCAGCCGTTACCGTCCTCTGCTGGCCCGGCGACAACCTCATGATCCATGCAGCGGTGGAGCAGTGCCGCGAGGGTGACGTGCTTGTTGTGACCACCGCTTCCCCCTCGCTTGACGGATCGTTCGGCGAACTGTTCGCAACGGCACTGCAGCACCGCGGGGTGCGGGGGCTCGTAACAACCGGTGGGGTGCGGGATGTGGCTGAGCTGCGGGCAATGGGATTTCCCGTCTGGTGCGCCGCGGTCAACGCCCAGGGTACGGTCAAGGCCACCGCCGGATCGGTAAACGTGCCGATCACGGTGGGCGGCACGGTGGTGCACCCGGGCGACGTTATCGTGGCCGATGACGACGGTGTGCTGTGCGTGCCGCGCCGGGACGTCCGGACCGCATGCGCAGCAGCCGATGCGAGGGTGGCAAAAGAGGCGCAGTCGCGTGCCGCCTACCTCGCCGGCGAATTGAGCCTGGACCGGAACCAGCTTCGCGGCCTGTTGGATAACCTGCGGGTCCGCTACGTCAGCGCTGCCGAGTACGCCGCGGAGTACGGGGTGGACCATGACAGCGGCTGAGGGCATCCCCTGCCTCTACATGCGCGGAGGTACATCGAAGGCCGTGTACTTCCTCGCGGGCGACCTGCCGGCAGACCGCGACGAACGCGACAACCTCCTCCTGCGCATTATGGGCACGCCGGACCCGCGGCAGATCGACGGACTGGGCGGGGCACATCCCCTGACCAGTAAGGCCGCCGTCATCTCACAGTCCCCCGACGACGCGGCCGACGTCGACTATCTTTTCCTCCAGCTGGGGGTCGACACCGCCTTCGTGACCGACCGCCAGAACTGCGGCAACATCCTGGCCGGCGTCGGGCCGTTCGCCATCGAGCGTGGGCTGGTTCCGGCCACCGGGGAGCAGACTGAAGTGCGCATCCGCATGGTCAACACCGGCAGCATCGCGGTAGCCCGGTTCGCCACTCCCGGCGGCGTGGTGGACTATGACGGCGACCTGGCGATCGATGGCGTTCCCGGTACGGCGGGGACAATCCAGCTCAACTTCGAGGCAACCGCCGGCTCGTCAACCGGGGCTCTCTTCCCGTCCGGAAACGTGCTGGACCGGATCGCTGGAGTGGACGCCACCTGCGTGGACAACGGCATGCCGACCGTCCTGCTGCGCGCCACCGATTTTGGGCTCAAGGGTGACGAGTCACCTCCGGACCTGGAGGCCGACGGCGGTCTGGAAGACCGACTCAGGGGGCTTCGTCTTGAAGCCGCCAAAGTGATGGGCATGGGAGATGTTACTGATGCCACCGTGCCGAAGCTTGTGCTGCTGGCCCCGCCCCGCGCGGGCGGCGCCATCTCCACCCGCAGCTTCCTCCCGGTGCGCGTACACACCTCAATCGGCGTGCTGGGGGCCCTGACGGTGGGCGCGGGAACACTCGCCGAGGGGTCGGTTGGGCACAGCCTCGCGGTGCTGCCGCCACCGGGCGCCCCGCTTCGAATCGAACATCCCACCGGGCACTTCGATGTCGACGTCGCGGTGGAGTTAACCGCGGACGGATTCGCTGTTACCAAATCAGCAGCCCTCCGCACGGCGCGGAAAATCTTCGACGGGCGGGTGTTCCCGCGTCCCCGCTTGTGACAGCACCCAGAGAAAGGACAAGGCCGTGACCGAGTACACCTCGTTCGACGTCGCCCACGTGGGGAATGTGGAGCTGCTGACGCCCACCTTCGACGAGAGCCTCTGGTTCTTCCGCGACCTGCTGGCCATGCGCGTCGTCGCAGAGACCGGCGAGCCCGGGACCAGCGGGAACGGCAAAAGGTCGGTGTATCTGCGCACGTGGGACGAATACCAGCTCTATACCCTCAAGCTCACCGCATCCGAGAACGCCGGGGTGGGCAGGACGACGTTCCGGACCACCAGCGCGGAGGCACTGGAGCGACGGGTGGCGGCGATAGAAGCCACCGGTCTCGGAATCGGCTGGGCCGACGGCGAAGTGGGTACCGGCCCCGCGTACGCTTTCCGTGACCCCGACGGGCACGACCTGGCAATCTACTACGAAACCGAGCGATACGTTGCCACCGACGACAAGCCGGCCCTGAAGAACCAGGCCTCCGCGTTTCCCGGCCGCGGCGTCAACGCCAGGCGACTGGACCACGTGAATTTCCTTGCCAAGGACGTGGTGGCCAACGGAGAATTCGTCGCGCATGCGCTGCGGGGACGCGAGAGTGAACGAATCAAGCTGGACGACGGCGGTTACGCCGCCTGGTGGTTCCACTTCAACAACAAGTCCTACGACATCGTCTACTCCGATGACTGGCTTAAGCACGGCAACCGCCTGCACCACATCGCTTTCGCCCCCGATACCCGCGAGGACATCCTCAAGGCAGCGGACATCTTTCTCGAGAACGGCATCCACATCGAGTCAGGCCCCCACAAGCATGCGATCAACCAGACCTTTTTCCTCTACGTCTGGGAGCCGGGAGGCAACCGCATCGAATTCGCCAACGCCGGTGCCCGTCTGTTGCTGGATCCCGACTCACCGGTAGTGGAGTGGACCCAGGAGGAGCGCAAAAGGGGGCAGGCCTGGGGAATGAAGACCATCGAAACGTTCCACACCCACGGAACACCCGTCGTCCGCCAGTGACGACATAACAAAAGTGACGACAACAAGATCCAGTAGTACTGCACGGGCAATACGGCACAGAAAGGTGCGAAGCCATGACCCACACAGTGAACACTTCAGCCCCGGTGACCACCGGCTTATACATAGGAGGCGCCGAACGTCAGGCGGCCGCCAGCCTGGAGGTGGTCGATCCGGGCAAACCGGGCGCCATCGTGGGGCGTGCGGCAGCGGCGGGCCCCGCTGACGTTGACGACGCGATTGCTGCGGCCAAGGCGGCCTATCCCGGATGGTCTGCCTTGAGCGCACGTGAACGCGCCGACCATATGCGTGCGGCGCTTGAAGGAATCGCCGACTTCCGCGATGAGGACGCCGCCATCCTGTCCCAGGAGAACGGGAAGATCCGGATGGAGGCGTGGATCGACTCGCTTGTGCTCGAGCTCCGGTGGAACCTTGCGCTGGAGTTGGCCGACCAAGTGGACGCGACCACGGTTCTCCCGCCGGCGCCCGGGATCCCTGTGTCCACCACGGTGGCGTACCAGCCGCTGGGCGTGGTGACGGTCATCGTGCCGTTCAATTGGCCCATCGCGATCCTCGGGGCGTCGCTGCCACACGCGCTTCTTGCCGGCAACACCGCCATCGTGAAGCCCCCGCCCACCACCCCGCTTGCTACCACGCGGGTTGTTCAAAGGATCGCAGAGAAACTTCCTCCGGGCGTGCTTAACGTCGTGACCGGCAAGGACGCGGACATGTCGGCCCTCATCACAAGCCCCGACATCGCGAAGGTCTGCTTTACCGGCAGTGTTTCCGGCGGCAAGCGCATCATGGAGATGGCCTCTAAATCCCTGACCCGGGTAACACTGGAACTGGGTGGAAACGACGCCGCCGTCGTACTGGAAGATGCCATTCTCGATGACGCCCACCTTGACCGTCTGTACGCTGCGATCTTCGACACCACCGGCCAGATTTGCATGGCCGCGAAACGCGTTTACGTCCACCGTTCGCGCCTGGATGAACTGACGGCAGGACTGTCCGCACGCTTGGACAAGGCCGTGATCGGTTACGGACTGGACGACGGAACCACAATGGGCCCCCTCCATCAGGCGGCGCATAAGTCCTTTGTCACCGAAATCATCGAGGAGGCAAAGGCGGCCGGCGCTGACGTCAGGGAGTTCGGTGCGCTGCCGGTGGACCCGGAGCTGGCGGGTGGCAACTTCATCCGCCCCGCGCTCGTGATCGATCCCGACGAGTCGCTGCGGGTGGTTACCCAGGAGCAGTTTGGTCCCGTGATTCCCCTCATTCCGTTCGACACCGAGGATGAGGCCATCCGTTCCGCGAACGATTCCTGGTCAGGGCTTTGCGGCTCGGTTTGGAGCGCTGACTCCACAGCGGCGGGCCGGGTGGGCGGAAGGCTGGTCTGCGGCTATGTCTGGGTCAATGACCACGGTGCCACGAGGCTGGACCTGCGGGCCCCGTTCGGGGGAATGAAGCAGTCGGGCATGGGCCGGGAGCAGGGGATCGAGGGAGTCCGCGCCTTCCAGGACACCCGCTCGATCGCGCACCTCGAACCCGACGCCCAGTCCGCGGGCTGAGGGGGTGAAGCAAGTCCACGGATCGTGAATCGAGCAGTACGGGAAGGGCGCGCGGATGCCCGCTCACGGGCGGATGTCTGCCGCACATATCCATAGACAATACCTATACGGATAGGTAAAATTTATAGTGCAACGGACGGCCCGCCGAAAGGACGTGGGACGGTGGCTAGAAGCACACAGACAACGAACCGTGCAGCATCGCTCGAACTCGTGAAGGATTTCTCCCTCGAGATGACCGGCAAGGATGTCCCTGCTCTCCTTGAGGCCAGACCCCTCATCCCCCTGGGCACCAGAATCAACGTAACCTTCCTGGCCAACGAAGACCTTGAGATGCGCGTGGCCGCCGCCAAGGCGGTCCGGGAAATGGGGTTCGTGCCCGTCCCTCACATCTCGGCCCGGCGATTGAATTCCAGGCAGCAACTCGAGGAATTCCTCGACCGCTTGCGTGAAGTGGATGCTGCCGGACACGTGTTGGCCGTCGGCGGTGATCCCGCGCAGCCCGAGGGTCCATACAGCGACTCACTCTCGGTGATACGCAGCGGCGTCCTGCAGGAGTTCGGGGTACGCGAAGTCGGAATCGGCGGGTACCCGGAGGGTCACCCGGACATCCCGACGGAGACCCTCTGGCAGGCGCTCGAAGAAAAGACTGCAGCGCTCCGGGAACAGGGCCTTGACACGGTCATCCTCACCCAGTTCACATTCGATACCGATCCCGTGGCGGAGTGGATCGAGGCAGTTCGGGCCAGGGGCATCAGCGCTCCGATCCGCGTTGGCACCCCGGGACCGGCGGGGATAAAGCGGCTCCTGGGCTTCGCCCGCCGCCTGGGCGTCGGCGCGAATGCCATGATCGTGAAAAAGTACGGCTTCTCCCTCACCAACCTCGTGGGCGTAGCCGGGCCCGACAACTTCGTGAACGATCTTGCCGCCTTACTCGCCAGCCACTCCGCGGGTGGAAGACCCCTGGGGACACAGGTGGGGCTACATTTCTACACGTTCGGTGGCCTGTCAGAGACGGCTGGCTGGGTCCGCCGATTCACCGGGCAGCAGTGAGGAGGCCAGCATGGTTTTACACCTCCAGGCCCAGAAGGACCAGGCCTGCCTGATAGTCCATGGCCCCGACCGGTCCGGGATTGTCTCCGCCGTCGCTGCCGTTGTCACACGCAATCACGGCAACATCGTCTCCCTCGACCAGTACTCCAGCGATCCCACAGGGGGCGACTTCTTCCAGCGTGTCGTCTTCAGCCGGCCCGATTTTGCACTGGCGTTGCCCGAGATCGAGGCAGATCTCGGCCGTACGCTGACGGCGTTAGGGCTGGCCTGGACCCTCACCGACAGGTCTGTTCCCAAGCGCATGGCAATCCTGGTTTCGACGTCGGACCATTGCCTGCTCGAACTCCTGTGGCGGCACCGCCGCGGCGAGCTGCCCGTAACCATCCCGATGGTGATCTCGAACCACACCAACACGGCGGAGGACGTCCGCTCGTTCGGTGTTCCCTTCTTCCATGTACCGTCCGCCGAGACTGACAAGTCATACGCGGAGGCCCAGATCCTGAAGCTGCTGGAAGGGAACGTGGATTTTGTGGTTCTGGCACGCTATATGCAGATCCTGTCGCCGGAATTCCTGGACCGCGTGGGCGTTCCGCTGATCAACATCCACCACTCCTTCCTGCCCGCGTTCATCGGTGCGGCCCCGTACCGCAAGGCCAAGGAGCGCGGAGTGAAACTGATCGGTGCAACGTCGCACTATGTGACCAAAGATCTTGACGAAGGCCCCATCATCGAGCAGGACGTTGCCCGGGTGACACATAGCCATAGCGCCACAGATCTCCAGGCCCGCGGTGCATACGTTGAACGGGCCGTGCTTTCGCGCGCCGTCGAGTGGCATGCCCAGGACCGTGTCATACGGCACGGCAACCAGACCATCGTCTTCTGACTTATCCCAACGCTTGAGGCGGCAACCAGTACACCAACCCGAACCAACAACCGACACAGAATGAGAGGTTCATCGTGGCACCCAAAAATCTGCAGGAAGTCCTGGACTCGTCGCGCGGAGCAGTGGACCTGCTGCGCAACTCACAGATCGGCTCTTACATCTACCCCGTGGTTCCGGCAGACTTCCAGAACTGGATCAAGGAGCAGGCCGCATGGCGGCAGACCGCCGTGCTTTATGACCAGTCCCACCACATGGACAACCTGTTCATGAACGGCCCTGATGCCATCAAGCTGATTTCATCCACGGCGATCAACTCCACTGCAGTCTTTCCGGTCAACAGGGCAAAGCAATATGTGCCCACCACCGAATCCGGACACGTCATCGGCGACGGCATCCTCTTCCACCTGGCCGAGGATGAATATGTCTACGTGGGACGCTCACCCGCAGCAAACTGGCTGCTCTACCACGCCGAGACCGGCGGCTACCGGAACCTGGACATGACTGTGGACCGCCGTTCGCCGTCCCGGCCTTACGGCCAGCAGGTGACACGCCAGCTATACCGTTTCCAGATCCAAGGGCCGAACGCCTGGCAGGTGATCGAGAAGATGAACCGCGGCCCGCTTGAGCAGCTCAAGTTCTTCAACCTGTCAACAATGACGATCGGGAGCACAAACGTACGCACCCTTCGTCATGGCATGGCCGGCGCTCCGGGTCTTGAGATCTGGGGACCGTACGCGGACCACGGACGGATCCGGGACGCGATCCTCGAAGCCGGGGCCGAGTTCGGCATTGTGCCCGTCGGTTCGCGCGCCTATCCCTCCAACACTCTTGAGTCCGGTTGGATTCCCTCACCGCTGCCGGCTATCTACACCGGCGAAGCTGAGCGGGGCTACCGTGAATGGCTTCCCGCCGACGGGTACGAGGCAACCGCAACCCTCGCCGGTTCCTTCGTCTCCGAAAACATCGAGGATTACTACTTGACGCCGTGGGAGCTCGGCTACGGCTCGTTCGTGAAGTTCGACCATGACTTCATCGGGCGCGACGCGCTGGAACGGACCGACCCTTCCACCCAGCGCAAAAAGGTAACCCTCGCCTGGAACGCGGACGACATTACGTCGATCTTCGCATCACTGTTCAACGTGGAGGGCCCGAGCTACAAGTACTTCGACCTGCCTCTCGCCAACTACGGCTCGGCGAACTATGACTCCGTGATCGACGCCGACGGCACCGTTGTCGGGTATTCGATGTTCACCGGTTACAGCGCGAATGAGCGGCGGGCACTGTCACTCGCGACGGTCGACCCCAATGTTCCGGAGGGCACGGAACTGAAAGTTGTGTGGGGGGAACCGGACGGCGGTACTGCCAAGGCCGCAGTGGAGCCACACGCTCAGACGGAGGTGCGGGCGGTAGTCAGCCCCGTGCCCTATTCCTCGGTCGCCCGCGCCACCTATCAAGGCGGGTGGCGCACCAACTACAAGTCGGCCTAGGCTGGAAGCCGGGTTCAGGAAACAGCAGTGCCCCCTGGACCCTTGTCCGGTGACTGAAGGAGTGCGGCATGAGCCTGCGGTACGCGCTGCTTGCGCTGCTCCGCGTGGGCCCGCTGTCGGGCTACGACTTGCAGAAGCAGTTTTCCATATCTGTGGGACACGTGTGGCATGCGCCCGACTCGCAGATCTACCCTGAGCTTCGCAAGATGGAAGTTGAGAACCTCGTAGAGGGTGAGGAGCAGCCACGGGGCCAGCGTGCCACCCGTCGGGTCTATCACGTGACGGACGCCGGAGAACAGGCCTTTCTGGACTGGATGCAGACACCGTTGGAGTACGCCCGGGTCCGCGACCCCGCCCATCTGCGGGCCGCATACCTTGAGGCTACGACCCCCGAGGCCGCCCGCCGGTTCTTCCGTTCGCACATTGAGCAGTGGGAGGGCGAACTCGCCCAATGGGAGGGTGAGCTCCTGAAGATAACAGAGGTTACCAACCCGATGCTGGTACGGCGCCTGGCGGTCACTGCGCCTGAGGACCGTGAACGCACCATCGCCTTCAAACGCTTTACGTACGAGGGTCTTGTTGAACGGGCCCGTGGCGAAATCGTCTGGGCGCGGCGCGGGCTTGCCCTGGTTGATGGCCTGGCGGACACAGGTGAAGTCTGGGTTGACCCCAGTTCCGCCCGCGTTTAGCCGGACCGCCACGCCGCCGCCTGGCACAAAGGCCCGGCAGCATTGTGGCGATTGCGGTATGCAGTTACCCGAAGTTTTCAACGGTGCTGTATCCCCTGCCGTCGTACTTCTGCACGAGAACCGTTGACACCGCGGGCTGGCCGTCGGTGGTGGTGTCTACGGAGGTACCTTCGAGCATCAGCGGTGCCTGCAGGCCCGTGATGTCCCGCAGCTTCGCCATAAAGTCCTCACGCGTCGGTTCAGTCATCTTCTTGAACGACTCTTCCAGCGTGGCTCCCACCATGTAACTCCACATGCAGTGCGGGAACGCGGGCATGTTCGGGTAGTTGCCGTACTGCTTGAGGTCCGAAAGGAACTTCACGACGTCGGGATCCTGGGCGAAAGCCGGACTCTGCGGTGCCTTGGAGAACGACACCGAGTAAATGCCGGGGTAGGCGTCCGCACCTCCGGGCTGGAGGATCGCCGTCGGGCTTGATGTGTTGGACGGGAGGAACCAGCTCGGCGTCCAGCCAATCTGTTGCCCCTTCTGCAGTGAGGAAATCACCAACGGGGTGATCGACATCGCGTTGAAGAAGACGTCCGCCCCTGACGCGGCCAATTGCGTGAGCTGCGCATCGACCGACGTGTCCGTTGCCTCGTATGTCAGTTCCCCGACCACCTGGATATTGCCGGCATCCTTGATGGCGTCCTTGAAACCGGACACGTATCCCTTGCCGTAGTCGTCGTTCTGCGACAGGATCGCGACCTTGTGTTGAGCGTCCGACTCTGCCAGGAGATCACCGAAGGCAGCTCCTTCATTCTGGTAGATCGGGACGAATCCCAGCTGCCAGGGACTCTCTTCCCGGTTGCTGAACAGGGGGTCGCCGGTCATCACGAGCACCTGGGGGACCTCCTGGCTGATAGCGGCATCACGGAAGGCGCGGTTGGTGGGTGTGCCCAGGCCGGAGGTGACAGCAAAGACGTCGTCAGAGACCATCTGCTGGAAGTTGGAGAGCGATTTCTGCGGATCATAAGCGTCGTCGTATGACTTAATGTCGACCTTGCGCGTCTTGCCGTCACCGAATTCCACGCCGCCGGCCGCGTTCACAGCGCCGAAGTAGGCTGCCAGACCGGCCACGGTGCAGGTTCCCGGGCCTGCTGTCGGACCGCTGAGCGGAGTGGTGACACCAAGCGTGATCGAGGTGTCAGTGATGCCAGGGCTGGGCCCTGAGCCGTCACCCTCCCCTGCACCGTCGCGGGCGCAACCAGCCAGGGAGAGCGCGATGATCGACGCCATCGCGACGATACCAATGACCCCGTCTGGCTTATTTTTCATTTTCATGATCGATCTTGCCTCTCTGTTTTTTCGAGTCCCTCCCGCGCGGCGTCAGTAGCCGGACGTACAGGAGAGGTCTGCGGGGGATTCCCCGAGGGTGTGGACCGGGCCGGGACCCGCCGGGCGAGCCGGCGGATCACTCGTGGAAGGCTGACCAGTCCCTGCGGCAGCAGGAAGAGCACGATGAGAAGAATCGCGCCCTGACTGATGGTGGTCAGATTAGGATCGATGGCATTCGTCAGCTGCGGAACGAAGACATAATAGGCGCCACCGATCAGCGCGCCCACGATGCTCCCGGCGCCGCCGATAACCATCGCTGCCACGAGGCTGATGGAGTGTCCGAAGCTGAGGGTCTCGGGTGAGGTGTACTGCACGGCAGCGAGGTAGAGGAAGCCGCTCGCCCCACCGAAAATTGAGGCTACAGTGAACGCGAGCACCTTGGTGCGGTACGGCGAAATCCCCATGGAGGCCGCCACGGCTTCGTTCTCACGCACCACCCCGAACGCCCTGCCATACTTTCCACGTACCAGGTTGCGGCCCAGCAGGAACGCGGCGGCGGTTACCAGCAACACGATGTAGAACTGCCATTGGTCGTTGTAGAGCCCTGACCAGTCGGGCGCGTCTGTGAAGCGGGCGGAAATACCCTGGGAGCCGCCGGTGAGTTCGTCCAGGCGCTTCGCGAGCGGCACGCCGACGATCGGCAGGGCGATGGTGACCATGGCGATCGCCAGGCCACCAAGCCGGGCCGCCGCCAGTGCCACCAGAAGTCCCACGACGCCCGGAATGACGCAGGCGGCAATGAACACCAGAATGATGTTCCAGTCATGGGTGACGCCATAGGCCGTTACGTAGGCCCCAAGCCCGACGAAGAAGATCTGCCCAAGGTTCACTTGCCCCGTGTAGCCCATCACGATGTTCAGGCCCAGTACTGCAACGGCGTAAACACCTATACGCACCAGTGTCTGGTTCGCAAACGCCGGGAGGATGAGCGGGGCAACGATCAGCGCGATGGCCACCACCGCCGGGAGGATAAGGCGGGTGTGTTTGTTCGCCAGGACCCTGGACATTGCAGGCATCAGACCCTCACCACCACCCTTCGTCCGAACAGACCTTGGGGACGGATGACGAGGATCACGAAGATCAGCACAAACGGCACCGCAATCTTAAGGTCATGGCCTATGAACGGCACATAAACGGCCACCAGGTTCTCCAGCACGCCGATAGCCGAAGCGGCAACCACACACCCGATCGGACTGCTCAAGCCGCCAAGGATCACGGCGGCGAGCGCGTAGACGAGCGCTGTATCGAGCATGCCTGGGGTAAGCGTCAGTTGCGGAGCGACCAGGACGCCGGCGATCGCTCCCAGAACCGCAGCGAGCCCCCAGCCGACCATCAGCAGACGGCCGACAGGCAGACCGGAAAAGGCCGCGGAAGCCGGGTTGTCGGCAACAGCACGCAGTGCGAGCCCCAGCTTGGTCCGCAGGAAGAGTACCTGCAGAACCACCATGATCGCGAGGATTGTCACGGCTGTCGCCAGCGATCGCACGCTCACCACCGCGCCGAGGATCTCCACACTCGTCAGCGGGAAAACTGAGGGGAACGCCAGGTTGTTATAGCCCCAGAGTACGGCCGAAATCCCGGTGACCAGAGTGAGCAGGCCGATAGTGACCACAACGGCGGTGTCCGGGTCGCCCCCCTCAAACCTCCGCACCAGAAACCGTTCGATGACCGCGCCGATGACGAACGAAGCCACTACCGCGATGAAGATCGCGAGGATAAGCGGCAGGCCGAACTGCATGAAAGCGTATGCGATGTAAGCGGACAGCACCGCCATGCCGCCCTGGGCGAAGTTGATGAGTCCCGTTGCCTGGTTGACGAGGACGATCGCAAGGGCCAAAGCCGCGTAAATTGAGCCTGTCGCAAGCCCGTCGACCACGAGTTGGATAAAGGTGCCCATCTGTTCAGCCCCCCAGGTAGGCACGGCGGATCTCATCCATGCCTTTAAGCTCGGCCGATGTTCCAGTGAGCGCGTTACGTCCCGTTTCGAGCACCGTGGCAGTATCTACCAGGGAGAATGCCAGGTTGGCGTTCTGTTCCACCACCACCATGGCGATGCCCGACTCCACCCGCAACCGCCTGATCGCCTGGTACACCGCCTTGGAGGTGCTGGGTGCCAGTCCCAGAGATGCTTCGTCGAGCAACAGCAGGTTGGGCCTGGCCATGAAGGCCCTGGCCACGGCCAGCATCTGCTGCTCACCGCCGGAAAGCGACGCTGCACGCGAGCCAATGCGGTCCTGCAGCTGCGGGAACAGGTCAAGGCAGTAGTCGATGTCGCCAGAGATTCTTTCCCTGTCCTTGCGGAGGTAGGCCCCCACCAAGAGGTTCTCCCGCACGCTCAACTGACCAAGGGTCCCGCGGCCCTCCGGAACATGAGCGACCCCCAGCGCTGCCACCTGGTCTGGGCGTAAGCCGCAAATATTGCGTCCCTTGAAGCTGATCCGCCCACCGGTGTGCACCGTGCCGCTGATCGCCCGCAGCGTGGTGGTCTTACCCGCCCCGTTTGCACCGAGGATCCCGACTGACCCGCCCTCCGGCACCGTGAGTTCGACCCCGTGCAGCACCTGTACAGGGCCGTAGGAAGCGGTCACGCCGGCAAGTTCAAGCAGCGTCATCCGCCGCGTCCTTCCCTATGTAGGCCTCAATCACCCGGGGATCGGACTGCGCCTCGGCGGCCGTGCCCTCCATGAGCTTGCGGCCGTGGTCCAGTACCACGACACGATCGGTGAGGGCGGAAATCAGCCCCATGTGGTGCTCGACGATGACGATGGTGATGTCCTGCTCGGCGCGGATCTGCCTTACGGTCTTGATGAATTGCTCTACCTCGCCATGTGACAGGCCGGCAGCAGGTTCATCGAGCAGCAGAAGCGCGGGCCTGGAGAGCAGTGCCCGCCAGAGCTCAATACCCTTGTGCAGTCCATGCGAGAGTTCTCCGACGGGCAGGGCAGCAGCCCAGCCGAGCCCTGCCCCGTTCAGCAACCCCAGCGCTTCCGCGCGCATCCCGCGCTCGGCGCGTGCTGTCTTCGGCAGCCGCAGCGCCCAGGCCACAGGCCCGCCGGGGAGCCTGATGTGCCCGCCAAGGAGCACATTCTCAAGCACGGTGGCGTGTAATTGCAGTGCTGGTTGCTGGAAAGTGCGTGCCAGGCCGAGGCGCGCCAGGCGGTACGGTGAATTGCCTAGAACCTCGGTGCCGCTAATCGTGATCGATCCGGAATTGGGTTTGTAGTGACCGCTGATGCAGTTGAAAAGTGACGTCTTGCCGGCGCCGTTGGGGCCCACCAGGCCGAAGATGACCCCGGGCTCCACGTCAAAGCTCACGTCCTGCAGCACCTTGACGCCACCGAAGTGCAAGTCCACGCCTTTGAGGCTCAGGCTTGCGGCCACCTCTACCTCCCTGTCGCACCATTGCCCGGGATCGGTGCGATCGTTCACGACCGCTCAAAATTGACGCTACGGATTGGAAACGAAATTGTCAACGATTCGAGGTCGAGCGGGTGTCGGGTCAGAGCGCACGGTAGCCGGACCGTGCAAACTCAGTGAACGGTGCCGGAGCGACGGTAGCGCGAATCTCCATCTGGCGATGGGGCTCCACCTGAAGCTTCCGGGAGTTGGGCTCTTCCCCCCAGACCACCACTACCTCCGTTCCGGTCTGTGAGTGTGCGGAGTCGATCGTCGCCAGGGAGAGGAAGGCCTTCTCGTTAGCGAGGTAGCCCACGTCGAATGACATCCCCACCGTTTCCCCGTTCATCAGAACCCGATCGGTCTGGTAGAGCGCGTAGCGCGACTTGGGGAGCTCGATGTACTTAGCCGGAAGGCCATCACCAAGGATCGATCCGAGCGCCCTCGTCACATCATCCTCATTCCACACCAACGTAACTTTTGTTCGTCGCTGGTCTTCAGAGTGCCGGCGCAGGGCTTCCTTGCCGAGGAACTCGTGATCGAAAGACACCGAACGGCCGAGCCCGATGTCGTAGGGGGTGAGGTAATAGTCGGTGATATCAGCAGAGTAAAAGCTGCCGCCCATGGAACCGGCCTTCGACAGGTCCAGCCATTCGCGGTAAGCCTTGAGCTCGGGCTGGAAGATGGCCGGCGGAGGCGCGGGAACCCATCCGGAGCCAAGGTTCGCGGACGAATATCCCTTGGCCCCCACCGGCGTGATGGCAAACTCTTCGCCGTCCTCGAGCAACCTGGCACGCACCGCACCTGCGTTAGCCCAAAGACCCCACAATTCGAAACCGGGCTGGCCCGCCATACCGTGGCGCAGTACTCCGACGCGGTGTCCGTCGATTTCCACCTCGCCCATATGGAAGAACTTGAGCGCGGGTGCCGGCTTGCCGGTGACCTTCTCTATGATCGCGAGCGCGTTCGGCCCCTGGAGTTCGTACCGGAAGAGCTTCGGATCGCCCTTCCGGATCAGCGAGTGGTCATCGCGCTCGAGGGTGACGTTCCAATCGCCCGAGGAAATGTTGTATTCGACCCAATCGGCCAGCATGGGCAGCCCCACGAGGTCGAATGAATTCTCGTCGAAGTGGAACAGGATACCGTCTCCAATGAGGTAGCCGTCGTGGTTGACTGCCACCAGCTGTTTCGCCCGCCCCACCTTGTATCCGGCGGCGGAGTTCGCGCCGATCCAGGTGAAGAACCTGGTCGCATCAGGACCAGTGACGAAGAGGTCAGCCATGTGGTGAGACTGATCAAGCAAGGCGCACGAGTCCCGCCAGGCAGCCTGCTCGCTGCGCCAGTTGGTGAACTCCGGCGTCACGGGAAAGGTAAACGGCCGGGACTTCGCGTTGAATAACACCTCGACGGCGCTGCCCTGCTGATCGATCGCGGATTGAAGGCTCTGGCTGGTCATGGCGGTTCCTCCATAGGAGTGAGACACCGCACACTGCACTGAACGGCGTCGTTCTTGCTGAAATTCACGATACGCCGCCGGAACCGGTCAGGGGAGAGCGGAAGCTCTAACCTCCTGCCACCGACTGGATGATTAGGAGTTCCTGCCCCGCCCGCACGGGTGTCTCCAGCCCATCGAGCCGCCGCACCTCATTGCCGTCAACGTAGATATTTACGAAACGGCGGAGCGCGCCGGTCTCATCACGCAGCCGCCGCGCCAGGACGGGGTAGTCGGCGGACAGCGAATCCAGCACTGTCCCCACAGTTTCCGGACCCTCGACGGCGGCAGTCAGTGCGGATTGTCCGCCGGCGAGCGGCTGCAGGATGCTCGGGAGCAGGATCCCGATGGACTGGTTGCCCGCCGCGCGCCCGGCAGCCATGGGATCAGCGGTCATTCAGTGCACCGGCTCCGGTGCACCGCTGATCACCGCTGCCCGGACGCACAGGACATCCGGCAGGTGTGCGGCGACTTCCCTGAAGTTGGCGCCTTCGTCGTCGCTGGCATACACCGTTCCGCCGCGGGTGCCGAAGTACACGCCAGCCGGTTCGGCAGTATCTACTGACGCGGCATCGCGGAGGATGCTGTTGTATTCATGGTCCGGCAGGCCGGCATCAAGGCGGGTCCAACTGCCGCCGGCATCGTCAGTCCGGTGGACGGCGAGCCTGCCGTCCGGCGGGATCCGCTCACCGTCGGCCTTGAGCGGAACCACCCAGGCCGTTCCTTCACGCCTCGGATGCGTCAGCATCACAAAACCAAAGTCCGCCGGCAGTCCCTCGGCGATCGATTCCCAAGTGTCGCCGTTATCATTTGTCCGGTATACACCGTGGTGGTTCTGCGCGTACAAACGGCCGTCACCGCCGGCATCCGCGGCGATCTTGTGTACGCATTGGCCGAATTCCGGGTTGGGATCGGGCATGAAATACGCCGAGATCCCCTTGTTGCGGGCCTCCCAAGAGGTGCCGCCGTCGAGCGAGCGGTAGACGCCGCCGGTGCTCATGGCGACGTGTACCTGTTCCCCGCCGGGATCCACGACGATCGAGTGCGCCGCCGCACCACCAAAACCAGCGCCCCACTCGGTGCGGTGGGGGTGGTCCCACAACCCGCGGTTCAGCTCGAAGTGTTCGCCGCCGTCGGTGGATTTCCACACTGATATGGGTTCTGCTCCGGCCCACACCACGCCGGGCCTGGACTCCTTGTCCGGGTAGATCTGCCAGACCCGCTCCAAGGCCGCTCCGGTGTCCTCGGGGAAAGTGATGGCGCCGTTGTCCGGTTCGGTCCAGCTTTGTCCCAGGTCATCCGAGTGCGCAACGGTGGGCCCCCAGTGCTCGGACCGCACGCCAACCATGATCCTGATCCGCCCATCCCTGGTGTCGATCCCGATGCTGGGGATCTCACTCATCAGGAAATGCGGGCCCGTGAAGGACCACTCTTTCCGGTCAGCGCTGGTTGCCAGCCATAGTCCCTTTTTAGTGCCGATTGCCAGAAGGTACTTCTCATCGCCAGCCATGACTCCCATGGAACCACCAGCCCGCCGCGCCCGCAATGATAATGCAGCGCGAATCTAAAGCGCCTGCCTCTTCAGGCCACAGCCGCCCGCTCAGTAACTGGACAGCTCAGTCAACGAATTCGGATTGGGTCTCAATGAAATCCCAGTCTTTCTCCGTCAGAACCTTGGACGGATCGTCCGGATGCGGTCCGCCGGCCTCCGCGATGGCCTGCGTTACTTCCAGCGGTAACGTCTCGGCCCGGAGGTTCTCCCGGAGCCATTCCTTGGCGTCCATGCTGAGGTCTATCCACCACATGAAGATTTCCACGAGGATCATCCTTCCGTCGTTGTTTGTCCCACCCCACGTTATGCCCCGCCGCAGGGCTGTTCAAGATATGGGAACTCTTCCCACCCTGCGTTACTCGTGTGACCTGCGGTTTCTTGCTGATGGACAAACCTGAGTACTCATTACTCCACCAAGTAGTCAATCGCGAAAAGTCAGGTAATGGCTACTCGGGACAGGGGAATTCAGCAGCCATAGCGTGAAAGTTATCACTTCCGACCACGCGAGGGACAAGGTCGTTTTGTTGGCCTCCCCAACTGGCCGGAACCTGCACCCTCTGGATGGAGAATCGCCTTGAAAAAGACCCTAGCTTACGCAGGAATCAGCGCCATGGCCCTCATGAGCCTGGCAGCGCCCGCAGGTGCCGACGACCATCGACCTATTGACGGCCCTGGTGGAATCGTCCTCCCCGAGATACCTGGCGGCGGCAACCCCGGCGGCGGCAACCCCGGCGGCGGCAACCCCGGCGGCGGTAATCCCGGTGGCGGTAACCCCGGTGGCGGTAACCCCGGTGGCGGCAACCCCGGCGGAGGTAACCCCGGTGGCGGCGAGCCCGGTGGAGGTAACCCCGGTGGCGGCGAGCCCGGCGGAGGTAACCCCGGTGGCGGCAACCCCGGCGGAGGTAACCCCGGTGGCGGCAACCCCGGCGGAGGTAACCCCGGCGGTGGCAACCCCGGTGGCGGCGAGCCCGGTGGCGGCAACCCCGGCGGAGGTAACCCCGGCGGTGGCAACCCCGGCGGAGGTAACCCCGGCGGTGGCAACCCCGGCGGCGGTAACCCCGGCGGCGGTAACCCCGGCGGCGGCAACCCCGGCGGCGGCAACCCCGGCGGCGGCAACCCCGGCGGCGGCAACCCCGGCGGCGGCAACCCCGGCGGCGGCAACCCCGGCGGCGGCAACCCAGGTGGTGGCCAGCCCGGTGGCGGCAACAACGGCGAGGATAAAGAAGAGCACAAGGTCACGCTCTGCCACTCGACTGGTTCGGCGACCAATCCCTACGTGCTCATCACGGTGGACTACCACGCCATCGGAGAAACCCCGGACGGACACGACAGCCACGACCAGAGGGGCAACGGCCCGGTGGGCGACATCATCCCGCCATTCACGATTGACGGAGTGACGTACGCCGGAAAGAACTACACACCCGCAAACCAGGCCATTCTTGAAGCCGGATGTGTAGTCGTGGTGCCGGAGGACAAGGACAAGGACAAAGACAAAGACAAGGACGTTCATGTCGACAAGCACGTCCATGTCGATAAGCACGTCCATGTCGACAAGCACGTCGTCGTCAAGCCGGCTCCGGTGGCAAAGACCCCGGCCGGAGGCGCAGGCGCGGCACGCGGCTTCAATTCGCAGACGGCGGCCAGCGCGTCAAGCACCCCGGACAGCACAGCCGTGATGGGAGGCCTCGCACTTCTGACCGGCGCTGCAGGACTTGCGTTCTACCGTCGCCAGGCGAGCCGCTCGAACTGAAACAATGGGGTAGCAACCGCTCCTGCGGTAGACCCCGTTGATCCACCGATGAGCAAGTGCTAAATGCCCGAGGCCCTGTCTCAGTACCAAGGAGGCAGGGCCTGTGGCATTAACCGGACTATCGTGAGTTGGAATAAGGACATAAGGAGCATTCAATGCGGCAACGTGTGGGCAAGCGGGTAGGTGGTCGGTGGCTGGACATCACCATCCTGCTGTGCGCACTCATGGGCGTGCTGTTGCTGACTTTGCCGTCGCTCGTCTCCTGCTACGCCCAGGGGTCTCCTCCTGCCCCTCCGTCCATTTCCCAAACCACTCCGCCGCAGACCACTGCACCGCCATCCGCAACACCAACCGCGGCGTCGGAATCACCCAGTTCTACAGCTGCGGCACCTCCTGCAGAACCCCCACCTGTGCAGGAAGCTCCGCCAGCGGTTCTACCTCCGGCGGCAGCCCCGGTGCGCATCAGTTATCCTGCTGCAGATTTCGACGTCGTGGTTCATGCTCTGGCTCCCGACGCCCAGGCGTCAGCTACCCGCCAACTCAATCCGCCGGCCACGCTGGATGGCTACTGGCTCACGCCGTTCGGTGTGCCCGGAGCAGGTTCCAGCGACACCACGTATGTGATCGGCCACAGCTGGACTGACCGGGACGCGCCATTCAACCACCTGAGCACCCAAGCCAGCGTGGGCGAAGTGTTTGATGTGCTCACCCAGACCGGCACTGTTCAATACCGCGTGGACCGGATCGACACCTATGACAAGGACACGCTCAAGGACAGCCCTATCTGGAATGCGGTACCGGGCCAGCTGGTCCTCATCAGCTGCTACACCCAGGATTTCTGGGGAACCAACGTCACAGTCACTGCCACTCCCGTACTGCAGTAGGGATTGCTCTGTTCAAGCCCCCCGTCGCGGAACAGAATGAAGTATGGCTGCTGAACCCAGTGACATGTCCGGCCCGCTGGTGGTGGGTGTCCGGCCCAACCAGCACGGCGAAGTTATCCACACTGCCGCGTCCCTGGCGCAAAAGCTTCATGTGGAGCTGGTCTGCGCGTATGTGGACGAAGCCAGCTACCTGGTGGAGTGGGATCCGCACCGCGCCACGCACCGGTTGTCACTTCATCCGGAGAAGGAAGACGACGACGTCCGCACGCTGACGGAGCAACTGCAGTCTGCCCTGGGCCAGGCTTTGGAAGGCCAGGGCATCGAGTGGTCGCTGTGTACACTGGCCGGCGATCCGGCACGTGCGTTGGGGCGGCTGGCGTCGGACCGTAATGCTGCAATGATCATTGTAGGAACCCCCGAACGCGGCCTGGGCCACCGGTTCAGCGAGATGCTCAACGGTTCCATCGCAGCCTGGCTGAGCCACCATCAGGCGCGCCCGGTACTGGTGGTTCCGGCTCCTTCTTAACCGGGAAATGCCTTGATTCCAAGGGCTTTCAGGGCACCGAAAAAATAAAGCGAAAGTACTTATTCACCAAGGTGGCGCCGCCGCCTACCGGGAAGTAAGCTAGTACTGCAGGAGAGAAAGCGCCGGAACGGCACCGAATCTTCAGCCTAAAATCTGCTCCGGAGTGCGTATCCCCCAATAACGCACTCCGGAGCTTTTTAATGCCCGGATAACTCCTCAGTGACTTAGGGCTCCCAAATCTCTCGCCGGCGCACCCACTTTCTGGCGCTCCCGCCGATCACCAGAGGCCTTCGCCGCGAACCGCTGGCGATCACTTGACTAATACCCCCTGGGGGTATACCATCGCAGCATGAACACACCCGAAGAAGTCGTCATCACACCTGCTGAGGCTCCGGCGTTCGAAGGACACGGCTACACGTCCAACAAGGATGCCTACCTCCGCAGGCTCAAACGCATTGAGGGTCAGGTCCGCGGCATCGCCAAGATGGTGGACGATGACAAATACTGCATCGACATCCTCACCCAGGTTGCTGCCGTCACGAAGGCACTGCACGCCGTCAGCCTTGGCCTTGTGGAGGAGCACATCGGTCACTGCGTGGTGGGTGCCGCCTCCGAACCGGACCCCGCACTCCGCGCCGAAAACCTCGATGCCAAAGTCAAGGAAGCAAGCAGCGCTATCGGCCGCCTGCTGCGCTAAGCTCACATACCTCGCGGCGCACTACCAACCGATCCCCCAAGGAGTCATTATGAGCACCACTTCCACCACAGTCAGCGTTTCCGGTATGACCTGCGATCACTGCGTCTCCTCCGTGAGCGAGGAGATCGAGGCGATTGACGGCGTCGAAAAGGTCGATGTAGACCTCAACCCCCGCGGTCTTTCCGCCGTAACCGTCACGTCCACCAGGGAAATTCCGCACGATGAGATCGGCGAGGCCGTAGCCGAGGCCGGCTACATGGTCGTAGACAACCACGCCTGACGCTCAATCCCAAAGGAATCGAGCAAGCTGTGCGCAACGACGAGCTCCTGCACCTGGCAGGAAGCAGGGTCATCGAACTGGATATCGAGGGCATGACCTGTGCTTCCTGCGTGAACCGCGTGGAGCGCAAGCTCAGCAAGCTTGACGGCGTGGAGGCCTCCGTCAACCTGCCCCTCGAATCCGCCCGGGTAACAGTGCCCGACGGCGTCACGGACCAGCAAATCGTAGATACAGTCCGTGCCACCGGCTACAAGGCAAAGCTTCGGGAAGCCGCCGTTCCCGGCCCCTCCCCCGAACCGAACAAGCCTGAAGAGCATCTCCCCGGAGACCCCGGAAGCCCAGCAGCCGCCACGCTCAAGCCGCGGCTGCTGCTGGCCGCGGTCCTGACGGTGCCGGTGTTCCTGATCTCAATGGTGCCGGCCTTCCAATTCCCCCACTGGGGCTGGGTGGCGGGCGCCCTGGCCCTCCCGGTGGTGACCTGGGCAGCGTGGCCGTTCCATAGGGCGGCTGCTGTTAACGCCAGGCATCTAGCCTCCACCATGGATACTTTGGTGTCCATCGGCGTTATTGCGGCCTATGCGTTCTCCGCGTGGCAACTGCTCGCGGATCCGCTACTGACGGCACACGCGGGCACCGAAGCAATGGGCGGCATGGCGGAGGCCGGCCTGTACTTCGAGGTCGCCGCGGTGGTTACCACGTTCCTCCTGTTGGGCAGGTACCTGGAGGCGAGTGCCAAGCGCAGCGCCGGCAATGCCCTGCGCGCGCTCCTTGACCTTGGCGCCAAGGACGCAACCATCCTGCAGGGCGGATCAGAACACCGGGTTCCCGCCGGGCAGCTCCAGGTGGACGACGTCATTGTGGTCCGGCCCGGTGAGAAGATCGCTACTGACGGCGTGGTGATCGAGGGAAGCTCCGCCGTCGACGCTTCCCTGGTGACCGGTGAGTCCGTCCCTGTGGAGGTGGTTCCGGGCAGCAGCGTTACCGGTGCAACCATCAACACCTCCGGCAGGCTGTTGGTCCGCGCCACCCGGGTCGGTTCGGAAACTACCCTGGCGCAGATGGGCCGGCTCGTGTCCCAGGCACAGTCCGGCAAGGCGCCGATTGCCCGGCTGGCGGACCGCATCAGTTCCGTATTTGTTCCGGTGGTGCTTGTCATCGCGGTGCTGACCTTCGGCCTCTGGCTTTTGGTGGCCGGTCCCGACGTCACTGCCACAGAGCTGCAACAGGCATTCACCGCCGCCGTCGCGGTTCTGGTCATAGCCTGCCCCTGCGCCCTTGGCCTCGCCACTCCGGTTGGCCTGCTCACCGGGACCGGTCGCGGCGCCCAGCTGGGCATCCTGATCAAGGGGCCGCAGGTGCTTGAAGACACGCGCACCATTGACACGATCGTGCTGGATAAGACCGGTACGGTGACCAGCGGCCAGCTCACCGTGCACTCTGTCTACAGCTTTGGCACGCTTTCCGAGGCCGAGGTGCTGCGGCTGGGCGGTGCCGTTGAAGCCGCTTCGGAGCACCCGATTGCCCGGGCCATTGCCGCTGCCGCAGCCGAAGCTGCGGATGCCAGAGCTGAAGATGCCGGTGCTGACGGGAACGACGACGGCAGGTTGCCGGACGTGGAACGCTTCCGTTCCGCCGCCGGCGGCGGAGTGAGCGGTGAGATTGAGGGGCACACTGTAGTGGCAGGACGCGGTTCCTGGCTCCAAGAGAACGGGATCCATCCGGGCGCCACCGAAGAAAAGGTCCTCGAGGAGGCAGAAGCTGCGGGTTCCACGGCCATCTGGGTGGCGGTGGACGGCTCACCCACCGGCATCATCGCGCTCCGCGACACCATCAAGCCTGGTTCTGCTGAGGCTGTTTCACGGCTCCGCGAGCTGGGTCTCCGCCCGCTCCTGCTGACCGGGGATAACGCCAAGGTGGCCGCGCAGGTGGCCGCCGCCGTCGGAATTAACCGTGAGGATGTGTTTGCCGGCGTGCTGCCGGAGGGCAAAGTGGACGCCGTACGGCAGCTGCAGGCAGCTGGAGCCACCGTCGCGATGGCAGGCGACGGTGTGAACGACGCCGCAGCCTTGGCTCAGGCAGATCTTGGCATTGCGATGGGCTCCGGTACAGACGTGGCCATCGAGGCCGCGGATCTGACCGTGATGGGCAACGATCTGGGGCAGGTGGCCCAGGCCATCGGACTCTCGCGAAGGACGCTGGCCATCATCAAGACCAACTTGTTCTGGGCGTTCTTCTATAACGTCGTGGGCATCCCGGTGGCAGCGCTCGGCCTGCTCAACCCAATGATCGCCGGCGCAGCGATGGCAGCCAGTTCGGTGCTGGTGGTGGCCAATTCGCTCAGGTTGCGCCGCTTTGGGAAGTAGCGCCGGCCGGACCCGCAGCTGTCAGGCTGTCCCGTAACGAACAGCCGCGCGCGCTTTGGCCTTAACCGCTTCCTCGTCCCGGTTCTTCGCCGGAGCATGGGTCACCAGTGATTCCAGCAGGTGCTGTGTGATGTGGGCGATCTCGTGGACAGCCTGGTCAAACGCCTCCTGGTTGGCCTTGGAGGGCTTGGTGCTGCCACTGATCTTGCGGACATACTGCAGTGCTGCCGCCTCAACTTCGGCAGTGGTGGCGGACGGTTCGAAGTTATGAAGGGTACGGATATTCCTGCACATAACCTCATGCTAGGCTCTGCGCCGCTCCGGCGCAGCCATAGAGTGCCATTGTGGGGACTTGTGCATGGGTACTTGTGTCCATCGACAGTGCAGTCCTTGCCGGGATAGTTTTGCCGTAATGGATCTTCCGGATGAACCGGGGGGCCGCTGGGGATGCCGGAACTGGTTCGGATCCGATCACTTGCTGGATCTACGAAAAGGAGATACGTCATGGCTATTTGGGGTGCAGATATTGCTCAGCTGAAGGCTCTGGGCACCAAGCTCAAAGCTGGTTCGTCTGAGATCGAGAAGCAGAAGTCCACGCTGACCAAGGTCCTCGAGGGCACCGACTGGAAGGGCCCGGACGCTGATAAGTTCCGCAGTGAGTGGAATGGCCAGCACGTTGCCTCACTCGCCAAGGTTGCCCAGGCCCTCGAAGAGGCCGGCCAGAAGGCCACCAGGAACGCCAGCGAGCAGGAACAGGCTTCCCGCTAGGCTCCATTCTTCACAGCAAAATGCTCCAGGCCCGGAACGCACCACGCGCCCCGGGCCTGCAGCATTTAATGGCTCCGCTGTCTAAGTGCCCGGCTTGCTCAGAGCTCAGCGTTTCCGGGTCAACTCCGGCCCCGGTTCCAGGGCCCCCGCCTTCGGCAGCCCGCGAAGATCATCCATGCGGACCAACACCACGCCGCCAACAATCAGCAGGCCGCCCAGGAGCTGGATGGGTCCGGGCAGTTCGGCCAACAACAGCCAGGCCCACAGCACGGCGAACAGCACCTCGGTAAGCGAAATGAAGGACGCCACCTTCGAGCCAAGCCGCCGCGCAGCCGCTACGCCCGAAACATAAGCCAGCACCGTAGACAGGATCACCAGCCCTGCCAGTGAGACCCACCACGGGGTCAGCCAGGGGCCGAGCTTTGTATCAGCAGTACTAAATGCCATGGGAACAAGCCCGATCGCCGCGGACAGCCACATCACCACGGCACCAACAAGCAGGCCGCCGGCGGACAGCACCAGCGGCGGCAGAGAGTGGTTTTCCTTCGCCGTGATGAAGAAGTAGATGGCCAGGCAGACAGCGGCAGCAAGACCCCAGAAGACGCCGATCACGTCGATCTTTACCGCGCCGGTAAGGTCCAGGACCAGGACCAGGCCACCGAGGGACAGCAGGGTTCCGGCCACGGTCATCACGCTTGGCCTGCGGCGGCTGGCCACCCACAACCACAGCACAATCAGCACCGGCGCCAAGTATTCGAGCAGCAACGCGACGCCCACGGAAAGCCGCGCCACGGCGTTGAAGTAGAACAGCTGGCAGGCGGCCACTCCGATGAATCCAAACAGGACCACGGTGACCCAGTTGCCGGCCAGTTCCCGCCAGCGTCCGCGAAGCGCCAGTACCGCCGGAATTGCCAGGACGACGGCGGCACCTGTCAGTCTGGCGGTGACGGCAGCTCCCGGAGTCCATCCGGTCTCCAGCAGCGCCTTGGCGAACGATCCGGAGGTGCCGAACACGGCCGAGGAGAATAAAGCGATGCCCAGGCCGGAGCCCAGGAACCCGCTGCTGGCCCTGCGCAGCGAAACTGCGGGACGTTTATCGATGGCAGGCATGGGTACCTCATGTCAGGAGTAAAGTGGGGTATTGACCCTGACACTACGCCCGGCCATGTAAGGAGTCAAGGTGATTTTTGCCCCTGACACGGAGGTTGCCCTCCGGAGTGTCGTCAGCCTCATCAACACTGCGCAAAACGGTGAGGAAAAGCTGCAGACGGTGAAGGATCTTGACCAGTTTCTGGCGGCGGAAGGTTTCAGCGGCTCACGGGAACACTCGGCGTCGGAGGTGGAAAGCGTCCGCCTGCTCCGGACCGAGCTGAAACAACTCTGGGAAGCCCCGGAAGAGCAGGTGGTGGACACCGTTAACAGGCTTCTCAGGGCAACAAACGCCCTTCCACAACTGGTTAAGCACGATGCCTGGGACTGGCATTTCCACGCCACGACTCCGGACGCCCCGCTGGCCGACCGGATGAGCACAGAGGCTGCGATGGCCCTGGCAGACATCATCCGCGGCAAGGCCATGGACAGGATGCTGGTGTGTGCAGCGGCAGATTGCGATGCCGTACTGCTGGACCTCAGCCGGAACAGGTCAAAAATGTACTGCGGCTCCGCCTGCGCAAACCGGGCACACGTTGCCGCGTACCGGGCCCGGCTGGCAGTCGAGGCCTAGTCTGGAGGAAGCGGGCGGCCCGCGGAAACCGGGACAGAAGGTGCGGGTCAGGCGCGGCCGGAACCGGGACAGAAGGCGCGGGTCAGGCGCGGCCGGAACCTTCGGCATCGTCATCCTCTGACGGGGCAGCGGCAGGAGCGGTCCCGTGGCCGGGCCGCTTTGCAGAACTCAGGTTGACGCCGGATCCTTTGCCCAGGTGCGGGGCGTTTTCCTTGTAGCTCATGGACAGCATGGCGGCGATGACCAGAGTCACGATGAAGGCAATGCCGCCGCCGGTGAAGGCGAGATCGAACCGAGGGGTTTTGTCGCTGCCGCCCGAGGCGAAGATCAGCACCGAAACGAAGGCTACAACGGCCAAGGAAGCGGAAAACATCAGCGGCCCCTTCACCGAGGTCCGCAGGCTGCGCGGTTTGCCTGGCTCCTGGTTTGCCACGATAAGTTCCTTCCTGGGGCGCGGCACATGCCACGGCCATTGCTTGGTGCGGTGGGTGCACGGCGGCTTCCGCCGGAGTATTTTCTACATCAGGTAGAACCGTGCACTTCAAGTTTACGGCCTGCGGGACGCCGCCGCGGCTTCGTGCCTGATGGTGAGCCCTGACAGCATCCAGAGGACGCCGGACATAATGGCGCCGCCGCCCGCAACACCGAGGAGGGCGTGAGCGCCGAGCGCAATGAAAAACGGCAAGGCAGCGGCTGTGCCGAGGGCGATAATGCCCGAAATCAACCAGTCCCTGGCAAGGACATGACCCTTCCCCAGGACACCGGCCGCAACCTCGGTAACGCCAAGGACGCCCAGGCCCACAGCGGCGACGACGGCGAAGAGTTGGTCACCCTGGAAAGCCACCACTGCCACGCCTGCACCAATCAGGGCTGACGCTCCCGTGGAGAGCAGCCTTCCGGCGCGTTGGCCGGCCAAGCCGTTGCCTGTGGCAAGTTTGAGCAGCACGATCCCGGTGGCGCCGAAGTAGATACCTCCGGCGATCGCCATTCCGGTGACCGAGGGCGTGGCCCAGAAAATGGTCAGGGCACCGAACGCCAGGGCTGCCACCGCACGGTAGACGAGGGGTTTCCACAGTCCCGGCAGGGGTCCCGCGTCGGGCAGGGATTCGGCAGGCATGGCTGATTGAGTCACCGCTCCAGTTTAGTCGCCGTTTGGTACCCGCCCGCGCTTAGCCGGCGCCGAGCACCATCCAGCGGTTTGTCCGCGCGCGCAGGCCAAGGGTCACCGCGCGGGCCAGCATGTAACCCAGCGAGAAGGCAGCCCAAAGCCACACCAGTCCTGCCACGCCACCGGCGGTTCCGGTAGCCACCCACCACAGCAACGGCAGGTAGACCAGCAGATTCACGACGCCGGCAAGCGCAAGGTACTTCGCGTCACCGGCGCCGATCAGCACGCCATCCAGGACAAAAACGTACCCGGCTATGGGCTGTCCGACGGCGATCACCCACAGTGCTGCCGTCAGCGCGGAGTGAACACCGGCGTCGGGAGTGAACACCACGGCCGCCCACGGGGCGACCAGGGCCAGCAGCAGTCCGGTGATGACACCGAACCCGGTCCCCCACCGGATCATGGTGCGGGTCAGTTCCCGGGTCTTGGCGGCATTGGACGCCCCGAGCTCCTTGCCAATCAGCGCCTGGGCGGCGATGGCGATGGCATCCAGCGCGAAGGCAAGGAAGGAGAAAATCGTCATGGCCAGCTGATGGGCCGCCAGATTAGTCGCGCCCTGCCCGGTGGCCACCAGGACAGTGGCCAGGATGGCAATCCGCAGGCTCAGCGTCCGCAGCATCAACCAGGATCCCACTTCGGTCATGGAGCGGATTCCGCGCCAGCTTGGCAGCAGGCCCACACCGTTGCGGCGGGCGTGCCGCATCACGATGAACAGATAAACGGCGGCCATGCCCCACTGGGCAATGCTGGTGCCCATGGCCGAACCCGCTACAGATAAGTTGAAGCCATACACCAGCACCAGGTTCAAGACGATGTTCAAACCAAAACCGGCAGTGGCAACCAGCAGTGGGGTACGGGTGTCCTGCATCCCGCGAAGCACACCCGTCCCTGCAAACACCAGCAGCATGGCCACCAGTCCGGGCAGGGACCAGAGCAGGTAGTCGACGGCGTATCCGGCCACCTCGCCATCGGCCCCCATCAGCTCCACGAGGGGCCCGGCAGCGAAGAACCCGGCCGCTGCAAGGACAACGCCCAGCCCGAAAGCCAGCCAGACGCCGTCGCGCCCTGCCTTGATGGCTTGCGCCAGGCGTCCGTCGCCGATGGCCCTGGCAACGGCCGGGGTGGTCGAGTACGCAAGGAAGACCATCAGGCCAACGGCCGTGTGCAGCGCAGCAGAGGCAAGGCCGACGCCGGCCAACTGGGCAACGCCGAGGTGGCCTACGATCGCGGAGTCGGCCAGCAGGAACAGGGGCTCTGCAATCAGCGCCCCAAAAGCCGGCACCGCCAGCCGAAGGATCTCGCGGGCATGGCCCTGTGGCTTCGTGACAGTTGAAGGCGGCGACGGCATGATGCCAGCTTAATCGCGCCAGCGGATAGATGAGCCAGCACTGACGACCATTAGTTGACAGTTAAACTATTTGTCCGCGAGACTGAAGTCATGAACAAGACCCCCCTAACCGCCACCGCTCTTGTCATCCTGCGCGTTGCACTCGGCTTTCTTTTTGCAGCCCATGGCTGGCAAAAATTCAGCGTCAACACCATCGCCGGCACGCAGACCGCCTTCGCGCAGATCGGAGTGCCTGCTGCGGAGATCGCCGCCCCGGTTGTCGCGGGCCTTGAACTGGCAGGCGGCATCGCGCTCATACTGGGCGTGTTCACCAGAATTGTCGGAGCCGCTCTGGCATTGAACATGCTGGGCGCACTCGTCCTGGTCCACGCTCCCGCGGGCGTCTTCGTCAGCGCGGGCGGTTATGAGCTGGTCCTTATCCTTGGCGCTGCTGCACTTACGCTTGCTCTAACCGGGGCGGGGACGTTCTCGATGGACAATGCTCTCTTTGGCCGCAAGGGTTCCAAGCTCCGCGCCCTGGCCTGATCGGCCAACCTGCGGCCGGATCGACCAACAAGCCCGATCCTTAAATGCTGCAGGCCCGGGACGCGTGGTGCGTTCCGGGCCTGCAGCATTTTGCTGTGAAGAATGGGGCCTAGCGGGAAGCCTGTTCCTGCTCGCTGGCGTTCCTGGTGGCCTTCTGGCCGGCCTCTTCGAGGGCCTGGGCAACCTTAGCGAGGGAGGCAACGTGCTGGCCATTCCACTCACTGCGGAACTTATCAGCGTCCGGGCCCTTCCAGTCGGTGCCCTCGAGGACCTTGGTCAGCGTGGACTTCTGCTTCTCGATCTCAGACGAACCAGCCTTGAGCTTGGTCCCCAGAGCCTTCAGCTGAGCAATATCTGCACCCCAAATAGCCATGACATATCTCCTTTTCGTAGATCCAGCAAGTGATCGGATCCGAACCAGTTCCGGCATCCCCAGCGGCCCCCCGGTTCATCCGGAAGATCCATTACGGCAAAACTATCCCGGCAAGGACTGCACTGTCGATGGACACAAGTACCCATGCGGCACGCTGGACGGCCTGCCGGTCCTCCAGGGCCCGCCCCAGACACCTCATGGTGCCCCTTCCGCAGATGGCGGACGGGGCACCATTTGTGTCACGCCAACCGGCGGGTAACGTTTGCCCTCAGTAAGATCGCCTGATGAGTGAGACCGGCAGCAATTCCGTCACCCTTCGTTTCCTGGCAGCTCCCACGGACGTGGGACACAGCGGGTCCGTGGATGCCGGCACCGTCCTGGAGTGGGTAGACAAGGCCGCCTATGCCGCCGCCGTCGGATGGTCCAAGTCGTACTGCGTCACGGCGTATGTGGGCAACATCCACTTCGCTGATCCTGTCAACAGCGGGGACATGGTCGAAGTCGAGGCCACCATCGTCTATACAGGCCGGTCCTCGATGCACATCCGCACCGTGGTCTCTTCGGGTGACCCCAAGGGCGGGGTGGCCACCATGCGCAGCCAGTGCATGGTGATCTTCGTAGCGGTGGGACCGGACGGCAAGCCTGTTCAGGTCCGGGAGTTCATGCCCTCTACGTCGGAGGAAGTTGAACAGCGTGAGCAGGCCATCGCCCGGATCGAGGTGCGTGAACGCATTGTCCAGGCAATGAACGCGCAGGAATACACCGGCGCCGGAACGGCTGAACGTGTAACCCTGCGGTTCATGGCGGCGCCCACCGACGTCAACTGGGGTGGCAAGGTGCACGGCGGCATGGTGATGAAGTGGATCGATGAAGCCGCTTACGTCTGCGCTTCACGCTATTCGGGCAGGGACACGGTAGCCGTTTTTTCCGGCGGCGTGCGCTTCTACCGGCCCCTGCTGATCGGCCATGTGGTGGAGGTCGAAGCGCGCCTGGTCTACACCGGGACCAAAGGTATGCACGTAGCGGTCCATGTCCGCTCCGGTGACCCGAAAACCCGCGAGCTGAACCTCACCACGTATTGTCTGACGGTGATGGTGGCACGGGATGCCGAGGGCACCTCGGTTCCCATCCCGCAGTGGGTACCGGTCAGCGACGAGGACCGGCGGCTGCACGCGCACGCCCGGGAACTGCTGGAGATCCGTGGAACCGCGCCCGGGAACAGGCTGCCAAACCACTTGCTGCGGCCCGAAACAGCCTAGGTCCAATTAGAAGCCGCCGCCTCCGGCGTCTCCGGCCATGTTCGCGAAGCGCGAATAGTGCCCCTGGAAGGCCACCACGATGTCCTTGGTGGGGCCGTTACGGTGCTTGGCAATCAGGATGTCAGCTTCACCGGCGCGCGGTGATTCTTTGTCATAGACATCCTCGCGGTGCAGGAGGATCACCATGTCGGCGTCCTGCTCGATGGAACCCGACTCGCGGAGGTCAGAAACCATGGGCCGCTTGTCCTGGCGCTGTTCGGAGCCACGGTTCAGCTGGGACAGTGCGATCACCGGCACCTGGAGTTCCTTGGCCAGCAGCTTGAGCGCACGTGAGAACTCGGAGACTTCCTGCTGGCGGGATTCCACCTTTTTGCCTGAGCTCATGAGCTGAAGGTAGTCCAGGATCACCAGTTTGAGGTCGTGCTGCTGCTTGAGCCGGCGGCACTTGGCACGGATCTCCATAAGGGACATGTTGGGGCTGTCGTCAATAAACAGTGGAGCATCGTTCATGCGGCCCATGGTGGTGGCGATCTTGGACCATTGCTCGTCCTTGATGGTGCCCTTGCGGAGATCCTGAAGTCCGATGGTGGCTTCTGCCGAGAGCAACCTCATGGCAATTTCGTTGCGGCCCATCTCGAGCGAGAACATCACGGTGGCGAGGTTGTGCTTAATCGCGGCGGAGCGGGCAAAGTCCAAGGCGAACGTTGATTTACCGACCGCGGGGCGCGCGGCAATGACGATCATCTGGCCCGGGTGCAGGCCGTGCGTCAATTCGTCCAGTTCGTAGAAGCCGGTGGGAACGCCCACCATGCCTTCACCGCGGTGGCCGGAGGCCTCGATCTCGTCAACCGTGGCCTCCATAACGTCCTTGAGGACCACATAGTCCTCGGCCGTTCGGCGTTCAGCCACCGCATAAACCTCGGCCTGGGCCTGGTTGACCAGGTCCTCCACCTCGCCATCCGAGCCGTAACCCAGCTGAACGATCTTGGTTCCGGCGTTCACCAGCCGCCGCAGGACAGCCCGCTCGGCAACGATCTCCGCGTAGTACCCGGCGTTGGCCGCGGTGGGCACGGTCTGGATGAGCTCGTGGAGGTAGGCTGGCCCGCCGATGCGGTTGATCTCGGCGCGTTTGGTCAGTTCGTCGGATACGGTGACGGCGTCAGCGGGTTCGCCACGGCCGTAGAGGTCAAGAATGGCTTCATAGATGGTCTCATGCGCGGGACGGTAGAAATCCTGTCCGCGGAGGAGTTCCACAACGTCAGCAATGGCGTCTTTGGACAGCATCATGCCCCCCAGAACAGACTGTTCGGCGGGGATGTCCTGCGGCGGCTTACGGCTGCCTTCCGATGCCCGGCTGCCCTCAAGCGAGTCCAGATGCGTAACTGACAAAGCTGCCGTCCTCCGTTGTGTGCCGCGCAGAAGCCTGCGGCGGTGGTACTTCAATAGCTGCTGCTACCGAACCTGCTGCTCACAGTCAATCCGGGAGGACTGACATTCCCTGGTGGACGTTCAAGCAACACCCGTCCAAGCGGGTTTTCCACAGTTTCCACAGGTTTTCCACATAAACGTGGATCATCACGGGCGGGGAGCCATCCCAGCCCGCAACTGTGTCGGGGAGCCAGCTGTTCGGACGTTCGCAACAGCTATCCCGCTACGGTAGTCCCCCTTCACCAAGGCGCCAAGCCCGCCTTCCCCACCCCCTGTGGATAAGCTGTGCATTAAGCCGTCCTGCTTGTGCACAGCTTGTGGGCATCGCTGTGGAAAACAAGAATCTTTTTCCCTACAAGTGCCTTTGACCTGCGGAAACGTCGCTCATCCAGTGTGGACTGAATCTTTTTTTCCCCAACCTTCATCCACAACCCCAACCTGGAAGCTGGGGATAGGGCAAGGTGGTCACCGGTGGCGGGCGGGGATTTTATGCCCTCACTGTGATGTATGCCACAGCGAATGGATAATTCCGGTGTCGGTACTGCGGGATTAATATGCGTTCCTGGGAATATGCTGTGGATAACCGTGATCTGGCATAAGCTCTAAGCATGGGCGACATATTGATTCTGGCTCTACCTGTAATCCTCGTGGCCGTTGGTTGGGGACTGGCCACCGCCCTCAAACCGCGGGACGCCGGAACATCCGACGCTGAGCGTTACCAGCAGGTGCTCGCGGCCAAATCGGCCGAGCACGACCGCGCCCAGGTGCGTGCCGCCATGGAAGCACATGCCCGCATCGCCGCAACCACCCGGCCCAGCCAGAACACTGCCTCAGCAACAGAACAACAGCAGGCAGCCGCGGCCCGCGGAGTCCAGCAGGGTCAACCGGCCGCCGTCCAGCCCAACCCGCAGCTACTGATGCAGTTGCAGGGCCTGGTGCGGGACGGTCATAAGATCCAGGCCATCAGGCTGCTCCACCAGGCAACAAACCTCGACCTCGTCAACGCCAAGAAATACGTAGATCGGCTCTAACTCCCATGGAATCGCTTGTTATCCCCATCCTGATCCTGGTGATTGTGGCCGCAGGAGTGGCCTTGGCAGCGCGCGCACTTTCCCGGCGTTCCGCCGCCGGCGGAAACACTGCCGCAGCGGCTGCACCACGCACCCAGGAAGCCGCAACCGCGAAGGACCAGCGCGAGCTGGCCCGGCAGGCCTCCGCCAGGCTGTCGGCTGAGCAGCACCGCCGGATCTACGCCCTGATCGCCCAAGGGCAGGCCGTCTCGGCCATCAAGGCCTACAACGAATCGACAGGCCAGGGACTGCGCGCCGCCCGCGACGCCGTGGTGGCATTGGCGGCGCATCCGCAGCCGCCCCAAATGGAGCAGCCAGCGCCGGAGCCGAAGGAGGACGCTGGTGGACAGCCGCAGCGGTTCCCGTACCGTTACCGTGCCATCGCCAGCAAGGGCGATGTCACGCGGGAAGTCAGCAGCAACATGCTCAACGACGAGATCTACAGCCGCATCAAAGACATAGCCGGGAACGGCAACCCTGAGGCGGCCGCGGCCATGCTTGCCCGGCATTCGGAGATCAGCCTTCCGGAAGCCCGGGAATTCATCGCACTGCTGGACCAGCCAGGCTGAGATCGTGCATCAGCCCGGTGTGAGGACGCAGAACTCATTGCCCTCCGGATCGGCGAGGCACCTCCACGGCACGTCACCCTGGCCGACGTCGACCTCAGTGGCGCCCAGTGCCTGCAGTCGGGCTGTCTCTGCCGCCTGGTCGTCCCCCGGGTTCGGCATCAGGTCAAGATGGAGACGGTTCCACACCGTCTCCGCTCCCGGCCTCCGCACGAATTCCAGGTAAGGACCAACCCCTTTGGCCGAACGCAGGCTCGCCTGATCATCGGTCACCGCAAGCAGGGTCCAATCGGTCGCAGCACTCCAGAACCGCGCCGACGCCCGCGGATCTTCGCAGTTGACCACTACTGCTGCGATGGGTCCGGTATCCGCATAAATCTCGCGGGGCTCCAGTACACAGAACAGGTTGTCTTCGGGGTCGGCCAGGACCACCCACGGCACGTCACCCTGGCCGATGTCCGCGTGCGCCGCGCCCAGCCCTATCAGGTGCGCAACCAGCTCCGCTTGATGCTCAGCGGAGGTGGTAGCCAGATCGAGGTGCGCGCGGTACTTCACCGTCTCGGGGTCCGGAACAGTGACGACATCGATGCAGAGGGCGGCAGGATCCGGCCAATCGAAGCCCAAGGGTTCAACATTCGTTACCCCGGGGCCCTCGCTGGATACGCCCCAGCCGAGCGCGTCGGCCCAGAACCGCCCGAGCGTGGAGTCATCCCGGGCCTTGAAATTTACCTGAACAAGTCGCAGTGCCATGGCGTCTCATCCTAATGTCCGGACTGTAACCGGCGCAGGCGACACCCGCTAGAAGTCGAAGAGGTCGCCCAGCCAGTCGTCCTTCTTCTTCCGGCGGCGGCCGTGCTGGTCATAACCGCGCTGATCGTAGCCGTGTTTGTCGAAGCCCCTGTCGTTGTAGCGGGGTTCCTTGTATCGGGGCTCGTCATAGCTGCGGGACTGCCGCTGCGGCTCAAAATTGCTGTAAAGCGGAGGCGGGGCCATTCCTGGCTGGGGACCGGCAGGCGGTGCTGGTGCTGCTGCCTGCGCCGAAGGCGCTGCCGGTGCACCGTCGAGCTGGGCATGGCGGTCAAGGATCTTGTCCAGTTCACCCCGGTCCAGCCATACACCGCGGCATTGCGGGCAGTAATCGATCTCAACGCCGCTGCGTTCGCTCATAACAAGGTCTATGGAATCCAAGGGACACTTCATGCCGGGGTCAACGAACGGTCCCGGCAATTAGTTCGCAGGCGCCCGACGGATGACGGAGAGCACCAGCTACGCCAGAGTTACCTCCCGACGGAAATGCCCTCCAACAGTTGCTCAAACGGCAGGGATTCCATGACCGCCGGCTTGCGGCGTGCAGCTTCGTTGCCTGTAAGCATCCCTGCAAGTTCCGTCGCTGCCCGCTCAATCCTCGCGGAAAGGGGCGTGCCGCCGTCGTCAGCGCTTCCCCAGTCCTGCGGACCGGCAAAGATGCCGGTGGGCACTATCCGGGAGCGCAGGTAGCTGAACAGGGGCCGCATGGCGTAGTCCAGGACCATCTGGTGGCGGTCCGTGCCGCCCGTGGAGCCCAGCAGGACAACTGTGCCGTCCAGGGACTTGGGGTCCAGCACATCGATGAAGGACTTGAAGAGTCCGCTGTACGACGCGCTGAACACCGGGCTGACGGCGATGATGCCGTCCGCCGCTTCGGTGGCTGCAATGACCTCCGCAAGGCGCGGTGCCGCGTAGCCGGTGACGAAGTTGTTGGCGATGTCCACGGCATAGTCGCGCAGTTCCACGACCTGCACCTCGGCACGGTAGCCAGCCTCAGCCAGGTGCCGCTCCGTTGCTGCCGCTAGCTGGTCGGCCAGCAGCCTGCTCGACGACGGGACGCCCAGTCCGGCGGAAAGAACGGTTATGCGGCGGGTTTCCACTGCGCACTCCTTACTGATCGGAACATCATGCGTTTGCATCTATCCCGGACAACGGTACACCCGGCGGGGTTATTCCCGAAGACGATCTGCTCTTAGGCAAGCACGGTTCCCCGGATACAGGTGACCGCGCCCCCGCCCACCCAGATATCGTCACCGGCAGCCTCCACGTGGACCCGGCCAGCCCTGCCCAGCACCGTCCCCTGGGCTGCGACATAGCGTGCAGGCGCCCTGCCGCTGCCGATCAGCCACTGCGCGGCGCCGGCGTTGAAACTTCCTGTCACGGGATCCTCAGCGGCGGCATCTCCCGGAATGAATGTCCGCACCTCAAAATCCACCTCGCCCGCTGAGTGCGGGCCAATAACACCCACCTTCAGCCCCTCCATCGCGGGATAATCCACCTTCAGTGCCAGAACCTGTTCGGCTGATTCCAGCAACACCCCGATCCATTCCGGGCCGTTGACCAGCCAGGAGGTATCGATAAGGGCCGTGCGGGGCAGCCGCAGGCCGGCCGCGATCCGCGCAAGATCGGCTTCACCCACCGGTTCGAAGCGTGTCAGCGGCGGCGCCGCGAAAGCCAGCCGGCCGCCGTCGTGCTTTACGCGAACCAGCCCCGCCCCGCATTCCTGGACCAGCACCCCCTCCTGCTGGGGCATCCCGCCCGACTCAAGCCAAGCGTGCGCCGATCCGAGGGTGGGGTGCCCGGCGAAGGGGAACTCCTCGCGCCCCGTGAAGATCCGCACCCGATAGTCGGCGCCGGGCCGGGTGGGCGGCAGCAGAAAGGTGGTCTCGGACAGGTTGGTCCAGTTCGCGAACTGCTGCATCCGGGCGCTGTCCATGCCTTCAGCATCCACCACCACCGCCAAGGGGTTCCCCCCGTACGGCTCGTTAGTAAACACATCAACCTGGGTGAAGGATCGACGGCGGCTGACTGGGGCGGGATTGCGGGTCACGGGTGCAGGTTATCACCGGGGCCCCGGACAGTCCCCCACTTCAGAAGCCGTAGACGTGCAAGATTAACAGGAAAGCCCCGCTGTCCGGCTCCCAAAGGAACCAGGCAGCGGGGCCCAAACAGCCGTGAAGGCTACTTACCTGCTACTACGTCGAGCTCGATTACAGCGGAAACGTCAGCGTGGAGGCGGACGTTTGCCTGGTAGGAACCAACCGACTTGATGTGTGCCGGCAGTTCAACCTTGCGCTTGTCGATGCTGCCAAGGCCAGCGGCCTCAACAGCGTCGGCAACGTCAGCCTGCTTGACGGTGCCGAAGAGACGACCGGACTCGCCGGCCTTGACAACCAGCTTGACCGGCTTGGCCGAGAGGGCAGCAGCCTGCTTCTGGGCATCTTCCAGGGAAGCGTGCTCACGTGCAGCGCGGGCAGCCTTGATGGACTCAACCTGCTTCTCGCCGCCCTTGGACCAGGTCAGGGCAAAGTTGCGGGGCAGGAGAAAGTTACGTGCGTAACCGTTCTTAACCTCGACAACGTCGCCTGCAGCACCGAGACCGGTTACTTCGTGGGTCAAAATGACTTTTGCCATGTTAGTTAATCCCTTCCTTAGCCGCGGCCAGCGCCGGAGTAAGGCAGCAGGGCAACTTCGCGGGCGTTCTTGATTGCCTGGGCGATTTTGCGCTGTTCCTGCACCGTGACGCCAGTGACGCGACGGGCGCGGATCTTTCCGCGGTCGGAGATGAACTTGCGCAGCAATGCTACGTCCTTGTAGTCGATGACAGTGATGTCAGCGGCCTTCAAGGGGTTGGACTTTGGTTTGGGCTTACGGAGTTCAGCCTTAGCCATCGTGGAGCTCCTTTTCTATGGAGCCCGTGGATATTGATCCACGGGATGGTGGTGGCACGACGTCGGTAGCTACTTTGGGTGCCATACGGCACCCGGGTGATCCCGGCGTCGGACCTTAATTTTTTTGTTTTAGAAGGGCGGTTCGGAATCAGGGCCGTTGCCCCAGCCACCTGCGTTGGAGACACCGGGCGTTGCCCATGGGTCCTCCTGTGCAGCCGGCTGGTTGCCGCCGCCCCAGTTTCCACCGGAGTTGCCGCCCTGGTTCGCACCAGGATTGCCGCCGCTGTTGCCACCGCCAAAGCCGCTGTTGCCGCCACCAAAGCCGCCCTGCCCGCCGCCGGAGCGCTGGGTGCGGTTGACCTTGGCATTGGCATAGCGCAGGCTGGGGCCGATTTCGTCGACCTCAAGCTCCATAACGGTGCGCTTTTCGCCTTCTTTTGTCTCGTAGGAACGGCTCTTCAAACGGCCGGAAACAATCACGCGCATGCCCTTGGTGAGGGACTCGGCAACGTTCTCGGCAGCTTCACGCCATACAGCGGCGCGGAGGAACAGGGTTTCCCCGTCCTTCCACTCGTTGGACTGGCGATCGAAAGTACGTGGGGTGGAAGCGATGGTGAAGTTCGCTACTGCCGAACCTGACGGTGTGAACCGCAGTTCCGGGTCATTGGTGAGGTTACCGATGACCGTAATGGTGGTCTCGCCTGCCATCTACTGCCTCCTTAGTTCGATCCTGGATGAAGAGTTCCTGCGGGTGAAGAATGCCGGTGTTGCTGAATTACTCAGCAACGACCTTCTGCTCTTCGGGGCGGGTGATCTTGATGCGCAAGATGGTCTCGTTAAGAGACAGCAGGCGGTCAAGTTCCTTGGCGGTTTCCGGCTTGGCGGTGAAGTTCACCACGGCGTAGATACCTTCGGACTTCTTCTTGATGTCGTAAGCCAGACGGCGACGGCCCCAGATGTCAACCTTTTCGATGGTTCCACCATCGTTGGTGATGACAGACAGGAACTTCTGAAGCGACGGCTCAACGGAACGCTCTTCGACCTCGGGGTCGATGATTACCATCAATTCGTAAGGACGCATATGTGAACCCACCTCCTTTGGGCTAAGCGGTTACGGCATTTCCGTAACAGGAGGTTCATTTGCGATGCTGTGCGGTGCCGCTTCTCCAAATCGGAGGCAGGGCGCAGCACAGACTTCACTATCTTAGTGCATCTGCTCCGCTTAGGCGATTCCATCCTGCACTCAAGGTTAATCGGCGTGGCGTCGGCACGGAATGAACTCCTGACCCTATGTGGATAACCATCCAGCACCCCCGCACGGCAGGAGAAATCGGGCATTGCACTTCCACTACTTAGCGCTACTATGTACTGGTAGCTAGTAATACTGAGTAGTGGAAGAAGGTGTCCGATGGGCAAGCAGATGACGGAGATGCTCAAGGGGACATTGGAGGGCATAGTTCTGGCCCTCCTGACTGGGAAGCCGGCGTACGGGTACGAAATCACGACGCTGCTCAGGGAGCAGGGCTTCTCCGAGATCGCCGAGGGCACCGTGTACGCGCTGCTGGTCAGAATCGAGCAGAAGGGCCTGGTGGACGTTGAGAAACGCCCGTCCGAGAAAGGCCCGCCCCGCAAGGTGTACTCACTCAACGAGCAGGGCAAACAGGAACTCCAGGAATTCTGGAAAACGTGGAGGTTCCTGTCCGAACGCATTGAACAACTCAACGGAAAAGAGAAATGACCATGGTTGCCAAATGGATCGAAGCACTCACCGGATCCCTGGAACAGAAGAAGCAGTACAAGCAGGCGAAAGCGCGGCTGGATGCCCTGCCCGAGCCCTACCTCACCGCCGCAACCGCCTTCAACAGGTACTTCATGTATTACGGGGGCGTCACGGACGGCGACACCCTCGTGCAAATGCTCACGGACCTCACCGATCTCTGGGAGCGGGCTGCCGTTGATGGCACCCCCGTCAGCGCCATCGTGGGCGATGATCCCATTGAATTCGCGGAGACGTTCGCCCAGTCTTACGGGGGCAAGCGCTGGATCGATAAGGAACGGGCCCGCCTGATCGAGGCCGTTAACGACGCGAAGGCGAAGGAGGCCACGTCATGACCAGCGCAGCAGCCAGCCGGGGACCTGCCATCCAGGTGCAGGGCGTGGAAAAGTCCTTCAAGGACCTGCACGTCCTGCGGGGCGTGGATTTTGAGGTGGCCCCGGGCAGTATCTTCGCCCTTCTCGGTTCGAACGGCGCAGGAAAAACAACCATGGTGAAGATCCTGTCCACGCTGCTAAAGGCCGATGCCGGCACCAGCACCGTCAACGGGTTCGACGTCGCCAGCGAGCCGTTGAAGATCCGGGAAACCATCAGTCTCACAGGGCAGTTCGCCGCCGTGGATGAAATCCTCTCCGGCAGGGAGAACCTGGTGATGGTGGCAAAGCTGCGGCACCTGAAAGCTTCCGGCCAGGTGGCGGATGACCTCCTGGCACAGTTCAACCTCACGGAGGCAGGACCACGAAAGGTGGCGACGTATTCGGGAGGCATGCGACGCCGCCTGGACATCGCCATGAGCCTGATCGGACAGCCGGAGGTGATCTTCCTGGATGAACCCACCACAGGACTGGACCCCGAGGCGCGCCTGGACGTGTGGCGGATCATCAAGGACCTTTCCCGGCAGGGAACCACCGTCCTGCTCACCACGCAGTACCTCGACGAGGCCGAGCAGCTCGCGGACCGCATCGCCATCCTTCACCAGGGGAGCATCATCGCCAACGGCACCCTCGCCGAACTCAAGCAGCTGCTTCCGCCGGCGAAGGTGGAGTACGTAGAGAAACAACCCACCCTGGAGGAAATCTTCCTGGCGCTCGTGGGGAACGACAGCAAAGAACCAAGTGGGGGCCGGTCATGAATACACACTTTTTCGCAGACACATCCGTCCTGCTGGGCCGGTCCATGCGCCACATCTTCCGCAGCGTGGACACCATCATCACCACTGCCATCACGCCCATCGCCCTGATGCTGCTGTTCGTCTACGTGTTCGGCGGCGCCATCATGGGCCAGACCGAGAACTACGTCAATTACCTGCTGCCGGGCATCATGCTGATTGCCATCGCGTCAGGCATCGCATATACAGCCCTGCGGGTGTTCACGGACATGAGCAGCGGCATCTTCGAGCGGTTCCAGTCGATGCCCATCGCACGGTCCTCCGTGCTGTGGGCCCACGTCCTGACGTCCCTGGTGGCCAACGGGCTGTCATTGGTGATCATCGTGGTGATTGCCCTCCTGATGGGGTTCCGCTCCTCGGCAGGTGTGCTGGAATGGCTCGCCGTGATCGGCATCCTGGCGCTGTTCACCCTGGCTCTCACCTGGATCGCCATCATTGCCGGCATGGCGGCGAAATCCGTGGACGGCGCCACCGGGTTCTCCTACCCGCTGATCTTCCTGCCGTTCATCAGCTCGGCTTTTGTTCCCACCGAGACCATGCCCGGCCCCGTGCGTGCCTTCGCCGAAAACCAGCCGGTCACCTCGATCGTCAACACCGTCCAGGACCTGCTCTCAGGACAGCCCGCGGGCAGCGACATCTGGGTGGCCCTGGCATGGTGCGTCGGAATCCTGATGGTGGCCTACGCCTTCGCCATGATGACCTACCGGCGCAAGGTCAACTAGGCGCAAGACCAAACGAGGCCAAGGATCACGCTAAGGAGTCAGCGCCGGCTCCGCGAAGAACGCCTGGCTCACCTGGGCCAGCCAGTGCGGGTCCTGGACGCCACACAGTTCGCGCACCGAGTGCATGGACAGCAGGGGCACGCCGACATCCACCGTTCGGATACCAAGCCGGGTTGCGGTCAGCGGCCCGATGGTGGAACCGCAAGGCATGACGTTATTGGACACGAACTCCTGGTACGGGACGCCCGCCTGGCCACACAGCCTGGCCCACAGGGCAGCGCCGGTGGCATCGGTGGCGTACCGCTGGTTGGCGTTAATCTTCAGCAGCGGCCCACCGTTCAGCACAGGATGGTTGGCAGGATCGTGCCGTTCCGGGTAGTTCGGGTGGACAGCGTGGCCGGCATCGGCAGAGACACAGAACGACGCCGCCAGCGCCTGGCGCCGCTGGCTCACCGTCGCACCAAGGCCGTCGGAGATCCGGGTCAGGACGTCTTCAAGGATGGGTCCGCAGGCACCGGAGCGCGAATTGGAGCCGATCTCCTCGTGGTCGAAGGCGGCAAGCACGGCAATTGGGAACGGGGCGGAATCCGAACCCACTGTGACCGAATGCCGGATCAGCGCCGTCAGCCCGGCATGGGTAGCGGAAAGGTTATCCAACCGTCCGGATGCGAAAAACTCACCCTTGGCCCCGAAAACCGCAGGTGCCTGCGTATCCGCGATAACGACGTCGTACCCGCCGATCTGCGACGGATCCACAGCGGCACCATTCGAAACATGCGCGGCAAGTACGCCGAGCAGATCCGCATCGGCCGGGTTTCCCAGCCCCCACACCGGATTCATGTGGCGCTGTTTGTCCAGGGTCAGGCCGTCGTTCACGGCCCGGTCCAGATGGATAGCCAGTTGCGGGAAGCGCAGCAGCGGCCCGGTGACCGTGAGGTGCTCGGTGCCGTCCAGCATTACCAGGCGCCCGGCCAGGCGCAGTTCACGGTCAAGCCAGGAGTTCAGCAACGGCCCGCCATACACTTCGACGCCGGCCTGCAGCCAGCCGAACGCCCCGGTGGTGGGCTTGGGTTTGAGCTTGAAGGACGGCGAATCGGTGTGCGAGCCAAGAATGTGGAATCCGGTGGTGGGACCGGCCGATTCCGGCGCCACCCAGGCGATCAGCGCACCGTCCCGGATGATGTAGAACCTGCCGGCAGCGGCCGGCCATTCCGCGAGCTCATTCAGTGCGGTAAAACCAGCGGCGTCCAGCCTGCGCGCCGCCTCGCGGACTGCGTGGAAGCTCGACGGCGAGGCGCTGACGTACGCTCCCAGGTCCTGGATGTGCCGGACCGGGGCAGACGTCCGGGCGGGAGCGTCCATGGAATCCGCTGTGGCGGTACCCGGGTCAGTCGATAGTGAAGGCATGCTTTCGAGTCTAGCCCCGGGCATCAGGAGAGGCAGGTCAGTAGTCCGGATTGCTGGGCACCACGAGGCCGGTCTCGTAGGCATAAACCACAGCCTGCACCCGGTCACGCAGGTGCAGCTTGGTGAGGATACGGCGGACGTGGGTCTTCACCGTGGCTTCAGACAGGAAGTAGCGGTGCGCAATTTCGGCGTTGGACAGCCCTTCCGCCATGGCCCCGAGCATCTCCGTCTCCCGCGGCGTCAGGTCCTCCAGCAGCGGATCCCGGGGGGCGGGCGGCGTCGGGGAAGAGTTGTTGCCCCACACATAGGTCTCGAGGAGGCGCTGGGTCACCCTGGGCGCCACCACGGCATCACCGCTGGCCACGACGCGGACGGCCTGCACCAGTTCCTCCGGCGCCACGTCCTTGAGCAGGAACGCCGAGGCGCCCGCCTGCAGACCGGCGAAAGCGTACTCATCCAGGTCGAACGTGGTCAGGATGATCACCCGTGAATCAGCCGCAGAATCCGTGATTGCCCGGGTAGCGTCGATGCCGTTTAACAGAGGCATCCGGACGTCCATCAGGACGACGTCGGGATTGACCTCGCGCACCAGCCGCACCGCGTCCGCGCCGTCACAGGCCTCGCCCACGATCCGCAGGTCATCTTCGCCCTCCAGGATCAGCCGAAACCCGACCCTCAGCAACGGCTGGTCGTCCACCAGCAGTATGGTGATCTCCCTGTCTCCAGTCATTCTTCCCCCAATATTTTTCATTTTTCTGCTGTTCAGTTCTTATTTGTCACTCAGGCCGGTCGCCGTTCCAGTGGAGCACCGCATGGACCCGCCAGCCGCCGTTCCCGGCCGGCCCCGCCTCCACGGATCCTGCATAGATCCGGGCCCGCTCCCGCATGCCGGCCAGGCCCTGTCCGGTTCCCTGAGATGCCTGCGGCATGGCTGACTTGGCTGCCGCAGCGGTGCCAGCGGCAGTTGCGCCGCTGCCGTCATCGAGCACTTCAATGGTGACGGTGCTGCCGTCACGTTCAATACTGACATCCACGCGGCCCAATGACCTGCCGTAGCGCAGCACGTTGGTCAGCGATTCCTGCACAATCCGGTACACCGTCAGCCGGAATGCCGCGTCCTCCGGAAGGGCCGGGCCGGAATGCGAATACTGCAGCGGAAGTCCGGCGGTGCGGAATCCGTCCAGCAGTTTCTCCAGGCTGTCCGCCGGCGCCAGTGGTTCCCGGGGCGCACCATCCACCCCGGTCTCATCACGCAGCACGCCCAGCACGCGGCGCATGTCCGCGAGTGCCATGCGCCCGGTGCGCGAGAGCTCCCCCAGAACCTCACCGGCGCGGTCCGGGCTTTTCCTGACCACGACGGCGGCACCATCGGACAGGCTGATCATCACCGTCAGCGAGTGGGCAACGACGTCGTGGATTTCCCGGGCGATCCGGTTCCGTTCGTTGACGGATCCCAGGGCCGCAGTCCGGGCGGCCCAGGCGGCGATTTCCTGCTCATGCTCCCGGCGCTGCTGCACCGATATACCGATGCCGGTGGCGATGACGTTGGAAAGCAGAATGGTGGCTCCGGTAGCGATAGTGATCACCATCGGCAGGATCTCCGGGTTCTCCCCTGGCTCCCTTCCCGTCAAGGCGTCCACGGGAACTTCAGCGGCCATGACATACAGGAGCACCAGTGGAATGGTGACGGCCGCCAGGGTTGTGTAGGTGACACGCCTGCTGCAGCGCACCGCCACCGCATACAAGGAAAACCACAGCGCCACGGAGACGTTGACACCCCATGGATGGATGATCGCCACAGCAATTTCAACGACTGCGGCGTAGGCTGCCAGCACCAGCGGATGGCTCCTGCGGAAAAACAGCGCCTGGATCACGGACAGCAGCAGCACGGAGGCGGGCCAGTGGCCGGCCCCGATGGCGTCCACCACTGTTGACGCCACCAGGGCCAGATAGCAGAAAGCCACCACGGCATCCATGACCCGCGGGTGCAGGTGCAGGTAGCGCCTGACCCTGCCCCGGCGTCGTGCGGCGATTTCAGCAAAAGACGCGTCGGCCGAAGTGGCCGCCGCGTCCTTCGCCGATGTTTCAATCATGGTTTGAGCCTAGTACTCCATCGAATGGCTGAAATGCAGCCAGACCCAGGGTCAGACGTCCCGCCGCTTGAGCACAAGCGTGGCCGGAACCAGGAACAGCAGCACGTAGCCCAGGAACAGCAGGCCGCCCTGCCACGGATCAATGACGCCGTCCTGGTGGCCGATGGACAGGAAGCGCCCGCCTGCGTCTGCCGGCAGGTACTGGGGGACGTATTTCCAGAACTCGCCGGGGGCCAATGTCAGGAACTGGGAAGCGAAGGGCAGGACGAAGAAGATGCCCACCAGGACCGTGATCGCGCCCGCCGAGTTCCGCAGCAGCACACCAAGGGAGAGCCCGATCAGTGCCACACCGGCCACGTACAACCCACCCGTAAAGACGCTGTAGATGACGCCGTCCCGGCCCCAGTCGAGGTCAATGCCCCGCCCCTGGAAAACCGGCATCGCGATCATGAACGTGGCCACGGCCGCAACGGTGGTGATGACATAGGCGACCACGGCGAGGATGATCGCCTTCGCGGCAAACGCCGGGATCCGCTTGGGGACAGCACTGAGCGTGGAGCGGATCATGCCGGTGGCGTATTCGGAGGAGATGAAGAGAACTGCCAGGGAGCCCAGGACCAGGATGCCGATCTGCAGCCCGGAGTTGGGCAGGTTGTACAGATCCATCTGTGAGCCCGGTGGGAAGGTCTGCTCCATCTGCTCAGGAGTGAGCTTCTGGCCGGATTCCTCTGCCATAGAGACCATCTGGTCCATGATCGTGTAACGGAGCAGGACGGTCAGGGCACCAACACCGACGATGGCCACCAAGGTGGTTGCCAGCAGCAGCTTGGTGGACAGCAGGGTCCAGAGCTTGATCCACTCTGACTTTAGAATGCCGCCGAAGGTGACCCCATGGGTTCCGGCAGGGGAGCTGCCGGGGGAGCCGGAGGTAGAGTCGGAGGTAGAGCCGGCAGAGCGTCGTGCAGTTGTAGTGGTCATGGTCCTTACTTCCCTGCCGGTGCTGCGGTGGACTGGTTGTGTGACTGGCTGGCCGACTGGCCGGGTGACTGCATGGTGCCGCCGTCCGCAACCCTTGAGTGGTACTCCACTTCGTCCCGCGTGAGGTCGAAGTAGGCCTCTTCCAGTGAGGTTGATTGGGGCGTCAGCTCATAGATGAGGATCCCCTGTTCGAGTGCCAGCTGCGCGATCTGGCGGGAGTCCAGGCCGGAGACCTTAAGTGTTTCCGGTTCGTTCTGGTCAACTTTCACGCCGTTGCCCACAAGAAGTGTGGACAGCTGCGAGGCCGCGGACGTCCTGACCAGCGTGGCCTGCTGCCGGGAGCCCGCCAGCACCTCGGCCATGGGGGCGTCCGCAATAATCCGGCCGCGGCCGATCACCAGCAGGTGGTCAGCGGTCTGTGCCATTTCGCTCATCAGGTGGGAGGACAGGAAGACGGTTTTCCCCTGGCTGGCCAGGTAGCGCACCAGGTTCCGCACCCAGAGCACGCCTTCAGGATCCAGGCCGTTGACCGGTTCGTCCAGGATCAGTGTCTGCGGATCGCCAAGCAGCGCCGCGGCAATGCCCAGCCGCTGGCCCATGCCCAGCGAGAAGCCGCCAGCCTTTTTCCGGGCTACTGCCTCAAGGCCGGTCATCTCGATGACCTCGTGTACACGGGACAGCGGAATGCTGTGCGTGGCGGCCATTGCACGGAGGTGGTTGTAGGCACTCCGGCTGGTGTGCACCGCCTTGGCGTCCAGCAGCGCTCCCACCTGGTGCAGGGGGTCCCGGTGTGCGGAGTAAGGCCGGCCATTTACGACGGCGGTGCCCGACGTCGGACGGTCAAGTCCCATAATCATGCGCATGGTGGTAGATTTGCCAGCGCCGTTGGGGCCTAGAAAGCCTGTCACCTGGCCGGAGCGAACGGTGAAGCTGACCCCCGCGACAGCTGTTTTGCTGCCATAGACCTTGGACAGGTCTTTTACCTCAATCATTTGGAAGCTTTCCTTTACCTTGCGAAGCCTTACGGTGCCTGAAAGTGTTCAGTTTTCACCGTACCGATGATCAGCTCCGGAAACGCCGGTCTCAGGGATGATTCAGGGTGTAGTCAGGGTCGTCCCGAAGGATGAGCCTCAGGGGGCAGCAATCAGGGGTGTGTAGTACCTCAGCGCGCGCGGCCTGATACTGAACTCCACGGCCCGGATGCCGGCATGCACCTCACCGTCGACGGCCAGGACCAGCGGAAGCCTGCCGCTTTGTACCCGTACCGTCGTAGCCTCACTCAGGTGTGTGATGCGCGAGCTTGCTATTGTTCCGGTCAGTACCGACCAGAGCAGCCGCAGCCGGGCAAACGACTCGTCCGCCGTGATCATCCGAATGTCCAGCACGCCGTCGTCCATCAGTGGGCGGATGAGGGGTGCGTGGTCCCGTGGATAGTAGCGGCCGCGGCCCAGGTACATGATCCAGAGCTTGTGGCGTACACCGTCCGCAGTGAGGTAGGTGGGCCGCCCTGCCGCGAAGGTCCTGAGCATGGCGACCACCCCGGCCAGGGGTTTGCCGAGCGCAGGCTGCAGGTGTTCGCGGCGGCGCACCATGTTGGGATAAACACCGATGCTGGCGGTGTTCAGCATCAGCAGTTCGAGCAGTTCGGGGCTGTCCGGGCTTCCCCGTTCGGCAACGGCAATGCCCACGTCGGCCAGAGCAGCTTCACCATGAGTGGCCGCATGGACGGCGTCCCTCAGTGAGCCGGTTCCAGCGTCCCGCGCGAAGTGGTTCAGTGTTCCGCCGGGCAGTACCAGCAGCGGGAGGGAATGTTCGACGGCGGCAGCAGCCACAGTGCCGACCGTACCGTCGCCGCCCCACACACCCAGGGCAGCGATGCCGGGCGTATCCACAAGTCTGGCGACTGCTCCGCCGAGGTCCCCGCCTGACTGTACCGATACTATATGCGCCATGGGGAATACTTTGGCGAGGACGTCCACCGTTTCCGCAGAGTAGGAGCCGCCCAAGGTGTTCACGACGATTCCCAGGCCCTCGCCTCCGGGCAACGGTGGCGCCGCGGCAGCAGTGCGCGCCGTTTGCGGAATAGGAGGCCGGACGGGCCACCACTTGCGGGTGATGAATGCCGCTCCGACTCCCAGTGCCGAGCCAAAGACCACGTCCGAGGGCCAATGCGCCCCAATATGCACCCTCGAGTATGCGACGCCTGCGGCCAACGGAATCAGGCCCGCGCCCAGTGCCGGCTGCAGCATCGTAACTCCGGCGGCGAATGCGGCAGCGGATGCGGAATGCCCTGATGGCATCGATGAACTGCGCGGCTGCGGATGCACAAAGCGGAACACCGGCAGATGCTCCGGCAGCGGCCGTGCCCGGGGCAGCAGGGTCTTGAACACCGCGTTGGTAACGGACGAGGCCACAGCCTGGGCGATCAGGCCGTGCACGGCAGCCCTGCGCGTCCTGCCGGGAACCAGCGCCATTCCGGCCGCAATGCCCATCCACAGCTTTCCGTGGTTGGCCGATGAGGAAAGCCTGCGGAAGAAGGCGTCGTGGTTGCCGTGCGGAAACCGGGAAACCACGCGGACCAGTTTGCGGTCCAGGCGGCTCAGGAAGGAGTTCCCACGCCCCGAGAAGCTGCGGCCCATGGCTCAGCCTTGTTCGTGGCGCGAGGCGAGGGGCTTGGCCGCACCAGCGAGGACCAATGCCAGTAGGATCGGTGCCGTAATCGCCAGCAGGGCACGGTGGATTCCGGTGATGTCGCCCAGGTATCCCAGCAGGGGTGGGCCGGCCAGGAACGCGACGTATCCGATGGTGGAAACCACCGAAACGCGCCGGGCAGCGTGGACCGGATCGTCGGCGGCAGCGGACATACCCATCGGGAAGGCCAGCGCGGCCCCGAGACCCCACAGCGCCACGCCGGCCGCTGCCAGCCACACGTTCCCGGCCAGGACGAACAGGGCCAGGCCGGCGGCCGCTGCGGCCATGCTGGCGCGCAGCACCGTCACTCTGCCGTAGCGGTCGATGTACCGCGCCCCGAAAAACCTCATGGCCGTCATGGCAAGCACGAACAAAGCAAACAGCAACGCACCAGTGGATTCGGACGTACCCAGACCGTCGACTGCAGCCTTGGCGATCCAGTCGTTGCCGGCCCCCTCAGTCAATGTGGCACCCAGTACCACCACGCCGATCAGCAGGGTGCGGCCGTCACGCCAGGCCGAACCGGAGTTGGCTTTTCCATCCTGCGGTTGCGGTGCGGGTATGGGGACATGGGGGAGGAAATAGCGCGGCGTGATGAGGGTCAGCGCCGCCACGAAGACCACAATCACCAGCAGATGCAACGGCAGTTCCACCCCGATGTGGGACAGCCCGGCGCCAATCATGGCCCCAACGAACGCCCCGCCACTGAAAGCCGCGTGGAACTGCGGCATGATGGTCCGTCTGAGGCGATGTTCGACGTCGGCTCCCTCAATGTTCTGCGCCACGTCCCAAAGACCGATCGCAATGCCAAAGAAGAAAAGGGAGACTGCGGTTCCCGGGATGGAAGTGAACTGCAGGGAGCCGGCGATTCCCAGCCCGGCGAGGGCAGCCAGCACGCCGCTGGCCCTGACGGTGTTGGCTGTCCCGATCTTGCCTACCACCAGGCCGGCCGTGGGCAGTGCCAGCAAGGATCCGATCGCTGTGCAGAGCAGCAGTGTTCCCATCTGGCCGGACGTGATCTGCAACGTCTCCGTGACTGCCGGGATGCGCGCGGCCCAGCTGGCGAATACCAGACCATTAGCGCCGAAGATGATAAAGGTTGCAATACCGGCAGCCCTGACGGAGGTCTCCGTTGTCGTGCTCATAGAATGACCGCTTCCACTGCCTCGATGTTGGGAATGTTCCGCCTCACCCACCAAATGCTAACCGGATCCCGGCCGATTCCCGCGGCTAAACTGGCGCGTATGGCTGAGGAACTGTTCAAAGACGGCAAGCTTTCCGGCACAGGCGAGTACCTGGACGGCAAACGGCATGGCCGCTGGACGTTCTACTACCGCAACGGCCAGGTCAAGGCGGAAGTGGGATACCTCGGCGGCGAGCTCAACGGCCCCTGCGTCTGGTACCGCGAAGGCGGTGGGCTGCTGCAGAAGGGTTCGTTCCGGGACGGCGTCCAGGACGGCTTTTGGCAGCGCTGGCACAGCACCGGTCAGCTCATGGATGAAGGAATGTACGACGCCGGCAAGAAGGTGGGTGAGTGGGTCACCTATGCGCCAGACGGCTCAGAGAGTAAACGGAAGACGTTCAAACCCTGATCCTGCCCGTCCTTTAGCCCGGTCTAGCGGACGCGCTCCACGCGCTTTTCATCCCACACGGGTTCTGCCGACTCGTAGACCTTGCCATCCGATCCGAACACCAGGAAGCGGTCGAAGGTGCGGGCGAACCAGCGGTCGTGGGTGACGGCCAGGACCGTTCCTTCAAAGTGGTCGATGGCCCGTTCCAGGGCCTCCGCTGAATGCAGGTCAAGGTTGTCAGTGGGCTCGTCGAGGAGCAGCAGCGTGGCTCCGGAAAGCTGCAGCAGCAGGATCTGGAACCGCGCCTGCTGACCGCCGGACAGGGATTCGTACTTCTGCTCGGACTGGCCGGCAAGGCCATAGCCATCCAGTGCGCCGGCCGCTGCCTCGCGGCCCATACCGGAACGGTGCTCATCGCCGCGGTGCAGGATGTCCAGCAGTGTCTTGCCCAGCAGGTCGGGACGCACGTGCGTCTGCGCGAAGAATCCCGGGCGGATGCGGGCGCCGAGCTTCACAGTGCCTTCGTGGGGCACTTTGGCGATGTCGACGTCGGAAACGGGCAGGTGCTCGCGTTCCGGATCCGTGCCTCCCGTGGCCAGCAGCCGGAGGAAGTGACTCTTGCCGGAACCGTTGGAGCCAAGGACTCCTACACGGTCGCCAAACCAGACCTCGGTGGAGAACGGCTTCATCAGCCCTGTGAGTTCCAGTTTTTCGGCGACGATGGCCCGCTTCGCCGTCCGGCCGCCCTTGAGCCGCATCTTGACGTTCTGCTCGATCGGCAACGCTTCAGGCGGGCCGGCTTCCAGGAATTTGGCCAGCCGGGTCTGTGCTGCGTGGTAGCGGTTAGCCATGTCGGAGCGGAACGCAGCCTTGTTCTTGTACATGTTGACGAGTTCCTTGAGCTTGATGTGCTCCTCGTCCCAGCGCTTGCGAAGCTCCTCGAAGCGGGCGTTGCGGTCAGCGCGGGCGTCCACGTAGGAACCGAAGCCGCCGCCGTGCACCCAGGCGCCGGCTCCGTTGATGCCGGGCTCCAGGGTGACGATGCGGCCGGCAGCGTTGTTCAGGAGTTCGCGGTCGTGGCTGATGAACAGCACTGTCTTCTTCGACTCGTTCAACTTGCCTTCAAGCCACCGTTTGCCCGGTACGTCCAGGTAGTTATCCGGTTCGTCAAGGAGCAGCAGCTCATCCGGGCCGGCAAACAGTGCCTCCAGAACCAGGCGTTTCTGCTCGCCACCGGACAGTGTTGAGGCGCGCCGGTGCTGGGCCTTGTCGAAGGGCAGGCCCAGGGCCGCCATGCAGACTTCGTCCCACACGGTCTCCACGTCGTAACCACCGGCGTCTCCCCAGTCCACAATCGCCTGGGCATAGGCCATCTGGCTGGGCTCGTCGTCGTGCTCCAGCATGGCCAGCTCGGTCTCATCTACGGCCTTCGCAGCTGCTGCGAGTCCGGGCGGGGCTGCCGAGACCAGCAGGTCCCGGACGGTGGAATCGTCACGGACCTGGCCCACGAACTGGCGCATGATGCCCATGTTGCCCGACTTGCCCACCACGCCTTCGTCGGGGAACAGGTCCCCGGAGATGATGCGGAACAGCGTTGTCTTTCCTGTGCCGTTGGGGCCAATAAGGGCCGTTTTGGTGCCGTCCGGAACTTTGAAGGTCACTCCATTGAGGAGCTGCGTTCCGTCGGAGAGGAAGTAGTCAATGCCTGAGACGTCAATATGGGCCACCGGTCAATTCTCCCACGGCCTACCGGCCGGTGCGTGGCCGGCGCTGGGCTCAGCCGGCCGCAGTCAGGAACTGCTGCAGCAACGGGCCGGAAACTTCCGCGCCCAGCCCGCCCTCTTCGACGAACACAGCCACTGCGAGGTCACCGTGCACCGCCACAATCCAGGCATGCGTCTTGGGCGGATTCTCGCTGCCGAACTCAGCAGTACCCGTCTTTGCCCCCACTGGTGCACCGGGAACAGCGGACAGGAATCCGGCATGGCCGGAGGTCACCACTGCGCGCATCATGTCGCCAAGTACTGCAGCTTCCTCAGCCGTGATGGGCGTACCCGATGAGGCAGCCGGCGCCTCGGGGGTGACCGACGAGGAGGGCGAAGGAGCAGACGGCGACGGCGAACCGCCTGCTTGGTCACCGGCGGCGCCGCTGGCAGCGCCACTGGACTCTCCGTCGTCGGGGTTCAGGACCAGCTGTGGTGACACCGGTGCGCCCTTGGCCACCGAACCGGCCATGATGGCGGCTGCGAGCGGCGACATCAGCACTTTGCCCTGGCCAATCATTGACGCTGCATGCTCGGTGCCACTGGCTTCACCGGGGACGGAGCCCAGGAATGCCGACGCGCCCAGCAGCGGGGCCTCCACCGCCACGCCCATGGACACGGCCGCGGCTTCAAGCTGCGCCTGTGTGACCTGGTCCCGCGCGGCGATAAAGGCCGTGTTGCAGGAGTGCGCGAAAGCATCGCGCAGCGTGACCTCGCCAATGGAAGATTCCGGGTAGCCCGGCGCATTCCGGAAGGTGCGGCCGTCGACGCTGATGGTGGGCGTGCACTGGACGGTGGAATCGGCAGTCATCCCGTTGCGGATCATGGCCAGCGAATCCACCATCTTGAAGGTGGATCCAGGCGCATACTGGCCCAGCATGGCCGTGTTGTAGCCGTTGCTGCCCGGGCCGGAGGCGGCGGCCAGAACGGCTCCGGTGGAAGGCCGCAGTGCCACAATGGCGGAAGCCGGGCCGACGCCGGCCAGGGTGTCCTCGGCGAGCTGCTGGAGTTTCAGGTCCAGGGTGGTCTTGAGTGTGATGCCCGGCGTGGGAGGAGCTTCGAAGAAGATCTTGGTGCCCGGCGAACCTGTACCGGCGGCCGGTGCGGGTACCTCGGCAACAACCTGCACGCCATCCTTGCCGCGCAGTTGGGAATCATACTGCTGCTGCAGCCCGCCTGTTCCTGTGCTGTCGCCCTCCTGCAACGCTCCGTTGGACTTTTCAATCTGTTCCGCGTTCGCCCGGCCTACCGTGCCGAGCAATGCCCGGGCAAAGGTCCGCGTAGGGGCCAGTGCCATAGTGTCCTGCAAGGCGACGGCGCCGGCAATGGCGTGGATCTTTTCGGCAGTGATTTCGGCAGTGTAATCGCGCAGGACGATCCCCTCCACGAAGGCTTCGGGGCCGGAAGCAGCCATCTGCCGGGCATAGGCGTCAGCGTCCAGGCCCAACAGCGCCGCCAGTGCCCGCGCCGAAGCATCCTCCTGCCCCTCGGGAACCTTCGTCTTGTCCAGGCCCACCCGGAGTACCGGGCGCTCCTGCACAATCGGGGCGTCCGCCGCACCCAGGATCTGCCCGCGTGGCGCTTCCATGCTGCGCAGGCTGAGTTTTTCACCATCCTCCAGCCTGGGCGCCAACAGCGCAGGGCTCCATCGGACGGCCCAGTCATCGCCGGACTTGTTCAGTTCCGCCTGGGCACTGTACTCCCACTTGGTTCCGCCAAAGTCCCACGTGAAGTTCATCGGCACCGTGGCAGCCGAGCCATCCAGCGTCAGATCGCCTGCTTGCACAGCTGGCTTGACGTCGCCCAGACCCGCGAAAGTGGCCTTGAGCTGCTCGTTTGCAGCGGCAGCGTCCGTGCCTTCAAGGGCCAGCGAACCGACATCCAGCGAAGACAACGAGGACGCGAGCTCGTTCGCCGCAGCCTCCGCACCTCCCCGGCCGTCATCGCAGGCAGCGAGCGGCGCGGCCAGCATGAAAGTGACAAGGCCCATGACAATTTTTTTTGTTTTCCCCACCCGCGCCATTATGCCCTGACCCACGGACAACATCGCAGCTGTGAGGAAAGGCATCACAAACGGCAGGCTGCTGCCGGGAGCCGAAATGCCGCGCTTGCCCGGCAAAGAGCTGCCTGACGTGACGCGCGGTTACATGCCCAGTTCCGGCACACCGACGCCGAAAACATCGCGTAGCGCCTGGCGGGCCGCGAAGTAACCGGGCATCCCGGTGACTCCCGGGCCGGGTGGCACCGATGATGAACACAAGTACACGCCCGGCAGGGGAGTACGCCACGGCACAGGGGATACCACCGGCCGGCGGACCAATCCAAGGAGATCCATGGCGCCGGAGCTGAAGTCTCCACCCACGTAGTTGCTGTTGTACTCCGATAGCTGCACCGCGGTGGTCACCTGATAACCCACAATCAGGTTCCGGAACCCCGGGGCAAACCTCTCCAGTTGGGAGATGACCGCCTGGGACATGTCCACGGATGACCCCTGCGGCACATGGCAGTAGGTCCAAAGTATGTGCCTGCCGGCAGGCGCCCGGCCGGCGTCGAACCGTGACGGCTGGGCTACCAGTACATAGGGCCTCTCAGGATGGCGGCCGGCGGCCACTTCATTCTCTGCCGCGGCCATCGCCGATCGTGAGCCGCCAACGTGGACGGTGCCGGCGTCAACCAGCTCCCCGGCGGTCCAGGGCACCGGACCAGAGAGGATGAAATCCACCTTGCACGAGCCATTCCCATAGCGGAACGTATCCAGGGCACGTCGGTACCGAGACGGCAGGGAATCCCCGGCGAGGCTGCTGAATCCGGCGGGTGCGACGTCCAGGAGCAGTGCCCGCGCAGGAGGCAACTCCCTCAGGGAATGAATGTCCCGTCCGGTATGAATGCTGCCGCCATGGGCTATGACGTCGGCCGCCATGGCATCTGCAATGGCCTGCGAACCGCCTCGGGGGATGGGCCATCCGCCAGTATGGGCAAGCGTTGCCAGCATCAGCCCGGCCCCCGTGGCTGCGAGTGAAGGCTGCCTACCCACGGCATGTGCGGCTGCACCGGTAATCAGGGCAGGCGCGGCTTCGCCCCGGAAGCGGGCGCCCCAAAGCGGCGATCCCTGCTCCAGGGTCCGCAGTCCGAACAGCGCTGCCGCGAACGGATCCCGCGGCAGGCGCAGCAACTGGTTCTGCGTCAGGTCCATCACCCCGTCCACCCTTTGCACCAAGGTTGCGAACAGCCGTGAATAGGCGGCACCATCAGGGCCAAGGGCCTCGGCAGTCCTGTCCAGGGAACGGTACGCCAGCGCAGCAGTGCCGTCATCCAGCGGTGAGCCGAAGGACAGATCCGGTACTTCAAAGGGCACACGCCGGGTCAGCTCGAACTGCCGGAAGAACGGCGACGCGAAGGACATGGGGTGGACTGCGGAGCAGACGTCGTACACGTGGCCGGGTACCAACAACTCCTTGGTCCGCGTTCCGCCACCCACGGTGCCAGCGGCTTCAAAGACCTCCACCTGCAGCCCGGCCCGGGCCATGATCACGGCAGCCGCCAGGCCGTTAGGCCCTGCTCCGACCACAACGGCGTCAGTCATCGAAGAATCCGAAAACGGTCCGGAGCGTTTTCGAACGGCCCGCCTTGGGGGTCATCCATTCCGTGCCGGCGGATGGGGTCGTGGCCGGGATCGTAAATCTCCTGCACCACGCGGGCCATCAGGTAGGCCGTGGCCACCATATGCGCCACGACGGCCAGCACGTAGTACGGCATATCCAGGTTGTTCTGCTGGGGGCCGTTGCTGGTGGTCTGCGCCAGGTATAGCCAGATGGCCGCCCAGTGCAGCCCCTCGATGCCCTGCCACACCAGGAAGTCGCGCCACTTCGGCCTGGCCAACGCCACCAGGGGAATCAGCCACAAGACAAACTGGGGCGAATAGACCTTGTTGCTCAGGATGAATGCGGCCACGATCAGGAAGGCGAGCTGCGCCAGCCGTGGCCGCCGTGGTGCCGTCAACGCCACTACAGCAATAAGGGCACAGGCAACGACGAACATCCACAGGGCCAGACTGTTGATGGTGCCGGGCTCCAGGGCAGGCCAGCCGGCCCTGCCGGCGATCAGGTTATAGGCGAACCAGGGGGAGCTGTATCCGGCAGGCCGGTCCTGGGTGAACTGGAAAAAGTAGGACCAGCCGCTGGGATTGGCTACGGCAAACGGCAGGTTGACAACCAGCCAGGTGACAAAAGCGGAGGCGCCTGTGACCAGCAGTGGCGCATAGCGTGCGGTGCGCACGGCCAGCAAAAGGATGGCTCCGAAAATCAGGACAGGATACAGCTTTGTGGAGATGCCCAGACCAATAAATACGCCTGCCAGGACCAGTCGTTCCCGGGAGAAGAAGTACATGCCCAGCGCGAGCAGCGCCACGGCCCACATGTCCCAGTTGATCAGGCCGGCCAGAACGATTCCGGGAGCCAAGGCCACCATGGCAGCGTCCCAGGGTCTGCGCCGGGCCATCCGCGCTGTGGCGATGACCGTCACGATCCACACGGCGATGACCAGGGTGGCGTTGACGTCGAAGTAGGCCAGGACCCGGTCATCCGAGACGGCCGCTTCCGCGGATGCACGCGATGCGCCGGGAACCAGCAGGGCAGTCGTCCCGGCGATCAGCCCGATCAGGACCGGGTACTCGAAGTTGGTTCCGGGAGTGAAGAGCGGGAATGTACCCTCGGCCAATCCCCGGCCCCGGAACAGCTCGGGGAAATCGGAGTAGCAGGTGGTGTAGAACTGCGCAGGAGTGTCCCACCCATTGGCCCGGCAATACCCCTTCAGCACCACGCTGAGCAGCGCTGCCGCCAGGGTGAACAGGATCAGTACCCGTTCAACACTGAAAACACCCGGCGACACCACGCCAGGCGCCGAATGCCGGCCCAGGGGGCCACCCACCACTTCGGTGAATTTCCGCAGGAAGAGGTCGCTGCGGCTTGGCACCACCAGCCGACCACGCTGCCGCTGCTGGGGCTGCCCTGTGTGCTGCATGCTGTTGAGCATACCGGCGTCAGCCCACGGAGAACCCTGAAGAGCCCGTTAAAAGGGGGGAGCCCACGCGTAGCCGCGTGGGCTCCCAAGGGGTCAGTTCCGATGTGAACCATCAGAGCCTCCTTCGGTGTTACATCCGGTCCGCTGCGAACAGAGGGGTCCCGATATCAGCGGATACCGCTGACATGCTGGTGCATCAACACGTAGACGTACTCGCGATGCTGTTCCAGCCGGTCCCGGTCGAAGCGGTAGGAGTCGTCGCGCCGGGGACGGACGACGTCGGACATCAGCTTCCTGATTTTCTTCACCATGGTGTTACCTCCTTTCGAGGGGTCGGGTAATGCATTCGCCGCGAATTTGCGGAGAAATCTGGCATGACAATTAGAGCCATTAAAGAATGCTGATTAATGGCAATAAATGGGCAAGGAAATGCCCGGTGATTAGTGTGGTGAATTCGCCGCGGCGAAGATGGTTCCCTGACGGGTGTGCGAACGCAGGACCCAACTGAAAGCTGGTTCCGAACTATAAGTGCTGCGTAAGCGCAGTGTCAGTCCCGGGATGGTCCAAGGTGTTGCCCGGTGAAGGCTACCCTGCGGCTAGTGGGTCAACCGGCAAGAAGCCGGGAATTCATTAGCCTCTGGAGCAAAAATTCCAGGAATGATGGCGCGCGTGGGCAGCAGAGGCCGGGGTGCGAACGATGGTCATCTTCCATCCGCTAGTCAAAGTAATCATTTCTCCCAACCTCCTTTTCCGTTCTGCCAATATCTCAGCTGACTGGCTGGATAATGCGCGCCTATGGCCCCGGCAGGACGCTCTGGGGTTATAAAGTAAATTACCCTACGTTCAGACCGTTGACCAGCCAATTCGCAGTAATTCAGCAAAAAAGTTTAGGAAACTTTGTTTACAGACCCCACCGGACGATTGCCGGCGTCTTTTTGTCCCAGCCAAGGGTGCAGACCTTGGCCGTGCCCAGGATGAAGTGGCGGCCCTCCACAGGCTCCAATTCGAGCCAGCGGGCGGTGAGGATTCGGGAGAAATGACCGTGCGCCACTATCAGCACATTGTCCAGCCCGGATTCCAGCACGCGGGCAATGATCTTGTCCGCCCGCGCCGCAACATCCTCCAGTGCTTCGCCGTTCGGAACCCCGTGGGTCCAGATGAGGTAGTCAGGGTTGTCTTTGCGGATCAGATCCGAGCTGATGCCCTCGTAATCGCCGTAGTTCCACTCGACCGCCAGCGGTTCGCGCTGGGCATCAGGAAATCCCGCGAGTTCGGCGGTGCGCCGGGCGCGGCGCAGCGGCGACGTCAACACAAGGTCGAAGTCGATCCCATCCAGGACCCGACGGGCTTCAACGGCCTGCTGCTCGCCTTCCACGGTCAGCGGCAGGTCTGTGAGGCCGGTGTACTGGCCGCTCTTGGACCATTCAGTCTCGCCGTGGCGCAGGATCCACAGTTGGGGACGGGCAATGCTGGCCGGATCTGTCACTTTGACTCCTTCTCAGCGGAATGTTCGACGGCGGACGGATCAGCGGACTCGGGTTGTTCCTGCCACCAGGCCAGAAGCCGGGACTCGGCGTCTTCGGGATGGAGTGGCCCGTGTTCCATCCGGAGCTCCAACAAGTACTTATAGGCACGGCCCACCACAGGGCCGGGCTTCAGCCCCAGCAGCGCCATGATCCGGCCGCCGTCCAGATCCGGGCGCACGGCCTCCAGGGACTCCCGCTCGCGGAGTTCAGCGATGCGCGCCTCGAGGTCGTCATAGGCAAAGGATAAGCGCTCCGCCTTTTTTTGGTTGCGGGTGGTCACGTCTGATCTGGTGAGCCGGTGCAGTCGCTCCAGCAATGGGCCTGCATCCGTTACGTAGCGTCGGACGGCAGAGTCACTCCAGCCGGCCTCCCCGTAGCCGTAGAAGCGCATATGGAGCTCCACCAGCCGCGCTACGGCCTTGATGGTGTCGTTATCGAAGCGAAGGGCCTTCATCCGCTTTGCGGTGAGTTTTGATCCCACCATGTCGTGATGACGGAAGGACACCGCGCCGCCCGGTTCATAACGGCGCGTAGCCGGCTTTCCGACGTCGTGCATCAGTGCTGCGAAGCGCAGCACAAAGTCCGGGCAGGGCACGGCACCTTCTGCGTCGGTTTCCAAAGCGGCAGCCTGCTCGAGGACCTGGAGGGAGTGCTGGTAGACGTCCTTGTGCCGGTGGTGCTCATCGGATTCGAGGCGCAACGCGGAAACCTCGGGCAGCACGATGTCTGCCAGCCCGGTCTCGACCAGGAGGTCAACGCCGATCCTTGGCTGGGCTCCGCAGATCAGCTTGGTCATTTCGTCGCGGACGCGCTCGGCGGAAATGATGCTGATCCGCCCGGCCATGTCCGTCATAGCCTGCTTAACGTCCGCACGGACTGAAACGCCCAGCTGGGAGGCGAAGCGGGCGGCCCGCATCATGCGCAGGGGATCATCGGAGAAAGAATCCTCAGGTGCGCCCGGGGTGGACAGCAACGAGGCATGGAGGTCGCGGACACCGCCGTACGGATCCACCAACTCCAGGGACGGCAGCCGAAGGGCCATGGCGTTGATGGTGAAGTCGCGGCGCTGCAGATCGTCCTGCAGTGAAGATCCGAACGCCACCACGGGTTTGCGCGATTCCGGGTCGTAAGCTTCGGCCCGGTATGTGGTGATTTCGATCTGGAACCCGGCCTTGCGCATGCCAATGGTTCCGAAGGCCCGGCCGATCTCCCAGTAGGCATCCGCCCACTTCTTGATAAGCGCAAGGGTCTGGTCCGGCGTCGCATCCGTGGTGAAGTCAAGATCCGGCGAAGCGCGGCCCAGGAACAAATCGCGGACGGGCCCGCCCACCAGGGAAAGTTCGTGGCCGGCGTCGACAAAGCGCTGCCCGAGTTCCAGGACCACGGGGTCCACCTGGAAGGCAACGGTCTGAAGATCTGACTTGTGATGTGCATGCGCCATAGTTACTTAAGCTTGGCAGAAAGAACGGGCCATGAACGCCAGGATTGCCCGCGGATCCGGGGAAGGACCTGGAAGTCGCGGGTTGGCGGCGTCGCTCGCCGTCCATCTGCAGGTCATGTTCCGGTCATCATCACCGGGCAAGAGTAGTTAGAGTGGACTTCATGGCACATCCCGTACCGAGCGCTCCCGGCAGGAGGACAAACCCACCGTTGCCGTCGGCAATTGGTGCCCACGTTGCGCCTGCCCAGCCCTCGGCCGCGGCGCAGCTGCCAACGGTTGAGGAAGTTTCCGCCGGCGGCGTCGTTGTGGATACTTCCGACGACGTCCTGCGGGTTGCGATCATTGCGCGCCTCAACCGGGGTGGCCGCCTCGAATGGTGCCTGCCGAAGGGCCATCCAGAAGGCCGGGAAAACAACGAAGAGGCGGCAGTCCGTGAAATCGCCGAGGAAACCGGTATTGACGGCCGCATCCTGGCCCCGCTCGGGAGCATCGATTACTGGTTCACGGTCAGCGGCCACCGCGTCCACAAGACGGTCCACCATTATCTGCTTCAGGCCACCGGCGGCGAGCTCACCATTGAAAACGATCCCGATCACGAGGCCGTGGACGTCGCCTGGGTGCCCATCGCCGAACTTGCCCGGAAACTTTCCTTCCCCAACGAGCGTCGCATTGCAGACCTTGCCAAGGATGTCCTGCCGGAGCACCTCTAGCCAGGACCCCTTGCTGGAAAAGGATGTCCTGAAATGCGGCACTTCCAGCAGCGGTGCGAAGATTCAGGCTCCCGGGTGAGACGATAAAGCCGATGCCAAGCAACTTTGCCGCCCGCAATTCCGGGGCCCAGGAACCATTACCAGCTGATCAGCAACCGGACGATCAGTTGGGGCGCGCCCTGCCCACGCAGTCCAGCGAAACACGTTCCAGCGCCATCATGGCCGCGGGAACGCTCGTATCCCGGCTGCTGGGTTTCGCGAAGACATGGATGCTGGCCGCCGCCCTGGGCCTGGGTTCCACAGTTAATGACACCTTCATCAACGCCAATAACCTGCCCAACCTGATCTTCCTGCTGGTGGCCGGCGGGGCCTTTAATGCCGTCCTGGTCCCGCAGATCATCAAGGCCAGCAGGGCACCGGACAAGGGCGCGGACTACATCAGCCGTCTCCTGACGCTTGCCGTCCTGGTGTTGCTGGCACTGACGGCGCTGGTGACGCTCCTGGCGCCCTACGTCATTGACGCCACGACGCAGGGTTACTCGCCGCAGCAGAAGGCCCTGGCGGTAACCTTTGCGTTCTGGTGCCTCCCGCAGATTTTCTTCTACGGCCTCTACGCGCTGCTGACCCAGATCCTTAATGCCAACGGCGCCTTTGGCCCTGCCATGTGGGCGCCCATCCTGAACAACCTGGTGGCGATCTCCGGGCTGGGCATGTTTATCTGGATCTTCGGTTCCAACGTGGTGAACCCGCATACCTTGGACAACTGGGGTCCCAGCCAGACCTTTATGGTGGCGGGCGTCTCCACCATCGGCGTCGTAGCGCAAACGGCCATCCTGCTCATTCCGGTCATCCGGCTGAAGCTGCACCTGCGCCCACGGTTCGGCTGGCGCGGGGTAGGTCTGGGGCAGGCGGCGCGATTGGGCGTCTGGACGCTGCTGTCCACTGTTGTTGGCCAAGCCGCTTTCCTGTACGTCATGCGGATAGCCACCATTCCCGGCGCTGAACGTGTTCGTTTGGATAACGCAGGGGAGGCCCAGCCCAGGATTCCCGGCAACGCTGTGTTGGAGGTCGCCAGCCAGCTTTACCTGTTGCCGCACTCAGTTATCGCACTGTCCCTGGCTACCGTACTCTTCAACCGCATGACCCACGCCGCCCAGGAAGGCAGCCGGGACCGGCTTCGGGAAGCATTGTCACACGGCCTGCGGACCATGGCCGTTGCTACCGTTTTTGGTGCCATGGCGCTCTTCGCCCTGGCCGGTCCGTTGGGAATGTTCTTCTCCGGCGGGGTCAAGGGCGACGGCGTAATGCTCGCCCAGACCCTGACCATCCTGGCGCTCAGTACTCCGTTCCTCAGCGCCAACTTCATGATGTCCCGGGTCTTCTACGCCCACGAGGACGCCAAGACTCCGTTCTACGTGCAGCTGCTGCTGGCCGTTCTGTACCTGGTGGGCGCGTTCGCCATCCAGTTCCTGCCCCCCGAGCAGATCATTTACGCCCTTGCCGGTCTGTACACCGTGGGAAACATCATGTCCGTGGTCATCAGCGCCGTCTTCCTGCGCAGGTTGCTGGGTCACTTGGACGGCCCGCGGATCGGCAACTCCTATATCCGGATGGGCTATGCGGCCCTAGGCTCGGCTGTAGTGGGCATCCCGGTACTGTGGCTGCTGGGCACCTACGACCCCAACGGCTTCGCTTGGAGCTCAAGCCTGGCCGCGTTGGTGACGCTCGCCGTCGCCGGTCCTGTCATGCTCGTGGCATACCTCTTCCTTCTGAAGCTCCTCCGCGTATCTGAACTGAGTGACCTGCTCCGGCCGCTGCTGGGCAGGCTGGGACGCGGCGGGGACGCTCCCGCTGATGACGGACGGCAGGGTCCGACGCCGGCACACACCACCGTCTCCGCCGACACCGGACTGATTCCCCGTATTTCCGGTGAGTTCGACACCGGTTCGTTCCGTGCTGCCCGCGTGCATATTCCGCAGCAGCCCGACCAGTCGGTCCAGCATGGCCCCGATGGCGCGGATGACGCCGTCGGACTTCACCAGCCTCCAGAAGAAGAAGGAGAGGGAGAATCTGCTGATCAGCGGCACGGCACCGGGCTTGGCGAGCGTCCCATTCCTGGACGCAGGACCTACCAGGGCCCTGCCGGGACGAACCCGAACTTCCCCCCTCTTGAGCGGGAAGAATAACCGATTCAACCCCGGTTGCCCCGTCCTTTCAGGCCTGTTGCCAGCCTTTCAGCTAGGATCGAAGGGGTAAAAGGTAGCTGCAGACGAATGATTGTCGGCCTGCCGAAGGGCCTTTGCACGGCGGCGGAATGGTCCGCGCCGGCAATTCCCGGACAGTCTAGGAGGAACACGTGTCCCAGCCGATCGATGTTGGATCAGTACTTGGTGGCCGCTACAAGGTCACAGCCACGGTATTGACCTCGCACGACCAGGATCTGGTGCTCGATGGAGTCGACCAGGTGCTCAACAGGCCTGTCAGCATCCTCGTTGCGGGACCCTCCAACGGCGGCCAGGTGGCCGCAAGTGCGCGCGAAGTAGCCACCGGTGAGCGTCCTGGCGACGTTCAAGTGCTTGACCTTGGCGTCAGTGAAGAAGCCACCTACCTGATCACCAATCACACCTCTGCCGCCGAACTACTGGATCTCCTGGTTGCCCCCAACCCGCCCTACGTTGAGCCGTTCTTCACGGACACCTTGGGCAGCGAGATTTTCGGCCAGCCGCGTTCCAACGAACCGGAAGAGGACCACGACGCCGAACCTGCCGGCTACATCCGGTACGACGACTCCCACCCCAGCCAAGTGAGCCCGTACCAGACAGCGGGGGCGTCCGTTCCGCCACGACCGGCGACCCGGCCGGCTTCGTCCGTTCCCTCGCCCGCTTCGTCGGATGCCAGGGAGTCTGTGGCTCCTACTCCTGGAACTCCTGCTTACGGCGTTGCTGCTGCCGGCGCTGCTGCAGCCTCCTCTTCATCTTCCGGGCGCGAGGAGCCTGCCCCCAAGGTCTCACTGTGGTCCGAGAATGACTACTCCTACGACGAGGCTGATAAGGACTATTCCGACAAACCTGACCGGGACGACCGCCGGAGTGGAGCATCCCCGGCCCTCGCCCACAGCGCAGGCGCGCGCGCGGGAACTGGTGCCGGAGCCGCCTCGGCAGGACCGATCGTGGCCGAATATGACGACGACGATGACGATAACGGCAAGGAGCCACGCTCCCTGCGCTGGCTCGTAGGCGGCTTGCTCGCCGCCGTCCTGATTGCAGGCCTGGTGTTTGCCCTGACCCATCTTGGTTCGCTGTTCCCCTCGACTCCGGCGGCAAACCAGCCCACCCAAGCCTCGACTGCCCCTGAAACTTCCACAGTGGAACCGACTCCAACTAATGCCGCTCCGGCCCCCGTGACGCCGGTGATTGAGAGCATCACCCGCCAGGGCAAATTCGACTTTGCCTCGACCTACGACGCTGAACTGGTGAAGGCATACGACAACAACCCTGCCAGCTTCTGGTCGAACATGGAGTTCGCCACGGAAAACTGGGGAGGATTGGTTTCCGGCGGCGTTCCGTTGGTTATTAAGCTCCAGGAACCGTCCACCGTGTCTTCGATTACTCTCAGCCAGCTCGGCGCGTCTGGAGGCCGGATCAGCGTCCTCACCAACGACCGACCGTCACTGGAGGGGGCCAAGCAGGTGGGCACCAACAGCTTCACCTCCACGGATCTCACGATGCCGCTGACCGAGCCGGTAACTGCTCAGTACGTGATCGTGCAGATTGATACCCTGCCGCGCCTCGCGGTGCCCAAGACAATCTACAACTACGGCCTGCGCCTGGCCGAGGTCCGGGTCCAGTAGGGCTGCGGGTCTCAACGTCAGGTAACGGGACCGCTGAATGCCATCCGCCAGACGGTACCCTGTTAAGGCGTCCTGCGGCCGGCATCCCGGTTTTTCCCGGCGTCCGGCAACGGACACTTCCGAAGTATGGCGCGTCACTACCACTGCTGGAATATTCAGCAAATGGAATCAGTTGTGCAATGAGCCGGCAGTGATACGCGGGCGCATCGACCAAGGAAGAGGTTCACCGTTAAGTGAGCAACGCAGAAAACACCGCGTCGGATGTACGTGATGTCATCATCGTCGGCTCTGGCCCGGCAGGTTACACGGCAGCCGTTTATACCGCCCGAGCCAACCTCAGGCCGCTGCTCCTGGCCGGATCTGTAACCGCCGGCGGTGAGTTGATGAACACCACCGATGTCGAAAACTACCCCGGCTTCCCTGACGGCATCATGGGCCCGGACCTCATGGAGAACTTCGAAAAGCAGGCCGCCCGCTTCGGTACGGAAATCCAGTTTGAGGACGTAACCTCCTTGGATCTCGACGGCGAGATCAAAACTGTCACCATCGCGACCGGCGAATCCTTCCGCGCACGCGCAGTTATTCTTTCTACCGGATCCGCTTACCGTGAGTTGGGCCTTCCCAATGAGAAGCGTCTTTCCGGCCATGGTGTTAGCTGGTGTGCAACCTGCGACGGTTTCTTTTTCAAAGATCAGGACATCGCGGTCATTGGTGGCGGCGACTCCGCCATGGAAGAGGCCCTGTTCCTCACCAAATTCGCGAAGTCCGTCACAGTCGTGCACCGCCGCGATACGCTGCGTGCGTCCAAGATCATGGCCGACCGCGCTCTTGCCCACGAGAAGATCAACTTCGTGTGGAACACCGGCGTCGAGGACGTCATTGGCGGCGATAAGGTCACCGGCCTCAAGTTGAAGAACCTGGTGGACGGCACGGAGTCCGAGCTGGCTGTCACGGGTGTCTTCGTGGCCATCGGAAACGATCCCCGCACTGACCTGATAAAGGGCGTCCTGGATCTGACCGCGGAGGGCACCATCGCTGTGGAAGGCCGCAGCTCGCGTACCAGCCTTCCGGGTGTGTTCGCTGCCGGCGACGTCGTGGACCCCACCTACCGCCAGGCCATCACTGCCTCGGGTTCTGGTTGTGTTGCGGCGATCGACGTCGAGCACTACCTGGCCAGCCTCCACTCCTGAACAGTCGTACACCACCTAGAAAGCGAGAATGCTCATGAGCAATGCAAAAGAAGTAACTGACGCCAGCTTTGGGGCCGATGTCCTTTCGGCCGACAAGCCGGTCATCGTAGACTTCTGGGCAGAATGGTGCGGTCCGTGCCGCAAGCTCGGTCCCATTCTGGACGAGATCTCCGTTGAATACAGCGAGAAGGTCAACGTCGTCAAGGTTAACGTTGACGACAACCCGGCTATCGCTGCCCAGTACGGGATCACCTCGATTCCTGCGGTCTACCTTTTTGAAGGCGGCGAAGTGAAGAACACCGTAATCGGTGCCAAGCCTAAGCAGTTTTTCGAAAAGGAATTCGCGGACGTTCTGTCCTAACCTTTTCCATCGATCAAGCAGGTTACCCCTTTCGGAAGGGGCAACCTGCTTTTTTCGTCGGTAAGCCACTGGTTCGGGTTGAGTCTAGGTTGGTCTTTCAGCGTGCGGCTGGGGAGCTAGGCAGGCTGGAATGAACGCCCCGCTCGGCGTACTCAACGGGTACCCCCGCTGGGGCCACCTGTTCAGCGGTTGTGAGTGATCCTAACGAAGTGTTTCACGTGAAACATTGCGCGGATAGCGGCTTCTTTGCTCCGCTGAGAAGTTTGGTTCGAGGAGCTGTTTAGGCCGCCAACCTATGCTCCGTAAGCATCTTGGGTCGGCAGGCAGTACACATGGGCAAAGCGTAATATGAATGAGCGCGGGCATTTCCCTGTGCGCCTCGGCTGGGGGACTGGGTCGAAAGCCTAGAGGGGATGCCCGCCTGGTGCAGACTGGTGCTCGTAAGTTCGCCTTCGGGTGCCGTAGTCTCTTGCTTTTTTCCGTGATGCTGAACACCATCAGTAGCCGAGACTTGATAAGGACGGCATCGCGGCAGATAGCGGCGCACTGCGATACCCGTCCAGAGACCAAAGGTGCGCCAGGGAGAGCCAGCTCAGCCCGGTCGGTGCAAGCGCAGGCGTGGAGCGGCAGTCCACGTCGATGTTTCACGTGAAACACCAACAGCCGGGGAGTGCGTCGAAAATGGAAGCGCAAAGGCGTGCTTCAGTGCTCGCTGCTTGGCCCCAGCTTCGCAGCGGGCTGCGAATGAGGAACCTGAGTACCCAGGCATGCAGGAGTTGCTGTCAGCTGTTACGGCTTCCGTGCTGCTCTGCACACAAATACGAAACATCCCCCGTGAGCTGACCTAGCTTCGACACGTTGTCGCCAGCAGATGCCAAGAGGATGCATTGTTCATGACCTTCAGTGCCCGGAAGAGTCCTCTTGCTGTGTTCTTCTCCGCCGCCCACCCTGTCATTCTCTGAGGCAGACTGGTGTTTCACGTGAAACATCCGCTCCCGCCGAGGTCATGGTTCAGAGACCAGTTCCTAGTGGAGAAAGGCCTCTGCACCCGACGAAGAAGCCTGTCCCGAAGGATGCTCGCCCTGGACGAAACCACCCACCGTATTGGTGGGTCCCTTCTCGCTCATCTCTGAACACGAATCCAGGTGATCTTAGGGCGGTGAACCAGAACCGTCGGCAGTCCAGATTCGCCCACAGTTGCCGATCAGGCATCGCTAACCACTCATCGAACACCCCAAAGGTGCACGAAGTGTGGCAAATCAGTACCGCCTAACGGCCCCTGCCACAGCAGTGCACGCGTACCGCTCTAGCCCATCACTGGACCAGACCCCTGCACGTCGCCCAAAGCAGAATCCTAAGCACCAGCGCACCCCCCGCTTCCTTCCCACTCTTTCGTACCTCTGAGGCGCCTGGCGTTCCACGGATGCTCACAGAGCCCATACGACCAGGACGGGAACAAGCCGGGCCATCCGAGGTATAAGGACCAGCGGCACGCCACAGGGTGCTCACAAACTAAGCGACCGTAGCCCTCCGGCCACCACGCAGCCATGCAGCGAAACACCCAGCGATCCTTGTTTAGCAGGCAGACCGTTTCGAGCAGAAGTTCACCAAGTGCTCCCATTCCTGCATAGAAACGGGCCAAGTTGCTGCAATACCTCGGCCACTCCGCCTAGCAGTGCCTCCTCAACCATCGTGCAGGTGCTAAACCACGTCACCTGTATGGGAGGACTGTAAATGACATCCTCTTCCTTCGGCCGGCCCACCGCACCCGAGCCCCTGACGCCAAACCCAGCAGGCCATACATCCCGGAGGTCGTCTCCCTTCCCAACGTGACTTCGCCACCATGCGAGCAGGGGCATCGGGTCGGTGTGTTGCCAATCGCCCCGCCTCACGCAAGTAGATCTTTGCTTCAATCGACTCAAACGGCATTGAGCAGCCCGCACCCAGCAAACCGCACCCCAGATATCGGGTACCCATCTAGTAGCGACCCAGGAAATGCCGTTGGCCTTGCCTCGACTGTAAATAACCCAGTACCCATCAGGTGCAGACGTGCCGTGACAATTTGGGGGACTGCCGGAGCCCCGCTCCGCAAGGAATGCGAACTTCAGTTCAAGTCACGTCTGTCACGTCCAACGTCTTGCAAGTGCGAGGACATTATTGATCTCCACGACACTGGTGATCCCGGTCAGCCCTGTCACCATCGGGAGAGACGTGTTATCGCCCAGGCATAGGGCAACGACGCCGGCTCTACCCCAGGGCAGCATCAGTCTAAGTACGCGGCTGGAACGGCATTGGGAGGGATTCAACATACGTCATGCTCGAGCGGGGTCCAGCAGCTCCGCGAATCCGGCCTCGATTCAGGGCGATTAACTTCCCTCTGCGGCCTGATGCGTGCAGTAGATATCCACACAGTTATCCACAGCAGATACCCACAGGCTTGTGCAAGTCTGTGGAAAACGGACCGCCTAGAAGCAGTGACTTGGGCCGAGCCGGATTAGCTCACTTATCTTGCTTTCCGGACCTCGCAGGATCAGTCAGCCTGGTGATACATGGCGGCGGCCCGCTGTTTGCTCCAAAAATGCGCTCCTTGGGCCGCTTATGCGTCCAGAAACGGGCGCAGAAGCGCTACCCGGCACCACATTGGCCTTCCAATATTTGCTGGAGCGGGATGTTTCACGTGAAACAGGTGCGATCATCAGGCGCGTCTTCCGTTGCTAGGGCCTCTCACCAGCCGCCGGGGGCGGCGCAGCCTGTGGAAAACTATGGTCCTTACGGCTGGGTCGTCCACAGGCTTATCCACAGGTCACCTGTCACAGTTCTAATGACTTCTACGGGCAGCAGACTCTCGCTAAGCTTCAAGTCCCCAGCCTGGTGCTGACCGTGTGCCTGCCGGCTCGGCGGACGGAAGTGACAGCCCTCAACTTTTCGCCGCATAGGGAAAAGTGCGGCGTCGGACGTCGGTTCCTTGTAAGGCCCAGAATCCAGTCCACCACCCAGAGTGCGACCGCCACGAATCGATGGGTCATGCAGGGCAGTACGCTCACTCAAGCGGCCTCAGGGCATGTCGCTGGGAGCAGAACACCTAAGCGGGGAAAACTTAGTCCGGCAACAGCCAGAAGCGCCAATGGAACCCAAAGCCGACCGAGCGGACCGGAGCGGTCCGGCAGTTGCAGAGTGTTACGGGCCACCGCACCAGACGAACGATCCTGAATCAGCAGGCAGTCAAAATACCTAATGTTGGTCAGGGGAGTCGAACTCGCACGCAGGGTACCCCTCAGGATCCCACGAGTGCATACTAGGCTTCCACTTCCAGAGGCGCGAGCTGGGCCTATGTTCTCTGAGATCCAGGACCGGACCCGCGAACAACCTGGGTCGACCGCTCGAGCTCCGGTGTCATCCAGCGGATACAGCCCACAAGCCACAACGGATGCTCTAGAGCTATGGCCTTGCACCATTGGCCGTACGACCTGACATGGGGATTCTGTTTCAGCGGTCTACCCTCTGGGAACCGAGCACAGACCGAGCGTTTCACGTGAAACATAAGCACGTACCCTGATCAGGATTAGCGACCGACTCGGCGTTCCAGTGGAGAGCGGCCAATCGTTGCCTCGGGACGCGTGTGCAGTTTCTCCCTGGATCGGTACCTCGTTCCGGCCCGCGAAGCAGAACGTGGATGCGTAGAACACCTGGGGGCCGGTAACGCGGGGTGATCGGTTCCGGGTCGTCACGTCCTCGCACATTTCGGCGGAACTGCGCCAATGAGGTCTACGGGGGAGACGATCAGGCTACTCTGACACACATAGGTTGGCAAAGATCACTTTCGCCAAGAGGTCGACCAGAGACCAGAATAACCAGCGTTAACTCGTCGGTTCGGTCCGCACCAAGAGTGCCGTAAGAAACTCCCTTGGTCCATGTACCAGGATGCACAGGTCGCATAGGCGTGTTTTTCCCCTGGATGTTCACCTGCACACAGGACCACGAACCACCTACCGCACAGTGGACCTGGGCTGGACCACAGACTCCATAGAAGGCACGAAACTGGTCCATACGACAGGATTGATGTTTTGCGAACTATCGGCTCCTACCTCGGCACGCCGAGATCAGAACGCCTCAGCGATTTCGCAGGGTCCCTCCATGCCGGAATCAGATCAGGTTCTTGGAAGACATCAAGCAACCCAAATGTCTCGTGCGCACGTCCAGACAGCAACTTTTAGATCGCTGCAAGACACAAACGCATTCAGAAAAGATCCGAGCCAGTCATAGCCCATGATGGAAGCACTGACACCAGCGCTATATGGCAGCAACATCGCCCCAAACGGCGGGCGGGGGTGGTTCGGTGTTTTCCATGTGCCGTCACGTTCTCAGGGAGACCGCAAACCGAAGTGAGTGTCCGGTGATCTTGATAAACAAAAAAGAGGCACTGTTTCACGTGAAACAGTGCCTCTTTAAGAAAGCAGGTCTATGTGTCCGCTCCAGGTGCAAGGACATCCATAATACGGTTTAGGTCCTCAACGCTTGCGAACTCGATGCTGACCCGCCCTTTTCGCACACCGAGTGAGATTTTCACGTTGGTATCTAAGCGATCAGACAGCGAGGAAGCGAGGTAGTCCAAGCGCTCATGCCGAGCACCGGGGCGCGGAACGTTGTTTTTCGCGGGCTTGGCTGGATCCTGATACATGGACACAGCTTCTTCGGTGGCTCGAACAGACATCCCCTCGGCGACTATGCGCTGTGCCAAGCGTTCCATCGCAGCAGCGTCCGGAAGTGACAGCAACGCTCTCGCATGACCCGCCGACAGGACACCGGCTGCAACCCTGCGCTGCACCAGGGCAGGGAGCCTAAGTAAACGGAGTGTGTTGGAGACCTGGGGCCGGGAACGGCCCAACTTGTCCGCCAACTGTTCGTGGGTGGTTCCGAAGTCTTCGAGAAGTTGTTGGTACGCAGCCGCCTCTTCGAGAGGATTTAGCTGGCTGCGGTGCAGGTTCTCCAGAAGCGCGTCGCGAAGGAGGTCATCATCTGTTGTGTCTCGGATGATTGCGGGGATGGTAGCGAGGCCGGCCGCCTGAACAGCCCTCCACCTACGTTCACCCATGACCAGTTCATAGGGTTCTCCACCGGGTTCGGTTGAAGTACGCACAACAATTGGCTGTAGGACGCCAATTTCGCGAACCGAGTGAACCAGCTCTGCCATGTCGTCCTCATCGAAGACCGAGCGCGGCTGTTTGCGGTTGGGATGAATATCGGTGACAGGGATTTCCGCGAACCTGGCGCCGGGAACTTCCACCAGTTCGGGCCCGCCAAATGAAAGCGCGGGGCTGGGCTCTACAGGAGCGGGCGTCGTAGAATCCCCGGCAGGGACGGTGGCGGCTGCTGACTCATCCTTGGACGTAGTCTTCTTCGATGCCGTCTTCTTCGCGGGATTCTTCCTGGCTCCACCGGCAGAACCATCGGAACCAGCAGAAACGGCCGGAGCCACCTCCGCACTTATCTCTTCAGCGGGAGAATCCTTGAGGTCCTCCACCGGCGCAGTCGGAGCAGTGCGCTGCCGACTCTCCGGAAAGAAAAGATCCACTGGACGCGAGGGTGCCGTCCCATTGCCAGCTGTGCCGGTCGCGGCGGAACTCGGAATGAGTGCTCCCAGGCCGCGGCCCAGACCACGTCGCTTTTCACTCATGGATAATTCCCTCCAGTGGATCAGCCCGGCGTGGCCCGGCCTCAGTTGATGCGAGTCTTTCGATTCTAACGTTCGGCAATTTCAGCAGCAGCTTCAAGGTAGGAGAGGGCACCACTCGACGAAGGGTCGTAGGTCATAACCGTCTGCTGGTAGCTGGGCGCCTCTGAGATACGTACTGAGCGTGGAACCACAGCGCCCAACACCTGTTCGGGAAAGTGTTCACGAACCTCAGCTGCCACTTGGGCGGCCAGGTTGGTGCGGCCATCGTACATAGTGAGCAGAATGGTGGAGACCACCAGGTCCGCGTTCAGGTGCTTCTGGATCATCTCGATGTTCTTCAACAACTGGCTAAGTCCTTCAAGGGCGTAGTACTCGCACTGAATAGGGATCAGCACTTCGCCGGCGGCACAGAAGGCATTGACGGTGAGCAACCCCAGGCTGGGCGGGCAGTCGATAAAGATATAGTCCAGCGCCGGTTCGCCGTTGGCCTCTCGTGTTTTTGCATACACGTCGATGGCCCTCCGCAACCGCTGCTCGCGTGCAACGAGGGAGACCAACTCGATCTCGGCACCGGCCAGGTGGATGGTAGCCGGGGCACAGATCAGGTTGGCGATGTCGGGACACGGCGCCACAACGTCGGCGAGGGGGAAATCGTTGATGAGGACGTCATAAATGCTGTCCACGTCCGCGTGGTGCTCCACGCCCAGTGCAGTAGAGGCATTGCCCTGGGGATCAATATCAATCACCAGCACGTTCAGTCCGGCGCTGGCCAGCGCTGCCGCGATGTTGACAGTGGTGGTGGTCTTACCGACTCCGCCTTTTTGGTTGGAAACAGTAAAGACCCTGGTTTTGGAAGGCTTGGGCAGCCGGCGCCCGGCCAGGCGTTCGCGACGCTTGTTCTCGTGAACCAGTTCGCGGGCGATGGGGCTGGAGTCATCCATCGCGTCCATCACGTTGCTCTTGCCGTTTACCGGACTTTCACGTGAAACGGAAGGCATATTTTGGCTCCCTGCAACTGATTGTGGTTTCGAGGAGGGAACCGGCGGAGCAGAGAACGCTCGTGCTGAGCCCAGGGACACAAACGGAGGGATCCGCTGCGTGGCCGGTTCACTGCTACTCACTTCACACTCTCACTCTCGTTGGCCTTGCTGCCGTTATCTAGCCTATCTGCTTCACCATAATCCGCGGCGGTGCCATCCTTGGTCAGGCGGATTTTCGCGACTTGTCGACAACGATCCTGACCACCGTGGTGGGCTCCTCCAGAAGATCAGCACCTACCGTAACGACTGTGGTTTCGCGGCCGCCCATTCGCCGGATGATTTTGGCTGCCTTCTCAATCTCTTCACCGGCACTGCGTCCCTTGATGGCCACAACCAACCCCTTCCCTCCCAGAAGCGGAATGGTCAGTCCAGCCAGGTTAGTCAACGCAGAAACAGCCCGGGCAGTAACAACGTCCGCCACAACAGTGCCCACAGCGAGCTCCGCACGGGACCGCATGACCGTCACATTGCCCAGCTCCAGATCATCCACCACTTCCTGCAGCCAGATGACGCGGCGCTCCAGCGGCTCAATGAGCGTCAACTCAAGGTCAGGGCGGGCAATCGCCAAGCAGAGGCCGGGCAGGCCGGCACCGCTTCCGACATCGGCCACGTGGCTTCCGTGCGCAATCTCGCTTTCGATCACGGCACAGTTGAGCACATGCCGGCTCCAAAGTCGGGGGATCTCGCGGGGACCAATCAGTCCGCGTTCGGTACCCGAAGTGGCCAAGTGCTCGACGTAGCGCTTGGCAAGGTCCAGCCTGCTGCCAAAAATCTTCTCGGCCGCCGCCAGCTCTGCTGGGGTGATGTCAACCATGGTTACCGGCTCCCGCGTTCCACTATTCGGCGGAAACAACAATGTGACGGCCGGCGCCTTCGCCTTCAGACTCGCTGATGAAGCCCAGGTCGGCCACGGCGTCGTGGACAATCTTGCGTTCGTAAGCGCTCATGGGCTCAAGGGCCACAGGTGCACCCGTTGCCTTCGCTGTGGTCACAGCATCTTCAGCAATCTTCTGCAGGTGGCCGGCACGTTCCTTGCGGTAACCGTTGATGTCCAGCACCAGGCGCGAGCGGTTCTCCGTAGCGGAGAGCACGGACAGGCGGGTCAGTTCCTGGAGGGCTTCCAGGACCTCGCCATCTTCACCAACCAAGGCGTCCAGGGCGTCCGATTCTTCGTCAGTAACAATGGAAATGTAGGTGCGTCCGTTGCGGACCTCGATATCGATGTCTCCATCGATATCAGCAATATCCAGCAGCTCCTCGAGGTAATCAGCGGCGACGTCGCCCTCTTCCTCGAGCCGGCCTGCAGCAGCACCAGGAGTGCCGGCCGCTACGGACTCGTCCATGAGGTCCTCGGATTCAGTGTCAATCTCGGCTTCCACGGAAGGAATCTGATCGGTGCTCTCAACAGACATTACTTCTTCTTCCTGTTTTTGCGTTGCGGCTGGACACGCTGGCCCTTGGCCTGCGCGGCGACGGCAGCGGCAGCATCGGCGTCGGCCTCTTCATCCTTCTTGCCGGTGAGAATTGACAGCGGCGGGAGGCCCTTGGCGGCGCGGCGCTCGGCCAGCGCCTTGGCAGCAGGGGATCCCGGCGTCGGCATGCGGCGGATCACGAAGAACTGCTGAGCCATGGTCCAGAGGTTGGTGGTGGTCCAGTAGATCAGGACACCGATGGGGAAGTTGATGCCACCCACGCCGAAGACAACAGGCAGGATGTAGAGCATCATCTTCTGCTGGCGCATAAACGGACTGGCCATGGCCTCTTCGGACATGTTCTTCGCCATGATCTGCTTCTGCGTGATGAACTGCGAGGCCGTCATGGCCAGGATCATGATGATCGAAAGGATCCATACTGCCGTGAGGTTCCCCTCACCGCCATGCAACAGGGAGGCGGAGAGCGTAGCCCCGAAAATGGTGGAATCGTCGAACTGTTCCACCTGGCCATGGCTCATTGCGCCGATGCCCTTGTTTTGGTCGCGCGCCGTGCTGATGCCGGAAAGCACCTGGAACAACGCGAAGAAGAATGGCATCTGGATCAGCATGGGCAGGCAGGCGGAGAACGGGTTGGTGCCGTGCTTCTTGTACATGGCCATCTGTTCCTGCGCCATAGCCTGGCGGGAGAGCTGGTCTGTCTTGCCTTTGTACTTGTCCTGCAGCTTCTTCAGGTCAGGCTGCAGGAGCTGCATGCCACGCTGGGCCTTGATCTGCTTGACGAAGACGGGGATGAGAGCTGCCCGGATCACCAGGACCAGCCCAATGATGGACAGTGTCCAGGTCCAGCCGGAAGCCTCAGGCAGGCCAATGAAGGTCAGGCCCTCGTGGAAGCCCACCATAATGACGGACACCAGCCACTTGAACGGAAACATGATTGTTTCAAAGAAGTCCATACGTTATCCCTATTCGTCAGGCCGCCGAGCGGCCTTCTTCATCAGTGCGCGCAGCCAGGAACTTGTCCGGGTTGTTCAACACAACAATTGTTGGGGTCTGTCCGGCAGGCCATTCCCTGTGTCCGGCGGGGACATGGTCCACTCCGCCTGCATTCCAGGGGTGGCAACGTACCAGCCGGCGCGCGGCCAGCCAGGTGCCTTTAACGGCTCCATGCACTGTCACAGCTTCAAGGGCGTAAGCAGAGCACGACGGAAAAAATCGGCAGACCTGGCCGTACAAGGGCGAAATCACCTTGCGGTAGGCCTTCAGGAGAAGAATCAGAATGTTTCGCGGCAGGTTCCAGATAGCTCTGCCCATGGCGGTGACAACGGTAGGAAGGAAGCGGACGACGGCGGCACTAGTGTCACGCACGCGCTGTCCCTTCCTGTGTGGTTCCGTTGACGGCTGGTGATCCATCCGCGGCCTGGTTCAGGGAACCGGACCGTGCCGCGCCACGATTTCCCAGGCGCCTGATGGTGGACTCCAACGATTCGTTGTAGTCCGAGAGCAGCTGCTGCCAGCTTGCAGCGGCTGACGCGGGCAAAGCCCGGACAACAATTGCATAGCCGGTGCCGTACCTTTTCAAGGACGCGGCGCCAGCTTCTCTCAGTCTCCTCTTAACGAGGTTCCTGGTCACGGCGTTCCCGACACTTTTGGAAACGATGAACCCGATTCTGCTGGGTTGGTCGTCTGGAAGGGTTGCCGCATATAACACTACGTTCCGGCGTCCATTGCGGACGCCGGAACGTACAGTTGTCGAAAAATCGGTTGATGTCCTAAGGCGGTTACGGGTGGCCAGCACCTTCAAACTCGCAAAAGACTATTGAACCGACGAGTCAGTTTATTTAGGCCGACAGCTCGGTGCGGCCCTTGCCACGACGGGCTGCCAGAATGGCACGGCCGGCGCGGGTACGCATACGAAGGCGGAAGCCGTGCTTCTTGGCTCGACGGCGGTTATTCGGCTGAAAAGTCCGCTTGCTCACGTTAGTTACTCCAGTGGATCAAAGGTGCGCCCACCCGATCAGTAATTGGGGAAGAACTGGCCGACGCTAAGTTTTGTATGTGCCACTTCCCCCGGCTGCTCTAACGCCTGGCGTTAGAGGGATGCAGATGGGGCCAAAAAGCGGACACAAAGGACTTCACAACGTTAGGGCAAATACCGGGTCCCAGTCAAACCGGGGCGGTGCGGAGAGGATATCCCCAACTGTGGCTAAGTAGGCCTTTCAGCCTGTGGATGAAGTGCCTCACAGGACTAGTTTTGGAACCACACCGTTGTAATTATCCACAAGCAAGTCCCCAGCTATCTTCTAGGCTTTTCATCCCCTAGAGTGTCCCAGTAGCCGATTATCCACGGTCTGTGCATAACCCTGTGGAGAAGGCTGGGCCAACCTAGTGGTTCCGGACCTGCTGGCTGCACAAAATGCAGGCCCGCAAGTTTGAGGAAACTGATTT